>OZ220486.1:0-3435000 GCA_965116115.1 Paracoccaceae bacterium
AGGAAATGGTCACCGGAACCTCCGGCGGAATTTCGGAGAAGAAGCGGTTTGTGTATCGGCTGGCGACGGTTGTCACCGAAAGGGGATCTTGAACCCAGCCGAACTCGAAAACCACGGCGTAGTCATTCGTACCCTCCTCTGCGAGTGCGGCGACAAGGTCCGGCATCCACGGCGGGATGCCCGAACCAGTTCCTTCTGCCAAGTTCATCCTTAGACAAAAGGCCCGGCTGTTTTCCCGTGCCCATGCGATTTGGTCGCGTGCTCGCTCAATCGGCTGATCCGCCGCTAGGAGGCAGGGATTGGCGTGGCGGTACTGGGAGAGCAGCTGCCACCAAGCTTCCAGATCGGCAGGCCTTCGGGCAAGCTGTTCCCACATTTCTTTGGCCTCATTCAGCTTGTCGTTGACTTGGTAATGCGTGTCCACATCGATGAAATAAGGGCGCGACGGGTAGGCTTCCTCAAACTTGTCCAAAGCGCGCGACAGCGGCGTTGTGGAAAGCCACGGGGCAAGCAGTACCAAGGGTGTCAGTCGATCTTTGGTACGTCCCGGGAGTTCCTTGAGGCCGCTCAACTCGGCAGGACGGATGCACAACGTGACCAGATACTCTTGAACATCCATCTTCAACGCACCTCATGCCATCTGGAGCTTAATTTCCAAAGCCGCCGTCGACACTCTGAAACGACGGGCAAGGTCCTCTATGGCTTCACTGGTAATTGGGCCGGAGTAGTTCCCTGCCGCCTCAGCCAACTGCGCCGAGGGAATGACAAGGTCCGAGGCCAGCCGGTTGGCCTCATATTCGACGTTGTCAGGCTGTCCTGAACGCAGAAGGACGTTCTCCGACCACCCGCCGTCGGCAACAACCATATCACGGTGAAGCAGGAAGTGCGCAATTTCATGAGCCAGAGTGAAGCGCTGACGGTGTTTCGCCTCGTGTCGATTGATGCGGATAACAAATTCGCCGTTCTCTTGGCCGATTTGGCCCGATGTTCCGCGCCGAAGAGTGGAAAGCAGAACCTTCACCCCAAGCCGCTTGGCAAGCGCACCGAGCTTGACGGGATGCTCCGAGAGGAACTCGTCGATCTGGCTGCGCACATCTGCGGGCAGGTTCAGATATTCACGAGATGGAGGCCTGACCTCCCATCCGCTTGGCGCCGCCGCTGATTTGTTTTCATTCATCGGTCTTCCTCCTTTGCCGCCAAAGTTTAACTGTCATCATCTTGATCGGATTCCGGGCCGCCGCTTTGCATCCGCACCGCCGCGCGCTCAACAACTTCGTCAAGTTCGCCCCTTTTAGCCATATCCGTCAGAATCCGGTGTCCGACGTCATCAAGGAGCGTCGATCGCAATGCGGAGGGGAGGAGTTCTCGGATCTTGTCATTGACGTTCGGCTCCAGATCCGAATCCATTGTTGCTTTGATTTTGGCCGCGGTTGCATCGTTGGCGGCCTTCGCTGCATCGTCCTTGATCTCGCGCAGAGTCTTGAAAGCCACGGCACCGACGACAAGAGCCCCGACTGTGACTGTAACCCCGACTGCGGCGAGCAAGATGACTACCAAGGACAGCAATAGATCCACGAAATCGGCCCGGGTCGGGTCGATGTGCGCTGCCTGGCCGGCGCCTGGGGTCCCCCAATCCAAATAAATCACAGATGCTGCGGCTCCAAGGAAACCACCGAAGATGGCCGCCAACAATGCTGCGATCACTTTACCCACGTTTCCAAGGCTGCCTTAGAGTTTGTTCCTAAAGTCGATTTATATACCAAATGTAGAATACACATCGTGATTTAAGCGGATTTACATACTACATACAGCATTATAGATCCAACTCTTAGACGCCGCAATCATCCGCGTTCATGCGGCCCGCCCGCCGACAGTGCCCGCGGCACACCGGGCCGCTAGTAGTTCAACATTGTTGTATTGATGGATGGAAATAGTGAAGTAGACGCCCCGGTATATCAAGCTTGTTGTTTCCAGTTTTTTCTCTCAACCTGTTTTTGCCGTCAATTCTACTGTGTCCGACTACTAGGTCATGGCGCTTGGGAGTTCCGGAAGTTCGCCGTTGCCGGCGTCGGCCATCCGAACCGAGTCCATGTGCGTTTCCGTACAGCTTACCCCGCAGCGCTGCCCCGGCCAAGGGCATCGACAAGCTGGTTTCGGCTGCTTTTGCCGCTTGAATCAGAAATCCTGCAGACCGCCTAAGACGGTGCATCGCTCCGCGCCTCCTCCTGTTCGTGTCGCCACAGCCATTATCGGCGAACCGCCGAGTCTGTCAAATACCGGCTTGGCAGGCTGATTGCTCCTCGGACAGCCGGTCCCGCGTATTTTATGCCCGCAAAGAACTCGTCGCACGTATGGTTCGGCCCGGAATCGGCATCTCTGAGAACAAATCAGGCCGAGACATCTGCGCCCGGCATGCGGACAAGGGCGATGAAACTGAGCGGGCAGCGCCGGATCCTCTGATGCGCGGCCTGCAGGAAAACCAGTCAGGGATCGGGCGTCACAAATGCCCTTTTTGCGCTTACAGTGCCGGATACCCGGATGGCCGCAATCCCGCCCTGCCTTATCAGGCATGGCTTGGCGGCTGTTCTGGAATCATTCGCCTCTCACGGTCTTGGGCCGGCAAATTTCCAACCCTCCGGAACTCACCGCCGCCCGTGCGCCGAAAGCCCGGCGGCCTCCGGAAACGCATTTGCCGGGCATCTGCGACATCTGCTGCGGTTTGATTCTGACAGAGAGTCGCCGGCTGAACCCGGTGATGCATTTCATAGTTGTACGGGCCGTTTCATTCCGTGCCAGCCACAGCGGCTGCATCCTCGGACGGCTCCGGCGCGGATCCCGACCGGAATGAATTCATGCCGCGCGGTCGCCGTTTGCGCGAACGGTCGCTCCCCGTCGGTCCTCTGCCGTCGGAATTCATGGAAGATATTGAGATCGCCGGCGATTTCGAAAGAAAAATTTGTTTCGGAAAGTTTCGCAAACCGGGAAGAATATATGCTACATTCGGCTTCTTGGTATTTTTGACAGCGTGAACTGACAACGGCATCCAGTAATTCTGCAGAAGACTGCATTCGGGTGATTGAAGGGACTGACCATGATTTACGAACACGAACGATTGGCTTTGTTCATTGACGGATCGAATTTGTACTCAGCCGCGAGATGTCTCGGCTTCGACATCGACTACAGGAAACTGAAGGATGAATTCGCCCGCCGCGGAACGCTGTTGAGGGCCTATTACTACACGGTGATTGTCGAAAATGACAACTATTCGCCTGTGCGGCCGCTGGTCGACTGGCTCAACTACAACGGCTACATGATCGTCTCAAAGCCTGCCAAAGAGTACACCGACGCGGCCCGGCGCCGCCGATTCAAAGGAAAGATAGAGGTCGAACTCTGTGTCGATGCGCTGGAGATCGCGCCGCATGTGCAGCATATCGTGCTGTTCTCCGGAGACGGCGATTTCAAGCCGCTGGTGTCTGCCCTGCAGCGCAAGGGGGTGCGGGTGTCGGTGGTGTCGACCGTCCAGTGTTCGCCGCCGATGATCGCCGATGACCTCCGCCGCCAGGCTGACACATTCATCGAGTTGGCGGATCTTGAAGATGTGGTCGGCCGGCCGCCTCGTCCTGACCGCCCTGAGCAGACCCGGCAGGAGCTCCCGCGCTTCGTCTCTGAAGACACCGGGAACGGCGAATAGCGGGTCGCCGAACCCCGCTGATCCGGAAGGTTGCGTCTATGCCGCAGATCATCGCTTACACTGACGGGGCCTGTTCGGGAAATCCCGGCCCGGGCGGATGGGGCGCCCTGCTTCAGGCGCGGAAGAACGGCGCTCTCATCAAAGAGAAAACGCTATGCGGCGGCGAAAAGGCGACGACCAACAACAGGATGGAAATCACCGCCGCCATTGAAGCGCTGCAGGCGCTGGACAGACCGAGCGAAATCTGCGTACGGACCGACAGTCAGTATCTCCGGAACGGAATCACCGTATGGGTCCGCGACTGGAAGAAGAGGCAATGGAGGCGGAAATCCGGCCAGCCGGTCAAGAACGCCGATCTCTGGAAACGTCTGGATGACCTGTGCAGCCGCCACGAAGTGACGTGGCAATGGGTGAAAGGACATGCGAACGAACCGGGTAACGAAAAAGCCGATCAGCTGGCGCGCGGCGGAATGGCCCCGTTCTTGAAGTGACGCTCAACGGATCCAGCGCAGAGCCGGGATCAAGCGCCGAATTTCTCGCCGTGACTGATCCTGAAGCCGCGCAGAAACTCCTCCGGTTCCATCGGCCGCCGGCCGGAACGCTGGAGCCGCAGAATTCTCACCGCGCCGGTTCCGCATGCGACATGGATCCCGCTGTCAAGCAACTCGCCCGGTTCACCGGATCCATCCGCGCGGCGCGAATCGAGAAGTTTGATCCGCTGGCCCCGCAGACTGCTCCAAGCTCCCGGAAACGGCGACAGCCCGCGGATCAGACGGTCCACTTGTTCAGCCGGCTGATCCCAGTTGATGCGCGCCTCACTCTTTGTGATTTTATGGGCATAGCTCGGGGCTGACTGATCGAGTCTCAGCGGTTTCAGGCGGTCAATCGCGTCCAGACTACTGACAATCAGCTTGGCTCCTTCGTCGGCCAAACGGCGCGCCGCCGATCCGCAGGTATCGCTGGGACTGATCAGGACTTTCCGCCGCATCAGAACCGGACCTTCGTCCAGTTTCTCGTTCATGCGCATAATGCAGACGCCGGTCACATCATCACCCGCCATGATGGCGCGCTGTATCGGGGCCGCTCCCCTCCACCGCGGCAGCAGGGACGGATGAATGTTCAGAAATCCCAGCCGGGGCAAGGAAAGCGCTGTCTGCGGAAGCAGTCGCGCATAGTCTGCGAGAACGCCCGCATCAGGGGCTGAATCCCGGATCTTCCGCAGAAATCCCGACTCGCCCGGATCGTCCGGGCTGCAGACTTCCAGTCCCTTTGACACCGCCCAACTTTCCACCTGCGTCGGACGGTTTGGCCGTCCGCGTCCGGCCTGTCTGGGCGGGCGGGTGCAGACAAGCGCCACGTCGTGGCCCGCGGCGAGCAGCGCCTGAAGCGATGTCACCGCAAAGCAGCCGGATCCGAAAAAAACTAACCGCATTGAGTCACAGGCATTAATTTGTGGATTCCGCTCTCAGCCGGGTTCATTTCGCCGCTGCAGCTTGGCCATCTTCTGGATAATTATCCGCCGCTTGACGAGCGACATCCGGTCAATGAACAATACGCCGTTCAAGTGATCGATTTCATGCTGCGCGCAGCGGGCTGGAAACCCGTCAAACCGCTCCCGCCGCCGGACTCCGTTCAAATCCTGGGATTCGATCTCAACTGATGCCGGACGCGCCACTTCCGCCAATTGCCCGGGGAACGACAGGCACCCCTCTTCATGCTTTTCCTTGTCTTCAGATGACCAGACCACCGCCGGATTAACCAAGGCGCGCGGAGCCGGAGGATCTTCCTTGGCGGAACAGTCCATGACAAACATGCTGAGAAACACGCCGATCTGATTGGCGGCCAGACCGATTCCCGGCGCATCGTACATCGTGTTAAACAAATCCTGCGCGAGATCATGCACGGTCTCGTCGAATTCAGTGATCTCCGTCGCCTTTGCGCGCAGCCGTTTATCGGGAAATATGAGAATTGGCCGTATTGTCATCACGCTGCCCCTGAGATTTGCTCCCCGTCAGGTAATGCCGCGGCGAACCGGCATCAATCCATTCATTTGAAAATTCCCGCCTGCCGCATGAATCGAGCCGGCCGCCGGAGATGATGAGCCGCGGGGCAAGCGACTGCGGAGATCAGCGGCGTCTTTCGCACAGCCGACCGCCGCCGAGCGGCTGAGTGTCCCCGGCGGGATGTAATTCCGGCCTTCGACGGGCGCGTTGCGGTTACGCGCACGGCAGTTGCCGGTCGCCGCTGTTCTCCCTTGCAAACAAAACCGCAATTGACAAATAAGCGCGCTGCTGGATCAGCCGACGGAAATCCAAAGGGACTGGTCATGGAATTTGACGAGGTTATCGAACGGCGCGGCACCCACTGCATGAAATGGGACATGATGGAAGCCGTTTGCGGAGTGCCTGCTGACACCGGCATCGCCATGTGGGTCGCCGATATGGACTTCCGCCCGCCGGAAGCCGCGCGCAGGGCCTTGAACCGCATGCTGGATCAGGGAATCTTCGGTTATTTCGGCGATGAGCGCGCCTGCCGCGACGCTATCGCATGGTGGATGCGCAGCCGCCACGGCTGGGAGATCGATCCGAATTGGATTTTCATGACCCACGGTCTAGTCAACGGCACCGCTCTCTGCGCCGATGTCTTCACACGACCTGGCGACGGGGTGGTTCTATTCACGCCGGTTTACCACGCTTTTGCGCGGATTCTCAAAGCGGGCGGAAGACGTGCGGTCGAGTGCCCGCTCGCGCTGCGCCGTGGACGCTATGAGTTCGATTTCGCGGATTACGACCGGAGGATGACCGGCGGCGAAACGATGGCGATCCTGTGTTCGCCGCACAATCCGGGCGGCCGCGTCTGGACCCGGGATGAACTGCGCGGGGTATTTGAATTCTGCGAGCGCCATGACTTGATTCTCTTGTCGGACGAAATCCATCACGATCTGGTTATGCCCGGCTGCCGTCACACCGTGATGCCGCTGGCCGCCCCTGAATCCGTAAGCCGGCTGGTGATGCTGACCGCCGTCACGAAGACATTCAATCTCGCCGGCGCTCATATCGGCAATGTCATCATCCCGGACGACAAGCTCCGCGCTCTGTTCTCCAGCCGCATGCGGGCACTGGGGGTTTCGCCTAACAGTTTCGGCATGTTCCTGGCGGAAGCCGTTTATTCCCCCGAAGGAGCGGAATGGGCAGAATCGCTCATGCGCTACATCGATGGAAACCGGCGTCTGTTTGACCGGCGGATTCATGAAATTCCGGGACTGCGCTCAATGCCTCTGGAGGCCACCTACCTGGCTTGGGTTTCATTCAGGGATACAGGTCTCGCCGATCAGGAAATATGCCGCCGGATCAAGCAGCTTGCCCGGATCGCCGTCAACCGGGGGCCGACATTCGGAACCGGCGGCGAGGGATACCACAGATTTAATCTGGCCACCCCGAGATCGGTGCTGACCGAGGCTCTCGACCGGCTGCAGGCAGCCTTTGGAACTTAGCCGCGCAGGTCAGGACCGGCGGCATCCTCGGCTAAGACGACTTCAGCCGCCGGGCGACAGCGAGGCCGCAACAGGTGGACTCAGGCAGCCATTTCATTGAAAACGCCCCGGACGAGGACCGGGGCTGACACTCCGGCAACGGATCATTCTCGACGGACTTGCGGATGCGCCACTATTTGGAATTTGAAAAGCCGCTGGCGGAAATCGAGGCGGAAGCGGATCAGCTTCGCGCCAAGGATTCGCCCGGAAACAGCGCCGCCGGCCGCAAACTGAGGTCCTTGGACAAAAAAGCCGAAGCGGTTCTGGCGGAACTTTATGCCGGCCTCAGTCCATGGCAAAGATGTCAGGTGGCCCGCCACCCCAACAGGCCGCGCTGCAAAGACTATATCAAGTATCTCTTCAGCGACAGGATGCATCTCGCCGGCGACCGCGCGTTCGCGGACGACAGTTCCATCATCGGCTGCCTGGCCCGGTTTGACGGCCGCCCCGTGATGGTGGTCGGCCAGGAAAAGGGCTGTGACACGAAGAGCCGGCTGGCGCACAATTACGGCATGGCGCGGCCGGAAGGATACCGCAAGGCCGTTCGCCTCATGGATCTCGCTGACAGATTCGGGCTGCCTGTGATCACTTTGATCGACACGCCGGGCGCGTATCCCGGAAAGGGCGCGGAGGAGCGTGGCCAGTCGGAAGCGATCGCCCGCTCAACCGAGAAGTGTCTCCTGATCAAAGTGCCCCTGCTTTCGGTGATTATCGGCGAAGGCGGTTCCGGTGGAGCGATCGCGTTGGCAAGCGCCGACCGCACCGCCATGCTGGAGAATTCAGTTTACTCGGTGATCAGCCCGGAAGGATGCGCATCAATTCTCTGGCAGGATGCGCAAAAAACGAGCGAAGCGGCGGAAGCGCTGCGGATGACAGCTCAGGATTTGGTGAAGCTCGGCATCGTCGACGAAGTCGTTGCCGAACCTTCGGGAGGAGCGCAGCGGCATCCAAGAAAGGTGATTGAGAATGTGGGCCGCGCTTTATCTGAATTTCTTGCCGAATTGACTCCGATGTCACCGGAACAGCTCTTGCGGGAGCGCCATGCCCGTTTCATGAATATGGACGGCAAAATTCTGTGACCGCCGAAAACCGGGCGTGCCGGGGCGGCATCGGTTCTGTGATGTTCCGGCGGCCGCAAATGCGAACGCCGCTCCGGCCGCCTCATCAGGCAAAGCATTCTCTGCCGCGCGGAACCGCTGCGGCGTTCAATTGTCAGAGGCCGGCTGGAAGCCGCCGTCGCGCATCAGACGGTTGGAATGACGCTCGACGGTATCTTCCAGTTCCCGCATGAACCGGTCTTTGGAAATTCTGCCGGTTATGGGCGGCAGAAATTCCACCACTGCCAGCCCCGGTCGGCGCAATATGGCCGCTTTGGGCCAGAACACGCCGACATTGGTTGCCGCGGGAACGCAACTGCTGCCGTATATCTCGTAAAGGATCGCGGAGCCGAATCTGTAACGTTTCCGCGCGCCCGGTGCCACGCGCGTTCCCTGTGGATAGATGATCAGCGGCCCCGGATCCGGCAGATCGGCCGCGACGCCATCCAACATCTGCCGGATCGCAGCCGATCCTTTCCCCCGGTCAACCGGAATGCATCCAATGCGTTTCGCGTAATATCCGACGATCGGCAGCATCAGGATTTGCCTTTTCATGACGAACCGAGGCCGCTCAACCACGCTGCAGATAATCAGAATGTCAAAAAACGACTGATGTTTGGCGCAGATCAGCGTGTCGCCCCGCGGCACACCGCCGCGGACTTCCGATTCAAGACCCGTCATTGCCTTCGCGCTCCACCGCACCCACCGGCTGTATCTGCGGATCCCCCAATATGCCGCTTCGCGGCTGAAAAGCGCGAACGGCGTGATGAACAGAGCCATCACCGCCATCACCGAATACATCTGGATTATGAAAACAAACGAACGGACCTGCTGCAAAGCCGCTTCAGGAAAGGGAACTGCCCCGATATGCAGGTTGCGCCTGTTTCCGGACATAGGCCAGTTCCACACTCCATTCACGGGCCGCTGGCGCTGCCGGATGCAAACGCCCCTCCCCGCGCTGATGCGCCAGTCCCGGACGCCTTATGTCCGCGGACGCGTTAAGGCCAGCGCTGCCGGCGTGGTCGCACATCCGAATTCACTTTGAGTTCTGCGCCAACGCTTGTCAATAATCACCGCATTCGGAACAGGTCTGGCTAAAACCGGATACGTCTTCAACAAGCCGAGGCGGTTTACGGGCCGGCATCTGATGCCGCCGGCCCCGGGCCGTGTTGAATATCTCCCGGCTCAGCCCAGCTATCACCTTCACGTTGTCCCCGGCCGTCCCTTTGCGCCGCAGACCATGTTTTGAAGCGCGGCTTCTCAACCGCAGTTGCCTGGTCCGCCAGCCGCTTACCGATGCGGCAATGCCCAACTGTTCCGCATCCGGCGGGCCTGAGCTTGGTCCCGGCCATCTGGAATGTTGTCTTCTTCCGCCGGTTCGAACACAGTTTCCGCCCAGCCGGCTTGCGCAGTCTCCCGCCCCCGCCGCCTGCTCGGCATTCACATCCACACCGACCACCGCAGATTCGACAACGCTCTCCGGTCTCAAATGAACCTAAACAGCGCAACAGACACTGGCGTGCCATCGTCTGCCGGCTTGTCTGGCGATTCCTCCGCCCGGATATAGAGTCGCCGCCTCTGCGCTGTCACGCCCCGGCTTGATATTTGAAAGTGTAGCGGACAATTCTACGGCGAGCCTTCGATTGTCGAGCGATGAAGCGCCGTGGCCGCCATGTTCAAGCCATAAAACAAGCCGCTTGGCCGGATGGTGACACGGCACCATAGAACGCTTTGTTCCATGGTCCATTCCCTGCCGTGCCGCCGGCCCGTCCACGTGAGTTGATGCGCGCAAAATGGTGTTTCCGCCACACGGGCGCTAACGTGAGGTCATGCGTTAAATTCCCAAGAGGCGGACATCCGCGATCGCACAGGCAATTGCGGATGCCACGGCGTCACCGACTCATTGCGCCAACCGTCAAATAGTGGAAATCCGTGTCGTAAGGCCCGATATGTCTCCGCCAAGCCGCGTTCCGGCCCTGCGGGAATATTAGCCCGGCCCGGCGCCGGTCTTCCCCTTTGGCACACGTGCGGGGACAGGGCTCCCAAGCGCGGGTTGTCCCGGTCAGCGGCAGATTCGCGGTTTAATGCGCTCTGTAATTATGCTACTGACTTAAAACAGTCTATCATAGAAATTCGGGGGAGAGGAGTCATGATCAAAATCCGTAATCTTGCCTGCACGGCGCTGTTCGCCGCTGTCTTTGGCGCTGATTTTGCCTCGGCTGATACGATCCGTCTCGGCGCGGATGTCGATGCCGGAACGATGGATCCCCGGGTTATGCGCGACACGACAGCCTATCGGGTCAACAACTTGTTGTATGACGGGTTGGTACAACTTGACGCCAATCTCCGGCCGGTGCCGGATATTGCCGAGTCATGGTCAAATCCGGAACCCGCCGTCTGGATATTCAACCTTCGTGACGGCGTGCGGTTTCATGACGGAACGCCGCTGGATGCCGACGATGTCGTGTTCACGTTCGAAACTATCCTGGACCCCTCGCTCAAGGCGCGGTTCCGTTCACTCTTCACGCCGATCGAAAAAATCGAGGCGCTTGATTCCGGGACCGTGAAAATCACCCTCAAGGAGCCGTATGCGCCTCTGTTGAGCTATTTGGACATGGGAATCGTGCCGAAAGACTATGTCGAGGCGGGCGGGGATCTTTCAACCGCCCCGGTGGGATCGGGGCCGATGATGCTAAGCAAATGGGAACGCGGGTCAAGGATCCTTCTTGAACCTTTCGACGATCACTGGAGCGGCGCACCGGACATTGACGGTTTCGAATTCGTGGTTGTCGGCGACAATACGGCGCGGGCACAGGCATTCGAGGCGGGCGACCTGGACATCATTCAGTCGCCGCTTTCCCCGCAGGACATCGGACGCCTTGCCGATGACGGCAGCATAGCGAATGAGATCATGGGCGGACTCGGCATCACCTATCTGAACATCAATGTCAGCGACCCGCTTCTGGGTGACGCCAGACTTCGGCAAGCGATTGCGATGCTGGTTGACCAGGATACGATCGTAAATCAGATCTATGAGGGAGTGGATCAGGTGGCCACATCGATTCTGCTTCCTTCGTCTTGGGCGTATGATGAGTCGATCATGCAGCCGGGATTTGATCCGGACGGAGCTGAAGCGGCATTTGCCGAAGCCGGCTGGACCGATTCGAACGGGGATGGAATCCTGGACAGGAACGGCGAACCGCTGAGCCTTGTGCTTTCCACCCACAGCGAGGATCCGAATCGTATCCAGTCGCTCGAATACATACAGGCTGTAATGCTGGAGAACGGCGTTGATGCTTCCATCTCCATCGCGGACTGGCCTGCATTCTCAGCGGCAGTTCGCGGCGGTGAACACCAGATCGCTTTGCTGGGCTGGCTGAATATTGTCGATCCGGATCGGCTGATGTACGCGCAGTTTCATTCCGGCGGATCACTCAACTGGGGCGGATACGACAATTTCGAGGTTGATGCGTTGCTCGAGACAGGGCGGGCGTCAATAGATGTTCAGGCGCGCAAGGACGCCTATCGCGCGGCGGCGAGAATCATTGCCGATGAGCTTCCATATTTTGTAATCGCCTACCAAGGTTATCAGGTTTTCCACACCCGTGCCATTTCGCTGGAAGCTGATGCGCGGGGGATGATGCGGACTGTCATCGGAAAATGATCCGATGAATTGCCGATGCCGGCCAGTCCCGGCCGGCATCGGCGGCCAGTCCCATGATCGCTTATCTGATTCGAAGGGTTGTGCTGTTCATCCCGATGATAATCGGGATTGTCGCTGTCACTTTCGGAATCATGCAGCTGTTGCCCGGCGACCCTGCCGCAGTTCTCCTGGGCGAGGAAGCCACTGAAGAGGCGATCCGGGGAGTACGCCAGGCGCTCGGCCTTGATCGTCCATGGTGGGTTCGGCTCGGCGCGTACTATATTGATCTGCTCCAAGGCGAGATGGGGAACTCGTATTTCCAGAACCAAACGGTTGCGGAGGCGATCGCACAGCGTCTGGTCCCGACTCTTGAGGTCGCGGTCGTCGCCCTGCTGCTGTCCGTCGGTCTCGGTGTCATTCTGGGGGTGGCCGCCGCCGTCCACAGAGGTACGCCTATCGACGCGCTTTGCATGCTGTTTGCCCAGTTCGGGGTGTCGATGCCGGTCTTCTGGTTCGGCATCCTGCTGATGTACCTATTCGCGATCCAGTTTGACCTTCTTCCTTCCATCGGACGCGGGCCGCCGCTGCTTGATGCGCTCGGACAGGCGGCCATCGGCCGCCCGGCAGCACTGGCAGAATCGCTGATGCACATTGCGATGCCGGCCCTTACTCTCGGCTTGACGAATGCAGCGGTCATCTCGCGACTGGTGCGAAGCGCCATGTTGGAGGCGCTCGGCCAAGACTACATCCGCACGGCGAATGCAAAGGGCCTCAAGCCGGTGCGCATCGTGTTCGTGCACGGGTTGCGGAATGCGCTGTTGCCGGTCGTGAGTGTGATCGGGCTGCGATTCGGCGCCCTGCTGGGCGGCGCCGTGCTGACGGAAAGCATCTTCGGTTGGCCGGGCCTCGGCCAACTTGCCGTCGCCGCGATTTCTCAGCGCGACATCCCGCTCATTCAAGGAATCGTTCTGACATTTGCTCTCGCTTTCGCGTTGGTAACCTTGCTGGTAGATCTGCTTTACGCCGTGATCGATCCACGGGTTCGACTTGAATGAATCATTTGGATGCTGCGTGACAACCTTTCTCTGGCCATTGGCGGCACAATTGTCGTTGTCGTGCTCTTGTACGTGCTTTTCGGCCCGCTGGTTTCCGGCTACGAAGTTGAGCAGATGGATATGCGCAACCGCCTGCAACTGCCTTCATCGGCGCACTGGCTGGGAACCGACAATTTCGGCCGCGATCTTTGGACCAGAATGGCAGTCGGAGCCCGGATCTCGATAATCATTGCCTTGGCATCGGTCGCGATCGCTGTCATCGTGGGTGCGGCGGTAGGGCTGGTCAGCGGTTACTTCGGCGGTTGGCCGGATCTTGTCCTGATGCGCATCGTCGACATTTTTCTTGGTTTTCCGCCTATAATCCTGGCACTGGCGATCGTGGCCGCGCTCGGACCGGGCGTGGTCAACCTGACCTTGTCGCTGGCCGCAGTGTTCTGGACCGAGTATGCCAGGGTTGTCAGGTCGGTGACGCTTTCGCAGAGAGAATCCGACTATGTGGCCGCCGCCGTCGCGCTTGGCGCGTCCAATACGCGCATCTTGTTCCGGGAAATCCTGCCGAACGTGATCGGACCGGTAATCGTTCTCGCCACACTTGGCCTTGGAACGGCCATCATCGCCGAATCGGGGCTGAGTTTTCTTGGTTTCGGAGTTCAGCCGCCGACACCAACCTGGGGCTGGACGCTCGCTTACGGCACAAGGTATCTGCGCACCGATCCGTGGTTGTCCACCGTCGCCGGACTGGCGATCATGATCACTGTGCTCGGTTTCAATCTCTTTGGCGACGGACTGCGCGATTTGCTTGACCCGCGCGGCGTGTCCCGCAGGACCCGCCTCCTGTCTCACAGATAAGGACCCTTCACATGAAACATCACAGGATACACAGGCCGAAAGTCGCGACCATGGCTGACGGCAGCGCTTCGGTCCTTGCGATTCACGAACTTGTCGGGGAATCCGACGGGCCGACGGTCGGTGTCTCCGGCTCGATACATGGCAATGAAAACACGGGCAGCCAGATTATTCGCGAACTCTGGGAAATCCTGGCCGTAAGCCGGATTGCCGGCCGGATCCTGCTCCTGCCGGTCGCCAATCCACGCGCTTTCGCGGTGAACAAGCGCTACACTCCGGTCGACGAATTGAATCTGAACCGTCAGTTTCCCGGTTCAACCGCCGGCTGGTACTCCGATCATCTGGCCGCAGCGATAACGCGGGAATTTCTCGAGAAGATCGATATTCATGTCGACCTGCATGCCGGGACTGACCGGCCGACCGTCGACTATGTCTATATCATGAACGACGAACGGCTGTCGCGGGCGTTCGGTTCACACGTGCTTTATCGTCCCAAGGAAGGCGCGGGAGGCACGAGCTACAGCGGCACGACCAAGAGCGTCACGGTCGACCAGCGCGGCATTGCGTCCATTGTGGTCGAACTCGGCGGCGGTATCGTGGCGCAGCAGCCGTTTGTCAAACGCGGGGTGGCCGGAACCCTGAACATCATTCGGGCCGCAGGCGTGATTGACGGCGACCCGGATCCTCCGCCGCCGCAGACGGTCGTACGCGGCATAGAAATCGTCCGGCCCAGCCAGGGCGGTTGGCTGGAAACCGAGGCTCCGCGACTGGGAGAACCCGTTGCCGGAGGCGCGGTGCTTGGCCGGGTCGTGAGCCCATACTCGTTCGAAACCTTGGAAGTTATCCATTCCCCGGTGGAGCGCGGGATCATGATACTCTCGCACCTCAACCGAAATGTCGTAGAGCCGGGCGATTACGGTTACATGGTCGGCGACTTGGCCGCGGCGGAGGAATCCTGATGAACGCATACCCGCTCTCGCTTGCGGCCTTCGAGCGCGCGGCACGTGTGGTTCCTGCCGGAGTCAGTACGAACACGCGGGCCCGGACACCGCATCCGCTGTATTTCGACAGGGCGGAAGGGCCATGGGCATGGGATGTCGACGGCAATCGGCATCTTGACATCGTGATGGGAAACGGTGCGGTCTTGCTGGGGCATGGCCACGGTGAAGTGCAGGAAGCCGTCGCAAGAGCCGTACGGGCGGGCCTGACCTGCGGAGTCGAATCCTCAATGATGCTGCATGCCGCTGAAACGCTTGTTTCGGCAGCTGGCTGGCCGGACATGGTGCGCTTCACGAACACCGGAACAGAAGCTGTCCAGCATGCGTTGCATATCGCCCGGCATGCGACGGGGCGTACCAGGATCGCGAAAGTCGAGGGCAGTTATCACGGCTGGTCGGATGAGGTTTTCGTCAGCGTCTGGGTCGATCCTGCCGCGGCAGGACCGGTTTCGCGCATAACACCTCAACCGCAGTTTCAGGGGCAGCGCGCTGATCTGGTGTCGGAAACACTTGTGCTGCCGTTTAACAATGCCGATGCAACCGTTGCCGCGCTTGATGATGCCGGTGACGAGATAGCCGCAATCCTGCTGGAACCGACCCTTGTCGATGTGGGCTTTGTCCCAGCGGATACCGCGTATCTGCGAACGTTGCGGACGGCTGCTGACCGGAACGGCATCGTCCTCGTGTTCGACGAACTCCTGACCGGATTCAATACCGCGGTCAGCGGCGTTGCCGGCGCGACTGGAATCACGCCGGACCTTGCTCTCTATGGCAAGTCTGTTGCCAACGGTTACCCGCTCGCTGCGGTCGCCGGGCGCGAGGAATTGATGCGGATGACGGAACCGGGCAGAGGGCCGGCATTTGTCGGCACGTTCAACGGCCACGCGGTTTCGATCGCGGCAGCCGCCGCCGCGCTTCCGATCCTGGCGAGAGGAGATGTGCAGCGCGAGGTTTCCCGGCGGTGCGGCCAGCTGAAATCCTGCTTTGATTCGCAGGCGCGGAAACACGGCGTGGAGGCGCAATTCGTGACGGGAGGGTCGCATTTCCACTGGTACTTCTGCGCCAACGAAGTGACGGACTTCCGTTCCGCCGCACGGTCTGACGCGGACGCATACCGGAAATTCAACGCGTCACTGGCCGAGCAGCGTCTGCTGACCTTGCCGAATCCACTCTCGCATCATGCCATATCACTTGCGCATGACGAGGCGGTATTGTCCGAATTGGAGGCCGCATTCGAGACCGGTCTCAGGGCTGTCGGATCCTGAGCATGCCCTGTCCGCTCCTTGCAGTCGAGGGGCTCACCACGGTTCTGCACCTGCCGTCGGGACCGGTGCCGGTGGTGGACAATGTGCAGTTGACCGTCGCACCTGGCGAAACACTTGGAATCGTCGGCGAGAGCGGTTGCGGCAAGAGCATGCTTGCACTGTCGATTATCGGACTGCAGCCGAAACCGGCGGCCGAGATCATCGGAGGAACGGCGGAGTTCGAGGGCGCCGACCTGCTCGCCCTGCCGCCCGAGCGGATCAGGAACATTCGCGGACGCCGTATCGGGATGGTGTTTCAGGAGCCCATGACGGCGCTCAACCCGGTGATGCGGATTGGAGACCAGATCGCCGAAGTCATCCGGTGTCATCTTGGGGCCGGTCGGCGTGCCGCCTGGAACCGTTCAGTTGAACTGCTTGACCTGGTTCGCGTGCCGGATCCGGAGAGGCGCGTGCGCGAGTATCCCTATCAACTCTCGGGAGGAATGCGGCAGCGCGTGATGATCGCCGCAGCATTGGCCTGCGATCCGGCCATGATCATCGCTGATGAACCGACGACAGCGCTCGACGTGACGATACAGGCCCAAGTCCTTGATCTGCTCAGGGACCTGCAGTCCAAGACCGGTATGGCAGTTATCCTGATCACCCATGATCTCGGCGTAATTGCCGAAGCCGCGGATCGCGTGATAGTCATGTATGCCGGGCGCAAGGTCGAGGAAGCAGCCGTCGCGAAGCTGTTTTCGGATCCTTGCCATCCTTACACCAAGGGTCTGCTGCACTCGGTGCCGACGCTCGGGGCAAACAGGCATGTGCGCCTGAATGAAATCTCCGGATCCGTGCCCCGGCTCGACAGTCTTCCGCCGGGATGCAGTTTCGCTCCCAGATGCGCCCGCAAGGTCAGCCTGTGCGAAGGTGTCGTCCCGGTCCTTGAACGCCTGGCCGCGGGCAGCCTCGTCGCGTGCCACAATCCGGCTGTGGACAGATGAGTGCGCCGGTTGTCAGGGCCACGGGCCTCAGCAAGGAATTTTCGATCGGCGGGCTGCTTTCCGGCGGCGCGCGACAACTGCGCGCCGTCCAGCAGGTCGACCTCGGGGTCCAACGCGGCGAAATTCTGGGCTTGGTTGGCGAAAGCGGATGCGGCAAATCAACGGTCGGCAGGCTGTTGCTGCGGCTGATCAAGCCGACATCCGGATCTATCCGTTTTTTGGGCGAGGAAATCGGCAAGGCCTCCAGATACGAGATTCGTAAGTTTCGAACGAAAATGCAGATCGTGTTCCAAGATCCGTTTTCATCTCTCAATCCGCGCCACCGAGTGGCAGAAATCCTTGCCGCGCCTTACAGAATCCACACAAACAAAACACTGGCCGAGGTCGATGAACTGGTTGTCGCGCTGATGCAGCGCGTCGGTCTTGATCCCTCTGCCCGGCGAAAATATCCGCACGAGTTCTCCGGTGGCCAGAGGCAGAGAATCGGCATCGCAAGGGCGATTGCTCTGAAACCGGAATTCGTTGTCTGTGATGAACCGGTTTCCGCGCTTGATGTGTCCGTGCAGGCACAGATCATCAATCTTCTCAGGGATCTGCGTGACGAAAGCGGCATTGCCCTGCTGTTTGTTTCTCACGATCTGGCGGTGGTGGAGAACATCTGCGACAGGGTGGCGGTGATGTATATGGGCCGGATCATCGAGATGGCCGCTTGCGATGAGCTTTTCGATTCCCCCGGGCATCCCTATACTGAAGCGCTTTTGGCAGCTGTGCCGCGCCCGGAGCCGACAGGCGGAAAATCCACTGCCGGCCGCCTTGCAGGCGAGGTTCCAAGCGCTGTTAACCCGCCGCCGGGCTGCGCGTTTCACACGCGTTGTCCAATTGCTAAAGCCAGATGCAGGGCTGAGCATCCAAAACTCACTGAACGCGCTAACGGCCGAATGGTTGCCTGCCACTTCCGCTGAACGGGTGCGCATCCGATGTCTTTGTCGGCGCGTGGCGAGGTGAAGTCTCATGCGGTGCGACCGGTGAATTTTCCCGGAGCAGCGATGCTTGCCGAGTCGAAAAGCTCGGGAATCCGAGAGATGTGGCCGCGTTCCTTGCCGAATGTCTGCATCGTGAACAGCAATCTGCCGTAATTGTTCAAGTGATTTTCGGCGCAACTCGTCAACTGAATTTTCCGGGAATGCGGGAATGTCCCGACGGATATTGAAACTTTGATACAGGGCGGTGTTGTCTGTCCCGGACGGCCGGGCTCGCGGACCAAACGAAGACCGGGGAAGTAATGCCGTGCAAGCCGTCACCACATCCCCCCCCCCCCCCCCCCCGTTCCTGAACCTGGCGCTCTCGACAGACATTTCAATAACCGCCCGCGGCAAATGATCCCGTTGAGTTACCATGGATGGCCCCTTTTTTCGGCAGCGCGTTCAGATCCAGCATGGCAGCCTGTTCCCGACGGTTCTCCGAACCGTGCGTCCCGCAGGCCCGAAGGTCAGGAAACCGCTCCTGCGACGCCGCGACGACCGGAACGGTATGATGAACATCGGAGCTTTCCTGCATGATCCCATGCAAATAAATTACGCCGATTAAACTCCGAAATGCATCGCTTCATCTGTAGACCGCGATTGAGGCAGATCTACATGTTGTATGCGGATCAAGTTGTATGCGGATCAAGCGGGTGCGATACTCTCTATGATGAAAACGGAGGGAATCGCATGCCGTCGGGCTTTAACTGCTTGACCTGGTTTGACCGTTACCAGCTTCAGGCGCTGAAGAAAAGCGGTTTCTCGCAAAGAGGCATCGCGGCGGAGATCGGCTGCTCGCAGTCGACGGCAGTCCGCGGACTCGCCCGCAACACCGGGCTGCGGGGCTGCCGCTGCCGCCAGGCGCAGCGGCTGGCGGAAACCCGGCGGCGGGAAGCCTCGTCGGTTCCCCGCAAGATGTCGCCGATGAGCTGGAAGATCATCGAAATATGTCTGATGTCTGGACAGGCCCGCAGCAGATTTCGGGCCGCTCAGCGATGACGGGTGTCATGACGGTGAGTCCGACCTGGATTTACCGTCACATCTATGCGGACCGGGCGGCGGGGGGAAGCCTGTTCCGCTGTCTCCGCCGCCGGGGGCGGAAGCGCTGCCGCCGAGGCCGGAACGGCTCCGGGCGGGGCGTGATTCCGGGCCGTAGGGACATATCCGAGCGGCCCGCGATCGTCGAGGAGAAGACCCGGGCGGGAGACTGGTAAGCGGACACGATCATCGGCGTCCGGCGCCGGGGAGCCTTGGTTTCGCTTGTCGACCGGGCGACGAAATTGACTTTGCTTCAACAGGTTGAGAGAAGGACGTCGTCCTTGGTCAGGGCCGCGGTCATCAAGTGTCTTCAGCCTGTGTCCGACATGACTCACACGATCACGGCTGATGACGGCAAGGAATTCGCGGAGCATGCGGAGGTCTCGCGGGCTCTCGACGCGGACTTTCACTTCGCCCGCCCGTACCGTTCATGCGACCGGGGTTTGAACGAGCATACGAACGGCCTGGCAAGAGAACAGCTTCCGAAGTCGACGGACTTCCGGACGATAGATCCCGCCGAGGTCCGGAGGGTGCGGGACGCGCTCAATAACCGCCCCCGCCGCTGCCTGGGTTACCGGACCCCGGCGGAGGCTTTCCGTGAGGCTGCGGAGGCGGCCGCGGGCGGATGAAGCCTTGACGCCCCTGCCCGCTGAAACCGCCTGCGGACCGCTTGGAAGAGGCGGAGCTGAACTTTCCGGCTGCCGGCTGACCCCGGCTGGCGGCTGGATCACGACGGATTCCCGCCGCTCTCATGACCCGCGGCCGCCGGAAACGCATTTGCGGGGCATCCGCGGCATCTGCTACAGCTTGATTCTGACAGAGAGCCGCCGGCTGAACCCGGTGATGCATTTCATTGTTGTACGGGCGTTAGTGCCTGCCCGAAAAGTTCTTTACTTATCATTTTTAGTATTGGCTCAATTTACAAATCGTATGCACGGCCTTTCGGTTCCCGCAGAAAAAATGTGCGGGAGGAGGAATTTTTCAGCCCAACATACTGATAATACTGCAGAATAATTGTCGAAGTATTTGGCAAAACCGCTTGTTCCAGTCCGAGGATGGGAAGGAGGCGCGGCTCGTATGGAACCGGTGGAAGGTCGAGGGGCTCCAAAAAAGTAGGCTCTCTATCCTGAGATCGGAGAAAGCCGTATCTCATATATGGCTTGGAGCCATTCTGGCGTAGTAAATTAACCCGGGTTGCTGCTTTGCCATTGACGGACAAAGCCATATATAATATATGGTTCTAACCGAATCTGTCAAAGTTAAGTCCGAAACCGCCATGTCCCGGCTCATATCCGCGCCCTTCTTCAGCGCTCACCCAGTCTTCAGCCGCGCCGAATATGCCGCGGCTGTCGGCCGCCGCTCGCAAGACAAGGTCGTCACGGCGATGCTCACCCAGCATCTTCAAGCGGGCAACATTCGGCGCATCGCGCGGGGCGTCTTCGCCTCCGTGCCCAAGCATGCCGACGCCGGGAAATGGACCGTCGACCGCTTCCTGGCCGCCTCCCGTCTGCGCCGTGGCGGCGTAATCGCCTATCACTCGGCCCTTGAGCTGCACGGTTGCGCCTACACGGAGGGCCATGAGGTGCAGGTGATCGCGCCCGGCGATCCCGGCGTCTTCGAGGCGGCCGGTCTCACCTGTCGATTCGTTAAGCCGCCGCGCGGCTTCGCCCAGCGAAACAGGACATTGGCGGACGGCGTCACGGTGGTCGACCGGTTGGGGTTGGACGTCAGTCTGACGACGATCGAGCGGACGATCGCAGATCTGTTCGACCGCTATGACCTGGCCGGCGGCGCAGAGGAGCTCTTCAACTCGCTGGACTTGGTCGCACGCGTCGACGCCGCGGCGCAGGTCCGGTACGCGCGCGCGCTCGGCAACGCCACGGCCGCTGGCGCGCTGGGCTCCTGGCTGGAGCGCGAACAGAAACGGCTGGGTGTGCCGGACACCGCGCTCGAAGAGCTCCGCACCATGGTGCCGTTTCAGGCGCGATATGCTCTTGGCGCCAAATCGGGCGAGGGGAAGACAGCCAAGGGCTGGAACGTCATCCTCCCCATCGACGTCGTCGAACGCCGGTTCGAGGGGCTGTGAATGGCGGTGCCCTCGGCCCAAACGCTGCAGCGCATTGCGGACGAGACCGGGCACCAGCTCGGTACCCTCGAAAAGGTGCTGCGGCTCCTGGACTTGCTGCAGGAAATCGCGCGCGATCCGGACCTCTCGGACCGACTCGTCCTCAAGGGCGGGACCGCGCTCAATGTCTTCCACCTCGGTCGATATCGATTTGAACTATATCGGCGCGCTCGACCGGGCGGTTATTGAAGCCGAGTGCCCAACCGTCGACGCCGCGCTTAATCGTCTTCTCACGTCCCAGGGTTACAGCGTCCGCCGCCAGCCCGACGAGCATGCCGGCGGCAAGTGGCTGTCGCGCTATGCTTCCGCCCTTGGCGGCAACGCCACGCTGGAACTCGACGTCAACTACATGGTGCGCCAGCCTTTGTTTGGCGCGACCCGCATGGAGTCACGTCCCCTCGGCGACATGCGGGCGAGCGAAGTTCTCGTCCTCGATCTCCAGGAAATCGTCGCCGGCAAGCTTGTCGCGCTCATCGATCGGCATGCGGCGCGCGATCTGTTTGACGCGCGCCGTATTCTCTCGATCGACGGGCTCGACTGGAGCGGGATCAAAGCCGCCGTTCTGGCCATCGGCGCTTGCGGGCGGCGCGACTGGCGGACCATGTCGGTCGACGCCATCAAAGGCGATCCGCGCGAACTCCGTCAGAAGCTCGCGATCTGCCTGCCGCGCGACCGCTTCGCTGGCAAGGAAGATGTCGATGCGTGGATCGAGGAAACTGTAGCGCTCTGCCGGGAAAGGTTCGCCTTCTTGTTCGATCTATCGGCGAACGAGCGTGAGTTTCTCGATGGTGTGTTGGATCGTGGCGAGATCGACACCGATCTGCTCGATGTGGCTCCTGAGATACGTGCACGCATTGCCGCCATGCCGATGCTCGCCTGGAAATGTTTGCATGTGCGGAAACATCGAAAACCGAACCGGTAGACGTTTAGGGCTATCGCTTTTGAAATTTCCCGTTTTCCGGCAGGAGTCCGGCAGAGCTTATGAGCTTCAGCGCGTAGCGGTGGTCCCATCCGGCTTTCTTGAGTCTGCCGCGCATTGACTTGGTCTGCTTGTCCTCCGTGACCCGCGCCAAGTTGAGAGCCAGCCGCCGCATGACGGCCAGGTTCTCCGGCCCGGGTCCGGTCCGGTTGCGCAGATGATCTTCGTTCATTGTGACATCGAGCACCCAGTGCAGACTGTTCTCGACCGACCAGTGCCCCCGCACGCCCTTGAGAAAACGCTCCGGATCGCGCTTCCCGCTCATGATGAAATACCGGGTTTCGGCGCTGCGCTTTCCCTTGATTTCCCGGGTCGAAGAGACCGATCCGACAGCGGCGAGACCCGGCCATAGGTGCTTTTCCAGCCAGCCGACATCATGGCAGACCGCGGCTCGCCGGGTTTCGATCCGGCCGTGCCCCTTCTCCTTATGCATCTCGGAAAACTGAATGTTTTCAATGTTATCGAGGTTCTCCATATGCCGTTTCACATCCTTGTGAAGATTGCCCTTCAAGGCGAGAATATACTCGCCCCCGCCGTCCTTCACGGCCTCCGATATCGTCCGCTGCGCATGCATCGCGTCAGCCGTCACCGTCCGCCCCCGGATGTCGAGGAACTTCAGAAGCGCGGGGATCGCGGTGATCTCGTTCGACTTCCCGTCGACCGCGGTCTGCGCGAGAACCAGACGCGTGTCAGAGGCGAAAGCGTGAACGAGATGCAGAGGATGCCGCTTCGAAGCGTCGGCGAATGACCGGCGCAGAGTCTTGCCGTCAACGGCGATGACGCCGTCCCCGTCTGCTGCTGCCAGACCCTCCGCCCAGCTCTGGGCAAGGCGCGGGAGAACGACGCCGAGCTCGACCGGATTCAGACTGTTGAACAGGTCGGAAAAGGCGTCGTGACTCGGCGTGCCGTGTTTCAGATCCATGAACTCAAGCAGGAATTTCTTCTTGATTTCAGCGAATTCGGCCATATCAGTGCATGTTTCGCCCCCTGATATGACAGTCAGAAGAGCGATCATGAGCATTTCGTGAAGGTCGTGCCGGATGGCGTTGCTGCGCCGGGGATCGGTGATGCCGTTGAAAATATGAGATAAATCAGTCATCTGCTTGCCTCTGTTTGTATTATTGAGGCATTGATGGAACAAAATGAATCGCCCGTACAACAATGAAATGCATCACCGGGTTCAGCCGGCGGCTCTCTGTCAGAATCAAGCTGTAGCAGATGCCGCGGATGCCCCGCAAATGCGTTTCCGGCGGCCGCGGGTCATGAGAGCGGCGGGAATCCGTCGTGATCCAGCCGCCAGCCGGGGTCAGCCGGCAGCCGGAAAGTTCAGCTCCGCCTCTTCCAAGCGGTCCGCAGGCGGTTTCAGCGGGCAGGGGCGTCAAGGCTTCATCCGCCCGCGGCCGCCTCCGCAGCCTCACGGAAAGCCTCCGCCGGGGTCCGGTAACCCAGGCAGCGGCGGGGGCGGTTATCAAGCGCGTCCCGCACCCTCCGGACCTCGGCGGGATCTATCGTCCGGAAGTCCGTCGACTTCGGAAGCTGTTCTCTTGCCAGGCCGTTCGTATGCTCGTTCAAACCCCGGTCGCATGAACGGTACGGGCGGGCGAAGTAAAAGTCCGCGTCGAGAGCCCGCGAGACCTCCGCATGCTCCGCGAATTCCTTGCCGTTGTCAGCCGTGATCGTGTGAGTCATGTCGGACACAGGCTGAAGACACTTGATGACCGCGGCCCTGGCTGAGGACGACGTCCTTCTCTCAACCTGTTGAAGCAAAGTCAATTTCGTCGCCCGGTCGACAAGCGAAACCAAGGCTCCCCGGCGCCGGACGCCGATGATCGTGTCCGCTTACCAGTCTCCCGCCCGGGTCTTCTCCTCGACGATCGCGGGCCGCTCGGATATGTCCCTACGGCCCGGAATCACGCCCCGCCCGGAGCCGTTCCGGCCTCGGCGGCAGCGCTTCCGCCCCCGGCGGCGGAGACAGCGGAACAGGCTTCCCCCCGCCGCCCGGTCCGCATAGATGTGACGGTAAATCCAGGTCGGACTCACCGTCATGACACCCGTCATCGCTGAGCGGCCCGAAATCTGCTGCGGGCCTGTCCAGACATCAGACATATTTCGATGATCTTCCAGCTCATCGGCGACATCTTGCGGGGAACCGACGAGGCTTCCCGCCGCCGGGTTTCGGCCAGCCGCTGCGCCTGGCGGCAGCGGCAGCCCCGCAGCCCGGTGTTGCGGGCGAGTTCGCGGCTCACCGTCGACTGCGAGCAGCCGATCTCCGCCGCGATGCCTCTTTGCGGGAAACCGCTTTTCTTCAGCGCCTGAAGCTGGTAACGGTCAAACCGGGTCAAGCAGTTAAAGCCCGACGGCATGCGATTCCCTCCGTTTTCATCATAGAGAGTATCGCACCCGCTTGATCCGCATACAACTTGATCCGCATACAACATGTAGATCTGCCTCAATCGCGGTCTACAGATGAAGCGATGCATTTCGGAGTTTGGCCGGGGAACTGATCAGCAAACAGAAAAATTCAAAAGCGATAGCCCTACCGTCGCTGGGTAGTTGAGCGGACCTTCGCGTGGATGTCGCGTTGTCGGCGTCTGGCAAAGGACTATGAACGGTCACTGGCGAGTTCGCTGAGTCAGGTACATCTGGCCGCCTGCCGGTTTCTGATGCGCTGGCTGGCGCGGAATGTCGCATCGCCGGAAACATAAATGATATCAACAGCTTATAAATGTCCACGAATTATGATTCAAACTCTCAGACGGCCGTCGATCAAACATAAGCGCGCCGGCTCTGGGAAAGCGGGCCTGCGGCATTCCCGGTGTCTTGCGGTCCGGCGGGATTTCGGCCCGCTCCTCCTCTCAAGCGCCGAACAAGCGTCCCTGCGTGCAAAACGGTATTCTCTGAAGCAGGGCATTGAGCATTCGGGATCAAGCGACATTACCAGAACCAAGCAATTGCGTGATTCGGAAATCATCTGTAATGAACAGCAAGCCGCCATAATATATAATCAATGGGACAATCCTTTAATCGCACCTGCGCCATATTGAGGCGGATCCTTGGCCTTTCCCGGACTATGACAATGGCGCGCCGCTATCTGGAGCACAATTTTTGTCAGAAGTGACATGAACCAGCCGTCCAAAGACACCGCATCACATCATCCCGGCAGTTCCGAGCCAGCGGATGGCCATATTCCTGAGGCACGGATGGATTCGGCATTTGCCATCCTGCGCGAAGAGGCTCAATTTGCCGAATTGATGCGGAAGAGATTGGCTGTCCGGCCTTCGTCTGAGCTGTCGCCTGCCGAAAAAGAAATTCCGCCGCCGCCCGCTCGGCAGGTTGTTGTCAAACCGCCGAAGAAACGTAAATTTGGCGTCGAAATTTTCTTCGCGTTTTCGTTTTTATTGGCGTTGATGGGCATAATTTACGGCAACCGCGATGGTCTTGCGACGGCATTTCCACAGTTTTCCGCCCCTCTTTCCGCATATGCGTCGTTCGTCGATGTAATCAAATCAGGGCTGATCATACCGTAAAGCAGCGGCCGCCTCTTCCGCCAGAACCCGCTGAGCAGGTCAGTCAAATAGAGACTCTCTGCTTCGGGCGGCAGATCCAGCGGAGATCCAGCGAGTGCAGAACGCTCTCAATTACCGCACCTGCCGATTTCCAGCCTATCGAACCCCGTCGGAGGCGTTCCGTGAGGCGCTCGCGCCGAGTTGGAACAAATGAGCCTCGCTCCTCCGAAGAACTTCGGTCCCTGAGAGGCGGACGAGACTGAAGAGGAGGCGCCTTCAGCTCCCGTGACCCGGCTGGAAAACAATGGGAATTATATACTTTGTTGCGCAAACCCTTTGTTGACAAACGCGTCAAGCAGTGTCAGAGAGTGGAACTGATGTTCGTTCCCCTTCGCACATTGACTTCCACCGCGAACTTGTCGAGAGCGGCGAATTTCCCGCTGGAAGAGTTTCTGCGCCAGCCGGCCGAGCTGTGGAACGACGCGCTGGAAGAACGAATTTCCGCATACCGGAAGCGGGCAAGAGCATATCAGCTTATGATCAATGCAAGCCGCTGACGGTCATGCGCAGGGAAGACGAACGGTTCCGACGGTTTCATGTTCACTGTCAGCGTTCAGCTCCGCATCGCCTTGACCGCGCTTTCAAGCGGCTCTTCGACCGCGTGAAAAAAGGTCAGAAGCCGGGCTTTCCAAGGGTCAAAGGCCGTGCGCGGCATACGGTTGTTTGATAGTAACTAGTCAGGTTCCCGGAGAGGGGTCGTCCGCCGTTGGCGGTCATTGGAATGTTTTTCAGAGGAACGGGATTCAGGAGCGGAGCTCCTTCAGGGATCGACCAGCCGGAGTTTCAGGTCCTCCGGATCCGCCCGGAGCGCGTCAAGGACGTTCCAGCCCTGCTTGCGGGCGGTCTCGATCAGCGTGCGCAGGACCGCATGGTTGCGGGCGCCGCGCTCGCTCCGGTAACAGCCGGATATTTTCAGATATACTTTCAGCATCCGCAGGTCCCGCTCGGCCTGCTCATTCGTCGCCGGCACCGCCGGGTTCCGCGTGAACATCAGGACGCCCGCCCGATGATCCCGCAGCCGCAGGACGAGGTTAAAGCCCTCATATGATTCAAACCAAGGATAATTCCATAAGGAGTTGTCCACAGGGGTTGCTCGGCGCGAGGCTGCAGCAAACTTTCATTTCACCGCTCATCCGCAGCCGTGCTATCCTGTCGCGGGTTCCCCTTGCCGGCGACTGCCGGCAAGGGGAAGCGGGGATGCTGTCCCCGCTGAGTCGGGTCGGGCCGATAAGGCCCAAGGTTGAAAAGAACCGTGCGCAAGCGTGGCCGGCCCGGCTTTCCCGGTCCCTCGCGTCCTGAACAGCTGCCTGGATCAATATCCGAATAACCATGAGAATAGGAGCGCAGGGACATGACGAAAATATGCGCAGGCCTGGATATCAGCAAGGACACGATCGATGCGCATGCCGCCGGCGTTGACCGCCGGTTCAAAAACGACCGTCCGGGTTTCCGCGCGATCGACGGGTTTCTGAGAAAACACGGGGTGCGGCGGGTCGTCATCGAGGCGACCGGACGGCTGCACCGGGCGGTTCATCAGTCGCTGCACGACCGAGGTTACGAAGTCTGCATCGCTGAGCCCCGCCAGGCGCGGCGCTTCGCCGAAGCGACCGGCCAGCCAGCGAAGACCGACAAGGCGGATGCGAGGATGCTCGCCGCCTTCGCGGCGGCCTTCGCCGATCTCCCGGCGACCGAGCCGAAATCCGCGTTCCTTAACCGTCTCAATGACCTCATGGTCGCCCGCGGGCAACTGGTTGAGAATGCTGCAAAACTGCGCCAGCGCCGCAATGATCTGCAGGACGCGTCAGCGAAAAAGCGCATGGACAAAGCTGTCAAAGCCGTCGAGCGGCAGAGGGAAGCTCTCGAAACTGAGATCGAGGAGCATATCAAGAGCGATCCCGGTCAGGCCCGCGCTTACCGCATCCTGATGTCCGTTCCCGGCATCGGACCGGTCACGGCCGCCGCTCTGCTCGGCTGGCTCCCGGAACTCGGGCAGCTCGACAGCCGCTGGGCCGCGGCGCTCGCCGGAACCGCCCCGTTCGCCCGCGACAGCGGCGCGAAGAAAGGCGCCCGGCGCGTTCAGGGCGGACGTTTCCGTCCGAGGCGCGCGCTCTACATGGCGGCTACAGCGGCTGTGCGGTTCAATAAAGATATGTCCGAATTATATGACCGGCTCACCGAGCGGGGGAAATGTCATAAGGTCGCCCTTGTCGCCGTCATGCGCAAGCTGGTCATCCTGGCGAACACGCTGCTGCGCGAAAGGCGCGTCTGGGAAGAACACGCCCCGTCCGCGTCCGGACGGCCGAGCTGCCCTCCGGAGCGGCCGATTCGACGGCCCGCGGCGGCTGCGCCGGCCTCCTGAACCAGCGGAGCTTCTGTGGAGAAAATGTGCAAAAGCTGTGGGAAAAGGAAATAAGGGCTGAATTTCCCCCCCCCCCCCGAAACGCCCTTGAATTTGAACATGGATGCTTGCGCTTGCGCTTCCGCTGTCTCCCGCGCCGCTTCCGCTTCCCGCCGGCCAGCGGCGGCAGCGCTTCGTGCCAAGCGACGGCGTCGGCGATGATCCTGTCATATTCTTTTTCGATCCGGTCCGCCGCCTCCGCGGACAGCGTTTCCCCGGCGCGGGCCGCCTCGTTGACTTCGTGCACGCCTCGTTGAAGCAGCTCGCTCATCTCCGCCGACCAGGCCTCGCCGTGAAACTCCGTCAGAGCCTCAAGTTCGCGCAGGAGGTGAGCGATGCAGTGCGCATGGCTCACGCCGACTATCTTCCAGTAAGGCTGCTGAAAATCGTGCACCGCGATGCCGGTCGCATCCATGGTCACATCGCCGCGGCTTTCGCCGAGACGAAAAAAACTGAGAAGCTCCGTGCAGACGACGTGAAACCAGCGGAGTTTGCCGTCGACGCGGACCCCGGTCTCATCCATGTGCTTGACCGCGGCCCTCGCCGCTGAAGCGCCGACATGCTCGGCGAAACCGGAAAACCTCCCGGCGCCGCTGTCGAGCAAAGCGGAAACCGTTCCCGGGGACACGGATGCGCCGAACAGGTCTCTCATCAGCCGGACCAGCCGCCGGCGCGGGATCATCTGCGCCGCCGACAGGTAACGCACCGTCGAACGCACCCCCGGACCGTACTGCGCCGGGGCCTTCACGCCCTCCGGAAAGCGGCCCGCGCTCACCGCCCCGCAGCCGGAACAGACCGCGCTGTGAACCCGGTGTTCAACGGTCTCCAGCGCGACCGGCGGAATGTCCGCGACCTGCCGCCGGACATACCCCTCCGATGCCGCCCCGGCGAGGGACGCGCCGCATCCTCGGCAGATATCGGGATGATGATGCTCGACCCTGTCCGGGGTCTCGACAAGGCTCATCGTCGTCCCCTTATGACCGGGCTGCCCGCCCGGCCTGCGCCCCGACGAAGCTTTTCTCTTCGGCGCCGGCTTGGAAAACCCGTCGCTCGACGGCGGCTTATGACTGTTGCCGCTGTTCATTACTGGGCGCCGCTCAAGCTCGGAAACGCGGCCCTGCGCAGCCGCAAGCGCCGCGGCGGCTTCATCACGCTCGGCAACGGCAGCATCGCGCTCGTCAGCGATCGTATCACGCTCGGCGAAGGCAGCGTCACGCTCGGCGAAAGCAGCGTCACGGTCCGCGACAGCCGCGGCAAGTCTCGCTTTGAGACCGGCTCCGCTGAAAGCCGGACCGGCGGTCCTGTCCCGCGCCGCCGCCGGAATGCCGCCGGTCATCGGACCCGCTCCGCTGAAAACTGATCTGAACTCATATCCTGCTTATCCGCGGCTTGCGCCGTTCCGCTCAATGTCGTTTCTTAATCTCTTGACAAGGGATTCAATCACACGGACAAAACAGAGTTAAGCGAAAAAATCTACCTGACTAGTAGTCTGACACAGTGATAATGATGGTAGTCGTGGTTTGGCGGACGTCCTGGTTTCTGGTGTTGACGCTCCGTTGAAGTTGCAGCAGCAGCCTCAGTCTGAACGAAGACAAATGCTGTCGGCCGGGTATTTCAGCCGGATTCTGAGCAGGAATCCAGCGGCTGAGGCCTGTTTCGCGCCGGCGGCGATTACAAGAGGCGGGAAGCTATGACGGACTGACAGGAACAAATCGGACGCAAGATACAGCATGTGCGGCTCGAAGATCATGAACGGGCTGAATCAGAGGAGATCGTTTCATCCGGCCGCGGTTCGGCCGAGCGGCGGCGGCGGGCGCATATTCTTCTTCTCACGGATGAGAACCGGAAGAGCGGCGCGCGCGCCGATGCCGACGCCGCCGATTCCGTCGGGGTCGGCACGGCGACTGTCGAGCGGCTCCGCCGGCGTTTCGTCGAGGAGGGTATAGCGGCTCCAGGCGCAGGCCGCATTCGAACCGCGTTCCTCCGAAGCTTGACGGCGAGGGCGAGGCGAAGCTGACGATGATCGCCTGTTCGGAGCCTCCCGAAGGACGTTCCTCATGGACGCTGGAGCTGCTCGGCGAGCGGCTGGTCGCGTTGAATGTCGTTGACAGCATTTCCCGGGAAACGGTCAGGAGGACATTAAAAAAAACGATTTGAAACCGCATCTTACGCGGTGCTGGCGCATTCCGGCGGCGAAAAGCTGCGACTTCGCATACTCGATGGAGGATGTGCTCAGGGTTTATCAGCGGAAGTTCAAAGAGGACGAGGTTCCAGCCTGCACAGCCGAGGCTCTGAGAAAGCGGACGAAGGAGGTCCGCACGGCTTTGCCGACCGCTCCCGGCCGGCGCGCTTCGACTGCGAATACGAGCGCAACGGGACGGCGAATCTGTTCATGGTTCATGCGCCGCTTGCAGGCCAGGGCATGTCAAAATCACCGACCGCCGGACGAAGAAAGATTTCGCCGAACTCCTCAGAGAGATCGCCGATGTTCACTTCCCCGGCAAAAAAATCGTGCTGGTTATGGACAACCTTAACACCCACAAACTGTCGAGTCTTTACCATGCTTTCCCGCCGGAGCAGGCCGGCAGGCTTCGCAAGCGTTTCGAGGTTCATCACACGCCGAAACACGGCAGCTGGCTGAACATCGCCGAGAGCGAAATCAGCGTGCTGAGCCGTCAGTGCCTGTCCCGGCGCATTCCCGACCGGGAGACGCTCTGCCGCGAGGTTTCGGCATGGGAAAAAGCGCGCAACGCCGACCCGGCCCCGGTCAAACAGCGGTTCACCGCCGAAGACGCGCGCATCAAATTGCATTCTTTGTACCCATCAATATAACAATGACAGACTACTAGTTACGTTTGATATTCCCGGCCCTGTGATCCGTAACGGCGCGCCGCATGTCAAAGGCACAGGCCGATTGAAGATCAAGGATATTCCCGAAGACAAACAAGCGGCTCACGTCGTCAAGACGCCGCTTCGGGCGCGGTGCGGTTCATAGTCCCCATGCGTGAACGGGCGAGCGTCAGCGCGGCCCCGTCGGCATAGACATGGAATTGAAACAACGCTGCGTTCTGTCAACCGGTGAAACGGTTGAACCCGTCAATCTTGACCGGCGCAGAATCAAGCGCAAGCAGCGGGTTTCAGCCCGTGCGAAACGCGCTCCCGATATAAGGCGCAAGAAACTGAAGTCGCTTCAGTGCAAATAAGAACGCGTCAAGATCAAGGAGCATGACAGGTTTCACGAAATATCGGCGGAGACGGTCAAACCGCACAGCCGCATCGCCGTCGAGGACCTGATGATTCCGAACATCGTGAAAAACCGGCGTCTGTCGTGGTCAATCGTCGAATAGCAATGGGGCAGGCTCGCCGGACAATTGTCCTGCAATGCCGCCAGGGCTATCGCTTTTGCGATTCCCAGTTTTCCGGCGGCAGTCCGGCTGATGAGCTTCCCGGTGCCGCCGCCGCGTTCCGCCGGGCCGAAAGAGCGCGCGGCCGCGGAAAACTCTGCAGGCGGCCGCCTTGGGGGGAATGACCGGACATCCGGGAGGGCAGGTGACTTGAACGGCCCGGGATGCGCTGTGATTCACAGCGTGGCCGGGAATGATTGAGATATGACCGGCGGGCCGATTCCGCAGGAACCACTTTTTGCCGCGCCGCTGCCGGCATGGTTTTCGCTGGACGGTTTTGAAATAATCACTTGGATTTTTCATACGGGAACCATACCATTAAAGTCCTGAACAGACTTAGCACGGTCAATCCAGTATTATCTTGTTCTGTTAAGAGGCTCAGTTCACAAATCGTATGCTTGACCTTTCGTCTGCGATAACAAGAAACGCACGGGAGAAGCCATTATCCGGTTCAACGCGCTGAAACCATCATATGTGATTGTCGAGATACGAGAGAAGAGATGCCGCGGCAACGCCGCAGGACCGCCTGCAGACAGTCGTGTCTGAACTTAACCGTCTGGATACAACGGAGGTTTCGAAAGCGGATTCACCATGAGCGCATACGATTTGCAGAAGAGCCTTTGTTAATAAGATGCGCGGCTGGGCTTCAGACCGGCACTGCCGCGGTTACAGTTTGCGACAGGAGGGAAAGATGGCGGCGCGCGGTATGGACCGGAATCCTTTCCGCCCCGGTTACGGCGTCATTCCGCCGGTGCTGGCCGGACGCGAGGAGCTGAAGAGCGAGTTCCGCGGGCGGCTCGCGGATCTGGCCGCCGGGAATCTGAATCCGACCGGGCTCCAGCTCATGGGTCCGCGCGGCTGCGGCAAGACGGCCCTGCTGGCTTGGATGAGCAGACAGGCCGGGGAAAAGAGGGTCAAGTCCGTTTTCCTTCCCAAGCAGGCTTTCGACAGCCTCGACATGCTTGTCGGCGTGCTGCGGTGGCTGAAGGGGGGCCTGTTCGGCTTCGGAGAACGCGACCTGCGCGTCGGAGCCGGCATCGACGGGATTCCCGGGCTGTCCGTTTCCGCCGACATCGGCGGCGGCGTCCCGGCGGACAGGGCGGCGGCGATCGTCGCCCGGCATCTTGATGCGCTCGCCCGCCGCCGCCGTCGGCTGCTCGTGCTGGTCGACGAAGCCCACGACATGCCGTTGAAAACCGCCAGGATTTGGTATGACGCCCTCCAGGCGGTGACGATGGAACGCCCTGTTCAGCTGGTGATCGCCGGCACGCCGGATCTATCGATGGTTCTCCGCGGTTCGGGTTCGAGCTTCATGGAACGGATCAATATCCGGCGGATCGGCCGGCTGGCCCGGGAGGACGCCGCCCAGGCGCTGACCGAACCTTTCGGGGAGCGGGCATGTTTCGAGGACCGGGCCCTGTCCGCCGTTCTCGACGAGACGCAAGGCTACCCTTATTTCATCCAGCTTTGGGGAGAAGCGCTCTGGAACACGGTCGCCGGATCAGGTGTCGCCCGTATCGGCATGCCGCAGGTCAAGGCCGCGGCGGCGGCTGACAAGGCGCGGCAGGATCTCTACAGCGGGCGGACAGACGAGATGCTTCGCATGGGCATGCTGATCCCGGCTGCCGAGACGGCGCTGGAAATCAGAAGGGGCCGGCGGCGCCCGAACGAATTTGATCTGATGAGAACCGCGGACAGGATCGTCGCTAAAGACGGCGGTGACTGGGATGCGGTGCGCCGTTCGCTGCTGCACACCGGATTCATCTGGGACGAGGAACCCGGGGAATGGGAATACGGAATTCCAAGCCTCGCTAAGCATGTCGTCAAGGCCGCGGCAGGGCGCTGCGCCGACAATGCCGCCGCCGGTCCGTCGCTGGCGGCGGCGGTGCGTCTGCTTAAGGCGGAGGGGACAGCGACGCCCGAGGCCCTGACCCGGGTGATGGCGGCGGCGGGGGCCGACGGTCTTGCGGCGGATTACCTGAGCGCGTTTTGTCAGCAGGGCCTGTTAATCGCGAAGGAAGACAGAAAATTCAGACTCGCCGCCCCGCTTCTGGCCGAACAGGTTCTGAAACGTCTCGGCATCGGTCCTGCCGCCGAGGCTCCGTCGGCGCGGAAGGACGGCGAAGAGACGGCGGCCCGGCTGGTCCGCGAGGGGCGTCTGATAACCCGGCCGGGGATGAAGCGGGCTAGCGGACTGTTCGTCGTGGCCGAGGCCGCTTTCGTTCCCGGCGCGGAATGTCCGGCGCGGCGCGTCCGCGACTTTCTGATCTGGAACCCGGATGAGGACGATCCCGGAGAACTGCGGCCTCTGGGCCTCTTCTACGACGCGTTGTTTCCGGTCGGACGGGTTCAGGACCGCTGGCCGGCGGTGCGGGAGGACGCCGCGACAGCGGAGCACGAATGTCTGGCGGGGAAATCCGAGGAGAAGCGTTCCGGCCTGGACGTTTTTATCGCCGCTGTCATGCGGCGGCGGCTGCCGCCGCAGCCGGAGCGATCGCCGCCGGAGAACGACATCGTGCCGACCCCGCCGGCGGAACCTCGGGATGACGACAGCCCCGCGCCCGGGATGTGACTGCGCATGCTCTGCATATGCTCCATCAGCTCATTTAAACCGAAGGTGGCTTGAGGGAGATACACTTTGGCCGCAGGCTGGAAAGCGGCAGCTGTCGATATGTGACGCTTGCGGCCCTTGATCTTCTTGCCGGCATCATATCCGGAAGGGCCTCCGCTTTCCGTCGTCTTCACCGGCGAGCTGTCGACCGCCGCCGCCGGGTCCGCCGCACGGCCGGCTTGCCGGCGCAGCGCATCCGGCATTCGCTCAAAGATGCCGGTGTTCCGCCAAGCGTAGAAATAATTCCAGCCGGCGCTGAAAGGCGGAAAACACTTGGGAAGTGATCGCTGCCGGCAGCCGGCAGCGAGCATGAACCCGATGGCGTTGAACACTTGCCGGAGGTCGGTGATCGGCTTGCGGACTGTTCTTGAGTGCGGCAGCAGCAGCGGTGCTGCCGCCTGTTCCGCATTGGTCACATCGGTTTCAAACCGATCGAAAGGTCGCTTATACAGCCGCCGAGCAGTCTCGTTCCAAGCTGTGTGGATGCTCCTGTTGTTTGTTCATAAACGGGATTATGCTACGCGGCGATGAGGCTGCTCAACATATGGAACAAGTTCTGAGGTCAAAGCCCAAAGACATGCAAAGCACGGAAAACCAAATGGCATGGAAAGTCAGCGAAATCGATTCATGAGCCTCAATGTGTGGAAATCAAATGAAATTCGTGGCATTGCGCGGTCATGCGGACGGCAACGAAGGCGAAGAATCCATGGCCTATTGGCTCTTTAAGTCTGAACCCGGCGAATGGAGCTGGGACGATCAAGCCGCGAAAGACGGCGGCGAGGAATGGGACGGAATCCGCAACTATCAGGCGCGCAACAATATGCGGCTGATGAAAAACGGCGATCTCGGCTTCTTCTACCACTCACAAAAAGAAAAAGCGGTTGTCGGCGTGGTTGAGGTTTGCGCGGAAATTCATCCCGACAGCACCAGCGATGATCCGAGATGGGAATGCGTTGATGTCCGGGCTGTCGCGGCGATGCCGCGGCCGGTCACCCTCGCTCAGTGCAGGGCTGACTCCCGGCTTAAGGACATGGTTCTGGTCAATAACACAAGGCTGTCAGTTCAGCCGGTCACTGAAAAAGAATGGGCCGCCGTCTGCGAACTCGGCGGATACCCAGCGGAAACTCCCTGAATCTTGACTGCGCATCCGGCTGACGGTTTGCGCTTGCGCGCCGGTCCGGCCCGCCGGACGCTGATTTCAGGCAGGACCCGGACTTCCCGCGCGGTTTTCTCAGCGGCAAGCAGACGCTGCCCCGGCCGGAACCTTCTGCGGACGCCCGCCCGAGTCATCCGGCGCGGATTTGAAAACTCAGTATCGGTAGTGCTCGGCCTTGAACGGGCCGACCCGGCTGACGCCGATATATTCCGCCTGCTCATCGCTCAGTTCCGTCAGGCTCGCGCCCAGCCGTCCGAGATGCAGCCTCGCCACCTTTTCGTCCAGATGCTTGGGCAGAGTGTATACTGACCTTCCGTATTGATCTGACTTGGTCCAAAGTTCGATCTGGGCCATGACCTGGTTGGTGAAACTCGCCGACATCACGAAGCTCGGATGGCCGGTCGCATTGCCGAGATTCAGCAGCCGGCCCTCGGAGAGCAGTATCACGCGCCTCCCGGACGGCATTTCAATGAGATCCACCTGCTCTTTGATGTTGGTCCATTTGTGGTTCCGCAGCGCGGAGACCTGTATCTCATTGTCGAAATGGCCGATATTGCCGATGATCGCCATGTCCTTCATATCCCGGATATGGTCGATCCGGATGACATCGCGGTTGCCGGTCGCCGTGACGAAGATGTCCGCGACCGGCGCCGCCTCTTCCAGCGTGACCACGTCGAATCCGTCCATGGCCGCCTGGAGAGCGCAGATCGGATCGATTTCAGTCACCATGACGCGCGCGCCGGCGCCGCGCAGCGACGCGGCGGACCCTTTGCCGACATCGCCGTATCCGCAGACCGCGGCGATCTTGCCCGCCACCATCGTGTCCGTTGCCCGGCGGATGCCGTCCACCAGACTCTCGCGGCAGCCGTATTTGTTGTCGAATTTAGACTTCGTGACGCTGTCGTTGACATTAAAGGCGGGGAACGGAAGCTTCCCTTGGTCTTTCAGCTGATAAAGCCGGTTGACGCCGGTCGTCGTCTCTTCAGTGACGCCGCGTATCATGCGGAGTTGCTTAGCGAACCAGCCCGGAGCGGACGCCATCCGCTCGCGGATCCGCGCGGACAGCGATTCCTCCTCCTCGGATTTCGGGTCGGCGATCAGGCCGTCCTCTCCGGATTCCGCGTCCGCCCCGCGCATGATGTACAGTGTCGCGTCTCCGCCGTCATCCAAAATCATATTGGCTCCGCCGCCGGGAAACTGGAAAATGCGGTCAGCGTAATCCCAGTATTCATCAAGCGTTTCACCCTTGAAGGCGAACACGGGAATGTTCTGAGCGGCGACCGCCGCGGCCGCGTGGTCCTGGGTTGAAAAAACATTGCATGACGCCCATCTCACTTCGGCCCCCAGTTTCACGAGCGTTTCGATCAGCACCGCCGTCTGGATCGTCATATGCAGGCAGCCGGCGATCCTGGCGCCCGTGAGCGGCTTTGATTCCGCATACTCGTCCCGGACGGCCATCAGGCCGGGCATTTCAGTTTCGGCGAGCGCGATTTCCTTGCGCCCGAATTCCGCGAGCGCGATGTCCTTGACGATGTAGTCGTTTGCCATAATGAACCAGTCGAATTCTGTGCGCGGCCGGTTAGCATCCCCGGAAATCGCCGACAATGCGCCGCGCGTGATTGACGCAAAAGACTGTCCGCCGCGAATCCGCAATGAAAAAATCCCGCGCTTGGCAAAGAATGCTCTCCGGAAGACGTCTGGACCTGTTGAATCCGGCTCCCACGGACATTGAGATCGAAGATATCGCGCACGGCCTTGCCTTTGTGGCCCGTTGGAACGGGCAGACCATCGGAGATCATCCCTACTCCGTGGCCGAACATTCCCTGCTTGTTGAAGACATGTACAGACAGCGGAATCCCGGCGACGATCCCCGCTGGAATCTCGCCGCCCTGCTGCACGACGCCGCGGAGTATGTTATCGGCGACATGATCTCCCCGGTCAAGAACGCGCTCGGCGGCGGCTATGGAATCCTGGAAGCCAGGCTGGCAGGGGCCGTCCATCTGAGATTCGGCCTGCCGGCGGAGCTTCCGGTCAAAGTTCAGCGAGCGATCAAGTCGGCGGATCGGGCGTCAGCCTGGCTCGAAGCCGTGCAGATCGCCGGTTTTGATCCCGATGAGGCGAGCCGGCTGTTTGTCTGTCCGAAAGACGCGTCGATCACCGGCAGAAGGATTTCTCCTCTGCCGGCCGACAAGGCCAAGTCAGCGTTCATTGAGAGATTCACGGCTCTTTCCGGACGGACCGCCGCGGATCAGCCGGACTCTGCGAAACACGCCGCGCGCGCGGCCACCTCTTCCGCCGTCGCGTCGCGGCGGAAATAATCGGCCAGTCTGTTTCCGGGAAAAATCAGATAGGTGAAGGTCGTATGGTCGACGAGATAATTCACGCCGCCGCTGTTCCGCTTCTTGAAATAGACGCGGTATGCGTCAGCCGCCGCCTTCACCTGTTCGGGCGATCCGGTCAGTCCGATCATTTTCGGATGGTAAGCTTCCGCGAACTCGGCCACGACATCCGGCGTGTCGCGTTCAGGATCGACCGAAACGAACACCGGCGCCGCGTCAATTCCCCGCTCGTCAAGAATGTCGACGGCAGCCGCGTTGCGGGCCACATCAAAGGGGCACACATCCGGACAGAAGGTGTATCCGAAATAAACCAGCGACGGCTGCCTGATGACGTCCCTGTCGGTGACAGTCATGCCGTTTCCATCCACCAACTCAAAAGGGCCGCCCACGGCGGCGCCGGCGATCCGGCCTTCCGCGCAGCCGTTTGCCGCGCCGCGTTCATGGACCTCAAGTCCAAGCGTGAAGCCGACCGCCAGAACGATTGCCGCCGCCGCTGAAACCGCATAAATTCCTGTGCGTGATTTTCCGTTTCGTCTGGTCAATGATCAAGAGCCTGAAGCCGTCCGGGAATGCGCGATACGTAATTGCCGCCGCCGCCGCTTTCAACTCGCGCGTCCGTCCAGAACCGCCCGGATCGGAGCCGGACTGTCTCGAGCATGTTGAAATCCGGAAACATTGAAGATGCGGGAGCGGTGAATTCTTGCCGCTGTCTCCGTTTCATGTGCCTGACTGAGGCGGACACGGAATCAATCGCCAAGGGGCTGGCGCCGCGTTCCGCGCCGGGCGACACTTTTCTGCTGTCCGGGCCGATCGGCGCCGGAAAATCGGTGTTTGCCCGCGCATTCATCAAAACGCGCCTGGAACCTTTTGCCGTTTGCGCCGACGTTCCGTCGCCGACCTACACTCTGGTGCAGACCTACGACGCTGGAGAGACAGAGATCTGGCATGCCGACCTCTACCGGCTCGGCTCTTCTCAGGACATTGTCGAATTGTCGCTCCAAGATGCGTTCGGGTCGGCCATATGCCTCATCGAATGGCCGGATATGCTGGGACCGATGAGGCCGGCAGGAGCGACGCGGATCCAGCTGGAATATGTCCGCGGATATCCGGATGCGCGCCGAATCCAGATTCTCCCGGGAAATGACAGAATTCGGGACGCTCTGGTTGGGGCTGGAGCGGAAAGCGGCGGAAACTGTTGACGAAATGCCGGAATTCGCCTGATGGCGCCGCGCCGCGGCTCAACCGATTGAAAATTCCGCTGCGCCCGGCTATATGTTCCCCTTGACGGGGCTCAAACGAACGGAGGGCGCGTGAATACGGCAGTCCATGTCCTCTGCGCGATTCATCCGGCCGGACAGGCGCAAAGACCCGGGTTACGCGCGGGGCGGCCGGGGAGCGCATGAGTTGTCAATCAGCCTCCGCGTTCCGCCGGTTCCCGCGAATCGCCGGCCGGCGCGTCGGATTCATTCTTGACGGAACTGTTTCGTCGGCTGAATCCGCCGGGGCGGAACGCGGCAGGAGACCAGCGGTCGGCAGCCGGAACGGAACCGGCTGTTGAGCATGTTTGAGCCGTCCCGGCGCCCGCGTGTCTTCGCGCTGCCGCCGGGCTGCGGATTCGCCGAGGAATTCACCCAGGGTCTGATCGACAGGTTCTCGGGGAGTTCTCCCGAAACCATGGCGAGGTCCGAGATATACCTGAATACCGGACGCGTCAGACGCGGCGTCACAGCCGCGTTCGCGGCGCGCGGGGCGTTCCTGTTGCCCAAGCTGCGGCTGATCACGGAACTGTCCTCGGATGTCAGATTCTTTGACATCGCGCCGCCGGTGTCCGCCCTGAGGCGCAGGCTGGAACTGTTCCAGGCCGTATCCAAGCTGCTTGAGAAGGATGACCGTTTCGCCGCCCGGCCTTCGGCGTTTGATTTGGCGGACAGCCTGGCCGCGCTCATGGATGAGATGCATGCGGAAGGCGTGTCTCCCGGCAGCATCGGCTGTCTCGACGTATCGCAGCATTCAGCGCACTGGGCGCGGAGCCTCAGATTCCTGGACATCATCGGACAGTTCTGGGGGCGGACGGATGCGCCGGACCGCCAGGCGCGTCAGCGCATGGCCGTGGAAGCATTGGTGGATTCCTGGCGCCGGGAGCCGCCGCGGCGCCCGGTGATCATTGCCGGTTCGACCGGATCCCGCGGCGCGACCAATCTGCTGATGCAGGCCGCGGCGCGGCTGCCGCAGGGCGCAGTGGTTCTGCCCTGCTTCGATCGATATCTGCCGGAAGATTCCTGGGACAGGATGGGAGAATCAGCGAGCGGCGAAGACCACCCGCAGTTCCGCCTGAAATCCTTTTTTGACAATTTGAATATGAGGCCGTCAGATGTGTTGCCTTGGCGCGAGGGCGCTGAAACCGCCCCTGAACGCAACAGGCTGCTGTCCCTGGCGCTGCGGCCCGCGCCTGTCACCGGGCAGTGGCTGGCCGAAGGGCCGCAGATGAAAGGCATTGAAGCGGCGACGGAGAATATGTCGCTGCTGGAAGCGCCGCATCCCCGCGCCGAAGCGGTCGCCATCGCGTTCCGGCTCCGTCAGGCGGCGGAGTCCGGCGAGACGGCGGCTCTTGTCACGCCGGACCGCAAACTGGCCAAACAGGTCCGGGCCGCCTTGGTCAGATGGCGGATCGAGCCGGAGGACAGTTTTGAAGTGACGCTGGCGGAAACAGCGCCGGGACGGCTTCTGCTGCTGGTTGCCGGTCTTCTCGGGAATAATCCGGATCCCGTTCCGCTGATCGGCCTTCTGCGGCACCCGATGGTCCATTCCGGAAGCCGCCGGAGATCGCACTGCCGGCAGGTCGACCGCTTGGAACATGATCTCCGGCGGAACGGAATGTCCCGGGATTTCGGCAGCCGGCTCCGCAGCCTGTTCCCGGAACAAGAAACATACGGGTACCCGGCTGAATGGCGGGTCTGGCTGATGGAAATTCTCGAGGAGCTGGCATCGGCGGGCGAGGCCTGCCTGACAGAGATCGCGTCCGCGCATCTGCGCATCGCGGAAAAGCTGGCGTCAGGTCCGGATTCCGGCGCTGAAGGTCCGGACGGAGTATGGGACGTCTTCGCCGGACCAACAGCATTGGAACTCATGCGGGAACTGCGCCGGGAAGGGGCTTCGGGCGGCATTCTGGACACGCATGCCTACCGCCACCTGTTCGCTTCGCTGGCGCGCCTGAGGTCCGTGCCGAGAGCCGGCGGCAAGGACTTTCCCGGGATTTCGATCTGGAACACGCTGGATGCGCGGATGCAGGCCCCGGATCTGGTCATCGCCGGAGGACTCAATGAAGGCGTCTGGCCCGCCGCCGTTCCCGTTGACCCATGGCTGAACCGCGACTTGCGGAGGCAGGCGGGGCTGCTCATGCCGGAACGGCTGACAGGCCTGCTCGCGCATGATTTCCAGCAGGCGGCGGCCGCTCGCGTCGTCGTGCTTTCACGCAGCGAGCGGCGAGGCGACGAACCGGCCGTCCCGTCCCGCTGGCTGATCCGGCTCACCACTCTTCTGGCAGGAATCGGCGATCACGGCGAATCAGCCCTCGAAGCGATGCGGGAGCGCGGGAACCGGCTGCTCGAAATTTCACAGGAAATGGAACGGCCCGAAGCTCTCAAGGCGCGCGAGACGCGGCCTTGTCCGAAGCCGCCGGTGTCAGCGCGGCCGAAAAGCCTCGCGGTGACGGCCGTCAAGACGCTGATCTCGAATCCGTACGAGATTTATGCCCGGCATGTCCTGAAGCTCCGTGAACTCGACCCGCTGCAGCCGGACGCATTCGCGGCCGCCAGGGGCACGGCAGTCCACGAAATTCTGCATCGGTTCGTTGATCGGATCCGGACGGACCACAGCCAATGCACGGCAGAGAATCTGCTGGCCGCGGCCTCCGGGATTCTCGATCCGCTGCCTGTCGCCGCCCATATCAAGCGGCTGTGGCTGGCTCAGCTCGCCGGAACGGCTGAGGAATTCATTGAACAGGAACTGCGGCGCGCCGAATGCGGATCTCCCGCCGCCCTTGAAATGCGGGGCGAACACCAAATAGCAGGAACGGATTTCACGCTCACGGCGCGGGCCGACCGCGTGGACAAACTCCGCGAGGGCGGCTTGGCGCTGTTCGATTACAAAACCGGAACCATCCCGGGCCGGGCTGAGATCAGCCGCCGGGACAAACAGATGCCGCTGACCGCCAAAATGCTCGAACTCGGAGGTTTCCCGGACATTCCGAAGGACCGGGTCCGCAAAGCCGCTTACATCGGGATCGGCAAATCCGCCGCGGTGAACGAGATAGAGTGCGGATCATTCGATGAGACTTGGCGCAATTTCACCGATCTCGTCAAAAGCTACGAAGACCCCCGCACCGGCTACCTTTCCCGCCTGAACATGCATCAGTTCCGTTTCGGCCGGGTATTCGACCATCTCGCCCGGTACGGCGAATGGGATGAATCCACAAATCCGCAGGAGCCGCCGCCCGATGAATGAGGACGTAAGGTTTGACGATGCCACGCGGCCTCAGGTCGCCGCCGCGGACCCCCGCAGCGCATCTTGGGTTTCCGCCAATGCCGGTTCCGGCAAAACCCGTGTCCTGACCGACAGAGTCGCCCGGCTGCTGCTGGCGGGTACGCCGCCGCAGCGCATCCTGTGCCTGACCTTCACCATTGCCGCGGCCGCCAACATGCAGGTGCGCCTGTTCGAACGCCTCGGCGAATGGTCGATGCTCCCTGACGCGGAACTGAAACTGAGACTGCTCAGACTGGGCGAGTCGGAAGAACGGTTGAAAAAATGTGCGCTGGAGGATGTCCGGACCCTGTTCGCCAGAGCGCTGGAAACCCCCGGCGGATTGAAGATTCAGACCGTTCACGCGTTTTCGTCGGCGCTCCTGAAGCGGTTTCCGCTCGAGGCCGGCGTGTCGCCCAGATTCAAACAGATCGACGACCGTGAGGCGCGCCGCCTGCAGACCGGGATTCTCGATGAACTCGCAGCCGGATCGCCGGAGATATACGACCCGATCGCCCGCGAGGTTTCCGAAGCGGGGATCTCTGGATTCCTGGATGAAATCGCGGCGCGGCGGGAGGGTTTCGAATCGCCCGCCGCTTGCGGGCGGGTGCTGCGGCAGTTCGGCCTGGACAGTTTGGCGGACGCGGATCAGGAACTGCTCGGCTTGGCCGGCTCGCTGCTCACTGTCGATGACCGCGAAGAGCTGCGGTCGCTTGCTGACGCCCTGGCGGGCGGCGGAAAGCCGGAACGGAGCGGGAAATCCGCCGGGGATATCATCGAAATTCTCCGCGGCGGAAACGCCGGAACCACGCTGCGCGCGCTGGCCCGCTGTTTCCTGACAGGGGTCAGCGCGAACGAGCCGTTCACCGCCAACGCGCGCTGGCCGCGCAAGGACGTCGTCAATCAGCTGGATCACAGGACTCAAGACTGGCTGGCCGGATACCGGCGCCGGATCGAACGCGCGTGGGCTGAAGCCGTCAATATCCGGGCGGCAGAAAAATCGCTTGCCCTGCATGAATTCGCCGCCGCCTTTCTGGAACGTTACGAGCAGAAAAAGCGCGCTGGCGCGCTTCTGGATTTCAACGACCTGATCCTGAAGTCGCTGCGCCTTCTTCAAGACCGTGAATGCGCCCAATGGGTGCTTTACCGGCTTGACGGCGGGATTGACCATGTTCTGATTGACGAAGCGCAGGATGTCAGCCCCGCACAGTGGGGAATCATCAGCGAGATCGCCCGCGAGTTCACCGCCGGCCTCGGCGCCCGGGACGGACAGCGGACCGTTTTCGCCGTCGGAGACGAAAAACAGTCGATTTACGGATTTCAGGGAGCCGCGCCGGAGAAATTCGACATGATGCGCCGTCATTTCCGGAAACGTTACGAAGCCGCCGGGCTGAACTTCACCGAAAACGATCTCCGTCATTCATTCCGCTCGTCGCCGGCGATTCTTGACCTTGTCGACGCGGTGTTCAGCGGCTGCCGTGTTCCGGGTTTCGGAACGGCGGTCATGCACCGGGCATTCAAGGAAGATCTGCCGGGCCGCGTTGATATCTGGCCCTTTATCAGGGGCGCGCCCGCCTCCGGCGGCGGCACTTGGCACGAGACGTCTCCCGCTGGAGCCGAGCCTGAATCACACGTCAAACTGGCGCGGGCGATCACCGTCCGCGTCAGGAACATGCTGGACGGCGGCGAGCTGCTGCCGGACGGCGAAGGCGGCGGCCGGCCGATCCGTCCCGGCGACATCATGATTCTGGTCCGGCGGCGGTCGGATCTGTTCTATGCCGTCATTCAGGAACTCAAGGCCGGCGGGCTTCCCGTCGCCGGCGCGGACCGCCTGAAACTGATCGAGGAACTGGCGGTCCGCGACCTGACGGCGATGCTGTCTTTCCTCGCCTACAACCGCGATGATCTTTCACTGGCAGCGGTGCTTCGCTCGCCGTTGTTCGGACTGACCGAAAGCCAGCTGTTTGAACTGGCGCATGACCGCGGCAGGCTGTCTTTGTGGGAATCTCTGCGGCGAAGCGGCGGTTTCGCCGACACGGTAATCGTCATTGAAGATCTGATGGATTCCGCCGCCCGGTCTTCTCCGTACGAAACGCTTGAACGCATGCTCACCCGGCACGGAGGACGCGAAAGACTGACCGCGCGCCTCGGCCGTGAAATTGAGGAAACGGTCGATTCATTTCTCCAGCAGGCTCTCACATATGAAGAGGAGGAATCGGCTTCTCTGACCGGTTTCCTGAACTGGCTGACAGCGGACACCGAGATCAAAAGACAGCTGGATCAGGGCGTTGACGAAATCCGCGTGATGACCATTCACGGCGCCAAGGGACTGGAGTCGCCGATCATCATATTGCCTGACACTGAGGACCGGCCGGCGTCGCCGGCCGGCAGCATCGCCGCATCCCCCGTCGACGGCACGCCGCTGTTCATGGTCAGGAAAGAGGTGTCTCCCGGAATCATCACGGATGCGCGGAACGCCGGAAGGCGGCGGGAAGGCGAAGAGGAACACCGGCTGCTGTATGTGGCTCTGACCCGCGCTGAATGCTGGCTCATCGTCTGCGGAGAAGGCAGATTCCGGGAGGGCTGCTGGTATGACCGGATAGAGTCAGGACTTGCCGGATGCGATGCGCGGGAGCGCGATTTCGGCGGTGAAGCCGGAGAATATGCCGCTTCCGGGCCGGGAATCCGTTATTGCGCCGGCGACTGGCCGGCATCCGCCGTTCCGCGGAACGGCGCTGTCCCGGCCAAGCCCGAACTTCCTGACTGGGTCAAAACCCGGCCCGTGTTTCCCGAAGCCTCTCCGGCTTTTTTGTCGCCCAGCGGTCTCGGCGGCGGCCCGCCCCGGAAGCAGGATTCCGGAACCGGCGAGACCAGCGACGCGGATGCGGCCGAGTTCGGCAACCGCGTTCACCTGCTCTTGGAGCATTTGCCGGGCGTGCCGAGCGGAAGGCGGCCGGCGGCCGCCCGCTCGATCCTGAAGCTGCATGATCCTTCGATTGAAACCGCGGCCTGCGGCGAGGCCTTCGAAGCGGCGGCGCGTCTTCTGGAAGATCCTGATCTCGCGTTCCTGTTCAGCGGCGGGTCAATCGCGGAAGCGGGGATCACAGCCGCGTCGCCGACCCTTGACGGCCGGATCCTTCATGGATTCATCGATTGTCTTCGGGTCAGCAGCGAACGGGTGCTCGTGGTTGACTTCAAGTCCAACAGGGTCATCCCGGACCGCCCCGAAGATATTCCCGAGAGTATCCTGCGGCAGATGGGAGCCTACCGGGAAGCTGTGGGCGCCGTTTATCCCGACCGGAGGATCGAGACGGCGGTTCTGTGGACAAGAACGGCCAAGCTCATGATGGTGCCGCCCGGAATCGGCGGCGAGGCGCTGAAGCGCGCGGCGGCGGCGCTTTCTTGACAGATCGCGGCGGAACGACTAGATTCAGATCCGCATCCGATCAGGGGAACCGGCATGGCCATTGTGGAATTGACTGATGACATTTTCGATCAGGAAGTCTACGGTTCTGACATGCCGGTGCTGGTGGATTTCAGGGCCGACTGGTGCGGCCCCTGCCGCCAGATCACTCCGGCGCTCGAAGAGCTTTCCGAGGAATTCTCCGGACGCGTCACCATTGCCGCGGTTGACGTCGATGCGAATCCCGATGCGCCGTCCAAGCTGGGGGTCCGCGGCATTCCCGCGTTGTTCATCTTCAAGAACGGCGAAGCGGTCGCCGAAACCACCGGCGCAAAGTCAAAAGCCGCCCTCAAAAAATGGATCGAGGACTCGATCTGAATGCCCGGCGGCGGAAGAACCTCTCAGAAAACGGCGTTCATGCGTTTTCCCGGAGAACCGTTCCGGCGAGATACAAAGACCCGCAGACGAGAATTCGCGCGCCCGGCGCTTCCGCCGCGCTCCGCCGCGCCGCTTCCTCCACGGTTCCCGCTGTTTCCGCGCTGAATCCGACATCGTTCGCGGCGTCAGCCACGCCGGCGGCCGAAAGGGACGCTTTTTCGCCCGGAATGGCGACTCCATAGAGTTTGCCGGCGGCCGCGCGCACGGCTGACAGGTAACCGCGGATATCTTTGGTGTTCAGCATTCCGCAGATGATCCTGTTAACCCGCGCCGGCATTTCCTGAAGCGTCCGGGCCGCCGCGATGCCGGCCGCGGCATTGTGCCCGCCGTCCAGCCAGACTTCAGAATCGCCGGCGGCTTCGACCAGCGGGCCGGATTTGAGGCGCTGCATGCGCGCGGGCCAGCGGGCTTCCGTCAGAGCCGCTGACAAGGCCGGCTGTTCCACGCCGAGTTCCCGCAGCACGGCGACCGCCGCGCCGGCGTTGCCGATTTGATGCGGCCCGGCCAGACTCGGCCGCGGCAGCTGAATTTCCTCTCCTTTGAACCGGCAGCGCAGGCCGCCGCCGCAAGGCTTGACGTCCCAGTCCTCCCCTTGGACCAGCAGCGGCGCGGCGGCCCGCTCCGCGGCGGCGCGGATCACGCGCATGGCTTCAGCGGGCTGTTCGCTCACGACGCAAGGCGCACCGGGCTTCAGTATGCCCGCTTTCTCTCCGGCGATCTCCCTGACAGTCTCACCGAGATACTGCTGGTGATCAAGCGAAATGGGAGAGATCACGGTCAGCCTCGGTTGATCGACGACATTCGTCGCGTCAAGCCGCCCTCCGAGGCCGACCTCCAAAAGCAGGATGTCCGCCTCGGCGCGGGAAAAAGCCAGCATGGCCGCGCATGTCGTAATCTCGAACAGCGAGATCGGCTGCCCCCGGTTTACGGTTTCGCATTCCCGCAGGACATCGGCCAGAGCCGCCTCTTCGATCAACTGGCCGGCGAGGCGGATGCGCTCGTGGAATTTCGCCAGATGAGGCGAGATATAGGCATGCGCGCTCTGTCCTGCAGCCTCGATTCCGGCCCGGACCATGGCCAGCGTCGATCCTTTCCCGTTAGTGCCGGCGAAATGGACGGCCGGCGGCATCCGCCGTTCTGGATGGCCGAGTTCGGCCAGCAGACGGCGCGGCCGATTCAGCGTCAGATCAATGCTTTTCGGATAAAGCGACTTGAGACGTTCAAGTATCAGAGAGGACTGCGTGTCTGACATTCCCCTGTCCGTCAGCCAGGGCGGTCGAGAACCGGGATTTCCCCTTTCACCGCGGGATCCTTGTTCATCAGCAGCAGCGCGATCGCGACAATCTCGTCTCGCAGTTTCCGGCGGTGCGTCACGCGGTCAACCATGCCGTGCTCAAGCAGATGTTCCGAACGCTGGAATCCCTCGGGAAGCTTTTCCCGGATGGTCTGCTCGATGACTCTCGGCCCGGCGAAACAGATCAGGGCCTTGGGCTCCGCGATATGGACATCGCCGAGCATCGCGTAAGACGCGGTGACTCCGCCGGTCGTCGGATGAGTCAAAACCACGATGTACGGCAGCGGAGGATTGTTCCGCTTCAGCGCCTGGAGGGCGACAGTGACGCGCGGCATCTGCATCAGGCTGAGAATCCCCTCCTGCATTCTCGCCCCTCCGGCGGCGGCGAACAGCGTCAGCGGGGCGTTTCTTTCCACAGCTTTCGCGCAGGCCGCGACGATCGAATTGCCGACATACATTCCCATGGAACCGCCCATGAAGCGGAAATCCTGAGCCGCCGCGACGAAGCGCGTTTTGCAGATGTCGCCCTCGGCGACCAGCATCGCTTCGGCCTCGCCGGTTTTTTTCTGCGCGGCGCGCAGCCTGTCGCCGTAGCGTTTCTGGTCGCGGAATTTCAGCGGATCGGCGACGGGAACGGGCACCGGCACTTCGGTATAGGCGCCGCTGTCGAACAGCCGTCCGAATCTCTCTTTCGGAGATATCTGCATATGGTGATCGCAGCTCGGGCAGACATTCTGGCTGAGAACCAGTTCCCGGTGATAAAGGATGGACCCGCATTCATCGCATTTGGACCAGAGATCGTCCGGTATGGACGAATCGGGCGATCCGAGAATCGACTTGATTTTGGGTCTCACAAAGTTTGTGATCCAATTCACGGCCGTAATCCATGATTGCTGCCTGTCCGATGCCTGAATATACCGGAGTTGTCATCCAATCAACGGATTGCCTGATATTCCGACCGGAAAACCGGCTCAGACGCCGCCGACCGCTGAAGGAAAAATCCGCGATGCGCGATGCGCACCCGTTCTTGATACATTCGCGCCGGCCGCAACCGGCGCCGATCGCTCACCGCGGCTTTTCCGCGTGTTATCCTGAAAACACGATGGCCGCTTTTGAGGCGGCCGCGAAACTCGGCTTCGAGTATCTCGAAACCGATGTCCGTGCCACGCGCGACGGGCATGTGGCCGTGTTTCACGATGACACTCTCGAAAGAATGACGGGCGCGCGGGGACGCATCGAGGACCTGTCGCTGGCGGAACTGCGGAAGCTGCGTGTCGCGGGGACAGAGCCGCTTCCTCTGCTCGCCGGTCTGCTGCGCGGCCTCCCGGATATGAAAGTCAATATCGATCCCAAAACGGACGGCGCCGCGGCACTGCTGATGCGGCTTCTGCGGAAAATGGACGTCTGGGACAGAGTGTGCGTCGCTTCTTTTTCGGGCCGGCGGCTGGAATATATGCGGCGGGAAGCGGGCGACCGTCTCTGCACATCAGCCGGGCCGGGAGAAATCACGCGCCTTTGGCTTTCCCGGTTCGGCCTTCCGGCTGGGCGGATCCGTGCCGACTGCGTCCAGGCCCCGCCCCGCCGCAGCTTCATTCGGGTGGTTGACGAAGCTTTCGTCAAGACAGCTCACGCACGCGGTCTGCCGGTTCATGTTTGGACAATCAATGATTCCGCCGAGATGGAGACGCTGCTGGCCTGCGGCGTGGACGGCATTATGACCGACGACGCCGAAGCGGCTATGCGGCTGTTTGAACAGCGCGTCTGGCAGACGGATCAGGTTTTCTGCTCCGCGTCGCCGGCGCCCCGGGAGAAAGGCCCGGACAGGATCTGACGCGTGATCTTATCCGTACGTCATCCGGCTCTGGAAATGTTTCCTCCGGATTGCCGGCCGGCCCCGAACGGAAGCGGTCCGTCCTGTCCGGCCGGCGGATTCCCGCCTTCCGCATACCGGCGAATCAGCGCCGCCGCTTTGCCGCGGAATTCGGAATCAGCGCCGGATTTCCGACATATTGGCTGTTGACGCCGAGTCAGGGTATGAATGCCGGCACGAAGTCATGTCATTTGCCGAGGAGATGCATCACATGAACGATTCCGGACCGGACAAATCATCTCTGCCCAGCCGCCATGTCAGCTGCGGACCGGCGCGGGCTCCGCACAGATCCTACTATTACGCCATGGGGCTGACCGAGGCCGAAATCGCGCAGCCGTTCGTCGGCGTCGCGACATGCTGGAACGAAGCCGCCCCCTGTAATATCGCCCTCAGCCGTCAGGCCCAAGCGGTCAAGCTCGGGGTCAAGGCGACCCGTGGCACGCCGCGGGAATTCACGACCATCACCGTGACAGACGGAATCGCGATGGGCCATGACGGTATGAAATCGTCCTTGGCGTCCCGCGACGCGATTGCGGACACGGTCGAACTGACAATGCGCGGACACTGTTACGACGCGCTCGTGGGACTCGCCGGATGCGACAAATCACTGCCCGGCATGATGATGGCGATGGCCCGCCTCAATGTCCCGTCGGTTTTTGTCTACGGCGGTTCGATACTGCCTGGCCGCCTCAACGGCAGGGATGTCACCGTGCAGGATGTGTTTGAAGCGGTCGGGCAACATCAGGCCGGAGCGATGTCGGACAAGGCTCTGGCCGCGCTGGAGCGGGTGGCATGCCCTTCCGCGGGCGCCTGCGGCGGGCAGTTCACTGCCAACACCATGGCGTGCGTTTCCGAAGCGCTGGGCTTGGCCCTTCCCAACTCCTCGGGCGCTCCGGCTCCGTACGAAAGCCGGGACCGTTACTGCGAGGCATCCGGCGAAGCGGTGATGATCCTGCTGGAAAAAAACATCCGGGCGCGAGACATAATCACCCGCGAATCACTTGAAAACGCCGCCCGCGTCGTGGCCTGCACCGGAGGATCGACGAATGCGGGGCTGCATCTTCCGGCAATCGCGCACGAAGCCGGGATTGAATTCGACCTCCTTGATGTCTGCGGCATCTTCCGCGACACGCCGTATTTCGTCAGCCTGAAACCGGGCGGGCAATTCGTCGCCAAGGATTTGTTTGAGGCCGGGGGAGTGCCGGTGGTCATGAATGAGTTGCGGAAAATCGGCATGATTCATGAAGACTGCATCACCGCCACCGGCCGCGCCATGGGCGAAGAGCTTGATCTGGTGGAGCGCGGCGCGGACGGCCGCGTCATCTACCCTTCGGCGAAACCCATTTCTCCGACTGGCGGCGTCGTCGGTCTCAAGGGCAATCTCGCGCCCGACGGCGCCATCGTCAAAATCGCCGGGATGAGCGATGATCAGATCGTCTTCTCCGGACCAGCCCGCGTTTTTGAGTGCGAGGAGGACGCATTCGAAGCCGTCAAGAACCGGAACTACAGTGAAGGCGATGTGATTGTGATCCGCAACGAGGGGCCGGCCGGAGGCCCCGGCATGCGGGAGATGCTCTCGACGACCGCCGCGCTTTCCGGCCAAGGCATGGGCAAAAAAGTCGCGTTGATCACAGACGGCAGATTTTCCGGCGCGACAAGAGGCTTCTGCATCGGCCATGTCGGACCGGAGGCTGCGCATGGCGGCCCCATCGCGCTGATCAGGAACGGCGACATGATCACAATTAACGCGAGGGCCGGTGAAATTTCCGTTGATTTGACCGAGGCGGAGCTCGAGGAGCGGAGGGCGGACTGGAAGGGGCCGCGGACCACAATCTACACATCGGGCGCTTTATGGAAATATGCGCAGCTGGTCGGGCCGACGAGGCAGGGCGCGGTGACGCATCCCGGCGCAGCCAAGGAGTCACACGTCTATATGGACCTCTGAACTTAGTGTCCGCCGAACGGCCTCAGGTCGCCGCGTAATGACGGCTGACCTGTATCCCAATCTGCTTTCGCCGTTGCATCTCGGCTTCATCCGGCTTCCGAACCGGGCGGTAATGGGATCCATGCATACCGGTCTTGAAGAATCCGGAGACTGGAACCGTGCGGCGGAATTTTACGCCGCACGGGCCCGTGGCGGAGCCGGGGAATGTCCCGCTTGATGTTGAAACCCGCAGGAGCGATGCTGCCTGTCGGCTATCTACGCGGCTTCCTTGAGCCGGTCAAGCCGATCCTTTCGACTATGTTCGATGAGAGCCTGTTTGAGAACGGGCAGCTGCCTGTACGCCTTGATGCGGCGGAAACCCTTCTCGGCCTCCATCATGCCGGCAGCGGTCCATCGCAGAGCCATCCCGGCGTTCCTCCAGCGCTTCACGTTGCGGCAGACCTGCCGGACCGTGCTGTTCATCGATTCGATGATGTTCGTGCTCGCCAGCGACCGCCGCAGCTCTGACGGCAGGCCGAGCCGGGAGACGGTCAGGACCTCGTCCAGGCCCTCAAGTATCGACCGGGAGACGTCCGGAGCCTCCTGTTCGAACCGCTGAGCCAGGCTGCGCATCAGCCGCTCGGCCTTGTCGGCGTCATCAAGTTCCCAGGCTTGCCTGAGCGTCCGCCGCACGCCGGCGTGATGTTCCGCGGCGAGACGGTCGATGATGTTGCGGCCCTTGTGAACCTGACAGCGCTGAATAGGGATGTCCGCGCCGAAAGTGCGCCGGATCGCCTTGCTGAGCGCCCTGGCTCCGTCGACGATGAACAGATAACAGCCCTTCGGATCAAGCCCGCGCCGGATCAGATCATCAAGCAGAGCCTGCACGGTCGCGGCGTTCTCCGTCGCGCCTTCGATGACGCCCAGCGGGCGCTTACGCCCCGACGCGTCAATGCCGACGGCCCCGATCATCAGCAGGCGGTCGCTCATATGCAGCCCGTCGATCTGAATCGCGACGAGATCAAGCTCCGACAGATCGGAAGTCATCCATTCATCAAACTTCGCCTGCGTCAACGCCTTGAACCGGCGGGACACGGCCGATTTCGACAGCCCGCAGCCCGCCCCGCAGGGAACCCCGGCCTCCGGAATCCTCACCGCCCGGCGGAACTTGCGGGTCGCTGCGTTCGCGGTCATCAAGTTCACCGCCCATCGGTCGAGATAACCGTCCGCGGAGATTTCTTCCCAGCTCGGCAGAGACATCTCCTTGCCCGCAGCCTTGCAGCGGAGACGCGGACGGTCGATGCCGACCTTGCCGCCGTGAAATCCGACCTGGGAACGCGTATGGCACTGGCGGTGCCCCGGCTTGTCGGGAGAATGACTGTGACGTTTCCCGGCCAGCCGTTCGGCGTCCTCGTCCATCATCTGCCGCAGATACGCGATGCCCGTCGTCAGGCAGAATTTCTCGAAACTCTCGGTCACGTCTTCGTACGCCTCTTCGACGAGCGCGTTGATGTTCGGAGCGCTGGCGGAGGCGCCGGGGAATGTGCTAACGGTTTTCATGGTGTTGCTTCCTTTTCTTCAAAAAATCCCCGAGCTGATTCTCGGGGGAGAGGCAACACCGCCCATATCAAATTCAACATCAAGTGGGACATCCCCCGGAGCCGGGCTGATCGTGACCGGCGGGATCGCGCCGAACCGTGAAGGCGCTGTGTTACCCAATGCGGCCGCCTTGCGCACATCCGCAGTCATCAGGAACCACAGAATCGTCACCGCTCGGGTTCACGGCTACGGCGGCAAAATTGCCATGCAAATCCTTCATGCCGGGTGCTACGCCTATGGCAGAGACTGCGTGGCCCCGTCTCCGATCAAGTCGCCGATTTCTTCGTATACGCCGCATTAGCTGGATGAAGAGGGCATTAAAAAACAGATTTCAGACATCGCCGCGACAGCGTCACGCGCCCGTGAAGCCGGATATGACGGCATCGAGATCATGGGATCAGATGGGTGTTTTCTTAACCAACCCCAGTTCTGTTTAAGCGGTCGCTTTCATTTTCGGCTTGTTCGGGGTGAGCTGGTATGCAGCGACAGCTGAGAGGATGTGCACCATTGCGTTAGTCGGTGAGCGGCAGCGGGTATGGACGAGACCGAGCTGCGATTTGAGCGCGTCAAAGACGGTTTCGACGATGAATCGTCTGCGCGGCAGGAGCTTGTCGATCATCGGCATGAGATAGTTCTTCATGTTCTTTCGGATGCCGGTGATCAGCTGCAGCCCGCGTTGCCGCAGCCTCATGAACAGCTTTTTCGAGATATAGACCTTGTCCGCGAAGATTTTGCCTTTCAAACCGTGGCTCACAGCGTCGAGCACGGCGCGGTCATCGACATTGCCCGGCGTGATTTTCAGGGCTGTGATCTCACTCTTGTCATTGATGATGACATGCAGCTTGAAGCCGTAGAACCAGCCCATGGAAGTGCGCCCGCGCGCGGCCAGGCCGGCGAATGCCTTATTGCGGCTGATCCTGCGGTTACAGCAGACCGGTATATGGCTGCTGTCAGCGATGTAGACGCCGGTCTTTTCACCCGAAAGGCAGTGCATCAGCAGGCACAGCGGCATGAACAGGCGCGGCTGCAGCGTCACGAACCGGCCATAGCTCGGCAGCTCGCCGAACAGGCCGCGGCAGCGCTGGCATACGCCGTACAGGTAGAACAGCTTGAAACAGCGAAACCCGCTCAAATGAAAAAACACCATGATGAACAGCATCTCCGACATGGAGAGCTTCCCGGCCCTGCGCCGTTTCGCGGAGCTGGTGATCAGGCAGTGTTTTTACTGTTCCTCGTAAACTTTCATGAAATCATCGAGACAGGTGAACAAGGCTTCTTTATGAATGTGCACGGGAGATCTCCAGTTTGATAAACTACTGAAACCGTGAATCATTTTTCAAGAGATTTGAGAATCCCCTGACTGAAACCTTAAACAGAACTGGGGTTAACCAGTTCTTGGTTCGGCGCACCAATCACCGGATTGATCGCTGGGGCAGTCCATGCGAAAACCGCATGCAGCTTCCTGTCGAGATTCTGCGCCGCTCCCGCAAGGCCGTCGGCCCTCGGCGAAGCCGGGTTCCGACTGCCGCTCCCGCGCCGCCTTCGAAAGATACCCTTCTTCGGCAGAGCGTTCAGATCAAGCATCGCATCCGGCTCCCGGCGGTTCTCCGGGCCGTGAAAGCCGCGGTCGAAGCTGCAGGCCCGGAGTTCCGGAAACCGCTCCTGCGCCGCCGCGACGACCGGAACGGCATATTAAACATCAGAACCTTGCATGATCTCATGACAGTTATGAACTGATACTGATCCTCGACGACAGCCATCGGAACTCCCAGTGCTGCGGGAGAGCCGGCTTTTCCCTCAGTGATCCATCGCGTGTGCGGCTCGAAAATCGAGAACACCTTCTCGTTCTGCGGTATCGTCTCCCCCCGGAGCAGGCGGCGGCTGACCTGGTCGATCTGCCGCTTGGCGTGCCTCAGATAACTGTCGATCAAACACAAACTTAATGCGCTCGCCCCGGCCGCCGCCAAGACCGGAAGCGTATCATCCATCTTCGCGACGAGGCGGCGGCAAAACCGCAAATACTCCCTGACAGCCTTCTCCGTCTGCCGCCGCCGCGTGCGGACGCCGTGAAACAGCCGCCGCAGCACGGCCTGCAGATGCGCGCTCTGCCGCTGGCCGGGAACGCCGCGCCGGCAAGCCTCCCGCGCCGTTTCCCGAAACATGCGGCGCACCGCATCCATGAGAAGATTCACATCCGTCGGAAAACGAACATCCGTCTCAACGCAAAAACTGTCAACGCGACCGCGCAACGCGGCGCCGGGCTTTTTTCCGGCGACCTCATGGCCGCTCGCTGCCAGCAGCTTGCCGACGCGCGCCGGCATCCGCGGCGTCAAAAGGGAAACATCATCGACGGGCGTCTGCATCTCATACCCGCCGCAGTCGAAGACATCGTCATGGCCGAGCATCGCGCGGACCAGCTCATGGTTGTTCACCAAGCTGCGCAGCCGGTCGAAATCGCAGTCAGTCCCCTGTTTGAGAACGCCGATCACGAGAATCGGCTGGCAAGCTGTCCCCGGACGACCGTTGTGCCAGCCGACATCGACGAAGAATTCCTCGTCGAAAATCCTCTGAAGGTCACGCTGGCGATTGACATAAAGATGCTGCAGGCCCCTGAGCACATTCTCGATGTCATCCCGCGACTTCAGATCAATTTTCAAGGCTCAATTTACAAATCGTATGCATCCATACTGTAATGCATTTATATACAAGGGGATAGATGTCATAGATCACAAGCGGTTTTGCCAGATACTTCGACAATTATTCTGCAGTATTATCAGTATGTTGGGCTGAAAAATGCCCCCTCCCGCACATTATTTTCTGCGGGAACCGAAAGACCGTGCATACGATTTGTAAATTGAGCCATTTTCAAAGTTTCGATAGACTTCGTGCCGAGGCGGGCCGGTTTGATCAGTCGGCGCATACCGTTCTCCCGGTGAAAAAAGCGGCGAAGATTGCCGCGATCAGTGCTGAGTCACCGGATTTTTAACGAAAACGCTGATTCTTCACAATCGACAAACACCTCAAAATACTAAAAATGATAAGCAAAGAACTTTTCGGGCAGGCACGAGTTACTCACAGGTTAATGAATTCCCAAGGCCGGAAGAAGCCGGCAACGCTTTGCGTTTCCGGAAGACCCGTGAAGCGGAGTTATCCAACCGGCAAGCGGCTCGGACAATCCCGGGCCTTGAAACGGAGAAAGGACATGAGGAATCCTGAAGTGCTAAGTGTTGACAAAGTGTTCTCAAGTTGATATGTGAACAGCATGATGGACATTCACTTTGACACGCTGGCTGCTGTTCGGAGGCTTGAGGCCAATGAATTCAGCGGAAAACAGGCTGAAGCGATCACAGAGGTGCTGCGTGACGGCATCACCGGCGGGGTTGCTACCAAGGTTGACCTTGTGAATCTGACAGCCGATATCGCGGACATGAAAACTGAATTCAAAACCGATATCGCGGACATGAAGACCGATATCGCGGACATGAAAACTGAATTCAAAACCGATATCGCGGACATGAAGACCGATATCGCGGACATGAAAACTGAATTCAAAACCGATATCGCGGACATGAAGACCGATATCGCGGACATGAAGACCGAATTCAAAGCCGATATCGCGGACATGAAGACCGATATCGCGGACATGAAGACCGAATTCAAAGCCGATATCGCGGATATGAAGACCGATATCGCGGACATGAAGACCGAATTCAAAGCCGATATCGCGGACATGAGAGCCGAATTCAAAGCCGATATCGCTGATGTGAGAACCGACTTCAAAGCCGATATCGCGGACATGAAGACCGAATTCAAAGCCGATATCGCGGATATGAAGACCGATATCGCGGACATGAAGACCGAATTCAAAGCCGATATCGCGGATATGAAGACCGATATCGCGGACATGAAGACCGAATTCAAAGCCGATATCGCGGACATGAGAGCCGAATTCAAAGCCGATATCGCTGATGTGAGAACCGACTTCAAAGCCGACACCACGAATCTGAAAACCGATCTGAAAATAATAAAGATTATCGGCGGCGGCTGCATTGCAGCGGCCCTTCCTCTCTGGTTGATTGAAATGCTTTCACTTTTTAACGGCGGTTGATCCGGATGCTTTTATTTGCTTGCGGTGAGCTGAAACGAAAGCAAGGGATGCTGCGCTCCCTTTGAACATTGGCAGGCGCAGCGGCCGCAGTCCGCGGAATCGGCTGAGCAGTTCCGAAGCATGGCACGGAACACCGGGCTGCGGACTGAATTGAGTATAGGATGTTGTCCGTGCGGCCCCGGCCCTTGCGCGTTGGACAGGCTGGTCAGAGCAGGCGGCGCTGGGCAAAGATTCTATTTGAGCATCCAAGGCAGCATCACCCTCAGGAAACAACTGGTTAAGTTGGCGGCGATTGCCGTGGCTGCGCAACGCAAAACACTGCTGAAACTTTTTTGTCCAGCTGATTTCGGCTTCAAGCCGCATGATATATGCGTTCACCGTGACTCCTCCCGTAACTCCGTTAGTGCGGCAGCCGCTTCCTGTCTGTTCACAGTGGCCGCTGCTACAAATCCGTACGCCCGGCTTGACCACCGATACGGGCATCTCAATCAATGTCCGTTACGTCCGTCGGGACTTAACACCGGCTGAAAATTCCAAGAACTTCAGGTTCCTGCCGGATTTGCGGGCATCATTTACGCGCCCGGGTGGCGGAGACCGGTGACGTTCTGCCGTACCAAGGAGGATCTGAAGGGCATTCCCCGCCACGGTTGAAGACGCCGGTTACAGCGGGTACTGCGAAGCTGAGGTGTTTTCTGCAGATAACCGGCTGGAACAGCCGCCGTATGAGACGCTGAAGATGATCGTCTGACGGTCCCGCACCGCTGTCTGACATCCTGTTCCTAAAGTCGATTTCGCATACCAAATATAGAATATATCACTGTTCATAGGGGATTATATACTGCATACAGGATGTAACTAGTCAGGTAGATTTTTTCGCTTGATTCTGTTTTGTCCGTGTGATTGAAGTTCTTGTCAAGAAATCAAGAAACGACATTGAGCGGAACGGCGCAAGCCGCGGATACGCAGGGTATGAGTTCAGATCATTTTTCAGCGGAGCGGGTCCGATGACCGGCGGCATTCCGGCGGCGGCGCGGGACAGGGTCGCCGGTCCGGCTTTCAGCGGAGCCGGTCTCAAGGCGAGACTTGCCGAGGCTGTCGCGGATCGTGACGCTGCTGTCGCCGAGCGTGATGCGATCGCCGCCGAGCGCGATGCTGCCGTTGCCGGGCGGGATGAAGCCGCCGCGGCGCTTGCGGCTGCGCAGGGCCGCGTTTCCGAGCTTGAGCGGCGGCTGGGACTGAACAGCGGCAACAGTCATAAGCCGCCGTCGAGCGACGGGTTTTCCAAGCCGGCGCCGAAGAGAAAAGCTTCGTCGGGGCGCAGGCCGGGCGGGCAGCCGGGTCATAAGGGAACGACGATGAGCCTTGTCGAGACCCCGGACAGGGTCGAGCATCATCATCCCGGTTCCTGCGCCGGATGCGGCGCGTCCCTCGCCGGTGCGGCATCGGAGGGGTATGTCCGGCGGCAGGTCGCGGACATCCCGCCGGTTGCGCTTGAGATCGTTGAACACCGGGTTCACAGGGCGGTCTGCCCCGGCTGCGGGGCGGTGAGCGCGGGCCGTTTTCCGGAGGGCGTGAAGGCCCCGGCGCAGTACGGTCCGGGGGTGCGTTCGACGGTGCGTTACCTGTCGGCGGCGCAGATGATCCCGCGCCGGCGGCTGGCCGGGACGATGAGAGACCTGTTCGGCGCATCCTTGTCTCCGGGAACGGTTTCCGCTTTGCTTGACAGCGGCGCCGGGAAATTTTCCGGCTTCGCCGGGCATGTCGGCGCGGCGGCGGCGAGGGCCGCCGTCAAGCACATGGATGAGACCGGGGTCCGCGTCGACGGCAAGCTCCGCTGGATACACGTCGTCTGCACGGAGCTTCTCAGTTTTTTCCGTCTCGGCGAAAGCCGCGGCGATGTGACCATGGGCGCGACCGGCATCGCGGTTCATGACTTCTGGAAACCCTGCTGGAATATAGCCGGGGTGAGCCATGCGCACTGCATCCCTCACATCCTGAGGGAACTTGAAGCTCTGACGGAGTTTCACGGCGAGGCCTGGTCGGCGGAGATGAGCAAGTTGCTTCAAAGCGCCGTGCATGAGGACAACGAGGCGGCCCGCGCCGGGAAACCGCTGTCCGCGGAGGCGGCGGACCGGATCGAAAAAGAATATGACAGGATCGTCGCCGACGCCGTCGCTTGGCACGAAGCGCTGCCGCCGCTGGGCGGCGGGAAGCGGCGCGGGAGACGGAAAAAGCGCAAGGGGCTCAACCTCGTCCTGCGGCTGCGGGATCATCGGGCGGGCGTCCTGATGTTCACGCGGAACCCGGCGGTGCCGGCGACGAACAACCGGGCCGAGCGGGCCCTGCGGATGCTGAAAGCATATCTGAAAATATCCGGCTGCTATCGGAGCGAGCGCGGCGCCCGGAACCATGCGGTGCTGCGGACGCTGATCGAAACCGCCCGCAAGCAAGGCTGGAACGTCCTTGACGCGCTCCGGGCGGATCCGGCGGATCTGATCCTCAGCCCAGCCGATTCCTGAGCGGGCTCCGCTCCCGAATCCCGTACTTCCTGAAAATATTCCAATGACCGCCGTCGGCGGATGATCCCGTCCCCGGGAACGCTTGCCGGGTACCTGACTAGGTAGTGGACTCAATTATCCCCCCGGCCAAACTCCGAAATGCATCGCTTCATCTGTAGACCGCGATTGAGGCAGATCTACATGTTGTATGCGGATCAAGCGGGTGCGATACTCTCTATGATGAAAACGGAGGGAATCGCATGCCGTCGGGCTTTAACCACTTGACCCAGTTTGACCGTTACCAGCTTCAGGCGCTGAAGAAAAGCGGTTTCTCGCAAAGAGGCATCGCGGCGGAGATCGGCTGCTCGCAGTCGACGGTGAGCCGCGAACTCGCCCGCAACACCGGGCTGCGGGGCTACCGCTGCCGCCAGGCGCAGCGGCTGGCCGAAACCCGGCGGCGGGAAGCCTCGTCGGTTCCCCGCAAGATGTCGCCGATGAGCTGGAAGATCATCGAAATATGTCTGATGTCTGGATGGAGCCCGCAGCAGATTTCGGGCCGCTCAGCGATGACGGGTGTCATGACGGTGAGTCCGACCTGGATTTACCGTCACATCTATGCGGACCGGGCGGCGGGGGGAAGCCTGTTCCGCTGTCTCCGCCGCCGGGGGCGGAAGCGCTGCCGCCGAGGCCGGAACGGCTCCGGGCGGGGCGTGATTCCGGGCCGTAGGGACATATCCGAGCGGCCCGCGATCGTCGAGGAGAAGACCCGGGCGGGAGACTGGGAAGCGGACACGATCATCGGCGTCCGGCACCGGGGAGCCTTGGTTTCGCTTGTCGACCGGGCGACGAAATTGACTTTGCTTCAACAGGTTAAGAGAAGGACGTCGTCCTTGGTCAGGGCCGCGGTCATCAAGTGTCTTCAGCCTGTGTCCGACATGACTCACACGATCACGGCTGACAACGGCAAGGAATTCGCGGAGCATGCGGAGGTCTCGCGGGCTCTCGACGCGGACTTTTACTTCGCCCGCCCGTACCGTTCATGCGACCGGGGTTTGAACGAGCATACGAACGGCCTGGTGAGAGAACAGCTTCCGAAGTCGACGGACTTCCGGACGATAGATCCCGCCGAGGTCCGGAGGGTGCAGGACGCGCTCAATAACCGCCCCCGCCGCTGCCTGGGTTACCGGACCCCGGCGGAGGCTTTCCGTGAGGCTGCGGAGGCGGCCGCGGGCGGATGAAGCCTTGACGCCCCTGCCCGGCTTCCAGCGCGCGCTGGAAGCCGGGCAGGGGCGTCCTCGAAAAATTTCCGGTCCCGTGCGGCGGCTCAGCGGCGGCTCGGGCCAGCCCCCCCCGCTGAAACCGCCTGCGGACCGCTTGGAAGAGGCGGAGCTGAACTTTCCGGCTGCCGGCTGACCCCGGCCAGCGGCTGGATCACGACGGATTCCCGCCGCTCTCATGACCCGCGGCCGCCGGAAACGCATTTGCGGGGCGGCCGCGGCATCTGCTACAGCTTGATTCTGACAGAGAGCCGCCGGCTGAACCCGGTGATGCATTTCATTGTTGTACGGGCGTCCCCTTTGCGTCATTCCGCAGCAGGCAGCGGATGACGGTCAGGATGACAGCGGCGGCGAAGTTGCGGGCTCGCTTGTCAAAGCGGGTCGCGACCCGCCGGAACTCTTTGATTCTTCCGAAGAAACGCTCAATGACATTGCGCTTCGCATAGACAGCTTTATCCAGCGGCCGCTGCTGCCTGCGGTTCGACTTCGACGGAATGACGGCCCGGCAGCCGGCTTCCGCCGTTTGCTTGAGAACGGCCTCGGTGTCGTAAGCCTTGTCGGCGATCAGGACGCAGCCGGCTTCAAGGCCGTCAAGAAGGGGCGCCGCCTCGGCGCAGTCGGCGGCCTGCCCGGGCGACAGGCGCATGCGGCGCAGCCCGCCCTTGCCGTCGACCATGGCATGAATCTTCGTGGTCCATCCGCCCCGGGAACGCCCGATCTCCTGCGGCTCGCCGTCCTTGCGCGACCCGGCGGCATGGCGGTGAGCGCGGATCGACGACGAGTCGATCATCCGGCTCCGCGGCGCCGGATCGCCGTCGTCCTTTCCGTCCGCGGCTTCTTCTTCCGCTTCTTCAAGCTGTTGAAGATCTTCAAGAATCTTCTGCCAGCGGCCCGATTTGCTCCAGCGGGTAAAACGGTTGTAACAGGTCGTGTAAGGCCCGTAACGCTCCGGCAAATCCCGCCATGGCATGCCGGTGCGCAGCACGAAAAATATCCCATCCATTACCTTACGGTCGTCCTTGCGCGGCGGCCCGGGCAGACCTTTCGGCATCACACGCTCCATCCGCTGCCATTGCTCGTCCGTCATATCATGCCGGCTGCCGATCATTTCAAATCTCCTTTGAGCATTCTCACCGCTGGTCGCGCGGCACTGTGCCGCAACCAGCTCAGCATGTCAAATATTTGAGGACACAACCTAGTAGTCTGTCATTGTTATATCGATGGGTACAAAGAATGCAGTTCAGTGCGCGCGTCTTCGGCGGTGAACCGCTGTTTGACCGGGGCCGGGTCGGCGTTGCGCGCTTTTTCCCATGCCGAAACCTCGCGGCAGAGCGTCTCCCGGTCGGGAATGCGCCGGGACAGGCACTGACGGCTCAGCACGCTGATCTCGCTCTCGGCGATGTTCAGCCAGCTGCCGTGTTTCGGCGTGTGATGAACTTCGAAACGCTCGTAGAGCCTGCCCGCCTGCTCCGGCGGAAAAGCGTAGTAAAGACTCGACAGCTCATGCGTTGTCCATGGCTGGCACGATTTTTTTGCCGGGGAAGTGAACGTCGGCGATCTCTCTGAGGAGCTCGGCGAAATCTTTCTTCGTCCGGCGGTCGGTGATTTTGACATGCCCTGGCCTGCAAGCGGCGCATGCACCATGAACAGATTCGCCGTCCCGTTGCGCTCGTATTCGCAGTCGAAGCGCGCCGGCCGGCCGGGAGCGGTCGGCAAAGCCGTGCGGACCTCCTTCGTCCGCTTTCTCAGAGCCTCGGCTGTGCAGACCAGGACCTCGTTCTCGCTGAATTTCCGCTGATAAACCCTGAGCACATCCTCCATCGAGCATGCGAAGTCGCCGCTGTTCTCCGCCGGAATGCGCCAGCACCGCGTAAGATGCGGTTTCAAATCGTTTTTTTAATGTCCTCCTGACCGTCTCCCGGGAAATGCTGTCAACGACATTCAACGCGACCAGCCGCTCGCCGAGCAGTTCCAGCGGCTGTGAGGAACGCCCCTCGGGAGGTTCCGAACAGGCGATCATCGTCAGCTTCGCCTCGCCCTCGCCGTCAAGCTTCGGAGGAACGCGGTTCGAATGCGGCCTTCGCTCCAAAGCCGCTGTACCCTCCTCGACGAAACGCCGGCGGAGCCGCTCGACAGTCGCCGTGCCGACCCCGACGGAATCGGCATCGGCGCGCGCGCCGCTCTTCCGGTTCTCATCCGTGAGAAGAAGAATATGCGCCCGCCGCCGCCGCTCGGCCGAACCGCGGCCGGATGAAACGATCTCCTCTGATTCAGCCCGTTCATGATCTTCGAGCCGCACATGCTGTATCTTGCGTCCGATTTGTTCCTGTTGATCCGTCATAGCTTCCCGCCTCTTGTAATCGCCGCCGGCGCGAAACAGGCCTCAGCCGCTGGATTCCTGCTCAGAATCCGGCTGAAATACCCGGCCGACAACATTTGTCTTCGTTCAGACTGAGGCTGTTACCATGATTTCAACGGAGCGTCAACACTGGAAATCAGGACGTCCGCCAAACCACGATTACCATCATTATCACTGTGTCAGACTACTAGTTACTACAGGATTATCGAAAAACTCCAAGAGCTTCAGCCTCGCCATTTCACCGACAGTCCGCACTGTCGTTGTTGAATTCCAGGCACGTCGACTTCCGCGGCGAACAACCCTCCCGCTTCGGGCACCGCGGCAAGTTCGTCATCTGAGTGGTGCGTGCGCAATGAAGTGATATACAGCGTCGTCAGTTCCGGCCCGCCGAGCGCGACGCAGGTCGGTCCTTTGGCAGGCACCTCGACCTTTCCGCTGACCGTGCCGTCAGGGCTGAACCGGACTGCGGAGTTTCCCCATACACGCGCGCTCCAGTAATGTCCCTCGGCATCCACGCAAGCCCCGTCCGGCAATCCGGGCGCGGCATCCTTGGACGCCAGCGGCTTCAGTTCCTCGAAGTCGGCGAATTCCCTGTCAGTGACCCGGAATCTCCTGATGGCGCCGTCTTTCGTATCCGCGAAATACATCACGGATCCGTCCGGGGAGAATTCGATTCCGTTGCTGACGGACACATCAGCGAACAGACGCCGCACCCGGCCGTCCGGGGACAGCCGGTATACGCTGCAGACGGCCCCGCGGCCGGATTCGGGAGCTTCATCGTATGTGCCGAAGACGACGCCTCCGAACGGGTCGACGGCAGCATCGTTGACTCTGGTGCTTCCCAGTTCGGGCTCGACGTCCGCGATCCGCCGGAATTCCTGAAATTTCTGATCGGCGACAGCAATCTGCTTTGAGAATCCGACAATGAATCCCGGACCGTTCAGCGGCAAGACAAACCCCGCTCTGCCGGGCAGAACGAACTGGGTAACGCCGCCGTCCTCTGCCATCCTGAAGATTTTGCGGCTTTCAATGTCCGTCCAACAGAGGCAACCATCCCGCGGATCCTGGAAACAGCATTCGCCGATGACGTTTTTTCCGTCAACCACACATTCAGCCCGCATCACAACCTCCGTTTTCAGGGTCTTCGTTCACTCTCTCCGGACCGGCCGGAGTTTCGCCCGATATTCACAGGCCGCGCTTGTCGCGCAACGCGGCAGAACGTATTCAGCCTCCGGTCCGGCGTCGGTCTGCCGACACGCTGTCAATCAATGTCAAGGACCGACGGATCAGGGTTTTGTCAGTTCAAAGAATTGTCGCAACTTTTCAGATGCCAGATCAGGAAGTCTGAAATTATGCTTGATCAGGTGAACAGGCATCATGATTTCCACCGGAAACGGTTACAATTTCCTCAAGAACACTGCAAATCTCCGGGTCTGTCTCCTCCTCAGGAACAAATTGGGCAAGTTCGTAGAAGGCCTTCTTCTCCATCAGATTGGGCAGCTCCAACTTCCCATAATAAACTTTGAAAAGGGGCGTCAGGAAATCGTCGCTGACTTTGGTATCGGCATCCCATGGCGACCCCTTTCCCAGTGTCCGCATGGCTTTGGTTACCTCCTCGATGGCTTCGCGCATGGCGCACACGCGCTTGTCCGTCTCGGGCTGTTCGAACAGAGTGCCGGGGGCTTCGTCTTGCCCTGTGAACCGTGCGAATGATTCCAGCGTCTTTTCGGTGCAGAGATAGTTCTCGATCTCCCGTTTGGTCCAAGCGAGATGTTTCAGAACCTCGTTTTTCGGCGGACCTTGCTCCAGCCGGTCAAAAACAGCCAATCCTCTGAGCTTCGGGACAGATTGCCGCAGCCCGAAAAAATGCTCCTCGGCCTTCTTCGGTCGGTTGCCGACATAACGAACAAACGGTCTTTCAAGGGCTTGAACCGCGGCGGCCTTGCCGAGGAGCTTCGCAAAAGCCCGAAGAATTTTCAGATCCGTTGATCCTTCGAGGTAGAGAACCCAGCCTGTCAGTTCCGCCTGAAGGTATTGATCGAAGCCGATCTGGGAAAGCGCCTTCCGCACTTGGCTCACTTGGCTGGATCGGCCGTCAATTCTGTGAGGATTGCCGACGAACGCCACGACAAGATCCTTGCCGGCCGCCTCATTCAAAAGGACCTCCGAATGGCTGGCAGCAATGATCTGGTTGCCGTGCTTAGCCGCCAGTTCGGTGATCGCTTCGTAGATCTGACGCTGACGCAGGATTTCCAGATGCGCGTCCGGTTCGTCAAGCAGGATCACGGTTTTGGGATTTGCGGACATATAGGCAAGAATGAGCAGTGTTTGCTGGAGCCCGCGCCCGCTTGACTACAGATCCAGAAGGGAGTCGCCTTCCCGGTATCCCATGGTGATTTCGCCTCGCTCTTCAATGTAGCGGGGATTTTCAAGCGTCGCGCCAAAGAATTTTTCCACATTTTCGACGAGTTTAGTCCATAGATCCGGATTGTCCGAAACCACCTGATAACACAGGTTCCGGAGCACTTCGGCGGTGCGTCCTTCCCCGATCCGCACGTTCACGGCGCCTTGATCAAGCCGTGTTTCAGCAGCCGCGAGCCCTGACATGGGCGGCAAAAACGCGATATCGACCGATCCGGCGGCGTCCGGCACCGGCATTCGATCCGGATGCTTGCCCTCTTTGACGCGAAGCGGCCGGCAGTAGAACGATTCATCGTTCGCGTAGTCGAATTCGAGACCGCAGACCCATGTCGCATTGTTGTCCACGCCCTCCGCAATGATATCAATCCGGACATTTTCCGTTCGCTGGGATCCATTCGCTCTGGTCACGTTCCGCACACGCAGATCGCGCCAGAGCAGATTTGCGACGGGATGAGGCATAGCAAGCAGATCCCGGCGGCTGATTGTGACTCCCGGTCTTTTTTCCGGTGCGCTTTTGCCTGTCCGTTTTTCGTTCCAGCGCTTGACGCCTATGTTCCAGAGCGACAACGCCTGCATGGCTGAAGTCTTGCCGGAATTGTTCGGTCCCACGAACACGACCGGGTTTCCCAACTCGACTTCGACTTCGTTAAAGCGTTTGAAATTACGAATGGTGAGCTTTGTCAGCATCAGTCTGGATGATTCACGGCAATGGGCGCGCTGGCACGGAGATATAAGATTAGCTGTCAGCACAGAGTCTTGTTGAACTCTCCGGCAGGCTCGGACGCTGACACACCGTAACAGCGGCCAAACCCCGTTTCCAGTCTGAAAAGCGCTGTTCAGCGACAATCAAATTGACGGCTGCGCGGCAATATCAGATTGGCAGCAGGGAACCGGCGCAGCCACTGCGATATATGAACCGGGCGCGGAATCGGCCCGTGCGTGGAAACGAGCATGACTCTGGATATAAGTCCTCGGCTGAATGGTCGCATGGGCGCATTATTTTGACGGATTGAGGACGGCTGCGGAAATCGTATTGCAGCCGGGCTGAGCGTAATGTCGGATTTTTACGATCTCCGACGGCGAAACTGCCGACTGCGCGCTAGCCGGCCAGCGTGCGCATCAGCACAGAGATTTTTCGCCAGCGGTCGCTGCGGAAATACATCAAACGTCCCCGCTTGCCTGGTGAAAGCGTTCGTCGGAGCAGGACTTCGCAAATCGTCTCCGGCGATTCAGGCGCGTTTCTCATCATCCGGCATGCATCTGCCGTATGAGAAAGAATCCTATAGCGGCCGCAGATCCGGAATTGCGGGTGGGCGGAGCAGCCGCGCTTCAAATCTGAGAAAGTTCAGTTATGCCGAGCCTCGCCGGCTCCAATACCAACGCCGCGACGGACATGATTGCTTGAAAATCGTGCTCCCTGAACCGCGGAAACCGCTGACGTCAACCAGCGGCGGTCTTGCGGAAATTTCAATCCCAGTCGGGAGCCGTCGGCACAAGACTCTTGTCAACGATGCGGAAGTTGCGGTGCGTCAGTTTGTCAATCCGCGCCATGTCCCCGTCCGGCAGCGAGAAATCCATGATGTCGAAATTCGCCCTGATATTGGCGGGGCTGGTCGACATGGTGATGGGACTGACCCCCTTCTGGAGAATCCAGCGCAGGGCGACCTGACCGGCCGACTTGCCGAAGGATCTGCCGATTTCCGCGAAATCAGGCACCTTGAAAACTTCTCCGCGCGCCACCGAGCAATAGGCGGACAAGGGAACGCCGATCTCTTCGGCCGCCGCCAGCAGCTTATCCTGGTTCAGCAGAGGATGAAACTCCACTTGGTTTGTGGCCAGATCCGGCCCGGCAATGCGAACCGCTTCCCGCAACATCTCCGATGTGTAATTTGACACGCCGATATGGCTCGCGAATCCTCTTTTCCGCGCCTCCAGCAAGAGCCGTAAGGAAGGGGCTACATCCCGATCCGCTGGCGGCCAATGCAAGAGGAGGACATCAACGAAATCCAGTTTCAATTTCTGAAGACTCTCCTCCACCGAAAACATGAACCTGCTTTCAGAGAAATTGGCGGCCTGCACTTTGGTCGTGATGCAAAGCTCGTTGCGGGGAACGCAGGAAGCCGCCAGCGTTGATCCGAGGGCGGCTTCATTGCCGTACATCTGCGCGGTGTCGAACGCACGGTATCCGGTTTCAAGCGCCGCGCTGACGGAATCGGCCAGCAACCCGCCGTTAAGCGGAAAGGTTCCGAAACCGCGCTGAAATTTCGTGTCTCGCAAAATGCTCATGAAATCTCCAACCTTCAGAGTTAAGCGCAGCTCCGCTGTAAGCTATGTCATTTGGCTATCGCATTGGCAAAGGTTGATTTGACAGGGCTGTCGCTTTTGAGATTTCCCGTTTTCCGACAGGAGTCCGGCGGAACTGATGAGCTTCAGGGCGCAGCGGTGATGCCATCCGGCTTTTTTGAGTCCGCCGCGTCGCCGCGCATTGACTCAGCCTGCCTGCCTCCTGAATCTGTCCTTCGCGACCCGCGTCGGGTTGAGAGCCGGCCGCCGCATCACGTCCCGTTTTTCCGGCCCGGGTTCTGTCCAGTCGCGCGGATGGTATTCGTTCATCGTGAAGCAGAGGAACCGGCGCAGACTGTTCCCGACTAGGGATTTCGCTTTTGAATTTTTCTGCTTTCCAATCAGCGCATTTTGTTTCATCAAGGCATTAACAAACGGCAGCTGCCGACGGCTCGCTGATCGCTGTCCTGATCCATAAGGCGTCGATTCAGGATCGGGGCGGCGCTCCGGGGGTGATCCTGCGGACGCCGGCGGCGGCGCCGCGGGTAACCAAGCTGCAGTCGGACGGCGGCTGTCAGGGGCCGAAGCCAGCTTTGGCGCTGGTGGATATCGGGCTGGGATCGCTGATTGAAATTGTGCGTAAGCCTAAGAAAAAAGGGTTTCACCGTCTTATACCGTCGCTGGGCAGTTGAGCGGACTTTTGCGTGGATGTCGCGTTGTCGGCGTCTGGCAAAGGACTATGAACGGTCACCAGCGAGTTCTCTGAGTCAGGTACAGCTGGCCGCCTGCCGGTTTTTGATGCGCCGGCTGGCGCGGAATGCCGAGTTGCCGGAAACATAAATGATATCAACAGCTTATAAATGTCCGCGAATTATGATTCAAACTCTTAGCGGCAAAGCTGATTCTTGAAAAGAAAAAACGTATCACAACACTGAAAAATAATAAGAAAATCACTTTTCGTGCAAGCTCTACCTATTCTTCCTGCCGATTTTCAGCAAGCCATTTGCTGGGGCTTTTACCGGTGACGCGCAGGAATTCGCGATTGAAGTTGGATTTGGTGTTGAACCCGGAAGACAGCATCGCACTTGTGATGTTTTCACCCGCCAGCAGGGCCCGCTGTGCTGCATTGATTCGAGCTTTGTTGACATAGCGGGATACATTTTCTCCTGTCGCTCGGTTGATCGTGGAGGACAAGACCTTGGCAGGCAAAACCAGTTTGCGCGAGAGTTTCGACAGCGTGAGATCGGGATCAAGATAGGGGCGATGCTCCGTCATGAAGCGTTCTGTCTGTTGCCAGACGTCGCGGTCGAATGCCGCATTTTCCCCGGCCGCGGCTTCTCCTTGATTCATGTCGGTCCGCAGATGCTCCGAAAGGCTCAGCACGCCGATCAGCAGCAGAGTTCCGACAGAAAAGACGCTGATGATCCAAGGCTGAAGATAATCTTCTCCTGCCGCCCGCACAGCGACGATCAGTATATCGGAGAGGGCCGATGCGATCAGCGTCACGCTGATCGCAAGCCAGATACGCGATGGCAACTCACCGCTTTGAAAGGAGATCCGCGGCTGCGCATCCGACCCTTTCCGTGAATGAACTAGAATCGCGATGCCGTAGACGGCAAAAACACCGGGTATGAGGACATCCAGAAATTCCGGCGCGGTCGCAAGAGCGGCGAGCGCCGTCAAGGGCGCCGGCCTCTGCGCCAGATCAGCATGACGCGGCAGGCGCGCCGCCATGGTTTGATAAGCGAGCCAGGCTGCCGGCGGAATGAACGTCGCGGTGATCGGTTGCACGAAGCGCATTCCCGGCACAAGATAATGCTGTGCCATGGCGACAATCACGGCCTCGACAGCGCAAATCGCCAAAAGGATCGCCAAAGGGCCGATCCGTTTTCGTCCTGTCCAAAACCGCACGGACAGGAACAGCAGAATTATCGCGCCGATGACAGGTATCGGCAGGCTCAGCATGCGCCTTCCTTTTTCTTATCTCGCGCCCGGACCGGTCCTTAAACCTGATTCCGGATACCTGAAACCGGTTTCAGGTCGCACGTGCGGACCGCATTACCCATGTTTTGGGCATCAACACCAAAATCATGGAGAATGAAAATGAAAACTATCTTTGCCGCGCTGGCCCTGTCGTTGACCGCCGCAGGGGCAAAGGCGGATCCCGCCGGCCTCCGCCTTGCCGAGATTGAAATGCCTCACCACGCGGAAACTGCCGCTGTGGCTGTATGGTATCCGAGCGGAGGAGCCGGCGACCCGGCGGTTTTCGGGGAAAACGCCGTTTTTTTCGGCGTTGACGTCTTAATCGGCGCGGATCTCGCGGAAGGTCAATATCCGGTTGTCTTGCTCAGCCACGGCACTGGAGGGACTTTCCGGGCTATGTCATGGCTTGCCTCCGGACTCGCGGAACGCGGCGCGATCGTGGCCGGTGTGAACCACCCCAATTCCAATTGGCGTGATTTTGACATGCGTGACGGCATTAAGCACTGGGCTCGCGCTCATGATTTAAGCGCCGTTCTGGATGAGTTACTCGGCAACCCGTTATATCAGGATCACATTGATACATCGCGCATCATGGCGACGGGGTTTTCTTTCGGCGGGTGGACGGCCTTGTCTATGGGCGGCGTGACAGGCAACCTCAGCGGTACGGTTTCAGCGTGCCGGCGCTATTATGCGACAATGAGCCTGTGCGACACCTTCCTGTCCGAAGAGGTGAATATGCAGGGGATCTCCCCCGGACTCTGGAATACGAGCTATGCAGATGCCCGGGTCACACATATCGCGGCTATTGACCCCGGCTTCGTTTGGGGGCTTGAGGAGTCCAATATTGAAGGTTTGTCCGCTGACACCTCATATGAATCAAACCCCGGTTTTCATTTCACGGCAATGCCGCTTTGCAAATCAGAGGCGGAAGCGATCCTGAAAGAGGAGAACGATGACCCTGTGTGCACCGACCCCGAAGGCACGGACCGCGCGGCTGTCCATACCGCCATCATCGACATGATGGCTGATCAGCTCGGTCTTTGAACGCTCCGGCTAAATTCCGAAATGCATCGCTTAAGCCTCAGACCAGAATTCAGGCGGATCTGGATGACGCAGGCGGTCCGAGCGAACGCGATACTCTCTGTAACGAAAAAACGGAGGGACCGGGCGGCGGTTCCCGCCGGGGGCCGGAGGGTGCGGGGCGTGCTCAACGACCGCCTCCGCCGCCCGGTTTGACAGATCCCGCCGGAGGCTTTCCATGGGACGCTGGCGGCGGCCCGAGCGGATGGGCCTCGTTTACGCCTCCGCCCGCTGAAACCGCCAGAGGACCGCTTGGAACAGGATGAGCCGGGCTGTTCCGGCTGCCGATGAACCGCGACGCACGGCTGGTTTGGGCCGGAGTCCCGTCCTTATTCATGACCGGCGGCATTCGGATGCGCCGAGCGTTACTGCCGTCGATGAACGCTCATTCAAAAATCAAAGTGAGAGCTGTGCGGCAATCAGGATGTCAGCCGGCTCCGGGCTGTGCGCTGAGGAGTTTGCACGGAGGAAAAAACCGCCCGGAAGTCTGCGAAAACGAAACTCGTCTTGCCCTTTCATATTGAAACACGACGGGCCCGCTTCTCATCTCAGCCGAAAAGCGCCGCCGGGAGGGCCGGTATGGCATGCAGATTCTGTTGTTACAGCTGAAATTCTTCGAAGGGTTCACAATCGGCACGGCGAATGCGAAGACCGGCCGCTGTTGCCCGCTCTCCGAATTCAAGCTGTCGATTCAAACGCGTTTCGTCGACGTATGACTGTGGAATCAACTGCTCCTGAGCGAAGCTGGGCCGGGTTTGTTATTGTTAACGACGTTGACGAGCGCTCTGCGCTCGATATGCCATCGCTCGCTGTAAACGTATGCGGCGGCCTTCCAGGCGCGGGTTTGAAGCAGGTAGCCGAAATATCCGCCGGTCACGGCGCTCACCGCTGGAACCGCCTTTCCGCCGGCCCGGGCGACAGCCCAGTTGATCAGATTATCCAGAACTCCGGGCAGCACGGTCTGAGCAAGCATTTGAACAGCAGCCGTCGACGGGCTTTCCGCGGAAACATTCACGATCCTCAAAAGGTCGCCGATGGCATCTTTCTTATCTTGGCGCCCGGGTCCAGCAGATTTGACCGCCAGATCCATGGCATGCAGCCGGATCAGCTGATCCATCGGCGAGTTGTTTCTGAAGCCGAAGGCTGACGCGGTCGCGTGCACCGTGCCGGCCGTGATCAACAGGCTCGACGCCATGTCAGCGGGCAGCGCCGGCAGACCGCCGATGCCGGTTGCGGCGCCGGAAACCGTTCCGGCGGTACGGGAGCATAACAGAACCCGCCGCGCCGCTGTCTCACAAGCGGCCAAATCATCCACAGAGTGGCTGAAATTCAATTTCATTATGACGGCCGCCGCCGCCCGGTCAACCAGTCTGAGAACATCATCGGCGGCAATGCGCCGGGCCGCCGCATGCGCCATCGCCGAAAATTCAGGTCGCCGCGCCAGTTTCCTGATTCCGGAGCGGCTGATTTGCCGCTGCTGCCGTATCATGAATCGGCTTGAAGCCCGGTCCGAATTCGCGCCGCGTGATTTGAGCAGAATCTTTTTCATCGGATCCCAATGTATTGTCTCAAAAGAAACTATCAAGCCGGCGTCCCGTTGAATGACTCGCAAGACGCCTGTCTGCGGAAATCCGTTTCAGACAGGTAACCGCGCATGAGACACGCTGTTCGCGGAAATCCGTCTTCCCGGCAGTTCAAATGTCGTCCAGCACCGGCCGACCCGCATGGCCGGGAACCAGCGGTTTTCGGTTTTGTCCCGCGCTGCGTTCCGGCCGCACCGGGTGCGCAGACGAAGGCGGCCTCATTCTCCATGACTGTTCACCCGCAGCGATCCCTCAGCGTATTCATGGCCGAGACCAGCTTCCGCCTGATCGCGGATTCGGACAGCGCATGCCCCGCTACGACGAATTCAAGTTCAGCGTTTGGCCAGCGTTCCGCCAGATCCCATGCGGACTGCGGCGGGCAGACGACATCATACCGCCCGTGAACGATCGTCCCCGGTATCGATTCCAATTTGTGAGCGTCATCAAGAATCTGTCTGTTCCGGTCAAGGAATCCGCCATTCAAAAAATAATGACTCTCCAACCGTGCGAAGGTCCGGGCATAGTTGCCGGACACGGCGCCCGAAACGCCCTCCATTCTGCAGAGCGACATCTCCCATTCATGCCACCTGCGGCCGAATTCGGTCTCTTCCGCACGGTCGCCGCTGAAAAGCCGTTTGTGGTATGCGGCGATCAGGTCACCGCGCTCATCAGCGGGAACCGCCGAGCGGAACCGCTGCCAACGTTCCGGCCAGAAACGTCCGGCGCCGCCGCCGTAAAACCAGTCCAATTCGCTTCTGGTCATAAGAAACACCGCGCGCAGCACCAGATGGATCACTGTTTCCGGATGCCTCTGCGCATAGAGAAGGGCAAGAGCGGCGCCCCAGGAGCCGCCGAAAAGGATCCAGCGGTCAATTCCAAGAATCCGCCGGATAAGCTCAATATCTGAAATCAAATGACCGGTCGTATTGGCTGCGACACTGGCTCCGGGGGTCGATTTTCCGCATCCCCTCTGGTCGAACAGAACAACCCGGAATACAGCCGGATCAAAGAACCGCCGCATCAGCGGACTGCATCCCGCGCCCGGTCCGCCGTGAAGGCAAAGCGCCGGCACGCCTTGCGGAGAGCCGCATTGTTCCACATATATCCGGTGACCGTCGCCGGACGGGAGCATCCGGACATCGAACGGCTGAATGTGCGGATAGAGTTCGTCGCCGGTTTTCAGCCGGCGGAATATCCCATGCATTGCGATGAGTTTTCCGTTATATGCCGGCGCTAATCTAAACCGGAGACACATCCGCCTTCAATGCATACCTCCCGATCACAGAACGTCTTCCAAGAGGAGACGGAGAAATTCAATGCCCTTGCCGACCAGTGGTGGGATCCGCACGGGATTTTCCGCCCGCTGCACCTTTTGAACCCCTGCCGGCTGGATTTCATCAACAGCCAGATCGAAGCTGAATTCGACCGCAGTCTCGGCGCGGAATCGCCCTTTTCCGACCTAAGCGTTCTGGATGTCGGTTGCGGCGGCGGACTGCTTTGCGAACCGTTAGCCAGACTGGGCGCGGCGGTGACCGGCATCGACCCGGCCGAACGGAATATTCCGGCGGCGGAATCACATGCCAAGCGGTCAGGCCTGACCATCGCCTACCGCTGCGCGGCTGCGGAGGACATCGCCGCGGAGGGCGGGCAGTTCGACATTGTGCTGTGCATGGAGGTCATCGAGCATGTGCCTGATCCGCGTGATTTCGTCGCGGCGTGCGCCGGCCTGATCAAGCCGTCCGGCATTCTGATATGCTCAACGATAAACCGAAACCCGAAGAGCTTCATCTTCGCCATTGTCGGAGCCGAGTACGTTCTGCGCTGGCTTCCGAGAGGAACGCATGACTGGCGGAAGTTCGTCACCCCCGAAGAAAAAACGGACATGCTGAAGGATGCCGGCCTTGAACCGGTGGATTGTAAGGGATTTGTCTTCAACCCTTTGCGGGGCGAGTGGAAACTTTCTTCGCGCGATATCAGCGTGAATTATGCGACAGCCGCCCGCAAGCCGGCGCCGCCGGCCGGGCATTCAGAGTGAGACCGGCGAGCGGCGAACGGATTCAGCGGAACCGGAAACCCGCCGGACGCCGGCTGCGTCTTCCTGTATTGCCTTGCGCAATGCGATGACGCGGCGCGCGCTTCGGCTCGAATTCCGGACAGCCGGTCCGCCCGCTGTTTTTGAATTCCCGCGAAGACAGTCTTCGACGCGGCTTGTGAACGAATGAGTCTCGGTCACGCGCTGACAGACCGGAAAGCGCTCGGGCTTCACCGGAAAAGAGCCTTCAGCTCGTCCGCGCCCGCACCGTTCCTTCACCGGGCTGCGCTGGACGAAATCCGGCAGCGGCTCGCCGATATCGACCGTTCGTTCGAAAGGACCGCAGTCATCACCGGCTGTGAGGAATTCTGGAAAAACGCTTTTCCGGACGCGGAGATTTTCCCGGACGAGGAGCGGATCGACTTCGGCGGAAACCGATACGGCCTTGTTGTCCACGCTATGGCCCTGCACTGGTCGAATGACCCGGTCGGCCAGCTCGTCCAATGCCGCCTCGCCATGATTCCGGACGGACTGCTGCTGGCGGTATGTTTCGGCGGCGAGACGCTTACCGAACTGCGGGCGGCTCTCCTGCATGCTGAAATCCGAGCCGGGGACGGCGCCAGCCCCCGGGTCGCGCCTATGGCCGGCGTGCGTGACTGCGGCTCACTGCTTCAGCGGGCCGGATTCGCGCTTCCGGTCGCCGACCGGGTCGCGCTGTCCGCCAGCTATTCCACGACTCGCCGTCTGATGCATGATCTGCGTTCAATGGGAGAGACCAACGCTTTGGCGGCAAGGCGCAGGACGCCGGCCCGCCGCAGCCTGTTTGATTTTGCCGAAGAGGTTTATAGAGGCGCTTTCGCAGACGGTCGGGGCCGGCTGCGGGCGACATTCGATCTCATGTTCCTGACCGGATGGGTTCCGTCCGCCGGCCAGCAGCAGCCTCTGCGTCCGGGATCGGCCCGGTCTCTTCTGGCTGATGCCTTGAACACCGTCGAACACAAACTCAGCCGCTGACAGCGGTTCCAGATCAGCGGAGACAGTCGAATGAGCGGACTATATCTGACCCTGCCGAACGCGCCGGACGGCCACCCGCCGGTGAAGGCGGAAAAAACCGGCGTGCTGATTTCAAACCTCGGAACGCCCGACGGCTTCTCTTACTGGCCGATGCGGCGGTATCTTTCGGAATTTCTGTCCGATCAGCGCGTGATCGATTATCCGCGCTGGAAATGGCAGCCGATTCTGCAACTGATCGTTCTTTCGAAGCGGCCCTTCACTTCAGGGGCCGCTTACCGATCGATCTGGAACGCTGAATCTGACGAAAGTCCTCTTCTGACAATCACCAGGGAACAGAAAGAAAAGCTCCGGGAATCTCTGTCCGTCCGGTACGGTGATCAGCTCGTGATTGATTTCAGCATGCGCTACGGCAATCCCTCAACACGCTCCGTGCTGAACCGGATGGTCGACTCAGGCTGCCGCAGAATTCTGCATTTTCCGCTGTATCCTCAATATTCCGCGTCAACCACTGCCAGCGCCAACGACGCCCTGTTCCAGGCGCTGATGCGGATGAGATGGCAGCCGGCTGTCCGCACCGTGGCCCCGTATTTTGATCATTCCGCTTATATCAAAGCCTTGGCGCGATCCTTGAATGCGCATCTTTCAGATCTGGATTTTGAACCGGACGCGGTCGTGGCGTCATATCACGGTTTGCCCAAAAGGTACTTGATGGAAGGAGACCCGTATCACTGCCACTGCCGAAAAACCTCGCGCCTTCTGACCGGACGGCTCGGCTGGGAAGAAGACCGGCTGGTCACATCATTCCAGTCGCGGTTCGGCCGGGAAGAGTGGCTTCAGCCCTACACCGTCGACACGGTCGCGTCGCTGGCCCGGAACGGCCGCCGCCGCATCGCCGTGGCCGCGCCCGGTTTTTCCGCCGACTGCATCGAGACCTTGGAAGAGATCCGGGAAGAAATCAAGGATGCCTTCATTGAAGCCGGCGGAGAGCGTTTCGCTTACATTCCCTGCCTGAATTCGGATGACGGCCACATCGAGATGATGGTTGAGATCGTCAGCGCGAACCTCGCGGGCTGGGCGGAACCGGAAACTCAGTCACCCTAACCAGTCCCGCAGTACCGGACCGATATGCCGGTCAGCCGGCGGCATCGGAAACTCAGCGACGTCGTTCGCCCGGACCCACTTCAATTCACTGTGGGCGAGGCATCTCGGCGCGCCGGCCCATTTACGACAGGCGAACAGCGGCATCAGCAGATGAAAATTCTCATAACTGTGGCTCGCAAAAGTGAGAGGGGCGAGGCAGCTGTCCCAGGTTTCGATCGACAACTCCTCGCGGAGTTCCCGCAGAATCGCCTCCTCCGGCGTTTCCCCGCTCTCAATTTTGCCGCCCGGATATTCCCAAAGACCGCCCATGCGCGCGCCTTCCGGCCGCTTCGCCAGCAGCACGCGGTTTTCCCGGTCTATCAGAGCCGCCGCGGCGACAAGCACCAGTTTCACGACCGGTAATCCGCGTTGATTGAAATATACCCATGCGTCAGATCACATGTCATCACCCGCGCGCAGGCATCTCCGGCTCCCAAAGCGACGGTGATGTCGATTTCAGGTTCTTTCATATAGGCGGCGGCCTGTTCCTCCGAATATTCCGGCGCGGCCATTCCGTTCTTGGCGACAAGGCATCGGCCCAGCCAGATTTCCATGCGTCCAGCGTCAAGTGCCGCGCCGGATTTGCCGACCGCCATGACAATTCTTCCCCAGTTCGGATCCTCGCCGGCGACCGCAGTTTTGACCAGCGGAGAATCGGCGACCGCCCGCGCCGCCAAATCGGCGTCATATCCGGTCGCCGCTCCGGTCACGCGGACTCTCACCAGCTTTCCCGCGCCTTCTCCGTCCCTGGCGATCTGCTCGGCCAGAGATGTCATGACTGACAGAAGACCTCGGGCGAACCGGGCGGCGGCTGGATCGCCGGCAGTCAGTTCGGGATGATCCGCCCGGCCTGTAGCGGCGACGATCAAAGTGTCGTTTGTCGAAGTGTCGCCGTCAACCGTCACGGCGTTGAAGCTCGGCTTGTTCGCCTCTTCGGACAGAGAATGCAGCAGCGGCCGGCTGATTTTCGCATCGGTGAACACGAAGGCCAGCATTGTGGCCATGTCGGGCGCGATCATGCCTGAACCTTTCGCGATTCCGGCGATTTTCAGGACGCCGCGGCCGGTCGTGATATGTGCCGAAGCCGCTTTCGGGAAGGTGTCGGTCGTCATAATGGCGCGCGCCGCGTCAGCCAGGCCGTCCGGCGAGAGACCGGACTTGAGCGTGTCGATCGCATCAAGGATTCGGGCAGTGTTCAGCGGTTCGCCGATCACGCCTGTCGAAGCCGTGAGAACACGGCTTGCCGGCAGACCCAGACTCTCGGACACGGCCGCCGTGATCCGGCGCACAGCGGATTCACCCGGTGTGCCGGTGAAGGCGTTCGCGTTGCCCGAATTGGCGAAAATCGCCAGCCCCGAATCTGACGATGCCGCCGCGCATGACTTCAGTTTTTCCTGACAATCCCTGACCGGCGCGGCGCGGGTGGACGACCGGGTGAAAAAGCCCGCCGCCCGCGTTCCCGGAGCGAGACGCGCGAGAATGACATCTGTCCTGCCGCGGTACCGGACACCGGCGGCGGCGGACGCCAGTTCCACGCCGGCGATGACGGGAAGCGAAGCCAGTCTGTTTTCGGCAGTGTCGCGGCCGCTGCCCACTGACGGATCATCGTTTCCGGACAGCGGTTCCATGGAAGCGGCCGTTTCGCCTCTGGATCCGCTTGCAAACTCCTCAGAACCGCTCATTTTGTCATCTCACTTGTTTCCGGGGCTTGCGCCGCGCTTGTTCCTCCGGTTCCGTCCGCGGCCGTTTCGCAGCGGCGCTTGCGGGCGTGCGCGTCATGGCTGACCGGCGGGCCGCGGCGTCACGGCAGGAGCCGGATTCCCGGGCGCAGTCTTGAATAACCGATCGTGTTCAGCCGGCAGACATTCGCGCCGGGGGCTTCAGCGTACAGAACCGTGTTTGAGATGCGGTGATAGTCGGCGAGGAAATGCACTGCGCTTTTCACGCAGACAACGCGGTGATCCGAAGGTTCGATTCCCGCCGCGCGGAACATTTCCTGATCAGCATTCTGCGTCCGGCGGCTGCCGACGACCACCGCGATATCCGTGCCTGTGATCCGCAGCTGCGCGACGGGGCCGAGATCGGCCGTCGCTCCGCCGTACATCGGCCCGGTGAACTGAAACCGGCCGTTGGACAGAGCCTCGACCTTCACAGCCGCCGAGACCGGCTTGGAGAATTCTTCGAATTTCCCGCCGATATCGAGAGAGAGCTCGGCGCCGAGACCGGCTTCATGCGCCGCCGCGGCCGCTTGTGGATCGTAAAGCATCGACAGAACCGCATCCGGCGCACGGGCCCGCAGCAACTCCCGCAGAATTCCCGTCGTGTCGCCGGTGGCCCCCGCCCCCGGATTGTCCTGCGGGTCGGCGATGACAACCGTCGGCTCCGTCGAGCGCAGCGCGGTCTGAACGGCATCGGCGGCGGAGACCAGACGCGAATTGAAATTCGGTTCCGCGTCACTAACAGTCTTCGAGATCCTGTCCGCGGCCTCATCCGCCTGTTCAGGGGTTCTGCCGTAGGCGAACACCGCCGGGCCGCAGCAGGGCACGTCGGCCGGAGGAAATCCCAGGCAAATGTCGGCCGACACGGAGCCCTGGGATTCCAGACCGGCGTAGATTTCCCGTGCCGGGCTGTGAAACGTCGATTGCGCGGTAATGGGAATCAGGAAGTCTAACTGGCGGAAGCTGCCGTGAACCGGTTCCGTCAGCGCGCGGGCCAAGAGCTCCGCCGCCCGTGCGCCGGTGGCGGCGATGTCCACATGCGGGTACGTACGGTAAACTGTCACAACGGTGGCCAATTCGAAAAAACGGCGGCTGAGGTTGCCGTGCAGATCCAGACTCACGGCTATCGGAAAGCCGGGTCCGACCCGGCTGCGGATTCTGCGCAGGATCTCAGCCTCTCCGTCATCATGACGGCGCGTCGCCATGGCGCCGTGCAGATCCAGGTAGGCGGCGTCGGCGTCGGCTTCCGCGATGCCCTCAACGATTTCACCGCTGATCCGGTCGAACGCCTCGTCGCTGACATAACCGCCGGGCTCAGCCGATGTCCAAAGTATCGGAATCGTGTCGTGCCGGCAGGCTTCCAGAAACCCGGCCATCGGCAGATTGAGTCCCTTGAGCCGCTCGCGCACCGCTTCCCCGCGTGTCAAGGGAGGCCATGCGCCGCCGCTCTCAAAGGTCTCCAGTTCTGTCGGAATCGGCGCGAAAGTGTTGGTTTCGTGCTGGAATCCGGCCGCCGCTATCCGGGTCACCGCATGATCCTTCCGCCGAGCGCCGTCGCGACGACGGGAATGTCGGCGAAATCACGGGGGCCGGCCTCCAAAGGATCGTCCTCGAGAACGCAGAAGTCGGCGAATTTTCCGCACTGTATCGAGCCGACGCGGTCATCCAGTTTCAGCACATGCGCGGCGCCCAGCGTGATGCAGCGAAGCGCCTGTGCGACTGAAATTCTCTGATGCCCGCCAAGCTCGCGGCCGGCGGCGGTGACGCGGTTGACGGCGCACCACGCGGTTTTCAGAGGATCCAGCGGCGTGACCGGAGCGTCGGAATGAATGGCGAAATCGCCGTCAAATATCCGCCAGGCATCGGCGCAGGCATCCATTCTCCGGGCCCTGTCCGGGCCCAGCGATGATGTCCAGTGGATATCGCCGAAATAATGCACATGATTGGCGAACAGATTCACCGTCAGGCCCAACGCCTTCATGCGTTTGAACTGATCCGTTCCGGCCAGCTGCGCGTGCTCCAGCGTATGCCGCAGATCGGGATTCGGGCTTGCGAGCATCGCCGCTTCATATGCCTGAATGGACTGTTCCGTGGCCTCATCTCCGTTGGCATGGATATGCGTTTTGACCCCCGCTTGGTGCAGAATGCGCACCGAACGGCGGAAGTCTTCCATGTCCATGTTCCATATGCCTTGATCCTCGCCGGTGAAATATCCCGGCGGTTTAAGTTTCGCGGTCCGGCCCTGTATCGTGCCGTCAGTGAACAGTTTCGCGGCGCCCAGATGCAGTTTGGATGTCGATCTGCTGCGCAGCGCGGCCGCGCGTTCCGCCGCTTCTTCAGGATCGGCGTGGGTGGCCGCCATGACCGGCGCGTAGCGGACCGGAAAACCGGTTTCCCCTGTCACTCTTTCGAGCATGCGGACTTCCGTGTCGGACAGATCGGAGTTCAGATCGGCGATGGTGGTGACGCCGCAGTTCCGCGCCAGCCGTCCGTAGGCGCGGACAGACGGCTCATCGGACAAATCCGGAAACTCGATGCCGGCGAGTTTCAGCACCGGGTCCATAGCGTCGAATTCCTGCAGTTCGCCCGTCATGGAGCCGTCATAAGCCCGGCGTACGCCCTTGATATCGCCGAGTTCATGAATCCGCGCTCCGTCCAGCGCGGTGCTGTTAGCTCTCAGCACGTGGAAATTTGAGTGGAAAACAGCCACCGGACGGCTCTCGGAGACTTCATCGAGCAGCCGCCGGTCCAGTTCGGGCCCTTCGACGAAAGCCGGGTCATAGCCCCAGCCGATCACCGGTCCGTTTCCGCTGGCGGCCGCTTCTGAGCGCAGCTGTTCCACGATTTCCCGTGCGGTCGTGACGCCCGGCCAGACTTTGCCGTCCGGGTCGGTTCGTTCGAAATGTCCGAGATACCGGTAACGCCAGATTCCGCCGGCCATGACGTGAGCATGCGCTTCGATCAGGCCCGGCAGCATGACTTTGTCAGCGAATCTGTCGTCGATCCGGCAGTTTCCCCATCCGTCCGCGCACCGGGAATCGCCGACCGCGAGAACAGTTCCGCCGCACACGGCGACATGAGTCGCCTGTGGACAGTTCGGATCCATGGTGATGATTTTGCGCGCCGAAAACACAGTGATCATGGCCGGGAACTCCTGAACGTCTGCGGAACCCGGCACCCGAAGGCAGGGGACCCCGGCCAAGGGCCCGTTAATGTCGCGCAGTTAAAAATTTGTGCCATATGCTTCACGATTCGGCATGTTGGTTGAACGGTGACGCATTGACAGCAATGCGTCATGAACGCAACCGCGGCTTTCAGAGATTCAGGCATGACCACGGATCGTGACTGATCAGGCAGCCGGCAGGCGTTTCCGGAACCGGGACCATTTGCCGCGGGCGGTCGTCGGGATTTCTTCAGATATTTTGATTCTTGCCACATAGTCAACATATCAAGGGTCTTTGGGATGGCTCACCCGGATACATCGGGATCGAACCTGATCACATGGTTGACTCCTGACCCCTCATGGGGATGGTTCACCAGTTTCCGTTTGCCGCATCGCACAAAAGGCCGTAACTCCTGACCCCTCATGGGGATGGTTCACCGCGGCGGCGGCGCGGCGGAAAGCGTCGAAGGCGGCCTCCTGACCCCTCATGGGGATGGTTCACCCGCTTTTCGAGACTTTCAATCTGGCGATGGATTGGCTCCTGACCCCTCATGGGGATGGTTCACTTCCCATCTTCCCCTTCCTGTTCCTCAATTTCAGCCTCCTGACCCCTCATGGGGATGGTTCACGCGAACCCTTCACCGCCGAAGACCTGCGGGGATCCTCCTCCTGACCCCTCATGGGGATGGTTCACGCGTCAGCGTCAGCCTCGACGAAAACGGGCTGCCGTCCTCCTGACCCCTCATGGGGATGGTTCACTCTGACCGCGCCGATCACGCGGGATTCAACAGCGGGACTCCTGACCCCTCATGGGGATGGTTCACCGTTTTGCGGGCGTTCGAGGCGGCGGAATTCGAAAACCTCCTGACCCCTCATGGGGATGGTTCACTGGCTCGGGCGATTGAGCCGACGGTGGAAGGGACGCGCTCCTGACCCCTCATGGGGATGGTTCACCCTCGCAACCACCTCGCAACCGCCCGACAGGCACTCCTCCTGACCCCTCATGGGGATGGTTCACCCTGAGTTCCTCCTGAACGGTTCCGCAGCTTTCAATCTCCTGACCCCTCATGGGGATGGTTCACCGGTTTCGCTGCCGCGCTGCCAAGCGTCGCGCTGCCAACTCCTGACCCCTCATGGGGATGGTTCACCTTCCGAGTGCCTACTCAGTGCCTGTTAGGCGGTTGCCTCCTGACCCCTCATGGGGATGGTTCACTCGCCAGCCTCCGCCGCTGCGCATGGTCAGTTTCCGCTCCTGACCCCTCATGGGGATGGTTCACGCGAGAGCTTCCGCGCTTTTCCCGTCGCCGAAGGAGACTCCTGACCCCTCATGGGGATGGTTCACGACGAAGCGGCCCCAGTCGCCCCGCCATTTCGCGCTCTCCTGACCCCTCATGGGGATGGTTCACTGGTCCACATTCAAGTCCCGAACGGCACTTGGCGCGGCTCCTGACCCCTCATGGGGATGGTTCACTCCGTTCGTCCGCGCAATGAAAAGCCCCGGCGGAACTCCTGACCCCTCATGGGGATGGTTCACGCGGCCTTTTCCGTCGCGCCACGGGTAGGCGTCGGTCTCCTGACCCCTCATGGGGATGGTTCACCCGATACGCGTCGTCCTCGACCTGCGCCAAATGATAAACTCCTGACCCCTCATGGGGATGGTTCACAGTTTTGCCCTTTAACTCGGCTTCACGCACGACCTTCTCCTGACCCCTCATGGGGATGGTTCACACGGAGACGTGGCCTACGAATTCGCGGACGGCTCCAGCTCCTGACCCCTCATGGGGATGGTTCACCGCGGCCTTTTCCGTCGCGCCACGGGTAGGCGTCAGTCTCCTGACCCCTCATGGGGATGGTTCACTTTCCATCCATTTGGTCCGCGTATCGGAGCAATGAATCTCCTGACCCCTCATGGGGATGGTTCACCCCTTAAAAGCCACGGCTACAATTACACTTTTTTCAAACTCCTGACCCCTCATGGGGATGGTTCACCATTACGGTCGGCGGCTGTCCGTATTCGTGGAATTTCTCCTGACCCCTCATGGGGATGGTTCACCATTACGGTCGGCGGCTGTCCGTATTCGTGGAATTTCTCCTGACCCCTCATGGGGATGGTTCACCCGACCCGCCGGTCCTGATTACGAGGTCAAATTACCTCCTCCTGACCCCTCATGGGGATGGTTCACTCATTTTTCGCTCCGTCAGGCTGAGCCTCAGGGCGGCTCCTGACCCCTCATGGGGATGGTTCACTTCGTCCGCGCGCCCAAAAAACAATCCCCGGCCTACCTCCTGACCCCTCATGGGGATGGTTCACCCGCCCAAGGCGCGTCCTGAGGCTTTAGGCGGAGGCTCTCCTGACCCCTCATGGGGATGGTTCACAACCACCGACGCTTCCGGCCACGACACGCTGCCCGTCTCCTGACCCCTCATGGGGATGGTTCACGACTTCCGTCCCGGCGACCACCCGCGCGTCAACATCCCTCCTGACCCCTCATGGGGATGGTTCACCTCATCAACCCGGCAGCGCGCGTCGTCGCCTCGCCGGCTCCTGACCCCTCATGGGGATGGTTCACCGGCAATGCCTGCAAGCTTGGCCGCGTCCGCCGCCGCTCCTGACCCCTCATGGGGATGGTTCACGCGGCAATGCCTGCAAGCTTGGCCGCGTCCGCCGCCGCTCCTGACCCCTCATGGGGATGGTTCACGGGATTCGGTTTCGGCCAGGCGGCCCAGACATTCCTCCTCCTGACCCCTCATGGGGATGGTTCACCGCGTTTGTGCGTTTGTGGCGCTATGCGGTTTTCGGTCTCCTGACCCCTCATGGGGATGGTTCACCCGCGGCGGCAAGTCCTGGAAAGCTGAAATTTCCGACTCCTGACCCCTCATGGGGATGGTTCACCCGTTCGGCACCTGGATATGGACCATTTGCGCTCCTGACCCCTCATGGGGATGGTTCACCTTAGAAAACAAAGACTTAGCTCTTTAGGAACTGCCCGATAGTTCTCCTGACCCCTCAATGGTTGAACATATTGCGGTGAGTTTTTGTCTACGCTTTCCCGGATGCTGTGCTGACCCCTCATGGGGATGGTTCACACCTTAGAAAACAAAGACTTAGCTCTTTAGGAACTGCCCGATAGTTCCCGAATGAACATATTGCGGTGAGTTTTTGTCTACGCTTTCCCGGATGCTGTGCACGATCACTTACCGTAGCCTTAAAGAACGACGCTCTTCTTATCCGCCTGCATCTTGCCGTCTTCAACCCCAAGACGAAAAATGTCAACGTTGAACCGGTTTTCGCAAACGAGCATCAGCACACGATCGGCATCCGTCAATTCCGCTTTCAAACCAGTTTCCATTGCCCGGAAATCCGGCCGACCCAATAGCCCGCAGAAAACGGAATTTTGTTCATGAATCAGGTAGCGGCTCAGCAAACGCCGGAATTTCTCGGTGCGCCCCGCCGCTACATCGTAGGAGACCAAGACAAACATCAGATCTTCCTCCGCCACGGCCGATACTCGTCCACACCCAGCACATGGCGCTCAATGGCAAGCGCCTCCCGGAGAACCAGTTCGCGGAGGCTGTGCGCCCCGCCGAGCGGAGCATCGACCTTTTCAGCCCAAAACTGCAGGGTTTTCCTCCGTCCGGTTTCGGACAGCCGACACACGTTTCCGTTGATCTCGAACCATGACGACCAGTTGGTTCCGCGTAGAACCAGTTCGATGACAAGGCCGTCGCAGACAGGCGGCTTGAACACCTCAGCGAGATCAAGCGCCAGTGAGGAACGGGCCTCACGCGGTGAATGCAGGAACGACAGGCAGTCATCCAGATGCGTCTTGGCAATCTCGTTGCGGCACAGAGCGTACATCAGACCGTTAAACCAAGAAAGCAGACAGTTGATCTCATTGTTCGGCGGCCGGCGCACCCTCGCGCCGAAATCGAGCCTCGGGTCAATACGCTTCCATGCGTCGTAGTACCATGCGCGCGTCAAGCCCTCATGACCCATGAGCGCCTCGACGGTGTCGGCGGAGGCAAGCGCTTCTGTCGTGGAGATGATTGCTTCGATCGGCTCTCGAAGACCTTCGACACCGCGATATTTGCGGTATCTCAAGTTGGCCAGCATGTTCTCGGCCGCTCCCCGGACAAAGCGGCGCGCCATATCAATTCGTCTTATATCATGGGCACTGGCGAGGGCCTGCAGCTGTCGCACACGTCCGCTGCGAGGATTGCGGTTCGGTTCAAATGAGCCGACGACGTTGCCGTACCAGTCAAGCACCGTGATGCGAACGCAGTTGCGGCCCAAGAGACTGATCACGGAGGTCGTCAAACCTGCCTCGCCGGCCAAGACAATCTGGCCAAGGCCCCTGATCGGCACCCGTCTCTTGCCATCTTCCGTGCGAACAAGCAGCGTTCCGCCGTCAACGGCAAGCCGGGCATCCTTCGACACGAAGAGCGTCTCCATCATATCCTCCCGCAGAAACGTGCGTAGGAGCATGTCCGGCATATCGGCGCGTTGATTCCTTCTGGACATCGCTTGACCGCGAGTGCGGCTAGTTCCCGTGCTGCGGCAAGCATTTCAGCCACAAGCCCGTCATCAACCTCCACTTCACGCATCCGGCGCTCAGAGATCACCTCGACGGCTGGCCGCCACTCCTCGCCGGTGCGAGCGCTCAGCATCAGCGCATAATACACGGCCTGACGCGACACCGCGTCTGCAGCGCCGCCCTTGCCTTTGGCCTCCACGACGATTCGCTCTTTCCAGCAGATCCGGTCCGGCGCGAGACCCATCAGCCCTTTGACCGAGCGGTCGCGCGCCTTGCTGGCGGCATGGGCAAGCGTTCCCAGTGCCATGCGTTCCTCAAGATGCGCGTAGTCAACCCGGTTCAGGTGAAGCCATGCGCGGCGGCGGCAAATAGCGTAGTGCTGGAAGGCAAGACCGTGAAGGCCGTGGAAGTCGCACAGCCGCGCAAATTCCTCAATTTGGCTTCGCCGAAGAGCCATTACATCACGCCCGACCCCTGCTGGGCTTCGGAGACATCCTCCTCGCCTTCGCGCGGAACAACGCCGGTCATACCCACCAAATTGGCGGCCTCCTCGCATATCCGGTCACCTTTATCTCCGAAAGGATGACGCCTCGCGCGCTTCATTGCCTGACAGAACTCATAGGCGACTGAATGCCTGGGAAAAGGCGGGAGCGACATCCCGTCAAGCGGCGCGAAAGAGCAAAGGGTTTGGCGGAAAGGCCTAGTGTCGCCGGTCTTCAGAATCGATTCAAGCGGGCGGGAAAGTTCGATGCAAAAGCCGTCTTTGTCTTGAAAACTCGGCGAGCGGGACAATTCCTTGTAGCGGCCGACCATGCTTTCCGGCACGAGATCAGTCCGCTCCGCATGGCGCACGCGCACGCGCGGCTCAATGTCACGAAACCGGACAGCCTCACGAATGAAGGCCTGCACCCACTCTTTTGGCCGTTCAAGATTCGATTTCTCGAAGGCTGCGAGTTTAGCTTCAAATGCCCGCACCTTGCGGGGCTGGAAGTCCCGGAGCGTCGCGCGCTCGCCTTTGTAAATTGACCGGACTCTGCGCAATGCACACCAGAACAGGCACGCACACCAAGCAGCGCGATTCGACATCTTCCCGTGTGTCTGCAACTCCCCTGAAAACCGGTTTTCATTCCCGGAGAACTCGTCGGTCACGTCGCGAAGCACAGCGCCGATGAATTCTTTCACGGTAACCTCGGCAGGCGCGTTTTGTGCAAACCGGCCAGCGGCCAGCTTGCGGAATGCAGCAAGCATGTCGGGCGGCACAGGGCCGGCCACGACCACGCGCCCCTGCAGGTCGCCGCGGGAGACGCGCCCGACGCGCTGGATGAACGAGCACGATCCGTATCCGGGGGCCATGATCATCAAGCCGGCATTGAAGGTAACGCCGACTTCAATGCTTGAAGTGGCCAGGATCACACGGGCCTCCCGCGGGTCGGCGTTCCTGCCGGCCACGCCATGCTCGTCTTTAAATGCGCGCTGGGCGTCATCGATGGAATTGATCGTCAGTATGTCGTCTTTAGAAACTCCATGGGTCTGAAATATCTCCGAGAGAATATCCCGCTCCGCTTTGAGTTTGGCGACACTGTCCTGGATAACCACAACTGACTGACCAGAGCGCAGGGTCCGGTCGATGGCCTCGCCTTCCCCGCGACAGGCTTGGAGGATATCCGGGTATCGTCCGAGGGAGACTTCGATATCGCCATGCACGATGCGCGCTCCCGACGGCTCCTCGTCTGTCGGCCAGCTTTCCACTTGCTCCTCAAATACGCTGATTTCCGCCTCAGGGCACTCGAACGAAATGAGTGTGTCGGCAATGGCGATCGGGGTGGCGCTTAGAAAAGTGACATGCGGTCGGTGTCCCGCCCCGGAAAGTCCGCTTGCAATGCGACAGAGTGCGCATGCCAACCCAAACCCGCGCGCCTCGATCGTGTGAAACTCGTCGAAGACGATGTGATCGCGCGATAACAGGTCTTCCAGCGACATGGCGGGCTGGCCGCTGTCGCGCTTCGGCGGATTGAGCAGGAGCTGACCGACCGATTCCGGTGTAGCGACAATGAATGAGCCGTTATTGTGAAAACCGCCTTGAGCACGAAGCTGGCGAACCCGCTCTGACCGAACTTCAGCGGGTTTCCTGCCAGAATCCTTAGCCTCCTCCATTGCATCCGAGGTCCAGATCGCCAAACGGCCCTTGATCTCCTCCTCACTCCAGCCGTTGCGGCCCATGATCCCGCTCACTGACTGTTCGAGATTCTGCGCTAACCGTCGCGTGGGCACGACGAAGAGAACATTTTGACCAATGAGCGGCGCAAGCTCAAAGGCGTAGGTCTTGCCGGCCCCGGTCGGCGCCGAGGCGATCCGAACGGGTGCCTTGTCATTGACCAACCGGACTTGGAAGTCGGTCAGCACCGCGTCGGCGCCAGCCACGGTTCCGGCGAACGGATTCTCGTTTCCCGGCCGAACACCATGGCGCCTGATAAGCAGGTCAACGGCTTTTCTGTTCATGAAGGAGACGCGTCCGCCTGCGCCGCGGCCTTCCACTCCCTGATGATTGCCACAGCCTCAGCGAGCGGCAGGGGGTTGGAGAATTGCAGGTCCCAAAGAGCCTGAACCTCCACGCGCAATCTTTCGTTCTGCGTTACGTCGTTCCCGCAGACATACCCGGTATGAAGATTAAGCCGTACGTCTCTTGCTTCGTCGCGCACCATGCGTACAAGGCCGCCGCGGTGCCGGCCAATCCGGAAAACGATATGGCGGACATTCGCACCTTCTGCCTCGCTGGCCATCTCGAACGGGTCAGGGCCGAACACCGCGCCGTGATAGACCGCTTTGGGCGGAATCTCCTGAATAAAAAACCAGCTCTTGAGATTACCGGTTCCGGTCGCGTCTTGGATCGACTTCTGGTAGCCGCCCTCTTGGTCGAGGTTAAGTCGGCGGCCCAGCGGACGCATGAGCTTCGGCTCCTCCGCTTCGAACACAGAGGCGAACCAAGTCATTAAGGCGAAATCGCGGCGGTAATCCTTCCGCGGCAATGCGACGCTGGATGCAAGGCCGCCGAACGCGCCGGCCAGACCGTAAGCCACTGAGCGGTCGGCCATGTAGGTCGAAATGCTGGCGACCCCCGAGGGGATCGCCAGCGACTGGTAATGGTGAGGCGTGAGTGTCTCCAGCCGCACCGGCGTGGCCGCATAGCCCCGAAGGGGCGGAGCAGTTATATCCGCAGTCTCCACCTTCTCAGCCCTTGATGCCCCTGAACCAAGCATCGAAGAAGGCGGCGATCTTCCGTTGGCCTTCGACATAGCGCGCACGCAGGTCGGCATCATTGGATTCGACTCTGGCGATCAACCGCCACAGCAGGCTGCGGGCCGCCGACGGCGGAACCGAGGCCGGGAAACAGTCTGAGAATAGGCCTGACAGCCCTTCGACGGCTGCGGCAGGATTATCTTTTTGATCCAGTTTTTCCACCAGCACGTAGGGGCTGGAAAGCTCGCGCTCGAAGGGTGCCCCATAGATCCCGGCCAAGTGCGTGCGCACGTTGACGCCGTAGATGGAAGTCTGCCCGCCGTATGCGCCCGCCAGCCCGACGCAGAGCAGAAAATGCTCGACTGCCTCCACCGGCGCGGTGCGCCCGTTGAACGTCACCGTCTGGACAAGCAGCGTGCCGGGTTCCAAGAAGTGACGTTCGAATAGGTTGCTCGAGTTCTTTTTTGTCTCGGCATCGAACAGCGAGCCATCCTCCGCCGCGCGGTTGTGAAAGGTCTTTCCGACGCAATTCGCGTACGGCGCAAGCGAGACAGCGTCAGAGTAAAGCGCACTCGCCTTGACTGGCAGAACCTTGCCAGCCGCATCGGTACTGTCCCCGAACACAACAGTATTCAGGTCGAACACGGCCCCGGCGCCTTCACCTTTCGGAAGCTCGGTCCGGTTCTGGGGACAAGCCCCGCCGGCACCGAAGAACCGCAGAACCTGCAACCCGCGCCGGCGTTCACCGTACTTAAACTTGTTGGCTACAGCGCGCACGCGGCGGACGCCGTTCACCTCTATGTCAGTGATCTCGGCCTGTTCGTTGCGGAAGGTGGCCGGCGCGATCACCTCACGGACCATCGGGATGGTGACCGATCCCAAATTTTTCAGCGCGGGCATTATGTATTCTTCCCTCGCACCCTGAGCGCTAGCGGTGAGTTCGTCGATGCTCCCGAGAAACGGTTCGACAGGGGTCATGTCAGTCATGGGCCATATTCCTTTGTATGAAATGATGAGGCGGGAAAGACGGCTTCGCCGCTTTTGCGCAACTGATGGGCACGCTCGAAAGCGACGCGGTATATGCTGACAGCACTGCGGCGCGACTTGCTGTCCGGGGGCCGGCGTTTGAACACTTCAGGCCAAACCTCGTCGGCGAAAATCTCGGCCGCACGGGTCAGAGCTTCCTTATGGGTGGGTTCACCTTTGCGGAGTTTCGTGAACTGCTTGTCAGTTTCGCGTTCGGCCGCATTCTCAATTTCGGCGACGACGGCGCAGATAACCGTTTCGCGGTCAGTGGTTCCGGCCACACTTACTGAATCAAGCGCCTCAAGGGCGAGGCGCATGCCGCGAGTGCGGTCGGCTTGGCTGCTTTCCCTGTGTGGCGCCGATTGAAATCCGGTCATCGCCCGGGCAAAGCGCACGATCGGAGAAGCTTTGGTATCAGTCATGATCACTCCTTGTGCCTGATGGAGAAGGTTAAGTCTGAGTGCGCTGCGGGTGCCGTTGTCTCCCCTCCGGTCGATCTGGTCTACTGCCGCACAGAGCGCTGCAAGGCGAGTGTCAGGATCCATCATGGCGGTCGCCGCAGACACGCCCAACCCGTTGACACCGCACACGTCGCTCCAAGTGCGCAGCTGGTTTCTGACTTTCTCGAGATCCTCAATGCGGAAGCCCCTGCTGCCGAGACCACGCTCAATTTCGTGAGGCAATGAGTCGAAATACACCCGGTCGCGCACCTCGTGCGGCGCTCCTTGGAACACGTGGATGGGCCGGCCGGTCCGCAGGCTCGCTTCGACGATGCGCAGCACCATGCCCAGTGCCTCGGCCAGACCAGTTTCATAGGCTTCGTAGCGGCCGATGAGAATACGCCGTTCGAAACTGTCGAAGGCGTGAAAACGGACTCGGGCTTTTTTTATGTCGCGCGTGCGCAGATCGTAGGTTGAAACTTCGGTGATGTCAGTATCCTGGCCAAGCGTGAGGGAGGCGAACAGGCCGCTCACGCTCGGGCTGGACAGCAGGAAAGACACATGCTTGCCGTCGCGCTGGCGATTGTCGCGGAACCGAAGCGCGTGTTCGGTGCGCGCAAGCGGCGACAGGTAAGTTCCTGACCGTGGCGAGCGATGGGATTCAGGCCGTCCCTCGCGCCCCGAGAACGCCGAAACTTTAAGTGCGTAAATGCCTTCGGTCTTGCTGCTGTACCTAGCACCCTCCTCAACCGGCGCGTTGGTGAAGTGGCAGCGCCTGGGCGCGTTTTCGGCCTCGGCGACGAAATGCCCGTCGATTGCCTGTGTGAGCATATCGCGTACCGGCTTAACGAACCGTGCCGAGACGTCCTCGGGGAGGCGTTCGTTAATACCGGCATACCCATCCGCGCCGTCAAGCCAGCGCATTAGCAGACCGGCATTGCCGAAAATTGACTCACCAAGCTCTGGCTCGCACTCGCAGGCACCTCCCGCAACAAGCGCGAGAAGCGACCGGCGCGTGACCGCGTCATCCAGATATCTGAAGACTTCCGGGACATTAACCTCGTGCGCCTTGAGGAGGTCCAAGAGGGCGGCTTCACGTTTGCCAGGATCAGGCGTGGCCTTGGCGAGCGCGGTATCCTTCGGTTTTTTGCAGCCCAAGCCGAAAGCGAGCATCCGGGCTTTCCTGAACACGGCCTCGTTACGGCTGCCCGCTTGGGAGGGCAGCAGTTCGGTCTTAGCACCGGTTAACTTCTCCGCAGGCGGCCATTTGATAGCAACCCCCAAGTCACCGACGGTCTCGTCAATAACAACGCGAAGCTCTGCGTCTTCCGCCGCGAACTCGCTGGCCACTGCTAGAAGCTTTTTCTTAACGTTCTCTTCCGAAACCGCATCGTGCAATCCCTCGACCGTCGGGCGCGCGTCGTGCACATCTATTGCCCAGCGAGAATTGACCGACACGCGGGGAACCGTGCGGAACCGCCGAGCCAACTCGCCGAGCGCATGTTCACAAATTTCCTCGAAGCGCTCCTTGGGAACGACCGCAATAAGCCGGCCGTCTTGGCAGGACTCAATGAGCGGAGCAACGCCGGCCAGTTCATCGCACCCGTTGGCGAATCCGATGTGCAATGCATCCAGCACGAATGGAATGTGCGGTTGGTAGATGTCCACAGTCCGCCAACGGTTACGCAGGGACAATGGAGTTCTGAACCCCTCGAAGGCATTAAGTTCATCAAGCGCGGCGCGTGGGCCGGCAACCAAAAACTTCCCCTCGACACGATCTGCACAGCGAACATAACCTGCATCGGTTCGGTCGGAAAGCGACAGCATTACTCCCCCGGGAACAAGACGGCCGGCGCGCGAAACTTCTGCCTGATCTATCATGGCGAGCATCCATTCCGGGGAGGCGCTGGCGTCCCAGCCGGCAAGAAACGTATCTACAGAATAACGATGAATGAGTTGGCCGATCGTTTCCGCATTGAGCAGTTCGCGGCCCCGACTGACCATCTTGTCGGCATCATGCAGGAATCCGACCGATGCGACGCGGGCGAGACGAACTCCGAGCGCGGCTTCATCGGCTCCGTCGCCTGCTGCGCGCAGATCCTGCTCAGCAAAGACCATTGCACCGCGCGCCACGGATGTGACATGTTCGAGCAGCGAAACGTTCCGCACGGTTTCATGGCGGATGCCGCGGCTGTCGATACCGCCCTTTCCGGAAATACGTGCCATCCACGGCAGCCGATGGTCGAAACGCTTTCCTGTTTCGATCTGCTTGATGATTTCATCACTGAGAGGCACTGTGTCACGCGCAAGCTCATCTTGGGAGAACACACCGGTCTTGACGACGGTTTTCAGGAAGTTCTTATAGACTTCTTTCGACAACATCATCTTTGCTCCGGGATCATCTTTGCTCCGGGTGGATCACTTGGTCGGTACCGGGCAGCCGAAACCTTGGCGGGTCTTCGCTCCGAGACCGGCATGGAATGCCCAGGCAAGATCGTCCGGGTTTCCGCGAAGTGTGACCGGCATGTTAAATGCAGGAATCAGAATCCGGCTATCACCGGATTTGCGAAGCGCGACCGGAACCGATGATCCCTCGGTGGCAAGCGTCAATGGGTCGATCGCGATCTCAAGCTCAAGGCGGCGGCCAGCGCGGCGGTCAAGACCTGCCTTAAGGGCGACGGGAAAGTCAGTGTCGGTCACAGAACGGGCATATTCGGTCGCGCTGCGTGTCGACTTCGGACGAGTGAGAGCGAACCGGCCAGGAAAAAACACACACAACTCGCACGTTCCCTGAGCCGGAATATGTGTATCCGGGCGCATCTGCGCACCCTCCATGCTGATCATATCGCCGTTGATCGATGCCTTGCTGATATGGGCGGGATCAAGCTTTCCGAAGGCAGCCGCAATCCTGTCGGATGCCGATGAGACCAGAAGTCTCGCAAGCGTGCGCAAACCGCCCCTGCGGGTCCAGCCGTAGCAGGCGAATGTCCAAGGATGCGCCATGGGTCCGACCACTTGGTCTCCTGAAATTCCAGCGTGGACGAATCCCTCCACCAGAGCCGCGTGGACGGTGTCCAAGAAGCGAAATGTCGCTTTCCTCCGCGGTGTGATAAGCAGTCTCCGCATGTTGTTCCGTCTCTCCAAAAAATGGGCGCACCGCGAATCATAAACGATTAAACGATTTTTTAAAGTCTTTATTTTTGACAGCAATATATCTTTAATATATTAACCTAATATGCTTGACCTTGAGAAAGTCTATGAAGCTCTCGCCTACTGGCGGGGCAATCTGAATGCGTCCGAATTCGCACTTGCCGTGGGACGCACGCGGCAGCATGTACAGCGCGAAGTCATCTCGCCGTTTGTTCAGGACCGGTCGGATTTGCGACAGGAACGCGGCCGCAAACATGGGCGCACACTCCTTGCCCGGCCAAAATCCGCGCCGAATGACCTCTGGGCTTTCTTTAACCTTCTTGCTGTTGAGTGTGTGTGGCGCCGTAGGAAACGATCGGATTTTTTGAGTATCGCCGGCTTTGAGATCGTTGACCTTACGCCGCCTGCCTCAGCAAACATCTCGGTATGGATGTGCCGCGCGGCTGGGCAAAAGTGTGCGCTATTGGGCAATTACCTGTTCAAGAATCATGGTGTTCGCGCGGTACGCTTTTCTCCTCACACAATGGTCCGAACACCGCGGAGGATACATTTCCGCGGCCATCTTTTGGTGCACACATCTGATAAAATCGAGAACTGGGGCTACGTAGATCTCGTGCCGGGACGGTTTTTGGATGATGATAATTTGCGGCTCGACAAGTCCAGTTATAAAGATGCGCGGGACGATCAAGATTGGCACGAAAAAGTCAGGATCGCCTTCGAGATAAATCCGGCGCTCCCCCAGCACGTCTATTCGGCCCTGCAGCAAGAGCATGGACTTATGTCCGGCCAAGAAGGGCGATGCCGTTTTGAATTTACGGTGAGCAAGGCACTCGTTTATTCCTACGAACACCACATATTTGATCGCACGATCGGCCCTGAACGCATGAAGGCTTGGGTACGGTGCTGTGATACGGCGGCCGGGTTTCCCGATTTGACAGGGTAAAACTGACCGACAACATCCAGACGCACCATGGCGTTTTTCATTGAATTTATGTTAAGATACAAAGAAATGCCGCCGCAACAATGAACTGATAAGCCGATTACCATAAAGCGGCCTCGGTCAGATTTTCTCCAAAAATGCAGGTTTCCGCTCTCGGCCAATGAAGGCGGCTTGTTTGCCGCGAAATTCTGCTTGTGACAGCGCAGGAGCCGTATGGCTTCCATTCGGTCGGCGTATCAGGTCAGGAATTTTGAAGTTATTATTGCGCACGGTGTGTTTCTGAACCCTGAGCTTAGGAATCAGGTACGACGATGGTGTGTTCCTGTTTCCAACTCAGCCAGATCCGGCCGCCTTCAGGCAAGTCCGGGATGTCGCGGTCCCGGGCGATGACTTTGAACATGTTGCCGTTGTTTTCCAGTAAGCACGTGGCCATGGCGCCTGCGAAAATGCGGCGAATCAGAACAGCGGGCAGTTTAGACATATCTCCGCCAACGGGTTCCGATACCGAAATGCTCATATGTTCGGGACGCACCGCCAGCGCCGCGTTTCCGGCCGCACCCTGCGGCAGTTTGATGTCCGCCCCCGCGGACTTCAGCGCCGAGCCGCCGTTGCCGGTCAGAATATTGGCCTCTCCGAGAAACTCGGCGGTGAAGATATCGATCGGGTTGTTGTAGACCTCGCGCGGCGGGCCGGCTTGGATCATGGCGCCGTCTCTCAGGATGCCGATCTTGTCGGACAGAGTCAGGGCCTCTTCCTGGTCATGGGTCACGAAGATCGTGGTGACGCCGATCTCGCGCTGGATGCGTTTCAACTCGATCTGCATATCCGTGCGGAGTGATTTGTCCAGCGCCGACAGGGGTTCGTCAAGCAGCAGGACCTTGGGATTCGTCACGATCGCACGGGCCAGCGCCACGCGTTGCTGTTGGCCGCCTGAAAGCTGATGAGGCCTGCGGTCCCCGAGTTGACCGAGCTGAACCAGTTCCAGCGCCTCACCCGTGCGGCGGCGCTCCTCGGAGGCGCCTACCTTGCGCACGCGCAGACCGAAGCCCACATTGTCAGCCACGCTCATGTTCGGGAACAAGGCATAATTCTGAAACACCATCCCGATGTCGCGCTTTTCGACGGGGATATGTTCGACCGACCGATCGCCGATGTTAATAGTTCCGGCATCGGTGAAAACGAATCCCGCTATGGCGCGCAGCACAGTGGTCTTGCCGCTGCCGGAAGGGCCGAGCAGCGCAAAAAACCCGCCGTCCGGGAAATCCATGGTGATATCTTTCAGCGCCTTGACCGGCCCGAATGACTTGGTGACGTTCCGGAGGGAGACTTCAGCCATCAGCGCTCTCCTCCGAAGTTTGAAAACCGCGCAGCGAACAGCATCACGGACATTGAAATGACGACGATTATTGTCGAGACGGCGTTTATTTCCGGGGTGAAACCCTTGCGGATCGACGTGTAAATCAGCACCGGTAAAGTGCTGTCCCCGGGTTCGGACAGGAAATAGGACACGACAAACTGGTCAAAGCTCACCGCGAAAGCGAAAAGCGCCCCGGCGACGATGCCGGATGAAATCCACGGAAGCGTCACCCGCCGGGTCACGGTCCAGCCATCCGCTCCCATCGATCTGGCGGCTTCTTCCAGTGCGGGGTCGAAAGTGGCCAGACGGGCGCTGACCACCACGATCACATACGGCAGCGCGAGAGCCACATGGCCGATGACGACGGACGGAGTCCCGCGCCCCAGCCCGACGCCGTAGAAAAAGATCAGCATGGCGGTGCCGGTGATCAGCCACGGAATCGCGATCGGCGGGAACAGCATCACCTGCAGGAACCGCTTGCCCCGGAATTCGAACCGGAACAGGGCCAAAGATGCGGCGGTGCCGAGGGCCGTGGCGATAACGGACGTCGCAAGGGCGATCAGCACGGACCGCGTAGCGGCGTCTTTGATCCCGGCATTCACGGACAGTTTCTCGTACCATTTCAACGAAAACTCGAAGGGAAGCTGGTAGTATTGCGAGGAGTTGAACGACATGAACGCCATGACAATGATCGGCGTGTAAAGAAAGAACAGGATCAGCGCGAGCCATATCTTGCCGAGCCTTGCAGGAAACGTTCCGCTCATATCCGTGCCTTTTTCAGGACCGGGCCGGCCAGGGCCAGGATCAGCAGCACCACCGCCAGCAGAATAAAGGACAAAGCGGCGCCCAGAGGCCAGTTGAAGACGGCCACGAACTGATCTTCGATCACAGTGCCGAAATAGGTGCCGAACCGGCCCCCGAGAATGCGCGGTTCCATGAAGGAGCCGACGACCGGCACGAAAATCAAAACCGCGCCTGCCAAAAGGCCCGGCAGCGACAAAGGCAGTATGATACGCCACAGGATGGTCAGTTTGCCCGCCCCCATCGAACGGGCCGCGTCAATCAGGCTGCCGTCAATGGCCTGCAGGGCCAGATAGGATGTGAGAATGATGTAAGGCAGGTACGAATGAACCAGCCCGATCACGACCGCCGGGGTGGAGAACATCAGGTTCACATCGACCTCGAAGGGCAGGACCGCGTTCAACCCCAGCTCAAGAACGCCGTTTCCACGCAGCACGATGGCCCATGAGAATATCCGCACCAGAGAATTCGACCAAAAAGGCAGGATCACCAGCAGGAACAACGCCTCGCGTGAGCGGCCTTTGATCACCTTGGCCAGCACGAATGCGCAGGGAAACCCGACAAGCGCCGCCGCGGCTGTGACTGCCAGCCCGAGTTTTACGGACTTCCAAAGCAGCGTCGCATAGGTCGGGGTCTGAAAAAACGCTTGATAGTTTTCAAACGTATAGCGCCATTGAACGGTCGCGAAGGGCACATCCGACAGAAAACTGAAATAGAGCATGGCTGACAGCGGCAGAAAGACCGCCGCTGTCAGCCAGAGGTAAGCCGGAGAAAGCAGGCCGGCGATCGTCAGTCTGTCCCGCCTCGCAAGAACCGATGACATGGCCGCTTCTCATCCGGCCCGGGTCAGTTTACTGAGCCGCCTTCAGGCCCTGCCACAGTTCGAGGTATTTCCCGCGGTCCTCCTCCGACACCGGGCGTTGGAACTGGACACGGGCGACAACCGCCGGGTCTCCAAGAACCCGCTTGTTGAAGGCGTCGTCGGGCAGTGCTGCGGCAGCTTTGGCATTTGCGGATGCAGGAGCTCCTTCGGCAGCCCATTTCACGTAGAATTCCGGATCGATCATCCAGTCGATGAAGGCGTGTGCCGCGTCCTGTTTGGTTGAGGATGCCGGAACGGACAGGCCGTCAAGCCAGCCGATCGCACCTTCTTCGGGCACGACGAACTGCACGGGCAGGCCTGTCGCCGCCGACCGGCTGGCCGACCCGGACCAGAAAGTCGCGACATCCAGATCACCGGCAGCCATGAACTGGTTCCAGTCGTTTTCCGACCCCCAGTAGGTTTTGATTTGCGGCATCAGCGCGGCCAGCTTGGCCTCGACCGCGTCCAGATCCGCGATGTTGTTGATATCCTGCCCTGTGGCAATCGCCGCGAATTGAACCGCCTCGAGCGCATCGTCACGGATTGACACTCTGCCTTTGTGCGCGGGATCCCAGAACACTTCGACAGAGGTCGGCATTTCGCTGAATTCATTGGTGTTCACGGCGAAAGACGTCAGACCCCAGGTCCAAGGCACGCCATGCAGAGCCCCGCCGACGTTGAGGTCCTGATTTTTTGCCAGATCTTCCGGCACGTCAGCGAAATTGCCGATCTTGGATGCCTCGATCGGACTGATCAGCCCTTCGGCTTGGGCCTGAGGCGTGAAGGCGGCATTGATCAGAACCACATCATAGGCGCCCGGATCAGTGCGCAGCTTTGTCAGCATCTCCTGTTCCGAGTTGAAGTATTCATGGACAACCGTATGACCGGTCGCGTCCGCGAAGGCTTCGACGGCCCAGTCCAGATCGGTGCCGTACCCCTGCCAGTTCAGCACGCGGATTTCATCGGCCGTGACCGCCGGTGCCGCCGCCGTTACGGCAAGGGCGGTTCCCAGCAAGATTTGTTTGTTCATTCTTCTTCTCCTGATTGGTTAAGTGTTACGTTTGATTTTCGTCCGGCCCGCCTCTTTCCCGTGCAAAGCGTCAGTCACGGCCGCCCGGGCCGGGGCGGTCGCCGGGCCTTTCCGCGTGGTCGAAAGCGCCGCCGCGATATTCGCGTATGCGGCGGCCTGAACCGGAGTGTCACCCTGCGACAGCCGCGCTATGAAACTGCCGATATGCGTGTCCCCGGCGCCGTTCGTATCCACGGCCTGCACGCGGTAGGGCGGCAAACGCTCCAGATATCCGGGCATGGCTAAGATGCAGCCGTCTTCGCCGAGGCGCACGATCGCCCCGCGATCGGCGGGCCGCGCCAGCGCCGCGGCGGCTTCGGCGGGATCTGAACATCCTGTCAGCGCGGCAGCCTCGCGCGCGTTCGCGCTGATCCAACACGCCCGATTCAAAACCGCGCGCAGAACGTTCATAGGAAGCGATGCAGCAAGCGGTGACGGATCAAAGACCAGATTCCGGATCTCGGCATCACTTCTCAGCCATCGGTGGAACGCATCGCGTGAGCCAGCGTAGTGGAGGGCATAGCCTGATAAAAGAGTCCAGCCGAACTCGGCGAATCCGATCTGATCCAAATCTTCAACCGTGACATGTCCTTCTGCGCCGGCGCCGGCAATGAATGTCCGCTCTCCGTGTTTATTGATCAACACGGTGCAGCAGCCTTGATCGCAAGCCAGGTTCCGCGGGCGCAGGATCAGAACTCTTTCGCTGTTAAGACCTTCGCGGATTATTTCAGCGAAAGGGCCCGACCCGATAGAACCGCCGTAAAACACCGTCATTCCGGCGCGTTTCGCCGCAACCATCGCATTGAATCCGCCGCCGGGCGCGATGGTGAAATCGCTTACGACCGCTTCTTCACCCGGCGCGGGAACGTCTTCAACCTCGTAAAGAAGATCAGCGACGACACCGGACATCTGCAAAAGGCGGTCATTCATATCGCAGCGTCCGCGCCGCGCAAAGTCAGTAACCGCCCTGCCGTGGTTTCGATCGGCAGATCGTTGGCATTGCGCACCGGTTCAATCGCCGAGGAATCGATCATCCGCATACCCGCGCAAGCCCCCGCCATCGCACCGGCGATGGCGCCGATCGTATCGGTGTCATCGCCGATATTGGCCGCAGTCCGAACCGCCTTCCAGACATCGCCTCCTGCCAGACGAACGACGCCGAATGCCGCGGCAACGGATTCGCAAGAGGCTGCGGAAGTGCCGACGGACTGCGCGAGACACTCTTCCGATACGCCGCTGTCGGCAAGCTTGAGCGCGTCTGAAATCCGGCGGCGCATGTCACTGTCTCCGGCGGGATAGCCGCGTTTCTGTCCTTCGCCTGCGGCGCTGAGCGCACGGTCCAGCACGGCATCAAATCCCAGACCGTCAACACCGCTGCTGACGGCGGCGGCCACGGCGGCGGCGGCGGCGATTGCTTCTCCGGTATTATGAGTCATGCGGCAGGTCAGTTCAACACGGTCCATAAACACGGGCCACGGGAAACACGACGTCGCGATCCCGACTGGAGCAATACGCATCGCCGCGCCGTTCGTTGTTCCGCCGCGCCCGGTTTCCGCCGCTGGCGCTCCTGCCAGCGCGGCGGCGAGCGCAGCCTTCGTGGACGGGCCGAGCAAGTCGCGCAACCCGCGCGCCCGGACATCGCGCTCCCATTCCAGCAAATCCCGCGCCCAAAGCGGTTCATTGATCACCCCGCCGTCATCTACCAAACGTCCGGCCAGCAAAAAGGCTTGTTCGGTGTCATCCGTCACCTGGGCCGCCTTTAAGCCATGGGATACCGGATGATCCGGGCAGGGATCGACAAAATCAGTTATTACCCCGTAATGCCGGGCTATGTCCTGTCGCGACAGCGTCTGGGACGGCATCCCCAGAGCATCGCCGATCGCCATTCCCGCCAATGCGCCGCAGGCGCGGTCAAACCTTATTTCGTCCGCGGTTATCGACAATGGAATTTTACATGCAGGCCGAACACATCCGGGTCCGGAACGCTTTCGGCATATTCGGGAACCGGCCCGTCCCGGGAATGGGTCAGACGACGCTGTCGCCGCATCACCCGGCGCGCGCTGTCAGGGCGGAGTCCGCCCCGCGCAGCGCCGGCAGAACCCGCACGGCAAGCTCCGCGTCGCTTAAGGACAGCGCGATGCTCCAACCGGCGCTGTCGCCGACGGTCTTTCCATCAAAAGTCATGAGCGGCCAGATGCCGCGTTCGGCGGACATCAAGCCTTTGCGCCTGAGAATCTCCGGATCGTGCAGCGCCGCGGCTGACCGGAAGGCGTTTGGACCGCGCACTCCACCGCTGCCGATCCCTCTGGATCGATTTTTCTTTTCAAGCAAATGCGCGATTTTCACGGATCTGGGAGCACGGTCATCCTGCCGCTTATCAAGTCATCTCCATGTCTGTGCCCTGATCTGAACCCGGTTTTGACGACTTGTCAAGACTCGGCTGCGAAAAAATCGGCATCAGGCACTTCGGATCCCTTTGGGGAATATCGCCGCGATTCCGTTCGATTCCCCCGAAACCCCGGTTAGCCCGATGCTGTATTGAAGTCCGCCGCATCGGCGTCCACGACGAAGCCGGTCGGCTGATCGGCATGCGCGGACAGTCCGGCCGAGGCGCGGCGATGTTCGAAGGAAAGGCAGCAACCGCAACCGGTATTTCCTGATAAGCGAGGTGATGACGCCGGAGCGGCTGATGAGCGTCGCGCGGGTGCGCTGGCGGATTGAGAACTTCCTGCAACAGGTGATTGATATGACTGTAGTCCGTCAGCGCAGCCGCGCCGGCAACAAACCGGAAAACCCGGCGATGATGCGGTGTGCGCCGTCCCGGAAAACCCGCGATTCGCGGCAAGCTGAAAAGCGCCGGATGGAACGATGATTTCCTGCCGGAAGCCATCAGGGCCGCCGCGCGAGGCGCAAGCGAAACCGAAGAAGTCAAAACCGGCAGCAGCTTTCGACGCCGCCGCAAATTTCGCGGTTGCCGAAAAATCGGCGATGGAATATAAGTGCCCGCGTCAGCGCTTCGCCGACACTCAAAACCGGCCGCACCGGAGAAACCGCTGCTTGAAATCGGCAGCGAAAAATCTGACGATCCGGACAACCGCGCGTCCCGCGCAGACCACGAAACAGGTGAAAGGGAACACCAAGATATGAATCCGATACAAAAGTTAAGGCCGGCCATCGCCATTGCCGTTTCGGCAGCTGCGCTGGGAGCGGCTGCGAATTCAGAGACAGTCCTGCGCGTCAAACCGCACGCTGACCTGAAAAATCTGGACCCGATCTGGACCACCGCCTACATTTCACGCAATCATGGCTACATGATATACGACACGCTGTTCGCGATGGATGAGACTTTCACTCCGCAGCCGCAGATGGTGGACACTTGGGGGAGTTCCGACGACGGCATGGTGTGGGTTTTCACGCTGCGCGACGGCCTGACTTTCCATGACGGCTCACCTGTCACCGGCGAGGACGTGGTCGCATCGCTTGAACGCTGGGGCAAACGTGACGGCATGGGGCAGCAGCTGTTCTCCAACATGGACAAATTGGTCGCCGTGGACGAGAAAACCGTGGTTCTGGTGCTTGCGCAGCCGTTCGGTCTGGTGCTGGAAGCTCTCGGCAAAATCTCTTCAAACGTACCGTTTATCATGCCGAAAGAAGTGGCGGCGACGGATCCGTTTGAGCAGATCTCGGACTACACGGGATCCGGCCCGTTCGTGTTCCAGGAAGATCAGTGGATACCGGGATCACAGGTCGTATACACGAAATTCGAGGACTATGTGCCCCGCGGCGAACCGGCATCGGCGGCCTCAGGCGGAAAAATCGCCGGTGTCGACAAAGTGGTCTGGAATTATATCCCGGATGATACGACTGCCGTGAATGCGCTCATCGCCGGTGAAATCGATTACTATGAGCAGCCGGCCAACGATTTCATTCCGATCCTGTCCGCCCGCCCGGATCTGACCGTCACGGTGAACGATCCGATCGGCAATATCGGATTCGCCCGTTTCAACCATCTGCTGCCCCCGTTTGACGATGCCGCGGTGCGGCAGGCGGCGATCATGGCCATGAAACAGGAAGACTATCTGGCTTCGGCTTTCGGAGACCCGGACTATTGGATGACTTGCTATTCGGTCTATCCCTGCGGAACTCCGTACGCGAGCGAGATCGCATCCGAAGGCATCATGACCGGGTCAGTCGAGGCCGCGAAGAATGCCCTCGCGGAAACCGGCTACGACGGAACTCCGGTGGTGGTCATGCAGCCGACCGACATAGCGGCGCTTTCCGTGTTCTCTCTCGTCACCGCTGAAAAACTGAGAGCCGCCGGGTTCACGGTTGAAGTGCAGGCCATGGACTGGGCGACCCTGACATCACGTCGGGCCAAGCGCGATCCGGTCGCGGCCGGCGGCTGGAATATGTTCCACACTTGGTGGATCGGGGCCGATGTCATCGACCCGATGGCAATCGCGTTTTCAGGCAATCCGGATGCCGGATGGTTCGGCTGGCCGGAAGATGCGGAACTCGAGGCGGCCCGCAAGGCATTCGCCATCGCGGAGACGACGGAAGAAAAGCTGGCGCATGCCCACAAGGTTCAGGAACGTCTCTGGAAGGTCGGCGCCTCGGGTCAGCTCGGCCAGTTCTTCGTTCCGGTCGCCTACAGAAATTCCGTCAAAGGCCTGATCAAGTCACCGGTGCAGTTCTACTGGAACATCACCGTCGAATAAGCGGACTGCCTCGCAGTCATCCTGCGCCCGGGAAACATTTCCGGGCGCAGCGCATTCGCGCAGCATCATGCTGAACTACGTTCTCGTCCGGATTTTGTCCACGCTGCCCGTCATGGGTATCGTGGCCTTGTTTGTCTTCATATTGCTGCGTCTTGCGCCCGGCGATCCGGCCGCCGTCATTGCGGGCGACTATGCCACCGCGGAGGATGTCGAGCGTATCAGACAACAGCTCGGACTCTCCGATCCGCTGCTGGTTCAGTTTTTACGGTGGCTCGGAGGGCTGCTCCAAGGCGATCTCGGAACGTCGATTTTTTCAAGAAAGCCGGTGACGGTCCTGATCGCCCAGAGACTGGAACCCACGCTGCTTCTCACGCTGACGACAATATTGTTCTCAGTCTTCGTCGCCATACCCCTCGGAACGATCGCGGCTTACCGTTCGGGAAGCTTCGTTGACCGTCTGATGATGCTGTTTTCGGTCGGAGGATTTTCGGTTCCCGTTTTCGTTCTCGGCTATATTCTGATTTACGTCTTCGCGATGACGTTCGATATCCTGCCGGTTCAGGGCTATAAGTCGCCGTTTCAGGACGGAATCGGACCTTTCCTCGTTCACATCATTCTTCCCACCGTGACGCTGAGCGTCATTTTCATCGCCCTGATCTCCCGCATGACGCGCGCGGCGGTGATGGAAGTTCTCGAAGAAGACTATATCCGCACCGCGAGGGCGAAAGGCCAGTCGGAATTCCGCATTCTGCTCCGGCATGCGCTGCGCAATGCGGCGGTGCCCATCATCACCGTCATCGGCATCGGCATCGCCTTGCTGATCGGCGGCGTCGTGGTGACGGAAAGCGTTTACAACATTCCGGGTCTGGGCCGGCTGGTGCTGGACGCGGTTCTGGCGCGGGACTATCCGATCATCCAAGGCCTGATGCTTTTCTTCAGCTTCATCTATATTTTCATCAACCTGATCATTGATCTGTGCTACACGTTTCTTGATCCGAGGATCAGATATTGAGCGATGAATCCGTCTCCGTGACAACTCGTCAGGAACCTGCGCTTCTGCGGCTTTTCATCAGCCACCGCGGAGTTCTTTTCGGCGGAACCGCGTTGGCCGGGATCATTGTTCTTGCCGCCGTCGGCCCGGTTTTCACCTTGGATCCGGTGAGTATCAATCCGCTGAACCGGCTGCGGCCTCCGGGCGGGGACGGCTTTTTCGGCACCGATATGCTGGGAAGGGATGTTTTCAGCCGGGTGCTCAACGGCGCCCGCGTTTCGCTGACGGTCGGGATCGCGGTGGCGTTGCTGTCGGTCGCCGCCGGCCTCGCCCTCGGACTTGTCGCAGGCTATGTCCGCGCCCTCGATTCTGTCATCATGCGGATCATGGACGGCCTGATGTCCATTCCGGCGATTCTTCTGGCCATCGCCATGATCTCGCTGTCCGGCGCGACGCTTTCGACAGTCATCGTCGCCATTGTCATCCCGGAAATCCCGAGAGTGGTGCGCCTTGTCCGGTCGGTCGTGCTGACCGTGCGCGAGGAACCGTATGTTGAAGCGGCCATCGCATCCGGAACTCCGACCCTGCAGATCATGCGCCGTCACATCCTGCCGAACACCGTGGCGCCGCTGATCGTCCAGGCGACTTATATCTGCGGCTCAGCCATGCTCCTTGAAGCCATCCTCGGATTCCTGGGCGCAGGCATTCCGCCCGAGATTCCGTCATGGGGCAATATCATGTCCGAGGGCAGAACCTATTTTCAGATCACCCCTTGGATCATCTTTTTTCCGGGCCTGGCGCTGGCGCTGTCCGTTCTTGCCGTGAATTTCGTCGGCGACGGACTGCGCGACACGCTTGATCCCCGTATCGCAAGAACAATGCGGTGACCGCCGTTCTGAACATTTCCGGCCTCACCGTCAGCCTTCCGGCGGGCGGTGACCGGAAATTCGCAATCGAGAACGTATCGCTCACCGTGAAAAACGGCGAGATCGTCTGCGTCGTCGGAGAAAGCGGTTCCGGAAAATCCGTCACGGCCTTTTCCGTCATGGGGCTTCTCGACCGCAGGGCTCTCAATCCCGTCGCGGGATCAATACGGCTTGAAGGCGACAATTTGCTGGCAATGAGCGAACAGCGGCTGCGGCGGCTGCGGGGCGAGCGCGTGTCGATGATTTTTCAGGAGCCGATGACGGCGCTCAATCCCGTGATGAGGGTCGGCGACCAGATTTCTGAAATGCTGGAAATCCATACCGGCGCCGCCCCTGCGAAGCGGCGCGGGAAAGTTCTGCAGGCGCTGCGCGATGTGCAGCTCCCGGATCCTGAATCATTGTACGGTTCGTACCCGCACCAGCTGTCGGGCGGCCAGCGGCAGCGCATCATGATCGCCATGGCCTTGATTCTGGAACCCGGGCTGTTGATCGCGGATGAGCCGACCACGGCGCTTGATGTGACCACGCAGGCGAGAATTCTGTCCCTGATCAAGGACATTCAGCTGTCGCGCGGCATGGGGGTTCTGTTCATAACCCATGATTTCGGCGTTGTGGCGGAAATCGCCGACCGGGTCGTTGTCATGCAGAACGGACTCATCGTGGAACAGGGCAGGGTCAAGGATGTGCTTGAATCCCCCGCCCACCCCTATACCCGCCTGCTGATTGACGCGGTTCCTTCCATGACGCCGCCGCCGCGCGAAGAGTCACAGGGAGAAGCGGCGCTTGTGACAGAGGGGCTGAACAAAGTGTACGGATCCAGCGGCTGGCTGGGGGGCGGGCGCGTGGTCAATGCGGCGCGGAAAATTTCACTGACGCTGAAACGCGGCGAAACTTTGGGAATCGTCGGCGAAAGCGGTTCCGGAAAATCGACGGTGGCGCGCTGCATCATGCGTTTGGTTGATCCGACATCGGGAAAAATTCTGATCAATGGAGTCGATATCGCCGCCATGCGCCAGCGGAAGATGCGCCCGTTCCGCCGCCAGATTCAGATCGTCTTTCAGGATCCCTACCGGTCATTGAACCCGCGCCGCACCGTGGGCAGTTCAATCGTCGAGGGGCCGATGAATTTCGGCGTCAATGCGGAAGAGGCATGGAACCGGGCCCGCAGCCTCATGGAAATCGTCGGCTTGTCATCAGACTCTCTGGAAAGGTTTCCGCATCAATTCTCCGGCGGGCAAAGGCAACGGATCTGCATCGCCCGCGCTTTGGCGATGGAGCCCGGCATCCTGATCGCCGATGAAGCCGTGTCAGCGCTTGATGTGTCCGTTCAGGCGCAGGTTCTGGATCTGCTGGACGACGTGCGCCGGAAATTCCGCCTGGCCATGCTCTTCATCACACACGACCTGCGGGTGGCGGCGCAGATTTGCGACCGGATCATGGTCATGCAGCACGGAAAGCTGGTCGAACAGGGACCGACTTCGGCTGTTTACGCCGATCCACGGGAGCAATATACGCGGGATCTTCTGTCTGCCGCCCCGGGCCAGACTAGGAAACCGCGCTGACTCCGGGCCGCCGGGCAGCATGGACTCAGCCTTTAAGCGGGTCGATCGGTCCGCACGGCAGGCCCAGCCTTTCTTCTACGGCGAGCGCGATCTGCAGCAGCCTCGCCTCGCCTCTCGGCGGCCCGATGAGCTGGATGCCGACCGGCATGCCGCCGGGCGTGAAGCCGGCGGGCAACGAAAGGGACGGCAGACCGGCGGTCGTCGCCAAATATGAAAACCGCAGCCATTCAATATAGTCGCCCATTTCAACTCCGTCGACCGCCGGCGGATATTCAACCTCCACAGGTCCCGGGGCAATCCCGGTATTGGGCATCGCGAGCACATCGAACTCTTCCAGGAATTCCCGCATCGTCTGATAAATCCGGGTCTTGTTCCGCATCGCTTCAAAAATGTCAGAGGCTTTGAGATTGCGTCCGAACTCGGCGTTTTCGCGCAGTGTTTTCTTGAAATGCCGTTTTGCCTCGTCTGGCAGATAGTCGGTCACGGCGCCGTAATGAATGCCTCTCAATGTGAGGTAGGTTTCATTCAGTCCATGCAGCGAGGGGCAGGCATCCTCGACGGTCAGAACGCCGCCTTCAGCCCGTTCCATCGCGTTCCTCAGCGCGTCGCGGATTTCTTTTTCCACCGGCGCGAAGCCGCCGAGATCCTCCGTGAACGCGATCCGGACGGGGCCGGGATCAGCTTCCACCTCTTCCTGAAACGGCGCCCGGGGTTCAGGAAGGCTTATCGGATGGCGGGCATCGTAGCCGCACATCGAGTCCAGAAACAGGGCGGCATCGCGGACATCCCGCGCCATGGGCCCGTCAACGGCCTCGGCAGAAAACGCCGTATCGGCGGGGCCTCCTCCTGCCCGGCCCGGACTGGGCCGGAATCCGACCACAGAGCAGAAACTCGCGGGCGTTCTCAGCGACCCGGCCAGGTCGGAACCATGGCACAGCCAAAACTGACCCGTTGCGAGAGCAGCGGCCGATCCCCCTGACGAGCCGCCGGCGTTGCAGTCTGTGTTCCACGGATTTCTGGTCGCGCCGAACACGGCATTGAATGTATTCGCGCCGGCGCCGAATTCCGGCGTGTTCGTTTTGCCGCCGATGACGGCGCCGCGTTTTTCCAGACGGTCAATCAGCGCATCGCTCTTTTCCGGAACGTAGTCCGCCAAAGCCGGGCTGCCGCAGGTATTGGGCAGTCCCGCGACGTCAATCAGATCCTTGATTCCGACAGTCAGGCCGGCCAGCCAGCCCGGATGCCCGGATTCCGCCTCTGCCCGTTCCCGCAGCCGCGCAATGGAATCTTCCGCGCGCTCCGGGCATTGAATGACCGTCGCATTCACTTCCTTGTTAACCTGACTGACCCGCTCCAGGGCCGCCTGCAGAATCTCTTCCGGAGTGACTTCGCCGGATTTGAGCATGCGCACGACTTCGCGCGCCGGTTCGGCGCAGAGTTCGGATCCGCTGTATTCTGTTTCCGGCCGACCCATGTGATTCTCCGCAATATCAATGGTTGCCCCAGCCAAGTATAGTTTCCGGCGCTGAAACAACAGGCTTGATGCCGGCGCAGCGCGACCGGGGAGCCCGCCGGCGGCCGGATCCGGGCAAGCAGACGCGCGTACAGGCATGACGTTGCTGTCTGCCGGACCGGAGCGCTATGGTCGGCTGAGAACATCAAGGCCCGCCGGATGCGATTTTTTCTTCCGCTGCGCGCGAATTTCATCCCTGCCGACCGGGAAGACGGATTTACGGACTGTCGCGCGCCGCGCAACGGGGAAACGCAGGCGATCATGCCCGAGCGGCGAGAGTCGGAAGAACCGTGTCCATTGACTGAAAAACCATCCGCCGGCAAGGCGAAACCGCCCGTCCCTCCCAGCGAAGAGCGCAGCAGGAACATGCGCGCTGTCAAGGGACGCGACACCAAACCGGAAATGCAGGTGCGCAGGCTTCTGCACCGGCTCGGTTACCGCTACCGGCTGCACCGGAAAGACCTGCCCGGACGCCCTGACATCGTGTTCGGCCCGCGGCGCAAGGTCATTTTCGTTCATGGCTGTTTCTGGCACGGCCATTCCTGCAAGGCCGGCCAGCGTGTTCCGAAAACCAACACCGAATACTGGACTGCCAAAATCCTGACCAACGTCGAACGCGACCGCAGGCAAATTGAAAAACTGTCGGCCGCCGGCTGGTCAGCGCTGGTTCTGTGGGAGTGCGAACTGCGCGACAGCGGCGCTCTTACAGAGCGGCTGGTCAGGTTTCTGGACGGCGGTAACGGCTGATGACGAACTGAATCTGCCGTTGATGACGCCGATGTTCCTGCAGCGGACGCACGGATCGGCGCCGATTCATCCAGATCCTGATGCGGGCTGTTTTCTGACCGCGGGATCATTTCAGCTGAACCGGAAGGATGTGGAGTCGGTGATTGTGTTGTTTTTTCTGTGGTTGGCCCGGCGCAGCCGGCGAGAAACGGGAACCGACATCCCTTGCGCCGCGGCGCAAGGGGAGGGACAACACCGCCTGTACAAAATTTCAACACACATCGGGACATTCCAAGTCTGCCGCTGTCACGCGGACAAAGGCAGGGAAGAGCGCGCAGATTCGATCATGACGCTTTGACAGCGATGACGTTTAGCGGCTGAAGGCCGCTTTGCAGGACGCGATGCACCTGTTCGGGGCTGACGGCAGGATCGTGCAGCCGGGCGGAGAGTCCCAACCCGCGAGGGGGCGGCGTGTCCGGCCCCGCATTTCTTGAACCATCAGCTGGCGCGGTATTTCCACCGCTTCGGCAAAACGCATCCGAGCGCGGATGCGGACCGGTTCGGGCACGGCAATCGCCCGGATGCCCCGCGCGCGCAGAATCAAGCCGTGGCGCGGTTCCGCGAAGCGCATCCGGAACGGGGATCCCGGAGATTTTGCCGGGCCTTGCGCGGGAGCGCGTCTGCAAGCGCGGCGAACCGCCCCCGAATCAGATGGCCGGCAAGTCGGAAAAACTGTGTCCGTCATTTGAAAACATTCTGTCGGCCATGCGGAACTGCCTGTTTCTTCCAGCGAAGAGCGAAACCGGAATATATGCGCTGTCAAGAGTGCGCGACATCAAGCCGGAAATTCGGCTGCCGCTGCCGGATTCACTGGAAAGATCCGCCGGACGGCATAAGACCGTCTCCGGCCCGCTCCGCAAGGTCTTTTTCGTCCATGGCTGTTTCCGGCGCTGCGATAACCGCAAGGCCGTCGTGTTATGAAAACCGATATCGAATGCTGGATTGCCGAAATCCTGTCCAATGTCGAGCGCGGCAGGTTTGTCGTTTTTGACGTGTTTCGTTTCAGTTTGCCGCGCATTGAGGTCTTTATCCTTTTCCGGGACAGCGCGTGCCGCTCAGCGAATTGAGCCGGCGCGGCCGACCTTCACGACATTCGCCGCTGCGAATAATTTGGTTCTTGTCGGCTGCGGCCCCTTATAACGTTGCGGTCCCGGGACCAGGCGGAACAACGGTGCGGAACATGGCAGGACGATGGCGATTCTGGACACTGGCACTGCTCTGGCTTCCGGTTGGGATTGCAGCGAGCGCGCTGGCGCGTTTTGGAATGCCCGCTGATCCGGCAATGGAATCAGGCGACGGAATCGCCGCATTCATGCTCCAAGCTGCAACGCTTGCGCCGGTTGCTCCGTGCGGCCTGCCGCTTGCGCTCGGGTGCCGGCGGCTGCGGCGCCTGGGTCTTGATCGCGCGGCGTGGTGCCTGGGAGCCGTCCTCGGATCGGCGACGATCGCGGGAGCGCTCTCCGCCGGGCTGCTAGGCGCCGCCGGAGTCGCGGTATGCGCAGTCATATTAAGCTTCCCTGCGTGGGCGCTGGGGTGGTGGTTTTCGCGGCAGAAATAAAGCCGGACGCGCGCCGAAAGCCGTCAGACGGCGAACGGTTTCAAAGCGGCGCGGCGGCAGGTCTCCGCGGGTGAACGGCGAGGTGCGCTGAATCACTCGACCGGCGCGGTCTTCTCGGCCCCGGCGTCGGAGCAAAACGGGAACTTCCAGGAAAGCCGCCGCCGGGCCGGCTTGACGCCGGCACGCTTATGGATTTACATGCCTAGACTTGAAGCCGTGTATTGAGCCATGTCATCCGGCAGGCTTGTACGCCGCCGGAACCCGAAACGGCCGACAGGAGTGACGAAGCCGCCGCGCAGACGTTGATGAAACAAGCGGTGAAAGCCGTGCGGCAGGTCAAAATGCCGTTCGGGCCGTTTCCCGCCGAATCAGCGCATGACCGCGACAGTGCGCGGAATCAGGTCAGGTTTTGATGTGACGTAATGTTTGTTCCTGAAACGATGAGCGCGGTTGTGCTGCGGGGCGCAGGGAAACGCTCAGTCGCAGTGGAAACTGTTCCTGTTCCTGTTCCCGGCCCGGGTCAGCTTCTGGCGAAGGTGGATGCGGCGGGGATTTGCGCTTCTCTGATAAAGACCATCGACCAAGGAAGCGGCCATCCCTTCTTTTACGGACGGAATCTGGAGATGTTTCCTGCCGTTCTGGGTGATGAAGGCGCGGTCACAGTGGTCTGTGCCGGCCGAGACCTGCAGGACGCCTACCGCATCGGAAGCCGCTATGTTGTTCAGCCTGCTGTCGACTGCGCGCCTGTCAACAACCTTGATCGATATGCCGCCGGGGGAGCGGGAATCACGAAAGTCGCCTGCGGTTACACTCTTCCCGGACTTCTTGCCCAGTATATGCTGATTCCCGAAGAGGTTCTTCTCGCGCACTGCCTCGTGCCCGTGCCTTCAAACGACATACCCTACGCCCATGCCGCAATCGCAGAACCGATTTCATGCTGCGTTTCGGGCCAGCAACACCACATGCATCTGGTTCAGGACAAACTGACGGCCCGAAGGAGGGCGTCAGTCGGTCTGCGGAAGGGCGGCGTGACCGCTGTCGTGGGTCTTGGGGCCATGGGTCGGATGAATGTGGAGGTCGCCCTGATCGGAGGCGCAGGCACGGTGATTTGCTCCGACCCCTTGGAAAGCCGCCGGGCCAAGACTGAGGCTTTGTTCGCAGACCGGGCGCGGAAGTCCGGCGCCGCGCTCCATACCGCGGCTCCGGAACGCATTGCCGAGGTAGCCGCTCTGGTTTCGGGCGGGAAGGGCGTTGACGACCTGATCATTGCGGTCGGCGCGGCGCCGGTGATCGAGGCTTCGCTGCCGCTGCTGGCCAAAGGAGGTTCGGCAAGTATTTTCGCCGGATTGACGAAAGGCGCGGAGAAGGTCGTGATCGATGCCAATTCCGTTCACTATAACGAGACCTGCATAAGCGGTTCTTCCGGCGGCACGGCATGGGATATCGGACGGACGCTCCGCTGGATGGCGGACGGCGGCATAAATGCCGCGCCGCATATCGCAAAGATCGGAAGCATGTCACAGGCTCTGGAGCTGATTGAAGACGTCCGGCGGCAGCGGCTTGACGGCAAAGCGGTTCTGTATCCGCACCGCCCGGTTGACTCCTCTTTCGAAGTCGACGCCTGGACCTCTGAAGACGAAGCGGGGCATCTCGCGTGAGCGCGTTCGCAGGCATCGGCATGGGCGCGATCCAAGCAGGGCTGTTTCTCCCGAGAGCGCAGGAAGCGGGCATGCGGCGCACCGTGCTTGTCAGGCGACGCGAGCAGGCGAAGCGCGCAGCTTCGTCTTCCCGGCTGTGCGTCAACGTCGCGCACAGCGACGGTCTTTCGACACTCGAACTCACGGATGTCGGCGCAGTCGCTCTCGCCGACCCGGGCTGCTGCGATGTTCTGACCGCCGCCGCAGAGATCGCCGTGGCGGTGCCGTCGGTTGAGGATTATGCTGGTCTGGCGCCGCTGCTCGCTGAAGCCACCAGACGCAAAGATGCCGGCTTGGGCCCGAAGTGCCTGTTCTACGCGTGCCAGAACGAGCCTGCGGCCGCAGAAGCGCTGAAGAACGCGGTGATCGGCTCAGGCGGCAGCGACCAGATGTTCCAAACACTCGACACTGTGATCGGCAAGATGTCCCGGACAATCAGGGACGCGGACGAAGCCGCGCTGCTCGGCCTGGTTCCGGGTGCGTCGGGAATGGACGAATCCTGGCTGGTTGAAGAATACGATGACATCTACATATCCAAACCGGACGCGAGCTTGGGGTTCCAACGCCGGCTGCCCCGCCTGACCGAATGCGATGATCTGCGGCCATTCGAGATTTCCAAACTCAACGGACACAATGCGGCGCATTCGGCGCTTGCCTATGCCGGACAGCTTCTGGGCTGCGGGCGTATTTCCGATGTCATGGCCTGCATGCCGGTTCGCGACTTGGTGACGGAAGCGTTTCTGCACGAGACCGGCGCGGTTCTCCGGAAACGGTTCGGGAACAGGAATCCGCTGTTCACGGAGAATGGATGGGAACGGCACGCCGACGGACTTTTCGCACGGATGGCCAGTCCGTGGCTTCGCGACGACTGCCGCCGCGTCGGACGGAACCCTGAACGGAAACTGGGCTGGAATGACCGGCTGATCGGCACCGTCCGGCTGATCGAGGCGGCAGGCTGCCGCGCCGAACGCTGGCGGGTTGCCGCGCGCTGCGCGGCGGAGGCCTGCGGCTTCACCGAAGATTCGCTGGCCCGGCTATGGCGCGGGGCGGGCGCCCGCGGCGCGGAAGTTGACGCTATGCTTCGGGGGCAGCGTGACTTGTCATCCAGCTACGCCGCATGGCGTAACGAAATCAGTGCCTGTTGCAATTCACGAAACATCTGAGGGACAACCATGACCAAACCCCGCCTCAACCGCTTTCTTGCCTCCGACGGCAAGTGTTTCGATGTGGCCATTGACCACGGCTTTTTCAACGAGCCGGGATTTCTGTCCGGTATAGAGGATATGCGCGCCGCCGTCTCCGGCATCGCCGCGGCGGGGCCGGACGCGATTCAGCTGTCGCCGGGGATGGCGCGGCTGCTGCAGGACGTTCCCGGCAGGCGGAAACCGTCTCTGGTGCTGCGGACAGACGTCGCCAATGTCTATGCCGGAGATTTGCCGCGGCATCTCTTCAGCGTCATGATCGACGATCCCGTGGGGCAGGCCGTTGCCCTCGACGCCGCCTGTCTGTGCGTCAACCTTCTGCTGTTGCCCGGCCGGCCGGAAGTGCACCGCGACTGCGTCAGAAATATCTGCCGGATCAAACCCGCCGCCGATTCAGCCGGCATGCCCCTCATGGTCGAACCCCTTGTGATGATGGACAATGCTGAGGCCGGGGGCTACACGGTCAACGGCGACCTGTCGCTGATCCGGGCATTGGTGCGCCAAGCCGTGGAACTGGGCGCGGATGTGGTGAAAGCCGACCCGACCGATGACGCGATGGAATACCACAAGGTCGTGGAAGCCGCTTCGGGCATACCGGTTCTTGTGCGCGGGGGCGGCCGGGTGACCGACCGGGAAATCCTTCGGCGCACCGCCGAAATCATGGCGCAGGGCGCAAGCGGCATCGTTTATGGAAGAAACGTCATCCAGCACGCAAATCCCGCTGCGATCACCAAGGCTTTGATGGCTGTCGTTCATCAAGGGCTGGATCCCGAGACGGCTCTGGGAATGCTGGCATGAAAACCATTCGCTTCGGGATCATCGGCGGCGGGTTCATGGGCAAGGAGATCGCGTCGGCGACAGCGCGGTGGATGCACATTGACGCGCCGTTCGCCCGTCCGGAAATTGCCGCGGTATGCGACGTGGACGCCGTCGCGCGCAAATGGTTCATCGACAACGTGCCGGGCTGCGCCTACGCGACCGACGACTATGTCTCCCTTCTCGGGCGCGATGACATTGACGGGATATACTGCGCCGTGCCCCACCACCTGCACGCGGATCTGTATGTCGATATCATCAAATCGGGTAAGCATCTGCTGGGCGAGAAGCCGTTCGGCATCGACAAGCCGGCAAACGACCGGATACTGGACGCTGCCGGGGAGCGGCCCGACCTGCTGGTCCGGTCGTCATCCGAATTCCCCTTCTACCCCGGAGCGCAGGCGGTGGTCAGAGCTCTGGCGGAGGGGTCTCCGGGACAGATCATTTCCGTGCGCGCCCGGTTCCTGCATTCCAGTGATCTGGACCCGGGCAAGCCCGTCAACTGGAAGCGGGTGCGGGCGTTCAACGGAGCGTACGGCTGCATGGGCGATCTGGGGCTGCACGTCATGCACATACCTCTGCGGTTCGGATGGGAACCTTCGAAAATCGTCGCGCAGCTGAGCAATATCGTCACCGAACGCCCCGACGGAAAGGGCGGCACGGCTCCGTGCGAGACGTGGGACAATGCTTCCATTCACGGAATGGTCGAAGGCCATGGCCGGCCCTTTCCGATAACACTGGAAACCAAGCGCATCGCTCCCGGAGAAATGAACAGCTGGGAAATCGAAGTGGACGGAACAAGACGTTCCGTCGCTTACTCGACCAAAACGCCCAAGACACTGCGTGTTCTGGACTATGAAAACGGCGGGCCGCAAGACTGGAAACACCGCGACCTGGGCTATTCCAGCGCCTACGAATCGATAACCGCCGGCATATTTGAATTCGGTTTTTCTGACGGTCTTCTGCAGATGTGGGCGGCATTCCTCGACGAACTTGTCCACGGAAGGGAGGGAATGACCCAGCCGTTCTATTGCGCCACGCCTCAGGAAACGGCCGCATCCCACCGCATTATGACTTCGGCACTGAAGAACGCGTTGTGAGATGCCCCGAAACATCCTCCGCGCAAAGAGGCTTAACGGCCGGATAGGCTGCCTGTGAAGGATTGACCGTATCCGACTGTGCCGGGACGCCGCGCATATCTCAAAAACGTTGTCTGCAGCTGCGGTCAGCCGTTTCCGGGCCCCGAACAATACGGCTGCGCCGCTCTCCACGGCCGCCGCCCGGCTGTCCGCATCAAGCGTAAACGCGATATCCTGAAGACCGGAGAGCGCAGCGTCGAGGCGGCCCGGTGCCTTACCTCTCTCGGTCCCGAACGCGCCGGACCCGAGGATCTTCTGAGGCTCGTGCGCGACTGCTGGGTCATAGAAAACCGGGTTCACTGCGCGCGCGGCTTCACCTGCGACGAGGACCGCTGCAGGGCCTGTGCGCGCCATCTGCCGCGCAACCTCTCCTGCCTGACGAACGCCGCCATTGCCATCGTGCGCTGCGGCGGACGCTTCAGCTGTATGCCTGAGGCTGACCGGCATTACGCCGCCCGCGCCCGGGACGCGCTCGACGCGATCCTTATCCCGCCCGGCGGATGAACCGCCGCTCCTGACCCGCGCGATGCGCCGGGAACGCGCCGCCGGACGGCGCGACGGGGCAGACGCGCCCAATGCTCCGAAAAGCGTGTTCAGATAGCCATGATGCGCTGACAGCGGCTGCTGAAACCGGCGCACAGAGAACCCGGGACGCCTCAAGCATGCCCGTTCCCTGTCGCATCAGCGCTCCAGGCCCGACAATAAAATGGTTCTGACAATATCCCCGGGGTGCTTGACGCACGCTATATCAGGGGCTAGAATTTGCCGCGCTGTAACCAAATATCGACGGTGGCTCGGCTGGCGGGCGTATGTGCGCCGTGGGATCTCGCTGAAACATTGAGTTAGAGACAAACGTGCAAAATGATTCGAGCCCAAGGCTGATAATTTCTATCTGGAAGGATTTCGTGCCTCCGCGTATTCTTACCCTGCCTAGCCTCGATTCCCAACGGCCATAATTGATGTGAATCCAGCGGCGACCGCGAACCGCCGGATCGATCCGTTATCGTTCGGCGGGCGGCGTTTGCCGTGCTCCCCGCCCTGATCGGACGGATGTCGGTCTTGCCGCCGCCGGCATGTAATCATCGTATTTAAGGTTTTCAGCACTGACTATCACGCTCTCATAAAGGGCCGCGGCACGGCATCAGAATCAGGACAGGCGACGCTTCCGGGTTCAGTGCCCGCCTTCTGAGTCGATTCCAAGCTTTCTTTCATGTGTCCTGTATCAATGCGCGGCGCGGTTCCGCGCAATTCCGGCTTGCGGCAGAATCAATAATGTGATATAGTGGAAATAGTATTCAAACTACATGAGTTACTATGACTGAATTGGCCGAACTCTTCCGCAAGCCGCAGTCCCGGAACTGTCTCCAGTACGAGGCTCTCCGGGCTTACTTCCTCGACGGCGCAGAGGCCGCGGAGGCCGCGAGGCGCTTCGGATACAGCCTCGGATCCTTCCGCAACCTGTGCGCGAAGCTGCGCGGGAACCCGGATCTGTCTTCCTTCTTCGCCGAGCGCAGGCCGGGTCCGAAGCCGAACCCCGGCGAGCCTCTCAGGCTGCGGCGGGACCGGCGCATCCTTGAGCTTCGCAGGACCGCCGGCCTCTCGGTCAGCGAGATCAGCCGGAAGCTCGGGGAGGAAGGGATGCCCGCCGGAACGACGACCGTGCAACGCGCGCTCCGCAGGAACGGCGTCGGCAAGCTGCCGCGCCGGTCGCCCGGCGAGCGCGAAGCCGCCCTCCGGCCGATCTCCGCCCCGGTCGCCGACGCCCGGGAGCTCGACCTTTCGCCGCGGCGCCTGCGCACCGGGTTCGGCGGGCTGTTCCTGTTCGTTCCCGACCTTGTCCGGCTTGATCTCGACCGGATCGTCGCTGACAGCGGCATGCCGGGCAGCGGGATGATCCCCGCGGGCCATGCTTTCCGGGCCCTGCTGGCTCTGAAGCTCCAGTGAGTCGGACGGCCGCCGCACATCATGGCCGACATCCTCGATCCCGGCACAGCTCTGTTCGCCGGGCTGAACATTATGCCTGAACGGTCAAGCCTGACCGAGTATTCCGGGCGCGTCGACCCGAAGCTGTGCGCCGGCCTCATGGACCGCCGGCACCGGGCGCTGAAAGGCTTGGAGACGGACCTCGGCGGGGACGGCTCCTTCGACCTCGATTTCCATACCATCCCCTGGCACGGGAAGGATCCGGAGGCGCCCGTCGAACGGCATTACGTCTCCAAGCGGAGCCGCAGGCAGAAGGGCGTCCTCGCCTTCCTCGCCCGCGACGCCGACGCCCGCCTGCTCGTCTACGCGAACGCCCGGGTCCGCAAGGCGGACCAGAACGATGAGATCCTCCGGTTCATCGGGTTCTGGGACGAGCGCAATGGCGGCCTGCCTAGGGAACCAGTGTTCGATTCCCGGCTGACGACGCATGCGAATCTCTGGCGGATCAACGAGAGAGGCATTGACTTCCTGACCCTCCGCAGGCGGACTGGATCGCTTCTCGACGCTGTCGCTGACGCCCCGGAAAGCGACTGGAAGCAGGTGCGCCTTACTGATGTCGGGCGGATCTACCGCACGCCCGGGGTTCTCGACCGGCGCGTCCGGATCTCCGGCTATCCGGGCGACATCCGCCAGTTGGCAGTGCGCGGACTGGGTCACGAACGGCCGACCCTGCTGCTCACTGAGCAGATGAAGACCTCCGCGAGCCAGCTCGTCGACCGTTACGCCCGGCGGATGGTGATCGAGAACGCCATCGCTGACGCGATCGACTTCTTCCACATGGACGCGCTGTCCGCCGCGGTCCCGATGAAGATCGATCTCGATCTTCAGCTCACCCTCATGGCCGGCGGCCTGTACCGGCTGCTGGCCGTCCGCGTCGGAAACGGCAAGAGGAACGCGAAGTCGCGCACGCTGTTCCGCAACTTCGTCAAAGCGCCGGCGGACATCACGATCGGAAAAGACAGCATCGACGTCCGGATCGGACGGCGGGCGAACAATCCGTTCCTCCTCAACGCCTCATACGACGAAACTGACATCGCCGTCCCATGGCTCGGGAACCATAGGCTGCGGATCAGCTTCCTGTGAACGCCGCATGCGGAAGCCCGGGATTCACATCAATTATGGCCGTTGGGAATCGAGGCTAGTGAAGAAGGCGGGCGATTCTTGGATTCGAAGTCTGACTTGCAGGAGGAAATTTACTCTTGGCGACCGCGCGAGGATGTCTTCGCCGGGATTTCTGACACTGCCGTCCGACTGAACCTGCATCGTCAACTAGGGCCTGTAGACAATCACTTTGCCGCGATCAGGCCGGCGACCAGATAGATCGCCGCCGCGAAACTTGCATCGGTCTTGTCATACCGCGTCGCGATCGCACGGAACTCTTTGATTTTCGAAAAGAAATTCTCAACCTGATGCCGCCAGCGGTACATATGGCGGTCGTAATCCCGAATCTCCCGCCGATTCTTTCTCGGGGGAATCACCGCCTCGGCGCCGCGCTCCTCAAGCTCCTTGAGCAGCCAGTCGGCGTCGAACGCCCGGTCGGCTATCAAAGCCCCGAAGGACAGGCCCTCAATAACCTGCGGCGTCCCGACGAGATCATGCTTCTGACCGGGAAGAATCACGAACTTCACCAAGTAACCGAGCGCGTCCATGACCGCGACGATTTTACTGGTCAAACCGCCCCGGGAACGCCCGATCCCCTGTCGGCAGGGCCCCCTTTTTTCGCCCCCGAAGCCTTCTGATGCGCCTGCACGATAGAACCGTCAATGAATATGTATTCGAAGTCGAACGCCTCCGATAACGCATTGAAAACACGTTCAAAAACACCCGAAAGCGGCTGGCGGCGGAACCGCTTGCACACGCTGTGCTGCTTGCCGAACCGCGGCGGAAGGTCGCGCCAGGGAGCACCCGTCCTGATGCGCTGAAGCACCGCCTCAACGAAAAGCCGGTTGTCCGCCGCGGTGACGCCGGGGTCGGTCGCTTTGCCGGGAAGAAGCGGTTCGATCCGCTGCTGCATTTTATTAGTCAACATGGTTCTGTCGGCGTTCATTTGTCTCTCTGCTCCTCTTGCCTGCGGCACCGCTCCGGCGCTCGTTATGATGATTCCAGCAGCGAATCGCCGGAAGCGCAACCCCATTTGTCAACAGGCCCTAGTGAGAAAACTAGATATTTCAAAGCCACCGGACGATAGGCGCATGGAGGTTCTCAAAGACTTTGTCATTGCAGCAGAAGCTGCGATAGAATCCGGTGCTGCGGCCTACGCACCGAGCGACAGCGGATCCGATGAAGATTCAGATGATAACGGGATAAGCCGGATCAACATCAACCCCTTGCTCGCACTGACGATGCATCTGAGCTGGCTCCTGTCATGCTTCGGGAATCGGCCCGGGATCTCAGTATCTGTGCGATGAGCGCCCCTGCCCTGCTGTCGCCGTCACAAGCTGAGCCTGAAGTCGCAAAAATGTTCACGGCTGGGAGCCGGTGCGCACTCTCCGTTAGCGAAGAACGCGCCTTCGATGGCAAGTGTCTTCCGCTTGGCTCCATCTCGCTTATCACCTTAGAGTCTGAGGACTCGACATTGCCCAAGCTAATACAACGAGGAGCATTCGAGTGGCAGCTACCAAGTCTTGATGAGTCGGTTAAAAAGGCTTCTGAGCTTCTCGGTGACAAGGGAGACGACAGCCGCCGGGTCCGCAGGGCACTGGACGAGGTTGCGTCGATTGCCGTCCGTGTGGGTCTCATCCATCCTCGATTCGACTCCGTTGCTATCGAGCAAATGCCCTTTCGCCGATCAACCACTGTCGTTGCGGACACATCAAGCGTGCTTCAGGGTGCGCTTGATTTCGCCGCCCGATTCCTGCATCCTGTCGCTCGCGTTAAGATTCCTGCGATCGCGCAAATGGAGATCGCCAATCTAGCTGATCGTTTCCTGCGAATTCGCAGGGCATCCAAGAAGAAGGGATCCGTCAGGGAACTGACAGAGCATCTGACTAGCCAAGGTGGCCAACGCGCCCTGCTCAGACTTGAGCTTCACACCGACACCGAGGTCGAGCGGACTTACTTGCTCGGGGACCCGCTCCGCTCCGCATTCGAGAAGGATTCAGACCGTGATCTGAGGGAGTTGGACATCAGCTCACCGATAAGATCCTACGCCGACCGTTTGATTCTGGAAGCCGCCCGACACCACCAGGCCCAGTCGGGACCGGCGCATGCGGTTCAGCTCCTGACGGGCGACCAAGGACTGGCGCGCATGGCACTAGCCGAGGGTATCCGCCCGTTGTACTTCACTGCGACGCGTGCGTCTGACGTGTTCGACCGGCGGCTTACTGGCCGGACGTTCCATCCTTTCTCCGGAACTATCCGGCACGTACCATTGAATGCTTTGCTTTGGGAGTTGGCCACGGCTTTCGGTTCGGCTCGCCTCACAGCGGACAATGAAAAATTCTTCAAGGTCTGCGCGTTGGGCGAGCACTTGCCTTGGGCTCCCTACCATGCCGATCAGGATCTTCTCTGGTGTGTCCAAGGACCGCGAACATCCCAACGCCAACGGGCAGCGAAAAGCGACACTCCCTCCGACCGGCGAAGCGCGGGCCGCCTCAGATTCAATGTTGAGCGCATGTTCCAACTGATCTGCGCACTGGACGACCGTCAGGAGATGCTCAACGACGAAGTGGAGAGAGTCATTCAAGCCAAGGGGGAAGAGTACCGCCGATTTCTGAGGTCGGGCGGGCTGGTCGACCTCACTGATGACGTTTGGAAAGCGGGCGAACGGCTTCGTTATCTTTCCGCAGCCCTACGGAACGAGCGTATTGAGGAAGTGCGCGAAGTGCTTCTTAAAGTCCCGTCGTTCGCTGCCTTCGCGAAACTCTTGAAGAGTCTGACCACTGGAACGGCCATGGATACCGCCGAACTAGGTAGTGGACTCAATTATCCCCTTTGCGTCATTCCGCAGCAGGCAGCGGATGACGGTCAGGATGACAGCGGCGGCGAAGTTGCGGGCTCGCTTGTCAAAGCGGGTCGCGACCCGCCGGAACTCTTTGATTCTTCCGAAGAAACGCTCAATGACATTGCGCTTCGCATAGACAGCTTTATCCAGCGGCCGCTGCTGCCTGCGGTTCGACTTCGACGGAATGACGGCCCGGCAGCCGGCTTCCGCCGTTTGCTTGAGAACGGCCTCGGTGTCGTAAGCCTTGTCGGCGATCAGGACGCAGCCGGCTTCAAGGCCGTCAAGAAGGGGCGCCGCCTCGGCGCAGTCGGCGGCCTGCCCGGGCGACAGGCGCATGCGGCGCAGCCCGCCCTTGCCGTCGACCATGGCATGAATCTTCGCAGGCTGTCCGCCCCGGGAACGCCCGATCTCCTGCGGCTCGCCGTCCTTGCGCGACCCGGCGGCACAGTGGTGAGCGCGGATCGACGACGAGTCGATCATCCGGCTCCGCGGCGCCGGATCGCCGTCGTCCTTTTCGTCCGCGGCTTCTTCTTCCGCTTCTTCAAACCGTTGAAGATCTTCAAGAATCTTCTGCCAGCGGCCCGATTCGCTCCAGCGGGTAAAACGGTTGTAACAGGTCGTGTAAGGCCCGTAACGCTCCGGCAAATCCCGCCATGGCATGCCGGTGCGCAGCACGAAAAATATACTGGCTGTTACCTTACGGTCGTCCTTGCGCGGCGGCCCGGGCAGACCTTTCGGCATCACACGCTCCATCCGCTGCCATTGCTCGTCCGTCATATCATGCCGGCTGCCGATCATTTCAAATCTCCTTTGAGCATTCTCACCGCTGGTCGCGCGGCACTGTGCCGCAACCAGCTCAGCATGTCAAATATTTGAGGACACAACCTAGGGCGCGGGCTGAGGACATACCGTAGTCTGGGCGAAATCACCCTGCTCTGCGCAGCTGTATCCGGCGAGATTTATGCGACACCGAATACTCCCGACATAGAAGCGTTCTCAAAGATTGCTTCGCGTTGTTTCTCCTCGCTTGACCGTGAAGGTCATGGGCTGGTTGCCGCCGGCGAATGGCTGGAGTCGCTGATCCGCGACGAAGGAATCCACCCCGAAGTCGCGCGGCGGTTGCTTGACGAAGCCAGCGAAACAGGCTTGCTCCGACGTTCGACCGAGGGATCCACGCCACAACTTCGTTTCGAGAACCGCACCGTTGACGCGCTGCGCATCAACGGCGGACGGCCGATCGTCGAGCGAATATACTTATATCGGGGGGACTACCTGATCCCTGGAAAAGCAAGCGTAAGTCTGCGTATCAAGGACACCACGTCATGACCCTGCGAGAACGCGTCAGGCAGCACGCATCCGGAGGAGACACTGTGAATCGCCTGTATGACAATTTCGGCGTTCTCGCCAACCCGTTTCCCGCATCGAATCAGACGTCTGCCAATACACACCGTCAGATTGATGCCGATGCCGAAGTAGAAACTAGAATAATGACGTTCCTGCGCGATTACAGGTCGCAAGTTGTGGTCGTCGAAGGCACACAAGGGGTCGGAAAGACAAACTTCCTAAACCACATTGAGACAGAACTTCGTGACGCCATGAGGGAACTCAACGGCCATTATATGGTCCGCTACTTGGCGGATCCGGAGCCGGCGTTCGACGGTACGACCCGTCGTCTGTTCGAGGAGCTGGGAACAGAGCACCTCGAGAGATTGCGAGACAGCCTCAAGGCGAATAACGGGCCCATCGCCCAAGCGCGCGGCTATGATATGCGAAGAGCCTTGCACTGGCTTGCCAAGTCCGAGGACAAACAGAGCCTCGACTTGATGATGGAATGGCTGCTAGGCCTAAGGTTGCTCAAGGTGCATCGCCAAACTCTCGGGGTGCAATTCCGCCTCGACACGGTTGAGTCCAAGACCGCAGTTCTAAGAGACATGATCAAAGTGAGCGGCGCGGCAGGGGTATTGGAAGGCATATTTCTTTTGCTGGACGAATTGGAGAAGCAGGACGGGGTTCTCAGGCCAACCGCAGTTGTCCGCTACCTCTCGGCATTGCGGTCCGTTGTCGACGCGCTGCCCGAGCGCCTGTTTTTAATGATCGGCATCACCCCCGATGCGCTGTTGCGCTACTCGGCCGCCTTGCCGGCGCTTCGCGGTCGCCTGCAGAATCAAATCAGACTGGAGCCTCTCACCGACGTGGAAGAGGCATTGGATCTCGCTCATTTTTATCTCCGTGCCGCTCGCCGCATTGCACGGAGTCAACGCGACGATGATGGTGGCGACAAAGACTTCTTGAAGGACACGACGATTGAGAGTTGTTTCAAGAAGCTCCTTGAGTACACTGAACGCACTGGCAATCCTGGAGTCACGCAACGCGCCTTTCTTCATGAGCTGCATGACCAAGCGGAGAAGAGGATTCAGCGGATCAACGGTTGATCAGCTTGTGCGCCTTGATTGAAATTGCCGGCAACAGCCAAAAAATGTCAACAACGAGGAACTGAAGGCACTCAAGGACAAGGTCGATTTCATCTGGGACGAAGCTCCGCGGGGATGCCCCACTTGGTGTTGAACTTTGATACAGGCGGTGTTGCCTCCCGAGAGCATCAACTCGGGGATTTGCTGAAGAAAAGGAAGCAATGCCATGAAGACCATCAGCACATTCCCCCGCGCCTCCCTAAGGCCCGTGGACAAACACGGTTGCGCTTCGGGCGATTCGCTGCTGGAATTATCTTAATGAGCACCGGAGCGGCGCCGCAGGCAAGACGGGCAGAGAGATGAATGAACCCTGACAGAACCATGCTGACTAATGAAATGCAGCAGCGGATCGAACCGCTGCTTCCCGGCAAAGTGACCGACCCCGGCGCTGCCGCGGCGGACAACCGGCTTTTCGTTGAGGCGGTGCTATGGCGGATCCGGACGGGCGCTCCTCAGCGCGACCTTCCGCCGCGGTTCGGCAAGCAGCACAGTGTGTGCAGGCGGTTCCGCCGCCCGCCGCTTTCGGGTGTTTTTAAACGTGTTTTCAATGCGTTATCCGAGGCGTTCGACTTCGAGTACATATTCATTGACGGCTCTATCTTGCAGGCGCATCAGAAGGCTTCGGGGGCGAAAAAAGGGGGCCCTGCCGACAGGGGATCGGGCGTTCCCGGGGCGGTCTGACGAGCAAAATCGTCGCGGTCACGGACGCGCTCGGTTATTTGGTGAAGTTCGTGATTCTTCCCGGTCAGAAGCATGATCTCGTCGGGACGCGGCGGGTTACAGCGGGTCTGTCCTTCGGGGCTTTGACAGCCGACCGGGCGTTCGACGCCGGCTGGCTGCTGAAGGAGCTTGAGGAGCGCGGCGCCGAGGCGGTGGCGGTGATTCCCCCGAAAAAGAACCCGCGGCAGATTCGGGATTACGACCGCGATATGTATGGCCAGCGGCATCAGATCAAGAATTTCTTTGCGAAAATCAAGGAGTTCCGCGCGATCGCGACGCGGTATGACAAGACCGATACCAGCTTCGCGGCGGCGATTTATCCAGTCGCCGGCCTGATCGCGGCAAAATGACTGTCCACAGGCCCTAGTAGTCTGACATTGTTAAATTGACAGCTAAAGAGAATGTAGTTTGATGCGCGCGTCTTGGGCGGTGAAACGCTGCTTGACCGGGGCCGGGTCAGCGTTGCGCGCTTTCTGCCATGCCGAAACCTCGCGGCGGAGCGTTTCCCGGTCAGGGATGCGTCGGGACAGGCACTGACGGCTCAGCACGCTGATTCCGCTCTCGGCGATGTTCAGCCAGCTGCCGTGTTTCGGCGTGTGATGAACCTCGAAACGCTTGCGAAGCCTGCCGGCCTCGTCCGGCGGCAAAGCGCAGTAAAGACTCACTGGCTTGTGCGTGTTAAGGTTGTCCATGCCCAGCACGATTTTTTTGCCGGGGAAGTGAACGTCGGCGATGTCCCTGAGGAGCTCGGCGAAATCTTTCTTCGTCCGGCGGTCGGTGATCTTGACGTGCCGCCAGCCTGAAAGCGGCGCATGAACCATGAACAGATTCGCCGTCCCGTTGCGCTCGTATTCACAGTCGAAGCGCGCCGGCCGGCCGGGAGCGGTCGGCAAAGCCGTGCGGACCTCCTTCGTCCGCTTTCTCAGAGCCTCGGCTGTGCAGGCTGGAACTTCATCCTCGTCGAACTTCCGCTGATAGACGTCAAGCACGTCCTCCATCGAGCATGCGAAGTCGCCGCTGTTCGCCGCCGGAATGCGCCAGCGCCGCGTAAGATGCGGTTTCAAATCGTTTTTTTAATGTCCTCCTGACCGTTTCCCGGGAAATGCCATCGACGACATTCAACGCGACCAGCCGCTCGCTGAGCAGGGCCGGCGGCTGTGAGGAACGCCCTTCGGGAGGTTCCGAACAGGCGATCATCGTCAGCTTCGCCTCGCCCTCGCCGTCAAGCTTCGGAGGAACGCGGTTCGAATGCGGCCTGCGCTCCAGAGCCGCTGTACCCTCCTCGACGAAACGCCGGCGGAGCCGCTCGACAGTCGCCGTGCCGACACCGACGGAATCGGCGGCGTCGGCATCGGCGCGCGCGCCGCTCTTCCGGTTCTCATCCGTGAGAAGAAGAATATGCGCCCGCCGCCGCTCGGCCGAACCGCGGCCGGATGAAACGATCTCCTCTGATTCAGCCCGTTCATGATCTTCGAGCCGCACATGCTGTATTTTACGTCCGATTTGCTCCTGTCAGTCCGTCATAGCTTCCCGCCTCTTGAATCGCCGTCGGCGCGAAACAGGCCTCAGCCGCTGGATTCCTGCTCAGAATCCGGCTGAAATACCCGGCCGACAGCATTTGTCTTCGTTCAGACTGAGGCTGCTGCCATGATTTCAACGGAACGTCAACACCGGAAATCAGGACGTCCGCCAAACCACGATTACCATCATTATCACTGTGTCAGACTACTAGTGAAATCCAGGTGCGTGCGGCGCTGTCTTGGCAGGACGGTGAGATTCCATTGAGTTTGGCGGTTTATCACGGAAGCGGATATTGGAGATGCGCCCGTCGATTGGCGATCCTTGGGCGATGGCTCGCTATCTTCTCCCAAACCAGTCGGTTCCGTCTCAACCCGCCCATCACCTGCCGCCCGGAGGATATGGATGTCGCGATTACGTCGAAAGCGGCCTGCTGGATTTTGACCTGTCAGTCTCTTGACAAACTCAACAGCGTTTTCGTGCCGATTGCGGCGAATAGCGCGCCTTTGGTTCGTCAACCAAATCCCGGCGAGATTCGACCAAGGCATTATCGGCATGCATCGCCGACAGCATTGAAGCCAATATCCTCTGACACGCTTAGGCGCTGTCGGCATGCCGGTTGACTTCATTAATCAGTCAGGCTAGCATCGCGCCGCTGTGCGCATTGCGCTCTCTGGCTGGCCACGGTCCGTCTGAACGCTTCAGGCCAGGGAGCCGTCGGGGGCGCAACGCGATTCCTTGCGGAATGCCATAACTTGAAGGAGATATTGATGTTACGAGTTTCATTGAAAGCACCGGTGCTGGCCCTCACGGGCGCACTGGCGCTGGCGCCGGCTGCCGGTGTTTCTGACGGTCACTATGACGGGATCGTTGTTAACGTCTTGACGCGCCCGGGTCCTGTGATCGCAGGGCGGATCGTTGACAGAGGAGAAGAATTCAGGGCAATGACCGGCGCGGAAATCCGCGTGGCCGAAGTTCCGTTCGCCGAACTGTTCCAGAAAATACTGACCGACTGGGCCACGGGAACCGGGTCGATTGATGTCGGCGTGTTCGCATCAGGCTGGGGCGTTGAGCTCGTCAGCGCTGATCTGGTTGAGAATCTCGATCCGTATATCGCTGAAGACATGAAGATCGATCTTGATGACATTGCGCCGTATTTCCGGGACTTCAACCAGAAAGTCGCTGGATCGACATATTTCATCACGCTCGACGGCGATTTTCAGATGCTTTATTACAGGACGGACGTTCTGGAAGCGGCCGGCCTCGAGCCGCCGAGAACCTGGGAAGAATATCTGGATGTCGCGGCCAAGATCCACGGTCAGGACATGAACGGCGACGGCGAGGCCGATTACGGCTCATGCATCTTCAAAAAGCGAAATGCTCAGTCTTACTTCGCGGTGCAGTCAATGGCGGCGAGCCGGGTCCAGTCGAAGGGGACCAGCGAAGGCATCTATTTCGATCCTGAGACCATGAAGCCGAAGATCAACAACGCGGCCTGGGCCAAGTCTTTCGAGTTGTACAAGGCGACCGGCCAGTACGGTCCGCCAGATGAACTGAACCAGGATATCGGAGACACCCGCGGCCTGGTGACGTCCGGCCGCTGCGGATTGATGATCGACTGGGGTGACATCGGGCCTCTGTCAATCGAAGAAGGCAGCAAAATCAGGGACAAGGTCGGCGCGGTCATCATGCCCGGCTCAACCGAGGTTCTTGACCCGGCGACTGGCGAGCTCGTTCCTTGCGACTCGGCTATGTGCCCCTACGCCGTAGACGGCATCAACTTCGCGCCTTTCGCCGCCTTCGGCGGGTGGACGGCAGCTATCAGCAAATCGTCTGATGACAAGGTCAAACAGGCCGCATACGACTTCCTGAGCTATATGAATCAGGCGGCGCAGTCTAATGTTGACGTCACCATGGGCTGGACAGGCTACAATCCGTACCGGAACTCGCAGTTGAACGACACCGCCGCTTGGGTTGCGGCGGGCTTCAGCCAAGCTGCCGCCGAGAACTATCTCGGCGCCATCAAGGAAAGCCTGAATCATCCGAACATGGCCTCGGATTTCCGCATTCCCGGTGCTCAGCAGTATACGGGCGTAGTGCTTGACCGCGAACTGGCCCGTTATCTGGCCGACGAGATCACGGTGGATCAGGCCCTCGCCAACATTGAAGAGGGCTGGGAAGAAATCACCGATGATTTCGGCCGCGAGGAACAGGCGGCGATCTACGCGCTTTCGCTCGGGATCACGAACTGACCAAGCGTCGCGGGAGCGGGCGGGCTTCAGCCCGCCCGCTCCTGATCCGCACGGAAATTCCCGCGCCGGAGTCTCAAGGGGAGCCTGCATGAACGAATGGCTCGACAGGCATATGGGGCGCCTGTTTCTGACACCCGCCGTCATACTCATTCTGATCTTCTCGATCTTTCCTCTTGTCGCATCCCTTATCATCGCGTTCGCGCGCATCAGACTGTCCGGCGGCGGATACTCCGTCCGCTTCGTGGGATGGAAAAACTTCGAAAAGCAGTTTTTCGGATCCGAGCAGTTTCATCTGCTGGGCACCTTCACCGAGATTTCCGCCGCGGGCTGGCTGTTCGGGCTGCTGGCGACTGCGGGATTGATCTGGTGGATGGCGCTCTACGTCCGGGATCATTTCACTTTCGTGGGTTTTGCCGGACGGCTGATCACATTCGCAATGGCGCTGGGGCTTTGCTGGCTGTTCGCCGCGACGCTCCTGTCCGGCAACCCGTTCGGCACCCTCGGCTCGACGCTGTTCTACGTGTTCGTCGGCTGCGGCGTTCAGTTTCTGATCGGCACGGCGCTGGCCTACGCCTGCTCGCTGCGGATCCGCGGTTCCAAGGCGTTCCGCGTCATATTTTTCGTGCCGATGATGATCACGCCGATCGGAGTGGGTTATATCTTCAGGATGATGGCCGACACGACGAAGGGACCGTTTTCCGAGGTCTGGCATTGGGTCGGCCTTGGAGAATTCGCATGGGCGACCGACCCTTGGGCGGCGCGGATTTTCATAGTGGTGGCCGACAGCTGGCAATGGATTCCATTCGTTTTCATTATGATGCTCGCCGCTTTCGAGAATGTTCCCCGGGATTTCAGCGAAGCGGCTGAACTTGACGGCGCGGGCAATTGGCAGGTGTTCAGGGAAATCACGTGGCCGCATGTGCTGCCCGTCGCCGCGACCGTTATGCTGATCCGGGTGATCGAGGCATTCAAGATCGTCGATCTGCCGAACATAATGACTTCGGGCGGACCGGGAATCGCCACCGAGTCCGTCTCGCTCCAGGCGTATTACGCCTGGCGGTCGCTTGATCTCGGCCAAGCTTCCGCCATAGCCTACATCCTGTTGTTCGTCACGGTGGTGATCTGCGTGTCTTTTTTCAACCTGATCGTTCTTTCCAGAGTCAGGAAGACGGCATGAGGAAGAATTCCGCGCGCCCCGGGTTTTTTGAGCCGCCGGCCATCGGGCAGATGGCGCCGGCCACGAAGATTGTTCTTTACTTCGCTCTGCTGTCCTGGTCCGCTTTTGTCCTGTTCCCGATCTACTGGTTGATCATCACCTCGTTCAAGAATGCCGCCGATGTGAACCAAGGGCCGTTCTTTCTGCCTTGGGTCGATTTCCGGCCCAGTCTCCACGCTTGGGCGGAGCTGTTCGTGATCGACTACAAAGACACGCTCCGGGCTTACTTCAATTCGATCGTCATTTCGCTGTCGGCCACCGCCCTCTCCGTGCTTGTCGGCTCCATGGCGGCCTACGCGCTCAGTCGGATCCAGTTCGCGCCGAATCTGATCACGATCCTGTATTTCGTTTTTTTGGTGGTCTCGGCTGGCGTTGCGGTCGGCGTGTTCGGCGTGGACTGGCGGCTGGCCGGCGCGGCTGGCGTCGCTCTGTTTCTGTTTCTCGCCCGGGCGGTCGGAAATCTCTATCAGCTGAGACTTCATAACGGAGACGTTCTGTTCTGGATCATCTCCCAGAGGATACTCGCCCCGATCGTGGTGGTGGTTCCGATTTACATGATGTTTCAGTCTGTCCGGCTGCTCGACACGCATCTCGCGATCATCCTGACCTACACTGTGGTCAATCTCCCGGTGGTTGTCTGGCTCATGTACGATTTCTTCAACTCGATTCCCCGGGATCTGGAGGAAAGCGCCCAGCTCGACGGAGCCACGATGATCGGAACGTTCCATGAAATCGTCCTTCCGCTTTCCCGCGCCGGACTCGCCGCGACCACGCTTCTGGTGATGATTCTCTGCTGGAACGAGTATCTGCTCGCCCTGTTTCTCTCGACGACGAAAGCGCAGACCATGCCGATCCTCGTGGCGGCGATGAATGCGGGCGAGCGCGGCATTTTGTGGTGGACGATGTCCGCTGTCATCGTGGTGATGATCATTCCCGTCGTCGTGATGGCGGTGGTCCTGCAGAAATACATCGCGAAGGGGATCTTGGTGGGAGCAGTCAAAGGATGAATCAAACAGCCGGAAAGGCCGCTGACTTCAGCGCGGCGAAAGCGATCTCGATCCGTTCGCTGAATAAGTGTTACCGTGCGTTTCACGCGCTGAAGGATTTGTCTCTGGAAGTCGAGGCAGGAGAATTCCTGGTGCTTCTCGGCCCTTCGGGCTGCGGCAAGTCCACCGCCCTCCGGCTTATCGCCGGTCTGGAAAGCATCACTTCCGGAGAAGTGTATATCGGCGATGCGGATGTCACCCATGTATTGCCGAAATACCGGGACATCGCGATGGTGTTTCAATCTTATGCGCTTTATCCGCATAAGACCGTCGCGGAGAATATCGGTTTTCCTCTGAAGATGGCTAAACGCCCGAAAGAGGAAACTGCCGCTGCCGTGCGCGCGGCGGCGGCCCAAGTTGAGCTCGACGGTTATCTGGAAAGGCTTCCCGGTCAGCTTTCGGGCGGGCAGCGGCAGAGGGTGGCCTTGGCAAGGGCAATCATTCGCCGCCCGTCAGCTTTCCTGATGGATGAACCGCTGTCGAATCTGGACGCGAAGCTGCGCGGCAACATGCGCTCCGAACTCAAACATATGCAAGGCGAATTGGGGATCACAACGATCTACGTGACACATGATCAGATTGAAGCGATGACGCTGGCCCACCGCGTCGCGGTTCTGAAGGACGGCGTCCTGCAGCAACTCGGCGCACCGAAGGAGGTTTATTCCGATCCTGCGAATCTGTTTGTGGCGGGATTCATGGGATCGCCGTCAATGAACTTCATTTCAGGCGCTATCGCTGATGGAACTTTCACGGCGAAGGGCGTCAGCATTCCGGTTCCCGGCGCGCCGCGGTCCAAAAACGTCACGCTCGGCTTCAGACCGGAAGACTGCCGTGTCGTTCCCGCCGGCGAGGGAGCGTTCAATGCCAAAGTCTATACCGCGGAGCTGACTGGCGACCAAGTGCTGACAACCCTGCGTCTGGAAGGCGCTCAGATGGTCGCGAAAATGCCGAAGGAATTTGAAATTGACGCCGACAGCCATGCGGGAATCGAACTGGACAGCAATCACCTTTATTTCTTTGACGGCGAATCCGGCTCACGGATGCGGTTTTCCCAAGGGCAGTGACCCGGCAGTCAAGCATCCGATCTTCACTCCGGCTCAAGCCTGAGTGAAAGCGTCGTCCGGCGAAGGCTCAAGCTGCCGGCGGCGAGTCTGGACAGGCGGTTTCCGGGCACTCGCATCCTATGCTTGAAAATGGATAATTATTATACCATAATACTAGCATGCGGTTTGAGTATGACCCCGCCAAAAGCGCTTCGAATCTGGAGAAACACGGCATCGACTTCGGCAAAGCACAGGCTATCTGGGACGATCCGTCGATGCTTGAAGTGCCGGCTAGGACCGAGGACGAGCCGCGCTTTCTTTCGATCGGCAAGATCAAAGGCAAGCACTGGTCGGTTGTCTGGTCTCAACGAGGTAATGCCGTGCGGATCATTTCGGTGCGCCGCGCCAGAAAAAAGGAGATCGAATATTATGGATACAATGAATGCAGCTGAATTCGACGCGAAGTTCGACGCAGGAGAAGATGTCAGCGGCGCAGTGGACTGGTCCCGGGCGCGCCGCCGGAACCGAACCGAGCGCGTGAATGTTGATTTCCCCGCTTGGGTTGTGGATGGGTTGGACAAGCAGGCCCGCCGCTTGGGTGTCACCCGGCAATCTCTGATCAAGTTATGGATTGCTGAGCGCCTGCAATAAGATTTTCGGGTTTTAACTGATCAGTTCACCGGTCAGAGCTTTCGTTTCTTTCGCTGTCGGCCTGTCCGAGGATCAAGCTGGTGTCTTGCTCGTCCGCGTCAGCCGTCGTTATGTTTCGAAGCCCCGTGCGGATAGTTTCCGTCCATGTCAGCGGATGCGGTTCCGGTGCCATGCCGGGCGGTCTATCGGCCAATGGCGGCACCCGGCTTATCGGGAGGAAGGCAGATGTGAAAGCGCCGGCCGCCGGCGCAGGGCCGGGACTGCCGCGCCGTTGTGCGCCGCGGCAGCTTTGATCGGTTACCGGTAGTCGGCGGCGTTACTCATGTCGACGAGGACGGTGCCGGTGTCTATAACCGGTTCAAGCATTCTGCCGTTGATCAAATTCATGATGCTTTCGATGCCGATCGCTCCCATATTGTAGGGGTTCTGGGCAACCGTGGCCGCCATTTCGCCGGCGAGCACGCTGGCGGCGGCATCCGGGTTGGCGTCAAAACCGACCACAAACACTTGATCAAGCATATCCGCGTTCTTCAGCGCTTCAATCGCTCCCAGACCCATATTGTCGTTGCTTGCGAACAGAGCCTTCAGATTCGGGTTGGCAGTGATGATGTTCTCGGTGACCGCAAGGCCCTTGGCGCGGTCCCATTCCGCCGTCTGTTCCGCAACGATATTGAGGCCGCAGGCGCTCAGGCCGGCATTCGACCCGTCCGCGCGGGCCATGCCCGTCGACTGGGTGATAATGCCCTGCAGGATAGCGACATCCGAACCTGCCGCCACGTTGTCGCATATGTGCTCCGCGGCCAAGGCAGCGCCCATCTCATTATCGGTTCCGATATAGGTGACGCCCTCATTCGCGCCTTTGGTGTCAATGAAAACGACCGGAACGCCGTCAGCCAAAGCCTCATCCACCACCGGAGCCAGCGCATTCGGATCTGTCGGCGCGAGCACGATTCCGCTTACGCCTTTCGCCAGCTGATCCTCCAGCTGCGCGATCTGAGCGGGCACGTCTGACTCTGACGGCGGGGCAAGAACCACAACATTGACGCCCATCTCCGCGCCTTTCTCCTCGGCTCCACGCTGCACGGCGGCCCAAAACGGGTTGCCCGCGCCCGGACCCTTCATGCTGACGACAATTGTCTGAGCGGAAGCGCCAGCTGTCATCACGGCGGCAAGAGTTGCCGCGGCGACCCACGCGATTCCTTTTTTCATGATGAAATCTCCTCCTTTATCATCCGCTGCATTTCATACAGCCGCTCAAAACTACGGATTGAAAACGCCGACGTCAAGGAATTCGGAATTTATGGACCAAAGCTGCCATGCCGCGACCAAAAGGACCGCACAGTTCAATTTCGCGGCGGCATTTCAGCCAAGAGACATATTCCCCGGTCAGCCGCGCCTTGGAGGCTCTGCGAGCCCGACGCGGGTTGCCACGCTCCTGCCGCAGGCAACATCCGGGCGTTGCGCGGGCCGGCCCGCAGGATTCGCATAAAATTCCCGTCCACAGATGCGGGCGGCCGCCCTTGCTGAGCGGGAGATTGGCGTCGTTCTGCAGCCGCCGCAGGCGGCAGTGGACAGCAGTCCCGCCTGCCTGTGCCGGATTTTCCCGTGCCGTACAGGATTCGGCGGACCGAACCCTGTGAAATCGTTGAGCGCAAGCGAGCCGTCCGCACGGCATGACGGCCTTTGACGGCTGCAGAGAACACAACAAGCAGCTGGAGCCTGGTATTTCCTGAGAGCGAACCGATGACGCCGGAACGGCTGATGAGCATCGTGCGGATACGCCGGGGGATTGAGAATTCCCTGCGCTGAGCGTTTGATATGGCATGAACGAAGACCGTCAGCGCAACCGAACGGGCAACAGCCCGGAGAACCCGGCGATAATGCGACGCATGGCGCGCGTTGTCCCGGACAAGAAACAATTCAAAAGCGAAGCATTATGGTTTCTTGACACCTCCTGTACCGCTGACTACGGTTTGCGGACAATTCACACAGTGAAACACCGCAATGTTGGAGGAATTTATGAAATATGCTGTGCTGCCGATGCAGGCTCTCCTGCTGACGGCTTTCCTGTCCACCGGTGCCGCTGAAGCGCGTAAACTGACCTATTACTGCAGCGCCCAGGAAGACTGGTGTCAACTCATGGCCCGCAGCTTCGAGGAAGCAACGGGTATCGATGTTAACATGACTCGCAAGAGCTCCGGCGAGACATTCGCCCAAGTAAAGGCCGAGAGTGCCAACCCCAAAGGGGACATCTGGTGGGGCGGCACGGGAGATCCGCATTTGCAGGCCGCCGAGGAAGGGTTGACCGAGCCTTATATTTCTGGAATGCGGGATCAGCTTCACTCATGGGCCATTGCGCAGGCCGAGAGTGCCGGCAACCGGACGATCGGAATATATTCCGGTGCGCTCGGATACGGCTACAACACGGAACTCCTTGCCGCTAACGATCTTCCGGAGCCGTCCTGTTGGAAGGATCTTCTCGATCCAGTCTACAAGGGCCATGTCCAGATGGCGAACCCGAATTCCTCAGGAACCGCTTACACGACCCTGGCGACAATGGTGCAGTTGTTCGGGGAAGAGGAAGGTTTCGAATTCATGAAGAAGCTGCACGCCAATGTGAACCAGTATACCAAATCCGGTTCCGCACCGATCAAAGCCGCCGGACGTGGTGAGAACACCATCGGAATCGTTTTCATGCATGACGCTGTCAAGCAGGCAGTCGCCGGTTTTCCAATCAAGGTCGTCACGCCTTGCGAGGGCACCGGTTATGAAATTGGCTCTATGTCGATCATTGCCGGCGCGCGCAACTTGGAGGAAGCGAAGGAATTCTATGACTGGGCATTGAGTGCCGAAGCGCAGAATCTCGCGCTTCAGGTCAATGCGTTCCAAGTAATGTCAAACGTCGCAGCAGAGTCTTCCAGCATGGCGCCGGACATGTCCGCGATTAAGCTCATCAACTATGACTTCAAGAAATACGGCTCCAGCGCTGAGCGGAAACGCCTTCTGCAGAAGTGGGATGACGAAGTCTCTGTGCTGCCGCAGTAGGAGCCGGGTTCACAACTTCTCGGCAGAGGTGTGCATAGGACAAGAGCCGGGGAACCGACCCTCCGAACCCTGAAATACTGGATTCTGGTTGGTTGGGCCGGGTTCCTCGGATTGCCGTGGTACGGTGTCGAAGACGGTTTCTTTTCATTCCGATGGATCACGAACGGATATCCGACCGATCCTGATCTCGCGCCTGCGATCTTCCTGATCGGCCAAGGCGAAAAATTCTGGCTCGTCCCTCTTCTCCTGCCGCTGCTAGGGTCACTCCTTGCCCTCCGGTTGCGCAAGTCCGAACCCGCCTACGCCTATGTCCTTCTGTTTTCCGGCACCGCCGGACTGTTGTGGTTGACGGCGCAGGGCTTTGGAATCGGTATACGGGGCTGGAACTTCAACTGGCTCGAAGAGGCATTCGGTCCGCTTGGCGACCGCCAGTTCGGGATGGGCTACGGTGCTCTGGTGGTCGCAAGCGCTTTCCTGATTCTGTTTACGCAGGGTTTGGCTGCGCGGGGCGCGGTCAACGGCGATGTCTTTATTGTCGGTTCGATCGGTGCGGTTGTCGTTACCGTGGCGGTCTTCATCTTCTTTCCGATCGCGAAGATGTTCGCCGCTGCATTCATCACCGACGAAGGCAGCTACTCGATCCTGGTGTTCCTTTCAAAGTTTTTCGATGACCGGCTTTGGGGCTTTGGTTGTCTCGGCGGTTCCGGGCGATGCGGCGCTGCATGGAATTCCCTGTTCCTCGCAATCGTGATTGGCGTGGTCACGACTGCATTGGGGCTGGCTTGTGCGCTGGTCGTCACCAGAACCGGTTTTCGGTTCAAGCGGTCCATGAGGTTACTCACCGTCCTGCCCATTATCACGCCGCCCTTCGTGATCGGTCTTGCGTTGATCCTGCTGTTCGGCCTGTCCGGATCCGTTACGGAATTCGTCGCCGGCGCTTTCGGCGGGCAGCCGACCCGCTGGCTCTACGGTCTGCCGGGTCTCATCATAGCCCAGACTCTTGCATTCACGCCTATCGCCTTCTTGGTTCTGATCGGTGTTGTCGAGGGTGTAAGTCCCTCCATGGAAGAGGCGGCGCAGACCCTGCGTGCGAACCGTTGGCAGGTATTCCGCACGGTATCGCTTCCGTTGATGCGCCCGGGCTTGGCCAACGCGTTCCTGCTGGGATTCGTGGAAAGTATGGCGGACTTTGGCAATCCCCTGGTGCTTGGCGGGAATTTCGACGTCCTCTCGACTGAAATCTTCTTCGCGATTGTCGGAGCGCAGTACGATCAGGGGCGAGCGGCCGTCCTGGCCATCGCGCTTCTCGGCTTCACCCTTGCGGCGTTCTATGCACAGCGGTTCTGGCTGGGGAGAAAGGCCTATACGACCGTTTCCGGCAAGGGAGACGCGGGCATTCATTCCCGCATGCCCAACTGGCTGGCTGTTCCGGTCATGGGAGCCGCCCTGTCATGGACAGCATTTACCGCCATTGTGTACGGGATGATCGTTTACGGCAGCTTTGTTCAACTCTGGGGAGTGGACGACACGCTGACGTTCAAACACTACGTCACAGCGTTCTCATTTCGTATCGAAGAAGAGGGAATCCGCTGGACCGGCGCCGCATGGGACAGTTTCTGGACCACCATGCAAATCGCGACCGCTGCAGCGCCGCTGACCGCCGCAATCGGACTGATTACGGCATATCTTCTGTCACGCCAGAACTTCACAGCGAAGAACATGTTCGAATTCAGCACCATGCTGAGTTTCGCTATTCCCGGCACGGTGGTTGGCGTCAGTTACATTCTTGCGTTCAATGTTCCGCCCATCGAAATCACCGGGACGGGAATAATCCTGGTTGTCAGCTTTATCTTCCGGAACATGCCCGTGGGACTACGTTCAGGGATGGCATCGTTGAGCCAATTGGACAAGTCTCTGGACGAATCTTCGCTTACCCTTGGCGCCAACACATGGCAAACCTTTCGAAAGATCATTCTTCCCTTGCTCCGCCCGGCAATCCTGGCGGCGCTGGTTTACAGCTTCGTGCGCGCGATAACCTCAATTTCCGCCGTGATCTTCCTAGTCTCCGCTGAATATGACATGGCGACCAGTTACATCATTGGGCGCGTGGAGAACAATGACTACGGACTGGCGATCGCCTACTCTACAGCGCTTATTCTGGTGATGCTTGTCGCAGTGGGCATCCTGCAGTTGTTGGTCGGACGGATACGGATCGGTCACCGCAGCGCGTTCGGAACCGGAGGATAGGAAATGCCGGACACCAATATCGGCAGTCGCGCAGCGCCGGTGAGTTTCCGGAATGTCACCAAGATCTATGGCGGAGACGTCGCGGCCGTCCAGGACATCAGCCTTGAAATCGGAGCGGGCAAGCTGGTGACGCTCCTAGGTCCCTCGGGTTGCGGCAAGACAACGACGCTTCGATTGATCGCGGGTCTGGAGATGGCGACCAGCGGAAAAATTCTTATTGGCGGCAAGGATGTGACCCGTCTGCCCGCGACCGACCGGGAAGTCTCGATGGTTTTCCAGTCCTACGCTCTTTTTCCGCACATGACGGTGTTGGAAAACGTATCTTACGGGCTCCATTTCTCTGGATACGGGAAAACGGAGGCGCGTAATCGCGCGATACAGGGCCTGGAACTTGTGGGCCTCGCGGGGTACGGTGCTCGACTGCCCAGCGAGTTGTCGGGAGGGCAGCAGCAGCGGGTTGCGGTTGCAAGGGCGCTGGTTCTGGAACCGCAGATTCTTCTCTTCGATGAACCGCTTTCCAACCTGGATGCGAAGCTGCGCCGCCAAGTACGGGAAGAAATCCGGGAAATCCAGCAGAATCTGGGTCTTACCGTTGTGTATGTCACCCATGATCAGGAGGAGGCTCTGGCTGTTTCGGACGAAATCGTTGTCATGCGGAATGCCGAGGTCGTACAGACGGGCACACCCCGGGATCTCTACACATCTCCAAACAGCCGGTTTGTTGCGGATTTCATCGGCGAGGCCAACCTAATGCCTTGCCGGATCCGGAAAGTGGACGGTGATATAGCCGAGATTTCCGTTGCCGAGTTTCGGCATAGGCTGCCTGCCCGAGGGTTGTCCTGTGGTGAAGCGACGCTGGCCGTCCGCCCATCCCGCCTGATTGTCGGTGCACCGACGGGCTTTGCGGCAACGGTGACGAAAGCGACCTACGTCGGAAACCGTATGGAATATACTCTGACGACGTCCTTCGGGTCCATTTTCGCGGTGCATGAGGATGTGGATCATCCTTGGCCCGTCGGTCAGGCGCTGACCGTCGGCTTGGCATCGGCCGGCCCTGTGCTGATCCCCGAGGAATAGGGTAACGAGTCAGGCCGGCAATCGTCCGCCTTCGGGTGAATCCAGCCGAACGGTGACCGTGGCATCAGACCGGATGATGAAGTTGCCCGCAGGGAGCAGAACTCTGCCCATGCCCCATAAGGAATGCGTCCGTTGAACCATGAAATGCATCATCAGGGTCAGCCGGCAGCCTCTCTGTTGGGATCACGCCATAGCGGATGTCAGGAATCCCCGCAAATGCGTTTCCGAACGCCGTCTGTCGTGAGAAGGGCGGAAATTCGGCGCATGCGGGCACGGGCCGCGGGTTCAGCAGCAGCCGGATCGGCCCCGGAAGTCCGTCGGTTTCGGGAGTTGTTCCCTTGCCAACTCGTTCAGCCCCGCTGCTGAGAGTGGTACGGGCGGGCAAAATAAACATCCGCGCCGAGAGCCCGGGAGATCTCCGCATGCCCCGCGAATTCCTTTCTGTCATCGGCCATCATCACATGCGCCGGGTCGGACACAGGCAGCAGGCATTCCACGACCGCGGTCCCGGCTGAGGACGCCGTCTTTCGACTGACCCGCTGAAGATAAAGTGAATTTCGCCATCCTGTCGACAAACGGAACCAGCGCGCCGCTGTGCCGGAGGCCGACGATCGTGTCCGCTTCCCGGTCTCCCGCACGGACCTTTTCCTCGACGACAACGCAGCGCTCGGATATGTCCCTCCATTGGATGATCACGCCCCGGCGGTTCCGTTCCCGTTCCCAGCGACGGAGACAGCGGAACAGGTTTCCCCCGCCGCTTTGCCCGCCTGCAGCATATGGATTCGCCTGAATCCCGGTCTGCAATTGAAGCGATACATTTCGAAGTTTATTAGTCGGGGGTCAAAAGCGACAGTCCTGCATCGCCGAAAAAGGATCAGCTTGACCATCTCAAGGACGTCGCATAAACGCTCAACAAGCGGCACCGCTCATGCGAGTTTCAATATTCAGTGGGGCATTCCCTCGGGGGAGTGTCTGAAAGTTTGAATCATATTACCGTATGTAGTACACAAGTCCGCTTAAATCGCGGTAGATGATCTGTATTTGGCATGCCAAGCCGATTGCGGGAACAGGCTCCAAGATCAAAACATGAAGTTGACCGGAATAATCGATATACGGGTTCTGAAATTCCAGAAAAAAGTCCATGCGCATATCGAGTTTAGTGACAGCAGATACCCGCCAAGCTGCGGCCTGAAGTCGTCAATGCCTGCTCCGGGCTAAAAATGGCCGTTCTGCCTGAGTCGACATCACCGCTCAACAGGTCACGTCGACGTGTGGCCGTCTTTATGGAAAACCCGCTTGTCTCACGAGCAGTCATTGCCTTGATCGTCATCAACGCAATCACACTCGGTCTCGAAACCTCGGCAAGCTTGATGGAGCGGGCCGGCCCGCTTCTCTTGCTCCTCGATCAGACCGTGCTGGCGATCTTCGCTGTGGAAATACTGCTTAAGCTGTTCGCGCACGGCCGTCGTTATTTTGCCAGCGGCTGGAACATTTTCGATTTCGTCATTGTCGGGATTGCGCTTATGCCCGCCAACGGCAGCCTTTCCGTGCTCCGGTCGTTTCGTATCCTGCGCGGTCTTCGGCTGGTCAATTTGGTGCCCTCGATGCGCCGGGTGGTGGCGGCGCTGATAGCCGCGATCCCGGGCATATCAAGCGTGTTGGCGCTTCTGACGCTTGTTTACTACATTTTCGGCGTGATGACGACCACGCTTTACGGAGAGGCGTTCCCCGACTGGTTCGGGACGGTCAGCAAGAGCATGTTCTCTCTGTTTCAGATCATGACGCTGGAAAGCTGGTCCATGGGCATCGTCCGCCCTGTCATGGAAGAATTCCCCCGGGCGTGGATCGTATTTGTCCCTTTTATCCTGGTGACCAGTTTCGCGGTCATTAATTTGTTCATCGCCGTGATCGTCAACGCCATGACCGAGCAGAGCACGTCAGGTTCCGCCGCGCTCAAGGAGGAGTTTCACGCTGCCAGTGAAGCGGAAACAACGGCTTTGATAAAGAAAATGGAAGTCCTGCAGACTCAGCTGGACGAGATCAAGGGCATGCTGGATCGGCGTTAAAGATAAAGCTTGCCGGCGTTCCATATCGTTGCCTTAAACTAAATTCCATGCAGACCGACATGTCCGTCAGTAACATTCCACAGCTGCGCCGCATACGGTCCCACGGGATTTTCAGTCGCATGAGTGTGAAAATTTATTGAAACCGGGGACTCATCGGGAGCCGTCTTGACCGGCGCTTTCGGATAAGCGGGTCGTGTCTTCTCTCTGGAATTCATTCACGGAACGGCGAATGAAAGGCGAATTCCGGATGCGGCGCATTTGAACGAGTCCGGAAAATAAACCCTTGCGCGGGACTGCATGATTTTCTTAAGTGTCCGGCAGCGGGGGCCGGTAATTCAAAAAACAGGTGGAATCATGGCGAAAATCGACAAAAAGGATCTGCGCTCGCGGCAGTGGTTCATGAACCCGTCCAATACCGAAATGACGGCGCTCTATATCGAGCGGTATATGAATTACGGACTCACGCGCGAAGAACTGCAGTCGGGACAGCCGATTATCGGAATCGCGCAGACGGGAAGCGATCTTTCGCCCTGCAACCGGCACCATATCGAACTCGCCAAACGGGTCCGGGACGGTGTGCATGCGGCTGGCGGCACAGCGGTCGAAATCCCGGTGCATCCCATTCAGGAGAGCGGGAAACGGCCGACCGCGATGCTGGACCGCAACCTTGCTTATCTGTCGCTGGTCGAGTCGCTTTACGGCTATCCGATTGACGGCGTTGTCCTCAATATCGGCTGTGACAAGACCACGCCCGCCCTCCTCATGGCCGCCGCCGCCGTCAACATTCCAGCGATCGCCCTGTCGGTAGGGCCCATGCTCAACGGCTGGTTCAATGGACAGCTCGCCGGCTCAGGCACCGTTATCTGGAAGGCCCGCGAACTGCGGGCCGCAGGCGAGATAGATGATATCGGATTCACGGAAATGGTTGCCGCTTCGGCTCCGTCAGTCGGTTACTGCAACACGATGGGCACCGCGACCACCATGAATTCGCTGGCTGAAGTCCTCGGCATGCAGCTCCCCGGCTCAGCTTCGATTCCCGCGCCTTACCGCGAACGAGGCCAGATCAGTTATGAAACGGGGCGCCGCGCCGTGGAATTAGTGTGGGATGACCTGCGCCCTTCGGACATCATCACCCGGCAGGCGCTGGAAAACGCGATCGTCGTCAATTCAGCGATCGGAGGATCAACCAACGCGCCGATTCATCTCAATGCCGTTGCCCGCCAGTTCGGGATCGGATTGGACAATGACGACTGGCAGAGACTCGGCCATCATGTGCCGCTTCTGGTGAATCTTCAGCCGGCGGGCGAATATCTCGGCGAAGACTATCACCGCGCCGGCGGAGTTCCGGCGGTGGTATCGGAGCTGATCGCGGCGGGCCTTCTTCCGCATGCCGGAGCGCTGACGGTGAACGGCCGCAGCATCGGCGACAACTGCGCGTCCGTTAAAACGCGAAGGCCGGAGGTGATCCGCCCGGTCAGCGATCCCTTGCTGGAGTCCGCCGGCTTCATCAACCTGAAAGGCAATCTGTTTGACAGCGCGATAATGAAAACAAGCGTCATCAGCGCGGAGTTCCGCTCCAAATATCTTTCCCGGCCTGATGACCCGAACGCTTTCGAAGGCCGGGCGGTGGTGTTCGACGGACCGGAGGACTACCACGCCCGTATCGACAATCCTGAAGAATCCATTGACGAAAACTGCGTCCTGGTCATGCGCGGCGCCGGCCCGAAAGGCTATCCGGGCGGCGCGGAAGTGGTGAATATGCGGGCGCCCGCTTATCTGCTGAAAAGAGGCGTCTCGGAACTTCCCTGCGTCGGCGACGGAAGACAGTCCGGCACATCCGGGTCGCCGTCAATCCTGAACGCATCTCCGGAAGCGGCGGAGAACGGCGGCTTGGCGCTGCTGCGCAGCGGCGACAGGGTCCGCATTGACCTCAACACATGCCGCATGGACATGCTGGTCAGCGATGATGAACTGGCACAGCGGCGGCATGAGCTTGCCGAAACGGGCGGATACCGGATCCCGGAAAGCCAGACTCCTTGGCAGCAGATGTTCCGCGAACATGCGGGTCAGTTCGCCGAGGGAATGGGACTCAAAGGTTCCGCGGACTACAGGGACATCGCCCGCAGCGGCATGCCCAGGGACAATCATTGACATTATCGCCGTCCGCCGGATTCGAACCGAACCGGGAGAAAGCCGGCGGCGGGTTCTTGAATCAGCCGGGCCGGCTTCCGCCGACGTCAATGCCGGGTTCCCAGATCCCTTCTGAGAACATCGATGAAAACGGCAAGAACAATGATTCCGCCGATCAGTATCTGCTGCCAAAAAGAACTGACATCATTGAGGTTTAGGCCGTTCTTAATCAGCCCCATGATCAGGACCCCGCCGAATATGCCCAGCACCTGCCCGCGCCCGCCGAAAAAACTCGCGCCGCCGATAATGACCGCTGCGATCGCCTCCAACTCCATGCCGGTTCCGGCATTGGGGAAGCCTGAATTGGTTCTGCCCGCCATGATCAAACCGGCGATTCCGGCCATGAAACCGCAGATCGTGTAAACATAGATCAACATCCTGTCGACGTTTATGCCGCTGACCCTGGCCGCTTCCGGGTTGCCCCCGATCGCGTAAACCCGTCGCCCGAACACCGTGTGTTCCAGCAGAATCCAAAACAGAAAATAGACAACCACGGTGAACAAAAACACAACTGGCAGATTGAGTTTCACGCCGCCGATCTCGCCGAGGAAAATCCGCGCTGATCCCAAAAACCGCACCGGATCGGGAAGGCCGGAGTAAGGCACGCCGCCTGAAATCAGATTTGCCAGCCCGCGGGCCATGAACAGCATTCCCAGCGTCATGATGAACGGATGCGGCATCCGGAGCTTAGTGATCCCGAAACCGTTCACGAATCCGGCGATCGTGCCCATGAGCGGCGACAGCAGCAGCACAACCGGCCAAGGGACGCCTGAGGCATTGGCAACCGCAAGCGTCATCATGCCCAAGGCCAGAACCGAGCCGACGGAAAGGTCGATGCCGGCTGTCAGGATCACCAGAAACATTCCGATCGAAAGCATGCCGTTGGCCGCCGTCTGTTTGAAAATGTTGGTGATGTTGCGCCAAGTGAAGAATACGTCCGGCTGCAGAGCCCACAACACAAGGCACATCAGCACGATCACAATCAGGATGCCGTAGCGGTCCAGAAGCGGAATCAGTTTGACGCGGACGGAGTCGGCGCGGGTCATCCTGTTGCTTGATGGCGCGGTTTCGTCAGTTGACCCGGTCATGCGCGAGTTCCTGCAGGTGTCCTTTGGTGCCCATGACCCAGCCGATCACTTCGGTGCGCGAGGTGTCGGCAAGCGGGGATTCTGCGAAATTGGCTCCGTGATAGAGTGCCATCACACGGTCGCAGACATAGAAAATGTCATCCATCCGGTGGCTGATAATCACGACCGAGATGCCCCGGTCTTTCAAACCGACGATCAGGTCAAGAACCTTGCCGACTTCTTTGACTGCCAAGGCCGCGGTCGGTTCATCCATGATCACGACCCGCGCGTCGAACGCGATGGAGCGCGCGATCGCAACCGCCTGCCGCTGACCGCCGGACAGTTCCTCCACCTTCTGCTCCACGCTTTTCACATGAATCTTGAGATTGGCAAGATGTTCGCGCGCCATATCGAGGCTGCGTCGGTGGTCGAAAAGCGTCAGCATGCCGCCCAGCAATTTGCGGCGCGGCTCGCGTCCCAGATAGATATTTTCAGCGATGTTCAGGTTTCCGGCAAGCGCAAGATCTTGGTAGACCATTTCAATGCCGCGGTCACGCGCTTCCCGCGGGCTGGCAAACCGCACATCTTCGCCGGCGAACAACAGTTTGCCGCGGCTCGGCGGATGCAGCCCGGACAGAACTTTCATCAGGGTGGACTTTCCGGCTCCATTGTCGCCGACGACGCCCAGGACCTCGCCTTTCCAAAGGCGCAGGTTCACATCCTGGAGCGCCGTCACGGCCCCGAAATATTTGGATATGCCCCGAGCTTCGAGGAGAGGCTGCTCCGGCTTGTCCGCTGCTGTCGCTGAATCCATTTTCCCGCATCCGGACTGAACGGAAAAGCAAGTTAAACGAATATCCCGCCAAGGGCAAATTCATACGCGGCGCGCGCGAAACAGACCATCGCCGCCGGGTTTCTGAAATGCCCCTTCGCGACAGCTTTTTGTTATTGTTCCGCTCAAAGCCGCTATGGCGATCTCAGCCGAAAGTTTATGCCGGGCATCAGAGGATATGCCGAACACGTCTCGAACCGTGCCCATTACGTCCGGAACTTCATATACGACGAGGACCGCTGCCGGGCGCATGTGCCTTAACAGTAGCGGTGCCAGCCATTTCTTTTGCCGGCACTTCAACCGTTAGAAAATGATAGGTCTTCAGGCGCAAGAGAAGCGTGCCGCCAAACCCGATGATCATCGGGTTCAAGTCTGGCGCCATTTCCAAAATGACGTCACAAGCGGCGATCGCGATCAGATCGCTTGTGCGAAAGAACCCATCCGGAAGCACCGGCAGCGACAGAAGCTCGGTGATCGCTTGGGCGGCAGATTCGTACTCATTCGTTCCGGCCATGCGCGTGATCGGCTGAAATCGGCAGCGCTCTTCGATGCGTCCGACAAAGCCCGCAGTACGCTCCTTGACCGCGGTCGCCTCGGGACAGCCGCCTTTCTAAAACAAGAATTCGGCCACGGCCTGTGCGCCGCCGACATTATCCAATCGCACTGTATCCGCTGCGCCGTGTGCGACGCCCGACAACGACGACGGGTTTCCGCAGCTTGATCCCGCGCTGCACGAGGGTTTCCGGCAGGCGGGCGGCCGACACAAACAGGCTGCCGACCTGATGCTGAAGGGCTGCGTCCACGGCTTCGACCCGCTGACCCTCCTGCGCGATGTTGAACAAGAGCGCGTGAAATCCGCGTTTCTGCGCCTCGGCGCTGACAAAGCGGTGAAGCTCCAGATGCTCGGAGTCATCGAAGTTGTTCACCGGAAGGCCGATCAGGTTCGAACGGCGCCCCGCCAGCGCACAGGCGGCCATGCTGGGCGCGTATTGCAGTTGTTCAGCGGCATTGCGCACCAGTTCGCGGATCTGATCGGCGACAGGCAGATCGGGATTGAAGGCGCGTGAGACGGTGGTCAGGGATACGCCGGCCACATCGGCCACATCTTGTGCCATGGCTTGTACGTGTGTGAGCCACCGCGATGCTTTGCCCTTGGCTCAATTTGCAAATCGTATGCATGGCCTTCCGGTTCCGGCAGAAAAAATGTGCGGGAGGAGGCATTTTTCAGCCCAGCATACTGATGCTATTGCAGAATAGTTGCCGAAGTATCTGGCAAAACCGCTTGTGATCTATGGCCTCTATCTCCTTGTAGATAAGCACATTAGAGTATGGATGCGCACGATTTGCGAATTGAGCCTTGCCCTTTATGAATTGCTCTGCTCTGCCAAGGTCCCGCGCCTTGCGCCTGCGTGATGGCAGGCGGCTTCGCGCGTCGTATCGAAATTCTCTAACTGCGGCTCTTCTTCACTGCAAATACCGCTGGCCATCCAGCAACGATTTCGGAAGCTGCAGCCGGACTGCCGGTTCAGCGGACTTGGCGGCTCGCCCGGGATCGAAATGATCTGGCGGCGGGCGCGTTCCTTGGGATCGACCATGGGCACGGCCGAAACGAGAGCTTGCGAATAAGGATGCTCCGGTGCGCTGAAGATCTTCTCGGAAGGGCCGGTTTCAACCAGACGGCCGAGATACATTACGGCCGTCCGGTCAGCGATGTGGCGCACGACCGACAAGTCATGGGCGATGAAGATAAGCGCGACGCCGGTCTGCGCCTGAATGTCCTGGAAAAGGTTGATCACTTGCGCCTGGACCGAGACATCGAGGGCCGAGACCGCTTCGTCGCAGATCAGGAGTTTGGGCGAACTTGCCAGCGCACGGGCGATGCCTATCCGCTGACGCTGGCCGCCGGAGAATTGATGCGGAAAGCGTTCGAGGTCGGCGGCGTTCAGGCCGACCAGTTCGATCAGTTCCGCCGCCCGCCCGCGGCGCTGATTCCTCGGCGCCAGATCGGGAAAGACGGCCCAGGTTTCGCTGACGATCTGTTCGACCGTCATGCGCGGGTTGAGCGAGGCGTAGGGGTCCTGAAACACGAATTGCATGTGGCGCCGCGCTTGCCGCAAGGGTTCAGGCGGCAGGGCCAGGAAGTCTTCGCCGTGAAATTCAACGGTTCCCGACGTTGGCTCGACCAGACGTGCCAGGCATTTCGCGAGCGTTGATTTTCCACAGCCGGATTCGCCCACGATCCCCAATGTCTCACCTGCTGCGACATTGAAGCTGATGCCGTCAACGGCGCGCAGTCCGCCCGGGCCGGTGGATGCCCCATAGATCTTGAACAGATTACGGACGCGAAGAAGGGGGTCAGACACTTGTATCCTCCCCGGCGAATAACTCATTCGCCCGCAGGCATGCCGTTTGCCGCCCGCTGCCCGTTGCCAGCGGATCGGGCCGTTCCTGACGGCAGATCTCGGCTGCATATCGGCATCTGGGAGCGAAGGCGCAGCCCCGAGGCAATTGCGACAGCACCGGCGGCGCGCCTTCGATAACGCCAAGGCGGTCGGAAGCGCGGGTGAGATCGGGCATCGAGGACAACAGCGCCTGCGTGTAGGGGTGGCGCGGATGGGCGAACACCGCATCGGTCGGGCCGGTCTCTACTGCGCGACCGGCATACATCACCATCAGCTTGTCGGCCTGTTCCGCCGCGACGCCGAGGTCATGGGTGATCAGTACCAGCGCGAGATTTAGATCTTTGGACAGCTGCTGAAGCAGGTCCATTACCTGTCTTTGCACCGTGACGTCCAAAGCGGTCGTGGGCTCGTCCGCGATCAGCACTTGCGGATTCAGCGCAAGTGCCACGGCGATCATGATCCGCTGGCACATGCCGCCCGAGAACTGGAACGGATAGTCATCCACCCGCTCTTTCGCCGCGGGAATGGCAACCTGTTCCATCAGTGCCATTGCCCGTTTGCGCCCGTCCGCCCGGCTGGCCCCGGTGCGGGCACAGAACACCTCGGCGATCTGGTAGCCGACGCGCAGCGCGGGGTTGAGCGAGGTAATGGCATCCTGGAATATCATTGAGATCCCGGTGCCGCGCACGGCGTTCATCACTTCCTTGCCCGCGCCGATCAGTTCGGTGCCGCGAAACCTGACTCTGCCGGTGATGGTGGCGGGCGGGGTCGTGAGAAGCCCCATGACTGCCATCTGCGTCGCGCTCTTGCCCGAGCCGGACTCGCCCAGTATGCATAAGGTCTCTCCTGAGGCGAGATCGAAGGCGACCCGGTCAACCGCGGCCACGTCGCCTTCGTGGGACTCGAATGTGACGCTCAGGTCGCTGACCGCCAGAAGCGAGGCGGCGGGATCGTGTCCGGGCAGATATTGCAAATCGATCATGCCAGAGCGTCCGACGTGCGTTTCGGCGCCAACCACCGCCAGCGCTGAACCGGATCGGTGACTGCGCGTGCCCAGCTTGCGATCAGGTTCAGACTTAATGCGGTCAGGAAGATAGCGATCCCCGGGAAGGCGACCAGCCACCAGGCCGACCGGATATGCTCGCGTCCGCCTGCGATCATCAGCCCCCAAGAAGCATTTGGCGGCTGTACGCCGAAGCCGAGGAAACTGAGCGAGGCTTCCGAGAGGATCAGCACCGCGATCTCCAGAGTGAACAGGACAAGGATCGGCGCGATCACGTTCGGCAGGATGTGACGCAGGATGATCCGGCCGCTTTTACAACCCTGTGCGCGTGCAGCCAGCACGTAGTCGGCGTTGCGTGCGCTCAACGCCAGACCGCGTGCCATCCGGGCAAAGACCATCCAATGCAAGACCAGGAACACAAGGATCAAATTGCCGAAACCGCCGCCTAGGATGAACAGCACGAACAGCGCTACAAGCAGCGAGGGCAGCGACAGCATGCCATCGACCAGCCGCATCACGACGTCTTCCAGAAGCCCGCCGTGGTAGCCGGCGAGAAGCCCCGCCGTCACGCCAAGCAGCGCCGAAAGAAAGGCGCCTAGAACCCCGATCGAAACCGAGACGCGCGCGCCGTAAATGAGCCGCGAGAACAGATCGCGGCCTAGCTCGTCGGTGCCCAGAAGATAAAACTCGTCCTTATTGCTCCAAGAGAAAGGCGGCAGCATTCGGTCGCGCAGGTTCAGCCCGGTGGGCTCGTGAGGCGCCAGAACATCTGCGCCGACGGTGAAGATGATGAGTATCAGGATATAGCTTATGGCGGCCAAAGTCACCGGATCACGCAGGATCGCCCGGCCGTAGTCGCGCCACCCGATGGACCGGCGCCGGTTTTCCTCACTGTCTGAAGTCTGGCTTTGGACGTCACGGTCGGCCATCTCAGCGCACCCCGTCCAGCCGGATGTCGGGTTTGAACAGGCGATAGCTCAGATCAACCAGCAGATTGACGATGATCACCAAGGCCGCCACCACAGCGATTGACGCCTGGATCAGTGGCAGGTCACTGCGGCTCAGCGAGTCGATGATCAGCAACCCGACCCCCGGCCAGGCGAAGATTTTTTCGACAAGAATTGCACCGGTCAACAAGGCGGACGTTTCATCGCCGACCATGGTTACGATCGGGATCGCCGCGTTCTTCAGCGCATGCAGGTAGATGACACGCCACTCTTCCACGCCCTTGGCGCGGGCCGATACGACATAGGGTTTTGCCAATTCGTCCAGCATCGCGCTTCGGGTCACCTGGGCAATGCGTCCGATGGGCCGTGCGGCCAGCGTCAGGGCGGGGAGAATGACGTGATGCGGCTCGCCGTAACCGCCCGTGGGCAGCCACCCCAACTGGACAGCGAAGATGACGATCAACATCAGGCCAAGCCAGAACTGAACGATGGACACCCCCGCAAGCGACAAGACCGTGACGACCCTGTCGATCAGGGACCGCGGCCGCGCTGCAGCGGTGACCCCCATAACGACGCCAAGCGGCACGGCGATGGCCAGCGCGGCGCCGGCCAGAAGGAAGGTCGCCGGCAGACGTTCCAGCACGATGTCGAAAACCGGCTGTCCCAGTTCTTCCAGGTCGAGCGAGGGGAGAACGGAAAAGCCGAAACGATAGCTGACGCCGAAATCAAGGGTTAGAAGCCCGCCGATGTAGCTTAGGTATTGCTTCCAGAGCGGATCGTTGAGCCCGGCGGCGATCCGCAGTCTTTCCAGCGCATCGGGCGCGGCCCCGGGCCCCAACATGTTCAGCGCGGGATCGCCTATCATCCGTCCTGCGAAAAAGACGAAGCTGACCGTCAGCAGCAACAGGATGAGAGAATAGAGGATGCGCCGCAGGATGTACGGCATCTTGAGAGGAACCCCAAGGTCAGATTGGTCGCCGCGCATGCTGACGCGGCGACCCGGTTCTTGCGTATGTCGCCTTATCCGGCGGCGTCGACATAGACCGCCTGGAAACGGTGATCAGTGCCGAAGGTGAACTCGATGCCGTCTTTCACCAGATAGGCCCGGTCAAGCTGCGCCAGCGGCACGATCAAGTGCCGGTCGTGGACGTATTTCACCAGCTTTTTCAATCGCTCGGCACGATCCTCGCCGGTGGCCTTCAACGCCTCGGCCAGTTCGGCATCGAACGCCTCATCGCAATAGACCGATGACCGCGACGCGCCCGTCGGGTCATCAAGGCTGGGACAAGCATAGTTCGACAACAGCAGCAGGCCGTAGTCGTTGGACGGGTTGCCCTTGACATGCACCTGCATCATCTGCCGCCCCGGTTCGTTCGCATAGCCTGCGATGCGCACACGCGGATTGAACTCCTGCGGTGTCTGAACCTTGGTCTCGGTCCCGATACCGACCGAATTCAACATCGCGCCGATGGCCTCAACCGTGGGTGAAATCCGTGGCGTGGTGTTGCGCCCGACGACCTCGATCTCGATCCCGTCGACATCGACACCGTCCGCTTTGGCTTCGGCCAGAAGCGTCATGGCCCTTTCGGGGTTGTATTCATATGCGGTGACATCGGGGTTGTATCCGGTCGTCCCTTTGGGCCCCAGTTGCCCCGGCGGCACGGACGCCAGACCCACCAGATCCACAAGTCCTTCGACGTCGATCGCCTTGAAGACAGCCTCGCGAATACGGGGATCCTTCAGCCGCTCGTCGGCATAGAGCGAATGGTCGAGGCGGCCATAGAGGTATGTCGTCGACGGCCCGGTCACACAGGAATAGCCGTCGGCCTCTTCGGCGCGCGCGCATTCATCGCCCGACGGAAAGATGGACACATGCGCCTCGCCGCTTTGCACCATCGCGACACGGGCTGCATCCTCTGACCGGAAGACGAACTTCAGCGAAGACCAATCCGGTTTGGTCGTGCCGTAAGCATCATCGGCGCTCAACCCCCACCAATCGGGGTTATATTCGGCTGACCAGTACTGGCCGGCCTGCCATTCGACGAACGTGTAAGGGCCCGTGCCGATGGGGATGGAGAAATGGCCGGAGGGGTCATCGTCCAGTTGTTTCGAGGACGAGATCCCGTTCAGCGACATGCGAAACTCGAGAAGCGGATCGGGTTCGCTTGAGGTTACTTCGACTGTCGTTGCATCCACGACGCTCGCCGAAATCGCGCCCGATCCGGCGAATTCCTGGATGGTGAAGGCGTTGTCCAGGCTCCAGACCCAGTTGATTGACCGGACGACGGCCTCGGCATCCATGGGCGATCCGTCATGGAAAGTGACGCCCTCGCGGATTGTGAACCGGACTGTCTTATCATCGACCCGCTCCCAAGCCGTGGCCAGCACGCCCTTGAGTTCCCCCGATACCGGGTCCTGTGCGATCAGCGTCTCGATGACGTTGCGCAGACCTGCGGCGTTGACCTCTTTGTAAGCGCCCTGCGCGGCAAGGTCCTGCGGCTCCTGCGCGACCGCAACGACCAGTTCGCCCTGCGTCGGCTGCGCCAGAGCGGACGGTGCCGAAAGTCCAAGCGAAGTGGCTGTGAGCGCGGCGGCGGCGACCAGCGCGTCCCGCTTTCTTAACCTTGTGTTCATGGTGCCCTCCCAATGGCTCAAATTGTTCCCAGCATGACCTTGGCACGAAATAGGAAACGCTTTCAATAAGGATGTTTCCTTGCCATTCGCGCTTATCGCAAGTTTCGGGCTTTTTTCTTGAGAAAAACCACGGCATATTCAATCCAAGCTTGTCAGCGCCCATTGCTTCTGCAACAAATTGAAAGTGCTTTCTTTCGTTCGAGATGGAGGCCTTGTGAACACTCAGAATTCTAATCCTGGGATCGTGCTTGCGTTGGTCGGAGAATCCGGTGCCGGAAAGACCACGACAACCGGCATTCTCGCCGAGAAAGGCTTTGCGCCGATCGCCCTGGCAAAGCATCTGCGCGAGACGGCCATGGCCAAATACGGCGTCCCGGCGCGGGAAGAGGTGCAGGCCCTGGCACGAGAGACGCAGAAGACCGAAGGGGACGACTATTACGCAAGAGCGGCGTTGTCGGCCCCGGTCTTCGCGACCAGCACGGATGTCGTGATCGACAGCCTGCGCAACAAGGCCGAGCTTGACTACCTTGGCAAAGGTGAAGGCCTCGGGGCGCGGGTTTCTGCTGGTCGCGGTGATTGCCCCGGATGACACACGGTTCTCACGCGTGGTCAATCGCGGACGGGCCGGTGATCCGTTGGAGCGCGAACGGTTCGACCGCGACGACGCCCGGGCCTGCAGCAGTCTGGAAGACGGGTTTCAGCAGAATGGTCTTCTCATCGAACTTGCGGAACACCGGATCATGAACACTGGTGATCTGGAGGCGCTTCATCGCAGCATCAATGATACGGTGGCGTTGGCCCGAAATACTGCCAAGGGACAACTGGACCATGAATGATCTGACAGAAAGGCGTGAACGCGGCGCCGAAATCGCCGCCAGGGGCGCCATTCTGGCCGGGGAGTATTTCGAACGTCGAGGCGAGCTTCAAAGCGGCAGCAAGCTGGCGCCGCTTGATTATGTCACCGAGGCCGATCGGGCCGTTGAAGCGCAGCTAAAATCGGATCTGGCGGAGGCATTCCCCGAGGACGGGTTTTGGGGCGAAGAAGCTGGCGGGGCGGCGCAAGCCTCGCTCTGGGTGGCCGATCCTATCGACGGCACCTCGAACTTCTTGGCGGGCCTGCCGCTTTGGGGAACGTCGCTGGCCTATGTCAAGAACGGCGAGGCGTTTCTTGGCTTTCTGGTCTTTCCGCAACTCGGGCTGGCCTATCAGGCGGTGAAGGGCGGCGGGGCGACGCGCGACGGCAAACCAATTCATGCATCGCAAAACGACCGCCTCGACAAGGCGCGGGTCATCTTCGGGCGCTCTCCAGCGCTTGATCCCGCGAATCCGCTCAAGTTCGCGACTGGCGTTCTGGCGGGCGGGTGCACGATCTATGCCTTCAACTGCTGCATCTACAATCTTTCGCGCATCGCCGAAGGGGCGTGCCATGCCTATTACGAAGAACATGTGCACCCCTGGGATTATGCCGCCGCGGGACTTCTGGCGCAGGAGGCCGGTGCCCGCGTGTCCATGGATATGTCACCGAGAGCCTACTGCGATGGCGGCCCGCTCTTTGCCGCGGCGCCGGGGCTTTGGGATGAAACGATAGGATTTGCGACCCTCGACGGCGCCTAGTAGTCGAACATGGCAGGATTGATGCACAGGAGGATCGGGAGCAGCAACCGGAAGCGTTAGAACCGTTATATGCCGGACGCGCCTATCTCTACTCTTTCCATTTATCAATACATCAATGACAGACTGCCAGGTATGGACCACGTTGCGCTGCTTTTGCTGGTGTCATTGATTGTCGGGGCATCAAGGTCGGACTTTCGTCTTCCGGCGCGGTTGCCGTCCCAATCCTGTCAATCTGGATGGATTCGTTGGCGGCGGCGGGCTTGCTGCTGCCGGTCTTCATCGTCAACGATATGGTTGGCATGTGGCTCTATTCGCCAAGAATATTCCGTTCGGAACGTTGTGTTGCTGGCGCCTGCCGGGCTGATAGGCGTCTTGCTTGCCGCGTTGCTTGCGCCGATCATTTCGTCGTCTGTCGCTACCATGTTAACGGGGCGGGGTATTCTTATTGCGCGTAAGTGTTTAGGAAACGGCTGCGTGGAGTAAGCCATTGTACGCGACTCCCATCAAAATACTCGTTCTTTTTGCACTTGAAAGCACCCGTTTTGGACAGGTTCGTCGCCAGGCTTGAAAAGCTTGCTCGGGATCGTGCAGGATCCAGTGCCGAAGCGTGTCGAACCTAGTTCGAAACCATGATTTTGCGCGCCGCTTATGCATTTTCCGACGAATTTTCTGTCCCCCATAGCTTGGCTCGCGCATCGGTAAGCCCAAGCCATGGCCAGAGTGCGGTGCGGCAATCTGGATGAGAATTCGGTGTCGCGATGGGCCTGATTGTGATTGTGGCGGGCTATTGCCGCATGCAAGCTCGTTTTTGTTTGATTGTCGCGGAGCGTCAATTAGCTGTTTGGGTTTGGCCTTTGTGGCGAATGCAGCCGGTCGTCCGGGCCCTGTCGTTTGACCGCTTCCCGGCGCCGGTAATTTTCCACGGCTAAATTTGCAAATACTATGCGTCTGTGCTATGTTCACCTTCGAAACAAGGAGTCGGAACGCTATGGACAACGGACTGATTTCAGGAACAGCTCTCGGAAATGGAGAAACTCACCGCCGCGCAGCTGACGGAGGCGGAGGCGGCGCTCTCTGGACAGTCCCAGGCGTCGGCGTCGCTGGCCGCGGTTGAGGCGGGGGTCGGCGAGGATCGCCGTTGCCCACGCTGCGGCACGCCCGGCGCCGTGTCGCGGGGCAGGGCAAACGGCCTGCGGCGCTGCCAGTGCAAGGGCTGCAAAAGGACGTTCAACGCGGCGACCGGAACGCCTCTGGCCGGCCTGCGCCACAAGGATCGGCTGCCCGGCTTCGGTGCCTGTCTCCGCGCCGGGAACACGGTCCGCGAGTCGGCCGTGCGCTGCGGGATCGACGTCACCACCGCGTTTCGCTGGCGGCAACCGCTTCCTGGCCGTGAAAGACCGGGAAGCCGGAAAGGCTCACGGGCATCGTCGAGGCCGACGAAACCTGTTTTCTCAAGAGTTTCAAAGGAAAAGGAAGCTGGCCCGCAAGGCGCGGCGCGTCGAAGGAGCAGGTTCCGGTTCTGACAGTCGCCGACCGCGCGGGGACGACGGTCAGCGCGGTTCTTCCGGCGGTCAACGCCGGCTCGCTGCGGAAGGTGAGAGCTGGTTGTTGACCGGGACATCATCCTTGTAAGCGACGGCTGCACCTCCTGCCCGTCCTGCGCCGCGGCGATGGGAGTCCGTCACGAGGCACTGAACATGTCACACGGCGAGCGGGTCCGGGATGCGTTCCACATCCAGACGGTCAACAGCAGGCACAGCTGCCTGAAGCGCTTCCTGCGGCGTTACCGCGGTGTTTCTGCCAAATATCTCGACAACTATCTGCGATGGTTCCATCGCGCCGGGCTGGAGAAAGCCCCTCCCCGTGCGTTTCTCGCCGCCGCAATCGACATGCCATGCATAGGATTCGCAAATTCAGACTTCCTGACCTGACGCATGATTATCTGACCCATTTTTTGGGTTCCGAGCGCCTGCGATCTGACAGACGAAGCGGAGACCGCTGCCCGGACAGAGGGTTCCGGACCGGCTGAGTCAGTCAAGCGGCGGCATGATAGACTTGTCGGGAGAAAGTCCGCTGATCGGGACGGTTTCGACGGGTGCCAAGGGAAGAGACAGCATCGGATCCGCCTTTTCATGGGTCATCTATTCAATATTCATGGAAGCCCCTCTGTTAAGTGAGAAAAGCCGCTGAAACGCAGAAAAACATGGAGTTTTTGCGACTTTTCCCGGCCCTGAACAGGAGATCAGGTCAGGAAGTCTGAAATTAAGCCTTTTCCACATTCATCCGAAGGTGGTTGCGTGGTGAACGAGACGGTCGACGGCGGCGAGCGTCATGGCGGGATCCGGGAAGACCTTTTCCCAGTCGCCAAAAGGCTGGCTGGCTGTGGTTATCATGAATCGCCGTCCATAGCGTGAGCTGATGAGTTCGAACTACACGCTTATCTCGGCCTGGTCCTTTGAGACGCAGGTGATGTCGTCGAGGATGACCAAGTGGAACTTGCCGAGCCTGGCGATGGTGTTTGTGAGTACGAGGTCGAGGCGTACCTGCTGCAATTTCCAGACGAGATCGGTGGTTGCTGCCAGATCGCCTTCATTGCCGGCAGGCGCAGTTCGTTCAGGAGCAGACGAGCCGTGCAGGATCGTGAACGAAGTCCTTCATGGCGCACTTGCTTGGCCGACCAGGCCTCGTAAGTGTCAAGTGCGGGCATCTGCACGTCAATGTCGGGCAGGGTTGCCGGATCGGGCAGTCTGCAATCCTTGAGATTGTTGGTCAGTTTGTCAGCCAATTATGCCTCACAACCACGTTCATGGGCGATGGCGAGTAACACGACCGTGAGCCGGAATATTTGGCGTTCGGGCAGTCTTTCGACCGCCAGATCGAAGGCCTGCCGCGAGAACAACTGGTTGCGGCAGACCATGTTCATAAGTGCCATCGGCTTCTTGCGCAGGGAATGGATGACGTGGTGATAACTGGCGACTTAGCCTTGCATGCCGCGCAATCCCGCCTGCCTGACCAACGCCGCCGCCATTTTTCCGAAGCTGATCCCTATTACATTATGCCGCACGTGCAGGACACCCGGTAACGCTAGCCCGGGCCGTCCGGGCATGCTGCCGAGGCATCTAATCAACTTCGGATGAGGCGCTCTCCGCAATTCCAGCCCTTGAGATACGACCAAAATATTCTTGGCGGCGGGAACCGCGGAATACCCGGTGTATCGATTCCAGCCTCTTCTGCGCGACCTGCGTCGGCAGCCGTTTCCGGCCGATTCCCTGTGGTGCCGCTGGCTGCGGGCCGGTGTTTTCCACCGGTCGTTCGCTGCTGCTGCCTGCCGGTCCATTGACAGAGGGGCGTCTCAGCCATAAATCGTTTTCTGTCCGCGCCCGCGGACCTAAAGCAGACGGCGGGGCTGCCGGAAACGTGGTTTTCCCGCCGTGCCCCGCCCTGAATGCGCAGACCTGTAATGACCGGAGAACCGACGCCAACATGTTCGGAATGTCAAACTTGGCCCGCAGAGTTTTCGGATCTCCGAATGATCGGTTGCTGAAATCAGTCCGCCCTCTGATCGCATCAGTGAACGATCTGGAGAGCCGGTTCGAAAAGTTCTCCGACTCGGAGATGCTCGCCAAATCCGAGGAGCTTAAAACCCGGGCCCGCAACGGTGAAGATCTCGAAACGCTGCTGCCCGAAGCATTCGCCAACACGAGGGAGGCCGGGAAACGCGCCCTCGGGCTGCGCATTTTCGACGTCCAGCTGATCGGCGGCCTGTTTCTGCACCGGGGCGACATCGCCGAGATGAAAACCGGCGAAGGAAAGACGCTGGCGGCGACCTTGCCGGCCTACCTTAATGCGCTCACGGGCAAGGGCGTGCATATCGTGACAGTGAATGATTATCTCGCCCGCCGCGATGCGGAATGGATGCGGGCGGTCTACGCCGCGCTCGGCGTCACGGTGTCCGTGGTGGAGCCTGCGCAGGCCGGCGGCGATAAACGCTCAGCCTACGCAGCCGATGTCACATACGGCACCAACAACGAATTCGGTTTCGATTATCTCCGCGACAACATGGCCAGCGATCTGGCGTCCATGGCGCAGCGGGGGCACAATTTCGCCATTGTCGATGAAGTCGATTCGATTCTGATCGATGAAGCCCGCACGCCGCTGATCATCTCTGGACCGTCGCAGGACCGGTCCGAACTTTACAACAGGGTCGATGCCATCATCCCGCATGTCGGAGATCAGCATTATTCGCTGGACGAGAAGACCCGCAGCGTCACCTTCACGGACGAGGGCAACGACTTCATGGAGGAGCAGCTGCGCGAGGCGGGAATCCTGCCGGAAAGCCAGACGCTTTATGATCCGGAATCCACGACCATTGTCCACCACATCACCCAGGCTCTGCGGGCCCACAAGAATTTCCGCCGGGAAAAGGAATATATCGTCCGCGACGGCCAGGTTGTCCTGATCGACGAGTTCACCGGGCGCATGATGGCCGGCCGGCGGCTGAGCGACGGGCTTCACCAAGCGATTGAAGCCAAAGAAAATGTTCCGATTCAGCCTGAAAACGTGACGCTGGCCTCGATCACTTTCCAGAATTATTTCCGGCTGTACGACAAACTGGCGGGCATGACCGGGACCGCGGCGACGGAAGCGGAGGAATTTTCAGAAATCTACGGTCTGGGCGTGGTTGAGGTTCCAACCAACGAACCCGTCGCCAGAATCGACGAAGATGATCAGGTTTTCCGGACCGGGGCGGAAAAATACAGCGCCATCATGGATTCAATCCGCGAGGCGAATGAGCGGCGACAGCCTGTGCTGGTCGGAACCACCTCTATTGACAAGTCGGAAATGCTGTCCGGCCTCCTCAAAGACGCCGGCATCGCGCACAAAGTGCTTAACGCCCGCCATCACGAGCAGGAGGCGAAGATCATCGCCGAGGCGGGCTGTCCCGGCGCAGTCACGATCGCGACCAACATGGCCGGGCGCGGCACCGACATCCAGCTCGGCGGGAATCTCGAAATGCGGGTCGCCGAAGCCGTGGAATCCGACCCGGAGCGCGATGTCCCGGAGATCCGCGCCGCCGTCAAAACGGAGATCGCGGATGCGAGGCAGACCGTGCTTGATGCCGGAGGCCTTTATGTTCTTGCCACCGAACGTCATGAATCCCGGCGGATCGACAACCAGCTGCGGGGCCGTTCCGGCCGCCAAGGCGACCCCGGCCTGTCCCGGTTTTTTCTGTCGCTTGAAGATGACCTCATGCGCATTTTCGGATCCGGCAAACTTGACACGATGCTGCGGAAACTCGGGCTGGAAGAGGGGGAGGCCATTGTTCATCCTTGGGTGAACAAGTCACTGGAGAAAGCTCAGAGCAAAGTCGAAGCGCGCAATTTTGAAATCCGCAAACAGTTGCTGAAATTCGACGATGTCGTGAACGACCAGAGGAAGGCGGTTTTCGGTCAGCGCCTGGAAATCATGGAATCCGACGATGTCTCGGACATCGTGCGCGACATGCGGCATGAACTGATCGACGACCTGATCGCGGAATGCATGCCGCCGAAGAGCTTTGCCGAACAGTGGGAGATGGAACGTCTGGAAGAACAGGCGCGGGCCGCTCTCGGCATTGACGAGCAGATCGTCCAATGGGCGGACGAGGACGGCGTGGACGATGAAATCGCCCGGCAGAGGCTGTATAAGTTATCTGACGAAACTCTGGCCCGGAAAGCCGTCGAGTTCGGCGGCGACTCGATGCGGTCTCTTGAAAAACAGATCCTTCTGCACACCGTTGACAAGAAATGGCGGGAGCATCTGATCACGCTGGAGCATCTCCGGTCAGTGATCGGTTTCCGGGGCTATGCCCAGCGCGACCCGCTGAATGAGTTCAAGAATGAAGCGTTCGGCCTGTTTGAAACGCTGTTGAACTCGCTGCGCTCCGACGTCTCCTCTCAAATCAGCAAGCTGCGTCCGCTGACGCCTGAAGAGCAGCAGGCATTGATGCAGCAGCTGATTGCCCAGAGGGCGGCAGCCGGTGCGCCGGCAGAACCGGCAGCTGCAAACGGATCGAAGCCGCCGCCGCGTTCCAAGCCGCAGACACGCGCCGCGCCGGGCCGCAACAGTCCCTGCCCCTGCGGATCCGGCAAGAAATTCAAACATTGTCACGGCCGCCGCAGCTGAGTGCGGGGCAGTCGGCATGATGAAGGTCAGTTTGACGCCGGTCTGGATCTGGGCTGCTGCGCCAGGCAGTCGGCGAAGGTTTTACGGATTTCGCCCTCGGCGACGGCCACCTCCCCGGCGCGTTTTCCCCGAACCACGATATTGACGCCGAATCCGCCGCGTTTGCGGAAAGGATATGAGCCGATCCGCACCTCGGGGAAACGTTTGGCGATCCCGCCGAGTTTCGCAGCCAGCTCGCCTTCTTGGGATTCAATTTCGACAGTCGCCCGCGCCAACGGAAAGCCGCCCTGGATGCGGTCGAGCAGCCCGTCAAGCATGGAGGAGAATATCTGCGGCACGCCCGCCATGACATGAACGTTTCCGATCGTGAAACCCGGCGCGGCGGACACCGGATTCAGGATCAGTTCCGCTCCTTCAGGGATCCGCGCCATCCGAAGCCGGGCCGCGTTCAGTTCCAAACCGTATTCTTCGCAGCGTCCGGCGATGAGAGCCCGCGCGTCCTCGCGCACGTCAATTCCGACTCCGAAGGCTGCCGCAACGGCGTCCGCGGTGATGTCGTCATGGGTCGGCCCGATTCCGCCGCATGTGAAGAGATGGTCTGCCTTCGCCCGCAGTTCGTTAACGGCAGCGGCGATGCCGCCGCTGCAGTCAGCGATGATCCGCGCTTCGCACAGATCGATTCCATGGTCTGAGAGGCGGCCGGCCAAATGATGCATATTGGCGTCACGGGTGCGTCCCGACAGTATCTCGTCTCCGATCACAAGCATGGCGGCAGTCGGGTTGTCCATGGCATTCCGTTGGTTTTCGTGTCGCTTCCGGTCCGGGGCGCGGCGCCAGACTGCCTCCGGCAGGGCGTCCGCCGGATTTGCTGGTCCGCAGCCGCCTGTTTCCAGAATCATGCCATAATGAAACAGCGGACCATAAGAACATAGAATTGAAACAATTGGAAGTGTAGCCGGCACTTGGTCAATCAGACAGAAGACAGCGAAAGAGCAAATCTCGGCGGAGCCGTCTTCACGGTTTTCCGGAATCATGCGCTTCACCTTTCAGGAAAGCGGACGCAAAAGCGGATTTCGTTGTTAATGCGCCGGTTTCGGCCTTAGAAAGCGTCGCCGACTTCAAAAACGGCGGCTCCTCTGATGTCACCGGTCGCGGCAACAATGTTTGCTTGATCCTGCAGCTGCTCCTTGTTTTCGGGAATATCGGTTTAATTTTAGTAAGTGGTCAGACCTGCAGGGAACGGCCTGTTATCAAGCAGGATCTGGTGAAACATCGCTGAAAAGATCGCCTTGACCAACTCAAGGAAGCCGCTTAGATATTCAACAGGCAGTGCCGCTCATGCGGGGTCAGCATCAATCAAGGCATTCCCCACGCCAGCACGGCACAGCCGGACTGGAAGGAGACGTGTGGATTGATACGCCGCTCGAAACGCTCGCGTGGGCCGTCACGCGTCGCCCCTTGGAATACGGCAACCTAGGGAATGGAGCGCAGTAAAGCAGTTTCCGCCGGAGGGAGAACTGTTATGTCCAAGACACATGACGCACGAGCGGTCGCTAACACTTTGATCTTGCGTGGCATGGCGAAAGCCAGTCCCCGAGATCCACTTCAAATCATCAAACTTACATATCTGTGTCACGGATGGATGCTGGGGCTCTATCATCAGCCTATGTCCGCGCAACCGGTGTACGCATGGCAATATGGACCGGTGATCCCTGAAGTGTATCATGAAATCAAGCGATACGGCAGGAATCCGGTCAAATCGCTGCTTGATTGTCCAGACGATAATTTTGACGAATTAGAACTCGATCTCATCGAGCAGGTCTATGACGTCTACATTGACTTTAGTGGCATTCTGCTGTCTCAGATGACACACGCTGAAGGATCGCCGTGGCGCAAAATCTGGGATACTCACGGGCGCAACGCGATAATCCCCAATGACCTTATTGAAGAGCATTTCTCTGAGCTCGCGGAGTCGGCCGATTGAACAAAGTGGAGAAATATGCAGATCACAACGCCTGAGCGGCGGGAAGTTCCGACACCGCGGAGACCGCCTGCTGTAAGTCACGACGACCGGGCCGCGGCACAAGCCGAGCAGCAGCAACTGGAAAGGGCGAGTGGAGAGCATAAGCGTGACGAAATTGCTCGACAAATACTTGGAACCGGGATGTGTGCATTGATGATTGTAGTTTTTGTTCTGATCGTTTCTGCTATAGTTACTTTAGGCTATCATCTATTGGTCCCCAACGACTGGTACTGGTTGGAAGATCATGAACTGCAAGACATAAAGAATTTGGTGCTTAGTGGCGCGGTGGTTGGGTTGGGAACAACCTATATTCGGCGGTATCTTGATAACAGAGAAAAAGCCTACCGGTAAGTGGTCAGGCGTATGTCCGGCCGCCGGTCACCGACATACCGCCGCTCATGCTTGAGACGATAGAGCACCGGGTTCACAAGGCGGCCTGCGCTGGCTGCGGGGCGGTGGACGCGGGGCGCTTTCCTGAGAGCGTGAAGGCCCCGGCGCAGTACGGTCCGGCATTGCGTTCGACTGTGCGTTGCCCAGCGGCGGCGCAGATGATGCCGTGTCGGCGGCTAGCCGGGATGATTGAGAGACCCGTTTGGCGCAGCTTTGTCCCCGGGAACGGTTTCCTCTCTGCCCGACAGCGGCGCCGAGAGGTTTTCCGACTTCACCGGGCATGTCGTGCTTAGGCGGCGAAGGCCGCTATCAAGCACACAGTTGAGACCGGGCTCCGCGGGTTCATGTCGTCTGCACGGAGCTTCTCAGCTTTTCCGTCTCGGCGCTCGGCGAAAGCCGCGGCGACGTGACCGCGGACGCGACCAGCATCGCGGTTTATGACTTCCAGGGCCGTACATGACTTCCAAGGCCGTACTGGAATATCGTCGGCGTGAGCCATGGGCGCTGCGTCGCTCGCAACCTGCGCGGATTCGATGGTCTGACGGAGTTTCACGGCGAGGCACAGTGGCGGAAAGTGAGCAGGCCGAGCGAGACCTGCGGATGCTGAAAGTGCATCAGAAAGCATACGGCGGCTACCAGAGCGAGCAGGGCCGCCTTAGGGCTGTGTCGCTTTTGAATGTTTCTGCCTTCCAATCGGCGCATTTTGTTTGATCAAGGTCTCAACAACACAAACAGAGGCAGGTAAACAGCTGATTTGTCTCATATTTTCAACGGCATCAACGATCCCCGCCGCAGCAACGCTGTGCGGCACGACCTTCACGAAATGCTCATAATCGCTCTTCTGACCGTCATATCGGGAGGCGAAACATGCGCTGACATGGTCGAATACGGCAAAATCAAGAAGAAATTCCTGCTTGAGTTCATAGATCTGCAGCACGGCACACCGAACTGCGGCGCCTTTTCCGACCTGTTCAACAGCCTGGATTCCGTCGAGCTCGGCATCGTTCCCGCGCGTCTTTCCCGCAGCCGGCGGAGGGTCCGGCGGCGGCGGGTCTATTCTCGCCTTGAAGGGCAACCAGGGCAATCCGCGCAAGGATATGAAACGGTATATGGAGGACCCCGGCAACATTGACAACATTCAGTTTTCCGAGGCGCATAAGGAGAAGGGGGCACGGCGGGCCGCCGTCTGCCATGATATCGGCTGGCTGAAAGACTATCAACAGCCTGGTCTCGCCGCTGTCGGATCCGTCTCGTCGACTCGGGAAAACAAGGGAAAGCGCAGCGCCGGAATCGGGTATTTCAACATGAGCGGGAAGCTCGATCCGGAGCGTTTTCTCAAAGGCGTGCGGGAGCGCTGGCCGGTGGAGAACAGTCTGCGCCAGCCCCCCCCCGATGTCACGATGAATGAGGATCATCTGCGCAACCGGACCCGGGCCGGAAAACCCAGTCGTGATGCGGCGGCCGGCTCTCAATCCAGTGCGGGTCACGGAAGACAAACAGACTGAGTCAATGCGCGGCAGACTCAAGAAAGCCGGACAGCATCACCGCTACGCGCTGAAGCTCATCAGATCCGCCGGACTGCTGCCGGAAAACGGGGAATCTCAAAAGCGATAGCCCTAGGGGCCCCTAGAGTTGTGCGGTGCTGCGGACGCTGATCGAAACCGCCCGCAAGCAGGAACAGCCTGCCCTTGATACGCCCCCGACGGAGCCGGCGGATCTGAACCTCCGGGCCGCCGATTCCTGAGGGAGCTCCGCTCCTGAATCCCGTGCTTCCGAAAGATATTTCAATGGCTGGCCGACGGCGGCGGAATATCCCGTTTCCGGGAATGTCTGCCGGACACTTGAAAAGTTACAAAGCATTTTTAAGAACCGGTTAGAATTTCACAGAAAATGCATGAATTCAACAACTTGCGGAATCAGAAGAAATCCATGAAAAAGCTGTGGCTAGCCGAATGCCGTTGGGGGGGGGGGCTTCGGTATCGATGTTCCGCGTTTGCTCGCGCCGCATCAGGCGCCGAGGCCGAATCCGGCTGCTGCCGCCGGACCCGACGGCCGTGAGGCACTGCAGGCTGCGAATCTTACAAGAGGCTTCTCAGTCCGCCCGGAGTCTTTTCGGAATGAGAAACGGCCAGGGGCTCGGAAACTCGCCGACCTCAACGGCGATCAAGCGGGGCTGCTGTGAGGAAATGGAATCGGCTAGACACCCGGCCAGATCTTCAGGTCCCTGCGCGGCGTCGGCGCGGATACCGAAGCTTTTCGCCAGATCGACGAAGTCCGGATTGCGCAAATCGACGGCGATCACGCGGTTGCCGAATCTCTCGGTCTGAAACCGGCGGACATTGCCGAAACTTGAATCATTGAAAATGATTGCCGTGAAGGGAATGCCGTGCAGCTGCGCGGTGGCCAGTTCCTGAATGTTGTACATCGCCCCGCCGTCGCCGCAGACCGCCACCACGGGACGGCCGGGAAGCGCATCGGCAGCACCCATCGCCGCGGGAATGCTCCAGCCCAGCGTGCCTTGGTAGCCGGACGACAGAAATGTTCTCGGCCTGCGGACCGGCAGCATGGCCTCAGCCGCATAGCCGAGCTGGGTCACGTCCATCACCAGAACCGCATCATCCGGAAGAACCGAGCGGATGGCCGACAAGTACGCCGCCTGCGGCGCCAGATCGGCGCAAAGCCGGTTTTCGACTTGGCTGCGGGTCCGACTGACGGTCATCCGCCATTCCGCGCGGTCCGGCTGCGCTCCGAGAGATCCGGCGAGCAATGGCAATGCGGCGCCCAGATCGGCATTGACCCGGATTCCGGCCGGTTCTCCCCGGTTCAATTCCAGGGAATCGATGTCGATATGCGCCGACCGCAGGCGGGAGTCGGTTCCCCAAACCGCAAGTTTCGCGCCGAGGCGGCAACCAAGGCCGAGAACCATATCCATCTTCGGCCACAGGGCGCGTCCCGTCGGCGGGAGGACCGCCAGCGGGTCTTCCGCATCGACGATGCCGCGGCCTGACCTGTTGCTCATTACCGGCGCACCGATTTTGCGGGCCAGATCCAGAACAGCTTCGCCATGATCAACAGCTCCGCTGCCGATGACAATCATCGGGCGCCTCGACCGGGTAAGCTCGTCTGCCGCTGAACCGATGCCGGCCTCCGGCGGCGCCTTGCGGACCGCAGCCGGCGTTTGCCCGCCGGAGCGCACAGGCCGGCTCCAAATGTCCATCGGCACCTCAATCGAAACCGGCCGAGGCCGCCCGCGCCTGAGCGCCGCCATTGCCTCCGCGGTTTGCTCAACCGCCCGCGCCGGATCGTCTATGCGCAGAGTCAGTTTGCTGAACTGCCGGATGATGGCAAGCTGATCGGGAATTTGATGCAGCTCGCCGAGTTCTTTGCCACAGTTCGCGGCGGGTGTCTGGCCTACGATCATCAGGACGGGCGCATTGACGCTCCAAGCTGTCGCCAGAGCCGCCCCGGCATTCAGGATCCCCGGTCCGGGAACAACGCAGCAGGCCTGCGGCTTGCCGGACGCCATCGCCGCGCCCAAAGCCATATAGGCGGCCCCCTGCTCATGCCGGGTGTGCACCGGTCTCAGCTGCTTCCGGTGATCGTAAACGGCGTCGAAAAAATCGTCATTCTGATATCCGGGCAAACAGTAGAGTCGTCTGAAGCCCGCGCGCGTCAGCGCGGCGGCTAGATGATGCGCGAAGGTTTCCGGCATTCCAGTCCACATTAACTTGGGGCGCGGTCAGTCGTCCGCCCCGGGTTCAAACGATGCGGGCATTGATACTCTCGCTTACGTAAAATTGCGATACAGTCAAACAGGCAGGGAAACGAGCGCCTTTGCGCGGTCCGGGGCTGATCCATTGCCGGGAGACTGCCGCCGCCCGGATCATGCCGGAAATTCCCGTCCGCGCTCGCCGACGGCTGCCCGGACATGGAGCTTGTTCAGCGATTCCCGCTTCAGCCGGCCCGGTGAGCCCGGGTTTTTCTTGACACCGATTGGACATTCTGCCGCCGGCCACAGCGCGGACCTGTCGGGAATCGTCCAAAGCGCTTGCATCCGGCAGTTGGTCTTGTAACTTTACTCCGCGGCGATGCCGGGAGTCATTGCCGCGGCTTTTGCCCTGCGGAGATATGCGTCTAGGAGGCTTGAGAAATGACAGTGTCCCCTGATCCGAGATGCGTGGCCTTGGTCGGGCCATACCAAAGCGGAAAAACCAGCCTGACTGAAGCGATCCTTTCAGCAGCCGGCAAGATTCAGCGCAAGGGCGCCGTGGCGTCAGGCAACACGGTCGGAGACGCGTCTCCTGAATCCCGCAGCCGCGGGATGAGCACGGAGGTCAATGTCGCGAATTTCGACTTTCTGGGCGACCATTGGACAATTCTTGACTGTCCGGGTTCGGTCGAATTCCAGCAGGACGCGCACAATGCCTTGATGGTGGCTGACATTGCCGTCGTGGTGTGCGAACCTTCGGCTGACAAAGCCATGATGGCGGCGCCGATACTCAAATTCCTTGACGACCGTGCGGTTCCGCACTGCCTGTTTCTCAACAAGATCGACAACCTCGCCGATACCAGCGTGCCGGAAATGTTGGAGGCTTTGCAGGCATCGTCAGACCGTCCGCTGATGTTGAGGCATGTGCCCATTCTTGAGGGTGAGGAAGTGACCGGCTATGTTGATCTGGCCAGCGAGCGAGCCTACGAGTACCGGCCGGGCAGCCCGTCCAGACTTATCAAAATCCCGTCCGGCATGGCTGAGAGCGAAGCTCAGGCGCGGCAGGAAATGCTCGAGTCGCTCGCGGACTTCGACGACGGCCTGCTGGAACAGCTGCTGGAGGACACCGTTCCGCCGAAGGAGGAGATCTACGCCCACCTGACAGCGGCTCTGCGGTCTGACAGCGTCGTTTCGGTCATGATCGGATCGGCACTCAACGACGCAGGCGTCCGCCGCCTGTTGAAAGCAATGCGCCACGAGGCGCCCGGCGTGGAGTCGGTGCGCGGCAGGCTGGGTCTGGACGGCTGGTCCGGCAGCGGAGCCGCGGTCTTCAAGACCATTCACATGCCGCGCACAGGCAAGCTCTCGGTTTCGCGCGTGCTTGGCGGGGAAGTCCGGGAAGGCGGTTCCCTGAACGGCGCGCGGGTCAGCAGCGTAAGCCGGATGAACGGTTGCGATCTGGAAAAAATCCCGGCCGTGCGGCGGGGCGATGTCGCCGCGCTTGGCCGTATGGAACCGGTCAGGACCGGGGATATTCTGATTGAAGGCGGAGAGCCGCCGCGGGCGGACTGGCCGGCGACGCCTCAGCCCCTGTTCTCTCTGGCCATTGAAGCGGAAAAGCGGGGCGACGAGGCGAAGATGAGCGGAGCGGTCGGCAAGATGACCGAAGAAGATCCGTCTTTCTCACTGGAGCATAATCAGGACACGCGCGAGATTCTTCTGTCAGGTCAGGGAGAGATCCATCTCAGAGTGGCGATCGACCGCCTGAAAAGCAAATACGGTCTCAGCGTCGTCAGCCGCCGTCCGCGGGTTTCCTACAAGGAATCAATCAAGAAGCCGGTGAGCCAGCATGCCCGGCACAAAAAGCAGTCAGGCGGTCACGGTCAGTTCGGAGACGTGTTCATCGACATCAAACCGCTTCCCAGGGGCGAAGGTTTCCGGTTTCAGGATGTGATTGTCGGCGGCAAGGTTCCCCGGCAGTATATTCCCGCGGTCGAATCCGGCGTGAAGGAATTTCTGGCATCCGGCCCGCTGGGCTTTCCGGTCGTCGACGTCTCGGTGACCCTGACCGACGGGAAATACCACCCGGTCGACAGTTCGGAGCAGGCATTCAAGACCGCCGGCTGGCTCGCCATGCGTGACGGCATGCCGAATGCCCGTCCCGTCCTGCTGGAACCTGTCTATGATGTCACGATTTCAGCGCCTTCTCAGTTCACATCCAATATCCAGGGCCTGATCAGCGGAAGGCGCGGACAGATTCTCGGTTTTGACGCCAAGGCGGGCTGGAATCAATGGGATGAAACCAGCGCCAAACTGCCCCAGGCGGAACTGCAGGATCTGATCATCGAACTGCGCTCTCTGACCCAGGGCGTCGGCACGTTCGAATACAGCTTCGACCATCTGCAGGAGTTGACCGGCAGGCTGGCGGATCAGGTCGTAGAGGATCAGAAGGCGCGTTCGAGGACACCGTGACCCGGTTTCGGATGCGCGCCGGCATACGGGCAGACGCCGCAACGGGGCGCAGATCCCGCGGTCAGGTTTGGAACGCCGGATGACGGCCCCGTGGCGGGACTGTCTTGCGGAACGGCGTTTTCTTTCACATGGAGCCGGACAATACGCTGCCCTGTCCCGTCCCTCGGGATGGTTCGGCGGCCCGGTCCGGCATTCGACGTCCAAATCTGCGGTGACATGATCATCGTTGGCGCTGAACGGCATCGTGAACAATCCGAATCTCCGGTTCATACGTTCCCGGCTTCTGTGCCGGAAGCGGATCGTGGCATCCGTCGGTTTGCCTAAGACGGCATTCGCTGCGGAAAGGGCGTCGACAACCCGTCCGCGCTGATTGCGCGGAAGTTGTCAGAGACCGGAACCGGACTGGCGAATCGCGGCGTGCTCCGGGGCGTCTGCGATCCTTTCATGAACCGTCCGCGAACCGCCGGCGTCGACGTCCGCGTGAAACCAAGTCTGCCTCAGGCAGGACGACGGGGAGGAATCCGGGACGACGAGATGGCCCGCGTGACGGAGAAGCCGAGTATGCGATTGCCGAAAAATTCGTCGGACAGCGACGACGGATGCCGCGGCGAAGGCTTGCGGAATCGCGGTTGAGCAGCTATTTCCAACCGGTTCCAGCAGCATTGGGTGGCGAAGATGGCTCGGGTTACGACAGAAGACTGCACTGACAAAATTTCCAACCGTTTCGATCTGGTCATGCTTGCGGCTTACCGGGCTCGGGAGCTTTCATCCGGAAAGGCCAGCCCGGAAATCGCGATTGACAACGACAAGAACCCCGTAATCGCTCTGCGGGAAATCGCCGGGGAAACGCAAAGCGCCGATGAACTCAAGGAAAGAGCCGTCGCCAGTTTCCAGAACGAGGCCGTGGAAGAAGATGAAGAAGAATTCACCGAAATGGACAAGTCCGCCTTGTCGGAAGGCCGCCCGAACATAGGATTGGCAAGTCATGAAAGCCGTTCAGAAGCGCGCGCCCTCCGGGAAATGATCAAAAAATGACATGAATGGCAGCGCAGCGGACAATGGAAAAGAACACCGCGCCTTACACTGATGCCGAAACTCTGATCGGCCGCGTCAAGGAATACGCCCCGGACTGCGACGAAGACCTCATTCGCAAAGCCTACATGTTCGCCGAGAAAAAACATCACGGGCAAACGCGTGAATCCGGCGATCCGTATTTTTCCCACCCGGTCGCCGTCGCCGAAATCCTGATCGATCACAAATACGGCGACCGCTACATCGTCACGGCGCTTCTGCACGATACGATCGAAGACTGCGGTGATGTTGACAAAGAATGCATTGAAAACGAATTCGGCGGCGATATCGCGAAACTGGTGCAGTCTGTCACGAATGTCTCAAAGGGTACGCAGAAACCCGGTTTCGACCTTTGGCTGGGGAAAGACAAACCGCCGAGCGCGCCGGTTTCCAAAGACTTCCGGGACATCATCAGGATTTTGTACGATTCCGCCAAGGACGGCCGGGCGATGGCGGTGAAACTCGCCGACCGTCTGCACAACATGAAAACCATTCACTCCTGCGATCCGGACAAACAGAACAGAATAGCTGTCGAGACTTTGACGGTCTACGCCCCGTTGGCGAGAAGCCTCGGGATGCACTACTGGCGGAAGGAACTGGAAAACAAGGCGTTCAAAGTCCTGATGCCGGAAAAATGGAAGGAGATGCGCAGACTTTACGCCACGGTCCGAGGGCCGAAATCCGAACGTTCAGTCTCATACATGACGGCGCGCAAAATCGAAGAGGATCTCAGGGTGCTGATGTCGCGACACGAATTCGACGTCACGATCAGGGCGCGCGTCAAGGAACCCTATTCCGTATGGCGGAAGATGGAAGAGCACCGCATCACGGAGGGCTATCAGGACTGGCTGCTCGACGTCTACGGCTTTCAGGTCATCGTGCGTTCGAAGGCGGGTTCCGCGAAAAACAGGCGTGGAAAACAGCGTTCACCGGAAGACGCGCATGCGGAAGTCTACCGGGCCCTCGGCGTTATACATTCGAAGTGGAAGGCGGTTCCCGGACGGTTCAAGGACTATATCAGCAGTCCGAAACTGAACGGCTACAGATCGATCCACACCACAGTCGCCATTGAAGGTTCGGGAAATGCGGAAATCCAGATCAGGACTGAAGACATGCACCGGGAAGCCGAATACGGATCAGCGGTCCACTGGATCTACCGCCAGCAGTTGCCGAGAGACACCAAGGCGCGCGAAATCTCGGAAAAATGGAAGGAAGACATAAGAAACGATCTCATCAAGGACGTCGAGAAATGCGAGGAGCATTTCAAAAAGCAAATTGAGGACAGCATCATCTGCTTCAACGAGAAGGGACACACGGTCAGGCTGCCGAAGGGCTCGACCGCCCTTGATTTCGCATATCTGGACGATTCCAGCGCCGGTTCCCGTTCCGGCCGGGCCAAGATCGACAAGGAAATCAAGGATCTGGGCACGGAACTGAAACACGGCCAGCTGGTGCAGATTCAGAAACACAACCACCGGACCGTCTCCCGGATTTGGCTGAACATGGCTAAATCCGGCGATGTGAAAAAGATGATATTGCGTGATCTGGGAATGCAGGAGCTTGAAGCGGAGTTCGGTCCCGGACATCCGCCGACCGCGGAATTGCTGGAGAAAGCGGCAGCCGGCCTGCAGTTTTCCGATCAGGAAGAGATGGTCGGTTGGCTGGGAGAGTGCGTTTTCGGCCAGCGGTCGGATGCGGATGCCGCTCAAGGCGCCCAGCTGGTTGCGGCGCGGCGGGAAGAGTCGGAAAAAAAACCGGGCAGAGAGCCGGTCACCGCGAGACAGATTCTTCGGCACGCGCTTCCGGAAGAGCACAAATGGCGTGAAGTGGAACTCCGCAACAGCACGACCGCGATGGATATCGTGATGGACGGCGGCAAGAATCCTGAAATCGCGCGCTGCTGCATGCCTCTTCCCGGTGAAATGGTGGTCGGACTTCTGGATGCCGCAGGCGCTGCGTCCCTGCACGCGGTCGACTGCTCCGAATTGTGCGGAAAATCCTCGGAGTCGATGAAATGGAGTGATGTGTCCTGGCGTGGAGGGACGGGGACGTTCTTGGCGGGTTTCACTGTCAAGGTGACGAATTCCGTCGGTGCGCTGGGAAAAATCTGCGAAGCCATAGGCAGACAGAACACCAACATCTCAGACATGATTTTTTTGACGCGGAACTACACGGCATTTGACATATTCTTTGAAGTGCAGGTGAGCAACCGGGAGCATCTCGCCAACATCATGGCCGCAGTCGCAGGGGAGCAGTTCGTCATAAGCGTCGCCCGATGCCGGAACCTGGATGAAGTCAAGGGCGAACACCGTGTAGCATGTTCAAGCGACCAGCACGCAGCGCGCTGACGCGCATCAGGCAATCAGTCATCCCGCCCGGCGGATGGATCCGGGCGATTCGTTACAACAGGCTCAGACTGCTGCGTATTCCGGACGATCCGCGCCGTATCGCGATCGGAGTGTTCGTCGGCACCTTCGTGGCCTTCACGCCTTTTTTCGGGGCGCATTTCCTGCTCGCGCCGTTCTTGGCCTGGGCTGCCGGGGGCAGCGTGCCCGCCAGTCTGCTGGCCACGATGATTTGCAATCCGTTGTCCTTCCCGATCATCGCCTACAGCGCTGTCTATCTCGGCAACTGGCTGCTGCAGACGGAGAACGCTGTCGATAAATCAGGACTCGAAGACGCCTTTAAGACGATTTGGCGCAGTATAGTCTCCGGCATAAGGGGCGGAGATTCGGACTGGAGCACCATCGCGTCGCTTTTCGAACAGGTGTTTTTGCCCTATCTGGCGGGAGGATCGCTGATGGGAATCGCCGCCGCGGTTTTCGCTTCTTGGCTTGCCGCCAGGGCGGTCAGCTCTTACCGCGAACTGCGCCGTCGCCGGGATGGGAGGGCGGAAAGAAAAAGGAATGTCACATGATGCAGCCGCAATCCAAGCCGCCGCTGCGGCTCGGAGTGAACATTGATCATGTCGCCACGGTGCGTAACGCGCGCGGCAGCCCGTATCCCAGCCCTCTGAAAGCCGCGCTTCTCGCGCAGTCAGCCGGCGCGGACGGAATCACCGCGCACCTGCGCGAGGACCGGCGGCACATTTCGGACCGCGACATCTGCGAACTGATGCGGGATCTCAGCCTTCCGCTCAATCTCGAACTGGCCGCGACCGATGAAATGCGTGAAATCGCTTTGCGCCACCGCCCGAACGCGGTGTGCATCGTGCCGGAACGGCGCGAGGAGATCACCACGGAATCGGGACTGGATGTCGTCGGCTGCCGGCGCCGCCTGGCCGGCTTCATCGAGCCGCTGCGCGCCGCCGGCTGCCGGATCTCGTTGTTCGTCGATGCGAATCCGGAGCAGATCCGCTGCGCTAAGGATGTCGGTGCCGATATCGTCGAACTGCATACCGGTGCGTACTGCGAAGCCGCAGCCGGCGGAACGGCGGATTCCGGGAAAACCGAACTGGACCGCATAATCTCCGCGGCTGCTTCAGCCGCATCAATCGGACTCGAAGTCCATGCCGGACACGGGCTGACCTATGAAACCGTCAAACCGGTCGCTTCTCTGCCCGAAATCGAGGAGCTCAATATCGGCCATTTTCTTGTCAGCGAAGCGATCTTTCGCGGCCTCGCCGCCGCCGTCGCGGAAATGAGACGGCTGATGGCAGAGGCGAGGGCCGGTCCGGGTGAGTGAGCGGGGCGACAAGCGGATCAACTCGGCCCGGCGGCGGACATGATTCTCGGAATCGGGGCGGATGTCATCAATATCGACCGGATTCACGCGGCGCTGCGGCGGCACGGAAACCGCTTTCTCGGCCGGATTTACACTGACGGCGAGCAAGGGGCCGCGGCGCGGATGCAGGATCGGGCCGGCGTGCTGGCAAAACGCTGGGCGGCGAAAGAAGCCTGCGCCAAGGCGCTGGGAACCGGCATGAAACAGGGCGTTTCCTGGAAAGATATCGAGATCACGAATCGGCCGGGAGGCATGCCCGGCTTGATTCTGAAACAGGGCGCGCGCCGGCGCCTCGCGCGCATGCTGCCGCCGGGGCGGCGGGCGGTTCTGCACCTGACCATGACTGACGACCGGCCGTGCGCGGCGGCGTTTGTCGTTATAGAAGCCGTCCCCGTCCATCCCGCCGGCCCGCCGGCGGAAACCGCTTCTTGACTTTGGCTCCCTGCCTGTCCACATACGCTCTTCCGTCCGCAAATCATAACGGTGCCTGAATTGCGCAGTGCAATCATCGAAAACATCAAAACGATTGTTTATGCTCTGCTCATCGCAGGCGTATTCAAAACACTGTTTTTCCAGACGTTCTTTATTCCTTCGGGATCCATGAAGGACACTTTGCTGATCGGGGATTTTCTGTATGTCAACAAAATGGCTTACGGCTATTCGAGACATTCCTGCCCTTGGTCGCTGTGCCCTTTTCCGGGCCGCATCCTGGCCCGCGAGCCCGAACGCGGCGATGTGGCGGTCTTCAAGCATCCCGTGTCCGGTGTTGACTATATCAAGCGGATCATCGGTCTGCCGGGTGACAGAATTCAGCTCCGCGGCGGAATTCTGCATATCAACGGCGCCCCGGTTCCTCAACGCGACGGCGGGATCTTTGTCGAAACATACGAAAGACAGGGCGGGCAGGGCAAATTCCCCCGCTGCACGAACAATCCGCGTTCCGAAGGCGGCGCCTGCGAGAAGACGCGCTTTGTCGCCACCCTGCCGAACGGCGTTGAACATTCTGTTCTCGACATCGATATGGGCTACAGCGACAACACCGATGCCGTGATCGTTCCGGACGGCGCGTATTTTTTCCTCGGCGACAACCGGGACAACAGCCAGGACAGCCGCTGGGCCCAGACGGCCGGCGGCGTGGGAATGGTGCCTGCGGAAAATCTGATCGGGCGGGCGGGCCGGGTTGTTTTCTCCTCGGCGGGCCGCAGTCTGTTTTTCTTCTGGACGTGGCGGAAAGACCGCTTCTTTCACGAGATCAGGTGAGCCGGCCCAGCGACATCGGTGAACTGGAGAGCCGCATAGGCTACCAATTCAAAGACTGGCGGCTTCTGGCCCGGGCGGTTACGCATTCATCGAAACCGGGCGCCGCGGGCGGCGACAATCAGCGGCTGGAATTTCTCGGCGACCGGGTGCTCGGGCTGGTGATCGCCGAGTGCGTCATGAGGGACAATCCGGAAGCTCCCCCCGGCGAGTTGGCGGTCCGGCTGAACGCGATCGTGAGCCGGCCTTCCTGCGCGAAGGTCGCGGGCGCGATCACCCTCGGCCCGGCGATCCGGGTCGGCAGATCGGCGAGAAAATCCCGCGACCGCGCCGGCAGCGCGATCGCCGGCGACGCCGTTGAGGCGGTGGTCGGCGCCGTCTATCTCGACGGCGGACTGGACGCGGCGAGAAAGGCCGTTGAAAGTCTTTGGAGCGCCGTTATCTCTGAGAATCCGGCGGCCGATCAGGATCCGAAGAGCCGTCTGCAGATATGGGCCCAAGCGCGCCGGCAGCCGCCCCCGGCATATGAACTGGTGCGAAGGACCGGCCCCGATCACGAACCGCGGTTCATCGTCAAGGTCAGACTGGAGTCCGGCGAGACGGCGTCCGCGGAAGGAAGCACCAAACAGCGCGCCGAGCTTCAGGCCGCGTGCGAACTGCTGACGCGGATTGAGAAAAAAGATGGCTGACACGAGGGCCGGCCATGCCGCGCTGATCGGCGAGCCCAACGCCGGCAAATCCACGTTGATGAACCGGATTGTCGGCGGCAAAGTCTCAATCGTGACCCACAAAGCCCAGACAACGCGCTCGCGGGTCCGCGGCATCGCCGTCAGGGATCAATCGCAGATCGTGTTTATCGACACGCCGGGCCTGTTCGCGCCCCGCAGCGCGCGCGACAGAGCCATGGTGTCGGCCGCATGGAAGAGTCTGGCGGAAGCCGATATCGTTCTGTTGGTGGCGCAGGCGCAGCGCGGACTGAATGCCGCGATGTCGCTGATACTTGACGCGCTGAGCCGGGAATCGGTCTCAACCGGGAAAATTGCTCTTGTGATCAACAAGATCGATCTCGTGCGCCGAGAGAGCCTGCTGGCTGTCGCGTCTGAATTCGCCGCCCGCCGCGACTTCGAGCGCGTGTTCATGATTTCCGCGGCCAAGGACCGCGGAGTCAGCGATCTGGCCGACTGGCTGGCCGACAGCCTTCCGCCGGGAGATTGGATATATCCGCCTGATCAGATCGCCGTCGCTTCGCTTCAGTCCATGGCGGCCGAGATCACCCGCGAGAAACTGATGCTGCGGATGCACCAGGAAATTCCCTACCGGACCGCCGTCGAAACCGGCAGCTGGCGCGCCTTGGGCGACGGGTCGGTACGCATCGACCAGACGATCTTCGTTGCCAGCAAGAGTCACAGGCGCATGATCGTCGGGCCGGGCGGAACCGTCATACGGCAGATCGGCGCCGCGGCCCGGAGGGACATGCGGGATCTGGCCGGTTGCCCGGTGCATCTGTTTCTGCAGGTGAAACTGAGGCCGAAACAGGCTGCTGAAGCCCCGCGCCGCGAAAGCATGGGGCTGTCCTGTCCGGACACAATGCAAAGGGCGGGAACTTGACGCCGCTGAACACAGAAATCTGGGTGCGGTCATACCTCCGGCGCCTTCAGCAGTCGGACATACCGGCATATGTGGCCGCGAAGGGCGATTTGGATTCAGGGGCGGTTCTGATCAAGCTCAATTTGCTGAACGGCAAGGCAAAGCTGTTCCAGCGCAGCTTTGATCTGCTGCGGAACCGGCGCTGCTGGATACTGGCCGATGAGGGCGAAGACGCGGAAATTGAAAGTCAGCTCAGCCGGGAAATTGTCCGTGATTCCGACCTGTGGATCATCGAAGTGGAAGACCGCCGGGGCCGGACGCTGCTGGATGAGCCGGGCTTGGCGGAGTGAGCCGCCGTGCATTGGCAGGATCAGGGATTTCTTCTGTCGGCCCGCCGCCACGGCGAGACTTCGGCGATACTGGAAGTGTTCACGCGATCCAATGGCCGCCATTGCGGGCTGCTGCGCGGCGGCGCATCCCGAAAGACAGCGGCGGCCCTTCAGCCGGGAACCCAGCTGACGGTCGAATGGCGGGCCCGTCTGCCGGAGCATCTCGGCGTGTTCCGCATAGAGCCGGTCAGGAGCCGCGCCGCGCCGCTGTTCCGCGACCGTCTGGCCTTGGCGGCTCTTTCGTCTTCCTGTTCGCTGTTAACGAGGATCCTCCCGGAACGCGAGCCGGCGGACCTGTTTTATGAGCGCACGCTGTGGTTTCTGGATCTGCTGGAAGGCGGCGGCGAATGGATGCCCGGATACCTGCAATGGGAACTGCAGCTTCTGCGGGAAGCCGGAAGGGGACTTGATCTCAGCCGCTGTGCCTTAACAGGAGCTGATCAGGGACTCCGCTACGTGTCCCCGCGTTCCGGTGCGGCCGTCTGTGCGGATGCCGCCGGAGACTGGGCGCCGCGCCTTCTGGAAATTCCGCCCTGTCTCGTCGGCGGAGAGTTCGGCGGCATTAATGACTATGCCGCGGGACTGAAATTAACCGGGCATTTTTTGAATGCGGTTCTTTCCGAGACCAATTCCCCGGAAAGGGCAATGGCAGCAAGGCGGCGTCTGGAGGATTTAACCAGCCGGATGTCCCGGTCGGAAAGGCCGGATTGAGCCGATTCACCTGCGCGGCAGGGAAAATGCCGCCGATCACTCGCGTCAGGATGCCCGCGCATGCAGCTGTCGGACGGAACCCGCGTGATGTCGGACAGGCTGCGGAGATCGTGCCCCAGCTTCCTGTGCTTGCGGTCACGGGTTCAGGCGTCGAACCGCGGCAGCAGCGGAAACTTCAGCAGGCAGTCCGCCGGCAGTCGAACACAGCGGGAATGACAGCAGGCATGGTTCAATTGATGCCCTGATGCCCGGCAGCAGCCTTTCGGTTGAGATTGTGGCGACGTTTCGGGCGGAACAATGATGAAAAGTTGTCGGCCATGCTGCGAAGCCGAGCGGGACATGCCAGCCGTGCGCCTGCCGGAGAAAAAGACACGGAAGAAAGTAATCGAAAGATTTCTGGCGCTGCCGCCCGGTCTCAGCAAAAAATGGTGCAAATCATCCGCGCGGGAATCCCGGGATACGATCCTTTCCCGATCTACAGAGACTGGCTTAACCTTACGGTGGATTCAGACGAAGAGCTCTGCTCCCAGGGCACCGCGCTGCGCGGCTTCTGCCGACACCGGGCGAAGAGACCGCCGAAGCTGCGGTGATCGGGTGTTCCTTTCTCGCTTGCCATGTCGCGGTATGGCGAGAGACGGCACGGCAAGGACATACATTTTGACAGAGCTTGAACGGAATGATAAACAGGCGGCATGACAGACATACCTTTTGACACACTGGCCGTTGCTAAAAGACTTGAGGCCGGAGGTTTCAGCACGGAAAAGGCCGAAGCGATCACCAATGCTGTTCATGCGGGCATCACAGGCGGAGTCGCGACTAAGGCTGATATCGCGGGCCTGAAGACTGATATTGTGGAGTTGAGAGCAAGCTTCCTTTGGGTGAAGATTATCGGCGGCGGCATGATCGCAGCGAACATAGGCGTGATCGCGTTTTTCGCGGATTTGGTCAAAGACCTGATTGCCGGCGGCTGAGTCCCGATTCAGGATTCCGCATTCGACCGAGCGGCGGCTTATAATAACTTTCTTGTCCATCCAAAATGGCCGCCGTTCACTGCAGGCAGCACCGCTCATGCGAGTTTCAACATCTATCGGGACATCACCGATGTTCGGGTGTGCATGGAAGTGTCGGTTATCCTGGTCCGGAACATTCCTCTCGCTGTCGGGATCAGATCATAGCAGATGCCGCAGTGAAACTAAAAGCCGTTTCAGGAGCCCTCGCCGCGGTGACAAAATGTATGAATTCCGGGAATACGGCTGCGGTTTCGGTTTGACGGCCGAGGCCGGGTCAGCCGCTCTTTTTGCTTCCAAGCGGTTTTTCAGCGGCTGCTGTTCTGACGCGCAAGATTCACGCCGCCTCCCGTGATGTTCGGCTTTCGCTGCGGATTGAGGCGAACACCGGGTGTGAATCATCCAGACGCCCGCTGATCAAAAAATCCGGCATCGGGGCTGTCAGGTCAAGGCCTTGGATTTTCTTCACTTGTTCCGACACATAATAAGGAAAACGGCTGTCCGTATCGCAGCATACGCTGTGCCGCCCCTCCTCCATGCATACCCGCGTCGTGATTCCGCTCCCGCCGAAAAAATCCACGACCGTTGATCCGGGATACGACATTGAACGGACCAGCCTTTGAATGACCGCCCTCGGCTTTTGTGTCGGATGTCCGACGCGTTCATTGGAATTTCCGTTGAGCCGGCATATCCGCCAGACATTCGTCGGGTTCCGGCCCTTCTCGATCGTGTCCGGGTTCAGCCGCTTGTCTCTCCGGTAAATTTCCTTTGTTTCATCGGTGTACGGCTCCCTCACGGAATCCAGGTCAAAGTAATATTTCTTTGTTTTGGCGAACCAAGCGATTTCTTCGTGCCGGCTGGCGAAAAACCGCCGCGCGCTCATGCCGTTAGGATAGTTCCAGACTATAAGATTCACAAGCGGCATATCGCTGGCACATCTCATGTGGTGAATGATGGACAGAAGATCACCGCTTCCGGCCTCTCCTTGATACTGCAGGCCGCCGAAAATCGCGATGCTCCCGGCAGGGAGAAGCACGCGCTCCGCCTCCCGAAGCCAAGTTGATGCCCAGTTGATGTAATCATCGTGCTGGTCCCAGTCAGCGAGCATGATGTTGTACGGGGGGTCGCACACGATCAACTGAACCGAGGCGTCCGGCAGACGCGCCAGCAGATTGCGGCAGTCGTCAACCTCCGCGACATGGCGGGTGATGTCCGGCACACTCAGAATCAGACCGTCAACAGATGAATGCGGCTTGTTTTCCCGGCTCATGGCGTTCATCGCCTTGTAACCGGAATTGCGATGTGATCGGTTCGGCATTTTTTTCTATCCTTTATTGCTTGGCAGTGATTCTGACAGAACATTCAAAGATGTCAGCGCAACTTCCCAAAAAACCTTTGCCATGTCGGTTGCTGCCCATCGATCGCTCTGAAAATAGAACAAAGACTACTAGCCAGGTACCCGGCAAGCGTTCCCGGAAACCGGATCATCCGCCGCCGGCGGTCTTGAAATTTTTTCGGAAGCACGGGATTCAGGAGCGGAGCTCCCTCAGGAATCGGCTGGGCGGAGTTTCAGATCCGCCGGATCCGCTCGGAGCGCGTCAAGGATGTTCCAGTCTTGCTTGCGGGCGGTCTCGATCAGTGTCCGCAGCACCGCACAGCTCCGGGCGCCGCGCTCGCTCCGGTAGCAGCCGTATGCTTTCAGATACACTTTCAGCATCCGCAGGTCCCGCTCGGCTTGCTCATCCGTCGCCGGCACCGCCGGATTCCGCGTGAACATCAGGACGCCCGCCCGATGATCCCGCAGCCGCAGGGCGAGGTTGAAACCCTCATATGAATCAAACCAAGGATAATTCCATGAGGAGTCATCCACAGGGGTTGCTCGGCGCGAGGCTGCAGCAAACTTTTATTTCATCGCTCATCCGCAGCCGTGCTATCCTGTCGCGGGTTCCCCTTGCCGGCAGCTGCCGGCAAGGGGAAGCGGGGATGCTGTCCCCGCTGAGCCGGGTCGGGCCGATCACACACAGGGTTGAAAAGAACCGTATACAAGCATGGCCGGCCCGGCTTTCCCGGTCCCTCGCGTCCTGAACAGCTGCCTGGATCAAGATTCGAATAACCATGAGAACAGGAGCACAGGGACATGACGAAAATATGCGCAGGCTCAGCTATAAGCAAGCATCCATGTTTCAATTCAAGGGCGTTCCGGGGGGAAATTCAGCCCTTATTTCCTTTTTCCCACAGCTTTTGCACATTTTCTCCACAGAAGCTCCTTCGGTTCAGGAGGCCGCGGCAGCCGCCGCGGGCCGCCGAATCGGCCGCTCCGGAGCGCAGCTCGGCCGTCCGGACGCGGACGGATCCCGTTTTTCCCAGACGCGCCGTTCGCGCAGCAGCGTGTTCGCCAGGATGACCAGCTTGCGCATGACGGCGACAAGGGCGACCTTATGACATTTCCCCCGCTCGGTGAGCCGGTCATATAATTCGGACATATCTTTATTGAACCGCACAGCCGCTGTAGCCGCCATGTAGAGCGCGCGCCTCGGACGGAAACGTCCGCCCTGAACGCGCCGGACGCCTTTCTTCGCGCCGCTGTCGCGGGCGAACGGGGCGGTTCCGGCGAGCGCCGCCGCCTGGCGGCTGTCGAGCTGCCCGAGTTCCGGGAGCCAGCCGAGCAGAGCGGCGGCCGTGACCGGTCCGATGCCGGGAACGGACATCAGGATGCGGTAAGCGCGGGCCTGATCGGGATCGCTCTTGATATGCTCCTCGATCTCAGTTTCGAGAGCTTCCCTCTGCCGCTCGACGGCTTTGACAGCTTTGTCCATGCGCTTTTTCGCTGACGCGTCCTGCAGATCATTGCGGCGCTGGCGCAGTTTTGCAGCATTCTCAACCAGTTGCCCGCGGGCGACCATGAGGTCATTGAGACGGTCAAGCATCCATGTTCAAATTCAAGGGCGTTTCGGGAGTAAATTCAGCCCTTGTTTCCTTTTTCACACAGCTTTTGCACATTTTCTCCACAGAAGCTCCGCTGGTTCAGGAGGCCGGCGCAGCCGCCGCGGGCCGCCGAATCGGCTGGTCCGGAGCGCAGCTCGGCCGTGCGGACGCGGACGGGGCGTGTTTTTACTGGAAGCGCCGCTCGCGCAGCAGCGTGTTCGCCAGGACCGCCAGCTTGCGCATGACGGCGACAAGGGCGACCTTATGACATTTCCCGCGCCCGGTGAGCCGGTCATAGAATGCGGACATATCTTTATTGAACCGCACAGCCGTCAAAGCCGCCATGTAGAGCGCGCGCCTCGGGCGGAAGCGTCCGCCGCGAATGCGCCGGGCTCCTTTCTTCGCGCCGCTGTCGCGGGCGAACGGGGCGGTTCCGGCGAGAGCCGCGGCCTGCCGGCTGTCGAGCTGCCCGAGTTCCGGGAGCCAGCCGAGCAGAGCGGCGGCCGTGACCGGTCCGATGCCGGGAACGGACATCAGGATGCGGTAAGCGCGGGCCTGATCGAGATCGCTCTTGATATGCTCCTCGATTCCGGTTTCGAGAGTTTCCTTCTCCCGCTCGGCGGCTTTGATGATTTTATCCATGGGCTTCTTCGCTGACACCTCCCGGATCTCATCGCGGCACTGACGCATTGTCTTAATGATCTCAACCGCTTGCGCACGGGCGACCATGCGATCATTGAGACTGTCAAGGAACGCGGATTTCGGCTCCGTCGCCGGGAGATCGGCGAAGGCCGCGGCGAAAGCGGCGAGCATCCTCGCATCCGTCTTGTCGGTTTTCGCTGGCTGACCGGTCGCTTCGGCGAAGCGCCGCGCCTGGCGGGGGTTGACCACGCAGACTTCGTAACCTCGGTCGTGCAGCGACTGATGAACCGCCCGGTGCAGCCGTCCGGTCGCTTCGACAGCGACCCGCCGCACCCCGTGTTTTCTCAGAAACCCGTCGATCGCCCGGAAGCCCGGACGGTCGTTTTTGAACCGGCGGTCGACGCCGGCGGCATGCACATCGATCGTGTCCTTGCTGATAGCTGAGCCTGCGCATATCTTCGTCATTTCCCTATGCTCCTATTCTCATGGTTATTCGGATCTTGATCCAGGCAGCTGTTCAGGACGCGAGGGAACGGGAAAGCCGGGCCGGCCATGCTTGATCACGGTTCTATAAACCAAGGAACGATCGGCCCGACCCGGCTCAGCGGGGACGTTCGCCCCCGCCTCCCCTTGCCGGCAGCGGCCGGCAAGGGGACCCCGCGACAGGATAGCACGGCTGCGGATGAGCGATGAAATAAAAGTTTTCCACAGCCTCGCGCCGAGCAACCCCTGTGGACAACTCCTTATGGAATTATCCTTGGTTTGATTCATATGAGGAACGCGGATTTCGGCTCGGTCGCCGGGAGATCGGCAAAGGCCGCCGCGAAGGCGGCGAGCATCCTCGCATCCGCCTTGTCGGTCTTCGCTGGCTGACCGGTCGCTTCGGCGAAGCGCCGCGCCTGGCGGGGGTTGACGACGCAGACTTCGTAACCTCTGTCGTGCAGCGACTGATGAACCGCCCGGTGCAGCCGTCCGGTCGCTTCGATGACGACCCGCCGCACCCCGTGTTTTCTCAGAAACCCGTCGATCGCCCGGAAGCCCGCACGGTCGTTTTTGAACCGGCGGTCGACGCCGGCGGCGCGCACATCGATCGTGTCCTTGCTGATATCCAGGCCTGCGCATATTTTCGTCATGTCCCTATGCTCCTATTCTCATGGTTATTCGGATCGTGATCCAGGCAGCTGTTCAGGACGCAGGGACCGGGCAGGCCGGGCCGGCCATGCTTGCTTACGGTTCTTTCAACCGAGGAAATGCCGGCCCGACCCGGTCTGGCGGGGACGGATATCCCCGCTTCCCCTTGCCGGCAGCCGCCGGCAAGGGGACCCCGCGGCAGGATAGCACGGCTGCGGATGAGCGGTGAAATGAAAGTTTGCTGCAACCTCGCGCCGAGCAACCCCTGTGGATGACTCCTCGTGGAATTATCCTTGGTTTGATTCATATGAGGAAATGATTGATGTGCACGCCGCCGGCGTCGACCGCCGGTTCAAAAACGACCGTCCGGGTTTCCGGGCGATCGACGGGTTTCTGAGAAAACACGCGGTGCGGCGGGTCGCTGTCGAAGCGACCGGACGGCTGCACCGGGCGGTTCATCAGTCGCTGCACGACCGGGGTTACGAAGTCTGCGTCGCTGATCCCCGCCAGGCGCGGCGCTTCGCCGAAGCGACCGGTCAGCCAGCGAAGACCGACAGGGCAGCTGCGAGGATGCTGGCCGCTTTCGCGGCGGCCTTCGCCGATCTCCCGGCGACCGAGCCGAAATCCGCGTTCCTCAACGGTCTCAATGACCTCATGGTCGCCCGTGCGCAAGCGGTTGAGATCATTAAGACAATGCGTCAGTGCCGCGATGAGATCCGGAAGGCGTCAGCGAAGAAGCCCATGGATAAAATCATCAAAGCCGCCGAGCGGCAGAAGGAAGCTCTCGAGGCTGAGATCGAGGAGCATATCAAGAGCGATCCCGACCAGGCCCGCGCTTACCGCATCCTGATGTCCGTTCCCGGCATCGGACCGGTCACGGCCGCCGCTCTGCTCGGCTGGCTCCCGGAACTCGGGCAGCTCGACAGCCGGCAGGCCGCGGCTCTCGCCGGAACCGCCCCGTTCGCCCGCGACAGCGGCGCGAAGAAAGGCGTCCGGCGCATCCGCGGCGGACGCTTCCGCCCGAGGCGGGCCCTCTATATGGCGGCTTTGACGGCTGTGCGGTTCAATAAAGATATGTCCGCATTTTATGACCGGCTCACCGAGCGGGGGAAATGTCATAAGGTCGCCCTTACCGCCGTCATGCGCAAGCTGGCGGTCCTGGCGAACACGCTGCTGCGCGAGCGGCGCGGCTGGTAAAAACACGCCCCGTCCGCGTCCGGACGGCCGAGCTGCCCTCCGGACCTGCCGATTCGGCGGCCCGCGGCGGCTGCGCCGGCCTCCTGAACGGGCGGAGCTTCTGTGGAAAAAATGTGCGAAAGCTGTGGGAAAAAGGAAATAAGGGCTGAATTTTCTCCCGAAACGCCCTTGAACTGAAACATGGATGCTTACGCTTTTGCTGTCTCCCGCGCCGCTTCCGCTTCACGCGGTTCAGCGGCGGCAGCGCCTCATGCCAGGCGGCGGCGATGATCCCGTCATACTCCCTTTCGATCCGGTCCGCCGCCTCGTTGACCTCGTGCACGCCCCGTTGAAACAGCTCCCTCATCTCCGCCGACTGAGGCACGCCGTGAAACTCCATCAGAGCGTCGAGTCCGCGCAGGATATGAGCGGTGTAGTGAGCATGGCTCAACCCGACTATGGCAAGTCCCGCGAACCTTGGATCACACCCACAATCTTCGCCTCGATCTCAGCCACGAAGGGCGCAGCACGGGGCGGATTGTCGAGTGCGATGTAGTCGCCAATGTCGATGAGGTCTGCCCGTGCGGCGGGCAGGATAACCAGCTTTGCCACGGTCAGGACTTGTCAGCGTAGCGCGCCCGCAGCTCGGCAAAGACCTCATCGGCCGGGATACCCGGGCCGCTGTCCAAACCAGCCTTGATCGCATCCCGCAGGGTCTCAAGTTCGCGTCGCTCGGTATCGCGGTTGCGGGTCCAGTCGCGCAGCGCCTCGCGGACAACTTCACTGGTCGAAGCATACTCGCCACCGGCCACGGTCTGGCGCAGAGTCTCGGCCATATCGGACGGCATTGTGATGGTTATTCGCTCGGCTGAAGGCATGGCATATCCTTTTTCGATGTGTCATACATAAGCATACTTTTGATGTGTTAAATGTCGAGTCCAATCATGACCACTTGGTTCACCGCCGACACTCATTCCGGCCACGAAAACATCATCAAGAATTGCGGTCGCCCGTTCCAGCACGCTCTGGATCGTGGGCGACTTCGCTTTCGGGCAGAAGGCGAAATATCTCGATTGGCTTGAAAAGATCTTCGGCAAACTACCCGGAGCGGAGAAGCATCTGGTGGTTGGGAACCATGATGGAGAGGCCACGCAGATGCTGCCATGGACCTCGATCACACATCTGGCTGAGGTCGCAGAAGGCAGCGGTAGGCCCTCGGTGCTGTGTCATTATCCGATGATCACATGGCAGAATCATAACAGCCGGAACTTTACTGCATCGAAAACGGAATGGCTGGCCCGAAAAACAGCATACGCTGATCGCCGGGCCGATAATTAAATAGCTTTGCTGGCATCCCCGCCTGATTGATCAGCCGGCGGCGTCGGCAGTGACGCCGGCGAACATCTTGGCACCGCATCGGCCAACGGCCCGCCGGCTGCCGGACGGCGCTGGCACCGCTGACTGCGGCAAGTGCCTGCAAGGAGAACCGCCCGAAGGCGCTGAGGCGTTCCATTAGCCTTCAAATACAGGTCAGGTTGATTGAACAGCGCCCGGCCGGGGCGCGGCGGAACATGTTTCCTACCGCTTGGCGGCGTAGTAGGAAACACGGCGCTCGAGTCCGGCCAGAGCCTCTGAGATGGTGAAGGCAAGAGCGAACAGCACCACGAGAACCGCCCAGAAATGCCCCATCAGGAAATTCGCCGAATAAAGTTCGAACAGGGCGCCGAACCCGACGATTGATATTAGAAGCTGGCCGATGATCACGCCCTTGACGGCGCGGATCACGCCGATTCTCATGCCGCCGAGAATTTCAGGGAGCGCCGCCCAGAAGTAGATCTTGGAAAAGGCCGCCAAGGGGGTCGCGCCGAAACTGCGGCCCATTTCCACAAGGGAGTGGTTGACCTGCATCACCCCGGCCCGCGCGTTGAGAATGATGATCCAGACCGCGAACAGCGTCGTCGTGATGATGATGGCCTTCATGCCGAAACCGAACAGCACCATGAGCACGGGAACCAAGGCTGTCAGCGGCGCGCTCAGGAAGATGTTCACCCATGGCAGCAGCAATTCGTCGACCAGCCGGTTCGTGCCCATCAGGATTCCCGCCGGGATCCCGATCACCACGGCAAAAAACACGCCTGCGAGGAAGGCCCGGGCGGTTTCCGAAAGCGCCTTCAGAAAGGCCGGCGTGTCCGCGATCGCGTACAGAGTGGCGAAGACCTCCGACAGGGGCGGCAGAAAGAAACTCATCCCGCTTTGCCCGACCGCTTCCCAAAGCAATCCCCAGACAATCAGCGACGACATGCCGGGCAGCCGGATTCCCAGAATTTTCATTCGCTATTCCACGTAAGATCTCAAAGAGGTCCAGATCCGGTCCACGATGTCCAGGTATTCCGGATCGCGGCGGATGTCGGTGACATCCTTGGTCCTGAGGCCGCGGGGCTGGATGATCTCGGACACCCGGCTCGGGCGGGGCAGCAGGATGGCGATCTGGTCGGAGAGATAGACGGCTTCCTCTATCGAATGGGTTACAAACAGAAAGGTCTTGTTTTCCTCCGCCACGAGACCGAGAAGATCCTCTTGGAACTTGCGGCGCGTCTGTTCGTCGACAGCCGAGAAAGGTTCGTCCATCAGCAGGACCTGGCTGTCGACGGCAAGCGCCCGCGCCAGCCCTACCCGCTGACGCATGCCTCCGGAAAGTTCGTGCGGGTAGCTCTTCTCGAACCCGGCGAGTCCGACGTTGCGGATGTGCCTTTCGGCGACGGCTTCGCGTTCCGATGCGCCGACCCCGCGCAGTTCGAGGCCGAAGGCCACGTTGCGCAGCACGGTGGCCCAAGGCAGCAGGGCGAAGTCCTGAAACACGAAGGCCCGGTCCGGTCCCGGACCGTCAACGGGCTTTCCGTTGACCTCGACATTCCCCGAGGTGGGCTTCAGAAGTCCGGCGATGATCTTGAGCAGTGTGGTCTTGCCGCATCCTGAAGGCCCGAGCAAGGATGTGAGCTGGCCGCACGGGAACTCCAGCGTGAGGTTCCGGAGTGCTTCCACCTCGCCGTAGGTCTTGGAGATGTTGCGCGCCGAGACCGCGGCCGTCTCCGTCGCGGATCGGCTAGTCTGATGCGTAGCCACGGACATTTCCTCCAAAAAGCCAGATCTCCGTCCGCTCCAGCAGGTTCAGAAAACAAACCGCAAGCACGATGATGGAGAAAATCGCGGCATACATGCTCGGATAGTCGGCGATTGAACGGCTGTAGGTGATGATGTCGCCGATTCCCGTCGGGGTGATCTTCAGTTCGGACAGGATCGCGCCGATGAAGCCCGCCGAAGTGCCCAGACGCAGGCCTGAGAAGATGATCGGAGAGGCCGAGGGCAGCACGATCTTAAGTATGATGTCCCGGTCGGTGCCGAGGAACGAGTATCCCATCTCTTTAAGGTTCGACGGTGTGTTGCGCACCGAGGCGGCCGTGTTGAGCACGATGACCGGCATGGCCATGATGCAGACAACGAAGACCTTTGAGGTCAGGCCGATGCCGTAGACCATGACCAGCAGCGGTATCAGCGCCGCCAGCGGCGCAGCCTGCATAACAATGAAGATAGGCGACACGAGCCAATCGAACCAGTTGCTCAGCCCGATCCAGAGGCCCAGGGCAATTCCGATGAAAGCGGAGATCAGCAGGCCAATCACCAGCGGACGCAACGTATCCAGATATGCGTCGATAAGCGAACCGTCGAGCGCCATGCCGGCAAGCGCCGACATGGACTCGAAAAATGTCGGCAAGCCGTAGCTGACAGGAATTCGCCCGGCCGCTTCCCATGCGCCGAAGACGATCAGGCCCGACAGCAGCTTGAGTGACAGCGATCTGTTCATTCTGCGGATTCCCGAAGAGGGCGGTGTCCGGTCAGAACACCGCCCCGCAGGTTATTTCATGGCGGCGTCAAGCGGCGCCATATACCAGAAGTCATCAATCTTCAGGGTCGACGGGTCGCCGTTAAGCTGGCCGGCCCGGCTGTACCATTCCAAGTCCGCCATGGCCGCCTTCCGCCCGCCGCCGTTCGGGTCGTAGAGGCCGCCTTCAACGGCTTCCGAGTAGAAGTTGTCAAGGCTGTCCAGGATTTCCGGCGGCAGTTGCCCGATCGGGCCGTCGGGGTCGGTTTCGCGTCCGACGATGGCCGGGTCGGCGTTCATGTCCTGCCAGACACTGAGAAGCGCATTCACGAATATCTGCACATTCTCCTCATTCGCCATGATCCAGTCGAGATTCGCGAAAAGGGCTTCATCCGAGGCTTCGACATCGAACATGGGCAGGACGTTGAACTTGTCCCCGTGCTGACGCATGACTTTGTTTTTGTTCGAAAGGTCGATGATGGTGGCGTCCGCCTGGCCGGCTACCAGCGCCACGACCCGGTTCGCCGAACCGGGCACATAGGAGCGCTCGCCGAATTTGATTCCTTCCCTGTCCTCTATGACATTGGCGATCGAATCCGTGCCGCCGCCGCGGGAATGCAGGAGGACCGGCTCGCCGTCCAGATCCTCAAGCGAACTGTATTTTTTGTTCGTCACCGGAAAAAACTTCAGCTTCGATAGCTGGAAGATGATCCGGATCGGCGCCTTCGAGCGCTGCATGGCGGCGTAAGGGGTTCCGAAGCCGATATCCATCTGTCCGCTGAGCACCGCTTGAATGGCCAGTTCCTCATCCGAGAAGGCGGTCCATTCGTAGTCGAGACCATTAGCTTTCGCCCGGTCGAGGGCGACAAAGAATGCCGCAAGTTCATCGGACGGCGTTTCGGCGAGCGCGATCCGGATGGCGTCCGCTTTTGCCGGGGTGAATGCAAACCCCGCTGCGAGCGGCAGCGCAATGGCTGCCGCGGCGGCCTTCCTGACAATACTGTTCATGCTGGGTTCTCCCTTCTTCTGATTGCCGATTCCGGCGGATTTGATCATGTGCCGCCGTCACATCTTCCCGAACAGACGGGCCGAAACGGAGCCCAGATGATCCCGCATCGCCGCGCGGGCGGCGGCGGGATCGCGCGCATCAATCGCCGTGAAGATGCGGTCATGTTCGGCGAAACTCGAATGATCGTCGGGCGGCTGCGGCGATGCCCGCACCACCGACTTCCACGCCACCGTCCGGCGCACGCGGTTGAGATGGTCGAACAGCGACAGCAAAAGCAGGTTGTTCGTCGCTTCCGCCACCGCGCGGTGGAACATGTCGTCGCAGGTTTCGTATTCCCGCCAGCTTGACGCCTTCACGGCGCGGTCGCGGCTCAGGCCGATTCTTGCCACCGCCTCGCCGGAGGCGTTGATGGCAGCCTCCCTCGCCAGCGCCGGCTCAAGCGCGAGCCTGGCCCCCATCATCTGAACCGGGGAGACCCGCCGGCCCAGTTCCGGGAGGGAATCCCGGCAGCCGGCGGAGACGAATGTGCCTTTTCCGACATGTCTCCAGATGAGTCCCTCGCGTTCCAGCGACTCCAGCGCCCGGCGCAGGCGCGTTCGGGTCAATCCGAGATTCGCCGTTAATTCGCGCTCGGGCGGCAGTCGATCCCCCGGCTCGTACTTTCCCGCGGCGATGAAGGAGCGCAACTCCGAGAGAGCGACGTCCCTGTCCGCGATTTCCGGTTGGCTGAGCATGTTTGAGTCTAACAAATGGTTGACCAATCATTACAATAACGCTACCATAACTGATCCAATTCAGCAATTCAAGCGGAAATTGGACCAAACAAACGAATTGATCGCGATTAATTCGGCGCTGAGTGCGGTCGAGATCGCACCTTAACGGAGAAGTGCATGCTGGATTTCGTCATCGGACAACCGTCCGCCTCGGCCTTGCCGGTCGCCGATTCGGGACAGTGGTTCCCGGTGCGCCGTGTCTATTGCATCGGGCGGAACTACGCCGCCCATACAGTCGAAATGGGCGGTGATCCGAGCCGGGAGGCTCCGTTCTTCTTCCAGAAAAATCCCGATAATCTCGATATATCAGGAGAATTTCCCTATCCGCCGAAGTCTTCCGATGTCCATCACGAAGCGGAGCTTGCCGTGATGCTGAGATCGGGAGGCGCGGAAATTCCGGCAGAGCAGGCTCTAGATCATGTGTTCGGCTATGCGCTTGCCATCGACATGACCCGACGGGATCTGCAGGCCGAGCAGAAGCGGCTGAGGCGTCCGTGGGAGATCGGCAAGGCGTTCGAACGGTCGGCCCCGGTCGGGCCGGTGCATCCGGCCTCGAAGATCGGGCATCCGTCCGAGGGCAAAATCGTCCTGAAGGTGAACGGGTCGATTCGTCAGGAAGGCGATCTCAGCCAGATGATCTGGAAGGTGCCGGAGATTATCTGCTGTCTCTCGGAGTATTTCGCGCTTGCCGCCGGCGATGTCATTCTTTCGGGAACGCCGTCAGGCGTCGGCCCCGTGACGAGAGGAGACGTGATGAAGGTCGAGATCGATCGTCTCAGTTCCATGGAAGTGAAGGTTGTTTAAAGCACCCGCCGCCGAAGCATTCCTGCCCGGACGGCACGGATCAGCGAGGCCTGTCCGTTCCAGGGCAGTCGCTTTTGGACGGGTCATGCATTGGCTCGGATCAAGTTGAGGAGGAAGTCGTCGTTCGAAGCGGCGCACTTGAGTTTTCCGCGCATGGCGTTTTTGGAGGGTTCCCGGTGCGCGATGTTGAGGGCGAGGTTCTCCGGTCCGTGCTGTTTACGATTTCGTTGTCGGTCTTCGTTCATGGTCACGGAGCGCCCAGTGCAGGCAGGTTTCGATTCTCCAATGGGCGCACGCGGCGTGCTGGAAGCGCTCGGGCAAGAGCGGGTCGCGTATGCGGTCATGCGGCAGATTCGGCGCACGGTTGCAGGTGTGCTGGCCGTTATTTTGCCGCTGTGTGTTCAGTCGCGCTTGTGATTGCTGACCCCGCATCAATCCTGCTGCCTTTTTGCTCGGTGGCCATTGCCGCGCTGCATGAAGGATACGGAGGATGCGAACAGTGTCGCCGGTCAGGTCATAGATCAGGATGTAGTTTTGATGAGCGACCAGTTCTCGTGTGCCCTCTACTCGCCCCGGGCGGCCAAGCTTGACATGATCAGTCAGCCGTTCAGTTTTTTCTGAAAACAGCTCATCCAAGGCCAACGCCGCTGCTGGATTTTCCGCCTCGATGTAGTCGTAGATATTATCGCGATCCGCTATCGCTTCGGGTGTCCAATACAGCTTCACGATAGTTTATCGAGCGTGCGTCTTGTTTCAGCCCTGCGAGCGGCAAATTTTGCTTCGACCTCATCATTTGGCATCAGGTTGCCGGCATTGGCTGAATCCAATCCGATCTGTACCTGTTCACGGAACCGGGTATCGTGTTCCGCAGCCTCTTGCTTCTGCCGTACCAGATCACGCATATAATCGCGCAGCAGTTGGGCACCGGTGCGATCCATAGATTTTGCGATGGAAGCAAAATTCTCTTTTAGTTCTTCTTCGACCCGGAACGTAAACGTAGCTTGGCTCATGGCATTTACTCGATGCGTTACACGATTAGCATAATGTAGCACATTCGGCGGTAATTTCAAAATGGCTCAATTTGCAAATCGTATGCATGGCCTTTTAGTTCCGGCAGAAAGAAACGTACGGGAAGAGACATTTTTAACCCAACATACTGATATCATTTCAGAATAGTGTTCAAGGTATCTGGCAGAGCCGCTTGTCATCTGTCGCCGTCTATCTCTTTGTATACAAAGACATTATAGCATGGGCGCATACGATTTGCAAATTGAGCCTTCAAAATTGGGTCTTTGGGCTTGCCCTGCGGGCCGTGCTCTGCGGCTTCGTCTCAGAGCCTGTAGTCTTAACGATCGCTAAGCCAATTCGGGATACCTAGTGTCTGCCAGAAAACCCCTGTTTTCGGCGGCGTCCGGCGGCGGTTCCGCCCGGTAGATCCGTCATCGGGCGGCGGTTCCGGCTCGGATCCGGGTTCCCGAAGCATGCCGGACGGCGGAAATTAGTTGCTGACACTGAATTTACGGGCTGCCGGAGCACAGCTGACCGCTCCCGGGTTGAGAGACCCGGGAGAAAGCCGTTATTTCGACAAGGGGGGGGGGGGTCAGGGGGCGCGTCGTCGCAATCGTTTCCTGTTCCGCATCTGCTGTTTTTTGCCCGGCAGCCTTCCGAGCCGGCAGCAGTTCGCGGCCAGCACCGCTGAGGCCGCGGTGCGGGCGAAGCCGTCGCGGCCATGGCTCCGCGCCCGGTCGAGACTCTTTCAAAGTCGCACACTCATATGAATCAAACCTATGAATCAAACCAAGGATAATTCCGTCAGGAGTTATCCAAAGGGATGCATGCGGCCATAACGCAGGTCAGCGCACAAACTCTTCTCGCCTGTAACCCTGCAGATAAAGCAGGGAGGTCAAATCAGCATGGCGTATCTGGACCGGGATTTGTTGGTTGACAGCGGGTTTCGCGCGAAACGCCACCCCCAGCCCGGCAGCCTGAAGCATCTGAACGTCATTGGCCCCGTCTCCCACAGCGACCGCAGCGTCAGCTGAAATGTCCCGTTCCGCGAGGAGCCGAATGAGAATCTTCTTTTTCGCTTCCCTGCCCAGAGCAGGCTCGCGGACGGTTCCCGATATCCTGCCGCCGCGTGTCAGCAGTTCGTTCGCATAGTGCGCGCCGAAGCCGGCTGCTTTTGCGACCTTGGATGTGAATGCCGTGAAACCGCCGGAAACCAAAACGGCCTCTCCGCCGCTCGCCCGCATTGTCGTGACCAGCCGTTCACTCCCGGGTGTGAGCGTGATGCGGGTCTGCCACACCTTTTCCAGTATTTCCGCGCTTAATCCTTTCAGAAGCGCGACCCGTTCCTTCAGCGCATCCGCAAACTCGATCTCGCCGTTCATGGCGCGTTTGGTGATCTCCGCGACTTGTCCGCCCAAGCCTGCCTCGGCAGCGAGTTCGTCTATGCATTCCTGTTCAATGACAGTGGAATCCATGTCGGCGACCAGCAGCCGTTTCCGCCGGTTCCGTGCGGGCAGGACGACAAGATCGTGCCCGAGGCTGTGCGCCTGCCTGCGCATTTCTGCGAAGTCCGCCGGAATGCGCGGAACGGTGAATTCAGCCGCTTTGCGCGGATCCAGCCAGCGGCATCCGCCCGCTTGCCGGCCCGCCGCAAGATGTTTGACAAATTCAGCTGGCAAGGCCGCGTTCGGCCCTGCGATCAATGATACGACATTCATATCTGACAGTCTGTTCGTGCCATGCGGTCGATTCTCATGCCAGAAAGTGTTTGATTCCGGACGCATTCCGCCGAGCGGGCCGCTCAGCGCGGTTTCAACAGGAGTCATGGTTGGAGCGGTATTTCATCGGGGTCAGTCTAAATGCCGCGCGGCGCCGGTTCCGTAGCAGCCGTCTGAGACGCGGGCAAGTCTGGCCTGATTCGGCGGCGTGATATCGGGACGATGTCGCCGCTGCGGACGGCAGGACCCTGCGCTGGCTCCCTGATGTCATGATGAACGGAGATCGTCTGCGCGACCGGACCGGAGCCGTGCCGGGGAACCCGGCCGCAATGCGGCGTCCGGCTGTCAATCCGGCGCGTGTCGCGCGCGTTTTTTAAGGACAGGCAGGCTGAGCCGCTGCGCGGCGAACTCGGAAGAGCCGTGCAGCATCGCCGCTGCGTCCTGAGGCTCATCGGTTCCGCCGGACTTCCGCCGGAAAGCGGGAAATTTCAAAGGCTGCAGTCCCGGCAGCGCCTGGCCGGAGACGCTCAGGCATCGGCGCGAGGGGCGGCGCCGCATTGCCATACCGCGGCGGCATCCGCCGGTCTTGCGCAGCGCGCGGAGAAGCTGTATCGGCGATTCGGCGGCCCGGGGATCGGGCGACGGATTTTCGGCGGCGCGATTGAGGGGCGGGGCCATGACATCCATCTCCGTGAGTGCGGGTTCACACCGCCGGTTGCCGGTGGATGCAAAGGCTTGTATGTTCCCGGAAACGTCGCCGCATCCTGCGTCCGCACGCCATGATTAAGGATTCGAAACCATGACAAACGAAACAGTGCTTATGTCCCGGGGGGGGGGGCTCGTGACCGTCGCCCGTTTGCGCCGCCCGGCCGCTGCGGTTCTCATCGCTGTGACGGCGCTTTCGGCGGTGCCGTCGGCGACAGCGGCGCAGGAATGCGGTTCCACTTCGGGGCCGAGCGTGACAGGCACCCCGTCCGGCACGCCGAACACCTGGACTTTCAGCGGCGTCCACACATCCACCTCCGGGAATAATGTCATCGACTGCGATGACCTGACGGCCGGCCTGACGCTGACCATCGAGGCCGGCGCTGAGATCGGCACGGCAGCCACACCCGCCCACGAGAACGGCATTTTCGTCGACGCGGAAGGCGACGGCGACAACGACCTCATGATCATTAACAGCGGGACGATCCGCGTCGTGAATAATGGCGCACAGAAGAGGGGCATCAAGGTCTGGCATAACGGCGCCGGTTTGTTGAAGGTGGAGCACAAAGCCGGCAAGATCGTCGCCTGGGGACCGGACAGTCAAGGCATCTCTGTCAATCACGAGGGCAAGCGGAATACGAAGGTCAAGGGCATCCACATCGTCTCGGCCGCCGAGATCGACCTTTCGTCTGCCACCAACCGGAGGTTCGGCGCCTCCGGCATCTACGCCCAGACGGTCCAGCCCAGCAGCCGCCGCGGCGGCCCGAATACCGGATCGGACATTCCGATCAGGATCGAGATGACGGGCGGCGTCATCAAGAGCCCGTCCGCCAACGCCAAGGGCATCGTCGCGGTCCAACACCTCAAGGGCGACATCACCATAACCGTCGCCGCCGATGCGAAGATCGGCACGGAAGACTCGCCGATCGGCGAGTACGGCGTCTTCACCCAGGTGAAATCCGGCGCCGCCGGCGCCGTCAGTATAACCAACGCCGGCAAGATTTACGCGGACAAAGATGGAATCTTTGTGGAACAGATCGGAAATGGCGACGTGACGGTTGTCAACGACGGCAGCATTGATGCGGTCAGGGCCGGCATCAATGTCGAGCCTGAGAGCGCCGGCAGGGTCGTGCTCAAGCATAACGCCGGCGGCAAGATCGCCGTGTCGGGAGACGGCGGCACCGATGCCGGTCTCAGGGTCCTCTACCAAGTGCCCGATGCGGACGGCGAACGCGGCATCATGATCGAATCTTCCGGCGACATCTCGGCGCCGGCCGCCTACGGCATCCTCGCTTGGCCGCGGAACAACGCCGCCGCGACGACGCGGAAAACTCCGGTCACGATACATGTGAAGGGCGGCGCGATCGAGGCCGGGAAGGACGGCATCTACGCCGCGGTGCGGCGCTACAGTTCCGGCGAGACCGGCGAGACCGTGGAGCATGCCGGCGGCAAGATCACGGTCACGGTGGATCACGGCGCGGCGGTCACGGCGAAGGCGGACGGCATTTATGTCGACAGCGGCGAGCTCGACGGCGGGATGCGGACGCAGACGGTGACCGTGCGCGGCAAGGTCATGGGCGGCGATAAGGATGACGACGGCAATAAATACGCCGGCGTGCACATGGCCAAGGGCGGCACGGTCGTCATCGGGCCGCGGGCGCATGTGGGCGCGGCCTCCGGCACAGCGGTCAAGGCGAACGCCGAAGGCGACATGGCCGTCATCCTTGAGGAAGACGCGTACGGGCTGACCGGCCGTATCGACGGCACGATCGTCAACGCCGCTGAGACGGTTTTCAAGACCCGCGGCGTTTCCGGCATGGAAACGACATTGTCGACCGGGCAGGCGGTGAGGCGGGACGGCGGAACGAAGGGTATCTACCGCGCCTTGCAGGTGTTTGTTCTGAGAGAGGCCATGGAGGGCGGTTCGAAGATCGGCTATGAATTCAAAGCCGGTTCGGAGGAGAGGCAGTATCACGCCCGGGCGCGCGTTTACGAGGCTCTGCCGTCGGTGCTTCTGGATCTGAACGCGCGCGCGCCGCGCATGAGCCGCGGCGCGTCCGGGGGCGGCGATGTCTGGGCCGTGTTCGATGCCGGCGAAGGCAAGCGGCAGGCGGCGGTTTCGACGACTTCCGAGGGGGTGGCCGGCCGGGCGCTGGCCTGGGACTTCACGCGCTGGGGCGTCGCGTCCGGGTTTGATTTCCCCGCCGGGGAGGATCTGACGTTCGGTGTGAGCGCGCATCACCGGCGGGGCAAGGCGGCGGTGAAGCACGGCGGCGCGGTCAAGGCGTCGGGCACCGGCGTCGGGGCTTCGCTGACCTACGGCAGCGCGGACGCCCTGTATGTCAGGGGCTGGTTCTCGTATTCCGGTTTCAGCGGCATCGAGCTGATGTCGGACGACGACCTCCCCGGCAGCGGGAACCTGTCCAGATCCGATGTTTCCGGTTCGGGGAACGCGATCGGTCTGGATGCCGGCATGCGGACGGAGCTGGAGGGAATAACGCTGACGCCGCGCGGCGGTCTGGTTTCTTCATCGGTCAAGGTCGACGAGTTCAGCGACTTGGAGAGCGTCGCCGGCAGCGGCAAGGTTTCCGGTTCGGGCAGAAGCGTCAAGGGCCGCCTCGGCGTGACGGCGGAGATCGGCGGAATCGCCGCGGGCGCGTCGGTGTACGCTTCCCTGGATGCGGAACGCGACTTCTCGGCGAAGCGCGACATGACGGCATCGGGGACGGAGCTGGCTTCGAAACCGAAGTCGACCTGGGGCCGGCTCGGCCTCGGCGGCGAACTGAACCTGTCGGAGGACGGCGGGACGATGCTGTCCGGGGAAGCTTACTACGCGACCGCCGGCGGCGGCAACTCCGACTTCGGCGGCGGGCTGACGCTCGACTTCCGATTCTGACCCGATACGGCGGTTCCTGTTCCCGCTCCGGCCGCTTTGCCGGGGCGGGATTTTTCCAAGCCGCCTTGGCGGGCCATGGAAATTCCAGGCCGGCATCACGCGGCAGAGCGTCTCCCGGCCCGTCTTTCAGCCGAGCCTTGCCGAGGCTGTTGCGGATCGTAACGTCGGCTTTCGCAGAATGCGATATTGCCGTTACTGAGCGAAACGAAGCCGCCGCGGCGCTTGCGGTTTCGCAGAGCCGGGCTTGAGCGGCGGCTGGCAACAAACAGCCGTGGCAGTCATAAGCCGCCGTCGTGCGGCGGGTTTTCCAAGCCGGAGCCGAAGAAAAGGCTTAATCGAGGCTGCGGCCGGACGGGCAGCCCGGTCATAAGGGAGTGACGATGAGCATCGCCGAGACCCCGGACAGGGTCCGAGGATCATCATTTCGATTCCTGCTGCCGGTGCGACGCGTCCCTCGCCGGTGTGGCATCGAAGGGGTATGTCCGGCGGCGAAGGCCGCGGTCAAACACACAGCTGAGACCGAGGGCCGCGTCGACGGCAAGCTCCGCTGGTTTCACGTCGTCTGCACGGAGCTTCTAAGTTTTTTCCTTCCCGGCGAAAGCCGCGGCGATGCAGCCGGAACCGCGGTGCACGATGTTCAGGGTCGTACCGGAATATCAGTCGGCGTGAGCCATGCGCGCTGCGTCGCGCGCATTCTGCGCGGACTCGGCGCTCTGACGGAGTTTCACGGCGAGACACAGTCTACGGAGATGAGGAAACTGCTTCAACGGGCTGTGCATGAGATCAACGAGGCGGCCCGCGCCGGGGAACCGCTGTCCGCGGAGGCGGTGGACCGGATCGAAAGGGAGTGCGGTCAGATCATCGCCGTCGCCTGGCAGGAGGCGCTGCCGCCGCCGGACGGCGGGAAGCGGCGCGGGAAACGCAGAAAGCGCAAGGGGGGGGGGTAGGGCTATCGCTTTTGAGATTCCCAGTTTTCCGGCAACATTCCGGCGGAGCTGATGAGCTTCAGCGCATAGCGGTGATACTGTCCGGCTTTCTTGAGTTTGCCGCGCATTGACTTGGTCTGCTTGTCCTCCGTGACCCGCGCCAGATTGAGAGACAGCCGCCGCATCACGGCCAGATTTTCGGGCCCGGGTCCGGTCCGGTTTCGCAGATGGTCTTCATTCATCGTGACATCCAAGATCCAGTGCAGACTGTTCGCTGCCGACCAGTGTTCCCGCACGCCCTTGAGAAAACGCTCCGGATCCCGCTTCCCGCTCATGATGAAATACCGGGTTTCGGCGCTGCGCTTTCCCTTGATTTCCCGGGTCGAAGAGACGGATCCGACAGCGGCGAGACCCGACTGTAGGTGCTTTTCCAGCCAGCCGACATCATGGCAGACCGCGGCCCGCCGGGTTTCGATCCGGCCGTGCCCCTTCTCCTTATGCATCTCGGAAAACTGAATGTTTTCAATGTTATCAGGGTTCTCCATATACCGTTTCACATCTTTGTGAAGATTGCCCTGATTGCCCTTCAAGGCGAGAATATACTCACCTCCGCCGTCCTTCACGGCCTCCGATATCGTCCGCTGCGCATGCATCGCGTCAGCCGCTGCCGTCCGGCCCCGGATGTCGAGGAACTTCAGAAGCGCGGGGATCGCGGTGATCTCGTTCGACTTCCCGTCGACCGCGGTCTGCGCGAGAGCTGGACGCGTGTCAGAGGCGAAAGCGTGAACGAGATGCAGAGGATGCCGCTTCGAAGCGTCGGCGAATGACCGGCGCAGAGTCTTGCCGTCAACGGCGATGACGCCGTCCCCGTCTGCTGCTGTCAGACCCTCCGCCCAGCTCTGGGCAAGGCGCGAGAGAACGACGCCGAGCTCGACCGGATTCAGACTGTTGAACAGGTCGGAAAAGGCGTCGTGACTCGGCGTGCCGTGTTTCAGATCCATGAACTCAAGCAGGAATTTCTTCTTGATTTCAGCGAATTCGGCCATATCAGTGCATGTTTCGCCCCCTGATATGACAGTCAGAAGAGCGATCATGAGCATTTCGTGAAGGTCGTGCCGGATGGCGTTGCTGCACCGGGGATCGGTGATGCCGTTGAAAATATGAGATAAATCAGTCATCTGCTTGCCTCTGTTTGTATTATTGAGACATTGATGGAACAAAATGAACTGATCAGCAAACAGAAAAATTCAAAAGCGATAGCCCTAAAGGGGGGGGGAGCCGGGCGGGCCACGCTTGCGCACGGTTCTTTTCAACCCCGGTAACTAGTCAGGTGCCCGGCAAGCGTTCCCGGGGACGGGATCATCCGCCGACGGCGGTCATTGGAATATTTTTCGGAGGCACGGGATTCAGGAGCGGAGCCCGCTCAGGAATCGGCTGGGCTGAGGATCAGATCCGCCGGATCCGCCCGGAGCGCGTCAAGGACGTTCCAGCCTTGCTTGCGGGCGGTCTCGATCAGCGTCCGCAGCACCGCATGGTTGCGGGCGCCGCGCTCGCTCCGATAGCAGCCGGATATTTTCAGATATGCTTTCAGCATCCGCAGGTCCCGCTCGGCCCGGTTGTTCGTCGCCGGCACCGCCGGGTTCCGCGTGAACATCAGGACGCCCGCCCGATGATCCCGCAGCCGCAGGGCGAGGTTGAGCCCCTTGCGCTTTTTCCGTCTCCCGCGCCGCTTCCCGCCGGCCAGCGGCGGCAGCGCTTCGTGCCAAGCGACGGCGTCGGCGACGATCCTGTCATATTCTTTTTCGATCCGGTCCGCCGCCTCCGCGGACAGCGGTTTCCCGGCGCGGGCCGCCTCGTTGTCCTCATGCACGGCGCTTTGAAGCAGCTTGCTCATCTCCGCCGACCAGGCCTCGCCGTGAAACTCCGTCAGAGCTTCAAGTTCCCTCAGGATGTGAGGGATGCAGTGCGCATGGCTCACCCCGGCTATATTCCAGCAGGGTTTCCAAAAATCATGAACCGCGATGCCGGTCGCGCCCATGGTCACATCGCCGCGGCTTTCGCCGAGACGGAAAAAACTGAGAAGCTCCGTGCAGACGACGTGTATCCAGCGGAGCTTGCCGTCGACGCGGACCCCGGTCTCAGCTGTGTGCTTGACGGCGGCCCTCGCCGCCGCCGCGCCGACATGCCCGGCGAAGCCGGAAAATTTCCCGGCGCCGCTGTCAAGCAAAGCGGAAACCGTTCCCGGAGACAAGGATGCGCCGAACAGGTCTCTCATCGTCCCGGCCAGCCGCCGGCGCGGGATCATCTGCGCCGCCGACAGGTAACGCACCGTCGAACGCACCCCCGGACCGTACTGCGCCGGGGCCTTCACGCCCTCCGGAAAGCGGCCCGCGCTCACCGCCCCGCAGCCGGGGCAGACCGCCCTGTGAACCCGGTGTTCAACAGTCTCCAGCGCGACCGGCGGGATGTCCGCGACCTGCCGCCGGACATACCCCTCCGATGCCGCACCGGCGAGGGACGCGCCGCATCCGGCGCAGGAACCGGGATGATGATGCTCGACCCTGTCCGGGGTCTCGACAAGGCTCATCGTCGTTCCCTTATGACCCGGCTGCCCGCCCGGCCTGCGCCCCGACGAAGCTTTTCTCTTCGGCGCCGGCTTGGAAAACCCGTCGCTCGACGGCGGCTTATGACTGTTGCCGCTGTTCGTTAACAGCCGCCGCTCAAGCTCGGAAACGCGGCCCTGCGCAGCCGCAAGCGCCGCGGCGGCTTCATCCCGCCCGGCAACGGCAGCATCGCGCTCGGCAACGGCAGCATCACGCTCGGCGGCAATCGCGTCACGGTCGGCGGCAAGTCCCGCCTTGAGACCGGCTCGGCCGAAAAACGGATCGGCGGTCCTGTCCCGCGCCGCCGCCGGAATGCCGCCGGTCATCGGACCCGCTCCGCTGAAAAATGATCTGAACTCATACCCTGCGTATCCGCGGCTTGCGCCGTTCCGCTCAATGTCGTTTCTTGATTTCTTGACAAGAACTTCAATCACACGGACAAAACAGAATCAAGCGAAAAAATCTACCTGACTAGTAGTCCGTCATTATTGAATTGATGGGTACAAGGAATGCAGTTTAATGCGCGCGTCTTGGGCGGTGAACCGCTGTTTGACCGGGGCCGGGTCGGCGTTGCGCGCTTTCAGCCATGCCGAAACCTCGCTGCAGAGCGTCTCCCGGTCGGGGATGCGCCGGGACAGGCACTGACGGCTCAGCACGCTGATCTCACTCTCGGCGATGTTCAGCCAGCTGCCGTGTTTCGGCGTGTGATGAACTTCGAAACGGTCGCAGATCCTGCCGGCCTGGTCCGGCGGGAAAGCATGGTAAAGACTCACTGACTTGTGCGTGTTAAGGTTGTCCATGGCTGGCACGATCTTTTTGCCGGGGAAGTGAATGTCGGCGATGTCCCTGAGGAGTTCGGCGAAATCTTTCTTCGTCCGTTCGTCCGGCGGTCGGTTATCTTGACATGCCGCCGGCCTGAAAGCGGCGCATGAACCATGAACAGATTCGCCGTCCCGTTGCGCTCGTATTCGCAGTCGAAGCGCGCCGGGCGGCCGGGAGCGGTCGGCAAAGCCGTGCGGATTTCCTTCGTCTGCTGCTTGGTCGCCTCGGCTGTGCACGCTGGAACCTCGTCCTCGCTGAACTTCCGCTGACAGACCTTGAGCACATCCTCCATCGAGTATGCGAAGTCGCCGCTTTTCTCCGCCGGAATGCGCCAGCACCGCGTAAGGTGCGGTTTCAAATCGTTTTTTTTAATGCCCGCCTGACCGTTTCCCGGGAAATGTCATCGACGACATTCAACGCGGCTGACCGCTTGCCGAGCAGCGCCGGCGGCTGTGAGGAGCGCCCTTCGGGAGGTTCCGAACATGCGATCATCGTCAGCTTCGCCTCGCCCTCGCCGTCAAGCTTCGGAGGAAAGCGGTTCAACTGCGGCCTGCGCTCCAGAGCCGCTGTACCCTCCTCGACAAAACGCCGGCGGAGCCGCTCGACCGTCGCCGTGCCGACCCCGACGGAATCGGCGGCGTCGGCATCGGCGCGCGCGCCGCTCTTCCGGTTCTTATCCGTGAGAAGAAGGACATGCGCCCGCCGCCGCCGCTCGGCCGAACCCCGGCCGGACGAGACGATCTCCGCTGGTTCAGCCCGTTCATGGTCTTCGAGCCGCACATGCTGTATCTTGCGTCCGGTTTGTTCCTGTCAGTCCGTCATCGCTTCCCGCCTCTTGAATCGCCGCCGGCGCGAAACAGGCCTCAGACGCCGGATTCCTGCTCAGAATCCAGCTGAAACGCTCGGCCGACAGCATTTGTCTTTGTTCAGACTGAAACCGTTACTGCAATTTCAACGGAGAGTCAATAGCCGGGGATCAGGCCGTCTGCCGAACACTGATTAACATCATTCCCGCTGTGTCAGACTACTAGTTACCAACCCCGGGCCTTATCGGCCCGACCCGACTCAGCGTGAACGGGCGTCCCCGCTTCCTGTTCCCGGCAACCGCCGGCAAGGGGAACCCGCGACAGGACAACACAACTGCGGATGAGCGATGAAACAAAGGTTTGCTGCAGCTTCGCGCCGAGCACCCCTGTGGATGACTCCTTATGGAATTATCCTTGGTTTGATTCATATGAGGGCCTGAACCTCGCCCTGCGGCTGCGGGACCATCGGGAGGGCGTCCTGACGTTAACACGGAATCCGGCGGCGATGGCGACGAATGATCAGGCCGAGAGAGACCTGCGGACGCTGAAAGCGCATCAGAAAGCTTACGGCTGCTGCCGGAGCGAGCGGGGGCCCGGAGCTGTGCGGTACTGCGGACACTGATTGAGATCGCCCGCAAGCAGGAACAGCCCGTCTTTGACACTCTCCGGACGGAGCCGGCGGATCTGAACCTCCGACCAGCCGATTCCTGAGGGAGCCCCGCTCCTGAATCCCGTGTTTCCGAAAAACATTTCCATGACCGCCGCCGCCGGATTATCCCATCTCCGGGAACGCTTGCCGGCTACCTGACCGCTTACGAATGTCGTTTCCCATTCCTTGCCGGCTGCGCCGGGCAAACCGCCGGAAACAACACAATCGCCGCTTCCATGTCCGTTCGGTTCAGTAGAAATGATCCCGCGACCAGAAGACAACCCGCAACGGGGTCTGGATGAATTGACGCCGGTCCGTGCATCCTGAGACACTGCCCGCGACAGGTCGGGTTTGACACTGAAGGCGCAAGACATTACCATCGTGTGCGGGACACTCCTCCCCAACGAGGAGCGCATATCTGCAAGGATAACATGACAGTTTTTCTGAGGCCGGAAATCCGCCCGGCCAATCCCCGGTTTTCAACCGGACCTTGCCCCAAACCGCCAGGATGGACGCTGGAAGCGCTGGCTTCCGCGGAAGTCGGCAGGGCCCACCGTTCCCGCGCGGGCCGCTGCCGGTTGCGTCAAGTCATTGAAATGACGCGGGAAATTCTTCGGATTCCTGACGATCACCGTATCGGAATCGTTCCGGGATCGGACACCGGGGCCGTCGAAATGGCGATGTGGTCCCTGCTTGGCCAGAGGCCGGTCGAAGTGCTGGCATGGGAGAGTTTCGGGAACGACTGGGCTGCCGATGTCACAGGGCAGCTTGGTCTTGAAGCTCAGATCAGAAGCGCTGATTACGGCCTGCTGCCGGACCTGTCCACGATTGATTTCGCCTCAGATGTCGTCTTCGCATGGAACGGAACCACCAGCGGCGTGCGCGTGCCGGATGGCGGGTTCATTCCTCATGACCGTGCGGGGTTGACGATCTGCGATGCGACTTCCGCCGTGTTTGCGGTTGATCTGCCTTGGGACAAACTTGATGCGGCCACCTTTTCCTGGCAGAAGGTCTTGGGCGGCGAAGCGGCGCACGGGATGCTCATTCTTTCGCCGCGCGCGGTTGCGAGAATCGAATCCTGGGCACCTCCTTGGCCGGTACCTAAGCTGTTCCGGCTCACTTCAAAGGGAAAGCTGAACGAGGGAATTTTTGACGGAGCGACCATCAACACGCCGTCGCTGCTCTGTGTGGAGGATTGCATTTCGGCCCTGAAATGGGCGCAGGAGATCGGCGGTCTGGATTCCATGATCGCCCGTGCGGATGCCAATGCCGCGGCGCTGAGCGCATTCGTGGACAGCGTGGACTGGCTGAGGCATTTGGCGCAGGCGCGGAAAACCCGCTCCAACACGAGTGTCTGCCTGACCTTTCAAGATCCGTCAATTCCGGCTGACGGCATGCGGGAATTCGCGGGCAACGTGGCCGGCCGGCTCGAAAAAGAAGAGGCCGCATTCGACATCGGCTCCTACCGGGCCGCGCCGCCGGGCCTGCGCATCTGGTGCGGTTCGACCGTGGAGACATCTGATCTTGAAGCGTTGTTTCCCTGGGTCGAGTGGGCTTTCAAAACCGAAAAAGCCGCTTTGGCCGGCACCCGCCCGCGTATTTGAGATGGGCGGGATGTCACCTAAAGTTCTGGTCTCGGACAAGCTTTCACCGACGGCGGTGCAGATCTTCCGCGATCGCGGCGTGGAAGTCGATTTCCGTCCCGAACTGGGGAAAAACAAGCAGGAACTGGCTGAAGTCGTTGGAAAATATGACGGCCTGGCAATCAGGTCGGCCACCAAAGTCACTCCCAATCTGTTGAAACGTGCTGAAAGGCTGCGGGTCATCGGACGCGCCGGCATCGGCGTGGACAACGTGGATGTCGCGGCCGCATCCCGCGGGGGGATTATCGTGATGAACACCCCGTTCGGCAACGCGATCACGACCGCGGAACACGCCATCGCCATGATGATGGCGCTGGCGAGGCAGATTCCGCAGGCCGATCAATCCACGCGGCAGGGGAAATGGGAAAAGTCCAGTTTCACCGGAATTGAGCTGGCCGGAAAATACCTGGGAATCGTGGGTTGCGGCAATATAGGCTCCGCCGTTTGTCAGCGGGCGCGCGGCCTGAACATGAATGTTCTCGGCTACGATCCGTTTCTCGGCGAAGAGCGGGCGCGCAGGCTTCAGATCGAAAAGGTCGAATTCGACGAGTTGATCGCCCGGGCGGACTTTATCAGTTTTCATGTCCCTCTGACCGAAAAAACACGGCACATCCTTAACCGGGAGTCGCTTGCGAAAACGAAGCGGGGCGTCCGCATCATAAACTGCGCCCGCGGCGGGGTCATTGATGAAACGGCGCTGGCCGAAGCGCTGAGATCCGGCCAAGTCGGCGGAGCGGCCCTTGACGTATTTGAATCCGAGCCGCCCGAGGGAAACCCGCTTCTCTCAATGCCGGATGTTATCGTGACACCGCATCTCGGAGCTTCGACCACCGAGGCTCAGGAAAAAGTCGCGCAGCAGGTGGCCGAGCAGATGTCGGATTATCTTCTCCGCGGCGCGGTGACCAACGCATTGAACATGCCGGCGATCTCCGCCGACGAGGCGCCGAGGCTGAAGCCGTGGATTACGCTCGCTGACCATCTGGGGACTTTCGTCGGTCAGATGAGGGACGAACCGGTCCGATCAGTGAACATCCTGTTTGACGGTTCGGTGGCGGAAATGAACACAGCCGCCCTGAGCGCGGCAGCGACTGCGGGGATGCTGCGATCTTCGAATCCGGAAGTGAATATGGTATCCGCTGAAGTGATGGCGAAGGAGCGGGGATTCCTGATTTCCACGACAACGCAGTCCCAGTCCGGCGTGTTTGACGCTTATATCAAGATCGCCGTTGTTACCAGCTCCAGAACGAGAACTGTCGCGGGAACCGTGTTTTCTGACGGTCGTCCGCGCTTCATTCAGATCAAGGGAATATACGTAGACGCCGAAGTGAGGCGAAACATGCTGTACACGACCAATCAAGATGTCCCCGGCATCATCGGCGCGCTGGGAACCATTCTCGGAGACAACGGGGTCAATATCGGAAACTTCAGTCTTGGCCGGTCCGGCGAGGGGGGTGATGCCATCGCGCTTCTCTCGCTCGACTCTCCGCCAAGCGCCGAAGCGCTGATAGCCATACGCAATACGCGGCTGTTCGGTCAGGTGCAGCCGCTTCAGTTCAATGTCGCTTCGCATCAGCTGCCTTTGAAACTGCGGCCGGGAACCGCTTGATCAAACCGGTGAACTTTCAACGGCAGCTGTTCAGGGAATCGACTCAATGAAAGAGAGGTTGACGGAATGAGATCAGACGTTGAATTTCGTGATCTGAAAGGAAAATCGGTTTTCATAACCGGCGGCGGTTCGGGTATCGGCGCCGCGCTCACCGAAGCGTTCGTCATGCAGGGAGCCAAGGTCGCCTTTCTGCAACGGTCGGACGCATCCGAATTCTGCGGACGAATTGAAGATGCGCATGGCGTCCGGCCTTTGTATCTGCCTTGCGACTTGGCCGATATCGCTGCTCTGCGTCAAACTGTGAAAGCCGCTGCCGAAGCGCACGGGCCGATAGCAGTTCTTGTGAACAATGCCGCGAATGACGTCCGCCATAAAACTGAAGACGTCACTGTTGAAGAATGGGACGCCAACCACGCCGTCAATCTCCGGCCCTACTTTTTCTCCTGCCAAGCGGTCATTCCGGGCATGCGTGAGGCAGGCGGCGGCGCGATCGTCAATTTCACATCGATATCTTACATGATGGGGAACGGCGGATTTCCGGCTTACACGACTGCGAACGCAGGCATCACCGGCCTGACCCGGTCTCTGGCCCGTGAGTACGGCCCGGATAAAATCCGGGTGAACGCGATCGCGCCCGGCTGGGTGCTGACTGACAAACAGCTCAGACTTTGGGCGACGCCCGAGCTTTTGGCGGAGCATCTGGTCAAGCAGCGTCTGAAAGAGCATCTGAAACCCGAGGACATCGCGGACGGTTGCCTGTTCTTGGCATCCAATGCCAGCCGAATGGTGACCGGACAGGTCTTGGCAATTGACGGCGGGACTGTCGTGACAGGTTGATCAGCGTGTTCCGGCGGCGGCAGGGCCCCGGTTTTGATTCAATAAGGCATGGGGTGGCTGCGGTGGACGCGGTCTATGTCTTTCAGACAATCTTGTGTCAATTTGACGTCGACTGATTTGAGCAGATGTTCCAGCTGGCTTGAGGTTGTCGCTCCGAAAATCGCCGAAACCATGAACGGCCGGGTCCGGCACCATGCCAACGACATATGGGCAAGGTCGTGGCCGTGCCTGCGAGCGATATCCTGGTAGGCGGCGACTGCCGGCCACACACGGCCCGTGGCTCGTCCTCCGAGTCCCGGGGAAATGGACTTTCGCGACCCTTCCGGCACAGCTCCGTTTTGATATTTTCCAGTCAGAAGCCCTGCCGCCAGAGGGGAATAGGCCAATAGTCCGACCTGTTCGTTATGAGCCAGCTCAGCAAGATCCGTATCAAACAGACGGCAAAGCAGGCTGTATTCATTTTGCAGCGTTTCGACCTTCGGGTGGCCGCTGCCGGCTGCGATGCGGAGCCACTGCGCGGTTCCCCAGGCGCTTTCATTGGACAGGCCGAACAACCGGATTTTCCCTTCATTCACCAGGTCCTGAACCGTTCCGAGCACCTCGGCCATGTGATCCAGAGTGGCCGATTTGTTCTGACCTGTCGGATCGTATGTCCAGTTTTGCCGGAACATGTAGGATCCGCGGTTCGGCCAGTGGAGTTGGTAGAGGTCAATATAATCCGTGCACAGGGAACGCAGTGAGGATTCAACCGCGATACGTACAGTCGTGCCTGAAATCGGCGCGCCGCTGCGGACAATTTTATTGCCCTTCCCTGTCACTTTCGTGGCGATCATGATCTGATCCCGGCGGCCTGACTTTTTCACCCAGTTGCCGAGGATGCGTTCGCTGTCGCCTTGGGTGCCGGCTGAAATCGGGTTGACCGGATACATTTCAGCAGTGTCAGCGATATTGATCCCGTGATCAATTGCCATGTCAATCTGCCTGTGGGCATCGGTTTCAGGGGTCTGAGTGCCAAAAGTCATTGTGCCAAGACACAGTTCGCTCACCCTGATGTCAGAACTGCCAAGCATATTCATCTTAATCCCGGCCAAACCGCCCTCCTGAAAGATTGCTGTTAATTCAGTTGAATCCAGTCTCTGTCACTCGCATAATTTTCCGTAAATTGAAAGAATGGCCGCCGGCTGAGGAAGGCGGCAGGTTTCCGCAAAAGAGCGAGCCGCCTGAATTCATCACAAACCGCCCGGAGTCCATTTCAGAAACCCGCCGATCGCGCGCAAGTCGGAACGGTGGCTTTCAATTCGGCGGGCACTGAAACATCTGTCGGAGGCGAATGACATGTTTCAGGCTTCTTTACCGGTGCGCGGTATCATGCCGAGCGTTCACAGTATCTGATAGCGGCGGAGGTCGGCTGCTCGCACACTCACCTGCTCGGAAATTTCCGCATAGTGCCATCCTCCGCGAATTTCATGTGCTGGAGGGAAGCGCGCGCGGAGATCGTCGTGCATCATTTCGTGGCGACATTTGTCGTTGGCAGCGACCGACCCCCGGATATGCTGTGCCGATGCCCAGTCGGGCATTAGACATTTTGTCTCCGGAGTGGTCCGCCGTGGGCCATCAGCCGGACCTGTTCGACGTGGACGGGATCAGCTTCTGCCCACTGCAGGAGAGTCCGGTCGGATCTGCGTCTCCGGCGCCGGCGGCGCTCTGTGAAGACGGGCTGATCAAGCGGTTCGTGGACGCGGAGCTGGCGGAAAAGCGGTCATCGCCACCGGGGCCAACTACTGTATATTGTCTGCGACACACTCAGAAACGGCGGGATGTTCGAGGATTCTCCCAACTTCAAAATCAAGAAAAATCAACATGATGCCGGACAATCATCATGGGCGATGTATGGTGGAACGTGCCTATATGCCGGATTATCTGCGGCTTTTTGCGCTGTTTGGAATCGTGGTCGTGAACATTCAGGCAATTGCCTATCCCCTGACCGACGGATTTTTCGGCGCAACACGATCCACGCCAATTGACGCCATCGTGGTATGGCTGGTCAACGGCCTCGGATTTCTGAAAACATACGGGTTCTTTTCCTTTATGTTCGGGGTGGGTCTCGCATTTCAGATTCGTTCTGCCGAACGAAGATCGCTGCCTTTCGGCCAACTCTATCGCAACCGTATGATCGGCCTGTTTTTGCTGGGCTTCCTGCACGGCTGCTTGCTGTTTCCATTCGATGTTCTGGTACTGTATTCAATTATCGGCGCGATCCTGTATCTCATGCGTGACTGGTCGGTGCGAAACCTGGTCAAAGCAAGCATCGTGCTTCTCACTTTTCAGATCATTATCGCATCCGCGCTGTTTCTGGCGCAGCAGCCGATGGAGGATGTGGCCCGGACCGAACGCGAAATAATGTCAGGTGGCGACTTTATTGACGTTACGGTCTTCCGGACAATCGCCTTTGCCACGACTCTGCCATTTCTCCTGATCCTGCAGGGGTTTTCCGCGCTCGGATGGTTCTGTCTTGGGCTGGCAGCCGTTAAATCCGGCCTGATCGACGCGCCCGACCATCACCTTTGGGTAGCAGCGCGCAGGTGGTGCCTTGGCACCGGTGTTGCGTTGAGTCTGCTGGCGGCGGGGATCTGGCAGTGTGGGGCGGCCGACGTCGGCATGTTACTGACCGTCGCCTGCGCCCCGGTCGCAACGATGGGTTATCTCGGCCTTATTGCCGCTGTCGCCCGCAGGAAGAACGGTTTTGAGCAGGCCATTGCGCCCTGCCGTGGGTTCAGCGGTCGGATCAGACTGGCTCCGCCTTTTCAAAACGGCCTTTCGGTGGTTCCAGCAGGGGCTGACGACGCTTTGCTTCCGCTACTCAGGGATGGGCGTTTCACGGAAAGCCTCCGACGGGGGCCAGCAAACCAAGCAGCGGCACGGGCGGTCGTGTAGTGCGTACCGCACCCTCCGGACTTCGGCGGAAGCTTGCCGCCCGAAGCTGTTCCCTTGCTGAGCCGTTCGTATGCCCCTCAGCCTCCGCTGACCGGGAGTGGTAAGGGCGGGCGGAGCAGAAGTCCGCAGCGAGAACCCAGGAGACCTCCGCGTGCCCCGCGAATCTCTTGCCGTCATCAGCCGTGGTCACATGCGTCATGGCGGATTCAGGCCGCAGATGCTCCATGACTGCGGTGCCGACCAAGGACGCCGTCTTTCGACTGATTCATTGAAGTAAAATGAATTGTCACCGCTTGGTCGACGAACTGAACCGGAGTTCCCTGTTCCAGACACTGATAACCGTATCCGCTGAGCGGCCCGAAACCTGCTTTGGACGCTGTCCTGACCTCAGACACTTCCGATGATCGCCAGTGCACCGGCGACATCCTGCGGGGAACCGACGAGGCCTCCCGGCGCCGGGTTTCGGCTAGCCGCTGCGCCCCCCGTTGTCGGCGAGTTAACGGATTGCGCCGACTGCGGGCAGTGGAGATTCACCGCAACGGCCCTTTGCGAAAAACCGCTTTTCTTAAGTGCCTGAAATCGGCAACAGCCGCGCCGGCTCAAGGAAGCCGCGTAGATAGCCGACAGGCAGCATCGCTCCTGCGGGTTTCAACACCAAGCGGGACATTCCCCGATTTTTTATAGAGAATATCGCATCCGCTCAGCCCGTCCGCAACATATAGATCCGCCTGAATCTCGGTCTGCAAATGAAGCGATGCATTTCGGATTTTATCGGTGTCTCCATCGCTGCGCACGCCGGACCGGGCTTCGGTGCGAAGCGCCATTATATGAATGTCAGGCCGGCAGCCTGACCCTAAGTCGTTTGTTAAGAATACCTTAGATTTGGGAATTATGTATCAAAATCCGCAGTTTTACGCTCACTTGCCACGTTGCATTTTCCAAGGCTGACTGACTTCTTTTTGACTCGGTTCCCGATTCCGACTTCCGCTCTGTGGTTTGGCCGGATGATTCATGACCTGCCGCACAGCAGCTTCAACATCAGCAAGTGTGGTGGGCTTGCGTTCAATCTTGTTGAACAAGTCATGATTAAAACTGGTTTCAGTCTTGGGATTCTTGGTGTCAGTCATCGCATGTATCCTTGTTTTTTGTTTTCGCGTCGCAAGCCGGAAAGTGTGAAGGTGTTGCTCTTGAGGCGATTGCATGGCCCACAAAGCAAGATGCGATTGGAAATATGATTAAGCCCGCCGTCCGAGCGTGGTGTGTTGTGATCCAGCTCTAAATAGCGCGGGTCGTCAAACTCGCGGTCGCAACCTTGGCACTTACATCCGTACTGCTCAAGCAGGTATTCATACATCTGTTTTCGCGTCCAGCGTGGGGGCTCTGGTTCTTTGACCTGTTGCTTGACGCGTAGAAATGGGGCTGCTTGTTCTCCTCCATCGGTTCGTTGTGGTGGTGTGGAGGTGAAATAGACTTTTTCATCATGAAAAGAGATTGCGCCATCAGAGACCAGCCACTTTTTCTCCAGACGTTCCAACACAACCTTCCCGGCATTGTCCCATATGTCAATTCCTACCCATTGTCGGTTCAAATTTTCTGCTGCAACAATTGTTGTAGCGCAGCCGCAAAATGGATCTAGAACAACATCATTAACATTACTGGAAGCTTCAACGATACGCTCATAAAGTGTCAAAGGTTTTTGTGTTGGATAGCCGGTGCGCTCGGAGCTCGTGCGGCCAATCATATCAATATACCAGTAATCTTTCATGCCAACCAAAGTATACCATCCTCTTTCATCTTGATATTCTTTGACGCCGGAAAAACTATAAGGCTTTAGATTTCGATTGTAGGATTTTTCAGTCTGTGGATTATAGGAATAGGATTCTGTTTTGCTGTACCAGAAGATTGTATCGTGTTTCTTACTAAAATATCTTTTGGGGCTTGCTCCACCGGATTTGTAACACCATATCACTTCATTTCTGAAATTCTTCTTGCCGAATATCGCATCCATCAAAGATTTCAAATAATGACTGGCCGTTGAGTCGCAATGCAAATAAATCGAACCTGTCGATTTAAGAACTCTATGCATTTCCAAGAGTCTTACAGCCATAAAACAGAGAAAAGCCCCCATATCGTCGCCATAGGTCATTCTAGACCAGTCAACAACAGCCCAAGCGGCTGGTTGATCATCAATAATTTGATCAAGCCATTCTTCATGCACATCTTCTTCCCACTTCCAGCGATCTTGAAACTTTGCTCCAGTCGCGAGACTGTCCGGGGTCGCATGAAAGTCACGGCCTTTGTTGAACGGAGGATCGGTGGCGATCAAATCCACGGTTCCGCTGTTCATGGCCCGTAGAAACAACAGGTTGTCGCCGTGAAACAGAGTCCGGTTTCGCCAATTTGGGGGGGGGGGGGTCATGCTATCAAATCTCGATAGCGGATGCGCCGCCCCCCAATGCGACGCATCAGTGTGTCCATGCGGTCAATGGTGTCATTCCGGCAGTTTCCGGCATTAAGACGCATGGTTGTCTCATTGACATACCGGTGCAAGTGTTTGCAGGAAACATGATGCCAGGTGCCGGTGACCGATCTTTTAAGCAAAACCCATACACCTTCAATCCCGTTCGTATGGACTGTTCCTCGAACCCATTCCTTCGTGCTGTGATTGATGGTTTCATGATCAAATGTCATGCCGCTGTAGATACGTGATTCGTCAGTATAGATTGAGGCTCCCGCACTTACCGTTTCTGAAGAAAACCGCTCGGCTGTCTTCTTGTCGGCATTTTTGACCGGCCGGGCAACAGTGTTGCCGCCACGTTCCCTTGCACCTATGACAGCGGCTTTTCCTACAGGGCCGCGTCCGGCACGGAGCTTCTTGTGTTCACGCTTATTGTGTTCTTTGCCGCCGATGTAAGTTTCATCCATTTCCACAACGCCGGCAAGCTTGAATTCACCGGCGGCGCAGGCTTCCCGGATACGATGAAGCATATACCACGCCGTCCGGTACTGGACACCGAGTTCCTTGGAAAGCTGCATGGCGGAGACGCCCTTGCGGGCAGTCATAACACTGTAGATAGCGATAATCCAGTTTTGCAGCGGGGTTTTTGTCGCGTGCATGATCGTGCCGGTCGTGACTGTGAATTGTTTCCGGCAGTGTCCGCACCAGTAGGCATTAGGCTTGCTCTTCGGGCGGCTGATCTTGTCGCTTCCGCCGCAATGGGCGCAGACCGGTTTGCCATTCCAATGCACGCGTTCCAGCCACGCGATGCAGGTTTCTTGATCCGGGAACATCCGCAAAAGCTTCGTAATGCTGATTGTCTCCGCTGTTCCTTTGGCCTTCGGCATGGCATTCTCCATTTTGTGCGGATTTATATATATTCAGTCAAAGCAAATGGCAAGCGGTTTTGCGGATTTTGATACATAATTCCCTTAGATTTCCGTTCCGCCAATCGACACGGCATAAAGACGCTTTGCGTACATCTCAAAGACGGCGCAAGCCACAGTCGGACGTACAGAGCCTTCCGGCCGGGCCGCGGCAACACTGAATTCCGCGCTCATATGCCTCCTGCTGCGAGAAGGAGCGTGATTGACATTGTGAGCTGAGAAAGAAAAAGTGAACAGATGTTGGTCCCTCTTGACCATGAGAGATATGCGTGGCCCCAAGATCGTATTGGTATTGAGTATTTCGTTGCAGACAATTTCTTGGAATGCTCCAAGTGAGTTCGGAGTCGGTTTGCTCAACGTCCAATCGTTGTAAAATGCCATTCGCGCGTGGAGTATAGCCAGTGATCCATCGCATCACGGTCAAGAATTTCAAATGTTTCCGCGAACAGAGATTCGATCTGTCGGATTCGGTTGTTCTTGCCGGACCCAATAATGCCGGAAAATCGACGTTGCTTCAAGCGATCGCAATGTGGAAGCTCGCCCTCCGTCGGTGGGTTTCCCAGCGAGAGGGGAGCAAGGCCTTCACGCGTTCGGGAGTAGCTATACCGCGCACTGACATCACGGCTGTACCGCTCAGGGAAATGAATCTTCTATGGGAGGGCAGGAGAGTTACCGGGCCTCAAGGCATGTCCGGAACACCCCGGCTTATCGAGATTGTCGTGGAAGGCCGTAAGGATAATGAACCTTGGACTTGCGGGGTTGAACTTCAATACACCAATCCAGAGTTGGTGTATGCCAGACCCCATGGCGCGAAAGACCTTAACCGCGAAGCGATCCGGGACTTTCCGCCGGCGGCTGCGAAATCTCTGGAGATCGTTCATGTACCGCCGCTTTCGGGGATTGAGCGCGATGAACCGCGGCGCGACCGCGGCATGCAAGACCTGCTTGTCGGTCAGGGACGGCCAGGAGAAATTCTCAGGAATCTGCTGCTGGAAATAGCTAACAATGATCGCCGGGAATATTGGGAAAATCTGACGGACCATATCCGGGGCTTGTTCCAGATCGAGTTGCTGAAGCCCATCTACTCGCCCGCACAACCGTACATCGTATGCGAATATCGTGCACTGAGCCATACTGCTAACCAAAACAGGCCTCTTGATCTCTCCAATGCAGGGAGCGGGACGCTCCAAGTGCTCCTGCTCCTTGCCTTTCTGTACGCGCGGCCCGCCACAGTTATCCTCCTTGACGAGCCTGACGCGCACCAGCATGTCATGCTGCAAGGCCAAGTCCACGATCTGATTCGTAAGGTCGCACGTGATAGAAAAGGACAGATGGTCATCGCCACTCACTCCGAGGTTGTGCTTGATGCCACGGAGCCGGAACGTGTACTCGGATTTTTTGGTGAGGCGCCTCGTAAGCTGGCTGGCGAAACGGAACGTGATCAAGTTCGGGAAGCCCTTAAGCGCGTAACGACCACTGATCTACTGCTCGGTCAAGACGTCGGAGGAGTGCTTTATCTGGAGGGAGAAACGGATGAGAAAATTCTAAAGGAGTGGGCGCGTATCCTTAATCATACGTCCTATCAACATTTCAAACACCCATTCGTACACTGGCTCGGCGGAAGAAGCCTTCGCGACGCGAAGGCGCATTTTTTTGCAATGAGGGCCGCATTTCCTCAAATTCGCGGTCTTTGCTTGGTTGACGGGGATAATCGCGACGAGCCTGATCAAGAGACGACGAATGCTGGATTAAAGGTGTTGCGTTGGCGGCGCTATGAAATTGAGAATTATCTGCTGCACCCGGAGAGCATCGCGCGTTTCGTGTATTTCCCATTGATGCAGTCCCGAATTGATAAGGAATTCTGGCGGCAGGTGCCGCGGGGAACCGATTTGTTTGGAGACCATGTCGCCCTTACACGTATAAAGGCGAGTGACGAGTTCTTAATACCGTTGTTGAATAGCGTCGGGGAAAACGTGCGTAAACGAGATTTATTTTTGTTGGCCGCCGTTATGCGTGAAAGCGAAATTCATCCAGAGATCAGAGAAAAACTTAACGCGATTGCAGACTCGTTGAATCCAGACAGGGGATAAAGAAATGGCTTACGTTCCATTGGATCTGCATATAGTATACAAAAACGTGATTTAAGTGAACTCACATACTGCATACAGCATTATGGAACAAGCTCTAAGGACTGGCGCCCCCTTGCTTTTGTCTGCAGTGATCGTGTGCGCCTCCCGTCGGGACTTTTTCCTCGGCGACAGCGGAGCGCTCGGACATGTCCCTCCGCCCCGGAATTATGTCCCGGCCGGCTCCGGCGGCGGAAACAACGGAACAGTTTTTCCGCGCCGCCCGGTCCGCACGCGCAAGACGGCAAACCCATGCAGGACTCACCGCGCATGAATCAAACCAAAGATAATTCAGTTAAGAGTTGTCTGCAGGGGCGCATTTCGGAGTTTAGTCGGTGATCGCAAGCGGCACTCCTGTCTTGAAAACGAGTTTTGCATTGCATCCTGAAGCCGCTTGCGGTATTTTCCGATGCGTCTGGAAACATTTTGTTTCCGGAACATTTAAACATGGCGGGAGCGGGAATATACTGAATCAACTGCGCTTTCACATCCAAATCCGATGGCTCCCGTTTCACCGGCATTCGGTGGGACGCCGCTGTTCAAGGCGGGAGCAGAACCAAGGCGCAGATGCCTGGATTGTGATGCCGGCACATGGCCGAACAGGCATTCGCCGAAACGGACCGATCGCATGCCGCTCGTTCGCCTGCAGTTCAGAGCGCCGGCTTTCAATCCCGCGGAAGCGGGGCGCACGGCAGTCTTTCCGGCAAAACGCATAACGGGCTTATATCCCATGCCGCGGATGCTTGTTGCCCGGATGCCGAGTTCTTGCTGCCTTGCCGGCCGTCTGGATCTTCCGCCAGCAGCTTAAAGCTTGGGCAGAAGGGTAGAGAATATGGTTTTGAAAGACGCTGCTGGTAATATAAAATCTGTCGTGTTACGCGTTGATCGTTGCATGGCTTCTCCTGAAAACATTTGTGATCATAAGCCTTGTGCTTCTGGGCTTGATTCCGTTCGCGATGCTGCTGGGATCCCCTGTGGAGCAGTGGCTGGGAGCCTTTTGAACATGCCACTGCCGGAAGTGTTTCGTCGCCCGCCTGCAGCGGAGCCGGACGTATATCCCGCCTTACAGCCGGTCCGGGCGCTGACATCGTATTCCGCCGCCGCCGACTGAAATGCCGGTGACCCAGAAGCTGCTGCCTATCGGGATTCAGGATTTCCGCACGATCCGTAGCGAGGGTTTCTACTATGTCGACAAAACGCCTTTCATCCGGCAGCTTATGGGCGGAGGACGCTGGTATTTCCTGTCGCGGCCGCGCCGGTTCGGCAAGAGCCTGCTGCTCGGTACACTCGGTTCTTTGTTCGAGTGCGACGAGCCTCTGTTCCGCGGACTGGACATCCATCCCCACTGGGACTGGCTTTCCCCTTATCCGACAGTGCGGCTGAGTTTCGACGAGCGGTACGCCGGTCCGAGCGATATAGAAGGCGACATCATCGATCAGCTAGTAGTCTGACACAGTGATAATGATGGTAATCGTGGTTTGGCGGACGTCCTGATTTCCGGTGTTGACGTTCCGTTGAAATCATGGCAGCAGCCTCAGTCTGAACGAAGACAAATGTTGTCGGCCGGGTATTTCAGCCGGATTCTGAGCAGGAATCCAGCGGCTGAGGCCTGTTTCGCGCCGACGGCGATTTAAGAGGCGGGAAGCTATGACGGACTGACAGGAACAAATCGGACGTAAAATACAGCATGTGCGGCTCGAAGATCATGAACGGGCTGAATCAGAGGAGATCGTTTCATCCGGCCGCGGTTCGGCCGAGCGGCGGCGGCGGGCGCATATTCTTCTTCTCACGGATGAGAACCGGAAGAGCGGCGCGCGCGCCGATGCCGACGCCGCCGATTCCGTCGGGGTCGGCACGGCGACTGTCGAGCGGCTCCGCCGGCGTTTCGTCGAGGAGGGTACAGCGGCTCCAGGCGCAGGCCGCATTCGAACCGCGTTCCTCCGAAGCTTGACGGCGAGGGCGAGGCGAAGCTGACGATGATCGCCTGTTCGGAACCTCCCGAAGGGCGTTCCTCACAGCCGCCGGCCCTGCTCGGCGAGCGGCTGGTCGCGTTGAATGTCGTCGATGGCATTTCCCGGGAAACGGTCAGGAGGACATTAAAAAAACGATTTGAAACCGCATCTTACGCGGCGCTGGCGCATTCCGGCGGCGAAAAGCAGCGACTTCGCATGCTCGATGGAGGACGTGCTTGACGTCTATCAGCGGAAGTTCGACGAGGATGAAGTTCCAGCCTGCACAGCCGAGGCTCTGAGAAAGCGGACGAAGGAGGTCCGCACGGCTTTGCCGACCGCTCCCGGCCGGCCGGCGCGCTTCGACTGTGAATACGAGCGCAACGGGACGGCGAATCTGTTCATGGTTCATGCGCCGCTTTCAGGCTGGCGGCACGTCAAGATCACCGACCGCCGGACGAAGAAAGATTTCGCCGAGCTCCTCAGGGACATCGCCGACGTTCACTTCCCCGGCAAAAAAATCGTGCCAGCCATGGACAACCTTAACACGCACAAGCCAGTGAGTCTTTACTGCGCTTTGCCGCCGGACGAGGCCGGCAGGCTTCGCAAGCGTTTCGAGGTTCATCACACGCCGAAACACGGCAGCTGGCTGAACATCGCCGAGAGCGGAATCAGCGTGCTGAGCCGTCAGTGCCTGTCCCGACGCATCCCTGACCGGGAAACGCTCCGCCGCGAGGTTTCGGCATGGCAGAAAGCGCACAACGCTGACCCGGCCCCGGTCAAGCAGCGGTTCACCGCCGAAGACGCGCGCATCAAACTACATTCTCTTTAGCTGTCAATTTAACAATGTCAGACTACTAGCGAGCTTGGAGCGCCTTCACGGCCTGTCCTGCGCCCGGACATCCGACACGGCCCCCAGGCGTCTTCGGAGCGTTCTCAGCCAGCTTCACAGGGCCGCCGGCCGGCGGGCCGTGGTTCTGGTGGACGAATATGACAAGCCGATCCTTGACATGATCGAGGATCCGGAGCGCGCGGCGGCCAACCGGGACTATCTGCGCGGCTTCTACGGCGTCATCAAGGGTAGTGCCGAGCATGTGCATTTCGTCTTCGTCACCGGCGTGAGCATGTTCTCGAAGGTCAGCCTGTTTTCGGGCCTCAACAATCTCGAGGATATCAGCCTTGATCCGCGCTACGCCGCGGTCTGCGGCTACAGGGAGGAGGATCTGGACCGGGTCTTCGGTCCGGAGATGGCCGGCCTCGACCGCGACGAGGTCCGCGCCTGGTACAACGGCTACTGCTGGCGGGGCGGGGAGAGGGTCTACAATCCCTTTGACCTGCTGCTGCTGTTCGACAACCGCGAGTTCCGGCCCTACTGATTCGAGACGGGCTCTCCGGAGTTCCTGTTCCGGATGCTGTTCGAGAAGTCCGTGAGTCTGATGGAACTGGAGAGACGGCTGACGGACAAGGCGCTCGTTTCCAAGTTCGATGTGAACGACATCGGCGTCGAGGCGCTTCTTTTCCAGACAGGTTACCTGACCATCGTCGGGGAAGAGAAGGATGAATTCGACACCTTATACCGGTTGGACTATCCCAATCGCGAGGTCCGGATCAGCCTGAACCGCGGGATGCTCGCGTGGCTTGGGAAGAAAGAACGCGTTCCGGCGAGGCCGGGACGGGAGCTCTGCGCGCTTCTTGAGGCGGGCGATTTCGCTGGTTTCGAAAACAAGCTCCGCGCCTGGATTTCGGGGATACCTAGCGAGTGGCACGACAAGGGCGTTCTCGCGCGCCGCGAGGCATGGTACGCGAGTCTTCTTTATATGTGCCTGCGCTCGGCCGGCGTCGATGTGAGCGCGGAGGAAGCCTCAAGTCACGGCCGCGCTGACATGGCCGTGCGTCTCAGCGGGCAGGTCTTCATGCTGGAATTCAAGATGGCGGAGAGCGCGGGCGGCGCGGAAGCCGCGCTTGATGCCGCCGCAAGAAAATGCGCGACCGGGGATACGCGGAGAAATACCGCGCCGACGGCAAGGAAATATGCCTGATCGGCGTCGCCTGCGGACGCGAGGAGCGCAACATTCTCGGAATCCGGGCCGAGCCTGCGTAAGCGGGGGCCGCTGACGCGCCATTTCCCCGGACCGTCGGCATGTTCCTGCCGCGACGTCTCGGCGTGAGCTGCCGCTCGGTCCCGCCCGAGGTCCGTTTTGAACGGCGAGACGCGGCGCGGAAGGACTGGAAAACCGTCCGAGAGCCGATTTTGTCGTCAATGCGCCGTTCCTCACGGACCATCACTGGTTCCCGGCTGCTCCCGTTCAAATCCACCGCCGGGATTCCGGCGGAATCGTCCATCACCGGAACAATCAGCGGATGAACGTGTCGCCGGCGCCGATTCAAACCCGAAGTTTACCGGACCAGCCAAATCAGCTATCCTGAGGGCATTGACTGCCTGAACATTGCCAATGCCAGAATTCCACAAAATCCTCATCGCCAACCGCGGCGAGATCGCTATCCGCATTATGCGCGCCGCCAACGAACTCGGAAAAAGCACCGTCGCTGTTTTCGCCGAGCAGGACAAACTCGGTCTGCACCGGTTCAAGTCGGACGAGGCGTACCGCATCGGCAAAGGGCTCGGCCCGGTCGCCGCTTATCTTTCCATTCCGGAAATCATCCGTGTCGCCAAAGAGAGCGGGGCGGACGCCATCCACCCCGGTTACGGCCTGCTGTCGGAAAATCCCGAACTCGTCGAGGCCTGCGACGCAAGCGGAATCGTCTTCATCGGACCGCGGGCTGAAACCATGCGGGCTCTCGGCGACAAAGCGTCCGCGCGCCGAATCGCAGTCGCTGCCGGGGTGCCGGTGATCCCTGCGACGCCGGTTCTCGGCGATGACATGGACATCGTGCGGCGCCAGGCTGCGGACATCGGTTATCCGCTGATGCTCAAAGCATCCTGGGGCGGAGGCGGACGCGGCATGCGGCCCGTCAGCGGCCCGGATGAACTGGAGCCGAAGATTCTCGAGGGCCGCCGCGAAGCCGAAGCCGCTTTCGGCAACGGCGAAGGCTATCTTGAAAAGATGATTGCCCGCGCCCGGCATGTGGAAGTGCAGATCCTCGGCGACAAATCAGGCGGCATGTTTCATTTGTTCGAGCGTGACTGCACGGTGCAGCGGCGCAATCAGAAGATCGTCGAGCGCGCGCCGGCGCCCTATCTCAATGATGAAAGACGCCGTGAAATCTGCGAGTACGCCCTGAGGATCTGCCGCCGTGTGAATTACGAATGCGCCGGCACCGTCGAGTTTCTGATGGACATGGATACCGGCGGTTTCCATTTCATTGAAGTCAATCCGAGGGTCCAGGTCGAGCACACGGTGACCGAACAGGTCACGGGCATCGACATCGTTCAGGCGCAGATACGCATCGCCGAAGGAAGCAGCGTCGAAGATGCCGCCGGCAAGTCATGTCAGAATGACATCTCGCTGTACGGACACGCGCTTCAGACCCGTATCACGACCGAGGATCCGCAGAACAATTTCACCCCGGACTACGGCCGCATCACGGCCTACCGGGAGGCGACCGGCATGGGAATCCGCCTCGACGGGGGCACAGCCTACACGGGCGGCATCATCACGCGCCACTACGATTCCTTGCTGACCAAGCTCACGGCCTGGGCTCCGACCAAGGAGATGGCCGTCGCGCGCATGGACCGGGCCCTTCGGGAATTCCGCATCCGCGGCGTGTCGACCAACATCGCTTTTGTTGAAAATCTTCTGAAACATCCGGATTTTCTTTCTGATTCCTGCACTACGAAATTCATTGACGACACGCCCGAACTGTTCAGTTTCAGCGAGCGGCGGGACCGGGGCACGAAAGTCCTCACCTATGTCGCAGACGTCACGGTCAACGGTCACCCGGAGACAGCCGGCTGCGCCCGCCCGCCCGCGAATGCCGCTCCGCCTCAACTGCCGGAGCGCATCGACAGGCCCGTCCAAGGACTCAAAACCAAGCTGGATCAAGAGGGGCCTGAAGCGGTTGCCGCGTGGATGATGTCCCAGAAGCGTCTTTTGATCACGGACACGACCATGCGCGACGCGCACCAGTCGCTTCTGGCCACGAGAATGCGCTCCATCGACATGATGAGGGCGGCGCCCGCCTATGCGGCCAATCTGCCGGAACTGTTTTCCGTTGAATGCTGGGGCGGGGCCACTTTCGATGTCGCCTACCGGTATCTGCAGGAATGCCCTTGGCAGCGCCTGCGCGATATCCGGAAGGGCATGCCCGGTCTTCTGACGCAAATGCTCCTGCGCGGCGCCAACGGAGTCGGCTACACAAATTATCCGGACAATGTGGTCAGAGAATTCGTGCGCGAAGCGGCAAAGCAAATCGACGTTTTCCGCATCTTCGACAGTCTCAACTGGGTTGAAAACATGCGCGTCGCGATTGACGCGGCGGCGGCCGAGAGCCGCATCTGCGAGGCTTCGGTCTGCTACACCGGCGACATCATGGATCCCCGCCGGGCGAAATACGACCTCAAATACTACGTGAAGACCGCGAAGGAGCTCTGCGCCGCAGGCGCGCATGTGCTTGGAATCAAGGACATGGCCGGCGTTCTGAAACCCGCCGCCGCCCGGATGCTGGTCCGGACGCTGAAGAACGAGGTTGACATTCCCATCCATCTGCACACCCACGACACGGCAGGCGCCGCCTGCGCGACGATAACAGCCGCGTCGGACGAAGGGGTCGACGCAGTCGACTGCGCCATGGACGCTTTCGCCGGAAACACGAGCCAGGCGGCCATGGGAACGGTCGTCGAGGCGCTGCGCAACACCCCGCGCGACACCGGACTCAGCATTGAGGCGGTGCGCGGCATCAGCGACTACTGGGAACAGGTGAGGAAGCAGTATGCGGCTTTTGAATCGGACCTACAGGCGCCTTCTTCAGAAGTTTACCTCCACGAAATGCCGGGCGGACAGTTCACCAATCTGAAAGCTCAGGCCCGCTCGCTCGGACTTGAAAGTCGCTGGCGCGATGTCGCCCGGACCTACGCGGACGTGAACCTGATGTTCGGCGATATCGTCAAAGTGACTCCGTCCTCCAAGGTCGTCGGAGACATGGCGCTGGCCATGGTCAGCCAGGGACTGACCCGTGCGCAGGTCGAAGACCCTGAAACTGAAGTCGCGTTTCCGGAGAGCGTTGTGGACATGATGCGGGGTGTTCTCGGGCAGCCGCCGGGCGGATTCCCGGAGCTTATCGTAAAAAAGACGCTGAAAGGCGAGCCGCAGATCACCTGCCGGCCCGGCCGTGACGTCCCGGCTGTCGACCTTGAGAAAAAGCGGGTCTGGCTCCGGGAGCAGCTGGAGGGCAAAGAGATCGACGATGAAGATCTGCTCGGCTATCTGATGTATCCCACGGTTTTCCTCGACTATATGGGTCGGCGCCGGCTTTACGGCCCGGTGCGTTCTCTTCCCACGACAACGTTTTTTTTCGGCATGGAGCCTGGCGAGGAGATTTCCGTTGAAATTGATCCCGGCAAAACGCTTGAAATTCTGTGTCAGGCGGTGGGGGAAACCGATCAAAACGGAGAAGCGCGGGTCTTTTTCGAACTCAACGGCCAGCCGCGCGTCATCCGCGTCCCCGACCGGAAGGTGAAGGCAGAAGCCGGTTCCAGGCCAAAGGCGGATCCGGAGAATCCCGCGCATGTCGGCGCGCCCATGCCGGGAGTGATCGCCGCTATGGCGGCTCGTCCGGGTATGGCGGTCAAACGGGGCGATTTGCTCCTGACCATCGAAGCGATGAAGATGGAAACCGGAATCCATGCCGAAAGAGATGCGGCCGTGCGGGCCGTGCACGTCCAGCCGGGCAGCCAGATCGACGCGAAGGATCTCTTGGTCGAATTCGAAATTTAGCATGTTCCGCTGAAATGCAGCCGGTCAAATCACTGCGGCTTTTGAATTTCCGGCGATTTGCGCTCCGGGGTTCAGAGAAGCCGCAGAGCCTCCGGGCGCACCGGAGTCAGGGCCGCCGGAGTTCCCCCGCTGTCAGGAATTGGACCGTACGCGCGGTTCGTTTCCAGCGGCGGCGGAAATGATCAGATTGAGAACCGGATCCGTTCCTTATCGGTTTAACGGGACGGCTTCCGGACGGGATTCACTATTTCGCGGCGGCAAAAATTTTGTCTTCCAATTTCACGCTTGATCCGGTATCTTGGTCGCCGGAGACAAAAGCCGCCGGGATGCCGCAAGTTGAAATTCATCGCCGCAGCCGCGGTGCTGTGCCTGTTCGCCGCCGAACCGGCCGCCGCTGAAATCGAGATGACCGGAAGCAGGGATTTCGGACTGGATTCTTTCAGTCCCCGCGTCTGCGCGGATACTCCCGCTAGCTTGAATGCTTGCCGGAGCGACAAAGCCGCGCCGAAGAAAACGCCCGGCCGCGGATTTCTGCGAGTCAGCGGCGAGGCGAAAATGGGACTTGTCTACGACGACTCCAGAATCAATCCGAGGAGCAAGGTGTCAATCATTTTCGGCTTCGGCATGGTGACTGACGGCGGACTGAGAATCGGCGGCAGCGCGAAAATCGGCAGCGATTAGATCAAAGCCGGCTTCCGTTCACGCGTCAACCGCTGAACACAGATTGTGACGGCTTGCAGCTGCCTGCGAACTCACGCCGCTCCGGCCGTCGTTCCGATCGCCGCCGGACAGACTGCCGCGGGTGACAGCAGAGAACGTTTCCGAGCAGGCCGGCGCTGCTCAGAAGCGCGGAAAATCAGTTCCGGCTTCCGTCATTCCGGAAAATGGCGGACGATTCATGAATGGCCGTGAACTGTCCGACTGGCCGGAACCTGTAAAGATATGTTTCCAATACCGAATCCATAGCCGTCGGACTGATGCCTAGATCCTTGAGCGACCGCGCCTGGCCGCTGACGACATTGTCGCGGCTAAGCTGTTTGATCTGGTCCCGGGTGATCAGGCTGTTCTTGATCAATCCGCCGCTCGCGAACTGAAAAAAGTCAAACGCGCCGGCTTTCATCCGCGCCAGCGGCAGCGGAATGTCAACTACCAGCCTGCGCCTGCGGATGACCTTCAGCATTCTCAGCATCAGTTCGCGGAATGTGAGGATTTCCGGGCCGCCAAGCTCAAAAACCCCGGTGATATCCGAGTCTTCGACAGCGCGGATGGCCGCTGATGCCACATCGCCGACATACACCGGCTGAAAACGTGTTTTTCCCGAGACGGTCGGTACGATCGGCGAAAGGCGGGCAATGGCCGCGAATTTGTTGAAAAACTGATCCTCATGCCCGAAAACGATTGACGGACGGAGAATGACGGCGCCGTGGAAAGCTTCGGCGACAGCGCTCTCTCCCGCGCCCTTGGTCCGCGCATACCTGCTGTCGCTTTCAGCATCGGCCCCGATGCTTGAAATATGTACCAGCCTCGCGGCGCCCGCATCCGCGGAATGGCGCGCGATCCGGCCAGCCGCGTCTCGGTGAACGGTTTCAAATTTCTGTTTCGGAGTCTCGGTCAGAATGCCGACGCAGTTGATCACGACGTCAGATCCGTTGACCGATTCTGCCACTGATCTTTCACTGTGAATATTAGCCAGAACAGGTTCGACTTGACCGGGGACGCCGTAAGGTCTGACAAAAACAGCTTCATTCGGACGGCGGACGGCGACACGGACGCGCCAGCCGGCCTTGGCCAAGCGCTGCACAATATAGCGGCCGACAAATCCCGAACCGCCGAACACAGTCGCGATACCCGACATCTGGACGCTCCTTATCAAGACGTCGAGGCATAATGCCAAGTGCCCGGCCGTTCAAGCGCCGCTTAAGGCGTGTCATGACCGCATTCGCCGCATATGCTTGTCTGCGCGGACGCAGTACTGACCGAGCTGCTCATGCCTCGAAGGAAGCGCAGATGCAGCGGAATGCCGTCGGCGAGCACACATATGCATTTTACCTGGACGGGGAATGAACCGCTTTCCGCAGCTGTCTGCGCACTTCTCCCGGAGTGGAAAAGGATGCCGCCGGAAGCTTTGCCCTGTACGCCGATTCGCGGCATCAAGCGAATTCTGTCATGCATGCTGTTATCGGGACCGTCACATTTATGACCTCCGGAATTCAATTAACTGCCGCACCGTGCAGCCCCGCGCGTCACCGTTGCGCTCGCTCTCGCCAGTGACGTCTCACCGACGATCAGGCAGATCCCGAGAACTTGTTCCATAATGCTGTATGCAGTATGTAAGTCCGCTTAAATCATGATGTGTATTCCATATTTGGTATGTGAAATCGGCGTTAGGAACAGGCTCCGAGGCTGCCGGTTGAGCCGCCAGCGCGAGCGGACAGCTGAACCGGCCGCATTGACAAGGAACAGCCGATGAAGACTGATCTGTGCCGCAGGATGGCTGCGGAAGCGACAGGAACCGCTTTTCTCGTCGGCACGGTTGTCGGATCCGGCATCATGGCCGACGCCCTGTCAGACGATGACGCTGTCTCTCTGCTTGGAAACACTGTGCCGACAGGCGCTGTACTGTTCGTGTTGATTACAATTCTCGGCCCGGTGTCAGGCGCGCATTTCAATCCCGCCGTCACAATGGTCTTCGCGCTGCGCCGCGACATCGCGGCCGGAGCGGCCTTCGCTTACGCCGCGGCGCAGATTCTGGGCGGCATCGTCGGCAGCTTCACCGCTCATGCGATGTTCGATTTGCCGATTGTCCAGTTCTCCGGCACGATCCGGACCGGCGCCGCGCAATGGCTTGCGGAAGCCGTTGCGACGTTCGGTCTTATCCTGGCCATCCTCGGCGGTCTGAGGTACCGTGCCCAAGCGGTTCCCGCGCTGGTCGGGCTCTATATCACGGCTGCCTACTGGTTCACTTCATCGACATCATTCGCCAACCCCGCCGTGGCGATCTCCCGTGCGCTCACCGACACATTTTCCGGCATCCGCCCGGTTGATGTTCCGGGCTTCGTCGCCGCTGAGCTGGCCGGCGCCGCGCTTTGCCTGATGATTGCAAGCTGGCTTTTCGCGGAGCGTCAAGAAAAATAATCTGTGTCTTCAATCAAGGTCTTTACGGCGGCGCATCGGGGAATTCTCCGGTTTTCAGGCGGCAGCGCGTCACTGAAACGCGTGTTGTCAAAAGCCCGAGAAAAAGTTGAGCGCCGAACAGCAGCTTGCCGGGAAAGCGAGGCAATTCGGCCGGTTGCCCTGATCGCGGGCGTCGCCGAACAAGCATCCATGTTTCAGTTCAAGGGCGTTTCGGGAGAAAATTCAGCCCTTATTTCCTTTTTCCCACAGCTTTTGCACATTTTTTCCACAGAAGCTCCGCCCGTTCAGGAGGCCGGCGCAGCCGCCGCGGGCCGCCGAATCGGCTGGTCCGGAGCGCAGCTCGGCCGTGCGGACGCGGACGGGGCGTGTTTTTCCCAGACGCGCCGCTCGCGCAGCAGCGTGTTCGCCAGGACCGCCAGCTTGCGCATGACGGCGGTAAGGGCGACCTTATGACATTTCCCCCGCCCGGTGAGCCGGCCATAAAATGCGGACATATCTTTATTGAACCGCACAGCCGTCAAAGCCGCCATATAGAGGGCCCGCCTCGGGCGGAAGCGTCCGCCCCGGATGCGCCGGACGCCTTTCTTCGCGCCGCTGTCGCGGGCGAACGGGGCGGTTCCGGCGAGAGCCGCGGCCTGCCGGCTGTCGAGCTGCCCGAGTTCCGGGAGCCAGCCGAGCAGAGCGGCGGCCGTGACCGGTCCGATACCGGGAACGGACATCAGGATGCGGTAAGCGCGGGCCTGGTCGGGATCGCTCTTGATATGCTCCTCGATCTCAGCCTCGAGAGCTTCCTTCTGCCGCTCGGCGGTTTTGATGATTTTATCCATGGGCTTCTTCGCTGACGCCTTCCGGATCTCATCGCGGCACTGACGCATTGTCTTAATTGTCTCAACCGCTTGCGCACGGGCGACCATGAGGTCATTGAGACCGTTGAGGAACGCGGATTTCGGCTCGGTCGCCGGGAGATCGGCGAAGGCCGCCGCGAAAGCGGCGAGCATCCTCGCATCCGTCTTGTCGGTTTTCGCCAGCTGACCGGTCGCTTCGGCGAAGCGCCGCGCCTGGCGGGGATTGACGACGCAGACTTCGTAACCTCGGTCGTGCAGCGACTGATGAACCGCCCGGTGCAGCCGTCCGGTCGCTTCGACAGCGACCCGCCGCACCGCGTGTTTTCTCAGAAACCCGTCGATCGCCCGGAAGCCCGCACGGTCGTTTTTGAACCGGCGGTCGACGCCGGCGGCGTGCACATCGATCATTTCCTTGCTTATATCCAAGCCTGCGCATATTTTCGTCATTTCCCTATGCTCCTATTCTCATGGTTATTCGGATCTTGATCCAGGCATCCATTCAGGACGCGAGGGAACGGGAAAGCCGGGCCGGCCATGCTTGATCACGGTTCTATAAACCAAGGAACGATCGGCCCGACCCGACCTTGCGGGGACATTCGCCCCCGCTTCCCCTTGCCGGCTGCCGCCGGCAAGGGGAACCCGCGACAGGATAGCACGGCTGCGGATGAGCGGTGAAATAAAAGTTTTCCACAGCCTCGCGCCGAGCAACCCCTGTGGACAACTCCTTATGGAATTATCCTTGGTTTGATTCATATGAGGAACCAAGATCGGACTATACCGCGACCTCTGTCATACAACCTCCAGCGCCGCGCGCCGTTCGGCGCGGGAAAGCCCCTTGTTCTCGGGGCCGGAAAGATCGTACTCGAGAGTAAACGTAGTGAGTGGGTCGGCAGACGGTAACCAAGGACGACCTTCATGCAGCGTCAACTGGCCTCGTCGTGGTTCGTAAGTACAGGCTGTCACAGATCGACGGATATGTCCGCCAATGCCTTTGTCGTCATAGCTGGCGCGTGAGTCACGGACAACGGCGAAACCGCTTTCCTTCAACCGGTCCATGTTCCAGAGGTATCCTCCACCGCTGTGTTCTTCGAGATCAAGGACGAAGTGATCGTCGCGGCTGCCGTCGATCAACAATCCGGCGTCGCGTTCAGTGAGGCGCCAAACATCTCCACGATAATCGGCAGGCCGATGGTCCGCGAGCAAAGCTTCCTTGAGTCGTTTGGGCTGGATATCGGTTAGCCGAAGGGCTTCGGCCGGGGACAGGAATTTGTACCTTGACAGGGTCCAGCAAGTCGCAGTGTAGCTCGTCCCCAGACGCAGGGCGAGTTGGTAGACTGTTTCGGGATTTTCAAAATCAGCGGTGCGCCATTTCTGCCGATCCGCGTGCCATTTTATGAGCCATCTCGGCATCAGGAACTCGATAGCGAACGAGTCGGCTTCGATCTCTTGGAAATGTCCCGATGGCGGCGTCGGCGAAATTTGTTGGACCATCGCCCGACGCAGAATGCCTTCATCATCAAAACTCGGGTCGTGGAGGAGATAGGAGTGGCCAAGTTCGTGGGCGGCAGTGAAGCTCTGCACCGGCATCCGGCGTTCCGTAGTGACGAGAATACCCGGTGCCGGCGCGTTAATATAGGCGCCGAGCAGACCCTTGAGCGGACGCAGGAGAAGAGGAATGCCATGATCGTTGATAACCCCGAATATGTCAATCTTCCCGCCATTCGCTTCAACCAGCGTGCGCGTGCCCAGCCTGTTGTGAAGCCGAGCGGCGGCCATCGCACCTGAAAGGACGGCGCTGCGGTAGCTGGTCGTCAAGTTTGGTTCTGCCGGCTTGTGGATCTGGTGCGCAGGTATTGCGCGAAGCGGCTCAACTCCTCCCGGTCTTGTTCCGACATGCTCGCCGCCTGACGCACCAAACGGGCGATATTCGCGGGCAAGGGTGCTTCTTCCTCATCATCGCTCAGGAAATGACTAACAGACTGACGATATAGTTTGGCCAGCCTTTGCAGTTCGATTGCCTCGACCTTGCGCCGGCCTGTTTCGATGTCGGAGAGTGCGGTGCGAGGGATGCCGAGAACATTCGCGGCGTCTTCCTGCTTGAAACCGAGATAATTCCTCGCCTTGCGCAATCGCGCACCGAGATGTTGACGGTCTGCTTCTGACGTCGGCAGAATGTTTCGTTGTTCACGCATGCCTCTTCTCCGGTCCCTTTCTCCACTCTTTCTCAATACGCGGAAGGAGGTGTTTCAACGCTTTGTCGACCGAGTTGTATCCGCCTTCACGTACGATGGTGCCTTTGAATTCAAACCCGAGGATCGGCTCAATCGTGATCAGTAATTCAACGACAACAAGTGAATCGATGGTGATCTCCATCATCCGTTGACCTGCAGGCGTTGCAGGCACGTCGATCTCTCTGATATCAGCTTCGACTTTGGCTGCCTCGATCAATGCAGCGGTCAGCCTCTTTTCGATCTTTGCCTTTGGAAAGATGTCGGTCGCCGGCTTGGGCGCGTCTGGAACGATATCAATGGTTTCCGACATAGAAATCCTGAATGTTCTGAATTCCAACGTGACACCAACATAATGTCGGAAATACAGACATTCAAGTCCTTTTGATGCATGCCCGTTCCCTGAACGGCGCAAAATACCTGTGGTCTGTATGCTTACGGCTGCTTTGTTTCATGGGTCCGCAATCATCAAGACCGACATTTGATCCGAATCCCGGTCTGATATATCACAACCCACTGATTTACCGTGATAATTTATTGATTCCAGGACGTTTGGTTGAACGCCCGGTCTCCGCAAGACGAACCGCTGACTGTTCGATCAGAGATTTCCAGAATTGTCTTTCCACGAGGTGCGGACTTCTGCTTGTCTTCCAATGGCCCTCCATTAGACCCTATAGGGCCGGTCCAATTGGGTCTATTGTCCTTGCGTGCGGTTCCATCGAGCCGAAACCCCGTGGCCCGTCAATGTTGCAAACCCGAGTTCCCGCAATCGGCCCAATGCCCTCTTCACCTGACGGAGACTCAGAGATCCGGCCAAAGGAGCATGTATTTCGCGAAGCGCTAGAGGATGGTCGGCATGGCCCAAAAGATCAAGGACGCTCCGCTGCGCTTCGCTCAATTTCTGCACCTGCAAATTTGCTTCAACGGCAATGGCTATAGGCGCTTTCGCGACGAGATGCACCGATGACGACGGATGGCGGAATCGCACCGTCACGCACCCTCCAGCATCCTCGATTTCGGGCTGCGGCAGTCCAGCTGCGATGGTCACTTCCGCCATCTTCAGCGTTCCACGGCCCCAGTGCTCAATGATGCCGCGACGGTAGAAGACGTCGGCGATCAGCGGATTCCAAGGTATCGACTCGTGCGGCGCAAACAGCTTTTCGGGCGTCAGTCCGAAATGCAGCGTCCCGGTCGATGTGACCTCCAAGCGATCATCGTAGATCGCAACGCCCACGGAACCGCCGCCGATGGAATAGTCACGATGGCAAAGCGCGTTCGCCAGCGCCTCGCGCGTCGCAAGTGGAGGAATGAGCGGCTCGTCGACTCGCTCAATACGGCCCTCCTTGATGTGACCGGCGATAGGCAGGCTGTCGCGCAGGAAGCGGTCGGCGGCCTTGAGCAGTGAAAAGGCGTTGCCATGAAATTGACGATTGTCGACAAACTCCGTGCGATCAATACCACGGAAGCGCGCGACGCGGAGCAGGCACTGCGGCATGTCGAAGGTGATCCGTTCCTCGGTGCCGAACAGCGCAACCGCCGCCCGCCATAGTGCTCCGTCACGATAAAGTCCAAGGCCGCGAAGCAGATCACCGGGTTCGCGGGTGCCGGGATCTTCGATTCGGCCTCGCCGCACCGCTTCCTCCACGGCAGTGCGGATTTCCTGTGCGTCCAGTTCGTCGACCGACCATCCTTCCGCAGGCTGGTTCTCCCAGCGCCGCTCGCTATGCATGCGCTGGAAGAGCATTTGGCGGTACTCGCTCGTGTGTATCTCGACGGTGGTGTTGCCGACCCGCCGGTACGCGTTGCCGACCCGCCGGTACGCGTTGCCACGGTATATGTAGGGTCCGGCTTGCCCGCGGACGACAGTGACGGCGACGACCTCGGCACCTTCTTTAACTGGGATGCGCTCAATCGCTGGAAAGGCGGGCAGATCTATTCTGGAGAGCTCAGCGCTCACCTGTTCGATTGTGCGTTCGCTCACCTGCTGGCCCACCACGCGGCCTTCCGGCGTGACACCGAACAGGACCAAGCCGCCCTGCTGGTTAAGCATCGCGCAGACGGTTCGTGCCGCCTCGCGGCGCGTCCCGGTCGTGGTCTTGAATTCGAGCGTTTCAGATTCACCCGCCGATACCATTCGCGCGATCCGCTCGACCGTCATGGACGCTCTCCGCCTGGCTGCTTCTCCGGCTCGGAAAAGGGGCAAGGAAGGCCCGCGACGATGGCGACGGTCTCCACGCTGACCTGCACGATGCGGCGCAACGCCGGAATCAGGGCGTGCGGGTCGTCGAACCAGCCATTTGGGTCGTTGATGATGCCGCTCTTCCGGTCGCGGATGATACGGTAGCGGTTGATCAGCCATTCGAACAGGGTGCGCCCGTTAACCCGATATTCGTGTGCTTGCGAGGGGATGCCCGCCAAGCGGATCAGGTCGTTGACGATGAGAACGGTCCGGTCCGCGTTGGCGAAGCGCATGGCGCGATGGCCAAGCCGGAACTGCGCCGGCGCAGGCTCGCCTTTCCCGGCATATTCCAGCCGCAGCGGGTATTCCTCGCAGGTCTCGTAGCCGAGATGTAGTTCTGTCAGTCGACGGCCCGCTTCCGCGAAGGCATGGAAGTCGTCGGCGAGCGGAATGCGCGGCAACTCCTTCGCCAGGTCATTGACGAAACGCTTGCGGTATGAAGACGCATGCAGGATGCCGTAGATGTAGTAATTCGTCATTGTTAAATTGATAGCTACAGGGAGTGCAGTTTAATGTATGCGCCTTCGGCGGTGAGCCGCTGTTTGACCGGGACTGAGTCGGTGTTGCGCAGTTTCCGCCATGCCGAAACCTCGCGGCGGAGCGTCTCCCGGTCAGGGATGCGCCGGGACAGGCGCTGACGGCTCAGCACGCTGATTCCGCTCTCGGCGATGTTCAGCCGGCTGCCGTGTTTCGGCGCATGATGAACTTCGAAACGCTGGCAGAGCCTGCCAGCCTGCTCCGGCGGGAAAGCATGGTAAAGACTCGACAGTTCATGCGTGTTAAGGTTGTCCATGACCGGCACGATCTTTTTGCCGGGGAAGCAGACATCGGCGATGTCCCTGACGAGCCCGGCGAAATCTTTCTTCGTCCGGCGGTCGGTGATCTTGACATGCCCTGGTCTGAAAGCGGCGCATGGACCATGAACAGATTCGCCGTCCCTTTGCGCTCGTATCCGCCGCCGAAGCGCACCGGCCGTCCGGGAGCGGTCGGCAAAGCCGTGCGGACCTCCTTCGTCCGCTTTCTCAAAGCCTCGGCTGTGCACACCAGGATCTCATCCTTGCCGAACTTCCGCTGACAGACATCAAGCGCATCCTCCATCGAGCATACGAAGTCGCCGCTTTTCCCCGCCGGAATACATTAGCACCGCGTAAAGTGCGGTTTCAAATCGTTTTTTAATGTCCGCCTGACCGTTTCCCGGGAAATGCCATCGACGACATTCAACGCGATCAGCCGCTCGCCGAGCAGCGCCGGCGGCTGTGAGGAACGCCCTTCGGGAGGCTCCGGGCAGGCGATCATCTTCAGCTTCGCCTCGCCCTCGCCGTCAAGCTTCGGAGGAACGCGGTTCGACCGCGGCCTGCGCCTGGTGCCGCTGTCCCCTCCTCGACGAAACGCCGGCGGAGCCGCTCGACCGTCGCCGTGCCGCCCCCGACGCAATCGGCGGCGTCGGCATCGGGCGCGCGCCGCTCTCCCGGTTCTCATCCGTGAGAAGAAGGACATGCGCCCGCCGCCTGACCGGATGAGATGATCTCCGCTGGTTCGGCCCGCTCATGATCTTCAAGCCGCACATGCTGTATCTTACGTCCGAATCAATGGCGGTCGCCCGCCTGATCACGGTCGTCACGGATTTTCAGTCATATGTCGGCTCAATAATGCCAATCCTCAAACCGCAGACCCGGCACTCTGCGAAACTCCTTCACGTTATTGGTCACAAGCACGAGGGACCGTGCAACCGCCTGCCCCGCAATCAATACATCGTAAGGGCCGACAGGGGTGCCCTGCCGCTTCAGGTCCGCGCGGATTCTGCCTGCGGACCGCGCATCTCTCACGGACAGTTCCAGCGTTTCGAACCTCAGCGCTTCAATGCGCGCGAGGTTAGCCTCCGCTCTCCGGCTTTTATATGCGCCAAAATATAACTCATGCATCACCACTGACGGAACGCCGAAGTTTTTGGGCGCATGTTCCGAAAGCCGCGCAAAAACGTTGCTGTTTCCCGCAATGACCGCGATCACCGCATTGGTATCAAGCAGGAACTTCATTCAAAAACATCCAGTTCCGGGCGACGCTGATCTGCAACTTCTTCGCTCGCCGCTTCAGCCGCGTCTTGATCCAATGGCCCCGAAGCGCGCAGTTCTTCGAGCCAGGCCCATCCTTCTTCGACAGGCTCCAGAATGACCTTGCCGTTCTCTGCCCGGATGCGGACCTCCTTTGTGTTGAAACGAAACTCTTTTGGAAGACGCACCGCTTGGGAATTGCCGGTCATGAAGACCTTTGCCGTTGATGGCAGGTCAGGTATAGCCGTCATGGTAGTCTCCTGTAATATATGAATTGTATATATTACAGGAGGTGGACCCGTACAACCGTCAAACGCATCGAGGATTCCACGGAGGAATTTCCGCGCCGTTGACAGCCGTCGCATTCATCTGTAGCGGATGCGGCAGGCTTGGCGAGATGAAGTGCCGGCCGCCGGACCGGTCGCGGAATGAGGACGCGGTCCGGCTCGGGAAACCGCGGGCGGTGCGCTCCGGGTTGAAAACAGGGAGGAGACTTCATGACGAATATGGTGAGAACCGCGACCGGAATGTCCCGGCGGACGCTTCTGAAAACGGCTGCGGCGACAGGACTCGCCGGATTTCCCGCAGGCCTGCGCGCCGAGGGACATCTGAAAGTCGCGGGCATCTACACCGTGCCGGTCGAGCAGCAATGGGTCAGCCGGATCCACGCGGCGGCCGAGACGGCCGCCGCTGCGGGCGAGATCACCTACGCCTTCAGCGAGAACACTGCGAATACGGATTATCCGCGCGTCATGCGGGAGTTCGCGGAGCAGGGGATGGACCTTATCGTGGGGGAGATATTCGCGGTCGAGGACGAAGCGCGCGAGGTGACGCTCGAATATCCCGGTACGGCGTTCCTGATGGGATCCTCATTCCTTGACGATCCAGACTATCCGAACCTCGGGGTGTTCGACAACTACATTCAGGACGCCTCTTATCTGACCGGAATCATTGCCGGATCGCTCACCGAGACAGGAAATATCGGTATGGTGGGCGGCTTCCCGATCCCCGAAGTCAACCGGCTCATGCACGCCTTCATGGCGGGCGTCCGCGAGATGCGGGAAGACGCGGCGTTCCAAGTGAGCTTCATCGGCTCGTGGTTCGATCCGCCCAAGGCCAAGGAAACCGCATTCGCGATGATCGAAAACGGGGCCGACATGCTGTACGCGGAACGTTTCGGCGTGTCGGACGCCGCGCAGGAACGCGGGATCCTCGCCATCGGCAATGTGATTGACACGCAGCCGGATTACCCCGAGACCGTCGTCGCCTCGGCGATTTGGCATTTCGAGCCGACGATGAACGCGGCGGTCAAAGCCGTGAAAGCGGGGACCTTCAAGGCCGCGAATTACGGCGTCTACTCCTTCATGAAGGAAGGCGGGTGTTCGCTCGCGCCCCTCGGCACGTTCGAAGGCAAGGTGCCCGCAGACGCGGCGGCACTGGTCGCAGAGCGTGAAGCGGCGATCAAAGCGGGCGAATTCGTGGTCGAGATCAACGACGAAGAACCGGCTTCCACCGGTTGACCTCGGCGGATCGGGCGCAGGTTGTCCTGCGCCTCGACAACATCACCAAACGCTTCGGAACGCTGACCGCGAACGACGCGGTCTCGTTCATCCTCCGTGCGGGGGAAGTCATCGCGCTGCTGGGCGAAAACGGGGCAGGCAAGACGACGCTGATGAATATCCTCTTCGGCCATTATACGGCAGACGAGGGTCAGGTCAGCGTGCGCGGCCGCCGACTGCCCCCGGGGCAGCCGCGCGCCGCGCTGGATGCCGGCGTCGGGATGGTGCATCAGCATTTCGCGCTTGCCGGGAACCTGACAGTGCAGGAGAACATCGCGCTCGGGACGGAAAGTCTTTGGCGGTTTTCCTCCGAACGGAGGAAAGCCCGCGCGCGTATTCTGGAACTCTCGGAGCGGTTCGGGCTGGCCGTCGCGCCGGATGCGAAAATCGCCGACCTGACGGTGGGCGAGCGGCAGAGGGTTGAGATCCTGAAGGCGCTTTACCGCGACGCGCGGATTCTGATCCTTGACGAGCCGACAGCGGTGCTGACCCCGGGCGAGGCGGAAGACCTTTTCGCGACGCTCAGAAAGGCCGTCGCGGAGGGGCTGTCGGTCATATTCATAAGCCATAAGATGCATGAAGTCCTCGCTGTCTCTTCCCGCATCATCGTGCTTCGTCACGGACGGATCGTCGGCGATGTCAGAACAGCGGAAACCGACCGGCACAGCCTTGCGGAGATGATGGTCGGCGGAACCGTCGCCGAACCGGAATTGCGGGAAGGCCGCCCCGGCGCGCCGCTGATGCGCCTGACGGAGGTCTCGACGGCGGCGCGGCCTCATGCGATGCCGCTTGACAGAGTGACGCTTGATCTTCGCGCCGGTCAGATCACCGGGCTTGCCGGGGTGTCCGGCAACGGTCAGGCGGCGCTAGCGGCGGTTGTCGGCGGATTCGGGCCGCAGACGGGCGGGACAATCGAAATCTGCGGACAGCCGGTCGCATCCTGGTCGCCGCGGAAGGCGCTCTCCGCGGGCGTGGCGAGGATTCCCGAAGACCGCCACGCCACCGGGACCATCGCCGATTTGACTCTGACCGAAAACGCGATGCTGGAGGGCTACGCAAACGCTCCGTTCAGCAGGGGCGGATGGATCGACTGGCGCGCCGCCCGCTCCCATGCCGAACAAATAATCAAGCGGTTTGATGTCCGATGCCCAAGCCCGGAAACACCGGTCCGGCATCTCTCGGGCGGCAACATGCAAAAGCTGATCCTTGGACGCGCCCTTGCCCCGTCGCCCCGGATCATCCTGGCGGACCAGCCGGTCCGCGGCCTTGATGTCGGCGCAGCCGCCTATTTGCAGAGCCAGCTTATCGCTGCGCGTAACCGGGGAGCGGCGGTGCTTCTCATATCCGAAGATCTCGACAAAATCCTGGAACTCGCCGATATCATCCACGTCATTTTTCAGGGACGGCTGTCGCCGCCCTTCCCGCGCGGCACGATGAATCCCGCGGAGCTTGGCGTATGGATGTCAGGGCACGGATTCGAGCTGCCGGATGCGGCTTGAACCCGTCGGCGACCCGTCTTTCACCCGTATCATCGGGTATCCCGCGCTTGCGCTCGGCGGCACGGTTCTCATCGCCATGGCGCTTGCGCTCGCCGCCGGATCGAATCCCTTCGCCGTCCTCGGTCTGATCATCGACGGGGCGGCCGGGTCGAAGTTCGCGCTGCTCGAGACACTGAACCGCGCGACGCCGCTGATCTTCACCGGCCTTTCCGTCGCCGTCGCGTTCCGGGCGAAACTCTGGAACATCGGGGCCGAGGCGCAGCTCTATCTCGGCGCGGTTGTCACAGTTCTGCTCGGCACCGGCGCGCTCGGGCTTTCCCCGCCGCTCCTGATCTCCCTTCTTATGCTCGCCAGCATTTTCGCCGGCGCACTCGTTCTGCTCGGACCCGCCTGGGCCAAAATGCGGCTGGGCGTCGACGAGGTGGTGACCACGCTCCTTCTCAATTTCATCGTTCTGCTTTTGGTCTCATACCTTCTCGAAGGACCGATGAAGGACCCCGCAGGCATGGGATGGCCCAAGTCGGAGCGGCTTGCGGCCGAGGCCCGCCTGCCCAGGATCGTCGACGGACTCCGGCTCCATTGGGGATTCGGAATCGCGCTGATCTCCGCAGCCGCGGTTTGGGTCATCCAGACGCGCACGACGCTCGGCTATGAAATCCGTGCGGTCGGTCTCAACCGCGGCGCGGCGGCTTTTGCCGGGATCCCCGTCACTCGGACCGTCATCAAGACCGCCCTCCTGTCCGGCGGGCTCGCGGGCCTCGCCGGGTTCTCGGAGGTCGCAGGCCTCAAGGGAAGCCTCACCTTGGATCTCTCGCCCGGCTTCGGCTACACGGGCATCATCGTCGCGATGCTGGCGCTTCTTAACCCGCTCGGCGTGGTCGTCACGGCTCTTTTCGTGGCGGGTGTCTTCGTCGGCGCAGATTCCATGTCGCGGACAGCCGGGGTTCCGGTTTACATCGCAGACATCCTGCTCGCCTCGGCGCTTCTCCTCATGGTCCTGGTTCTCATGCTCACCCGTTTCCGGATCCGTCGGACGTGACGGAAATCCTCGACATCCTCCTCTCGGCGACCTTTTGGGCGGCAACCGTGCGCATCGCGTCTCCGCTGATCTTCGCGACAATGGGCGAACTCATCTGCGAGCGGGCAGGCGTGCTGAACCTCGGGATCGAGGGAATCATGGTCGTCGGCGCTTTCACCGGCTGGATGGCGGTTTATTCCGGAGCCGGACTTTGGGCCGGAACAGCGGCCGCAATGGCCGCGGGAATGGTTTTCGGGCTGCTTCACGCGACTCTCACCGTGCCTTTCGGGCTGTCGCAGCACGTGGTCGGACTCGGCGTCACGCTGCTTGCCGCCTCGTCCACTTATTTCACTTACCGGCTGATTCTGCCGGAGGTGACGAGTCCGCCGCGGATCGAACCTTTCGCCGAACTGCCGATCCCGCTGCTGTCCGGCCTGCCGCTCGTCGGACAGGCTTTCTTCAGCCAAACGCCGCTCACCTATGCCGCATTCGCAACAGCCGGCGTGACCGCCTGGATGCTCTACCGCACGCCGCTCGGCCTCGCGCTGCGGGCCGCCGGCGAGAGCCCGGCTGCCGTCGAAACACAGGGACTGTCGGTCACGGGTCTCCGAATGGGGGCCGTGATCCTCGGATCAGGGCTGATGGCCGTGGGCGGGGCCTTTTTGACCATGTCGGCTTTCAACTCGTTCTTCTTCGAGATGGTGAACGGGCGCGGCTGGATCTGCATCGCTCTGGTCGTCTTCGGAGCGTGGCGTCCGGGCAAGGCGTTGCTGGGAACGCTTTTCTTCGCGGCTTTCGACGCGCTGCAGATCCGCCTTCAGCAGACAGGTATGGGGGCTGCGGTTCCCTACCAGTTTTTCCTGATGCTGCCCTACATTCTGTCCATCGCCGCGCTGATCCTGATGTCGCGGCGGGCCGAAGTCCCGGCGGCGCTGATGGTGCCGTTCAACAAAGGGGAGAGATAATTGTTTGATCTCATCGTGAGAGGCGGCGCCCTGCCGGACGGACGGACCGCGGATATCGGGATTCGGAACGGCCTGATCGCGGCGGTCGGGGATTTGGACGCGGCTGAGGCGGGCGAACTGATCGACGCCGCCGGCGATTTGGTTTCGCCGCCCTTCGTCGATCCGCATTTCCACATGGATGCGGCGCTGTCTTACGGACTGCCCCGTCTCAACGAGTCCGGAACACTGCTTGAAGGGATCAGACTCTGGGGCGAGCTGAAAGAGGTCATGACCAGCGATGAGATCCGCGGCCGCGCGCTCGCCTACTGCGACTGGGCGGCGTCAATGGGGCTGCTCGCGATTCGGAGCCATGTGGATACCTGCGACGACCGGCTTTCCGGCGTCGATGCGCTGCTCGACGTCCGGGAAGCCGTGAAAGGCTACATCGATCTCCAGCTCGTGGCCTTCCCGCAGGACGGGGTCTATCGTGCGCCGAACGCGTGGGGGAACATGATCCGCGCGCTCGACAGGGGCGTCGATGTCGTCGGCGGAATACCGCATTTCGAACGGACGATGGAAGACGGGCGGAAAAGCGTCAGGGCCCTCTGCGAAACGGCAGCCGAGCGCGGCCTGATGGTCGACATGCACTGCGACGAAACCGATGATCCGACGAGCCGCCATGTGGAGGCGCTGGCATTCGAAGTTCATCGTCTCGGACTGCAAGGGCGCGCGGCGGGATCGCATCTGACTTCCATGCATTCGATGGACAACTACTACGTTTCGAAACTTCTCCCTCTGATGGCCGAGGCGGGCCTCGCGGCGATCCCGAACCCGCTCATCAACATCGTGATCCAAGGCCGCTGCGACACCTTTCCCAAGCGGCGCGGACTGACCCGGGTCAAAGAGATGCGGGGCTGCGGGATCACGGTCGGCTGGGGGCAGGACTGCGTGCGCGATCCGTGGTATCCGCTCGGAACCGCCGACATGCTTGACGTGGCTTTCATGGGTCTTCACGTCGCCCAGATGACGCATCCGGACGAAATGCGCGCCTGTTTCGACATGGTGACATACGAAAACGCGAAGATCATGAACCTCGAGGGCTACGGACTCGAGCCGGGCTGCGCGGCCTCTCTCGTTGTGCTTGACGCGGGAGACCCTGTCGAGGCGCTCCGGCTCCGGCCCGACCGGCTCTTCGTAATCTCAAAAGGCAGGGTGATTTCTCGTCAGAAGCGGAACGATGCGGACCTGTCGATCCCGGGCCGGCCCCGTTCGGTGCGGCGGAGGCATGCGCCCGGCGGGCTGCAGACGGCCTGAGACAGCGCAGGAGTTTGCCGGGATTCGCCCAAGAAGCCGCGCAACCGGAACTCCGCGCGGTTGGCGACGCAGGGCTGTCGCTTTTGAAGTTCCACGTTTCCCGGCACCATGCGCTGCGCATGCATCGCGTCCGCCGCTGCTGTCAGGTCCCAGATGCCGGGGAGCTTCAGAAGCACGGGGGTCGCCTTGATCTCATCCGGCTTCCCGTCGACGGGAAGCGACCAGGACAATCCCGAAAGCCGCAGCAACCGCGACGACAACCAGAGCGGCGCGCGCAGTTCGCGTTCGATCCGGCCTCCGATTCCGAGTGTAGCCTGATCAAACGGGCCGCTTCGCAGGACAGCATTCCGGCCGGCGAACTCATTCGTTCAGGTGCGCTCGCCTTGTTGCCGGGTCTTCTGGACACCTCGCGTTCATCGAGACCGCTTGGCGCATGGTTTGCCTGTCCGCCACCCTCAACCGGATGCTCGCAGATCGGCGACCTCGTCGCCACGGCCCGCAGGACGATGATCAAGACGACGGGCGAAGGCCCGGCGTAAACGCGTCTCGCGATCCTGACTTTGGGCGGATCATCCTTTGTCCCCAACCAGCGGCTTTCGTCATTCCGCCCCTCCCCGCACTTAGGCCAAGGCTTGCTGGTGCCATTCTTTGTAGGAGAGGCCGTTGTCTTTATGCTTCCAAGAGTCCTGCCCGTTGATGCTGCCCCCATACACTGCTCTCGCAGCCGCCGAAGGCGAAGAGAAGTCGACATCCCGGGTGAATCTATAGCAACGACCGTCTTCGGTCGTCTCGAAATCCCCGTCTTCGACGAGTTGCCGCCTCCGGTTCTTGCCACTGTTATCGAACGAGCAAGTTTCCTTCACGCGGGCAAGCGAGCCGGCGAGCACAACGAATGCGCCGGCGATCTTCTTAAGGCTGGCATTAAAATCTCTTCCTGTTAAAGTGAAAACCGGCGGTGCGGAGCCATGGACATCATCCGCGCCGCCGCTTTCCGCCGCACGGCGCAGAATATCGAAATCGAGTACAGGCAGCACAATCTCAATCTCTGACAGGAACACTTCCATGTCAGCTTCATCGGATTCGGGCAGGCCCCCAGGATCAGGATTCGTGCTGTTTGCCAAGACGGCGCGGTCCGCTTTACGGATCTGCTCCATGATCCGTGCCTCCAAATAGAGGACATGCGCCTTGGTCAGGTTTTTATCTTTGGAGACGATGAGGCAAACGCGGGTGAAGAACGGTTTAGCTTTCTCCGCATCATGATTGGCGAGCCGCTTGCCGATGTTGCGGCTCTCGCCGACATAGACTTTGGGGCGAGTGGGATCGTCCGGGTCGGTACCCTTCAAAAGATAAACGCCTGTGCGCGCCGCTTCTTTGCTTTTCGCCAACTCGGCCAGTGCCGTACGCGGTGCCGCCAAGATTTCGCCCGACCAGTTGCCAAGTTCCGCCTTGATCACGCCGGTCGGTGATCCGTCAAACAGTAACAGCGTCAGTTTCCGGCGGGCTTTGCGGCTCTGATGTTGCGCTCCTTCGGATCTCAATGCCCGGCCCCTTCAAATGCCGCTTCATTTCGGGAATATATGCCGGGTCTGAAACCGCCGCAATCATCTTGGCCCGTCGAGGAGACCCGTTTATCTCGTTTCAGGAATGCCCCGCTGGATGCTGAAACTTTGATATAGGCGGTGTTGCCTCCCCCGAGCGTCGGGCCCGGGGGTCTGATCAAGAAAAGGAAGCAATGCCATGAAGGCTCGGTCTGCCGTTAGAACTGCGGAGGCCGTCGGCGAGCACGAACATCATCGAATCGATGAACAGCACAGTCCGGCAGGTTTGCCGTGACGTTGAAGCATTGGAGAAGCGCCGGGACAGCTCTGCGCCGGCCGGCATGACAGCATCTGAAAAGGGCTTCCGCCGCGTCAAGGCCTGCAGGCAGCGGTCTGTTCTCAAACAGGCGCTCATTAAACATCGCTGAAAAGGTCGGCTTTACCAGCTCCTTGACCATCTCAAGGACGACGCGTAGATAGCTGACAGGCAGCGCCGCTCATGCGAGTTTCGACATCCATCGGGATATTCCCCTCGACTTGGCTGCGGAATGGACACATCTTTGTCAGGCGCTCGCGTTTACCGGCTCGGAGACAGCCAGTGACAGATTACATAATCAAGAAGAGTGATCTTTCGGTAGAGGGGTATTTCCATCGCCCCGCTTTCGCTCTGCTTGATCCACAGTCGAATTTACACAGCACTGTCGCATCTTTCTTGTCAGATTTCTATGTCATTCAAGGAGATGACATTAGAATCAATCAAGATACCAATCCGCTTGCCAATGCCCACATCACTTACGATCTGCGCCCGTTCAGCGGTTTCGCTAGAGTGTCTATCGGCAGTTCTCAACTTGTTTTTTCAGCCCACATTCGTTCAATGCCAATAAAATTTCCGGGATTTCCGTGGCGTTTCTGAACGCGGTGCACAAGGAAATCGGTGAAAATTCGTATGCTGGCTTTCTTATACAAATCGGCTTTCATGCTGAATTAAAAGGTATTGAACCAGTCGCGTATACGAGACGATATGTTTCATCCAAGCCTGATGGAATCAGTGATTTAACCGGAAACGCCGTGACCTACTTATCTGGGACAAGAAGGTTCAAGAGTTCATTCTACGGTCACTCTTGATATGTCAGGTGAGTTCTCGGAATGTGTCTTCGTGCGTGTCACGCTCAGATATGACGGAGAGAAAGTTGCCGCCGGAGAACTGCCTGATGCGGTTATTGAACACAGTAATCACCTTCTCACTTTAGTTGGTTTGGATCCAGAGTGATGACTGCCGCTTTTCGAGTTTCTCTCGCTTCGATTTCCCCTGATTTCGGCACTGCCAGAGCGGCAACCGCGTTACGCGGGATGCTTGATGACGTGTCCGGGTCAGACGCTTCTCAGAGATACTTCGGCGGAGTTGATCGTGCGCTGCAACATAACAGGGAAATTTCAGGACGGGCGGATCTCGAGGTCAAATTTTCGGCCCTGCCTGTCCTTGTTCCACCAAGGAAAAGGTATCGCATGGACTCCGCGTTTGCTCATATCCCCCAATTGATGGGCAACTCACTCAATATCGTCAACAAACCGGCGCTGTCGTTCGCTTCGTCTGATACTTCACACCACGGCGGCGCATCGTTAGGTTTGACTATTTGCGCTTCGGCAACTTTTATCCCCGGAAAGTCAGCAACTTACCCGAGGGCCGATACAGGCCGTACCGACCCCGGGGACAAGCCATTCATACTTCTTCAGAGAGCCAGGCGCCTGCTCAGTGCGCAACGAATTCGAGAAGCGCGCCGCGTTCTTCAGCTTGGCGCGGTCAGCTTTCCCGAGGATAAGAAAATCGGCGAACTTCTGCAGGCGGTCACTCCTGGCCGGACCAAAATGGTCCGATGCACAATGCCGGACCGAAAACAGGAAATGAATTGGATACAACGAAACGGTCACAGGCATCGCGGTCTATGGGTGGCTGTCAGCGGCGGCGGTCTTGTCACGTCTGCGCGCACTCTTGAAGCGCTGCTTGCAGAAGTGAAGAGAACCGGAAACGAGCACGGCACGCCGATTGTTCAGCATATTGCGGCGGAATGAGGTGATGTATGTTGACACTTAACGAAGACGAGTTTCCCTCGGGAGTCTCGACATATTTCGAAGAATATCCTTTCCTGAAATCCGCGCAGACTTACATCCATATAAGTATCGTATTGGAAGGCCAAGTACAAATTCCGGCATTTGCGCGATTGGATCCGGCCACTCCTTGGGTTGTCCTCAACTCCGAATTGAACGAGCAAATCGGATTGCGTGCGACCCCTGCTGAAATCGAATTACATACGCTTGCAGGTTTGATGAAAGGCAGACTTGAGAGATTCCCTATTAGACTGATGGCAGAGCAGGGAGACTCTTTGGAGATTGAATCTACGCTCTTCGTATGCGATGACTGGAGAAGGGGAAACTTTCTGGGATACAGCGGGTTTATTGAGCGAATTCAATTTGCTGTAGATCCTGTTCCCAAGAAATTTTATTTTGGCTCTCCATCTGCGCCTACTCGCATGCGGGCTTGACCGGACGTGACCATGAGTCATGTGATCGCTCCTGTAATCGTGCTTCTGAACTTCATCCGGGACCGCCGGTGACGAACAATCATGCGGGTCGGCTGGCCTTCTCCCGGCTTTTGGGCGGACGGATACCCGGATCAAACTTGGCGGGCCGCTGTTCACTGTGATGCCGGCTGGCTGAAAAACACCGGCAGCCGGGCCTCGCTGCCGTCGGAACCGTCTCGTCGACCCGGGAAGTCCGGGGGAAACGCAGCGTCGAACCCTGGTACTTCATTATGAGCGGGAAACGGGATTCAGGCAGGGCTATCGCTTTTGAGATTCCCTGTTTTCCGGCAACATTGCGGCGGAGCTGATGAGCTTCAGCGCATAGCGGTGATCCCATCCGGCTTTCTTAAGTTTGCGGCGTACCTGCCTGGTCTGCTTGTCCTCCGTGACCCGCGCCAGGTTGAGACACAGCCGCCGCATCACGGCCAGGTTTTCGGGCCCGGGTCCGGTCCGGTTGCGCAGATGATCTTCATTCATCGTGACATCAAGTACCCAGTGCAGACTGTTCGCTGCCGACCAGTGTTCCCGCACGCCCTTGAGGAAACGCTCCGGATCCCGCTTCCCGCTCATGATGAGATACCGGGTTTCGGCACTGCGCTTTCCCTTGATTTCCCGGGTCGAAGAGACGGATCCGACAGCGGCGAGACCCGGCCATAGGCACTTTTCCAGCCAGTCGATATCATGGCAGACGGCGGCCCGCCGAGTTTCGATCCGGCCGTGCCCCTTCTCCTTGTGCATCTCGGAAAACTGAATGTTTTCAATGTTATCGGGGTTCTCCATATACCGTTTCACATCCTTGTGAAGATTGCCCTGATTGCCCTTCAAGGCGAGAATATACTCACCCCCGCCGTCCTTCACGGCCTCCGATATCGTCCGCTGCGCATGCATCGCGTCAGCCGTCACCGTCCGGCCCCGGATGTCGAGGAACTTCAGAAGCGCGGGGATCGCGGTGATCTCGTTCGACTTCCCGTCGACCGCGGTCTGCGCGAGAACCAGACGCGTGTCAGAGGCGAAAGCGTGAACGAGATGCAGAGGATGCCGCTTCGAAGCGTCGGCGAATGATCGGCGCAGAGTCTTGCCGTCGACGGCGATGACGCCGTCCCCGTACGCTGCTGCCAGACCCTCCGCCCAGCTCTGGGCAAGGCGCGAAAGAACGACGCCGAGCTCGACTGGATTCAGACTGTTGAACAGGTCGGAAAAGGCGTCGCAGCTCGGCGTGCCGTGTTTCAGATCCATGAACTCAAGTAGGAATTTTTTCTTGATTTCAGCGTATTCGACTGTATCGGTGCATGTTTCGCCTCCCGATATGACAGTCAGAAGAGCGATCATGAGCATTTCGTGAAGGTCGTGCCGGACGGCGTTGCTGCGCCGGGGATCGGTGATGCCGTTGAAAATATGAGATAAATCAGTCATCTGCTTGCCTCTGTTTGTATTATTGAGGCATTGATGGAACAAAATGAACTGATCAGCAAACAGAAACATTCAAAAGCGATAGCCCTAGGGATTCAGGAGCATTTTCTCAAGGACGCGCGGTAATGGCTGGCCGGTCGGGAACAGTCTGAGCCGGTCCCTTGATGTCACGGTGAACGAAAATCATCTGCGTAACCGGACCGGGCGTAGGACCTGGCCGTAATCCGGCGGCCGGTTCTCAACCACGCCGCAGGGCCCGAAGGACCGACAGACTGAGTTAATGCGTGACAAAATCAAAAATGCCGGATGGCATCACCGCTGTGGGCTGAAGCTGATCAACTCCGGCAGACTCCTGCAAAAAACGGGAAGTTTCAAAAGCGATAGCCTGCAGGGAGAGCCGTCAAGAATTGACTGCAGACGGGCGAGGGCGCCGGACTGCCCGAGGATCGAACAGATCGGCAACGGGGTATATTCCATGGCGGAGAACATGGACGCGGGGCGGGACTTGTTGAGTTACTGCGCTGAAAAAATCAGCTGAGCCGAAAATCGCTGGATCGCTGCGGTTGAGCGCTGGCCGACGCGATTGTGATAACACCTTTTGCGATTAATGGGCAGGCTGCGCTTCGTGAAGCTACGCCTCCGTTACCCGTCGCGTCACCCGATCCCGACTGTTTGCGGCGAGTTCCCGAAAATTTTTGCTGGAGGACTGTTGCCAGACGAGAAAAAAGTTATAATATAACATTTGATTCAATGCCTGAAAGGAGGCCACAGTGATCAAGCGTAGAAACCTGCTGATGTCCGCAACCGCCCTCATCGGCTTGTTGCTGATTTCTCCAGCGCCGGCATGGTCCGCCGGCGCCCCTGTCCCGGTGGTAGCCACCTTTTCGATACTGGGAGACATAGCTGAGCGCATCGGCGGTGACCGGGTCACCGTCACGACATTGGTGGGAGCCGATGGCGATACCCACGTCTATCAACCGACCCCGGCCGATGCACGCGCCGTGAGCCAGGCCGAAATCCTCGTGTTCAACGGTTTGGCGTTCGAAGGCTGGCTGGATCGGCTGGTCGAGGCGTCAAGCTTTAGCGGCATTCGCGTGGTGGCAACCGACGGGATCCAGCCGATCAGGCTTGAGGATGATGGTGGCCGCCATGACGACCACGGCGAAAAGGATGACCACGGTGACGAGCACGACCACGACCACGGCGATAAGCATGATCACGCCGACGAGCATGAGCACAGCGAAAAGGATGACCACGGCGACGAGCACGGGCACGACCACGGAGCCTTCGACCCGCATGCCTGGCACGACCTCGCTAACGCGGTGATCTATGTCGACAACATTACTGCGGCGCTGGCCAAAGCCGACCCCGACAATGCATCAACCTACTATGGCAACCGTGCGGCCTACGTGGCCGAAATCGAGGCTCTGAATGCCCACATCAGCAGGACTGCCGGAGGGCTGCCCGAAGACAGGCGCACTGTTGTCACACCCCATGACGCTTTCGGGTATTTTTCCGCGGCCTACGGCCTGCGCTTTATCGCACCCAGCGGCATAAGTACAGAAAGCGACCCATCCGCCGCAGATGTCGCCGCCTTGATCCGGCAGATCCGCGAAGAGGGAATCAAAGCCGTCTTCGTCGAGTCGATCACGGACCGGCGCATGCTTGAGCAGATCGCCGACGAAACTGGCGCGTCAATCGGCGGGACGCTGTACTCCGACGCGCTTTCCGGGCCGGACGGGCCGGCGTCCACCTATCTCGACATGATGCGTCACAATGTCGAGGTGCTTGCGGGAGCGCTGTCTTCGCCGTCTCAATGAGCGATGTGATTTGTTCACAGGCGGCGGTGCCTTCGTCGTGACCGGCGAATATGCGTTTTCCCGGTCAGCCTGCTTCATGGATGAGGCTGCGCCGCCGTCAGTTGCCGCGTCACCCGATCCCGATTGTTTGCGGCGCGTTCCCGGAATCCTTGTCGGAGGACTGTTGCCAGACGTGAAGGAAAGCTTATAATATAACATCTAATTCCATGCTTGATAAGGAGGTCGCAGTGACTAAGGGCAGAAACCTGCTGACTTCGGAAACGGGATCTGGACGTTCGTGAAACAGCGGGGCAGGAACATGCAGGCGGAAGTGCTCGCCGTTTTGCGGAGATGCGGTTCGCCGATGTCGGCATACGGGGTGCTCGGCCAACTGCGCGATGTCAATCCGCAGCTCGCGCCGCCGACGATATACCGCGCCTTGGCGGCGTTGATCGAGCGCGGGAAGGTGCACCGTCTCGAATCGCTCAAGGCTTTCGTCGCCTGCAGGTGCGAGCGGCACGGGCACGTTCCGATTTTCTCGATTTGCGATGAGTGCGGAACGGTCGAGGAAGCTGTCTCACGGCGCATTACAAACAATCTGTCGAAGATCGCGGGACAATCGGGGTTCGCACCGGCACGCCACGTGATCGAGGTTCATGGCCGGTGTGCGCACTGCGAATCGAAAGAGGCCTCGACATGATGATTTGGCGAAACACGGCGCGCGGGATGCTTCTCATCGGAGTCGGCCTGCGGCTCGCTTGGGCGGTGCTGGTCGTGATGTCGATCTGGGTCATGTTTTTCTGGGCGATATCCATACCGGGATAGCCTATGACCTACGCTGTGGCATTCGAGAATCTGACCCTTGGCTATGAACATCATCCGGCGGTTCATCAACTCGACGGCGAGGTTGCTGACGGGAGCTTGACCGCCGTCGTAGGGCCCAACGGCGCAGGCAAGTCGACGCTGCTGAAAGGGATGACGGGTGCCCTGCGTCCGCTGGCGGGACAGGTACGTTTCGGAACCTGTGCGCGGAACGATATCGCTTACCTGCCGCAGCAATCGGATATCGACCGTTCGTTCCCGATCACGGTCGTCGAGCTGGTGGCGATGGGGCTGTGGAGCGAGATCGGCAGCTTATTCGGATTGCGTGCCGTGCATCGTGCTCGGATCGACGATGCCGTTTCCGCCGTCGGGCTCATGGGATTCGAGTCCCGAATCATCGGCTCGCTGTCGGGCGGGCAGTTTCAGCGTGCGCTCTTCGCGCGGCTCCTGCTTCAGAACGCGCAGCTCGTTCTGCTCGACGAACCCTTCACGGCCATTGATGCCAAGACTATGGTCGATCTCTTGGGCGTGGTGCGGCGGTGGCACGGAGAGGGGCGCACGGTGATCGCGGTTCTGCATGATGCAGAGGTCGTCCGGGCGCATTTCCCCGAGACTCTGATGCTGGCGCGCGATCTCGTGGCGCACGGACCCACGGCGAATGTGCTGACTTCCGCGAATCAGTTCCGTGCGCGCCAGATGTGTGAGGCCTGTGTGGGCCCGCCCCATGACTGCGGCAGGTAAGCGTCGTGATGTGGGAACCCTTGGTTCAACCATTTGCTGAATTCAGCTTCATGCGTCGGGCCATGATGGGCTGTATCGCGATTTCTGTGGGCGGAACGCCCGTGGGGGTTTTTCTGCTGTTGCGCCGGATGAGCCTGACCGGTGATGCAATGGCGCATGCGATCCTGCCAGGCGCCGCGGTCGGCTTCCTCGTCGCCGGGCTTTCGCTCGGGGCCATGACGGCAGGCGGTCTGATCGCCGGCATGGCCGTGGCGTTGCTTTCGGGCTGTGTCGCCCGCTTCACGGCGCTGCGCGAGGATGCGAGCCTCGCCGCCTTCTATCTGATATCGCTGGCCCTCGGTGTGCTGATCGTGTCGACTCGCGGCAGCAATGTCGACCTGATGCACGTCCTGTTCGGCACTGTGCTCGCGCTCGACAACGCGGCACTGATTCTGCTGTGCAGCATCGCCAGCATTACGCTGATTGCGCTGGCATTCATCTTCCGCCCGTTGGTTCTCGAATGCGCGGACCCTCAGTTCCTTCGCTCGGTGAGCGGGCTGAGCACGATCACTCATCTGACCTTCCTCGCGCTCGTCGTCATGAACCTTGTCGGCGGCTTTCATGCGCTCGGCACGTTGATGGCCGTCGGCATCATGATCCTTCCAGCCGCAGCTTCGCGTTTCTGGGCGGTGAGTATCGGCGGGCTGATCGCAGGCGCGGTCGCAATCGCCATCGCTTCAAGCTTTTGTGGTCTCCTCGTCTCCTACCATTTCGGACTTCCGTCAGGGCCGACGATCATCCTCTTGGCAGGTGTCGTCTACGGGGTGTCGCTGACACTCGGGCCGGCGGGCAGCCTTGCCGCGCAAGTCTATCGCCGTCGTGTCAATGCCTGATAGAGAGGCCGCAGTGACCAAGGGTGGAAACGTGCTGACCTCGGAACCGGGATCTAGACGCTCGTGAAACAGCGCGGCACGAACATGCAGGCGGAAGTGCTCGCCGTTTTGCGGAGATACGGTGCGCCGATGTCGGCAGACGATGTGTTCGGCTAATTGCGCGACGGCAATCCGCGGCTTGCGCCGCTGACGATATACCGCGCCTTGGCGGCGTTGATCCAGCGCGGCAAGGTGCATCGTCTCGAATCGCTCAAGGCTTCGTCGCCTGCAGGTGCGAGCGTCAGGGGCATGTTCCGATTTTCTCGATCTGCGGTGAGTATGGAACGTCCGAGGAAGCCGTCTCGCGGCGCATTACAAACAATCTGTCGAGAGTCGCGGGACAATCGGGGGTTCGCACTAGCACGCCACGTGATCGAGGTCCGTGGCCGGTGTGCGCGTTGCGAATCGAAAGAAGCCTCGGCATGACGCTTTGGCGAAACACGGCGCGCGGGATGCTTCTCATCGGAGTCGGCCCGCGGCTCGCCCGGGCGGCGCTGGTCGTGATGTCGATCTGGGTCATGTTTTTCCGGGCGACATCCATACCCGGATAGCCTATGGCTTACGCCGTGGCATTCGAGAATCTGACCCTTGGCTATGAACATCAGGCGGTGCATCAACTCGACGGCGAGGTTGCTTACGGGAGCTTGACGCCGTCGCAGGCCCCGACGGTCGTCTCCAGACAAGTCAACGCTGCCTGCTGAATGGGTAACGGGCGGTCGCGCCCGCTTGCGGGACATTCTCGCGATGAGACTACAATTCATCAAGGCACGCGGTAAATTCGGTTTTCTTAAGAGGACCGAGAGCAGTCTCATCACCCCGGAAATAAGCGTCTGTAATTCAGCCAGACGACTGTGATAAGCCAACATAACGATGACCGGGATCGGCAATTCGTTGATGTTCTGCTGATGTTGGATGCCACGATCCACCGTGATAAGGGCACCAAAGCCCTCGGCAGCGGCGAGCGAGAGCAGAAGACCGTTTGCGGCACCCGCCCGTCCCATGTCTTGAACCGTCTGAATTGTGAACGGTTTTGGAAAGGACAAAGCGAAGTGCCTCGGCACGGATTCGTCAAGAAGCAGTTTAATCGCTGCCCGATACCATCATAGTCGTCGCCTGTTCCAGAAGCGCCACTGCTTGATGTCGGGACACGGTGGGGTAGTCGGTCAGGAAGTCGTCGAGCCTGTCCCCTGCCTCAAGATGTTCCATCAGTATACGCACCGGAACGCGGGTACCGGCGAACACGGGAGTTCCGCCAAGGACATCCGGGTTCCGTTGTATCAGCGTATCGGTCATCGCAAGATTCCGAGTTGAATGAAATTAGACACAGGTCGCAGTGTTTTTGAGGTCGAGTCCCAAGAAGCTGCTGTCGAAGGAAACATAGCTTTATTCTGCCCATCCGGTTTGAGCAGACACGTGATATGCAGCACACGTCTCCGCCCGCGTTTCATCTCTTTTTTTGATCCTTCTGAGCCATTCGGACTCGTCAACAGCCACTCGTGCCAGCGTTGCGGAAAAATTCTGCACGATGCGTTGTGCGTATTCGACCTTAAGCTCACCCCTCCACTTATATCGTTTGCCGCAGGCGTCTTTGAATTCGAAATGACTGCCGGTATCCGATTTCGCTGCGGTTACCGCACCGGGCTCAGACGCCGGATCGAAGTCCCGAATGACCCAGCCGGCTGAATCGGGTTCGATCCCCATCCGTTTGAATTTGTCATTGTCGAGACGCACGATAATCTGTTCTGGTTCCTCTTTCGGCTCGCCCAAGGGAAGAAAAAAGAATGAAGTTTTCTGTTCCAGTCTGACGCAATCGCACCGAGGTTTCATGCAGATCAAATGCCGCTCATTCCCATCGGACATATCCGTGACGACGGTTCCCAACCACAAAATCGGCGGCGGTGCGCTGTACACTGTTCGGTAGCTCATGATCCAAGCCAGCTGCTCGTCAAGGCCTCCGGCATTATCACCGGAGAAGCCGGCGGAAAGAACTTCATGGCCTCTTTTTTGTTCTTTTTTGCTCAGTACACTTTTCTCAAGCCCCTTAGTCGCTAAGATAATAATCTCCTGCAGGTCGAGCTTCTTTCTACCGAAATTGAATTCCGTAATACCCTTTCGCCGTATCCAGCCTTCTACGGCACCCGCGCCGCCGGGAGACTCCTCTGCCACGGCGTTATCCATGAGGCCTCGAAGCTCTTGGGCCACATGGTTTACAATTTGGCGCTCCGCATCTTCAGGATCGGGAAGACATGTTCTGTGGGTAAGAAACGCCGGGTCCAGTTTCATGCTGAACCGGTCTAAGACCCTGTGCGCTCCCTCTCGAACCGCGGCCAAAGAGGTCAGTGCGATACCGGGAAGCAACCCCTCAGTCATTGAGGCGAAATCCTCAGCCAGCCGCTCGGGAAGATCTTTCTCCTCTACGCACCGTTCTGTCAGCGGCGGTGCCAGATTCACACCGTACTTCGCATAAAGAACCACCCGGCCATGCCGGTATGGAATTTCCATTTCAAACCCGGTCTTCTGTGGCTTCGGCTCAAGTCTGCTGTCCTCCAGCTTGGTGAAGATTTTCTCATAGATATCCTGCAGACTCGCCTCACCGGTGTAAATCGCTACGAGGCGAAGCGAATGTCGATCTGCCTCTACGGTCAGCAGACCATTCAACAGGCTCAGCGCACGGTCCGGGTCATCTTCTTGCAGGCGCCAGTCCAAGATCACGATATCGGCTTGTTTCATCGTTTCCATGGCCGCACTCATGGGATTTACAACGCCGCAGATCACCCCGAGCGCAGAGAAGGAATCAATGAGCGAAGCCGCGTCCAGGGTGTGACTGTCCCGGCGGCCTGACTGTTCCTGTGGATCCAGACGCGATGTCCGCGTGTGCCGGTCAGGCACTATAACTTCGGACTTTGGCCTGCCGCCTCTGTCCGGATTGATATACGCTTCGTCATCGACCACCACCGCCGTCTGAAGAAAACGTTTCGCAATGCCGCGGCTGCGGCGTTCGAAATCGTCCTTTGAGTCCGACGACACTGTCTTATGACTCCTTCACCGGCGCGATACCGAACGCCGCGCCCCGATCTCCACGGATCAGCAAAAGATCAAAGCCGACTCGGCGCAGAGTCTCGCGTCCAATGTGCAGTCCCATTCCTCGTCCTCCGGGTTTTCTGCTGAAGCCGAAATCAAAAATTGCCTCACGGTCACGGATATTGATCCCAGGTCCGGTGTCCGAGACTGCCAGCACGCCGTCACGTTCATCCAGCTCAATGCTCCGCTCTCGCTGCGGATTTTGCTGTGATAACCAGAAAATGGAATTATCCACAAGATTCACGAAGACCGGGTAGAAGCTTGACGGAAAACCGATAACCTTGGCGTTGGCGAAGGCCCTTGTCGCCGTCAATTTAACATCGTGCCGCGCCATGCGCGCCCGGAACAATTCTTCAAGAAAGTCTCGAATCTCGGAACCTTTGATTTCAACTTCTTTCCTGTAGAGACGCCGCTGCAGCGGCGTGAACAGCGTCAGATAGCCGTCCAGATGATCGAAGCTCGTGCGGATGCCGTCGTACAACCCGCCCAGTTCTTCGTTCACATCAGCCCACGCTTTCAGTTTCCGCAGGCCGTTGCGAATCGACCGTATGGTTCCGGAGAACTCATGGTTTATGATTTCGATTGCCATTCCCAACTGCGCCAGCTGCGCATCGGCGGCGGCCTCTTCTTCCAGCAGGAGATTGCGTTGTTCGATCGCCATCAATTGATCAGCTGTCGAATTTTCACCCGTCAAGCCTATCTCTTGGAGCTGCTCCAATACCGAACGCAGCAGAGATCCCTGTTCTTTCGTGACCTCAAGCACTCTGGTTTCAAGTGCATTTCTGGTTTCAATAAAACGTTCGTCTGACATCTCTGCAAAATCGATCCGCTGAAACTCGCTCATCACTTCCCGAAGCTCAGCCTCTACAGTCTTAATGGACTCTCCTGCGACTTCCCGTGCCTTGGAGGCCACGCTGTCAGCTTTCGTTCTTACGGCCCGGCTCGATTCGCTTGCTTTCTTTCGCGCCTCCCGGCCAAGATCCTCCAAGGCGGCTTTTACCCGGACATGGCGGTTAAGCGACAATTTCGCCTTTTTCGCTTCGTCGGCGATCAAATCCTCGACAATTTCACGCGCCGGCCGGAACACTTTGTCTTGCAGAGAAGTGAACTCCGTATTGTAAAGGTTCCAGTCCCGAACGGCGGCCCTGCTGAGTCCTATGCGCGGACGGGCTATACGGTAGCTGTTCTCCAGGTCACGGATATCCGCCTGTGCCCGGCTTTCGAGATCAAGAACCTTGTCGGCTGCTAGTCGGCTGTCCGCAATACCACACGCTGACCGCAACTCCTTTTCGATGCGCTCTGTCAATTCCAAAGTTTCGTCTTGGGGTGTATTATTCTGTATTTTTTCGAAAAACTCTCTCAGTTTGCTCTCGAACTGTCTTTTTCTTTCCGAAACCTGCCTTTCCCGCCGTTTTCTGGCTGCATCTTCTCTGGAAAGCTCGATTTTCCGCGATTCAAATGTTCCGGTGTGCATTCCTTCAGACCGGAAGAAATCAGCGGCCATTTGAAGAAGGAAACTCTGAAGAATCGACCGGAACTGGCGATATGCCTTGTTCTCTTGGAAGCCCTCTCGCCCGGCCTTTTCCGAAAGTCTGCGGTTCCTTTCGGTATCAATCTGCACCGCTCCGAACATTTTCCTGTGAGAAAAATAATAGTAATGGGCGCTCTTTGACCGTCTGAGCTCAATATCCAGCCAATCGAAATCTGTGTCGCCGTAAGGCAGAACGCGAATCCCGTTCCGGAATATGTACAGCCCTCCCAGTTGATCTGTTTTCGCGGCCAGTCTGGCGTGTTCTTCGTTCGGAATCGTCGAGTGCCTGCTTTCGCCCTCAAAGGCGGCGAAACTGATCGAAAACGGTCCGCAAAGCGTGTGTGTGCCGTCACTGCCCCAAGGAATGACGTGTCCTTCTGTCGTCCTGCCGTAAATCGAGACTTCGCCCCGGAACTGGCCGAATTCATCGAACTCGCCGCAAACTCGGTGGTCCGCACTTTGAAATTCCTGCGGCGTGAAAAACTCGTCATCTCCGATCAAATCTTCGCTTAACTCATCTGTCACGTGGTCGCGGAACGCAGTGCGGATAACGGGCTTCAAGTCCGGCATCATGGTGTTGCTGAATCCAAGAAGCGCTTTCTTCAAGGGCGGCGCCTTTTTCAGTGCAACCGCCCTGCCTACCGAAGGATTTCCGTCAATATCGTCTTTCAGCAGCGGCGAAGCAGGTTTGATAATGAAGTGTGTTCCGCTGCCGTTCCCGGCAAGAGAAGGTTTCCGGAGGAAGGAGTCGATGTCTTGCGGATCCACATTGAATCGCGTCAATTCATCCGTTAGTTTCTCTAGGAATTGACTCTTGACGCCGCGGCCGACAATTTCGGCGTTCGCGCGGAACTCCTCCGCCATCTCCGCCACATCGTGCGCTGAGGGAAGCGTTCCCGGAGAAAATGTGCGCAATGGGATGTCGATTTCCTCCAAGTCGATGCGCGGCCATTCGAAAATGCCCCAGTTAAGGAACGCTGCAGTCAGATCTGACGCTCCTTCGCTATTCTTCGCCCTCGTGAGAACCAATAGTTGCGGACCGACGGTTGCGATCGCCAGTCTTCCGATTCCTTTTTCCCCGAACATCGGACGCGGCTTCTTGCTCAAGTCTTGCGGCGGTCGTCGATCGGAATCGAACTTGCTTTCCGTGCCGATTGTCAGCCACCGAGTTATGAAGTCGTCCCGGCTCATCCCGACGCCGTCGTCTCTCAGAACGAACAGATCATCTGAGCGGTAATAGTCGATCTCGACGCGGTCGGCATAGGCATCGTGCGCGTTCTTGAACAACTCGCTGATTGCCGTTGGGATGCCGGCAATCTGCTGCCTTCCGAGCATATCGAGCGCACGTGCACGAGTCCTGAACTTCACCATCAGCGCAGCCTTCCCGCATTTTTCAGATGCTTGATGAAGTGATGGCCGGCGAGTTCCGCCAAACTGACCGGAACCGCATTGCCGATCTGTCTCGCCATCGACGCCATACTGCCCTTGAACACGAAGTCCTCGGGGAATGTCTGCAAGCATGCGGCTTCTCTAACGCTGATGGCTCTGTTCTGCTCTGGATGGCCGAAGCGCCCGTTCGAGTAGCTCGTGCACCGTGTGGTGAGCCCCGATGCCGGAGCGTTCCATGACATCCGGCCGTAGACATCGCTATAGCCGGACAGTTCTTTGTGGCATTTGAGCGTCAAGCGCTGCGGCCAGTCCCGATTGCCTCCGCCTTCCGGCGTCGCTTCAATACGCTCCAGATTGCGCGCGGAAAGATTCGCCGCCCTGTGATTCGGAATCTCTTGATGCTCCTCTCCCGCCCGGATCGGCGGAAGATGGGAAATCCGGTCCTTGACCGTGACGTATTGTTCGTTCGCCGTCCCCGGCCCGTGGGTTTCTTCAGGCAGACGTATACTGCCGTGGCGGCTTCCCACCAGTACGAGCCGGCGGCGGCTTTGAGGTATTCCATATTTGGCAAGCATCAGCGGCCGGCAGTCCACTTCGTAACCCGCTCTGTCTAAGCGCCGCAGAAAACTGCCGAAAAGCTGGCTGTTCTTATCCAGTTTCTGAAGCCCCGGCACATTCTCCACGAACACGAGATCCGGCTGACAGTTTTCCACCAGATCCGCGAAATATGAAAGAAGCGGGATGCGGTCGTCCTGACTTGGTTTCGGGCGGGCCGTATTCTGCTTGGTGAAGGGCTGGCACGGCGCACACCCGCTGAACAGCACCGGCCCCGCCCGTCTGGCTCTCATCTTGGACCGGAGAGTGTCAGCACTGATTTTCCGAATGTCCGCAAGTTCGAAGTGCGCTTCAGGAAAATTCGCCTTGAAGCTCGCCTTGGCGTCCGCATCGCGGTCCAGCGCGAACGCGATCCTCATCCCGGCGGCCCGGAAACCGCAGCTCGCGCCGCCGCATCCGGCAAAGAAGTCGTATACCTCGACAGTCATCTCGTCACTGCGGCAGCTGACGGGAATTTCGACCAATCGTCGTTGGCTCCGCGACTTGGTACGGCCAATCTGCGGCCCAAAAGGGTATTCCAGCGCAGGCAGAACTGCAGACTCATTCTGCAGGTCGTTCGACGGGCTGCTGATTCAGATATATTATGGCGGCGCATTTCTGCTGTCAACCCGCTTCGCTGCCCTGTGTTCGTGATGCAGGTCATGTTCCATCGTTCAGTAGGCGGGACATAGAGAGGAAGACAGAGAGGCTGCGGATATCGCCGCCTGTTCGGTTTTTTCTGTTATCCTGTAAGCTTGTCTGACGAGTGCTGCGAACCCGCGCTGTTTGTCGAGCGGCGGGATGGGAACCGGTAGCGACATAAACGTCTTCATGTCGGTTCGCGGCATTCGAGAACCGGTCACGGATGCCATGGCATATGCGACGGTCTGATTGCGCCGAAGCAGATGTGCAACGAACTGGCGATCAGCACCATTCCGGGGCAGAAGCGGAACTAGCTCGGTCGAACACCTGCCCGCAAAATCAGGCGTTGCAACCTTGTTCAGATACGGTCGGAGCTTTGCATAGAGAATATGCCGTTCATCAAACCGAAATGTCATGCTTCTTTGGTTTCCGTTGCGCGAGCCGTTAACCAATTTAATGGTGCCGCTCTGGGACTCGACATTCTCAACGCCTACGAAGGGAAGTCGTGCCGCTACATGGTCGTCTGGATCAAGGCTCTGGCGATCCATCTCGCAGAGATCGCCCAAATGAACGACAGGGAAACTTATTATCCCATCGCTTTCCCCACTGTCTCGGCCAGTGCGTCGATTTCGGCAATGCGCAGCGTCCTGCTCCATCGGGTTCGCAGCCGGGTCTCCGAACATTTTGGCGAACAGCGCGGGGATGAATTCCCGCAGCCTTTCCTGCGCCTGTATCCGCAGCCGTTCGATTTTCGCTGCCCGGTTCAGGATGCCGGCGATACGCCGCTGCTCGTCGAGCGTCGGAAGGGGAACCGGCAGCGACATCAACGTTTTCATGTCGGCTCGCGGCATTCGAGAACCGGTCACGGATGCCATGGCATACTCAACGGTCTGATTGCACCGGAGCAGATGTGCAACGAACTGGCGATCAACACCGTTCCGGGGCAGAAGCGGAACCAGTTCGGTCGAGCACCTGCCCGCAAAATCAGGGGTTGCAACCTTGTTCAGATAAGGTCGGAGCTTTGCATAGAGAATATGCCGTTCATCAAATCGAAATGTCGTGCTTCTTTGGTTTCCGGTGCGCGAGCCGTTAACCAATTTGATAGTGCCGTTCCGGGACTCGACATTCTCGACGCCTACGAAGGGAAGTCGTGCCGCTGCATGGTCGTTCATATCAAGACTCTGGCGATCCATCTCGCAGAGATCGCCTAAATGAACGATAGGAAACCTCATTCCCCTGCTACTCCCCGCACTGCCTCAGCCGGTTCGTCGATCTCGCTGAGGATTTGTGTCTTGATGCCGTGCAGTTGTTTGAGAATGCCCAACGGGCCGCAGTTCTCTACCATAACGCAACTCAACTGCCGGTTGCGGTTGACATTGAAGCAGATAGGAAACGCCGCGCTAATTGCGCTCTCCCGCACCGCTTGGGTTGGAGTGCTCCAATTTATCGATGCGATCCAGAGCTTCGTCGAGATCTGTCGCAAGACTTTCCATCCGGCTGGAAAATCGCCGGGAAACGTAGATTCCGACCATTGTTATAACCACTGGAATAACAACGGCGACAATGCCTATTAACAGCGACAAACCTTGCAGGTAAAGCGCAACAGGCACACCTTCGCACATTGTCAAATTACCGCCGCCGACGTCGGGTAGGGCGACCCTTTTCAGCCTGTTCGCGTTCCCATTTCAGAGCTGCGTCCATGGTCGTGACGCTCCCGACCTTCAGGATATGGCCGTCCTCGCCGAAATCACGTCTATGCTCGGATTCCCGGCGTTCGAGATCGTTAGTAATGCCCGTGTGAACGATTCTATGGCCCCGTTTGAAGTGATATCTGTAGGTGTCGCGTGCCATGATCTGTGCCTCCATACTGCCGTACATCCACCTTAAAGGCAGCCTCGAATGGCGTCAAGATTTCCGCACTGTCTTGGCCAGTTCGTCGATCTCACCCAAGATTTGCGTCTCAATGTCTCTGAGATCCTCCAGAATCTCTAGCGGGTCGCGGTGCTCGGCCTTCGCGCGGTTCAGCGGCCGGTGGCGGTTGGCGCTCAGGTTGAAGTCGGCGGCGCGGATGGCGTCGGCCTCGGCGAACCACCAGTTCGCGGTCCAGTTTTCGTCCGGGTCGCGCTCACGCCAAGCCGCCTGCCGCGCGTCACGGTCGCGGAACGCCTCGACCAGGCCGGGGAGGTCGTCCTCGTCAACGGGCGTGTCATGGTTGGCGTCGAGCTTGAAGCCGTCGTTCTCCGCGTGCAGGAACATCACCCTCTCCGTCGTTCCGCCCTTGCGGAATACCAGCGCCGAAGTCTTAACGCCGGAATAAGGGTTGAATACGCCGCCCGGCAGCGACAGCACCGCATCCACCCGGTTGTTCTCGACCAACCGCCGGCGCAATTCCCTGTGCGCCCCGGTCGAACCGAACAGCACGCCTTCCGGCACCACCACGCCGCAGCGCCCGTCCTCCTTCAGGTGGTTCAGCATATATTGCAGGAACAGCAGTTCGGTTTGCGCCGTGCGCCCGACCTTGACCTCCTCGATGATGCGGTCTCTGTCCAGCCGCCCGGAAAACGGCGGATTGGCAAGGATCACGTCGAACCCGCCCGGCGGCAGGCCGAGTTCCGCCTTTGCAGCGCGGTCAAGGGACCGTGTGAGCGCGTCGCGCCGCAGGATGCGCACCTTTTCCAGCCCGCGCAGAGTCAGATTCATGGCGGCGAGTCGGACCATCTGCGGATCCACGTCGGATCCGTGGAAGGTCGCCTCCTGCAACTGCCTGACCGCGCCGCGGCTCAGCATGTCGCCGAGGCCGCGTTGCACAGTCTTGCCGTCAGACTCGGCTTCCTCGATCCCGTCGGGAGAGGAATTGGCCAGCCGGATGTGGTCCCACGCGCCGACCAGGAACCCCGCCGTTCCCGCTGCCGGATCGTAGACGGTCTCGCCGACCCTCGGATCGACCAACTGAACAAGCGCGCGGATGACATGGCGCGGCGTGCGGAACTGGCCGAGTTCGCCCGCTTGGCGGATTTGGCGAAGCACATGCTCGAACAAGTCGCCCTTGGTGTCGGCGTCCACCCGGTCGAGAGCCAAGTCGTTCAGCTGGCTCACGACTTGGGTAAGCACGTTCGGTTCGTCAATCACCAGCCGTGCGCCGTACATGAAGTCGGTGACGCCGTTCGCGGCGAGTTCGGCATGGAACGCGAAGACCTCTTCGCGCATCCAGTTGACCAGCCGCTCGCCGTTTAGCGCCTGTGCATAGGACGACCAGCGCAGGAGGTCCCGCGGCACGCTATTTGTGCCGGGCTCGCGTGCGTTGCGCAGATCCCGCAGAGTCCATTCGCCGTCGAAGGCGCTGGCATAGGGAGCCGAGCCGGGCTTTTGCGCCGCCCGCGCACGGGCCGCGTCCGCCGTCTCGTACATGTGGAAATAGATCAGAAAGCTGAGCTGCTCGGCATTCTGGGCCGGATTAGGATAGCCGCCGCTGAAGAGATAACCGCGGATGCGGTCAATGCCGCGCCGGAGTTCGGGGGTCATGGGCAAGAGTTCAGCCTTCCGGGCCGCGTGCGCCTTCGGCGGCACCGCCGTCCGCCTCTCCCCGGTCGAACACCGCGGCATTCACTCCGGCGATCAGTCTTCTCAGCGGTTCGCCGCCGCCGAACACGCGCTGCGCCGCGACGTATCCCCCGAGCGCGTCGAACGGGTGCTCGTCGAAGCTCCACTCGCCGATGCCGTCCATGCTCATCGCATCGGCGCGCACCCGGTTTCCGATCAGTGCAGTCCAGCGCGACTGTTCCGCGTTGAAATCGTCATGCCTCCCGCGCCAAGCCTCGAACTTCAAGCCGATGTCCGCGGCGCGCGCCTCGTGCTCGGGAGTGCGCACGATGCGGCCGTTTTCGTCAAGAGTGAGCCACTCGCGGCTCGCCGGATCGATATGGTCGTCCACATCAAGCGTCAGCAGCATGCCGGGTTCGCCTGAAGCGGTCCGGCGGCCGGCCCCGCGGACCGGACCGCCGTCGATGTCCGTTTCGTCGTCGCCGTGAAAATCCGTCACGCCGACGAAATCAAAGATCGTGAACCCGGTCTTGCTGATGTGATCCGCCTTGCGCGTGCCGCGCCCGCGCATCTGCCGGTAAAGGACCGTGCTCCGCGTGAACCGCGCCATGACCAGATTGACGACTTCCGGGCAGTCGAAACCGGTGTCCAGCATGTTCACGCTGACAAGTATCCGGGGAAAGTCCTCTTCCTTGAAGCGTTTGATGACCGCGCCGGCATCGGGTGCCGGTCCGCCGCCGACGTCGCTTACCACGAAATCTGCGTAGCGCGTCGTCGGGCGCGGCTTAAGGTCCGCGAAATGCGTGTCGAATATTTCCGCCAAGGTCTCGGCGTGGCGGCGGTTCACCGCGAACACGAGAGTCTTGCCGGGCACCGGCCAGCGCCGGATGCCGTCCCGGCCCATGAAGCCTTTCTCGTGCGTATTTCGGAATTCGCGCACCAAGGCGCGGTTGCGCTCGGGTATGGTGAACTTGCGTTCCAACGCCTGCGGATCCACCGTGATCGTGTCCGATTCGGCGAACAACTCCTCGAATTCTGCCCGGGGTTCCCGTTCCATCGTGTTCCAGTCGAGCTCGCTGCGGCGGACCTTGAACCCGTCTTCCGCAGCGGTTTTCACCGTCAGCGCCCTGTAGATGCGGTACGGCACGAGATGGCCTTCGTCGATCGCCCGGCGCAGATCGTAACGGAAGGTCGGCTTTTCGAGTCCGAAAAAGCGCAGGGTATCGCGCACGGACTGTTCATCTTCCTGATCGCGGAACGTTCCGGCTTCCGCAACGCAGGGAGTTGCCGTGAGACCGAGCTGGATGGAATCGAAATGCCGCAGCGCTTTGCTGTATTTGCCGTAGATCGAGCGGTGGCACTCGTCGGTGACGATCAGATCGAAATAGCCCGGTGAGAGTTTCGGGTATTCTGTGATCATGGTTTGCAGGGTGGCGATCGTGACGCGCTTGACGCGGTCGAACTGCCTGCCGGGCCGCAGCACATGACATGGATAATCCCGCAGATGGTCGGTGAAGGCGTCCTCGGCCTGACCCGCCAAGGCGATCCGGTCTGCCAGGAACAGTGCGCGGGTGATGACGCCCGCCTCGAAAAGCCGTTTGATAAAGGCTGCCGCCGTGCGCGTCTTGCCGGTTCCTGTCGCCATTTCGACCAGCAACCTGCGCCGTCCGCGCGAAACCTCGTTGGAGAGCGCTTCAACGCATTCGATCTGATAGGCGCGGTCGATAATTCCGCGGTCGATGGCGACCGTCGTCAGATCCCGGCGGTTCCGGCGCGCGGCGATGCGCCGCTCAAGATCATCCCGAGCGTAGAAGCCCGCGATCTTGCGCGCGTGAGCGTCGGTTTCGCGGTCAAGGAAACGCACTTCCTCGCCGTTCGACAGAAATACGAAAGGCACGTTGAGCTGTTCGGCGTAATGCTTGCCTTGATCCTGCGCCCTGATCGGATCCGTGCCCGCGCGTTTGGCCTCCAGTGCCGCCATCGGCCTGCCCTGCCGGTCGCAGAGCACGTAATCGGCCTGCGTGCCGTCAGGCAGCGCGTGCTCGAACAGGACACTCGAACCGTCGGTGGGGTTCCAATCCGCGTCTTTGAGAAGAGCATCGATCTTCACGCGTGCGAAGGCTTCGGTCGTGCCGCTCATGCCGCCGTCCAAGGATCAACGATTAACAACCCGGTGTCGATGCTTCTGAAGGCCCGGACGTTGCTGGCCGCTGACGACGTGCTCAGGAAAGGGGCGATGGCCGCAGTCCGGCAGTCTGCCGGCGGAACGATGCAGCCGGCGGAACGGTATACGGCCGTTATGTCCGCATATTCCCGGGGCGTCTTGCCGTCGACCATGGCATGAATCTTCGCAGGCTGTCCGCCCCGGGAACGCCCGATCGCCTGCGGCACGCCGTCCTTGCGCGCCCCGGCGGCATGGCGGTGAGCGCGGATCGACGACGAGTCGATCATCCGGCTCCGCGGCCCCGGACCGCCGTCGTCCTTTTCGTCCGCGGCTTCTTCTTCCGCTTCTTCAAGTTGTTGAAGATCATCAAGAATCTTCTGCCGGCGGCCCGATTTGCTCCAGCGGTTAAAGCGGTTATAACAGGTCGTGTAAGGCCCGTAACGCTCAGGCAGATCCCGCCATGGCATGCCGGTGCGCAGCACGAAGCATATCCCGTCTATTACCTTACGGTCGTCCTTGCGCGGAGGTCCCGGCAGACCTTTCGGTATCACACGCTCCATCCGCTGCTGTTGCTCGTTCGTCATATCATGCCGGCTGCCGATCATTTCAAATCTCCTTCAAACATTCTCACCGCTGGTCGCGCGGCACTGTGCCGCAACCCGCTCGGCATGTCAAATGTTTGGGTACACAACCTAGCAAAATCGCCCCGAGCGGCAGAGGCAATCGCGTTCCGCCGTCAGCCGGCGGGACCGAAACGCCGTCACAAAGCTCCTCCTCGCCGATTACCGGGAAATTCAGATCCGTTTCCCAGCGGTCCCCGCACCGGGTTTCGGCAAAAGGCTCGGGGGACGGGCGCGGGAGTCCGGATGCCGCGTTCGTATCTGATAGAAACATCGATGACGTCTCAGTTGAAGGACGACGGCGCGTGTCTGGAGACGCGCAGGATCAGCCGCGTTTTCTCTTCTATGAAACGTCCGTTGTCCGCTGTGCGCAAGCGCGTCTTAACGTCATCGTCAAGATTACGGATTTTAATGTTCGTCATACAGCTGCTACTCCGCTCGCCGGTTTACCGATTCTATCGGTCGCCAGCGATGTCATCAAGATGTCGGCGGAGCGTTCCCGATATCGGCTCAGCCGCCGCACTTTTTCGCCGTTTTATCTCCGCCATTCAAGAGGAGGATTTAGCAATTCCTTATAATCTGGTCAGTATCCATGTTCCGACTTAAGAGCGTTGCAAGAAAATTCAGCCCTTATTCCTTGCCCGTACAACTATGAAATGCATCACCGGGGTCAGCCGGAGGCTGCCGGCTATGAGAAGAGCGGGAATCCGGCAGGATCCAGCCGCTGGCCGGGGTCGATCGGCAGCCGGATAATTCAGCCGCCCTAGGAGGATGCTTTCTCGCGCCGCATACATCCCTGTGGATAACTCCCGATGGAATTATCCTTGGTTTGATTCATATCAGGAAAACAGCAGTAATAATTGATCAGTTCGAAGCCGCGGTTTGACATAACGGCGCGGACATGGTTCGGTCGCCGGCGGGCAAGCGCGGAACGGCGCGAGCCGCGGGGAACGGATATTGATCAGTCTTTCAGATGACATGACGCCGGGGCAGGATGCGGCCCGGGGCGCGCCGGCATGACCTTGCCGCCCGCCCGGCACGACGCTCTGTTCCGTTTGCTGGTCTCCGATCCCGCCCGCGCCGGTCATATGCTGCGGGAATGTCTTCCGGCGGACGTGCTCGACCTTCTGGACCCCGGTCATCCGCCCGAGCATGTGGAAGGCACGGCTGTCGACGCCGAGGGCCGCAGAACGCAGGCGGACGCGATTTTCCGCATCCGCCTCAAGGGCGGCGGCCGGGCCCTGGTCTACGCTTTGCTGGAGCACAAGGCGCGCCCCGATCCGCTCACGCCGCTCCAGCTCCTGCGTTACATGGTCAGGCTATGGACCAGGGAGACGGACGGCGGCGGCTCCGCCGGGCGGCTGCCGCTGATCATTCCGGTGGTTTTCTATCACGGGCGGGAGCCGTGGAGGGCGCCGCTGTCGGTTCAGGAGATGATCGAGGCGCCGGAGGGGCTGGAACGGCTGGCCCGCTCTTTCGGAAGTTACACGCTTCGGGATCTCGGGCGGACCGCGCCCGAAGCGTTGTCGCTGGACGTCAGGATCCGTTCGGGCTTTCTGGCCCTCGCGCTGTCGAACCGGGAGAGTTCCGGCGACGACGAGGACGACATGCTCGCCGCGGGCATTGCCGTCGACGAGTTGGGAAGTTATACTCTCGCCTATATCATCGAACAGGTCAGCCTGCCGCCTGAGCGCATCGCAGCCGCGCTCAGGCGGACGGGAAAGGACCCTTACGAAGTGGAGGATATCATGGGAACCGCCGCGCAGATATGGAAGGAACAGGGCCGGCAAGAAGGGCTGGCGGAGGGAAAAGCCGCCGCGCAGATCTGGAAGGAACAGGGCCGGGCCGAAGGACTGGCGGAAGGAAAAGCCGAAACGTTTCTGCGCCTGGCGCGGGTGAAGTTCGGCGGCGTGCCCTCTGCGTGCGTTGAAAGGGTCCGAGGCGCCCCGGCCGGAGAGCTTGACGCATGGCTTGAAGCCCTGATCACGGCAGAAGACATTGAAGCCGTTTTCGGTGCGCGTCGCGGACATTGACGGCGCGCTCCCCTCGGGGCCGCCGCTTTTGAACTTTCGGTCATAACCGGCAGGCAGCCGGCAAGCATTTCCGGAACCGGGTCCGCTTGCCGCAGGCGGCCATTGAAGTGTCTGTATTATTATCGGCCGCGTCTAATCGGGGCTGCTTTATCGGCACGGAAATCAGCGTGAATCGAGATACGCGTTGACAAAGACCGTCGCTGAAGCTTCAGTCGGGCCGCTTCGTATCCATGACGGAAAGGCGCGATGACCGGATTCAACAGACGCATTTGGGGCGGGATGTTTTTTGACTGGCCAGCCAGCCGTACTTTACGTTTCTTCTGACATTCATTTTCGGCCCGTATTTCATATCCGCCGTGGTCGGCGACGGCGGGCTCGGCCAGCAATATTGGGGATGGATGCTGATCATCGTCGGCATATCCATCGCGGCGCTCGCGCCGATTCTGGGCGCTGTGGCCGACGGAACCAGTTCGAGAAAACCTTGGATCATCGTTTTTTCGGCGATGACCGCAGCAGGATCATTCGCGCTCTGGTGGGCAACGCCGGGGGGGGGCGGTTTACTGGCCTCTGATCGCGTTCGGCATCGGTTTGCTCGCCACGATTTTTGTCAATGCGATGCTGCCCGGCCTCGGGACGGAGCGGGAAGTGGGGGTCATATCCGGTTCCGGGTGGGCTTTCGGCTATGCCGGAGGCATAGTCGCACTGGCTGTTATGCTGTTCCTGCTGGCCGAAAACGACGCCGGCAGATATATTGAATTTCTTCACGGCGGCTGGCCGGTTCGAAGCCGCGGTTTGACATAACGGCGCGGACATGGTTCGGTCGCCGGCGGGCAAGCGCGGAACGGCGCGAGCCGCGGGGAACGGATATTGATCAGTCTTTCAGATGACATGACGCCGGGGCAGGATGCGGCCCGGGGCGCGCCGGCATGACCTTGCCGCCCGCCCGGCACGACGCTCTGTTCCGTTTGCTGGTCTCCGATCCCGCCCGCGCCGGTCATATGCTGCGGGAATGTCTTCCGGCGGACGTGCTCGACCTTCTGGACCCCGGTCATCCGCCCGAGCATGTGGAAGGCACGGCTGTCGACGCCGAGGGCCGCAGAACGCAGGCGGACGCGATTTTCCGCATCCGCCTCAAGGGCGGCGGCCGGGCCCTGGTCTACGCTTTGCTGGAGCACAAGGCGCGCCCCGATCCGCTCACGCCGCTCCAGCTCCTGCGTTACATGGTCAGGCTATGGACCAGGGAGACGGACGGCGGCGGCTCCGCCGGGCGGCTGCCGCTGATCATTCCGGTGGTTTTCTATCACGGGCGGGAGCCGTGGAGGGCGCCGCTGTCGGTTCAGGAGATGATCGATGCTTCGGAGGGGCTGGAACGGCTGGCCCGCTCTTTCGGAAGTTACACGCTTCGGGATCTCGGGCGGACCGCGCCCGAAGCGTTGTCGCTGGACGTCAGGATCCGTTCGGGCTTTCTGGCCCTCGCGCTGTCGAACCGGGAGAGTTCCGGCGACGACGAGGACGACATGCTCGTCGCGGGCATTGCCGTCGACGAGTTGGGAAGTTATACTCTCGCCTATATCATCGAACAGGTCAGCCTGCCGCCTGAGCGCATCGCAGCCGCGCTCAGGCGGACGGGAAAGGACCCTTACGAAGTGGAGGATATCATGGGAACCGCCGCGCAGATATGGAAGGAACAGGGCCGGCAAGAAGGGCTGGCGGAGGGAAAAGCCGCCGCGCAGATATGGAAGGAACAAGGCCGGCAAGAAGGGTTAGCGGAGGGAAAAGCCGCCGCGCAGATCTGGAAGGAACAGGGCCGGGCCGAAGGACTGGCGGAAGGAAAAGCCGAAGGACTGGCGGAAGGAAAAGCCGAAACGTTTCTGCGCCTGGCGCGGGTGAAGTTCGGCGGCGTGCCCTCTGCGTGCGTTGAAAGGGTCCGAGGCGCCCCGGCCGGAGAGCTTGACGCATGGCTTGAAGCCCTGATCACGGCAGAAGACATTGAAGCCGTTTTCGGTGCGCATGGCAGACATTGACGGTACTTTTCCGGCGGGGCTCCGCTTTTGAATTGTGACTGATCGGCATCCATTGAGGTATCCGGCAAGTGTTTCCGGAAGTCGTTAAAATGTTTGTCGGATGCGTGGCCTCACGAGGGTAGTTTCCTCAAGGACAGGACGTGGGCCGGGTACCCTGCTTCTGGTCCGGTTCAGTCGGCGCAGTTCGCGGCGTGTGCAGGCATGACCCTGCCGCCCGGCATGACGCCTTTTCCCGTCTGCTGGTCTCCGATCCTGCCCGCGTCGGGCATATACTGCGGGAATGTCTTCCGGCGGACGCGATCGACTGGAAGACGGGAAACGGCAGCGCCGCGGGAGACGCGGAATCCGGCGGCACCGGGAACGCTTGCCGGATCAGGGCTTTCGCTTTTGAATTTTTCTGCTTTCCAATCAGCGCATTTTGTTTCATCAAGGCCTCAATAACACAAACAGAGGCAGGCAAACAGCTGATTTATCTGATGTTTTCAACGGCATCACCGATCCCCGGCGCAGCAACGCTACGCGGCACAACCTTCACGAAATGCTCATGATCGCTCTTCTGACCGTCATGTCGGGATGCGAAACATGCACCGATACAGTCGAATACGGCAAAATCAAAAAATCAAGAAGAAATTCCTGCTTGAGTTCATGGAACTGAAACACGGCACGCCGAGCTGCGACGCCTTTTCCGACCTGTTCAACAGCATTAATCCTCTTGAGCTCGGCATCGTTCCCGCGCGTCTTTCCCGCAGCTGTGCGGAAGGTCTGACGGCGGAATACGGGGACAGCGTCATCGCCGTCGACGGCAAGGCCCTGCGCCGGTCATTCGCCGACGCTTCGAAGCGGCAGCCTCCGCATCCCGCGTGCGCTTTCGCCTCTGAGACGCGTCTGGCTTCCGCGCAGACCGCGGCAGACTTAAGAAAGCCGTATGGTATCGCCGCTATGCGCTGAATCTCATCAGCTCCGCTGGACTGCTGCCGGAAAACGGGGAATCCCAAAAGCGATAGCCCTGCTTGCCGGATAACTTAAAAGTTACAACAGGGGGTAAAAATGAGACTCGTGAGAATTGAAGAAGCGTGCGAAGAAATCCTGGATCGCTGCCGCGAACTGCGTGGCATGTTCCGGAACCTCGAATCTCTGGAGGATTTGCCGGAAGGTGACCTTACGGGACTTTCGGACGCGCTGGACACCGCTGTTAACCATCCGCATGCGGCAGGCGCGGAAACGGACGAATGAGGGGCGGAACAGGAAACCAGCGGCATGGATGCGTTTTGACAGGCAGCGGTGGTGCACCGACATACTGAAACACAAGCTCCAGAGGCGCGGACTCCCGGATCATGCGGAGTTTGAATCCCGCTCCCACTTCGGCGGTCCGGGAATTCCCGCAGATTAAACCGGACGGGCGGAACGTTCGCTGACTGCCGTTGGGCTTCAGGCCGGACAGATGCGTCCTGTGTCATTTTTGATGGAGAGATTCGACGCCTGTGTCGTAACGGTTCGCAATCCGTTCCGTCCTTTGAAGGAAGGCGAGTGACCGCCGAGAAACGCATATATTGATCGCCGTGAGGGGTGCCTGCTCTGATTGCCGGAAAACACCTGCCGTGCGGCGGCATGCTCCGAATGTCATCTCAATCCTTGGCGCTTCGTCATCGCGCGGGGCTGCGGAAGAAACGTTCTTCAGGCCTGTGCCCTTTATTTTCCCGCGCCGAAGGCGCCGACGGTCGTCTGAAAATACTCTCGCATGAAACTGTCTTCATTGTCACGCCCAAGCGAAAACCAGCAGTCCGGATCCGAGGATAACGCGGTAAATCACGAACGGCGTGAAGCTGAATCTCTTCAGCATTTCCATCATTGCAGCCACGGCCGCCAGTGCGGAAACAAAGGACAGAGCGGCGACAACGCTTGCTTCGCGCAATGCGATTCCGTTGCCCGACGCGATGATCTCAGCAAGCGTCAAAGCCGAAGCCGCCGCGATGACGGGAATAGACATCAGCATTGACAGCCGCGCCGCGCCGCGGCGTCCGTATCCGCAGATCCTTGCGGCGGTGATGACAACGCCGGAGCGCGATGCTCCCGGAATGAGGGCGGTGACCTGCCAAAGGCCTAGGATCAACGCATCTTTCAGATTCCAGTCGGCTGCCGGCTTGGCCGCCGGCTTTGATTTGTCAGCCCAGTAAAGAATGATACCGAAGCCCAGCGTGGCGAGGCCGATGACCTGAGGATTCCGCAGCATGTCATCCAGTCCGGCGAGTTTGACGGCTCCGCCGGCGACGATGACCGGCACGGTCGCCAATCCCATACAGACGGCGAGCCGTGAATCGGCTGAAGCGGTTGAGCCGCGGGCCAGATCGGCGATTCCAGCCGCGGCGCGGGCGGCATCGCGCCGGAAATACAGAAGAACCGCGCCGAGTGAACCGGCGTGGGCCGCGATATCGATGCTCAGCCCTTGGTCCCGCAGACCCGTCAGAAGCGGAATCAAGGCAAGATGCCCGGACGACGACACTGGCAGGAATTCAGTGACTCCTTGGATGAAAGCTGTCAGAATGATATGAAATGATGTCATCGCTTTAGATGAATCCCGTCCAGTCAGGTAAATAATTCTGTCTTAAAATTACTTGATTCGCGACAGTGCTTCGGAATGCCGCAGGATTGATTCGCGCAAAGGTCATAATTATTGACTTTAAGTCCGCGTTCCATTGGTGTAACGTATCGTTCCCCCGATGATTTGGAGCCATTCCCATGGCCGGAAACAAGATGCTTGCTTTTGTCGGACTTGACAAGGAAATGCCGGTGAAGCGGCCGCCTGAACTCAGGTCGGCCGACTTCCGCGAGATCTATGACGAATACGCGCCGCAGACGGCGGCGAAACAGGCCGGCCGCTGTTCCCAGTGCGGCGTTCCTTACTGCCAGACGCACTGTCCGCTCCACAACAATATCCCTGACTGGCTGCGCATGACCGCCGAGGGGCGGCTTCAGGAAGCCTACGAACTCAGCCAGCAAACCAACGCCTTCCCGGAAATCTGCGGACGGATCTGTCCCCAGGACCGGCTGTGTGAAGGAAACTGCGTGATTGAACTGTCGGGCCACGGCACCGTGACCATCGGATCTGTGGAAAAGTATCTGACGGAGCTCGCATGGAACGAAGGCTGGGTGAAACCGGTCAGTCCTCCGTGGACGATCGGATACTCGGTCGGAATCGTCGGTTCAGGGCCGGGCGGGCTGGCGGCGGCGGACCGGCTGCTCAGGCGGGGCGCGTCGGTCACCGTATATGAAAGAAACGACCGCGCCGGCGGGTTGATGACTTACGGCATTCCCGGGTTCAAGCTGGAAAAGCATGTGGTGGCGAGGCGGATCGCGCAGCTTGAGGAAGGGGGAGCGGATTTCGTTCTGAATTGCGAAGTCGGTATGGATATAGGATTCTCGGAACTGCAGGAACGGCACGACGCCGTGCTGATAGCGACCGGCGTCTACAAGTCCCGCGAACTGGAATGTCCCGGCGTCGGGCTGGGAAACATTGTGCCCGCGCTGGATTATCTGACGGCATCCAACCGTAAGGGTTTCGGCGATGCGGTGCCGGAATTTGACAACGGAAGCCTTGATGCTTCCGGAAAACGGGTCGTTGTGATCGGCGGCGGCGACACCGCGATGGACTGCGTCCGCACAGCGGTGCGTCAGGGCGCGTCGTCTGTCAAATGCCTCTACCGCCGCGACTGGAAGAACATGCCGGGATCCCGGCGCGAAGTGGCGAATGCCCGCGAAGAAGGGGTTGAATTCAAATGGCTGACGCAGCCGAGGGCTTTCACCGGCGAACCGGAGGTCGCATCTGTAATGGTCGCGAAAATGCGGCTAGGCCCTCCGGATGCGACCGGCCGGCGCTCGCCTAAGCCGCAGACCGGCGCGGATTTCCGCGAGGATGCCGATCTTGTGATCAAGGCGCTTGGCTTCGAGGCCGAAGATCTGCCGGAACTGTGGGAGACCGAAGACTTGGAGGTCACGGGTTGGGGAACGGTGAAAACGGATTTCCGGTCGCATGCGACAAGTCTCCCTGGCGTCTGGGCGGTCGGCGATATTGTCCGGGGCGCCAGTCTGGTCGTGTGGGCCATCCGGGACGGCCGGGAAGCAGCGGATTCAATTCTGCGGTGCGCTGCGGCATCCCGGAGATCTGCGGCCTGAAGGAAAACACCATGAGAGAAAACTTTCATTTCAATGCCTCCGGAGAGGCCGAGGCGCGGCGGAGGCTGTCGGAAGAGGGCCTTTACTGCCCTGAACACGAGCATGATTCGTGCGGCGTCGGACTGGTGGCTTCCGTCAGCGGGAAAAAATCGCGGAAGATCGTCGAAACCGGCATCCGGGCCCTGAAAGCTGTCTGGCACCGGGGCGCGGTCGATGCGGACGGCAAGACCGGAGACGGCGCGGGTCTGCTTTTTCAGCTGCCGGTCCGGTTCTTTTACGACCAGGTGAGGCGGACCGGACATGAGCCGGACAAAGACCGCCGGATCGCGGTCGGCATGGTGTTTCTGCCGCGGACCGACTTCGCCGCCCAGGAAGGATGCCGTTCCATCGTTGAAACCGAAATCCTGCGCATGGGCCACGCTATCTACGGTTGGCGGCATGTGCCCGTCGACACCGGCGTGCTCGGTGAAAAGGCCAATGCCACCCGTCCGGAAATCGAGCAGATCATGGTGTCCGACCGCAAAGGGTTGAGTGAAACGGATTTTGAGCGCGAACTGTATCTGATCCGCCGCCGGATCGAGCGGGCCGTCGTTGAAGGACAGCTGACGGGGTTTTATATCTGCTCGCTTTCCTGCCAGACCATCGTTTACAAAGGGATGATGCTGGCCGAGCAGGTCTCGGAATTCTATCCCGACCTCAAGGACGAACGATTCGTCTCAGCCTATGCGCTCTACCATCAGCGGTATTCAACAAACACTTTCCCGCAGTGGTGGCTGGCGCAGCCGTTCCGATGCCTTGCCCATAACGGCGAGATCAACACGCTCAAGGGTAATTTGAACTGGCTCAAAGGTCACCAGATCAGAATGGCTTCCAAAAGCTTTGGAGAATACGCCGAGGACATCAAACCTGTCGTTCCGAACGGATCATCTGATTCGGCGTCGCTCGATTCAGTGTTTGAAATGATGGTGCGGGCGGGGCGGAGCGCGCCGATGGCGAAAACCGTCCTTGTGCCCGAGGCTTGGTCGAAAAAGCCGGAGGAAATGCCGCAGGCGTGGCGTGACATGTACAATTTCTGCAACGCTGTCATGGAACCCTGGGACGGTCCTGCCGCGCTAGTGATGACGGACGGACGGTGGGTCTGCGCCGGCATGGACCGTAACGGCCTTCGCCCGATGCGTTACACGGTCACATCGGACGGCATCATCATCGCCGGCTCCGAAACCGGAATGGTCCCTGTTGATGAAGCGGCGATCGTGGAAAAGGGCGCTCTCGGACCCGGACAGATGGTGGCTGTCGATCTGCTGGAAAACAAACTCTGCCATGACGCTGAACTGAAAGACATGCTGGCCGCCTCGCGTCCTTTCGCACAGCGCGTCTCCGTGATTGAAGAACTGGAATCGGTTGTCGGCGACCCCGCGGAAACCGCTTTGTTCGAGGGAGAAGCGCTTCGCCGCCGGCAGATGATGGCGGGTTTCACGCTGGAAGAGCTGGAAACGGTTCTGGCGCCGATGGCCGAGGACGGAAAGGAAGCTGTCGCTTCCATGGGCGATGACACGCCCCCGGCTGTTCTGTCATCGCAGTTCCGGCCGCTCAGCCATTATTTCCGCCAGAATTTCAGCCAAGTCACGAACCCGCCCATTGACTCGCTCCGCGAGCACCGGGTCATGAGTCTCAGAACCCGGTTCGGGAATCTCCGGAATCTGCTGGAAGAAGACGACGTTCAGGTCGCGGCGGCGATTTACGATACGCCGTTCCTGAGCAACGCGGCTTATGAGGCCGTCATGCGTCATTTCGGCGATTCCGTGGCGGAGATCGACTGTTCGTTTCCGGCGGACGGCGGTCCGAACGGCCTGCAGCACGCGCTCGACAGGATCCGCTCCGAGGCGGAGGATGCTGTCCGTTCCGGATATCTCCATTTGTCGCTATCGGACATGAACCAGAGTTCCGCAACGGCGCCTGTTCCGATGATTCTGGCTGTAAGCGCCGTCAACAGCCGGCTGACGCAGCAGGGGCTGAGAACTTTTGTGTCGCTGAACGTCCGGGCGTCGGAATGCGTCGATCCGCACTATTTCGCCGTGCTCGTGGGCTGCGGCGCCACCACGGTGAACGCATATCTGGCTCAGGATTCGATCGCTGAAAGAATCAATAAGGGCCTCATCGACATGAGCCTGAATCAAGCGGTCGCGAAGTTTCGGGAGGCCATCGACCAAGGTCTGCTCAAAATCATGTCGAAGATGGGCATCTCGGTGATTTCCTCGTACCGGGGCGGCCTTAATTTTGAGGCGGTCGGTCTGTCGCGGGCCATGGCCGCCGAATTTTTTCCCGGCATGCAGAGTCGGGTGTCGGGCATCGGGATATCAGGACTTCAGCGCAATGTTCTGGCGAGGCACGAGCGCAGCTGGAAAGGCGTGGATGCGACGCTGCCGGTCGGCGGATTTTACAAGGCGAGGCATTCCGGAGAAGTCCACGCTTGGGAAGCCCGTTCAATGCACATGCTGCAATCGGCGTGCGACAAGCAGAGCTACGCTCTCTGGAAGAAATATTCCGAACGGCTCAATTCGCGGCCGCCGATGCACCTGCGGGACCTGCTGGAGATTTCAGCGCCGGCGGATCCGGTGGATCTGCAGGAAGTCGAGTCGGTCACCGCCATCAGGAAGCGGTTCGTCACTCCCGGCATGTCGCTGGGGGCGCTCAGTCCGGAAGCGCACCGGACGCTGAATGTGGCCATGAACCGGATCGGCGCCAGATCCGATTCCGGGGAAGGCGGCGAGGATCCGGCGCATTTCGTGCCCGACCCGAACGGCGACAATCCGTCGGCCCGTATCAAACAAGTGGCCAGCGGCCGGTTCGGAGTCACGGCTGAATATCTGAATCACTGCGACGAGTTGGAGATCAAAATCGCGCAGGGCGCGAAACCGGGCGAGGGCGGCCAGCTCCCCGGCCAGAAAGTGACGGAACTTATCGCCAGGCTCCGCCATTCAACCGCCGGCGTCACGCTGATCTCTCCGCCGCCGCACCATGATATCTACTCAATCGAGGATCTGGCGCAGCTGATCTATGATCTCAAACAGATCAACCCCCGGGCCAAGGTCACCGTCAAGCTGGTGTCTTCGAGCGGCATCGGCACCATCGCTGCAGGGGTCGCCAAAGCGAAGGCGGATGTGATTCTGATTTCCGGCCACAACGGAGGCACCGGCGCATCGCCGGCGACGTCCATCAAATTCGCAGGCCTGCCTTGGGAAATCGGTCTCGCAGAAGTTCACCAAGTGCTGACCATCAACAATCTGCGCGACCGCGTGACGCTGAGGACGGACGGCGGACTGCGGACCGGGCGCGACGTCGTCATCGCGGCCCTGCTAGGCGCCGAAGAATTCGGCATCGGCACGGCGGCGCTGGTTGCGATGGGATGCATCATGGTCAGACAGTGCCATTCCAACACCTGTCCGGTCGGCATCTGCACGCAGAATGAACAGCTGCGGAGGAAATTCACAGGCAACGCAGAAAAGGTTGTCAATCTCATCTCGTTTTACGCTCACGAGATCCGGACTATCCTGGCCTCGATCGGGGCGCGTTCACTGCAGGAAATCGTCGGAAGGGCCGATTTTCTGGCGCAGGTTTCACGCGGAGCCGACTGTCTCGACGATCTGGATCTCAACCCTTTGCTGGTCACCATGGATGAGAGGAAGGCGATCGGCAGCTGCCTGACGCGGCCGCGCAATGAGGTGCCGGAGACTCTGGACAGCGAGATATTCAAGGATGCGCAGCCGTTTTTCAATGACGGCGAAAAAATGCAGCTTTCATATACCGTCCGGAACACGCTCCGCACGATCGGCGCCCGCACGTCATCGCGGATCGTTAAGCGGTTCGGAATGCGCAACAAACTTCAGAAGGATCATTTGACCATCAGTCTGAACGGCTCCGCGGGACAGTCGCTCGGCGCCTTCGCCGTGAACGGCCTCAAAATCGAAGTGTCGGGAGATGCGAACGATTACGTCGGCAAGGGGCTTTCCGGCGGAATGATCGTTCTGCTCCCGCCGCTGTCTTCCCGGCTCACGGCAGCTGACAATGTGATTGCCGGCAACACCGTGCTTTACGGAGCGACGGGGGGCGCGTTTTACGCTGCCGGCCGCGCAGGCGAGAGATTCTGCGTGCGGAACTCCGGCGCCGAAGCCGTGGCAGAGGGATGCGGCGCCAACGGATGCGAATACATGACCGGAGGCGCGGCGGTGATTCTGGGGCCGATCGGCCCCAATTTCGGCGCCGGCATGACCGGCGGAATGGCTTACGTATACGATCCTGACGGCATCGCCGTCAGTTTGATGAATCCAGACACCTTGGCTGTCGGCGGAATCGCATCGAACCGGTGGCTTTCGCACTGTATGGGCATCATACAGCGGCATGCGTTGGAAACCGGCAGCGTCAAGGCCGGGGAAATTCTTGAAAACTGGGTGTCCGAACGGCGTCATTTCATACAGGTCTGTCCGAAGGAGATGGTGTCGCGGCTTCCCCATCCGCTTGAATGGGAGCCTGTTGCCCGGAGCGCGTAGACGTTTGACGGACGGCGGGCAGTTCCAGGCCGGCCCGCCGCTTCCGGTTGAAAGTCCTCTCCGGCCGCATCCGGGACTATCCCGAGCCACGCAGATTCAGATTCGGTGATTTTGCCCCGGCGGCCCGAACTTCCGGGCGAATGGGAAAGAGAGGAGTTCTGCCTGCCGGTTGTTGCTGAAAACCTATATTGACGCTGAGTGCCGTATGGCTCTCCGCGGCCGCGCCGCCGATTGGCGGCGCTTTGACGAGACTCAGGATATAGATCAGACTCAACCGCGGTCTACAAATGGAGCGATGCATTTCGGAGTTTAATCGGGAAATGGAAACATCTTTCGGTATCTGCCCCATTTGGAAAACCCCCGCGATCGAACTTTGCCGTCATGGCGAGGGGGAACGCGAGTTTGATTCGCCTCGCGCCGGCGGCCGCTATCTTGTGACCGAAAATGCGGAAGAGGCGCTCAAGAAGCTTGATGCTTCCGTCAAGGCGCGTCTGACCACATGGCTGATCGACCAGCGCCACTTCGGCACTGACTGTCCGATAGTGGACTTAAGTGCGATTGAGAATTCCAAAAGCCGCCGCCCGCTGCCTGTTCATGAACGGGCTGATCGGCTTCTTAGTTTTTTTGCAGATCGTGGCCCCTGTCCGGGTAACAGCGTTTCGATTCCCAAATTCAGGGGTGATCGCAATGATTTATACCGGGGCATCGCCTGTCTGGAGTCTTCGATTTATTTCAGTCCTGATGATTTTGGCGATTATGATCAGTATGATCACGAGGTCACCTTTTTTCTCAAGTATCTGGAGAAGAAAGGATGGCTGGATTTGCTGGACTCGCAGGCTCCCGATGACGCTCGAAAGTGCAGATTGACCGTGGATGGCTACGCCCGGCTAGCTGAACTGGAAGAGACCCATGTACCCTCCTCCAGGGTCTTTGTCGCAATGTGGTTCGATGAATCCATGAATTCGGCATTTAAGGATGGCATTGCTCTGGGTATCCGCGATGCCGGATACGATCCGGTGCGGATCGACCGGAAAGAGCATATCAACAAGGTCGACGATGAGATCATCGCCGAGATAAGGAGATCCCGCTTTGTCGTCGCGGATTTCACACATGGAAATGACGGTGCGCGCGGCGGCGTCTATTTTGAGGCTGGTTTCGCTCTGGGTATCGGCATTCCAGTCATATTTTCTTGCCAAAAGGACAAGTTTGAGGAAGTTCATTTCGATACGCGCCAATACAATCACATTGTCTGGGAAACGCCGGACGAGTTACGGGATAAGCTGGGCAAGCGCATCGCCGCCATACTCGGAGACGGTCCGGTCAAGCCGCCTGACTCGATCGCCGGCTGAAACCCTACTGAGTTTTTGCGCAAACCGTTAACACCGGTGAAAGGACAAGGAAAAATGAAGGCTCAATTTACAAATCGTATGCACGGTCTTTCGGTTCCCGCAGAAAATAATGTGCGGGAGGGGGCATTTTTCAGCCCAACATACTGATAATACTGCAGAATAATTGTCGAAGTATCTGGCAAAACCGCTTGTGATCTATGACATCTATCCCCTTGTATATAAATGCATTACAGTATGGATGCATACGATTTGTAAATTGAGCCAAAATGAATAAAGCCTCACTTGAATCGAAACGAAGTTCCGTGCAAATCTTTTCACCGATCAAACTCTGAAATGCATCGTTTGATTTACCTCGCGCCCTACAACTCCTGTGAGCAACTCTTAATGGAATTATCCTTGATGTGATTCATTATGAGGACTTCGCCGGACTTCTCGAAGACATCGCCGATGTCTGCTTGTTCGGCAATAAGACCGTGTCGGTCGTAGCCAGCCTGAATGCGCATGAATTGTTAAGCCTTTACCATACTTTCCCGCCGGAGTGAGCCCGGCAGTCTGCTAGCCTCGATTCCCAACGGCCATAATTGATGTGAATCCAGCGGCGACCGCGAACCGCCGGATCGATCCGTTATCGTTCGGCGGGCGGCGTTTGCCGTGCTCCCCGCCCTGATCGGACGGATGTCGGTCTTGCCGCCGCCGGCATGTAATCATCGTATTTAAGGTTTTCAGCACTGACTATCACGCTCTCATAAAGGGCCGCGGCACGGCATCAGAATCAGGACAGGCGACGCTTCCGGGTTCAGTGCCCGCCTTCTGAGTCGATTCCAAGCTTTCTTTCATGTGTCCTGTATCAATGCGCGGCGCGGTTCCGCGCAATTCCGGCTTGCGGCAGAATCAATAATGTGATATAGTGGAAATAGTATTCAAACTACATGAGTTACTATGACTGAATTGGCCGAACTCTTCCGCAAGCCGCAGTCCCGGACCTGTCTCCAGTACGAGGCTCTCCGGGCTTACTTCCTCGACGGCGCAGAGGCCGCGGAGGCCGCGAGGCGCTTCGGATACAGCCTCGGATCCTTCCGCAACCTGTGCGCGAAGCTGCGCGGGAACCCGGATCTGTCTTCCTTCTTCGCCGAGCGCAGGCCGGGTCCGAAGCCGAACCCCGGCGAGCCTCTCAGGCTGCGGCGGGACCGGCGCATCCTTGAGCTTCGCAGGACCGCCGGCCTCTCGGTCAGCGAGATCAGCCGGAAGCTCGGGGAGGAAGGGATGCCCGCCGGAACGACGACCGTGCAACGCGCGCTCCGCAGGAACGGCGTCGGCAAGCTGCCGCGCCGGTCGCCCGGCGAGCGCGAAGCCGCCCTCCGGCCGATCTCCGCCCCGGTCGCCGACGCCCGGGAGCTCGACCTTTCGCCGCGGCGCCTGCGCACCGGGTTCGGCGGGCTGTTCCTGTTCGTTCCCGACCTTGTCCGGCTTGATCTCGACCGGATCGTCGCTGACAGCGGCATGCCGGGCAGCGGGATGATCCCCGCGGGCCATGCTTTCCGGGCCCTGCTGGCTCTGAAGCTCCAGTGAGTCGGACGGCCGCCGCACATCATGGCCGACATCCTCGATCCCGGCACAGCTCTGTTCGCCGGGCTGAACATTATGCCTGAACGGTCAAGCCTGACCGAGTATTCCGGGCGCGTCGACCCGAAGCTGTGCGCCGGCCTCATGGACCGCTGGCACCGGGCGCTGAAAGGCTTGGAGACGGACCTCGGCGGGGACGGCTCCTTCGACCTCGATTTCCATGCTGTCCCCTGGCACGGGAAGGATCCGGAGGCGCCCGTCGAACGGCATTACGTCTCCAAGCGGAGCCGCAGGCAGAAGGGCGTCCTCGCCTTCCTCGCCCGCGACGCCGACGCCCGCCTGCTCGTCTACGCGAACGCCCGGGTCCGCAAGGCGGACCAGAACGATGAGATCCTCCGGTTCATCGGGTTCTGGGACGAGCGCAACGGCGGCCTGCCTAGGGAACCAGCGTTCGATTCCCGGCTGACGACGCATGCGAATCTCCAGCGGATCAACGAGAGAGGCATTGACTTCCTGACCCTCCGCAGGCGGACTGGATCGCTTCTCGACGCTGTCGCTGACGCCCCGGAAAGCGACTGGAAGCAGGTGCGCCTTGCTGATGTCGGGCGGATCTACCGCACGCCCGGGGTTCTCGACCGGCGCGTCCGGATCTCCGGCTATCCGGGCGACATCCGCCAGTTGGCAGTGCGCGGACTGGGTCACGAACGGCCGACCCTGCTGCTCACTGAGCAGATGAAGACCTCCGCGAGCCGGCTCGTCGACCGTTACGCCCGGCGGATGGTGATCGAGAACGCCATCGCTGACGCGATCGACTTCTTCCACATGGACGCGCTGTCCGCCGCGGTCCCGATGAAGATCGATCTCGATCTTCAGCTCACCCTCATGGCCGGCGGCCTGTACCGGCTGCTGGCCGTCCGCGTCGGAAACGGCAAGAGGAACGCGAAGTCGCGCACGCTGTTCCGCAACTTCGTCAAAGCGCCGGCGGACATCACGATCGGAAAAGACAGCATCGACGTCCGGATCGGACGGCGGGCGAACAATCCGTTCCTCCTCAACGCCTCATACGACGAAACTGACATCGCCGTCCCATGGCTCGGGAACCATAGGCTGCGGATCAGCTTCCTGTGAACGCCGCATGCGGAAGCCCGGGATTCACATCAATTATGGCCGTTGGGAATCGAGGCTAGCTGCGAGATCATCGGGAGGGAATTCTGACGTTCACGCGGAATCCGGCGCCACCAGTGACGAATGACCAAGCCAAAAGCGACCTGCGGATGCTGGAAAACGCATACGGCTGTTGCCGGAGCGAGCGGAGCTCCTGGAGCAGCGCGGTGCTGCGGATTCTGCAGGCACAGACAGCCTGACCTTGACGCGCTCAGGACGGAGCCAGCGGATATGAACTTCCGCTCAGCCGATTCTTGAGCGGAACTCTGCTCCTGATCCGTTACATCGAAAAATATTCCGAATGCCGCCCGCGGCAAACGATATCTTTTCCGGTAACGCTTGCCGGATATCTGGTCAGCTGAAAATCACTTGGTTTTTTCATGCCGGAACTATACCCTCGGAATCCTTGACAAAACCTGACACTGTCGAAATCCGGTTCCGTTTCACAATAGTATACGCGGGTGGAATTCCGGCCGGCATCGCCGCGGTTCCGGTCTCCGGCAGGAAGGGAAGATGGCGGGGCGCGACATGGACAAGAACCCGTTCCGGCCCGGCACCGGTGTTATTCCGCCGGTGCTGGCCGGGCGCGAGGAGCTGAAAAGCGCAGCCGGACGGCGGCTTGACCGTCTGGTCGGCGGAAGTCTTGACCCGACCGCGCTTCAGCTCATGGGCCCGCGCGGCTGCGGCAAGACGGCCCTGCTGGCTTGGCTTGAGAAACAGGCTGAGAAAAAGAAGATTGAATCCATCTTTTTGTCCATAGAGGCTTTCGCCAGCCTTGATATGCTTGTCGGCGTGTTGCGGTGGCTGAAGGGGGGCCTGTTCGGCTTCGGAGAACGCGACCTGCGCATCGGAGCCGGCATTGACGGGATTCCCGGATTCTCCGTTTCCGCGGGAATCGGCGGCGGCGTCCCGGCGCACAGGGCGGCGGCGACCGTCAATCGGCATCTGGACGCGCTCGCCCGCCGCCGCCGGCGGCTGCTCGTGTTGATCGACGAAGCCCACGGCTTGCCGGCTGAAACAGCCCGGCCTTGGTATGACGCCTTCCAAGCCGCTGCGCGGAGACACCCGATGCTGCTGGTGATCGCCGGCACGCCGGATCTGCAGATGGTTCTCGATGTTTCGGGTTCGACCTTCACCGAACGTTTTGAAATCTGTCCGGTCGGCCGGTTGGCCCGGGAGGATGCCGCCCGGGCTCTGACCGAACCCTTCGGGGAGTATGCGCGTTTCGAGGACCGGGCCCTGTCAGCCGTCCTCGACGAAACGCAGGGCTACCCTTATTTCATCCAGCTGTGGGGAGAGGCGATCTGGAACACGGTCGCCGAGTCCGGCGTTGCCAGCATCGGCATGCCGCAGGTCGAGGCGGCGGCGGCGGCGGCCGGCCAGCGGCGGCAGAGGCTTTACAGCCGGCGGATAGACGAGATGCTTCGCATTGGCATGCTGATCCCGGTTGCCGAGACGGCGCTGGAAATCAGAATGGGCCGGCGGCGCCCGAACGCATTTGACTTGATGAGAACCGCGGACAGGATCGCAGCCGCCGGCGGCGGCGACTGGAATGCGGCGAGCCGGGCGTTGCTGCACACCGGTTTTATCTGGGATGAGAAACCCGATAAATGGGAGTACGGGATTCCGAGCCTCGCTGAGCATATCGTCAAGGCCGCGGCAGGGCGCTGCGCCGACAATGCCGCCGCCGGTCCGTCGCTGGCGGCGGCGGTGCGTCTGCTTAAGGCGGAGAAGACGGCGACGCCCGAGGCCATGACCCGGGCGATGGCGGAGGCGGGGGCTGACGGTCTTGCGGCGGATTACCTGAGCGTGTTTTGTCAGCAGGGCTTGTTAACCGCGAAGGAAGACGGAAAATTCAGACTCGCCGCCCCGCTGCTGGCCGAACAGGTTCTAACGCGTCTCGGCATCGACCCTGCCGCCGAGGCGCCGGCGGCGCGGAAGGACGGCGAATAGATGGCGGCCCGGCTGGTCCGCGAGGGGCGTCTGATAACCCGGCCGGGGATGAAGCGGGCCGGCGGACTGTTCGTCGTGGCCGAGGCCGGTTTCGTTCCCGGCTCGGAGTGTCCGGCGCGGCGCATCCGTGACTTTCTGATCTGGAACCCGGATGAGGACGATCCCGGAGAACTGCGGCCTCTGGGCCTCTTCTATGACGTTCCGAACGGATCATCTGATTCGGCGTCGCTCGATTCAGTGTTTGAAATGATGGTGCGGGCGGGGCGGAGCGCGCCGATGGCGAAAACCGTCCTTGTGCCCGAGGCTTGGTCGAAAAAGCCGGAGGAAATGCCGCAGGCGTGGCGTGACATGTACAATTTCTGCAACGCTGTCATGGAACCCTGGGACGGTCCTGCCGCGCTAGTGATGACGGACGGACGGTGGGTCTGCGCCGGCATGGACCGTAACGGCCTTCGCCCGATGCGTTACACGGTCACATCGGACGGCATCATCATCGCCGGCTCCGAAACCGGAATGGTCCCTGTTGATGAAGCGGCGATCGTGGAAAAGGGCGCTCTCGGACCCGGACAGATGGTGGCTGTCGATCTGCTGGAAAACAAACTCTGCCATGACGCTGAACTGAAAGACATGCTGGCCGCCTCGCGTCCTTTCGCACAGCGCGTCTCCGTGATTGAAGAACTGGAATCGGTTGTCGGCGACCCCGCGGAAACCGCTTTGTTCGAGGGAGAAGCGCTTCGCCGCCGGCAGATGATGGCGGGTTTCACGCTGGAAGAGCTGGAAACGGTTCTGGCGCCGATGGCCGAGGACGGAAAGGAAGCTGTCGCTTCCATGGGCGATGACACGCCCCCGGCTGTTCTGTCATCGCAGTTCCGGCCGCTCAGCCATTATTTCCGCCAGAATTTCAGCCAAGTCACGAACCCGCCCATTGACTCGCTCCGCGAGCACCGGGTCATGAGTCTCAGAACCCGGTTCGGGAATCTCCGGAATCTGCTGGAAGAAGACGACGTTCAGGTCGCGGCGGCGATTTACGATACGCCGTTCCTGAGCAACGCGGCTTATGAGGCCGTCATGCGTCATTTCGGCGATTCCGTGGCGGAGATCGACTGTTCGTTTCCGGCGGACGGCGGTCCGAACGGCCTGCAGCACGCGCTCGACAGGATCCGCTCCGAGGCGGAGGATGCTGTCCGTTCCGGATATCTCCATTTGTCGCTATCGGACATGAACCAGAGTTCCGCAACGGCGCCTGTTCCGATGATTCTGGCTGTAAGCGCCGTCAACAGCCGGCTGACGCAGCAGGGGCTGAGAACTTTTGTGTCGCTGAACGTCCGGGCGTCGGAATGCGTCGATCCGCACTATTTCGCCGTGCTCGTGGGCTGCGGCGCCACCACGGTGAACGCATATCTGGCTCAGGATTCGATCGCTGAAAGAATCAATAAGGGCCTCATCGACATGAGCCTGAATCAAGCGGTCGCGAAGTTTCGGGAGGCCATCGACCAAGGTCTGCTCAAAATCATGTCGAAGATGGGCATCTCGGTGATTTCCTCGTACCGGGGCGGCCTTAATTTTGAGGCGGTCGGTCTGTCGCGGGCCATGGCCGCCGAATTTTTTCCCGGCATGCAGAGTCGGGTGTCGGGCATCGGGATATCAGGACTTCAGCGCAATGTTCTGGCGAGGCACGAGCGCAGCTGGAAAGGCGTGGATGCGACGCTGCCGGTCGGCGGATTTTACAAGGCGAGGCATTCCGGAGAAGTCCACGCTTGGGAAGCCCGTTCAATGCACATGCTGCAATCGGCGTGCGACAAGCAGAGCTACGCTCTCTGGAAGAAATATTCCGAACGGCTCAATTCGCGGCCGCCGATGCACCTGCGGGACCTGCTGGAGATTTCAGCGCCGGCGGATCCGGTGGATCTGCAGGAAGTCGAGTCGGTCACCGCCATCAGGAAGCGGTTCGTCACTCCCGGCATGTCGCTGGGGGCGCTCAGTCCGGAAGCGCACCGGACGCTGAATGTGGCCATGAACCGGATCGGCGCCAGATCCGATTCCGGGGAAGGCGGCGAGGATCCGGCGCATTTCGTGCCCGACCCGAACGGCGACAATCCGGCATTAAGGCCCTGATCGGGGCAATCTTCGCCGCTTTTTTCACCGGGAAAACGATATGAGACGCTTGATCAAACTGGCCCGCCTCGGCTCGACGGCCATCGAGATCCTGAAGATCAATCCGAAGTCGCGGGACGATATCGAGAATGTGCTCAGGGGCCTGCAGCATCTTTATGTCAATCGCCAGCGCGGCCTTCAGCGGATTTTCGATGAAGAGTTCTTCGCTGATGTCGACCAGCCCAATGGCCGTCCGGGGATAGCTTGCCAGCCGAATCGGCGTTCTCAAACAGGGGACTGACTGCGATTTCGACCGGCTGCGCAGCTTGGTGAACAACCATGAGCTGGTCCGCGCGATGCTCGGCCATGACGATGTTTTCGACTGCGGCGAATACGGGATGCAGACGCTTGTCGATGATGTTTCGCTTCTGACGCCGCGGATGCCGGCGCGCGTCAGCAAGCTGCCAGCAGCGAGCGGCCATGAGGTCGCCGGAAAAAAGCCCGGCGCCGCGTTGCGCGGTCGCGTTGACAGTTTTTGCGTTGAGACGGATGTTCATTTTCCGACGGATGTGAATCTTCTCATGGATGCGGTGCGCCGCATGGTTCGGGAGACGGCGCGGGAGGCTTGCCGGCGCGGCGTTCCCGACCAGCGGCAGAGCGCGTATCTGCAGGCCGCGCTGCGGCGGCGGCAGACCGAGACGCGCGTCAGGGAGTATCTCATATGAATCAAAGCAAGGATAATTCCATAAGGAGTTATCCACAGGGGTTGCTCGGCGCGAGGTTGTGGAAAACTTTTATTTCACCGCTCATCCGCAGCCGTGCTATCCTGTCGCGGGTTCCCCTTGCCGGCGGCTGCCGGCAAGGGGAGGCGGGGGCGAAAGCCCCCGCCAGGCCGGGTTGGGCCGATAGTTTCTTGGTTCATGGAACCGTACCGCAGCATGGCCGGCCCGGCCTTCCCGTCCCTGCGTCCTGAATGGATGCCTGGATCAAGATCCGAATCATCTCTGAGAATAGGAGCATAGGGGCATGACGAAAATATGCGCAGGCCTGGATATAAGCAAGGACACGATCGATGCGCATGCCGCCGGCGTCGACCGCCGGTTCAAAAACGACCGTTCGGGTTTCCGGGCGATCGACGGGTTTCTGAGGAAGCACGCGGTGCGGCGGGTCGTCATCGAAGCGACCGGACGGCTGCACCGGGCGGTTCATCAGTCGCTGCACGACCGAGGTTACGAAGTCTGCATCGTCAACCCCCGCCAGGCGCGGCGCTTCGCTGAAGCGACCGGGCAGCTGGCAAAAACCGACAGGGTGGATGCGAGGGTGCTCGCCGCTTTCGCGGCGGCTTTCGCCGATCTCCCGGCGACCGAGCCGAAATCCGCGTTCCTTGACCGCCTTAATGATCTCATGGTCGCCCGCGGGCAACTGGTTGAGACCATTAAGAAATTGCGTCAGTGCCGCGATGATCTGCAGGACGCGTCAGCGAAAAAGGCCATGGGGAAAGCCGTCAAAGCCAACGAGCGGCAGAAGGAAAATCTCGAAACTGAGATCGAGGAGCATATCAAGAGCGATCCTGACCAGGCCCGCGCTTACCGCATCCTGATGTCCGTTCCCGGCATCGGACCGGTCACGGCCGCCGCTCTGCTCGGCTGGCTCCCGGAACTCGGGCAGCTCGACAGCCGCCAGGCGGCGGCTCTCGCCGGGACCGCCCCGTTCGCCCGCGACAGCGGCGCGAAGAAAGGAGCCCGGCGCATCCGCGGCGGACGCTTCCGCCCGAGGCGCGCCCTCTGCATGGCGGCTTTGACGGCTGTGCGGTTCAATAAAGATATGTCCGCATTCTATGACCGGCTCACCGGGCGGGGGAAATGTCATAAGGTCGCCCTTGTCGCCGTCATGCGCAAGCTGGCGGTCCTAGCGAACAAGCTGCTGCGCGAACGGCGCGGCTGGGAAAAACACGCCCCGTCCGCGTCCGCACGGCCGGGCTGCGCTCCGGAGCGGCCGATTCGGCGGCCCGCAACTGCTGCCGCGGCCTCCTGAACCGAAGGAGCTTCTGTGGAGAAAATGTGCGAAAGCTGTGGGAAAAAGGAAACAAGGGCTGAATTTTCCCCCGGAACGCCCTTGAAACCGAACATGGATGCTGCGGTTTTGCCGCCGCCTCGTCGCGAAGACGAACGAGACTTTTCCGGTCTTGGCGGCGGCCGGGGCGAGCGCATCAAGCCTGTGTTTGATCGACAGCTGTCTGAGGCACGCCAGGCGGCAGATCGGCTGGGTCAGCCGCCGCCTGCTCCGGGAAGAGACGATACCGCAGAATGAGAAAGGTGTTCTCGATTTTCGAGCCGAATGCGCGGCAGCTCGCTGAGGGCAAGGCCGGCTCGCCCGCAGCACTGGGAGTTCCGATGACTGTCGCTGAGGATCAGCATCAGTTCATAACTGTCATGAGATCATGCAGTAAGACTCCGATGTTCACCATGCCGTTCCGGTCGCCGCGGCGGCGCAGGAGCGGTTTCCGGAACTCCGGGCCTGCAGTTTCGACCGCGGCTTTCACAGCCCGGAGAACCGCCGGGAGCCGGCTGCGGCGCTTGATCTGAACGCGCTGCCGAAGAAGGGATATCTTTCAAAAGCGGAGCGGGAGCGGCAGTCGGAACCCGGCTTCGCCGAGGCCCGGCGGTTGAATCGGCGATCAGCTGTCTCGAACACCGCGGTCTCGACCGGATCCGGAGCCATGGCCGCGACGGCTTCGCCCGCACCGCGGCCTCAGCGGCGCTCGCCGCGAACTGCTGCCGGCTCGGAAGGCTGCTGCGGAAAAGACGGCGGATGCGGAACAGGAAGCGATTGCGACGACGCGCCGCCTGACCCCCCCCCCTTCATCGAAATAACGGCTTTCTCCCGGGCCTCTGAACCCGGGAGCGGTCAGACGTGCTCCGGCAGCCTGTCAATTCAGTGTCAGCAATCAATTTCTGCCGCCCGGCGTGCTTCAGGAGTCGAAATCTGGGCCGGATCCGCCGCTGAATGGCGTCCGGCCGCGCCGGGCCGCCGCCGGACGCCGCCGAAAACAGGGGTTTTCTGACAGACACCAAATAGTCGACAGGCAGCATCGCTCCTGCGGGTTTCAACACCAATCGGGACATCCCCTGGACGCGCTGTCCGCCGCGGTCCCAATGAAGATCGATCTCGATCTCCAGCTCACCCTCATGGCCGGCGGCCTGTGCCGGCTGCTGGCCGTCCGCGTCGGAAACGGCAAGAGGAACGCGAAGTCGCGCGCGCTGTTCCGCAACTTCGTCAAAGCGCCGGCGGACATCACGATCGGAAAAGACAGCATCGACGTCCGGATCGGACGGCGGGCGAACAATCCGTTCCTCCTCAACGCCTCATACGACGAAACCGACATCGCCGTCCCATGGCTCGGGAACCGCAGGCTGCGGATCAGCTTCCTGTGAACGGCGCATGCGGGATCCCGGGATTCACATCAATTATGGCCGTTGGGAATCGAGGCTGAGTGCCGTATGGCTCTCCGCGGCCGCGCCGCCGATTGGTTGCGCGTTGACGAGACTCAAGATATGGATCAGCTTGAATAGTGGTCTGCGGATGAAGCGATACGTTTCGGCGTTTGATCGGGAATATGAGTTACGGTTCTTGGCAGGAGAAACGCTTCGAATGACTGAGATTGATAAGAAAGAACTTTTTCGCAGGAGCTGATCAGAAGAGGGTTGTAATCAGTTTCGGGGGGGGGGTAGAAAGCGATTCGCTTCAGTTGAGCATGATTCGATTTATTCGGCGAAGGTCTGCGATGAGCGTCAGTATAAGACAGCGCCGCACAATACGACAATACGGGATACAGACAATTGGCCAGCATTACTTGGACCGGCACGAACGGCGACGACAGCAAATCCGGCGGTGCGGACGATGACACGCTTTACGGCGGAGACGGCGACGACACGGTCAGCGGCGGCAAGGGCGCCGACAGGCTCTACGGCCAGGACGGCGATGACACGCTGACGGGCGGCAAGGGCGCGGACACGCTGACGGGCGGCGAGGGCGACGATACGCTTGAGGGCGGCAAGGGCGATGATACGTTTGTGTTTGCGCCGGACGACGGCGACGACACGATCACCGATTTCGAGACCGGCGACAGGATCCGTATTGACGGCGAGCGCCTGGTGGTCGATGTCCGTCAGGAGGGCGACGATACTGTCATCGCCTATATGGACTGGAATTTATCGACGAACAGCGGCTGGGAAACGATCACGCTGTCGGGCGTGTCGGCGGACACCATCGGCGTGGATAACTTCATTTTTCCGGCCACTGCAAGGTACCACCTCAGGCTGTCCAACGACGTCACCGTCCAGAAGATGCTTGGGGACAATGACAATGTGGTGTATGGCGCAGGCGACGACAAAGACGACTATATTTACGGCAGGGGCGGCGACGACCACCTCTACGGCTACAGCCGCCACCACCTCTACAACCAGGAGGGTGACGACCGGCTCTATGGCGGGGCCGGCGACGATCACCTTTACGGCGGGGCTGGCGACGACCTTCTGAACGGCGGGGCCGGCGACGACTATTTGGAAGGCGGCAAGGGCGACGACACTTTGAAGGGCGGCAAGGGCGATGACGAACTTGCCGGCGGTTCAGGCGACGACACGCTGACGGGCGGCAAGGGCGCCGATACCTTCAAATACTGGTTCGGGGGATCAGGCGACGACGTCATTACCGATTACCAGGCCGGCGAAAAGATCTTTCTCGGCCACGTGCAGCTTTTCGACAATCTGACGATTGCGCAGGACGGCGAGGATACCGTCATCCGCCATGAGAACTATTACGGTCCCAGCAGCGGCTCGCTCCGGCTGAAGGGCGTGGCGGCGGATTCGCTCGGCAAGGAGGACTTCATCCTTCCGCACCTGTTCAGCGACGAAGAAATCGCACGCAGGACAGGCGTTACCCTTGAGGGTGGCGACGGCGACGACACGCTGACGGGCGGCAATCGAAACGATGTTCTGAGCGGCGGCGGCGGCGACGATAAGCTCTGGGGCAGAGGCAGCGAGGACACGCTGAACGGCGAGGCCGGCGACGACCGGCTCTACGGCGGGAGTGGCGACGACCTCATGCGGGGCGGCGAGGGAAACGACCGGCTCTACGGCGACAGCTACGAAGACCGGCTCTACGGCGATGCCGGCGAAGACCGGCTCTACGGCGGCAGCGGCCGTGACCGGCTCTACGGCGGCGATGGAGACGACATGCTCTCCGGCGGCGACGGCGACGACACGCTCACCGGTGGCAAGGGCAACGACACCTTCCGGTTCTTTCCGGGCGGCGGGACCGACACGATCACCGATTTTAAGACCGGCGACAAAATCGAGATCTTCAATTACCCCGGCGATTTCGATTCGTTCGATCTGCTTGACATCCAGCAGGTCGGCGACGATACGGTCATCGAAGTGTTCTCCGATACCTGGATCCGGCTGTCGGGCGTGTCGGCGGATTCGCTCAGCGAGAACGACTTCGTCTTTGCTTACAGACCGGACGGCTATACCGGGCTGCAGTTTGACGGGTTGCAAGAAGGCGTCGTGCTTGAGGTTGACGACACATACGCTCCCGGCAGCGGCCAGAGTCTTTCCGGCACGGACGGCGATGACGTTCTGACGGGCGGCAGCGGCGGCGACCGCATCGACGGCTACGATGGCGACGATACGCTCAATGGCGGCGCGGGCGGCGACCACCTCGGCGGCCACGGCGGCGACGACGTTCTCAACGGGGGAGATGGCGAGGACCGCCTCTACGGCCACACCGGCGATGACACGCTCTCTGGCGGCGCCGGCGACGATATGCTCTTCGGCGGCGACGGCGACGATACGCTTTCCGGCGGCGGCGGCAACGACACCTTCCGGTTCTTTCCCGGCAACGGGGCCGACACGATTACCGATTTCAGGTCCGGCGACAAAATCGAGATCTCCGAAGTCAGCGGCTTCTCTGCGCTGACCATCAGCCGGGACGGTGACGATACGCTCATCCGCTACGGCGCAGACGACACGATCCGGCTGTCGGGCGTGTCAGCGGACTCCATCGGCAAGGCCGACTTCATCCTGCCCGACAGTGGCGACGACGGCGATGACAGCGACAATGACGACGTCGGCGACCACGACACGCTGCTCAAGGGCACCGCCGGCGAAGACTCGATCGAAGGCGGCAAAGGCGTCGACCTCATCTACGGCTACAAGGGCAACGATTACATCTACGGCCGGGATGGCGCCGACAGGCTGTATGGCCAGGAAGGCGCTGACTGGATCGAGGGCGGCGACGGAGACGACCAATTGTACGGCCAGAGAGGCGACGACCGGCTCTTGGGCGGCGATGGCGACGATACGCTGAGCGGCGGCAAGGGCAGGGACAATCTCCACGGCCAGGATGGCGACGATACGCTCAGCGGCGGCGGCGGCAATGACGCGTTGATGGGCAGAGCCGGCAATGACACCCTCAACGGCGAAAAAGGCGCCGACTATCTTTACGGCGGCAGGGGCGACGACCGGCTTTCCGGCGGCGACGGCGCAGACACTTTCGTGTTCGATGCTGGACACGGCCACGACACGATCACCGATTTCGGGGCGGGCGACAAGATCCGCTTTGGGGGCCCGAACGGTCGCCTGTCATGGGTCACCGAACAGGACGGCGACGATACCATCATCCGCTATGGCGAGGGCGAAAGCAGGAGCGACACGATCAGGCTGCTGGGCGTGCAGGCGGATGCGATCGACGCGGACGACTTCTTCACGATCTTCAGCGACGGAGACGACATCATAAGGGGCGGCGACGGCGATGACGTGATGAACGGCGGCGAGGGTAACGACACGCTCTACGGCGGCAGGGGCAATGACGACATCCTGGCCGGTGAAGGCGACGACGCGCTCCATGGCGGGCGAGGCGACGACGAGCTCAGGGGCTTTGCCGGCAACGACACGGTGAAAGGCGGGCAGGGAGACGACCTTCTCATCGGGGACGAAGGCGACGACACGCTCCATGGCGGGCAAGGCGACGACACGCTCCACGGCAACGATGGCGATGATGGGCTCTCCGGCGGCGATGGCGACGACACGCTGAACGGGGACAATTACCGCTTTGACCTGGCGCCCGACAAGAAGAGCTTCGTGCGTATCAGCACCGGCTCAGGCGAAGATACCCTTGAAGGCGGCAAGGGCGACGACATATTGTGGGGCGGCGGCGGCGCCGACCGGTTCGTGTTCGCCAGAGGATCGGGAACCGACACAATCAGCGATTTCGAGGACGGGCAGGACATTCTCGTCATCAGGGGCGGGCTCGCCTTCTCCGACCTGAGGATCAGGCAAAGCGGCGACGATACGGTGGTCGGCGGTCCCTCCGACAGCTTTTCGATCGTGCTTGAGGGCATTCAGACTTCACAACTTACCAAGGCCGATTTCGACTTCCTTGGCTGAAATATTCAAGAGGCTGACCTTTGCTGGCCGGGCATTTGCGGGTGACCGGCCGGCCTTGCGATGTGTTGCTTGTGCCCGCCCTGCCGCCAATGGCAGCGGCCTTCAGGTGATCGGTGCGGGACCATCGTAAGCGCCGTGCGGTTACATTCTTGTTGTGATGTGAGATTGCGGTCATCTTTAGCCCGTCAACGACGGAGGCCACAGATGACGGACGGATTGCATGAGAGAGACAGAGGACAGTGCCGAAGCCTCGGTCGCGGCGAGTGCGAACGGCACTCGGGTTTGGCCGGAAGCGGTGAAGGCTTGGATTGTCGCGGAGACGTCTGAAGAGGGAGCGACGGTGTCGGGAGAGAAGTCTATGAATACGTATTCGAAGTCGAACGCCTCGGATAACATATTGAAAACACGCTAAAAAACAACTGAAAAAGACTGGCGGCGGAACCGCTTGTACACGCTGTTCCATTTGCCGAAACGCGGCGAAAGGTCGCGCTAAGGAGCACCTGTCCGGATGCGCTGGAGCACCGCCTCAGCGAAAAGCCGGTTATCCGCCGCGGCAGTGCCGGGAAGACGCGGTTCGATCCGCTGCTGCATTTTATCAGTCAGCATGGTTCTGTCAGCGTTGATTTGTCTCTGTGCCCATCTTGCCTGCGGCGCCGCTCCGGCGCTCGTTAAGATGATCTGGCAGCGAATTGCCCGAAGCGCAACCCCATTTGTCCACAGGCCTTAGCTGCGAGATCATCGGGAGGGAATTCTGACGTTCACGCGGAATCCGGCGCCACCAGTGACGAATGACCAAGCCAAAAGCGACCTGCGGATGCTGGAAAACGCATACGGCTGTTGCCGGAGCGAGCGGAGCTCCTGGAGCAGCGCGGTGCTGCGGATTCTGCAGGCACAGACAGCCTGACCTTGACGCGCTCAGGACGGAGCCAGCGGATATGAACTTCCGCTCAGCCGATTCTTGAGCGGAACTCTGCTCCTGATCCGTTACATCGAAAAATATTCCGAATGCCGCCCGCGGCAAACGATATCTTTTCCGGTAACGCTTGCCGGATATCTGGTCAGCTGAAAATCACTTGGTTTTTTCATGCCGGAACTATACCCTCGGAATCCTTGACAAAACCTGACACTGTCGAAATCCGGTTCCGTTTCACAATAGTATACGCGGGTGGAATTCCGGCCGGCATCGCCGCGGTTCCGGTCTCCGGCAGGAAGGGAAGATGGCGGGGCGCGACATGGACAAGAACCCGTTCCGGCCCGGCACCGGTGTTATTCCGCCGGTGCTGGCCGGGCGCGAGGAGCTGAAAAGCGCAGCCGGACGGCGGCTTGACCGTCTGGTCGGCGGAAGTCTTGACCCGACCGCGCTTCAGCTCATGGGCCCGCGCGGCTGCGGCAAGACGGCCCTGCTGGCTTGGCTTGAGAAACAGGCTGAGAAAAAGAAGATTGAATCCATCTTTTTGTCCATAGAGGCTTTCGCCAGCCTTGATATGCTTGTCGGCGTGTTGCGGTGGCTGAAGGGGGGCCTGTTCGGCTTCGGAGAACGCGACCTGCGCATCGGAGCCGGCATTGACGGGATTCCCGGATTCTCCGTTTCCGCGGGAATCGGCGGCGGCGTCCCGGCGCACAGGGCGGCGGCGACCGTCAATCGGCATCTGGACGCGCTCGCCCGCCGCCGCCGGCGGCTGCTCGTGTTGATCGACGAAGCCCACGGCTTGCCGGCTGAAACAGCCCGGCCTTGGTATGACGCCTTCCAAGCCGCTGCGCGGAGACACCCGATGCTGCTGGTGATCGCCGGCACGCCGGATCTGCAGATGGTTCTCGATGTTTCGGGTTCGACCTTCACCGAACGTTTTGAAATCTGTCCGGTCGGCCGGTTGGCCCGGGAGGATGCCGCCCGGGCTCTGACCGAACCCTTCGGGGAGTATGCGCGTTTCGAGGACCGGGCCCTGTCAGCCGTCCTCGACGAAACGCAGGGCTACCCTTATTTCATCCAGCTGTGGGGAGAGGCGATCTGGAACACGGTCGCCGAGTCCGGCGTTGCCAGCATCGGCATGCCGCAGGTCGAGGCGGCGGCGGCGGCGGCCGGCCAGCGGCGGCAGAGGCTTTACAGCCGGCGGATAGACGAGATGCTTCGCATTGGCATGCTGATCCCGGTTGCCGAGACGGCGCTGGAAATCAGAATGGGCCGGCGGCGCCCGAACGCATTTGACTTGATGAGAACCGCGGACAGGATCGCAGCCGCCGGCGGCGGCGACTGGAATGCGGCGCGCCGGGCGCTGCTGCACACCGGGTTCATCTGGGAGGCGGAATCCGGGGAATGGGAATACGGGATTCCGAGCCTCGCTGAGCATGTCGTCAAGGCCGCGGCAGGGCGCTGCGCCGACAATGCCGCCGCCGGTCCGTCGCTGGCGGCGGCGGTGCGTCTGCTTAAGGCGGAGGAGACGGCGGCGCCCGAGGCCCTGACCCGGGCGCTGGCGGCGGCGGGCGCCGGCAATAAAGCTGCCCGCCATCTGAGAATATTACAGCGGCAGGGTATCTTGGTTGCTGAGGAAGACGGACAGTTCGCCCTCGCTGCCCCGCTGCTGACCGAACAGGTTCTGAAGCGTCTCGGCATCGATCCTGCCGCCGAGGCGCCGGCGGCGCGGAAGGACGGCGAATAGACGGCGGCCCGGCTGGTCCGCGAGGGGCGTCTGATAACCCGGCCGGGGATGAAGCGGGCCGGCGGACTGTTCGTCGTGGCCGAGGCCGCTTTCGTTCCCGGCGCGGAGTGTCCGGCGCGGCGCATCCGCGACTTTCTGATCTGGAACCCGGATAAGGACGATCCCGGAGAACTGCAGCCTCTGGGCCTCTTCTACGACGCGTTGTTTCCGGTCGGCCGGGTTCAGGACCGCTGGCCGGCGGTGCGGGAGGACGCCGCGGTAGCGGAGTCCGAATGTCTGGCGGGGAAATCCGAAGAGAAACGTTCCGGCTTGGACGTCTTTATCGCCGCTGTCATGCGGCGGCGGCTGCCGCAGCCGGAACAATTGCCGCCGGAGAGCGACATCGCGCCGCCCCCGTCGGCGGAACCTTGGGATGACGACGGTCCCGCACCCGGAATGTGACTGCGCGTACGCGGTAAACGTCCGAACATCATATCAAATTCGGCGGGCCGGATAACAAGCTCCGCAACTTGGCGACTGTCCGGGAATCTTCCTGTTTTCGGGGACTGCGCTGCAGGTTTGGCGTTACGGACTTCTTCTCGGGAGCTTGTTCCATAATGCTGTATGCAGTATATTTGGTATGTGAAAGCGACTTTAGGAACAGGCTCTGATATCTGTGATAGACTGATCCGGACAGGTAAGCTGCTGAACAGTCTGTGCGTTTCAGAGTTCAATCGGGAGAATTCCGGACGCTTTCCGCTGCTCGGTCTGCCATCCTGAATGTCGCTGGACACGGCCCGAGCTGTCGTCCGCCCGTGACAGGAAATATGTCCGGCGGCGACGCGGCCGCAGTCCTGTCCGATGCTGAACACGCGGAACGATCGAACATTCTCCGCGCCGGCCGATATGAGATTCAACAGCAGCAGGCCGCCCGGCATCACGCGCCGCCGCGGGCTGCCTATGCCCCTTAACCTGCCGCTTAACCGTTTCCGCGGGGCGGCGGACCGCTGCGCATCAACGCTGAAGGCGGCGCATACGTTTTTCGAAGGCTTCAGCGCAGCGCGGACCGGGGCATCCGCGCTGCCGGCGGCAGGAAAGCGGGCGCGCGCCGACGGGCCGTCCGTCAGCGGCGGTCCGCGGGGAGGCCGGCAGGGGCTTTCAAAGTTTCCGCTCCGTTTTCAGCGGTCTCCGTCCTTCTTGTCGGGGCGGAGCTTGCGGTAATCGCGCTCAAGCCGCCCGCTGTCGGCGAGCATTTCGAGGAAAGCGGCGTCCGCGGCCAGCCGGGCACAGCCTCTCCAGAGGGTTTCATGCCCGGGCGGCGGGGCCTTGGGGCGGTCGATGTAACCGCCTTTGACAGCCATGATCCGCACGGCGGATCCCAGGTCACCGGGGCGGATTTTCAGGCGTCTGCTTTCGGCGAAGACCCTGAGGGCCTCTATTTCGGCTTGCGGGAACAGGACATCGGCGGGCAGTTCAGGCGTTTCCCGCCCGAGCATGACCATGGCGTGCAGACGCCAGGCGATGACGGCCTTGACGGTCACCGCCCGTTCGATGCGCTCGCCTTCCTGATGGTTCAGATGTTCGGCCTTGCAGCCCGATTTAAGGATCCTGTGCCAGTCCTCGATCCGCCGGCGCAAAGCGTACCAGCGGAGGATGCGCCGGGCGTTCTTCGCCGTTGCCGCCGGCAGGCTTGTCAGCAGCTTCCAGGCTGGAGGCGCGGTGCCTTCCGGCGGCGCCTCTTCCCGGGCGCTGAGCAGCGTCAGGGAGACCGCGGTTCCGCCGGCGTCCGCGGGAGGAGGAATATCGACCTTCTCCCAGCGCAGGGCGACATCCGCCTGCCGGGCCTGACGCAGCGGCGCCGCCTTCTGACCGCGGGCCGGAACACGCGCCGAAGAGCGCGGCACGTCTATAAGGGCGCGTCCGCGCTCCGGCTGAGCCGACAGCCTGGCGAACAGCTTTTCCCCGCCGATCTTCCGGTCGACCTTCGCGCGCACGAGGAGATCGATGTTCTTCAGCCGGCGGCGCTCGTCGAAAAGGGCGAAGAAATCGGCTTCCCGGTCCATGACCGCGACCGCGTTCACACCCTCAGGCACGAAGCCGGCAGCGTCGCGTGCGCCGCGCAGCCAGCGGGCGGACTTGCGTTCCCCGGGAGGCTTGTCCCTTTCCGCCCCGCCGCCGTCCGGGGCGTCGAACTCGATGCGCGGAACTCCGAGCGGAATCCCGTTCGCGGCATCGACCGCGAGGGTCGAGTGCATGTGCAGACCCAGGGTTCCCGGCGAACCCTTGCGGCGGGAGATGATGCCGAGACCGCGGCAGGCGCCGTGAGAGGCGAAGTTCAGATCCGTGCCGTCCTGGATCATCAGAACCGTTTCGCAGGCGGCGGCCCGGCGGCGCGTCCGCCCGCGGTGCGGAGCGAGGATGTTCTCCGGCGTCACTGCCGATTCCGCCGGCTGGTCGATCAGCCGGTAATACCCTTTGATCAAAGCTTTGTCTCCCTGCGCGGCCGCCGGGAACGACTCTCCGGGACGGTCGGCCGCCGTCATCGCCGATACCGCCAGCCGCCGGCTGAGACGCTCATCGGCCAGCGGCGCGCCGCCGAACTCATTCTCCGCCCACGATTCCCGGTCAAGGCCGTCGGCCGGGCCTGAAGGCCGCAGAGGTTCCGGCTCCGTGCCGAGCCGCCGGCGCCAGTCCCGCCTGAGAGGGCGGAGCCAGATTGTCTTGACCGGACGCGGGCCGTCGCCGCGGGCGGCGAAACGCCCGCGGCCCGCGCTGCGCCCGGCGCATTCCCAGCCGGAGGCCGCGAATGCCGTGCCCGCGTGCTCGCGCTCATCGACGAAAGTCTCAACCAGCAGCGGACGGAAGCGGTAAATCCTCTCGAAATCATCGCCGAGCCGGTCGAAACACAGTTTCAGGGCGCGTATCGCCAGATTCCGGCATTCCGTCATCGGGCGGATGAGGAACCGGCTCAGGCAGATGACCGCATGGTTCAGACAACGGGCCCGCTTGTCCTCGTCCCAGCCGATCCATCGATCACGCGCGGCGAGGCGGAAAGCCGGGGCGGAAAAACCCAGGCCGCCGAGAACGCCGTGCTCCGAGACGAGCAGATAGCGCAGCTGCGGCCCGGCGTGGGAAACCGCCCCGCGCGGATGCTCGCGGGCCATGATCTCGTTCCATGCCAGCCGGTCCTCCGGCCCGTCCGCCGGAACGAGCCTCAGCCCGGCGATGCCCGAGACATCGGACGGAACGCCGGACGGCGGCGGAACCGGCGCCCCGAGACGGCGGGGACGCCCGCCGCCGCCTCCGCCGGCCCGCGGCAGGGGCGGAAACGCCGCTCCCGCCCGCTCGAGCGCGGCAAGCGCCGCGCCGCAGCTGCGGATACGCAGCTGCCCGCGCGCGTCGAGGAAACCGAACTCCCGGCAAACCGCGCGGACGGCGGCGTTGCGGCTGCTGAAAGCCTGGCCGGCGAACAGCCGCCGCAGACGGCGGCCGGGCACTTCAAAACCGAGGGAATCGACGGCAATTCTGACATGCGGCGAATCATAGCCGCGGCGGAATAATTGGTCAAGTATAAAATTATGGGGCATAGGCAAGCCGCGGGACCGATGCCGAACAACTGCGAGGAACGGCGACGGAAGCAGCGGGACTCAGTAATAGAGTGAGACAGTGTGGCGGGCTTCCGCGAAAAACAGCCATCTGGACAGTCCCGCGCCGAAGAGATGCAAGATCAAAGCCGACAGAGACAGAACAAATTCAACGGCATGTGAAAAGTTGGACAATTGCGTCAGCGCCAGACAGGAAATCGGAATCAGACCGCCGAACAGCAGCGACAGCGACCTGATTTTGGACGCGTGCCGGCGGCCGATGACAAATCCCATTTCATCCGTCAGATAGCTGGATCCTGTATGCGGCGGCTCCAGCAGCCGCACTTTGCCGAGGCTTTCGAGTCTTGTCGCCGATTCAGGGGTTGAATTCCCCGTGCCCGTGCGGCTCAGCCGCATCCACCAAACAGCCTGTATGCTCCATGCGGCCGTGATCGCCGCCGCCGCAGCCACTGCGAAACCGTCGAACGCAGCCGCCCGCGCCGCCGGCTGATAAATGTCCCTGAATTCCGCGATTCCGGAGAATCCTGCGGCCAGAACGGCCGCGGCGAGGATTCCTCCCGCCGAGGCGAAGGCCAGATAGAGAACAGGCGTAAGAACGGTGCGCCATGCCGCCACTGCGCGGATCTGCGCGTAGATCATTGAAGTGGCGAAAACCGTGAGGGCGCACAGAAAAAAGACTCCGAATCCGAGCGCGACCGTAAAGGGCGAGTCCGCGGCGTCCGCGAATGCCAGCAGGGTCAGGGCCGCCAAGGCGGCGGCGGCGAGAACGCCTTCGCGCGACAGCCATGAAGAGCGCCACTGCGAGAACGCCCGCCAGGCTCTGTCCGGGCGGCGCAGATGAAAAACGGAACAGATCAAACCGGCGGAAGCCAATGCCGCGGCAGTGAACGCCGGCGCGAAAAGCGGAAACGAAGGCATGACGGAACTGCCGTCCGGAATCCCCGCTGCGCCGATGACACCCCCCAGACCGAAACCGGCGCCTGACAGCGTCGAGAACAGAATTATCGAGAAAGCGGGATGCAAATCAGACTCAGATTCGGTTCAATGCACGGTCTGCCCAAGCGAGAATGCCGCTCGGTTCCCGGTCCGCGTAGTCGGCGAGGTTCAGCCCGTCCGTCTCGAACATCTCGGAACCGCCGCGTTCGATCGGCGGCAGATATTTGTTGACCGGCCGGGTGCCCTGTTCGGGCATCAGGTCCATGCCGCCTCGCTTCTCAGAAAGAATCGAAACATCGGAGCCGGGATCGTCGAAATCACCGAAATGCCGGGCGTTAGTCGGACATGCGCGGACACAGGCCGGCACCCGGTCTTCTTCCGGAAGATTGTCGTTGTAGATACGGTCAACGCACAGTGTGCATTTTTTCATCACCCCTTCGGACGGATCCATCTCCCTTGCCCCGTACGGACATGCCCAGGCGCAGAGGCCGCATCCCATGCACTTCGATTCGTCGACAAGCACGATTCCGTCTTCTGAGCGTTTCAGGGATGCGCCTGTCGGACACACGGTCACGCATGGCGCATCGTCGCAGTGCAGGCAGCTTTTCGGAAAATGCACCACAGCCGCCCCGCTGCCGGACTCCGCCTCGAATCCATGTACGCGGTTCAGCCAAGCGCCTGAAGGGTTGCCGCCCCACGGTTCGCTGTCAGCCAGCGGTGCGCCGTAGCCGCCCGAATTCCAAGCTTTGCAATTGACGACACAGGCCTGACATCCGACGCAGACGTCGAGATCCACAACCAGTCCCAGCCGGCGTTCCGTGGATTTCGGCAGAGATGTCATGCCGACCATTCCTTGCCGTAAAGCAGAGTCCGGGGTTTCGCCTCCATGCCGGGCGGCTCTTCCAGTCCCGGAAATTTCGGCGATGCGCCGCTCTCGTCCGGATCCGCCGGCCGCAGCCGCACCTTCAGGTCGAACCACGCCGCTTGTCCAGTGACCGGGTCGGCATTCGCCAGATCGCCGGCTTCGCCGCGTTCGGGAATCAAATGATTCAGCAGAAATCCGTTCTTCACCTCCGGCGCATCATCGTCCAGCCGCCAGGCGCCGCTCCGTTTTTCTATGGCATTCCAGGTCCAGACGGTCTTTGGATTGACCGCGCGCATCCTCCGCACCCGCACCCGGATACTGGAAATCCGGGATTCCACCCATGCCCAGCCGCCGTCCTCCAGACCGGCCTCGTCGCACACGGAGTCCGGGACGTAGAGACAGTTCTCAGCGTGTATCTGACGCAGCCACGGATTCTGCGAACCCCACGAATGGTACATGGCCATCGGCCGCTGCGTGATCGCGTGCAGCGGGAACTCGGACCGGCCCGCGCCGGGCAGCGGATTCCAGGCGGGCAACGGATCGAAATTCTCCAGAATGCGGCTGCGGAACCGTTCCGGCGGCTGCCTTTCGCCATGCCCCATCGCTGAGAGCTGGAAGCGGCGCAGCGGTTCGGACCAGAGCTGCAGCAGATACGGACATGGTTTGTCGTACAGACCTTTCCGCACCGCCCAGTCCTGATACGCGGCATTCAGATGTTTGAAAAATTTGGCGTCTTCAGGCAGTTCTTCAGTCCAGAAACCGCCGGCTTCAATATATCTGTCGAGCTGGTCCGGATTAGGCTGTCCGCGCCCCGATTCTTCTCCGTTCCGCCCGCGCCAGCCCGCCAGAGGGCCGACGCCGGGCCGGACTTCACGCAGAGCCATATATTCCGCGTAACTGTTCCATTTGGGTGATCCGCTCTCGTCGGTGAATCCGGGCAGCTTCAGACGGTTGCCGAGATCAATGAGAACATCTTGAAACGGCCTCGTATCTCCGCGCGCCGCGACAACGGGGTGACGGATCGCATCGGCAATCTGGTCCGGCTCGCCGATCGGACGGTCAAGAAGGGAGATGCAGTCGTACCGTTCGAAATAACTGGTGTCCGGCAGGACCAGATCCGCATAGGCGACGGTTTCGGACAAAAACGTGTCGGCGACGATGATCCGCGGAATCAGATAACTGCCTTTCCGGTCTTTGGCGGTCAGGGCATGCATGGCTCCTTGCGTGTTCATCGACGAATTCCACGCCATGTTCGCCATGAAGAGGAAAAGGACATCGATGGGACAGGGGTCGCGCGCGGCGGCATTGGGGATGACGGCGTGCATCATGCCATGCGCCGCCAGCGGCGCCTCCCACGAAAATGCCTTATCCAGCCGAACCGCCTCTCCCCGTTCGTCGACCAGCAGATCTTCGGGACCCAGAGGATATCCAAGCGGCATTCCCGAGAGCGGCGTCCCGTTCCGCTGCGGCTTTCCCGGCCTGCCGTGAGCCTCCGCGGGTTTCGGATAGGGCGGCTTGAACCGCATGCCGCCCGGACAGTCGACGGCGCCCAGAAGCATCTGCAGGAGATGCAGCGCGCGGCAGGTCTGAAAACCGTTGGCATGCGCCGAAATTCCGCGCATCGCGTGAACGGCCACCGGACGCGCCACGCATATATCGTGAACCTTGCCCGTAATATCCCGCCAAGGGATATTCAGTTCGAAGGATTCCTCAAAAGCGGCGCGGGCGATGTCGGCGGCGAGACCCCGGATGCGGTCCGCGGGCACGCCCGTGACAGCGGCAGCCGATTCAGGGCTGTACTCATCCGCGAGGTATTTCTCGACCGCCAGCGAGAAGACCGTGCGGGCCGCGGCGCCGTTTTCAAGCGCGGTATCACGTCCCAGCGCGGGCGCGATGCCCGGCGTATCGAAAGGTTTGATTTCGCCGCTGGACATATCGGTGACCAAGGGTTTTCCATCCTCGCCGCGTGCGAAAAGCCCTGATTGTTCAGCCGGTCCCAGGCGCACCAGCCATGCCGCGTTCGTGCGCGCCCTCAGAGCTTCGGCATCGAACTTCCGTGTCCGGATCAGTTCGCCGACGATGGAAAGAACAAGCATGCCGTCGGTGCCCGGGGTGATGCCGATCCAGCTGTCGGCGATTGCGGAATAACCCGTGCGGACGGGATTGACGGAGATAATCCGGGCGCCCCGGCGCCGCATCTTTGAGAGTCCTATCTTGATCGGGTTCGAGTCGTGATCCTCGGCGACGCCGAAAAGCAGAAGCATCCGGGCCCGTTCCCAGTCCGGCTGGGCGAATTCCCAAAAAGACCCGCCGACCGAATAGATGCCGGCGGCGGCCATGTTGACCGAACAAAATCCGCCATGCGCGGCATGGTTCGGCGTCCCGTACTGCTGCGCCCACCAGCCGGTCAGAGCTTGGCTTTGGTCCCTGCCGGTAAAGAATGCCAGCCGCGAAGCGTCGCGTTTCCTGGTTTCAGCCAGCCATCCGGCTGCGGTCTCCAGAGCCTCGTCCCAAGTGATCTTTTCGAATTGGCCGGTGCCGCGCGGTCCCGTTCTTCTGAGGGGGGATTGAAGCCGCGCCGGCGATTCATGGTGCAGCATGCCTGCCGACCCCTTGGCGCACAGAACGCCTTTGTTCACAGGATGGTCGCGATTGCCTTGGATATACCGGATACGCCCTTCCCGGAGATGGACATCAACTCCGCACCGGCAGGCGCACATATAGCAAGTGGTTTTCCTGATGTCGTCGGATACGTGCGGCGACAGATTCAACTCAGATATGTTCATGGAGCAAAATAATCATCGTGGACGCATATCTTTCAGCTGAATCCATCTATTGTAAAGAATCGATCTAAATGACAACGGCAATCGCCGTCAGCCATTTGCGATGCCGTTTCAGAGAGCGCGTTGATCTGCCGCAGATCCTGCCTGCCGGACTGGAAAATTGTCGGAGAACGTCGCAGCACCCTGAAACGGCAGGCTCCGCAAATTCGGCGGAAAACGCTCATGGCGCAAGGCCGCGACCGTGACCGGCAGGCTGCGGCGGCATCAAACTTCCGCCGCGGCAGCGCACGACTTGGGGACGACAGGGAATGGTTCTGAAATGCGGACTGCTCCTGTTTCTGAACACAGGCCGGCTCCGGGAACCATTCACGGCTCATCGGGGCTTCCGGATGCGAACGTTCCAGTCCCGGACGCCTGACTTCAAGGTCAGCCGATCGTCCGCATCCGTCAAAGGTCGAGATTTTCAACGCTGAGAGCATTCCGGACGATGAATTCGCGCCGTGGTTCCACCTCTTCTCCCATCAACTGGATGAACAGTTCATTGGCTTCGGCGACGTCTTCGACGCGGACCTGAACCAGACTTCTTGCGTTTGGATCCAGCGTGGTTTCCCAGAGCTGGCCAGGGTTCATTTCTCCCAGTCCCTTGTAGCGTTGCAGGGTAAGGCCCCGCTCGCCCTCTTCTTTGACTGCCGCGATCAATTCCGACGGCGTGTTGACGGGGGTCTGCCGGGCCTTTCGTTCGAACAGCGCGGTTTCGGCATAAACTTCCTGCAGCGAGCGGGTGAATTCCGCCAGTCTGAGGCTTTGTCTGGAACGCAGAACCGCGCCGCCGAGAGTCTGCACTTCCTCGACTCCGCGTAGAATCCGGACAAAGCGGAGACCTCCGTCCTGCGTTGGCCGCCCCTGCCAGCCGCGTTCATATTCCCGTGCTGTCATGTTGAGCCGCGCGGCCACGAGATCGGCTGCCTCCTGCGGATTCGACTGAGCAATGCCGGGCGCGAGGATCCCGGCGATAGCGGAATGTTCCAGAATGGAGCGGGAGCAATGCGGAGGAAACGCCTGCAGCAGATTCTTGATGGTTCCGGCCTCGCGCGCGACGCGCATCAGGTCTTCGGCCGCCAGCGATTTTCCTTGCTTGGTATGAAGCACAGCTCCTTCGATTCCATGTTCGGTCAAATGCTGATCCAGCGCCGGCTGATCTTTGAGATACAGTTCCGACCGACCGCGCTCGATTTTGAACAGCGGCGGCTGCGCGATGTACAGATATCCATGTTCGATGATTTCCGGCATCTGGCGGAAGAAAAACGTCAGGAGCAGGGTGCGGATATGGGCGCCGTCCACATCCGCGTCGGTCATGATTATGACTTTGTGATAACGCAGACCGTCAATGTTGAATTCGTCGCGTCCGATTCCGGTTCCAAGGGCCGTGATCAAGGTGCCGATTTGTTCCGATGACAGCATTTTGTCGATGCGGGCCCGTTCGACATTCAGGATTTTTCCGCGCAGCGGCAGGACCGCCTGGTTGGATCGCGCCCGGCCCTGTTTGGCCGAACCGCCGGCGGAATCGCCTTCGACAATAAAGAGTTCAGACATCGCCGGATCGCGTTCCTGGCAGTCGGCGAGTTTTCCCGGCAGCGAGGCGATATCGAGCGGCGATTTCCTGCGGGTCAGTTCACGCGCTCTCCGGGCCGCCTCCCGGGCCCGGGCGGCGCTGACGATCTTGCCGATGATCTCTTTGGCGAGCCGGGGATTTTCCTCAAACCATTCGGCAAGGCTCTCTCCGATCAGCGATTCAACTGCCGGGCGGACTTCCGATGACACCAGTTTTTCTTTGGTCTGCGACGAAAATTTGGGATCCTGAACCTTCACGGAAAGCACACAGGTAAGGCCTTCGCGGGCATCGTCGCCGGTGAAGGAGATTTTTTCTTTCTTCATAACGCCGGAAGCGTTCGCGTAACTGTTGACAGTCCGGGTGAGCGCCGCCCGGAATCCGGCAAGATGCGCGCCGCCGTCGCGCTGGGGAATGTTGTTGGTGAACGGCAGAACGGTTTCGTGGAAACCGTTGTTCCACCAAAGCGCGGCTTCGAGGCTGACGCCGTCGCGTTCGCCGGACACATAGATCGGATCTGTCAGGACGGGCGTGCGTGAACGGTCAAGGTAGGCCACATATTCGCGCACCCCGCCCTTCGAGCGGAAACGCGATTCAAGATGTTCGGGACTCCGCTCGTCGCGCAGCGTTATCCGGAGTCCGGAATTCAGAAAAGACAGTTCCCGAAGCCGTTGTTCCAGCGATTTGAACGAATAATTCCGGTCCTTGAACGTATCGACCGATGCAAGAAAAGTAACCCGGGTTCCGGTGCGGTTCCCGGCTTCGCCGACAGTTGAGACCGGCTGCGCCGTCTTGCCGTGTTCAAATCTTGCCCGGTGCTCTTTGCCGTCGCGCCAGATCTCGATCTCCAGCCAGTCTGAAAGGGCATTGACCACCGAAACTCCGACCCCGTGCAGTCCGCCCGAGACTTTGTAACTGTTGGCATCGAACTTCCCGCCGGCATGGAGATGCGTCATGATCACCTCTGCGGCCGACACGCCCTCTTCGGGGTGAATATCGACCGGAATGCCGCGGCCGTTGTCCGAAACAGACACGCTTTCATCAGCGTGAATCGTGACCTTGATTTCGTCGGCGTGCCCGGCAAGCGCTTCGTCTATGCTGTTGTCGACAACCTCATAAACCATATGGTGCAGTCCCGACCCGTCATCGGTGTCACCGATATACATGCCCGGACGTTTCCGCACCGACTCAAGGCCGCGGAGCACGCGTATCGACTCCGCTTTGTATTCTGATCGCCCGCTCTGATTCTCTGTCAATTTCCCTGCCTTTTTGAATGGTGTCCTCTATACAGGAGAGCGGCGGGACTTCCAATTGCGGGGCGCAATTCAACCGTCCCTGTCAGCAGCGGCTTCTTCGGCGGGACATGACATGCGGGACATCAAACTGAGACGGGCGGCGCTGCGCGACCGTCCCAAAATCTACCGTTGGCTTGCCCGTTCCGATGCCACCGCTGAAATGATGGGGCCGCCGAAATTTCCCGATCATCCGGTGCCGGGTTTCGCTGAATTCTGCGCCGACTACGACGACGCGGCGTTCTCGGAAGACGGCTGTTTTCAGATTTTCATCATTTCCGTAGACGGTCACGAGGCGGGATCGGTCCAGTTCTGGGTGCAGGAACGGGGAGCGGAACTCGACATCTGGATCGCTGACCGGCGGCACTGGTGCGGCGGCATCGGGTCGGAAGCGCTGCGGAGATTGGCGGCGATGCTGGAAAAAAGAGGGGATGTCGACACGCTTGTCATCCGCCCGTCAGCCCGCAACCGGCGGGCAGTCGCGGCTTACAAAAGGGCCGGTTTCGAAGAATACAGCCCGGACAAACACGCATTGCCCAGAATTTTCGTGGAAGAAGGTTTGGATTATCATGATGCGGTCGTGCTTGCCCGGCGGTTGCGCTGAGCATCAGCCGGTACGGGTTCGTGCCCGCGGGCTCAGGCTGGACGGACCGGGCATTCAGGATCAACAGTCTGTTCCGCAATCGGCCGTCCTGCCGGGAAACTTGGCCGGCGGAAAGACCTTGTCCGGCATCCCGGAAAACTCCGCAACCGGCTCAGACGGCATCAAACCGCAGTTTCTGCATCCTGCGATTCACTGTGAACGGAAAATTGACGCCAAAAAGCGGCCAGAAAAGATGACGATACATCTTCAAAGTTGTTCACGCGGTCAGGAGTTAAGACAACACGACCGCGAGATGCGCCGAACGCGGAAAGTTCTTGGCGCTTACGAGATCCCGCCCGCGCTGCGTCGAGTCGAACAGCGGTCCTTCCCGCGAGAGGTTTCAATTCTTCTCCGCGGTCGGCTTGGCAGCCCTGAAAGTGTCGTGTTGATGCTCCGTTGGTGTTCATGGGTATTGCAGTCGTCGCATTGTGCGGATCCGTTGATAGCGATTCCGCAACGCTCCAAGACCGGTTACCCGGCCAGACCGGAGGCGCCGGTGATCGTGATTGCATTTTGATGTCGCTCACAGGTCGATTTCTATATTCGGAAATGCAATAATCGACGGCAGCGGCAGCGACAGGGGCACGAAATGGCGAAGAATTCCGGTCAAGCCTTGATCGTCATTGATGTTCAGAATGATTTCTGCCCCGGCGGCTCTCTCGCGGTGCCGGACGGCGATGCGGTCGCCGCCGGTATCAACGAGATCACCAGCGAGTTTGAAATCAGCGTGTTCACGCAGGACTGGCATCCTCAGGGGCATTCGTCATTCGCGTCCAGCCATGACGGCATGTTTCCGTTCAGGACTGTGAGTCTCAGTTACGGCGATCAGGTGCTGTGGCCTGACCACTGCGTGCAGGGAACTCCCGGAGCGGAATTCCACTCCGGTCTTTCAACGGATTCCGCCGACATGATTTTGCGGAAGGGTTTCCGAAAGGAACTGGACAGCTATTCGGCGTTTTTCGAAAACGACCGTGAGACACCGACCGGGCTTGAAGGCTACCTGAGGACGCGCGGCGTGGACAGAATAGCCTGTGTGGGACTGGCCACGGACTTCTGTGTTTATTATTCGGCCATGGATGCGGCGAAGCTCGGCTTCGGTGTCGAGGTTCTCGAGGATTTCTGCCGGGCGATTGATCTGGATGATTCGCTGGCCATGGCGCGCGAAAACATGAAATCAGCCGGAGTTGCCCTGAAGTGAGTTCCTGTTCAAGCCGGCTGAGGGATCGCGACGCGGGTTGAATCATGCATGTGCCGACAGTCGATATCGCGACGCGGGTCTACAACCATAACTGGAAAATCGACCCGATCGTCCGGTCATTGATCGACACCGACTTCTACAAATTGCTGATGTGCCAGTTTGTGTGGAGAAATTCTCCGCAGACCCGGGTGACTTTCAAGCTCGTGAACCGGTCAAAAGAGGTATGTCTGGCGGATCTTATTGATGAGGGCGAACTCAGAGAACAGCTTGAACACATTCGGACACTGCGCCTGTCCCGGGGTGAATCGACCTGGCTGCGCGGCAACACCTTTTACGGAATCAGGCAGATGTTCCGCCCGGATTTCATGGCATGGTTTGAGAATCTTCAACTGCCGCCGTTCCGTCTCGCAAAGACCGGCGGTCAGATTGAACTGATTTTTGAAGGCGCCTGGCCGGAAGTCATGCTGTGGGAAATCCCGGCCCTTTCGGTGATCACGGAACTGCGTTCGCGCGCGGCTCTGCGGCGTCTCGGCCGGTTCAGCCTCCAGGTGCTGTATGCCCGCGCGATGACGCGCGTCTGGGACAAAATCGCCCGCTTGGCTGAACTGAGCGATCTGCAGGTGGCGGATTTCGGAACCCGGCGAAGACACTCTTATCTTTGGCAGGATTGGTGTGTGCAGGCCATGCGCGAAGGTCTGGGGAAAAAATTCACCGGCACCTCCAACTGCCTGATCGCGATGCGGAGGGAGGTCGAGGCGATCGGAACCAATGCCCATGAACTGCCGATGGTCTATGCGGCGCTTGCGGACGGCGATGAGGAATTGCTGAAAGCTCCGTATGCGCTGCTGGAAAAATGGCAAAGCGAGCATCGGGGCAATCTTCGGGTCATATTGTCGGATACGTTCGGCACGCCGGAGTTTTTGCGCAATGCCCCGGGCTGGCTGGCTTCGTGGACCGGCATAAGGGTGGATTCCGGCGATCCGGTCGAAATGGGGGAGCTCGCTCTCGCTTGGTGGAAGTCGAGAGGTGAGGATCCCGCGCGGAAACTTCTGATTTTCTCTGACGGGCTTGATGTGGGAGACATAGAAGAGCTGCAGAAGCGGTTCCACAGGCGGGCGCGCGTCAGTTTCGGCTGGGGGACTCTGCTGACGAATGATTTCCGGGGTCTTGCCGCGAATGATGCCTTGGCGCCGTTTTCTCTCGTCTGCAAGGTGACGGAAGCTGATGGCCGGCCGACAGTCAAGCTTTCAGACAATCCGCTGAAGTCTCTGGGGCCGGCGGAAGAAGTTGGACGTTACCGACGCGTGTTCGGCGTCGGACGGCAGACCGAGCGCAAACTGATCGTGTGATAATCGGCGTTCGGTCCGTCGGCCATGATGTGTCTTGAATTGAGGAATGCCGTCGCCTTATGTTTCGCGTTCTGACCGCGGCTGGAGACGCGGATTTACGCACCAAACCTGTTTGCGGCAGAGTGCGATTCTCCAGAATCCAAAAATTCCGGGTTAAGGGTCAAGCGGAAATATCGGCTTGACGCGATGGTTCCCGCATGATTCTATCGCTGGCGGCAAAACGCAAAAAGCCGGAACCGGGATTGCGATCGGCTTCGGAATCGGCTATGTCAATCCATCAGCATGATGTCATGCGCATGGTCTCTGCACTTGAGAGTTAGATCCATAATGCTGTATGCAGTATGTAAGTCCACTTGAATCTTGAATCACGATGTGTATTCTACATTTGGTATGTGAAATCGACTTTAGGAACAAACTCTGAGACGGGATCCGGGGTTACGATGAGAACGATGGGCGACATTGCGCTGGTTGACATGGGCGGTCTGCTACCCCCCCCCGGAAAGTTCCCGGCGCAGGAGGGAGGCAGTCCGGCGTCCACCGCACTGAGTGCGGTTCCCGTCGCCGTCCTTCTGTCAACGTGATCCACGCGGGCGCGGAAAGTGTCCGTTATCACCGCTGCAGCAGGCGGCGGACGAAGGTGAGGATAACAGCGGCGGCTAAGTTGCGCGTCCGCTTGTCAAAGAGGGGCGCGACCCGCCGGAACTCTTTAAGATTCTTCCGAAGAAACGCTCAATTACATTGCGCGCTTCGCATAGGCGGCTGCATCCGGCGGCCGCTACCGCCTGCGGTTCGGCTCAGACGGAATGACGGCCCGGCAGCTGACTTCCACCGCCCGCTTGAGAACGGCGTCAGCATCGTAAGCCTTGTCGGCGATCAGGACGCAGCCGGTTTCAAGACCGTCAAGAAGGGCCTCCGCCCCGGCGCAGTCCGCCCTTGCCGCCGACCATGGCATGGATCTTCGCCGTCCGCCGCGCCGGGAGCGCCCGACCTCCCGCGGCTCACTGTCCCCGAGCAACCCGGCGGCACAGCGGTGAGTACGGACCGTCGACGAGTCGATCATCCGGCTCCGCGGCTCCTGATCGCCGTCCTCTTTTTCATCCGCTTCTTCAAGCCTTTGAAGATCATCAAGATATTCTTATCAGGCCCGGCTTGCTCCGTCGGTCACAGCGGTAACAGCAGACCGTATCCGGTCCTTAACGCTCGGGCATATTCCGCTGCGGCGTGCCGGTGCGCGGCACGAAGAATATATACCGGCTGTCACCTTGCGGTCGTCCCTGCGCCGGGGGTTTGGCAAACCTTACGGCATCACGCTCTCCAGCCGCTGCTGTTGATAATCCGTCATGTCATGCCGGCTGCCTGTTATTGCAAATTTCCTTTGCGTTCTCTCACCGCAGTTTGCGCGGCACTGTGCCGCGACTTGGTCGCACAACGCTGTTCCGGAATCCGCCGCCGGGACTCCCGCGGTAACGGGTTTAGCGAATTCCGTCATATTACGGCCTCCTCCCTCAAGCGATGCGATCTGGAGTTTATCTTGAGATTCGCAAACGGCGCAAATGCCTCAGATTTTGCGCGAATTCCACATCCACATAGGAGACTATCATGAAGATTTGTAAATCGGCCACTGTCGTGGCTACCTGTGTTTTGCTCACGGCTTGCGGCGGCGGGGGCGGCGTCCCCGGCACAACCCCGCCCGCCGCTATCAGCTCCGGCGATGCCCAATCCGCAAATCCTGACGCGACAATCGGCTCCGCCGAGCGGGCCGCCGCCAGCCGGCCGCGCTTCGGCAGCGTAACCCAATCGTCAAACTCAGACAGTGTTACGGGTGTGACGGAAGACGTGGCTTCCGCATCGTTCGACGGGCGCCATGTGAGTGTGAACGTCCGGCGCACCGACGGTAGCAGCATCGCCTTCAATTCCGAATCCCACGGGTTCGCTGACAAGTCTTATGATCCGGTCTTATCCGGCTATTCCTTTCGCAGCGACAGGATGCTGACATCCAGCGACACCAGCGTCACGCTCTCGGTCGTTTACACCAATTGGAACAACGCGGATCCGAATGACCACTTGGCAGGCGGCTACTGGATGCATGCCGCGGGGCGCATCAATCCCGCGGACCCCGCGGGGCGCATCAATCCGCTGGAGGTTACGGGGGTGGAGATCGGCGCGTTCGTGGACGGCCCCGAAATCTCCGGTGATCCGACACTGCCCGGCAGCGGCAGTGCGACCTACACAGGCGTTGCTGGGGGATTCTATGGCTATAAATCGGCGTCGGGAGGGTCCGACATCGGAGAGTTCGAGGGAGACGCCAGTCTAACTGCGAACTTCTCCGGCAGCAGCACCACGATTTCCGGTTGCATAGGCTGTAACGGCGGTCTTTCCGTGGTAGGCGTCTCTGTCAGTGGAAGCGGGCAAGCCGACTTCTACTCCGAAGATAACATTCCGATGCGTCTGCGCATGCAGCCGGCATCCGTTACAGGGGGAGGTTTCACTGGCACTGTGACGATGGATCTCGACAATCCAAACGTGAATGTGACTTCCTCAAGCGGCTCCTGGGGCGGCCGGTTTTCGACCAAGACGCAGGACGGAGATCCTCGGCTGGTGGCCGGCACCGCCGGGGGTGAATGGAAGGAGGCCGACGGGAGCCGAGGAACCACGGTCGGCACTTGGTTCGGTATCCGGAACTGATCACGGCTGCCGAGGCGCGGGCGATGGACCCGCGGATCACAGCCCTGCAATCGGCTGTCATCCCGGGCCATCTGGCGTGATGGGGTGGATCACCGGAGTCCGGAAGCCGCTGCGCGGTCTTCGGCTACAGCCGCGACGGGTTGCGCGGGGTCATCTGCCGGCATTCCGAACCGGGCGACAGCGAAAGGCGGTGACAGGATTCCCGCCCGCCCGGCATCCCGGTTTTGCCGGCAGAAAATCGGAGTGCTGTCGGGCCGGCGGTGCCGGGCGAACTGCGCTTGGCACTCCGATATGCATGCTGTGTTCTGTCCGGGAAGATATGCGTGCCTCCAGCCGAAATCAGGGCCGGTCAGGATTCTTTCCGGGGGAAGAGGAACCATAGGTGCAAAAACGCCGCAGCGCGGATTCCTCCCTATTAACCGGCGGGAATTGTCGAAGTCAGACTTTCATGCCAAGACAAGCTGTATGCGATCGCTGGGAAGGCAGGCCTGAAATCCCAAGAATCTTTGGTCTGCCAAATTGTACAGGTTCCGGTTCACGAAACGCCCGAAGCCGGGCGGAGCAGTGCCGTTGTTTCAATCAATTTGCTCCGCCTTCGCCGCCCGGCGGGCGTCGTGGACGAATTTTAAGATCAGAGAGGTGGAAACCTTTGGAGTATCGCTGGCGGATAACGCTCAGGCCCCCGTGCGGGACTTCAATTTCCTGTCTATACAGATTAAATCAGGCTCAATTTGCAAATCGTATGCGCCCATGCTGTAATGTCTCTGTATACAAAGAGATAGACGGCGACAGATGACAAGCGGCTCTGCCAGATACCTTGAACACTATTCTGAACTGATATCAGTATGTTGGGCTAAAAATGCCTCTTCCCGTACGTTTCTTTCTGCCGCAACTGAAAAACCATGCATACGATTTGCAAATTGAGCCTCAAATGTAACTAGTCAGGTACCCGACAAGCGTTCCCTGGGACGGGGTCATCCGCCGCCTGCGGTCATTGGAATATTTTCAGGAAGTACGGGATTCAGGAGCGGAGCCCGCTCAGGAATCGACCAGCCGGAGTTTCAGTTCCGCCGGATCCGCCCGGAGCGCGTCAAGGACGTTCCAGCCCTGCTTGCGGGCGGTCTCGATCAGCGTGCGCATGACCGCATGGTTGCGGGCGCCGCGCTCGCTCCGGTAACAGCCGGATATTTTCAGATACACTTTCAGCAGCCGCAGGTCCCGCTCGCCCTGGTTGTTCGTCGCCGGCACCGCCGGGTTCCGCGTGAACATCAGGACGCCCGCCCGATGATCCCGCAGCCGCAGGACGAGGTTGAAACCTTTGCGCTTTTTCTGTCTGCCGCGCCGCTTCGCGCGGTTCAGCGGCGGCAGCGCCTCGTGCCAGGCGTCGGCGTCGGCGACGATCCCGTCATACTCTTTTCCGATCCGGTCCGCCGCCTCCGCGGACAGTGTTTCCCCGGCGCGGGCCGCCTCGTTGACTTCGTGCACGCCCCGTTGAAGCAGCTCGCTCATCTCCGCCGACCAGGCCTCGCCGTGAAACTCCGTCAGAGCCTCGAGTTCGCGCAGGAGGTGAGCGCTGCAGTGCGCATGGCTCACGCCGACTATATTCCAGTAGGGTTTCCAAAAATCGTGCACCGCGATGCCGGTCGCGTCCATGGTCACATCGCCGCGGCTTTCGCCGAGACGGAAAAAACTGAGAAGCTCCGTGCACATGACGTGAACCCAGCGGAGCCTGCCGTCGACACGGACCCCGGTCTCATCCATATGCTTGACCGCGGCCCTCGCCGCTAAAGCGCCGACATGCCCGGCGAAGCCGGAAAACCTCTCGGCGCCGCTGTCGAGCAAAGCGGAAACCGTGCCCGAGGACAAGGATGCGCCAAACAGGTCTCTCATCGTCACAGCCAGCCGGCGGCGCGGGATCATCTGCGCCGCCGACAGGTAACGCACCGTCGAACGCACCCCCGGACCGTACTGCGCCGGGGCCTTCACGCCCTCCGGAAAGCGGCCCGCGCTCATCGCCCCGCAGCCGGGGCAGACCGCTCTGTGAACCCGATGTTCAACAGTCTCCAGCGCGACCGGCGGGATGTCCGCGACCTGCCGCCGGACATACCCCTCCGATGCCGCCCCGGCGAGGGACGCGCCGCAGCCGCGGCAAGAACCGGGATGATGATGCTCGACCCTGTCCGGAGTCTCGACAAGGCTCATCGTCGTTCCCTTATGACCGGGCTGCCCGCCCGGCCTGCGCCCCGACGAAGCTTTTTTCTTCGGAGCCGGCTTGGAAAACCCGTCGCTCGACGGCGGCTTATGACTGTTGCCGCTGTTCATTCCCAGCCGCCGCTCAAGCTCGGAAACGCGGCCCTGAGCAGCCGCAAGCGCCGCGGCGGCTTTATCACGCTCGGCAACGGCGGCATCGCGCTCGGCAACGGCAGCATCGCGCTCGGCGGCAATCGCGTCACGGTCCGCGACAGCCGCGGCAAGTCTCGCCTTGAGACCGGCTCGGCCGAAAGACGGACCGGCGCTCCTGTCCCGCGCCGCCGCCGGAATGCCGCCGGTCATCGGACCCGCTCCGCTGAAAACTGTTCTGAACTCATATCCTGCTTATCCGCGGCTTGCGCCGTTCCGCTCAATGTCGTTTCTTGATTTCTTGACAAAGGATTCAATCACACGGACAAAACAGAATCAAGCGAAAAAATCTACCTGACTAGTTACCCTCAAATAAAGAGAAATGATGGTTTCCCTCGGCCACAAATCGGACATATGTACAATGAATTGCCTTGCTCGCTCCCTTGCGACTATGGCTGCGCTGGCGCTTGCTGCGCCGTCCTCGGCTGAAGTAACGACTATGACTCCGGCCCAATCCGCCGGATATGCGCCTTTGTCTGTTTCCGCCGAGGCCGCAGCACAGGAACTGATGCGTTCAGGCCGTTTCGAGGAAGCCCTTTCGGTGCTGGCGCCGCTGTTGCAGGGCGACACGGCGCTGGCCGACACGCTTTTTTTGTACGGCCTCGCAGCGCTCGGCGCATCTCAAAAGCCGGGCATCTCAGAAGAGAAGCGTGACGCTTTTCTTGATCTGGCCATAGATATATTCAGTACGATGCTTGAAACGCGGCCGGAACTGGACCGCGTTCGTCTCGAACTCGCCCGCGCTTTGTTCCTGAAGGGCGAGGACAGTCTTTCGAAGAAGCACTTCGAGCGTGTTCTGGCAGGCGGCCCGCCGCCTCCGGTCGTCCGTAACATCAACCGGTTTCTGACGCAGATTCAGGCGCGCAAGCGCTGGAACGTGTACGCTGGCCTCACGCTCGCTCCGGACAGCAACGTATCGAGAGTTTCAAACAACCGGACGATCTGGATCGACACCGGTTTCGGGAATCTGCCGTTCACCTACGATAAAGCTCCGAAATCGGGTGTCGGGATTTCGGCATGGGTGGGCGGCGAATACCGGTATCCGCTGTCCGATCGTTCGCTGCTGCGCGTCGGGGCGGATGTGCACAGACGCGAGTACCGGGGCAGCGAATTTGACCAGATGACGCTGTCGTCCCACATCGGACCCCGCTGGCTGATCGGCGATGACGCCGAGACAAGCGTTTTGGCGGTGATGCGCCGGAACTGGCAGGCCGGCGACGCCCATCATCTCGATGCGGGTCTGCGCATCGAGGGGAGCCGCCGTTTGGATCAGCGGACAACGGCAAGCCTGGAGGCCGCGTGGTTCAAACGGCGCCACGACGACACCGTGGATCTCGACGGCCCGGTCATGGAAATCTCATTGGGCTGGAGCCGCCGCCTGACATCGACTTTGCTCGCGGATCTCAGAGCGGGCTGGTCAAAAGAGCGTCCTGAGCGGAAAAACCAGCGCAACGAGGGCCGTTGGGTGCAAGCGGGGATAACCGCGGCCCTGCCCGGCGGCTTCACCGCAGGCGGCAGCGCCGCGCTGCGCTGGAGAGACTATGAAGGCAACTGGTTTCCATTCACCGAAGGCGGGCGGGCCCGCAAGGATTTGACCCGCGTGTTCCGGCTGAGCGTCCAGCGCCGTTCCTTAGTTCTGTGGGGCTTCAGTCCGCGGTTTTCGCTGGTGCGTGAGAAACGCACGTCCAACGCGCAGTTGCACAGTTACGGGCGCACGTTCGGTGAGATCGACTTCGTGAGGCAGTTCTGATATCATTGAATCGCTGGTTCGCGCCGCTGCGCACCGCTGCGGCATGTCGGGAAAGTTCGTCGTTTGAAAGAGGTAAGGAGTTTGGCTATGGTGACTTGGAAGACTCCCATAGCTCCATTGAACTGAATGAGCCGGTCTCTGCCCGGTGTCCGTCCGCCGCTGGCTTTCTCGTGGCATGGTCGCCCTGAGAGGATGCCCGTTCAGCCGCCATCGGGCCGCATACAACCCGTCATGATGATTAACCCAATGCGCATTGCGTTCAACGTACAGGGCATGAGCAGCCATAAGGCTTAATGGATGGACGGCATGCCGGTCCGAGATCTTTTCATTCCACTTGGACGGGCGGGGCCAGAGCTTTATTTCTGCCGCGGAAGCCCGGATCCCGGGTCTGTCAACATTTCATAAGTTACTCTTGAATGATTGTGCGCCACGCATTGTGGCATGCGGACTGGGCTTAGACATTTCTTGTCCGATACGGTCGAATGGTTCAGCATCCATGTTTCGACTCAAGGGCGTTTCGGGACTCCGGCTGAACTCCGAAACGCGCAGCTTTAGTCGTATACCACGATTTCTGAGAATCTTGATATTACAGTCGGGAAAATTAAACAGTTTTGAACCCGGCCCGGCGTACAGCTTCCTGCGGACCATGGGTTTCTGCATATCCGCAGCGCCGGATCCAAAATTTCCCGCTGTCCGCAAAATTGAATTGCAGATCGCGGCGCGTTCGGTAGATTTGAGCAAAAAAGAGGCAGAAAGTGGTACAGGCACAGGCCGGGAAGCAGACAACAAACAGCCGCGGCTCGGTCCGCAGGCGGGGCGGGCCGGCAAAAGCGAACGCCAAACCCCGGAAGCGCGGGCCGGGGAAAGTCTCAAAACCGCGGAGGTATGCCGGCTCCGCGGTATGGTTCCTTTGGTCTGCCGGCTGGCGGGCCGCATGCATCTGCGCCATTGTCCTGTCTGTCTGGACGGCGTACCACTATTCCGGGCTTCCGCCGTCCGGGGAACTGCTTGAAGCGCGGTCCACGGGATCCGCGGTCCTGCATGACCGGAACGGCGTGTCGTTCGCATGGCGCGGATCCCAGTTCGGCGGCGCCATATCAAGCGATGACGTCTCCCCCTTTCTCAAACATGCTGTCATCGCCGCGGAAGACAAGCGGTTCTACAATCACTTCGGAATCAGTCCGCGCGGCATAGCCGGCGCGGTCATGATCAATCTCCGGGAGGGAAGAGGACCGTTTCAGGGCCATGGCGGCTCAACCATCACGCAGCAGGTCGGGAAACTGCTTTGCCTCGGGAAAAAACACGATCCCGCCTCCGGCCTGACCGAAGCCCGGTTCGAACGCGACTGCCGCCGGACGACACTGTGGCGGAAATTCAGGGAGATTCCTTTCGCCTTCGCCTTGGAACTGAAATACAGCAAGGATGAAATTCTCACGATCTACCTGAACCGTGTTTATCTCGGAGCCGGGGCCACCGGATTTGAAGCTGCGAGTCAGCGGTATTTCGGGGTCTCGATCCGTGACGTGACGCCGGCCCAGTCAGCGATGCTGGCCGGTCTGCTGGCGGCTCCCTCGGTTTATGCGCCGACCAGGAACATGGCCAAGGCCGTTTCCCGGGCCAACCTGATTGTCGGCTTGATGGAAAGCCAAGGATATCTGTCGGTATCCGAGGCCCGCGAAGCGCGGGCTTACCATGCCCGGCTTTCACGCGGTTCGGCTGCTGAAGCGGGCAGCTATTTCGCCGACTGGGTCATGGAAACGATTCCTGATTTTCTGACTGTGGACACGACGGAGGATGTGGTCATGCGGACCACGCTTGATCTCCGCATTCAGAAGGCTGTCGATGATGCGCTCGTGTATGTATTTGATAAGAAAGTCAAAAAAGGATCACGGGCCGAGGCGGCTGTTGTGGTCATGACGGCGGAAGGCGCTGTCCGGGCAATGACCGGCGGGCGCGATCCGCGCGCGACAGGCCAGTTCAACCGGGCGACTCAGGCGCTTCGGCAAACCGGTTCCGCGTTCAAGCCGTTCGTGTTCGCGGCGGCCTTGGAAGCCGGCGCCGGGCCGGAGGATGTGGTCACGGACGAGCCGGTGGCGTTCAGGGTTCCAGGGTCAGGAATCTGGCGTCCGAAAAATTACAAGGATCAATATGACGGCTCCATTACTATTAAAGACGCCTTTGCCAAGTCAAGCAATGTCGTCGCGGCAAGCCTGTCCGAGCGCGTCGGGCGGAACCGGGTCAGAGAGACAGCGAAAAAATTCGGAATCCGCAGCCGGCTCGCCTCCGGTCCGGCGCTGGCTCTCGGCGCATCGGAATCAACATTGATCGAAATGACCGCCGCATATGCGGGCATCCTGAATGGCGGCATCCGGGCCGTTCCGTTCGGACTGGTTGATCTCAGCCTGAGGGGTGACAGCGAACCTCTCTTCTCAGGTCCGGCGAAGTCGAACGGACGCGCCGTGTCCGAGCGGACGGCGCTTCTGCTGACGGATATGATGCGGCACGTGGTGACTGACGGCACCGGCCGCCGTGCGGCCCTCGCGGACCGGGAAACAGCCGGCAAGACCGGCACCACGCAGGGGGCGCGTGATGCGTGGTTCATAGGTTTTTCCGCGGACTATGTCACCGGCGTCTGGATGGGATATGACGACAACACGCCGCTGACCGGCGTGACAGGGAGCGGATTGCCTGCGGAAATCTGGCACGAGGCGATGCGGCGCATCCATGAAGGCACGGTGCCCAGAGCTTTGCCCAAAAGCGCTCCGGTTGATGACTTCGTAGAAAATTCAATGATTTCCTACGGCGAAACGCCAGGAGAATGACCCCGAAACTCCAAAGCGGTTCAATGCGTGTCGGCAATCGGTTTGCGTGCTCAGAGATAAACAAAAGGGCTTATAAAGAAAGTTTGACAGCATTCCATGTGTTGATTTTTCTTGATAATTACGCCATGTGGTGTTGTTTTGCAATGTGGTGTTGTTTTGCAATGGCTCAATTTGCAAATCGTATGCGCCCATGCTGTAATGTCTTTGTATACAAAGAGATAGACGGCGACAGATGACAAGCGGCTCTGCCAGATACCTTGAACACTATTCTGAAATGATATCAGTATGTTGGGTTAAAAATGTCTCTTCCCGTACGTTTCTTTCTGCCGGAACTAAAAGGCCATGCATACGATTTGCAGGGGATGTCCCACTTGATGTTGAATTTGATATGGGCGGTGTTGCCTCTCCCCCGAGAATCAGCTCGGGGATTTTTTGAAGAAAAGGAAGCAACACCATGAAAACCGTTAGCACATTCCCCGGCGCCTCCGCCAGCGCTCCGAACATCAACGCGCTCGTCGAAGAGGCGTACGAAGACGTGACCGAGAGTTTCGAGAAATTCTGCCTGACGACGGGCATCGCGTATCTGCGGCAGATGATGGACGAGGACGCCGAACGGCTGGCCGGGAAACGTCACAGTCATTCTCCCGACAAGCCGGGGCACCGCTGGGGACATACGCGTTCCCAGGTCGGATTTCACGGCGGCAAGGTCGGCATCGACCGTCCGCGTCTCCGCTGCAAGGCTGCGGGCAAGGAGATGTCTCTGCCGAGCTGGGAAGAAATCTCCGCGGACGGTTATCTCGACCGATGGGCGGTGAACTTGATGACCGCGAACGTAGCGACCCGCAAGTTCCGCCGGGCGGTGAGGATTCCGGAGGCCGGGGTTCCCTGCGGGGCGGGCTGCGGGCTGTCGAAATCGGCCGTGTCCCGCCGGTTCAAGGCGTTGACGCAGGCGAAGTTTGATGAATGGATGACTTCCGATCTGTCGGAGCTTGATCTCGTCGCGATTCAGATCGACGGGCTGCATATGAGCGACCGCCTGCTGATGATCGGGGCCGTCGGCATTGACGCGTCGGGGCGTAAGCGCCCGCTGGGCGTCATCGAAGGCGCGACGGAGAACGCCGCGACCGTGCAGGCTCTGCTTGATGATCTGATCCGGCGCGGGCTTGATCCGAAGGGCTGTTATCTGTTCATCGTCGACGGAGCCAGGGCGCTCAGCAAGGCGATCCGGCGCACTTTCGGCGCGGACATCCCTATTCAGCGCTGTCAGGTTCACAAGGGCCGCAACATCATCGACCGTCTCGCCGCGGAACATCACGCCGGCGTGCGGCGGACGCTCAGGCAAGCCTGGGAACTTGATGACGCCGACAAGGCCGAGCGGCTGATGCGCAGCCTGGCTCAGCGGTTCGAACAGGAGGCTCCGGACGTCTCCCGGTCGATACTTGAGGGCCTGGACGAGGTCCTGACCGTCTCCCGGCTCGGCCTGCCGTTAGAGCTGCGGCGGTCGCTGGCGAGCACGAACATCATCGAATCGATGAACAGCACGGTCCGGCAGGTCTGCCGCAACGTGAAGCGCTGGAGGAACGCCGGGATGGCTCTGCGATGGACCGCTGCCGGCATGATGGAGGCCGAGAAGGGTTTCCGCCGCATCAAGGCGTACAGGCAGCTGCCCGTTCTCAAACAGGCTCTCATCGAACATAGTCGAAAGGATCGGCTTGACCGGCTCAAGGAAGCCGCGTAGATAGCCGACAGGCAGCATCGCTCCTGCGGGTTTCAACATCAAGCGGGACATTCCCCGATTTGCAAATTGAGCCTTTACAATCCCCTAAGCAAAATAACAGCCGGATCCGCAGGAAGCAGCATAGCTTTTTGTCTGGAATTACAGTAAATTCCTTTAGCGGAACAATGTAAAAAGCTGCCGAGTTCACACGTCTTCTTGTTCAGCACACCGAATGCGCTGCGTCATTCGGGCGTATGCCATGCGTGAGCGGTCACATCCCGGGTGCGGGGCCGTCATCATCCCAGGATTCCGCCGGCGGGGTCGGCGCGATGTCGTTCTCCGGCGGCGATCGCTCCGGCTGCGGCAGCCGGCGCCGCCGTATGACAGCGGCGATAAAACCGTCCAGGCCGGAACGCTTCTCTTCGGATTTACCCGCCAGACATTCGGACTCCGCTGTCGCGGCGTCCTCCCGCACCGCCGGCCAGCGGTCCTGAACCCGTCCGACCGGAAACAACGCGTCGTAGAAGAGGCCCAGAGTCCGCAGTTCTCCGGGATCGTCCTCATCCGGGTTCCAGATCAGAAAGTCGCGGATGCGCCGCGCTGGACATTCCGCGCCGCCGGCGCCTCGGCGGCAGGATCAATGCCGAGACGCTTCAGAACCTGTTCGGCCAGCAGCGGGGCGGCGAGCGTGAATTGTCCGTCTTCTTCAGCAACTAAGATACCCTGCCGCTGTAATACCCTCAGGTGGCGGGCAGCTTTATTGCCGGCCCCCGCCGCCGCCATCGCCCGGGTCATGGCCTCGGGCGCCGCCGTCCCCTCCGCCTTAAGCAGACGCACCGCCGCCGCCAGCGACGGACCGGCGGCGGCATTGTCGGCGCAGCGCCCTGCCGCGGCCTTGACGACATGTTCAGCGAGGCTTGGAATTCCGTACTCCCATTTCCCGGGTTCCTCATCCCAGATGAAACCGGTGTGCAGCAGCGAACGACGCGCCGCATCCCAGTCACCGCCGCCTTCAGCGACGATCCTGTCCGCGGTTCTCATCAAATCAAATTCGTTCGGGCGCCGCCGGCCCCTCCCGATTTCCAGAGCCGTCTCGGCAGCCGGGATCAGCATGCCCATGCGAAGCATCTCGTCTGTCCGCCCGCTGTAGAGATCCTGCCGCGCCTTGTCCGCCGCCGCCGCGGCCTTGACTTGCGGCATGCCGATGCGGGCGGCGCCGGATCCGGCGACCGTGTTCCAGAGAGCCTCTCCCCACAGCTGGATGAAATAAGGGTAACCCTGCGTCTCGTCGAGGACGGCGGACAGGGCCCGGTCCTCGAAACATGCCCGCTCCCCGAAGGGCTCGGTCAGCGCCCGGGCGGCATCCTCCCGGGCCAGCCGGCCGATCCGCCGGATATTGATCCGTTCCATGAAGCTCGAACCCGAACTGCGGAGAACCATCGACAGATCCGGCGTGCCGGCGATCACCAGCTGAGTCGGGCGTTCCATCGTCACCGTCTGGAGGGCGTCATACCAAATCCTGGCGGTTTCGATCGGCATGTCGTGGGCTTCGTCGACCAGCACGAGCAGCCGACGGCGGCGGCGGACGAGCGCATCAAGATGCCGGGCGACGATCGCCGCAGCCCTGTCCGCCGGGACGCCGCCGCCGATGTCGGCGGAAACGGACAGCCCGGGAATCCCGTCGATGCCGGCTCCGATGCGCAGGTCGCGTTCTCCGAAGCCGAACAGGCCCCCCTTCAGCCACCGCAGCACGCCGACAAGCATGTCGGGGCTGTCGAAAGCCTGTTTGGGAAGGAAAACGGACGCAACCCCCTTTTCCCCGGCCTGTTTCCTCATCCAAGCCAGCAGAGCCGTCTTGCCGCAGCCGCGCGGACCCATGAGCTGGAACCCGGTCGGATTCAGATTCCCGGCGGCCAGATCCGCGAGCCGCCCGCGGAACTCGCTCTTCAGCTCCTCGCGTCCGGCCAGAACCGGCGGAATGACGCCGTAACCGGGGCGGAAAGGATTCCGGTCCATACCGTGCGCCGTCATCTTCCTCTCCTGCTGAAAACCGGAACCACGGCGATGCCGGCATGAATTCCGATCGCGTATGTCATGTGAGACAATGCCGGATTCTCACGGTGCCGGCCTTTGTGAAAAGCTTCCGGTTTTTGAGAGTATCGCCCTCATATGAAAAATCCAAGTGATTTCTCAACCCGCCCATGCAATTCTGAAGCATACAGCCAGACGGCCGGCAGCGGAACATTGCGGGATTGATGGCAAGGGTGTGTTTTAGAGCAGGAACCGGCAGCGGATCGTGTTATGCCGGCAGTGTACCAGGCAGCTGCGGAAATGACGGCGCACTGCCGAGAGTGAATACGTCAAAACCGCATTCCCCATTATCTATTATTCCAATGATGGCAGACTGTCAGCAGCCTCTCTGACACGCTGGCTCCGTTGGAAATGCGTCAAGAACTGGCTGTCCCTGCTTGTGGGCCATATTGATCAGCGTCCGCAACGTCGCACAGTTCCGGTAGCAACCGTATGTTTTCTGGTGCGCTTTCCGCGTCTCCCGCTGCGTCTTCGGACAGCGACACGCCAGCACGGGCCGCCTTGTTGACAAATGAGGTTGCGCTTCAGGCGATTTGCTGCTGTAATCGTCTTAACGATCGCCGGAGCGCTGCCGCAGGCAAGACGGGCAGAATGGCAAATGTACAGTGACAGAGCCATGCTGACCGATAAAATGCGGGAGCGGATCGAACCGCTTCTTTCCGGCAAAGCGACCGGCCCCCGGCCTGCCGCGGCGGACGACCGGCTTTTCCTTGAGTCGGTGCGCCGGCGCATTTGGAGACAGAATATCGAACCATTTGAAACGCGGGGCAGCTTCGCCGGGTTTTGGCTTCCCCAGCTTTTCGCCTTCTACTTCAGGGAAGAAATGCGCATTGACAGGCGCACCAAGATTAGGGCCTGTAGACAATCACTTTGCCGCGATCAGGCCGGCGACCAGATAGATCGCCGCCGCGAAACTTGCATCGGTCTTGTCATACCGCGTCGCGATCGCGCGGAACTCCTTGATTTTCGCAAAGAAATTCTCAACCTGATGCCGCCAGCGGTACATATCGCGGTCGTAATCCCGAATCTGCCGCCGATTCTTTTTCGGGGGAATCACCGCCTCGGTGCCGCGCTCCTCAAGCTCCTTGAGCAGCTGGTCCGCGTCGAACGCCCGGTCGGCTATCAAAGCCCTGAAGGACAAGCCCTCGATAACCTGCGGCGTCCCGACGAGATCATGCTTCTGACCGGGAAGAATCACGAACTTCACCAAGTAACCGAGCGCGTCCATGACCGCGACGATTTTACTGGTCAGACCGCCCCGGGAACGCCCGATCCCCTGCCGGCAGGCCCCCCTTTTTTCGCCCCGGAAGCCTTCTGATGCGCCTGCACGATAGAACCGTCAATGAATACATACTCGAAGTCGAACGCCTCCGATAACGCATTGAAAACACGCTCAAAAACACCCGAAAGCGGCTGGCGGCGGAACCGCTTGCACACGCTGTTCCATTTGCCGAACCGCGGCGGAAGGTCGCGCCAGGGAGCACCCGTCCGGATGCGCTGAAGCACCGCCTCAACGAAAAGCCGGTTGTCCGCCGCGGTGACGCCGGGGTCGGTCGCTTTGCCGGGAAGAAGCGGTTCGATCCGCTGCTGCATTTTATTGGTCAGCATGGTTCTGTCGGCGTTCATTTGTCTATCTGCTCCTCTTGCCTGCGGCGCCGCTCCGGCGCTCGTTATGATGATTCTGGCAGCGAATCGCCGGAAGCGTAACCCCATTTGTCAACAGGCCCTAATCAGTTGACGAGTAGGCAGATAGTGAAACGGGAGATAGTTCCGCATGTTGACGTTCAATTCTATTGACGTCGAAACGGCTAACGCTGATCGCGCAAGCATCTGCCAGATCGGCATCGTGCACGTCCGCGACGGAAAAGTTGAAGAAAAATGGCAGTCTCTGGTAAACCCGGAGGATTGGTTTGATCCGTGGAATGTTGGAATTCACGGAATTAATGAGAATGTCGTGAGCCTGAGTCCCTCGCTTCCCGAGATTAGAGACGAATTACGCACCCGGTTGCGCGGTTCTATATTGGTAAGCCATACGTCATTTGATCGCATCGCGTTTGAGCGTGCTATGAAAAAGTACAAACTCGAACAGCTTCAAGTAACTTGGCTTGACAGTGCGAAGGTCGCTCGCCGGGCCTGGCCAGAAAGATATGGGCGAAGATGCTACGGACTTAAGAATATTGCGACAGATCTCAAAATTGATTTCAAGCACCATGACGCACTTGAAGATGCCGGAGCTGCCGCAGAAGTCGTGCTCCGTGCTTGTGCCCACACTGATATGGATATTGAAGGTTGGCTGCGCCGGGTTAAGCAGCCAATCTTCCCGTCATCCTCCGGCAAGCCGTCAGCGAAGCGAGACGGTAATCCAGAGGGAGTTTTATTCGGAGAAACGGTCTTATTCACCGGAACCCTTGGCATCCCGCGGCAAGAAGCAGTCGACATTGCAGCTGAACTCGGGTGTAACGTGGTTGACGGCGCGAGCAAAAAAGTCACCGTGTTAGTGTTGGGGATTCAGGATAAGAGCAAGCTAAAAGGCTATGACAAAAGCAGTAAACATCGGAAAGTGGAAACGTTGATTACGCGGGGATCGGAAATTGAAATTCTCTCGGAAAAAGACTTCTTCGAACTCAAAGAAATCGATGCCAAGCTAAAAAGAACATAACTGACCAAGTGCTTTTCTTATTCCCTATTGAACTCCGAATGCATCGCTTCATTTGTAGACCGCGATTCAGACGGATCTATATGTCATATGCGGATCAAGCGGGTACGATGCCCTCTATGATGAAAACGGAGGAAATCGCATGCCGTCAGGCTTTAACCGCTTCACCCAGTATGACCGTTGCCGGATTCAGGCGCTGAAGACAAGCGGTTTGTCGCAAAGAGGCATCGTGGTGGAGACCGGCTGCCCGCAGCCGCGGGCAAGTTCGTGAACGATCATCTCTCCATTGCCGAACACGAAATCCGGGCGGTAGGCAGGGAGGCGGACACGGTCACCGGACCATCTGTATCGGCCCCTTTGCATTGCTTGTCGATCAAGCGACGGAATTCACGTTTTTCAACCAAGGAAGAGAGCGTTTCCAGATCGGCAGACTTCCGGGCGGCAGGTTCCACTGAGATACGGCGGTTGCATCGCTCTGGAAAGCCGCGGCACCTGAGAGATAAGACAGCACGAGTCTGAAAAGGAGGCTGCAGCAGCTTCCGCGGAACCCGCTGAGAAACCGCTTGGAAAAGCACAGCGGCTGTGTCGTCCGAATTTCCGCGCCCTTCATGACGGTTGACCTCCTGAAACGCCTTTGCGGGGCGCCGGCGACATCTGCTATAGCTTGGTTGGGACAGAAGGACTGCTGACGGGTGCCAGGCTATGTATTTCAGAATTCAATGGGCGCGAAGCATCCAACAGGCCTTGAGTCGGTGCGGACATCGCCGGTGATGGCGATTCGCAGTGGAAATTCTTCCATGTTTCACTTGCCCATGGACAGCGCGTTTCCTCCCTCGGATGCGTGCGGCGCATTTCCCGCGGCATCCAAAGCGGTCCGCTGCAGGCGCTCCGCCTGATGGACCGCCGCCGCCCGGAATCTTTCGCGAGCGGCCGATCGGCGGAACCGCCGAGCGTGCTCTCCGAATTATCATCGGAGGAGCGGACGCACCTTCCCGGCATTGAAGGAGGGCGACTGAATGCGGCACAGGGGACGCTGCGGGAGGTCTTCGGCTTCGAGGGGTTCCGTCCGGGCCAAGAGGCCGTGATCGAAGCGCTCCTTAACGGCCGACATGCGCTCACCGTGATGCCGACGGGATCGGGGAAATCGCTCTGCTTTCAGATTCCCGCCCTGATTATGGGCGGGCTCACGGTGGTGGTGTCGCCCTTGATCGCCCTGATGCAAGACCAGGTGTCGGCGCTCAGGCTGGCGGGCGTGGCAGCAGATTGCATTAACTCCGCGAATGGCTGGGGCGCCAACGCAGCAGCTTGGCGGCGCGCCGCGGCCGGCAGGACGCGACTTCTCTACATGGCACCCGAGCGGCTGATGACGGAGCGCATGCTGGCGGCGCTCGCCCGCCTGCCGGTCGCGCTTTTCGCCATTGATGAGGCTCATTGCATCTCGCAGTGGGGCCCGGCCTTCCGTCCGGAATACGAGGATCTGTGCCGGCTGCGCGATCTGTTTCCCGGCGTTCCGATCGCGGCGCTGACGGCAACCGCAGACGAGGTGACGCGTAACGACATCATGGACAAGCTGTTCGGCGGACGGGCGGAACAGTTCGTTCTCGGCTTCGACCGCCCCAATATCAGGCTCACTGTGGAAATGAAACGAAACTGGAAGCGCCAGCTCACCAGTTTCATCGACCGCCATAAGAGCCAGAGCGGCATCGTCTATTGTCTGTCGCGGCGGAAGACGGAAGAGACCGCCGCCATGCTGACGGCGGGCGGGATCCATGCGCTTCCCTACCATGCAGGCATGGCGAAGGGGGAACGGGAAGCGCATCAGAACATTTTCATGACCGAGCCGGGCGTGGTGATCGTCGCCACCATCGCTTTCGGCATGGGAATCGATAAAGCGGACGTGCGCTACGTTTTCCATACCGATCTGCCCGGCAGCATAGAAGCATATTACCAGGAGATCGGCCGCGCGGGCCGCGACGGAGGTCCGGCCAAGGCGCACATGCTCTACGGACTCAAGGATATTGTGATACGCCGGCAGTTCGTTGAGAAAGAGGATGCCGGGCCCGAGCGTAAGCGCCGGGAACACAAGCGTCTTGATGCTTTGCTCGGCTACTGCGAGGCGCCGTCCTGCCGGCGGGCGGCGCTGCTGGAGTATTTCGGTGAGCGGATCAAGGCTTGCGGCAACTGCGACGTCTGCCTTGATCCGTCGGAGCGTGTCGACGGAACCGAGGATGCGCGGAAAGTCCTGTCGGCTGCCTACCGGACTGGTCAGCGTTTCGGTGCCGCGCACCTGATCGACGTCCTGCGAGGGACCGAGAGCGAAAAGACCGCTCGTTTCGGCCATGACCGGCTTCCGACCTTCGGCGTCGGCGCGGAGCGCGGCAAGAACGAGTGGCGCTCGCTGATTCGGCAGATGGTGGCGACCGGGTTGCTGCAGATCGACATCGGCGGCTACGGGGGAATCGGAATTACGGAGAAAGGCATGGTCCTGTTGCGCGGCGGCGGCGAATTCCTCTACCGCGAAGACACCGTAGTCGCGGGTATGTCCGCCAAAGCGCGGGACTCCGGTACGATACCCGCCGCCGCTGAGGCGGCGCTGCCATTGTCCGGCGGCGATGCGGCTCTGATGGGCACCCTCAAGGCATTGCGCCTTGAGATCGCGCGGGAGCGTAGGGTGCCGGCCTATATCGTGTTCCCCGACCGCACGCTGCTTGATATGGTGCGCCGCCGCCCGCGCACAGAGGCGGAGTTCGCCGAGGTTAACGGCGTGGGCGTGGCCAAGCTGAAGGAGTTCGCCGGTCCGTTCTTGGCCGCCATCGCGGCCGCGCCTGCAGAGGGTGATAATGACGGAGCCTCGGGCGTGGATGTCCCGTGACCTGCCGGATCGGCATCGCCTGAATTACGAGTGCGGAGCGTCTTCGGTCCGCGCCGCGGTGCCGTTCCCTCAGAAAAGGTGGCGCTTTCTGGACTTATGCGGGTCGAAATACGTGATCCCGGACTTAAAGCGCAGGCTGACGGCATTGCTGAATCTGGACGGATTCTGCGTTGCCGAGCCTGCCGACAAGCGGAAAAAGGCGGGAAACCGAAGGCAGCGGGCTTTATTCAGTTTGCTGCGGATTGCGACTGAGAAGCGCCGCTCTGAAAATGCGCCGGGTGCTCCATGTGTCTAATGACCAGCGCAGCAGCAGGTTGCAGGGAGGAAGTACGCGGCCGGCGTCGCCCGGCCGGACCTATCCGCCGCGAGGACGGAACGGCCGTCATCAAGTGCGGCGGCTTCTTCGTTCGGGGCGCGCTCGTGTCCGGAATGTTCAAGGTCTTCTCCAGGTTCGGGATGCGCATCGTCTCTGTCGACGGGAGAATGTGACGGAGTCTCAGGAGACAGAGGTAGTGCTTGCAAAAAAGTGTCTTTCTTATTATTTTTCAGCATTTTGAAGTGTTTTTCCTTTTCAAGAATCAGCGTTTTCGCTAAGAATCCGGCGATTTATCCTGAATCGCGGCAATCTTCGCCGTTTTTTTCACCGGGAGAACGATATGAGACGCTTGATCAAACCGGCCCGCCTCGGCTCGACGGCCATCGAAACCCTGAAGATCAATCCGAAGTCGCGGGACGACATCGAGAACGTTCTCAGGGGCCTGCAGCATCTTTATGTCAATCGCCAGCGCGATCTTCAGCGGATTTTCGATGAGGAGTTCTTCGCCGATGTCGACTGGCACAACGGTCGTCCGGGAACAGCTTGCCGGTCGATTTTGGTGATCGGCGTTCTCAAGCAGGGGACTGACTGCGATTTCGACCGGCTTCAGAGCTTGGCAGACAACCATGCGCTGATCCGCGCGATGCTCGGCCATGACGATGTTTTCGACTGCGGCGGGTATGAGATGCAGACGCTTGTCGATGATGTTTCCCTCTTGACGCCGCGGATGCTGGCGCGTGTCGGCAAACTGCTGGCAGCGAGCGGCCATGAGGTCGCCGGAAAAAAGCCTGGTGCCGCGTTGCGCGGCCGCGTTGACAGTTTTTGCGTTGAGACGGATGTTCATTTTCCGACGGATGTGAATCTTCTCATGGATGCGGTGCGCCGCATGGTGCGGGAGACGGCGCGGCGTTCCCGGCTGGCGGCGGAGCGCGCATCTGCAGGCCGGGCTGCGGCGGCGGTTTCACGGCGTCCGCGCGCGGCGGCGGCAGACCGAGACGCGCGTCAGGGAGTATCTCATATGAATCAAAGCAAGGATAATTCCATAAGGAGTTATCCACAGGGGTTGCTCGGCGCGAGGTTGTGGAAAACTTTTATTTCACCGCTCATCCGCAGCCGTGCTATCCTGTCGCGGGTTCCCCTTGCCGGCGGCTGCCGGCAAGGGGAGGCGGGGGCGAAAGCCCCCGCCAGGCCGGGTTGGGCCGATAGTTTCTTGGTTCATGGAACCGTACCGCAGCATGGCCGGCCCGGCCTTCCCGTCCCTGCGTCCTGAATGGATGCCTGGATCAAGATCCGAATCATCTCTGAGAATAGGAGCATAGGGGCATGACGAAAATATGCGCAGGCCTGGATATAAGCAAGGACACGATCGATGCGCATGCCGCCGGCGTCGACCGCCGGTTCAAAAACGACCGTTCGGGTTTCCGGGCGATCGACGGGTTTCTGAGGAAGCACGCGGTGCGGCGGGTCGTCATCGAAGCGACCGGACGGCTGCACCGGGCGGTTCATCAGTCGCTGCACGACCGAGGTTACGAAGTCTGCATCGTCAACCCCCGCCAGGCGCGGCGCTTCGCTGAAGCGACCGGGCAGCTGGCAAAAACCGACAGGGCAGCTGCGAGGGTGCTCGCCGCTTTCGCGGCGGCTTTCGCCGATCTCCCGGCGACCGAGCCGAAATCCGCGTTCCTCATATGAATCAAACCAAGGATAATTCCATAAGGAGTTGTCCACAGGGGTTGCTCGGCGCGAGGCTGTGGAAAACTTTTATTTCACCGCTCATCCGCAGCCGTGCTATCCTGTCGCGGGTTCCCCTTGCCGGCGGCAGCCGGCAAGGGGAAGCGGGGGCGAATGTCCCCGCAAGGTCGGGTCGGGCCGATCGTTCCTTGGTTTATAGAACCGTGATCAAGCATGGCCGGCCCGGCTTTCCCGTTCCCTCGCGTCCTGAATGGATGCCTGGATCAAGATCCGAATAACCATGAGAATAGGAGCATAGGGAAATGACGAAAATATGCGCAGGCTTGGATATAAGCAAGGAAATGATCGATGTGCACGCCGCCGGCGTCGACCGCCGGTTCAAAAACGACCGTGCGGGCTTCCGGGCGATCGACGGGTTTCTGAGAAAACACGCGGTGCGGCGGGTCGCTGTCGAAGCGACCGGACGGCTGCACCGGGCGGTTCATCAGTCGCTGCACGACCGAGGTTACGAAGTCTGCGTCGTCAATCCCCGCCAGGCGCGGCGCTTCGCCGAAGCGACCGGTCAGCTGGCGAAAACCGACAAGACGGATGCGAGGATGCTCGCCGCTTTCGCGGCGGCCTTCGCCGATCTCCCGGCGACCGAGCCGAAATCCGCGTTCCTCAACGGTCTCAATGACCTCATGGTCGCCCGTGCGCAAGCGGTTGAGACAATTAAGACAATGCGTCAGTGCCGCGATGAGATCCGGAAGGCGTCAGCGAAGAAGCCCATGGATAAAATCATCAAAACCGCCGAGCGGCAGAAGGAAGCTCTCGAGGCTGAGATCGAGGAGCATATCAAGAGCGATCCCGACCAGGCCCGCGCTTACCGCATCCTGATGTCCGTTCCCGGTATCGGACCGGTCACGGCCGCCGCTCTGCTCGGCTGGCTCCCGGAACTCGGGCAGCTCGACAGCCGGCAGGCCGCGGCTCTCGCCGGAACCGCCCCGTTCGCCCGCGACAGCGGCGCGAAGAAAGGCGTCCGGCGCATCCGGGGCGGACGCTTCCGCCCGAGGCGGGCCCTCTATATGGCGGCTTTGACGGCTGTGCGGTTCAATAAAGATATGTCCGCATTTTATGGCCGGCTCACCGGGCGGGGGAAATGTCATAAGGTCGCCCTTACCGCCGTCATGCGCAAGCTGGCGGTCCTGGCGAACACGCTGCTGCGCGAGCGGCGCGTCTGGGAAAAACACGCCCCGTCCGCGTCCGCACGGCCGAGCTGCGCTCCGGACCAGCCGATTCGGCGGCCCGCGGCGGCTGCGCCGGCCTCCTGAACGGGCGGAGCTTCTGTGGAAAAAATGTGCAAAAGCTGTGGGAAAAAGGAAATAAGGGCTGAATTTTCTCCCGAAACGCCCTTGAACTGAAACATGGATGCTTGATCGCCTGAATGATCTCATGGTCGCCCGCGGGCAACTGGTTGAGACCATTAAGAAATTGCGTCAGTGCCGTGATGATCTGCAGGACGCGTCAGCGAAAAAGGCCATGGGGAAAGCCGTCAAAGCCAACGAGCGGCAGAAGGAAAATCTCGAAACCGGCATCGAGGAGCATATCAAGAGCGATCCTGACCAGGCCCGCGCTTACCGCATCCTGATGTCCGTTCCCGGCATCGGACCGGTCACGGCCGCCGCTCTGCTCGGCTGGCTCCCGGAACTCGGGCAGCTCGACAGCCGGCAGGCCGCGGCTCTCGCCGGGACCGCCCCGTTCGCCCGCGACAGCGGCGCGAAGAAAGGAGCCCGGCGCATCCGCGGCGGACGCTTCCGCCCGAGGCGCGCCCTCTACATGGCGGCTTTGACGGCTGTGCGGTTCAATAAAGATATGTCCGCATTTTATGACCGGCTCACCGGGCGGGGGAAATGTCATAAGGTCGCCCTTGTCGCCGTCATGCGCAAGCTGGCGGTCCTAGCCTCGATTCCCAACGGCCATAATTGATGTGAATCGGGCGGCGGCCGTGGACCGCCGGCTGGATCCGTTATCGTTCGGCAGGCGGCGTTTGCCGTGCTTCCCGCTTGGATCCGATGGATGTCGGTCTTGCCGGCGCCGGCACGTAATCATCTTATTTAAGGTTTTCAGCACTGATTATCACTCTGTCATTATGGGATGCGGCACGGCATCAGGATCAGAAAAGGGGCGGCTTCCGGGTTCAGCGCCTGCCTTCGGAATTCTTTCCAGGCTTTACTTCATATGTCCCGGCTCGACGCGCGGCGCGGTTCTGCGCAATTCCGGCTTGCGGCGGCAGCCATTATATAATATAGTGGCAATAGTATCTGAACTACATGCATTGCTATGATTGACTTGGCCGAACTCTTCCGCAAGCCGCGGTCCCGGACCCATCTCCAGTACGAGGCCCTCCGGGCTCACTTTCTCGACGGCGCAGAGGCCGCGGAGGCCGCGAGGCGCTTCGGATACAGCCTCGGGTCCTTCCGCAACCTGTGCACGAAGCTGCGCGGGAACCCGGATCTGTCTTCCTTTTTCGCCGAGCGCAGGCCGGGTCCGAAGCCGAATCCCGGCGAGCCTCTCAGGCTGCGGCGGGACCGGCGCATCCTGGAGCTTCGCAGGACCGCCGGCCTCTCGGTCGGCGAGATCAGCCGGAAGCTCGGGGAGGAAGGGATGCCCGCGGGAACGACGACCGTGCAGCGGACGCTCCGCAGGAACGGCGTCGGCAAGCTGCCGCGCCGGTCGCCCGGCGAGCGCGAAGCCGCCCTCCGGCCGATCTCCGCCCCGGTCGCCGACGCCCGGGAGCTCGACCTCTCGCCGCGACGCATGCGCACCGGGTTCGGCGGGCTGTTCCTTTTCGTCCCCGACCTTGTCCGGCTCGATCTCGACCGGATCGCCGCCGACAGCGGCATGCCGGGCAGCGGGATGATCCCCGCCGGCCATGCTTTCCGGGCCCTACTGGCGCTGAAGCTCTGGGGAGTCGGACGGCCGCCGCACGTCATGGCCGACATCCTCGATCCCGGCATGGCCCTGTTCGCCGGGCTGAACGTGATGCCTGAGCGGTCAAGCCTGACCGAGTATTCCGGGCGTGTCGACCCGAAGCTGTGCGCCGGCCTCATGGACCGCTGGCACCGGGCGCTGAACGACCTGGAGACGGATCTCGGCGGGGACGGCTCCTTCGACCTCGACTTCCACACCATCCCCTGGCACGGGAAGGATCCGGAGGCGCCCGTCGAACGGCACTACGTCTCCAAGCGGAGCCGCAGGCAGAAGGGCGTCCTCGCCTTCCTCGCCCGCGACGCCGACGCCCGCCTGCTCGTCTACGCGAACGCCCGGGTCCGCAAGGCGGACCAGAACGACGAGATCCTCCGGTTCATCGGGTTCTGGGAGGAGCGCAACGGCGGCCTGCCCGGGGAACTGGTGTTCGATTCCCGGCTGACGACACATGCGAATCTCCAGTGGATCAACGAGAGAGGCATTAACTTCCTGACCCTTCGCAGGCGGACTGGATCGCTTCTCGACGCTGTCGCTGACGCCCCGGAAAGCGACTGGAAGCAAGTGCGCCTGACCAATGTCGGACGCATCTACCGCACGCCCGGGGTTCTCGACCGGCGCGTCCGGATCTCCGGCTATCCGGGCGACATCCGCCAGCTCGCCGTGCGCGGCCTGGGCCACGAACGGCCGACCCTGCTGCTCACCAATCAGATGAAGACCTCCGCGAGCCAGCTCGTCGACCGTTACGCCCGGCGGATGGTGATCGAAAACGCCATCGCCGACGCGATCGACTTCTTCCATATGGACGCGCTGTCCGCCGCGGTCCCGATGAAGATCGATCTCGATCTCCAGCTCACCCTCATGGCCAGCGGCCTGTACCGGCTGCTGGCCGTCCGCGTCGGAAACGGCAAGAGGAACGCGAAGTCGCGCGCGCTGTTCCGCAACTTCGTCAAGGCGCCGGCGGACATCACGATCGGAAGGGACAGCATCGACGTCCGGATCGGGCGGCGGGCGAACAACCCGTTCCTCCTCAACGCCTCATACGACGAAACCGACATCGCCGTCCCGTGGCTCGGAAACCGCAGGCTGCGGATCAGCTTCCTGTGAACGGGGCGCGCGCGATCCCGGGATTCACATCAATTATGGCCGTTGGGAATCGAGGCTAGCGAACAAGCTGCTGCGCGAACGGCGCGGCTGGGAAAAACACGCCCCGTCCGCGTCCGCACGGCCGGGCTGCGCTCCGGAGCGGCCGATTCGGCGGCCCGCAACTGCTGCCGCGGCCTCCTGAACCGAAGGAGCTTCTGTGGAGAAAATGTGCGAAAGCTGTGGGAAAAAGGAAACAAGGGCTGAATTTTCCCCCGGAACGCCCTTGAAACCGAACATGGATGCTGCGGTTTTGCCGCCGCCTCGTCGCGAAAACTGCTGAGACTTTTTCGGCTTCAGCGGCGGCCGGCGCCGGCGCGTTAAAACTGTGTTTGATTGACAGCTGTCCAGCGCACGCCAGGCGGCAGATCGACCAGGTCAGCCGCCGCCTGCTCCAGGGGGAGGTGATACCGCAGAATGAGAAGGTGTTCTCGATTTTCGAGCCGCACACGCGGTGGATTGCCAAGGGCAAGGGGGATGTCCCGCTTGGTGTTGAAACCCGCATGAGCGATGCTGCCTGTCGACTACCTAAGCGGCTTCCTTGAGCCGGTCAAGCCGATTCTTTCGACGATGTTCGGAGAGCCTGTTTGAGAACGGGCAGCTGCCTGTACGCCTTGATGCGGCGGAAACCCTTCTCGGCCTCCATCATGCCGGCGGCGGTCCATCGCAGAGCCATCCCGGCGTTCCTCCAGCGTTTCACGTTGCGGCAGACCTGCCGGACCGTGCTGTTCATCGATTCGATGATGTTCGTGCTCGCCAGCGACCGCCGCAGCTCTAACGGCAGGCCGAGCCGGGAGACGGTCAGGACTTCGTCCAAGCCCTCAAGTATCGACCGGGAGACGTCCGGAGCCTCCTGTTCGAACCGCTGAGCCAGGCTGCGCATCAGCCGCTCGGCCTTGTCGGCGTCATCAAGTTCCCACGCCTGTCTGAGCGTCCGCCGCACGGCGGCGTGATGCTTCGCGGCGAGACGGTCGGTGATGTTGCGGCCCTTGTGAACCTGACAGCGCTGGATAGGGATATCCGCGCCGAAAGTGCGCCGGACCGCCTTGCTGAGCGCCTTGGCTCCGTCGACGATGAACAGATAACAGCCCTCCGGATCAAGCCCGCGCCCGATCAGATCATCAAGCAGAGCCTGCACGGTCGCAGCATTCTCCGTCGCGCCTTCAATGACGCCCAGCGGGCGCTTACGCCCGGACGCGTCAATGCCGACCGCCCCGATCATCAGCAGACGGTCGCTCATATGCAGCCCGTCGATCTGAACCGCGACGAGATCAAGCTCCGACAGATCGGAAGTCATCCATTCATCAAACTTCGCCTGCGTCAGAGCCTTGAACCGGCGGGACACGGCTGATTTCGACAGCCCGCAGCCTGCCCCGCAGGGAACCCCGGCCTCCGGAATCCTCACCGCCCGGCGGAACTTGCGGGTCGCTACATTCGCCGTCATCAGATTCACCGACTGTTGATCAAGATAGCCGTCCGCGGAGATCTCTTACTGGCTCGGCAGGGACATCTCCTTGCCCGCAGCCTTGCAGCGGATCCGGGGACGGTCGATGCCGACCTTGCCGCCGTGGAACCCGACTTGGGAACGCGTATGGCACTGGCGGTGCCCCGGCTTGTCGGGAGAATGACTGTAACGCTTCCCGGCAAGCCGTTCGGCGTCCTCGTCCATCATCTGCCGCAGATACGCGATGCCCGTCGTCAGACAGAATTTCTCGAAACTCTCGGTCACGTCTTCGTACGCCTCTTCGACGAGCGCGTTGATGTTCGAAGCGCTGGCGGAGGCGTCGGGGAATGTGCTGATGGTCTTCATGGCATTGCTTCCTTTTTCTTCAGAAAATCCCCGAGCTGATGCTCGGGGGAGGGGCAACACCGCCCATATCAAATTCAACACCAATCGGGACATCCCCAGGGCAAGGCCGGCTCGCCCGTGGAGCCAGTAGTTCCGGTGGTTGTCGTCGAGGATCAGGGCTGGTTTATAATCCATCATGAGATCATGCAGGAAGACTCCGATGTTCACCATGCCGTTCCGGTCGTCGCGGCGGCGCAGGAGCGGTTTCCGGAACTCCGGGCCTGCAGTTTCGACCGCGGCTTTCACAGCCCGGAGAACCGCCGCGGTCTGGATGCGATGCTTGATCTGAACGCGCTGCCGAAGAAGGGGTATCTTTCGAAGGCGGAGCGGGAGCGGCAGTCGGAACCCGGCTTCGCCGAGGCCCGCCGTCAGCATCCGGCGGTTGAATCGGCGATCAGCTGTCTGGAGCGCCGCGGTCTCGACCGGATCCGGAGCCATGGCCGCGACGGCTTCGCCCGCACCGCGGCCCTCGCGGCGCTGGCCGCAAACTGCTGCCGGCTCGGAAGGCTTCTGCTGAAAAGACGGCAGATGCGGAGCAGGAAGCGATTGCGACGACGCGCCGCCTGACCCCCCCCCCTTCATCGAAACAGCGGCTTTCTCCCGGGTCTCTCAACCCGGGAGCGGTCAGCCGTGCTCCGGCGGCTGGTCAATTCAGTGTTGACGCCTGTCAATTCAGTGTCAGCAACTGATTTCCGCCGTCCGGCGTGCTTCAGAGCCCGGATCCGCCGCCGAATGGCGGCCCGGACGCGCCGAGCCGCCGCCGGACGCCGCCGGAAACAGGGGTTTTCTGACAGACACGAGGTAACGGAACTGGACGACAAGCACATTCCTTGATGTGGGTGAAAACCTTGGGCTGAGGCTGCCGGCCGGGAGCGGTCAAGACGCGCAGGGCTGTTTTCGAGATCCCTGCGGGGCCGGCATCTCTGACGCTCCTCCGCCGGAAGAGGCAGGTTCTCGGCAAGTGTTGCCGATAACCGGTCCATTGGCTGGTCACGCTCAGGTACGGGCCGCTGCCGTTACGGCCGTCTCGCTTGGAACGCCGCGAAGAATTCCTTGGCGCGAACCGTTCGACAGCATTGACAACTTTGCGGTAAAGTCAAAGCGGCCGGCTGTTGTCCGGGGCTTGGGCGTGCAGCCGAACGATGAACCGCTCATCCAATTCGACCAGATCAGGGTCCGTGCCGTTGTGTTCCCTCATACCTTTGACGATTTTCCGGGGAATCCCCATCCCCATATTTCCAAGATAACCATGATCGCGCATCACTTCTTTCAGCAATTCGTTCCGTGTGGCCCGCACCCCGGACCGCAGGCGGTCCGGGTTCAGGCCGTTCGGCAGCCGTCCCGGCGAGATAATTTCCAGCCGGCCGCTGTAGACCGCCAGGACGATATCCGTGCCCGTGAGCAGATAATCGCGGTGAATGAGGGCGTTGACTATACCTTCGCGAAGCGCATCGGGAGGATAAACCGGATGTCCTGTCCTTCTTCCGCCTGCCCCGGCGACAACCACGCGCGTATTGCGCCGTACGAATTCCAATGCCTGTTCGACGAGGCCGTTTTCAACGATATCGCCGCTTTCGCTCACCAGGGGCGTCATGGGGCCGCGAAGCGCCGTGCGCTCCTGTACTTCATGGTGCTGCTCTGTTCCGGGAAATGCGACGGCATCTATACCCGAATGAGGCAAAAACCGGTTCGGTGTCCTGCCGAACAGCAACATGCCGCCGACGTTTACACCTTCTTCAGTCATAATCCCGGCGTTAACAAGCAATGACTGCCAAGCGTCCTCATCTTCATCGGCAGGCGCGTCTTGCCGGCGGATACAGCGGAAATAATTTCGCAGCCTCCTCCGGTCCAGGTTCTTCAGCGCCGTGCCTGATACAGGCCGCCGTTCGGTCCGTACGGAACCCATCTTCCTGAACAGGTGCGCGAGTTCTTCCCCACTTGCTTCCCGGCTTTTTGAGCCGACACGCATCAAGTACCTGTTACTGTTGTTATGCCACAGCGCATGCACACCGTATCCGCGGGTCACGCGGATGATCGCAATATCTTTGTCATCTCTGATGCCGCGGACCAACTCGAAGAACGGAACGACTGCCGGTCTGATCTTGTCCCAGCATACATTCATCACCCATTCTTTGATGTCATCCCGCGTTAAGCCCGTAATTTTTCCGTCGTCTTCCACGCCGAGCAGCACCCTGCCGCCTTCCAAGTTCAAAAAAGCGGCCAGCTCCTTCGCGAGATCTTGGGCGCGCAGATCATCCCGTTGGAATTCCACGCCGGAATTTTCGCCGTTCCTTATCATTTCCAGCAATTCGGTGCGCGTAGTCATTTCATGGAAGCCGTGTTTGGAGCGGCCCATTTCGAACGTGGCTTCGCCGCTTTCAAGGATTTCTCCGGCCAGTTCGCGCACGGGTCTGGAGTTGATGGATCCGATAAGTTCCGGCGGGCCCCGCGCTTGGCCCTGCCCTCCGTGATGAGGCAACCGAGATCGTCATTATGCTGATCGAAGACAAGCGGGCTTTTGATTCAAACAGAGGGGGTGAGAAGCACGGCGGTTTCTTTCTGGCCGGACGAGAGCCCTTGCAGAGTCTGCCTTCTGGACAACCGGAGGATTTCTCATCGATTTCGTGGTTTGGTTCGGCCGGAGTCACAACCTCAAGGACAAAAGGAGCGGCATTTGTCTGGAATACCCGGCCGGATTGACAGTCGGCCGGCATATGGCGTCACGTACCGGCGTGCCGATTGGGCAAATATAAAGTCAGCCGGTCCAGATTGCCTGAGCGCTGTTGCAGCAGGGAACGTATCACCCTGCGTTCAACGCTGAGGATGCTGGTATCTTTCGATGCGATGTTGACAATCCGGTTCTTGCCGCGGCGGTGAAGAACATACCATTCCACGCGCGTAGTTCTGTCGCCGATCGTGGCGTCCGAATACACGACAAAATGGTTTTCCCTGCGTTCATCTGAACCGACGATCTTGAATTCCGCTCCGACGAAACCCGGAAAATACTGCAGGTATTTTTGGGCGAGATAGCTCGTGAAAGCGTTCTGAAATTCCAGCCGCTGATTCTCACTGGCCCGTCTCCACGCTGTCCCAAGCACCGTTTGCGATATGGCCTCAATGTCGAGATGTTCATCAAGGATTCTGAACAGACCGTTGCTCAGTCCGTCCGGCCCGGCTGACACGCTGTCAGCCGCATCGGCGTGATTCTCGAGAAACTCTGTGATGCTTTCGCTGAATTCCTCAACGGCGCGCACTGCCGCACTTTCCGAAGCAAAGGCCTGCGTTGGCTCCCCGACAGCCATGAAGGCCGCGCTGAACATTCCCGCCGCATAAACAATGCAGGTCTTGAAAGACCTATGCGGATCAAGTCGGCGCCGCAATGCGATCATGATGTCCCACGCTGCCGGAAGGCGCAAAATTTCAGCTTCATGTTCTCTCCCTGCGGCAACAGTCCAGTCAGGCATTCCATGAACGAAGAATAAGCCTGACCATGCGGGCCGTCAACTACCGCGCGGACTCAGTTTCTCTTTGCCGGCGGGCCCGCGCGCCGCTCCGCCCTGACCCGCCGGAAGACATCAGGCCGAGGCGGAATCAACTTGTTCTGCGCGTCCGGTTATGACACGGCAGAGTCTGGATCATTTCCGGGCAGGCAAAGCCAGCCTGAAGCCGCCGTTTCCAACAAGAGGGCCGCTGAATCAAGCGTGGATTTGAACCGCGCAGTCGCTGCGCTTCACAGAGTTGCGCATCAACTGTATGAAATCGCCGGCAGGCCTTAAGAAAGATTCGGTGATGGCGCACGATATCGAAAACCGTCTGGCGGAGCTAGGGGTTGAACTGCCCGGTCCGCCGGCGCCGGCGGCCAATTATCTGCCGTGCCGGATTGTCGGCGGCTTGGTCTACATTTCAGGTCAGCTTCCTTTCGATTCCCGCGGCGGTCTGACTGTCGGCAGGCTTGGAGAGAATCTGAACGCCGAAGAAGGCAAGGCGGCTGCCTGTCTGTGCGCGAAAAACCTCCTTGCTCAGCTGCGGGCCGCGGTCAACGGTGACTGGAACCGTGTCGGGTGCGCAGTCAAGCTGGCCGGAATGGTTAATTCCAAAACAGACTTCACTGATCAGCCGACGGTTATCAACGGCGCTTCCGAGTTTCTGATCGCGGCGATGGGCGAAGCGGGTCGCCATGCCCGAACGGCGGTCGGCGTCAGTTCGCTTCCGCTGGGAGCGGCTGTGGAGGTTGACGGAATATTCAGTCTCCGCTGAACGGATTTCCGCGAATTCAGGTGTCTTTGAGGATATCCGCGATGAGTCGTTTCCGGATGAAATAATTGAACGGCGCTGAGTCCATATGGGAAGTCGCCGTGCTCGGTGGAATCTCCGCGGTCGCGGAGCGCGAATGGGATGCCTGCGCCTGCCCGGAAGCGGCGGGCGGGCGGGCGCGCGACCCTTTTTCAACCCACCGGTTTCTTGCGGCGCTGGAAAATTCCGGATCCGCGACAAAGACGACCGGATGGTCTCCGCTGCATCTGACGGCGAAAATGGACAATGAAATCGTCGCGGTGATGCCGTTGTACGCGAAATCCCACAGCCGGGGCGAGTACGTATTTGATTACGGCTGGGCTTCGGCTCTTGAGAGAGCCGGGGGCTGCTATTACCCCAAACTGCAGGCATCCATTCCTTTCACGCCGGTGACGGGGCGGCGTTTTCTGACCCGGAAGGGATACGAATCCGAAGGGACGGATGCGCTGGTTTCGGCTGCGAAGCAGCTGGCCGCTGACAACGGACTTTCGTCTCTGCACGTGACTTTCTGCAGTGAAGATGAGGCGAGAGCCGGAGCAGATGCGGGCTTTCTCCGCAGAATCGGCGAGCAGTTTCACTGGCTCAACAAGGGATACGGCAGGTTTGATGATTTCCTGTCGGAACTCTCCTCAAGAAAGCGCAGTAACATCAAAAAAGAACGCCGGCGGGCGATGGAATTCGGCGGGAGAATCCTGCTTCTGAACGGCGAAGATATCAAGCCGCGGCATTGGGATGCGTTTTGGACTTTCTATCAGGATACGGGATCCAGAAAATGGGGCGCGCCGTATCTGACGCGCCGGTTCTTCGACATCATTCACGACACGATGCGCGACGATATCCTTCTGATTCTGTGCGAGCGGGACGGAAGGCACATTGCCGGCGCGTTGAATTTCATCGGGCAAGACACGTTGTTCGGCCGTTACTGGGGATGCATTGAGCAGCATTCCTGCCTTCATTTTGAAGTCTGTTATTACCAGGCGATCGAGTTCGCCATCAGCGCTGGTCTGAGACGGGTCGAAGCGGGCGCCCAAGGCAGCCACAAGATTGCCCGCGGCTATATGCCGGCGGCCATCCACTCGCTGCATTGGGTCGCCAACCCCGCGTTCAGGCAGGCGGTCAGCGAATTTCTGCGGGAAGAACAGATCTGCGTTCGGCGTGAGATCGAAATTTTGACTGAGGCCGGGCCGTTCAAGAAACAGAAGGATGCCAGATATGAGGGTCAAACAGTCTGAGTCGGAGCTGGAACCCGCTCTGAGCGAACTGCGGGCGCAGGGGTGGACAGCAGACGCGGAGCGGAAGACCATCAGCAGATCATTCAAATTCAGGGATTTTTCTGAAGCGTTCGGCTGGATGGCGCAGGCGGCGTTGGCGGCGGAAAAACTCAATCACCACCCGGACTGGTTCAACAGCTACAACCGGGTTGACGTCTGTCTGACGACTCACAGCGCCGGAGGGATCACCGATCTCGACATCCGTCTTGCGCGGAAGATGAACAAGATTTGACCTCCGCGGCCGCCGAAGAGGCGTTGTTTCCCGCTGTTCCGACTGTCGTCATGCGGAACCGCGGGGAATTGCTCCCCCGCGGCTTCCACCTGCACGCCGGAAACGGCCGCCGCTCAGCCGGAAATCTGGCTGAGCAGTTCGTCCCCGGAAGTGATGCCGCAGACACCGGGCGAATCTTCTTTGTTCAACGCCTTGACGATGCCGTCGACGACATGCATCGAATAACGCGCCGACCTGGAATGGAGCCCTGCGGGCGGAGCGCTGAAATCCATTCCAACCGCTTTTGTGAACTCTGCCGACGCATCTCCCAGAACCGAGATTCCAGCTTTGTCTGCGCCGGTCGATTTTTCCCATTCTTTCAGCACGAAAGGATCGTTGACGGACAGGCAAATGATTCCATCGACGCCTTTTGCGCGGAGCGCGTCCGCGTTTTTCACAAAACCCGGCATATGCTGATCTGAACAGGTCGGCGTGAAAGCGCCGGGCACGGCGAACAGCGCGACATTGCGGCCCTTCAGCAGGTCAGCCAGTTGGACGGTCTCGGGACCCTCGGCACCCAGCCGGCAAAGCGAGGCGTTCGGCAGCCTGTCTCCCAATGAAATTGTCACGGTGTTTCTCCTCCGTCATTTGACCGAAACTCTCCATGCTTTATATCTTCCGGAAGTTTTCTGGAACAGGGCGAACGGAGGGGCTGGCGATGGCCCGAATTGTTGTGGTCGGCGGAGGTCAGGCGGGTTACTCAGCGGCGGCTGGACTCCGTTCTCTGGGCTTCGACGGCGAAGTCACACTCATCTGCGGCGAAAACGAACTGCCCTATCAGCGCCCGCCGCTCAGCAAAAAGTATCTGCTCGGCGAACTCGACCGTGAACGTCTCTTTCTGCGCCAAGATTCGTTCTATTCGGAGAACGGCATCAGTCTCCGTACGGGCGAATGGTGCAGAAAAATCGATCTGGACCGGAAGAGGCTGCATCTGGAAAACGACGAAATCCCTTTTGACACGCTTGTGCTTGCAACCGGTTCCGTGCCGAGGCGGCTGCCGCCGGAGACAGGCGGGGACCTTTCCGGCGTCCATGCGGTCCGTGACATCGCTGATATAGACCGGATTTCTTCTGAACTGGGCCGCTGCGGACAGGCGGTGGTGATCGGCGGCGGTTATATCGGCCTCGAAGCGGCGGCGTCGCTGACCGCCAAGGGTTTGAAAGTCACAGTTGTGGAAATGGCGGCGCGGATTCTGCAGCGCGTCGCTGCGAAGGAGACATCCGAACATCTCCGCGATCTGCACCGCGGACATGGAACCGCCGTGATGGAAAACACGGCCCTGGAGAGCTTGGTCGACGACGGCAAGGGGCGCGTGTCGGCGGCAAAGCTCGCCGACGGACGCGTGCTGGAGGCTGATCTGGTCATCGTGGGAATCGGCGTCCGGCCTGCTGCAGGTCTCGCGGAGCGGGCGGGACTGGAGCTCGAAAACGGCATCAAGGCGAACGGCTGTTGCCGCACGTCTTCGGAGTCGGTCTTCGCGGCCGGCGATTGTGCGTCGTTTCCATGGAAAGGCGGCCGAATCCGGCTTGAAAGCGTGCAGAATGCGATTGATCAGGCCGAATGCGCCGCAGCGAATGCGCTGGGGGCTGCGCGGGAATATGCACCTGTGCCTTGGTTCTGGTCTGACCAGTATGACACGAGATTACAGATAGCCGGACTGGGCGCCGGTTACGACAGGATCGTGCGCCGCCCCGGCGGCGATCCTTCTGCGGTGAGCCACTGGTACTTTCAGGGTGATGAACTGTTGGCGGTGGACGCGGTGAACGATGCCCGCAGCTATATGGTCGGCAAGCGGTTGCTGGAAACAGGCAAGCCGGTTGATGCCGCTGCGCTCGCCGATACAGGCGCAGATATCAAAGCCCTGCTGCGCTGACATCCTGACGCGCCGATGTTCCGCCGGAAGCAGAGTTCAGCGGGTTTGCGCCCGGCCGACGGGTTCTGGATCGGCGCGGCATGACCGCATGCGGATAATTGGCGGAAAATTCAGGGGCAGGACACTGGCCCCGGTTCCTAAAGGCCGCCGGGCGCCGCAGCTGCGCCCGACATCCGCCCGCGCACGGACGGTGATGTTTGACCTTTTGATCCATGGGGCCGGAGGAGATCTTGTCGCCGGCGCCCGGGTGCTTGATCTCTTCGCCGGAACCGGTGCGCTCGGTCTGGAGGCGCTGTCGCGGGGAGCGGCTGCCGCCGTGTTCGTCGACAACCGGCATGCGGCCCGACAGGTGATTCGCCGGAATATCCTCAGCGTCGGAGCGGAAGCGGATACGTCTGTTATGAACCGTGACGCGGGCCGTCTGGGAGTCAATGCCGGTCGGGCATTCTCGCTGGTGTTTCTGGACCCGCCTTATGGCTCAGGCCTTGCTGAAATAGCATTGCGGTCCGCGGTTGCGGGCGGCTGGATCAAACAAGGCGGCGTTGTTGTCGCTGAAACTCCGTCGTCGCCGCCGATTCCGGATTTTCTGAGTTTGTTTGCTGAGCGTCAGGCCGGCTTGGCATGGATCGGGGTTTTTGAGGTGTCAGCCGAAATCGCCGCGGAAATTCAGCCCTCATGACTCATGCCCTCCGCTGTCAGCGCAGAACGGCCGCAAGGCGGCCGAGCCGAACAACTGATCCGGCTGCTCAACCGCGGCCAGCGGCTGGATCCCGCCGGATTCCTGCCCTTCTCACGGCCGGCGGCATCCGGAAACGCCTTTGCCGGGCGCTTGCCGCATCTGCCGCAGCTTGATTCTGACAGAGAGCCGCCGGCTGGACCCGGTGATGCATTTCACAGTTGTACGGGCGTCATGATTTACGGCTTTCAAGGAACGAAGATTTTCCTGTTTTGACCAGAATTCACGCTGATTCCGGCCTGAACGGGCGATCACAACATCGAAGTTGATGACTCTTCGTTCCCCGGATACTGCGATTCTTCTCACATATTCGGCGTGTTACGGGTTTTCTGGCAGGCACGGAACAGGGCGGTTGCTCCGGGCGATTCGCCACTGTGATCGTCTTGACGGGCGCCGGAGCGGCGCCGCGGGCAAGGCGGGCAGGAGGACAAATGAACATTGACAGAACCATGCCGGCTGATTGAACGCGGCGGCGGACCGAACCGCTTTTTCCCGGCGGAGCAGCCGGCCCCGGAGCGGCCGCGGCGGATGAGCGGCAGGCCCGCCGCTTTTGAGATTCCCGGTTTTCCGGCGGCGGTCCGGCGGAGCTGATGAGGTTCAGGGCGCAGCGGAGATACCGTTCCGAGGCGGCTTTCCGGGCAAGCTGTCAGGGGCAGGCGCCGGTCCGCGGCGGGCCTGTCAGCAGCCTCGCCGCATCTTTCGTCAGAGAATTGACGCGGCGGCATGCGCCCGCCGGCAGCGGCGGAAACGCGACATTTCCGGATGAAACTGTTTCCGCCCCTTGCGCCGTGCGCCGGGGCAGGGTAGGCTGCGGGCTCATAACTCTTACATCGGAAAGGAAGTGAAAGATGACGGCATCAGTCGGATTAATGCTGAAACGCGCATCGGCGGAAGCCTGCGCCCTCAATGACTCCGGGGGGGGGGGGGCGTCTCATGCGCCCGGCTGTCCGCCGCCGGACTGGTTCTCGCCTTACTGACGGCGCTTCCGGCCGCCCCGCCGCTCGGCGCGCAGACCGCGGACGACAAATGCGTGCCAACCGTTGCCGGGGGCGCGACCGCGTTCGACTACTCCGGGCCCCTCACCTACAGCGGCGCTTACACGGCTGCGCCGGGTCAGACAAGCAGCGGCTCCAAATACGCGATTCATTGCAACAACATTAATAATTCAAGCGGCGTGAAGCTGACCCTCGGCGGGACGATCGGAACGGAAGCCGCGCCTGTCAGCGGCACCGGAATCGGAATTTCCACCGCCGCCGCCGCGGCTGGCAGCGCTGTGACGATCATCAACAACGGCGAGATTCACGCGGACGCGACCAGATCGGCTGACGGACGCGGCATCAACGTCTGGGTCAAAAACACGGCGAGCACGGACGGCATCACGGTCAGCAACAACGGCAGCATCGTCTCGGAAGGCACTGGAATCAACCTGAGCCAGGATGGGAAAGGCCCCGTCACGGTCGACACGGCGGAAGGCAGCGAGATCGAGGTGAAACCTCTCGGCGGCGGGCTCGCGAGCGGTGTGAACACAAGAAGAGGCATCAGTATCGTAGTCGGAGGAAGCAACTCGGACGAAATCACGGGGGCCGTCAAAGTCGACCACAAGGGCGGCATTTCGGTGACCGGGCCGACAAACCGCAGCGGGGCCGGGATTTATGTGCAGAGCTACGGCGTCGGCCCTGTCACGGTCACGACGGGAAGCGGCAGCGAAATCACTTCGGAGCGTAACGCGGGCATCGAGATCAATGCCGAAAACGAAGGAGCCGCGAACACGGGAACGGTGACGGTGACCCACGGGGGGAGGATAATCGCCGGTGAGGCGGGCATGTGGCTCACGCACGAAGGAGCGGGCGACATCGTCGTCGAGACGAAGGCCGGCAGTTCGATAGTCACGGGGCGGACCGTCGCGACGGGTTCGGCAGAGAGAACGGGCCTGTACGCGATTGTGGAGAGCACGGGCACGGGCGATGTCAGGATCACCCACGGCGGGCGGATTTCCTCGGCCACCACTGCGGTCGCCGCTTGGAACAACGGAACCGGCGGCGTCACGGTCACGTCGGCGGCGGGCAGTTCGATAGCCGCGGCGAGACACGGCATATACGCGGAAGCGTCAAGCGCGACAGGCAAAGGCGATGTCAGGATCACCCACGGCGGACGAATAACCGCGGGCGGCGACGGAATCGGCGCTGTTAACAGAGGAACCGGCGGCGTCGCGGTCATGACGGGGACAGGCGGCATGATCACGGCGGAGAGTTACGGCATCAGCGCGGGCATATTGAACGCCGCGAGCGGAAGCGGCGTCGCGGTCACCCACGGAGGCACGGTCGATTCGCAGGACGCGGGCATCCTTGCTTACATCCGGGGCGTGACGATAAGGAAGCAGGGTTCCGAGTCGCTGAGAGACGCGGAAGCCGCCGGGATGATCAAAGTCACGGTCGGGGAGGGCGGCGTGATCACTTCCGCCAAGGACGGTGTCGATGTCTGGCACAACGGTTCCGGCGGGTTCGATGTCGCCGTCCTCGGCAAGGTGACGGGTGGCGTGAATGACGCCGACGGCAGCGGGGGGCATGCCGGCGTGCGTGTCAGGCAGCTGGCTGACATCGCCGCGAAGGCCGCGGGCGGCATGATCGTCGTCGGTCCCGGGGGTTATGCGGGTTCGGGGGCCGGCGTTTCCGGCGTTGCCGTCAAGGTCGATTCCTATTCGGGTCCTGTGAAAGTGGTTCTGCAAGAGGACGGGGAAGGTTTCACGGGCCATATCGAAGGCAGGATACTCAATCCGGGGAAGGACGGCCGTTCGACGCTGACCTTCCATACCCGCGCGGGCGAGGCCGGCGCGCTGACGGCGCTGACGCCCGGCACGGGCACCGTCAAGCGGCGGGGAGCGGTGAAGGGCGTGTACACTCCTGTCCACCGGTCCCGGCTGGAGACGATCACCGGCGGCTATCAGTTCAAGGACATCGGCGAGGCGGAGCGGATCTACAGCCCGCGGGCGCGTCTGTACGAGGCTCTGCCTTCGGCGCTGCTGGGTCTGACCGCCGGTTCCGGGAGCGGGACCGTGACGCGCGGCGGCTCCGGCGGCTGGGCGAAGGTATTCATGAGCGACGGCGACCGCACAGCGGGGAGTTCGACGACCGGCGCGGGCCGGCACGGGCACGCCCTCGGCTGGGGCATGAAGCGGCAGGGTCTGGAGATCGGCTATGATTTCCCGGCTGACGAGGCTCTGCGCATCGGTTTCAGCGCCGGGCAGCGCTCGGTGAAAGCGGCGGTCGCGCACGGCGGGGACATCAAGGCGAAGGCGACCGGCGGGGCGCTGACGCTGGGCTGGCGTCCTCCGGACGGCGGTTTCCATGTCGACGGGCATCTGTCGTATTCGCGTCTGCACGGCATCGAACTCAGCCCCATGGGCGGGATGGTGATCAAAGCGGCCGGCGGCAGCGGCGTGTCGGTCGGCGTTTCCGCCGGCACGGAGACGGAATTCCAAGGGATGAAAGTGACGCCGCGGGCCGGGCTTGAATGGTCTTCGGTGAAGACCGGCGGTTTCACGGAGCCGGCGGCGTTCGAAGGGGCCGGGGAAGTGTCGGAAATCACCGCTCAGGGCCTGAAAGGGACGCTGGGGGCGAGGATCGACATGGAAGCCGGAGAGAGCGGGACGTTCTGGGTCTCGGCGGACGCGGAGCACGATTTGAAGGACGAAACCAGCGTCACGGTTCCCGGGGCGGTCCTCAAGGCGGAGATGAAGCCGACCTGGGGCCGGCTCGGGTTCGGCGGGGAGTTCAGGCTGAGCGACATGATGACGGTGTCGGGCCGCGCCTTCTACGCCATGGCCGGCGGCGGCAACAAGGATCTCGGCGGCTCTCTGGCCCTGAACGTGAGTTTCTGAACCGGGAAACGGACAGTTCCGGGGGCGGCGGGAGCCGCCCCCGGGCCGGCTGCTCAAGGAGCTTGAGGAACGCGGTCCGGAGGCGGTGATCCCTCCGCTTCAGGATCGGCGGCGGATCCGGGACCGCGGCCGCGGCACGTATAGCGGTGTCAGGCAGGGAGTTCTTCTGCGGAAATCAAAGACTTCCGCTCGCGGCCGAGTGATTGTCGACAGACCTTGATCCAAAGGTGATCGCATACCTGCGGCAACACGTGAAATGTTCGTATTTGTATTGAACTTTTATGTACAGTCATCGCTTGAGTATGTCTTGGATCGCGGCTGACGATTGGCGTATTCAAGTAAGTGATCCCTGGGCCGAAAGACGGCCCGGTTGTTCGCCTTCGGATTCCGGCCGGGATTGTCCGCAGCGACCGAAACCGCCGAACCGAAGAGCTGCAACGACATATAGAGCGGCACAAAATGCTGAATCGCAAATTCCGCGCAGTTCCGGGCGGCGCAGGAAATGGAATTCACCGCTGCTCGGCAACGCTGCCAAGCCGGTCGGCAGTCAGCGGCGCAGACGTTCCAGCAGATTCCGGTTGGGCAAACCATCCGGGACTTCCCCGGTCGCTGACTGATGCTTCTGGACGCTCCGAAGAGTGGAGGGGCCGGCAAGTCCGTCGATTCCGCCGGTGTCGTGACCCAGCCGAGCAAGAAGGGTCTGCAGCTCTCTGGTCTCGCTGCGCGAGAGCGGGCTTGTTTCCGGCCAGTACATGCGGACGTGCGGGCCGCCCCGGAGTTCGCCGGCCAGCAGTCCAGCCGCCAGCGCGTAGGATATGGACGGGTTGTACCGCATGAGCGCACTGAAGTTCCGGGAAACCAAAAACCCGGGTCCTCGGCAGCCTGCAGGGAGAATGAGCGAACACTCGCCCCAGCCGTGGAATGATTCTCCGCTGCTCAGGCGGACGCCGCCTTTCCTCCAACGGGCAGCAGGGGCTCTATTCCAGTGCCCTGACAGCGTGAAATCAAAATCCTCCGGCAGGACGGCTTGGCCTCCCCATGGGAGCCCCGGTTGCCAGCCGCGCCGGATCAGAAAATTGGCGGTCGATGCCAAGGCGTCCGAAGGATCGTCCCCCCAGATATCGGCTCTGTCCCGGTTGCTGAGGCTGACCGAATCCGACAAATAACTCGAAGGCATGAATTGCGTGTGCCCCATGGCACCTGCCCAGGATCCTTTCAGCTGGCCGGAACCTGCGGCTCCGGAAGCGACGATGCGGAGCGCGGAAATCAGTTCGCATTCCCAGAACTCCGGCCTTTCCCCGCCAGCCGCGAGTGTGGCTAAGGCGTCCAGAACCGGAATATCACCCATCGTTCGGCCGAAATCGGTTTCCAAACCCCAGATAGCTGCAAGGATGCAGGCTTCAACGCCGAAGCGGGTTTCAGCGGCCTTCAGCGCAGCCGCAGACCGGGATACAGCTTCTCTTCCGCGTTTGATGCGCGTATCTGTTATAAGACGCTGAACATACGCGCCGGCCGACAAATTGAATTCGGGCTGGTCACGGCTGCGCTCCAACGCCGTGCCGCTGATCCGCACCGACGCGCGGAAGCGCCGAACCGTGCTTTCGGGCAGGTTTTCCGCTGACGCCCGGCAGCAGAAATCGTCCAGCCATTCAGAAAACCCGGACATCCGCTCGGAGGAACCGGACTCAGTCATTCCGGTTTTCGGCGCTCAGTGCCGGGCGGCTTAGCGGCCGGATCCGGTTCCGCTTAATGCGAAACTCAAACGTCCGGCGGCCGAATCCGCTTCCGTCAATCTGACGGCGACGCGTTGTCCCGTCCGCAGTTTTTTTCCGGTGCGCCTGCCGGTCAGTGACGGACCGTCGGGATCAAACTCAAAATACTCGGTTCCGATCTTCGATGCCGGAACCAAGCCTTCGGCGCCTGTGTCGTCAATGCGGACGAACACTCCGAATCTCAGAACCGTCATCACCGTGCCGGAAAATTCGGAATCAATTCGCTTGGCGAGGAATCCGGCCGTGAAACGGTCAAGTGACTCGCGTTCGGCAGCGGCCGAACGGCGTTCACATTCAGAAAGATGGCGCGCGAGAGAAGGCAGTGAACCCGTTTCGTCATCTGCGGCTCCTCCCGGTCCGAGATTCAGCGCCCGGATCAGTGCGCGGTGAGTGACCAAGTCGGCATAGCGCCGGATAGGCGAGGTGAAATGCGCGTACCGCCTCAAATTCAATCCGAAATGACTGCCCGCCCCGGCGCTGTAAACGGCTTGTTTCATGGTGCGGAGAACCGCAGAGCCAATGAATACCGAACAGTCTTTGCCGGCTGCCATGGACAGAAGCCGGTTCAGCTTTTCCGTAGTGACTTTGTCCGGCTCCGGGAAAGCCAAGCCGCAGGCTTGTGCCGTCCGGCTGAGTTCTTCAACGTTTTGCCGCTCCGGATGTTCATGAACGCGGCAAAGATGCGGGATGCGCTGCGCCCGCAGCGTTTCCGCAGCGCAGACATTCGCCGAGACCATGAATTCTTCGATCATCCGATGGCATTCGAGTCGTTCGGCTGCGCGGATGGCTGTAATCTCGCCGTCCGGCGAAAACAGCGCCTTGCGCTCCTGAAGCTCGATATCCAGCGGCTGCCTGCGCGCGCGTTCCCGCGCGAGTGCCAGATATGCCTCTCTTAATCCGGAAAGAACGGGTTTCAGGTCAGAGGCTTTTCCGCCGTCGAGGATGTCTTGGGCGCGTCTGTAGGTCAAAGAGGCGCGGGACCGCATCAATGCGCGCGTGAATTTGTGGGATAATTTCCGTCCCTGTCCGTCCACAATGATCCGCACCGCGAGACAGGGCCGGTCGGCTCCTTCATGCAGCGAGCAGGCGCCGCCGGAAAGGGATTCAGGAAGCATCGGAACCGTCATGTCCGGGAAGTAGGTCGAATTGCCGCGCAGCCGCGCTTCGCGGCAGAGAGCTGATCCCGGCTGCACAAATCGCGCCACGTCCGCGATGGCGGACCAGATGACATGTCCGCCCGGATTGGCTGGATGCGGATCCGGACAGGCATAAACGGCGTCATCCCTGTCACGCGCGTCTTCCGGATCAATGGTGACAAAGTCCAGATGCCGGAGATCGGAACCCGGCTCGGTCCGTCGCCTGCACGCCGCCGCCGCTTCCTCCAGTGTCTCATCAGAAAAAGACTCGGGCAAACTATGTGACCGAATGGCGATTTCCGAGAGCGACCGGAAAACGCTCGGCTGCCCCAGCCGCTTGGTGACGCGTGCCCAGCCCGTTTTGCCCGGGCGGCGCGAATATTCTACCAGATCACCGTCTTCCGCGCGTTGCGCATCCGATCTGGAGACCTTGAGCGCGCCATGCTGCCCCCGGTGCGCCGGAGTGACGAAATGCCGTTTCCCTTTGCGGCGCAGAATACCGAATTCATCGGTTCGCGCGCTTGAATGTTCCACGGGATTGTGCGGCATGCTTGGAATGTCCTCAAAATATTGGATTTTAATAAGAAAGCGTCGGCGGACTGTCATTTGATCGGTTTTACGGATTGCCGGGACTGCCGGCACGTGCCCGCGCCGTGTTGAATCGTCAAGCCCGGAAGCCGTGACGTTACGGGCCGGGTTCGGTTTCATATAATCGGGATGGGGCCGCGATGTCTCTCCGAAATAGACGGAACTCGCTGATTTGACTCTGAGAGCAAATGAATTCCGATGACCGGCGCGGAGATTTTCGCCGCCGCGCCCGAACTTGACAGACCCAGACGCGGTCTCCCGCCACAGCGTGAGCCGCCGGACGATGACGGACCGGCAGGATACCGTCCAAATCGAACAGCGGAGAGCAGCGCCATCGAACGCCTTCAAGAAATCAAATAACCCCGGAGAGTCGCGGCCCCCTGTGAAAAATGCGTCCACGATTTTCCTGCTGATATCATCATTTCAGTTGCCCGCTGCAGGATATCGCAAGGCAGAAGGTTGATTCCACGGTCCGGCCCGGACGGCTTCCTGTCATCCGGTTCCCGGAGAAGTGGTGCTTCGCTCCCAAACAGCCGAAATGTCACTTCCAATCTACAACGCGTTGACTTCCAATTATCATAAGCGTTAATTTCAATTATCAGTCAAGGAAAGTCCATGTACAAGCGATTTGCGCAAACCAGAGCGCTTGAAATTTTGAGTGACACGCCCGTAGCGCTTATCGTCGGCCCAAGGCGTGCCGGAAAAACCACTCTCGTGCGCTCCGTGAGCGAACCGAACCGTACCTATATCACTTTGGATGATCATACTGTGCTGAATGCTGCCCGAGCGGATCCTGCCGGATTCGTTCGCGGACTTGATCGCGCCGCAATCGACGAAATCCAGCGCGCTCCGGAATTACTGCTCGCGATCAAGAGAACGGTCGACGAGGATTACCGGCCCGGCCGTTTTTTGCTGACCGGATCGGCCAACGTGCTTACACTGCCAAGGGCGGCGGACAGTCTGGCTGGCCGGATGGAGACGACCCGCATGCTTCCGTTGGCCCGTGCGGAGATCAATGGCGTAAAGCCCGGATTTCTCGAGAAACTCTTCGAGGGCAGGCTCAAATCGGAGCCTGACGCCGCCGTCGGCGATGACCTTACCCGACTTGTAATGTCGGGCGGATTTCCAGAAGCTATCAGCCGAAAGACCGAGCGGCGGCGGCAAGACTGGGCAAGAGCATACCTCACTTCGGTTCTGACCCGTGATCTCCGAGACATCGCGGAAATCGAGAAGCTGACGGAATTGCCGAAGTTCGTGCGGCTATTGGCCGAGCATTCCGCTCAGCTCGTCAACTACTCGCAGTTGGGCTCCGGCATCAATGTCAGCCACAAAACCGGGCGGCGTTACTTGGGTTTGCTTGAACAGGTCTTCCTCGTGTCAACCCTGCAGCCTTGGCACACGAACGCGCTCAAGCGGATCACAAAAACGGCGAAGCTGCACTTCCTGGATGCTGGTCTTCTCGCAGCAACACGCAGCCTGAGCTTTGAACGGGTCAAAGCGGATCGCAGCCTGTTCGGTGCGCTTCTTGAAACTTTCGTTTATTCGGAAATCCTGAAACTCATGACGGCAACCGACATGGCCCTGAGTCTTTACCATTTCCGGGGCCAGCGGATGCATGAAGCGGATATTGTTATTGAACGCGGTGATGGAATGATCGCCGGCATAGAAATCAAGGCCTCCGCGACTGTGAGGCCCAATGATTTCAAAGGCCTCAAGGCCTTGGCTCAAGTTTGCGGCGAGCGTTTCGCGTTCGGCGTTGTCCTCTATGACAGCGCTGATCTTGTCCCGTTCGGGGACCGTCTCGCCGCCGCGCCCCTTTCATGCCTGTGGAGCGCGGCATGAGTCCGGTTGAAGAACAATGCATCGAAGATCTGGTCGGATTCCTTCCGTAAAGCGGAAATTCCGCGACAGGACTTTCCCTCTCATCAGCCGAAATCGAGCTTCTTGGATGGCGGATCGTCGGGTCGGCAGCTGTCGACCATCTCCAGCCAAGTAGCGATCCGGTTTTCAGGCGCGCAGGATCGGCCCCAATATTCAACGAACAGGCTATCATCAAGATTCCGGGCCGCGATTTTGATTTGCGCGACGTTGTTCTGAATGGCGCGTAGCAGGTAATCACCGCCACGAGTCGCACCCGCTACGCTTCCGGCGCTGAACAGGTCGCGGGTTTGAGGGGCGAACACGCCGTGCTGTGTGAGCATATACAGCGCCGCGTCATCATATTTCCCCCGATTCCTCGGTCCCTTGAATATCTGGGGGCACATAAGAGCGGCCTCCGCTCTTATTCTGCCTTTCGTCTCGTTATCAAGCAGCCGATACAGACGGACATTGACGGGGATAGTGTGTTCCCGATCCTCATCGAACCACCACAGGCGTTCACCGTCACCGACTCGCTTCTTTACATGATCCTTGACGATTTCCATTTTCGAACGCAGGCTGGTTTGGCGGAAATCGTCCATGCTGATCCCGATCTCATCGAAGAACGAATGCCCTCCCTGCATGTCGATCATATATCTGGGTGAATGGGATATGCGGATTCCCTTGATGCAGTTTTCGTACCATTGCCACCGGACTTCAGGAATGTCAGACCGACAGTAGACCAGGGCAATTTCACGCGCGGTCTCGTCTCTCATTCCCTCGAATATGCTGTTGCCCGTGCCATACCACGTCGGTCTCGTAGTGAACTTCACTTCCAAGCCAAAGCCGTTCACAACTATGTCGGGAAATGCGCCGTCGTGAAACGAGCGCAATGCCTGCGAGTTGTCACCGCAGCAAACCCGAATTTGGGCCAGAACCGTTTTCTCGAACTCGGCAGCATTCGAGTATCCGGGCATTCCAGCCTTGACTTGTTCGTTCATCAGCTTGGTTGCGCGGTTCAGCAAGTCCTGAAACCCGCCGCGATTCATGCGAATACTTGCTCCCGGATCGCCTCGGCGATGTGCCACGCCATGACAGGTGGAACCGCGTTCCCGATCTGTCGTTCGGTTTCACGCATTCCGCAGGGAAAGATGAATTTATCCGGGAAAGATTGAAAGCGCGCTTGTTCCCGCAGTGAAATGCGCCGTGGCAAATTGTAATGCCATTGAACGTTCCCGTGATGTTCGGCCCGCATTGTCGTGGCGGGTGAATCCGCTTTAAGCCTTCTTGATCCCTGATCCGGTGACGGTTTGGCTTTGCTCCAAATGTGCTTGATCTCCTGATCCTCACCCAGCGATTCCAAATCCCTTATCGCTTGTCTGGCGGTGACAGGGCTTGGGATAACGCGGTCTGGGAACTCGAAACTCTTATCCCCGCGAATACCTACAATCAGCAATCTTTCACGGTTTTGCGGAACTCCCCAATCGGACGCCAGACAAACCTGAGAAACAACGGTGTATCTCCGTATCCTGAAATCTTCGAGAACTTGCGTCCCGAAGTCGCAGGCGAGCAACCCCTTGACGTTCTCGGCCACGAAAACAATCGGATTCATGCGCTCGATTGCTTCAATCATACGTTTGTAAAGGATGGTTCTGCTGCCCTGTCCAGCCTGTCGTTTCCCGTTTACCGATACATCCTGACACGGGAAGCCGCCGATGATAATATCGCATGATTCCGGCAGGTCGTCGCTCAGCATATCTATATCGCCTTGGCGGATATGATCGCCGATGTTTTCCTGATAAGCCTTGCAAGCTGACGCTGATATATCGTTTGCGAACACGATCCTGTTCGGCAACCGGTCATAAACCCGGCCCATGAACTCGAAGCCTCCGACAAACCCCAGATCCATTCCGCCGCAACCGGAGAACAGACTCACAATGGTTTTCTCGTCGGGAATTTGAACGCCATCAAAACGGGAGACGGGCTGTTCAAGATCCCCGGGTATTCCGGGAGCGCAGCTATTCATCATGCACTTTCCATGAAGCGCCTGTGCACGCTCAGACGGCTGTCGGATTTCACGGCGGTTTTCGCCGTGAAATTCAGCGCATCAGGTGACAGGTTGTTTCTGGCCTGAAATTCACCGGCATAACCCTGCATGCGCTCTTCCTTCCAACGCCCGCTCTCGAACCGTCCAATGGCGGTTTCTTCTGTGAATCAACCGGTGGCGGAGCGGTTCCTGCATCATTCCTCTGCGGCGTGGCTGCGGGAGAATTTTTCCATTTGGCCGGGTGTCGCCTCCGGCTGGTGTTCCCGCTTCCACTCGTCAAACGGCATTCCATAGAATATCTTCCGGGATGCGGCTTTGTCCAGTTCAATGCCTTTTTCGCGGGCGGCTTCCTGATACCACCGGCTCAAACAGTTGCGGCAAAAACCGGCCAGATTCATCAGGTCGATATTCTGCACGTCGGTTCGTCGGCGCAAGTGGTCCCGCAGTCTCCTGAATGCCGCGGCTTCGAGTTCAGTCTGTGTCTGTCGGTCCATGATACCGTGACATGATAGACTTGCTGAAACCGAAGTCAACCGGGCATTCCTATGACGCCAAGCCCGGTTTTCTCAGTTTGGCCGGCGCTGATGATTCCGTCGCCTAAGCGTCATGATGACGCTGACGGCCCCGGGCATTCCTTTGATTTGAGCGCGGTCCCGGCGAGGCCGCCGCCGGGACCGTGGCGCTTCGGCAAAACCGGACGGCGCACGGCTCAGGATCGGGCGCGCGGACTTGAAACTGAAACCGCTGTATCCGTCAATATGATTGCTCCGCTCAGCGGCTGAGACCGCTGTGAAGCGCGGGCATATCAAGCGGCTGGAAGCCGAAATGACGCAGCCAGCGGATATCTGAATCAAAGAAGGCGCGGAGGTCTGGTATGCCGTATTTCAGCATCGCCAGCCTGTCTATGCCGATCCCGAATGCGAATCCCTGCCATTCGTCAGGATCAATGCCGCCGGCCCTCAGAACATCGGGATGAACCATCCCGCTGCCGAGAATCTCCATCCAGTCCGACCCTTCGCCGACCTTCAGCCTTCCGTCTTTCCACGAGCATCTGAGGTCGACTTCCGCTGACGGTTCGGTGAAGGGAAAGTGCGATGCGCGGAAGCGGAGTTCGGCGCATTCGACTTCAAAGAACGCGCGGCAGAACTCTTCCAGTGTCCACTTCAGATGCGCCATTGAAATGTCGGCGTCGATGGCCAGACCCTCGATTTGATGAAACATCGGCGTGTGCGTCTGGTCGTAGTCGCACCGGTAAACGCGTCCCGGAGCGATCACACGGATCGGAGCCTTCTTCGCGGCCATGGCCCGGATCTGAACAGGCGAGGTATGGGTCCGAAGCACGTTCGGCGGGCCGTCGCCGCCGGAGCCGCGGATGAAGAATGTGTCGTGCTCCTGCCGCGCCGGATGTTCCGGAGGAATGTTCAGAGCGTCAAAATTGTACCAGTCCTCCTCGATCTGCGGGCCTTCGGCGACTTCAAATCCCAAATCCGCGAAAATCGCCGTCACCTCTTCCATGACTTGACTGACGGGATGAACGGTTCCGGAACGGCGGCTGCGTCCCGGCAGCGTGATGTCCGCCCATTCATTCGCGATCCTTTCGTCCAGCTCCGATTCCTTGATCCTGGATTTTCGTTCCGTTATGGCTGCGAGGATCTCAGCCTTGATTTCGTTCAGACGGGGAGCCGTCCGCCTGCGCTCTTCGGGGGGCATTTTGCCGATCTGTCCCAGAAGCCGGCTGATTTCACCGGACTTCCGCCCAAACGCGGCGAGCCGCGCCTGTTCCAACTCGTTCGCATCGGCGGCCTGCCTGACTTTCGCAAGATGAGCCGAACGCAGTTCGTCAAGTGATCGCATATTTCGCACCATTGAGATTGTCACGACGCAAAGTCTTACCGATACCGCTGGCCGGTCCGCAACCCTTTGCCAGGCGCCGCGCGGACGCGGATATGCGGCGGTCGCCGGCCGTGCGCTGCGCCCTGAAACCGATGTGCCGGGCTGATGTCCTGCATCCGCGACGGGAAACGGGGCTGCTGATCAGCCGGTTTGCGCAAAGCCGCTGACAGTTGCGGAGATCATGGCCGCAATGGACGATGTGCGATTCTCCAGCGGCCGGAAAGACTGCTTCGGCTTTCCTTATGGGTACGAATGACCTGATCCGTGGAGGTTTCCAGAATGCTGACGAAGCCCGTGTCATGATTCCACGAAGGGAACGCGATGTCCGATAGGAGGCCCTTGACCGGCGAGCGGGATTTTCCCGCCGGATTGTTCAGCCCAGAGCGGTCTTCGCTTTCCCCACGATTTCGGAAAACACTTCCGGTTCCCGCACCGCGAGATCAGCCAGCACCTTGCGGTCCAGTTTGATTCCGGCCCGCCCCAGCCCGTAAATGAACCGGGAGTAGTTCAGTTCGCTGTCATTCTCGCGGACGGCGGCGTTGATGCGCTGAATCCACAGGGCGCGGAAATTCCGCTTTCTGACTTTGCGGTCCCGGGTCGCGTACTCCCGGGCTTTTTCAACGGCGCGCTTGGCAGCCGAAAACGTGTTCTTGCGCCGTCCATAGTAGCCTTTCGCCGCTTTCAAGACCTTTTTGTGCCGCGCATGAGTGACGGTTCCGCCTTTTACACGTGCCATTGCGATTCTCCTCAGCGTCCGTAGGGCATGAACGACTTGGCCAGTTTTTCGTCCGGTTTCGACAGTACCGCCGTTCCCCTCGCGTTGCGGATGAACTTGTTGGAGCGTTTGATCATGCCGTGACGTTTCCCGGACTGCTGGACCTTGATCCGGCCGTTTGCCGTGACCTTGAATCGCTTCTTCGCGCTTGATTTGGTCTTCATCTTCGGCATTTCATTCTCCTGCGGGCGGGGTGTCCAACGCGGAGCCCGGTCGCGGCTGCGGAACAGACCTGTTATTTTATCATTTCCGGCAATGCAAACCCGAATCGCCTAAAACGCGTCAAGCAGCGAGGTCAGTCCGAACGCGATGACCTGATCAACCAGAAAGAAGAACAGCGCAGTGAGAGTCGCCAGCAGAAAGACCATGACGGTCGTGACGAGAAGTTCCCGGCGCGTCGGCCAGACCACCTTCGACACTTCCGTCCGGGTTTCCTGAATGAACCGGAACGGAGAAATCTTGGCCATTTTGTCTCTTCCTGAATTTGTCGGGTCATCCCCTGTACATCCGGGGTTTCAGACATTCAACTGAATTCCGGACGCCGGGAACTGCGGTCAGCAGCCGGTATGAATCCGCCGCCGCCGGACACTGGCAGGGGCGGAGGGACTCGAACCCCCGACAACCGGTTTTGGAGACCGGTGCTCTACCAGCTGAGCTACACCCCTGTTCGCCCGTGCCGCCGTCGCTACCGGTTCGCTTCGCTGTTTGCAACATGTTTGCGGCCGGCTTCTGGATGATTCTGATCAATTCGGGCCTGAGTGACAGAAACTCCGCGCGGATTACACCGGCCGCGCGGCGGCTATCAACCTAACATACTCATATGAATCAAACCAAGGATAATTCCATAAGGCGTCATCCACAGGGGTTGCTCGGCGCGAGGCTGCAGCAAACTTCCATTTCACCGCTCATCCGCAGCCGTGCAATCCTGTCGCGGGTTCCCCTTGCCGGCCGCTGCCGGCAAGGGGAGGCGGGGATGCTCGTCCCCGCTGAGCCGTGTCGGGCCGAGCAGCGGCCGGCATTTCGAAGGACAGCAGCCGGCCAGCCCGCCTGTGAGCACGACGAAGCCCTTGACGGTCATATCCGGCGGTCCCCGGGGAACCTTGAAGCCGTGCCGGCATGCCGTTCGGCAGATTCATCCGGCCTCTCGCGGGTCAGGAGGGAGATATCCCAGACCCGGAAGGCGGTGACCGCGTCGAAGGCGAGGCACTTGCGGAGGTCGTCGGCGTCGTTCAGTCGGCGGTCCTCGATCCGCGTTCCGACCTTCAGGGCGTGGAAGAAACGTTCGATCCGCCAGCGCAGTTCGTACCAGCGCAGAGCGGTGCGGGCGGTCTCGAGGCCGGCTTCGCCCTCCGCAGTCAGCAGCATCCAGTGCAGCGGCGCGCTCTTTTTCCCCTTCAAGGGGCGGCGGGGCGGGTTTTCCTCAAGGGCGGAGACGGCGGTCATGCGAACCGCCGCCTCGCCCGCCCGGTCTTTCGGGGGGAGCAGGCCGACCGGCGCGCAGCGCAGCGTCAGCTTCGCCGTACGGCCCTTCCTGCGGCTCGGGCCGCCGCAGGCGGGAACCTCGATTTTCCTTCTTCCTGCAGGGTCTGTCGCCAGCACGAAGTCCCAGCGATCGGCGTCGCCGCCCGAGGGCAGCGCTGCCCGGCGCTTCGATCCCCGGCTCGCCCGGATCAGCAGATCCGCCCCTGTCTCCCCGGCGCGCGAGATCAGTTGCTGGAAGTCGCCCTCCCGATCGCAGACCGTCACCACGCGGGCATCCGGGCAGGCGCGCGCGAGTTCCTGCGCCCGGTCGAGACCGGCGAGCCAGCGGACGCTGTCCTTCTCCTCCGCCCGGCGGAAGTCCGCGTCAGCCTCGAACATCCCGAGCGGCCGTCCGGCCGCGTTCACCGCGACGCCGACATGAACCAGGATGCCCGATGCTCCGTTGCCGCCGCCGATGTCGTCGAGGCCCGATGTCGCCGACAGGCCGTCGTAGTTCAGCGCGGTCGTGCCCTGCACGACTGGCACGAGCCGCTCGGCGCGGCACCTCTCGACCGTCTGCTCGAAGTGCGAAGCTGGTATGTGCTCCATCGTCACCGCCTTGTTCGACAGCAGCCGGTAAGCCGCCGCCTGTTCCGCCTGTCCCGGGAAGATCGCCGGCAGACTCTCGCCGAGGCGCCGGGTCCAGGCCGCGACTGTCCGCGCGATCCGGCGCCTGACCCTGCCGTCCGGGTGCGTGCTGCGCCCGTACTCCCGTTCGGACCAGCCCCCGTCGCTGTACAGCGATCCGGACCAGCCGGGAACCCGTTCCGGCCCGCGGCTCAGAACCTCGCGCCAGCCCTCCGAAAGCGGCTTGAGCCAGACCGCGCGGCGCACGCCCGAACGCCGTCCCGAAGTCAGTTCCGGGCAGCGTCTCCATCCCGCGGCCCTGCAGCTCAGGCCGGACATCTCCGGCCCCGTGAAGGTCTGCGCCGGGACACGACGCTCGCCGCAGGCGGCCGGCTGGTCGCCGGCGATCCGCTCCGCCGCCAGTCGGAGGACCCGGGACGCGAGACCCTTCACCCGGACGCCGGGGAAGATATCAGGCGAAACCCTGCATTGCGCCGGGCGGGGAGGTCACGGTGCACTACCGCTTCCATTCCTTGGCCGGGCAACGCGTGACGTGCCGGGCAAGGCGGTCGCTTCACGGGCGTCCGGTTCTCGAAGTCGTCGATTCACAGGGTGCGCGGCACCGGATCGCGGAATGGATGACGTCGCCGGATTCCGGGCGGTGCGAGCTTCGCGCCGAACCGAGGCTGTCCCTGGCCGCGCTTGCGGATTCGCATGATCCCGCGACATCCTTTCCATGTTCTCTTGAGAAGACAGAGGAGGAACCCGATGAAGGACGAAACCGCAGAACCGCAGGTGTTCCGGACAGACCTTTTCCAGGAAACGCCGGCGGTTCATCGAAACCCGGAGCTGAGGCAGGCCCTGCAGCCGGCGCTCGCGGCGCTGATCGAGCGGGCAGCAGCGGCCGCTCAGGAGGGGACGGGCGATGACGGTGACGCGTGACGCGCGGCTGACCGCCGGCTGCTCGGCGCGATCGGCGATCGTGTACATCCGCCAGCCGAGCGGGATGCAGGTCCGCAACAACGTCGAGAGGCGTAAGCTGCAATACACCCTTGAGGGCCATGCCCGGGGGCTCGGCTTCGCGAAGGTCGAGGTAATCGACGACGATCCCGGCGTCTCGGGCGGCGGCGTCCGCCGTCCGGGCTTCGAGCGCCTTCCGCAGACCGTCTGCAGCGGCTCCGTCGGCCTGGTCTTGGCCATCGAGGCCTCGCGTCTCGCGCGGAACGGCCGGGACCGGCACGCGCTGCTGGAAATTTGCGCTGTCGTCGGCTGCCTGGTCGGCGACCGCGACCGGATCCACGATCCGGCGACGGTCGACGACCGAGCCTTTCCAGTGCTGAAAGGCCGGTTCGCGGACATGGAGCTTGCGATGTTCCGCCAGCGGTCCCTGGAAAGCCGCCAGGCGCTGGCCGAGCGCGGAGAGCTCTTCCCGCACCTGCCGGCCGGCTTCGAGAAGGTCGACCGTCACAGTATCGAGAAGACGCCGGACCAGCGCCGGCGAGACGCGATCGGCATGGTGTTCAGGAAGTTCCGCGAACTGCGGAGCATCCGTCAGGTCCAGCGCTGGCTCCGCAAGCGCGGCGTCAGGATCCCGGTCCGCGACCTCAAGGGCGGCGGGATCGCGCAGCGGATCCCGCACGACTCGACGCTGGCCTCGATGCTCCGCAACCCGATTTACGCCGGCGCCTGCGTATACAGGCGCCGGCGCCGGGAGGTGACGGTTGACGCCGGCGGGACTGAGAAGGTACGCGAGGGGATCATGAAGCCCGAGGCCGAATGGTCGGTTCTGCTGCGCGACCGCTGCGATGGCTGCATCGGCTGGGACGAGTACGAGAGGAACCGGAGGGTGATCGAGGCTGACACCGTCGGGAACCAGGGGGCGCCGCGGGCCGGCAGCGCGCTGCTGGCCGGTCTTCTGCGCTGCGGCCGCTGCGGAGGGCGGCTGCAGGTGATGAACAACGGCAAGTCGCACCGGTATCAATGCCCGGGAGACGCGCGTACAGGGGGCAGCATCCGCATCGGCTTCGGCGGCGTGCGGGCTGACAGGGCCGCAGGCGCGGCCGTTCCCGCCGCGGCGCAACCCCTCGGCGCAGCCGCCGCGCTGGAGGCGTTCGAGCGGCGCGGCGACGATGCATCGGCCCGGATCAGGCTTGCCGCCTCGGCGCTGGAGGAGGCCCGGTATAAGGCCGGTCGCGCGCAGGCGCAGTTCGATGCGGTCGATCCCGGCAACCGTGACATCCTCTGCAACCTGGCGGCGCGGCAGGAGACCTGCCTGGCCGAGGTCTCGGAGCGCGAGGAGCGGGTTCGGGCGCTCGAGGCGACCCGCGAGGCGCGGGAAGCGGGGTCCGCAGCCCGCGACGCCTTTCTGGAACTGGGAGCCGACTTGGAGCGCGCATGGTCCCATGAGGACGCGACGCCTCAGCTGCGCAAGACCGTCCTGCGCGCGGCCTTGGTTGAGATCACCGCCGGCATGCGGGAGGACACGGTGCATCTGCTGCTGCACCGGCGCGGCGGCGACCATACCGGGATCGAGGTGAAACGCTTCCGCACCGGCGAGCATCGTTATGCGTCCGACAAGGATACCGAAGACCTGATCGCCGGGCTGACCCGGCAGCTGCCCGACGAGCAGACAGCCCGGCTTCTCAACCGCCTGGGCCGCAAGACAAGCAAGGGCAACGGCTGGAACAGGGACCGGGTGCGCGCATTCCGTTCACATCGCGGCATTCCGGGATATCGTGAGGGCGAACGGCAGGAGCGCGGCGAACTGTCCCTCAGCGAGGCATCGGCGCAGCTCGGCGTCGATCCCTCGGTCGTGCGCCGGCTGATCCGGGCGGGCATCCTGCCCGCGCGGCAGGTCTGCGCCGGGGCGCCTTGGGCTGTCGCAGCAGCGGATCTCGAGACCCCTCGGGTCGTCGCGGCGCTGTCCGGCTGCCGGAGCGTCGCCGCCGCGGACCCGAACTGAATCGGGTTCGGGTTTTGACCGCCCTGCGAGGCCGCATGGCCACCCGTCCGGCGGCTTGCCGGCAGGCAACGGGAAAGGCGATCTTCAACGGAACGGGGCGGAAACGCGCGGCAAACCGCCGCTGACACAGGAGGCTGAATGGAAAATCGTTATAAATCAATCCTGAAGCGAGGCAGGGTGTTGTGATGGCATCTACGGCAGCAGGAGAAACCGGTGGTCGCACACGACCTTGCCGATATCAGCGACGCGGGCGTCGGCCGACCAGCCGATCAAGCCGTCGCGGGGGCCGGGCTGGATCCCGGACGCGGAGAAACCGATGCCGACTGGAACCCCGAAACGTTCAGAACGGAACCAGCACCGGACCTGGCCGCCCGGCGGGCGGCTCATTCCTTCCGGATGATGTGTCTCGATCATCGACTCCCAGCGGCGGCGGTCATCCGCGTCCGTCACCGGTTCGAGCGACAGGGCGCCGAGGTCGACAAGCGCGCCCGCGACAGAGGTGTCGGGAAAGTCCGCCGCAGGACGCGAGTGCGGATCGAGCCCCGTCTCCTTCGCCTCCGGCAGGCGCGCGCCCAGCCTCTCCGCAAGCGTCGGCAGGAGCTTGCGCGCCGACGCTAGGCACAGCTTGCCGGTGCGGCCGCACTGACTCTCACGCTTGCACAGTTCGCGGGCGAGCGCGGTCCGCGTCAGGTCCCCGTTCTTGCAGGCCCTGTCGAACCATTCCACCGTCTCCGAAGAAATTTGACGCATACCGATCCGCATGGCCGCGTGATTCGCACGGAAGCCGACAAGGAGTCAAGTGAATATTTTTGATATGCGCGGCGGCGGTTTCCGTTACGGGAAACCAGCGGCCGATCTCCTGCGGACGTACGTTCAGTTCCGCCGCCGGCAGCTCAAAGTTCGTGCAGCCGGATGCCATCGCCGCAGACGTCCTTCGCGATATCCGTCACGTGCCGGTGATGCGTCAGGTAGATCGCCTGCCCGGTGCGGCCGATGCGGGCCATCAGCGCACACGCTGCGCGGGTCCGGTCTTCGTCAAAAGTTTCAAAAACGTCATCGCAGAAGAACGGCATAATTGTTCCGGAAGACGCCATTTGCTCATAGGCTGCCGACCTCAGTGCGAGATAAAGCTGGAACCGCGTTCCCTTGGATAAGTCTTCCGCACGCTTTGCGGAATTCGCGCTGTCGATGGCGACCAGATTCTCACTTCCGCCGTCATGCTGTGTCCGCAGCTTTTGATAGGCTCCCTCAGTGAGTTCGGAAAAAGCGTTTTCAGTGGCTTTCAGCATTCCGCTCCGGTGCTTTTCGCTGAATCGCCGGATGGCCGCCTCGGCCACTCGGCAGCCGAAACTCAATTCCAGATATTCCAGCGCCGCTTCCTGCATTTCCAGTTCGATCGTGCGGCGCTTCTCCACGAGAACCGCGATCTCATCATCTCCTGTGACGGCGCCGAGCATCGTTTCCGCCCGCGAGCTGTTGCCTACGGCTTCCTGAAGATCCCTGTCCGCCAGTTCCGCATCCCGCGCTGACTCTTCAAGGTGGGATTTGATCTCCGCCAGAGTCAGGTCGGCGAGAAGAGTCCGGGCTTCCTCCATATCTGACACGGCGAGTTCCGTGCGGATCTCAAGCTCCAATTTTTCAAGCATCCGCCTTTTGGCAATGATTTCCTCCGTTTTCGCCACTGCCTCGCGGAGGTCTTCGAGTGAATTGATCGCGAGAGAGGAAGGAAAACACGAAGACAGCTCACGCATATGAATGTCCTGCTGATCCAGTTTCCGCGACACAGATTCCAATTCGCTTCGGGCCTTGTCCGACCGCTTGAGCAATTCCCCGTGTCTGGAACTGGCCCGGCGCGCGGAATCTCCAATTCTTTTCAGTTCGGAGAACATCGCGCGCGGATCCTCCGCTGGAGGCACGTCGAACCGGCGGGCCACATCGTTCACGGTGCGGCGGAACCCTTCCCGGTCGGCATTCATTCTGCTGACCCGGTGTTCGATCTCACTGCGCAGCTGGTTCAGATTCCGCAGTTCCTGAAGCGTTTCCTGGAAGCCGTCAAGGTCTGCACGGCCGACATCGCATCCGAAAATGCCGGCGATGTAATTTTCCAAATCCTTCTCAGCGCCTGACTTTTTCTCCTGAAGAGACACGATGTTCCGCCGCCGCCGCCTTTGATCCCGGCGATGCCCGTCGAGCCTGTCCTGTGCAAGGCCCAGTTTCCGGCTGTGCTCGCGGTGGCCCTCCGCCGCCTTTCCCGCCATGGCCGCAACGCTGATAAAGTCCGCTGATCTGACTTCAAGCTCCAAGGCGGCGGCGAGCGCGTCGCGCGCTTCCGCCGCCTTGGCGAAAGTCGCCGTGTGCCTGCGGTTTTCTGCCGCCAGGTCGTCATGAGCGGATCGGGCTGCCTCGGCCTTTTGCAGCCATTCGGCCAAACCCTCAGGTGACAGCGGCGGCTCTATGCCGAAGTCTCTTGAGACTTCAGAAAGGATCAGCGCTTTTTCAGCGGATTCGGACTCCAGCCGCGACAGGGTTTTTTGAATGGCGTGACGCTCGATTTCCAGTTCGCGGGCGCGGGATTCAGCCTGCCGGAGCTCGGCGAGATTGGATGCCTGCGCCAGCCGCCGCTCCGATGCGTCATCCAGGCTTCGCATCGCGCTTTCAAAGGCATCGGCTGTATCGGAAGTCAGAGAGGCCTTATGTCGCCGCCACCGCTCGTCGCGGACCGATTTCAGACGCAGAGCTTCCGCATCGGAAACCAGGCCGGCCTCCGCCTTCAGCTGATTGATCTGATCGGCGGTTTTTTCGCGCTTCTGATCCGTTTCACTCAATTTGCGGCGTTGGTGTTCCGCATCCTTCAGTTTGTCCGAGATTCCAGCCGCGGCGTCCTTGGCTTCAGAGGAAGTCACAGCCGCCGCGGGAACAGCGTCAAACCGCCGTCCGCGGACCGATAAGTCATTGAGCGCGCGTTCCGCCGCTTCAGCGGCCTCTTCGGTTCTTTCAGCCGCTATCCGGTATTCGCTGATCAGTTCGGAGACGCTGAAACGTTCCAGAATGTCTGACACATCGGTCCCTTGGGCAGCGGCGCCTTTCAGACCGGTGATTTCAGCCGAGACGTCGTCGATCATTTCGCCGAGACGGTCGATTTCCTGATTTTCCAGGGAAACTTGGCCGTTTAAATCCTTCAAAAGACTGCATTTGCGTGACAATTCGGAAAGCTGCGGTTTGGAGAGGACGAAGGATTTCGGGTCGGCGTCGCCGGACAGACCGAGGGATTCCGCCGCGCGGCGCATTCCGCTGACCACTTCATTCAGTTCTTGCTGGCGCTTGGGAAGATCCGGCTCGGCGGTAAGATAACGGCTGCGGGCTTCCTCGATGTTTTCCAGTTCTTCCAGAAGACCGAGGCGGTCCGGGTCAAGCTCGACGGATCGCAGTTCCCCGGCAAGTTTTTCTCCGTCGGCCTTCAGATCATCCCGCCGCGTGACCAGCCGGATGCGGTCTTCGTTGATCCTTTCCAGAATCTCCCGGTCGAAATTCACTTGTTGCGGATAGTGTTCGAATTCAGACAGATCCTCAGTCAGTTCACGGACCTGTTCCAGCTTCGGCAAAGCCGAAGCGAATGAATCGTACCGCGATTTCCGGTTCAGCAGCTGTTTGCGTTTGTCCCGGGCCGACTGCACCGCTTCCTGCGCCGTATCCAGTTCCCCGCGCAGCTTTTGATACTGCGAAGCGGTTATGTCCGCGGCGCTGATCTGTTCAGCGATTTCATCCCATTCGCGCTTCAAAGCAGGAAGGCGCGCTTTGCTCCCGCGGAATTTGTACAGGCTCTCGGCCTGTTTTCTGATGCCGTCCAAGAGTTCCGATGCCGCGCTGATTCCCGAAGCCGCTCCAAAGAGCAGACTGCCGATTTCCCCTTTGCCCGCCGCGATTTCGTCGCCGCCCTTTTCAATCGTGTCGTCGTTCAAACAGAACAGTCTGCGGTATTCGGTTTGCTCCAAGCCCGACAGAACGCCGTGAAAAAACGAATCTTGCAGCGCGGTTCCGAATTCATCGATCAGAGTCTGCTTACGGACCGGCAGCCGGCTGACGGATTTGAGAACGCCGTTCAATTCGATGTCGCCCCGGACCAGCAGGTTTTTGCGCTGATGAAAAAAATCATACGGCTCACGCAGCGGGAATCCGTAGATCAGGCGCAGATAGCCTTCCATCGCTGTTGTTTTGCCGGTCTCATTGGCTCCGTAAATGATATGGAAGTCGGACCCGTTTTCCGGGCGGACGCCGAAGTTGAACGACCGGTCGGAAAACATCCCGAACCGGACAAGCTCAAGTCTGCGGATGCGCATCATGAAAGAGATGCCCGCATATTCGCGACGACTCTCCGCCTTCCTGCTTCAGTGAGCGTCCTGACCAGCCGTGCGGCAGCATCCTGTTCGCTGAGAAGTTCGCTGCGGGCCGTGCTTGGAAGCAGCTTGAACACGTCATCAGCTTCTTTGAGGAAATCGGTCTCCAAAAGGTTGTCGGCCTGGATCTCCGCCATAATGCCCGCCAGCTCTGAAGTCGCATCCGGTGAACCGCCTTTCCGTTCAGCCGCAACGTTGAATTTGACCTTGTCTATCCACAGCCTGTCCGTGCCGGCGGCGGTTTCGCGGATGAACTCGCTCAGCACATCGCGGTCACGGAGAATCTGCCAGCTTAATCCTGAACGTCCCTCAAGAGTGACCCGGACTATGCCGTGCGGCGACCGCAGTCCGCCGAGATGACGGGAAAGGGCATCCTGAATGGCCGCGCGCAGGCTTTCAACATCCTGATGCCCGTCGGCGGCGATGCGGATTTCGCCGAATTCAACTGCTGATGTAACCAGTTCTTCAACCGATATCCGGCCTTCTTCAATATGTATCAGCGTGGCGGATTTCATGCCGGACTCGCCGACATCGCGTCCCTGCGGAATTCCCGGCATGACAATCCATGGCCGTTCGGAAAACACGATTCGTTTGTGGATGTGTCCGAGGGCCCAGTAATCGAATCCGGCCGCGGCCATGTCGCTGACGCTGCACGGCGCATAAGAATCATGACCGGAAGAACCGGACACCGATGTGTGCATCATGGCGACATTTGTCACTCCCGACGCCGGCGGTCTGAATTTGGGAACCAAGCTTTCAGAAGCCGACTTGCCGCTGAAACTGACGCCATGGATGCAGACGTCCGCGCCTTCAAGTTCGACACAGCCTCCGTGTCCGCTGAAGAGATGGACATTGGCCGGAAAATTCGTCCCGCCGGTGATCGGATTTTCCGCATCATGGTTTCCTTTTATGTAGAACACCCGGATTCCGGCCTGGTTCAGGCGATCAAGCTGAATTGTCAGGAATGCCGCGGTTCTGGCGCTGCGCTCCGCCCGGTCGAACAGGTCGCCGCTGATCAGCACGGCCGCGATTTCATGCTCCAAAGACAGATCGACGATTGTCTTGAGCGATTCGCGGGTTGCCGCCCGGACCCTTCGCCGCAGATCTTCATCACGGAGGGCCAGCGAATTGAGAGGCGAGTCCAGATGAAGATCTGCGGTGTGCAGCAGTTTGACCATGGTCTGTCTATCGAACCGTAGCGGACGATTCAGGAAACCGCCGCCCTCCGTGAAACTCCGCGGCGCTGATTCCGAAATCTTCCGTTTCCGGCGGCGGCATATGCGAAAATGTCACACGGACTCCGCGGGATCAGCCCGTTTCCCGGCTTCTCCGGCAGAAGGGATGTCAGCGATGCGGATGATGTTGGTTGATCCGGCCACATTGAACGGGACGCCGGCGAGAATGGTCACACGCTCTCCGGGCCGGCCGAAATTTTCCGCCTGCGCGGTCGCCAGCGCTTCCGCGACGGCTTCGTCAAAGCTTTGGACCGAGCTTGTGACAACGCAGTGTGCCCCCCAGAGCAGGCTCAGACGGCGCGCGATCGCGTGGAAAGGCGTCATCACCACGACAGGGATCCGCGGCCGTTCGCGCGACACCAGACGGGCTGTCGTTCCGGAATGCGTGAAGCAGCAGATGGCCTTCACATCAGTGGTCTCGGCGATTTCCCGCGCCGCCAGCGTAATGGCGTCCGGAACGGAGTCCCGGTCGCCGCTTCGCGATGCTTCGATGATTTGCCGGTAGGTCTGATCGCTCTCCACCGAGAGCGCGACATTGTGCATCGTACGCACGGACGCGGCGGGATGCCTGCCGACGGCGGACTCCGCCGAAAGCATGACAGCATCCGCCCCTTCATAGATCGCCGTTGCCACATCGGACACTTCCGCGCGGGTGGGGAGAGGGCTGCTGACCATGCTTTCAAGCATTTGAGTGGCGACGATGACCGGCTTGGCGGCGCCCCGGCAGCGGCGGATGAGTCTCTTCTGAACCGGCGGCAGCTTATGCACCGGCATTTCGACTCCGAGGTCGCCGCGGGCCACCATGATGCCGTCGACAGCCTCCAGGATGGAACTGAAACACTCCAATGCGGCGGGTTTTTCGATCTTCGCCATGACCGCGGCGCGTCCCGCGGCCAGTTCACGCGCTTCGTGAATGTCGCCGGCGCGCTGTACGAATGACAGCGCCAGCCAATCAATGCCGAGGCCGCAGACGAACTCCAGATCAACGCGGTCCTTTTCGGACAAAGCCGCCATCGGAAGCACGACGTCGGGAAGATTGATGCCTTTGCGGTCGGATATCCGCCCCCCGGTGAGAACCCTGCAATCTGCGAAATCCTCGCCCGCTTCATTGACCGTCAAGCGGATGCGCCCGTCATCGACAAGCATTGTTGCGCCGGGCCGCAGCGCTGAAAACACTTCTCCGACAGGCACATGAACTCTTGACCTGTCGCCGGGCGCGTCGTTCATGTCAAAACGGAACGTCTGGCCCCGGACCAGAACTTCGGAACCGCGGGCAAAGGTTCCGCAACGGATTTTCGGCCCCTGCAGGTCGGCCAGTATTCCCACCGGACGCCTGGCGTTCCGCTCTATACCGCGGATGATGCTGTGGCGCCGGCGAACCGCTTCGTGATCGCCGTGGCTCAAATTCAGGCGGAACACATCCGCGCCGGCCTCGAACAGTTCCTGAATAGCTTCAGCGCTGTCAGATGCCGGTCCCAATGTCGCCACGATCTTGACGCTGCGGCCGCGTTTCACATTCATTTCCAATTCGGCAGTGGGGTAGTTTCTTCCGCAGAGGCGGTGAATTGATCTTGCTGCCTATACCGGCCGGCGGAAATCCGCAAGCTAGCGCGGGTTTCCGCATTCAGTTCCGTTCCGCGCTGCTGAAAATCTTTCCGACTTCTGTTGGCTGGAACGGTGTTCATCGCGTGAGTCCTGCTTCAGCGGCTGTCGCTGAGAAGCGGTTTTTTGAAACCGCGGCCGAATCCTTCGCACAAGCGCTTGGAGTTATGGCCGGCGGCATCCGCGATCATGGCTCAGGTCTGCGCCGCCAGCAGAACCTGCTTGACCGCGGCGGTCAGCGGCAAGCCCCCAGGATCTTGGCCGCGCATCGACATCAGCACCGCGCTCGGTGCGACAAACGGCCGGGCTGTTCGGCGACGCGACGTCTCGGCCAGCCTGAAGGGCGGGATGGCGATTGAGTTCGGGCGGCCGCACGAGAAGGACGCATGATCGTGTTGCCGGCCAAGCGGCTTGGCAGCAGACTGGTCATTCCGAATCGAGGCGCTGATCATGTTCGTCCAGAGCCGGTCGGACGCGGCCGGAATCAGAATCGACGCGCTCAGCCGGCAATGCTGCGGCCAAAAATACCCGGCCAGGAGGAGACGCGCCGTGAGTTCAGCGCATGGGTGCTTCAAAACCGAGGGTCCGCGCTTGGAACCGAAGCCTGCATAGCCATCAAAGTGACGATGTTGCCGTGCCGGCGGCCGAACGCTGCGGAAGTGACGGCAAGAACAGGTTCGAAGAAGGAACCGGGGGCTGCGGGCCGTGTCATGCCGGCGGCGTTATTTCAGGATCGCGGAAACAGCTGTTCGCCGCCTGACGCGCAACTGGAAAATCGCACGGGTACTCTCCGGTGATTCCGGCGATGACGGACTGGCGGCCGCTGGTTCACTCCTCGCGGAAGGCGTGGCGGATATAGTCGGTGAAGGGGTCAAGGAGAAAAGCGAGCGGCGTGCGGGCGCGGGTTTGTATGAATGCTTCGACCGGCATCCCGGGCACGATGCCGCGCACGCGCGCGTCGGCCTCGGACTGCGCGCTTAATATGATCTCCGCGGTGTAGAACCGTGCGCCGGTAGCCTCGTCGACCAGCGCATCGGCCGAAACGGTGCGCACCCGCCCGGTGAATTCCGGCGCGTTGCGTATATTGAACGCGGGGAACACCGCTGTCACGTCCTGCCCGGTCCGGACTTCGTCAATCTGCGCCGCATCAATCCTGACGCCGAGCACCAGAGGCACGCCCTCGGGGATGATCGCCGCCACCTCCGCTCCCGCGGGAATTACGCCTCCCACGGTAAAAACTTTGAGCCCGTGCACCACGCCCGCCATCGGCGCGCGCAGCACGCGCCGGGACAGACGGGTCTCGACCACCCTTAGGCGCTCGGCGAGTTCGGCCTCGCGGGGCTGCCACTCCCGCATCTCGCTCTGAGCCCTTTCGCGCCGCTCCGCGAGGAGACGCAGCCGCTCGATCTCGTAGGAGGCCCGTCCGCTCAGCCCCCGCGCGATCTCCGCTTCCAATTCTCCGATCACGCCTTTCAGGCGCGCTTCCTCCTGAAGCAGACGCGACACTTCCGGTTTCGGGATCAGGTTTTTCTCCAGAAGTTTCTCCTTGGCGCGGGCTTCCGTCCCGACCAAGGCCAGCCGGTCCCGGGTCGCGGCCAGCTGTACCCGCGTACCTTCGACCAGAGCCGCGGCCTGCGCTTTGCGTTCTTCAATCTGCGCCAGCGTCTGTTCGAGCAGTTCGCGTCCGTTCTCGAACCGTGTCCGCTCGCCGGCCAGAAGCGCTGCAATGACCGGGTTGTCTTGGGCCGCCGCCGCGTCCCGGAAGACCGGTTGCTTACCGGAGCCGGCTTCGGCAAAGAGACGGTCGATGCGCGCCCGCGCTTCCCGCAGCTGCTGCGTCAGAAGCGTCTTCTCGGCGCTGAGGTCGGTGGCGTCGAGCTCCATGATCGCCGCTCCAGCCACGACCCTCTGGCCGTCGCGCACATGAATCGCCGCCACGACCCCGCCGTCCGGATGCTGGATCGCCTGGCGGCGGGATTCCAGATCCACGCTGCCCGGCGCGATTACCGCGCCGCGGATCTCCGCCACCGAGGCCCAAGCCAGAGCCCCGGCGAATCCGACGCCAAGCGCCAGCAGGCCGATCCGTACCGGACCTCCTACCGGCCAAGTCTGACGCACCGTTTCAGTCATTGCCCGGCGCCGCTTCCGCGCCAGCGGCGTCTGTGATCGCCTTGCGCTCTGCTTCCGGCGGCGCGGCGGTCAGCCGCGGGTGCCGGAAGCCCGGAAGCCGCGGTATGACTTTTTCGCTCGGACCGAACATCCAGAGCCGTCCGTTGTTCAGCACCGCGATCCGGGCGCACTCGGCGAGTACCGACCGCCGATGCGCCATCACGACCACGGCCTGACCTGCGGCCTTCGCCCCGGCGATCGCTTGGTTCAGCGCCTGCACGCCTGCATCGTCCAGACTCGAGTCCGGTTCGTCGAGCACCAGCAGCGCCGGGTTGCCGTAGAGGGCCCGCGCGAGGCCGATCCGCTGCCGCTGACCGCCCGACACGCCGCCGCTGCCGCTGTCGAGCATAGTGTCATAGGCGTCGGGCAATGACAGGATGGTCTCATGCGCCCCAGCCGCCGTTGCCGCCCGGACCACTGATTCCTCGCTTGCGTCGGAATCGAAACGCGCTATGTTTTCCGCCACGCTGCCGGCGAACAGCGTGACGTCCTGCGGCAGATAACCCAGATGCTCGCGCCACAGGACTTCTCCCCAAGCCGACAGTTCCGCACCGCCCAAGCGGATCTCACCCTGCGCGAGCGGCCACAACCCGGCGAGCGTCTTCGCCAGCGTGGATTTGCCCGCGCCGCTCGGGCCCACCACCGCCACCGCTTCGCCCGGCGCCACATCGAAGGTCACACCGCGCAGCAGCACATCCCGCCGATCCGGAGACAGCACCGTCACTTCGTGCGCCAAAAGACGTCCCGCAGGCCGCGGCAGCGCCATCGGAGGGACGTCCGGCGGCACCTTCTCCAGCAGCAGCGAAACCGAGATCCAGCCCGCCCGCGCCCGCTGGATCAGCGCGGACTGCGCGATCGACATTTCCAGCGGCTGCAACGCGCGCCCCAGCAGGATCGAGGCCGCGATCATCGCTCCTGCCGTCAGATTGCCCTCAAGCACCAGCCATGCGCCGAGCCCCAGCATTCCCGATTGCAGCAGCAGCCGGAAAGCCCGGCTCGCCGCCGTGTAGCCGCCGCCTTTGTCCGAAGCCTGCATCCCCCGGTCCAGCGCCGTCTCGCGCACCGCCTTCCACCGCCTGCGCATCGGTCCGGTCATCCCGAGGCTGCGTACCGTCTCCATCTCGCGTTGCGCCTCCACGGCGCGGATGGCGGCGTCCGCGGACAGCCGGGCGGCCTGTTCCTGCGGCCGGCGCGTCGCCCACCGGTTGGCCAGAGCCAGCGTCACCAACACTGCCGCGCCCGCGATTGCAAGCCATCCCAAGAGCGGGTGGAAGATAAAGATGATGATGACGAAGAACGGTGTCCAAGGCAGGTCCAGGATCGCCCCCGGCGCCGGCGAGGCCAGAAATGTGCGCACTGTCTCCAAGTCCTGAAGCGCCTGTCCCGGACGGTTGCGCTCCGCCCGCAGAGACGCATCGAACACGCGTTCGTCAAGCGTGCTTTGGAATCCCGCCCCGACCCGCGACAGGATGCGCCCCCGCACGCCGTCAAGCAGGCCCTTCAATGCGTACAGGTAGGCGACGATGGCGAACAGCACGACTAGCGTCGCCTCCGACCGGCTGGTCAGCACACGGTCATAGATCTGCAGCATGAAAAGCGGCCCGGTGAGCATCAGCAGGTTGACCGCCGCGCTCAGAGCGCCGACGGTGATCAGCGCGCCGCTGTACCGGGCAAGAACCGCGCGGGGCTGCAGTCCCAGGCGGGAGGAGGTCTCAAGACGCAACGGTAATCACATTTCCTGACAAAACATCCGCCCTATCCCATATCCCGGACGACTCCCGCGACTTGCCGAAGAATCCCGGGCCGCAATTCTGAAAGCAGATCACATTAGGCATCTGCAGCTTTTCATCTACCATATCAAATCGATTGCGCGCCATCAAACCCCATGCGCTGTCCTGCCGCCACGCCGGGCCGAAGCAAGACTCCGGGACGGCCTGCCGGTTGTCGGCGCACGGAACCTGGCCGACCGCCGCTATCCGCGCACAGCAGACTTCCCACGGCGTTTCAGCTTCACTCTCGCCCCGGCTTACGGTGTCCGCGTTCAGTCTGAGCAGCTTTACAGCGTTTGCTGGCTTGCTCAATCGTGTGAAAGCCAGCCCAGCGCAAAATCTTTTTTGGTTTAAGTTCCCACTGCTACGCGATCTCATTGCCCGTCTTCCTGCGCAGATCAAGGAGGCAGGTATTCCACGCCAGAATCATCCGCTCTTGCCGGCCCGGCGGACAGAGCAAGTATCATCGCAAGCGCAGCGGCTGCCGGCAAATTAGCAATCCGCATCATCCGCCTGACCAGATATGCACCATCAGCAAGACGATCACAGGCGCGGCAACCACGGCTAGACCGACTATGCCGGCAGCGGCCGATTTCGATTTGTTAAGCGCTTCCACGGACGCCTGCACCTTGCCGATGCCAGTCTTGAGTTCGGAAAAGGCTTGCAGGAACCGATCTTTTGACCGGTCAATGCCAAGGTCGATTCTGTAAACGGGACGCCAATTGAACTCCGAAATGCATCGCTTCATTTGCAGACCGCGATTGAGGCGGATCTGCATGTCATACGCGGATCAAGCGGGTACGATACTCTATGTTGAAAAAGGAGGGAACGCATGCAGTCGGGCTTTAGCTGATTGACCTGATTTGACCGTTGTCAGCCTCAGGCGCTGAAGAAAAGCGGTTTCCCGCAGAGAGCCATCTCGGCGGAGATCGGCTGCCCGCAGTCGACGGCAGTCCGCGGACCCGCCCGCGACACCGGGCTGCGGGGGGAAGCTTGTTCCGCCGTCTCCGCCGGCGTGGGCGGAAGCGGAACCGCCGGCGGAGACGCGGGCAGGTCTGACCTGATGCGGCGGCGTGATATCGGGACGATGTCGCCGCTGCAGACGGCAGGACCCTGCGCGGGCTCCCTGATGTCACAATGAACGAAGATCATCTGCGCGACCGGACCGGAGCCGTGCCGGGGAATCCGGCCGCAATGCGGTGCGGGTCGCGCGCGTTTTTAAGGACAGGCAGGCTGAACCGCTGCGCGGCGAACTCGGAAGAGCCGCACAGCATCGCCGCTGCGTCCTGAGGCTCATCGGTTCCGCCGGACTTCCGCCGGAAAACGGGAAATTTCAAAAGCCGCGGTCCCGGCGGCGCACGGCCGGAGACGCTCAGGCATCGGCGCAAGGGGCGCCGCCGCATTGCCGTGCCGCAGCGGCATCCGCCGGTTTTGCGCAGCGCGCGGAGAAGCTGTACGGGGCGATGAGGTGCGGGGCTATGACATACATTCCCGTGAGTGCAGTTTCACACCGCCGGTTGCCGGTGGATGCAAAGACTTGTATATTCCCGGAAACGGCGCTGCGGCTTCCCGCATCCTGCGTCCGCGCACTATAGATCAAGGAGTCGAAACTATGACAAACGAAACAATGTTTATGTCCCGGGGGGGGGGGCTCGTGACCGCCGCGCGTTTGCGTCGGCCGCTGCGGTTCTCGTCGCTCTGACGGCGCTTTCGGCGGGGCCGTCGGCGACAGCGCAGGTGACACCGGTATGCGCCGTCAACGGGGGAGCAGGCATCCCGTCGGACACTTCGAACACTGGACCTTCGGCGACACCTACACACCCACCACGGCCTCGTCCGTCATCAAGTGCGAAGACCTGACGTCCGGCCTGACGCTGACCGTCGAGGCCGGTGCTGAGGTCGGCACGGCAGCCAAACCCGCCCCCAGGAACGGCGTCTTCGTCGACGCGGAAAACGACGGCGACAACGACCTCATGATCATTAACAGCGGGACGATCCGCGCAGTGAATAGGGGCATCAATGTCTGGCATTACGGCGCCGGTTTGGTGAAGGTGGAGCACAAAGCCGGCAGGATCGTCGCCACGGGACCGGACAGTCAAGGCATCTCTGTGAATCACGAGGGCAAGGCGAATACGAAGGTCAAGGGCATCCACATCGTCTCGGCCGCCGAGATCGACCTTTCGTCTGCCCGCAACCAGAGTCACGGCTCCTACGGCATCTACGGCTATTCGTTCGGCGCGAAGACCGGATCGGACATTCCGGTCAGGATCGAGATGACGGGCGGTGTCATAAAGAGCCCGTCCGCCAACGCCAAGGGCATCGTCGTGGCCCCAAGCGGCAAGAGCGACATCACCATAACCGTCGCCGCCGCCGCGAAGATCGGCACGGAAGACTCGCCGATCGGCGAGTACGGCATCTTCACCGACGTGAAATCTGCCGCCGCCGGAGCCGTCAATATAACCAGCGCCGGCAAGATTTACTCGCGCCGAGATGGAATCTTTGTGCAACAGATCGGAAAGGGCGACGTGACGGTTGTCAACGACGGCAGCGTCAATGCGGTCAGAGCCGGCATCAATGTCGAGCCTCAGAGCGCCGGCAGGGTCGTGCTCAAGCATAACGCCGGCGGCAAGATCGTCGTGTTGGGCAGCGGCGGCAGCGATGCCGGCCTCAGGGTCCTCTACGAAGTGCCCGATGCGGACGGCGACCGCGGCATCATGATCGAATCTTCCGGCGACATTTCGGCGCCGGCCGCCTTCGGCATCCTCGCCTGGCCGCGGAACCACGCCGACGCGACGACGCGGAAGACTCCGGTCACGGTACATGTGAAGGGCGGCACTATCAAGGCCGGGAAGGACGGCATCTACGCCGCGGTGCGGCGCTACAGTTCTGGCGGGACCGGCGAGACCGTGGAGCATGCCGGCGGCAAGATCACGGTCACGGTGGATCACGGCGCGTCGGTGATGTCGAACTGGGACGGCATTTATGTCGACAGCGGCGAGCTGGACGGCGGGATGCGTGCGCAGACGGTCGAGGTTCACGGCAAGGTCATGGGCGGCGATAAGGATGCCGACGGCAAAAAATACGCCGGCGTGCACATGGTCAAGGGCGGCACGGTGGTGATCGGTCCGCGGGCGCATGTGAGCGCGTCTTCCGGCGTCGCGGTCAAGGCGAACGCGGAGGGCGACATGACGGTCATCCTGGTGATGGACGGCGACGGTTTCACCGGCACGGTCGACGGCGAGATCCGCAACGCCGCGGAGACGGCTCTGACGGCGGGGCGGGCGTTGAAGTCGGCCGGCGAAACGAAGGGCGTCTACCGCTCCGTGCGGACGTCGGTTCTGGAAGAGGTCATGGAGGACGGTTCGAAGGTTTATGAGTTCAAGCCGACCGGTGCGGAGGAGAGGCAGTACCACGCCCGGGCGCGCGTTTACGAGGCTCTGCCGTCGGTGCTTCTGGATCTGAACGCGCCCGCGCCCCGCGGCGCGGCCGCGGGCGGCGATGTCTGGGCATCGTTCGACGGCGGCGAAGGCGAGCGGCAGGCGGCGGCTTCGACGACTTCCGAGGGCATGGCCGGGCGGGCGCTGGCCTGGGACTTCACGCGCTGGGGCGTCGCGTCCGGGTTTGATTTCCCCGCCGGGGAAGATCTGACGGTCGGAGTGAGCGCGCATCACCGGCGGGGCAAGGCGACGGTGAAGCACGGCGGCACGGTGAAGGCGTCGGGCACGGGCGTCGGGGTGTCGGTGACCTACGGCAGCGCGGACGCCGTGTATTTCAGGGGCTGGTTCTCGTATTCCGGTTTCAGCGGCATCGAGCTCGTGTCGTCCGACGACATGCCCGGCAGCGGCAACCTGTCCAAGTCCGATGTCTCCGGTTCGGGTCTCGCGCTCGGCGTGGAGGCCGGCACGCGGACGGAGCTGGAGAGAATGACGCTGACGCCGCGCGGCGGCCTCGTCTTTTCGTCCGTTGATATCGACGGGTTCAGCGACTTGGAGGGCGTCGCCGGCAGCGGCAAGGTTTACAGTTCGGGCAAGAGCCTCAAGGGCCGCCTCGGCGTGACGGCGGGACGATGCTGTCCGGGGAAGCGTACTACGCGACCGCCGGCGGCGGCAACTCCGACTTCGGCGGCGGGCTGACGCTCGGCTTCCGCTTCTGACCTGACAGGGCGGTCCCGCTCCGGCCGCTTTGCCGGGGCGGGATTTTTCCAAACTGTCCCGGACGGTCACGGAAATCCTCTGTCAGTCCAATACATCCGCGTACCGGCTAGGGCTACCGCTTTTGAGATTCCCGGTTTTCCGGCAGCAGTCCGGCCGAGTTGATGAGCTTCAGCGCATAGCGGTGATACTGTCCGGCTTTCTTGAGTCTGCCTCGCATTGAATCAGCCTGCTTGTCCTCAGTGACCCGCACTGGATTGAGAGCTGGCCGACATCATGGTGGACCGCGGCCCGCCGGGTTTCGATCCGGCCGTGCCCCCCTCTCCTTATGCGTCTCGGAAAACTGAATGTTTTCAATGTTGTCAGGGTCCTCCATATACCGTTTCACATCCTTGGGGCGGATTGCCCTTCAAAGCGAGAATATACCCGCCGCCGCCGTCCGTCCCCCGGATGTCGAGAAGCTTCAGTAGCGCGGGGATCACCGTGATCTCATTCGACTTCCCGTCGACCGCGGTCTGCGCGGGAGCCAGACGCGTCTCGGAGGCGAAAGCGCGCGCGGGAGGCTGCCGCTTCGAAGCGGCGGCGAATTGCCGGCGCAGGGTCTTGCCGTCGACGGCGATGATGCCGTCCCTGTATTCCGCCGCCGGACCCTCCGCCCAGCCGCGGGAAAGACGCGCGGGAACGATGCCGGGCTCGAGAGGATTAATGTTGTTGAACAAGTCGGAAAAGGCGTCGCAGATCGGCGTGCCGTGCTTCAGTTCCATGAACTCAAGCAGGAATTTCCTCTTGATTTTGCCGTATTCGACTATGTCAGTGCATGTTTCGCCTCCCGACATGACGGTCAGAAGAGCGATCATGAGCATTTCGTGAAGATCGTGCCGAATGGCGTTGCTGCGCCGGGTATAGGTGGTGCCGTTGAAAACATGAGATAAATCAGCTGTCTGCCTGCCTCTGTTTGTATTATTGAGGCATTGATGGAACAAAATGAGACGCCCGTACAACTATGAAATGCATCACCGGGTTCAGCCGGCGGCTCTCTGTTAGAATCAAGCTGCAGCAGATGCCGCGGGTGCCCCGCAAATGCGTTTCCGGAGGCCGGGGGTCATGAGAGCGGCGGGAATCCGTCGTGATCCAGCCGCTGGCCGGGGTTGACCGGCAGCCGGAAAGTTCAGTTCCGCTTCTTCCAAGCGGTTCGCAGGCGGTTTCAGCGGGCAGGGGCGTCAAGGCTTCATCCGCCCGCGGCCGCATCCGCAGCCTCACGGAAAGCCTCCGCCGGGGTCCGGCAGCTTAGGCAGCGGCGGGGGCGGTTATCAAGCGCGTCCCGCACCTTCCGGACCTCGGCGGGATCTATCGCCCGGAAGTCCGTCGACTTGGGAAGCTGTTCTCTTGCCAGGCCGTTCGTATGCTCGTTCAAACCCCGGTCGCATGAACGGTACGGGCGGGCGAAGTGAAAGTCCGCGCCGAGAGCCCGCGAGACCTCCGTGCGCTCCGCGAATTCCTTGCCGTCATCAGCCGTGATCGTGTGAGTCATGTCGGACACAGGCTGAAGACACTCGATGACCGCGGCCCCGGCTGAGGACGACGTCCTTCTCTCAACCTGTTGAAGCAAAGTCAACTTCGTCGCCCGGTCGACAAGCGGAACCAGGGCTCCACGGCGCCGGACGCCGATGATCGTGTCCGCTTACCGGTCTCCCGCCCGGGTCTTCTCCTCAACGACAGCGGGCCGCTCGGATATGTCCCTCCAGCCCGGAATCACGCCCCGCCCGGAGCCGTCCCGGCCTCGGCGGTTGCGCTTCCGCCCCCGGCGGCGGAGGCAGCGGAACAGGCTTCCCCCCGCCGCCCGGTCCGCATCGATGTAACGGTAAATCCAAGTCGGACTCACCGTCATGGCACCCGTCCTCGCTGAGCGGCCCGAAATCTGCTGCGGGCCTGTCCGGACATCAGATGTTTCTCGATGACCGCCAGCCCGCCGGCGTCATCTTGCGGGGAACCGACGAGGCCTCCCGCCGCCGGGTTTCGGCCAGCCGCTGCGCCTGGTGGCAGCGGCAGCCCCGCAGCCCGGTGTCGCGGGCGAGTCCGCGGACTGCCGTCGACTGCGAACAGCCGGTCTCCGCCGCGATGCCTCTTTGCGGGAAACCGCTTTTCTTCAGCGCCTGAAGCCGGCAACGGTCAAACCGGGTCAAGCAGTTAAAGCCCGACGGCATGCGATTCCCTCCGTTTTCGACATAGCATCCATGTTTCAGTTCAAGGGCGTTTCAAGAAGAAATTCAGCCCTTATTTCCTTTTTTCCACAGCTTTCGCACATTTTCTCCACAGAGCGTCCGCCCGTTCAGGAGGCCGGCGCGGCAACCGCGGGCCGCCGAATCGGCAGGTCCGGAGCGCAGCTCGGCCGTCCGGACGCGGACGGGGCGTGTTTTTCCCAGCCGCGCCGTTCACGCAGCAGCTTGTTGACCAGGACCGCCAGTTTGCGCATGACGGCTGTAAGGGCGACCTTATGACATTTCCCCCGCCCGGTGAGCCGGCTGTAGAATTCGGACATATCTTTATTGAACCGCACAGCCGTCAAAGCCGCCATGAACAGCGCGCGCCTCGGGCGGGACCGTCCGCCGCGGATGCGCCGGGCGCCTTTTTTCGCCCCGCTGTCGCGGGCGAACGGGGCGGTCCCTGCGAGGGCCGCGGCCTGCCGGCTGTCGATCTGCCCGAGTTCCGGAAGCCAGCAGAGCAGAGCGGCGGCCGTGACCGGTCCGATGCCGGGAACGGACATCAGGATGCGGTAAGCGCGGGCCTGATCGGGATCGCTCTTGATATGCTCCTCGATCTCAGCTTCGAGAGCTTCCCTCTGCCGCTCGGCGGCTTTGACAGCTTTGTCCATGCGCTTTTTCGCTGACGCGTCCTGCAGATCATTGCGGCACTGGCGCAGTTTTGTAACATTCTCAACCAGTTGCCCGCGGGCGACCATGAGGTCATTGAGGCGGTCAAGGAACGCGGATTTCGGCTCGGTCGCCGGGAGATCGGCGAAGGCCGCCGCGAAGGCGGCGAGCATCCTCGCATCCGCCTTGTCGGTCTTCGCCAGCCGGCCGGTCGCTTCGGCGAAGCGCCGGGCCCAGCGGGGGTTGACGACGCAGACTTCGTAACCTCTGTCGTGCAGCGACTGATGAACCGCCCGGTGCAGCCGTCCGGTCGCTTCGACAGCGACCCGCGAAGGCGCACCCCGTGTTTTCTCAGAAACCCGTCGATCGCGCGGAAGCCCGGACGGTCGTTTTTGAACCTGCGGTCGACGCCGGCGGCGTGCACATCGATCGTGTCCTTGCTGATGTCCAAGCCTGCGCATATTTTCGTCATGTTCCTATGCTCCTATTCTCACAGATGATACGGATCTTGATCCAGGCATCCATTCAGGACGCAGGAACTGAACAGGCCGGGCCGGCCATGCTATGCTACGGTTCCATGAACCAAGGGATGATCGGCCTGACCCGGCCTGGCGGAGATGTTCATCCCCGCTTCCCCTTGCCGGCAGCAGCCGGCAAGGGGATTCAGCGACAGGATAGCACGACAGCGGATGAGCGGTGAAACAAAAGTTTGCTGCAGCCTCGCGCCGAGCAACCCCTGTGGACAACTCCTTATGGAATTATCCTTGGTTTGATTCATATGAGAGAGTATCGCACCCGCTTGACCCGCATACAACATGTAGATCCGCTTCAATCGCGGTCTGCAAATGAAGCGATGCATTTCGGAGTTTGATCGGCGAGATGATTGGAAAGCAGAAAAATTCAAAAGCGATAGCCCTATGAAAATCCCAGACCGGCATCGCGCGGTTTCCGCTGCGCCGGCATCGTGCGGCAGCGCGTCTCCCGGCCCGGAATGCGCCGGGACAGGCGCCGACTGCTCAGCGGGCTGATTCCGGTGTCGGCCATGTTCCGCCGACTGCGGCGCTTCGGCGCATGTCAACCTCGAAACGCTTGCACGGATCATGCGCATTGAGGCCGGCTGCGGCCGGCACGGTGTTTATGCCGGGGAAGCGAACGCCGGCGATGTCCTTGAGGAGTCCGGCGAAATCTTTAACCAGGGGCGTCTGCATCGCAATCCCGAGCGCGGCATCAATTGAATGGCAGCTGAGAAGCCGACTGTTCGTTTGAACAGCCGGTCAATCACGATGGTTGCCACTTCGCGTAAGGCTGCATGTCCCGGCGCTCTTCCGGGTCCTCTTTTGATAACGGCAGGCATGCCAGTTCATTCCAAAGGCCGTCGGGCACTGTCTCGGTCGCATAATGAATCGTCTGGCTGACCCTTTCGGGCTTGGACACCCCGACAATTGTTGAGGTGACCCTCGGATCTCTCATTGAGAATTGGAGCGCTGCGGCGGCAGGCGAAACATCATGTTCGGCACAGACGGCTTCTATGCGGCGCACGGGTTCCAAGTCCGCTTCGTCTGCTTTCTGGTATGTGATCAGCGGCATTTCAGCGCTGCCTTTGGCGAATACGCCGCCGGCAAAGGGCGCAGCATTGAAAACGGCAATTCCGGCATCGTGCGCGAAATCATACATTTCGCTGGCCGTCTGGTTCAGAAGCGTGAACCGGTTGTGGTTTATCAAGACGTCAAACGGATAGTTCCGGAGAAGCGGGAACATCATGTCGATCCGGCCCATCGCAAGCCCGACCGCATCGGTCAGTCCTTCTTCCTTGATCCGGAACATTTCGTCCAATGCCCCGCCCGTCCGGGTGATCTCACTGAGATCCCGGGCGTACTCGGGGTCGTGAAGGTGCAGGATCTGCACTCTGTCGATTCCCAATGCCGCGAGGCTTTCCTCCAAGGACTGCCGCGCCCGGTCGGCATTGAACCTGCCCGTCTGCGTATCCCGGTCCAGTTTGGTCGCGACGACGAATCCTTCTGGAAGTCCGCCGCGGTCATGTATCGCCTTCCCTATACGCTCCTCGCTGCGGCCAAAACCGTAGATCCGGGACGTATCAAGAAAATTCACTTCCGGGCAGTCGAAGATGGCGGAGATGGTTTCAAGCGCCCGTTTCTCGTCCACGCCGTAACCGTAGGTTTCCGGCATGTCTCCCAATGCCGAAGTGCCGAAGCAAATCTCTGTGACTTCGAGACCGGTCCGGCCAATTCGATGTTTTCTCATGCAAGTTCCTCATTTTCAGCGTCTGGACTGCTTTCCCGGACGCTTTGTCGCATGGTTTGTTCGGTCCGGCAACAGTTCTCGCAGAGACCATGCCGCTGTCTGCCCGCCCGTTCAGGAATATTCTGCTTTCAATCCTGAAACCGCTGTGCGTACGATAGAGTGTTCAAATCCAACCGGTAAGAGTTAAGGCAGTCGGCAGCTGTCATACCTGAGAGCGTTGCGAGGCCAAGACCACATTCGTATAGAGAGAATTCCTCCTTCAATCAGATTCAAATTGATCTGTCAGAGATCGCCTTCTGAATCGCATTCTTATCTTGGATTTCTCGATCTGCGCCACGCTCCAAAATGACAAAGAAGGTTACCGGCACAGCATCGTCGTTGTTTCAGCTTGTGCGGGGAAATACGCGAAGCTCGCGAACGGAACGCAGGACGGTTCCAAATCCGCGTTCTTTTCGTATTTCGAGTAGATCGCCTTTCGAAAAGATTGAAGCGATTCATTGAAAGCATCTGGAAACGCGGAACGCCCAATGAACCGTTCAAGCGACTTGGCGAATTCGACATTGTGTATTTCGCCACTTTGTCCTCGCCGGCGTTCCCACGTAACCGGCAAGTGTTTATTTACACTTCCCTTTTCTGTGTCTGATCTTCTTTGAACATTGACTTTAACCAGCGGACGAATTGTGACGCTGGGCAAAATGTCAGCCTCCCGGGGCGATGTCGCAGGTTTGAGAAATCACGACGCAACATCCAACAACGGCGTCGAAGACCGGCTCGCTTTCATTCTCTGGCAGATCCGGAAATAGATGAGTCCCGCATTCCAATGTGAAATCGTCCTGCTGCCGTTCTACAAGGAGATCCTGAATATCGTTGACGGAGACCTTCTCTTGAACTGGCACTTCCCTTAGAGTTTGTTCCTAAAGTCGATTTTGTATACTACATATAGTATACATAAACGTGATTTAAGCGAAATCACATACTGCATGCAGCATTATGGAACAAGCTCTTACGCCTTGTTCTGCCGTGCAGTGGCACGGCGAAGCATTGGTTCGCTTAGCGGCAAAATCTCGGAATCGTCGTTGTGCGCAGAAGTTTCCAAGTTCCTGCCGAAATGTCTGGGCGCGTTGAATTTTTCGGCATCGGCAGTCAGATCATGACTAAAGCTTGGATTACCCAATCCTTCGCCTCCCAGTTCCTTAACACGGTCGAATGCTCCTCAGCTTAACAGATCCAGGCAGGATTCGCCAAGGAAAGCTTCGCTCAAGAAAAGGTTGCGGTTTCCCTCTGCTGCTCCGCGGTCAATGAGCCTGATTGCTGCGGTTGCGAGAACCGGCTTCTCATGGTTTTTACGTTTACAGGTTTTCCAGATACCCGGTCGGAAGGAGTGCGCGCTGAAACCTCGACGACACATGTGACCTGCGCCCAAGCCAGCCCGGAAATCACTTTAAAACTTGTGAACAAAGCTCCGACGGCGACTGATCTGCTGCCTGAACAGCGACACGCGCTGAGGACTTTTCCCAAACGGGCGCACCGTACCAGCCGGTCATCGAATCTTCCCGTTGTGTTCGACCGACTGCTGTATGCGATGTTAAAGTGTGAAGCAGGAAATTTCCATACAGCGGGAGACTTTCGGGGAATGATTTATTGGCCATTGACGCTGTCCAGATGAATCCTGCCGCGAGCACCGGTGTGGAGTTGTCTTCGTTGGGGTTCGAGGGCAGGGCCGCCGCTTTTGAGATATTCCCTTTTCCGGCAAGAATCCGGCGGAACTGATCAGTGTCTTCCAGTCGTCACAGCGGGCGCGACGGAGAACGGCGCGACCTCGCGGGCACTGCCAAATGATCTGATCAAGGCGGACGTGTTCCATAGGGATGCTGCCTGCCTTAATCGTTGACGGAACCGAGTCGCTCTGCAAGATTGTCCGCCGCGTCTTCACCACTGACATTCCCGGCTGACGCTGCCGGATTCACATAGCCTGACATCACCGACCGGCTGTTTCCGCAACATCATGCCGCCGTGAGGCGGATCCTTGAACTGGCTTGGCAAACGGATGATGCCGGGACAGCCTTTCGACAGCCGGCATTTCAGAGGCTGAGAGTGGCTTCCGCAGCATCAAAGCCTGCGGGCAGAAGCCTATTCTCAAGCAGGAACACATTTGACATCATGAAAGGGATCGGCCCGGCCGGTTCGAGAACGCCGCGCAAACACTCGGCAGGCAGTGCCATTCGTGCGGGTTCGAAATCGAACGGGACATTCCCCGCTGTCTGACCTCTTTCGCTTCGGCCGCCGCAGTCGCCCGACGACGCCCCTTTGTTGAAGGCATGCGTCAAGAATCAAGCGCACCGGAATTTGACGACGGGGCTTCCCTTGCCGGCCTGTCAGCAGCAGCGGCCGGGAACCGCATTTGCGGGCGCCAGCGATGGGATTCGACCGGCCGCGCCGCGGGGTGGCATTGACTTGAGCTGAGATAAAGCGCATGAGCAGCGTCCCGGGACTTGAACGACGGTTTGCCGGCATTGCGCAATTGCCGGTTCTTCGCGCTGAGGCGGCATGGGTTCATTTCTGAACAGAACTGTCACACGCACCGACGCCATAGATCCGGCCCGCGCAGCGGCGCTTCATGCTGTTTTGAATTGCGAGGGGCCGGTTCCGGAGATCGGCGGTCAGTTGCCCCGGTTTTGGCATCTGATCTACTTTTGGGATGCTGCGCGGCCGGAAGAGCTCGGAGAAGACGGACATCTCAAGCCGGGCGGCTTTATCCCCGATTTTGGAATGGACCAGCGGATGTGGGCCGCAGGAAGCTTGGATCCGAAGAAACCGCTGATTGTCGGCAGCCCTGCCGAACGGCTTTCGACAATTGAGAAGGTGGAAGAAAAACACGGCAGAGCCGGGCCGCTGAAATTTGTCACCATCCGCCATGAAATCTTGCAGAACGGAGTCGCGTTGGTCGAGCGACGACAGCTTGTTTACCGGAACGCTCAGCGCGGGCCGGTGCCTAGGCCGGATGGAAATCCGCCGTCGGAAACGAGGTGTGAACTGGAAATTGTTTTTGATGAAGTGATGCTGTTCCGGTATTCGGCTTTGACCTTTAACAGCCACCGAATCCACTACGATGCCGATTACTGCCGAAATGTCGCCGGATATCCCGGGATCGTGGTGCAGGGACCGTTGCTCGCGACTTTTCTCGCTCAGGCCGCGTCAAAGGCCGGCGGAGATTTCAAGCGATTGAATTACCGTGCGACGGCGCCTGCCTTTGCCGGCGAGACAGTGCGGATATTCTCCGCTGACAGTCCTGACGGACTCTGTCTCTGGGCTTGCAGTGGCACGGGCAGGCTGTGCATGAAAGGCGAGTGTTTGAATTGAACGTTCCTGCGGAAAAACAGCGGGTTCGATTCGCGGCCGCGGAGAAATTCGCCGCGGTTCCGAAGGAGACATAATGGCCGGCGCTGATACAAAAACATTGGATGAACATATCAATCAGGCCAGAATCTCGGACGAGTTTCAGATATTGGATGCATTGATGCGTGAGCAGCGCATCGAAGGCCGTGTTCGCTGCGCCGCTTCGCGAAGAGCGGAGCGGCTGGTCAGCGATATTCGGAACACCGGGCGGGTCAGCATATTTGACGCGCTGCTGGGCGAGTACGGACTCGGGTCAGATGAGGGAGTCGCGCTGTTCCGTCTTTCTGAATCACTGATGCGGATTCCCGACAGGTTGACGACGGATGCGCTGATCGCCGACAAACTCGTCCCTGCGGATTGGCGTCGGCATCGCGGAAATTCCGACTCATCGATTGTCAATGCGATTACGCTCGCACTTGAATTCACCGCCTTTTGCCTCAAGGGGTCGCACGGCAGGGGCGCGGGCGCGGCAGCGCGGAAAGTTGTCGAACGGTCATGCAGGCCTGTTGTCCGCGCGGCGTTCCGGACAGCGACGAGGCATCTCGCTGACCGGTTCGTTCTCGGGTCAACCATTGAACGGGCGATTGCACGATCGCCGGCTGCGGAAGAAAAAGGTTATTCCTATTCTTACGATATGCTGGGAGAAGCTGCTCTGACCAAGGAAGACGCAGAGTTTTTCTTCAACGCCTATAAGCAGGCGATCACTGCTCTCCGGCCCTTCTGCGCCGCGCCGGATTTCCGGGACAACCGCGGCGTGTCCATCAAGCTTTCGGCCTTGCATCCGCGTTACGAACTGACGCAGCGCGGCCGGGTGCTTAACGAACTGACGCAGCGCGTGTCGGTGCTCGCCCGCATGGCGAAAGCGGCGAATATGGGCCTGAACATTGACGCCGAAGAGGCGGACCGGCTCGAATTGTCGCTGGAAGTCATCGGAAAGGCGCTGGCGGATCCGGGTCTTGCCGGATGGGACGGATTCGGAATCGTGGTGCAGGCATACGGCAAGGCGGCGCCGGCGGTCATTGACTGGCTCTACCGGTTGGCCGGAGAACTGGACCGGAAAATAATGATCCGGCTCGTAAAAGGCGCCTACTGGGACACGGAGATCAAACGGTCCCAAGTCGAAGGAATCGGGACATTTCCCGTTTACACCAGGAAATCGGCGACCGATGCCGCGTATATTTGCTGCGCGAAAAAACTGCTTGGCATGACGGACCGCATCTATCCGCAGTTCGCGGGCCACAACGCGCATACCGTGTCTGCCATTCTGGAACTCGCCGGCGGCGAGCGCGGTTTCGAGTTTCAGCGGATTCACGGCATGGGAGACGAACTGCATAAACATATCATGGAAAGGGAGAATGTGAGATGCCGGATATACGCTCCGGTCGGCGAACACCGTGAACTGCTTCCCTACCTTGCCCGGCGCATGCTGGAAAACGGAGCCAACGCTTCCTTCGTGAATCAGGTCGCCAACCGGAGACTGGCGCCGTCTGAAATCGCCGAAGACCCTTTTGAAAAACTGGAGCGGGCGCGCGAATCCAATGTCCGGCTGATCGCGGAACCGGAATTCCTCTTCGGGCCGGAACGGAAAAACTCGCAAGGATGGGACCTTCACAACCCGGTCACGCTGAATGCGGTCAGGACGATCCGGTCGCTGTTCCGGAACGCGCGGTGGGATGCCGCTGGTCAAGGGGCCGTTGCCGTGCGGAGCCCTTCGGATCAAAACGAAATCATCGGCTCGTCAGAGGTCGCTGGCGTTGAAGACGTCGCTTCCGCGCTCGACCGGGCCGCCGACTGGTCGGATTCGGTGCCTTCCGAAAGAGCGCGGGTACTGACGCGCGCGTCTGATCTCTTTGAATCCCGCGCCGGGGAAATTTTCGCTCTGCTCTGCAGGGAGGCCGGGAAAACACTTAAAGATGCCGTGGCCGAGCTGCGCGAAGCGGTGGATTTTCTGCGCTACTATTCCGCTGAATCGGTCAAACTCGGTGAGAACGGTCCGCTGGGAATCGTGGCCTGCATCTCGCCGTGGAATTTTCCTCTGGCGATTTTCACCGGACAGGCGGCGGGCGCGCTGGCGGCGGGCAACGGCGTGATTGCGAAGCCGGCCGCGCAGACGGTTCTGATCGCGCGGCTCGCGGTCGACCTTATGCACGAAGCGGGTGTGCCGCGTGATGTGCTTCAGCTCGTTCCCGGCCCCGGCTCCGTCGTGGGAAATGCGCTGGTTTCCGACAGCCGGATTTCGGGCGTGGCTTTCACCGGATCAACAGAGACTGCCGCGCTGATCGCAAAGAGAATGGCTGAAGGCCAGGATCCTTCTTCAAGACTCATTGCGGAAACCGGCGGTCTCAACGCCATGATCGTCGACAGCACCGCCCTGCCCGAACAGGTGACCCGCGATGTTCTGAATTCGGCTTTCCTGTCCGCGGGACAACGCTGTTCGGCTCTTCGCATTCTGTATCTGCAGTCAGAGATCGCCGATCAAATGCTGAAGATGCTTTTCGGGGCCATGGATGAAATGCGCATCGGCGATCCTTGGGAAGTTTCCACGGACATCGGGCCGGTTATCAGTTCCGCCGCTCAGCGGGAGATTTCAGCATACATTGAAACCGCCAGACGGCAGGGAAGGCTCCTTAAACAGCTCGAAGTTCCGAAGACGGGCTGTTTCGTGGGCCCGGCGGCGCTCAAAGTGAACGGAATTGAAGATCTTGAAAGCGAAGTCTTCGGTCCGGTGCTGCACATCGCGATGTTTGAACCCCATGAATTCGATAAAATTGTCGAGAAGGTCAATGACTGCGGTTACGGTCTGACATTCGGCCTGCATTCCCGGATAGATGAGCGGGCCCGGTCAGTTGCGCGCCGGCTGAAGGTCGGAAACATCTATGTCAACCGCAATCAGATCGGCGCGGTTGTCGGGTCTCAGCCATTCGGGGGCGAAGGGCTTTCCGGCACGGGCCCGAAGGCAGGAGGTCCTGACTATGTCAAGGGCTTTACCCGCGGCCCGGCGCTGCGGCACGCCGTTCCCGATCGGGAACCGGCGGATGTCGGAATCGTGCAGAGCCTGCTGGCGGCGGCTTCGCGCCCGCAGACCGCGCCGGTGCGCAGCGCCGCTATGCCGGGCCCGACCGGCGAGTCGAACCGGTTGACTTACTGGCCGAGGGGAACGGTTTTGTGTCTGGGTCCCACAGCCGCGGATGCGTCCCGCCAAGCGGAAATCGCGGAAACAGCCGGCTGTGCCGCTGTCCGCGTGGCCCAAGGCGTTTCAGGGCCGAACGCCTGCGCCGGTTTTCTGCCGCGGGCCACGCTGACTGAGCTGAGGCACATCGGCGCTGTCGCGCTGTGGAGCGATGCGGAAGATTTGTCACAGGCAAGGCGGGCGCTTGCGGCGCGGACAGGTCCGATCATTCCATTGCTGACCACGGATGATTTCGGAGGCCGATGCCTTCTTGAACGGCACCTTTGCATCGACATCACAGCTGCCGGCGGAAATGCCGCGTTGTTCGCGGAAGTCGGTGCATCGGACTGACGGGCGGCTCTACAGCTGGCATTGGTTAGCCGCACAACCCCTGTGGACAACTCCTTATGGAATTATCCTTGGTTTGATTCATATGAGGGGACATATGTCGTATACCTGCGCCTTCCTTAAGTATAAGGATCGAAAACCTTACTGAGCTGTACTCTCAAAAATCAGCTCCAGAGAAACCGGATGAAAGCGATGAACCCAGATCCACAAGAGAACCAAAACCCGCAAGAGAACCAAAAAACGCCCCAAGACAGCAAAGATCTAATGGAAAAAATACTCAAAGAACAAGCTGAACGAAACATTCTGCGCCCCGCCTACACATCTCTGCTCTCGACAAGCGAGCGGATCAATAGCAATTATCCAAATTAACAATGAGCTTTTCGCAAATCGGAGCTTGTCGTCAGTCGGGCTGCGTTTTGAGCGGTGAGCGGCACCATGGGTAAGATCAGCAGAGTGATCAATTGAATGCCTGCAGAGCCGTGTCGGCCGACGCCGCACGATAACGGATCCAGCCGTCCTTCCGCGGCAAGGCATCCATACCCGGACCCGGCCCGCGGCGGCGGGTAACCTGCTTTCCTTAAAGGCGGCGCTCCGGCGGACGGGAAAGTCGCTTCGGTAGTCTGAAATCAATGGATTGGCGGACGTAGCGCGTGCCGTTGATGCAGCCGGAGCCGTCTGCGGGGTTCCCCTGAATGCCGGACAAGGTCTTTCCGCCGGCCAAGTTTCCCGGCAGGGTTCCCGCACTCCGAACAGACTGTTGATCCTGAATGCCCCGCCCGTTCAACCGCGGGCACGAACCCGTACCGGCTGATGCTCAGCGCAACCGCCGGGCAAGCACGACCGCATCATGATAATCCAAACCTTCTTCCACGAAAATTCTGGGCAATGCGTGTTTGTCCGGGCTGTATTCTTCGAAACCGGCCTTTTTGTAAGCCGCGACCGCCCGCCGGTTGCGGGCTGACGGGCGGATGACAAGCGTGTCGACATCCCCTCTTTTTTCCAGCATCGCCGCCAATCTCCGCAGCGTTTCCGACCCGATGCCGCCGCCCCAGTGCCGCCGGTCAGCGATCCAGATGTCGAGTTCCGCTCCCCGTTCCTGCACCCGGAACTGGACCGATCCCGCCTCTTGACCATCTATGGAAATGATGAAAATCTGAAAACAGCCGTCTTCCGAGAACGCCGCGTCGTCGTAGTCGGCGCAGAATTCAGCGAAACCCGGCACCGGATGATCGGGAAATTTCGGCGGCCCCATCATTTCAGCGGTGGCATCGGAACGGGCAAGCCAACGGTAGATTTTGGGACGGTCGCGCAGCGCCGCCCGTCTCAGTTTGATGTCCCGCATGTCATGTCCCGCCGAAGAAGCCGCTGCTGACAGGGACGGTTGAATTGCGCCCCGCAATTGGAAGTCCCGCCGCTCTCCTTATAGAGGACACCATTCAAAAAGGCAGGGAAATTGACAGAGAATCAGAGCGGGCGATCAGAATACAAAGCGGAGTCGATACGCGTGCTCCGCGGCCTTGAGTCGGTGCGGAAACGTCCGGGCATGTATATCGGTGACACCGATGACGGGTCGGGACTGCACCATATGGTTTATGAGGTTGTCGACAACAGCATAGACGAAGCGCTTGCCGGGCACGCCGACGAAATCAAGGTCACGATTCACGCTGATGAAAGCGTGTCTGTTTCGGATAACGGCCGCGGCATTCCGGTCGATGTTCACCCCGAAGAGGGCGTGTCGGCCGCAGAGGTGATCATGACGCACCTCCATGCCGGCGGGAAGTTCGATGCCAACAGCTACAAAGTCTCGGGCGGACTGCACGGGGTCGGAGTTTCGGTGGTCAATGCTCTTTCAGACTGGCTGGAGATCGAGATCTGGCGCGACGGCAAAAAGCACCGGGCAAGATTTGAACACGGCAAGACGGCGCAGCCGGTCTCAACTGCCGGCGAAGCCGGGAACCGCACCGGAACCCGGGTTACTTTATCTTGCATCGGTCGATACGTTCAAGGACCGGAATTATTCGTTCAAATCGCTGGAACAACGGCTTCGGGAACTGTCTTTTCTGAATTCCGGACTCCGGATAACACTGTGCGACGAGCGGAATCCGGAACATCTTGAATCGCGCTTCCGCTCGGAGGGCGGGGTGCGCGAATATGTGGCCTACCTGGACCGGTCACGCACGCCGGTCCTGACAGATCCGATCTATGTGTCCGGCGAACGCGACGGCGTCAGCCTCGAAGCCGCGCTTTGGTGGAACAACGGTTTCCACGAAACCGTTCTGCCGTTCACCAACAACATTCCCCAGCGCGACGGCGGCGCGCATCTTGCCGGATTCCGGGCGGCGCTCACCCGGACTGTCAACAGTTACGCGAACGCTTCCGGCGTCATGAAGAAAGAAAAAATCTCCTTCACCGGCGACGACGCCCGCGAAGGCTTGACCTGTGTGCTTTCCGTGAAAGTTCAGGATCCCAAATTTTCGTCGCAGACCAAAGAAAAACTGGTGTCATCGGAAGTCCGCCCGGCGGTTGAATCGCTGATCGGAGAGAGCCTTGCCGAATGGTTTGAGGAAAATCCCCGGCTCGCCAAAGAGATCATCGGCAAAATCGTCAGCGCCGCCCGGGCCCGGGAGCTGTTAACAATACACACTTAACTCCTCATATGAATCAAACCAAGGATAATTCCATAAGGAGTTATCCACAGGGGTTGCTCGGCGCGAGGCTGCAGCAAACTTTCATTTCACCGCTCATCCGCAGCCGTGCTGTCCTGTCGCGGGGTCCCCTTGCCGGCGGCAGCCGGCAAGGGGAAGCGGGGGCGAATGTCCCCGCAAGGTCGGGTCGGGCCGGTGACTCTTCGGTTGAAAGAACCGTAATCAAGCATGGCCGGCCCGGCTTTCCCGTTCCCTTGACCGTCTCAATGATCTGACAGCCGCCCGCGGGCAACTGGTTGAGATCATTAAGACAATGCGTCAGTGCCGCAATGATTTCCAGGACGCGTCAGCGAAAAAGCCCATGGACAAAGCCGCTGAAGCCGTCGAGCGGCAGAGGGAGGCTCTCGAAGCCGGGATCGAGGAGCATATCAAGAGCGATCCCGATCAGGCCCGCGCTTACCGCATCCTGATGTCCGTTCCCGGCATCGGACCGGTCACGGCTGCCGCTCTGCTCGGCTGGCTCCCGGAACTCGGGCAGCTCGACAGCCACTGGGCCGCGGCACTCGCCGGAACCGCCCTGTTCGCCCGCGACAGCGGCGCGAAGAAAGGCGTCCGACGCGTTCAGGGCGGACGTTTCCGTCCGAGGCGCGCGCTCTGCATGGCGGCTACCGCGGCTATGCGGTTCAATAAAGATATGTTCGAATTATATGACCGGCTCACCGAGCGGGGGAAATGTCATAAGGTCGCCCTTGTCGCCGTCATGCGTAAGCTGGTCATCCTGGCGAACACGCTGCTGCGCGAACGGCGCGTCTGGGAAGAACACGCCCCGTCCGCGTCCGCACGGCCGAGCTGCCCTCTGGACCGGCCGATTCGACGGCCCGCCGCGGCTGCGCCGGCCTCCTGAACGGGCGGATGCTCTGTGGAAAAAATGTGCAAAAGCTGCATGAAAAAGGAAATAAGGGCTGAATTTCCTCCCGGAACGCCCTTGAATCGGAACATGGATGCTTGTTTCCTAGTGTTCCAACACAGCAGAATTGATGGCACTAGTAGTCCGACACAGCGGGAAGGATGCTGATCAGTGTTCGGCAGACGTCCTGATTCCCGGCTGTTGACTTTCCGTTGAAATCATGGCAGCGGCTTCAGTCTGAACAAAGACAAATGCTGTCGGCCGGACGTTTCAGCCGGATTCTGAGCAGGAATCCGGCGGCTGAAACCTGTTTCGCGCCGACAGCGATTCAAGAGGCGGGAAACTATGACGGACTGACAGGAACAGGCCAGCCGTAAAATACAGCGTGTGCGGCTCGAAGATCACGAAAGGGCCGAGCTGGCGGAGATCGTCTCGTCCGGCCGGGGTTCGGCCGAGCGGCGGCGGCAGGCGCATGTCCTTCTTCTCACGGATGAGAACCGGAAGAGCGGCGTGTGCGCCGATGCCGACGCCGCTGATTCCGTCGGGGTCGGCACGGCGACGGTCGAGCGGCTCCGCCGGCGTTTCGTCGAGGAGGGTACAGCGGCCTCAGGCGCAGGCCGCAGTTGAACCGCGTTCCTCCTAGGGCTATCGCTTTTGAATGTTTCTGTTTGCTGATCAGTTCATTTTGTTCCATCAATGCCTCAATAATACAAACAGAGGCAAGCAGATGACTGATTTATCTCATATTTTCAACGGCATCACCGATCCCCGGTGCAGCAACGCCATCCGGCACGACCTTCACGAAATGCTCATGATCGCTCTTCTGACTGTCATATCAGGGGGCGAAACATGCACTGATACAGTCGAATTCGCTGAAATCAAGAAGAAATTCCTGCTTGAGTTCATGGATCTGAAACACGGCACGCCGAGTCACGACGCCTTTTCCGACCTGTTCAACAGTCTGAATCCGGTCGAGCTCGGCGTCGTTCTCTCGCGCCTTGCCCAGAGCTGGGCGGAGGGTCTGACAGCAGCAGACGGGGACGGCGTCATCGCCGTTGACGGCAAGACTCTGCGCCGGTCATTCGCCGACGCTTCGAAGCGGCATCCTCTGCATCTCGTTCACGCTTTCGCCTCTGACACGCGTCCAGCTCTCGCGCAGACCGCGGTCGACGGGAAGTCGAACGAGATCACCGCGATCCCCGCGCTTCTGAAGTTCCTCGACATCCGGGGCCGGACGGTGACGGCTGACGCGATGCATGCGCAGCGGACGATATCGGAGGCCGTGAAGGACGGCGGAGGTGAGTATATTCTCGCCTTGAAGGGCAATCAGGGCAATCTTCACAAGGATGTGAAACGGTATATGGAGAACCCCGATAACATTGAAAACATTCAGTTTTCCGAGATGCATAAGGAGAAGGGGCACGGCCGGATCGAAACCCGGCGGGCCGCGGTCTGCCATGATGTCGGCTGGCTGGAAAAGCACCTACAGTCGGGTCTCGCCGCTGTCGGATCCGTCTCTTCGACCCGGGAAATCAAGGGAAAGCGCAGCGCCGAAACCCGGTATTTCATCATGAGCGGGAAGCGGGATCCGGAGCGTTTTCTCAAGGGCGTGCGGGAACACTGGTCGGCAGCGAACAGTCTGCACTGGATCTTGGATGTCACGATGAATGAAGACCATCTGCGAAACCGGACCGGACCCGGGCCCGAAAATCTGGCCGTGATGCGGCGGCTGTCTCTCAATCTGGCGCGGGTCACGGAGGACAAGCAGACCAAGTCAATGCGCGGCAAACTCAAGAAAGCCGGACAGTATCACCGCTATGCGCTGAAGCTCATCAGCTCCGCCGGAATGTTGCCGGAAAACTGGGAATCTCAAAAGCGATAGCCCTAGCGTTCCTCCGAAGCTTGACGGCGAGGGCGAGGCGAAGCTGACGATGATCGCCTGTTCGGAGCCTCCCGAAGGGCGTTCCTCACATCCGCCGGCGCTGCTCGGCGAGCGGCTGGTCGCGTTGAATGTCGTCGACGGCATTTCCCGGGAAACGGTCAGGCGGGCATAAAAAAACAATTTGAAACTGCACCTTACGCGGTGCCGGCGCATTCCGGCGGAGAACAGCGGCGACTTCGCATACTCGATGGAGGATGTGCTTAAGGTCTGTCAGCGGAAGTTCAGCGAGGACGAGGTTCCAGCGTGCACAGCCGAGGCGACGAAGCAGCAGACGAAGGAAATCCGCACGGCTTTGCCGACCGCTCCCGGCCGGCGCACTTCGACTGCGGATACGAGCGCAACGGGACAGCGAATCTGTTCATGGTGCATGCGCCGCTTTCAGACCAGGGCATGTCAAGATCACCGACCGCCGGACGAGGAAAGATTTCGCCGGATTCCTCAGGGACATCGCCGACGTTCACTTCCCCGGCAAAAAGATCGTGCCAGCCATGGACAACCTTAACACGCATAAGCCAGGGAGTCTTTACCACGCTTTCCCGCCGGACCAGGCCGGCAGGATCTGCGACCGTTTCGAGGTTCACTGCACGCCGAAACACGGCAGCTGTGGCTGAACATCGCCGAGAGCGAAATCAGCGTGCTGAGCCGTCAGTGTCTGTCCCGGCGCATTCCGGACCGGGAGACGCCCTGCCGCGAGGTTTCGGCATGGCGGAAAGCGCGTAACGCCGACCCGGCCCCGGTCAAACAGCGGTTCACCGCCCAAGATGCTCACATTAAACTGCATTCCTTGTAGCTGTCAATTCAACAATGACGTACTACTAGGCTTACGCACGATCTCAATCAGCGATCCCAGCCCGGGATCCAGCAGCGCCGAGGCTGATTTCGGCCCCTGACAGCCGCCGTCAGCCTGCAGCTTGGTTACCCGCGGCGGCGCCGCCAGCGTCCGCAGGATCACCCCCGGAGCACCGTCTCGATCCTGAATCGACGCCTCATGAATCAGGACAGCGATCGGCGAGCCGTCGGCGGCTGCCGTGATGTGACGCTTGCGGCCCTTGATCTTCTTACCGGCATCATATCCGGAAGGGCCTCCGCTTTCCGTCGTCTTCACCGGCTAGCTGTCGATCGCCGCCGCTGTCGGATCCGCCGCACGGCTGGCTTGCCGGTGCGCCGGCCAGCGCAGCGCATCCGGCATCCGCTCAAAAATGCCGGCGTTCCGCCAAGCGTGAAAATAATTCTGAACGGTGCTGAAAGGCGGAAAACATTCAGGAATTGATCGCTGTCAGCAGTCGGCGGTAAGCATGAACCGGACACCGTTGAACACCTCCCGGAGGTCGGTGATCGGCTTGCGGACTGTCCTTGAGGGCGGCGGTGCTGCTGCTGCCTGTTCCGCATCGGTCACATCGGTTTCAAACCGGTCGAAAGATCGCTTATAAAGCGGCTCAGCAGTCTCGTTCCAAGCTGTGTGGATGCTCCGGTTTTTGTCAACAAGACGGGATTATGCTGCACGGCGGCGGGACTGCTCAACATATGGAACAAACTCTTAATTTCTTGACAAGGGATCCAATCATACGGACAAAACAGAATCAAGCGAAAAAAGTAACTAGTCAGGTACCCGGCAAGCGTCCCTGAAGGGGGGCATCCGCCGCCGGCGGTCATTGGAATGTTTTTCAGAGGAACGGGATTCAGGAGCGGAGCTCCCTCAGGAATCGGCCAGCCGGAGTTTCAGGTCCTCCGGATCCGCCCGGAGCGCGTCAAGGACGGGCCGGCCCTGCTTGCGGGCGGTCTCGATCAGCGTCCGCAGGACCGCATGGTTGCGGGCGCCGCGCTCGCTCCGATAGCAGCCGGATATTTTCAGATATGCTTTCAGCATCCGCAGGTCCCGCTCGGCTTGCTCATTCGTCGCCGGCACCGCCGGGTTCCGCGTGAACATCAGGACGCCCGCCCGATGATCCCGCAGCCGCAGGACGAGGTTGAGGCCTTTGCGCTGTTTCCGTCTCCCGCGCCGCTTCCCGCCGGCCAGCGGCGGCAGCGCTTCGTGCCAAGCGACGGCGTCGGCGACGATCCTGTCATATTCTTTTTCGATCCGGTCCGCCGCCTCCGCGGACAGCGGTTTCCCGGCGCGGGCCGCCTCGTTGTCCTCATGCACGGCGCTTTGAAGCAGCTTGCTCATCTCCGCCGACCAGGCCTCGCCGTGAAACTCCGTCAGAGCTTCAAGTTCCCTCAGGATGTGAGGGATGCAGTGCGCATGGCTCACCCCGGCTATATTCCAGCAGGGTTTCCAGAAGTCATGAACCGCGATGCCGGTCGCGCCCATGGCTGCATCGCCGCGGCTTTCGCCGAGACGGAAAAAACTGAGAAGCTCCGTGCAGACGACGTGTATCCAGCGGAGCTTGCCGTCGACGCGGACCCCGGTCTCAGCTGTGTGCTTGACGGCGGCCCTCGCCGCCGCCGCGCCGACATGCCCGGCGAAGCCGGAAAACCTCCCGGCGCCGCTGTCAAGCAAAGCGGAAACCGTTCCCGGGGACAAGGATGCGCCGAACAGGTCTCTCATCGTCCCGGCCAGCCGCCGGCGCGGGATCATCTGCGCCGCCGACAGGTAACGCACCGTCGAACGCACCCCCGGACCGTACTGCGCCGGGGCCTTCACGCCCTCCGGAAAACGGCCCGCGCTCACCGCTCCGCAGCCGGAGCAGACCGCCCTGTGAACCCGGTGTTCAACAGTCTCCAGCGCGACCGGCGGGATGTCCGCGACCTGCCGCCGGACATACCCCTCCGATGCCGCACCGGCGAGGGACGCGCCGCATCCGCGGCAGGTATCGGGATGATGATCCTCGACCCTGTCCGGGGTCTCGACAAGACTCATCGTCGTTCCCTTATGACCGGGCTGCCCGCCCGGCCTCCGCCCCGACGAAGCTTTTTTCGTAACTAGTCAGGTGCCCGGCAAGCGTTCCCGGGGACGGGATCATCCGCCGACGGCGGTCATTGGAATATTTTCAGGAAGTACGGGATTCGGGAGCGGAGCCCGCTCAGGAATCGACCAGCCGGAGTTTCAGTTCCGCCGGATCCGCCTGGAGCGCGTCAAGGACGGGCCGGCCCTGCTTGCGGGCGGTCTCGATCAGCGTCCGCAGCACCGCATGGTTGCGGGCGCCGCGCTCGCTCCGATAGCAGCCGGATATTTTCAGATATGCTTTCAGCATCCGCAGGGCCCGCTCGGCCCGGTTGTTCGTCGCCGGCACCGCCGGGTTCCGCGTGAACATCAGGACGCCCGCCCGATGATCCCGCAGCCGCAGGGCGAGGTTGAGCCCCTTGCGCTTTTTCCGTCTCCCGCGCCGCTTCCCGCCGGCTGGCGGCGGCAGCGCTTCGTGCCAAGCGACGGCGTCGGCGACGATCCTGTCATATTCTTTTTCAATCCGGTCCGCCGCCTCCGCGGACAGCGGTTTCCCGGCGCGGGCCGCCTCGTTGTCCTCATGCACGGCGCTTTGAAGCAGCTTGCTCATCTCCGCCGCCCAGGCCTCGCCGTGAAACTCCGTCAGAGCTTCAAGTTCCCTCAGGATGTGAGGGATGCAGTGCGCATGGCTCACCCCGGCTATATTCCAGCAGGGTTGCTGGAAGTCATGAACCGCGATGCCGGTCGCGGCCATGGTCACATCGCCGCGGCTTTCGCCGAGACGGAAAAAACTGAGAAGCTCCGTGCAGACGACGTGTATCCAGCGGAGCTTGCCGTCGACGCGGACCCCGGTCTCATCCATGTGCTTGACCGCGGCCTTCGCCGCCGCGGCTCCGACATGCCCGGCGAAGCCGGAAAATTTCTCGGCGCCGCTGTCAAGCAAAGCGGAAACCGTTCCCGGAGACAAGGATGCGCCGAACAGGTCTTTCATCGTCCCGGCCAGCCGCCGGCGCGGGATCATCTGCGCCGCCGACAGGTAACGCACCGTCGAACGCACTCCCGGACCGTACTGCGCCGGGGCCTTCACGCCCTCCGGAAAGCGGCCCGCGCTCACCGCCCCGCAGCCGGGGCAGACCGCCCTGTGAACCCGGTGTTCAACAGTCTCCAGCGCGACCGGCGGGATGTCCGCGACCTGCCGCCGGACATACCCCTCCGATGCCGCCCCGGCGAGGGACGCGCCGCATCCGCGGCAGGAACCGGGATGATGATCCTCGACCCTGTCCGGGGTCTCGACAAGGCTCATCGTCGTTCCCTTATGACCCGGCTGCCCGCCCGGCCTGCGCCCCGACGAAGCTTTTTTCTTCGGCGCCGGCTTGGAAAACCCGTCGCTCGACGGCGGCTTATGACTGTTGCCGCTGTTCAGTCCCAGCCGCCGCTCAAGCTCGGAAACGCGGCCCTGCGCAGCCGCAAGCGCCGCGGCGGCTTCATCACGCTCGTCAGCGATCGCATCACGCTCGGCAACGGCAGCATCGCGCTCGGCAACGGCAGCATCACGCTCGGCGACAGCAGCGTCACGGTCGGCGACAGCCGCGGCAAGTCTCGCCTTGAGACCGGCTCGGCCGAAAAACGGATCGGCGGTCCTGTCCCGCGCCGCCGCCGGAATGCCGCCGGTCATCGGACCCGCTCCGCTGAAAAATGATCTGAACTCATACCCTGCGTATCCGCGGCTTGCGCCGTTCCGCTCAATGTCGTTTCTTAATTTCTTGACGAAGGATTCAATCACACGGACAAAACAGAATCAAGCGAAAAAATCTACCTGACTAGTTACCGAAAAAATCTACCTGACCAAATTACGTTTTTCCATTTCCTTAAATGCCGTATGACGATCCCGATGTCCAGCCGCAGCCTTCAAAATCAACCTTGAAGGGCTGAAAAACCGCATCCACGAGGATTTTTGCAAGAGCCTCTGAGTTCAGTGTTTAGGTTGCGGACTCAATTATCCCCTTTGCGTCATTCCGCAGCAGGCGGCGGATGACGGTTAGGATGACAGCGGCGGCGAGGTCGCGACCCGCCGGAACTCTTGATTCTTCCGAAGAAACGCTCAATGACATTGCGCTTCGCATAGACGGCTTTATCCAGCGGCCGCTGCCGCCTGCGGTTCGACTTCGACGGAATGACGGCCCGGCAGCCGGCTTCCGCCGCCCGCTTGAGAACGGCTCGGCATCGTAAGCCTTGTCGGCGATCAGGACGCAGCCGGCTTCAAGGCCGTCAAGAAGGGCCGCCGCCTCGGCGCAGTCGGCGGCCTGCCCCGGCGACAGACGCATGCGGCGCAGCCCGCCCCTGCCGTCGACCATGGCATGAATCTTCGCAGGCTGTCCGCCCCGGGAACGCCCGATCTCCTGCGGCTCGCCGTCCTTGCGCGACCCGGCCGCACAGCGGTGAGCGCGGATCGACGACGAGTCGATCATCCGGCTCCGCGGCGCCGGATCGCCGTCGTCTTTTTCGTCCGCGGCTTCTTCTTCCGCTTCTTCAAGCCGTTGAAGATCATCAAGAATCTTCTGCCGGCGGCCCGACTTGCTCCAGCGGTTAAAACGGTTGCAGCTGGTCGTGTAAGGCCCGTAACGCTCAGGCAGATCCCGCCATGGCATGCCGGTGCGCAGCACGAAGCATATGCTGGCTGTCACCTTACGGTCGTCCTTGCGCGGAGGTCCCGGCAGACCTTTCGGCATCACACGCTCCATCCGCTGCTGTTGCTCGTTCGTCATATCATGCCGGCTGCCGATCATTTCAAATCTCCTTTGAGCATTCTCACCGCTGGTTGCGCGGCACTGTGCCGCAACCGGCCCGGCATGTCAAATCTTTGGGTACACAACCTAACCGAACGACAGGCGTGAAAGCCGATCCCAATGAGGGAGGTGCGCAGGTTCAGCGGTCCCCGGCGCGGATCACACGTTTGATCAGCGCAGCGGTTGCCGGCGGTTTCACCCGCCGACCGGAATCCTGATCAGATTGCCGCTTTCCGGATAGTCCCTCAACAGCTCCCGGGAAACCCGGATTCGGGCCGAAGTGACAAAAAGACAAGGTTGTTCGCCATTGACAGCGGCGATAGACGTCGGGCGCGGGAATGGCGTCATGCGCCGCTCAAGCAGTTCACCCTCCGGGGAATATCTGACGATCCCCCATCCGTCCCACATCGCGATCCAGAGCGAGCCGTCCGGATTCACCGCCAAGCCGTCAGGCGTTCCGCCGGAATTTCGGGGAAACTGAATGAGCTTACGACGGTTGGTAATGGTTCCCTGACCGGGATCGAAGTCATATTCGTAGACGCATCGCTCAGCGCTCTCCACCAGATACATGCGCGTATCGTCGGGAGACCAGCCCAATCCATTCGGCAAGGTCAGCCCTTCATCCATATGATGGCTCTGACCGTCCGTATCGATACGATACAGCCCGCCTTCCCCCGCCTTCGGCGTGAACGCCAATGTGCCGACCCAGAACCGCCCCCGGCTGTCGAGTTTCCCGTCGTTGAACCGGTTGGTCGGCACGTGGGCTTCCGGATTGCCGAGTTCACGGATCACCCTGCGCGAGTCGAGATCCACGATGCGGATGCCCGACTGCCCGGCGACGAGAATGCCGTCGTCCGTCACTGCGATTGAGCATGCCATTTCGTCCTGCGGAATCTTGTCGGTCTCGCCGGTCGCAAGATCGCAGCGGAAGATGCAGGGCCGGCAAATGTCCACCCATAACAGAACGGACCGGTCTTGATTCAAGACAGGACATTCGCCGATCAGGTTCTCGACCCGGGCTACGGTCCGATACGCCGGGACGGCGAAGCCATCCGGCGGGCGCGCCGTCGACACTGGACGGGGGGAGCCGCCGGCGTTCAGCGAAGCCTGGCGGGTCGCCTCGATCACGCCCGCGCCCAAGCGGTGCAATTCGTCCCTCTCGAGTCTCTGGCTGGCGCCGCTCAGCCCGATTGCGGCGACTGTCACCCCGCGGTGGTCTAGGATCGGCGCTGCGACGCCCGCGACGCCAGGCACGTCATCGTCGACCTCGATCGCATACCCCCGGGCGTTGATCAGATCCAGATGCCGGTTCAATGCCGCAAGATCGGAAAAAAGACCGCGCTGGAGAATGGCTGCGGAATCCCGCTCGACCATCCGCGTCCTGTCTTCATGGGCCAAGCCTGAAATGAGCGCCTTGCCCATGGCGCTCTGCCATTTCGCCACTTGATGACCGACGCGTGATTGTTCACGCAAATGGTGGCTGCTCTGCAATTCGTCGACATAAACCGCCCCGTCCGGCGTCAGAACCGCAAGCGAAATCGTCTCCCCGGTTTCCGAATGGAGCTTGCGCATTTCGGCCAAGGCCGCGCCGCGCAGATCGATGTCGCGCCAGATCTGCCGGGACAATTCGAACAGACGCATTCCCAAACGGTAACAAGCCTCGGAAGAATCGAACCTGAGCAAGCCGTAATCCACCAACGTGGCCAGCAGCCGATGCGCCGTCGGTCTGGTCAGTCCCAGACCGGCGGCGACTTCCTGCAAGCTTGGCGGCCGGGAACTGAAAGCCACAAAGCTCAATACTTCCAACCCTTTCGCCAAGGTCGCCGATCGGGCTTTCATCGGTTTTCTCTTCTTCATCATTTCTGCGGATATGAGAATTCCGCGGCATTGACAGTCATGGGTTTTCACTCTAATGATACGCAGGCTGTCTTAATAAGCAAGACGCTGTCTTGAATAATGATACGGTGAAATGGATCTGCGACTCAACGGCAAGCTGGTTGTCATCACAGGTGGCGCGCGAGGGATCGGCGCGGCCATGGCAGAGGCGTTTGCCGGCGAGCGCGCCCGGGTTCTGCTTGTCGACTGCGACCGGGGCGTTGTGGATGTCGCCCGCCGGCTGGACGGGATCGCCTGCATTTGCGATCTGGAGGAACCGGAAGCCGCGGGCCGGGTAGCGGAGGCGTCCGAATCAGCCGGCGGCGCGGCGGTGTTGATAAATAACGCCGGAATCTCGCGCCCGTCCCCGCTTCCATGCCTCCGTGACGACGACTGGAATGCGGCGATGGATATCAATGCCGGGGCGCCGTTCCGGCTGATCCGTGCGCTTTGGCCGCAGCTGGCGCGGAATGCCGGCGCGGTGATCAACATGGCTTCCTTCGCTGCCAAACGGTCGACGCTGTTCGGCGGCAACGCCGCCTATGTCGCGTCCAAGCATGCGGTCGCCGGTCTTACCCGTGCCGCCGCATTCGAGGGAGCCGCTCAGGAAGTGCGGGTCAACGCCATCGCGCCGGGGGTGGCGGCAACCGAGATGATCAAGCTTCATGACGAGGCTGCGCTTGAAAAAATCAAGGAGCGCATCCCGCAGAAACGATTTGCCGACCCGTCGGAGATCGCCGATCTGGCGTTGTTTCTCGCCTCGCCGCGCGCCGCTCACATCTGCGGCGAGATCGTGAGCATCAACGGCGGCCTTCATATGGACTGACGCGATGGACGGCTTGAAAATTGCTGATATCCGCCACTGGATCGTGCATGTTCCGCTGAACTCGCCGCTTCTGTGGGCGTCGGGGAAGCGCAGCGGAACGACCCGGCTGATCTGCGAGATCACGACCGAGGCAGGCATCAGGGGCTATGGCGAGACCATATGCCTGCACGATTTCGTTCCGGCGGTTTTCGAAAATCTGGTGAAGCCGCTCGGAATGGGCCGGAAGGTCACGGAAGTCGAACGTCTGAGCCGCCATGCGGAAGGCGCGGGATATTACCACCACAAGCGCGCCTTGGTATTCGCCCTGTCCGCCCTGGAAATGGCGATGTGGGATGCGCGCGGCAGGCACGCGGGGCTGTCGCTGCATGAAATGTGGGGAGGCGCGTATCGCGAAGAAATCGACGTCTGCGCCTACGTATATATATCCGATCCTGATCATGTCGCCGCGGAACTCATCAGTTACCGCGATCAGGGGTTCACTTCCTTCAAGCTGAAAGCCGGACTCGACCCCGAACAGGATGTGGCCTTGACTGCCAAGGCCCGGGAGGTGCTGGGGCCGGCGGCGAAGCTGCGTGTCGATCCCAACGGGGCGTGGACTCCCGCGACGGCCAAGCGCATGCTTCACCGTTTGGCTCCGTTCGACCTGCAGTATGTCGAGCAGCCGCTGCCGGTCGAGGATCTGGCGGGTTCTGCCCAGCTGCGCGCCTCGTCGCCGGTACCGATCTGTATCGACGAGGGAGCGTATACGCTGCAGGAGACGATGGCGGTCATTCGCTCCGGGGCCGCCGATCTGGTGCTCGTTGATCCGCACGAGACCGGCGGCCTCTGGTCTTGCCTGAAGGCCGGCGCGGTCTGCGAGGCTGCCGGGATCCATTTCGGCATCCATTCAGGCGGCGAACTCGGGCTGACCCAGTCGGCTAATCTGCAGATCGCCGCTTCCATGCCCAACTGCAGTCTGGCCATCGACACCATTTACCACCAGCATTCCGACGACATCCTGTGCGAGCGCATTCCGTTCAGGAACGGGCGCGCTGCGGTTCCGACCGGACCGGGCCTCGGCGTTGAAGTTGACTTGGCGAAGCTGGAAACTTACAGCACCCGGCGGATTTCCTCCGCCTATCTTGATCCCGGCAATCCGGACTGGTTTGCCGAAAAGCCCGGGTTCTGAGGAGAGGGACGCCATGCCGACGGCGCTTGTTACTGGCGGTTCAAGAGGAATCGGAGCTGCGGTTTCCGCGCGGCTCGCGGGCAAGGGCTGGAAGGTGATCACGGTCAGCAGAACAGCCCCGGCCCGGCCAGCAGCCTTCCGGCACGAGTCGCTTGACGTTGCCGATCCGGATGCGGTGGCGGCGCTCGGCAGAAGGCTGGGGAGTGAAGGCGTTCGTCTCCACGGGCTGGTTAACAATGCAGGGCTTCAAGGGGGGCTGCCGATTTCCGAGCAGCCCCGGGCCGACTGGCAGCGCTACTTCGACGTGAACGTCACGGGAGCCTGGGCCGTCACACAGTCCATGCTGCCGTTGATGCCTGAAGGCAGTTCCATTGTGAATTTAGGATCGGTCGCATCGGTCCGGGGATTTGCCGGCCGGGCCGCCTACTGCGCCTCGAAACACGCGCTGCTTGGCCTGACCCTGTCGCTGGCGGCGGAACTGGCGCCGCGCCGGATCCGTGTCAATCACCTCGTCTTGGGCAGTTTCGCGACACCGGGGCTGGACACGCTCGCCGCTGAAAACGGCGCAGATATGTCAGCCTACGCCGAGCGGCAGCTGCTCGGGCGGCTTGGCCGGCCCGAAGAGGCTGCCGCAGCCTGTGAATTTCTCATGTCCGAGGATGCAGGCTTCGTTACGGGAGCGTCATTGAATGTCGATGGCGGGCTCCTGCTCAACGCCGCCCGGAATGATCCGGAGCGGCGAACTCTCAAAACCTGAATTGGAGGAAACCATGAAACGATTCACCCTCGGCGCGCTTGCCGCGCTTTTCACGCTGCTGGCCGTCCCCGGCTTCACGCAGACGAAACTTGTCATCGCGGGTTCGGAGGCGGTCGATTCGCTTTTGGACCGGATGGCGGTGAAGTTCGCCGAAATCCTGGAGATGAAAGCCGGCGATGCCTTTGACGTCAACCTCATCCGCGGCCAGTCGCTGGGCAGCGCGATGCAGGTCATGGAACAGCATCAGGCCGGTTCGGTCAATGTCATGTACTCCCGGCCCGACTGGCTGACATCGAACGTGCCTGATTTCCAAGTCATGAGCTGGGGCTTCACCTTCCGCGACAGGGATCACATGACCGCTTTCCTCAACAGCGGCATTTTCGCAGGGATGACGCAGAAGGCCATCGACGCCATGGGCGTGCGCGTGCTCGCCGCAGCCGTCGATCAGCCGCGCATTCTTTATACCCGCGAACCGGTGGCCAGCCTTGAGGACATCCAAGGCATCAAGATGCGCGTTCCGGGAATCAAGGCATATCTCAAACTCTGGGAAACCGTCGGCACAGTGCCTACGCAGGTCGCTTGGGCCGAGGCGTTCCTGGCGCTCAACACCGGCGGCGTCGACGGCGCCGAGGCGGATGCCTCGGGCGCGTACAGTCAGAAGTTCCATGTCGCGGCGCCGCATGTCACATTGACGAATCACCTTATGTCGGCAATTCACATCTCGGTGAATGAGGCGACATGGCAATCGCTTAGCAGCGGGGATCAGGCAATGCTTGAGTCTGCCGCCGGGGAAGCAGTCGCGTGGGCATCGGAAACCGCGAAGTCGGATTCTCAGGCGATACTTGACAAAATGGCCGCGGAAGGAGCGGTCATCGCCGAGATCGACAATTCGGCTTTCGCCGAAAAAGCCGGGACCGCGGTGCCCGGCCTTGAAGCCGAAGGCCTCTGGTCGGCCGGACTCTGGCAAAAGATCCGCGACATAAGGTGATTATGGACATATGCCGTTTGACGGGACCGGATCATCCGGTCCCGTGCGCCAGGGAACAGCCGGAATGCGAACTGCACTCAAGCACGTCCGTCACATGCTGAGACTGATCGGCCTTGCCGAGACTGTCCTCGCGGCCCTTATTCTTGCGGGAATCGTGCTGATGATCATCGGACAGGTCGCGCTTAACGCGGGTCTGGGCAACCCCTTGACCTGGGAGCAGGAGGCGGGCGCTTATGCCTTGGTCTGGCTGACCTTCGTCGGCGCTTCCGTCGCGCTCAAGCAGCAGCGCCATGTCACGATAATCAGCTTCATCGGCAAGCTTCCGGTCCGCCTGCGGCGCTTGGCGCGGGCACTGGTGTTCACCGGCATCATTTGGACTCTGTGCATTGTCATGCGGGAACTGGCGCCGATCATGCGCATAGAGGCGCGGTCAACCACGATCGCCCTGCCATTGGATCTGCCGCGTTCGTATTTCTTCTCGGTGCCGTTGATGGCGGCCTCGGCGATGATGCTGCTTACGGCGGCGCTGTATCTGGCCGAGGCTCTCGCCGGCATATTCGACCCCGATGCCGATTCCGATGTCTCTCCGGTGCTTGGAAAGCAATGATCTGGCTGCTGCTTGTCATCCTTGCGGCGCTGGTTCTGCTGGAGATGCCGATCGCTTTCGCTCTGCCGGCCGCGACACTGCTTTACCTGTTTTTCACCGACAGCGTTCCGCCCATGCTGGTCGTGCAGCGAGTGGCGTCGGGGCTGGAAAGTTATGTCCTTCTGGCTATTCCTCTGTTCATTCTGGCCGGAAACCTCTTCAATTCCGCCGGCATCGCGTCGCGCATCTTTGATTTTGCCAGTGCCTGCGTCGGACATATCAGGGGCAGCCTTGCGCATGTGAACATCGTCGCAAGCGTCATTTTCTCCGGAATGTCGGGTATCGCACAGGCGGATGCTGCCGGGCTGGGCGCGGTGGAAGTCCGGGAGATGAAACGCCGCGGCTTCACGGCGGAATTCAGCGCCGCGATCACGGCGGTTTCCTCAACAATCGGTCCGATCATTCCGCCTTCCGGAATCATGATCATTTATGCCGTTCTGGCCAATGTGTCTGTGCCCGACCTGTTTCTTGCCGGAATCGTGCCCGGCGTGATCATGTCCGTATTCCTGATGGGTTTCGTCTATTGGCTTGCACGGACGGAACGCATAGAGGCGCCGGTGATGCGCCGCCGGACCATGTCTGAAATCGGTCCGGCATTCGTGCGCGCGCTGCCGGCGCTGGCGGCTCCCGTGCTTCTGATCGGCGGGATCCTTCTGGGATTTGCGACTCCGACTCAACTCGGCGCGCTGACAGCGGTTTACGCCATCTTGATCGGCTTCGCCACGCGGGAGCTGACACTCTCCCTGCTCTGGGAAGCGGTCCGGAACACTGTCGTGACCTGCGGGGTTCTCGTCTTCATTATAGCAGCCGCAACGCCGTTCAGCGCTATTCTCGCGCTTGAGGGTGTCCCGCAGCAGCTGGCCGGCCTGTTGCTGGCAGTCAGCGAAAATCCGTGGGTCATCCTGCTGATCCTGAACATCGCTCTTCTGGTTTTCGGCTGCGTGATGGACACGACGGCGATCCTGCTTGTGGCCGTGCCAGTATTGGTGCCCGTTTTGAAGACGCTTGGAATCGATCCCGTGCATTTCGGCGTCATCATGGTCGTCAACCTGCTGATCGGCACGCTGACACCGCCGTTCGGCATCCTGCTTTTCGTCATGACTGAGGTCGCGAAGGTCGAGTACCGGCCGTTGCTGCGCGCGACCGCCCCATTTTACATACCGTTGTTCGCCTTTCTGATCCTGATCACTTATTGGCCTGATCTGTCTCTTGCCTTGCCGAACTTCATTTTCGGCAGATAGACGTTACAGCTGGAGCGGCGCTCTGTATGGTCGGCGCGGCTGTCGGCTGCGTTTCGCACAATGCCGCGAATGCTCCTATGCATTCCCGCGCCCGGAGTTTCGGCGGCAACCGAAGCCAGTTAACGTGAACCTCCCGAATCTCGGTCGCAAACGATCAGACGCGGCGCGGCAACTGTTCAAACAGCGGTTCGTCGCCGAAGAAACGCACACTGAACCGCACTCGCTGCGCCTGATTAATTCGACAATGACAGACTACTGTTTTTCAAAACTGAATTGGCCTTCACGGGCGGGCGGATGAAATAGCCTCGGGGCATTCCATCCGTCCGGACGGCAGCCGCGCTTTTCACAAAAACGGACAGCAAAATGACTTTCGCTCCGCCTCTGGATGACTTGGCCCATCTCCCGCTCAATGCACTGGATGCGGTTTCTTTCGATATCGAAACAACCGGGCTGGATCCGAAACGCGCCAGGGCCATTGAAATCGCGGCCATCCGCATTCGGCTGGGGAAAGCCAGTGAATCGGAGACTTTCTCATCACTGATAAATCCCGGCGTTTCAATTCCCGCCAGCGCAACGTCAATTCACGGAATCAACGATCGGGACGTCGCGGATGCGCCCGGCTTCCAGCAGGTGGTTCAAGACTTCGCCCGCTGGGCCGGACCAAGCATCTTCATCAGCTACGGCTCCGATTTCGACCTTGCCGTTCTGCGGGCGGAGCATGCGCGGCTGGGTATGCTATGGTCGCCGTTCCAGACAATTGATGTCCTTCCTCTGGTGCCGCTGGCGGGATTGAATCTGAGCAATTTCGGCTTGGAAACAGTCGCTGCGGAACTCGGCATCGACACGTCCGACCGCCACCGTGCGCTTGCCGACGCGATCATGACTGCCAAAGTCTTCACGGTTTTGATCCCGCAGTTGAAAAAGGCCGGGGTGACGACTTTGACCGAGGCGCAACGCGCATGCGCCAGAAGTCCGCAGATCAAGCAGAGCCTGAGGCAGGACGCCGTTGCGAAACCTGCGGAACTGACTGGAATGGACAGTTTCCCGTTCCGCCAGCGGGTTCGCGATGTGATGACGTCACCGCCGGAGGTGATCAAAGCTCAGGAAACCATGTCCGCGGCCATTGCGCGGATGGCGGGAAAGGGCGTCTCGTCGCTGATTGTCCGTAACCCCGGCGACCCCGGATTGGGCATCTTGACTGCAGGCGACGTTCTGAACGCCATTTCAAAACACGGCGGCGGAACCCTGTCGATGTCTGTCGGAGAATGCTGCTCCCGCACGCTGCGCACTGTCACCGACCGCGAATTCCTTTACCGGGCCATTGTGGAAATGAAGAACCGCCGTGTCCGGCACCTCGGGGTCGTCGACGGGAACGGCGCTCTTGTCGGCGTCATTACCGGGCGCGATCTGTTTAACAAACAAGGCAAAGACGCCATTGCTCTTGGAAGCGGCATTCAGTCGGCCCGGTCGGCATCTGAGCTTGCGCGCATCTGGTCCGACCTCTCGACGGTGGCCAAAGCCTTGGCGCGTCAAGCGGTCGACGCACGGCACATCAGCGCCATTATTTCGCGCGAACTGCGGGCGATGACAAAACGGGCCTGCGAATTGTGCGAACAGGAGATCGGGCCGCCCCCGGCAGAGTATGCCATGCTCGTCCTGGGCTCAGCCGGGCGCGGAGAAAGCCTTCTTGCCATGGATCAGGACAACGCCATCGTTATGGCCGATTCAGCCGGCGAAGACTCCGGTTCCTGGCACGCGGAACTTGCCCGCCGCGCTTCTGCGATGCTGGATGAGGCCGGCGTCCGTTTTTGCGACGGTGGCATCATGGCATCCAATTCGGACTGGAGAAAGGATGTCACGGACTGGAACCGGACTGTCCGGAAATGGCTGAGCCGCACCGGCGGAAGCGACATTCTCAACGCCGACATTTTCTTTGACGCCATGTGGGTTCACGGCGATTTCCAGCTGGCTTCCGCAATGTACCGGTCCGCGCTGGAGGATGCCCGGAAGTCCCGCCCGTTCCTGCGCCTTCTGGCGAGACGCGCCTGCGAATTCGATTGCCCGACTGGATTCCTCGGCCGCTGGCGGCTTGACAAGAACGGGCGCGTTGATCTCAAAAAATCGGGGATCATGCCCATTTTCTCAGCCGCCAGGGCGGTTGCCCTCGAACACGGAATCCAGCACAGATCAACATTGCGCCGCCTTAATGCGTTGACAGAATTACGGCCCGAATTCGCGGATACTTGCCATGATCTGTTGTCCGCGCACAGCGTCATCTTGGGAGCGATACTGAATCAGCAGCTGCGCGACATAGATCGGGGCATTCCGCTTTCAAACAGCGCGGCTCCGGCTGATCTCGACCGGATAGAAACGCAGCAATTGAAATGGGCCCTTGGACGGGTTCCTCAAGTCACGGCGGTACTCGGCGTTCCGGCCTGATTACTTGAACGTACTCTGTCTCGACATGGATCCGCAGGAATCCCTGCGGCGCCGGCGGGAAAGCCGGGAAGCGGCCGCGCCCTTGATCCTTGATCCGGATCCGTTCAGCGCGGCGCTGGACGCGGCGAAAGCGCGCGCTTCAGCCTTTCCGTCATCGATACGCCGACCGCTGCGGCCGGATGGCGTGCAGAGACGATACGCGGCGCCGGCCCGGCGCTGATTCCCGTCCGGCCGTCACCGGACGAAATCTGGGCCGTCGGGTCAAAGCTCGCGGCGGCTGAAACGGCCCGGGCGCCGTTCGCCTGGTTCTGACGCAAACGCCGCCGGCTGGAATCACTGAGGCGGCGGCGCACGCGCGGCAGGGTGGCGTCCGTGAACATCGTGCAGCGCATCGTCTGCGCGGAAACCGGAATGACAGGCCGCGGCGTGACAGAAACCGACAATTTAAAAGCCACGGCCGAAATCGAGATCCTGTGGGACTATTTGAAGGAAATAATCAGCGGGTAAAAGACTATCGTCAGCCTTGAAAGGCTTCTCCAGCCGGAATCCCGCCCGGGCGGAGGCAGAATTGCAACCCGCCGCGAAGGAGCGAAACAATGGAAAACGTCTGTCCGTCGACACCTAACCGCCGGCATGCGGATGCATGCCGCGCTGACCGATCGGATACATCAAAAGATCATGGCGACGGCCCTGAGATATTTTCCCGATAAACTGCGAAATGCATCGCTTCATTTGCGACCGCGTTTGAGGCGGATCTACATGTCATATGCGGATCAAGCGGGTGCGATACTCTCTATAATGAAAAAGGAGAGAATCGCATGCCGTCAGGCTTTAACTGCTTGACCTGATTTGACCGTTGCCAGATTCAGGCGCTGAAGAAAAGCGGTTTCTCGCCGGCGGCACGATGTTCCGAACTGTTCTCTGGATCAGCCGATTGGGCGGACTGCGTCTTCTGCGCCCGCTTTTTGGACGGGAAGACCCTCAGCGGGCAAAATGCGGAAAAACGGCAGAAAAAGGAATCCGGGGCTGAATGATTTCCTTAAATTCCCTTGGTACCCTTGAATTGGAACATGGATGCTTGAAAGCCGGATGCGGCTGTGCCATTTTTGAAGCGGCCAATTCGGCGTAACGTTTTGCGCTGGACACGGTTCGCTGAGGATATTGTATGCTGCGTCGGCGCGATCGCAGCCTTCCGGGCGAAGAAAGCGGTAACGCAAGACAGGGCTGACGGTGGCCGAATGGTTCGACGCCGATGCGCGGTACAGCGCATGAAAAGTTAAATCGGCGGTCTGGCAGTCTATGATTGTTGTGTTGATATATGAAAAGAGTGACGTAGACGCACCCGGTATGGTACAGGCTTGATCCCTCCAGTTCTGCTCTCAACCTGCCCATGCCATTAATTCGCTGTGTCTGACTGCCGGCAGGCTTGCCCGGTTCTGCCGTAGATTCCTGTCGGCGCGAATGCGGACAGGGCGGCGCATTCAAATACGGAGTGGATGAATGACAAGGTTTGTCGGATCGGCAATTTCGGAATCAGGCAATGCCGCGCTGACGGCATGGTCATGGCAATGGACGGCGTCATCGAGCGCTGCGGCCATAAATGAGGCGATGGCCGCGCCGGCCCGCGCTCCTCTTCAGACCTGCCTCGAAAAGGCCGAATACGGCGGGTTGATGCGCAGATCTGATTCTTGTGCGGTCCGGTAGTTTCCGGCAATGTCGACCAACAGTTTCGGACGGTTGTTCCGGTGCACGACCTGGGGAGAGAGTCACGGGCCGGCTGTCGGAGTCACGGTGGACGGGTGTCCGCCGGGACTGCGGCTGGACGAGTCGGATCTTCAGTTCTGGCTCGACCGCCGGCGCCCCGGACAGAACCGGTTCACCACCCAAAGGCGCGAACCCGATGAGGTTGAGATACTGTCCGGCCGGTTTGAGGGAAAAACCACCGGCCTGCCGATTCAACTCTTGATCTGGAATCGTGATCAGAAGCCGAAGGATTATTCCGAGATCGCTGACAAGTTCCGTCCCGGCCATGCCGACATCACCTATTGGCAGAAATACGGTATCCGGGACTACCGGGGGAGCGGACGCGCCTCGGCGCGGGAGACCGTGTCACGGGTGGCCGCCGGCGGTGTTGCCCGGCTGGTGGTGAATTCACTGGCCCCGGATCTGAATATCCGCGCCTGCATGACGCGGATGGGAGATTCGGGAATCGACCCGTCACGCGCCGATGACAGAGAAATTGACCGCAATCCGTTTTGGTGCCCGGACGCGGCTGTTGCGAAGGATTGGGAGAAAAGTCTGGCAGCCATCCGCCGTTCAGGAAATTCCGTGGGCGCCGTGATAGAATGCAGGGCGAAGCATCCGCCGGCGGGACTCGGCGCGCCGGTATACGGAAAACTGGATTCCGATCTTGCCGCGGCCATGATGTCGATCAACGCCGTGAAAGCGGTGGAAATCGGGGCCGGAATGGGCGCGGCGTCTTTATCCGGGAGCGAAAATGCCGATGAAATCGAATTCGGTCCCGACGGCCCGCATTATCGTTCCAACAACGCCGGAGGAATTCTTGGCGGGATTTCAACCGGGCAGGACATCGTGGTGCGTTTCGCGGTCAAACCGGCATCATCCATTCTGGTGCCGCGCCGCACGATTACCACAACCGGTGAAAGCATCGAGATCGTCACCAAGGGCCGCCACGACCCGTGCGTCGGAATCAGAGCCGTGCCTGTCGCGGAAGCCATGATGGCCTGCGTCCTTGCCGATCACCTGCTGCTGCACAGGGGCCAGGTCGGCGAAAACCAAGGCCGGATCGGCTGAATCAGCGGTTCGATCACACAGGCATTGCGTGACAACGGTACGAAACCGATGCCGGCCGACGGGACCGGGTTCACGACCGAACCGTCAGTTCCGGCTGTGAAACGCGGCGATTCCAAAGGTTCAATTCACAAATGGAATGCGCCCATGCTGAAATATCTTCCCACCGATCAAACTCTGAAACGCATCACTTGACTTGAATGGTAAATCACGATTCAGACGGATCTGTCAAAATGGGAAGGATCCATGACAGACGGCCACAAAGTCAGGACATGTCTATGGTATGACAGCCAAGGTTTCGAGGCGGCTGAATTCTATTGCAGTCTGCTGCCTGACAGCATGATCGAGCATGTTGACCGGAACGCGGATTTCAGCGACGGACCGCTGCCGGAACCGGAAAAGGTGCTGGTTGTGGAATTTGTCCTTGCAGGCGCACCCTACATGGCGCTGAACGGCGGTCCGATGTATACTCATAATCCTGCTGTTTCGATTTCGGTTCTGACAGAGGATCAGGAGGAAACCGATCGTCTTTGGGCGGCGCTGACCAGGGGCGGCGGAGCCGAAAGCATGTGTGGATGGCTCAAGGACAGATTCGGCGTATCATGGCAGATCACGCCGAAACGTCTGATTGAACTGACCCGCGGGCCGCGCGCGAAGGAAGTATATGCGGCGATGATGAAAATGAAAAAAATTGACATTGCCGGATTGGAGAACGCGGCTGAGTCATGAACGTCTGCCGCAGGACTCAGATGACGACGGAGAACAGCAGGCCGCTGAGAACCGCGCCGGCGATCCCGAAGCCGATGTAGACTGCGAAAACCTTGACATTAACAAGTGACCACACAGCGATCATCGCGGGTATGGAGCTGACGGCTCCGGCCACCATGAACGCCATGCCGGCGCCGGGCGACATGCCCTGTTCGATGAGTCCAGCCACCAGGGCAGGGGCGGCATATCCGTTAAGATAGGCCGGCGCTCCGACCAAAGCGCCGATCACGATCGCCTGAAATCCGTCACCGCCGGCAACACCGGCAATCAGTTCCGCCGGCAGGTAAAAAACGAGAAGCGCTTCAATCAAATAGGCCAGAGACAGCCATTTCAGCAGGAACAGGCTGTTGGCGGCAGATTCCGCCCAGAATGTCCGGACCCGAAGCGGTTCGCGCCAGAATATCCAGACTGCTTCGGTTTTCAGAACGGGCCCTTGCCCGCAGCAGTTCCCGGCGACCGGATTTCGCCGAAGCGGTGACCTGAAGTCGCCGCCGCGAAGCGCCAGCTGTGTGCAGAATCCGCCAAACATACCGATTCCGACCGCCGCGACAGCCTTGCCGACCGCGAATTCCCAATCCAGCGCTGCGGCGGTGATAAGGACTGTCGGCGGATCAATCAGCGGCGACGAAAGCCAGAATGCCATTATCGCGGAAATTGGAGCGCCTGCCGCGAGCAGGGCGGCGATGAAAGGAACCACCTCGCAGGAACAGAACGGAGCCAGTCCGCCGAAGAGCGCGGCCATGACGATCGCCCGGGATTCGCGGCCGGCAAATGCGCTTGTCGCGAGATTTGCCGATCCTGTCGCCTTCATGCCGGCAATGAGCATGACTGCCAAAGCGATAAACGGAATTGTTCCGGCAAGCGACCCGATGGCCGAACTCAGGATTGGCAGGAGGTTTCCCGGATCAAAAACCGCGACTGCGACCGGTATGGCTGACACAGCGGCCCAAGGTGATTTCAAGCCATTGACAGCCTGCGTCCTGCCATCGGCCCACAGCGCCGAAATTTGTTTCATGGCACGAATTCAGGCCGTTTGACGGCCTTGTTCCTTGCAGGTCCGGTACGGGCGTCACTGCAGCATTCGCAGATCAAAAATCGGGACAAGGCGCTGACACGGCTGTAATTCAGCTGCGTGATCACTTCCCGGCCTTGCCGATTCTGAATGACCAGACCGCAGTTCGCCAATGCGCGGATGTGATGGGCCAAAGTTGACGCAGCCAGTCCCGACTTTTTCTGGAGTCGGCCGATTGTCAGTCCGTCTTCGCCGGTCCTGACAAGAATCCGCAGCAGAGCCAGCCGCGAGGGAGATCCCAGTGCGGCGAAGCCCTCGGCCGCCTGCTCAACGCCATTCGGGAAAGTGCCAGGATATGGAGAAGCCGTCGTAATCATAAAACTAGAAATATAGTTTTGTTTGGCCGCGTCAACCCTGTTCTCGGAAATTCCGCCGAGATGCCGTATGTTTGCAGGACGGCGGAATCGGCACGGTGCGCCGGCCGCCGGCATATCACCGCGTGCTCACGACGCGGGGTTTGCCGACTGAGGCTTGATGCGCTTGGCGGCGCTGTTTGCAGTTGCTATCTGCCCATCCAGCCGCCGTCCACGACAAGGATTTCGCCATGCACGTAATCAGATGCCGGCGATGCCAGAAACACCGCGGGGCCCGCGAAATCTTCCGGCTTTGCCCAGCGCCCGGCGGGAATGCGCTCCAAAATCGCGTTGTACCTCGTCGCGTCATTCTGAAGAGCCTGCGTGTTGTCGGTTTTCACATAGCCCGGCGCGATCGCATTGACGTTGACGCCTGATCCGGCCCATTCGTTGGCAAGCGCCTTAGTCAGTTGTCCCAAGCCGCCCTTGGACGCTGAATAGGCCGGCACGCGGATTCCTCCCTGAAATGTCAGCAGAGAAGCGGTGAATATGATTTTGCCGGATCCCCGCTTGATCATTTCGCGGCCGATTTCGCGGCTGATTGCGAACTGGGAGGTCAAATTGACCGAAAGGACCTCGTCCCACCACGCGTCAGAGTAATCAGCCGCGGCGTCGCGCCTGATGGTGCCGGCATTGTTAACGAGAATATCCGGCGCCGGGCCGTCCGCAAGCACGCGCGCGGCGAGTTCGAGAACGGCATCGCGGTCAGCGAAATCGCACCGGTAAGCGCGGAATCGCCGGCCCAGATCCTGAACCGCGTTCCCGATGGCGCTTCCTGACGGTTCAAGCGAAACGCTCGCGCCGATGATGTCCGCGCCAGCCGCGGCCAAAGCCGCCGCCATGGCGCGTCCGATGCCGCGCCGGCAGCCTGTGACAAGCGCCAGTTTGCCAGAAAGGTCGAAATCTGCCCGCATTTATGCCTCTTCTCCGACTTGAATAAGAGTTTTCATCGCCCCGGGATCGGAATCCAACATGTCAAACGCGGTCTGTATCTCTGACAGTGGATGGATATCGGTGATCACCGCATCGGTGTCAAACCGGCCTTCGGAAACGATTTTGATCGCCAGTTCATAATCTTCAGGTTCATAGACCCGCACCCCGGACATTCTGAGTTCCCGCCAGAAAAACTGAAACAGATCGACCGCCCGCTTCTGCGTGTGAATCGCGACAATAACCAGCCTTGCCCTCGCGGCTGCTACTTCTGTCATTGTGTCAACCCCCGCTTGGGTTCCCGATACTTCGAAAATGACGTCGGCACCTCGCCCTTTTGTCCGGGCGTTCACCCGTCCGGCGAGGCTCTCTTCCGCGGGATTGACGGTTTCAAAGCCGAACGAGCGGGCGATTTCCAGCCGGCTCGGATTGATCTCTGACACCAGGACGCTCGCGCCGGCGTCCCTCGCGGCGATTGCCACCAGCAGACCGATCGGTCCGCTGCCTATGACCAGCGAAAAATCCCGGTTCGTCAGTTCGGCGAGGCGCACATCGTGGCATGCGACCGCAACGGGTTCGATCAAGGACGCATGTTTGAGGGACAGACTGTCTGGAATGTTATGCACAGTGTGCGACGGCACCCGCCAGATGTCCTGCATGGCGCCGTCAGAATCAAGGCCCAGCAGTTTCAGGTTTTCGCAAATATGTTGGCAGCCGGCCGCGCAGACAGGACAGTCGCCGCAATGCGCGAGCGGTCGGACCACCACCCGTTCGCCGGGACTGACATTGTCAACGCCCCGCCCGACTTCAATCACCGTGCCGGACATTTCGTGCCCGATAACGCGGTTCAGTCCGACCCGGCTGTCCATATGGCCGTGGAAGACATGCAGGTCCGTGCCGCAGATTCCGCAATAGGCGGTCCTGATTGACACTTCGCCGGGGCCCGGCGGTTCCGGCCGGCGCGTTTCGACAGCGAATGTGCGGCCGCCGCGATAGACAGCGGCTCGAATGTCATTTTGCATCATATTTTGATATAACCCGATCTGCGCCAGCTGGGTTCACTTTCTGGGAATTTCTTATGATTTTGAGACAATGCGGCCGTTCAAGGCCGAGGGATTTCGAGTTTCCCCGCATAATGCGGCGGCTGTCGGATGGCAATACCCTGCAACAGGTTCAGCGGATGGATCACGCCGTCCCGGCATGGCAGGCCAGCGCCGCGAAACGCGGTGAGAATCCAAGAATTCTTCAAATCAGGAAACGTAACTCATATGAATCAAACCGAGGATAATTCCATCAGGGTTTATCCACAGGGGTGCATGCGGCGTGAAACTGCGGAAAACTTTTATTTCATTTCTGAAGCGCGCATGGATTACGCTGACGATATTCCAATGTGATTGCCGGAAGTCATGAACCGCGATGCCGGTCGCCTCCGCGGTCGCATCGCCGCGGCTTCCGCTGAGACGGAAAACGCTGAGAAGCTCCGTGCGGATGACGGGAACCCAGCGGAGCCTGCCGTCGACGCGAACCCTGATCTCAGCTGCATTCTTGACGGCGGCCTTCGCCGCCGAGACGCAGACCGCCCGGCGAACCCGGCGCTATATTGTCTCGAGCACGACCGGCGGAATGTCCGTGATACCGCAGGACATATCCATCCGACATAGTCCCGGCGAGGCGCATCGTTGCTCCTTTATGACCGGGCTGCCCGCCCGGCCTGCGGCCCGAAGACCGGCGGCTGGAAGACGGCATCTCCTTCGGTCCCGGCCTGGAAAGCCCGCCGCTCGGCTGCGGCTTATGACTGTCACGGCTGTTCATTCCCAGCCGCCGCTCAAGCTCGGAAACGCGGCCCTGCGAAACCGCAAGCGCCGCGACGGCTTCATTCCGCTCAGCGAAAGCGGCATCGCGCTCGGAGACAGCCTCGGCAAGTCCCGCCTTAAGACCGGCACGGCTGGAAACCGGATCGGCGTTCCTGTCCAGGGACGCCGCCTGAATGCCGCCGGTCATCGGCCCGGCTCCGCGACAGTTGATTCAATCTTGTCGCCTGTCGGTCCGCGGCTTGCGCCGCCACGCTGATCGTTATCGCCTATTGAGGGATTCGACCAAACAGGCGGCGCGAAGTCAGGCTAAAAAGTCACCTGACCGCTTACCCGGTTTTTTCAGTTTCGTTCATATCAAGCTGGCACTGCAACAGGAGAAGCAATTTCGACCAAACAGCCATCTAAATCTCGGACATAGCTTACGGTCTGCCCCCAAGGTTTCTCGCTGGGCGGACTTACAGGTTTGCAGCCCTGTGACAGCGCCCGGTCATAGGCTGCCGTTACATCTTCAGTGACAAAGCAAATTTCCCATGCCGCGGCGGGTCCGCTGGGGTCGTTAGGAACAATGGCAACACCGTTCATTTCTGCCGCTTTTGTTCCGGCAAAGGCCAGTACCGTCTCGCCCGTCTCCATTTCACCGTATAAATTGCTTTCATGGATGAAGCGCCGCTTCAGCCCGAAGGCAGCTTCGTAGAATGCGACCGATTTGGGCACATCAGCCACATAAATTATTGTGTATGCGAGTTTCATGACGGCAATAGTAGCTTATCAGGCAAGGCGCGTCTATTCCTGAGCCGCGGCCTCTGGAAAACGGACCGCCGTTGGTCTATGAAACCGTCAAAAAGGCGGTTCGGACCGCGGCGTCAAACAGTGATTTGCGACCGTCGACCGGCTTTGTTCGAGCGAAGGCCTGCTTGAAGGCGCGAGGGCGTTCGCGGAAAGCCGGAAACACTGCTGCAAGGACGGCAATGGCAACGAGGGCGTTCGGCGGCCCGGCGGGTTCCGAACACAAGGGATTTTAGTGATGAAACATAATTCCGGTGTTCCGGATATCGTAAACGGCGGCATTAGATTTGCTCCGCCGAGAGAGCGTTCGCAGTGAAGACTGTCGCCATCCTGCCGGTCAACGGCAAATGCGCCTGCACACCGGCGGGATTTCCGGATGATTCTCAACAATACATGGATATGCTTCGCTTGGCAGGTGGCAGATTCCGCTTTGCTGTCATTCCGGTTCACGATGGCGAATGGCCCGGCTCTGTCTCTGAATTTGACGGTTACATCATTACCGGCCGTTCGGCTTCCGTGAATGGAACGGATGCTTGGCTGCCTCGGCTTTTCGAACTGGTAAGGGAAATCAAAACCAAGGGAATCCCGCTGTTCGGCAGTTGTTTCGGCCATCATGCTGTTGCCAAAGCCCTCGGCGGCGAGGTGTCCGCGAACCCGTTCGGCTGGTCAGTCGGCTCCGAAGTCATGGAATTCGTGCGCCGGGAATGGTGGACTCCAGAGCCCGGCAGAAGTCTCAGACTCTATTCGGCATATGAAGAACAGGTGACCCGGCTGCCGCCCGGGGCACGTGTTGTGGGCACCAATGACCGCTGTCCGATCGCCGCCGCGGCCGTGGGGGAAAGCATTTTCACCACCCAGTACAGTCCGGAAATGACGCCGGATTTCATCGCCGCCCTTGCCGAATTGATGAAAGCAGAGCTTGGAGAAGACAGTAAGGAGTCCCGGCGCCGGCTGCAGCCGGGTTCGGAAATGAAAGCATTCGCCGAATGCGTGGCGGCGTTTCTTGAGCAGGCGCGGCCGAACCATGAAGCGGACAACGGCGGTGAAACCGCGCTGCGCCGCCGGTTTGCCGAGGAAGCCTCGGCCAAAGCGGGCAGGATGGCCTTGGAGTATTACAGCGATATTGCCTCCCTTGAAATTCACAGTAAAGGCGTTCAGGATCCGGTCACGGATGCCGACCGGGCTGTTGAGACGCTGATCAGAGGTGAAATCGCAGCCGAATTTCCCGGCGACGGGATCATTGGTGAGGAATACGGGACCAAGCGCGGCTCATCCGGGTTCGACTGGGTCATTGACCCGATCGACGGCACATCCAATTTTGCCCGTGGTATTCCGGCCTGGACGGTCGCAATCGCCTGCCTGCGGCATTCTCTGCCGGTCATAGGCGTGCTTCTGGACCCCGTGCACAATGAGCATTTCGTCTGCTGCCGGAGCCGCGGCGCCTTTCTGAACGGTCAACCGATTCAGACATCCGGCAATTCGGATTTGTCGGAAGGGTTGATGGGAATCGGAACATCTTATCAGACCGGCTTAAGTCCGGTTCCCGCCCTGACCGATCAGCTGCTTAAGCGCGACTCGATGTTTGTGCGGAACGGTTCAGGCGCCCTCGGTCTCGCTTATGTGGCATGCGGACGCTATCTTGGCTATATGGAGGATCATATGAATTCATGGGACTGCCTTGCCGGCATCCTGCTCGCCGAAGAAGCAGGCGCAATCACGCACAACCTTGATTATAAAGGCATGCTGAGCAAAGGCGGCAGGGTTGTCGTCGCGGTGCCGGGAGTTTTTCACGCGGTCTGTTCAGTATCACGAAGCGTCTTCGGCGCCTGACTCCGCCGTCAGGGGAAATTGATGTTACCTTCCCGGATTCTCCGAAGTCTGCGGCGAACCGGCTGCCGGCACAGCTTCCGCGGGGCGGATAAAGCTCTCTGAAAGTGATCTTATCCGGCTGAACCGCGATGCCGCCCGCTGCTGGAATTGCAGATAGCCGCGCAAGGTAGGAAACCGGACGTGGAGAATTCCGGAGGTCAGGAGCAACAACCGGCCGGATACCTCAGTTGATTATATTGCCGCTGCAAACAGACTGTCGAATACTCGCGGGCTGTATGCGCCGACGGAATTTCTTGACAATTCAGCATTATTCCGAACGGTCGGCGCCGAACTGCGGATTGAGGAAAAGAAGGCGAATCTGAATGAACACGGAATCGCTGCCATACAACGATCTGAAAGAGAAACACCGCGAAGTCAAAGGCAAGCTGCATGACAATCTGAATTTGCGGCTGCACAGAGCCCTGAGCTGGCTGCAGCGGGCCGAGTCATCATACGGCAACACTCATCTGGACGAAGCGTTCATCTTTTACTGGATCTCATTCAATGCGATCTATTCTGCCGAACGCGTCTACAAGACCGGGATTTCGGAAAAGGATGTCTTTTTTGACTTTTTCCGCACCATCAAAGACTTTGACGGCGATATGACCGTTTACAATGCGATCTGGAAGCGGTTTTCGGATTCAATCCGGAACTTGATCAAGAATAAGTATGTCTTCCAGCCTTTCTGGGAGTCATTTGACCGTGCCGACGGCCATTGGGAAGATAAATTTCAAGAAAGCCAGAAGCAGTTCAATTTTGCGTTTACCCGTCAGGACACGATCATGATACTCTGCATATTGTTTGACCGTCTGTATGTCCTGCGCAACCAGCTGGTGCATGGCGGAGCGACTTGGAACAGCGGCAAGAACCGCTCCCAAGTGCGCGACGGCACAAACATCATGGCATTTCTGGTTCCAATCTTCATCAACCTGATGATCGACAATCCGGACGCCAAATGGCCTCGGCCGTTCTATCCGGTGAATCCGGGCTGAAATGCAGAAAACAGAAAAGGCGCCCGGCGAAACCACGGAAACGGCATTTTCACCAGCGTTTCCAAGCAGTCGTCGGGGACGCAGGAATGAATGAGGTCGCGGACAAGTCCTGCTTCTGTGCGATCGGCAATGTCTTGGTCCGCGAAAAGTTTCTCGAGCGGCGCAAACTCAAGGACTGGCAACGCGACAGGGCTATCGCTTTTGATGCTTCCCGTTTTTCGGCAGGAGTCCGGCGGAGCTGGAGAGCTTCAGGGCGCGGCGGTGATCCCGGCCGGTTTTTTGGTTCGCCGCGCATTGACTCAGCCTGCTTGTCCTCGGCGACCCGCGTCGGGTAGAGTGCCGGCCGCCGCATCACGGACATATCTCCGGCCCGAGGCCGGTCGCGCAGATGATCTGCATTCGCCGTGACATCGGGAATCCGGCGCAGACTGTGCCCGGCTGGTCAGCGTTCCCGCGCACCCTTGAGAAAACGCTCCCGAACCCGTCTTTCGCTCATGATGAAATGCCGGGTTCCGGCGATGCGCTCCCCCCCCCCCCCCCCCCGGATTTCCCGGGTCGGCAAGACCGGATCCGACAGCGGCGAGACTAGCCTCGATTCCCAACGGCCATAATTGATGTGAATCGGGCGGCGGCCGTGGATCGCCGGCTGGATCCGTTATCGTTCGGCAGGCGGCGTTTGCCGTGCTTCCCGCCTGGATCCGATGGATGTCGGTCTTGCCGCCGCCGGCATGTAATCATCGTATTTAAGGTTTTCAGCACTGATTATCACGCTGTCATGACGGGCTGCGGCACGGCATCAGGATGAGGACAGGCGCGGCTTCCGGGTTCAGCGCCCGCCTTCGGAGTCCTTTCCAGGCTTTCTTTCATGCGTCCCGTCTCGACGCGCGGCGCGGTTCCGCGCAATTCCGGCTTGCGGCGGCATCTATCATGTAAACAGCAGCAACAGTATCTGAACTACATGCATTGCTATGACTGACTTAGCCGAACTCTTCCGCAAGCCGCGGTCCCGGAACTGTCTCCAGTACGAGGCCCTCCGGGCCTGCTTCCTCGACGGCGCAGAGGCCGCGGAGGCCGCGAGGCGCTTCGGATACAGCCTCGGGTCCTTCCGCAACCTGTGCGCGAAGCTGCGCGGGAACCCGGATCTGTCTTCCTTCTTCGCCGAGCGCAGACCGGGTCCGAAGCCGAATCCCGGCGAGCCTCTCAGGCTGCGGCGGGACCGGCGCATCCCAGCGTTTCGCAGGACCGCCGGCCTCTCAGTCGGCGAGATCAGCCGGAAGCTCGGGGAGGAAGGGATGCCCGCCGGAACGACGACCGTGCAGCGCGCGCTCCGCAGGAACGGCGTCGGCAAGCTGCGGCGCCGGTCGCCCGGCGAGCGCGAAGCCGCCCTCCGGCCGGTCTCCGCCCCGGTCGCCGACGCCCGGGAGCCAGACCTCTCGCCGCGGCGCCTGCGCACCGGGTTCGGCGGGCTGTTCCTGTTCGTTCCCGACCTTGTCCGGCTCGATCTCGACCGGATCGTCGCTGACAGCGGCATGCCGGGCAGCGGGATGATCCCCGCGGGCCATGCTTTCCGGGCCCTGCCGGCGCTGAAGCTCCAGTGAGTCGGGCGGCCGCCGCGCGTCATGGCCGACATCCTCGATCCCGGTATGGCTCTGTTCGCCGGGCTGAACGTCATGCCTGAGCGGTCGAGCTTGACCGAGTATTCCGGGCGCGTCGACCCGAAGCTGTGCGCGGGCCTCATGGACCGCCGGCGCCGGGCGCTGAACGACCTGGAGACGGACCTCGGCGGGGACGGCTCCTTCGACCTCGATTTCCATGCCATACCCTGGCACGGGAAGGATCCGGAGGCGCCCGTCGAGCGGCGCTGCGTCTCCAAGCGGAGCCGCAGGCAGAAGGGCGTCCTCGCCTTCCTCGCCCGCGACGCCGACGCCCGCCTGCTCGTCTACGCGAACGCCCGGGTCCGCAAGGCGGACCAGAACGACGAGATCTTCCGGTTCATCGGGTGCTGGTAGGAGCGCAACGGCGGTCCGCCCGGGGAGCCAGCGTTCGATTCCCGGCTGACGACGCATGGCGAATCTCCAGTGGATCAACGAGAGAGGCATCGACTTCCTCACCCTTCGCAGGCGGACTGGATCGCTTCTCGACGCTGTCGCTGACGCCCCGGAGAGCGACTGGAAGCAGGTGCGCCTTGCTGATGTCGGGCGCATCTGCCGCACGCCCGGTGTTCTCGACCGGCGCGTCCGGATCTCCGGCTGTCCGGGCGACATCCGCCAGTTGGCAGTGCGCGGTCTGGGCCATGAGCGGCCGACCCTGCTGCTCGCTGAGCAGATGAAGACCTCCGCGAGCCGGCTCGTCGACCGTTACGCCCGGCGGATGGTGATTGAGAACGCCATCGCTGACGCGATCGACTTCTTCCATATGGACGCGCTGTCCGCCGCGGTCCCGATGAAGATCGATCTCGATCTTCAGTTCACCCTCATGGCCGGCGGCCTGTACCGGCTGCCGGCCGTCCGCATCGGAAACGGCAAAAGGAACGCGAAGCCGCGCGCGCTGTTCCGCAACTTCGTCAAGGCGCCGGCGGACATCACGATCGGAAAAGACAGCATCGACGTCCGGATCGGACGGCGGGCGAATAACCCGTTCCTCCTCAACGCCTCATACGACGAAACCGACATCGCCGTCCCGTGGCTCGGAAACCGCAGGCTGCGGATCAGCTTCCTGTGAACGGCGCGCGCGCGATCCCGGGATTCACATCAATTATGGCCGTTGGGAATCGAGGCTAGGACTGCCGGTGTCTTCCGGCCAGCCGGCGTCATGGCGGACGGCGGTCCGCCGTGTTTCTTCTCCTTATACGTCTCGGAGAACTGAATGTTTTCAATGTCATCGAGGTTCTCCATAATACCGTTTCACATCCCCGTGCAGCTTGTTCTGATTGCCCTTCACGGTTTCCGATATCGCCCGCTGCGCTGGAGCCGGCCGCGTCCCGGCGGCGAAAGCGCACGCGGGATGCGGAGGCTGCCGTTCCCGTTCTGCCTTCGAAAGATGCCCTTTCGTTCTTCGGTAGGGCGTTCAGATTCCTGTATGGCGCCCAGATCCCGGCGGTCCGGCGGGCTGTGAAACCCGCGGTCCAAACCGCAGACCGGAGATCCGGAAACCGTTCCCGCGCCGCCGCGCCGATCGGAACGGTATGATGAACCGCCAAGCCTTCCGGGATCTCTCAGCCGCGATCATGTTCGCGCTTGAGCGGCGGCGCTTTTCAAGCGGGTTTTTTTCAAACCGCCCTCCCGGTCAAGCAGAGCATACCCAATCGTAGCGAGCTTGCTGTTTACGGACTTCATTGCGGCAATCATTTCAAGATGATGGTTGCTGGATGACAGGCTTATTTCATTTCCTGAGCGAATCCGTTTCAGGTGCTTTTCCCGGCTTTCAGCCTCGAGCTTCGCTGCAAATTGTTTATGCGAAACAAGGGCCCGCGCTTCTTCAACATTGCCGGTCCAAGATAAAGACTGGGCCATCAGGATTCCCTTGCGCACTGCAGCCGCGAGAAGTTCGATTTCCTGCTTTCCTGCGTCGGAGAACTCGTAATCTCCCTGTAAGCCTTCGAGCCTGATTTTGAGCGTTTTCCCGGAGAGGATGTCGCCGCATCCTTCGACACGGATCGCAAAATTCAACAGCATTGTCAGATCGCCGCCGGCTTGCCCGGTGAGCGGGGGAAGTTTGGAATAAGCGGATCTCAACTCGGATAGCGCGGAATTCAAAGAATCTTCAAGGGCCGCCATGCGCGAGGAATCCGGATTGTCATCGACAGATATTTCGAACATCTCGGAGACCATCTCCAGCATTTTTGTCAGCTGCGCTCTCATCGCTGACCGCGTCAGATGCGGTTCCGGTTTTCCTGAAACGCGCTGCGACAGGACGTCGACGTCCGAGCGGGCCTCATCGCTCGGCGCGAGGAATCCGGCCATGCGGATCGCAAACGGAGAAAAGGCCAAAAGCAGAAGATTAAAAGCGAGGTGGCCGGTCAGCATAACCTGTTCCGGGCTGTTCGCCCATCCAAATGGAAGCGGCGCTGTTCCAGATGCAAGTCCGGCAATCAATATAGCGGCTAAGGAAATGCGAAGAAGAGCGACAGACTGTGCGACAACCAGTCCCAGACCTTTATCGGCCCGCAACAGCCAAAGCGGGAGCAGAGCGCTCCCGATGTTGCAGCCAAGCACGACAGCCAGTCCGGCGGACAGTTCAAGCGCGGCTCCGGCCGCGTAGGCGACGCAAGTCAGAATTGCGGCAAGGCTGGACTGCATGATGAGCGTCAACGCCAAGCCGAGGATAGCCGCGGATACCGGATCCTTATTCAAGTAGTCCGCAAAACCGCTTGCAACGGGAACAGTATTCAAAGGTTCAACGGCGTCCCGGATGACTGAGAGCGACAGGAAGATGAGACCTAATCCGAGGCCGAGCCGTCCGATACTGGCGGTCTTCTGATTACTTGATCTCAGATAAAGCCAAGCGCCTGCCAAGACAGCGAATGGTCCGATTCCTGAGACGGGCAAAGACAGAAATCTAACGGCAAGCGCCGAACCCAGATCAGCGCCGATCGCGACCAGGACTGCCGACAGAAGCGGAATGGCGCCGCGTTGCGCCAAACCTGCGGCCATCAAAATGACCACAGTAGCGCCCTGCATGACGAATCCTAATCCGATGCCGTTCGCAACCAAGCTGAATCTGGGAACCTGCTCGCCAAGCCTTTCCCGAATTTGTGCCGTCCAAAGTCTCTCAACGCCGATGCGCATAAAGCTGACCGCGAAGAGCAGCAGCATTGCGCCGCTCAGCAGTTGTGTCAAAAAGGCGATTATGACCAATTCACATCCCTGTTTCTTGAGGCCGCCGGCTCGCCAGCGTTGCCGATAGAGCTTGTGGGCCGGTATCCGCAGCCGGTTTTTTGTATTTTAAGGGACCGCACTGCCGCGAATTCGGGATTCCTTATCCGAACGCTGCTCCCGCCCGTGGAGTCGTATCGGTCGACAGTCAGTGACTGAGGCAGGAGACCGGCTGGCGAATTCCTTCTCAGGCTGTCGTCGACTGCTCTGTTCAACCCGCTCAGCTTTACATGCGGGGCGCCGCCTTCTGCCGTAACCGTCAATTTAGCCGCCTAAGCTCCTCGACCGTCTTCGCCTGTGCTTCCGCAATGGAGTGTGCCCGCGCATAGTAAGCTTCGCTGCTCAGACGGTATTTGTCCTTGGGCGTTTCGTAGTTGAGAGGGAGCGCGTATGGCGTTTCTGCGATGCCGCGAAGAATTTTGTCCCAGTCAAGGCGACCGTCACCCGGCAGTAGATGATCATCCTGCACGCCCCAGTTGTCGTGAAGATGCGTAGCGGCCAGGCGTTCGCCGAATGAATCCAGTATCTGAATCCCGAAGGGCTCTACGAGTTCCCAGTGTCCGCTGTCATAACAGAGTCCGAGCGTGTCGGAGTGATAGCGTTCAAACAAAATACCGAACGTATCAAGCCAGGACCGTGCTCCTGCCCGCCCAAACAGGTTCTCGATGGCGATTGAGACGCCGGTCTCGACGCAAATCGGCCTTAGCTCGTCGAAAGATGCGAAAACAGGCGCGAAAAAGTCGTCTCTAGAAGCATCATCACGCAAGTCGCCGTCATGGATATCGATGTGCAGCACAACGTTGTCGCAGCCGCAGATGCTTGCGAGTTCAATCCTGTTCTTGATCAGTTCCACGCCGGATTCGCGCTGCCAACTGTGACTGGACGTGAAGTCCATCCTGGTCTCCTGAGTCCAATCCGCTGGCCGCATGCCATTGCCTGTGAACTCTGAGACTTGGTTTCTCCCGTTGGTCGCGTGGAGACTATGCATCGTGAGATGATGCTCTTCGAGGACTTCTCGGATGAACGATTTCTCGGACCGGGTATACCAATACGAAGATCCCGCATCCGGATTCCAATTGATGTGAGTGAACCCGGCAGAGCTTATTCTGCCGAGATCAGATTTCAATCCTTCATCATACCATCGGTTGTGTTCCGGCCAGTGCCAAACTGTTATGCATGTGTCTGTCATGGGCTGCCCTCGCATGCGCTCTTTGCCGATTTCCCCGCCGCTTGCCTAATGAAAGCGATTCCTGTTGACCTCTGCCGGCAGGGGCCAAACAATCTTCACCCTGCGTCTTTTGACCCGGCCTTATCTCGTCCGGTTCCGAGCCCTCCGGGGCCGCAGCGCCTGCCGCCGCTCGTTCTGAGGCGGTGATTCGATTCGGGCTGACGCGAGAATCGCTCTCTTCCGCCGCATTCTCACTTATTAATTTACGTTAAGCAAGTTAAATTATTAGCGCCGCTCACCTCAGCCGGGCGAGTCTTCGTGCCGTGTGGCAGGCTGGTCATGAGGCGGGTCGGTTCGATTCAGCGCCGTAAACAACACTGACGGCGTAGACGCCAAAAGCGCGCGCGGCTCGACAGCCTGTTCCGTCCCTTGGTTGCGTTTTTCGGGTAACTGTTTGTCGGTAAACACTATATTGATTGTTGAAGGAGCGTCTCCGGCGTGACGCGCTCCCGGGAAATATGTGCTGGCGGCGTATCGCTCCAAGGTCTTGCGCGTCAATGATTTCGGTGTGACGGCTCGCCGCGGGATGCCGTCCGTGGAATGCGAATTCCGCTGCCGCGATGAAAGTTTCACAATAAATTTCTTTACGTAAATAAAATAATAATACATGGTCGCGCCAAGGAGTCACAAGACTCGCTTTGTCACAGGAGAAAGACAATATGTTCAATCAGAAGATCATTGCTGCGGCAGCCGGTTCAACTCTTTTGATCGCTGTGGCTGCGCCGGTTCTTGCGGATGCGATAACCGTCTATTCGCCGCAAGGAGGCGAGCGGTCAGAATGGATCAAGGCTCAAGCCGAGGCGGCTGGGCACGAAGTCGATATCTTGAATGCGGGCGGCGGCGAACTGTTCGACCGCATTCTCGCGGAAAAGAACAACCCCCAGGCGGACGTGATTTTCGGTCTCGTTGACGCGTCAATGAGCGCTCTCAAATCCGAAGGCATCTTCCAGAGCTATACCCCGAGCTGGGCTGAAGGGCTTGACGAGGTTTACGTCGATCCGGACGCCATGTTCCATAAGTTCTGGCAGACACCGGTCGTTATCGCATACCGCTCCGACATGTTCGATGCCGAAACGGCTCCCAAAAGCTGGTTGGACTTGACCAAGCCGGAATTCCAGGGCCAATACGCGGTCGGTTCGCTGGGCTGGCAGACCACGCGCGTGTATCTGGCCGGAATTATCGTCCGGTTCATGGATGACACGGGGCAAGTCAGCGACGAAGGATGGGAATTCGTGCAGGCCGTGTTTGATAACGGTTTGGTCACCGATGACTGGAACAAGATCGTCAAAACCATCTCCGACGGAGACCGGGGCCTGGACCTGAACTGGTTGGGCGGCGCGATCAGGATGGGCGCGACCGGCGGCTACGAACCGGGAATTGTGAACACGGAGGGCGGCACGCCGTTTATCGCGGAAGGCATCGGCATTTCCGCCGGCACTGATCAGCTGGATCAAGCGAAAGCCTTCGTGGAGTGGTTCGGCTCGCCTCAGTTCATGGCGGCATATGCGGCGCGATTCGGTCAAGCCCCAGTCCACCCGGAAGCGTTGAAGAACTCGCCGGCTGAGGTGGTCGCGCTTGTCAGTCAAGTCGAGCCGCAGCCCGTTAACTGGGATCTTGTGGCGCAAGAGATCGACGGCTGGCTGCAACGCATCGAGCTCGAAATCAAGTAAGCCGACAGCGGGCGGCGGACTGTCCGCCGCCCGCAAGATTCCGAGGGGCGGGAAATGCTGAAAGTTGTCGATGCTCAAATCGCCTATGGGGACACAGTCGTGGTTGAAGAATTCAACCTCTCTGTCTCCCGCGGCGAATTCATTACTTTCCTGGGTCCTTCGGGCTGCGGAAAGACCACGCTGCTCCGCGCCATTGCCGGATTTGTTCCGCTTCGAAAAGGGAGAATCGAGATCAATGGCAGGGATGTGACGAAGCTGCCGCCCGATGCCCGGGACATCGGCATTGTATTCCAAAACTACGCGCTTTTCCCGCATATGACTGTCCGTGACAATGTGGCATTCGGATTGAAGGTTGCCCGCGCATCTCGCGCCGAGACACAAAAACGCGTGGATGAAGCGCTCGAAGCCACGGGCATTGCAGGCCACGCGCACAAAAGGCCTGAAACTCTTTCCGGAGGTCAGCAGCAACGGGTTGCGATCGCACGCTCACTCGTCGTGGGCGCCCAAGTCCTCTTGTTCGATGAGCCGCTGTCCAACCTCGACGCCAAAATTCGTGAAAGCATGAGGGCCGAGATCAAACGTCTTCAACGCGCGCTCGATTTCACTGCGGTGTTCGTGACGCATGATCAAGAAGAGGCGCTGGCGCTGTCTGATCGTTTGGTCGTTCTCAGTGATGGCCACATCAAGCAAATCGGCACAGGGCGCGAGATCTATCGTCATCCCGGCAATCCTTTCGTCTGCCAATTCGTCGGTGATGCGATCGAAATTAAACCCGGGCAGATCGCGCTGTTGACACGCGGAGGTCTTGAACCCCGCCCGGGCGTTGAGTACTTCCTGCGCCCTGAGGCGCTTCGGATTATCGCATGCGGCGACGGCGATGGTCTGCCTGCGACCGTGGAAGACAGCTTCTTCTTGGGCCGGACAGTCAGTTTTGAGCTGTCGGCTGATCAGCAACGTCTCAGCGCGCTGATGACCAGCGAGACTGCGCCGGAACTCAGATCAGGCGACAAGGTTGCTCTGGCGGCGTCGCCGGATGCCGTCTTCGTATTCGAGCGGCATGGCGCGGCATGACCGGAATTCTTCGGACTGCAGGCCTTTGTGTCGCGACAGCTTTCCTGATTTGGATCATCGGAACTTTCATCTTGCAACCGATCCTGGCGGCGCTCGGAAGCGCATTCTTAGGCAATGGGGAACCAACACTCACTGCGGCATCGGATCTGATGGCCTCAAACCGCGTGCGCGAGGCGATTTGGAACACGGCATGGATCACCGTTCTAACCCTGATAACGGTCAACATTGTCGGTCTGTTTCAGGTTGTGGTTCTTGAATACTTGGAAATCCGCGGTGCCGGCATACTTCGACTCGGGTATGCGACGCCGCTTGTATACACCAGCGTCGTTGCGGTTTCGGGCTACAAATTCGCTTATGGCGAATACGGCGTGTTCACAAAGGGGCTGCTTTTTCTTTTCCCCGATATGGCCCCTGACTGGTTCGAAGGCGGAGGAGCGGTTCTCCTGTCGCACACTTTCCTGATGACCAGCTACCATTTCCTGTTTCTCAGAGCTGCGATGCAACGCGTCGACTATTCAACGATTGAAGCCGCCCGCAGTCTCGGAGCATCCCATCTTCACACGTTTTTCGGAGTGGTTATGCCTGTGCTGCTGCCCACTCTCTTCGCCGTTTCACTGCTCGTGGCGTACGAAGCGCTGGGCGCATTGGCGCCGGCTCTGTTGTTGGGCGGGCGCGATTTCACCGTCGTTTCGGAGATGATTCTGGCGTTGAACAGTATCCGTCGCCAAGACATGGCAGCCATGCTGGCGCTGCTCCTAGGCGCCGTCATTCTCGCCTGTGTGTTGGCGCTTCAATATGTGGAGGGCCGCGGCAGTTACACAGGAGCAGGCAAGACCCCTGTGAGGATTCAGAAAGTCCGGCTGACCGTTCCAGTCGTCAATGCCGCCGTGCATGCCTTGGCCTACTTACTGTTCGCAATCATGGTTTTCCCGGTGGTCCTGACCATTCTGTTTTCCTTCGCTCCGGCGCGTTCCATAGAAACTGAAGTCTTTCCTTCATCGTTCACATTCGGCAACTATGTCAAAGTCTTCACGGACGCAGACGCGCTGACCCCGTTTCTCAATTCTGCGCGGATGGGGCTGGCCGCTTCCGCCGCGGGCTTGTGCGTCAGCCTGTTGGCCGTTGTCTTGATACATAAGTATCGAAACGGCTGGACACGGTTGCTCGACTTCTCGTTTTTCTTGCCGTGGGTCCTCCCAGCCGCGCTCTTGGCGATTGGGATGATTATAGCGTTCGACCGACCGAACACGCTGATTTTCGGGCAGGCGCTGCTTGGCGGGTTTTGGATTCTGCCGCTCGCCTTCATGGTGGCCGCCCTGCCGATGATGGTGCGTTTTTTACGGGCGGCCTTTTGGAATCTCGATGACAGTTTGCCGGAAGCGGCTCGTGCCTTGGGGGCCGGGCCGTTCGGCACGTTCCGCCGAGTCACTTTTCCTCTCATCCTTCCAGTCGTTATCTTGGTCGGTGCGATGCAATTCAATTCGATGGTCAGCGAGTACACGCTTTCCGCCTTCTTATTCAACGTCAACAACCAACCGCTGAGCGTAGCGCTTGTCGAAGGAGCGCGGGATCCGGATCCGGAAAGAGTCGCGGTCAATCTTGTCTATATGACGCTGATTATGGCGTTTTCATTCGCCGTGATCATCTGCGCGGACCGCTATGGTCTGCGGGACACCCGGCAAAGTTAGGATCATGACGTGACACCCGATCGTTTGCCCACTTTGCGCAAAGCGTTGCATGACGTCTCTGACTTCGCGCTTCATTCTTTCCGCAGCCTCGAGACACCGCTCGTGGAAAAAAAGGGACTGGCCGATTACGTCAGCGAAACTGACCGCCGGGCTGAGAGACTTGCCAGGGCGGCAATTCAGTCGCGCTTTCCTGAGGACAGCATTCTAGGCGAGGAATACGGCGGCGCCGTGGGCGAAAACTATTGGGTCGTCGATCCGATAGACGGCACGTCAAACTTGCTGAGCGGGCTTCCGATATGGGCTGTTGCCATAGCTTGGATAGAGGCCGGGCGTCCGCGCCTCGGCGGCGTGTCCCTGCCGGCGTTCGGAACAACGATGTTCGGCGGCGAAGACTGTCCATTCGAGGCTGAGGGCGAGCTGGCTGAAGTTTTCCCCGGACGGCCCTTGGTGATCGCCGTAGGACGCAACGGACACTGGGATACCCATGATCGATGCGCGGATGAGATCGCTTTTGAACAAGCAGGTTACAGCGTTGTTTGCCTTGGGAGTTGCGCGGCATCTCTTGCTTTGGCTGCGGCCGGCCGTTTGGCAGGATATGTCGAAAAAGAGATCTCGATCTGGGATTGCGCAGCAGGAGTCGCGCTCTGCAGGTCCGCAGGTCTGGCTGCCCTGATTTCTTCAAACGAAGATAGTCAAAGGGTCGACGTATTCGCAGCCGACCGAAAGGCCGTATCAGTCTTCGAACCTTGGCGGCCTGTGGAACCGAAGAATTCCTTCGGAGCAGGCGAAAATCAAAGAGCTTGAGAAGCTGTATGCTCCGGAAAAGCGCAAAGGCGATGTAGATGTATCGGCCGCCGGGCACAGAGGCGTTTTCCTGCCCGGATTTCAAGCCGCGCTTCCGGAGAAGCCGTTTTCATCCACTGAAGGGGCTGAGAGCCTCAGCTGTGACACGGCCGAACCCGCCGTGCGGTTCACAACCGATGGCGCAGGGATAACGACGACGGGTCGGGACATGTTCAACGCCGGCGTTCTGCGGCGTCGGTCCGGTAGCGCGGACCGTGCCTCGGCAGGCGTCCGCCCGGGCCGTCCGACAACCCGGTCCCGTGGAGTCGGTCGGCGGCGTGAAAGAATTTTGCCGATCCAGACACGGAGCGCGGCATGCGGTGTTTTGCCCAGGTCCGGCTTGCAAATCGTATGCGTTCATTGTATGTCCGTTTTCGGGTCGCCTTCCGCATCAGCTGGTCAGCAGCGGCGGCGTTTCCGCCGGATATCCCGGGCGGTCGCCTGCGAAGGTCTAAGAGCTTGTTCAATAATGCTGTATGCAGTATTTGCGTCCGCTTAAGTCACGTTTGTGCATACTATATATGGTATGCAAATCGACTTTAGGAACAAGCTCTAAGCGCGTTGAACCGGAGAATGCATCACCCGGTGAGTTGCTTGCCGTGCCGACCGAAAGGCCGTGGATACGATTTGTGAACTGATCCTTCATTCAATAAAAGTCTGTCGATGAACTGCGGCGGATCCCTGCAGGGCGGAGTCCGAGCCTCATTGAACGTATCGTCGAGTTTCCGCAGGGTTCTCCCGGCCGCCCCGGAAATGACAAAATGCACATGAGCCGGTATGGCGGCCCCTGTTTTCTTTGGAAGCGCTCCGGTTGTGTCGCGGTCATGGGATTCGCCTTTTCATAAACACGCTCTGTTTTGATTCTGCCTTGCCTGGAACCCGGTTTAGCAGCGGGCGCGATTGCCGGCCGGCTCGCGTGATGCCGTCTGTTCCTTCTGGATTGCGCAAGGCGCAGGCGTTATTCAGACGGACAAGCCAGAGTTTTTAATCGATTGGTTGGAAGCTTCGGGTTTTCGCGAAACAAAAACTGACAAAAGCGATCTGCAAGTGTGAGCTTATCCAATATAACACTGTCATCCAACGAACGACGCTTGATTGAGTTGGTGTTTCGGCAGGGAGCGGCCGCGCGTGTCGATCTGGCGGAACAAATGGACGTCACGCCGCCAAGCCTTACCAGACTGTCGTCCAAATTCATGGACTTGGGGCTGTTAACTGAATCATCCAGGCCCGGTGGCGCGCGCGGGCAGCCCAAGAAGATGTTGTCCATCGAAAGCAGCCGGTTCTTCGCTATCGGAGTGCATGTGTCGCTGGGTCGAGTCGATGCGGTGTTGGTTGACCTGTCCGGCAAGGTCCGCGCAAGCAACGATTGGGATTTAACCCATGCCACTCCGGTGGCTTTGGCCGGGAAAGTCCAGCAAGCGTCGCGGAACTTGATGGAAAAGGCACGGATCCCCAGAAGCAAGTTGCTTGGCGCGGGCTTCGCTTTGCCGGGCAACTTCGGAACGAATCTCTTGCAGTTTGAAGCGCACCAAGCCTTTGGAAATCTAATTGGGACTGAAACTTTCGAAGTCCTGCGGGAGGCGCTGGATTGCCCGGTGTTTTTTGAGAACGACGGCTCCGCGGCGGTGTTAGGCGAATATCTTTTCGGGCCCTATCAATGGACAGAACCGATTTTCCTGGTTCATCTGGGCGTCGGGCTCGGCGGCGGCGCCGTCCTTGACGGAAAACTGTTCAGGGGCCACAAAGGCAATGCATGCTTGCCCGGCGCGTTATTCCCGTACGGTCAGCCGCGGCCGACATGGCTTGATTTGAAGGAGTGTTTGGACCGGGCGTCGATTGACATCCGCTTTTTGAACGAACCGGGCGCACGCGAAATGACGGCGCGGCCGGTATTGCAGGAGTGGGTTTCTCGCAGCGCTGAACAATTGCAACTCGCGGTGCGCGTGATTTCCGGTTTCTTTGATCCGAAGATCATCGTGTTGGGAGGGCCGATGCCGACAATCGTCACCGAGGCGCTCGCACGCAGTTTAAACGCGACCTCTATCCCCGGGCCTTCCAGGGGTTTGGCGGTCGCGCCGGTCACGGCGGCGGGATTGGGTATGCGCGGCGGTGCGATTGGGGCTGCCAGTCTGCCGATTTTTGAGTGCTTGATCTCATAAGCGTCTTGTTCTTCAGGCCAGCCGATCAGTGTCATTCGATTGGTTGTTTGTGCGCTCTGCGGTACGCGAAATGAATGCGGTCAGAAGGCTGCGCTGTTAGTCTCGTTCTTTTGCCACGTTCGACTTTCAGGGGACTCGAACTCGTTTATATCTCGCCGATTGAACTGCGAAATGCATCGCTTCATTTGCAGACCGCGATTTTGGATCGCCCGTACAACAATGAAATGCATCACCGGGTTCAGCCGGCGGCTCTCTGTCAGAATCAAGCTGTAGCAGATGCCGCGGCCGCCCCGCAAATGCGTTTCCGGCGGCCGCGGGTCATGAGAGCGGCGGGAATCCGTCGTGATCCAGCCGCCAGCCGGGGTCAGCCGGCAGCCGGAAAGTTCAGCTCCGCCTCTTCCAAGCGGTCCGCAGGCGGTTTCAGCGGGGGGGGGCTGGCCCGAGCCGCCGCTGAGCCGCCGCACGGGACCGGAAATTTTTCGAGGACGCCCCTGCCCGGCTTCCAGCGCGCGCTGGAAGCCGGGCAGGGGCGTCAAGGCTTCATCCGCCCGCGGCCGCCTCCGCAGCCTCACGGAAAGCCTCCGCCGGGGTCCGGTAACCCAGGCAGCGGCGGGGGCGGTTATTGAGCGCGTCCTGCACCCTCCGGACCTCGGCGGGATCTATCGTCCGGAAGTCCGTCGACTTCGGAAGCTGTTCTCTCACCAGGCCGTTCGTATGCTCGTTCAAACCCCGGTCGCATGAACGGTACGGGCGGGCGAAGTAAAAGTCCGCGTCGAGAGCCCGCGAGACCTCCGCATGCTCCGCGAATTCCTTGCCGTTGTCAGCCGTGATCGTGTGAGTCATGTCGGACACAGGCTGAAGACACTTGATGACCGCGGCCCTGACCAAGGACGACGTCCTTCTCTCAACCTGTTGAAGCAAAGTCAATTTCGTCGCCCGGTCGACAAGCGAAACCAAGGCTCCCCGGTGCCGGACGCCGATGATCGTGTCCGCTTCCCAGTCTCCCGCCCGGGTCTTCTCCTCGACGATCGCGGGCCGCTCGGATATGTCCCTACGGCCCGGAATCACGCCCCGCCCGGAGCCGTTCCGGCCTCGGCGGCAGCGCTTCCGCCCCCGGCGGCGGAGACAGCGGAACAGGCTTCCCCCCGCCGCCCGGTCCGCATAGATGTGACGGTAAATCCAGGTCGGACTCACCGTCATGACACCCGTCATCGCTGAGCGGCCCGAAATCTGCTGCGGGCTCCATCCAGACATCAGACATATTTCGATGATCTTCCAGCTCATCGGCGACATCTTGCGGGGAACCGACGAGGCTTCCCGCCGCCGGGTTTCGGCCAGCCGCTGCGCCCTGCCCATTAGTCATAAAAGGTGTCATCACAAGTGCGCCAGCCGACGCTTGGCCGCAGCGATTCCGTGATTTCCCGCTCAGCTGATTTTTTCAGCGCGGGGGCTTGACAAACTCCCTCGGGGCATCCATGTTCTCCGCCATGGAATACACGCCGCTGCCGATTCGTTCAACCCTTGGGCAGCCCGGCGCCTTGGCGCGGCTGCAGCCGATTCTTGACCGGTCCCCTTGCCGATGGGCCGGAGTGCGGGAGGTCTGCGGCGTTTTCGCCCTCCGCGACGGGCGCGGACGCCTGCGGCTGCAAAGCTGTCTGTCGGCCCTCGAGGCGCTGGAAAGGGCCGGGCGGATCACGCTGCCTCCGGCGCGTCCGTGGCCGGCGAGCCTGGCGCCGCGCGCCGACCCCCGGGAGCTTCCGGCCCCGCCGCTGCCGGCGGTTCCCGACCGGGCCGGCCTGATCGCCGGCTTGGCGGCGGTTCCGGTCGAGGACGCCGCCGGGAAGCGTCTTCAGTCGGCGATGACCGCCCGGGAGCATCCTCTCGGTCCGGTCAAGGCCGCGGGCTGCCAGATCCGCTATTTTCTCGTCGCCGGAGAGGACGTGCTCGGCGGTTTCCTGTTCGCCGCCCCCGCCCGGGCGCAAAACGCCCGCGACCGCTGGATCGGCCAGCCGCGGAACAGCGCGAGGCGAACCGCTGCCGGGTCATCTGCATGGCCCGCTTTCTGCTCCGTCCCGCTCCCGGACGGTGCCGCAACCTCGCCTCCCGGGCCTTGGGCCTGTGCCTGCGGCGCGTCGGGCGCGATTATGAGCGGATTTACGGTCTGCGTCCGGTTCTCGTCGAGACCTATGTCGGTCCCGGACACAGCGGCGCCAGTTGCCGCGCGACCGGATGGAGCCGGGCCGGCGTCACCGCCGGACGCGACCGGAACCGCCGGCCGGTGCCGCCGAAGGAGGTCTGGCTGCGCCCGCTCTGCAAGGACTGGCGCCGCCGGCTGGGAGCGCGGGTCGAACCGCTGGCTCCTCATGACGGCCTTGACAGCGCCGGCTGGGCCGGGCAGGAATTCGGCGGGGCCGATCTCGGCGACGCCCGTCTGACCAGGCGTCTCGTCGCCTCCGCGGCTCTGCTGGGCCGGTCGTTCTCGAAGACCTTTTATACCGCGGCCCATGGGAACAGCGCGATGACGACAGGATATTACCGCTTGATCGAGCATCCCGACACGGCCGCGGTCTCGGCGCAGGCGATCCTCGGGCCGCACCGCGGGCGGACCCGCCGGCGGATTCAGGGACAGGACACGGTTCTGCTGATCCAGGACGGCACCGACGTCAACCTGGCGACGCACGGCCGGTGCGAGGGGCTGGGTATGATCTCGCGCAATAAAGGGGCCGAAGGCACGCTCGGTCTGCATCTTCACTCGACCTTCGCGGTCTCGGCGGACGGCATCCCGCCAGTCGTGCCGCGCATCGAGTTCGATGCCCCGCCGGACGGCGGGCCGAAGACCCTGCGCTGGGTAAGGGCCCTTGACGACAGCGCCCGGCTGGTCGACGGGCTGAGCGATGTCCGCGCCGTCGCGGTGATGGACCGGGAAGGCGACGCGTTCGAGGTTTTCGACGCATGGCGACGCCTGAACGGCCGGATCGACATCCTGATCCGCGCCGGCCGGGACCGCAGTCTCGGCAAGGGGTGCCGCAGGCTGTTCGCCCGCATGCGCCTGCAGCCGGTCAAAGACCGGATGCGGCTTCAAGCGCCGCGCCGGTCGCCGCGCCGCGCCGCGCGCGGTCAGCCGGCCTTTCCCGGCCGCGCCGCGCGCGATGCGGTTTGCGGTCTGCGCTGGAAAACGCTGGACCTGCCGGTTCCCGAAAAGCAGCGTCCGCGGCTGGGAGCGCAGTCGGTCCGCCTTGCCGTGGTCCATGTGCGGGAAACCGCGCCGCCCGCCGACGGATCGGAACCCGTCGAGCAGTTCCTTCTGACATCGCTGCCGGTGACCTGCTCCGCGGAGGCCCGCGAAGTGACCCGCTTCTATCAGCTCCGCTGGCGGATCGAGGACTGGCACCGCGTTCTCAAAACCGGATGCGCCGTGGAGAAAACCGCGCACCGCGCCCGCGAACGCGTCGAACGCGAAACCGCGCTGCGCGCCGTCATCGCCTGGCGGCTGCTGACCCTCGCTCTGCTCGGACGCGAAACGCCCGATCTCGAACCCTCCGCCCTGTTCTCGGAAACCGAAATCGCGGTGATGGCGGACTACGCCGACGCCCTGCGTCTGCCGCCGCCCGGCGATCTCGGAACGGCGGTCGCGATGCTCGCCCGGATGGGCGGATATCTCGGCCGCAAATATGACGACCCCGCCGGCGCTCAGACCGTCTGGGAAGGTTACGCCTTCCTCTCCCATGGCGCCGCCGCCGTCGAGCGCGCGCTTGCTGCCGGCCGGGGAAGCCGCGTGGCGAAACTTCTCGCTCAAGGCTGAATATCAGCCCCGAACCGTCCCTCGCAGACCGGAAAACGCGCCCGGACCGGGCGGAAGACGGCGGAATCGCCGCCCGCCGGAACCACTTGTGATGACACCTTTTATGACTAATGGGCAGGCTGCGCCTGGCGGCAGCGGTAGCCCCGCAGCCCGGTGTTGCGGGCGAGTTCGCGGCTCACCGTCGACTGCGAGCAGCCGATCTCCGCCGCGATGCCTCTTTGCGAGAAACCGCTTTTCTTCAGCGCCTGAAGCTGGTAACGGTCAAACCAGGTCAAGCAGTTAAAGCCCGACGGCATGCGATTCCCTCCGTTTTCATCATAGAGAGTATCGCACCCGCTTGATCCGCATACAACATGTAGATCTGCCTCAATCGCGGTCTACAGATGAAGCGATGCATTTCGGAGTTTGGCCGGGGGATCAATCTCAATTGACCCGGCGGCGAAAGCTCTTGCGCCCGCCGCCTGTGCCGAACCGGTGAAAGACGCGCAGTCCCCGCGGCACTGGCATCCGGGGTGGTCCCGGCCGAAGACGCGGCCCGCTGAACGCGGCTGCCGCGGCGGATGAAGGCGCAGGTCGACGGGATATTCCGCCCGGCGGTGTGGCGTGAATGCAACGCCGGATGTATTTCCGCGGCAGGCCGGCGGTTTCAGGTGGAATCCAGCGCGGGCCGGTGATAAAGCGGTGCGCGGAGCGGCCGCGCCGGTATCCGTCCGGATACCGGTCGGCGGCTGCGGATTCTGAAGACAAGCGGATGAAGGAAACTGAAATGGGATATTCTGAACAATCCAGTTATAGGGGGGGGGGCAGTCTCGCTGCGCGGCTGACTCCCGCCTGCCGGGGCGCGGGCGTTTTGCGCGCCTCCTTTGCTGCGCCGGGCTGATCGCCGCCGTTTTTACGGCTCCACCGCCGGCCGCTGCGCAGGCAACGAACTGCAGTCCTGCCAGCGGAAGAACGGGGAGTTTCACACCGGGAACTTTGCCCGAGATTTCCTACAGCGGTCCGTTGACTGTATTAGGTTGTGTCCTCAAATATTTGACATGCCGAGCTGGTTGCGGCACAGTGCCGCACGACCAGCGGTGAGAATGCTTGAAGGAGATTTGAAATGATCGGCAGCCGGCATGACATGACGAACGAGCAATGGCAGCGGATGGAGCGTGTGATGCCGAAAGGCCTGCCCGGGCCGCCGCGCAAGGACGACCGTAAGGTAACAGCTGGTATATTTTTCGTGCTGCGCACCGGCATGCCATGGCGGGATCTGCCCGAGCGTTACGGGCCTTACACGACTTGTTACAACCGTTTTACCCGCTGGAGCAAATCGGGCCGCTGGCAGAAGATTCTTGAAGATCTTCAACGGCTTGAAGAAGCGGAAGAAGAAGCCGCGGACGAAAAAGACGACGGCGATCCGGCGCCGCGGAGCCGGATGATCGACTCGTCGTCGATCCGCGCTCACCGCCATGCCGCCGGGTCGCGCAAGGACGGCGAGCCGCAGGAGATCGGGCGTTCCCGGGGCGGATGGACGACGAAGATTCATGCCATGGTCGACGGCAAGGGCGGGCTGCGCCGCATGCGCTTGTCGCCCGGGCAGGCCGCCGACTGCGCCGAGGCGGCGCCCCTTCTTGACGGCCTTGAAGCCGGCTGCGTCCTGATCGCCGACAAGGCTTACGACACCGAGGCCGTTCTCAAGCAGGCGGCGGAAGCCGGCTGCCGGGCCGTCATTCCGTCGAAGTCGAACCGCAGGCAGCAGCGGCCGCTGGATAAAGCTGTCTATGCGAAGCGCAATGTCATTGAGCGTTTCTTCGGAAGAATCAAAGAGTTCCGGCGGGTCGCGACCCGCTTTGACAAGCGGGCCCGCAACTTCGCCGCCGCTGTCATCCTGACCGTCATCCGCTGCATGCTGCGGAATGACGCAAAGGGGATAATTGAGTCCACTACCTAATCAACTGCGACCCCTTGGGACTGAATCTGCCGGATGGATTGACGCTGACCCTGGAGAAGGACGGGAAGGTCGGCACGAAGAACAGCCCGGTCACCGAGAACGGCATTTACGTCGACGAAGCCAACGACAACAGCAATGCCGGCAGTGCCGGGGACAAGGCCGTGACGGTCGTCAACAATGGTGAAATCTACGTGACCCACAGGGCCTCGGGCTACACAGGGGCGGGAATAACTTTACAACGCCGCGGCGAAGGTCTTGCGAAAGTCCAACATGAGGCGGGAAAGATAGTCGGCGCAGGCACTGAGCTCGATGCCGGGATCATTGTGCGGTACTATGGGAAGGCCGGTGAGAACGACGGCATTGAGATCATCTCGGCCGCCGACATTGACCTAAACGGAAGCACCGATCTAGGTCGGTCGGGTATCTGGGCGACCACCGACAACTCAGCGGCCGGTTCGGAGATTCCGATCGACATCGACGTCACCGGAGGGACGATCCTGGCTGCCTTCGGCAACACTCAGGATAAGTCCAGGGGCATCCGCGTGGATCAGCATGCCGACGGCGATGTCACGATCGACGCAGCCGAAGGCGTGAAAATCGGCACGCGGACTGCCGTGATGGGCTCGAGCGGGATTCAGGTAGACCAGGAAACCGACGGCCGTTCTGATGTGACGATCACGAACAACAGCGAGATCCACGCCAACGCGGCCGGGTATAGAAATTCCGGCGGCATCAGAGTTACGCACAAAGGCACCGGGACGGTGACGGTGAAGCACGGTTCCGGCGGAAAGATTTTCATGATCGGCAGGAGGGCTCTTATCGGTGAGGAGGAGCTTCAATCCGGCGGGATCAGCGTGCTGTACAAGGGAGTGACCCTGACCCCGGACGACAAGGATAAGAAGAAGCGGGCCGTCGTGATCGAATCGTCGGGCATGATCGAGTCGGGGGCCTTCGGTGTCTATGTCAAGACCCACGGCGATGATGACAAGAGCATCCCGGTGACGGTCCATGTGAAGGGCGGCGTCATCGATGCGCGGGAGCACGGGATTCACGTCATGAACGGTTTCACGGCCGCGGGCGGGATGATCAAAGTCACGGTTGACGAAGGGGCGGAAGTGAAATCCGTGAAAGACGGCGTCTATGTCGACGGGGCCTTGCTCAAAGACGGGATGCGGGCGCAGACGGTCGAGGTTCACGGCACGGTCACCGGGGGCGGCGAAGGTTTCGCCGGCGTGCACATGGTCAAGGGCGGGACGGTGGTCATCGGCCCGCGGGCGCATGTGAGCGCGTCCTCCGGCGTCGCGGTTAAGGCGAACGCCGAGGGCGATATGGTCGTCATCCTGGTGAAGGACAGCCAAGGGCTCATCGCCACGATCGACGGCGAGATCCGCAACACCGCGGAGACGGCCTTCAGGATCCGCGACGCTTCCGGCACGGAAACGGCTCTGTCAGCGGACGACACGGTGAAGTCGACCGGCGAAACGAAGGGCGTTTACCGCGCCATGCGGACGTCCGTTCTGGAAGAGCTTGAGGAGGGCGGCTCGAAGGTCGGCTATAAGTTCAGGACGACCGGTTCGGAGGAGAGGCAGTATCACGCCCGGGCGCGTGTTTACGAGGCTTTGCCGTCGGTGCTTCTGGATCTGAGCGCGCCCGCGCCCCGCCTGCCCCATGGCGCATCCGATGGCAACAATGTCTGGGCCGCGTTCGACGGCGGCGAAGGCGAGCGGCAAGCGTCGGGTTCGACGACTTCCGAGGGCACCGCCGGGCGGGCACTGGCGTGGGATTTCACCCACTGGGGCGTCGCGTCCGGTTTTGATTTTCCCGCCGGGGAGGATCTGACGGTCGGAGTGAGCGCGCATCACCGGCGGGGCAAGGCGACGGTGAAGCGCGGCGGCACGGTCAATGCGTCGGGAACGGGCGTCGGGGCGTCGTTGACCTACGGCAGCGCGGACGCCGTGTATTTCAGGGGCTGGCTCTCGTATTCCGGTTTCAGCGGCATCGAGCTGATGTCGTCCGACGACATGCCCGGCAGCGGGGACCTGTCCAAGTCCGATGTCTCCGGTTCGGGTCTCGCGGTCGGTCTGGAGGCCGGCATGCGGACGGAGCTGGAGGGAATGACGCTGACGCCGCGCGGCGGCTTCGTCTTTTCGTCCGTTGATATCGGCGAATTCAGCGATCTGGAGGGAGTCGCCGGCAGCGGCAAGGTTTCGGGTTCGGGCAGGAGCCTCAAGGGCCGCCTCGGCGTGACGGCGGAGATCGGCGAAGTCGCCGCGGGCGCGGCGGTGTACGCCTCCTTGGATGCGGAGCACGATTTCTCGGCGAAGCGCGATGTGACGGCGTCGGGGACGAAGCTCTCCTCGAAACCGAAGGCGACCTGGGGCCGGCTCGGCCTCGGCGGAGAACTGAGCCTTTCGGACGACGGCGGGACGATGCTGTCCGGGGAAGCGTACTACGCGACCGCCGGCGGCGGCAACTCCGGCTTCGGCGGCGGGCTGACGCTCGGCTTCCGCTTCTGAACTGACAGGGCGGTCCCGCTCCGGCTGCCGGCCGGGGCGGGATGTTTCCAAGCCGTTCTGACCGGCTGAAGCGATCCCGTGCGGGTTCATGACCTCTGCGCGGCAGCGGAAGATATTATTCATCGCCCGGCGCTGCGGCGCCCCGGATGTACCGGGGTCCGCTGATGCTGCCCGCGCCGCCGCTCCACGCATTTCGGGAAGGACAAACCCGAACATATCCGGAAACCGCTCTGCGCACAGACCTCAGCAGCGCCGGCCGCAGTTTCCGGGAATGCCGGAACAAGCTCTGATGCGGTTTCCGGATCCGATCCGCGCAATCGGGGCGACTTCCCGGGAATATGAGTTTTTCTCCCGCCTGCTCTTCAGACCCGCTTCTGTCCGACAAGCGGCCCTTCTGCTGAAACCGCCGAAGGGCCGCTTGGAAGAGGCGGAGCCGGCTGCCGCTGAACCCCGGCCTGCGCCGGATCCCCGTCCTTCTCATGACCGACGGCCTTCGAAACGCGTTTGCGGGGCATCTGAACATCCGCTGTGACCTGATTCCGACAGAGAGGCTGCCGGACAGCCCCGGTGATGCATTTCATAGTTGCATGGGCAGCATATTGCCGGCACCGCGTGCTGGCCGCCTCTGCGGACGGGATGTCTGTCTATCGCCGGTAAGATCATCATTGATTCCGGACGGCAGCCGCGCACGGAGCCTAAGATCATTTGTTCAGGCGGCCCAGCCGATCAATGGCCCGTTTGGCGAAAATTCTGCGATTTCATGTCAAAAACGCCGCAAAACACTGGACAGGCCGCGGTCTTCCTGCATTAGGCTCTCTTTATGGAATCAAATTCAGGTACGCAAATGACGGATACGGTCCCGGCCCGGAAACGCCGCAGCGCGGCAGGTCGCAAGGCGCGCATTCTGCAGCGGACCGGCGCTCCGGCCGAAAGACTCAATCCAGTCAGATCCGGCATGTTCGGCGGACGCTACAGGGTGCTTGATGAATCGGACATCGAAAACATCAAAGAGGCGGTCTTCATGGTTCTGGAGCAGGTCGGGCTCGCTGCTCCGACCGGTTCCGTGATTGAACGCTGCGCCCGGGCCGGCGCCCTGCTCGGCGACGATGGCCGCCTCCGATTCCCGCGCCAAACAGTTCGCGACGCTCTTGATATGGCATGCAAACGCGTGGTTCTCCATGCCCGGGACCCTGATCATGACTTGGTTTTGGAAGGGCAGAGGGTTCACTTCGGCACGGGCGGCGCGGCTGTTCATATCGTCGACCCCCGAACCGGCGAGTACCGTGATTCTGTGCTTCGCGACATTTACGACATGGCCCGCGTCGTCGACCGCTGCGAACACATCCATTTTTACTACCGGACTGTCGTGGCCCGGGATCTGCCGGACATGTTCGAATTGGACGTCAATACTCATTACGCGGCGCTGCAGGGGACGGGCAAACATGTCGGCGGTTCGTTTTCCGCCAAGCGCAGCGTGCCCGCAGTGCTTGATATGGCCCATGATATCGCCGGCGGCGAGGAGGCCTGGCGCGAACGGCCGTTCATTTCCACCAATGTCTGTTTCGTGGTTCCGCCTCTGACCTTTGCGGAGGACGCCTGCGAATGCCTTGAACTGGCAGTGCTCGGCGGGATGCCGGTCAATCTGCTGTCGGCGGGCCAGGCAGGCGCGACAGGGCCCGCCGCGCTGGCCGGAACCGTGGTGCAGGAAATGGCGGAATGCCTAGCCGGGCTGGTTTATGTGAATGCCATCCGGCCCGGCGCCCCGGCGATACTGGGCATGTGGCCTTTTGTATCCGATCTGCGGACGGGCGCGATGTCCGGAGGGTCCGGCGAGCAGGCGATACTGATGAGCGCATCGGCCCAGGTTGCGAATTCGTTCGGTGTGCCGGTCAGCGTCGCGGGCGCGATGACCGATTCCAAGATGCCGGACATTCAGTCGGGCTTTGAGAAAGGCTGCAACCAGACCCTGATCGGAAATTCCGGCGCAAACATGATCTATGAAGCGGCTGGTATGCACGCATCGCTGCTGGGCGCCTGTTATGAATCGCTTGTGCTTGACAATGATTCTCTCGGAGCCGCGATGCGCACGGTGCGCGGGCTTGAGGTGAACAGCGATTCGCTCTCAGTGGACGTGATCGCCGATGTGACGATGAACGGGCCGAATCACTATCTCGGGGCAGATCAAACGCTCAAGCTCATGCAGACCGAATATATCTATCCCGAAGTCTGCGACCGCCTCAGCCCGAAAGAATGGAAAGAGCAGAATCAAGAACTGGCGCTGGACCGTGCCGAGGCGAAAGTGAGCGAAATCCTGTCGAGCCATTTCCCAAACCTGATTCCGCCAAGCTCGGATGCGCGGATCCGTCAGAAACTGCCTGTAAAACTCGATCAGACACATATGCGCCCGAACTGAACAGGATGGACGCCGAGCCTGCCCGACGGCTTTTTTGCAAAAAAGCCGTTTCCCAACCGCCGCCGCAATTCTCCGAAGCCGACATAAACCCGGTTTTTGATGATTTGCGCCTCTCCGCAGCGGTACAAGGTCGTCATTCTGAGGATAAGAATGCGGCCGCCCTCACGGGTCATCGTTATGGCCGGCCGGAGGCAGCTGTGAAATTGCCGGCGCCTATTCTGCGGCAACGATTGCCGCTGTCGCTGTCCGGGAAGACGTTGAGGAATGATCCCCCTGCGATCTTTCACGAATCCGGACCAGCGGTAATTCGAGCCGATGCCGGCCGTTCCGCGTTCTCGCTTACCATCTGCGTCAGATATACGATGCCCGTTGTCCGGCAGAATTTCTCGAAACTCTCTTTCACCTCTGAGTACGCTTCTTCAACGAGTGCGTAGATGTTCGGACCGCCGGCGGAGGCGCGAGGAGATGTGCTGATGGTTCGCATGGTTTTGCTTCCTTTTTTGGCTGGATCCCTGAGCCGGATGCTCGGGGAGGAAACCCTGCTCATATCAAAATTTCAACATCAGACAGGACATTCCCCGCCGGCCCGCAGATACGGCTTGCCAAGTTCCGCATTGTTCATATAGAGACTTGCAGTCCTATGCATGATCTGAGATTCGCGGAAGGCGGGCATGGCAGAAATCCAGGCGCGGAGCGTTTCGAAACGTCGAAGCGGCTTAACCGGAGTCGAAAGTCTTGCACTGACGGTCGCTGACCGGGAATTTCCCGTGCTGTCCGGTCCCTCAAGTCGCGGAAAGACAAACACCATGCGTATGACCCCCGGTCTGGAAGATGCCGCGACGGCACGATGAAGGGCCGGCCCCGGCTGCGGTGGCTTCGGGCTCACTCCCGGAACAGCGGGCATGACCGGCGGCCGACCCGGACTGGCGCCGCTGACGCGGACGCCGGCCTGTCGAAGACCGGGCGGATCCGTCGGGTGATCCGGTCAATGGTTGATGCCCTGAACGGTCACCGGATAGACAGTATGGGCGGATTTTTCGGCATTGCCGCGACCGGTGAACGCGTGTCGATCCGTCGCATGGATTTTACACATTTTACGGCGGCGAGATCACGGACAACGGGCGATGGTCGATTTCGCCGGCGTGCCGCGGCAGCTCGGCATCAATGTGTTTCCGGTGAACGGCTGGGAGGTTTATGACCGCGGAGAGTCGCGGCGCCGCCTGCGTCTGAACACGGAAAGGATTGAAGCCGAATGGAATATCTGAAACGCGGAAAGCCGGATGCGGAGCGTTCCGAAGACGCGGCCGCTGTCAGCGAGACCGTCGCGGCGGCGCTGAGGCGGGTTGAGGCCGGCGGCGACGCGGCTGTGCGGGAATTTTCCGAAAAGTTCGACAACTGGTCTCCGCCGTCATTCCGCCTGTCAGAGCAGGATATTGAACATCTGGTCGGCTCGTTGCCGAACGGGCAGTTGCGCGACATCCGTTTCGCTCAGGAGCAGATCAGGAATTTCGCCCGCATTCAACGGGACTCGATGCGGGATGTCGAAGTCGAGACGCTGCCCGGCGTGATTCTGGGCCACCGCAACATTCCGGTCCGGTCGGCGGGCTGTTATGTGCCGGGCGGCAAATTCCCGCTGGTGGCCGCGGCCCATATGTCGGTCGCGACAGCCGATGTCGCGGGCGTGAAGCGTATTGCCGCGGCGACGCCTCCGATGAACGGCGAGCCGAACGCCGCCGTCATCACGGCGATGCATCTGGGCGGCGCACATGAAATCTACGTATTCGGCGGGATCCAGGCCGTCGGCGCTTTGGCGCTCGGCACGGAGACCATTGATCCGGTCGATATGCTGGTCGGTCCCGGTAACGCTTTCGTCGCCGAGGCCAAACGGCAGCTGTTCGGGCGCATCGGCATCGATCTGCTCGCCGGTCCCACGGAAACCATGATCATCGCCGACGACAGCGTCGACGCCGAAATGTGCGCCACCGACCTGCTGGGGCAGACCGAGCACGGCTATGACTCGCCGGCTGTTCTGATCACCAACAGCCGCAGTCTCGCCGAAGGGACGCTGCGCGAAGCGGACCGGCTGCTCAAGATACTCCCGACCGCGAAGACCGCTGAACGCAGCTGGAGAGATTACGGCGAGGTGATCGTCTGCGACGGCTACGGCGAAATGCTGCGGGCGGCCAATGACATCGCATCGGAGCATGTTCAGGTGATGACCCGCCGCGACGACTGGTTTCTTGAGCATATGACAAGCTACGGCGCATTGTTTCTGGGGCCGCGCACCAACGTCGCCAACGGCGATAAGGTGATCGGCACCAACCACACGCTGCCGACGCGCCGTGCGGGCCGCTATACGGGCGGTCTGTGGGTCGGCAAATTCCTCAAGACCCACACATACCAGAAGATCGTGACGGACGAAGCCGCGGTTTTCATCGGCGAATACTGCTCACGGCTCTGCGCTCTCGAGGGATTCACGGGGCATGGCGAACAGGCGAATCTCCGGCTCCGGCGCTACGGCGGTCTCAACATTCCCTACGGCGGCGCGGCCCCGCACCGGGATCCCGCGGCGTAATTCCGGACCGGATCCGCGGATATGCAGACCGTTCCTCGCACGCCCTCTTTCCGGCTTGATGGCCGGCGGGCATTCGTCGCCGGCGCCTCGCGCGGAATCGGTTTCGCCCTGGCGTCCGCTCTCGCGGAGGCCGGCGCCAATCTGGTGATTTGCTCCCGCAGCGAATCCGCCATTGCTGACGCTGCCAGCGCGTTACGGGACGCCGGTTTCCGGGCGCGGGCGGTGCCGTTGGACGTCACGGACCATGAATCCGTCCGCGGAATCTTCGAGTCCGGGGAGCGGTTTGACATTGTGGTGAATTCCGCCGGCATGGCGAGGCATGCGCCGGCAATCGAGGCGGAAGCGGACAGTTTTGACCAAGTCATGGCGGTGAATTGCCGGGCGGCGTTTTTTCTTGCCCGCGAGGCTGCCAAATCAATGCGCGACAGCGGCGGAACCATTATCCAGGTGTCCAGCCAGATGGGCCTGACCGGCGGCCCCGAGCGGGCGGTCTACTGCGCTTCCAAACATGCCGTTGAGGGCATGACGAAATCCATGGCGGTCGAATGGGGGAAATACGGCATCCGCGTCAACACCATTTGCCCGACATTCGTGCGGACTGAATTGACGCGGGCGGTCTTCGCCGATCCCGAAAAGGTCGAGTGGATCAGGTCGAAAATCAAGCTCGGCCGGGTCGCGGAAGTCGAAGATCTGATGGGCGCCGCGGTTTTTCTGGCGTCTGACGCTTCGGCCATGGTGACCGGCGCGCATCTCCTGATTGACGGCGGGTGGACGGCCGGATGACGCGGCGGAGGCTCAGGGTGAGACACATGACGTCAATCGAAGTCGCCCGCGCCGGGGGAGTCAGCCGCGTTTTCTCGCCCGGCGTATCGGTCAAGGTCCGCGAGGCCGCCGTCCGGCTGGGATACCGGCCGAACGCGCTCGCCCGTTCGCCGATCTCGAAAATCTGCTCTATCCGCGGGTGCCGGAATCGCTTTCGAGCCGGCTGCGGCGCGCAGGTTACCAAGACATGATTTTTTTCGTCTCGACCGAAGGCGCCGCAAACGAAGGCTTGTTCGCGGATATTCTGGACTGCCAGGCTGACGGGCTGATCGCGGGCGAAATGCCGGCGCGCGCGGGCCACACGAGGATCGCGCATATTGCCGGCTGGTTGGGATCCTCCACCGGACGCGAGCGCCGGGACGGGTTCCTCGCCGGTCTGGGGGCCGAAGGAAGCGAAGCCGCGGCATGCTTTGACGGCATGTACAGCAGAGAGACAGCGCGCGAGCAGGTGCTTGTCCTTTTCGCGGACTCCGGCGCCTGTTCGGGCGCGCTGTTCGTCGGCAGCGATAATATGGCGTTCGCGGTCATGGACACCCTCCGCTCGGAACTAGTCTGCGCATACAGGAGGATGTTTCGGTGATCGGCTTCGACGATGTTCCGATGGCGTCCTGGCCGGCCTACGATCTCACGACCGTGCGCCAGCCGCTGGAAAGAATGGTGGATGAGGCAGTCAACCATTTGCTGCTCCGCATGGAGGATCCCGGAATCCGGCCGGCGCAGATCCGCTTGGAATGCGAACTCCGCGTCAGAGGACCGGCCAGACTGCCCGCCAAAAGGGAAAGCGGCAGGAAATGACAGAACCCAAATACTCGGACTTCACGGATTTCATTCTCGGCATCACCGCGGAAGTCTGGGAAGGCCGCGGCATCGGTTTGCTGCGTGACTGTTACGGCGAAGACATCATTATGCGCTCGCCGTCGTCTATCGTTGTCGGCAACAAAGAAGTCATGCGCGCGACACGCCAGACACTGAGTGAATTTCCGGACCGCCGCCTGCTTGGCGAGGATGTGATCTGGGAACGTACAGGCGGGAACAGTTGGATTTCGTCGCACCGGATTTACTGCACCGCGACCCATTCGGGGCACGGCCTCTTCGGCGAAGCGACCGGCAGGCGGGTCGCCTACCGGGTGATCGCAGACTGCCATGCGGAAGAATGTCCCGTCTTCGGCTGGAAGATAAACGACGAGTGGCTGGTCCGTGATTCCGGCGCCATTCTACGGTGTCTTGGAATGACGGCGAAACAGTATGCCGAAACGCGGCAGTCACGGCGGACAGTCAAAGGCGGAGCTGCGGAATTCGGGGGGTTCCGCGGGGAGTCGCCGCCGGCCGGACCTTATTCCGGAACGGGAAACGAATCCGAGCCGGTTCCGGCTTACGAAGATTTGCTGAACCGGATCATGTCGGACGATTTTTCAGCCGTCGCGGACTGTTACGACCCGGCCTGCCAGCTTGAGCTTCCCGGCGGCATCACCGGCCATGGAATCGGCTGCGCGGAGCGGTTCTGGCTGGGACTGAGGTCATCTTTTCCGCAGGCGGAATTCAGGATCGAACACCGGATCGGCAGAACGGACGCCGGCCACAGACCGCGGGCGGCGCTGCGCTGGAGCGTCCAAGGTGTTCATGAGGGGCCGGGAATGTTCGGTGACCCGTCGGGCAGCCCGGTTTACATCATGGGCATTTCACACGCCGAATTCGGTCCCAGAGGTCTGGTCCGGGAGTTTGTCTTGATTGATGAAACCGCGGTCTGGCAGCAGATTCTCGCGGGAACGGATGCGCCGCCCTGCATCTCAGAGTGACCATCGGAGGAAATTCGCATGACAACGATTGACATGGCATCACGGATTGTCCGCTACGGCGAACTGATTCCCTGCCGGACGGCTTTTATCGACACCCACACGCCGGGCTCGGACTTGAAAGAGAATTTCACGATCATCGGCGGCGGCGTGTCGGAAAGCGCTGATCAGCATGTTCATATCAGAGAGACTCCGGGATTCAATGTCGGAGCCGCCGGGCAGCCGCCGAAATGCCGCAATTCGCTGCATTCGCACCGCACCGCGGAAGTCTTTTTCGTACTCAGGGGCCGCTGGCGCTTTTTCTGGGGCCGCTGGGGAACGGCCGGCGAGGTAGTTCTCGAAGAAGGCGATATTTTCGACATTCCGACAGGAATTTTCCGCGGATTTGAGAATATCGGCCAGAAGCACGGCATGCTGATGGCTCTGCTGGGCGGGGACGATGCGGGCGGCGGCGTGGTGTGGGCCCCGCAGGTCATCGAGGAGGCCCGCGGCCACGGTCTGATCCTTGCCGAGACAGGAAAGCTTTATGACAGCCGGCAGGGACAGAGTCTGCCGGAGGGCGCGGCGCCCATGCCCGCCCTGACGGACGACGAACTCCGCGCATTTCCTGAAATTCCCGTCGAGGAAGTCGTGCCGAGATTCGTGGCGCGGCGCTGGGATATGACGGCGCTTTCCGCCGGCCGCCCCGCCCCGGTGATCGGGAAAAACGCGATGATTGTCGACCGGCCGGGATTTGAGGTTGATTTCCTGTCGCGGCGCTCTCTCCCGAATGAGATGTACGCGACGGACCGGCATGAGATACTCATGGTGACGGAGGGGCATTGGAAACTGGCATGGGACGGCGGAGAGACTGTCCTGGCTCCGGGCGACATATGCGCGGTTCCGCCTTCAGTGAGCAGGTCCGTCAGTCCCGCCGTCTCCGGGGAAAACGGAATGTTCCGCGTAAGGAACACCGACGATCCCGCCGGTGCGACATGGAACATTTGAGCGGTATGCCCGGCTGAGTTTTCGGGGCCGGCAGGCAGAAGGAAGGAGAACGGAGTTGGCAGTCAAATCCACGCATGTCGGAAGCCTGCCGCGCAGCCGGGCGGTCGCGGATTTGATTTTTGCCCGTGAGCGCGGGGAGGAATTCGACTCCGGCGAGTTTGACCGGACTATGCGTTCCGCGGTTTCGGAGACCGTGCGCCGGCAGGTTGAAGCGGGCATCGACGTCGTTTCCGACGGAGAAACATCCAAGATATCCTACGCGACTTATGTCAAAGACCGTTACACGGGTTTCGGCGGCGACACGCCGCGCCGTCCCCCGGCGGATCTAAGGATGTTTCCGTCTTTTTTGAAACGGCTGGCGGATGGTGGCGGAACGCCGCGATACGCGCGCCCGAAATGTATCGGCAAGATCGAATCGAGGGGGCAGGACGAGCTCCGCAGGGATATCGGCAATCTCAAAGCGGGGATGGAGCGGCACGCCGCCGCCGAAGGATTCATGAACGCCGCGTCACCGGGAGTCATCAGCCTGTTTCTTCCCAACGGCTATTTTCCTTCGCGTGAAGCCTATCTCGGAGCGCTGGCGGACGCGATGCGCGACGAATACCGGACAATCGTTGATTCCGGCCTTTACCTTCAACTGGACTGCCCCGACTTGGCCCTGTCGAGGCATATGCTGTTCGATGAATATTCAGACGAAGATTTCGTCGCCGTCGCTGAGGAGAACGTCTCCGCCCTGAACCATGCTCTGGCGGGTCTCGACCCCGCCCGGATACGTGTCCATATCTGCTGGGGAAACTATGAGGGGCCGCATGTCTGCGATATCGGAATGGACAAGGTCTTCCCGACGCTGATGCGCGTCAATGCGCGATATGTCCTCTTCGAGGCCGCGAATCCGCGCCATGCGCACGAATGGAAGGTGTTCCGCGATCGCATGGATGAAATCCCGCAGGACAGGGTGCTGGTGCCCGGGGTTGTTGACAGCACGACCAATTTTGTCGAGCATCCGCAAGTCGTGGCGCAGAGGCTTGAGAAATTTCTGGAAATCGTGCCCGCCGACCGGGTCATGGCGGGATCGGACTGCGGTTTCGGGACTTTTGCCGGTTTCGGCGCGGTTGACCCGGAGATATGCTATGCCAAGCTGAAATCACTTGCGGAGGGCGCACGGCTGGCCGCGTCAGAACCTCCCAAGTAATGGCTAAGACAGAAGCCGCGGTATTCCTGTTCAGCGATGTCAGGTTCACAAGGCCCGCGGCATCATGCCGCGAGGGCATGCCCGCCTCGGAGCCGCAGTATCTGTCCGTCGGCGGCACCGGTGTTCCGAGGCGCGCGCCTGGATCGGCTGGCGGACGGCTCATCCCGTACACAAGAGGCTGAGTCAGTCACTGCCTGTACGGCTGGTCCGTACGGTCCGAAAACGGCGATGTCCGCGAGAACGATGACCGTCGAACATTCAACTGCCGGATTGACAGCGCCGGCGGCTCGGGACGCGGCGGACGTTCGGACTTCGTTCAGCGTCCGAATCGGGATGCGCGCCGGTTTAGCCTGTACAAGGCCAGCAGGCGGTCATTGTTGAATTGACGGATACAGAGAGCGCAGTTCAATGCGCGCGTCTTCGGCGGTGAACCGCCATTTGAACGGGGCCGGGTCAGCGTTGCGCGCTTTCTGCCATGCCGAAACCTCGAGGCGGAGCGTCTCCCGGTCGGGGATGCGCCGGGACAGGCACTGACGGCTCAGCACGCCGATCTCGCTCTCGGCGATGTTCAGCCAGCCGCCGTGTTTCGGCGTGTAGTGGATCTCGAAACGCTCGCGGAGCCTGCCGGCCTGCTCCGGCGGGAAAGCGTAGTAAAGACTCGACAGCTTGTGCCTGTTAGAGTTGTCCGTGATCAGCACGATCTTTTTGCCGGGGAAGTGAACGTCGGCGATGTCCTTGAGAAAGCCGGCGAAATCTTTCTTCGTCCGGCGGTCGGTGATCTTGACATGCCGCCAGCCTGAAAGCGGTGCGCTGACCATTAACAGGTTCACTGTCCCGTTGCGCTCGTATTCGCAGTCGAAACGCGCCGGCCGGCCGGGAGCGGTCGGCAAAGCCGCGCGGACCTCCTTCGTCTGCTGATTTGTCTCGTCAATACACACCAAAACCTCGTTCTCGCCGAACTTCCGCTGGTAGACATTGAGCACATCCTCCATCAGGTATGCGAAATCGGCTTTTTCCTCCTCCGGAATGCGCCAGCGCCGCGTAAGGTGCGGTTTCAAATCTCTTTTTTTAATGTCCATCCGACCGTCTCCCGAAAAATTTCATCGACGCATTCAATGTGACCAGCCGCTCGACCGCCGACGCCGCTCGGCTGAACCCTAGCCTGAAGAGAGAATCTCCGCCGGTTCGGCCCGTTCATAATCTTCAAGCCGCATATGCCGTCTCTTGCGGCCGGTCTGTCCTGTTCATCCGTGATCGCTTCCCGCCTCTTGAATCGCCGCCGGCGCGAAGCGGTCGGCAGCCGCCTGATTCCTGAATGGAATCCTGCTGAAATGCCCGGCCGACGGCTCTTTCTTGCCCGACTGAAAAGTTACCGCAATCTCAACTGAAGGTCCATTGCCGGGAATCCGGTCGCCTGCCGAACACGACTTGCTGTCATTCCCGCTGTGTCATACCAAACCAAAAAAGCAATCACCGATGGGCAGAGGAAAAACGCGAAGATCACATCTAACATATGGGATGCGATTGCGATTCTTTCCCAAGAGTCATCTTTTGGTCGCTTCGGTATCAGACTTAGGTAACTCGGCATCATTTCGGACGCGGCCCGATGGACCGTGTCGTGTTGTCGTGCCTTGTCCGCATCCCGGACATCCATCATGTCTCGGAGTTCTGACGGCGGCCTTGAAGGACACGGATCTGCCGGCCGATACGCGGCGACGTCAGTTCACTGATTTTCTCAACTGAGCGGGAACGGCAGGCTGCGACAGCATAAACCATAAAATGTTCTGCACCGCTGTGAAACAGAAAACGAAGGGGTTCCGCAAATCTTTGCCGACTGCCCGCGGACAGCCGGCCCGGCTGCGGACATGAGCGCAGCGCGCCGCGGGCTTGAAAATTCCGCTGCTGCGGATACTGAATGGTTTCCCGGGCAGGCGGATTGTCCGGGATAGGAAAAGGGATCAGAGGGGCCAGAATACGGGGATCAGCAGACTTGCCAGTATTCCCGTGGAAATGTTCAGGGGCAGCCCGATGATGACATAGTCCGAAAATTTGTAGCCTCCGGGGCCGTACACCAAAGTGTTGGTTTGATATCCGATCGGTGTCGCGAAACTGGCCGAGGCCGCGACCATGACCGCGACGACCAGAGGGCGGGGATCAACTCCGATTGACGCGGCGACCCCGACCGCGACCGGCGCCATCACAACCGCGACGGCGTTGTTGGAAACCATTTCGGTCAACGCGGATGTCAGGACATAGACGATCCAGACCACGAGCGCCGGATGCAGGCCGAGAAGCACAGGCGCCGCCAGATCGGCGATCAATCCGATCGCGCCGGATGATTCCATGGCGGCGCCCACTCCCAGCATGGAGAATATCAGTGTCAACAGTCTGCCGTCGACGAACGACAGGCCTTCCTCGGCATCAACGCAGCGCGTGACGAAGACCATGGCTACGGCAATGATCGCCAAGGCGTAGATCGGCATGATTCCGAGTGCCGCAAGGATGACCATGACCGCGAGAATCAGAGCGGCGACCGGAGCTTTACCTCTGCGGTAAGGGCGAGCGTCCGGTTTTTCGATTTCGGTGACATCGTGGTCAGAGGCAAACCTGTGGATGTCCGCCGGTGCCCCTTCCAAAAGAAGCGTGTCGCCGACGCGGACATCCAAATCGTCAAGCTGGCCGATTGCAGCGGTTCCTTTCGGGCGGTGCACAGCTAAAGCGTAGATGCTGTAACGCCGGTCCAGTTCAAGCGCGCCGAGCGTTTTCCCGACAAGCCTGGATCTCGGAGAAATCAACGCTTCGACGGTTTCGGTTCTTCGGGAGGAGATTTTGTCGGCAAGCCGCAGGTCTGTTCTCTCGCGCAGCCCGAGCAGTTCCGCGGCGTCTGTCCTCAGTATGATGCGATCGCCCTCCTGAAGCGTGACGTTCGGAAACCGATGTCGCAGCGCCGCGCCTCCGCGTACGATATCAATGACCCGGACGCCGTGTCTGCGGAACATGTCCACTTGAAGCGCGTTTTCGCCGGTCAGTCCGCTGCCTTCCGGGATGACGAGCTCGGTGAAAAATTTCATTTTGGTCTTATCGCGCAGCATGGCCCGGAAAGACGTCCTGTCCGGCAGCAGCCGCGGCCCGGCCAAGCGGAGATAAAGCGTTCCGTAGCCTGCGAGAATCAGTCCCAGAGGAGTGATTTCGAACATTGTGAACGGTTCAAGGCCGGCTTGGCGCGCGACCCCGTCGACAAGCAGATTGGTCGACGTCCCGATCAGGGTGCAGATGCCGCCGAAGATCGACAGATATGACAGCGGTATCAGGAGTTTTGACGGCGTCACGCCGAGTTTGGCGGCAAACTCCATCACTATCGGAATCAGCGCCAGCACGACCGGCGTATTGTTGATGAAGGCGGATGACACGATAACCAAGACGGAGAGCAGAGCGAGAACAGGAACCTGATGATCATCGCTGATTTGTGTGACGCTGTTGGACAGCGCGGCGAGCACGCCGGTCCTGACCAGCGCTCCGGACAGGATGTACATGGCGACAATCGTCCATGGCGCCGGATTGGAAAACACTGAAAGCGCCGTGTCATGGGGCAGCAGTCCTGTCGCCAGCAACACTCCCGCGCCAAGCACAGCGATGACCTCGATCGGATAGGTTTCGGTAACGAACAATGCGAACATCGACAAAGTGACGGCGATGACCGTAAGACCTGCCCAATGTTCAGCTGCAAATTCCACCAGCACCGCTATTCCGCCCGCTGCCCTGAGGACAGCCATTATCCATCAAGCCGTACGAATTTGCAGCAACAAATTCTGTGAATGGATGCGCAGAGATTCCGCCGGCGCGGATGCGCTTTCCGCCGCTGCCCTGAACATTATCAGGATTTCCGGGCAAGACGCCGGCGCCGCCCGACGTGCGCCGCGTGAAGGACTTGGGAATCAGCCGCCGCTAGCCGAATCCGGCAGGCGCAGGCGGTTATGGCTCCGTTGGATCATGGGCCGCGAGTCCTCAGCCCTTTCATGCGGGAGCCGCACGGACTCCTAGGGCCTGTGGACAGTCACTTTGCCGCGATCAGGCCGGCGACCAGATAGATCGCCGCCGCGAAGCTGGTATCGGTCTTGTCATACCGCGTCGCGATCGCGCGGAACTCTTTGATTTTCGCAAAGAAATTCTCGATCTGATGCCGCCAGCGGTACATATCGCGGTCGTAATCCCGAATCTCCCGCCGATTCTTCCTCGGGGGAATCACCGCCTCGGCGCCGCGCTCCTCAAGCTCCTTGAGCAGCCAGTCGGCGTCGAACGCCCGATCGGCTATCAAAGCCCCGAAGGACAGGCCCTCAATAACCTGCGGCGTCCCGACGAGATCATGCTTCTGACCGGGAAGAATCACGAACTTCACCAAGTAACCGAGCGCGTCCGTGACCGCGACGATTTTGCTGGTCAGACCGCCCCGGGAACGCCCGATCCCCTGTCGGCAGGGCCCCCTTTTTTGGCCCCGGAAGCCTTCTGGTGTGCCCTGCCTATTACACACAAGTTCTGTCTTGACAAAGATGTCGTCGCCGACCAGCGTCTCAAACAGACGCCTGACAACTTGGGCCATGCGGCGCTGGTCATGACGATAATGAGCGGCTGTCTGAACCGCCGCAGCGACCCGCCGCCCGGATGCCGGACTATCCGGCGGGGCTGCACGAATCCAGCCTGCCGGACTCAAAATTACGAGCGCCTGCTGAGATTGGACCGCTCCAGCCTGCTGTATCACCGGCGGCGTCAAGACAAACTTGTGTGTAATAGGCAGGGTGCGCCTGCACGATAGAACCGTCAATGAATATGTATTCGAAGTCGAACGCCTCCGATAACGCATTGAAAACACGCTCAAAAACACCCGAAAGCGGCTGGCGGCGGAACCGCCTGTACACACTGTTCCACTTGCCGAAACGCGGCGGAAGGTCGCGCCAAGGAGCGCCCGTCCGGATGCGCTGCAGCACAGCTTCAACGAAAAGCCGGTTGTCTGCCGCGGTAACGCCGGGATCGGTCGGTTTGCCGGGAAGAAGCGGTTCGATCCGCTACAGTCTGGCATGTGGGGGCGATTTTCGGGGTCAACGGAAACGATGATCGACCAGGATTTGGGGGCGCTTGAAGGGCCGTCCGGCGGTCTCAACGCGCTGCTCGAGCGGCTTCGGCTCTGGCATGGCAGCTTGCGGGTGGAGCGAGACCATTTCACGGGTTCGAACCGTGGCGCGCGCTTCTATTCGATTCTCTACATGCTGACCCGCATGGGCGAGGCGCGAGACTGGGGGACGGGTTTGCCCCTCAAGGCAAGCCTGCTGGGCAAGATGAGTCGGCTGGAGCGCCACCACATCTTCCCTAAGGCGCAGCTCCGCAAAAAGAATCATAGCAAAGCAGAAGTGAATGCGCTGGCGAACTTCTGCTTTCTGACGAAGGATACCAATTTGAGCATCAGTGATCGCTTGCCGGAAATTTATTTTTCGGAGATCGAGACGAAACATCCAGGAGCACTGGCGTCACAGTGGATCCCGATCGATCCTATGCTGTGGAAAATCGACCGCTATCACGACTTCCTTGAAGCGCGAAAGGAACTCCTGGCCGCTGAGGCCAACAAGAGATTCGAAGAACTGCTGCACGGCGATATCAAGTGGCTGGCTGCGTCTGCATCGCCTGCTGTCTCACCGGATGTCGCGGTTGCAAGAGGGGTAACGAGCGAAGCTGAGGAGTTGGAGTTAGATGCCCTCAACGATTGGATCGAAAGCGAGGGACTGTTGCGGGGACATATCAGCTTCGACTATGCCGACCCACAGACCGGCGATCAGAAGGCTGTATTTGATCTGGTCTGGCCTGATGGTCTGCAACCAGGTCTGACAGCACCAGTCGCGGTGTTGCTGAACGAACCAGTGGACGTGCTTTCATTGGCGAGTACGGCTGGTTTCCGCTGTTTTACGTCGATTGCGGAGTTCCGCAACTACGTAGCGGACGAAATCTTGAAATTGGAGACGGCCTGAGTATAAAATCCAAGATTGTCATGAATGTACTGTCTTGCGAGGGTGATAGGTTCCCGTCTTTTCCGAGTCAACGATGAAACCGTTCTGACCGATGGTTAACATTGAAGTGTTCAAAAAACGACCGGCAGGTCATCCACGCGGGCGGTAGTTCAGGGGACTGGAATGCAAACGACGATTCTACACAACCCGGATCGGTATATGGCAGACTTGCGCCAGATACTTTCGCAGGGTCGAAAGCGAATTGGTGTTTTGATCGGAGCGGGTGCCCCCACAGCACTCCGTGTCGACGAAAATGGCCGCATTTCTCCCGAAGGCCAGCCCCTTATCCCCGACGTTGCCGGCCTGACTAAAGCGGTTGTCGATGACCTTGATGACAAAGACCAGCACGTCATCGAAACGCTGAAAGCAGAGATTGACGGAACACCAAACATCGAAGCGATCCTGACGCAAGTCCGCAGACTCTCTCAGGCGATCGGCAAGGCAAAAGTTCATGACCTCGACAGCGCGGCCTATGGCAGCCTCGGCGAGCGTATTTGTGAAAAAATTGGTGCCATGGTCGGTGTCTTTCTCCCGAACGAGCCCAATCCTTACACTGAACTCGTTTCTTGGATAGCCGGAACTCACCGAGAACACCCCATAGAGATTTTCACACCCAACTATGACCTTCTTATCGAGGAAGCCTTCGAGCGCGCACGCATCGCTTACTTCGACGGCTTTACCGGTGCCCACACCCCATTCTTTGACCCGGTCAGCATATCCTCGTCCGAAGAGCTTCCCAGCCGCTGGTCCCGGCTTTGGAAGCTTCATGGTTCCCTTGGCTGGGAGATTGCTGGCGACACCGTAATCAGAACCGGTCAAAGAAAGGCAACCAAGTTAATCTATCCTGATCATCTGAAATACGATGAAGTAACACGGCTGCCGTATTCCGCCCTATTCGAAAGACTTCGTGCGTTTCTTACCACGCCCGATAGTCTTCTGATCTGCACTGGGTTTTCCTTTTCCGACTCTCATATCTGCGCGGTCTTTGATGAAACTTTGGCCGCGAATGCCCATACGGCCATTCTTGCATTTCAGTACAGGCCGCTTGCCGATGAAGCGTTGGTTATTAAGCTCGCCATCAATCGCCCTAATCTGAGCGTGTACGCACGCGATGGAGCCGTAGTCAGCGGGATCGGCGGACGTTGGCAGCCCGGCGAACTGCTGAACGACGAGTGGAAGGACATCCGCCAAACATTCTGGCAAGCGGGGTCGCAGGGATCAGCGGCACATTTCCTGTTGGGAGATTTTGCCAAACTCGCGCGCTTTTTCGCGCTCGCCCAAGCTCAGCGAATGCTTTCTACGCGCGGCAACGAACTGAAGCAGCTATCAGAAGAAACCACCGCACAAGCTGCAATTGCGGGAAGCACCGATGCTGAGCCGTGACCCTACCTTTCTCGGCAAAGTTGCCGCTGTTTCCGGGGCTGCGCTAAATGTGCATCTTGCGCCATCGGTCGGTTCCGGATTGTCGGTTATTAACGGGCAGACATACCGAGTCGGTCAAGTCGGCAGCTTCGTAAGAATCCCACGGGGTTACCAGGACTTGTTCGGTGTGGTCTCCCAAGTCGGAGCCGCCGCAGTGCCGGAAAGCGTTAGGCGCCCGGAGGAAGATACCGGACGTTGGATGGAGGTTGAGCTCGTCGGCGAGACCGTCGCCGGTTCCTTCGAACGGGGAATTAGCCAGTATCCGAATATCAGCGATTCCGTCCATCTCGCTGTCGAAGACGATCTCCGGCGGATTTATAACATCGGCAGCCAAGGCCACGTCATGGTTGGCGCCCTTTCAAGCGCGGAAAGCATCCCTGCGAAGATCGCCCTCAACGAGTTGGTCACGCGGCACTCCGCAGTGCTGGGATCGACTGGATCGGGTAAGTCGACCACCGTCGCCAGTCTTCTGCGCTCCCTTACGGTGCCGCTTGAAGGTGGCCAGCCATACCCGAACGCGCGAATCTTAATGCTCGATATACACGGCGAATACGCAGTGCCGTTGGCGGATGTGGCACAGGTATTCAGCGTTGATCCGCAGACAGACGAAGAGTGCCTCTTCATTCCATATTGGGCACTTGATGCCGGCGAACTGCTTGAGTTTCTGACCGGCGGTCTAGTAGTTTGACATTGTTATATTGATGAATGGAAATAGTGAAGTAGACGCTCCAGTATATAAAGCTTGTTGTTTCCGATTTCTTCTCTCAACCTGTTTTTACCGTCAATTCTGCTGTGTCAGACTACTAGAAGGTAACCGCGAAACCGCGTTTACCGATAAGATTTTTGAGTTGAAGGCGGCATCACACGACGCACAAAATTTTCCCGGTGTGGACGCGAGTTCCATGACGGTTGATACTCCGCTTCCGTTTAGCCTCAAGAAACTCTGGCATCAGTTGATTGATTTCGAGCTAGCAACCTTTGTGGGACCGAAACGGGATCACTCGACCAAGCAGAATGATGGCGATCCAGAAACGCTCATGCCACCGAAATACAAGCCTCATGCCATGGGATCGGCGGGTCCTTTTCTGAATGCGGGGGCCTTTGGAATTCAGCGGCCACTGAACCTGTTGCGCTCGCGGTTACTTGATCGCCGTTACGATTTCCTCCTGCATCCCGGCCCTTGGGAGCCGAATTTAGCCGGCAAGCCGCAAAGGGATCTAGATGCGCTGCTAGCAGGTTGGCTTGGCGGACCGAAACCAATCACAATCCTCGATCTTTCCGGCGTTCCAAGTGCCGTCTTGGAACAGCTCGTCGGCTCGATTCTCAAGATCGTTTACGAATCGCTCTTCTGGAGCCGCGAGAAAACGGAGGGTGGAATCGAGCGGCCCCTGCTTGTAGTGATGGAAGAAGCCCATCGTTACTTGTCCGACACCGCCGACGGCTTGGCGTCGGAAACTGTCCAAAAGATCGCTAAAGAGGGGCGCAAGTATGGGGTGGGAGCCATGATCGTCAGCCAGTGTCCCTCCGAAGTAAATGAAACGATCCTATCCCAGTGCAGCACATTCTTCGCCCTTCGTCTCTCGAACCCCTCAGATCGGGCCCGCGTCCAAGGCACGCTCCCGGACGGGCTCGCCAGCCTTCTCGACGTACTGCCGGTTTTACGAACCGGAGAAGCGATCATTACAGGCGAGGCGGCGAAGCTACCGATGCGCTGCCGCATAATGCTTCCGGCAGCAGAGCACCGGCCTCGCAGCCAGGATCCTGCGGTCAGTATCCAATGGGCTCTCAACCGACGCGCAGAAGGTTACGACCGCGTGGTGGCGTCGTGGCGCGCACAACGGCCACGCGCTGTTGTCAGGGATGTGCAAATTACCCGCGCGACGGTCGAAGATCAGTCTACAGAAGAATAAGAGGAACACGATGGAACGATACAATACAGCATCATCCAATATTCGATCTGAAGGATATGATCCGCAGACACAGACATTGGAAGTCGAATTTATTAACGGCGCTATATATCAGTATTATGGGGTTCCGGAGAATATTCACGACCAGATGATGAAGGAGCAGTCAAAAGGCCGGTTCTTGAATACATATATACGTAATCAGTACCCATATTCACGGGTAGGGTAGATAGTGTCTGCGCGATTAGGGCCTGTAGACAATCACTTTGCCGCGATCAAACCAGCGACCAGATAGATTGCCGCCGCGAAGCCGGCGTCGGTCTTGTCATTCGTGTTGCGATCGCACGTAACTCCTCATATGAATCAAACCAAGGGGTAACTAGTCAGGTGCCCGGCAAGCGTTCCCGGGGACGGGGTCATCCGCCGCCGGCGGTCATTGGAATGTTTTCGGGGAGCACGGGATTCAGGAGCGGAGCCCGCTCAGGAATCGGCCAGTCGGAGTTTCAGTTCCGCCGGATCCGCCCGGAGCGCGTCAAGGACGTTCCAGCCCTGCTTTCGGGCGGTTTCGATCAGCGTGCGCAGCACCGCACAGCTGCGGGCGCCGCGCTCGCTCCGGTAACAGCCGGATATTTTCAGATATGCTTTCAGCATCCGCAGGGCCCGCTCGGCATGCTCATTCGTCGCCGGCACCGCCGGGTTCCGCGTGAACATCAGGACGCCCGCCCGATGGTCCCGCAGCCGCAGGACAAGGTTGAAACCTTTGCGCTTTTTCTGTCTGCCGCGCCGCTTCGCGCGGTTCAGCGGCGGCAGCGCCTCGTGCCAGGCGACGGCGATGATCCTGTCATACTCTCTTTCAATCCGGTCCGCCGCCTCCGCGGACAGCGTTTCCCCGGCGCGGGCCGCCTCGTCAGCTTCGTGCGCGCCCCGTTGAAGCAGCTCGCTCATCTCCGCCGCCCAGGCCTCGCCGTGAAACTCCGTCAGAGCGTCAAGTTCGCGCAGGAGGTGAGCGATGCAGTGCGCATGGCTCACGCCGACTATATTCCAGTAAGGCTGCTGAAAATCGTGCACCGCGATGCCGGTCGCGGCTGTGGCTGCATCGCCGCGGCTTTCGCCGAGACGGAAAAAACTGAGAAGCTCCGTGCACAGGACGTGAAACCAGCGGAACCTGCCTTCGACGCGGCCCCCGGTCTCAGCTGTGTGCTTGACGGCGGCCCTCGCCGCCGAAGCGCCGAGATGTCCGGCGAAGCCGGAAAATTTCTCGGCGCCGCTGTCGAGAAAAGCGGAAACCGTGCCCGGGGACAAGGATGCGCCGAACAGGTCTTTCATCGTCCCGACCAGCCGCCGGCGCGGGATCATCTGCGCCGCCGACAGGTAACGCACCGTCGACCGCACTCCCGGACCGTACTGCGCCGGGGCCTTCACGCCCTCCGGAAAGCGGCCCGCGCTCACCGCCCCGCAGCCGGGGCAGACCGCCCTGTGAACCCGGTGCTCAACAGTCTCCAGCGCGACCGGCGGGATGTCCGCGACCTGCCGCCGGACATACCCCTCCGATGCCGCCCCGGCGAGGGACGCGCCGCATCCGCGGCAGGAACCGGGATGATGATGCCCGCCCCTGTCCGGAGTCTCGACAAAGCTCATCGTCGTTCCCTTATGACCCGGCTGCCCGCCCGGCCTGCGGCCCGACGAAGCTTTTTTCTTCGGCGCCGGCTTGGAAAACCCGTCGCTCGACGGCGGCTTATGACTGTTGCGGCTGTTCAGTCCAAGCCGCCGCTCAAGCTCGGAAACGCGGCCCTGCGAAGCCGCAAGCGCCGCGGCGGCTTTATCACGCTCGGCAACGGCAGCATCACGCTCGGCCGCAATCGCATCACGCTCGGCGACAGCCTCGGCAAGTCTCGCCTTGAGACCGGCTCCGCTGAAAGCCGGATCGGCGGTCCTGTCCCGCGATGCCGCCGGAATGCCGCCGGTCATCGGACCCGCTCCGCTGAAAGCTGATCTGAACTCATACCCTGTATATCCGCGGCTTGCGCCGTTCCGCTCAATGGCGTTTCTTGATTTCTCAGCAAGAGATCCAATCACACGGACAAAACAGAATCAAGCGAAAAAATCTACCTGACCACTTACACCAAGGATAATTCAATAAGGAGTTGTCCACAGGGGTTGCTCGGCGCGAGGCTGCAAACTTTTATTTCATTGCTCATCCGCAGCCGTGCTGTCCTGTCGTGGGTTCCCCTTGCCGGCGGTTGCCGGGGATGTTCGTCACGGCTGGGCCGGGTCGGGCCGATAAAGCCTGGAGTTGAACAGAACCGTGCGCAAGCTTATCCGGCCCGGCTATCCCTGTGCCCTTGCGCTTTTTGTGTCTCCCACGCCGTTTCCGGGTGCCCGGCGGCGGCGATCCTCCGGAACCGGCGCATTGACGACGAATTCCGTTTCCGATCGGGCCTCCGGCCTTGTCCGGACGGTTTCTCGCAGAACAAAAACGATTTCCCGGGGCCGGCCGCATGTGCGTCTGTTCCGAGAGTGCCATGCCGATGCTTCGGTCCATGCGGCTGAGTGCGCGACCGGTGATCCTGCCGTCCGCGGCCCTGTATGAAGGACGGGCAGGGAGACAGCACAAACCCGAATGCCGGATGAGAATAAGAGATCTTGGCAGCAGTACATTATCAGCGCCACAAAGCTCGTTGGAAAGTCTCAGGCTTTCCATGAAAGCGCATGCCGCCTGCGCTTTCACTTTGACTCCGGAAAATTGACGCGGTTATATCTGCTCAGTTCAACCAAGCCGGCGGTCGGACGGACCATCTGAAGTCAGTTCCGAGACCGGTTCAACCATAAAATCAGGTGATACGTGACTGAAACTGCGGGCGCGATTGACGCCGACAAGCTGAACGCCAATTTACAGAAACTGGAGGAATTGAATCGGCGGTTCCTCAATGTCCTCGCCAAGCGGAAGCCGTCCAATCCCGCGATGTTCGGCCCCGGACAGGAATTCTATTCTGACGCGTTTACGGCGGTCATGCGCGATTCAATCGCCAACCCGGCGCGGCTATTTGAACAGCAGGTCAGCTATTGGGGCGAATCTCTGCAGAACTGGATGCGCCTTCAGGAATCGCCGGTCAATCAGACAGACGGAGCGGAAAACGAGGCGGCGAAGCAAGACAGCCGTTTTCAAAGCGGGCATTGGGATGCCAGCCCTTTCTTCAAGCTGGTGAAGGAACAGTACCTTACCAATTCCAGCGCGGTCCGCCGCGCTGTCGAGGAAATGGGGGGCATTGATGAGCGTCAGCGCCGGCGGCTGGAGTTTTTCTCGCGTCAGATCGTCGAAATGATGAGTCCTGCGAATTTCCTGGCGACGAATCCCGAAGCCCTTGAGCGGGCGGTTGCCACCGAAGGGGAATCGCTTGTCCGGGGCCTTGAGAATCTGGTGCGCGACCTTGAGCGCAATGACGGCGAACTGCTGGTCACTCTCGCCGACACCGAAGCCTTCAGCGTCGGCGGAAATCTGGCGACAAGCGAAGGCGAAATCGTCTTCAGGAACGAACTTTTTGAACTCATTCAGTTTTCGCCGCTCACGGAAAGGGCGCATCGTATCCCGCTGCTGATCGTCCCGCCGTGGATCAACAAGTACTACATTCTGGATCTGAAACCTGAGAACAGTTTCATTCGGTGGACGGTCGAGCAGGGTTTCACGGTTTTTGTCGTCAGCTGGGTCAATCCAACCGAGGCGCACCGCGAGGTGGGAATGGACAGCTATGCGTCCGACGGCTGTCTGGCCGCGGTGCGCCAAGTGAAAACAATCACCGGCGAGGAGCGGATCAACGCGGTCGGCTACTGCATCGGCGGCACTTTGCTGGCTTTGGTTCTGGCCTACATGTCCAAGACCGGCGACAAATCCATTCGCTCGGCCACTTTTTTCGCGACGCTGACGGATTTTTCCGAACTCGGGGAGTTGGCCGTGTTCATTGAGAACGATTTTCTGGAAGCCATCGAAAACGAAGTCGCCGACAAGGGCTACCTGCCATCTATCTATATGTCACGGACGTTTTCATTCATGCGGGCCAGCGATCTGGTTTACGGCCCTGCGGTGCGCTCCTACCTGATGGGTGAGGCGCCGCCCGCATTCGATCTGCTTTACTGGAACGGCGACTCCACGAACATGCCGGCCCGCATGACGGTCGAATATCTGCGCAGGCTGTGCCAGCAGAATCAGTTCGGCGGCGAGGGATTTGAAATCTTCGGAGAGACCGTCACGCTTGGGGATGTCAGGCATCCGGTGATGGCTGTCGCCTGCGAGACGGACCATATCGCGAACTGGCCGGGATCATATCGCGGAATCGCCGCCATGGGCAGCCGCGATAAGTCTTTTGTTCTGTCCCAGTCAGGGCATATCGCCGGAATCATCAATCCCCCGTCCCGCGACCGTTACGGACATTACACCTGCGCGTCGGTTCCGGCTTCTGCGTCGGAGTGGCGCGAAAACGCCCGGCTCAATGAAGGATCTTGGTGGCGTTCATGGGGTGAATGGCTGTCGCGGCGTTCCGGGGCGATGATTGATGCGCGGCGGCCGGAAGGCAACGGGACGGCCGGGCTGGGGCCGGCCCCCGGCGAATACGTGCTTGCGCCCGGACAAGGCAGGAAATGACACCGGGAGGCACAGCGGATTCCGTGGCTGGTCATGGGGCATGACCTTACGGCCCCGGGCCGTGATTGATTTCCTGATCCGGTTTCCGGGAAGCTGTTCTTGGCGGGGAATTTCCGGCTGCCGTAAAACGCATCCGCTGGAGGCCGGGGTTTGACCAAGCCGCCGGCGCGGTCAGCCGATCAGTCCGCCGTCTGAGCGCCGCACCGCGATGACGGCCGAGCGGGGCACGGACATGCCGCCGCCGGGAAAATGCGAATCGCCGCGTTCGCCGGGATGCTGTATTCCGACAAACATGGTGCGGCGGTCCGGCGACCAAGCGACCCCGGTGATTTCCGCCTCTTTCGGTCCGACGAGAAAACGGCGGATTTCGCCGCTCAAAGTGTCTCCAGCCAGCATTTGGTTGTTGCCGTGTCCTGCGAAGTCGCCTTCGTTCGAGTAGTTCCCGTCAGTCTGAATCCAAAGAAGGCCGTTGGAGTCGAACATCATGCCGTCAGGCGAGTTGAACATATTGCCGGCATTGATATTGGCGGAGCCGGCGTTCGCGTCCTCATGCACTGCCGGATTGCCCGCGAGCGCGAACAGGTCCCAAGTGAATCGGTCCGAAGCATGGTCGTCATCAGCGGGTCGCCAGCGCAAGATCTGCCCGTAAACATTGGCTTTGCGCGGGTTGGGCCCGCCTACCGGAGTCTCGTCTCCGCCTGCATTGGGCTTGATTCCGCGGTTCTTGTTGTTGGTGAGCGCGACGTAACTCTCCGTCTTTCCGGGATTGGACGCGACCCATTCCGGCCGGTCCATTGTCGTCGCGCCGGCCGCGGAACCGGCTGCACGCGTGTTCACGGCGATCTCATCGGCGCTCATGCCGGTTGATTCGGAGGTCAGCGCCACCCATTCGCCGGTCATGTCGTCGGAAAATCTGGCGACATAGAGCGTGCCGGAGTCGAGAAGATCGGCATTGTCCGCTCCAACGGAGAATCGTCTGTCCGACACGAAGCGGTAAAGAAACTCTCCCCGTTCATCATCGCCCATATAGACCACGACGCGGCCGTCCGCGGCCAGCACGACATCGGCGTTTTCGTGTTTGAACCTGCCCAGCGCGGTCCGCTTCTTCGGCGTAGAGCCGGGAGCGAACGGATCGATTTCGACGACGTACCCCGCGCGGTTCGGCTCATTCGGGTTTTTCGAAATATCGAAACGCTCATCGACCTCCGCCCAGCCGTATCCCCAGTCTTCCAGGTTGATTCCATATCGCTTCATCGCTGCCGGGCGTTCGAAATTTTCATCTGAAGAGGAGAAATAGCCGTTAAAGTTCTCTTCGCATGTCAGATAAGTGCCCCACGGGGTCTCGCCGTTGCCGCAATTGTTCCATGTTCCCCGGGAAAATCTGCCCGCCCGGTCAGCGCCTGTCCGAAGATGTTCCGAGCCTGCGGCAGGGCCGGTCAGCTCCATTTCAGTTTCAGGCGTGATCCGGCGGTTGAGCGGGCTGTCCTTGACGACGGCCCAGCCGTCGCCCGCCGCCGCGATTTCAAAAATTGACACGCCGTGCGCCATCATTCCCTTGAAGATGTCGTCGTCGGTTTCAGCCCCGTCCCCGGGCCGGTTGCCCCAGATGATATTCCGGTTTGTGTATTCGTTGTTAACCGCGAGTACTGTCCGTCCGCCTTTGTTAAACACGGCCATGCCGTCGTTGTTGTCGCCGAAGGCGCGGGCTTGGCTTGCGGCGGTTCCGCGGCTGCCGTGGTCGAATTCCGGCGTATCCGACCACAGAGGATCGCCCCAGCTGATCAGCGTCTGCCATTCAAAACCTTCCGGAACCCTGACTGTGTCTGCGGTGCCGGCCGCGATCTGGGCGAAACCGAACCTGCTGTCCGCGGCTTCGGCAGTTCCGGGGAGTGAAGAGGTGCCCAGCAGAAAGCTCCCCAGCCCGAAGGTCATCGCGCCGCCGGTGAAGCCGCGGCGGCTGATCGCCGATTCAATCACGCGGTCAAAATCGGTGATTTCAGACCGCGGAGAGTGAATTTCATCATATTCGTCAAAACCGATATTCGATCGCGTCATTGTCTTTCCTCGTTGTCTTGCGGAACGACGGACAAGTCCCCTGACGTTCCCTATGGGAAACAGCGGCGCATTGCAGCGTTATTTGAATGCGGTGTGAAAATTTCTGACAATTCGCCACATTGATCACGGACGGACTGAAAAGGCAACCGGTCCGGGATTGCGCCTGCATGGTGAGTCAGCTGGATCGGCCGAAGCCGCGATGTTATTCCCTGCTGTTCCGCGTAAACTTTCTGACCAGCGCGGGCAGGAAGGTGTTCTTCCCGAGCCCGGACGTCCCGCCATGGCAGGGATGCGAATCGCTGTTTCGAATTACCGCCGGAAGCCCGGTTGTGAGTACCTTACATGAAGGCCGTGGCAGACCGCATTGCCTGTCCGGCGGTCTTCAACACTCTGGAAAATGTTCTGAATCTCCTGCATCGGTCTGTCTCATATATTTGTTTTAATGTAACTAGTCAGGTAGATTTTTTCGCTTGACTCTGTTTTGTCCGTGTGATTGAATCGCTTGTCAAGAAATCAAGAAACGACATTGAGCAGAACGGCGCAAGCCGCGGATAAGCAGGATATGAGTTCAGATAAGTTTTCAGCGGAGCGGGTCCGATGACCGGCGGCATTCCGGCGGCGGCGCGGGACAGGACCGCCGGTCCGTCTTTCGGCCGAGCCGGTTTCAAAGCGAGACTTGCCGCGGCTGTCGCGGACCGTGACGCGATTGCCGCCGAGCGCGATGCTGCCGTTGCCGAGCGTGACGCGATCGCTGACGAGCGTGATGAAGCCGCCGCGGCGCTTGCGGCTGCGCAGGGCCGCGTTTCCGAGCTTGAGCGGCGGCTGGGACTGAACAGCGGCAACAGTCATAAGCCGCCGTCGAGCGACGGGTTTTCCAAGCCGGCGCCGAAGAAAAAAGCTTCGTCGGGGCGCAGGCCGGGCGGGCAGCCGGGTCATAAGGGAACGACGATGAGCCTTGTCGAGACCCCGGACAGGGTCGAGCATCATCATCCCGATACCTGCCGCGGATGCGGCGCGTCCCTCGCCGGGGCGGCATCGGAGGGGTATGTCCGGCGGCAGGTCGCGGACATTCCGCCGGTCGCGCTGGAGACTGTTGAACACCGGGTTCACAGGGCGGTCTGCCCCGGCTGCGGGGCGGTGAGCGCGGGCCGCTTTCCGGAGGGCGTGAAGGCCCCGGCGCAGTACGGTCCGGGGGTGCGTTCGACGGTGCGTTACCTGTCGGCGGCGCAGATGATCCCGCGCCGGCGGCTGGCCCGGCTGATGAGAGACCTGTTCGGCGCATCCTTGTCCCCGGGAACGGTTTCCGCTTTGCTCGACAGCGGCGCCGGGAGGTTTTCCGGTTTCGCCGGGCATGTCGGCGCGGCGGCGGCGAGGGCCGCGGTCAAGCACATGGATGAGACCGGGGTCCGCGTCGACGGCAGGCTCCGCTGGGTTCACGTCATGTGCGCGGAGCTTCTCAGTTTTTTCCGTCTCGGCGAAAGCCGCGGCGATGTGACCATGGACGCGACCGGCATCGCGGTTCATGATTTTCAGGGCCGTACTGGAATATAGTCGGCGTGAGCCATGCGCATTGCATCGCTCACCTCCTGCGCGAACTCGAGGCTCTGACGGAGTTTCACGGCGAGGCCTGGGCGGCGGAGATGAGCGAGCTGCTTCAACGGGGCGTGCACGAAGTCAACGAGGCGGCCCGCGCCGGGGAAACGCTGTCCGCGGAGGCGGCGGACCGGATTGAAAGAGAATATGACAGGATCATCGCCGACGCCGTCGCCTGGCACGAAGCGCTGCCGCCGCTGGCCGGCGGGAAGCGGAAGCGGCGCGGCAGACAGAAAAAGCGCAAAGGTTTCAACCTCGTCCTGCGGCTGCGGGATCATCGGGCGGGCGTCCTGATGTTCACGCGCAACCCGGCGGTGCCGGCGACGAACAACCAGGGCGAGCGGGACCTGCGGCTGCTGAAAGTGTATCTGAAAATATCCGGCTGTTACCGGAGCGAGCGCGGCGCCCGCAACCATGCGGTCATGCGCACGCTGATCGAGACCGCCCGCAAGCAGGGCTGGAACGTCCTTGACGCGCTCCGGGCGGATCCGGAGGAACTGAAACTCCGGCTGGTCGATTCCTGAAGGAGCTCCGCTCCTGAATCCCGTTCCTCTGAAAACATTCCAATGACCGCCGGCGGCGGACGACCCCTCTCCGGGAACCTGACTAGTTACGTTTTAATTGCATAACCGCAGTCAGGAAACCCGAGCGGTAAAAGTCAAAAGCGGCGACCTTGGGGTCTTCGCTGTATTGACTTGATAAGGGGCGGGGCGGTAAAGTGGACGAATCAACGTTTCTCTTAATCAGCTGAGCAAAGACTATGCCGATTTTCATGGATGACAGAAAACCCAAGATATTGCGCGAAACAATAGATTCCCTGGTAGACCGCTACAGCGAACATTTAAGCGAAGACCAGCGCGAAAAGTTACGTAAACACTTCGAAGAATCGTACGAAATCCACAGAGAATTCTACGAAGAACACCCGGACGAGCAATATTGGAACAATGTGTATCAGGGTTCCGACGGAAAGGATCTGTTCGTATTCAAGACAGGCAATGGCATTGATGCGATCCTCGGCTTCAAGAAGGATGACAAGATCCGGTTCGAGGATGTCACGGACTTCGGCGATCTGACATTCGAGGTGGATGCGTCGGAAAGCACCATCACCATCCGTTACGACGACAGCGACAACAAGATCGTGTTGCGGAATGCGGCGGATCTCATTGACGGAAACGGAAATCATCTTCTGACGGCAGGCAACTTTCATTTCATTTTGGCGAACGCTGTTCCTGACGGCAGCGAACTGATCGGCAGCGGTGGCAACGATCTTCTGGACGGCGGCGAAGCCGACGACATCCTGCGCGGCGGCATGGGCGACGACATCTTGGAAGGCGGCGGCGGCGGCGACATTCTGCGCGGCGGCATGGGCGACGACATCTTGGAAGGCGGCGGCGGCGGCGACATTCTGCGCGGCGGCATGGGTAACGACATCTTGGAAGGCGGCGACGGCAACGACACTCTGAAGGGCAATGAAGGCGACGACATCCTGGATGGCGGCAGAGGCGACGACATCCTACGCGGCGGTAAGGGCGACGACATCCTGAGCGGCGGCGAGGGACGTGATCTCCTGTACGGCGGCAATGGAGACGACATCCTGGAAGGCGGTGCTTTCAGCTACAACGAACTGTACGGCGGCGAGGGAGACGACACGCTGGAAACCTCCAGCGGCACGAACATCCTGGATGGCGGCAGAGGCAACGATAAACTGTCAGGCGGCTGGGGCGTCGACATCTTCGTGTTCCGCGAGGGGGACGGGCAGGACACAATCCTTGATTTCGGCATTAACCGGGGCGTGAATCTAAACGGAAGCGATGAGCATCACCCTTCCGACGAACATTTTCAGTCTGCCAAGGAAAAGGCCGCGGCCAATGGGGGTGGCGTCATACAGCTTTATCTCAATGCTCCGGCCGGCACCTCCGACGAAGCCGCCTTCAAGGCGTTGAATATCCGGCAGGACGGCGCTGATGCCGTCATCGACTATGGCAATGAAGGAGACACCATCACGTTGAAAGGCTGGAACGCGGACTTAGTCGACATTGACGATTTCGACTTCGTCTTCGTCGGTTAGACGGTGGTTATCCGCGCCGGGATATCACGGCCCGCGTGATGTCGGCGGGCGCAAGGCGATCACGGCAGCTGTCCCCTGACCGAAGGAAGCAGAGTGAGGCGCGTCCGGCTCGCAAGCGGGGAAACGGCCGTGACCGGGCAGTGGCGAAACCCGGCCCGTTCGGGGAATCTTGGATTCCGGTTCTCGTCGGTGCCTTGCCGGCCAGTTTTGAGTGTCGCTGCGCCGACCGTTGCGCACCGGGGGTATCAGTAAAGCGCCGATAAATTGCGGCCTCTACAGTGGTTTATCCCGCGCCGTGTACGCACCAGACCAGTCTCGCGGTCAGTGTGATCGTCGTTTCTTGTCTACCTGCATTTTGTCCGGCGCAAGTATTGTTCGTTGCTGACAGCTCGCTGTCCCGGTATCGTTTCCCCGCAGCCAAAGCACTCGATGGTCTGCGCATTGAGCCGTCCGGGCGGCGCACTGTGCCCGATTTCAACTGCAGTCGCCGCATGGCCGGCAGCAGTTTTCCGGACGGCTCTCCGGGCAGTTTGGAAATGTTGATGCGTATCTTGATACTACAGCATGCGAGGGTTGAGCATCCCGGCGCATTCCGGAGATTCTTGGAGAAAGACGGGCACAGCGATGTTGCCGCTGAACTCGACGAAGGCGATCCCTTGCCCGCTCTTGATGAATTTGACGCCCTCTGGGCCCTCGGCGGTCCGATGGATGTCTGGGACGAAGACGAATATCCTTGGCTGAGGTCTGAGAAGACATTGATTCATGAGGCCGTGGTTCAAAGGAATATGCCGTTTCTGGGATTGTGCCTCGGCCATCAGCTGCTGGCGGAAGCACTTGGAGGAAAATGCGGAAAAGCGGCCGCTCCTGAAGTCGGAGTTATGGATGTTGACTTGACCGAGGAGGGCCGCCGAAGCATGTTTTTTGACGGGGTTGATGACCGGATCACCTGCCTGCAGTGGCACGGCGCTGAAGTGTCGGAAGCGCCGCCGGGATCCAGAGTTCTGGCATTTTCAGACGCCTGCGCGGTGCAGGCGATGAGCTGGGGGAAGCGCGCTCTTTCCGTGCAGTTTCATGTAGAGATCGAGCCCGGTACGGTGAACAGCTGGGCGGCGATCCCGGAATACGGGGGTGCGCTCCGCTCAATGTTCGGGGAGGATGGCGTATCCAGACTGGATGAGGCGTGCCGGCGGTCCATGGAAGACTTCAACCGGGTGGCGGAACGTGTCTACACCAACTGGTTTCATGCCGCTGCCGGTATTTGAGGGGCGGACGCGGGATGATTCGCCTCAATGCCGGCGGGACTGGCATCCGTGCCGGGCAAATCTCTTTGCGCACAGCTGCCGGTGCGCTTATACTGAACGCGGGCAGTCTCGTTCCAAGGCATGCGGCCCGCAGGTTCCGGACTGATTCACGGCGGCATGCCGTGCCTCGGGACTGGGCGCCGGTTGCATAAGCGGGATCTGACAGAAAACAGCATAAGGAGTTACAGTCATGGCAGTAATGAAAGATTGGACAAGGCGGAAGTTCATGAGGAACGTCGCGCTGGGGGCCGGTGCGGCCGCTGCGGCGGCGCCGGGACGTCTGGCTTGGGGAAAGGAAATGGTGCCTCCCGGCAAGAAGCTCTTCAACGACGTAGGATTGAATTATTTCCAGGATTCGAACTGGCTTCATGCGCCGCTTTGGCTTTCCGACCACCTGATGGAGGAGGCGGGCGTCGGCATTGAAGGCCGCGAACTGTATGACGGCGGCGACGCGGTGGCCAAAATTCTGCCGCAGCTGCTTTCACGGCGGCCGCGTTTTGACTTCGTGCAGTATCCGTCGCTGTTCTTCGGCGCGTTCGCCTCGACCGGGCAGCTAGAGCCGCTGGATTCGTATTTCGAGAAATACGAGGGCACCAGCGATTATCTGGACTGGGTGATGCCGGCCTACCGCGAATTCTACACCAAGTGGGCCGGGGAGACAGTGGGCCTGATGCTTGACGGCGACATCCACATCATGCACTACAGGAAGCAGCATTTCGAAAACCCGGGTCTTCAGTCGAAATTCTCATCCCGATTCCAGCGGGAGCTCGCCGTTCCGACGACTTGGCATGAATTCCTCGACTGTGCGCAGTTTTTCACCGAGGAACTCTCAAGCCAAGGCATTTACGGCACATCGATGGTCGTGAATCCCCCTAATTTCGGATGGGGCTTCTGGATGGACATCGCCGCTTCGGCCGGCGTCAATTACTTCGACGAGAACATGAACCCTGTCATCAACCAGGGCAAGGCCGCCGAAGCGCTCGACATGTACCGGGAGATCATCAAATTCGGTCCGCCCGGAGCTGAGGCCATGGATATCGGAACCACGATACAGCGGTGGCAGTCCGGGTCTGACGTGATGAGCATCTGGTGGATAGACCTGGCCGAGTTCACCGTGGCGCAGCAGGGCGTTGACCTTGCCGAGGACCAAGGAGCTTCGATCGTGCCCGGATGGCCCATGGATGACGGAAGCGTTCAGCACCGCGCCATTTCACTGTGGTGCAGGACGGCGTCGATTCCCCGGAACCTGCCGCAAGACGTCAAGGACGCGGCTTTCTATTTCATCTACAGAATGTCGCACCCTGACTATTCGGACCGGATCGTCGCCGACCCGTTCTGCGGATCCGATCCGTTCGGCAAAACCCACTACACCGATGCCGCGGCGCAGATGTACATCGAGCCGAACCCGCAAAGGGGAACGAACGACATTTATCCGGTCAATGACGGGATATTCAAGACGTTCGGCAGAGCGCGGAATCACCTTGACGCGGGCCTCGCCAATGTCGAGGTCGGTTACCCGCAGTTCTTCTGGGAAGGCGCGCCGGAATATGCTGACGCTCTCGGCCGGAACATCTCGAAGGCCATTTCCGGCGAACTGACTTCGCAGCAGGCTTTGGATGAGGCCGCTGAGGAGTGGGTGCGGCTCGTGCAGAAACTCGGCATCGACAGTCAGAAGATGCAGTATAAGAACTTCATCGACGGAGCCCGCGCCCTCGGCTACAAAATCTGATCATAGCAGGGCCGGCGGCGCGCCGCCGGCCCCTTCCGCCCTCGGACGGTAAAGCCGGGGAGATTCTCGTTGCCCGTCCGGGAGATATAAGGGGGCGTGTCATGAAGAAAATACTCAACGATCCGGCAGCCTATGTCGACGAGATGCTTGAAGGACTGGTTGCCGCTCATCCCGAAATCTATTCACTGCCCTGTCCGCGCGTCGTGTCCAGATCCGGCGGCGCGAGGGACGGAAAGGTTGGAATCGTGACCGGAGGGGGATCAGGGCATCTTCCTGTTTTCACGGGGTATGTGGGGAAGGGACTTCTTGACGCGTGCGCCGTTGGAGATGTGTTCGCATCGCCTTCGGCTGAGCAGATGGCCGACTGCATGCGGGCCGCGCACGGCGGGGCGGGAGTGCTCCGCCTCTACGGAAATTACGGCGGCGATGTGATGAATTTCAGCATGGCGGGCGAAACCGTGGAACTGGAGGACGGCATCGAATCGACGACGGTGCTGCTCGCTGACGACGTGGTTTCCGCGGGGCCCGAAGAAGCGGCGAAGCGGCGCGGCACCGGCGGCATGGTGTTTGCCTTCAAGACGGCGGGCGCGGCCGCCGAGCGGATGGCCGACCTTGAAACCGTGACCCGGATCGCGCAGCGGACCGCCGACAACTGCCGTTCGATCGGCATGGCGCTGACGCCGTGCACCGTGCCTCAGGCCGGCAAACCGACATTCGAACTCGGCCCTGAAGAAATGGAAATGGGCATGGGCATACACGGTGAACCCGGCATCTGGCGGGACAAGCTCAAACCGGCTGACGCAATTGCGGATGAAATGATGGACCGGCTGCTTGAGGACATGCCGTCGGCAGCCGGCGCTCCCTGCTCGATCCTCGTCAACTCGCTGGGCGCGACGCCGCATGAGGAACTCTATATCATGTACCGGCGCGTCGGTTCCCGCCTGAAGGCGGAAGGCGCGCGCATTGTGATGCCGCTTGTCGGCCGCTACGCCACTTCAATGGAAATGACCGGCGTGACGATCACCCTTTGCAAGCTTGATGACGAGTTGGAACCGCTTTTGAAGGAACCATGCCTCTGCGCCTTCTGGACCGTGGCGTGATGCCGTTCGGCGCGGGTGACATCCGGCGGGCGGCAAGGAGGTTGTCGAGCGCCGCCGCCGCTGCCAAGGACGAACTCAATGAGCAGGACGGCAAACTCGGCGACGGCGATCTCGGAATAACGCTGTCAAAGGGGTGGACGGAGGCAGCGTCCGGGGAATTTGATGAAGAGGATCTTGGAAAGGCGTTTCTGGGGCTTGCGAAATCCTTTCAGCGCGTGTCTTCCTCTTCTTTCGGAACCTTGCTGGCCACAGGCCTGATGGCGGCGGCAAGACTGACGAAGGGAAGGGCTACAGCGGATTTCGCTGAAATCAGCGATATCCTGGCCGCTGCCCGCGACGCGATGATGGCGCGCGGCAAGGGCGAACTCGGTCAGAAGAGCGTGCTTGACGTCTTGGATGCGGTAGCGGCCGCGACGGCGGGACTTTCGGATCCTGACAGGATCGCTGACGCTGCGGGACAGGCGGTCCGCGAAACGCTGGCGGAGTTTCAGGACAGGAGAGCGGAACTGGGCCGCGCCCGGATGTACGGCGAAGCCTCCAGAGGTCTGGATGACCCCGGCATGCTCGCCGCCAAGAAAATGCTTGAGGGGCTGCTGAATCGGCGGTCGCTGTAAGATGCGGGGCGCCGTTCAAGATTGCCGGTCCCTCGTTATCCCGTGCGATCGCAGCCGGGAATGAGGGATGGGTCTGTTCCGGGGTTGGATATCAGTGTGGAAATCGCTAGCATCCGTCGGTGCGGCTGAATTTCTGCGGACAGTGCGGTAACCAAAGCGGTAGGCTCGGTTTGTGAATCGCCTGCATGCGCCCGCCTTGACCGCGGGCAGGCGAAGCCGCCGCCTGCGGGCGTCTGAAGAACGCCTCCTCCATCCGCCGTGTCGTTGTGAACGGTCTGTTCCCGACATATGCTCTTGGAACCGTTTTGTGATTCATCGCTGTCAATCCGCCTGAATTCGAAGGCGGCATGGCATAGGCGCATACGATTCGCAGCCTGAGCCGAAATTTTCCTGTTTTTTGCGGAATCAGCTTGATTTGACGGGGGGGGGGGGTAAGGTATTTAAACTGGCCTCAGATAAGATAACCATAACAGTGGAGAAAACCATGCCGACTATTTTAGACAGGAGCGACGAGGACAATAAGTACAAGGGTTCTGCCAGAAAGGATCTGTTCGTATTCGAGCTTGAGGAGGCGACCTATGAGGTCAGGGAGGCGACCTATGACTATGATAATGAAAGGTGGGTTGTCGACGCTGAGAAAGTCGCTCGTGATGCACGTACCGACAAAATCTCCGGCTTCGCGATCACCGACAAGATTCGGATCGTTGATTTCAACGGAGATTTGAGTGACCTGACATTCCAGGTGGATTCGTCCGCGGGCACGATCACGATCGGTTACGGCACTGTCGGCGACAGGATCGTACTGCGGAATGCGGCGGATCTCATTGACGGAAACGGAAACCACCTTTTGACGGCGAAGAACTTTCACTTCGTGTCGACGGCGAGGGCGAGTGAAGGCGACGGAACCGGAGGCGACGATGTCCTGGACGGCGGCTGGGGCGACGATGTCCTGCACGGCCGCAAGGGCGACGATGTCTTGGACGGCGGCAGGGGCGACGATGTCCTGTACGGCGGCAAAGGTCACGATGTTCTGGACGGCGGCTGGGGCGATGATGCCCTGTACGGCGGCAGGGGTGACGATGTCCTGTACGGCGGCTGGGGCGATGATGCCCTGTACGGCGGCAAGGGCGACGATGTCCTGAACGCGAGCTGGGGCGACAATGTCATGCGCGGCGGCAAGGGCGACGATGTCATGGACAGCGGCTGGGGCGCCGACACATTCGTATTTCGCGAGGGGGACGGGAATGACACCATCACCGGTTTCGGTTTCGGTTTCAGCGGAAGCGACGAGTATCTTCCTTCTTACGAAGCGTTCAAAGCGGCGGAAATCGGCGCGCGCAGAGATGTGATTGAACTCCATTTGAACGTTCCGCCCGCTTCTGATGAACCGTCCGCTTCTGACGAAGCCGCATTCAAGACGCTGCAGATCCGGCAGGTCGGCTCCGATACCGTCATCAGCTACGGCGATGAAGGAGACACTGTCACGCTGAAGGATGTGTCAGCGAGCACCCTGACCATTGAGGATTTCGACTTCGTTTTCGTCGGCTAGGCGGTGCGCTTCCGGTCCGGCTCCGGGCGGAGGCCGTCCGTTGCCGGAACCGGTTTCGCGGTCGCCCCGCGTGGATTGACCGGCGCGTCCTTGACGGCGTCCTGCGGGTGCTGCCCGCGATGCCCGGTCAGCGCGGCCCGTTTCCCCGGATCAAGCCGCTCCGGCCGGCGCCGGAGATTCGGGATCGCCTTGCAGCGTGGACGCCGCCGGGGTCTGCGTTTTCGTTCAGCCTCTTCCAAGCGGTCCTTCGGCGACAAGAGCGGGGGATCGCTGCTTGGTGTTCCGGGCCGCCGCTCCGGATGAGTTGATTCGGCGGGCTGCGGCTTTTGCGCCGCTTCGTGAACGCGCCGCTCCTGTCCGCATCGGTCACATCGGTTTCAAACCGGTCTAAAGATCGCTTATAAAGCGGCTCAGCAGTCTCGTTCCAAGCTGTGTGGATGCTCCCATTTTGTCAACAAGACGGGATTATGCTGCACGGCGGCGGGACTGCTCAACATATGGAACAAACTCTAAGGATCCTGAGGCGCCGCCGCTGTGTCCCTGCCTTGTGTCTCGACAATCACCTGCGATGGTGTCAGCGCGTTGAACTGGAGAATGCCTTCTCCCGCGCGTTTTTTGTCATCGCAATCGAAAGACCATGCATACGGTTTGCGAATTGAGTCAAGTGATATAGCAAACGACATCATTGATCAGCTGGCGAGCTTGGAGCATCTTCACGGTACGGTGCCCGGACGCCTTCGGAAAATTCTTCATCGGTCGCGCGGGGGCCTCGGACAGATGGTCGCGGTCCGTTTGACGGGTGTGACAAGCCGATCCTTGACATGTCTGAGGACCAAGCCCGCCCGACCCGCGAACATCAATTATCGCGACCGGCCCGCGGCAAGGAAGGAATGAAGCCCTGCCGTAAAAGCGCACAGGCAACCTCTGGCATTTGTCACACAAAGCGATTAGGAACTCTGCAAGACGCAGCATTATATGAGACAGAGCGATAGGCACCGCAATGCGGTCAGGTTGGCGAAGCGGGGACGGAAAGCGCTGGTGCGGCTGGAGAATGCCGCTTTCTGGATTGGATTGCCGAATCGCCGGCGATGTCGGCGCTGAAATGCCGCCACGCTTCCGGCGGTATGGCGGTCCATGCGCGGACCATGAGGAAACAACGGTCCGGAGGATCGGGTGTCCGCTGCGGAAATGGGGGGCTGTGCATGCGGGAATCGCCGTGCTGCGGCCGGGGCCACCGCTGTGTTCCTGGATTTCCCGCGTTGACAGAAAATTCTTATTCATTTTTCCGGCCTTATCCTGCGCCCGGTATCCGAACCGGCTGAAAGAGCGAATCGGCGGCGGATCGCGCAGCCCATTGCTGAAGTTTCGTTGATTTGGAAAAGTGTTGAGACGAAACCAGAGCGGGCGAACGATATGACACTGGACAGAATCAGAAGAATCACCGACATTTGCGTTCTGTGCGAAGACATCGGGCGCAGCATTGAATTCTACACTGAGAAGCTTGGTTTCGAACTCCGCCGGCGAGCAGAGGGGTTCGCGGACTTCCACGGACATGGAATTACGCTGGCCGCTTGGGAGCGGGGCCACATCAGCGAACATGCGGGAGTTTCAAGCGAACGCGCGCCGAAAGCCGCGCATAAGGCCTGCATCGCCGTCGAACTCGAAGAGCCGGAACTGGTGGACCAACTGTACGCGGTTCTCAGCGCACGGGGCGTGCCGTTCTACGGCGCGCCGGAGAATCATGCGTGGAACGCGCGCTGCGCCTACTTCACCGACCCGGACGGCACCTTGTGGGAACTCTACGCCTGGCTGGAAGGCGGCCCCGGCGATTACCACGAAACCCGGCCCGGCGGAGGCGCCGCGGGAAGGCCGTGATCATTGATCATGAATCGGAATTGGCAACATGGAGGACTGAATTATGTCTGAAAAATCGTATTCAAGGGCTGACCGCAGATCATTTCTGCGCGCTTCCGCGGCGGGGTTGGCCGCTTTCGGAGCGGGCATTCAATTGATCATCCCCGCGGATTCGCGCGCAGCCGCAAAGGTCACGATCAAATATGACTGGCTGATGTCCAACGGGCAGATCGGCGACATCGTGGCGGCCGTGAACGGCTACTTCCAAGAAGCCGGCCTTGAAGTTGAGTTCAGTCCGGGAGGCCCGAACTCGGCGACGGTTCCGCCGGTAGTCTCCGGCGCGGCCGCTCTCGGCCAGTTCTCGGAGACGCCGCAACTGTTCAACGCGAGAGCCAGCGGCGTGCCGGTCAAGATCCTTGCCTGCGGTTACCGTACCGGACCTTACGCCTTTACATCCAAGCCGGGCAAACCGCTGCGATCGGTCGACGATCTGCGCGGATTGAAAATCGGCATCCAGCCCACAGCGCGTTTTCTGATCGACGCGATCGCCGCAAGGAACGGCATACCGGTCAACGAACTGGATGTCGTCAATGTCGGATTCGACAAGGCGCCGCTGGTCCGCGGCGAGGTCGATGCCATCGGCGGCTGGATCACCAACACGCAGGCACTCAGCGTGGTCGGAGATGACCGGATTGACCTGCTGGTCCGCGATCTCGGGCTGCCGTCCTACGCGGATGTCTATTTCGCAACCGACGAGGCTGTGGAGAACGATGCTGAAACGCTGGCGAAATTCGTCGGCGCGGCGGCCAGGGGATGGGGCTGGACCCACGCCAATCCGCAGGAGGCGGTGCGTAAGGCTGTCGCGGCCTACCCGAACATGGATCTGGAGTGGGAGTTGAAGACCATAGACCTTGTGCTCAGGATGAGTTTCGATGACGACACGGCCAGAGACGGCTGGGGCACCTTCGACCCGGCTTCGCTTGAAGAGCAGATTGCGATTTACGATCAGATCAAGCAGTATCCGGACGGACGGCCGGCGCTTGAGGAAGTCTACACGCGCAGGATCCTTGAGATGACCGCGGCAGAGAGGCCGAAGTTGAATGCGCCGGCCGCCTGAAGTCTGAATGGATGTCGCGGTCGAAGCGCGAGGGCTTGATCTCGGCTACCGCGGCCCCGCTGCGGCCGTGACAGTGATCTCCGGCCTGGATCTGGTGATCAGGACCGGCGAGATTGTGACCATTCTCGGTCCGTCCGGGTGCGGCAAGTCGACTTTGCTCCGTGTTGTGGCCGACCTGCTCGAGCCGGCTGGCGGCGATATCCGCGTACTGGGTTCGACGCCGCGGGCAGCACGGGCGGCCCGGCGGATCGGCTTCGTTTTTCAGGATTCGACTTTGTTGCCTTGGCGCAATGTGCGCCAGAACATAGAACTTCCTGCGGTGGTCGGCGGAGCGAAACGCTGCCGGCTGCCGCCCGGGCGAACGGACGAACTGCTCGCCATGCTCGGGCTTGATGGTCTCGGCGACCGGTATCCCGGCCAGTTGTCGGGCGGCCAGCGCCAGCGGGCGGCTATCGCGCGCGCGCTGATCGAAGAGCCGAGCCTGCTGCTGATGGACGAGCCGTTCGGAGCGCTGGATGAAATCACGCGTGACCGCCTCAACAACGAGTTGCTTGCGATCTGGAGGCGCGCGCGTCCGACGATCCTGTTCGTCACCCACTCGATTCAAGAGGCGGTCTACCTCGGTCAGCGTGTAATGGTCATGGCCTCCAATCCGGGACGGGTGGTCGGGATACGGGACCTCCGCGGTTTCAAGTCGGACGACAACCGCTGTTCGCGCGAGGATCCGGAGATCATCGCCGCCATGGCCGAAATGCGGGCCGTGCTGGAGGCGGCCTCTTGATCAGGCGGCCCATGTCCGGCAGATCCCTCATCGGGCTGCCGATCCTCGGCGCAGCTTCAATCATCGTTGCGTGGCAGTTTCTTGTTCCGCTGGCGGGCATTCCCGCCTACATCGTGCCGACTCCCTCTGCAATCGCCGGCGTGTTCCAGAAACAATGGCCGCTTCTGCTCGGCAATCTCTGGCCGACCGCGGTCGAGGCGGTCGCGGGATTCCTGATCGGCAATTCGGCTGCGGTCTTGATGGCGGTGGTTTTCGTCTACAGCCGCATAATGCAGGCCGCCTACTTTCCCGTAGTGCTGTTTTTCAACACGATTCCGATTCTGGCGCTGGCGCCGATCATCATTCTGGTCTTCGGACTCGGGATGACGCCGAAGATCATCATCGCGGCGGTCATTTGCTTCTTCCCGACGCTGGTTAACATGATCCGGGGACTGAACTCTGCGACGGAGCACGAGCGGCAACTGCTGCGTATCCTCTCGGCGACGCAATGGGAAATGTTCTGGCGTCTCAGGCTGCCGAGTTCGCTTCCGATGCTGTTCTCGTCGCTGCGCATCGCATCGACGACCTCGGTGATCGGCGCGGTCGTCGGCGAGTGGATCGGCTCCGACAAGGGTATCGGAGCTCTCATTATCCAAGCGACATTCAACTACCGCGCCGGTCAGCTCTACGCAGCGATCGTGCTGTCGTCTTCAATGGCGATCTGCCTGTTTATGGCCGTGGTGCTCGTGGAAAGCAGGATTCTGAAATACGAGTAGCGGCTGACCGAGGTTTTCGACGGGATCGTCTCCGGACTATGCTGCCGCTTTTCTCGATGATCGGCGGAGCACATCGCGCCCCGCGGCGGAAACCGCGTTCCGTTGCTCAGGGCCCCGGCGCATTTCGTCAATGATTCGCAGCTCCTCGCGCAAGACCTTCAAACGTCAGACAATGCCGCCATGTCCGCGGATCCAGCCGGAAAAGGCCGTGCCCGCCTTGCCCGAGGTCTCAATGACGCCGGCCGGCTGAATTGGAGCCGAGGCTGGCTGCCATCGGCACTGCAGGATTTCAGATCAAAGACGACATAAAACTTAAGACTGTCAGGTCCGCAGCGTATAGCGCGGGCGAAAATGAAAAGTCGAAAGCGAAAGCCTGACTTGCGGCAAAGTAAAGCTTGACGCGCGGCCTCGGTCTGAGTTATGGTATACTGATGCCGGGTTTCGTGCGCCGAATGAGAATGAGACGTGCGCATGGACGCGGTGCCGTTTGCAAAAGTTTCGAAGGAGATGGAAATGAATTACCGCCCCCTTATTGCCGCCGCTGCCGCCGCCGGTCTCACGTCCGGCATGGCCGTGGCGGGAACATTGGACGATGTCAAGGCCAAGGGTTTTGTCCAATGCGGAGTCAGCACCGGACTGGCCGGGTTCGCCAGCCCGGACGCCGATGGCAACTGGAACGGTTTTGATATCGATTATTGCCGCGCGCTCGCAGGCGCCGTCTTTAATGATCCGGATGCCGTCAAATTCACGCCGGTCACCACCAAGACCCGCTTCACCGCGCTCTCGTCCGGTGAAGTTGACGTGCTTGCCCGCAACACGACATGGACATATTCGCGTGATGTGGATCTGAAATTCACATTCGTGGGCGTCAATTACTATGACGGGCAGGGTTTCATGGTTCACCGTTCACTCGGTATTGAATCCGCGTATGATCTGGACGGCGCCACTGTCTGCATTCAGACCGGAACAACCACGGAATTGAATCTGGCGGACTTTTTCCGCGCTAACGGTATGAGCTACGAGCCGCTTCCCATTGAGACCAATGCCGAAGCCCGTGAACAGTTCTTTGCCGAAGCCTGCGATGTATATACGACTGACCGTTCAGGTCTGGCGGCGACGCGCGCGACTTCCGAAAATCCGGACTCTCTGCTGGTGCTGCCGGAAATCATTTCCAAAGAGCCGCTGGGACCGCTTGTGCGTCACGGCGACGATCAATGGGCCGACATTGCCCGCTGGGTGCTGAACGCGCTGATCATCGCAGAAGAAAAGGGCATCACGTCTGCCAATATTGATGAAATGGCCATGAACACCAATGATCCTGAAGTCGCGCGGTTGCTGGGAACCGAAGGCGAATACGGCGCCATGGCCGGCCTGTCCGCTGACTGGGCGGCGAACGCGATCCGCGCCCGCGGCAACTACGGTGAAATTTTCGACAACAACATCGGACCGGACACGGCGATTGGTCTCCAGCGCGGTGTGAACGCGTCCTGGACCGACGGCGGCCTGCTTTACGCGCCTCCGTTCAGATGATTTGAAACGGATTTGAATTTTGCCGGATCCGCTCAGAAATGAGCGTGTTGTCTGAGAGTTTCAAAAGCCACCGCGCTTTGCGCGGTGGCTTTATCTTTAGTCCGGCGCCCATCATATGCTGACGCGGACTGCCAGCCGACAGCGACAGCAGCCGGCCTTCCGGCTCGGCATGCTGATTTACGACACCCGGTACAGATCCATGACCATTCAGGTCGTGGCGTTGATGGGTTTCATGCTGCTATTGGCCTGGCTGATCAGCAACACCGTGCAGAACCTGAACGCGCTCGGGAAGGATGTCAGTTTTTCATTTCTCAGTCAGCCGTCAAGTTATGATATCAATCAAAGGCTGATCGAGTACGACTCCCGATCGTCTCATCTCAGAGCATCGGTCGTCGGCCTGTTGAACACTCTGCTGGTTGCGGGGCTGGGATGCGTGCTGGCGACCGTAATCGGCGTGCTCGCCGGCGTTATGCGGCTGTCGAAAAACTGGATCGTCGCGCGCCTGATGACAATCTACGTGGAAACGTTCCGCAACGTGCCGGTTCTTCTCTGGATTGTCTTTTTCATGGCGATTCTGATCGAGACGTTGCCGAGGCCTAGTGATTTCCGGGGCGAAGACGCCGTTGCGTCAATGGTGTTCGGCGAATCCGTGGCCTTCACCAACCGCGGAATCTATGTGCCCGAACCGTTGTTTTCAAACAGTCTCGGGGACCTTTCCGTTTTGGGCCTGTTCGCGGTCAGCCGGGATCTGCTCTTGTTGCTGGCCGTGCTGGCTGCAGGCGTTTTCGCCGCCTCGCGGCTTCGCCGGCGCGCCGAGAGGATACAAGCGGCGACCGGAAATCTTCCCGCGACTTGGCATGCCCGCCTCGCCCTTATCGTTCTGCCGCCGCTTGCCGTCCTCTATTTTCTTGGATTCCACCTGGGCGTTCCGGAACTCAAGGGGTTCAATTTCAGAGGCGGCATCTACATGCGGAATTCCCTGATCGCGCTGTGGCTCGCCCTGTCATTTTATACGGCGGCATTCATCGCGGAGATCGTCCGCGGGGGAATTTCCGCGGTGTCCAAGGGTCAGACGGAAGCGGCCTATTCGCTCGGCATCCGTCCCGGACTGACGATGAGTCTTGTCATTCTGCCGCAGGCGCTGCGGATCATTATTCCGCCGCTGATCTCCCAGTTCCTGAATTTGACCAAAAACTCGTCTCTGGCGATTGCGGTAGGTTACATGGATGTCACCGGCACGCTGGGCGGGATCACTTTGAACCAGACCGGCCGGGAACTGGAGACAATTCTGCTTCTGATGGTCTGTTATCTGATCATTTCCCTGAGCGTTTCGGCCGCGCTCAATTGGTATAACAACCGAGTCAAGCTGAAAGAGCGCTGATTATGTCATCGCTGGCCTATGCGCGAACTGAAATGACCCTGGCCCGTGCGGCCCCGACCCGCGATACGGGCGGCTTGGGGTGGGCCCGTCAGAATCTTTTCAGCAGTTGGCTGAACTCAGTCCTCACAGTTCTGTCGCTGCTGGCCATCGGCTATTTGCTGATCCAAGCGGTTCCGTGGATGATCATGTCATCGTGGGCCGCCTCATCGCTGAATGAATGCCGGGCGGCGATCGCCGAAGCTTATGGAGAAGGCGCCGGCGGGGCCTGCTGGGCGGTGATTCGCGAGCGCTATCTGCAGCTGTTTTACGGATTCTACCCCCGCGGCAGCTATTGGCGGCCGAACCTGGCTCTCATTTTGATGCTGGCGGCGGTCAGTCCTGTTCTGTTCACCTCGCTTCCCCGGAAACTTCTCTGGTTTTCCGCTGTTTATCCGTTTCTGGGAATTTGGCTGCTGTGGGGCGGGTCGCTCTGGACGGTCTTGTCCGTACTGGCAGGATTCGCGGTCGGCTACGGCGTGATCGCCGCAGGCGTCCGCGTTTCCGGCGCCTTGGCTGGAATCACTGCCGGGGCCGTTGCTGTTCTGCTCTACTGGATCTTCGCCGCGGGACCGCTGGCCGGCGGGCTGCAGAATGTGTTCCCCCGGCTCTGGCTCGAGCCTGTCGAAAGCGCCAAATTCGGCGGTTTCATGCTGTCCACGACAATCGGCGTCACAGGCATCGCCTGCTCGCTGCCGATCGGCATTCTGCTTGCCTTGGGACGGACATCGGACCTGCTGATCGTAAAGGCGATCTGTGTGGGATTCATTGAATTCATCCGCGGCGTTCCGCTGATCACGCTTCTGTTCGTCGCATCGACCCTGTTGAACATTTTTCTTCCTCCCGGCACCAATTTCGACTTGATACTGCGCGTTATCATCATGGTGACGCTTTTTTCCTCGGCCTATATCGCTGAAGTCGTGCGCGGCGGTCTGGCATCGTTGCCTCGGGGGCAGTCCGAAGCCGCGGACGCGCTGGGACTGGATTACTGGAAATCCATGCGGCTTGTGATTTTGCCGCAGGCTTTGAAAGTGTCCATCCCGGGTATCGTTTCGACATTCATCGGGTTGTTCAAGGACACGACTCTGGTGTCGATCATCGGGCTCTTGGATCCGTTGGGCTTGGCCAATGCGATCCGAGCGGACACCAACTGGAACGGCATCGTCTGGGAGCTCTATGTGTTCGTCGCGGTGATCTTCTTTGTATTCTGTTTCGCGATGTCCCGGTACTCGATGTATCTTGAGCGGAAGCTCCGGACCGGCCATGACTGAAGCCGGTTTCGCGCCGGGGCGGCCGGTCCGGCTGTAGGATCAGCGCAGAAAGGATTGACCATGGAAGCTGCGGACCGGAAAAGTCCTGTGAAGAACACGGAAAAGACTGCTGTCGAAATTTCCGGCATGAACAAATGGTACGGCAGCTTTCATGTCTTGATCGACATCAATCTGACGGTTTTCGAAGGTGAGCGGATCGTCATCTGCGGTCCCTCAGGTTCAGGAAAATCGACCTTGATCCGCTGCATCAACCGTCTGGAAGAGCACCAGGAAGGCACCATCATTGTTGAGGGCACCGAACTGTCGTCGGATCTGAAAAATATTGACCGGATCCGCTCCGAAGTCGGGATGTGCTTTCAGCATTTCAACCTGTTCCCGCATCTGACGATTCTGGAAAACTGCACTTTGGCTCCGATCTGGGTGAGGAAAACGCCGCGGCGGGAAGCCGAAGAAACGGCGATGTCTTTCCTGGAAAAGGTGAAAATTCCGGAACAGGCGATGAAATATCCCGGACAGCTGTCCGGCGGCCAGCAGCAGCGGGTGGCGATTGCCCGGTCGCTCTGCATGCGTCCGCGTATTATGCTGTTTGACGAACCGACTTCGGCGCTTGATCCGGAAATGATCAAGGAAGTTCTCGACACAATGATCGAACTCGCCGAAGAAGGCATGACGATGCTGTGCGTCACCCATGAAATGGGATTCGCGCGGCAAGTCGCGGACCGCGTCATCTTCATGGACGAAGGTCAGATCGTGGAACAGAATGAACCCGAAGAGTTTTTCAGCAACCCCCGGAACGACCGCACGAAACTTTTCCTGAGTCAGATTCTCGGACATTGACGTTCAACGGCGCCGGAACTTCCGGCTGAAATGCGAGACGGGCCGGAAAGTTCGGGATTCTGACCGTCCGCCCGCTTCGCTGCAGGGAATCGGCTTAAAGATGGTCCCGGGGAACCGTGAAGGCGACAAGCCGGCCGGAATTCAGGCGGACGCCGCGCCAGTTCCTTGCGGGAAAGACGCACACGGTGACAGCAGCAGTCGGATAGCGGGAAAATTCTTCGCGGTCCGGCGCCCGCTCGACCGCCGATGCGGCGAATTCGCCGATGCCCGGATTGTGGCCGATGACCAGCACCGGGGACAGTTCACTGCGTCGCACTGTCATCCAGATCCGGTTTCCGCCGGCATGGTATAGTTCAGGAATGAACCGGACATCGCCGGGCTCCTGAAGAAGCGGACGCATAAAGTCCCAAGTCTGGCGGGTGCGCGCAGCGGTCGAGCATAGAACGGCCGCCGGTTGATGATCCTTCTCAGCCAGCCATTTTCCGATTGCCGCGGCTGCGCGTTCGCCTCGGGGAGCCAAAGGGCGGTCATGGTCACGGCAGGCCGGCTGATTCCAGCTTGATTTGGCATGCCGCATGATTATCAGTTTGGGAATTATATGCATGATTGTGCAGCTGTATATCGTTCCATGTCCTTCCCCGGCAACCCGGCTGCATATGAAAGCAAAACGTAACCGGTCCGGCACCTTTTCGCCTGACGTCATGACGCCTGTTTATCGAATCCCTGGATAACGAATAACAACGGGCAGAGCGGCGCAAGACGCGGACCAACAGGACGTGGGATTGATCATTTATCAGGGGAAGCAGGTCCGATAACAAGCGGCATTCGGCGGTATCCCGGGACAGGCCGCCGATCCGGCCTTTAGACGTTGCGGTCTTGAGGCGAGACTTGCCGAGGCTGTTGCTGAGCGTGATGCTGCTTTCGCCGAAAGAGACGAAGCCGGCGCGGTGGCTGTGGCTCTCACGTCTTTACGGGATCGCGTCTCCGAGCTTGAGCGGCGGCTTGTACAGCCGCGACAGTCATAAGCCGCCGTCGAGCGACGGGCTTCCAGGCCGGGGCGGGCAGCTAGGTCATTAGGAAACGGTGATGCGCCGCGCCGAGACCCCGGACATCCCGCCGTCGTGCTCGAGACCGTCCGCAAGCAGGGACAGCCCGCCCTTGACGCGCTTCGGACGGAGCCGGCGGATCTGAACCTCCGACCGGCCGATTCTTGAGGGAACTCCGCTCCTGAAGCCCGTGCTTCCAACAGATGTTTCAATGACTGCCAGCGGTGAATGATCCCGTCTCCCGAAACGTTTGCCGGATGCCTAGTGGTCTGACACAGCAGAATTGACGGCAAAACAGGTTGAGAGAAGAAACCGAAAACAACAAGCTCGATATACTGGAACGTCTACTTCACTATTTCCATTCATCAATATAACAATGTCGAACTACTAGCCAACACTTTTCGTGCAGACACAAGCTATGTGGCGCACTATGTTTTTATACTGTCTGCAATATCTTATTTTTTGATAGTATTACGGCATTGCCGTATATATAGAACATGCGCACAGTGACTTGGACAGCAGCTTTTTTGACGCAGGCAAAGCGTCACGGGCTCTCTGAAGAAGAGATGGAAAGCATCGTGAATACGCTCGCCGAAGATCCGTTGGTCGGTGACATTATGCCGGGTACTGGCGGTGCGCGAAAGTTGCGCCATCCGGATCGTGGCGGTGGAAAGAGCGGTGGTTACCGAACCATCCACTATTTCGGCGGTGGTGACGTGCCTGTCTTTCTTTTGTCTGTTTACGGTAAGGGCGTAAAAGCGAACCTGACCAAAGCAGAGAAGAATGAGTTGGCTAGGCTGCTGCCGAAGATCGCAGATGCTTACCGCACAAATACAAAGCTTTTGGCGAACAAGTTGCGCGGAAAGAAGTGAAGGAGACTGATATGAGTTTCGGTAAAGAACTGATCCAAAGTGCGGAAGAAGCCCTTGCTATCGCAAAGGGCGAAATAGAACCTGCCGGTGTGTTCATTCCTGAAACGGTGGATGTAGCGGCGATCCGTAAGAAACAGAGACTTTCTCAGGCGGCATTTGCCGAACGGTACGGCCTGCCGGTTGCAACTTTGCGCGATTGGGAACAAGAGCGGCGTTCACCGGATCGGGCCGCAATGGTTCTTCTTGCGCTGATCCAGCGCAATCCAAAGATGGTGGCTGACACTTTGGCTGCGTCCTAGGGCCTGTTGACAAATGGGGTTGCGCTTCAGGTAATTCGCTGCCGTAATCGTTTTAATCGGAACTTCTCCTTGAGGCGGTGCTCCAGCGTATCCGGACAGGTGCGCCTCAGCGCGGCCTTCCGCCGCGTTTTGGCAGGCCGCACAGCGTGTGCAAGTGGTTCCGCCGGCAATCGCTTCCGAGTGTTTTTAGGCGTGTTTTCAATGTGTTATTCGAGGCGTTCGACTTCGAATACATATTCATTGACGGTTCTATAGTGAAGTAGAAGCGGCGGCGGGCATATAACGAGGTTAACGCTTCCGGTTGCTGCTCCTAATCCGCCTTTGCCATCAATTCTGCCATGTTCGACTACTAGGGCCTGTGGACAGTCATTTTGCCGCGATCAGACCGGCGGCTGGATAAATCGCCGCCGCGAAGCCGGTATCGGTCTTGTCATACCGCGTCGCGATCGCGCGGAACTCCTTGATTTTCGCAAAGAAATTCTCGATCTGATGCCGCTGGCCATACATATCGCGGTCGTAATCCCGAATCTGCCGCCGGTTCTTTTTCGGGGGAATCACCGCCTCGGTGCCGCGCTCCTCAAGCTCCTTCAGCAGCCGGTCCGCGTCGAACGCCCGGTCGGCTGTCAAAGCCCCGAAGGACAGGCCCGCTGTAACCCGCGGCGTCCCGACGAGATCATGCTTCTGACCGGGAAGAATCACGAACTTCACCAAGTAACCGAGCGCGTCCGTGACCGCGACGATTTTGCTGGTCAGACCGCCCCGGGAACGCCCGATCCCCTGTCGGCAGGGCCCCCTTTTTTCGCCCCCGAAGCCTTCTGATGCGCCTGCACGACAGAACCGTCAATGAATATGTATTCGAAGTCGAACGCCTCGGATAACGCATTGAAAACACGTTCAAAAACACCCGAAAGCGGCTGGCGGCGAAACCGCCTGTACACGCTGTGCTACTTGCCGAACCGCGGCGGAAGATCGCGCTGAGGCGCACCCGTCCGGATCCGCCATAGCACCGCCTCAACGAAAAGCCGGTTGTCCGCCGCGGTGACGCCGGGGTCGGTCGGTTTGCCGGGAAGCAGCGGTTCGATCCGCTGCCGCATTCTATCAGTCAGCATGGTTCTGTCAGGGTTCATTCATCTCTCTGCCCGTCTTGCCTGCGGCGCCGCTCCGGCGCTCGTTAAGATGATCTGGCAGCGAATCGCCCGAAGCGCAACCCGATTTGTCCACAGGCCTTAGGATGGACACACATTTTGCGGGGGATGTCCCACTTGATGTTGAATTTGATATGGGCGGTGTTGCCTCTCCCTCGAGAATCAGCTCGGGGATTTTTTGAAGAAAAGGAAGCAACACCATGAAAACCGTTAGCACATTCCCCGGCGCCTCCGCCAGCGCTCCGAACATCAACGCGCTCGTCGAAGAGGCGTACGAAGACGTGACCGAGAGTTTCGAGAAATTCTGTCTGACGACGGGCATCGCGTATCTGCGGCAGATGATGGACGAGGACGCCGAACGGCTGGCCGGGAAACGTCACAGTCATTCTCCCGACAAGCCGGGGCACCGCTGGGGACATACGCGTTCCCAGGTCGGGTTTCACGGCGGCAAGGTCGGCATCAACCGTCCGCGTCTCCGCTGCAAGGCTGCGGGCAAGGAGATGTCTCTGCCGAGCTGGTAAGAAATCTCCGCGGACGGCTATCTCGACCGACAGTCGGTGAACCTGATGACCGCGAACGCAGCGACCCGCAAGTTCCGCCGGGCGGTGAGGATTCCGGGGGCCGGGGTTCCCTGCGGGGCGGGCTGCGGGCTGTCGAAATCAGCCGTGTCCCGCCGGTTCAAGGCGTTGACGCAGGCGAAATTTGATGAATGGATGACTTCCGATCTGTCGGAGCTTGATCTCGTCGCGGTTCAGATCGACGGGCTGCATATGAGCGACCGCCTGCTGATGATCGGGGCCGTCGGCATTGACGCGTCCGGGCGTAAGCGCCCCCCAGTCGTCATCGAGGGCGCGACGGAGAACGCCGCGACCGTGCAGGCTCTGCTTGATGATCTGATCGGGCGCGGGCTTGATCCGAAGGGCTGTTATCTGTTCATCGTCGACGGAGCCGGGGCGCTCAGCAAGGCGATCCGGCGCACTTTCGGCTCGGACATCCCTATCCAGCGCTGTCAGGTTCACAAGGGCCGCAACATCATCGACCGTCTCGCCGTGAAGCATCACGCCGGCGTGCGGCGGACGCTCAGGCAAGCCTGGGAACTTGATGACGCCGACAAGGCCGAGCGGCTGATGCGCAGCCTGGCTCAGCGGTTCGAACAGGAGGCTCCGGATGTCTCCCGGTCGATACTTGAAGGCCTGGACGAGGTCCTGACCGTCTCCCGGCTCGGCCTGCCGTTAGAGCTGCGGCGGTCGCTGGCGAGCACGAACATCATCGAATCGATGAACAGCACGGTCCGGCAGGTCTGCCGCAACGTGAAGCGCTGGAGGAACGCCGGGATGGCTTTGAGACAGCCCGCTGCCGGCATGATGGAGGCCGAGAAGGGTTTCCGCCGCATCAAGGCGTACAGGCAGCTGCCCGTTCTCAAACAGGCTCTCATCGAACATCGTCGAAAGGATCGGCTTGACCGGCTCAAGGAAGCCGCGTAGATAGCCGACAGGCAGCATCGCTCCTGCGGGTTTCAACACCAAGCGGGACATTCCCCATTTTGCTCACGGGCGAATACAGATGGCGAAATCTGCGCACTTAAGCCCTTAGCCAATTATTCCGCTCCCAGACGTAAACGACCCCGGTTGTGATGTTGTGATTGCCCGTTCAGGCTGGAATCAGCGTGAATCTGCTCAAGACAGAAAAATTTGGGAATTATATACTTAACTCCACCGCGGGCAGTTCCTTCAGGCATCGCATCACTTACAAGGAACTGGCTGCATGACCGGGCCGCTTCCGAAAGAACCGGACGCGATTGCAGACCGCGTTCTTTCCTGCAGGCCACGCCAGACGGCGATGTCGAGGACGCGTTTCTTGATTAAATGAAAGGGGAGTCAAGCATATAATTCCCAAATTTTCTGTCCCCTGAAAGTCATCAATCACTATTTGAATTCAATTGGTTATAGGTATTCTGACATGCACTATATAATTTCTGTCAGTTTCAAGAAGTGCTCCTCTGGCGCAGCAGCGCCTCTTGGTGAAAGCGTGACTGCGCCTCGGATCGGGGAAAACGGGCGCTGACCGGACAGGCGCGCCGCACCGCGCAGCCCCGCATAAGGCAGTCTTCTCCGTCCGCGCTGCCGATATGGACGATGCAGGCGTCGCTGTCGAAGCGGTTTTCGTCCAAGGCGCCGACCGGACAGCAGCCGACGCACGGGCGGCCGGCGCATGTCGCGCACGGCGGCTGCGGCGGCGTTTCCGGCAAATCCATGCGCGCCGGAACGGCAAGCGCGCCGCGGAACGAGACCAGCAGCCCGGCCGTGTCATGGACCAGCAACTCTACGGGCGAGACCCAGCATCGGCCGGTGCGGATCGCCCAGCTGTAAAACGGCAGCCACGGCGGCCCGCCGAAGGGAAACATGGCCTGTGAACCGGAGGCCGCGGCAATTCCGCTGATAGTCCGCTCAGACCACCGGTTTAGCGGATCAGGCATGCCGTCTGAGAATTCGTCAGAGGATGTCACATGCCGCCAAAATCCGGGTTCCAGCGGCCCCAGCATGAGCACGGTCTTTGTGCCGGGCGGCACGGGGTCATCCCCGACGGGATGAAAACCGCCGTATATCTGAAGACGGTGAAGAGCGGCGGCCCGGTCGATGTCGGAATATTTCATGCGCCGGTCAGGCCCGGATGAGGCTGCCTGCTCCGTGATCGGTGAACAGTTCCAGAAGGACCGCGTTCGGAACCGTTCCGTTCAGTATGACGGCAGCCCGTACGCCGCTGTGGACCGCGGTGACAGCCGTTTCGGTCTTGGGGAGCATGCCGCCTTTCAGGGTTCCCGCTGATTCAAGCTGTTCAATGTCGTTCGGCGAGAGTTGGGTCAGAAGACTGCCGCTCGCATCCAGCACGCCGTCCACATCGGTCAGGAGCAGCAGCCTGTCGGCTTTGAGCGATGCCGCGATTGCGCCGGCAGCGGTGTCGCCGTTCACATTGAGCGTCATACCGTCCTTGCCGACCCCCAGCGGCGCCACGACAGGCACAAGATTGCTCGCCGACAGCACATTCAGGACTTCCGGGTTCACTTCAGCCGGCGCGCCGACAAAGCCCAGTTCCGGAGATGCCCTGTCACAGACCATGAGCCTGTCGTCTTTGCCGGAAATGCCCACTGCCCTTCCGCCCTGGTCATTGATCGCCTGCACGATTCTCTTGTTGATGGATCCTGAAAGCACCATTTCGACAATTTCAACCGTGCGCCGATCGGACACCCGTTTGCCGCTGATGAACTTCGCGGCCACGCCCATGCTGGAGAGCACTTCGCTGATCATCGGACCGCCGCCGTGCACCACTACCGGATTCACGCCGACCTGTTTCATCAGGGCGACATCCCGGGCGAACGACTGCAGCATGGCATCATCGCCGATCGCGCTGCCGCCGATTTTCAGCACGACAGTCGCGGAGTCGTAACGCTGCAGGTACGGCAGGGCTTCGGACAGCGTCCGGGCCGTTTCAGTCCAGTTCCCGCTCATTGCCGGTCGCTTGAGCATCGCATTTGCCGATCCATGTCTTGTCTTCCGCCCGTCGGGCGGCTCTGGCGCCGGGGGACTGTAACCCGTTCGCGGCGGAGATGCACGGTCCGGTCAGTTTATGCCGGCGATCCGGCAGCGAAGCGCGTCAATGCCTTCGCCGGTGACAGCAGATGTGGCGATGGCTTCGGGGAAGGAAGCGGGGTGGGACGCGAGCGAAGCGCGGACCGCTTCTTTCGCCGCCGCGAGATCCGTGCTCTTGACTTTGTCAATTTTGGTCACGACGATCTGGAACGCTACGCCGGCCCGGTCAAGGCGGTTCATGAACAGCTCGTCGATCGTCATCGGGCCTCTGCGTCCGTCGATCAGGATGAAAACGCGTCTCAGCGTCGGCCGCCCGGTGATGTAATCTTCGATCAGCCCGGCGGCGCGGGCCGCTAGGCTCTTGGATATGCGGGCATATCCGTAGCCGGGCAGATCGGCCAGATAATGGCGGTCTCCGACAGCGAAGAGATTGATTTCCCGTGTCCTTCCGGGCGTGTTGGAGGCGCGCGCCAGTTTACGGCGGTTGGCCAGCGCGTTGACGATTGACGACTTTCCGGCATTCGAGCGGCCGGTGAAACAGACTTCCGGCCTGTCCGCGGGCGGAAGACAGGGAATTGAAGGCGCGCTCAGGAGAAAGCGGCAGTCATTGATGAAGAGTCCGCGCGCCTTGGCGGCCGCGGCCCGGCCCGGCGCTTTCGCGAATTCCGCTCTCAGTTCCATCGGCTGACCGGCGCGGTTCCCGGCGGCATATCCCGCCTCCGGATTCCCGTCCCGCTAGTTTTTCCTGTTGCGCGGACGGGACCGTTTGCGCGGCTTTTGCTTTTTTTCTTCCCTCCGCCGCTGGGCCGGAGCGGCGTTTTCCTTGCTCTTGCTCTTGGCGAGTTGCCGCTGTTTGAAACCGTTGATGATGTTGCCGAGAATATCAGGCCGCACGCCCTGGCTCCGCATGATGACGTATTGCTGCACGAAAGTGATGGTGTTGTTGGCGATCCAGTAGATTATCAGACCGCTAGCGAACTGTCCCAGCATAAACATGAAAATCCAGGGCATCCAGGCGAAAATAGCCGCTTGGGTCGGGTCCGTGGGAGCCGGATTCAGCTTCTGCTGGAGCCACATGCTGATTCCGAGCACGATCGGCAGGACGCCGAGGGAAATGAGGGATACGAGCGATCCGGGGTCCGGCGCCCCCCACGGCAGGGCGCCGAACAGATTGAGGATCGAAGTCGGGTCAGGCGCCGACAGATCATGGATCCACCAGATGAACGGCGCATGCCGCATCTCGATGGTCACGAAGATCACTTTGTAGAGCGAAAAGAAGATCGGAATCTGCGGCAGGATGGGCAGGCAGCCGGCGGCCGGGTTGATCTTCCTTGTCTTGTAAAGCTCCATCATCTGGCGCTGAAGCTCTTTTTTGTCGTCGCCCGCCTTTTCCTTGATCCTTTCCATATCCGGCTGCAGCTCTTTCATTTTCGCTATCGATACGTAGGATTTGTAGGCAAGGGGAAAGAGAACCGCCTTGATGACGAAGGTCAGGCAGATGATGGACCAGCCCATATTGCCGACATGCTTGTTGATCCAGTGCAGCATCAGAAAGATCGGCTTGGTCAGGAAAAAGAACCAGCCCCAGTCGATGGAGTCGACGAATCGTTCGATTCCGATGCTGTCCTGGTAGCCTTTGATGAGCTCCCACTCCTTGGCGCCGGAGAAGAGCAGCGTGTTGACGCCGTAACTGGCGCGGGGAGGCAGCTCAATGAGCGGCAGCCTGGCTTCGGACTGATAAATGTCCGATCTTTCCGAATATTTCGTGACTGCGTCAAAAGTCTGCCCCGGCTCGGGTATCAGCGCCGTCATCCAGTATTTGTCGGTGAAACCGGTCCAGCCGTTCTCCCGCACGTTCTGCACGCTCAAATTCGTCTGTTCCCGGCTGTCGAACGGAAGATCGGGCACATCCGAATAATCCGTTTCTTCCAGCTGGCCGTCGGCCATCCGGATCGCGCCTTCATGCAGAATGAAGAAACCGAGAACGTCCGGCACGCCCTGCCGCGCGATCATTCCGTAAGGCGCGAGCCGCTCCGTGCGGGCCCCTTCATTCGTCACGCGCTGGGTGACTGAGATCATGTAGCCGTCATCCACCGACAGGGTGCGGTGGAAGACCAGTCCCTCGCCGTTGTTCCACACAAGGGTCACGGGGCTGCCGGGCGTCAGCACGGTTCCGCTGTGAACCTTCCAAGGAGTCGCGGGGCCGGGAACCGACCCGTAATCCAGCGCGCCTGCGGGCCTCCAGCCGAAAAGCGCGTAGTAAGGTTCGGCCGTTCCGGCCGGTGAGAGCAGCCGTACCATGCCGGAATCATCCTCGAGAGTCTGATTGTACTGGCGCAGCAGGAGATCATCGATGCGCCCGCCGATCAGAGAAATCGATCCGTCGAGGCGGGGCGTTTTAATCGGAATCCGCTCGTTCCCGGAGGCTTGACCGGTTTCAGCTCCCGCATTCAACGGGCTGCCCGCCGGTTCTCCGGCAGGGGGAACGGCGGCAAGATCCGGTGCCGCCGGAACCCTGTCGCTCGGCCCCGATTCCCGCGGCGCCGTTCCGACCGGAGGCTCCTCCGGCGGAAACAGCATGAACCAGCCGAGTACGACCAGGAAACTCAGCGCCGTCGCCAGAATGAGATTCTTGTTTTGGTTGTCCATAGATGTCTGTTTAAGGGCAGGGCAAGGATTGCGTGTTCAACAAAAATGCATGGCTGTGGTCAAGCGGAACCGTCATCCGGCGCGGTCTTCAGTCGGGGACTTCATCAATTCCTGATCCTCCCCACGGATGACAGCGGGCGATCCGTTTCACTGCCAGCCAGCCGCCCCGGATTCCTCCGTGTTTCCGCAGAGCGTCCAAAGCGTATGCGGAACAGGTCGGATGATAACGGCAGTGCATGCCGAAGAATGGACTGCCGAAAATCCTGTACAGCCGGACGGGAAGCGACAATAAGGACGCGAGCGGCGTCATGGCCCGGACATCGGCGCCGTTGTTTTTCCGCCGGCCGGATGAACCTGTTTCAGCGCGTCTCCTAGATCCTCGACAAGCGCGGTGAATCCGAGGGCTGCAGTCCGGCCCGGGACTCCGATCAGAACATAGTCCCATCCGGCTGAACCGGACTCCGGCAGCACGATCCGGGCCCCCTCCCTCAGCCGGCGTTTCGCGCGGTTCCGGACGACTGCGCCGCCGACCCGTTTCGAGCAGGTGAATCCGATCCGGATGCAATCATCGTCCGGGCCGCGGCGCCGTTCACCGGCCAGCAGCGTGAATCCCGGCTTCCGGCAGCGCCGCCCGCGGGCCGCCCTGAGAAAGTCCTGTCGGCTTTTCAAGGTGACGATTGCCATGGATGATGTGTTTCGCGGCGCGGCGGCAAGCGGGCCGGGCCCGCCGCGCGTCATGAAGTCGTTCGGTCAGGCACTGAGCAGCTTGCGGCCTTTCGCGCGCCGCCGGCTCAGGATCCGTCTGCCGGCCTTGGATGCCATCCGGGCGCGGAATCCATGCCGGCGTTTGCGAACACGATTGCTGGGCTGGAACGTGCGTTTCATGGGAACTGCTCCACAGGGAAATGCCGGAACGTTCAATTGTTCCGGTTGTCAATTGATGGACGCGACCGTATACATGACGCCGCCCGGAGCTGTCAACGGCTAACAGGAATTTCATAGGGACGCGTTTCTTCCCGGCGTTTCCGCGGATGCCGGTCCGAGTCGGTTCTCCGGGTGTCATATGCGCGGCCGAGCGGTTTGCCGGAAAACCGCCGAAATCGGCCCGGGGCGGCTGAATAAGGATGGCCAAAGGCATGACGGACGCTGGAAGCGAGACCAGGCTGAATGTGCGGCGAATGCTGCCGCTGCTGTTGATACTCGCGGTCGCGGCCGCCGTTTTCGCATTGTTCCGGGACCACCTGTCCTGGCAGTCGCTGGCCGAAAACCGCGGCGCTCTTCTTGAGTGGCGGGACGCGAACTATGCCACGCTGTCTGTTCTGTTCATGCTTTGCTATGCCGCGATTGTCGCGTTTTCCCTGCCCGGAGCGACGGCCGCGACATTGGCCGGCGGTTTTCTGTTCGGTCTGTTTCCGGGCGTCGTTTACAATGTGACCGCTGCGACAGCCGGCGCCGTTATCATTTTTTTGGCGGCGCGCATGGGTCTCGGAGATTATCTGTCTTCGAAAATCGACGCGTCTTCCGGCGCAGTGAAACGGATGAAGGACGGTCTGCGGGAGAACGAGATCAGCGTGCTCTTCCTGCTCCGGCTGGTGCCGGCCGTGCCGTTTTTCGCCGCCAATCTCATTCCGGCTCTGGTCGGCGTCCGACTGAGAAATTTCGTGCTCACGACGGCGCTCGGCATCATCCCCGGAGGGGCTGTCTATACCTGGGTCGGCACCGGCCTCGGCGCGGCTGTGGAATCAGGCGAATCGCCGGACTTGGGGATCATTTGGCAATGGAACATTCTGGGCCCCCTGCTCGCTCTCTGCGCGCTTGCGGCCTTGCCGATCCTGATCAAGGCGGTCCGGCGGTGAGGGAGAGGATATAATGCCGGAAACGGTCAAAACGGATCTATGCATAATCGGCGCGGGCTCCGGCGGGCTGTCCGCCGCCGCAGGCGCGGCGCAGATGGGCGCCGATGTCGTTCTGCTTGAAGGCGGGAAGATGGGGGGCGACTGCCTGAATTACGGATGCGTGCCGTCGAAGGCCCTGATCGCCGCCGCGAAACATGCGCGCGCCATGACTTCGGGGGCGGAATTCGGAGTGACGCCTGTGGAGCCGGATGTGGATTTCGCACGGGCCAAAGAGCATGTTCTTTCCGTCATCGCCAAGATCGCGCCGCATGACAGCGTCGAGCGTTTTGAAGGACTGGGCGTCCGTGTCGTCCAGGAATACGGGGCATTCGTGTCACCCGGCGAAGTCGTCGCCGGGGATCACCGCATCAAGGCCCGCCGCTTCATCATCGCGACCGGCTCGTCGCCGTTCGTGCCGCCGATTCCCGGCTTGGAGACAACGCCGTTCGAGACCAACGAGACGATTTTCGAGATGCGCGACCGGCCGGAGCATCTGGTGGTCATCGGCGGTGGACCGATCGGACTGGAGATGGCGCAGGCGCACCGGCGGCTCGGATGCCGGGTCACGGTCCTTGAAGGTCTGAAAGCGCTCAGCCGTTCGCATCCTGAGCATGCCGCGGTCGTCCTCGCGCAGTTACGGCAAGAGGGAATCGTGATTCATGAAGGCGCATCGGTCGAGCGGATCGAAGGCGGCGGCGGGACGGTCACGGCGCGCGCGTCGGGCGGTCTGACTGTTGACGGAACGAATCTTCTGGTCGCGGTCGGCAGAAAACCCAATATCGACAGACTCAATCTGGCCGCAGCCGGGATCGAAGCCGGCCGCGCCGGGATAAAGGTGGACTCCTCGCTGAAAACCGCCAACCGCCGGGTTTACGCCATCGGCGACGCGGCCGGCGGACCCCAGTTCACGCACGCGGCCGGCTATCACGCCTCCGTCGTGCTGAAATCCGCCTTGTTCGGTCTGCCTTCCAAAGTCCGCGCCGACCATATGCCGTCGGCCACCTACACGGATCCGGAAATCGCCGAAGCCGGACTCAGCGAGCAGGACGCCCTGAAGAAATTCGGCGGGAAAGCTGAAATCATATCCTTCGATTACGCGGAGAATGACCGTGCGCTGGCTGAAGGGCTGACGCAGGGCCAGGTCCGGGCGACCGTCGTCAGGGGCCGGCCGGTCGGCGCATCCATAGTCGGATCCCAAGCCGGAGAAATGATCCACATATGGTCGATGGCGATCGCGAACAGGTTGAAAATGAACGCATTCGCATCAATGATCGCGCCGTATCCGACGATCGGGGAGGTCAGCAAGAGAGCTGCCGGCGCGTATTTTTCAAAACGGCTGTTCGGCAGCGGAGTTGTGAAAACCGTCGTCCGCATGGTGCAGAGGTTTTAGAGCTTGTTCCATAATGCTGTATGCAGTAGATGAGTCAGCTTGAATCACGATATGCGTTCTATGTTTGTGTATGAAATCGGCTTTAGGAACAGCCTTTAAGGCATGTCGATGTTCCCGCATTGTCCCGCCGAATTTCCGCAGTCTGTGAATTCATCCTTGGCCCGCTCGTGATGTCCGGCCATTCCCTGCGCCGGCCGTTCCTGCGGCATACCCCGCTGTCTGGAGAGCCGGCAGTCGAGCACGGCAGGATCGATGGCGCAAGCGGATTGGGAAGCGGCAACCGGAAATGTTGGACCCGTTATATGCCGGACGCGTCTACTTCACTGTTTCCATGCGACAATATAACAATGACAGACTGCTAGACTGATGAAGCGTTCTCCATGGCTTGAATCGCTTCTGGGCGGTCCGGCCTCCGCCGGAACAGGCTCATTGGGCCTCAAGGATGTTCAGATCTTTTTCGAATCCGGCGACAAAGTCCGGTTTTATGACCGCGAGGGTGCGCGGATGACCGGCACGGTCGACAGACTCAATCCGAAATACGCCGTGGTTATGTGCCGCAGCGGCGGCTGGAGAGTTCCGTATCACGGACTTGACCATCTCTGTTCCGCCACGGCCGCGAAACGCCGCCCGCGGGCGGCGCGGCTGCGGAAAGTCGCGGATCTGGCCAGGAGGCAGATGGATCTCCACGGTTTGAGCGACTGGACGCTGCGCTTTTCCTCCACCCGGGCCCGGCTCGGATCCTGCCATTCGTTTCAGATGATGATCCAGATCAGCCTGAGACACGCTGTCAGTGATTCGCTCGATGACGTCACTGACACGATTCTGCACGAAATCGCGCATGCGCTGGCAGGCCCGGCGGCCAGGCACGGACCTGAATGGAAGGCGATCGCCGCGCGGCTGGGCGCGACGCCGAAAGCCTGCGCGCCGGAAAGCGATGAGGTGCGCAGACGAAGGAAAACCGCCCGGAAGAAGTTTCAAATCGGCGATAAGGTCACGTTTGCAGCGCGCGGCATGTGCCGGAAAGGCACGATTCGACGTTTGAATCCGAAGCGCGCGAAAGTGATTTGTTCCGACTCGTCCGAATGGCTGGTGCCCTACGCGAAGCTTGGCTCGGCCGGCAACCGGGATTCCAGCGGGGTTTTCTCCTGACGCCCGGGAATTTCTGACAGGCCTGACAGGCCGCGGCGCTTGCCGCATTCACCGCCTCGGCGGTTACGCTGGTTGCGCGGCGGTCATCTTGTTGCTAAAGAGAACTGCGCTGGTAGCTCAGTGGATAGAGTACTTGACTACGAATCAAGGGGTCGGGGGTTCGAATCCCTCTCAGCGCGCCACCTTAATCAGTTCATGGCGGATGCCAGCCTGTCGGATCGCGCTCGGTGCTGTCACTGTCAACGGACATGGCCGGCATCCGCATTCTGCTGTTTTGATGAGCGGCGGTTCATGACCGCCCCGCGGCGGCCGGCGAACCGGCTGTCTGCGAATCATTCAGCGGCAATCAGGATGACATCCGGGGCATCGGGAGGCGGCGCGGCCTGCCGTCAGGGCAGTTGATGAATCCCGCTGGCGGCGGAAGCGGCGGCCAAGCGTGCGCCCGGGCCGGTTTTGCGATCAGTTCAGAATCCGAAACCGGAGTATTTTTTCTTGAAACGCGAGACCCTGCCGCCGGTGTCGATCAAATGCATGCCGCCGCCGGTCCAGGCCGGATGGACCGAAGGATCAATGTCCAGAGTGAGCAGATCTCCCTTCTTTCCGTAGGTCGATTTCATCTGGATGACGTCACCGTTGGTCAGCTTGACGTCGATCTCATGGTAATCTGGATGAATGTCTTTTTTCATGATCCGCTCCCGCCGGACCCGGCTTTCAAAGGACGGTAGTTCGTTTTTTCGGCGATGCGGGCCGATTTTCCGCGCCGTTCGCGGAGATAGTACAATTTGGCCCGGCGGACCCGCCCGCGCCGGATGACGGAAATCGATTCAATATTGTTGGAATGAAGCGGGAATACCCGTTCCACGCCTTCTCCGAATGAAATTTTCCGAACCGTGAACGATCCGCTGATCCCGCCGCCGCCTTTGCGCGCGATGCAGACGCCTTCGTAGTTCTGAATTCTTGTCCGTGTGCCTTCGGTCACTCTGAAACCGACGCGGACCGTGTCCCCGGCTTTGAAATCGGGAAGATCATGGCCGAGTTCCGCGACCTGTTCAGATTCAAGCTGTGCAATCATATCCATCGTTCATTACTCTCTTCAGACTCCGCTGACGCGCATTCAACTCCCGGGCCGGCCAGTCCGGCTGCCGGTTTCGGCCCGGAAGGCCTGCCACATGTCCGGCCGGCGCCGCCGCGTGGCGCGCATGGCCTCGGTTTTCCGCCATTCGGCGATTTCCGCGTGATTTCCCGACAGCAGCACACCGGGAACCGGGATACCACGCCAGATCCGCGGCCGGGTGTATTGCGGATATTCCAGCAATCCGCCGGTGTGGGAGTCCTCTGTCGCCGATGCCTGATTCCCGAGAACGCGCGGTATAAGGCGCACCACTGAATCAATCAAGGCATGCGCGGCGATTTCTCCGCCCGAAAGCACAAAATCTCCGACGGAGATTTCCGTCAGACGGTAGCTCTGGATGACGCGCTCGTCAATGCCCTCAAACCGGCCGCACAGAAGAGTCACGCCGCGGCACCCGGACCATTTGACGGCGTGCGGCTGCCGCAGCCGCTGCCCTCTCGGCGTAAGACATATCACAGGCCACAGATCCGGATCGTCCGGTGTTCCGGAGGATGCGGAATCAAGCGCCGACGCGACGACATCGGGTTTGAATACCATTCCCGGTCCTCCGCCGGCCGGCCTGTCGTCCACCAATCTGTGCGCTCCGAGTCCGAAGCGGCGCAAATCAATTGTTTCCAGCGCCCAGAGATTCTCACGCAGCGCCTTGCCCGCGAGCGAGCAGCCCAAGGGTCCCGGGAACAGTTCCGGATACAATGTGATGACCTTGGCTTTCCACGGCGCCCTTGCCGCCGTTTTGTTCATTCAGAATCGCCTGCGGGAGGTGCCGGCAAATCAGTTCTCCGGCTCTTTCCAGTTCGCCACCGCCCTGCCGCCGGCCAGATCCACCAGAGGCACAGCCGATCTGGTGAAGGGAATCTGCCGGGCGGTTCCTGCGTCACAGGCGACTTCCAGCAGATCTCCCGCGCCGAAATTGACCACATTTCTGACTGTTCCCAGAAATCTGCCGCTGTCATCGGCGACTTTCAGACCGATGAGATCAGCGTGGTAGAATTCATCGGGTTCGGCGGGCGGGAAGCGGATTCGGTCGGCAAACAGCCGCACGCCCTTCAGTTCCTGCGCCTGTTCCCGGGTGGTCACTCCGTCCATTTCCGCCACCAGCCGCGGTCTCAGCGCATTGGTCAGCCGGAATCTGAACTGCCGCGCGCCGTTTCCGTCGTAGAGCGGCTGATATTCGGCGATGGCCTCCGGTGCGGCGCAGAAACTCCTGATTCGAACCTGCCCGTGAATCCCGAAAGCTCCGGCAATCGCTCCGACGCAGATCAGGCGGCGGGCGGCCGCCGGGCGGTCATGCGGATGTCTGCCCAATTTCCGCGCCTTCATGCCGAATACGGCGGGATCCGCCGCGGCAGCATACGAATCGGTCCGTTTGCCCGGCTGTCATTCTTTGCTGCGCGGGACGGCTTTCTTCGGGTTGCTGCGCTGACGCGGCTCCAGAACGCCCGCCGCTTCGAGCATCCGGGCCACCCTGTCCGTCGGCCGCGCTCCCTCTCCGAGCCAGTGACGGACCCGGTCCGTGTCCATTTTGACCCGGTGATCGCTATCTTTCGGAAGCATCGGCTGATAGGTGCCGAGCTTTTCAATGAATCTCCCGTCTCTCGGCATGCGCGAGTCAGCAGCCACGATCCTGTACATCGGGCGTTTTTTCGATCCGCCGCGCGCAAGCCGGATTTTCATTGCCATTTGTTTGCCTCCTTGAACTGGCATTCGGCGCCGGGTTCCGGCGTTCAGTGTCTTTGCCGTTTGTGATGGCGGATCACTTCCTTGATGATGAAACTGATGAATTTCTCCGCGAATTCCGGATCGACTCCGGCGCTCCTCGCCAAACTCCGCAGACGTTCAATCTGCCATGCTTCGCGTTCGGGATCACTGGCAGGCAGATCGTATTCAGCTTTCAGCTTCCCGACTGCCTGGGTATGTTTGAATCTTTCTCCCAGCGTATAGATCAGGATTGCGTCAAGCCGGTCGATGGACTCCCGGTGCTCCGCCAGAATGGATCCGGCTTTCAGGCTCTGATTTTCAGCCATTGGTCCTCCGTGCGCCGGTTTTCGGGACGCGGTCTTGTTCATGATCGGCGGACATCTACCGGGTCTTGTTCTGCCGCAGCATGCCGGCGACCTGGTCCAAAGACGCTTTGTCGGGAACTGCGCCGGGCATGCCGGTCAGACCCGCGCCGAGAGATCCTGCCGCTGCTCCGGGAACTTTGATTCCCATGCCTGCGAGCAACGATCCGAAGCCGCCGCTGTTTTTCTTGGCAAGCATTTTGATCATTTTCGCCATCTGCTGATGCGATTTGATCAGCCGGTTGACATCCGACACGTTCAATCCCGCGCCGGCTGCGATGCGCCGCCGCCGGCTCGCCTGGAGGATGGAAGGGTTGGCGCGCTCTTTCCTGGTCATTGAGTTGATGATGGCGATCTGGCGACGGAAATAAATGTCGTCCACGCCGGATGCCTCTGCCTTCGCGGCGATTCCTTTCATCCCCGGCAGTTTGGCCATCATTGACTGCATGCCGCCCATTTTTTCGACCGATTCGAGCTGGACGCGCATATCGTTCAGGGAGAAAATCCCTTTTTGAAGCCGCTTCGCCGCGCGGGCCGCGGATTCGGACTCCAGCGTCTGCGCGGCTTTTTCCACAAGCGCGACGATATCGCCCATTCCGAGAATGCGGCCCGCGATGCGTTCCGGGTCGAACCGTTCGATATTGTCGATTTTTTCGCCGGTGCCCGCGAAGCGAATCGGTTTGCCGGTGACGGCCCGCATGCTCAATGCGGCGCCGCCGCGTCCGTCCCCCTCCATCCTGGTGAGGACGACGCCGGAAATTCCGACCTGCGAATCGAATTCTCCCGCCGTGTTCACCGCGTCCTGCCCGGTCAGGCCGTCGAGCACGAGAAGCGTCTCGCGCGGCGCGGCGATATCGCGGATATCAATCACTTCGCGCATGAGTTCCTGATCAATATGCAGGCGGCCGGCGGTGTCGAGAATCAAGACGTCATAGCCGCCGACTTCCGTCCGCCGGACGGCGCGTTCCGCTATCTTTGCCGCTGAAACGCCTTCGAAAATCGGCAGTGTGTCGATTTCAGCCTGCTCGCCCAGGACTTTAAGCTGTTCCATGGCCGCGGGACGCCGCGTGTCCAGAGATGCCATCAGAACCCGTTTCCGTTCGCGGTCGGCCAGCCATTTGGCGATTTTCGCTGACGACGTCGTTTTGCCCGACCCCTGCAGCCCGACCATCAGAATCGCCGCGGGCGGGCTGTCGATCTGCATCTCATCGGGTTCGGCATCGTCCCCCTTCAGAAGTCCGATCAGTTCATCATGGACAATTTTGATCACCAGGTCTCCGGGCGCGACCGAACGCATCACGGCCTGGCCGGTCGCTTTGCGGCTTGCCGAACGGATGAAGGATTTCACAACCGGAAGCGCCACATCGGCTTCCAGCAGGGCAATGCGCACTTCGCGCATGGCTGATGAAACTTCCTGTTCGGTGAGCGCTCCGCGCCGTCTCAGCCCGTTGAAGACGTCTGAAAGCCGATCGGAAAGATTGTCGAACATATGGCACCTGATCCTGCGGCGGCGGAATTTGCCGGACCCGTCCGCAAGCGGCAGCGCGTCCGCGGACGAAACTCGCTGGCGGACGGCGGCCCGGAATTTATCGTGCGGACCGGATGGCAAAGACTCATTGACAGAAGAAGGTCAATTAAGGAAACGCTCGTCGTCCGTCAAGAGGAGCGCTGGCGGCGTCACGACTTTTTTCGCCGGTCCGGCGTCAGAGAGGGCCGGCTGGGCCGCTTGTCCGCGGTGAGGGTGACATCCTGAAGGCGCTGCCGCGGCAGACCGGACAGTCTGGCGGCTCTGCTTGCGAAACCCGCAATGGTGTGCGCATTGTGAACAGGAATGCCGTTCGACGATCCGGGACAGCACGGTGAGGGCACGGCAAGAGGCGCCGATTTGTTTTATGAGGGGTCGTCCTTACGGGGTCGCCGCAGGCGTATTCTCAGGTGTGTGATCGTTAAATTGTACGGTTTCCGCCCGTGCGGCAACGAAGCAGACCGCTCGACCGATCCCTGCGGCAGCACAACCGGGAGCCGTCGTGCCAAGACTTGAACACGCAACACGATATCGGGCCGGCGCAAACCGAAACCTGCGCCGGGACACCGCGCGCCCTCCGCCGGCTGTCGCAGCGCTCGTGAGTCAGGGACGGCCTCCATGACCGCTTTGCCGGCCCCGCAAGACAATAAAGCGGGGCAGACCGTCAGGCAAAGCAGCCGCTCAAACGCTGGGACGATCGCCGCATCACCGAATGTTTGCGGAAACGGTCCGTCAACTGCCGCATTCCGTCACTGAGATTTGGATCGATCCTTGCCTGCGCGTGATTATGGCGTGGTTTCCTCAATGATGTAATCCATCAGGCTCGGGATCCCCGGTTCCCAGTCCAAATCCGGCTCCGAGTTCCAGACAAATCCGCGGGAGCGCAGGAAATACAATTTCCTCGGCAGATTCCAGCCGTTCAGTTCAACCTCGTCGACTACGGCTTCAAGCTGTGCATCGTTCATGTGCCCGGCGCCATTCTTGAAAGCGCGCGCGACGGCGTATGCGAGGGGCAGGGCTTCAGCATTAACGAACTCGGTCCGGCGGTCGCGGTAATACCCTCGGCGCTTTCTCCCGCAGACCGCCTTCGCGGTTGCCGCGTGCGTTGCGTCAAGCGTCTCAGACCCTGCCGAAGCCATCGCCTCCCAAGCCGCGGCTCCGTAGACCTGCAGAAAGTAGGGATAGCAGTCAGCGGTCAGGGCCAAATCCGCCGCTACATCCTCCTCAAGCCCGATGCCGGCATCCCGGAATGGCTCGGCAATCACCGACTCGGCTTCCGCATCCGACAGACGGCTGACACCCAGTCGTTCGCCGCGGCTCCAGTAACTGACGCGCGCGCTTCGCAGCACATCCTCCAGATCAGGGGTGCCGGCAAGGATCAGCGCGATTCGGCTCTCTGCTCCCGCGGCCTGGACAGCGTTCATGATCTCATTCAGCCGTTCCGGCTCGGCGGTGTGTGCCTCGTCCATCAGGATCAGAAAGGCATCGCTTCCGATCTTAGCCGAAAAGCTGCTGTCCGGCGCCTTGATATCCGCCTTTACCTTGGCCGCGGCCACATCGAACGAAAGGCTGATTCTGAGATACGAGAATATCCGCCTCGCCAGTCCGCGGTCCGGGGCGGCCGATGCCAGCTTGCGAACCAGATCTTCGTCTGACTGGAGGTCTTTTGCAGTCAGATAGGCGCAGGGGATAGACTTGCCGGTCGTCGCCTTCTGCCGGAACCAATGAAGCAGCACTGTCTTGCCGTTCCCGCGGGGGCCGTAGAGGAAAGCGAATTTCGGGCCGGCCTTGTCACTCCGAAGATGTTTGAGAATGCCAAGGAGCGGTTGCTCAAGTTCTGGACGATGGCCCATTCTCGGCGGAATCTCGGCGATTCCGGGCGTGAAAGGATTGTCTGGCAGACGGTTGTTCATTCAAAAAAAATATCAAAGCTTCCGCCGCAAGTCGAGACGCAGGCGCTCCGATCCAAAGCGGTCGCTTTTGACTTCGCCCGTTGAATACTGAAATGCACAGATTCAGCCGCGGACCGAGATTGGGAATTTGTTTCATATCATATTATTGAGCAGCCCTGTTGCCGCGTGGCATAATCCCGTTGTCAACAACCAATGGAAGCATCCGCATGGTTTGGAACGAGACTGTTCAGCAGCGACATAAACGGCCAAAGACGGGCCGCCAGCCGATCACCGGAAGGCGCTCAACACCTTCCGGTTCATACTCGCCGACGGCGGCCCGTCGGGATATGATGCCGGCAAGAAGATCAAGGGCCGCAAACGTCGCATGGCGGCAGCTGCCGAAGGCTTTCCGATCGCCGTTATGGTTCATGAAGCGGCTGTCCGGGATCGCGACACAGATCCGCCTGAATCTCAGTCTATGATTGAAGCGGCGCATTTCGGAGTTTAATCGGGGTATGAATGGGGGATTCACACATTATTCCGCTCGGTCAGGCGGCCCGCGGACATCTGGCGATGCTGGGATTTTCACTGGGAATTGCCGGATCGTTCAGTCTCGGAAGTCTTGCTGCGAATGCGATTGATCCCGTCGCCATCACTGCTGCCCGGTTCGCGGGAACAGCGCCTTTGATGGGCCTGATCGCGGCCGTCGGGCCGGGAATCGGAAAGCGGGATGCCGCCGCTCCGTGGAGATACGCGGTCACCGGCGCCTTGATGGCCGCTTATTTCGTTCTGATGTTTGAGGGGCTGAAGACGGCCTCGGCGGTTTCTACCAGCGCTGTCTTTACGCTTACTCCGGTTATGTCCGGAATATTCGGCTGGGTTCTGCTTCGGCAGATCACCACTCCGAGAATGGCACTGGCTCTTTCTGTCGGCGCCGCCGGCGCGTTATGGGTGATCTTTCGGGCCGATCTTGACGCTCTGCTGGCCTTCCGCGTGGGAAGAGGCGAGGCCGTGTTTTTTGTCGGTTGCATCTTTCACGCCCTTTACACGCCTCTGGTCCGTAAGCTGAACCGGGGTGAAGCTCCCGCGGTTTTCGTCTTCGGAATGTCGCTGTCCGGCGCAGTCCTTCTGACCGTCTTCGGCTGGCAGGAGATCGCCGCCACCGACTGGCGGTCCCTGCCTCCCATTGTTTGGCTCACTCTCGGATATCTGACTGTCATTTCGACGACCCTGACGTTTCTCGCGGTCAATTACGCGGCTATGCGGCTGCCCGCCGCTAAGGTCATGGCCTACACCTATCTGACGCCGGCCTGGGTGATCCTCTGGGAAGGCGCTCTGGGCCATGGCCTGCCGCGGACGGCCGTCCTCGCGGGCGTGGCCGCCACCGTCGTCGCGCTCCTGATCCTGCTGCGCCGGGAAAAGGTCTGACCGGCCGGACGCGGAACCGTGACCATGGTCGATCAGGCTTTCAAGCGTATCCAGAATGCGCTCATCCACGAATCCGAATTCCCGCATCCACGCGAACGCGGAACTGAAACCCTCGAACTCAATCCGGCAACGGCTGTTCCGTCCGTCCCGCCTCCTTGAGATGAGTCCGGCTCTTGACATGATCTGCAAATGTTTGGAGATACCCGCCAGCGTCATTTCATCAAACCGTGCGGCGACTGCGCCGACAGTCATGTCACTTTCCAGCAGAATTTTCAGAATTCTTCGCCGGACGGGGCTGGCCAAAGCCGCGAACGTCTTGTCAAGATTTTCATCCATGCGCGGATAATGTCCCGCCTGCCGCGGATATTCGGCCGGTGAGTTGAATGTGATTTCTGTCTGAACAGAGCGATTCAACCGGCGGAAAATCGGAGGGGGAATCTGCGGATATCCGCAAAAACGCTTTTAATACATAAGGTTGAAATTCCGCATGCGGCGAAAAATGGGCTTGACAGCGGTCTGGACGCCGCTTAGCGGAAGCGCGTCCGTATTGCAGGGCGGAACCGATGCCGCATCCTGAGGGTTCTGAAGGCAGCGGGGATATCCGGGACAGGATCGCCGCTGCGAAACAGGAACTGAAACCGCGCGTCCGAGAGGCGGGTCCTGCCGCCGGCGCGCATCTGGCTTGGCGCATGGTGATTGACCTTGCGGCCGGAGTCGGCGTAGGCGCTTGCGCGGGATACGGGCTCGGCAGCCTGTTCGGGATCACTCCGATCCTGCTGGCGGTCTTTACATTGCTGGGATTCGCCGCCGGCGTGAATCTGATGCTGCGCACGGCGCGTGATTTCCAGCGGAAGAATTCCGTCCCGCGGGATCAGTGAATGTGAGTCACTGTCCCGCGCCGGGCCGGCAACCGGGGAGCGAAAATGGCGGCTGAGGAACAGGGTCTGGTCATTCACCCGATGGATCAGTTCACCGTGTCGCCGCTGTTCGGCGACGCGCCTCTGACGTGGTACGCGCCGAGCAACGCCGCGGCTTGGATGTTTCTGTCGGTTGCGGCGGCGACAGCGTTTTTCCTCCTTGGAACGATTCGCCGGGCGGAGGTTCCCGGGCGCGGGCAAATGATCGTTGAACTGGTCTACGGATTCGTGCGGGACATGGTTGAAAGCGTCGCCGGGCGCGACGCGGGCAGGTTTTTCCCTTACATCTTGACCTTGTTCATGTTTATCGCCTTATCCAACCTCCTCGGCCTTATTCCGGCGAGTTTCACGACCACATCTCATATCGCCGTGACCGCGACGCTCGCTCTGGCCGTGTTCATCACCGTGACGGCGCTGGGATTTGTCAAGAACGGGCTGGGTTTTCTGAGCCTTTTCTGGATTTCCACCGCGCCGCTGCCGCTGCGGCCCGTTCTGGCGGTGATCGAAGTCATGTCATATTTCGTCCGCCCGGTCAGCCATTCGATCCGTCTCGCCGGTAACATGATGGCCGGTCATGCGATGATCAAAGTTTTCGCAGCGTTCGCGGGCGTTCTGGGCGTCGGCGCTTTTGTGCCGGTCATCGCCATTTCGGCGGTTTACGCGCTGGAACTGCTCGTGGCGCTGATCCAGGCTTATGTCTTCACGATCCTGACATGTGTCTATCTTCGGGATGCTCTGCATCCAGGACACTAAGATCCGTGCGCGATCATACCAACTCAATGAATTAAGGAGAACTGAAATGGAAGGCGATCTGACAAATCTGGGTGCCTTTATCGGAGCCGGCCTTGCCTGCATCGGCATGGGCGGGGCCGCGGTCGGCGTCGGAAACGTGGCCGGCAATTACCTGTCGGGCGCGCTGCGCAACCCGTCCGCCGCCGCCTCTCAGACGGCGATGCTCTTCATCGGCATCGCTTTCGCGGAAGCATTCGGCATCTTTTCGTTCTTGGTCGCGCTGCTCCTGATGTTCGCCCTTTGAGGCGGCTTCAGGCATTCAGACCGACAGCGACGGAGCCCGTCAATGGCTGAGGAGAAAACCGCCGCGGGCGCCGGACAGGCCGGTATCCCGCAGCTCGATTTCGCTGCGTTTCCCAACCAGATTTTCTGGCTGGCCGTGTTCTTGCTGATACTTTTTCTGATCGTCAGCCGTGTTGTTCTGCCCCGGATCGAAGGGATTCAGGATGCCAGGAAAAACCGGATCAGCGAAGATCTGGAAGAGGCCGACCGGGCCGCGGCTGAAGCCGAGACGGCGCGCGTGAAGACGGCCCGGCTGTTGACGGAAGCCAAATCGGAAGCGGAAGGAATCGCGGCTGAGGCGCGCGCCGGCATCCGTGAGATTCAAGACCGGGAAATGGCCAGGGTCGGCGATGAAATCGCCGTCATGGCGGAAGAATCGGAAAACCGGATCAGCGAAATCCGCGCCGCTGCCCCCGGAAACATTCAGGAGATCGTAGCCTCGGTGGTTCCGGAAATCATAAATTATATCCTTCCTTCACGGTCAGCCGCGGGCGCGGCGCAGCCGGTCGTCCGATCCGGACCGGACGGAGGCGGGCGATGATTCGAATCAGCGCGCTGTTGTCCGCATTCGCCGCGGCGCCTGTTTTCGCGGCGTCGGGACCGTTCTTTTCCCTCGGCAACACGGATTTCGTGGTCACCGTATCGTTCCTGATTTTTGTCGGCGCGATTATCTATTTCAAGGCTCCCCGGTTCGCGGCCAGACTCATCGACATGCGGATCGACGCTATCCGCGGTCAGATCGACCGCGCGGCCGGCCTGCGCGCCGAAGCCGCCGAGGCCCTGCGCAAAGCGCAGGCGGAAGCGGAAGAGTCCGCGAAACAGGCTGAGCGCATTGTCGAACAAGCCAGAGAAGACGCCCGGCGGCAGATCAAGGAGGCGGAGTCGCGGATCAGGGAATCGAGCGACCGCAGGATACAGGCGGCCGCCGAGCAGATCGCTTCAGCGGAAAGGGCCGCGCGGAGCGCGATTCGCAGCGAAGCGGTTGAAGTGGCTGTCGAAGCCGCTGCCAGGCAGGTCGCATCCAGTATGTCGGACAGCGAGCGCAGCCGCATGACTGAACAGGCCGTGGAAGAAATCCGCGTCAATATGCGCTAACGCGGCTTTGCCGCTCAAGCGGGAGGCTGCCGCGCGCGTCATGGCGGGCTGATTCCCAGGCTAGCAGCGATCGTTTCACTTCCAGTCCCCAACGGTATCCTCCGAGCTCGCCGGATTTGCGAAGGACCCGGTGACATGGGATGATCAAGCTGACGGGATTGCGGCCGGCCGCCGTGCCGACGGCCCGCTGCGCGGACGGCGCTCCGATGCGGCGGGCGATATCCGAGTAGGTCGTGACAGACCCGGACGGCACGGCAAGCAGCGCTTCCCACACTTTGATGTGAAACGGCCCGCCTGTCAGGTAAAGCTGAACGCTGCCGCGCTGGTCGAGCGCTGACTGCACCCAGCGGGAGACGGCGGCCGGATCTTCAGCGAAACAGGCTTTCGGCCATCTCAGCGCCAAGTCCGCGAATACGGCGTCCCGCCCGAGCGACGCGGCGAAAGCGAGTCCGCAGAGACCGCGGCCGGTTCCCATCGCCAGAAGGTCGCCGAAAGGGCTGTCGAACCAGCCCCAGCTGATTGTCAGTCCCTTGCCGCCGCTGGCGAATTCTCCGGGACTCATTGCTTCCCAGCGGACCAGAAGATCATGCAGACGGCCTTGGCTGGACAGGCCGAGGGCAGTTGAAGTTTCAAACACCGTGGCCCGGCGGCGCAGCAGATGCCGCGCTTGAACAAGAGCGAGATACTGCTGGTAGCGTTTAGGGGACACGCCCGCCCAGCGTGAGAAAATTTTCTGAAAATGCGCCGCGCTCATGCCGAGGCTGTCCGCGAGCCGCTCAAGCGGAAGTTCTTTGCCGCCGGCCGTGTCAATGATCTTGATAGCCCTGGCGATCACGCTGTAATGGTATCGTGTTTCAGTCTGTTGAATCATAGCGTCCTCTCTTGTCAGTCAGTTGAATGGAAACCGCGATGCTGTCGACCCGTTTCTTGCGCAATCCGCATCCGTTGCAGGGGGATTCATGAGCGTCGCCTCGGAATTCCGCCGCATCCATGAGGCATTCACCCGCTTCCGCGCGCAGCGGGGAGTCCCGAAGGGCGAGCTCGAACATGTCAACGCTTACACGCTTCTGGTCGCTGTCGTGCTGTCGGCCCAGGCGACGGACGCCGGTGTCAACAAAGCCACCCGGTCTCTGTTCCGCGTCGCCGATGCGCCGGACAAGATGCTTGAACTCGGCGAGGAAGGACTGATCGGCCATATCCGCACGATCGGTCTGTTCCGCAACAAGGCCCGCAATGTCATGAAACTCTCAAAAATCCTTGTCGACGAGTTCCGCGGTGAAGTGCCGTCCTCAAGAGTTGCGCTGCAGTCGCTTCCCGGAGTCGGCAGGAAAACCGCGAACGTGGTCCTCAACATATGTTTCGGCCACCCGGCGCAAGCTGTCGACACGCATGTTTTCCGGGTATGCAACAGAACGGGACTGGCGCCCGGAAAGAACACGGACGAGGTCGAACGCGCGATCGAGGACAGCGTCCCGGCGGAGTTTCAGGCGCATGCCCATCACTGGCTCATTCTTCACGGCCGCTATGTGTGCAAGGCGCGCCGGCCGGACTGCGGCGCCTGCGTTATCAGTGATCTGTGCGAGTTTGAAGACAAGCCGGGAAATCCGAACGGTGCCTGCTGAATTTGACGTCGTCGGCGTGGGAAACGCGCTGGTTGACGTGTTATGCCATGTGAGCGACGATTTTCTTTCCGGGAACGGGGTGCGTAAAGGCGTCATGCAGCTGATCGGGTCTGACAGGGCCTTTGAACTCTGCGCGGGAATAGGCGAATCGGAGCGGGTATGCGGCGGTTCAGCGGCGAATTCGATCGCCGGCCTTGCGCTGCTCGGCGCACGGACCGGTTATATCGGCAAAATCAAGGATGACGAGTTCGGGCAGGCTTTCGCCGGTGATTTCGCCCGCCTCGGAGTCGCGTATTCGACGCCTGCGGCGCCCGCTTCCGCGCCGTATGAGACAGGCCGGTGCCTGGTGCTGGTGACACCGGACGGCGAGCGGTCAATGAACACTTATCTCGGTGCCGCGGAATTTCTCGACTGGGACGATTTCAGCGAAAGTATGATCTCGTCCGCGCGCTGGATATATCTTGAAGGCTACAGATTTGACGGCGAGCGGGGACAGGAGGCGTTCCACCGGGCGGTGAGCCGCTGCCGCCGCGCGGACGGTAAAGCAGCTCTCACACTGTCTGATCCGATCTGCGTGTCCCGGCACCGTCCGGCGTTCCGCCGCCTGATCGAGCAGGGGATTGACCTGCTGCTTTGCAACCGCTCGGAACTGCTGTCTCTGTATCAGACGGATTCACTTGACGCGGCGCTGGCGGAAGCCGCCGGCGAGGTTGAAATCGTGGCCTGCACCCTTTCAGAGCAGGGAGCTGCGGTTGTTTCCGGAAGCGCGCGCGCCGACGTTCCGGCTCTCTCCGTTCAGGCCGTCGATGTGACCGGCGCGGGCGATCTTTTCGCGGCGGGATTCCTTTTTGGAATGATCCGCGGCATGGATATCGAGACATCGGCCCGCATGGGATGCGCCGCCGCCGCGGAAGTCATCAGCCATACGGGCGCCCGGCCGGTCCGCGACCTGCCGGATCTGTTCCGGTCGCTTGAACTGACCTGACGGGCGGGTCAGCGGGACAAGGAGAAACGCCGCGGGGCGGCGGCTGCGGATCCGGCCGGACTTGCGGCTTCGGGCAGGTTGTGAGAAACAGATTCCGTGGCATGCGCAGGCGAAGGAGCGGCGATTTGGCGTATTCTTATGACCCCGGGAACATTTTCGCGAAAATTCTCAGGGACGAACTCCCGTGCTCGAAGGTGCTGGAAACCGAGCACAGCCTTGCGTTTCATGATATCAGGCCTCTTGCGCCGCATCATGTGCTTGTGATCACCAAGGGAGCCTATGTGTGTTTTGATCATTTTTCCTCGGAAGCTTCAGCGGAAGAGATCGCCGATTTCACGCGCGCGGTCGGCGAAGTCATCCGGAAGTCCGGCGCTGACCCCGGATCAGGCGGCGGCGGTTACCGGCTGATTTCGAATGCCGGCAGGGACGGGATTCAAGAAGTGCCGCACCTGCATGTCCATGTCATCGGCGGACGGAATCTCGGCCGTATGCTCCAGCCGCCGGCTTGACGACTGCGCGGGAGGCAAGTGAATGGCAGTGACTCATGATGCGCCTGAACTGGAGTATGTCACCACGGGCAAAGTGTCGTGCGACGGCGGCGGAGGCGCTCTGGGCCATCCCAAGGTCTGGTACACGATCCCTGACGACCCCGGCTGGATTGAGTGCGGTTATTGTGACAAGCGGTTTGTCCTCAAAAAAGAATAACAGCCGGCCGGCGGAATCCGGCGGGCAGGCCGTCCGCAGCCTGTGCGATGAATGATGGCGGCTACGGGAAACTTCGGCAAAGGCTGCCGCCTTCAACTGATTGACGGTTCCGGATTCATTTTCCGCGCCTTTTTCATGGCGGAGCGGAGCCTGCCCGCCAGAAACAGATACCGCAGAGACGGAACGCCGGTCGGTGCCATTCATTTTTTCTGCAACATGCTGCTCCGCTCGCTTCAGGAGCGTGACAGCGGCAATCCGCCCACGCATGCGGCGGTTGTGTTCGATCACTCGGGCAAGACTTTCCGAAACGGCATCTTCAGCGAATACAAGGCCAACCGGCCGCCGCCTCCGGAAGATTTGAGGCCGCAGTTTCCGTTGTCCAGAGATGCCGTGCGGGCATTCAATTTCGCTTGTCTGGAGCTTGAGGGTTATGAGGCTGACGACATCATCGCGACGCTTGCGACGCGGGCGGGGAATCTGGGCGGTCAAGTGACTATCGTGTCATCCGACAAAGACCTGATGCAGCTGGTCGGCGACGGGGTGACAATGTTCGATCCGATGAAATCCGCGGATATCGGACGCGACCAAGTGCGCGAGAAATTTTTCGTCGATCCCGAAAAGGTCATTGATGTCCAGGCGCTGGCCGGAGATTCCACCGACAACATCCCGGGCGCGCCGGGAATCGGCGTCAAGATCGCGGCCTCGCTGATTCAGGAATTCGGCGATTTGGACGCTCTTCTTGACCGGGCTGAAGAGATCAAACAGCCCAAACGCCGCCAGGCTTTGATTGAGCATGCCGAAAACATACGCATGTCGCGGGAACTGGTGACTCTGGTCAGGGATGTGCCGCTGCGGGACAGCCTTGACAGTTTAGAGATCGCTGACCCGGATCATCGGAAGCTGTTCGCGTTTCTTCAGGCTCAGGAATTCAGAACGATTGTCAAGCGGGCAGCGAAGTATCTGAGCGTCGACGCGCCGGAGCCCGTGCCTTTAGCTGAGGAGAACGGACGCGCCGCTGAAATTCCGTTCGATCTGAAATCTTATGTCTGCGTCTCGGACATCGGCGAACTGGACCGCTGGATCAGCCTTGCCCGCGATGCCGGCCATGTTGCGATCGACACGGAAACCGACGGCATTGATGAGATGAGGGCGGGCTTGGTCGGCGTCAGTCTTGCCGTCAATCCGGGGCATGCCTGTTACATTCCGCTTCGTCATGATTCCGATTCCCCGCTGATCACGGAAGCCGGCGCTTCCCTTCAGGTTGATTTCGATGCCGCGCTGGAACGGCTCAAGCCGCTGCTGGAAGATGATTCGATTCTTAAAATCGGTCAGAACATCAAATACGATGTCAAAATTCTGGCGCGCTGCGGCATCAGAATGGGGCCGGTCGATGACACGATGCTGATGTCCTATTCCATGCATGCCGGGCTGCACCGGCATTCCATGGATGTCTTGTCGGAGCGCTATCTGGACCACCGGCCGATGCCGATAAAGGAGCTGATCGGAGCCGGCAAATCTCAGATCACCTTTGACCGGGTGTCGATCGCTGACGCGGTCAAATATGCCGGCGAGGATGCGGACATCACGGTCCGGCTGTGGCGTCATCTTCGCCCTCAGCTTCACAAGTCGGGCGTGACCAGAGTTTATGAGACGCTGGAACGTCCCTTGATCGGCGTTCTTGCTGACATGGAATTCCACGGGATCAAGGTTGACAGAGTGAAGCTGGTGCGCCTTTCTTCCCGGTTCGAAGAAGAAATCGGTCAGCTCAAATCTCAGATTTACGGGGAAGCCGGCGAGGAATTCAACGTCAGCAGCCCGAAGCAGCTGGGAGAAATCCTGTTTGACAAGCTGAAACTGCCGGGCGGCAAACGCTTGTCGAGAGGCGGCTTCGCAACCGGCGCCTTGATTCTCGAGAGATTTGCCGCAGACGGCCATGAACTGCCGAGGCTGGTTCTCGAATTCAGAAAGATCGCGAAACTGAAGTCGACATACGCGGATGCGCTGCTTGACCGGATACATCCCGATACCGGCCGGGTGCACACTTCATATCTCATCTCCGGCGCCAGCACCGGCCGGCTGGCATCGACCGAACCGAACCTCCAGAACATCCCGGTGAGAACGGAAGAAGGCCGTCTCATCCGCGAGGCATTCATCGCGGAAGAGGGGCATGTGCTGCTGTCTCTGGATTACAGCCAGATCGAACTGCGCGTGCTGGCGCATGTCGCCGGCATCGAACCGCTGAAAGAGGCGTTCCGCGACGGTCTGGACATTCACGCCATGACCGCGTCGCAGATGTTCGGTTTGCCGATTGACGGCATGGATCCGATGACCCGGCGGAAGGCGAAAGCGATAAATTTCGGCGTGATTTACGGGATTTCGGGTTTCGGACTTGCCCGCGATCTGCAGATTTCCCGAGCCGAGGCTGAGGAGTTCATCCAGCGTTATTTTGAGAGATTTCCGGGTATCCGTCGCTATATGGACACGACTCTTGAATCGGCGAGGCGTGACAAATTCGTCACCACTATGTTCGGTCGCAAAGTCCACACGCCGTATATCAATGAAAAACCGCCGCGGCGCGGGGCCGCGGAGCGGGGAGCGATAAATGCGCCGATTCAGGGGGCCGCCGCTGACATCATTCGCCGGGCCATGGTGCGGATTCCGCGGGCCATTGCCGGATTGCCCGCGAGGATGCTCGTGCAGGTGCACGACGAGTTGTTGTTTGAAGTGCGGGAAGATGCGGTCGAAGATGTCATCCGGGCCGCATCCGAGACAATGGTCACAGCCGACCGGCCGGCGGCGCGGATCACGCCGTCATTGACGGTTGATTCCGGATACGCCGCCAATTGGGCCGAGGCCCACTGAGAGCGGTTCATTCAAGTTCCCCCGAAGGTATGAAAGGAAAAAACGTCCCCCCCGACCACAGGCCGAACCAGCTTTCTCCGCCGTGATGTTCGTGGGTGCAGATATCGACAATCCGGTAGAAGCTTTTTCTGTCGATCAGCGCCTCAAGATTTGATCTCACCAGCACGTACGGGGACACTTCGCCGGTCTCCGGCTCGCGCTCGACCCGAATCGGTTTTTCACCGCTGGCCGTCACCTTTTCGTCGACGTTGGTCGTGAATATGACGGACTGGCTGCGCCCGCTGCCCTCTGTTTCGAAATCGACCGCTACGAACGGCGCGTCGTCAACCTGAATTCCGACTTTTTCCGCCGGAGTCACGAGGTAGTATTTGTCGCCGTCCTTTCTGATTATCGACGAAAAGAGTTTGATCAGCGGCTGTCTGCCGATCGGCGTTCCAAGATAATACCACATGCCGCTTCGCGAGATGCGCATGTCAAGGTCTCCGCAGAACGGCGGATCCCACAAATGCACCGGGGGCAGCCCCTTTCCCCCCGCTTTTTTCGCTGACGCGGCCAGATTGTCAGCCGTCGGGATGTCTGTTTTGCCGCGGATGGCGGCTTGCCGGTCTTGCATGGCGTTCCACGGGGTTGTTGACGGCCCAATGTCGTTTCGTGCTCTTATAGGTTTCGGGCGCGGACTTGTCACGGCGGCTGCGTCCGACGAATTGCGGGGCAAATTTCCGCATTTTAGAGACCGAGGGCCACCCGTTAACAAGCCCTTTAAGGGCAAAAAAATCTAAGAGCTTGTTCCTAAAGTCGATTAGTATACCGCATATAGTATGCACAAACGTGATTTAAGCGGATTCAAATACTGCATACAGCATTATGGATCCAACTCTAAGAGCGGGTCGGGCAGTAATTCGTCCGGCCCACTCGTTTTGGGCTAGCAGTTCTTTTTCTTCCGGCTGTATGAGCGGCGTGTTTCGCAGCACTTCTTTATGGTAGGCTCAATTTGCAAATCGTATGCATCAATACTGTAATGTATTTATATACAAGGAGATAGAGGTCATAAATCACAAACGGTTTTACCAGATACTTCGACAACTATTCTGCAATAGTATCGGGACATCCCCATAGTATCAGTGTTTCGGGCTAAAAAATGCCTCCTTCCGCACATTTTTCTGCCGGAACCGAAAGGCCATGCATACGATTTGTAAATTGAGCCTTATGGTAAGTATTCAGGTTTTTCAGTTCAACATTGCCCCGCCTGTCTGATCAAATCTCTGAAAGATGTTAAGCAGTTCCGCTTTTGCGAGTTTCACATCCATCGGGACATTCCCCGGGACCGTTGATACCGGCCTTCAGGCGCGCCGGTCTAAATGCGGGACTTGCCGAGGCTGCTGCCGCGTGACGAAGCCATCTCGGCACTTGCGGTGCTCACGGCTTTGCAGGGCCGCGTTTGTGGGCTTAAGCGGCCCAGTACGGCCCGGCGCGCGTTTAGCCGTACGATAACTGGTCTTGGCGCGCATGATCCCGTTGCTTGAAATTTTTCTTCAGGATCGGAAAGGGCGATGAGCGGATAATGGAATTTACCGCCTTGACAGCTTCGCGCGTTGGACAGCGGACTGTTTGAACCCTAAACTTAGGAGATTGCAGCCTGAGCAATCCGGAGCCGCCGACATGGACATGCCAGATCCGAGCGCGGGAATTCTTAACCGCAAAACAACAATTGTTAAAATGCTGAAACAGGCCGCCCCGAACGCTCTGGTCATTGATCATCCCGACGAAACCAGAGCCTATGAATGCGACGCGCTGACGGCTTACCGCTGTCCGCCGCTTGCCGCGGTTTTGCCGTCTTCAACCGAAGAGGTCGCGGATGTTCTCCGCGTCTGCAGAAACGAGTCCGTTCCGGTCGTGCCGCGCGGATCGGGTACGTCTCTGGCGGGCGGAGCTCTGCCGACATCCGACTGCGTCGTCCTCGGCGTTTCAAGACTGAACGGGATTCTCGAAACCGACCTTGAAAACCGGTTCATCAGGGTGCAGTCAGGCCGGACCAACCTGTCTGTTACGGCGGCTGTGGAAGACCAAGGATACTTTTATGCGCCTGATCCGTCAAGCCAGCTGGCCTGCGCGATCGCAGGCAATGTCGCTATGAATTCAGGCGGTGCGCACTGTTTGAAATACGGCGTGACCACGAACAATCTGCTCGGCGTGCGAATGGTGACGATGCGGGGCGAGATCATTGATATCGGAGGCCCGCACTTGGATTCCGGCGGGCTGGACTTGTTGGGAGTGATCTGCGGTTCGGAGGGACAGCTCGGCATTGTGACCGAGGCAACGCTGCGGATCTTGCCTAAACCGGAAGGTGCGCGCCCGGTGCTGTTTGGGTTCCAGTCCAGCGCGGTCGCAGGAGCGTGCGTAGCCGACATTATCCGGGCAGGAGTGCTCCCGGTGGCCATTGAATTCATGGACCGGCCCTGCATCCGGGCCTGCGAGGATTTCGTCGGTGCCGGATATCCGGACGTCGAAGCCTTGCTGATCGTGGAAGTGGAAGGTTCTGAATCCGAAATCGACATGCAGCTGGGGCTGATCAAACAGGTGGCCGCAAGACATAAGCCGGAGGTTGCCAATGAAAGCCGGTCCGAGGAACATTCAGCGAGGATCTGGGCTGGCCGCAAGTCCGCGTTCGGCGCCATGGGGCGGATCGCGGATTATGTCTGCCTTGACGGCACCATTCCGGTTTCCGAACTGCCAAGGGTCTTGAAGGGAATTTCCGAATTGTCGGAGACTTACGGTCTCCGTGTGGCCAACGTCTTTCACGCGGGTGACGGGAATCTGCATCCAATGGTGATGTTTGATGCGAATTCCGACGAAGAGCTGGAACGCTGTGAGGAAATGGGAGCTGAAATCCTCAAACTCTGCGTCAAGGCAGGAGGCTGCCTGACCGGAGAGCACGGAGTCGGAGTTGAAAAGCGCGATCTGATGACTTGCCAGTACAGCGATTCCGACCTGGAAGCGCAGATGCGGGTCAAGGATGTCTTTGACCCGGACTGGCTGCTGAATCCCGCCAAAGTCTTCCCGCTCGACAGTTCAAGGTCGAGAAGGCTGGCATGACGCCGCGTGACGAGCGCGAACTGGCGGAAATGATCGCTTCCGCTTCGCAGCCCTTGGCGATCAGAGGCGGCGGCACCAGGCCGGTTGGCCGGCCTGTCGACGGGCAGCCGTTGTCCGTTTCGGAGTTGACCGGTATCAGCCGCTACGAACCCGAAGCGCTTACGCTCGCCGCGGCCGCCGGAACGCCGCTTTCGGAAATTGAAAACAGCCTTGCCCGGCACCGGCAGCGGCTGGCGTTCGAGCCGATGGACCATCGGGGTCTGCTCGGCACATCCGGCCAGCCGACAATCGGCGGCGCGGTGGCCGCGAACGTGAGCGGTCCGCGCCGGATCCAGGCGGGCGCCTGCCGCGACCACCTGCTTGGAATCCGTTTCGTAGACGGCTCCGGAACTGTTATCAAGAACGGCGGGCGCGTGATGAAGAACGTCACCGGCTACGATCTGGTCAGGCTTTTGGCAGGCAGCTGCGGCACCTTGGGCGTACTGACGGAAATAATCATCAAAGTGCTGCCCGATCCCGAGTGCAGGGCCGTCCTTCTGATCAATGGGTTGGACGAAAACGAGGCGATCCGGGCTTTGACGGTCTCCCTTCAGTCCCCGTACGAAGTGACCGGAGCGGCGCACACGCCTTCAGGCGTTGACGGACACCCGGTCACCATGATCCGCTTGGAAGGATTTGAGGATTCTGTCCGTTACCGGACGGGCCGGTTGATGGACATGCTGTCTGAATTCGGCGATATTCATGTGGAGACGGATGCCGAAAGGACAGCGGCGGGCTGGAAGTGGGTGCGTGATGCGGAAACATTCCACGGGAAGCCGGGAGATGTCTGGAGAATTTCCGTCAAGCCCAGCGAGGGTCCCGGAATCGGTGCTGCAATTCATCAGCGGACAGCAGGGGACATTCTGTACGACTGGGGCGGCGGTCTGGTCTGGGCGCTGGTTCCCGAAGGGACCGATCTCCGTGCCTTGTGCGATCCGATCAAGGGTCATGCGACATTGGTGAGGGCCGGTCCGGAAGTCCGGCGGCGGCTGCCGGCCTTTCATCCGCAGCCCGAACGGCTGCGGCGGATTGCGGATCGTCTGCGGCAGGAATTTGATCCGCGGCAGATTCTGAATCCAGGTTTGATGAACTGAGCGCCCGGCGGGCTGAATGCCGACAGGGAACTGACTTCGTATGCAGACCAAATTCACCGAACAGCAACTCGGCGATCCGGCGACCGCGCGTTCCAACGACATTTTGAGAACCTGCGTCCATTGCGGGCTCTGCACTGCGACTTGCCCGACCTACCAGCTTCTCGGCGACGAGCTCGACAGTCCGCGCGGCCGGATTTATTTGATCAAGAATATGCTGGAATCCGGCCGGCCCGCGGACGCCAAGACCGTCCTCCATATCGACCGCTGCCTGTCCTGTCTCGCCTGCATGACAACCTGCCCGTCAGGCGTGCATTATATGCATCTGGTCGACCATGCGCGGGCCTATATCGAGAAAACCTACAGGCGTCCGCTCTTCGACCGTTTGCTTCGTCGCGCATTGGCTGGGATTCTGCCTTATCCTCTGCGGTTCCGGCTCGCGCTGGCCGCAGCGAAGCTGGCTCTGCCGTTTGCCGGTTTTGTTCCGGACGCGCGTCTCCGCGCCATGCTGCGTCTGGCTCCGAAAGACATACCTCCTGTCAGCTGGCAGGATGATCCACAGGTTTTCGAAGCGGAAGGCAGGCGCAGGCACCGGGTCATTTTGTCAACCGGATGCGCGCAGAAAGCTCTCAACACCGACATTAACGGCGCCACGATCCGGCTTCTGCGGCGGTTCGGCTGCGATGTCGTGGTGGCGGAAGGGGCAGGCTGCTGCGGAGCGCTGTCGCATCATATGGGCCGGGAAGCCGAAAGCCGCCGCTTCGCCGCGCGCTGCGTCAATGCCTGGAGCCGGGAACTGGCGGACGGCGCGGATGCCGTCATCATCAATGCCAGCGGCTGCGGCACCGCCGTCAAGGATTATGCCTGCATGTTCCGCGACGACGCTCTCGCCGAGAAAGCGGATCATGTTTCACGTCATGCGCTGGATGTGACCGAATTCCTCTCGCGGCTGGATTTCCCCGCCTGCGGGAAAAAAGGAATCACGGTGGGCTACCATTCCGCCTGTTCCCTTCAGCATGGCCAGAAGGTGACTTCGCTGCCGGCCGAACTTCTGAAAAGAGCGGGGTTTGATGTCGTCCAGCCTGCCGAGAGCCATTTATGCTGCGGCTCCGCCGGCACCTACAATATTCTCCAGCCCGAAATCGCCGATCAACTCAAGTCGCGCAAGGTACGTAATTTCGAGGCTGTTTCCCCTGACGTCATCGCGGCGGGCAATATCGGCTGCATGGTACAGATCAGCTCCGGGACGGACATAACCGTGCTGCACACGGTGGAGCTTCTGGACTGGGGAAGCGGCGGGCCGATGCCGGAATCGCTGTCGCGGCTGGACCGGTTCAAGGCTGTTTGATCCAGGCCGCGGCCGGCGGGGAATGAAATTCCGCCCGGCGGGACTTGACTCAGGCCGGCTGAGTTCCCACATCCGCATTGTCGAGGCGCGGCGGCTGCCGGCCGAGACAGTCAGACGCCCGTCCGATCCGGAGGGCAAACGCAATCTTATCGCTCAATGGAGGGTACCTATGCAAAGCTTTGACCTGACACCGCTTTACAGCACTTCAATCGGTTTTGACCGTTTCAATGACCTGCTGGATAAAGCCTTTTCCCAAGACGTCGTTCCGGCGTCCTATCCGCCGTTCAACATTGAGAAGACTTCCGAAAAATCATACCGCATCGCGATTGCCGCGGCCGGGTTTTCCGCGGAAGATCTGAATGTCGAAGTCCGCGAGAATCAGCTTCAAGTCACGGCCTCCAAGTCAGAGACGGCTGAAAACGGCCGCTACCTGCACCGGGGAATCGCCCAGAGATCGTTCCGGAAACAGTTCGCGCTCGCCGACCATGTCCGCGTCACCGGCGCGAGCTATGTCGACGGCATGCTGAATATTGATCTCAAACGCGAGATTCCCGAGGCTCTGAAACCGCGGAAAATCGACATCTCGGCCGGATCGCCGACTCCGATCAGCAGCGCGTGAAGCTGAGACCGGTCTGTCCGGCGGCAGGATTTCAACACGATAAGGCGCGTTTGCCCGAACGCGCCTTTCAGTCCTGAATCTAGAACACAGCGGAACCTGGACCGGCGCGCCTTGAAGGAAGGGACGCGCCGCTTTGTCAGATCGACAGGCAGATATACTTCATTTCCAAAAAGTCATCGACGCCGTGACGTGATCCCTCGCGTCCCAGACCTGACTGTTTGAAGCCGCCGAACGGAGCGACTTCTGTCGAGAACAGCCCGGTATTGACCGCGACGATTCCGTATTCCAAGGCTTCGGCGACCCGCCAGACCCGCGATGTGTCCTTGGCGTAGAAATAGGCCGCAAGTCCGAAAATGGTGTCGTTGGCCAGTTTGATGACCTCATCTTCATCGTCAAACCGGAACAGCGGAGCAACCGGCCCGAATGTTTCGTCATGCGCGATGAGCATCTCTTGGGTGACTTCAGAGATGACGGTCGGCTCAAACCAGAACCCGCCGAGTTCGTGTCGTTTGCCGCCGGCGATGACTTTGCCGCCCTTCGCCGCGGCGTCGGCAATGTGCGATTCGACCTTGTCGACCGCGCTCTGATTTATCAGCGGGCCGGTATTGACATCCGAATTGAGGCCGTCGCCGAGCTTCAGCTGTTCTGTCGCTTCGGCGAGTTTCTCGGCGAACTTGTCGTAGATGCCGGACTGCACATAAATCCGGTTGGCGCAGACACAGGTCTGGCCGTTGTTGCGGTATTTGGAAATCATCGCGCCCTCGACGGCGGCGTCGACGTCAGCGTCGTCAAAAACAATGAATGGCGCGTTGCCGCCGAGTTCCATTGAGACTTTCTTGACCTGGCCGCCGGCCTGCCGAAGCAGAATGCGGCCGACCTCTGTTGATCCTGTGAAGGTGATTTTGCGTACGGCTTCATTCGTGCAGAATTCTTCGCCGATTTCCCGTGAGCGTTTCGATGTGACGATGGAAAGCGCGCCTTTCGGCACCCCCGCGCGCTCGGCCAGCACAGCCATGGCAAGCGCCGAGAGCGGAGTTTCGCTCGCCGGACGGCCGACGAACGTGCAACCGACCGCAAGCGCCGGCGCCACTTTGCGGGCAATCATCGCATTTGGAAAATTCCACGGCGTGATGGAAGCGACAACCCCCACCGGCTGTTTGATCACAAACAGTCTTTTGTCCGGCTGAGGGCCGGGGACCGTCTCCCCGTAGACGCGTTTGGCTTCCTCGCCGAACCATTGCAGGAATGACGCTCCGTAACCGACTTCACCTTTGGCCTCGGCAATCGGCTTGCCCATCTCCGCTGTCAGTATCAGTCCCAGATCATCGGCATTCTCCATCATGAGGCGGTGCCATTCCAGAAGAATGGCCGACCTTTCTTTGGCCGGTCTTGCGGCCCAGCCGCTCTGCGCGGCTTCAGCCGCCTCAATGGCCCGCCGCGCTTCCGCGACTCCAAGATTCGGCACCCTGGCGACGACATCGCCCCGCGCGGGATTGATGACGTCAAATTCATCGCCGTCTTCGGCATCTATCCATTCGCCGCCGACATAGGCTTTGACGGCCAGAAGAGACGGGTCTTTTAGCAGCGAAGTGAGATTGGTTTTTTCCAGCATGATGATTCCTGTGATTTTCGCTCCGGTTCCCGTATCAGTAATCGCACATTGGATTGTCACTTTCAAGCTGGAAGGGCGCCGGGCGGCCTTGCTTGCTGCAGCCGGGAGCTGACCATGCGCGCGGGACCCAAAAACCTCATTACGGATGTCGCCGGAATTCTGGTGGGCAACGCCGAGGAGAAAGACGTCAAAACCGGAACCAGCGTGGTGGTGTCGGACTCGCCGTTCACCGCAGCCGTGCATGTCATGGGCGGAGCGCCGGGCACGCGCGAGACAGATTTGCTGGCTCCCGACCGGACGGTGCGGAAGGTTGATGCGATTGTTCTTTCAGGCGGTTCGGCTTTCGGGCTGGACGCCGCTTCGGGCGTCGCGGACGGATTGGCTTCGCAGGGCCGGGGAGCAGAAATCGGAGGTGTGAAAGTGCCGATCGTTCCGGCGGCGATTCTCTTTGACCTGCTGAACGGCGGAAACAAAATGCAGCCGGGGAATCCTTATAAAGATCTTGGATTCCGGGCTCTGGAATCAGCAGGCGAGGACTTCTGTCTGGGAAGTTCGGGCGCGGGTTGCGGAGCAACGACACTTGATTTCCGCGGCGGTCTGGGATCGGCGTCAGCCGTAACTGACGGGGGCGGCATTGTCGGTTGTCTGGCCGCTGTCAATTCCTTCGGCAGCGTCGTTCAGAACGGCGGTCCCTGCTTTTGGGCGGCACCGTTCGAGCTTGATGAAGAATTCGGCGGTTTCGGCCCTGCCGGCCGCTGCAGCCCGGCATGGGAGCCGCAACGGAAATCAATCGCGGCGCGGAGCAACACGACTATCGCTGTCGTCGCCACCGACGCGGATTTGACCAAAGCGCAGGCAAAGCGGCTCGCTGTCGCGTCGCATGCCGGCATGGCGCGGGCCATCGTTCCGTCACACACGGTTTTCGACGGTGACGTCGTATTCGCGGCAGCCACAGGAAAGCGGAAACTTCAGAACGGCGACTTCGATGTTCTAGAGCTTTGCCACGCTGCCGCTGCCTGCTTGGCCCGGGCCGTCGCGCGCGGCGTGTATGAAGCGGCTTCCGATCCCACAGGTCCTCTTCCGAGCTGGAGTGACTCGTATGCGAAACCTTGAGACGGCCGACTCGGAATGGGGTCGTCTCGGGATTCAGAAATTGCCGGCTTGAATTCTGTTTTTCAGTCAAATCATTTCACTGAAGGGTCTGCCGCCGCGCGAAAAACGAAAAGGCACCTCGGCCGGATCCCCGCCGATTCGCAGAATTTCGGAAACTGTCGCGAGGACCAGCCGCGTGATGGATGGAAGGTCGAACCGGCAGACATCCGCCAACGGGATCCATTGAAGGTGACTCAACTCGGACGAAGCTTTTCTGAAATCATCAGGGTCGCTGACCAGATCCGCCCGGTCAAGATCTGCCAGAAAAAAACGCGTATCGAACCGCCTTGTCCGTCCGGGCGGTGTGACAGCCCGGTAGATGAACACCAATCCTGTCGCGCTTGGACAGTGGCCGCCTTCGCCGAATGAAGACCATTCCTCCGGCAATTGAGAGCGGGCTTCACGGCGACGGCGGGCCAGCCTGATGCCGGTTTCCTCCCACACTTCACGAACGGCGCATGCCAACAGCATGTCGGCGGCATCTGAGTCGCTTCGCATTCTGAGCCGGCGGAGGCATTGCGGACCGGGCCGGCCCGCAAGTTCCGGATCCGCATCCGCAGGATCGACCGCGCCTCCCGGGAAAACAAATTTATTCGGCATGAACACGGCGTCTTTTCGGCGCTTGCCAAGGAGTATGCGTGGATTCGTTAACCGATCCCGCAGAAGAACCACCGTTGATGCGTCCCGAATCTGAGCAGCCTGCGGGTCTGCCGCCATGAGATACTCCCCTGATTCAATGTTCGCAATTCCTCCATGCTGACGTATAACAATGCCGGACCGCGATTTTCCATCGGTTCAAGGACAAAGAGCGAAGAATTCGAAGACGGGAATCACGGCCTGTACTCCCAAAGCGCCGTTTGCCTCAAAGTTGTGATCACAGCCGGTGATATGTGAATCGGCGGAATGCGCGGCAAGAACCGGATTTTGCCGTCATCGGCCTTCCGGCGCTTGCTTGGCGGGCGTCTTTCCTCTTCGTCGCCCCGACACCGGCGCATTGTTGCCATATGCCGGGAACGGTCACCTGAGTCAGTGGCAGTCGAAGCGGCAGCAGGGCGATAAACGGGATGATCGTCGATTCAGCGGGAGACGGTGCGGCTTCCCGAAGCGCGGGGTTTCACCGGCCTCTGCCAGCCTGTTCCACGATTCAAGAGTCGGTCCGGCCGGGACCACGGGGACGGGCCAAGGCAATTGGCGCGCCGGATGCGCGGATGCGGCGTGCATTGGACACCGAACGCGGCAGGGCATAAAGACATGGAATTCTGACTTTGCATTTTCACGATCAGCGTATCATTGGATTTGCAACAACGGCCCGACAAGTCGTGATATCGCGCTGCCGCGCCGCAAATTTTGAGGGCGATGAGAATGAGCAACCAGGACCGGATCAGGCAATTCACTGAAGGCAGAGGTTTTATCGCAGCTTTGGACCAGAGCGGCGGTTCGACTCCGGCGGTCCTCCGGAATTACGGAATCGAAGACAGCCGCTATGCGGGGGAAGATGAAATGATGGCGATGGTGCATGCCATGCGGGTTCGGATCGTAACGTCGCCCGAATTCAGCGGCGAGCGGATCATCGGGGCCATTCTCTTCGAGCGCACGGTGGAGTCCCGCATCGAAGGCGTGATGTCGGCAGATTATCTGTGGCAGCAGCGGGGTGTTCTTCCGTTTCTCAAAATCGATACAGGACTTTCGGAGACAAAGAACGGGATCGCTTTGATGAATCCCATTCCCGACATGGATGCGCGGTTAGAGCGGGCATGCGAGAGGAACATTTTCGGGACCAAGATGCGGTCCGTCATTCATAATTCAGGCCCGGAGGGCGTGGAGCGGGTTGTCGGCCAGCAGTTCGAATTCGCTGAGCGCATTCTGGATCACGGTCTGGTGCCGATTGTCGAACCTGAAGTTTCAATTGACAGTCCGAGAAAGGCCGAGTGTGAGGATTGGCTGCGCGAGACGCTCGGCCGCTATCTTGATGCCCTGCCGCCGGGCCGCGATGTGGCGCTTAAACTGACGCTGCCGGAAACACCGGATCACTACAAGGATATCATATCGCATCCGAGAGTGTTGAGAGTGACGGCTCTTTCCGGGGGGTACGACCGGGAAGAAGCCTGCCGCCGGCTGGCTGAGAATACGGGCATGATTGCGAGCTTTTCCCGCGCTTTGGCAGAGGGGCTGTCAGAGTCAATGTCAGATTCGGAGTTTGATTCCGCGCTGGGCGCCTGCATCGGCGAAATCTATGCGGCCTCGAACTGCTGATGAAATTTTGGGAATTGTCTCGATTGCTCAGCGCTTGGCGGCGGGAATCGACGCGACGGGAAGACGGGAGCGGTCAGCGAACGCCGGAAGGCGCGGTTTCGGTTCGGGACCGAGGTCACGGACTCCGGCGCCTGGTAGCCGAGGCTCATCGTGTTGAGGATGATCATCGCCGGAAACGCTTGCCGGCCGCGTTTGGAATGCCGCCGTTGTCAGTTCTTGAATCCAAGGCAGCAGCCGCCTGCCGCCGCGCGGAAAACAGTTTAACCATCACCGCTGCGGTCACGCCGAACGGCTTCGTCCGTGAGCCCCTGTGCGCAGCGCTTTTGCTGCTCTTGATCCTTGATGGACGGATCCGGCGGAATGGTATCCGCGCGGTACGGGTGTTGAGTTGTGGCGATGCCATCAACTGTCGACCGTTCTTGGCGGCTGTCTCCGCGTTTACGACAGCTCGGCCGTAGAGTGTTCTGCCCGGGTAGCGGCTGCCATGTTGGCGACCACGGCGGCTTTCCCCGACGAAGTCATGTCGAGGCAACCGACCGAGAGATTTGGCTCCCCCTTTTCTCTGGTAGGCCGTCATTGTTGAATTGATGAATAAAAAGAGTGACTTTAGACGTGCTTGGCATGTTATTTTTGGCTCAATTTACAAATCGTATGCATCAATACTGTAATGTATTTATATACAAGGAGATAGATGTCATAGATCACAAAACGGTTTTGCCAGATACTTCGACAACTATTCTGCAATAGTATCAGTATGTTGGGCTGAAAAATGCCTCGTTCCGCACATTTTTTCTGCCGGAACCGAAAGGCCATGCATACGATTTGTAAATTGAGCCTATACTTAACTCCACCGCGGGCAGTTCCTTCAGCATCGCATCACCTACAAGGAAATGGCTGCATGACTGTGCCGGTTCCGAAAGAACCGGACGCGATTGCAGACCGCGTTCTTTCCTACAGGCCACGCCAGACGGCGATGTCGAGGACGCGTTTCTTGATTAGGTAGTGGACTCAATTATCCCCTTTGCGTCATTCCGCAGCATGCAGCGGATGACGGTCAGGATGACAGCGGCGGCGAAGTTGCGGGCCCGCTTGTCAAAGCGGGTCGCGACCCGCCGGAACTCTTTGATTCTTCCGAAGAAACGCTCAATGACATTGCGCTTCGCATAGACAGCTTTATCCAGCGGCCGCTGCTGCCTGCGGTTCGACTTCGACGGAATGACGGCCCGGCAGCCGGCTTCCGCCGCCTGCTTGAGAACGGCCTCGGTGTCGTAAGCCTTGTCGGCGATCAGGACGCAGCCGGCTTCAAGGCCGTCAAGAAGGGGCGCCGCCTCGGCGCAGTCGGCGGCCTGCCCGGGCGACAAGCGCATGCGGCGCAGCCCGCCCTTGCCGTCGACCATGGCATGAATCTTCGCAGGCTGTCCGCCCCGGGAACGCCCGATCTCCTGCGGCTCGCCGTCCTTGCGCGACCCGGCGGCACAGTGGTGAGCGCGGATCGACGACGAGTCGATCATCCGGCTCCACGGCGCCGGATCGCCGTCGTCTTTTTCGTCCGCGGCTTCTTCTTCCGCTTCTTCAAGCCGTTGAAGATCATCAAGAATCTTCTGCCAGCGGCCCGATTCGCTCCAGCGGGTAAAACGGTTGTAACAAGTCGTGTAAGGCCCGTAACGCTCGGGCAGATCCCGCCATGGCATGCCGGTGCGCAGCACGAAAAATATCCCATCCATTACCTTACGGTCGTCCTTGCGCGGCGGCCCGGGCAGGCCTTTCGGCATCACACGCTCCATCCGCTGCCATTGCTCGTTCGTCATGTCATGCCGGCTGCCGATCATTTCAAATCTCCTTCAAGCATTCTCACCGCTGGTCGTGCGGCACTGTGCCGCAACCAGCTCGGCATGTCAAATATTTGAGGACACAACCTAGATGAAAGGGGAGTCAAGTATATGATTCCCTTTCAAATCTCCTTCGCGTTCTCTCACCGCTGGTTGCGCGGCACTTTAACGCAACCGGCACGGCATGTTAAATAGTTGGGTACGCGCCCTAAGAAGACGTTGAACGGCACCCTGCCGCGACCGGCTCGCTTAGCTTGGCTGTTCGAAAATACGTCTCGGCCAAGATTTTCTTCCGGCCCGATATCATCAGCGGCGGTCACGCGGTTGGTCCGTTCCGCCGCGCCAGTTCGTCGAGCGCTTCTCGAACGAAACCGTCGGGGAGCCGGCAGGTGTCCGAATAACACGCGCGTCTGTGCCTGCCGCCTATATTGACCAGACACAAGGCACCGCCGTCCGAGTTGCAAAGCAGCAGGACCGAGCGGCCGCGGCCGCCAGTTGCGTCGACGGCGACCTCGCCGTCTGGAGTTGGATAGACCTCAAATCGCTGGGTTGAAAATTCATACATCGCCAGCAACAGCCGCCGGGCATTCGCCAGTGCTAAGTCCGAGGGGATCGGGAATTTGTCGTCCCGTGCCTCGTCTGAAGCCTTGTTCAGATCGCTCAGCGCATCCTTCAACTCAGCATTCCGCCCGCTGGCGATCTTCATGAATTCGACGAACTTGGGGGAGAATCCGCCCGAACTCGACGTCATGTCCGGATTGGACATGCTGTTAGCTGATAGTTCAATCCGCATCGTTCTAGTAGTTCGACATTGTTGTATTGATGGATGAAAAGAGTGAAGTAAACGCCCCGGTATGTCACGGGCTCGCTGTTTCCGGGGATCGTTTTGGTGCGTGCGCGATAAGCACGACAGATAGCTCCAGCAGTTCGACCTCGGTATCAGGGGATGTCCCGATTGATGTTGAAACCCGCATGAGCGATGCCGTCTGCGAGCTTTCTGCCATCTTCACAACCCTTCCGCGGCCGGACGCTGAGTCCTTTGGAATTCAATTGCTGGCATCATCACGGCCCTGTGCCGGTTGTGGACGGGACGCGCCAGCCTTCGCCAGCGGCGACTTGACTCTAGCATTTCTCGAATGCCTGCGCTAGCGAATATCTGCGTCGGCAGGGCATCGTATTGCCGGCCGTGCTCCTTCTCCTCATGCGTAAGTGCCGATCGAAACTATGCCGTTCGGTTAACAAGGCTGTCGAATATGCGATTCCTGATTTTTTCGCCGGAATTTTCTTCGCCGTGCGTTTCAAGGCCGGAAGCGCGGAATGCGCACGCTGAATCTGATCAGGAAAGGAAAACAATGAACGACGTGTCAATGAAACTGACTATGAGCGTGGCCGTGGCGGGCGTGATTGCCGTCACAGCGGTCAGTCCCGCCGCTGCGGGGAATCACGGCAAAGAGGGGGAATGGCGGGGTAAAATGCATCAGGTGATGTTTTCAGATCTCGATGCTGACTCAGATGGCCGGCTGACACAGGATGAACTCGCATCGGCGAATCAGGTCTGGCTGAGCAAGAATGACGCCGACGGCGACGGTTCGCTCTCCAAAGAGGAACTGCAGGCGGCTATGATGCGGATGGTGAGTGAAACCGCGCAAAGGATGGCTGACCGCATGTTTGAACGCCAGGATGACAATGGTGACGGCCTTATCTCTGTCGATGAACTGGACAGGATGAAGACCGGCAGCAGGATGTTCAGCCGCTTGGATTCTGATGACGACGGCATGATTTCGGAATCGGAATTCAACGCTGCCGGGGATAAGCGCGGCGGGGGCCGGCACAGGGACCGCAAACACCGCGATTAACGCGTGCATTCCGCCGGTGCCGAACGGCGCCGGCGGACGCAGGTAATTGAAACTGCGTGAGATTCGATGTCCGATGCCCGTGCCAGGTGCCGTGCCAGTGACGGCGACTTGATGGCGCTTTTCGCAGGCGGAGACGCCGCCGCAGCGAGAGAACTCATGACTCTCTATGCGCCCCGGCTCCTGCGCATGGCCATCCATATGCTCGGCAACGAATCAGAGGCGGAAGAAGTCACGCAGGAAGCCATGCTGCGGCTCTGGCTGGCCGCCCCGGATTGGCAGCGGGACCGGGCGACGGTTTCGACATGGCTCTGGACCGTGACGTCGAATTTATGCACCGATGTGTTGCGGCGAAGGCGGGGTGTGCCCTTTGATGACATTCCTGAACCGCTGGATGAACGGCCCGCCGCATGTGAATCCATGATGGAAAAAGACCGTGCCGAAGCGCTGAAGAACGCGTTGGCGGGCCTTCCGGAAAGGCAGCGCCTGGCGGTCGTTTTCCGGCATCTGGAGGAAATGTCGAATCCGCAGATTGCGAAAATCATGGGAGCCAGCGTTGAAGCCGTCGAAAGCTTGATCGCCAGGGGGATGAAGGAACTGAGAGCGAGGCTGCTCGCAAAAAAGGAGTCTCTGGAATGGAAATGAAACACCGGAATCAACCGGGAACAGACGGTCTGGAAGGTTTGGAACGGTTCTTCGCGGCCGCGCGCGAAGAACGGCGGCTGCCTGCGGGCCTTGAACAGGCTATCCTGCGGGACGCGGCCTCAATGCAGCCGAAGCGGCGGTCAATTCAGAACCACTTGGCGGCGTCTGCGGAGATTGGATGGCGACAAGTTGCCTTGCTGGCCGCGTCAGCTGTCACCGGACTGGCGGTCGGGCTTTCATCCGCTTCAGCCGTGGAATCGGTCGCGGCCGGGATGGATCCGGGCCCGGAGATTGCCGGCGCGGATATTTTTTCCGGACTCGATGAATTGCTTGCGGAGGAATAAGCGATGAGTTGGCAGATTCCCGGAATGCGTAAACGGTGGGCGGTTTTGCTGATTGCCTCGCTGGCTGTCAATCTGCTGGTGATTGGAGGCGGAATCGGGATATTCATCAATTGGCCGCGGCACCATTACTGGCACGCCGAACGTTTTTTCGGTCCGGCCGGATTGGGCTTGGTTGCCCGGTCGCTTGATGAGCGTCACAGACGTTCTCTGGAGGAGCGGATCGCCTCGAAACAGCGGGATTTGGATGAAATGCGCCGCGCCGGACAGGAGAATCTGCGGCGGATGGTTGAAATCCTGAACGCGGAACCGTTTGACCATGCCGCGTTGGATGCGCAGTTCGCGAAACAGCAGGACGCGGCCGCAGTCAGGCTCAGAACGGGCCATGAACTGATCGCCGCCGCGATCAAACAAATGACGTCTGATGACCGGCGGACTCTCTCGGAACGGCTTGAGCAAAATTTCAGGAGAGGCGGGCGGAAATAAGTCCTTGCCGGAACGGGGCTCAGATTCCCTGCAGAAACTCGCCGGCGAGATTGCGGACGACCGCGCGAAGGGCGTCGTCGCGTGATTTCCCTTGGCTGCGGGCGCCGGCGAAAACAGCCCTTTGGCGGTCAGCGGAATTGCCCCGCGACACGATGTCGCGCATCCGCGCCAATTCCCGCGCGCAGCCGAGTTTTTCCGCGTCCTCTGACACCAGTTCAACGATTTCCTCGGCAAGGTCCGCGAACGGAACCATGACCGTTTTGCCGTGATCGATCAGAGACTGTCCCATCCCGTACCGCTGAGCCCTCCAGCGGTTTTCATTGACCAGAGTCCGCGGATAACGGCGCCAGCGCTGATTCAGCGACCGAAGACGGTAAAGATACGCGATCAGCGACTGATAGACGGCGGCAACAGTCACCGCGTCTTCATGCAGACTGCAGACATCGGTTATCCTCTGTTCGACAGTCGGGAAGACATTCGAAGGGCGGATATCCCACCACAGTTTCGAGCCGTCCTCCAGACATCCGGTTTCGACGAGGTGTTCCACCAGCCGTTTGTATTCGGTGTAAGATGACAGGTTGTCGGGCAGCCCTGTCCGGGGCAGGGAATCGAAGACAGCCAAGCGGTAAGAGGCCAGCGAAGTGTCATCCCCTTCCCAGAACGGAGAGGAACAGGACAGGGCCAGAAGATGCGGAAGAAAATATGACGCCTGATTCATCAGGTCAATGCGCAGATCATCGTCCTCAACGCCGATATGCATGTGCATCCCGCAGATCAGCATCCGCCGCGCGTTTTGGCCCAGATCCTGACGCAGCGTATTATAGCGTTCTTTGCGGGTGTGCGTCTGCTCGCGCCACTTGGCGAACGGGTGAGTTGACGCGGCAATGATCGAATATCCGAAACGGCCCGCGATTTCGGCTACGGCGCGGCGCAGTTCGGCCAGTTCCCGGCCAGCTCCCGGAACGGTGGCTTGCGGCGATGTTCCGACTTCCAGTTGACACTGCAGATATTCATTGGTCGCTTTGAGGCCCGTCCGCTTACGGCACTCTTCGACGAATCTCTTGTCCGGTACGGCAACGAGGCCGCAGGACTCAGAGTCCGTGATCAGATATTCTTCCTCAATCCCGAGAGTCAATGTGGGGCAGCTGGTCATGGGGAGTTCTGTTGCGAGGTCTGCATGATCAGCGGCGCGGCCGGAACCGCGCGGATTCGATGCGGAATGAAATCGATACCCGCCCGCTGACGGGAGCCTGCCCCGTCAATTGACTGCAAAAGACGGGCCACGGGACGAGTGGCTGACGCGGTCCGCGAGTCCCGTGTCAAGCCGCGGGCGGCGATTCAACGAATTGATTTCACTTCTGTCCGTCACGCAGATGTTCCGGGATTTGTCCCGTCAGGAATTCAAGTATCCCCGCGTTGACGGCGTCAACTCTCTGCCACATGGCGAAGTGGCTTGAATCGTCGGTCAGCCGGAGTTTGGCTCCGGGAATCGCCTCGTCCATCATCCGGGCATGGCTTTCGTCAATGGCCTCCTCATGGATTCCGGCTGCCGCCAGCACGGGAGCGGAAATGCCCGCGAGTTGCTCTTCGTTATCGGAACGGAACCCATCCACAGATCAATCACCTTCCGGCAGAATGACGGCCGCCGATCGGGCGTAGGGGAATCTTGCGGTGCCGGGATTCATCTTCGGCGGTCATCGTGTGAATCAGTTTGTCATTGAAGGCGGATGGCCGCACCCCGGCAGGATTCACATTTCCGCCCAGAGCGACGTGTTTCGAGATCCGATCAGGATAGCGCATGGCAAGTTCCAGTCCCGTGTCGGCGCCGTCGCTCCAGCCCGCAATGTCCGCTTTCCGGATGCCGAACCGGCCGATGACGTCGTGCGCGAACAAACTGTAACTGTAGCTCTGCTCATCGTCCGTTGAGCGGCCAAGTCCTCGCGTGTCGACCGCAATGCCTCTTGATGATTCCGCCGATTCGGGAATCTGACCGTTGAAATCCTCGCTGGAGCCGGGCCCTCCGTGCAGCAGCAAAAGCGTGTTTTCACGATCTTTGCCGAACTTCAGACTTTGGATCCGGACCTTATCGCCGACTTCGACGGAATGCCGGCCGTCATGCCGGGGCATTTTCCGCGGCCCGATCCAGCTGCGCCATTCAGTGTCGTTGCCGCTCATCGAAACGTTTCCTTGATCTCGTCCGGCTGCCGCAGGTTCGCCGGCGCCGCGCGGTCCTGATCACCGATCCCGCTTTTCCGCTGCGTTCCACCTGTTCCTTTTCCGCAATTGACGCTCCGCGAGCAGGCGCGGCGCTTGAAAAACTGGCAGTCCCTAGGGGAATCGAACCCCTCTTTCCAGGTTGAAAACCTGGCGTCCTAACCGATAGACGAAGGGACCACTCCGTCTCAACGGCGCACCGTTACAGCAAATTTCGCCGTCGCGCAAGAAATTTCGCATCAGCCCGGCGCGGCATCCTGAACCTGGAGCTTTGCGCTGGTTCTGCCTCTGAAGTGATCCGCCTGCAGCCTTCCAGCGATATGCACTGGAGCGGATCCACAGCCGTCAAGGAATTTGCCGAGCGGCGACTGACCGGCGCGGAATGCGATCGCATCCACGCTTCGTCCCGTCTCACCGCTCAGTCTCAGCTGAAGATGCCCCGTTCCGACCCAGCGGCGGAATGTGACCCGCAGATTCGGCAGCGCGAATCTCGGCGCCGGCGCGCCTGAACCGAACGGCCCGGCAGCCTCCAGCGATTCAATAAGTTCAACGGTGACCGCTTCCGGCTGGATAGCTCCATCCACGTGGAAACCGGGCGTGAGATCCGGGTTCGTTCCCAGATGGGCAACCATTTCTGTCAGCCTGCCCATGGCCGTTTCGATCATCTCAGCGCGGACTTCCAGGCCGGCAGCCATCTTGTGGCCCCCGCCGCTGATCAGCAGCCCTTCGTTTCGGCAGCGGATCACGGCGGCGCCGATGTCGACGCCGGCCACTGACCTGGCCGACCCTTTGCCGGTTGCCGCGCCGACCGCGATGACAACGGCGGGGCGGCGGGCGGCTTCCGAGAGGCGCGCGGAAACGATTCCAGCCACGCCGGGATGCCAATCCTTGGAAGCGGCCCAGACCAAAGGCGCGCCGGATTGGGCGTTCTCATACATTTCAATCGCTTCATCCGTGGCCTTATCGGCCATGTTCCGCCGCGCGGAATTGAACGTTTCCAGTTGTTCAGCCAGGTAGTCGGCTTCATCCTGATCATCTGTCGCGAGCAGGCGGGCACCGAGATCCGCAGTGCCGATCCGGCCGCCGGCATTGATGCGGGGCCCCAGAACAAAACCGAGATGATAAGAATCCGGAGGAGAATTCAGCTTGCTGACATCGGCAAGAGCCCGGATGCCGGGGCGCGCGCGGCTCCGTATGACCGCGAGGCCGCGGCGTACCAAGGCGCGGTTGAGACCGACGAGGGGTGAAGCATCGGCCACAGTCGCAATCGCCACCAAATCAAGCATGTCCTGCAAATCGCACGGCGTCCGTCCGAACTCCCTCAACTTGCGGTTCAGCGCCACGAGAAACATGAAGACCACGCCGGCCGCGCAGAGATACACCAGTTCGGTGGATTCATCCTGCCGGTTCGGGTTGACGACAGCGTATGCCGGAGGAAGCGTCTCCTCGCCGGCGTGATGGTCCATGACGATCACATCCGCGCCTTCGGCGGCGGCGATCGCGGCGTGCGCTGAAGTTCCGCAGTCCACGCAGATGATCAGACTGTGGCTTTCGGCCAGCGTCCGCATCGCATCCGCGTTCGGGCCGAATCCTTCCCTGGACCGGTCAGGAACATACAGGGACGCGGTCCGCCCAGCGGCCCGGAGCCACCAGATGATCTGGGCTGCGGAACCGGCGCCGTCGACATCATAATCGGCGAAAACGGCTATCTGTTCGTTGTTGTCCAGCGCCTTGACGAACCGTTCCACGGCCTTGTCCATATCCAGAAGCGACGAAGGGTCAGGCATCAGATTCCTCAGTTTCGGCTGAAGGTAGGACCTGGCTTCATCCGGGGCGACGTTTTCGCGCACGAGGATCCGGCAAACGGGTTCCGAAATTCCGGTCTTCTGCGCCATGGAATGGACCAGCCTGTCCCGGCATGCGCCGGGTCCGGTCCAGCGGCGGCCGGTGATCGACCGCTCAACCCCGAGATATGCGCGGGCAGGCGGTGACGAATTCACGGAGAGCCAAGGGGGCAATTGCTCGCCGGATGGCGGTATGTCATCCGCCTCAGGGAACCGGTTCTCGACCTCAGCAGTATCGTGTCCGCCTCAAGATATCCCGGTCCGCGGCGTATGCCCGGCAAAAGCGAGCCGCTGGTCACGCCTGTGGCAGCGAATATTACGTGGCCGCGCACGAGATCGGTGCGGCTGTATACACGGTCAAGGTCGGTGATGCCCGAAAGCTCGGCCCGCGCTTTTTCCGCATCGCTGCGGAACAGCAGCCGGCCTTCCATTTGGCCGCCCATGCATGTCAACGCGGCGGCGGCCAGCACGCCTTCAGGAGCGCCGCCGATACCCATATACATGTCGATTCCCGTGCGCGCCGGCTCCGTGCAGTGCATGATGGCCGCCACATCTCCGTCGCTGATGAGCCGGATGGCGGCTCCGGTCATCCGCACCTCTTCGATCAAGCCGGCGTGGCGTTCCCGGTCCAAGGCGCAGACCGTGAGCTCGGACGCCAAGCAGCGTTTGCTGCGGGCCAGCCGGGCAATCCGTTCCTTCGTCGGCATTTCAAGAGTCACAAGCCGAGGGGGATGTCCGGGTCCGATCGCCAGCTTTTCCATATAGACATCCGGCGCCCGCAGCATGGATCCCCGTGGTCCCATCGCGATAACCGTCAGGGCATTCGGCATGTCCTTGGCGGTCAGCGTCGTTCCTTCGAGCGGATCGAGAGCGATGTCGACCGCCGGCCCGTCGCCGGTGCCGACGGATTCGCCGATATACAGCATCGGTGCCTCGTCCCTTTCTCCTTCTCCGATCACGACGATGCCGTCTATATCGAGCATGTTGAGCTGCGAACGCATGGCATCCACCGCGGCCTGATCGGCCGCTGTTTCATCTCCCCGTCCGATAAACCGCGCGGAAGCCAGAGCCGCGGCTTCGGACACCCGCGCCAGTCCGAGCGACAGCATGCGGTCGCGGAATTCGCTTGACGAACTCAATGTTTCAACGTCTCCGTAGATTTCGGCCGCGCCCGCTCAGATCATGCCTCTTCGATACGAATGGCCACAGGTTCGCTCAGGGACAGTCCGGTCGCGCGGATCGAATCCAGTGACCTGTCCAGATTCGACCGGCTGGTCCGGTGCGTCACAATCAGCACTGGCGCGCCGTCGTCGGCGCGGCCGTGCTGCCGCATCCGGCTGATAGACACTCCCGCGTCTCCGAATGCCGCCGCGATTCTGGCCAGCACGCCGGGCTGATCAACCAGCAGCAGGCGGATATAGTAGGCCACGTCGGTAGCGGAGCGGATCGATCTGGCGGGTTTCAGCGTTGAGGCCGGCTGACCGAATGTTGAAATCATCCGTCCGCGGGCAATATCGATGATGTCCCCGAGCACCGCGGCTGCGGTCGGACCTTGGCCGGCGCCCGCTCCGCGCAGAAACACCGGACCGGCGGCCTCGCCCTCGAGAACAACGATATTCGCGGCATCTTCAACTTGGCCCAAGGGCGAGTCCGCAGGCACCAGGCACGGCTGAGTGCGCTGTTCGAGACCGCGGTCGGACATGCGCGCGACGCAAAGCAGTTTGACTCTGTAGCCCATGTCTTTCGCGAGTTCGATGTCGCTGATTGAAATGCGTTTGATGCCTTCGATGTCCATGCCGCGGAAATCCACGCGGCTGCCGAAGGCGATTGAAGCCAGCAGCGCCAGTTTATGGCCCGCGTCGATTCCGCCGACATCCAGATCAGGGTCGGCCTCCAGATATCCCAGTTTCATCGCTTCGGCGAAAACCTCGTCATAGGAACGTCCGGTGCTCTCCATGCGCGTCAGTATGTAATTGCAGGTTCCGTTCATGACACCGAGGATCCGGCGGATCCGATCGCCGGCCAGACTCTCGGTCAGGGATTTGACCACCGGAATTCCGCCTGCCACTGCGGCTTCAAACCGCAATGTGACGCCGGCGTTCTCAGCCGCCTGGGCGATTTCGTTTCCATGGACTGCCAGAAGGGCTTTGTTGGCCGTGACGACGTGCCGCCCGGAATCGATCGCGGCCTCGACAGCATCCTTGGCGGGGCCGTCTTCGCCGCCTATCAGCTCGACAAACACTCCGATTTCCGGATGCCGGGCCAGTGCTGCGGCGTCGTTCGCCCAGTCAATTCCGGAGAGCGGGACACCGCGGTCCCGGGCCTTGGAACGCGCGCTGACGGCAGCTACGCGGATGGGTCTTCCTGACCGTTGGGCAATCAGGTCCGCATTGTCCCGCAGCAGCCGGATCACGCCTGCGCCGACGGTCCCGAGTCCGGCCACGCCGATTGCCAGTGGTTCACTCAAATGCACGGCTCCTGCTGGTTCGGGGCTGACTGCGGCGGCTGGAGGAGGCCGCGTCATATCCGCTTACGGGTGACGCGGAGAATGTTCAACAGCGTCGATCGTGATCAAAGCGGCGGCGGCTGCTCCTTGTGAACCGTCGCGGCGTTGATTCGCTCAAGATACTCCGGCGCGGAAAAGTCAGCCGAACCTTCGCCCGCCGGCGGTGAATCCATCAAGTCGGCAACCGGTTCCGGAAGTCCGCACCCGGAGAATGCGAAAAGTGACAGGAGCGCGAACCGCGTCCGTTTCAGTCTGCGCATATTGTTGTCTCCTCCATAACTGACTGCGCGCCTGTCTCCGGTTTTCGGCAGGGAAGGGGCTGTCCTTTCAGTCATGCCGGCAGATGAATCCGGAGATGCGGTGTCGAAATCGGATGTTACCTCAAACCGTTTCACGTGGTTCAGACATGCTGATCAAACAGTATGGGATTTCCGTCGGGGTCGGTGACCATGAAGTTTGCCGGTCCCGCGGTTTCACCGCTGATTTCCGGGGACTCACGCTGAGGCTCAATTCCCGCCGCCTTGAGGCGTTCACGGAGACGCCGGATATCATCGAATTCGGGCAGGGGCTGCCCTTTTTGATCCCAGCCGGGACAAAATGTCAGGGTGTTTTTCTCGAACATGCCCTGAAACAGTCCGATCACGCGGCTGCCGTTGGCCATAATCAGCCAGTTGTCGCTTTCCGATCCGCCGGTCACGGCGAATCCGAGCTTTTGGTAAAACTCCCGCGACACGGCAATGTCGCGGACATTCAGACTTATAGAAAACGCTCCAAGCCGCATCGCACTATCCAACTCCGATCAGCGGCAGCGCGGGCGGGTTCTGCCAACGAAGCGACGGGCGCAGCGAAGCGACGGCGCGGACATATTCGCGCCCTTCCTTAAGGGTAATCTGGCGCATCGGTCCGCCGGCGTCCTCGACGCAGATGCGCAGACGCTTCGGGTCGCGCCCCTCCGCCCGCAGCCGCCGGCGGCTTGTATCGCCGCCTCGCAGGTCGGCAGCGGTATCCACCGGTTCCGCCCACGGCGTCGCAGCGGAAAGTTCGACCACGCCCCATCGCAAGGCGGGTTCAGTCATCGCATCGCGCCTTCCGCCCTGAAAACCGCGTTAAATTTTTTCGATCAGGGGTCCCCGCGGCCCCGCCGGCCCGTCTCATCCGCCCGGCCATGCGCGAAGAATCGCCGCGGCGATCACCGGCGCGGACACTACGGCCAGACCGGCGACGCCGGCGGCGACCCATTTCCACTTGTTCAACGACTGAACGTCCTTGCGCAGTTTGTCTACGGACGCCTGCACTTTGCCGATGCCGTCCCTGAATTCGGCCCGCATCTCCGCGAAGGCTTGCATGAAGCGGTCTTCCGACCGGTCTATGCGCCCGTCGAGTCTGGCGATGTCGGCCCGGTCGGCGGGGCGCGTCACTTCCTCCGCCGGACCGTCCGCGTGTATGTCGGTCATATTTCCGGTTCCTTTGGTCTCATTTTCAATCGCTGCGGCGCATCGCGTCCCGGCGTCGTATCCAGTCTGGCAGACAATCTGTCCGCCCGAGTTTGAAACAGGCTAACCTGAATCGGCATGTTTGTCGAACCGAAACTGTTCTGCCTCCCGCAGGAGCGTGTGGCCTCCAGAGCGGTAGGAACGTAATGAAAACGACCGTCTCGCTTGAAAATTCCCAATGCCGCGGGTGTTGATTGCGCATTGGCCACGTTTTTTTTAAGGGAAAAGGTTGTCTGAAGACTGCGGCGGCAGTCGAATATCGATCGATGGAGTCTGTGATGTCTGTGCCCTTAAATCCGCAGATGAGCCCTTACCCGACTGAAGTCAAAGCCGGCAAAACGTACTTTTGGTGCGCCTGCGGACGGAGTCGTAATCAGCCGTTCTGCGACGGGAGCCATAAAACAACCGGACTCATTCCGGTGAAATTCACAGCCTCGAAGGATGGACGCGTCTTTTTTTGCGGCTGCAAGAGATCGGACAGAAAACCGCTTTGCGACGGCTCGCACGCCCGTCTGTGAAGCGCCGCCGCCCGCTCCGCAGGATTGGCGATGCTCAGCTATGCCGGTCGGGCAGATCTGCTTGCCGTCCGCCCGGCATCGTTCCTCGCAGGCCACGGTCGTGGATCTGCGCGGACGCCGCATCCAGAGCCGCTTCCGCCCTGAATTCCAGTGTGAAGTCCTGCCCGCCGAGATCCGCTGTCATGTCCGCTTGCTCCTTTGCCGGTGAGGGGCAGCTGATTGGAACAGCATTTGCCTGTGCTTGTTGAAACGGCAACCGGTTCGGACGGCCGGCCCCGTCGGGGGAGAACAGATCATAATTCCGGGATCCGCCTCTTGTCTTTCCGGGATTCGGACCGTATACGGGCGCGGATGTCCTTATCTCCCTTGAAACCTTCCGCCGCCGGATAAGCGGAATGGCTCTGCCGGCGAACAGGCATGACACGCTGTTCAGGCTGATCGTGTCCGATCCGGGCCGGGCGGTCTCGCTGCTGCGCGGCTGTCTTCCGGCCGCATCCGCCGCCTGCGTCGATTGGACCGCGCCGCCGACGCTTGTCGGAGAGGAGCTCATCGGCAGGGAAGGGAAGAACACCCGCTGCGACGCCCTTCTCCGCGCCCGCGCCGAAGGCGGCGGCGAAGTGTATTTTCTTCTTGAGCACAAATCCTATCCCGATCCGAAGACGGCGGTGCAGCTGATCGGCTATGCGGCGCACATCTGGCACAGGCAGTTCCGGGGCGGCGCGCGGGCGTGTCTGCCGTTGATCGTCCCGGTGGTGTTCTACCACGGGACCGGCCGGTGGACGGCGCCGCTTTCGGTGTCGGAGATGATCGCCGGCCCTGAGGGTCTGGCGGGGATCGGGCGGGGTCTGGAGCCGTTCCTGCTGGTCGACCTGCGGCGCATGGATCCGGCGTCGCTGTCGTCGGACCCGACGGTAGAGCCGGGCATCCTGGCCTTGGCGCTGGCCGGGCGGCGCGGCGTGGAGCGGGATCTTCTCGACCGGGTTGTCGCGGGCTTTGACAATGAGCATTTCGGTGACTATCTCCTGAACTATGTCGTGGAAGTGTTCGACCTGCCGCGCGAGAGCCTCGAGGAGGCGATGCGGCGGGTCATTCCGGAGAAGACGGAGGAGAAGATGGCAACGGTTGCGGAACAGTTCATCAACATGGGGCGGGCTGAAGGCGAGGCGAAAGGACGGGCTGAAGGAAAGGCGGAAATGCTGCTCCGGCTGCTTGAGTTGAAGTTCAAGTCCGTTTCCCCGGCCAGGCGCGCGCAAGTGAGTTCGGCGGGAATCGAGGAGCTTGACGCCTGGATCGGCTCCGTGCTGCGGGCGGGCAGCGTCGACGAGGTGTTCGGCGGTTGATCCTGACAGTCGCCCGGCGTTTCCGGAGCCGGTGTCGTTTGCCGGCAGCGGCCGCCGTGTCTGCTATCAGGAGCGGATTCTTGTGAGACCCGGTTGAGCGGAGGACTTCTCCGCGTTCGAAAGCAACGGTCGGCTGCGGACCGACAACATGCAGATGGAAGGCATCGCTCATCAGTCTTGACAGGCGCGATGCGCCAACTGTACTCGCCGATCATCTTTCAGCACTCTCCGTGTTTGGCCATAGCCGCAGACGTAACCGCACAATACGGATTCGCAGCAATCGTGTTGTGCGACTGAAGCGGCGCCTTTCGGATTTTGGACGGGGGACAAAAGAACAGTCTTGGCGCGGAGGCAAACGGCCCTTTCGCAATCATTCGGGCTTCCGTATTGGGCTCCTTGCAATTTCAACGGCTGGAAACGACATGAAATTCACGCTTTCCTGGCTTGCCGAGCATTTGGACACGCAGGCGTCTGTCCAAGAAATCGCCGATTCTCTGACCGACAGCGGATTGGAAGTGGAAGAGACCGCCGGTCCATCCGCCGAGTACCGGAATTTTTCCATTTGCCGGGTTATCGAAGCGTTTCAGCATCCCAATGCCGACCGGCTCAAAGTCTGCCGCGTGGAGACGTGGCCTGACGGCCCGGAAAAGCCGGGCGACGAGGTGCAGGTCGTCTGCGGAGCTCCGAATGCCAGAACCGGCATGAAGGGAGTCTTCGCACCGATCGGAACCGTGATACCGGGCACGGGCATGCTGCTTAAGAAAGGGGTGATCCGCGGCGTTGAAAGCGGCGGCATGCTGTGCTCGGAGCGTGAACTGAAGATTTCGGACGAGCATGAAGGCATCATTGATCTTCCGGAGGACGCGCCGCTGGGCGCGGCTTTCATGGACTATGCCGGTCTCAATGATCCGGTCATTGAAATCGCGGTGACGCCGAACCGTCCCGATGCGCTCGGGGTCCGGGGCATTGCCCGCGACCTCGCGGCCCGGGGCCTGGGCAGGCTGAAGCCTATGGCTGTTGAACCCGTCGCAGGCAGGTTTCCGTGTCCGGTCTCCGTCAAGATTGACGATGATGCGAAGCCGGACCATTGCCCGGTTTTTTTCGGGCGTGTCATCCGCGGCGTGACAAACGGCGATTCGCCGGAATGGATGCGGAGACGGCTTGAAGCGATCGGACTGAGGCCGATTTCAGCGCTCGTCGACATCACCAACTACGTCACTTACGATCAGAACCGGCCGCTGCACGTGTTTGATGCGGACAAACTCAAAGGCGGGCTGCGCATACATTTGGCTGAAGGCGGCGAGAGTCTGGCCGCGCTCGACGGCTGCGAACATGAATTCGAGCGCGGGCAGATCATGATTTCTGATGAAGGCGGGCCGGAAAGCATCGCCGGGATCATGGGCGGTCTGCCGTCCGGCTGTACCGAAAAGACGGTCAACGTGTTCATTGAAAGCGCGCTTTGGGACCCGACCGTCACCGCTGCGACCGGAAGGAGGATGAAGATAAATTCCGATGCCCGCTACCGCTTTGAGCGCGGCGTTGATCCGGAGTTCACGCGGCCCGGACTGGATCTGGCGACCGGACTGGTTCTGGATATCTGCGGAGGCGAACCTTCGGATACTGTGTCTGACGGTCAAGTTCCGGATACCAGCCGCAGTTTCAAATTGCGGACTGACCGGGTGAAGCGGCTTGTCGGTATGGATGTCCCGCCCGCGCGGCAGGAAAAAATCCTCGTGGATCTTGGATTCTCGGTCGAGCATGACGGCGGCGGAATTGTCGCGGCGCCGCCGAGTTGGCGCCCGGACATTCACGGCGAGGCGGATCTTGTCGAGGAGATCGCCCGGATCGCGTCGCTGACCGGACTTGAAGGCAAACCGCTGCCGCGGCGGGCGCCGGGCATCGCGCGGCAGATCCTGCTGCCGGCGCAAAAGCGCGCGCTCGTATGCCGCCGCACGATCGCGTCGTTGGGTTACGATGAATGCGTGACCTACTCTTTTGTCGGCGAAGATATCGCTGAAATGTTTCTCGGCGGAACGAAGCCGGTGGAAATCGAAAATCCCATTTCATCTGACCTCGGCGTTATGCGGCCGGATTTGTTGCCGGGGCTGCTGAAGGCTGCGCTGTCCAATCAGTCGCGGGGTTTCAACGATCTGGCGCTGTTCGAAGTCGGGCCGGTGTTTCACGGACCTGCGGCGGGCGCTGAATCGCTGTGCGCGGCCGGATTGCTGATCGGCAGCCGCGCGCCGCGGCAGCCGCACTCATCTCCGCGCCAAGTCGATCTGTACGACGCCAAGGCGGATGCGGAAACCGCTTTGTCCGCGATGGTCCCGGCGGCGCGCTTCCGGCATTCAAGAGATGTTCCGTCATGGATGCATCCCGGCAGGTCGGGAAGTCTGTCCCTGCAGCCCGGAAAGCCGTTGGCTGTGTTCGGGGAATTGAATCCGAAGCTTCTTCAGAGTCTCGGCGTCAAAGGCGCTGCTGTCGCATTCACGCTGTTTCTTGATGCGCTCCCGAAACCGAAATCAAGGGGCAAAACGCGGGCGGCCTTTGCGCCGAGTCCGCTGCAGCATGTGGACCGGGACTTCGCCTTTGTTCTTGAAACGGATGTCGAGGCTGCTGAAGTCACAGCGGCCGTCCAGAGGACGCGTTTCCGGAACCTGATAAGACGCGTTCAAGTGTTCGACGAGTATTCGGGATCTGAGGCGGAGGCGCAGTTCGGCGAAGGGCGCAAGTCGCTGGCGGTCGCGGTCCGGCTTCAGCCGAAGGACGCACCGCTGAAAGATGCCGAGCTTGAAATGATCTGCGCCGATATCGCCGGCCAGGTTGAAAAGGCGACGGGCGGCCAGCTGCGGAATTAACGGAAGGCGCCGGGATTCCGCTCGGCAATCTGTCGGCGCTCCGTTATGGTCAAGACAGCCGCGATCGCAAACGGACCGCTGTCTTCTTGAAAAATCCGCATTGCGGCTTCTTCCTGACATCTGTTTTTTCGGATTCTCCGGTCGATAAGGGCCGCCGCGCCGCCGGCTATGCGAGGAACGCTTCATGCCGACCTTATCGCGGCTTTCGGCAGAACACGTTGAAAGTCTCCGATTGCGTTACATCGGTCCAGATCGCGCTCAGCCGGGCGTCTCCCTGCGCCCGCCGGATCGAGAGTCCAGCCAGTCAGGAATTTGCCCGATGTCATCAAGGACGGCATCCGCGAGATGTGACAGTGAGTCCGTGCCGTAGACCCCGCTGAGCACTCCGATGGCTTTCATTCCCGCCCGCCGTCCGGCCGCCATGTCTGCGGGGCTGTCACCGATCATGATGCAGTTCTGCGGCTGGATCCCGAATTCTGAACAGAAGGCCAGGAGCATGCCGGGGTCGGGTTTCGCCCCGTAGCCGCTGTCAGATCCGGCCACGAAATCGAATTGGCTGCGGCATCCCGCCGTGCGCAGGTGTGACTCAGCGGATTTTTTCAGATCATTGGTGACGAGGCCGGTGCGCAGTTTGCGACGCCGCAGATTTTCCAGCAGCGGCTGCAGCGGCACAGCCGGAACCTGTTCCGCGCGGGCGCTGGACTCGGCCAGTATGCGGGCGATTTCCAGCGGACTCTTTTCCGGAAACTGACGCACGAACACCTTGAAGGTCACTTCAGGCGTTCCGGCGACGAACGGGCTGCCTTTCAGAAACCGCCCCGCGTCAGTATCAAAGCCGAGCTGTGCGCCCGTGCAGCGGGCGAGCTTCCGGTCGCCGCGCGAAAACACATTCAAGATGTGTGAAATCCATTTCGACCATGATGCCTGAAAGTCGAAAAGAGTGCCGTCCTTGTCAAACAGCACGCCGTCAAATCGCTGTTGTCCGTTCATGTCCACTCGGGCGCGTTTCCGCCCGGCAGGAACCGCCTTGCCTGCAGCGGTGCTCCGGGCGCGATTCGGGCAGCTTCGCAAAATTCCAGCAGGCGTTTCTCCGATGAAAGAACATGATCCAGAGCCGAGGCGAGCACATCCGGGTCGCTGAACTGTGACCGCAGATTCTCAATCGACATTCCGGTAATCCGCAAAAAACCCCGGAGTTCGTATTCCTCGGACGCCAGCCATTCAATTGATTTGATGGCAATGATTTCACTTTGAATTCTATCCATCCATGAACAGTCCTGTAATGCGGCAGGGGCGGGAATCTCGGCGTCGGACATTCGTCAGGCTGAGAGTTTGACATTTGATTCCGCGATCTTCCGCTGCAGACAGCGGATGGTTTCGGCGGAGAAAGCGCAGGCGATCCTTTGATCCCGCCGCTTTCTTGAAGAGCCGTTCGGTCAGCGCGGCATTCACCGCTTAGCCGCCGGCCCCGGCATGGACCTTTGTCATCAGCCCGCCTCCGGATGTGTTCGAGCGTCCTCGTCTTCGGTGAGCGGATCCGTGCGGATCCGCTCACCGGTCAGTCTCTTACATCCAGACGCAGGTTGAGAATCACCCTAGCAGTCGGACACAGCGGAATTGACGGTAAAAACAGGCTGAGAGAAGAAACCGGAAGCAACAAGCTGATATACCGGAGCGTCTACGTCACCATTTCCATCCGTCAATACAACAATGTCGAACCGCTGGCTCATGCGTGCAGATCCTGAGCCATGCGCGTTCCGTCCGGCGCGATCTTCGCATCCGACGCGGGAACCGCCGACGAGTCCTCGGAAAGGGACTTGATCAGTCCCCACGACATGGCAAGCAGCACGAAAGATATCGGAAAACCGGCTGCTATCGAAGCCGTCTGGAGCGCGGCCAGCCCTCCTGCCAAGAGCAGAACGCCCGCAACGAAGCCCTCGCCCAGTCCCCAGATAATTCTGAATATCCGCGGCGGATTGTCATCGCCCATCGACAGCATTGTCGTGATGACAAGGGTTCCAGAGTCCGAGGAAGTGATGAACCAGGAAGCCAGAAGCAAGGTGGCGAGCGCGGACAGCGGCCAGGAAATCCAACTCATATCGCCGATCCACGACATTTCTCCAAGATTGCCGATTGTCGTGTAAAGCGCCCCTGGAAGATCCCAGCCTCTGACGATCTCAATGACACCGGCTCCTCCTGCTGATGCCGGACCTCCGGCGGAGTTGAGCTCCTGCCAGATCGCGTTGCCTCCGAACATGCAAAGCCAGAAGAATGCGATGGTGGTAGGCACGAACATCACACCGACCATGAATTCGCGAATAGTCCGTCCCCTGGAAATCCGTGCGATGAACATGCCGACGAACGGCGCCCAGGAAACCCACCAGCCCCAGTAGAAAATAGTCCATCCTCCCTGCCAAGCCACTTCAGAAGCTTCATTCGCTGTCCAGAATCCCATTGGAATCACATTCCAGAGATAGTCGCCGAATGACGTCACGAAAAAATTCATCAGCCAAGTGAAGGGACCCACGGCCACGAACGCGGCCAAAAGGACGATCGACAGCCAGATGTTCCACTCCGAAATGATGCGGATTCCCTTGCCGACGCCGGAGACGGCTGACAATGTCGCGATTATCGAGATCACAAGGATCAGCGCCAGCTTGGTGACAATGCCGTCGCTGATGCCGAAGAGCACGTTGAGGCCGGTGGCCATCTGGCTCACCCCGAGTCCAAGTGAAGTGGCGACGCCGAAGACGGTTCCGAACACGGCGAGCAGGTCGACGGCATGGCCGACCGGACCGTAAATCCGGTCACCGATGAGCGGATAAAGCGACGACCGGAGCGTGAGAGGCAGTTTCTTCCGGAACCCGAAATAGGCGAGGCACAGCCCGACTACGACATATACCGCCCATCCGTGGAACCCCCAGTGAAAGAATGTGACCCGCATCGCATCAACCGCCCGCAGGACCGTCATTTCCGTATGGCCCTGCATGTCAGCATGCGGATTGTTCGGGTATCCGAACGCGCCGGAGTTGTCGAAATAGAAAACCGGCTCCGCTACTCCGAAGAACAGGATGCCGATGCCGACGCCAGCCGAGAACAGCATTGCGAACCACGAAAAATTATTGAATTCCGGCCGGCTATCGTCATCTCCGAGCCTGATCTTTCCCCACTTCGACAGCATGAGAAACACGCAGACTCCGAACATTACCGTCACTGCGGTGATGTAGTACCAGCTCAAGCCAGTCTCCACCCAGCTTCTCAGTGCTCCGTAGACCTTTCCGGCAAAGTCGACATTGATGATTGTGAAAAGAACGAACGCAACGACCATGGCTTTGGCTGCGATTCCCATGCCGGGATGCAGTCCCGTAAAAAACCCGGATTTTGCGATCGCGAGTCCTTGATTATTGCCAGCAGACATGCTTGGCTCCTTCTATATTTCTTACAATTGCACGGCATCTGATCTGAGTCGACTGATGCCTCGTGAATGTTATGTTAACCAAGAATCATTAAATTGCAAAATCAGCCCGAATGTATCGGCCCGGGCCCGGAATATTCTCCTTGTGAACCGTTCGCTGGGTAATCCGGGATTGCCGTGAGGGATTGATAATTCGGTTTCGGATGTTTGCTTTTCGTACAGTGTGATGGTGGTTGTGCGCAGCGATGATCCTGGCATCCCAGGGGCGGAGCGAAGAATGCGCAGAGATCAAACGGACAAGCCGATCGGCGCCCGCTGGCGCCCGGTGCGCGATCTGGACCGGGACATGCACGGATACAGCCATGCGGGAGCCCGCGCGGCGGCGGCCCGCTGGCGCACGGTGCGCCAGCGGCTTGAGGATCCGGCTGTTGACCGCAGCGCCATGGATATCTGGCTCAGAGAGCAGCGCCGGTCCTTCGCCATCGAAACCGGCCAGATCGAGGGTCTCTACATCCTGCGGCACGGGATCGCAGAGACGCTGATCACCGAGGGATTCGAGGGCGCGCGCGGGACACATTCGGCGACCGCGATCGACGATGACACGCTGCGAGGGCTTCTGACGGACCAGGAGGATGCGCTGGAAATGATGTTCGCTCATGTGAAGGAGGAGCGGCCATTGACCGGGTCGGCGATAAAGGAATGGCATGCTCTGCTGACTCGCCATCAGGCAAGCGCTGCCGGGATTGATCAGTTCGGCAACCGGGTCGTCATCCCGCTCCGTAAAGGGCGGTACAAGATACGGCCGAACAACCCTCGCCGGGCCGACGGCTACGTCCATGAATACTGTCCGCCGGAGCGGACGGAGACCGAGATGGAGAGGTTCCTCGCCTTTCATGAGGGACATCGGAAACTGGATCTCGCGCCCGAACTGGAGGCGGCTTGGCTGCACCACGAATTCGTGCGGATTCATCCCTTTCAGGACGGGAACGGCCGTATTTCAAGGCTTTTGATGGCTTACGCCTACGTGAAGGCCGGTGAGTTTCCGCCGGTGATTCCGGCTGCCGGCAAGATGGACTACATCACCAGCTTGGAGATGGCGGATGAGGGCGATTTTACAGCTTTTGTCAATTATCTCGGCAGGTCCGCCGCCGATCGATCGGAAGCCGCCGCCAACCGGGCCCATCTCATCATCAAGGGACGGACGCATTACCGTCACGGCAACGGCGGTATCACATCAGGCGGTTCTTACTATCCGCCTGAAGGAAGACGGCATCGTCCCCGCGGAAGCCGATCCCAGAGAGGTTTCTGTTGAATCTTCCGATCCGCCGCTCTCCCCGTTTGAAGTTTGAGTTCGGCGTGCCAGACCGGCCTTGAGACCGGCGCCGTCAACGTCCCCGCCACAGTCTCGTGCCGCACAACCCCTGTGGATAACTCCCAATGGAATTATCTTTGGTCTGATTCATATGAGGCATCCCGCGAGCGTTGCCGGAAACGGTCCCGTTTGCCGCGGGCGGTCATTGAAATGTCTGTCGAAAACGCGGGTTCAGGAGCGGATATCCCTTCAAGAACCGGCTGAGCGAAAGTTCAGATCCGTCGGCTCTGTCCGAAAGCGCGTCAAGGACGGACTGTTTTTGCTCGCGGGCGGTCTTGATCAACGTCCGCCATACTGCACGGCTCCGGCAGCAACCGTATGCGTTTAATGCGCTTTCAGCATCCTCAGGCCCCTTATCGGCTTGCTCATTCATAATCGGCGTCGACGGATTCCACGTGAACAGCATGAGCGGAAACGGGATTTCCGGAGCGTTTTCTCGGAGGCGGGCGGTAACACTGGTCAGTCGAGAACAGGCTGGCCTGGGTTTCGGCCCCGTCACAATAAACGAAGATGATCCGTGCGCCCCGACCGGTTCCGAACCGGAAAACCTGGCCGTGATCCTGTTCTCAACTCGGCACGGGTGATGAAGGACAGGCTGAATCAATGCACGGCAAACTCAAAAAACCGTATGGCATCACCGTTGCGCACTGATCAAATCCGCTGGATTCCTGCCGGAAAACCGGAAGTTTCAAAAGCGATACCTCTGTTATGCAGAGCCTTGTCTTTTGTTCTTGGCCGGTAACCACCACTCGATTGTCTGTGTGCCGTCCCAAGGGCCGTCAGCGGTCAAGTCGACATCAATTGCGCCTTGCAACTTTTGCAGCCTGCGGATCTTATTTGAATTCATTAAATTAATGTAGCAGTAAATATTGCCGATATTTGGAATATCCCGGTGTTTGGGTGATTTTCTAAGCGACAGCAAATTCGGCGCGATTTTCACAAGTTCGGTAGGTTGATGGCGGCGGCGGTCGCGGCTCAGCAGCGCGCTGACGACTGCAAGAAATGCGTCCTGTGCGTTCTTGGTCTTTATCCAGTCTCCATCGCCTATGCGCCAAGCTCTCGGACGTTCGTCGGACCGCAGAATTTTACCGTTGTTCAGCGTAATCGAATCAATCCCTGTCCTCGGGTCAGATACTTCATGTCCCCCCGTTTCAAGGGATTGTCCGGGTCCGTCGATTTCTTCTCTTTCTGACCCTGCCAGCCCTTTTTCCGCCGCCTCATCAAGCGTTGTGAAAAGTCGCTCCCGCATCGCGTCATTCAGGGCTTCGTGAGTTGCCGCCCGAACCGAATCGATAAATTGAGGCGTGGCACGTCCAAGTCTCAGAGTCTTGATCAGATAGCGCACGAAGTCCTGATCGGGTTTTTTCAAGGTCTCTTCGAACCACTGCCGGATTTTTTGAAGCAGCTCGATTGCTTTGGCATCATCCAGCAAAGCGGGAAGACTGTTGGACTTAACACTGAGGAGCCACTTTAGGTCTCTTTCTGTCGGTGCTGTGACATCATGCGTCAGGAACGGCTTTTCACTGATCTTGTGCGATTCTGAATTGTCGGAATTATACCACTGATACACAACTCCGTTGGTCAGCAGCGCCAGCTTTGCGTCGGTGGCCATAAAATACCCAGAGAGTTGAGGAGGCGCTTTCACAGGCAGTTTTGTGCCAGCAGATTTTGCTTCAATCAGGATTACGGGTCGATCACCATCCATAATCGCGTAGTCGACCTTTTGTCCGCGCTCTCCTGAAATATCTGCTGTAAACTCAAGTCTGACTGTTTTAGGATCACGGACATCGTAGCCCAAATTCTCGATAAAAGGGTTGACCAAGCTGATTTTGGTTTGCTCCTCATTTTCGCAGTATGGGGCGTTTTCCTTCACCCGCTGAGCAAGTGCATTGAATCTGCGTTTGACTTCAGTTTTGTGATTATCCATGTTTCCTCCCGCAAACCGGATTTATTCGTATGTGCCGTGTGGATGTAAACCGGTTTTCCCAGGGGATGTCAAACAGCGGTCGGAGTGCCGGGAATTAAAAGACGATGAGCCAAGCCAGAGCCGATATTTCAGCGAGTTACATCCTCGCGCCCGATCCCGCAGCTGAAGGCCTGACACGCATGGTCCGCGGCACATCCCATGAAGGCGGGCAGACAGAAGTCCCTGTCATTGAGGAACGTCCGCTGACGATCTTTCTGAATTCAACCGAAATCCTGACTGCGATGACGGTCGGTGACTACCCGGAATTTCTCGCGCTGGGATTTCTCGCCAATCAAGGCATGATCAAGGACTGTTCCGCGGTCACGCGGGTTGATTTTGATGAAGAACTGCAGACGGTCGTCGTCCGTACGGCAAGCGAGACGGTGCACGAGGAAAAACTCAAAAAGAAAACCCGCACCAGCGGGTGCGCTGTGGGAACGGTGTTCGGCGATCTTTACGATCTGGTCGCCGAATTGACGCTTCCATCCGCGCAGGTGCGGACATCCTGGCTTTACCGCCTCGCGGCGGAAATCAACCGGACGCCGAGTCTGTATTTGCAGGCAGGGGCCGTCCATGGAACCGTCCTTTGCCGGAAGGACCGGCCGCTGGTCTATATGGAAGATGTCGGACGCCACAACGCGGTTGACAAAGTCGCGGGATGGATGCTGTCGAACGGTGAAGACGGCGCGGACAAAATCCTCTACACGACCGGCAGGCTGACCTCGGAAATGGTCATCAAAACGGCCGTGATGGGCATTCCTGTTCTGGCTTCGCGTTCCGGCTTCACGGCATGGGGCGTCGAGCTTGCCCGTCAGGTCGGACTGACCCTGATCGGGCGGCTGCGCGGCCGCAGATTCAACTGCCTGTCCGGAGAGGACAATCTCATAATGGATGCGGACATCAGCAACATGCCGGACGAACATCGCCATCATCTGCGGAAAGCGGCGCGGAATGACTGAATCCGTGGAGGCGGCGGATGCCGGACGTGCCAAGTGCGCGGAAATCCTTGGCGTGGTCCTGGCCGGAGGCTTGTCGTCGCGCATGCGCGGGCCTGAGAAAACTCTGCTTGATCTCGGCGGAACGCCGCTGATCAGCCATGTCATCCGTCGAATTCTTCCTCAAGTCGGTCAGCTCGCGATAAACGCCAACGGCGACTCGGGGAGGTTTGACCGGTTCGGGTTCCCCGTTTTTCCGGATATCGGCAGCGGGAACGCCGGTCCGTTGGCGGGCATTCTGGCGGGATTGATGTGGGGAAGAGAGAGAGGTTATTCTGAAATCGTCACTGTGGCCGGCGACACGCCGTTTTTTCCAAGAGACCTTGTCGCGCGGCTTTGCGCGGCGGCGCGGCGGCGCGGCGGCGGGAGGGCGCGGATTGCGCTGGCCGCGACCAGGGATCCGGAAAAAGGTCTCAGGCTTCATCCGACATGCGGATTGTGGCCGGTTGAATTGGCCGGTGATCTGCGCCGGGAACTTGATGCCGGAACGCGGAAGGTCGTGGACTGGACAGACCGGCATGAAACCGCCGCCGCGGAGTTTTGCCATGGCCCGCCGGATCCGTTTTTCAATGTCAACCGGCCGGAAGATCTCGCCGCCGCCGGGGCGATGCTGGCGGAATTCATGCGATGAGAGCGGTCGGAGTCGCCGGCTGGAAGAATTCCGGCAAGACCGGCCTCGTGGAACGGCTGGTGGCCGTATTCTCACGGCGCGGCCTGACGGTTTCAACAATCAAACATGCGCATCATGGATTTGACATTGATCAGCCCGGAACCGACAGTTTCCGGCATCGGGCGGCGGGAGCGCGCGAAGTCCTGATTTCATCACGGCTGCGGTGGGCCGTAATGCACGAGAACAATGGAAGCCAAGCTGAACTGGATCAGTTGCTGGCCAAGCTGGAACCTGCGGATCTGGTGATCGTGGAAGGGTTCAAGGGGGCCGATCTGCCCAAAATTGAAACCCGCCGCCGCGGGGCGGCCGGTGCCGCCTTGGCGCCGGATGATCCTGACGTCATCTGCGTAGCGAGCGATTCTCCGTCAACAGACCGGATTCCGCCGGAATTTGACCTGGCGGACGGAGAGGCGATCGCTGAATTCATTCTCCGGCATTTTGAAACCCGAGACGCCGGCGATGTCCGCGGCTCCCGCGGGGCCGGTACCGTATCCGGGGATGGTATCTCAGCGATGCCGCCCGGGGTTGATTGGATGCCGGTTGATGAGGTGCTGTCGAAGCTGCGCGCGAATGTATCCGCGTCCGTCGACGCTGAGGAAGTGGATATATCCGAATCAGCCGGCAGAATTCTGGCTGAAGACGCGGCGGCGCGCCGGTCAAGTCCGCCCGCCGCGAATTCGGCGGTTGACGGTTACGGATTCCGCTTCGAGGATGCGGCCGGCGGCGAGTGCGCGCTTAAGCTGTTGCCGGGAAGATCAGCCGCCGGCGAACCTTTTGAAGGGTCTGTGCCCCGCGGCTGCGCGGTGCGCGTTCTGACAGGGGCGGCATTGCCGGACGGCGTGGACTCGGTGGCGCTGCACGAATCAGCCGACATCAGAGACGGCGCGGTCAGATTCAAAAGACCTCGCCGGCGCGGCGCCAACACGCGCCTGGCTGGAGAAGACCTGCGGCAGGGTGACAAGCTTTTCCGAGCGGGGCGGCTGGTCAGATCAAGCGACATCGCTTCGTTCGCCGCGGCGGGATTGACAACGGTCAGAGTGCGCCGGCGTTTGAAGGTGGCGGTGATTTCCACCGGCAATGAAATCATCGCGGCGGACGGCGCCGCGCCTGGCCGCGGAATCATTGACGCGAACCGCCCGATGCTGGCATCCGTTGTTTCGAACTGGGGATACAGCCCGGTTGATTCGGGGATTGTCCGCGACGAAGAAGGCGCGGTGCGCGAAGCTTTTGACAGAGCAGCCGGAGCCGCGGACGCCATACTGGTATCCGGGGGTGCGTCTTCGGGAGATGAGGATCATGTTTCCAAGCTGCTGTCTTGCAAGGGTGAGCTTTTGGCGTGGCGCATTGCCGTCAAACCGGGCAGGCCGCTGGCGCTGGCCCGGTGGAACGGCATTCCGGTATTCGGACTGCCCGGCAACCCGGTGGCGGCATTCGTCTGCGCTCTCGTGTTCGCGCGTCCGGCGTTCAGCGTTCTCGCCGGAGGCGAGTGGCTTGAACCCGCCGGTTTCTCTGTTCCGGCTGACTTCCGGAAGGACAAGAAATCCGGCCGCCGCGAATTCATCCGCGCCAAACTGAACGCTGAAGGAGCCGCTGAGAAATTCCGGTCCGAAGGATCGGGTTTGACAACCGGTCTGGCTTGGGCGGACGGGCTGGTGGAACTGGATGACGGCGCCCGGATGATCCGGAAGGGGAGTCTGGTCCGCTACATCCCTTATGCGAGTTTCGGACTGTGAGACGCCGCGCGGTTCCCGTTCCGCGTGTTCCGGCAGTCAGCCGCTGGCCAGAGAGCAGTGAATGAGAATGCACGCCCGCATCGTGCGGGTGTCCGCGAAGGCGAGGATTTGTCGGTCGCTGGCCTCAAATATGAGCCGGCCCGTCAGGCTGAGCGCGCGGTCGGTGAAACTGTCCGCTGCCGCCCGCAGGTCGGGATTGCATTCAAACATTCTCCTGACGGCGGAGTGGTGGGGCGGATTGCCGACGCTGCCGAGAAATTCCAGCGGCCGGCGGCCCTTGCCGGGAAAGGCCTTCCTCCATTCGACCGGCTGCGCGAAATCCACCGGCAGCGAATCGACCGCCAGTTCCGCCGCCGCAAGCGCCTGAAGCATCTGCATGGCGAGGTCCAGCAGTTCATCGATTTCAGGGTCTTCAGCTGCGGCGTCCAATGCTTCAAACGCCTCGGTGTCGTCCGCGTCTTCGGCGAAGTTCATCGCGCGGATCAGCGTGTCCCTTGGTACCGGCAGCGGCTGAATCTGTTTCGGCGGCTCTTCGGGGTCGTCCGTCGGAGGCGGCGGCGGGTCCTCGCTGGCCTGCCCGTCCGCTTGGTCGGCGGCCGCTTTCTGGGATTCAATGCCGTTCAGTCCAGCCAGCTGTCCCAGCTGTTTGTTGTAGCTGGACAGCAAACTGCGCGAATTCTGGATTTGATTCTGGAGATTCCACAGACTGTTATCCGAACTGTCTTTGAACAGCATCATGAGCGCGAGTGACCAGATGATCAGCAGCGGCGCGGCGAAAACAGCGAACTTCGCCAGCAGATCGGGATTTACGAGCGGCTCCGGAAGAATCGTCCCCGGCAGAAAGGTCAGAAAGCAGAGCGCGGCCCAAAAGACGGAAACGAGTATTGCGGCCAATACCGGGAACTGGAACCGCATCTGATTCAGGGCCCGCGCTTGAACAAACGGCCGGCCGGACCGCTGTTTGACTTCGGGTCAGGCGGCGGAGGCAGGATGGCACGAAGGAATTTTTCGGTGTCAGGCGGTCGGTTGGACATGACGGATGAGGAATGCCAGCTGTTGGATGGCCTGTTGCTGAAATGGCTGGGCCGGTCTGCTGGTGCCCAATATACCACTTATCGTCGCCGCTGCAAAGGCTGGGCCGGAAGGCGCACGCGAATCTATCGGATATCCAGAGGATCAGCGAAGAGAATGGCGGTTCTCACGGCGGTGCGGGGCAGCGGTTCTGTCCGGATCAAGGCGCGGTGAGCGGCGGCCTACGCAGGGCGCGTGTCACCGGACGATTTTTCGGGAAATCGTAACTGCTCACCCCTGCTGATTATTGATCGTTTTTCCTGACGGGGTTTGGGTCAGGCGCCTTCACCCGCCCGCTGCAGGGAACCGGATGTGCGGGTTCCGGTCAGCAAGAACCGGTCCGGCTCTTCGGTCTGTCTCCCTTTCCGGCCCGCGGCGACGGGTCTGCGACGCGGTCGGGAAACCCGCGCCGGCGGCGCGATCATGAAGCGCAAGCCGCCGGCGATCCGCGACATTGGCATCACCCTTAACCGCCGGGCGATCGACGCCTTCCGATGCGACTGCCGGTCGAACTCCGCCATGGCTGCGCCCTGGCCTTTCTTGAGACGTGCCCGTTCCAACGCCGCGAACCAGTCTACTGCGACCCGCCCTATGCGCAGTCGACGCGCAGGTCGCAGCACCGCTGCCGCTTCGACTGCCCGGACGACGACCATGTTGAACTCTTCGGCATCCTGAAGCCGCTGCCCTGCCAGGTGATGGTCTCCGGCTATCCTTCCCGGTATACGACACGCACTTGGCCGGCGGGCACTCGGTCAAGATCCAGGTCAACAACCAGCCTTGCGTCGTCACCGAGAAGCTGTGGTTCAACTTCGCGCCGGGCCGGCCTTGCCGGCACATATGCGCGGGCAGGAACTTCACCGACCGCCAGCGCATCAAGCGCAACGGCCGGGACGGCAGGGCCCAGCGATCGGATCGGGCACGCCGCGCGGCTGTGGAAGCTCAAGCAGCAAGCGCTTCGTGAGCGTCGGCAACGCCGCCGCCGCGGACAGACACAGGCGGCCGAGGAAATTCCACCAACCGGTGCGCTCGCACAACTCGCGGGCCAGACCTTGACGGCAGCGTCGCCGGAGCGCAGCGCGCCGGCGAACCAATCAAGCGTCTGCGAATCGAAATGGCGGTGACCTATTTGCCTGCCCGCGTCATGCACGAACAGATCACCTATATAAGTGTGAACCGTTGAAAGTTGCCGATCGGCGGGGTGATATTCTGATTCCATGAAACAGGACAGAATCAACGAAGCCGTAATGGCATTGCTTTACTTCGGCATCTATAACCACAATCCGGTGAAGGGTGCCCGGACCTGGAAGCCGTTCGATCAGGATGCGATGGGATGTTTGCACGAGAAGGGCCTGATTTCGAACCCCGTCAGTAAGACAAGGTCAGTGACCCTGACCGAATCGGGGTTGCGTCCGGCGGAAGAGGCTGACAACCGTGTTCTCGGGGCGGATGACTGAACCGCACGACATTCTCGGAATGGCCGCACCCAAGCCTCTCCGACTCTGCATGGAAGACACGGTCGATGCAGCCATCTGGAAGATCTACTCTATAGCGATAAGTAGTAGTCACGGATTTTCCCGGCCATCAGAAGCCTGCGCCTTTTCAAGAAGCCGTCGTAGTCATCGACATCCGCCTCTTGCATGCCGCAAGGTATGCAGTGCGCCTGAAGGTTGGAGCGCAGTTCGTCAGCGTCGGTGATGCCTCCATATCGGGGTTTTCCGCTCTTGCATTGGTCCTGAAGTGCGCTGAAATACGAAGCTGGCGGCGCATCGCCGATGGCGATGTTGATCTCACCCTGCATCACCACATAGTTCGCGATCTGATTGTAGCGGCCGCGCGTCAGACCGTGATTTTTCAGGTAATTCTGCGGAAAGACGTGATGAAAATGGGAGGCGCCTTCCAGCAGAGTCTGAACGGTATGCCCGTTCGACAAGAACCCCTTGTCGTTTCCCCTAACCTGACTCGCCAGGAAGACGTTGAAGTATAGGCTGTTCGCCGCCGAGGTGTCCATCTGTTGCGGCAGGCCGGTGTCCCAGAACGCGTCTGACAGCTCGGCCCGTTCCACCGCGTCCAGGCAGTCCTCTGCGTTCTGTTTCGTGATATTGCGGATATCAACTCCGAATGCGGTCTCGGGCGAACCCGTGTAGCGGCGGGTCAGAACGGACATGACAAACCAACGACGCACCAGGTTTTCGATGATCCCCGGATTGGCGTGCCGCGCGCGTAGTGTCAGATAAACGATATAAGCGAAGTTGACGGCGTTCTGGGATCGGATCATCGATGCGTTCACGAACCCTGCCGAGCGCAGGATCATCACGAAGCGCTTGAAGTCCGTCTCGTTCATGAAGCGCAGGATCGCCGCATTGAGTCTGCTGAACGAATCCTCGGCGATGACTTCCTCGAACTCACGGGTCTCGAAGTTCCGGCCGGAAAGCAGGGCAACCAGATCGTCGAGCCGTCCACGCTTGAACTCCGACGTGAATGCCACGCGAAGCATGTCCGTGTAGGAGGGATCGTAGAGGTCCTCCTTCTCGTACTTCAGCCATTCCATCGCCTGAAAATACCTGGTGTCTGCAAACTCGCTGTCGCTCGCGAGATCGGCATACGCTTCTGGCGCCACGGCGAGATGGCAAAAATAATCAATGCACTTTCGAAGTTGATGGCCGTTGTATTTTTCATTCGCCGCCATCTTCGACATGGCGAAGTCCGCCGCATTCAGTGAAACGCCCTTTGAGTTGATGCGGACGAATATCTCCGAAACGGTTTCCACATCCAGATCGGCATTGAGTTCAATGAGGCCGAGCGAATTGTTTCGGATGCCCCGCAGTCGTTCGATCCGTTCGTATATCTCGTCCCGGTTCGATTCCGGATTGCTCTCGCAATAGGCATCGACCACCCGAAGCAGCTTGGTGTCGGGTGCGAACAGGTTGGCGATGTCGGCAAGCCACGCCCGGTCGCGCTGAATGGCGGGATTGGCCACTTCGAACCGTTCCTCGCCGGGATGGAACGCGATCGTGATCCGCGCCTTCCTATATTTCTTGTCGACGATCTGCCGTCCGAGCATGGCCGCCAATAGTGCCGTGACGCGTTGTTGGCCGTCGATCAGAATGCGCTTGCCCGCTGACTCGCTTCCGTTTTTTAATCGGACCGAAGGGTTACGCCATGCGATGAGATACCCGACCGGATAGCCGAAATAGAGCGAGTCTATGAAATCACGCACCTTCGCCGCGTTCCAGACAAACGGGCGCTGAATCTCGGGGATCCCGACCTCGTCGGACTCGATCCAAGTTAGCAGGGTCTGGATCGTATGCTGGTTGACTGAGTAGCGCTGGATGGTCATGGTTGCTGCAAATGGAGATTATGAAGATAGATTGAAAAACATCATATCGCGTGGTTATCGAGAAAGTTCAATACCAACATTTCCGGCAGACAGCAGCCGGTATGAAGACAAAGTGGCCAGCACGATCAATTCTCTGGTTTCTGGTCTCAAGGACAGATTTGCAGATCAAAAAGACATAGCGCGCCTGGGTGGCCGGATCGAGCCTCAGAAGGCCGAAACCAAGGAGTGGTAAGACAATTTGGAAACCAAGATCGATATGCTGATCTTGAATGTCGCCACGAAGAGCGATTTTGAGAAATCAAGAACGATCTGCAAGAGTCGAAATTCGATCTCAGGTGGATCAAGGGGATTGTCTTTGCCGACATTGCAGCGATTCCGGCGATTACTTGGTTGTTGGTAAGGTTCTGGGCCCGGCAGCTGACTCCGGATCCGCAAATTGCATTCTGCAAATGAAGTGATGCATTTCGGAGTTTTGTCGGGATATGATTTAATGACAGGATGCCAGGGCATTTTTCAAAGCACTTCCTCGAACGAAGAGAAAGCCATCCGAAACCTATTTGCTTCTAAGACTCCCTTCATGCGATCCGCATCTTCTATCGAAATGAGTCCCTGTCGCAGTGCAAGAATGAATATGCCCGGCGTGCTCAAAATTCGATTGGCACCGATTCGGGCGATAGCCTCTCGTCTAAAAACGCGTTTTTCATCACATGCTATGGCATGGCCTCGAACGACTGCCAGCGCGAGTGAGGCTGCTTCGCCACGACCCATGATTTGTACGAGTTCGGAGAAAAGCGTGAGACTTTCTATTTCTTCCAAGCGGACTGAGTTGAAGTGCCCTTCTTGCAGAGCTGCTGCCACTATATCCTGCTGTTCTTGCCGTGTTATCTCGGCCAGGACTTCATCGACTATGATAAAGTCATGGTCATCAAGGGATCCTAGTACTGAAAGCCAGTCGACATGAATTAGATTGATGAGGACATTTGTGTCCGTGACGACAATTTGCAGCACTGGATCGGAGGTTTCTGTTTAAGCCGAGATTGAGACATCGGTCGAGTGTTCCAACTCAATTAGACAGCCTAATTCAAGCTCTGCTTCCGCTTTGGGCACGTCCAGAAGGATAGCGAAAAGCTCTTCGAGCTTAGACCGGCTGATCAACTCTCTATCAAAAGCATCCAGCGCTAGATTTAGGAAATGGTGACGGAACCGATTTCTTTCTTCGACTTGATCCGGCTCCGGGAGTTGAAGCAGCTTTTCGAGTTGACGCCCGCGACCCGCCCGCTCTTGTTCTGACAATCGCTCTAGTTCGGTTGGCGAAATCAATTGCAAGTTTCGCAGACGGTAGATAGCGACCATTCTGCTGACGCTGAAGTGCCGCGCCAACAGCACAATGTCGTGCAAGTGAATCTCGCCAACCTTCGAACTTCTGCGAGCTTCCAGAGCAATCGCGTCTTCGTTGTCAGTTGGCGTCTCTGCAAATAAACGAGATTCCCCGCCTTTTCCTACATGGGTTAAGAAACTCCTCACTCCAGACTCCGGCATGAGGAAGCTCGCGGCGAAAGAATTCGCGCGCACTTCTAATAAATCGGTGTGTTCACTACCACGACTGATCATGCCCTTCGAATCTCGATCCATTAAAATATGCGCGTATTCATGCGCGAATGAAAACGTGCGCCGAACAACATGCTTCTTTCTATTGACCGCAACAAAAGCACCTATATTTGGCACAAAGAGAGCCAATCCGGATACGTCGTCCGGCAAGTCCACAACGGCAGTGCGAACGCCTTGCTTTTCAAGATATTCAGCGATATTTCCAATCGGTGCGCTGCCGATCCCAATTCGTTGACGCTCCTGCTTTGCAACCGATACGCCGTGACGGATTGAGTCATAACGCGACTCAGGTGCAGGAAAATTGTAACGCACTACGGACGAGAGTTTTCTGTCCAATCCAACGAGGCGTTCCAAGTTGGTAACCTCAGAGCCGATTTGGATGCACTGTCGTAGAGAGTCGATCATTTCCTCTTGTCGGGCGAGTTCTTCGTCAGCGCGGAAGAGAACCGCAAGCGGTTCCTCTTCATGAAAATCTTCGGCAAAAAAATTGCGAATATCGCGACCATAGAGGCGTGCAAGCTTGTTCAGTTCAATGCTGGAAACGGAACGTTTCCCGAGTTCGATTTGTGCGATTGCAGAAAGTGGCAAGCCGAGATGATCAGCTGCCCGCTCTTGGGTAAACGATGACGCCTCACGGGCAACCCTTAATCTCTGTCCTAGCTGCTCCTGTGATATCGGCATAATCAACTCTTCTCCCCAGAGTGTGTTCCCCATTGTATGTAAAGCTGGCTCACCGACCCCACAAAGTCAAGATTTATCGTAACTGCTCACCCTTTTTGGGGTTGATCAGGCGTAGTGCGACTTGATCATGTCTGCGGCCCTTCCGGCGAGCGCGATCCAGCTTGCGACGAGAGGGTTGCAGCCGCGCGCCGCCATAGAGCTCAGGCAGCCTGAGATCCGGCGCCGGGCGTCTGCGCAGCGCTTGGCGCGGAAGCATCCGGATACCTTGACCTTTGCCATCCTGATCTTCCGTTCTCCGGCATTGTCAGTGAAGCTGACGTCCGGGTTCTTGATGAAGCGCAGGACGGACTTCCCGTGCGTCATGAGGCGTTCGTGCAGGTCGTGCGCGTCGGACTTCGCTATCCGTCCGCGTTTCCCTTTCGGGCGCGTCGGGATTCCGGGCAGTTCCCTCCCGCCTTGGGGCAGGATGGCGCGGTACCGCTTGCGCACGGCCCGGCGGTCGGCTTCGGCCAGGGTCTTGGATTCGCTCTTGTTGACCTTGCGGCGGGCCTCGCGCAGTGGGCTCTTCATCAGTCGCGCCCTGCCCATTAGTAACAAAAGGTGTCATCACAAGCGTGTCAGTCGGTACTCGGCGGCAGCGATTCCGTGATTTCCGGTTCAGCTGATTTTTCAGCACGGGGGCTTGACAAGTCCCGCCCGGGCGTTCATGTTCCCCGCCGTGGAATACACCCCGCTGTCGATTCGTTCAACCCTCGTGCAGCCCGCCCCTGAGTTTGCCGCCGCCCGGCGATCTCGGAACGGCGGTCACGGTGCCCGCCCGGACAGGCGGATATCTCGGCCGCAGGTATAACGCCCCCGCCGGTGCTCAGACCGGCTGGGAAGGCTATGTCTTCCTCTCCCATGGCGTCGCCGTCGACCGCTCCCTTGCCGCCGGCCACGGAAGCCGGGCAGCGAAACTTCTCGCGCAAGGCTGAATATCAGTGCCGAACCGTCCCTCGCAGACCGGAAACCCCGCCCTCCGCAACCGCTTGTGATGACACCTTTTGTTACTGATGGGCAGGGCGCGCCCGGCAGAAGCCGTCAGACTCGATGACGAAGGTCAGCTCGCGGAGGAGACAGCTGCCGCACAGCTGGCAGCTGCACTGGCCGCAGCCCGGGAACGAGGCCCGGCAGTCGTAGATCAGGACTCCCTTGCAGCGCGGGATGATGCCGATCTCGTCGATCGCCTCCCGGCCGCGCTTCCGGTGCAGGAACTTCATGGTCACGCCCCCGTCGTTGACGACGCAGCCATCAGTTCCTGCCGTCGACCCGGAAGCCGGTCTCGTCGGCATGCAGGGCCCGGCGTTGCGGAAGATGCGCCGCGGCGGCCTCTTCCCATGACGCGGGCGCGTCGTGAAGGCGTCGGACATAGCCGAGGCTGGAGATCGCCTGCACGAGCGCGACGGCCCGGCGCAGGGACAGCATATGTGCGACCAGCAGGTTGACAACGAAGGCTTGGAGGCCAGCGCCGTACTGCAGAGGGCCCGCGGCATATCGTCGGGGAACCGTCCCTTGGTTCGGGCCCGGCAGTCCGGGCATTCCTTGATCTCGGCGTCGACGCCGGACAGGTCGGCGCCGCAGGTCTCGACGGCAGTCTTCCGGAGGTTGCCGCCCGTCCGCAGGTTCGGCTTCGGGCCCTTGCCGCTGCCGCCGGCGCGCCGGGCGCTCTCGTCCCTCTCCGTCTGCGACGGCGGGAGGCTGGAGTTTCCCGACCCCTTGCGCGCGGTCTTCTCCATGAACACGGTCAGCATCAGCAGGCCGCTGAAGAGCGCCTCGCACTCCGGGCTGACCCTGCCCGTGGAGATCGTGGAACCGCTCCCGGCAGGCATTGAACTCCTCTCCCAGCGAGACCTTGTTCACCGTCGCTGTCACTCCACCTCTGCCGCTATGGCCGCCGCCGCGTTGCGCTTGATGCGTTGGCAGTCGGTGAAGTTCCTACCCGCGCATATGTGCCGGCAGGGCCGGCCCTGCGCGAAGTTGAACCACAGCTTCCCGGTGACGACGCAGAACTGGTTGTTGACTTGGATCTCGACCAAGCGCCAGCCGGCCAGGTGCGTGTCGTAGAACGGAGGACAAAGATAGCCGTTGCCCATCACTTGGTAGGGCAGCGACTTCAGGATGCCGAGGAGCTCGACATGGTCGTCGTCCGTGCAGTCGAAGCGGCAGCGGTGCTGCGACCTGCGCGTCGACTGCGCATAGGGCGGGTCGCAGTAGACTGGTTCGCGGCCCTGGAACGGGAACGTCTTAAGAAAAGCCAAGGCGCAGCCATGGCGGAGTTCGACCGGGCAGTCGCATCGGAAGGCGTCGATCGCCCGGCGGTTGAGGTTGATGCCGATGTTGCGGATCGCCGCCGGCTTGCGCTTCATGATCGCGCCGCCCCGAGGAACGGCTCGATGTATGCGTCATGCGGGGGCATGGCCGCGATGATCGCCTGGCAGAGCCCCGTCGCCGCGGGCCGGAAAGGGAGACAGGCCGAATACCTGACCGGTTTTTGCTGATCGGAACCCCGTCAGGAAAAACGATCAATGATCAGCAGGGGGTGAGCAGTTACAGGAAATCAAAGAATTCCGCGGGGCGGAATTGCGCGGTCGTTTGCCGAAGATTGGATCCGCGGTTTTGCTGCGTTGCCGTGACATCTGCCGGTGCCAGTCACCTGTACGCGACCTTGAGAACCGAGTAGTTTTTTTCACCGCGCGGAGTGTTCACTTCGATCAGGTCCCCTTCGCTGCAGCCGATCAAAGCCGCGGCCAGCGGGGCTTTCAGGTTGAGCAGTCCGCTCTTGGGATCCGCCTCGGCTTCGCTGACAATCTGGTAGGTGGATTCCCTGCCGGTGGATTCGTCACGGACAGTCACGGTCGCGCCGAATTTGACCGGTCCGTCAAGCTTGGAAACATCAATCACCTGGGCGTTCCCGACAATATGACCGAGTTCCTTGATTCTGCGTTCGATCCAGCCCTGTTGCTCGCGGGCGGCGTGATACTCGGCGTTTTCGCTCAGATCGCCGTGCTCGCGCGCCTCCGCGATCGCCTGAATAACGGCCGGACGGTCAACCGTCTTGAGGCGCTTCATTTCCGCTTCAAGCTTCTGAAACCCCGCCTCTGTCATCGGAATTCTGTTCATTGCAGTCTCTCGCTTTACGGCAGCGCAACGCGTCGTCATAAGGCTGGAGCCGGCGGCGTCAAGCGATTCGCGGAATCGCCTCATCGTCCGCCCGCGGCAGCGGCTCTGCCGGAATCCGCCTTCCCGCAATTGACCAGCGCGGCGAAATTCCATTATGCGTCCTTGCCGAAGTCTGTTCAAAATTACAGTGACGGAGTCTGACGATGCCGGAATCCGAACGCGAATCCATGGAATTCGATGTCGTTATCGTCGGAGCCGGACCGTCCGGCCTGTCGGCGGCGGTCAGGCTGAAGCAGCTCGACCCGGCGATAGAGGTCTGCGTGCTGGAAAAAGGGTCGGAAGTCGGCGCGCACATCCTGTCGGGCGCGGTTCTGGATCCGGCCGGACTCAACGCGTTGCTGCCCGGCTGGCGCGGACTCGGCGCGCCCGTTTCCGTCGAAGTCACCGAAGACAATTTCTTTGTTCTTGGAGAAGCCGGCCAGCTTCGGATCCCGAACTGGCCTATGCCTCCTCTGATGAGCAATCACGGCAATTACATCGTGTCCATGGGCAATGTGTGCCGCTGGCTGGCCGGACAGGCTGAGGCCATGGGGGTCGAGATATATCCGGGAATGTCATGCTCTGAACCCGTTTTCGGAGCGAACGGAGAGGTGGAGGGCGTCGTTGCCGGAGAATTCGGCCGCGGCCTGGACGGGAAACCGGGACCGGCCTATGAGCCCGGGATCAATGTGAAGGGAAAATACGTTTTTCTGTGCGAAGGGGCCCGGGGGTCTCTCTCCAAGCGGGTCATCGCGCGTTTCGGGCTGGATACGGAAGCCGATGTTCCGAAATTCGGGCTCGGAATGAAGGAAATCTGGGAAATCCCGCCGGAAAATCACAGGCAGGGATGCGTGACCCATACGGCGGGCTGGCCTCTGGGATCCAACGCCGGCGGCGGATCGTTCGTTTACCATATGGAAAACAATCAGATCAGCATCGGGTTCGTGGTGCATCTGAACTACCGCAACCCGCATCTGTTCCCCTATATGGAATTTCAGCGGTTCAAACATCACCCGATGATTGCCCGCCTGCTCAGCGGAGGCCGCCGGGCGGCCTACGGGGCGCGGGCGATCACGGAAGGCGGATGGCAGTCAATTCCCAGACTCGCCTTCCCCGGAGGCGTATTGGCCGGCTGCGCCGCGGGATTCGTCAATGTGCCCCGGATCAAGGGCAATCACAACGCCATGCTGAGCGGCATCGCGGCGGCTGAATCGGCTTTCGCGGCGCTGTCGGCGGGACGGTCCGGGGACGAATTGACGGATTATGAAACCGCTGTCCGCAGCGGTCCGGTCGGAAAGGATCTGAAGCGGGTTCGCAACGTCAAGCCGCTGTGGTCGAAGTTCGGCACCGTGCCGTCGTTCGCGGCCGGCGCATTCGACATGTGGGTAGCGAATCTCACCGGCTGGAATCCTCTCGGCACGCTTCGGCACGGAAAGAGCGACGCCGCGGCGACGGAGCCGGCGGAAAAGCACCGCCCGATCGACTATCCCAAGCCCGACGGCAAGCTGAGTTTTGACAGGCTGAGCAATGTCAGCTTTTCCGGCGCCGCCCACGGGGCGGGGCAACCGTGCCACCTGCATCTGATTGACTCCGAGACGCCGGTCGCGGTAAATCTTCCGCAGTTCGGAGAGCCGGCGCAGAGGTACTGCCCCGCCGGAGTCTATGAAGTGCTGTACAACCGCGACGGGCAGAATCCGGAATTCAGGATCAATCCCTCAAATTGCGTTCACTGCAAAACGTGCGACATCAAGGATCCGAGCGAGAATATAGAATGGCGCGTCCCTCAGGGCGGCGACGGGCCCAACTATCCGAATATGTAGGCGGCGAGGCATGGCGGCGAAAACACTGAATTCCAGATTCGTTCCGGTGAGGGGCCGGTCCGGGACGGCAGGGCGTTCCGGCGGCTTGGCCGGGTGCCTCGCTTGGCTGCCGGCGGCGCTTTGTCTCGCTGTTTCGCAGCCGTCGGCCGCGATGGAACTTACCGGCGGGCAGATCGGCAGCTATCTCGCCGCCCGCAGCAAGGCTTTGTCTTACGACTATACGGGCGCGGCCGAGCATTACCGCGAACTGATCGCCGAACAGCCCGATGATCTTTATCTGCTTGACGGAGCGCTGCGTGTTTTCATGGCCGAAGGCGACCGGCGGGGCACGCTGTCGGCGGCCGCCAAGCTGGAAGAAGGCGGCGTCAGCAGTCTCCTGATCGAAAATGTGATGCTTGTTTCTGAACTGCGTTCGGGAGACTACGAAAGCGCTCTGACCCGCATAGGCGGACTGGGAGCCGAAATCGGGCCTGACCTCGCGCGTATCGTGAAAGGATGGGCCCATGTCGGTTCGGGAGACATGGCGGCCGCGACCGCCGCGTTCGGCGATTATTCGGAAGGCGCCAGTCAGGATCTGGTGCAGTTCCACCAGTCCCTGGCGCTCGCGATTTACGGTGATTTCGAGTCGGCTGAAAACCTGATGGCCGGCATCGCGGGCCGCAACGAAGTGCCGAGATCAATTCCTGATCAACTGGTGACCGCTTGGGCGCAGGCTCTTGTTCAGCTGGACCGCCGGGATGACGCGGTTCAGCTCATTGACAGTTTCAACTTTCGCCACGGGCCGGCGTCGGCCCGTGAAAAGCTGGCGGATCTCCGTCGGCGGATCTTAAATGGCCGGCAGGTTGATTTCGATTTCGTGTCGGATCCGGTTGAAGGCGTGTCCAAATTCTACACCGCTGTCGCCAGAGACTTCGCGATAAACGAGCAGTTCAACGTCTCGATCCTGTTTGCCAGAATGGCGCAAATGCTTGATCCCGGCAACGCGGAAATCGCTTATGAGCTGGGGACGTATCTGGGCGACATCGGAAGCCATGAAATGGCCGCGGCCAGTTTCGACGAAATCGGCGCCGGCGATCCGGCGCATTATCTGGCTCAAATCGAAAGGGCGAATTCGCTCAGGACGCTGGGCCGGGGCGAGGAATCCGTCAGTCTGCTCACCGATCTGGCCGATCAGTACGGTGACAAAATCCTCGTGAATCTGACGCTCGGCTACGGCAGGCTGGAAGACAAAGATTACGCGGAAGCGGAGGACGCTTTTGACAAGGCGGTTGAACTGACGCAGGCGAATGCGCCGGGAAACCCCGGAGACGAAGCCTACAGCAATTACTTCGCTGAAAACTGGAGGCCGCATTATGTCCGCGCCATCGCCCGCGAACGTCAGGGCGACTGGGAAAACGCGAAATCCGACCTTGAGATCGCCGCCGGTTTTTCCGGCGGCGATCCGTATGTTCTGAACTATCTCGGCTACAGCATGCTGGTTCAGGGCGAAGATGCCGCCGTCGCCGAGAACCTCATCCGCAGGGCGCTGGAGCTTGAACCCGAAAACGGCGCCTTCATCGATTCTCTGGGATGGGCGCAGTTCCTGCAGGGCAGATACCGAGAGGCTCTGCCCAACCTTGAGAAAGCGGTCCGGCTGATGCCGAACACCGCGGAAGTCATAGATCATCTGGGCGATGTCTACTGGATGGTCGGCCGCAAGCGGGAAGCGGAATTCCAATGGAAGCGCGCGCTGCTGTTTGAAGACGAAAACGTTGATGCGGACCGGGTCAAACGCAAACTCAGCCTGGGGCTGGACAAGGTTCTGGAGGAAGAGGCCGCTGGCCGGGACGGCGATTGAGGCGGTCGCGCCCGCGAAAATCAATCTCGCGCTGCATCTGCGCGGCAGGAGATCCGACGGATATCATTTAATCGAAAGCCTGGTCTCGTTCGCGGAATTCGGCGACAGGATTTCTGTTTCCGCCGCTCCGTCGCTTACCTTGTCCGTATCCGGTCCCTATGCTGGAAAAACGCCGTCCGGCGGTGAAAATCTGGTAATGAAAGCGGCCCGTCTGATGGCCGCCGGCCGGGGCGCGGCGGTTTCCCTGCGCAAAAACATTCCTGTGTCCGCCGGTCTCGGCGGCGGATCTTCTGACGCGGCGGCCGCCATAAAGCTGCTCTCGCGGCTTTGGAATCTCCCGCAGCCGGATGCCGGACTGTCAGCGCGGCTGGGGGCGGACCTGCCGGTGTGCCTGAACGGCAAGCCGTCGCGGGTCGAAGGAATCGGCGAGCGCGTCACAGAATTGCCGCCGTTGCCGCCGCTGTCAGCCGTGCTGGTCAATCCCGGACACATGCTTCCGACCGGCGAGGTCTACGCGGCGGCTGCGGGCATCGCCGCCGCCGGTCTGCCGCCGCTGCCGCGCTTCGATTCCGCCGGCGGGCTGGCGGGCTGGCTCAGACTTCAGCGCAATGATCTGGAAAATACGGCGGTTCTCCTGTGCCCGGCGGTCGCGGACGTTCTTACAGCGCTCCGGCGCTGCCGGAACTGCCTGATGGCCCGCGTCTCCGGATCCGGCGCCACATGTTTCGGGCTTTTCGACGGTCCGCAGTCCGCCGGATCCGCGGCTGCGCTGCTCCGGCGCGGGAATCCCGGCTGGTGGGTGCGTGAAACGGCGGTTTGATGCCGCCTGATTCCCCCGAGGCGCACAGATGTCCCGGGACGGTCCCCGGTCAGCCGCCAATGCGGATTCACTGAATGTTGCGGAGGGCTAAGAGCACCGCGCCGCGACAAAATCCGCAAGCTGCTCAAGGCGGTCGCGAAGCGGATGTTCGGGCAGGTTACTGAGTTCGCGTTTCGCCGATTCCGACCAAGCTTCCGCTTCCTCCTGAACCTGGTCCAGCAGGCCGCGCGCCCGCAGGACGCCGAGCGCCTTTTCCAGATCGCCGTCCCGCTGCTGTCCGCGGGCGATGACGCGAGTCCAGAAACCGCGTTCCTTCGGCGATGCCGTTTGAACCGCGCGGATCAGCGGCAGGGTCATTTTCCGGTCGCGGAAATCGTCGCCGATATTTTTCCCCAGGGACCTGGCCGAGCCGACAAAATCCAGCACATCGTCCCGGATCTGGTAGCTTACGCCGAGCGCGTTGCCGAATCTTTCCGCGGCCTTGCTCTCGGCCTCGCCGGCGCCTGCGATCAGGGCGCCGACGCGGGCCGCGGCGGCGAACAGACATGCGGTCTTGCCTTCGACAATGCGGAAATACGTCTCCTCGCTGATATCGATATCATGCTGCCGGGCCAGCTGCAGCACTTCCGCTTCGGCGATGGTGGCTGAACTGTCAGCGAGCACGAACAGAGACTCGATGGAACGGGTGGCGACCATCAGTTGAAACGCCCGGGCGAAGAAAAAGTCGCCGACAAGAATGGACGATTTGTTGTCCCACAGCAGGTTGGCCGTCGGGCGTCCGCGCCGCTGGCTGCTGCGGTCCACGACGTCGTCATGCAGCAGCGTCGTGGTGTGGATGAATTCCAGAGCCGCCGCGAGGTTCAGGTGACGCGTTCCCTCGGCGCCGAAAATGCGGGCGCAGGCCACGGTCAGTATCGGCCGGACCCGTTTGCCGCCGGCTTGGAAAAGATGATCGGCGATCTGCGAGATTCTTGTGACCTGCCCCGACTCCGCCCGTTCGCGGATCAGCGAGTCCACGATGTCCAGATCGTCCCGGAGTTCGTGGCCGAGCGCCTGCAGAGGATCGGCGGAGCTGAGGTTTCGCGCTCCGGAGATATTCAGGTCACTTGACAATGAAGCCGCCTGCGGTTAGAATCAGCCTGTGCGCGAACTGTTCAGAACCAATGACCCGACGGCCATTGCCTGCGCCTCGGCTCTGCTTGAAGGCGAGGGAATAGCCTGTTTCGTCATGGACGTCCATATGAGCGCGCTTGAAGGCTCGATCGGCGCGCTTCCCCGGCGCATGATGGTTGCCGACGCGGAATTCAGCGAAGCGCGCGCGATTCTCTCAGACAACGGTCTCGATTTATTGGACGGCTGACTTGCCCGGCGGCACGGAAGGCTTCACGCGGGACAGGTTTCTCGGCGGAAAACTGTCCGTCCTCCAGCCCCGGAACGGTTACCGCGCGGCTGTGGATCCGGTTCTGCTGGCCGCTTCCGTCGATGCCCGTCCGGGCCAGTCGGTGCTTGAGCTGGGATGCGGCGTCGGGGTCGTGCTGCTCTGCCTTTGCCGGCGCGTTCCGGGCCTGACGGTTTCCGGCCTTGAAATCCAGCCGCGGTATGCTGAGCTGGCGCGATTGAACGCATCTGCGAACAAATTCGACGTCAAGGTCTGGGAAGGAGATGTCGCCGATCCTCCGAAAGCCTTGCGGCAGCTCAGTTTCGATTGCGTGGTCGCGAATCCTCCGTACCGCAGGGCGGGCGAAGGACCGCCGCCCGCTGAGCCGGGCCGCCGGTCCGCGGAAACGGAGACGGCGCCGCTGTCCGTCTGGACGGAATGCGCGGCGCGGCGGCTCAAACCGGGCGGCTGCCTGACCATGATTCTCCCGGCGGCGCGTCTGCGGGACCTGCTGGTCTGCCTGCCGGACACGCTTGGAGGAATTGAAATCAAACCTATTCGGGCCGGATCCGACATCGATGTCTCGAGGTTCGCGGTCAGGGCGCGTAAAGGAAGCCGCGCACAGCTCCGGATCGCGCCGGATCTGATCCTGCATGCCGGCGGGGGCCGAAAATACGGGCGGTCGGCGGAAGATGTGCTGCGCGGAGGGGCGCCGCTGGCATTTTGAAACCGATTTGGACGGGGATCACAGGGAACAGCCTTATTTGCCGAGCTGAGCCTGTTTCTATACACGGACAATAAACAAATCATGTGCCGACCGGACGAGGTGAGGCAACGATTTCGCTGGCTGTCGGGCAGTGACGGCCATGCGCCGGGAAGAGGTGATCTTCTGGTTCGAGTGCGATGAAGCTGCTGATTGATGTCGGTTTTTTGGAGCGAAGATCTGTTGAGATGTCACAGTTATGTCAAAAATGGGTTTTAGATGGTCTTAGTCCCTGGAGCTGTCGCTTATCCGCGGTATAAGAATGATCCGGAGGCTGCGTCTCCGGCGCGGATCTGCGATCTGCTTCACGAGCTGGGTTTTCTTGAAGGCTTGCCGCGTGAACGCGACAGCGTCATCAGGACCATTCACAACCGCCTCAGAAAGATGGACTTGATTCCTGACTGATGTTTCGATGCCGGATAGGCACCGCTCGAAACCGTCTTCCCCTTTCCGTGCGGCCGGCCCGTGACCGGATTGCGGTCCGCCTGCGAATTACGAGCGGTCCTTTCGGCAAGATGCCTGTGCGCTGGAAGGCTGTCGAGGAGCGTCTGGGGCTCGGATGCGGGGCATCCGTAACATCTGCCATACCCTGATCCCGACAGAGAGGCGTCAGCTGACCCCGGTGATGCGTTTCATCGTTGCACGGGCGTCAAATAACGGTGCGTACGGTATCCGCAAGCGGGTCGTCAATCGTTCGCATAATCGCGACGAGTTCCGCGTGCAACGCACGCAGTTCGCCGCAACGCTCCGATTCGCTGGCCAGGTTGCGACGCTCGAATGGATCCGCTCGCAAGTCGAACAACTCGACAGTGTCATCGACGTGCCAGACATACTTCATCAGATCTATTTCGATCATGCGCCATGGCTGCGTGCGCATCCACCCGCCGAGCGGGCGATGCAGCGCGAACATGGGGCGATCTGAGAAGAGGCCGCTGCCCGCGTCATATGGCGGCGACAGGTTCACACCGCGCCATTCGGTTCGCATTGGGAGACCGCACAGTGAGGCCAGGGTGGGCGCCACATCGACGAGGCTGACCGGAGTGTCGGACCGCATCGCTCGTGCAGACCTGCCGCCGGGCAACCTGAATATCAATGGCACCCGGATCGATTCCTCGTAGGCCACCATCTTGTGCCACAGCCCGTGCGCGCCGAGGTTCTCGCCATGATCCGACAGATACACGACGATCGTGTCGGCCATTAGATTCTGCGCCTCTAGTTCGTCGAGAATTCTGCCAAGCTGGTCGTCGATCAGCGAAGTGAAGCCCCAATAAACGGCATAGCTTTTTCGCCACGCATCGAACCCCGCCCCGTGATCAAGGAAGAGCTTGCGATAATAACTCGTCCGATTGACTTCGGGCTCCCCCGCCTGCGGGCCGAAGTTCGGCGGTTCCGGCACGTCGCCGGGGTCGTACATCGAGAAATACGGCTCGGGGATCATGAACGGCGGATGCGGGCCATTGAAAGAGCATACCTGAAAAAACGGGCGAAACCGGTCGCGGCTGCGGAGGTGCTCGATCGCGAAGTCGGCGATATAGGCGTCGTTCGTCGTTTCGACTGGCATATCGAGGGGCAGCGCGACCGGCGTCGACATTGACGGCTCGCGATGCGTGCGCACACGCGGGTCGTTAAACGTCCATCCATCGACAAGCCCGTTCTCAGCGCACCATGCCGAATACTCAGCGGTGCTGTCACCATTATCGCGGTCGGTGAACTGCCCGATGTTGTCTCTCCCGAGATGCCACTTCCCGGCGTAGTTCACTTGATAGCCGCCTTCTCTGAATACATCGAGCAGCTGACACTCGGTCAAAGCGCTCGTCGTATTGTCGAGCATATCGTTCTCGTGCGGATAGAGTCCGGTGAAAAGCGCCGCGCGTGACGGAAGACATAGGGGACAGGGCGTCATGGCGCGGTCAAAACTGATGCCTTCGCGTGCCAACCGGTCCATGTGCGGTGTTCGGCACGGCGTTTGCCCGCGGAAACCGAGCGTGTCCGCGCGTTGCTGGTCGGACATCACAAGGAGCACATTGGGGCGGTCAGGCATCGATTTCCTCCAGAAATTCGGGAATGTGTTTTCCGGCAAGGCGCGCGATCCGGGCGACATCGTCGCCGGTCGCACCAGTGTATGGCCACATTAGGGCCGGCCTGATACGCACCCAGCCTCCGGCCGCCGCCAATGCCTTGTCGCAGGCAAAGCCCGGCAATCCACGGTCGAGCAGCGGCTGAATGGCGTCCCCCATGAAAGCAGCTACGCGCGCTTCCAGCGCGATGGCCTCGGCGTTCGATATACGCGCCCAATGCACCGCGCCTGCAGGCGACAGGCAGGCGATGTTGGAGTAGCTGCCGTGCGCGCCTTGCGATTTTCCACTGGCGTAGTGGTGGCCAGGGATGAAAACGGAGAGCCTGTCAAGCAATGGAGAGATCTGACGATACCACTCCGCATCGCCACCGCCGCACTTCAATCCGACCAGCGTCGGCGTGTCCTGCGCGACGGTGATCAGTTCCGATGGTGTCAGCACGGTCTTGGAATGGGGCGGGTTGTAAAGGACGAGGGGACAACCGTCAGCGGTTTCCGCCACTTGAGAGAAAAACTGCTGAACGCTGGCGAGATCGAGCGGTATCCAATCCGGCAAGGTGATCTGGATTGCGCCCGGTTTCAACGATGTGGCGAACGCGACGCGCTCGAGCGTGCCGTGAGCCAGTGGATGGGCAGCCCCGACTTGAAATGGCAAACCATGAGCCCGCGCTGCTTTTGCGAACTCCGTTGAGATCGATCGGAATTGCGCCTCGGTCTGCGAGTGAATCTCGGAGGCCGTACCGCCCGAATAAGCGCCGTCACATCCGGCGGCGGCAAACGCTGCAACCTGTTCGTTGATCGCCGAGAGGTCTGGGCAGCCGTGTTCGTCCAACCGGCACAGGATCGTGGCCCACACGCCCTTGATGTCGTCCGGTCCGGTGAGTGCCATCTATTCCTCGGATCGGGGCGCATTCCGGCGCGTAAGGAGATGCGTGCGCAGCGCCTCGGCTGCAGCAGCGGGATCTTGGGCGCGAACAGCCTCAACGATGGCTCCGTGCTGATCCACGACACGCGCATGAATGCGGTCGAGCCCTGGACCATACTCGGGATTATAAAGCCCCCACTCGATCAGCGCACTGTGCAGCGCATTGGCGACGGAATTTCCCTGCTTCGCCATCAGACAATGATGGAACGACTGGTCGGCGTCCCGAAACGCCTTGGCCTTGCCTGTCGCGTTGCGGCACGCATCCAAAGCTTCTTCAAGCGCGGCTATTTCCTCTTCGTCCGAACTGCGCGCGGCCTCCATCGCGGCGGCCGTCTCCAACATGATCCGCAAGTCGTAGAACTCCGACCGGCGCGACGGGTCGGGAAGCATGGCTTTCACCATGTCACTGATCGCCTCCATCGCGCCTTGGGGCGTCGGTTCCAGTACCAAGGGCGCCACGCCGCGCTTGAGTTTCACGAAGCCTTTCCGCTCGAGCATCAGCAGAGCTTCTTTGATGGACGGTCTGCCAACATCAAACATTTCCATCAGTGTTCGTTCTGACGGCAGCTTGCTGCCCGGCGGGTACTCACCGTCGCGAATGGCGCCAAGGATCGCCTCTTCGATTTGCTCGCTTAGCCGGATACGTCCGAGAGTGGTGTCCATATCAGACTCTTGCCGCCCGCTGATGGGTTCCCTGCGCGGATAGATGCTTTTCGGCGGCGGCGTCCAGCTTTCTCCGATCGAGATCGGACAGCGGCGCAAAGGGGCGTCGGCAATCTCCCATTGGGATGCCTTGACGTGAAAGAAGATATTTAAGCGACGGCAAGACGCCGACGGAAATCATCTCGCCGATCAGTTCGTTAGCGGCGGCCTGATGCGCACGGGCTTCTTCCACCCTTCCATTGCGGTAGGCCTCGGCGAGCGCAAGTATGCGCTCCGGCTGGAGGTTGTAGGTCGAGCCGATGCCGCCATCGGCTCCGAGCGACAAGCCGGCCAGCAGAGTTTCGTCGAAACCGTGCAGGAGAACTTTCTCGGGCACACGCCGACGCAGCATCTCGAAGGCGAAAAGATCGTTGCACGTGTTCTTCACGCCGACGATTCCCGGAAGATCCAGCAAACGCGCCAGATCGGCGACGGACCAACGAACGCCGGAGAGATCCGGGAAGTTATAGATCACGAAGGGCAGGTCGGTCTGCCCCGCAAGCCAAGCGTAGTGCGCGGCTATTTCCTCAATAGAATAGCGGTAGTAGAAGGGCGACACGGCGGATATGGCGTCGTAACCCTGATCCGCGGCGAAACGGGCCAGCTGGACGGAAACCTGCGGGTTCGGGTCACCGACATGCGCTATCAGTTTGCCGCGGCCCCCGGCTGACTCTGCTGTGGCCCGCAGAACCGCCTCGCGTTCTTCAGCCGACATCAGAAACGCTTCACCGGCGCTCCCTCCGACATAGAGGCCGGTCAAGCCCGCATCGAGATTTCGAGCGACCAGATCTTGCAGCGGGGTTTCCGCAATTTGACCGCCGGCAGACGCGAACGGTGTCGGCAACGCCGCGAAGCACCCTTTGAGTTCAGCCATCGGCATGCTCGCGAAATCCTGATTTCATTTTTGAAAGTGATAAAGTGACATAATATGTTGACAACATATATGCTAACATAATATATAAACGTCATCAATATCAACCGGACAGCAAATCGATTCAGGGAGGAGTCGGATGAAAACCTTAACCGCAATCACCACAAGCACGGTGCTCGTGTTTGGTCTGACAGCCGCCGGCGCGGCGGCGGAGGCGCTCAAATTCTCGACCGTCGGCAAAGGCAACGATCCCGACGTGGTCGCCATGAAAGTTTGGGAGGAATACATTGAGGCGAACTCCAGCCTCGAGGTCGACGTGTTCGACGCGGCGTCGCTCGTCGAGCAGGGCAAGCAGGGGCAGGCGCTGGCCCGCGGCACGGTCGACGCCGCCTACATGTCGCCCGCCTGGTTCGCTGATCAGGCGCCGCAGTGGGAGATATTCGCGACGCCTTACCTGTTGTCGGGCCCCGGCCACATTTGCGCCATTCGCAACAGCGACATCTGGGATCGGATGGTCAGCGAAATCGATGAGGCCATGGGCCTTAAGATTCTCGACGCTGCCTACCAGGGCACCCGGACACTGAACCTTCGCAAAAAGGCTGACGTGATGACACCAGCCGATCTCAAGGGCATGTCGCTTCGGGTCGTGCCTTCGCCGTCGAACATCTTGATGGGCGAGGGATTGGGAGCCAACCCGACACCGGTGCCGTTTTCTGAGCTTTATCTCGCGCTTCAGACCGGCACGGTGGACGCGCAGGAGAACCCGCTGACGCTGATCCACAGCCAAAAGTTCTATGAGGTAACCGAGCAGATCGTGGACACCAAACACAAGGTTCTGATCCAGTTTCCGGCCTTCTCGTCGCGCAACTGGAAAAAACTGACGCCGGAGCAGCAACAGGCGGTTGCCGCCGGCGCGGCCGAAGCGATGGCAGCATACACCAAGAACGTCATGGAACTGGAAGCGTCGCTTCAGGCGACACTCGAAGAAGAGGGTATCGTCTTCACCCAGCCTGACCGCGAGTCCTTCCGCAGCGCCGTACAGGAGAAGTTCCTGTCGAGCGACCTTGCGGCGAGCTGGGAGGACGGCATGTTCGAGAGGATCGCGAACATGGACATTCCTGAGAGCTGCAAGGCAATGATGAACTGACCTTCGGGTCTCTCCCCCTGCCGACCGGGCGCGAAAACCAAGCGTGCCCGGTTTTTCTCGTCTGAAAACTTAACACGGCATGGCCGAAAGAACCGCACCCATTTCGTGTCTGCGCATACGACTGATCCGCGTTTGCGAGCGGCTGTCGGCGGTCATGTTCGCGACGCTGTTCCTAACCTTCGTCGCGCAGGTTTTTTGGCGCTACTTTCTACGCGACCCGCTGGTCTGGACGCTGGAAGCCGCCGGGATCCTCTTCGTCACGCTCAGCCTCTTCACCGCCGCGACACAGATGCCGCTGAAAGAGCACGTGGCGCTTGATCTCGTCACGGATGCCTTGCCGAAGCGGCTGTCGGTTTGGCTGCGCACCGCCTCGCTTCTCCTGTTTTCAGCCGTGATGCTCCTGTCGATCCCCGACACGATCCGCGTCCTCGAGTGGATGTACAAGGAGCGGACATTCACTATCAAATTCAATCTCGGCCATCTCTTCGTCCTGATGATCGGCTTCGTCGTGATCTACGCATTCCGTGCGATCATTGACGCGGCGCGTCTGTTGCGACGGCAGGGCGGCGATGAGTGATCCGCTCGTCCTTGCCGCGATCTATTTCGGGCTTCAGGTCGTTTTGGGGCTGCCGATCGGCTTCGTGATGATCTCGACAGTCGTCGTTTGGTCGCTTATTTCGGGCAGTGACGCCAGCCTGATGTCGGAACGCGTGATCTTCGCTTCGGTCGAGAACATCATCGTCATTGCCATTCCGCTCTTCATCTTCACTGCCAAGGTCATGGACCACGGGGGCATCTCTGCGAGGCTCCTTCAGTTCTGCCTCGCGATCGTGGGCCATCGTCCCGGAGGACTGGCGCAGGTCAACATTGCATCTTCGATCATCTTTTCCGGCATGAGCGGCGACGCAACGTCCGACGCTTCCGGGATCGGGCAAGTCCTAATCAAGATGATGCGTGAAGAAAACAGATACCCGCCGCCCTACGCGGCGGCGGTAACCGTCGCGTCATCCAGCATCGGACCGATCATCCCGCCGTCTATCCCGATGCTCGTTTACGCGTTCTTCTCGGGCGCTTCGGTCGGGGCATTATTCCTTGCGGGGATATTTCCCGGCCTCCTCATGGGAGCCGCCATGATGGCGCTGGTCGCGCTGCAGTCGCGGCGGCGCGGCTTCCCGACCGAAAAGCGGATGGCCGCCGCCGCGATGTTCTCGGCGACGATCAGCGCCGCAGGTCCGCTCCTAATGCCCGTCATCCTGCTCGGCGGCATCTACTCGGGTGTCTTCACGCCAACAGAGGCCGCGGCGGCGGCGGGCAGCTATGCCGTTCTTCTGTCGGTCTTCCTCTACCGCATGAGTTCATGGTCTGCGCTTTACAAAGCCCTCACCGAAAGCGCGAAGCAATCCGGCATGGTTTTCCTCTTGATCGGCGGCGGGTTCGCGCTGAATTATGTCTTCACGGTCGAGAAAGTGACGGAAGCTATCACAGGATTTATCCTGTCGATGGAAATCACCCGGCTCCAGCTTCTGTTCGTCGTCCACGCCGCCTTTATCGTCATGGGCATGTTCCTGACGAAGGCGCCCATGATGTACGTCGTCATTCCCGCCCTGCTGCCAGGTCTCGAAGCCGCAGGCGTCGACCTCGTCCATTTCGGTGTCATCATCGTGCTCAACATGATGGTCTCGATGATTACGCCGCCGATGGGGCTGATGGTCTTCATCGTCGGAGGCCTCGCGAAGATTCCCGTGGGTCCGATCTTTCGCGAAAGCGTGCCTTTCATGCTGACGCTCTACGGTGTGATGGTTCTCATTACCATCTTCCCGTCGCTTGTCCTCTGGCTGCCCAACCTTGCGAGGTGATGCACGGCGGTCCGCAACGTTCTTCTGATCGGCATCGATCAGATGCGTTCCGACGTCGCCGTGCCGGGAAAGACGGCACCAGCCGTTATTCCTCATCTCGACCAGCTTTACGCTGAGAGCGCAAACTTCACGTGCGCCTATTCATTCACACAGGCCGTCACATCGCTGAGGGGGCACTTGTGCTTTGACATCATTCCAGCTGGAAAGAACACAGTGCGGGCCAGCCGCATACTGACACTCGCGGGAAAAAAGGGGTAAGATGCAAGCAGTGTCCGCTGCCGGCTAGCGGATACGCTGCCGTTTCGGCATTGAGCGGGCGGTTGTCATCGGCGACCGGGGAATACTGACCGAAGCCCGGATCAGGGAGGACATCAAGCCGGCCGGGCTGGACTGGATCAGCGCTCTGAGAGCTCCGGCTGTGCGCAGGCTTGCGGAAAACCGGACCCTGCGGCCGTCCCTGTTCGACGGACGGGACCTGGTTGAAATCACCTGTGAGGAATTGTTCCCCGGAGAGCGTCTCGTAGTTTGCCAAAACCCCTTGCCGGCAGAGGAACGCCGCCCGCGCCGGATGAGCTGCCAGCTGCGGCAGAAGCCCGCCTGCGCTTGATCAAGGCCGCGACCGGACGGGCGTCGCGCCCTCTCAGGGGCGCCGTTGCGATCACCCGCCGCGTCGATAAGGCCTTGGACAAACACAAGATGAGAAAGCATTCCACGGCAGCGGTCCGCGATGACTGCCTCAATCAGTGCCGGAACCGGGAAAAACATCGCCGCCGAAGCCGCGCTCGACGGCTTTTATGCCGTGCGGCCCAGCCTGCCGGAAACAGTGACAGGCACCGACAAAACAGTCCTCTCATACAAGCGTTCAGAAAAAGTCGAACGGGCGTTCCGCGCTGTGAAAACCGTCAATCTGAAGGTTCGTCCGGTTTATCACCGCTCAGCGGACCGGGTGCGCGCGCATGTTCTGCTGTGTATGCTATGTCGAACAACATATGCGGGAAGACCTGAAACCGATCCTGTTCCACGACGAAGACCCGCCGGTGCGGGAATCCGCCGCGGCCGCAGCCGAGCCGTCGCCCGGCGCAAAGCGGCATCGCAACGCGCGTCCGGCGGCCTGCCGGCTCTCAGTTTCCACAGCCTCATGAAACATCTCGCCGGCCTCTCGAAAATGCGCACTGAACCGGCCTCGGAGGCCGCAGCGGAATTCGACATGTTCGCGGTGCCGACAGCATCGCAGGAAAAAGCATTTCAACTCCTGGGAACCCGAATACCCTGAAACCTGGCGGGCAAACGCCGCTGAATACTGAAATGATTAAATGAATACAAATAGTTGCAAAACCACTGCAAAAAAGTTCAGGCTAAACTATGAAGAGTTGCCGCGCAAAGCGCGTGAGGCGATCGTAGCCGGTGTCGGTAATTGCGATCGTTTCTGACATGCCGAAGCCTCGGGCCAGCACATAAGTGTGAAACGTCATGCCCGTTTCGAATTGCCATTCACAGCCCGGGGCCGCTTCCAAGAGTTCGCCGCCCGATGGCTGCAGAAGCAATCCGACCGAATAGAACGTCTTGTTCGTATACGTCTCGCGCAGTCCCCGGGACAGGACACCGTCCCGGTAGATCGCATCCGGCACGGCCGCCGGAACGCCGGGGCGCACTTCGTCCAGTGCCGAATCCTGGATCGCGACGAGGCTTTCGACAACCTTGAGATCTTCGTCGCTGGCCTCAGCCACGCGGATCGGCCGCATGAAGCGGGCGTGATAATGGCGCACGTTGGGTGTCGTTTCGATCTGGACGATGTCGCCGCGTTTGAGAACGCGATCGGAATAGCCGCCATGCAGATGGAACGCCCTTTCTTCGGACGACATCACTCCGGGACCCGGCAGATCGCTGCCCGCGCGGATCATGGCGGCGCACACCTCGGCGGCAATTTCGCGCTCACTGATGCCGACACCGACGCTGTCGATCGCAGCCTGCATGCCGGCTTCGGCCGCTTTGCCTGCAAGCCTTTGCAAAGCGATTTCGGCGGGCGACTTGATCAGGCGCATCTTACGCACGAGCCCGCTCTCGTCTGTAAACCGGCAATCAGGAAGGCAGTCTTTCAACTGCTTATAGCGCGCAACCGACAAGGGCCACGCCGCGGTTTCAACTCCGGCCCGGGCCGTCGCGCCCAGACTTATCTGTATTGCTTTGGAGGCAACGGCCATCGGCGCGTCGCTGTCTGTCCACATCGCCCGGTCCGGATACATGCAAGTGGCGTCAAGGTAGTATTCCTCGACATCGCGGCACACCAGTGTCGGCTGACCCTCGACTGGAATGACAGCGAGTTGAAAAGAGCCATAACCCCGCGTGAAGAACCCGGTCAGCCAAGTAACCGTTTCGGGCTGGAAAGCGAGAAGCCCGTCAAGCCCGCGGGCCTTCAGCGCTGTCTGAACACGCGCCAGGCGGGCCTGATATTCGGAGCGTTCGAACCACGGCTCGTAAATCAGCGGCGGCGTCATGTGTGCGCCTTCACGACATCGACAAACCGTGTCAGCATCGTTTTCGCTTCGGCGGCTTCATCCGCAGCCGCCTTGAGATCATCCACTTCGGCCCCGTCTTTCTCCATGCGGTCCCGGTTTTCTTCGAACCAGATCGGGGCCTGTTCCCGGGTGATCTCGGGATGGCCTTGAATTCCCCAGACCGGAGTGTCGCGCCAACGCCATATCTGGTTGGGGCAGAGATCCGAGCTTGCGAGAATCGTCATGTCGGGGTGGCCGGCACGCACTTCGTCATTGTGCCAGACGAACATGTGAACGCTTTCGCCCAGCGCGCCGGCAACGGGATCGTCCCTTGCCGCGCCTGTGACCGGAAGATCCTTATATCCGATCTCGCAGAACGCCCGGCGGAAAACCTGATCACGCCCGCACAGAGCCGAAGCCAGGATCTGGCTGCCGAAGCAGATGCCGAGCATCGGGATTTCCTGGTCCGCTGCGGCCTGAATCAGGTCATGCTCCCGGTGAATGAACGGGATATCCTCGTAGGCGCCGTGGGGGCTGCCGGAAACGAAGATCCCGTCATAGCCGTCCAAACTCTCCGGAAACGCGCCGTTGTACGCCCAATACCGGTCGACAGTCAGTCCCCAACCTTCGAACCGATCGTCGAGTTTTGCCACGGATTGGAATTTGCGGCCGTTGCCAAGATATAGCAGATGGGCGCCCGACATCATAACCTTCTTTTGCGGCGCTTTTCAGTATACCAATGGTGTGCCGATATGCAACTATTCTGGAAGCGTAACAGTGTCTCAGTTTGATCGCTTTCTGCAGGTTACGGGCAAGTCAGGCTTCGGGGCGCTCGCATTAATAAGCGCGACGATCCGTTCCATGTCTCTGAAATATTGCGTTCACGAGCCTTTTTTCTCGCGCTATCCATCTCTGCCGGGCGTGATCAGCCACGTAAGTTTTTTGGATTTGACGCCGACGAAAAAACAAAAATTTCAAACTGAGACACTGCCAGAAACTCGGCTGGCAGATTGCGCCAAAGCCGGAAGAAAGAACCAGGAGACCGATGCAAATTGATCTAAATTCCGATCTTGGAGAAGGATTCGGTCCTTGGACGATGGGCGACGATTCCGCGATGCTGGACGTTGTTTCGACGGCCAATATCGCTTGCGGGTTTCATGCGGGCGATCCCGAAACAATGCGGCGCACCATTGGTTTGGCTCGCGAACGGGGGGTCGCCGTCGGCGCCCATCCGGGATACCGCGATCTCATCGGATTCGGGCGGCGGGCGCAAATCGGCGTGACGGCGCACGAGATCGAGACGCTCGTCGCCTACCAAGTGGGCGCTTTTCAGGCGATGGCATCGCTGGCCGGACATCCGGGATCACACGTTAAGACGCATGGCGCGCTTGGAAATGCCTGTGCGGACGACGACAGTCTAGCCGATGCGGTTGCCCGGGGCATACGGGCCGTCGACCCCGGACTCGCGTTTATGGTCATGCCGGGCACGGCGACCGAACGGGCATGCGATCGCGCGGGCTTGCGGCCGATACGAGAAATCTATGCCGACAGGACCTATGACGACAGTTTCAACCTGACAAGCCGCAAGGTCGAGGGTTCCGTCATCCACGATGTCGAAATTGCGCTGAGACGCGTCATGGAAATGGTGGCTGAAGGGCGGCTGGAATCGGTGACCGGCAAGCGGCTGCCGGTCGAAATCAATTCGGTGTGCGTGCATGGAGACAACGCGGCGGCCGTCGCCATGACAAGGGCGCTGCGCGACGGTCTCGAAAAAGAAGGCTGGACGATTTCGCCGGCGCAAACACGCTGAAGCATCCATATTCCGATGCTTCCGCCGCCGTCGGACTCGAGCAGCTGTCATACCTTTGCCGGCAGGGTGTTTGCGCTCGGCGAGGGCCTGCCGATGATCGGCGAGCTGCTCGGCCGCCAGCAGGTCAACACCACAGTGCGCTACGCCTATCTCGCCCGGGAGTCAGTCAGGGCCTCGACAGCCCGGGTCGCGGACAGCATCGGCGCGGCCATCCCCACGGCGCAGGACGGTGGCATGTAGCGGCGAGCGTCCATGAAAACCGGGAACGGAAGCGAACCATGGTGACACTGAATACACAACGGATCTCGCGGCGAACCGTCGAGGCATTCCCGGTGGGAGAACGCGAGGCGCTCTACTGGGACTCCGAGCTCTCGGGCTTTGGCATTCGCGTTTATCCCTCTGAGTCGAAGGTCTACCTCGTGCAGATGCGCAAGGGCGGCAGGTCTCGGCGGCTTACCGTTGAACGGCACGGGCTGATCTCACCCGACCGGGTGCGCACGGAAGCGGCGCGGATCATCGCCGACATCAAGGCCGGCAGGAAGCCGCTTCCTGCCAACGGCGCGGTCCCGGTGGAGACCGGCCCCACGGTCGCCGAGGTGGCGAAGCGTTATATGCGCGAGTATGTCGAGGTGCGCTGCAAGCCGACCACGGTCCGGTATTGCCGGCACGCGCTCGACCACACCTTCTGCTTGCGCCGGGTCCAGAGCCTCTCGGGGCGATCGGGCGTGAGCGGCCCGCGGCTTTGCACTACAGCCTGCACAAGACACCGGTCACAGCGAACAAGGTTGTTGACATGCTCTCGCGCCTGTTTTACATGTCCGAAGACTGGGGATTGCCCCGGAGGGCGGCAATCCATGCAAGTTCATACGGAAATACTAAGGAGCGCAGTTGCGAGCGTTTCCTCTCCGAGGAGGAGAGCCGGCATCTCGGGCGTGTGCTGGGCAAGGTTGACTCCGAAGGCAAGATGTGTGCAAGCGCGGTGGCGGCCATTCCGCCTGCCGGCGCAACGAGATCCTGACGCTGCGCTGGGCCGATGTGGAACTCGAGGCGGGCGAGATTCAACTTCGCGATGCGAAGCAGGTGCGCGTTCCATGGTGCTCTTACCAGCGGCGAGAGCGCGTGCTTGCCGGAAGACTGCGCCTGACGGACAATCCTTGGGGTGATCACCGAAGCCAGGCCGGGCACCCGGCTCAGCAATTTCAGCAACGCCTAGCTGGTCATTCGAGCGCGGGCGGATCAGGTAAGGAGTTCGCATTCATGACCTTAGGCACAGCTTTGCCAGCAGGGCTCTTGCACTCAGCGAGAGCCTGCCGATGATCGGCAAGAGGCTCGGTCATCGAAAGGTGCAGACCACGGCACGCTACGCGCACCTTGCATGCGATTGGTTGAAAGCGTCGGCGGCGCGCATCGCCGAAGAGTCTCCGCGCCGATCTGGCGCGCGAGACCGAACTCCCGTTCCCCGCGCCATGACCGCTGGCCGTGCCGTCGCAGCATTCATCCTCGCGGTGGACTCCGCACTCGCGCTTGCCGGCACGGCACAGGCCGAGACGTGGTGCGGCTTGACGGCAGCGCCCGAGCATCCGTCCACTTCGAGAGGAGCTGCCAATCCGCTGATTGGACGCCAAGCGATGAACTGTCCGCGAAAACCGAGCGACTCCAATTCGACTTGGACCAGTCGATGGAGGCAGGTCAGCCTCCGACGGGTCCGACAGCACCTCCGCCGCTTTCTTGCGTCGCCGTCAACTCATCGACATGCGAAAAACAGTCCCGAAACCGCCCGTGATCCATCTGTCTCAGGCAACTGCCTCTGAGCGTGCCGGCGCGTCGGGAGATCCTCAGTGACGGTTGGTGCGGGGGAGGTCGTATATCGTTTGGGCAAGGCTCCGTGTTCTGGAATCGGGCGACAATGGTCGGACCACGAACTGAACGCCGCAATGGATGACCGGATTGCGACCGTACTGTTTGACGACGAAGGCAATGCATATATTGAGGACATTCTCGCCAGCCTTGCAGAAACGGATTTTGCCCACGAAGGACTGCGGCGCGTTCTGGAAGACCCTGACAAGATTGAGGACTGGCGGGTGGGCGAAGCGATCGCGGAGACATACCTCACGGACCATCGGTCATGCAGCTTCCCCTGGCCGGACGGTCGGGATGAGAGAAAAAGCAGCTCCAGCTTGCCGGGGGCGGACTTGGTCGGATTCGGGATCGACGGCGGCGGCGATTGCCTCGCGTTCGGCGAAGTGAAGACATCGAGCGAACAGAGCTATCCGCCCGGAGCGATGTACGGTCGCAAGGGATTGAAGAAGCAACTGGAAGATCTGTGCGACCAGGAAGCCATCCGAGACGGTCTCGTAAAGTATCTCGGTCACCGAGCGGGGGCTGCCCCATGGCGGGCGCGTTTCGAGCGAGCGGCAGGAAGGTATCTGCGGAATACATCAGACATTCAGCTCTATGGATGTCTTGTTCGGGACGTGGAACCCCATCAGGATGATTTGCGGGTCCGGGTCGACAGGCTCGCAGCCGCATGTCCAGAGGGCATGCGTATCGAAATGCTTGCGCTTTACCTTCCGCAGGAAAGCCTGGACGGTATCGGAGAGGAGATGGTTTTGCGGCGGGCAGGAGGGGAACGGTGAGTCTGTCCGGCAGAGCATTGGAGGCGCTCAACGAACACTGGGCCATTGCCGCCATCGGGGCGGAAGAACTGGCGCGCGCAAGCGATCTCGTCCGCCAGCGTTTGGCGCGGCGGGCGGTTGGCAAGCAGATCAGTTTCTCGTTCGAGGAGAATTCGGAGGACGAACCGTTTCTGGAAAGGGTGGCGCTGGCATTTGAGCTGGCTGCCATCGAAGGCCTTGATGAGCTGAGCCGCCCGGCGGGCGAGAAACAGCGACTCCGGGATCAGGCTGTGGCCGCTTCGTTCCGTGCCTTCGGCGTCCGCAGGCTCCTTCCCGTCCCGCCTGAGACCCATGATCGCCTGTTCTTCGTGCTTCAACTTTCCGCGGCCGCCTATTGCGGTGATCGCTGGTCGGACCTGCGGCGTTGGTACCGGGAGCAGCAAGTGGCATTGAGGGCACCGAGTGTCTCGGACGTCGAATGGGACCGCAGGCTCCTGTACAGGCTGTTCGCTTGCTGGGTCCGGCTATTTCGTAAGGAGGGGTGGGACGACCTGGATCGGATCCGCGAGATCATCGCAGGGTTGCGCAACGACCAGAAGGTTTACGAGGAACGTCGTCTGCAAAATGGCTCGGAGGCGGCAGACCGGGCGATCGCCTTTCGGTTGGCGGCGCTTTACAACTGGGCAAAAGCGACGGAGACGCTGGCAGGGTACATGATCCAAGGCGGACCAAGCGATCCGTTCGGCACACTGGATAAGCACTTCGAAGCGGGAATTCGGGCGGCGGCCGCTTCAGGAGACGCGCAACACGAGGTGGTGCTCAGATGGCTGCACGCAACAGCGCGCATTATGGTAACGAATTCGCTGTGGTGGGCGACGCGAACAGTCAACTCGCGAACCACGGACTTCGTGCGCTCTCTAACGCACCGGGAACACCGGGCGATGTTCGAACTATTGCCTCCACAGCGCGCGGCGTTGCTTGAGCAGGGGCTGCTCGACCAGGCGAAGACCGCGATCGTGATCGACATGCCGACCTCGGGCGGCAAGACATTGCTGGCGCAGTTCCGCATCTTACAGGCTTTGAACCAGTTCCAGGGCGACTATGGATGGGTGGTTTATGTCGCGCCGACCCGTGCGCTGTCGGGACAGATCATGCGGCGCCTGCGCACGGACTTCGAGCCGATCGGCCTGCGAGTCGAGCAGTTGACTGCGGCCGTCGAGGTGGACGCGTTCGAGGAAGAGTTGCTTACCGACAGGGACAAGCCGTTCGACATTCTCGTCGCAACACCGGAAAAGCTGTCTCTGGTGATCCGCAACAGGAAAGTGGAGCGTCCTCTCGCTCTGGTCGTGATGGATGAAGCCCATAACCTTGAGTCAGAGGGTCGGGGCCTGCGGATCGAACTGTTGCTGGCGACAGTCAAGCGAGACTGTCCGCAGGCAAACTTCCTCCTGCTGATGCCCTACGTGGAGAAAGCGGAGTCGGTGGCGCGCTGGCTGGCACAAGACATCAATGCCGGCAATGCGATCAGCCTGGGCACAGTTCCGTGGAAGCCCAACGAGCGGATAATTGGTCTCTACCGGGCTGTCGCAAATGACAGCGAACGCGGCGGCTGGCACCTTGACTTCGAGACGCTGACCGCGACGGAAAAGGCCATGCCGCTTCACGGAACGCATCGCGTGGGAGGCGTGAAACCGATCAATGTGCCGAAGAGCCAGGTGCTTCAGAAGGGTGTGCAGAAGGGGCTTGGGCTTCAAACGGCGGCAATCGGGGCCGTGATGTCGGCGTGCGGCATGAGCGTTGCTGTGGCCAACAGAATTGCGACGGTTTGGAAGATGGCTGGTGAAGCGGCGCGGAACCTTCCGAGGATGGACGAGGTTCCGTCCGACATCAGGCTGATTCAGGACTTTCTGCGCACCGAAATCAGTGCTGAATTCCCGCTGATCGATATGCTCGAGCAGGGCATCGGCGTACATCATACCGGGCTGTCTGACGATGTCCGGGCACTCATGGAATGGCTTGCGGAGACAGGCAACCTTCGGATGCTTTGCGCGACGTCGACGATTGCGCAAGGCATTAACTTCCCGGTGTCGTCGGTCTTCCTGGCCTCGCGTTTTGTGCCGCAGAGCGCGAGTTCTGTGGAAATCGGGGCGAGGGAGTTCTGGAATCTTGCGGGTCGTGCGGGTCGCATTGATCACGACAGCGTAGGCGTGGTTGGGCTGTCCGAAGGGACTGATCGCGATGCGATGATAGAGTTTGTGAGGCGGAATACAGGCGCGCTGGTATCCCGTCTTGTGGTGCTTTTGGACGAACTCGCCGCCCAAGGCTCTTTGGCACAACTGTCGGAAGTGCTCTGGAAAGATCAGTGGGAGGATTTTCGCTGTTACATCGCCCATCTTTGGGCGGAGAAGAAGAATCTGGACGCTGTGCTCGCCGACTCCGAGCAGCTTCTGAGGCAGACGTACGGATACACCTCGATGCGGAACGATCCGGAGCAAAGGCGAAAGGCAGATGCTCTCCTGGATGCGACGCAGAGCTATGCGCGTAAACTCGCCGCCATGCCCGAAGGGATCGCGGAACTCGCGGATTCCACTGGATTCTCGCCGGAAGGGGTCCGGGCGGCAATGGGTGGCATCAGAAACTTGGAGAACGGACTCACCGCTGCTGACTGGGCGCCGGAGAGCCTCTTCGGCAACGGAGGCAGAATGGCGGATCTGTTCGGTGTCATGTTGAGGGTGCCGCAACTCAAGCAGGATTTGGTCGAACTGGGCGGAAGCGGTTTCGAACGGAGCAGGATCTCAGAGATCACCAACGACTGGGTGAACGGAAAGAGTCTTGAAACGATCGCAGGCAAGTATTTCAGCCGCGAGCAAGATGACGAAGCGGGCACAGCCGCGCTGACGGACGCATGCAGAGCTATTTATCGTACCATCGTCAACAGCGGGACTTGGGGTGTTTCGGCCCTCAGCCGAGTGTCGGGGATCGATTTCGAGACGCTCTCAGAAGCCGAAAAACGCCGGATCAATGTTCTTCCAGCCATGATTTATCACGGTGTAAGCAGCGAGGACGCGGTGCTCATGCGCATGAATTCCGCACCGCGCAGCGTGGCTAAGGCTCTGGGCAATTTATACCGGGAGGTGAACGAAAAGGACGAACGCAGGTATTCGGTAGGAGAGGCGCGGCGCTTCCTGCAGGGACTTGGCGCCGATGACTGGGAAGGGGTGCGGCCCGAGCGCGCGGCGCTGTCAGGGACTGGATATAAGCGGGTTTGGGAAGTCCTTTCGGGCGAGGCAAGTTGAGAATGGACGCGTGCAAATCCCGCACGGCGAGTTTAAAATATTGATTTATTGAGATTTTATCGTTTTCTCGTTGGCCTTTGACAGCGATTGGTGACAATCAAGGGCTCACGGGCCGGATTTTGTCATGATCGCGCGATAACGGGGCGTTGTGCGAGACCGCTCCGCCAGAGGCGGGGCAGGATGCTGTGTCAACGCCACCGCTCGGGAGCGGTCCCATGCCAGTGTCGCAGCCTGCGCAGTCTTCCTCGCGCGCATCTCAGGCTTCCGCCTCAGCAGGCGCCGGCCTCTCCCGAGAGCCAAAAATCCGGCAGGCATGGCAGAAATACAAAGGGGATTATATATTTGACGGAAACCAGCCAGTGACTGACTATATTTGATGAGAAATCACGAAGTGGAGTCGGAAATGACACGGAAAGGACCGGGTAAGCGCAAAGGCATTTTCATCTTGGAGTTGGCCGACATCTTCCCCGATGAGTCCAGCGCAGCCGCGTGATTTCCGTCAAATATATAACCCCCAATACAAAACCGGAATCAACTTCAACAACGCATGGGACGATGTCCAGTGAACCCGGTCTTCTTAAACAGCGGCAAATTGAAGGGCAGGGGGCTGTTGTCCTGTTTTCTTACGATAGCAGCTCAGTGCGGTTTTCGCTGGCAAGCGCTTTGTCGAATGTCGCGAGGGAATCGCATCCTGCGTCGGTCGCCGCGGCTAGGATCATCCTGTCGGAAAACCCTGAACCTCCCTGCGCGTAGCCTGCGAGCGCAAGGCATGCCCGGTCGCCGTCCTCAACGATCACTTCACTGCTGGAAATCAGCCCTTCAATGGCCGGGACGATTTTCGCCCGCGACAGCTTGTAGGCACGTTCAAGCACCCAGACTAGTTCGACGATAACCTCACGGCAGATATAACCGGGTTCGCGCTCGCTGAGACCATCGATCAAATCAGTTGCCGCTTTTGCCTGCTCAGCATCGTCCTGGACGAGGTATCGGACGAGCACGTTAGTATCGAGACCGATCACTCTCCGGCCCCTCGTGCAATCGCGGATTCCATCTCATCAAGCGAAACGGTTTTTTCACCTTTTAATGCAAGCGCGCCTTTCAGCCGTCGGACGGAGCCGATTTTCAGAATCCGCACTTCACCACCGGGCAACATAATATATCTGATCCGATCCCCTGCGCCTAAAAGCAACGCTTCCCGGACATCCTTGGGCAAGGTCGTCTGACCTCTGCTGGTTACGGTTGACTCATGCATCTTTGAATTTCTTCGCATGCCTTGCAGTATAAAATATAGTAAGGCGATATTCAATGCCGCCTTACCGCTTTCTACGCTTCGGCGGCCGCCTTGAAGATCATGTCCTGTTCGGATTTCAGAACCGACAGCCACCCTTTGATACAGGCCGCGATCTAGTCGAAATGCGGCCCGACGCCAAGCTGAACCGCAAGGAAACGCGTGCCGATTGTCTTGATCGGTTCGTTAACAGCGTATTCGCCCCGGGTCGCATGGACCTTTTGCGTGTTCAGCCTCGTTGGCCCGGGTCGCATGGACCTTTTGCGTGTTCAGCCTCGTTGGCCCGTAGGCGGCATGGACGCATTCATGGGCCAAGGTGCCGTGGCAGCCCGATGCCTCAAAACAAGGTTGTGATCGGCGGCATGTGGATATGATCCTCCAGCGGGTCAAAATAGAGGTTGGGGAGCGGAGATGATCTCAAAATCGGATCGTGCAAATGAAGCCGTGAAGCTCGGGATCGGCCTCGGTGCCGGGATCATGGGGCGGCTTGGGCCGGATACAGTATTCCTCCGGCAGTCTTTCGATCTGATCGGCATTGAATATGTTGAACGCCTCGGCAAAGCGGAATTGCCGTTTGGAAGCGAAAAGCGGCTGAATCGGGATCTTCGCTGACGTGCGCGCAAATGGCGCCGCGCGAAATATGCCTTCCAAGGTGCGCATCAGAGGCCGCGGCGGCGCGAAAGGCCGATCGGATCTGGCGCGGTGTCTTTGGTCATCGCGCGAAGCGCGTCCCCAGCGTTCCGGATCTGCCCCTAAAGGTCGTCGCCCTTCGTTATCCCCCCGATCAGGTTGTGCGACAGCAGATCGGCTGAAGAGCCGCTGACGGGTTGTACGTCTGTCTTCAGCGAATTGCGCCAACCGGCCGAACGAAGCGCGGCATCAATCGCGTCTGCTTTCGGAACCGCGCGGAAGCGCACGTCTTGGCCGATGGGGATCTGTGCCAGCCGGTCCAAGTCGGCCGAAATGACCGTTGCGATTTTCGGGTAGCCGCCGGTCGTCTGGCAGTCGCGCCCCAACACGATCGGATTGCCGTCGCCGGGCACCTGAATACTTCCAGGAACCACGCCTTCGGACACGATATCGTACCCCTTTACGGACCGAAGCGCAGGGCCGCCGAGGCGCAGGCCCATCCGGTCGGACCGCGGACTGATCCGGTAACGTGCCGAAAGGAGCCGGGACCAAGCCTCCCCGTCAAAGAAGTCGGCCTGCGGGCCCGGAATGATCCCGATCGCATCACCGCTGTCGTATCCGATGCTGCCGGTGAAGAACAAAGGCGGATTTGCGGAACCGTCGACGCATGGCAGCCGGGCGCCCGGCGACAGCGCATCGCCGCCGATCCCCGAGCGGTGATGGCAGGAACGGCTTCCGAGAACGGGCCTCGTCTGGACCCCGCCTGCGACGGCCAGATAGCTGTACATGCCATCGCGGGGCGGACCGACCGTGACGATGTCACCGTCAGCCGCCTGCACCGATGTGAGCTCGGGAATGGGCCGGCCGGACGCGGCAAGAGTCGTGCCGGGGCCGCAGGCTGCCACCAGAACCAAGCCGCCGACGACGCGGAACGACGCGCCCGACATCGGCAGTTCCACCGCCGCCGCCGCCGGCACGTTGCCCGCTAACGCGTTGGCCAGCGCCAGCGCCCGCCGGTCCATCGCCCCCGCGGTCGACACGCCGAACCGTCGATAGCCGTAGCGCCCGGCATCCTGAACCGACGCGCCGGGACCGCATCGCAGGATCTCAAGCGCCGTCATCTGTCGATCCGCTCCACAACCAATGCCCCGCGCGCCGCGTCCCGGTCGAGTTCTGACCATTCCCGCGCGGAAACCGGCCGAAACCTGATGCGGTCGCCGGGTTCGAAGAGAAACTCAGGCGTTCTCCCCGGCTGAAACGGGCGGGCCGGGGTGCGGCCGATGACATGCCATCCGCTTGGCCCTTCGAGGCTGCCGATTGCCGTTTGCTGTCCGCCGATCGAAATGGAAGATGCGGGGATGCAGGCGCGCGGCTCTGATCTGCGCGGCGTCAACAGGCGCTGGTCGAGCCCGGATAGATAGCTGAAACCGGGCAGAAAGCCTGCCATCGCCACAAGATACTCCGGAGCCGCGTGCGCCTCGATCAGGTTGCCGTCCGTCATGCCGGCATGGGCCGCCACGAATTTGAGATCAGTTCCGAAATCTCCGCCATAGGTCACAGGAACGACCCAAAGCCGCCCGGGAGGTCGGGCATCGCCTTGCATGGACGCAAGCCGCCGGATCTCAGCCTCGATTTCGCTGACGTCAGCCGTAAGTGGATCGAAAAATACGGTCGTGGCGCGATAGGTCGGTACCGTTTCTATGACGCCGTCGAGACGGAGCTGATTCAAGGCGGCGTCGAATCCGTGGACACGGTCAATCAATTCGGAATCGATACGGTCACCGAATTCGACAGACAGGGCTGTATCACCCAAATAGCGGATCGCCGGCTCATTGGCATTGCGGTCATTCTGCATGCCATTGTTCCTCAACCGGGCGAAGCTGTCCCCAGGAACTCAATGACCTTGCGGGCCGCTTCGCGCGCCGTCCGCTCCAGCGCCTCGGCGCCGGAGCCGCCCATGTGAGGGGTCAGAATGAGATCGGGGCAGTCCATAAGCGGGCTGTCATGCGGCAACGGCTCGCTGGAAAAGACGTCCAGCCCTGCCGCCGCGATGCGGCCCCCGCGCAGGGCCCCCGCAAGGGCCGCTTCGTCGATCAGCGCGCCGCGGGCGGTGTTGATCAGGATGGCGTCCGTGCGAAGACGCGACAGCAGTTCCTTGTCCAGAACAGGAGTGTTGTCCGGCAAACCGTGCAGCGAAACGACGTGAGCGGTCGCAAGCAGGTCTTCAAGGCTTGAAGCGCGCAGAACACCGTCTGCGGCGAGGTCAGCGTCGCTGGCATGTTTCGATCGGGCCATGACGGTCATGCCCAGCCCCTTGGCGAGCGGCGTCAACTTCCGCGCCACATGGCCATAGCCGACCAGACCGAGGCGGAGCCCGGACAGCTCGCGCGGGCGGCTTCGTTCCCGGAACGCCCAGTCACCGGCACGAACGGAATGATCAGCGGCTGGAATTCCTCGGGCGCAGGCCAACATCAGCGCCAGCGTGTGTTCGGCGACAGATTGCGCATTCGATCCGGGCGTGCTGATCACCCGGATGCCGCGCCGCGCGGCGGCGGTCTTGTCGATGCTGTCCGTACCTGTCCCGTGGCTGGCGATGATCGCCAGATTCGGCGTCATCCGCATGGCTTCGTCGGAAAACCCGCTGTTGCGGGTGATCACCGCTCTGGCAGTCTCCAGATGGGGTTTGAGGAGTGTCAGGTCCGGTGACGGGGCTTCGAAGACTGAGAGTCCGGCATCTTTCAGCAGTTCCACGCCACAGCGGGCAATAGGCTGCATGATGACGCAGTCAGTCATTTCCGATGTCCGGCGGGGACAGGCAGAAACGCATCAGGACCGCGGCGCCGGCGCTGAAGTCCGTCATGTCCATATGTTCGCGGGGGTTGTGGCTGCCGTTCTCATTGCGAAGAAACAGCATCCCGGTCGGCACCCCGAGACCGGCGAAGACGGCTGCGTCGTGGCCCGCGCCGCACGGCATTTCGAGCGCAGGTTGCCGAGCCTCATCGGCGGCGCGCCTCAGCCCGGCAATCACAGCCGGGTGCATACTGGCAGGGGTCGCAGACGTGCGCGGGCCGAAATCAAAACGGACATTCCGGTCTTTTTCGATTCCGGTTTTCAGAGTCCCCAGTTCAGCCGCGAACCTTTCCAGCACGGCCCGTGAGTTGCTGCGGATGTCGAGTGAGAAACGGACAAAGCCGGCGACCTTGGAGAACGAGGATTCTTCGGGATCCGTCGCGACCTCGCCGACGGTGACTGTAAGGTCCTTGCCTCGCGCTTCGAAACGGCGCCACAGCCGGTCCAGCTCTACGACCAGCGTGGAAACGGCGAGCACGGCATCACGGCGCGTCTCGCGCGGCGTGGTTCCCGAATGCGCATAGGCGCCGCGGCAGGCCGCGTGGCGGAAACGCATGCTGCACCGGATATCCGTCACGATCCCGAGCGGTATGTCCTTAAGCGCCAGAACAGGGCCCTGTTCGATGTGAGGCTCCAGAAAAAATCCCACTTCGTCCGGGTTCCAGTGGCCGCAGCCCGAGGCGACATCGCCGGCGCTTCCGCCCGCCGCGGCGATGGCTTCTCCGAGGGAAATGCCGTCGCCCGCGCGCTTCACAGTCTCCAGCTCTTGCGCCTTCAGTTTCCCGAAAGCTGCGCGGCTGCCGATGTAGGAGGCGGAGAACCAGGCGCTTTCCTCGGCTCGGATCGCCATCACCGTGATCGGCAGCGGCGGCGCCCGGCCCGCGGCCATGAGTCCGGACAGCACCGAAAGCCCCATCAGCACGCCCGCGGCGCCGTCGAAATTCCCGCCCATCGGCACGGAATCGAGGTGCGAACCGATGACGATCCCCGGCGCATCGGTCTGCCCCGGCAGAGTAAGGTACTGGTTGCAGGCCGCGTCGGTTTCGACCGCCAGCCCCAGCTTCTCGGCTTCCCGGCGGACAATGGCGTGGGCGATCTCCTCACCCGGCCCGTAGGACATGCGGGTGATCCCGCGTTTGTCCGATGTCCGGTCGCGCAATTCTGAAAACAGCCGCTCGGCCATGGCGATATCCGGCAGAATTTCCGCGGTTTCGAGGACCGGGAAAGGATCGTTCATGGCCGGCTGAGCCGGGCTATGATGCTGGCCCGAACCTGTTCGAGATGCCGTGTCATTGTCTCGGACGCCTTTTCGCCGTCACCGAGGCGAAGCGCGGCGATGATATCCAGATGTTCCCGGCAAGTCGCGACCGCGCGTTCCGGGAGGTTCTTCAGGTCGAATATCTGGGTCTTTCGGCGCAGGTTGCGCACGATGGCAGACAGTTGTGAATTACCGGCGGAATCCGAGATCAGGCCATGCAGAGTATCGTCGATCCAACGGGTCTGTGACCGGTCCATGCCGCGCCCGGCCGCGTCCGCCATATCGAGCGCGTTGTTCAGCGACCGCTCCAAATCATCAAGCGCCTTCCGGTCGACCTTGCCCGCCGCCATGCGCGAAACCGCCGGCTCCAGCAGGGCCCGGACCTGCAGCGCGTCGAGGAATTCATCAATGCGCATTTGTTTGATCTGGACACCCATTCGCCCGTGGCGGACGATCAGCCCTTCGGCTTCCAGCATCAATAAAGCGTCACGCACAGGAGTGCGGGACATTCCAAGCGCGCCGGCCAGCCGGCGCTCGTTCAGATGTTCGCCGGGCCGTGTCTCGCCCGACAATATCAGGTCGAGAATCTGCTGGTATGCCCTCGGCGCGAGCCTCTGGTCTTGTATGTTCAAGTCGGCGGGCCTTCTGCCTGACTAAACCCGGGATCCGGATTTATCTGATGGAACGGACAAATCTCAAACCTTTATTCCGCACGATGGTATTCATATGGTTGACGGATGGTATACTGTCCTGTAGACTTTTTCAAAAGCATTGGCGGCGGATCAGGGGGAGGACGCGAAGCATGCCGACCGAGCCGGATACGGCCCTGCCGTTCTCGCGGGAAGAGCACTTGTCGCGGCAGGCGCGCCTCAGATCCGAACTCAGACGCCGCGGTCTGGACGCGATGCTGGTATTCGCCCAAGAAAGCCATTTCTGGCTGACCGGCTACGACACCGGCGGCTACGTCTTTTTCCAATGCGCCGTAATTACCGCGGATGACCGCCCGATCGTTCTGCTGACCCGCCGCCCGGATCTGATTCAAGCGCGGCGGACCAGCATAATCGAAGATATCCGGCTCTGGTGGGATGCCGACGACGCTGATCCGGCGGTGGATCTGAAATCCATTCTGGAGGAGCTTGGCCTGAAGGGCGGGCGCGTCGGGATCGAATTGAACACCCACGGCCTCACCGGCTGGAATCTCTGGCGGGTGCAGAACGCTTTGGAGGACTGGTGCGCGCTGGTCGATGACGGTCACCTGATCCGCCGGCTTCGGCTTGTCAAGTCGCCGGCGGAAATCGCCTATACCCGCAAAGCCGCGGAAATCCTCGACCGCTCCCTGGAGGCGGTCATCGCGGCGTCGCGTCCCGGCGTCCTGGACAGTGAAATCAAGGCGGCTTACCTGACCTCGATCCTGCGGGACGGCGCGGATATGCCTCCCAATCCGCCGCTTTTCAATTCGGGGCCGCGCGCTGTCTACGGGCGCGGGGTGTCGGAACCTCGGCGGATAGAGGCGCAGGATCAGATCCTCGTGGAATACCCGGTCGCCTATCGCCGCTACAACGTAAAGACAGAATGGACCGTCCTGTTCGGCGCGGCGCCGGCGGCGCAGCGCAGAATGTACGATGTCGCCCGTGAAACGCTGCGGCGGATGACGGAAATCGCGCGTCCCGGAACGACCTTGGGCGAAATATTCGATATACATGCGCAAGGGCTCGACGAAGGCGGTTTCAAAAGACACCGCTACGGGGCGGCCGGCTATTCGGTGGGCTGCACCTTTTCCCCCACCAGCATGGATGTGCCGCCGATGATCTATTCGGGAAATTCAACTGTCTGCGAGCCGGGGATGACGCTGTTCTATCATGTCATGATCGGAGACAGCGACACGGGCTATGGGATGGGCGTCGGCCATACCCTGTTGGTGACCGAAGGGCCGCCGGATGTGCTGACCGGGCTGCCGGACGATCTGACGGTGGTGCGCTGACGCGAAGACAAACGAACGGTCCGGCCCGATGCCGGACTGCAACAAGGAGGACCGCAAATGTCATTCAATTATAATATCCCGCGCCGCAGCGCGCTTCTGGGCATGGCGCTGGCGCTGGCCGTGCCCGCTCTGGGCGCCGCCCAGGGCGATCCGAAAATGGGCGGGACGCTCAAGATCAGCCATTCCACCCGGATCGCGACGCTGAACGTGCTGTCGCTTTCGGGACCGGCGGAATACCCGGTGATCGACATGGCCTATTCCGGACTCACACGGATCGGACCCGACAGCCGGCCGATGCCCGATCTTGCCGAAAGCTGGGAGGGCAGCGCCGATGCCACCGAATTCATTTTCCATCTTCGTGAGGGGGTGACCTTTCACGATGGGACGCCAGCGACCGCATCGGACGTGGTCGCCACCTACGAGGCGATCTTGAATCCCGACATCCCGGCTTCGGCTGCATCGGTGCTGAACATGATCGACAGCGTCGAGGCGGTCGACGATTTGACCGTGAAATTCAGCCTCAAAACGCCCTTCGCCGATTTTCCGACGTCGACTGCCCACGCCAACGCGCGGATTCTGTCGGAAGAGGCGCTGGCCGGCGATTTGTCGGAACTCGACACCGTCGTGAACGGCACCGGCCCTTTCAAGATGGAAAGCTACGACAGCGCGCGGATCACGCGGCTGGTGCGAAACGACGACTATTTCATTGAGGGCAAACCCTATCTCGATGCCGTGGAAATGCACCTGTTCCCGGATCTGGCGGCGGAAACGACGAACTTCCTGTCCGGCGACATCGACGCGATGCTGCTGGTCCAGCAGGCCGACTACGAGCGCATCAGCGGCGCGCCCGGGATCAATGCGCTGCGGGTTCCCTCGGGCCGCTACGTGAACGTGGTGATGCGTTTCGACCAGCCGCCGTTCGACAACCTGAAAGTGCGCGAGGCGCTTGCCTACGCGGTCGACCGCCGGCTTCTGGTCGACATCGTGCTCGAGGGTCTCGGCCGGGCGGCGCACGACAACATCCTGTCGCCCGAATTCAAGTTCCGCATCGACACGCCCGAGAAGGCCTATGATCCCGGGAAGGCGAAAGCGCTTCTGGCCGAGGCCGGCTATCCCGACGGGATCAAGCTCGATCTCGTCGCCTCGAACCGTCCGGCGATCCGGGCGCAGGTGGCGATCGCGATCAAACAGATGGCGTTGCCGGCGGGATTCGACATCAATGTCGAAACCATGCCGCATGACACTTACCTCGCCAACGTCTGGCGCAAGGGCGGCTTCTACATGGCTTACTGGGGCATGCAGCCGACCGAGGACGCCACCTTCAACCTGCTCCTGACGTCGAACGCTTCCTACGAAGACACCGGCTGGGCAAACGAGGAGTTCGACGCATTGGTGCAGGCGGGCCGGTCGACAACGATCGAGTCGGAGCGCGCCGATGCCTATGCCAAGGCTCAGGAACTGATTCTCGCCGAACTGCCTTATATCATCCCGTTCTTCGAAGATGTGCTGACGGCCAGCAAGGACAACGTCAAGGGCTACACGATCAACCCGATCAACCGGTACTTCTATTTGGAAAACGTCTGGCTCGACGAGTGACAGCGTGACACTTGGCTACCTCGTCCGGCGTCTTCTGGCGGTAATCCTGGTTCTTTTCGTCGTGACGTTCGCGGTCTTCGCGATCACGATGATCCTGCCGGGAAACGCCGCCGTGATGATCCTGGGCGAGTACGGGACGGAAGAGGCCGTTGCTGCGCTGGAACGCAGGCTTGGCCTCGACCGGCCTTGGTTCGTTCAGTATTTCGATTGGGTCGGCGGCGTGCTGCAGGGCGATTTCGGCCAATCGCTGCGCCTGTCATTGCCCGTGGCCGACGTGGTTGGCGATGCGTTCTGGAATTCCGCCTCGCTGGCCGTGACCGCGCTTATATCGGTCACGGTCATCGCCATCCCGCTGGGCGTTCTGGCCGCGGTCAAACGCGGGACCGTGGCTGACCTCATCATCGGCGTTTTTTCCTATATCGGCGCGTCGATGCCGGAATTCGTGACCGCGACGCTGCTTTTGATCTTCCTTGCGGGGCCGGCGCTGGGGCTTTTGCCCGCAGGCGGATTTGTCGCCGCGGGCGAGAGCCTGGGCGGTTTCGCGTCGCATGTGGTTTTGCCGGCAGCGACGCTCGGCCTGATCCTGACCGCGCATATCTCGCGTCAGGTCAGGTCGGAGATGTCCGAGGTTCTGTCCAGCGACTACATCCGCGCGGCGCGGCTGAAGGGGTTGCGCGAACGCCGCGTGATCCGCCGCCATGCGCTTCCCAACTCGCTGGCGCCCGCGGTAGCGGTCATTTCGCTCGATATCGGGTATCTCTTGGGCGGGATCATCGTGGTTGAAGAGATCTTCGCCTGGCCCGGTCTCGGGCGTCTGCTCATCTACGCGCTGGAAAACCGCGATCTTCCGGTGATCCAGGTCATCACATTGTTGCTGGCGACAGTCTACGCGCTGTCGAACCTGCTTTCCGATATCGTGATCGCCCTTCTCGACCCGCGGGTGCGGTATGCCTAGAGCCTTCCGGACCGCGGCGGGCATGACCGGGCTCGGTCTTTTGGCGCTGGTCATGGGGGCCGCTGTCCTCGGGCCCTTCCTGGCGCCCTACGATCCGCAGGCGTTCCATCCCGCCGACCGGCTCCAGGGTCCGTCCGCCGCACACTGGCTCGGCACTGACCAATTCGGCCGCGATCTGCTGTCGAGGCTGTTGAACGGCGCGCCGTCGACGGTCTTTTTCGGTCTCGGCTCCACATGTCTGGGCGTCGGCGCGGGCAGCGTGATCGGCGTGATCGCCGGAACCGCGGGCGGGTGGATCGACAGCGTGATCATGCGCATCCTCGACGGCTTGCTGGCGGTGCCTGAACTGCTGTTCACACTGCTTATCGTCACCTTTCTCGGCGGCGGAATGGGGCAAGCGATGCTCGCGGTCGCTATCGCCTTTACTCCGGGCATGGCGCGGATCGCTCGCAGTTCGGTGCTGTCGATCCGGACCCGGGAATATGTGCTCGCCGCCGTCGCGCGGGGCGAGCCATCGCATTACATCGTCCTGCGCGAGGTGCTGCCCAACGCCGTCGGTCCGATCGTAGTCGAATCCACGATCCGTATCGCATTCGCCATCATGATCGGCGCCACGTTGGGCTTTCTTGGTCTCGGCGCGCAGCCGCCCTCGACCGAATGGGGCCTGATGGTCGCCGAAGCGCGGCAGTTCATGTTCAGAAACGCCTGGACCGTGGCCGTGCCCGGCGTCGCGATTGCCATGGCGGCCATGGGCTTCAACCTGTTCGGCGACGCGCTGCGCGACAGCCTGGACCCAAGGCGAAGCCGCTGAGGTGGCGGGCGGCGACGCACAGCGTTCCGGCGCGGATACGCCCGCCCTGGAAGTCTCCGGCTATACGCTGAGTTACACCACTCCGTCCGGTCCGCTCCGCGCTCTGGAAAACATCGACCTGCGCGTGGCGCAAGGCCAGACACACGGGTTGGTGGGAGAGTCGGGTTCCGGCAAGTCGTCACTGGCCTGGGCGATCCTGCGCTATCTTCCGGAAAACGCGGTCGAGAACGATGGCAGGCTGTTGCTGTCGGGGGAGAGCCTCCGTGACCTGACTCTGCCGCAAATCCTGGAAATCAGGGGGCGGCGGATCAGCATGGTCTTTCAGGATCCGTCCACTTCGTTGAATCCCGCGATGCGGCTGGGCGAGCAACTCTCGGAAGTTCTGATCCGGCATCGCGGTTTGACTCAGCGGGAGGCGCTGGAGGAAAGCGAGGCCGCGCTGGCCCGGACCGGCATCACGAAGCCCGGAGAGATGCTGCACCGATACCCGCACGAGGCGTCGGGCGGCGAGAAGCAAAGGGTGGTCATCGCCACCGCCTTCGCCTGCGACCCCGAACTCATCGTTTTCGACGAGCCGACCACGGCGCTGGATATCATCACGGCGCGGCAGATTCTGGAGTTGTTCAATCAGCTTCAGGACGAGACATCGATTTCGGCGCTTTATATCTCGCATGATCTGGGCCTGGTGTCCCGTGTGGCTGACAGCGTATCGGTCATAAATTCGGGAGAGATCGTCGAGAGCGGGCCGCGCGCCGAAGTCTTTCAGACACCCCGGAATGCCTACACCAAGGCCCTGCTCGGCGCGGTCCCTGACCCGAAGCAGTGGCTCGGGGTTCCGGAACCGCCGCTCGGTATCCCCGCGCTGATGTCGGCGGAGCGCATTACCGTCGAATACGGACGCCAGTCTCGTGTCGGGCGGCTCTTGGCTCCCAAACCCACCCATCTCGGGGCGCAGGATGTCGGGATCGGAGTCCGCAAAGGCGAACTCGTGGGCTTGGTCGGGGAATCCGGTTCGGGCAAATCCACCATGGCGAAGGTCCTGTCGGGTTTGCAGGATTTCGACGGGACCGTCCGTTTCGGTGACCGAAGCTATGCAAGGCTGGCCGAGATCGACCGCGCATACCGCCGCGCCGTGCAGATCGTGTTTCAGCACCCCGACGCCTCGCTTAATCCGCGGCAGCGCGTGCGGGAAATCCTCTCTCGTCCTTTGAAGCTCTACGACATCGTGCCGCCGGAACAGCGCGCGGAGCGTGTCGCGGAGCTGCTGGAGCAGGTCCGTCTGCCGAGAGAGTTCGCCGACCGATTCCCGCACCAGCTTTCGGGCGGCGAAAAGCAGCGTGTCGCGATCGCACGGGCCTTCGCCGCCGAACCCGAGCTTGTGATTTGCGACGAGGTCACCGCCTCGCTGGATGTGTCGGTGCAGGCCTCGGTCGCCGACCTCTTGGTGAGCCTGCAGCGGCAGACCGGCACTGCGTGCCTGTTCATCACCCATGACCTGAATCTTGTCCGTCAGCTTGCGCATCGGATATGCGTCATGCAGCACGGCAGACTGGTGGACAGCTTCCATCGGGACGATGCAGAAAACCCTGACCGAAACCCCTATACCCGCGCCTTGCTGGAGGCCGTTCCGCCGCCCGCCGGTCAAGCCGTCTGAAATGGAGATCGTCAGATGACGGATGCGCTTTCCCTTGCCCGCGCCATTGATGAACAGGCCTGTCTTGATACGCTCGCCGAGATGGTCCGGTATAAGAGCCACTCCGAGACTGAAGGTGAACGTGTGCTGGCCGCGCGCATGGTCGAGATCATGTCCGAGATGGGGCTCGAGGCCCGTCTTCAGCCCGTCGAGGACGACCGTTTCAACGCCATCGGCGTCTGGCGGGGCACGGGCGGCGGCAAAAGCCTGTTGTTCAACGGGCATCTCGACACCAACCCGGTAAGCGAGGGCTGGACGGTCGACCCTTGGGGCGGTCTGGTCGACGACAAGTTCATCTACGGGATCGGCGTGTCGAACATGAAAGCGGGCGACGCCGCTTCGCTCTGCGCCGTACGGACGCTGATCGAGAACGGCAGGCGGCTCAAAGGCGATGTGATCCTCACTTACGTGGTGGGTGAATTGCAGGGCGGCGTCGGCACTTATGCCGCGGTTCAGGCGGGCACCCGGGCGGATTATTTCATCAACTCGGAACCCACCGATTTGCAGGCGCTGACCATGCATGCCGATGCCTTCGTCTTCACGATTGAACTGACCGGCATCACCCGGCATATGTCTAAGCGCGAGGAAGCGGTGGACGCGATCCGCGCGGCCTGCGGCCTGATCCCGCGGCTGACCGATATGACCTTTTCGGATGCGCCGACAGACGAGCACCGCAGCATAAACCGCGTCCACGTGGGCACGATACACGGAGCTCTGGGCCGGAATCTCGAGGAATGGCGCCCGCCCCAAGTCGCCGATTTCGTGCGCATGACCGGCTCCGGACGGATCGGGCCGGGTCAGTCGCGGGCCAACGCTCTGGCCGATCTGCGGCGCGTTCTGGACGGGTTTCAGCTCGACTGGCCGGGGTTGAAAGCCGAGGTGCGGATCGAGGCCCGCGAAGGCCGTTCCAGCATGCCCGCCTTCGAAGTGCCCAAGGACGCCCGCATCGTCACGGCGCTGAACGCCGCCTACGAGGCCGTGCGCGGCGAACCCCAGCCAACGGGCGCCATCACGCCGCCCGGATTCTACGGCACCGATGCCGGGCATCTTTATGCCCACGGCGGCATGGAGGGTGTCGTTTGCGGGCCAGGGGGGCGCTACAACACCATGCCGGACGAACGGGTCGATATCCCCGAGTACCTCGACATGGTGCGAATCTATCTGATGACCATATGCGACATCTGTGATCTGCAATGACCGGCGCGGCGTTTCAGGAAGTCGAGGCAAAAACCGCGGGCGGCCGCGTCGTGTCGCTGCGCTTTCCGCCCGAGGAGCATGCCGCCCGGCTGGCTGCGACACGGGCGGAACTGAACCGCAGGGGGCTCGACGCATTGCTGGTCTTCGCGCAGGAGAGTCACTATTACCTCACCGGCTACGACACTTCCGGCTTCGTCTTCTTTCAGGCCGGGGTGATCACCGCCGACGAGCGTCCGACCGTGCTGCTGACCCGGCGGCCGGATCTGCGGCAGGCCGAAGCCGCCTCGCTCTACGACGATATCCGGATCTGGCTGAACTCCGAGGACGCCGATCCGGCGGAATATCTTCGGGCGATCCTGCAGGAGCTTGGTTTGCAAGGCGGGCGCGCAGGCGTCGAGTTCGCGACCTACGGACTGACGGCTGCCAATGGCCGTCTGGTCGAGGCCGCGTTGCGCGGCTTTTGCGCCTTGGACGATGCCTCAGACATCGTACGCTGCCAGCGGCTGGTGAAATCCGAGGCTGAACTCGAGATGGTGCGCCGGGCCGGGCGTTTGGCCGACGCGGCGGTTCTGGCCGCGGTCGAAGCCAGCGGCCCCGGGGTCACCGAAAGCGAATTGAGCGCAGCGGCCCTGACCGCGATGCTGAACGGCGGGGGCGAGATTCCCGCCAGCGGCCCGCTGGTCAACACCGGTCCGCGCGCGCTCTTCGGGCGCGGTATCGGCGGGCCGCGGCGGATCGACAAAAACGATCAGGTCCTGATTGAACTGGCCGGTTCCTATTGCCGTTATCACGTCTGTATCGAATCCACCGCGGCCGTAGGCGAACCTGATCCGCGGCAAGCCGATATGATGGCCGTCGCGGCTGATGCGCTTTATCAGATCAGGGACGCCGCCCGACCCGGCGCCGAGCTCGGCACGCTGGACGACATCCACCGCAGCGTGCTGGACGCGGCCGGTTTCGCTTCCGAACGTTTTGCGGCCTGCGGCTACGCACTGGGCTGCACGTTCAAACCCACTTGGATGGACGTGCCGCCGATGATCTACACTGGAAATCCCTTGATTCTGGAGCCGGGCATGGTGTTCTTCGTACACATTATGATCCCGGATACGCGAACCGGGGTCATGGCGGGTATCGGTCAGACATTCGCGATCCGCGAAAGCGGTCCGGTCGAATTGTTCAGCCGCCTGCCTGCCGAGCTTTTCCGACGCTGAGAACGAATTGGAGACGAACTGCGATGCCGCTGCTTGATGCCAGCACAAAAGGTGTTTTCGTTATTTCGGCGACGCCTTTCACCGATGGCGGTGCGATAGATCTCGAAAGTTTGGACCGCGCTGCCGATTTCTATTTCGACAAGGGCGCGGACGGAATCACGATACTGGGGATGATGGGCGAAGCTCCGAAACTCACCATGGCCGAATCCCACGAAGTTGCTGCCCGCGCGATTACCCGTGCCGGGAACCGGCCGGTGATCGTGGGGTGTTCGGCGCCGGGCCTGGCCGCGATCGGCGAGCTTGGAAAGGCGGTGATGGATCTGGGCGCCGCCGGGATCATGGTTGCCCCGCCGGTGACGCTGAAGACCGACGGCCAGATCGTCGCGTATTATCACGATGTCGCGCAGGCCCTGGGCGACGGTGTGCCGATCGTGCTGCAGGATTTCCCGCTGGCCACGAATGTCCATATCGCGCCGGAGGTCATCGGCCGGATCGTTGCGGACATCCCCGAAATGGTGATGCTGAAACACGAAGACTGGCCGGGCCTGGCGAAAATCACCGCGATCCGGAACGCGGAAAGCCGGGGACAGCGCCGGATTTCGATCTTGTGCGGCAATGGCGGCGTCTTTCTGCCCGAGGAACTGGCGCGCGGCGCCGACGGCGCAATGACCGGCTTCGGTTATCCCGAGATGATGGCGGCTATGACAACTCTTGCAGCGCAAGGTGATTGGGAACGGGCCCGGGACATCTTCGACGCTTATCTGCCGCTGATCCGCTATGAACAGCAGCCCGGTGTCGGACTCGCGGTACGCAAGCATGTGCTCGCCAAGCGAGGCGTGATCGCATCCGCGATGATCCGTCGTCCGGGACGCGGGCTTTCCGCCGAGGCCGTAGCCGAAGTCGACCGGCTGATGGCACGTCAGGCGCGGCGGCTCGATGCCATCGGATAGGATCGGAGGCCGTGCCGCGGCCTGACCGGCGCGGACTTGCCGTTGCGCTGCCGGACCGCTGCGCGGGCGGAGCTTTTCGGGGGATGTCCCGATGGATTTTGAACCTCGCATGAGCGGCGCTGCCTGTTGAACATTTACGCGGCGTCCTTGAGCCAGCCAAGGCGGTCCTTTCAGCGATGTTTGAAAACAGGTGGCTGCCTGCAGGCCTTAATGCGGCGGAAGCATTTCTCGGCCCGGCATGCCGGTGGCTATCGCAGGTCCCGGCATTTCTCCAGCGCTTCGCGTTGCGGCAGACCTGCCGGACCGTGCTGTCCATCGACTCGGTGACGTCCGTGCCCGCTGGCGACCTCCGCAGTTCGAGCGGCAAACCGAGCCCGGCGACGGTCAGGATTCCATCCAAACCTTCAAGTATCGACCGGGAGACATCCGTAGCCTCCTGTTCGAACCACCGGACCGGATTGCGCATCAGGCGCTCGGCCTTGTCGGCATCAGCCGGCCGCTGAGCCTGTTCAAGCGTCCGCTGCACGGAGGCATGCTGTTTCCGCAGCGAGATGTTTCATTCCAGTCTTCGTGGATCATCGTCTGCAACACGGACGGTTAACTCCGGCCGCCCCGAATCTCCCCCCTCCGGCCCGGTCTCGCTCGACCTCCGGGCGGCGTTCGGCCAAGGCAGGGATCGAGCATGACCGGCGGGATGTCGGCGGCCTGCCGCGGTAAATCCCCCTCCGACACCGCCCCGGCGAGGGGCGTTCCGCACCTATCAATATTTCATACTTAACTCCTGCGGCGCCTGCTGTTTTTCATGACATGAGAATCGGACTTCGACATTTTTCGGCCGGGTCGGTCGAATGGTTCAAGGCGGTTTGTGTTGACAGCAGAAGCTGCAGGTTCTGTCCCCATTCCCGTCTGCGAGGTGGTTTCATATGCTGTGAGTGAGGAATCTGGATTCCGGAAGCTCTGAGCGATATACATGGGGTCTTGTCAGTGCTTTGAATCTGCCCGCGTAATCCGTAGATTCCGGATTGGAAAAGAGAACAGACACCATGACCGACATACTCTTTGACACGCACGCCGAGATTGAAAAGCTCAAGGCCAAGGGTTTCAGCGCGGAGCAATCCGAAGCGATAACCGACATCGTGCGGACGGGAGTCACGGGCGGAGTCGCGACTAAGGCTGACCTTGCGGAAATTAAGGTCGGTCTTGATGCGCGGATCGGGCAGCTTGAAACTCATATGAAGTGGATAATGACGGTAGGCGGCGGCGCCCTGTTGCTGGCCGCCCCACTTTGGCTGAACGCGATGCAGAAGCTCTTTGCCGGCTGATCCAGAGTCGGCTGCGAGGCAATGACGGCTGACCAGAGTGCGCCAGCCGTGCCGGGCAGACAGCCGCACCCAAGGCGGCGCAGCGCCGCTCCCGTTCAGGCCTTGGCGGGCGAAAGCCTGATGCAGGGCAAGCTGATTTCTGAAACTCACGGCCCAGCTTGCGCAGTGCCGGCGGCGGGTACATATCCCCGAGCCGTCCAGCTCATGATTGCCGATCAGGAATCGCTGTCAGGGCTTGGCCGGCCGGATCCGGCTTGGGAATCTGCATGCCGGTGCGGACGATGTCGATGACACCCTCGAGGCGGGCAAGGCGCTCCCGGATGCAGCCCAGCTGCTCGTGCATCTCCTTGCAGGAATCCTCGACTTTCTTGATGGTTTGCGGCTTGCGCCGCCCTGTTCGCAGTTTTTCAAATAACGCGTGACTGCCAGAAAACCCTTTTTTCAGCGGCGTCCGGCAGCGGCTCTGCTCGGTCGACCCGCCATCCGGCGGCGGATCCGGGCTTCCAAGGCATGCCGGGCGGCGGAAATTAATTGTCAGCGCCGAACTGGCGGACCGCCGGAGCACGGTTGACTGCTCCCGGGTTGAGATGTCCGGGAGAAATCCGCTGAGGCTACGGTGCGGGTGAAGCCGTCGCGGCCATGGCTCCGCACCCTTTCGAGACCGCGATGCTCAAGATGGTTGATCGCCGACTCAACAGCCGGATGCAGACGGCGGGCCTCAGCGAAGCCGGGTTCCGACTGCTGCTCCCGCTCCACTACCGGCATGCCGGAGTTCGCCTGCGAGGCCGTCAATCACTCGATCAACGAGTATGTGCGCGGGCAGGCGCATACCAACGGTATGAAAAGCTTCTGTTCGATGCTCAAGCGCGCCCATAACGGCACCTTCCGCAAGATGAGCCCGAAGCATCTTCGGCGGCATGTCCATGAGTTCGCGGGCAAGCATGACATCGGCGGCTCAGGAACCCTCGCCTGGATGCGGGACACCGTCGCCCGGCTCCTCTGCCGCGACTTGGTCGCCGACAACGGTCTTTCCTCCGGCTCCGGTGCGCAGCGGCTTCGTCGGGCGAAACAACGCCTTCGCCAGTTTCTCCGGCGTAGCGCCCGCGAGGTCGCGGGCCGGGTCCAGTATCGGTCTCACGAGGATAACACCATGCATCCCATGGCGCTGTCGGGATTCCAAGTTTGCGTCAAGTTATCTTTGTAATCCCCTTCAGAGCCGCATGGGCGGGTTGCAAAAACACTTGGATTTTTCATATGGGGACGATACTCTCAGAAACCGGAAGCTTTTCACAAAGGCCGGCGCCGTGAAAATCCGGCATTGTCTCACATGGCATACGCGATCGGAATTCAGGCCGGCATCGCCGCGGCTCCGGTTTTCAGCAGGAGAAGAAGATGGCGGTGCGCGGTATGAACCGGAATCCTTTCCGCCCCGGTTACGGCGTTATTCCACCGGTGCTGGCCGGGCGCGGGGCGCTGAAGAGCGAGTTCCACGGGCGGCTCGCGGATCTGGCCGCCGGGAATCTAAATCCGACCGCGCTTCAGCTCATGGGCCCGCGCGGCTGCGGCAAGACGGCCCTGCTGGCTTGGATGAGCAAACAGGCCGGGGAAAGGGGGGTTGAGTCCGTTTTCCTTCCCAAGCAGGCTTTTGACAGCCTCGACATGCTTGTCGGCGTGCTGCGGTGGCTGAAGGGGGGCCTGTTCGGCCTTGGCAAGGGCGACCTGCGCGTAGGAGCCGGCATCGACGGGATTCCCGGGCTGTCCGTTTCCGCCGACATCGGCGGCGGCGTCCCGGCGGACAGGGCGGCGGCGATCGTCGCCCGGCATCTTGATGCGCTCGTCCGCCGCCGCCGGCGGCTGCTCGTGCTGGTCGACGAAGCCCACGACATGCCGGTGGAAACCGCCAGGCTTTGGTATGACGCCCTCCAGACGGTGACGATGGAACGCCCTGTTCAGCTGGTGATCGCCGGCACGCCGGATCTGGAGATGATTCTCAGCCTTTCCGGTTCGACTTTCACCGAACGGATCATGGGACGGTCGGTCGGCCGGCTGGTCCAGGAGGATGCCGCCCGGGCGCTGACCGAGCCCTTCGGGGAGAGGGTATGTTTCGAGGACCGGGCCCTGTCCGCCGTCCTCGACGAAGCGCAGGGCTACCCTTACTTTATCCAGCTGTGGGGAGAAGCGCTCTGGAACACGGTCGCCGAATCCGGCGTTGCCCGCATCGGCCTGCCGCAGGTAGAGGCCGCCGCGGCGGCGGCTGATGAGGCGCGGCAGAGACTCTATCGCAGGCGGACGGCCGAGATGTTCAGCTCCGGCATTCTGATCCCGGCTGCCGAGACGGCGCTGGAAATCGGAAAGAGCCGCCGCCCGACCGCGCTTAATTTCAATTGGACAGCCGACAGGATCGCCGCCGGCGGCGACGGCGACAGGGCCGCGGCGCGGCGTTTGCTGCTGCACACCGGATTCATCTGGGAGGCGGAACCCGGGGAATGGGAATACGGCATTCCGAGCCTCGCCGGGCATGTCGTCGAAGCGGCGGCGCTGTCCTGCACCCCTGAGGCTGCTGTCGGTCTGTCGCTGGCGGCGGCGGCGCGGCTTCTTAATTCGGAGGGGACGGCGGCGCCCGAGGCCCTGACCCGGGCGATGGCGGGCGCCGGCAATAAAGCTGCCAGCCACCTGAGGATATTGCGTCGGCAGGGCATTTTGGTTGCTGAGGAGGACGGAGAGCTTAGACTCGCCGCCCCGCGGCTGGCCGAACATGTGCTGAAGCGTCTCGGCATTGATCCTGCCGCCGAGGCGCCGGCGGCGCGGAAGGACGGCGAAGAGACAGCGGCCCGCTTGGTCCGTGAAGGACGGCTGATAAACCGGCCGGGGATGAAGCGGGCCAGCGAACTGTTCGTCGTGGCTGAGGCCGGCTTCGTCCCCGGCGCGGAATGCCCGGCGCGGCGCATCCGCGACTTTCTGGTCTGGAATCCGGATGAGGACGATCCCGGAGAACTGCGGCCTCTGGGCCTCCTCTATGACGCGTTGCTTCCGATCGGCCGGGTTCAGGACCGCTGGCCGGCGGTGCGGGAGGACGCCGCAATAGCGGAGTCCGAATGTCTGGCGGGGAAATCCGAAGAGAAGCGTTCCGGCCTGGACGGTTTTATCGCCGCTGTCATGCGGTGCCGCCGGCCGCCGCCGGAGAACGACATCGCGCCGACCCAGTCGGCGGAACCCGATGATGATGACCGGCCCGCACCCGGGATGTGACCGCGCTGCATGGCATACGCCCGGATGACGCAAAACTCCGGAAGACACGCTTTCCGGACATCTGCTGGATCATCCCGGACGGATTCAAGGAATCTCCCCTTCCGGGATTTTTTGTTTCAGGGCGTCCCCCTATTTGATCGCTCCAGCCGTCATGCCGGCGATAAACCGGCGCGACTGGATGACGAACACAATTATAACAGGCAATGCCGCGAGCGTCAAACCGGCATAGAGAACGCTGTAGTTAATACTGTACTCGCCGAAGAACGCCGTCAGACCCTGTGCCAGCGTTTTCCACTCCGGGCTCTGGATGAAAACCAGCGGGAAGAAGAAGTCGTTCCAGATCGGAACGGCGTTGTATATCCCGGCGATCACCAGCGCAGGCGAAATCATCGGCACCATTATCTGCACCATGATCCTGAGTTCACTGGCTCCGTCGACCCGCGCGCAATCCTCAAGATCCCGGGGAAGGGAGCGCAGGAAGCCTGTAAGGATGAACACCGTCGCCGGCAGGCTCATCGCCGTGTAAATGCAGATCAGCCCCAGCAGATTATCCAGGAGCCCGAGATGCTTGAGCTGAATGAACAACGGAATGATCGCCAGCCTCAGCGGCAGCATCAGCCCTGAAAGGAAAAACAGCAGCACCATGATCGAACCGCGGAACCGGTAGCGGGAAATGGCATATGCCGCCATCGTTCCGGTTACTAACAGAAGCGCCACCGACAGAGCCGTCACGATGACCGAATTCAGGAAGTATCTCGGCACATCGGTTTCGGTCCAGATAATCCGGAAATTTTCCAGATTTAAGCTCTGCGGCAGAGCGAAGGGCGAAGAAAAAATCTCGGCATTGGTTTTGAACCCTGACAGCACCATCATCAAAATCGGATAAAGCATGATGAATGCGCCGGCGCCGAGAAATATCTGCATCAGCCAGGCTTCAGCCGAGTTTGTACGGGCGTGTTTTATTTTCCCTCTCCTCAGCTCATCTCGACTTCGCGGGCGGTGAGAATTTTCGTCGCGATGATTGACACGGTGAAAATGAACAGGAAGATCAGTACCGCCAGCGCCGAACCCGCGCCGAACCCGGTTCCCCCTCCGCTGATTGAACCGAATGCGGTGCGGTAGAACAACAGTCCCAGCATATCGGTCGAATAAGCCGGCGAGCCTTCGAGGCCGGACATGATGAAAGGCAGTTCAAACCAGTTGAATGATCCGATGAAGGTCAGAACCACGATGATGGTCACGGCGGGCGCCATAAGCGGCCAGATGATGTCGCGCGCGATGCGCCATTCGCTGGCGCCGTCCAGACGCGCTGCCTCGATGAAATCCTTGGGAATCCGGTGGATGGCGGCCAGAAAAACAAGCGCCGGGAAACCTATCCAGGCCCATACGTTGACCAGCAGCAATGAAGGCAACGCGGTTTCAGGCAGACCCAGCCAAGGAAGAGCCCAGTCGCTCAGACCGATCGCGGTCAGGCCCTTGTTCACCAGCCCGAATACCGGGTTGAGGAACATTTTCCACTGGAAGCCGATGATGACCGTGGACAAGATCACCGGCAGGAAGAACACGACCTGATAGAAACGTCCGCCCTTGGGTTCGCGCGCCAGCAACAGGGCGATGACCAGCGCAAGGCCGTTTTGCACGATCATTATCGAGACAAAGACGATCACGTTATTTTTGAAGGCGTTGAACAGGAACCAGTTGCGATTCGGATCGAACAAAACGTCGCGGAAGTTTTCCAGCCCGACGAAATCGCCCCGTACGAGGCCGTTCCAGTCATACACGCTGTACCAGAGTGCCGATGCCATCGGCAAAAACACGAAAATGAACAGAATTGACGCCGGGGGGATCAGCAGAAACGCCAGCCATAAAATCCGGTTGCGGTCGCGCCGGGCTATGGCGCGCCTGTACTCGGTGTCGCTTACTGTCAATATCCGGCTCTCTGCCTGACAACCGTGCCGCCGGGGCCGAACAAATGGCTGCGCCGGGTGACGAAACCGATTCTCATGGTCTCGCCGGAACGCACCTCTTTGTCTCCCGGAGAGCGGACCGTGACGTCCCGCCCGGTTTCCGAAGTCATGTAAAAATAGGTTTCCCCGCCGAGACGTTCGACGGCGTAAACCTTGCCGCTCAGTTCGCCGTCGCGTTCGCCGTTGAGGACGAAATGCTCTGGCCGGACACCGAGCTGCACTGAGTCGCCCGTCGAAAGCTGCCCGGGGTCGGCGCAGACGAACGGCACGTCGCCCTGATTGTCGTCGAGGCTCAAGGTCACGCTCGCATCATTCACGTCCGTAACCTTGCCGTCGAAGAAGTTCATGGCGGGCGAACCGATGAAACCGGCGATGAAGACGTTGTCGGGTCCGTTGTAGAGGTCGAGCGGCGCTCCGACCTGTTCGATGATTCCGTCACGCAGCACGACGATCTTGTCAGCCATGGTCATGGCCTCGACCTGATCATGGGTCACGTAAATCATCGTCGCGTCAAGACGCTGGTGCAGCTTGGTGATCTCGATGCGCATCTGCACACGGAGTTTGGCGTCAAGGTTCGAGAGGGGTTCGTCGAACAGAAACACTTTGGGATTGCGCACGATGGCGCGGCCGATCGCGACACGCTGCCGCTGGCCGCCCGAAAGCGCTTTGGGTTTGCGGTCGAGATACTCCGAAAGTTGCAGGATTTCCGCCGCGTGATGCACCTTGCGGTCGATTTCTTCCTTCGGCGCTTTCGCCACCTTCAGCGCGTAGGACATATTCTGGTAGACTGTCATATGCGGATAGAGCGCGTAGGTCTGAAACACCATCGCCAGCCCGCGTTTGGAGGGCGGCAAATGGTCAACGCGCTCGCCGTCGATTTCGATGCTGCCGTCCGTCAGATCCTCAAGTCCCGCCAGCAGCCGCAACAGGGTTGACTTCCCGCAGCCGGACGGCCCGACGAACACGACGAACTCATTGTCCTTGATGCTCAGATCCACGCCCGGAATGACTTCTACGTCACCGAAGCGTTTTTTCACCCGGCGCATTTCTATTCCAGCCATCACCTTTCCCTCTAAGCCGAGATGAGTCCGCCCCTTGGCCGTCTCCGAAACGCGACGCCTTCCAAGATGAGGGGCGGACACGGCCCGCCCCGCCTTTCTCGGAGGGTTAAATCATTCAGACGCCTTTATGCCGTCTGAAATCTCCCGGGCGACCTCGGCCGGCGTCTTGGAGCCTGCCAGTATCTCCTGCAAGCCGTTCTGCAGAAGCGTCGAACCCGTGGGTTTTTTGAAGCGAAAGGCCACCAGCATGATGTAAGGCGTCGCTTCGGCGTGGAAGTCCGTGATCTTGGCCAGCATTGAATCAGACGAAACAACGCCCGCGACCGCGGCCACATTCGCCAGCTTGTCGGTCAGCATCTGGCCGAATTCCGGCGTGGCCAGAAAGCGGATGAACTCAAGCGCCGCGTCCTTGTCGGCGGAACTGGAGTTCACGGCATAGCCGCCGTCAAGAAATGTGGCGACCATCCGAGGGCCGCCGGTTTCGGCTGCCGGACCGGGCATGATATCGAAATTGACGCCGGCTTTGCGGAAGCCCGGGATTTCCCAGGAACCGCCGACGAAGAAAGCCGCCGCTCCCGAAGTGAAAAGTTGCTGCATCGTGGCGTAGTCGACGCCTTCGTATCCCTGCGGCATGAAGTCACGAAGTTCGCCCATCTTTTCCAAGGCGGCGACGTAGCGGGCATCCTCGAAATCGGTCGATCCGGCGGTCACTTCGCCAAAAAAATCCGCGCCGTAGAAGTTCGGCATGAAAGCGCCGGACATCACTTCAACGGTCCAGCCGTCCTTGGTTCCGTTGGCGAGTGGTATGACGCCGGCGTTCTTCAGCGCGGCGGCCGCGGCCTTGAATTCATCCCAAGTCGCCGGCGGTTCGATGTTGTTGGCCGCCAGGATGTCGGCATTGTAGTAGACCAGAACCGTTTGCGAGGCCATCGGCACGGCATAGATCTTTCCGTCGGCCCGCAGCGTGACGCCGCGCAATTCGTCCGCCGAGAAGCCGGATAGATCGACCTGACTTCCAAGCGCTTCAAGATAGCCGGGCGCAGCCACGCCTTCAAACGAACCGTAAGAGCGGGTATGTATGATGTCCGGACCTGCGCCGCCGGCGAGCGCGGTGGTCAAAATCGTGTTGTAGTTCGTCGCCACATGCGCCGTGTAGGTGACCGAAATATCCGGATGCGTCTTTTCGAATTCGGCGATGATTTCATTATAAGCTTGGACATCTTCCTGGCGCCAGCTCCAGAAATCGAGTTGCGTCTCGGCCATCGCCGATCCGCAAGTCAGCATTGCTGCGGCTGCCAGCGCGGATTTCGCGGCCGGTTTATGGTTTTTCTTCATGTTTCCCAACTCCCTGATTGACATGGTTCGCCGGCGTCTGTGAAGCCGTTCACGGTTCAGCCCGATTTTAACACTGGAACATCCGTCCGCAGATTTTGTCCGGCACTGTCGAACCGAGCCCCCGACCTCCTCACGTTCATTCGATCAAGAGGATGCCCGTCTTCCCGCCGCCGTCCGCCTTCTCAAGATCGTCCGCGGCCGTGTCAAGACCGCCGCCGGTGATTCTCATCGCGGCGTTGTCGGCGCGGTGGAACGGTTTTCTGATTGTTCGTGATGATTCCGGCTTCAGCCCGTCCATCACGCGGTCCGGAGGAACGCCTGAAAAGCGGCCGCATCATGTTCAGCGAGATCTTCCTGGCCGATCCCGGGCTAAGACTGGCCGGACGGGCGGTTCCATCGGGCGGTGTCGGTCAGAGGACCGGAATGTCCGCGCCGCCGCGTTTCAAGGCGTACGTGCGTGATCGACGGCTTCGGCCAGAAAGTCCCGGGCGAAGAACCGGCGTCCAGACCGGTGCATTCCTGACGGCGTCGGCTGATGAAGGCAAATCCTGCCGGATCGTGGCGCGGTTCTTCCAAACGATGCAGCCGGACACGAGCCGCATGCGCATCCCGGGAGAGGAGGCTTCCGGCCGCTTCAAACGCTTGGCCGCTCGCGGTCCCGAAGGCCGGCGGACCGGGACGGATCACGGGGTCAAGGTCATGAACCGTGAAATCCGATATCCGGCGCTGCGGGCCGGCAGCCTGTCGACGGTATAATGACCGGCTGATATCACTCAGCTTGTTTTTGATCCGGCTTTAAGCGGTCATCAGGGGGGACCGGATCGCCTCGGCGGTAGACATGCCCGATCCGGCCGTCTCCGCGTAACCAGACAAAGTCAGCGCGAGCGCCGTTTTTCAGGTTCCCCAAATCATGGTTCCGTCCAAGAACGGCGGCCGGAAAAACGGTCGCCATTCGCACAGCTTCCTCGAATTCCAGCCCCATTGTCCGCTGCATGAACAGCACCGCTGTGAAAAGATCCAAATCCGCGCCGGCGAGCGTTCCGTCCTCAAGGGTCAATCGCCCTTTCCGGCGCAGGATACGGCGGCCGTTCAGGAAAAATTCAGAGAGGTCCGTGCCGGTGACCGCCATGGCGTCGCTTACCAGGAATATGCGTCCGGGCCTTTTTTTGGCCTGCATGGCGATCCGGACAGCCGCCGGGTCGACATGATATCCGTCCGCGATAAGTCCGGCCGACAAGCTCCCGGCATTCAATGCCGCGCCGACAAGACCCGGCTCGCGGCCAGTCAGTTGGCTCATGGCATTGAACAGGTGCGTGACGCAGGAGGCGCCGCTGTCGGAAAGCTTCATCGCCTCAGAGCAGGTGCAGTCGCTGTGGCCGAGGGACACCGAGACTCCGGCTTTAGTCAGCCGGGCTGTCTGTTCCGGCGTCACCGATTCAGGGGCGACGGTTACCAGCAGGCCGGGGAGTCCGGCCGCAAGCTCCTCCAGCATGCGGCAATCCTGTTCTTCCATCGGTCTGATAAGTTCGGCGGAATGCGCGCCTTTTCTGCTTCGCGCCAGATGCGGCCCTTCCAAGTGCAGGCCGATCATGCCCGGGACATTCTGCGCGTGAGCCTCCCGCGCGGCGTCCATGGCGGCGCGGGTGACGTCGGGCGTGTCGGTGATAAGAGTCGGAAGCAAAGCCGTGGTTCCGCGGCGGGCATGGGCATCGCAAATGATGCGGATCGTGTCGACGCCGGGCGCGTTATTCAGCATTACGCCGCCGCCTCCGTTGACCTGAAGATCCACCAGTCCGGGAATTATCAATCCTCCTTCGAACGCGACATGCCGGCAGCCGAGCGGCAGGTCGGCGGCGGGCAGGACGCCTTCAACACAGCCGTCCCGGATGAGAAGGGACGCGCCTGCGTGTGACTTGTGACCGTCGAAAATGTCGGCGCCGGAGTATGCGGTTTGTTCGCTCATACGGTCTCCGTGACTTTTTTCAGATGGCGCGGCTGGTCAGGGATCACCCCCCGGTCCCTCGCCAGTTTTTCAACAAAAGCGTAAAAGGAGACGATCAGCGTGATTGGATCCGTAAGCGGGTGCCCGGTCGGTATGAATGCCAACCGGCCCGCCTGTCCGGTCGTGTCCGCAGTGGCGAAAACGCGCGCGCCTTGTCTCGCGAGCTGATCGCATACTTCGACAATCGCGCCCTGCGAGGCGTCGCGCGAGACGAAGGCAAGGACCGGAAAACCCTCATCCACGACCGAAACCGGTCCATGGAGAACTTCGGCTGATGAGAAGCTTTCGGCTTGTATCTGGCAGGTTTCCTTGAGTTTCAGCGCCGCCTCGTTCGAGGCGGCCAAGGACGGGCCGCGGCCCAGAACATACATGCCCCTGCCCCCGGCGATCTCGGCGCGCAGTTCGGGCCAGTCGATTTCCACGGCCTCATTGAGCGCGGCTGGAAGTTCGTCAATAGCTTTGATCAGTCCGCGGTCCCGCTTCCAGTGCGCGACAAGGGCAAGCCCTGCCACCATTGATGCGACAAAGGTTTTCGTCGCGGGCACGCTGATTTCAGGACCCGCCAGAAGCGGGATGACGTGGTGCGAGGCCTTCGCCAGCGGCGAGTCGAAGTCATTAGTGATGGCGACGGCGGCAGCCCCCCTTGCCGACGCCGACTGCGTCATCCGGACGATATCGGGGCTTCGTCCGGATTGAGAAATCCCGATGCAGACGGCGCCTTCCAGCCTGAGTTCGGCGCCGTAAACGGACGCGACGGACGGCCCGATCGAGGCGACGGGCAGGCCTAGCAGAAGTTCGCAGGCGTATTTCAGATAAGTGGCGGCATGATCTGACGAGCCGCGGGCAACGGTGACCACAACGCCGGGGTCGTCATCCCGCAGGGCTGAGGCGGCGCTCATGATCGCCGCCCTTCCCTCATTCAGGAGACGCTCAACGACAAAAGGAATTTCCCGCACCTCGCGGCGCATATATGTCGGCTGGAACATCGAATGCTATCCTGTGTTCTTTCCGCGGATTGAAATTCGGCGGACAAGTCATAAGCGCTACCGCGGCTGACCGACCGCGTGATCCCGGCAGACCGCCGGGCCGCGGGGGTATAAAATACACGGTATCCGATGTCCGGCGTTACCGCCTTCGATTTCCAAGAACAAGAGTTCGAAATCTCCGCATCCTTGTGCAGCAGGTCAGCGGCAATCGTGCGCTGAACCGCGCAAACGGGATCTCTTCTGACTGCCGCGGTGTTTCATGGGCCAATGATTTGCCGCCTCCGTCGGAGGTGCTTGGAACCGCGCATGGCAAAGAGATCCTTTCAGTTCCCACGGACGATGCGCAAGCGCTCAAACCGCGTAGCCGAGTCAGCGGCGATCATCCTGAACGTCTTGATCTCTTCCAGTAAAGGCAGGACGACACCTTGGAACAATCCTGAGGAAACCGCTGTTCCCCGCCGTGCCATGTCTTCGGTACAGGACATGGGATCGGATCAGTTATCAGCGGAGCCGGTCCGATAACCGGCGGCCTTCGGAAACGCATTCGCGGGGCATCCGCTGTGGCTTGATTCCGACTGAGAGGCTGCCGGCCGGCCCCGCTGATGCATTTCGTTGTCGCACGGGCGTGAAGTAGACGCGCCCGGCATGAAACGAGTTTAAGGCTTCCGGTTGCTGCTCCCAATCCGCTTATGCCATCAATTCTGTCATGTTGGACTACTAGCTGGCCGCCGGTCTGATCGCGGCAAAGTGATTATCCACAGGCCCTGGTTACCACCGCAGTTTCTCATCAAGGTAAGAAACATCCGACTGGGATCAGAGACATGGCCGAAAGTCGGTGACGATCCGAAGGGGCGGAATTCGCAACCCGATCCCGACATAGAACTTGCCTGCTAATCTCAGCGATGTATTCGAGTACCGCATTGGCAGACCGCAACGTCGCCTTGATGCCTTGACCGCGCCGCACAGGAAAGCGATAAGGCCGCGGGCCGGCCTGAGAGGGAGCCGGGAGCAGCGCGGAAGCCGGAAGGAAGGAGTGATGCGATGCCGGGACAGTATGCGGGCGGAGCGGCCGGCCGGGGGGAGCTTGCATGACCTTGCCGGCGGCCCGTCACGACGCCCTTTTCCGGTTGCTCGTCTCCGATCCCGCCCGCGCCGGTCAGGTGCTGCGGGACTTTCTTCCCCCGGACGCGGCCGGCCGGCTGGATCCCGAACATCCCCCGGTGCATGTGGAAGGCACGGCCATCGATGCCGAAGGCGGCAGAACGCAGGCGGACGCGATCTTCCGCGTTCGCCTCAAGGGAAAAGAAAAGGCGCTGGTTTACGCCCTTCTGGAGCATAAGGCGCAGACCGATCCGCGCACGCCGCTCCAGCTGCTGAGATACATGCTCAGGCTGTGGATCGGGGAGATGGAAAACGGCAACGCCGCCGACGGCCGCCTGCCGCTCATCATCCCGGTGGTGTTTTATCACGGCCGCGGCAGATGGAGCGCCCCGATGTCCGTGCAGGACATGATCCGGGCTCCCGCGGGGCTGGAGCCGCTCGCGCGCGCCTTCGGAAGCTACACGGTGCGGGATCTCGGACGGATGGACCCCGAGAAGCTGTCGCGGAACCCCGAGGTCCGCGCGGCGATGCTGGCTCTCGGCCGGGCGTTCCGGGAAGATGTCAGCGACCGCGAGGCCGACATGCTCGCCGCAGGGATTGCCGAAACCGAATTCGGAAGCTACATTCTGACCTATGTCGTCGAACAGGTCAGCCTGCCGCCCGAACGCATCGAAGCCGCGCTCAGGCGGACGGGCGCGGACCCCGCGAAAATGGAGAGAATCATGGGAACTGCCGCGGAAACCTGGATGGAACAGGGACGGGAGAAAGGACTGGCGGAAGGGAAAATCGCCGGGATCGCCGAAGGCGAAGCCAGAGGGAAGGCTGAAGCGTTTCTGCGTCTGGCGCGGGTGAAATTCGGCGACGTGCCTCCGGCGCGCGCTGAAAAGATCCGCGGCGCCGCGGCCGGTGAGATCGACGCATGGCTCGAAGCCCTGATCGCGGCCGAGAGCATCGAGGCGGTTTTCGACGCGCGCCGCAGACATTGACGGCGCGGTTCCGGCCGCGCCGGAACGCGGAAACGGGCGCGGGGCTCGCCCGCGCCCTTGCGTCGGCCGCGAGATTGACTTCCACGGCGCGCGCGCCCAACCAGCGTCCCCGAAGCCGCACAGGAAAGCGATAAGGCCGCGGGCCGGCCTGAGAGGGAGCCGGGAGCAGCGCGGAAGCCGGAAGGAAGGAGTGATGCGATGCCGGGACAGTATGCGGGCGGAGCGGCCGGCCGGGGGGAGCTTGCATGACCTTGCCGGCGGCCCGTCACGACGCCCTTTTCCGGTTGCTCGTCTCCGATCCCGCCCGCGCCGGTCAGGTGCTGCGGGACTTTCTTCCCCCGGACGCGGCCGGCCGGCTGGATCCCGAACATCCCCCGGTGCATGTGGAAGGCACGGCCATCGATGCCGAAGGCGGCAGAACGCAGGCGGACGCGATCTTCCGCGTTCGCCTCAAGGGAAAAGAAAAGGCGCTGGTTTACGCCCTTCTGGAGCATAAGGCGCAGACCGATCCGCGCACGCCGCTCCAGCTGCTGAGATACATGCTCAGGCTGTGGATCGGGGAGATGGAAAACGGCAACGCCGCCGACGGCCGCCTGCCGCTCATCATCCCGGTGGTGTTTTATCACGGCCGCGGCAGATGGAGCGCCCCGATGTCCGTGCAGGACATGATCCGGGCTCCCGCGGGGCTGGAGCCGCTCGCGCGCGCCTTCGGAAGCTACACGGTGCGGGATCTCGGACGGATGGACCCCGAGAAGCTGTCGCGGAACCCCGAGGTCCGCGCGGCGATGCTGGCTCTCGGCCGGGCGTTCCGGGAAGATGTCAGCGACCGCGAGGCCGACATGCTCGCCGCAGGGATTGCCGAAACCGAATTCGGAAGCTACATTCTGACCTATGTCGTCGAACAGGTCAGCCTGCCGCCCGAACGCATCGAAGCCGCGCTCAGGCGGACGGGCGCGGACCCCGCGAAAATGGAGAGAATCATGGGAACTGCCGCGGAAACCTGGATGGAACAGGGACGGGAGAAAGGACTGGCGGAAGGGAAAATCGCCGGGATCGCCGAAGGGAAAATCGCCGGGATCGCCGAAGGCGAAGCCAGAGGGAAGGCTGAAGCGTTTCTGCGTCTGGCGCGGGTGAAATTCGGCGACGTGCCTCCGGCGCGCGCTGAAAAGATCCGCGGCGCCGCGGCCGGTGAGATCGACGCATGGCTCGAAGCCCTGATCGCGGCCGAGAGCATCGAGGCGGTTTTCGACGCGCGCCGCAGACATTGACGGCGCGGTTCCGGCCGCGCCGGAACGCGGAAACGGGCGCGGGGCTCGCCCGCGCCCTTGCGTCGGCCGCGAGATTGACTTCCACGGCGCGCGCGCCCAACCAGCGTCCCCGGCGCAGGCCAAGGCGCGTTGGAACAGTTTTTTTCGCATACTGGGGCACATTTGACTTAGGGCCTGTTGACAAATGGGCTGCGCTTCGGGTGGTTCGCTGTAAGAGTCTGTTCCTAAAGTCGCTTTCACATACCAAATATAGAATACACGTCATGATTTAAGCGGACTCACATACTGCATACAGCGTCCGGGGAGATGAAGTCGCCGCCGCCGGGAAGCGACGCGGCAGACGCAAGAACGCAAGGGTCTCGACTTCGTTTTGCGTCTGCGGGATCATCGGGAAGGAATCTGTTGTTCACGCGGAATCCTGCGTCCCCGCGGTGAATGACCAAGCCGGAAGAAACCCGCGGATGCTGAAAACACATCGAAACACATCCGGCGGCTGTCGGAGCGAACGGCGCGGCATTTCCGTAATCGTGACGTGGAAAATCCCCGTTTTCGCCGATGCCCGCTCAGGCGGAATTGCCGCCTCTTCCAGCGGCGGCCGCCGGCTTTCAATCCGACGATTCAACCGGAAACAGCGCGGGCTCCCTGAGTCGAGCGTCAGCGAAAATCTCCTCGCGTTTCATCAAATCTCCCGACTCCGCTTTCTCGCGAGAGCCGCCGCCCCGTCCAGCGTATCGCCCATCGGCCTGCCGCAGAGCGCCTGGTATTTTTTCGGCAGCAAAATCTTATAGGCCGCCCCCAAGCCGCCGACGAGGCAAAGCCGCCCGATCCTCTCAACTTCAAGCGCGTCAAGGATTTCGCACATCTCGGACAAGGACCGGTCAATCAGCGCCCGCGCGGTCGGATCGCCGTCATGATTCGCGTCCACCACCCGGGGGGCGAACTTTCCGTAGTCTCTCGGCGTTGCCGTCATCGAAAACATAACGAGATTATCAACGCTGTTCCCGAACCGCGTCATGACCGAGTTTGTCAAAGGACTGCGCTCCCTCAGCCCGTCGTAAGCGCGAACGGTTTCTCTCAGCAGTTCGCGCCCGAGATACGCCCCGCTGCAATCATCCGACAAAAAGAATCCTCTGCCGCCGATCCGGCGCGTTTCACCGGCTTCTTGAGAGACGAAGAACGATCCCGTTCCGATGCTCGCGACCACTCCGTCCCGGCCCTGCAGCGCTCCGTAGAGGGAAGCTTCCATATCGGAAATGACAGATACCGACGAGAAACCGAGGCGTTTACGAAGCCGGTCAATTCTTTGCTCGTCTATGGTCCCTGCCAGAGCCAGGCAGGCTACGCTCGTTCCAGCGCGCTTTTCGTCAATTCCGGCGTCAGCAAAAAGCGTGTCCGCCGCTGTGAGGATGTTTCGGCAAGCGGCGTCGAAGTCTGTCGAGATGTTCGCCGGGCCGGATTCCGCGAATCCCATGACAGTTCCTGCCGGGCTAATCAATCGCGCGCGGCAAGCGGTGCCGCCGCCATCGACCGCGACGATCAGAGATTCGTTTTCACGGCACATGACTCTCTCATACAATGCCGTTTTGAACTGGCAAAGGACATCCCATGCAATCTGATGCGATTTCGACGGATGAATCACACATCGGCCGAGGTTCGCCGAAGTGACGGTTTCCGGGACGTCTCAAGCGGAGTTTCCGCTGGCCGGTCACATGGGTCAAAGACGCAGTCGATTGCCGGCACGAAGGCTTCGCGGCTTTGTATCTTCATATCTCTTTCGTCTCATGAAAGGGTAAAGCAGGATCAAGTCGACCGTGGCGTGCCTGCCGACTCTTCTGGAAAGTAACGAAAACCGCAAATTTTGTGTTTTTGGGAACGAATTTCATATGTTCAGACTTCCTGACCTGGTCCCCCTGTCCAGGGCCGGGAAAAGTCTCAAAAACTCCATGTTTTTCTACGTTTCAGAGGCTTTTCACACTTGATCGGAAGGCTTTTTTTGAATATTGAATAGATGAACCATGAAAAGGCGATTCCGATGCTGTCTCTTCCCCTGAAACGGGTGTAAGACATACATTTGTTTGCATTTCTGTATTCGGTCTGTATTCTGAAGTTCAGCGGATGCCGAGTGTTTGAAACGGCGGGAACAAAGCCGGCGCTCGGGATCATGAGGTTTTGAGCGGAGGATCATATCACAGCATCGGAACAGTCGTGCGGTTCGGATATCCGTCATCCCGATGCGGCGGCGTATCTGAAAGGTTTGAGTTCTCAGGACAGCCGGGGGGCATCGGTTGTCCGGTCGAATGCCGATGGTTCGGTCAGCTGTTACCAGCTCGCCGCAGGTGAAGTGCAGGCGGCGCATGTTCGTTCATCGTCGGACGGCGGCCCGGCGCACCGCCCGGTCGCGGGGCGCAGGGCGTCCGATGAGGCGGCTCGGGATGAGGATTTGTATGAGGTTTTGATGTCGGCGGAGCCGGATCCAGATCACGTGGAATGCCGGTTGCGGGAGGCTTCGCAGTTGCAGGCGGGGCAGCGGTTGAAGGGTATGCCAGCGCGCGTGGATGAGGCGCTGCCGGCGCCGCGCTGCCCGAAGTGCGATCGGCTGATGACCCGGCAAGGGCGGCGCTCCAAGATGCTGGACACACGATCAGGGGCGGCAGCGGTATCTCGCCGCTATTGGTGTTGTCGTGTGTGCCGGACGGGTTGTTATCCGTCAGCTCAGCGGCTGGGGCTGGCCGGCTGCGGTTATACGCCCGGCATGGCCCGGATGACAGCGACGGCGGTGCAGGATCGGAGTTTTGATTCGGCGGCCCGAGTGCTTCAGGAACTGTCGGGCATCTCTGTCATCTCACGCACGCTGGCCCGTCGGACACATAAAATAGGCGAAGAGATTCAAGCCTTTGAGCGCACGGAGGTCATAGAGAGCGCACCCGCTTCGGGGCGGCTGTATCTGTCGATCGACGGCACCGGTGTTCCGATGCGCGCGTCCGAGACAGCCGGCCGGTCGGGTCGGCAGGCGGACGGCTCCGCCCGGACGCGGGAGGCTAAGCCAGCGACTTCCTATACGGCTGATCGGTACGATCCGAAGACCGGCGATGTCCGCAAGAACGATGACTGTCAGACATTCAACTGCCGGATTGACAGCGCCGCGGCTCCCGGAGACGGTGAGCGTTCGGACTTCGTTCAGCGCCTGGATCGGGACGCGCGCCGGTATGGTCTGTACAAAGCCCGGGAACTCGTCGTCATTTCGGACGCGGCCCGATGGATCGTGTCGAGTTGCCGCACCTTGTTCTCATCCCGGAAAGTCACTTACATCCTGGATATCCATCATGCCTTGGAATATCTGACGGCGGCCTTGAAGGACATGGATCTGCCGGCTGATGAGCGGCGGCGTCAGTTCGCCCGTTTCAAGGCGCAGCTTCAAACCGGACGGGTTCGCGATGTCATCGCTGAGCTGGAACGTCATCCGGGCCCCGCGGTGCGGGAGTGCTGCCGATACTATCGTGCGAACCAATGGCGCATGCGCTATGACGAGTACCGGCGGCGGGCTGTGCCCTCAGGGTCGGGCGTGGTCGAAAGCGGTTGCAAGCAGGTCGTGGCCGCGCGCATGAAGCGGGCGGGGTGTCACTGGTCAAAAGCCGGGGCTGATGCCATGCCAGTCCTGAGATGCTGCCTGATGAACCGTCAGTTCACTGACTTTCTCGACTGGCGGGCACGGCAGGCTGCGACGGCATGAACAATCAAATGTCTTGCACCCCCCTGAAACCCGCCGAAGCCATCCCGATCAGCGGGCCTTTCTCCTGGGCTTCTGACGGCGTCACCGTCTTTTATTTCGCTGATCCCGAACCTTTCGACAGTCACCCGGCCGAGGACACCCGCGCCCTGCGGATGCGCATCGCGAAGTTCTGCTGCACGTCCGGCGTCCGCATCGTTGATCTCGAGCGCGCCTTCGAAATGTCGCTTTCGACCGTCAAACGGGCCGTCAAGCTGTACGCCGCCGAAGGCGAGGAAGGTTTCCGGAAACCGCTCCGCAGACCGGGAGCGGGGCCGCGGCGGCGCGCAGTGACGCCGGAGGCGGCGCGGCGGGCCGGGAAAATGCTCTCGGGGGGTATGAGCCGCCGCGCCTGCGCTCTTGAACTCGGTATCCATCCTGCTGCATTCAATGACAACCTGCGCGCCGGCGTTATCCGGGAGCCTGCGGTTTCGGCCCCGCGGTCTCCCGGGCGGACCGAGCGTGACCGGCGTGACAAGCGGACCGGCACAGTCCGCGCCTGCCGTGATGTCGAGCGCCGCCGGCCAGCGGCGGCGGGCTTGCTGGTTGAAGCTTCCCCCCCCCCCCCCCCCGCTTTGACGAAGCGGCTCCGGCAGTCGCCGGGGGCGGCGCGCTTACAGCCCTGCCGGCGCTGCTTAAGGAAGGTCTTCTTGATCCCGCGCACCGCCTGTTCCGTCTGCCTGACGGCTTCTACGGACTCTCTGCCGTTCTGCTGCTGACGGCCTTCATGATCCTCGCCCGCATGCGCGTTCCCGAAGCCTTGCGTCACAAGGCGCCCGGCGAGCAGGGCGTTCTGCTCGGCCTCGACCGCTGTCCCGAGGTCAAGACCCTGCGGCGGAAGATCGCGCAGCTCGCCGCTTCGGAGGATACCGTGCGCGACTGGCAGAGAGCTTTGTCGCGCTCCTGGCTCGCGGGCGAAGAGAGCGATCGGATGACGCTGGCCGTCGACGGTCATGTCAAGACTTACAGCGGGCGCAAGGGCAGGCTGCCCCGTCATTTCATTTCCCGTCAAAAGCTTTGTCTGCCGGCATCCGTCAGCTACTGGATCAATGTCATGGGCGGCAAGCCGTTGATCTGCATCCATAAAGACCTTGATCCGAAAACAGCGCAGGCGATCGAACACGATGCCGTGCCCGAACTGGAAGCCTCAGGCATCATCACCCCGGACGCCCCCGATCTGACCCGTGAAACCGGCGAACCGGCGGTGACCCTGGTGTTCGACCGCGAGGGCCAGCGCCCCGCCCTGTTCCTCAGGCTGGCCCGCCGCGGCGTCGCCTGCATCACCTGGCACAAGAACTTCCAAGGCAGGGACTGGTCGCGGGAAGATTTCCGCGACTATGAGATGCCGGTTCACGGACCGGCCGGGCGAAGTTCGGCGACCGTTTCACTGGCCGAGAAAACCGTCTCTCTGAAGAATGGTCCCGAAGCGCGTCAGATCCGCCGCCGGCTTGAAAACGGTCGCCAGGTGACGCTGATCACGACTCATCCCTCAATGCCGGTCGAAGAGGCGGCCGGGGCGATGTTCTCCCGCTGGTCGCAAGAGAATTTCTTCAAATATATGCGCGGGGAATTCAATCTTGACGCTCTGCCGGCCCATACGCTCATGCCGCTTGATCCTTGCGCCCTGACGGTCAATCCTGCCCGCCGCGCCGCTGACAAAGCCGCCGAGGCCCTCCGCGCCCGCATCCGCCGGCTCTCGCGCCGCATCCTTCAATGCCGGAAAAACGGAAAGCCGTGCGAAAGCCTCGACGCCGAGGCCGAAAGCCTCGAAAACGAACTGGAAGAACTCAAGCTCCGCCGCCGCCGCCTTCCCGCCCGTATCCGCGCCGGCGACCTCCCGGAAAGCTGGAAGCTTGACGCCCTGCCGGTCGCCGGCCGCCTCTTCCTCGATATCATCCGCATGATCCGCTGTCGTGCCGAGACGCGCATGATGCCGCCTGTCGCCGCGGCTCAAGGCAGAAAACCCGCGCCCCGGAAACCGCTCGCCGCCTTGATGACGGCTGACGCCGACATCCTGCCCGACCATGAAAACGGCATACTCCGGGTGAGAATCCTCGGCCTCGCTAGGGCTATCGCTTTTGAATTTTTTTGCTTCCAATCACCGCATTTTGTTCCATCAAGGCCTCAACAACACGAACAGAAGCAGGAAGACAGCTGATTTATCTTGTATTTTCAATGACATCACATATCCCCGGCGCGGGAACGATGCCGAGCTCGAGAGGACCAATGCTGTTGAACAGGCCGCAAAAGGCGTCGCAGCTCGGCGTGCCGTGCTTCAGATCCATGAACCCAAGCAGGAATTTCTTCTTGATTTCAGCATATTCGACTGTATCGGCGCATGTTTCGCCTCCCGACATGACGGTCAGAAGAGCGGTCATAGGCATTTCGTGAAGGTCATGCCGCATGGCGTTGCTGCGCCGGGGATCGGTTATGCCGTTGAAAATATGAAATAAATCAATCATGTTTCTGCCTCTGTTTGCAATGTTAAGGCATTGCTGGAACAAAATGCGCTGATTCGAGAACAGAAAAATTCAAAAGCGATAGCCCTACGGCCTCGCCGGCAACGCGGCCGACAAGGCTCTCATGCCGCTGCTTGACTGACTCAACCGAACCGGAACCCTCTATCCCGGCACCCGTCTCCGCCTCGTCTATCATATCGCAGGCATGCCGAACCCGGAAAACGGGTCAGATAATAATGCGTCAGGTCAGGAAGTCTGATGTTAGGAACATTTTTCACAGACACTGTGCCGGATTTCACCCAAGAGGATCAAAAAATCAGCAACGCACCGGAAAATCCCCGGTTTTCAAAGCCTGTGAACGTATTTCATCAACGGCGCATGCCGGAAACCGCGATTCCAGCCGGCTACGGCGCCCTGATCGACGCATTTGATCTCCAAGTTCCCGTGCCGATCAAGCTTGCCGCCACAGGTAAGCGCCATCGTGTTACGGACACAGCGGACTGGCTGATCATGACGCCGCGCCACCAGCCGCGCGCATCGCTGCGGGGTCATCTGACCTTCGCGCTCAAATATGAAGGTCTTGATCTCGCCGTCCTCAAGCGGCTGTTTCTGGCAATCGGTCAGGAACCCGTCTCCGACTGGGTGCGCGAGGAGCCGACCGGAAGTTATGCGCGGCGGATTTGGTTTCTGTACGAATGGCTGATGCGGGTTCGGCTCGACCTGCCGGATGCGGAGGGAGGACGATATGTCTCCGTCCTTGATGACCGCCTGCAATTCGGAGGGGAAAGCGCCAATGCCTCCAGATATCGGGTAAAGAACAACCTTCCGGGCAATCCGGACTTCTGTCCGCTCGTGTTCCGAACTCCGGATCTCCGGGCATTCTGTGATCTTGGCCTCGCGACGAGAGCGCGGGAGTTTGTCGACAGGGTGCCGCGCGATCTGCTCGCGCGGACTGCGGCCTTTCTCCTTTTGAATGAATCCCGGTCAAGCTTCGCCATCGAGGGCGAACGTCCGCCCCAGAACCGCATTCAGCGCTGGGGCCGGGCCATCGGCGAGGCAGGACAGCTTTCACTCGACGGCGACGAGCTGTTGCGGCTGCAGAAAATCGTCATAGGAGACGATCAGTTCGTCAAACTGGGATTTCGGCGCGAGGGCGGATTTGTCGGTTCGCACGATCGCAAAAGCGGGTTGCCTCTTCCTGATCATATCAGCGCGCGCTGCGAAGACCTCGGCGCACTGATCAAAGGCATGGCTGCGTTTGCCCGCGAGCAGGCACAGTCAATGGACCCGGTTGTCGCGGCTGGAGTTCTGGCGTTCGGGTTTGTTTATATACATCCGTTCGAAGACGGAAACGGCCGTTTGCATCGTTACTTGTTCCATCACGTTCTGGCTCAGAGAGGTTTCAATCCGCCGGGCGTTGTCTTTCCCATCTCGGCAGCTGTTCTGGAGCGGATCGATGAGTACCGCAGCATTCTGGAATGCTATTCTGAAAGGCTGCTGCCGCTGATCGAATGGCGCCCGACCGAAAGCTTCAATGTCAAAGTCATCAATGACACGGGAGACTTTTACCGTTTCTTTGATGCCACGCCGCACGTCGAATTCCTCTATTCCCGCGTCCAGAAAACAATCGACACCGATCTGCCCCATGAGGCCGCAGGCAAGATCGGTGATCATGCTAGCGGAATCCTATGCGCCGAACGGCAATCCGCTGGAAGGTCTTGCGAACCGCAGCAAAGGCTGCATTTCGGTTTACGCGCGGAACCGCGACTATCATGACATCATGAAGAAACGTCTGAAGCGGCTCGGCGGATGGCTGGTCGCCGAGACAGACGCGGAGATCAAGGTTTTTGTTGACACTGCCCCGGTCATGGAGAAGCCGCTTGCCGAAGCGGCCGGTATCGGCTGGCAGGGCAAGCACACCAATCTCGTGAGCGAAGAGCTGGGGAGCTGGTTTTTTCTCGGGGCCATATTCACGACGTTTCCGTTGGAGCGCGGTGAAGCGGGCAGGGACCGGTGCGGTTCCTGCCGTCGGTGCCTTGATGTATGTCCGACGAATGCGTTTCCCGCTCCCTACCAGCTGGATGCGCGGCTTTGCATTTCCTATTTGACCATTGAGCACAAAGGGCCGGTGAAGGAACGGCTTCGGCCCGCCCTGGGCAACAGGATTTTCGGCTGCGATGACTGTCTGGCGGTTTGTCCGTGGAACAAGTTCGCGTCAACGGCGCGTGAGACACGGTACCAAGGGAGGCGGGAGCTGATTTCTCCTGATCTTGATTCTCTGGCGAATCTGAGCGGGTCCGCGTTCCGCGGGCTTTTCCGGGGCGGTCCCGTGCGGCGGATCGGGCGGGACAGGTTCGTGAGAAATGTTCTTTACGCGATCGGCAATTCTGAGAATCCCGGTTTTCTTCCGACGGTTTCGCGCCTCAGGTCGGATCCGGATCCGGCGGTCGCCGATGCGGCGGACTGGGCGTGCGTCCGGCTGACGGCGGCGCGGCGGGCGCATTGCCGCGGCGGCGGCGCGGATCAGGGTCCCGGTTAGATTCCGGGGCGCGCGGCCAGGCGCCGGTCGGCGGCGTTTCCGCCTTGCCCGGGGGTTTCCTGTCCGCGGCGCGGATTTGACCGCATGGCCGCGTCCGGAACAGCGCCGGGCCGTTCTGTTCCGGGGCCGGCTCGCGGAATCAGCGCTGTCTTGAACGCGGCATCCGTCTCCGCAAGCTGATTGATGCGCGGAATGCGTTCGATGATCCGCTCCGCGACAATGATTTTTCAGTCCGCTGCCGCGCCGCGCGCAGGCCGGGGAGAAACCCGTGACGGCGAAGGAACCGGTTTCCGAGCGCAGACCGAGGGGCGGCGGCCCGCGCCCTTCATCGAACCGGACGCCGCGGCGGGGCGCGGGTTTTCTTTTCCGGATCGCCGGCTGCGGATCTGCGGAAAGACGGAAGGAACCCTGCTTCCGTTTCAAAGGTTCAGCATGCGGACGGCCGGTTTTCGAACAGTCGCCGAAAGATGCCCGGTGAACGGCCTGTCGGGCGTTTAACGGCGGCTGTTCCGGTTCCGCCGGGCGGGTCCGGCCTGCTTTTCCGCTCATTGATGCCGTCGGCCATATGGGATCGATCGGCTGTCTGCCTGTCCCTGCCGGCATCGCCGGGGCTTTGATGAACCGGGACGAGCTGATCGGAAAGGGGGAACATTCGACGGCGGCGCGTTTTCCGTTTATTCCGGCGCAAGCCTGTTGCGACCGGCGGGCGGATATGTCAGAAGGTCCGGGTTTGATACTCTCAGCTGAAGAGAGGATGGATTTTGATGCAATCAACTACTGAAGAGAGGATGGATCATGTCTCGAACCGGCACAACGCGGATATACGCGCCTGGGCGCGGCGGGGCGTCCCCGCCGGCTGCGGAGCGGAAAGGGGGGGGGGGTAACTCCCGAGATTCTTCTGTTCCGCCGCGGCGCGCCGGCGGCCTTGCCGCGGTCCTGACCGGGCTTGCGGCGGTTTCGGCGGCCCCGCCGTCCGCCGTGGCGCAGAGCTGCTCGCCTGCCGGCTATACGGGTACGCTGCCCGAGGCCGCCTATGACGGCGTCAAGACCGCGATTTCCTGCACTTCCCTGAGCGGCGGGCTGAAGATGACCCTCGGGTCCGGTCTCCGGCTGGGGACGGAGGCGGCTCCGCTTGCCGGCAGGGGCATCGATGTTAACGCCGCCGGCGCCGGCGGCAACGATGTCGTCGTCAAGGGCTCCGCCGTGATCCATGCGGGCGGCGACGGCATTTACATGAGGCGCGACGGGACGGGCGCGCTCAAGCTGGAACTCACGGGCGGCAGCATAGAAGCAGAAGCGGTCGGGGGATCGGGAATGTACATAAACAACGAAGGAACCGGCGGTATCACTGTCGGGACGGGGAAGGACAGCAGTATCGCGGTGAAAGGGGTCGCCCAGGACGGCATCCGTGCCTTCAGCAATGCAGCCGCCGGCGCCGGCGCCATCACGGTCACCCATGACGGCAGCATAACCACGGAAGAGGGTACGGGAATCACAGCCTACGACAACGGAAAGCGTGATATCTCCATCATGACGGGGCCGGGCAGCAGTATCGCGGTGAAAGGGGCCGGCCAGTACGGCATCAATGCCTTCAGCGATGCAGCCGGCTTCGCCGGCGGCATCACGGTCACCCATGGCGGCGGCATAACCACGGAGAACGGAATAGGAATCTACGTCTACAGCCAAGGAACCGGCGGCATCACTGTCGGGACGGGGCAGGGCAGCGAGATCACCGCGGCAGGTGCGAACAAGGCCGGCATTTATGCCCAGGTCCTCAAAGGGACCGGCACCGGCGATGTCACGGTCACCCATAACGGCAGCATAGCCACGGAGGGCGGAACAGGAATCTACGCAGACAACCAAGGAACCGGCGGCATCACTGTCGGGACGGGGAAGGGCAGCAGTATCGCAGTGAAAGTGGGCAGGACTAATCCGCACGGCATCCTTGCCTTCAGCAATGCGGCCGACGGTACCGGCAACATCACGGTCACCCATGAGGGCAGCATAACCACGGAGGGCGGAACAGGAATCTACGTCTACGACAACGGCGTTGACGGAAAGCGTGATATCTCCGTCACGACGGGGCAGGGCAGCGAGATCACCGCGGCAGGCGCGAACCAGCGCGGCATTTATGCCGGGCTCTGGCAAGCGACCGCCGCCGGCGACATCACGGTCACCCATAACGGCAGCATGACGGTGGAGGAACGTTTTGGAATCGAAACATACCACGCAGGAGATGGCGGCGTCACTGTCACGACGGGGACGGGCAGCAAGATCACGGTGAAGAAGGGGGACAGACACGGCATCATTGCCTACAAGGCGTCCGGCGCCGGGGACATCGCGGTCACCCATGACGGCAGCATAGATTCGGAGGGCCGGGCGGGAATCTGGGCGCAGCACAAAGAGGAGGGCGACATCACGGTCACGACGGGGCCGGGCAGCGTGGTCACCGCCCGGAGAGCGGGCATCGTGATCGACCACGAAGGCGCCGGCAAGTTCGATGTCGCTGTCCGCGGCCTGGTCACGGGGGACAGCGGGGACAGCGGGTCCGGATATGCCGGCGTGCGTGTCCAGGTCAGGGATGGCGACAACACGGTCGGGGACGGCGGCACGATCGTTGTCGGTTCCCGGGCGCATGTCCGCGCGCTGTCCGGCGATGCGGTCCGCGTGGACGGACACGCGGGTCCGGTGAAGATCATTCTGGAGCTGGACGAGGACGGTCTCACGGGTCATCTGGACGGCAAGATCCGGAATCCGAAGCAGGAGAGGAAGAAGGGTCAAGAGACGACGACGGCGCAGTCGGACCTGAGCTTCCACACCCGCGCCGGGACGGACGATGACGCGCCCTTGACCGGTCTGACGGCGGATGACCCCGTGAAAGGGATCATCCACCGCCGCAAGGTATTGGACCTCGTCTATGACGAGGTGATCAAGGGTCAGCTCCAGGCGCTGACCGAAAAAGACGGACCCGGCTATAGGTTTAAAGATCTCCTGCCGATTCCGTTCCGACGTCTGTACCGGGACCGCGCGCGTCTGTACGAGGCGCTGCCTTCGGTGTTGCTGGCTCTGAACGCCGGTCCGGGGGCCGGGAGCGGGATGTGCGGGGGCGGCGCGCGGGCGGAGGTTTCCATGAGCGAAGGCGAGCGCGCGGCCGGGAGTTCGACGACCGCCGCGGGCTGGAGAAAGCAGGCCCTCGGCTGGGACGTGAAGCGGCGTGTTGTGGAGGCCGGTTATGATTTCCCCGCCGACGGAAGTCTGTGCGTCGGTTTCAGCGCCGGGCGGCGCACGGTCAAGGCCGATGTCATGCGCGGCGGCGGCGTCAAGGCCGAGGCGACCGGCGGGGCGGTGACGCTGGGCTGGCGTCCGGACAGCGGCGTCGATGTCAGCTGGCGTCTGTCGTATTCGCGTCTGCATGACATCGAACTCAGCCCCGCGGGCGGCGGGGCGGTGATCGCGGCGCCCGGGGGCGGGGGCGTTTCCGTCAGCGTCGCCGCCGGCAAGCGGATGGAATTCCGGGGGATGAAGGTGACGCCGCGGGCCGGTTTCGAGTTTTCGTCGGTGGAGACCGGGGGTTTCACGGAGCCGGCGGCCCTGGAGGGGGCCGGCGAAGTGTCGGATGTCAGGGCCGGCAGCCTGAAAGGGACGCTGGGGGCGAGGATCGACATGGCGGCCGGGGAGGCCGGGACGCTCTGGGCGGCGGCGGATATGGAGCACGATTTCAAGGGCCGAACGGACATCACGGTCACCGGGGCCGTCCTCGAGGCGGAGATGAAACCGACCTGGGGCAGGCTCGGTCTCGGCGGCGAGTTCAGGCTGAGCGATATGATGACGGTGTCGGGCGGCGCATACTACGCCGCGGGCGGCGGCGGGAACAAGGACCTCGGCGGCTCTCTGGCCCTGAACGTGAGTTTCTGACCGCGGAATTGAAGGCCGCCGGGCGCGGGGGATGCCGTTCAGGGCATCGGCTTGGCCCGGCGGCCGGATCGTTCAACCGCGGGCGGGCTTGACAGCGGTCCCCGCCGGGGCCTGCCGGCGAACAGAGCCGCGCTTCAGGTGATCCGCCGCTGTGACTGCCGCAACGGGGCCGGACCGTCGCTGCAGGCGACGCGGCATTTCCGCGATCGTGACGTGGAAAATCCCCGTTTTCGCCGATGCCCGCTCAGGCGGAATTGCCGCCTCTTCCAGCGGCGGCCGCCGGCTTTCAATCCGACGATTCAACCGGAAACAGCGCGGGCTCCCTGAGTCGAGCGTCAGCGAAAATCTCCTCGCGTTTCATCAAATCTCCCGACTCCGCTTTCTCGCGAGAGCCGCCGCCCCGTCCAGCGTATCGCCCATCGGCCTGCCGCAGAGCGCCTGGTATTTTTTCGGCAGCAAAATCTTATAGGCCGCCCCCAAGCCGCCGACGAGGCAAAGCCGCCCGATCCTCTCAACTTCAAGCGCGTCAAGGATTTCGCACATCTCGGACAAGGACCGGTCAATCAGCGCCCGCGCGGTCGGATCGCCGTCATGATTCGCGTCCACCACCCGGGGGGCGAACTTTCCGTAGTCTCTCGGCGTTGCCGTCATCGAAAACATAACGAGATTATCAACGCTGTTCCCGAACCGCGTCATGACCGAGTTTGTCAAAGGACTGCGCTCCCTCAGCCCGTCGTAAGCGCGAACGGTTTCTCTCAGCAGTTCGCGCCCGAGATACGCCCCGCTGCAATCATCCGACAAAAAGAATCCTCTGCCGCCGATCCGGCGCGTTTCACCGGCTTCTTGAGAGACGAAGAACGATCCCGTTCCGATGCTCGCGACCACTCCGTCCCGGCCCTGCAGCGCTCCGTAGAGGGAAGCTTCCATATCGGAAATGACAGATACCGACGAGAAACCGAGGCGTTTACGAAGCCGGTCAATTCTTTGCTCGTCTATGGTCCCTGCCAGAGCCAGGCATGCTACGCTCGTTCCAGCGCGCTTTTCGTCAATTCCAGCGTCAGCAAAAAGTGTGTCCGCCGCTGTGAGGATGTTTCGGCAAGCGGCGTCGAAGTCTGTCGAGATGTTCGCCGGGCCGGATTCCGCGAATCCCATGACAGTTCCTGCCGGGCTTATCAATCGCGCGCGGCAAGCGGTGCCGCCGCCATCGACCGCGACGATCAGAGATTCGTTTTCACGGCACATGATTCTCTCATACAATGCCGTTTCGAACTGGCAAAGGACATCCCATGCAATCTGATGCGATTTCGACGGATGAATCACACATCGACCGAGGTTCGCCGAAGTGACGGTTTCCGGGACGTATCAAGCGGAGTTTCCGCTGGCCGGTCACATGGGTCAAGGACGCAGTCGATTGCCGGCACGAAGGCTTCGCGGCTTTGTATCTTCGCGTCTCTTTCGTCCTGTGAAAGGGTACGGCAGGATCAAGTCGACCGTGGCGTGCCTGCCGACTCTTCTGGAGAGTAACGAAAACCGCAAATTTTGTGTTTTTGGGAACGAATTTCATATGTTAGGAACATTTTTCACAGACACTGTGCCGGATTTCACCCAAGAGGATCAAAAAATCAGCAACGCACCGGAAAATCCCCGGTTTTCAAAGCCTGTGAACGTATTTCATCAACGGCGCATGCCGGAAACCGCGATTCCAGCCGGCTACGGCGCCCTGATCGACGCATTTGATCTCCAAGTTCCCGTGCCGATCAAGCTTGCCGCCACAGGTAAGCGCCATCGTGTTACGGACACAGCGGACTGGCTGATCATGACGCCGCGCCACCAGCCGCGCGCATCGCTGCGGGGTCATCTGACCTTCGCGCTCAAATATGAAGGTCTTGATCTCGCCGTCCTCAAGCGGCTGTTTCTGGCAATCGGTCAGGAACCCGTCTCCGACTGGGTGCGCGAGGAGCCGACCGGAAGTTATGCGCGGCGGATTTGGTTTCTGTACGAATGGCTGATGCGGGTTCGGCTCGACCTGCCGGATGCGGAGGGAGGACGATATGTCTCCGTCCTTGATGACCGCCTGCAATTCGGAGGGGAAAGCGCCAATGCCTCCAGATATCGGGTAAAGAACAACCTTCCGGGCAATCCGGACTTCTGTCCGCTCGTGTTCCGAACTCCGGATCTCCGGGCATTCTGTGATCTTGGCCTCGCGACGAGAGCGCGGGAGTTTGTCGACAGGGTGCCGCGCGATCTGCTCGCGCGGACTGCGGCCTTTCTCCTTTTGAATGAATCCCGGTCAAGCTTCGCCATCGAGGGCGAACGTCCGCCCCAGAACCGCATTCAGCGCTGGGGCCGGGCCATCGGCGAGGCAGGACAGCTTTCACTCGACGGCGACGAGCTGTTGCGGCTGCAGAAAATCGTCATAGGAGACGATCAGTTCGTCAAACTGGGATTTCGGCGCGAGGGCGGATTTGTCGGTTCGCACGATCGCAAAAGCGGGTTGCCTCTTCCTGATCATATCAGCGCGCGCTGCGAAGACCTCGGCGCACTGATCAAAGGCATGGCTGCGTTTGCCCGCGAGCAGGCACAGTCAATGGACCCGGTTGTCGCGGCTGGAGTTCTGGCGTTCGGGTTTGTTTATATACATCCGTTCGAAGACGGAAACGGCCGTTTGCATCGTTACTTGTTCCATCACGTTCTGGCTCAGAGAGGTTTCAATCCGCCGGGCGTTGTCTTTCCCATCTCGGCAGCTGTTCTGGAGCGGATCGATGAGTACCGCAGCATTCTGGAATGCTATTCTGAAAGGCTGCTGCCGCTGATCGAATGGCGCCCGACCGAAAGCTTCAATGTCAAAGTCATCAATGACACGGGAGACTTTTACCGTTTCTTTGATGCCACGCCGCACGTCGAATTCCTCTATTCCCGCGTCCAGAAAACAATCGACACCGATCTGCCCCATGAGACGGATTTTTTGCGTCGATATGATCAGTTCCGCTCCGCCGTCGAAGATTTGTTCTGACATGCCCGAGCGTACGACCGACCTTCTGTTTCGTTTCTTGAAACAAAACAACGGGAAGCTTTCAGCGCGGGCGCGAAAAAAGGAATTTTCCGCGTTTGACAGCAGAGAAGTCGCTCATATCGAATCGATCTATGATGAGGTGTTTTTACCCTGAGCCGGTTTTGTTTCATGAACATCTGAGCGGAGTTCATACCCGGAGTTCGGAGTGGCAGCTGCAAAGTATGAGCAGTTGGATACCGGCGGAGTGCAAGGCTGGCGGCCGGACACAGCGGATTGATGGCAGGGGCTGGTCTGAAGAGGCAGCCGGAGGCGGCGGCCCTTGTCGTGCCGGCGGCTTGCTGTCGAGCGTGCGCGCGTCATACCGCATTCCCCGCGTGAACGGCATTGGAAAGTCTATAGCCGGAAATCAGGGCGTCCGCTGAACACCTCTTGCCGTTATTTCCGCTGTGTCAGACTGCTGGATCAGGGATGATGCTCGGGGCAGGTTCAAATCGTCACTTGCGGCAAGATGCGTCAGCCGGGCATCCGCCTCGGCGCACGTTTCTTTTATGCATCCCACGCCCGTAATCTTTCCCCGTCCCGTCTGCCCCAAGACAGGGGAAAGCGTGGGTTTCACGCCGCCTTCTTTCCGCCCGCGATAGTGCATTGTGATTCTTCGGGAATAATGGTAGTCCTGCCGGCGTCTCATCCGTGCGCTGGAGAGGAACTGGTGCCGACACCTCGAACAGAACAGAAACATCCGGCGGCGGCGGGCCTCGACCGGCTGTCAAGACCGGAAATTCTGGCGATCCTGCACAGGGGACAGGTTGAAGCGGCTCAGGCGGTCGGGGATGCGATTGATGATTTGAGCAAAGGCGCCGAAGCGATGGCCGCGGCGCTCCGCGGCGGGCGCAAACTGGTCTATGCCGCGGCTGGAAGCTCCGGTTTGCAGGGCATGGCTGACGGATTGGAAATCACGCCGACATTCGGTGTTCCGATTTCGCAGATCAGGATCCTGCGCGCCGGCGGGCTCGAGGATATGTCCCGACCCAAGGGCGACGCGGAGGACGATGAAGAAGCCGCCCGCGCGGACGCGGAAGTGATCGCCCCCGGCGATTGCGTGATCTGCTTGGCGGCAAGCGGCAATACCGCCTACCCGGCAGCCGTGATGAATTCCGCACGGAAGCGGGGCGCGGTCACCATCGGGATATCAAACAATCCGGGAACGAAACTGCTCGCCGGTTCCGATATTCCGATTCTGCTTCACACGCCGCCCGAGGTCATTGCCGGCTCCACGCGCCTCGGCGCCGGCACGGCACAGAAAATCGCGCTTAACATGATGTCCTCCCTGACCGGCGTTCTTCTGGGCCATGTCATGGACGGTCTGATGGTGAATGTGATCGCCAACAACGCGAAGCTTTTCCGCAGGGCTGAAAATATCGTCATGGAAATCACGGGCTGCGGCCGGGCGGCCGCGGCAGCCAACCTGGAAATTACTGACGGCAGCGTCAAAGAGGCGATTCTGATCTCGTCGGGCGCGAAAGATCCGTCCGAGGCCAAAGAACTTCTGGATCGGTCGGACCAGAATCTGCGGAGCGCATTGAATAAGCTCGGGTGATCCTGGTCATTGTCTCTGTTCATCTGTGTTTTTCCGGAGGCGCGGGTCCAGCGTATCTCTGAGCGCGTCGCCCAGCAGATTGAAGCCAAAGGACAGGAACAGGATCGCGAAGCCCGAAAACACGGCCGGCCACGGATTCAGAAGCAGAAAGTTCCTGCCCTCTGAAAGCATTTGACCCAGGGACGGAGTGGGTGGCTGCGCGCCGAGGCCCAGGAATGACAGCGAAGCCTCGACGAGGATCGCGGCGGACAGGAGCAGACTCGCCTGAACCAGGATGACCGAGGCCAGATTGGGCAGCAGATGGATGAACACGATACGCGAATCCGATGCTCCGACCGCCCGCGCACCCTTCACATATTCGCTTTCGCAAATCACCAGAGCCGGTCCGCGCAGCAAGCGGGCGAAGATCGGCACGTAGACGACTGCGATCGCGATCGACGCGCTGAGCGCGTTAGGTCCCAGCACGGCAATGACGCCGATCGCCAGAAGGATTATCGGAAAGGCGAACAACACATCCATGAACCGCATGACGATGCGGTCAAACCAGCCGCGGTAGAAAGCCGCGAGCATGCCCAGCGAGCCGCCCGCCGCAAGAGCCAGCGCCACCGCCGTGCCGCAGGTGATGAGCGAAGTGCGGTAACCGAACAGAATACGCGCAAGAATGTCCCGGCCAAGCTGATCAGTGCCGAGTAAGTTCTCCGCGGACGGGCCCTTCATGCGCGACACGATCACCTGTTCGATAGGATCGCCGGCGATGATCGGGGCGAATACGGCCAGCGCGGCTTGAATGACGACGAAGACTAGAGCGAAGGAAAGGAGCCGGTGGTTCTTCAGGTTTTTCATCATCGCTGCGTCACCCTCGGGTCGATGACCGCGTAGAGGATATCGACGAGGAAGTTCACCAGAACGAAGGTAAAGGTGAGAACGAGGATCGAGCTTTGCACCAGAGGATAGTTGCGCTCAGATATCGCGCCGAGAACAAGCTGGCCGAGGCCGGGGATGGCGAAAACCTGTTCGATCACGATGGCGCCGCCGAGAAGATATCCGGCGGCGACTCCGATGGAAGTGGTGAACGGAATGAGCGCATTCCTGAGCGCATGCCAATAAACCACCCGCCAGCGGCTCGCCCCTTTGGATCTCGCCGTGCGGATATAGTCTTGTCCCAACGCATCCAGCATGGCCGAGCGCACCAGCCGCGAAAGGTTGGCCAGCATCGGCAGTGAAAGAGCGAACACCGGCAGGATCATGAGCTGCAGGTTGCCGAGCGGATCTTCGCTGAAGGGGACGTAGCCAAGGGAAGCGAACCCCGGCATCAGGCGCGATACCAGGAAGATTGATACGATCCCGAGCCAGAAAGACGGAATGGTCAGTCCGGCGATGGCGCCGACGCGGACCAGCGCCTCGGCCGTCTTGCCGCGCGCTTCGGCCATGAAACATCCCAAGGGCACGGCCAGACCGGCGCCGACGAGAACCGAAAGGAATGTCAATTCCAGCGTGGGCCAGATGTTCGCGCCGATCTCCTGCGCCACCGGGCGGCCTGTCCAGATCGACGTGCCGAGGTCACCGCGGATAATCCCGCTGATCCAGTCAAAATATTGGATCAGTACGGGCTTGTCCAAGCCGATGCGTCTTTCGAGTTCGGCAATGCGCTCGGGCGTGATTTCGGTATTGGCGCCCAGCATGACAGCGACGGCATCGCCGGGTATCAGACGGATCATCAGAAAGACAATGACAGAGACGCCGAACAACACGACGGCGAGATCAATCAAACGTCCTGCCAAAAACCGCATCGGCAGAACACGGCTCATGCCTGTCCTCCTGCCTGATGATCAATAACGGCGCATCCGGCTCATGCCGCATGCGCCGGGAGCGGCGGTGTCAGTCGGTTATTTCAACCGCTTTCAGGCTGGAAAGGCGCCTGTTCGGGTTGATCACGAATCCCGAAACGCGGTCATTGACCGCGGTGGAAAGCGCGCCGTAAGCGATATGCACGATCGGCCCCTCGCAAGCGAGCTTTATCTGAGCGGCGTTATACGCCGCCTGACGCGCCGCCATGTCCGTCGATGTGCGGCCCTTGTCGAGCAGACCGTTGATCTCAGCATCGTTGTATTTGAACACGTTGGTTGATCCGCCGCCATAGAACGTGCGGTAGAAATAGCCGTCGGGATCAGGATTGCCGCCATTGGCCGATGCGAACAGATCAAAATCGGAATTGCGCCAGTCTTGGACGAAGGCCCCGATTTCCTTGTTGGCGAGTTCGATCTCGAAACCAGCCGCCGCCGCCTGTTGTTGAACGACCTGGGCGATGTCCTTGATGTCCTGACGCGGGAGAACGAGCAACTGCGCTTCGACCGGCGTTTCAACTCCGGCTTCGGCCAGAAGAGCCGCGGCCCCGGCAGCGTCTCCGCCGTAGCAGTCAAACGCGGATGGATCCATCGCCCAGTTCTGAAGCGCCGGGCTGAGCGGGCCGGCGGGCACTCCATTGCCGTAAAGCGCGGCCGCGATGATCTCATCGCGGTTCACGGCCATGTTCAACGCTCGGCGCACGGACGGATTATCGAACGGCGCGCGCGTGGCGTTGATGCCGATCAGCGTATAGGACAGTTCACGGGTTTCGTGCACTGTCACGCCCGCGGACGACTTCAGCTGAAGCGCTGTGGCCGGATCGACGCCGGGCAACAGATCATACTGGCCGGAAACGAGTCCCACCTGCCGGGTTGCGGGTTCGGGCACGATGTTGAACTTGACTTCGTCTACCTTCGGCAGCGAGTTGTCGCGGTAGCCGTCAAACGCGGTCAAGCTGATATGCGCGTTCGGCACCCATTCCGTGAACTTGAAAGGTCCGGTCCCTACAGGCGTCTGCTGAAGGGACTCTTTGTCGGTCTCCATTTCCGCCGGCACGATGGCAATGCCGGCAAGCGACGTCAAGATCGGCGCGAAAGGCGCGTCAAGCGTGAGCGTGACGGTCGTGCCGTCCACCGCTTCAATGCCGGTGATCGGAGAAATCCGGCTGGCCAGGGGCGAACCCGTCTCTTCGTTCTGCACCCGGCGCAGCGACGCGGCGACATCTTCCGCGGTCATCGCCGAGCCGTCATGGAAGGTGATGCCGTCATGCAGGTGAAACGCGTATGTCAGCCCGTCTTCCGAGATGTCCCAGGATCGGGCCAGCCCCGGTTGAATCGAAAGATCTTCACCGATCGCTGTCAGGCCTTCATAGATCGTGTCGCCGATGACGACGACCGACGAGAAAGCCGTGACCAGATGAGGATCAAGACCCGCAGGAGATGAATCAACGGCGACATCCAAAGTGGCGGATTGCGCGCCGGCGAACAGGCAGGCGGACATCAAGAAACCGCCGGCAAGAGATTTTGTATGCATAGTCCCCCCTTTTCCGGCCTTGGTTTGAAAACGCAGAGCGGTACGCCTGCTGAAACGGCCGCGATGGTAGCAGGGACGGAATTATCACATTGCCGCAATATTCCAAGACCGATTTTGCTCTTGCTTCGGTTTCGTTTTGGTATTTTGGACGTCCGCGGGCGATGCGCCGTCGTTTCCGAGCGCCGCGCCGTATTTATTTGACCGACGAAGGGCGACTCTTTGCGGGCCGAACCGTTACTGGGCATCAGGAATCTGACCGTCAGCATCGGCAGAACGCCGATCATCGAAGACGTCTCCTTTGATATCGAGCCTGGCGAAATGGTCGGGTTGGTCGGTGAATCCGGATCCGGCAAATCCGTCACCGCGCTTTCAATCATGCGTCTGCTGGCCGAGCCGCCCATGAAGGTTGCCGGAGGGAGTGTCCGGTTCGCGGACCGGGAACTCACCGGGCTTGCCGAAAACGACATGCGTAAGCTCAGGGGCGAGGACATCGCGATGATTTTTCAGGAACCGATGACTTCGCTCAATCCGGTGTTTTCCATCGGTCAGCAGATCCGGGAAATGATCCGCCTGCACAGAAGGGCGACCAAACGACAGGCGAATGAACGGGCGGAAGAACTTCTGGCCCGCGTCGGCATCCCGTCGCCATCCGCGGCGCTGCTGAAATACCCGCATCAGCTTTCGGGAGGACAGCGTCAGCGCGTGATGATCGCTATCGCTCTGGCCTGCGGCCCGAAGCTGTTGATCGCGGACGAACCGACTACGGCGCTCGATGTGACCGTGCAGGCGCAGATCCTTGATCTGATTGACCGCCTGCGGCGTGAGGCGGGCATGGCGGTCCTGCTGATCAGCCACGAGCTCGGCGTGGTATCGCAGCATTGCGACAGGGTGGCCGTCATGTATCTGGGGCGAATCGTGGAATATTCCCGAACCGGCGAACTGTTCAAGAACCCGCGTCACAGGTACACTGAAGCTCTGATCCGCACGATCCCGTCGGCCAACAGCCCCGGTGCCCGCCTGCCCGCGATCGGGGGAACGGTGCCCCGGCCCGCTGACCGGCCGTCCGGCTGCGCGTTTCATCCTCGCTGTTCCGCGGCGACGGAGCGCTGCTTGGCCGACACGCCGGCGCTCGCGGGAAACGGCCACAAGACCGCCTGCTGGAATCCTGCGGCATGAACATTCTCGATGTCAGAAATGTGGTCAAAACATTTCCCGGCCCGAACGGAACCACGATACGAGCTGTAAGCGGCGTGTCGTTCACCGCGGAAAAAGGCGAAGTGCTGGGAATCGTCGGAGAATCCGGCTGCGGCAAATCCACGCTGTGCCATGCCATCCTGCGGTTGATCGAGCCCGATTCCGGAGAGGTGATCTTTGACGGGCTTGACCTTGCCAAGGCGGGCAAGTCGGAACTCAAGAGCAGAAGACGCGATGTCCAAATCATTTTTCAGGACCCGTTCGGATCTCTCAACCCCCGTCACAAGGTCGGGCATGTGATCGGCGAGCCCTTGATCGTCCATCGGATCGGCGCCAAGGCCGAGCGCGCCGCGCGCGTCGCCGAGCTTCTCGGCCTTGTGGGATTGCCATCGGATTCAGCCGGTCGCTACCCGCATGAGTTTTCCGGCGGTCAGCGCCAGCGCATTGCCATAGCGCGCGCTCTTGCGCTCAATCCGAAACTTATCATCGCGGATGAACCGGTCTCGGCTCTCGATGTCTCGATCCAGTCGCAGATTCTGAACCTGATTTCCGACCTCCGGGAACAACTGGGCTTGTCGATAATTTTCATCAGCCATGATCTGTCCGTAATCCGTCATATCAGCTCCCGGATCGCGGTCATGTATCTGGGAAGGATTGTCGAGATCGGTCCCGCCAAGGAGATCATGGATGATCCTCGGCATCCCTACACCCGCGCTTTGCTGGCGGCGGTGCCCGAAATAGGAGGGGGCCGTCACGAAAGGAAGCCTCTCGTGACCGGCGAACCGCCGGATCCAGCCCGCCCGCCCAAAGGATGCGCCTTTCACGGCCGGTGCCCGCGATCCATGGATATCTGCCGCGAAACGCGGCCTGAACTTATCGCGGGAACGGGCGGCGTCGAAACCGCATGTCACCTTTACACGATCTGACAAGGCGCGCTTTCGCGCCCGTCCGAGCGGCCGTCGAAACCGGGGCCGTTCCCGGGGCGGCGCTGGGAGTTGTCAAAGCGGATGGCGAGCGGGAGGTCTTGTGCGCCGGCCGGTCCCGGATACTGCCGGATCCGGCGCCGATGCGTGAAGATATCTGGTTCGATCTGGCCTCGCTTACGAAAGCGCTGTTCACTGCCGTCCAAATTCTGGAAGAGTCGTCGCGCGGCTCCATCGACCTGGACGCGCCTCTGACTGCGCTCCTGCCTGACCTCCGCCAGTACGATTCCGGCTGCTGGGAGCGGCAGGTCACCTTCCGCCAGTGCCTTGGTCACCAAACTCCGTTTCCAGCGGTTGAGCCGCTCTATACTTACGGGCAGAATCCCCGGACGCTGCGCGCCTTCATCCTGCAGAGGGAGTGGACGCGCGGGCCGAGGGTATATTCCGATATCAATTTCATCCTGCTCGGTCTCGCGCTCGAACGGCTGCGCGGCAAGGAGATCTCGGCGATGGAGCCGGGCTGGGGTTTGAGTTTCGCGCCGCCGTCCGAGCATTGCGCCGCAACCGAGTTCTGCTCATGGCGCGGCAAGGTGATTCGGGGTGAAGCTCATGACGAAAACGCTTTCGCGCTCGGCGGCGCGGGACACGCCGGGCTTTTCGGCCGAATCGACGATGTGCTCGGCTTTGCCCGTGATCTTCTTACAGGCGACGGCTTCGCCGAGGAGACCGTCGATTTGATGCGCAGGCCTCTGAGCGGCGTGCGCAGCCATGGCTGGGAACGGGCGCATGCCGGATGGAGCGGCGGAGATCGCTGCGGCGGCGCGGCGATCGGACATACCGGTTTCACCGGCACCGGGCTGTGGGTCGATTTCGAGCGCGGGATGGCATGGTCGTTGCTTTCGAACCGGGTTCATCCCTCGCGGCATAGAGACAGCGGAATCACCGGCCTTCGCCGCGCAGTCAGTGAGGCGCTGTATTCGGAGTGAGAGGCAACGCGGCGCGCGCCCTCGCATGCGGGTCTGGCAGCCGGGACGCATGGATGGGAGCTCACCGATCCGGGTGCGGCCACTGCCCCGGATATCCCGGGGAGAATTAACTCAAAGCATCTTTGAGGCAAGCTGCATGAAGCGGAAGGCCGCCTGCTTCCGGTATATGTGGCGGCTCCGCTTGATGCCGTGCGCTCAGCGTTGGCGGCTGTTGCCGGTATACTGGCATCGGATGCTGAGAGTCAGTCCAATCATTGGCGCTTATACGCGAGACTCACCAAGCTGCATGATCAAATCGGACGCAAAGCCGGAACAGGCCGTGCGGGATATGTCCTCTGCCTTCAAGCGGCCCGACCCGCCGCTCTGTAAGCCGCTGCGCGGCAGTTGTCAGATGTATAATCGGCTTAGGCGCAGCTTGGCGAGTTTCGCGTATATGCGCCAAAGCACAAACGGCGCGGTCAGCACACTTTCGGGTCGGGGTGCCGGATTCCGGTCTCGGACTCGATTCGTCGCCGAACTGGCGGACAGGGGCTTTCGCCGGCGCATGCGCGCCATTTCGGGCGCTGCACGGGTCTTGGACGGTGTGAACTGATTGCAATCCATGAGGTTGCGCCACGCAGACGCGAAAAAAGTCTCTTCAAACGCGACCGCCCTGCTTGTCATGCTGTTCCGTATCGGGTATTGAGTGTGTAATGTTATAACATAACAGAAAGATTCCTATGTCCAGACGGCGCAATCGCCTCCCGTTCCCCGCTGCGATGATGGATGACACCGACACGGCGGATGTTCCGGATCTTGATCTTGCAGTCGACATCGCGCCGACGTATCCGCTCGTAGCATGCGTGATGGAGGGCGCAGGTTCGCCGAACCTGATCGTGCAGACGGATGCCGTCCCCCGCGGATACAGCGTGCATCCTTCTGAGGCGCCCGCGCTTCAAGAAGCCGATCTTGTGTTTTGGACGGATGAGGACCTGACATCTTGGATGGTTGACGCAGTGAAGAACCTGGCCGGGAACGTTGCGATCACGACGCTGCCGGAGGCGGAGCGCGCGACCGGGTCTGCCGGTCAATACGAGGCCGTTCCAGATGGCTGGACGCGCCTCCCTGACCGTCTGCGCCCTTTGTTCAAAAAGACCCCGTCTCGCATGGCGCAGATGGAATCGGAGACACCCGCATGACAAGCCCGCCCTTTCTGGTTGCCAGAGGTCTGGAATACCATGCCCGGAACGGCGACGTCTTATTGCAATGCGCTTCGTTCGAACTGGACGGGGGCGCGATTCTGTCAATTGCCGGTCCCAACGGAGCCGGGAAAACGACCCTGCTGAACCTGCTTTGCGGCGCAAAAGAAGCGGTCTTCGGCGATGTCGAAGTCAAGGGGCGCAGCATCAAACAGATGTCTGCCAAGGAACGTGCCCGCATGATCGCTGTTGTCGGCCAGCAAGAGCTGCCGGACGGCAGATTGCACCTGCGGGACTACGTCGCCTTGGGCCAGATACCGATTCGGGCTGACCGTTCCGAGGAACAACACGCAGCCGAGCTTGCCAGAATTCTCGATCTGACCGGGCTTGGAGCCTTGGCGGACAAACGGATGGCTGTCCTGTCAGGGGGTGAACGCCAGCGCGCCCATATCGCGCGGGCATTCGCACAGAATCCTTCCTTGTTGTTCCTGGACGAGCCCACCAACCATCTCGACCCGGATGCCAAGGGACAGGTGCTTTCCTTAGTCGCGGAAATGGGAATCACGGTGGTGATGATCGTCCACGACCTGGTCATGATCCCGGAATTCGCCACCCATGTCGCACTGATGAAATCAGCGCGGCTTACCGACTTCGGCCCTGTGCCCGAGGTGCTGACACCCGAACGGGTCCGCGACACTTTCGGCGTCGATTACCTGTGCTTTCACCACGAGGGCCGCGTGATCCCGGCGCTGGATATCCGAAAAACCACAGTCTCGGCCTAACCAAAGAGATTCCCCCGATGAAACAAATCATGAAACACATCTGGTCCGTCGCGCTGGTCACGGCCACGGCAGGCAGCGCATCCGCACAGGAGTTGACGGTCGACAATTGCGGCGAACCGCTGGTGTTCGAAACTCCGCCCAAGCGTTTGGTCGTGCATGACATGAACATGACCGACATGGCCTTTGCGCTGGGTCTGCAGGACAAGATCGTCGGCCTTACCGGCATAACCGGATGGTACAAGACCAGCCCGGATTTCGATATGCTGCGCGGCGATATTCCCGAACTCGCGCCAAAGTACCCGACGGTCGAGAACCTTGTCGCGGTTGAACCTGATCTGTTCTTCGCAGGCTGGTATTACGGCATGAAGCCGGGCGGCGATGTGACCCCGGACACGCTGGAACCCTTCGGCATCAAGACGATGATCCTGACCGAAAGCTGCGTGCATCTGGACAAGGACCGTCCCGAGGCCAGCATGGACCTGCTGTTCAATGACGTCCTGCGTCTGGGCAAGGTCATGAATGTCGAGGGTAAGGCTCAGGAACTGGTCTCAGCTTGGAAAGAAGAACTGGCCGCAATCGAGACGCGAACCGCCGATTTGCCTAAACCCCGCGTGTTCCTGCTGGATGGCCCGGCGGATGCTCCGTTCACCGCCGGCAAGTTCGCCATCCCGGACGCCATGATTGCCGCGGCAGGCGGTGAGAACGTCACTCACGACATGGACACAAGCTGGGGCCGCACATCGTGGGAGGCTGTCGCAGCTGCGAACCCGGAATTCCTGGTCCTGCTCGACTATCAAACCGGCAATGGCGCCGCGGACAGTTTCAAGTTCCTGCAAGAACATCCGGTGATGTCACAGACCGACGCGGTCAAGAACGGGCGCTGGATCGGCCTGCGGTACGAAGAGCTGACCCCCGGGCCGGCAAACATCCAGGCGATCTCGAAAATGGCACAGGCCATGCATCCGGGCCTTAACTGACATGGGCCGGCTTGGCCTTATGATTTTGCCGGGGGCGGCCATTCTGGCCGCCCTCTTGCTGGTTTCGACCATCTACGGCACCACGTCCATTCCGGTCCCTGACGCGTTCGGCGCGATTGGACGGGGCATCGGGTTGATTGATGGCGATATGTCTCCGTTTCATCAGATCGTGTTTGACCTGCGGCTGCCCAGGGCTCTGTTCGCCGCCGTGATCGGCGCCGGCTTGGGCATGGTGGGCGTTGTCCTGCAGACCACGACGCGCAATGACCTGGCCGATCCGTTCCTGTTCGGCCTGTCCTCAGGCGCTGCCACAGGGGCGGTGTTCGTGATCACCGTGACCGGCGACGTTCTCGGGTTCTGGACCCTGCCTCTGGCCGCGTTTTGCGGCGGTCTCGTGGCGTCCGGCATCGTGTTGGCGCTTGTCCATGGGCTGCGCACAAGCGCGCCTGAAAAGCTGATACTCGCAGGGCTTGCGGTTTCATTCCTGTTCTCCGCGATCACCAATTACCTGATTTTCGCAGGCGACAGCCGTGCCGCGCATTCGGTCATCTTCTGGATGCTGGGCGGTCTGGGCCTCGCCAGGTGGGAAACCTTCCCCTTGGTCTGCGCAGGCCTGTTGCTGATCCTGACCTATTCTCTTTATCGAAGCCGATGGCTGGACGCCCTGCTGACCGGAGACCTGACCGCAGCGACGCTGGGTGTGCCAGTGCAAGGGTTGCGCTTCAGCATGTTTTTCGTCGCAGCCCTTGGAACGGCTGTATTCGTGTCCGTGGCAGGCGTAATCGGCTTTGTCGGCCTCATGGTGCCCCATATCGCCCGCGGAATCGTCGGACCGCTGCACAGCCGGTTGTTGCCGACGGCTGCAATTGTCGGGGCCGCGCTGCTGACAGGTTCAGATATCCTCAGCAGGCTGTTGCTTGCGCCGCAAGAATTACCGGTCGGAATCGTTACCGCCTCCATCGGGTCGGTTTTTGTGTTCTTGCTGCTGTTCAAGACGGCAAGCGCCAAAATCTGAAGGCGATTTTGCGGATGTGGCAGGTCAGGGCTGCCTGCTATGAAGTAAAGGTTTATGACATGCAAATCACAGCATTGCTCGCAGCGGGGTTGTTACAAAATTTCCGCGGGTTCGGGCAGGCTCCTGGCGCCATCCACGCAAAAGCTTGATCTAGATCACCGTGCATCCGGAGACCGAGGCATAAGGATCCTGTGGCGGTTCCGGGACGGGTGTCACAGAATCTTCAGTTGCCAGTGCTGCCGGTCCGTCGACGGCCCTGCCGGTCCGCATATTGCTTACCGTTTTGACCGGATTCCTGAAAAACAACGAGCGCGGCGGCGCAAGCCGCGAGTCGTCAGGCATGAAGCATCCTTGTTTCGATTCAAGGGCGTTTCGGGAAGCATACGGCGATTGCCGGAGCGAGCGGGGCCGGAGCTTGCGGTGTCGCGGACGCTGATCGGGACCACCTGCAAGCAAGAAAGCCTATTCTTGACGCGCTCCGGGCGGAGCCGGCGGATCTGAACTTCCGACTGGCCGGTTCTTGAGACAGCTCCGCCCTTGAATCCCGTGCTTCCGACAGATGTTTCAATAACCGCCGGCGGCGAACGATCCCGTTTCCGGTAACGTTTGCCGGGTACCTCACCGGCATTTCCCGCGGATTCCGCTGAGGAGCTGTTTGGAAGAGGCAGAGCGGCTGACCGCTGTCCCGACTGCTGTCAAACCGCATCCGCCGAATTCGTGCCATTCTCAGGACAGGCGGATTCTGAAAACGCCTTTGCGCAGCGGCCTGATCCAGACAGAGATCCCGCCGCCGGTCTTTATGATGCGCTTCAGTGTTGCGCGGGAAGAGCGTCAGGATTGATTCAGTCTGATGTTCAAGCTGTAAGAGAGGCACAGCGTTCCATTATGTGTGAGAGCGAGAGCACTTCTGTGCCGCCGCCGATGGAGAAGGTGTCTTCGCCGGCATAAACGACGAACTTGCGCCTGACCGACAGGTCCTGACAAGCCAAGTGGAAACCTCGCTTCAGGGCGGGGGGCGGCTGGCCTTGATTTCGATGGCCCAGAAGTCATTCATCCCCGTTTCAAGCAACAGGTCAATCTCCGCTCCTGCCGATGTGCGATAGAAGTACGGTTGCACCATTGGCGGCAAAACCGACAGAATGTTCTCTATCACGAAACCCTCCCAGCTCTTTCCGAGTATCGGATGTCCCAGAAGCGTGTCGTAATCCGGTATTTGAAGCAAAGTGTGCAGCAGGCCGCTGTCCCGCACATATGTTCTCGGAGATTTAACAAGTCTTTTCTTGGTGTTCCCATGCCACGGCGGCAGTCTGCGCACGAGCATCAAGTCGACCATGAGATCAAGATATCGGTTTACAGTGCCGCCGGAGACGCCCAGGGAGTCTGCCAGTCTTGATGCGTTGAGCAACTCCCCCTGAGCATGTGCCAGCATGGTCCAGAAACGCATCAGCGTAGAGGCAGGGATACGCGGTCCCAACTGGGGTATGTCCCTTTCCAGATAGGTTCGCACGAGATTCTGCCGCCATTCGTTGCTTTCCGCATCGCTTGCGGCGCCATGGCTGTCAGGGAAGCTCCCGCGCATCCAAAGCCTGACCAGCAGCCCGCCGTGTTGTTCCACGACCTCAAGGGAATTCAGCCCCGTCAGTTCGGCATAGTAAATTCGTCCCGCGAGACTCTCGGAACTCTGCCTGAGCAGTTCCTTGGATGCGGATCCGAGCACCAGAAAGCGGCCGTTGCCGCATCCCTCGCGGCGTCTCGCGTCAATAATGCCGCGCAGCGGCATGAACAGATCCGGATATCGTTGGATTTCGTCAAGAATGACCAGCCTGTCCGCATGCAGTCCAAGATAGTGGACCGGATCGGTCAGTTTCTGAACATCAACGGGGTTTTCAAGATCCAGGTAAACAGAAGACCGGCTCTTGGCGATTTCAAGGGCGAGAGTCGTCTTGCCGATCTGACGGGGGCCAAGGACAGCCACCGCCGGAAACCGGGAAAGCCGGTCGATTACGCCATGGGTAAGTGTTCGCTTATACATTCGAGCAATATTGACATGAAATGTGCGATTTGCAAGGTAAGAGGTAACGCGTCAGGCTGAAATTTCAGCCTGACAGCATGGATTTCCGTCCGATTGAATCGCTGATAACAGGATGTGAAGCGGCACAAGCTCCGGCTTTCGCGTCAATGGATTTCCGAGCGGCTGTTGATGGAGCCGGACCGATGACAGGCGGCCTCCCGGCGGGAATTCGGAACAAGATCACCAATTTTGAGGCAGCATCCATGTTCCGATTCAAGGGCGTTTGAGGAAATTATTCAGCCCCGGATTCCTTGTTTTCTGCAGTTTATTCACAGAGGGCGGCCAGATCCGGAGATGGGCGTAACAGCCGCAGTCCGTCGACTCGGAACATCGTGCCGCGAACCGCGCGGGTTTTCTGGCTCTTTCAACCGATGAAAACGTGCATGAGCAAGTTCAGAATGTACTGAAACACTGCCGGCGGACCAACGGAAAATCCAGCCCTCGTCAGAGATATGCCTTTGCCGGTTCCGTCTCTGACGTTGCCGGCGGCAGAGTGAGCGAAGCCGCAAGCGCGGTGGCCGTCAGTCTCATTGTTCAATCTTCCTTGCGGCGATTAATTGATCTGAATCACGCCTTGCAGATACGGCATCACCAGAAAAACAATGATCGCTCCGCCGATAATCTTCATCCATTTAAGATCGACCCTAAGCAAAGCAATCTCTGCAACATCCTTCTTCATCGCGGCAACATCTTCGATCAGCTGGTCAAGTTTTTCTTCAATTCCAACGAACTTGACAGCGGTTTCCTTTTCATGCTTGCCGATCCGGTCTTCCAGCCGGGCAATATCTTCATGCTTCCTGAACCCGCCCGCAGCGTCAGATGCGCTTGCATGTATGTCGGTCATTGCGATTCCTCCTGCCGCATATTCATAACTCTTCATTAGCCTTTATGTTAAGGGATGGCCACGGAAACATAATATGGGCAGGACCAGCTATAGCAGCATCAATGTCCCGAATTCAAGGGCGTTCCAAGAAAAATCGGGGATTCTATCCGAAGATCACAATCTCACGGTTGTGGATTCCCTAATGGCAAGCCGGGGCGATGCGTGATGGCAACAGCACTACTTCTTGGGCCTGCGCACAATCCTCACCGGCTAGAATAACGTTACTCGTATCTCGTCGTCAAACATGCCAAGCATATCCATTTCTTTCCAGCTCCTCCTCGCCATGTTTGGCAGCCCTGCGGCGGAAAAGGCAATGTCCGCGGCTTCAGAACGCAGGCAGGCGGACGGTTCATCGTGCGCTTCATGAGACTTATCCGATACGTTTCAGTTTGGCTCGCAAAACGTTTTCGAATTCCTCCCGCTTGACCGTCTCGGCTGATAGTAGTCGTGCACTGGATGCTTCCAGTGACAAGACCTCCCAATGGTGTGCAACCAAGTGATATTTGTCGGTGATCTGTGGAACCAACCAGATGATATCTCCGTCATTTAGATCGTGCGACGGACTAACGGAAGGACCGCCTATGGCCTCAAAAAAGGGTTGATCAACCGCGACTGCGAGCTTCGTCCCCCATCGGCGTAGGGTCGGGCCTTTGACTTCCAGTTGTGGCATCAACCTCTTAGCGCTTGACGAGCGATAATCCGGTCTTCGTCTTGCTGTGGGTTCCGGCGGATCAACACCAGTATCTTCAAGGAGTAACTGAAAGTCTGAATCCATACCGGGACCAGAGAAGTAGACTGCTTGCACTTCGGTCTTTTGCCACCACCATATCAATTCGTCCGGCTGCTCGTCCGGTAGTTGGTGAGCGCATAAACGGAACCTCAGTGGCAAGGTAGACCTCGGGGAAGCCGACAATTCGTGCCAGCCACCTCGGGAGCAAATTTCCTTCCTCAAAGCGGTTTGGACAGGTAATTACAGGGGCAGCGTCACCGAGTCGCAGAGAGCACACTCCGCCACGTTTCCCGCACGGCGGTTCGCCGGGCTGAAACGGACATGCGGGAGGAGCAGCGGTGCCTCCCAATGCTGCACGTGCGAGTGCTTGTCTGTCAGGTACCGGCAAATCCCTGAAAGACCTTCCAAACCACTCTCCGATTTCGTACCGTGCGTTCATACGAACAGCGGCTCAGACGTAATGACGATCTCGGGCATCCGGTTATGATGGCCATTCTTCATTGAAAGACACACGGCATCGAAGCCGTGCTTGCGTACTAGCCCGACAATTTCCGGCGCCGCGTCATAAGTCATAAGGAAATTGGCGTTGTGTTTCGCCAACGTCTCGAACAGCTTGGCATGCTTGATGCTCGAATGCGCGTAGAGGCGCAAGCCGGCTCGCTTGCCTCCTTGTGCCGTATAAGGAGGATCAAGAAACACGGCAGCTTTTCGTCCCCAACCGCGCAACATCAGGGGCAATAGCTTCATGCCGTCACCTTCCAGGAAGGTTATTCGATCTCCGTAATTCTGAATCGCTGCCAGACGTGTTGCCAGCGTTTCCGGATACCACCGGGACAACAGCCCTCGTCCATTCTCCCCGTGCCGACAGAATGAGGCGCCCGGCGCGAGAATACCGCCCCTGCGGGTACGATTGAGAACAAGCGTGCGGAACCCATGTTCGAGCACCGTTGCCGGAGATGTCTGCTCAAGTTGCCTGAGACGCTCGATTGTCGGTTCGAACTGATGAACCCACTCTTGCAATGTCATGCCGCTTTCCAACGCGGAGTGCCAGAATGCTGCTACGTCACGATCAATCTCAACCATGACGGACGCAGTCACTAACTCTTCCATCACTGCGGTGAGCGACACGATTGCGCCGCCGGCGAAGGGTTCAATCAGGATTTCCGGTTTGGTCTGGCGCAGCCATTCCCGAATATGCGGAATCAGCCATGTTTTGCCGCCGGGGTACCGGAGAGGACTTCTCTGCGGGACGGTTGCGACATTGACGACGGGGATGCGTGACGCGGGGAATGCCGCTGCGAGAGCGTTCATCCTCGCGCTTCCGAGGGAAGGTGGCCAAGTTTGATGAGGTCGCGGTACCGGAATCGTTTGCCGCCCATGCTTTCAACTGCACCGCCCGTCTGGTCAATGGAGTCGCGCTCGCGGACGTTACGGCGTTCTTGGAACTCATTGACGCAGCGGTTCAAGCGCTTCGGCGGCATCTTGTGGTTGACGCCTGCGTGCCCGCGCTTGAGCATCGACCAGAATGACTCCATCCCGTTGTTATGCGCTTGGCCGCGCGCGTACTTGCTGACGGAGCGTTTGGCGGCCTCATGCGGCATCGGGAGATCCGCGTAGACGCCGGCTTCGTCGCTGCAGACCGTGGCGTCCTGTGCGGCATGTCCGGTGACGAAGCCTTGGATGGTCGGCTTGTCGGAGCTCTGGACCACTTTTGCTTGTACTTGACGGGTTGCCCGGTCCTTCACGCCGGCGACCGCGGTTTTCCCCGCCGTCCCACGGTACACATCTTGTTCGGCCAGTTCGCGGCGCTTGGCGTTGGACATCTTCCTGCCCATATACGTTTCGTCTACTTCGACGCGACCAGTGAACCAGCCTGTGTCCGATGCCACCGTGGCACGAAGCCGGTGCGGCATGAACCATGCCGCCTTTTGCCCGATCCTGGATTCGCGATGCAGTTTCACGCTGGAGATGCCCTTGAGGCTCGCGGTGAACAAATACAGACCGATGGCGCACATGCTGCAGGAGATCTCCGATCTCTTCATGATCGTGCACTTGCGCAGCGAGAACTTCGGGCGGCCGGGGCAATTCCGGGGCCGATGCGTCATGGTTCTGTTCTTGATGCCTGACTGGTCGTGAAATGAGCCGCAGGTCAGACAGTGCAGGCCATTCGGCCAACGGCGCTCAGCGCTCCACGCCTGCGCTGTGACCTCATCGCCGGACATCCCCGCGATATGCAGGAGTTTCGATCTCTTGCGGTGAGTCTTCCCCGGTGCCTTCCGCGCCATCGCTTGCCTCCCGGCAATTACGACTCAAAAATACCAATTCCTCCTGTTTAATTCAAGACATTGTGGCTTTCAGATATAATCCCCGTTTTTAACTTATTCCCGATCGGACCGGGCGGGACATTCCCCGGATCGGCGAAGAGCCTGCGGTTGATATCCATGTGAGGAATCCCGGAAGGTCCTCTGATATGCCCGGATTCTGCCGATCCGCGGCCGTGTCGTGTTCCTGTGCGGCATGGTCAAGGTATGAAGGCGACCTTTAAAAGGTCCGCCAATGCGGCGCCGAGATCGGCCGGCGGTTTCCATTCTGGAATCAGGCCATGAATGCCGCCTTTTCAGGCTGTCGCCGGCTTTCGGCCGTGTCTCTGATCTGATTTGGGCGGCGCTTGCTGTGATAAGGAACCGCGTTCAGCGACACCCTGAGATTTTTTCCGGCTGACATATGAATGTAACAATCCACGTATAGACGTGGCTGTTGCGGGTGCTTGATGCCGCGCAGTTACGGATGGCGGAAATGTTGCAGTTCAGGGAGCGCGGCGGGATGCCGTGGATCAGGACATCGGCGGAGCTGTGCCGGCGGCGCGCCGCAGCGCTGACAGGCACGGACAGGCAGCGGCCCCGTTTCCCTGATCTCGGCCCGTGACCTTATCTCGCGAAACTCGGATGATCCGCCGGGCCGGTGACGGTTCCGGCGGCGGCTTTGTCCCGGAAGACGTCTCGGGCGAGCCGGTCTCCGAACATGCGCTCCGAGGCCGGAGGCCGGGTTTGATCCGGGAGTGGATCAACTCCCGCTTTGCGAACTGGTCCGGTTTGCGGTCGGCAAGAAGAAAACCGCTCCTGTTCGAACCCTTGGAGCCGCGTCTGCTGCTCAACGGAGAAATGTCATACGACTTGACCGGACTCCCCGAGGCCGGGGCGGAACAGAATCTGGTCATCAAGCTGGCAAGGGAAAAGGAGCAGGTCGGCGGCCGCCTGAAGAAGGTGGATTATGTCAAGATCATTGACCGGAACACCGGTAAGGTGGCCGCTGAAGAACGGCTTGCTGACGTCTCGAAAATTTCTGTCAGAACCGGCGCGGGCGACGACAGCGTCACGATCCTGGCGGACAGCTTCGCCGGGCTCCCGCGCGGCCGCGGGACGGTGCCCGAGTTTTTCATTGATACCGGCAAGGGTCAGAATGACCAGCTGAAAATTTCCCACGGCGGCGCGCTGAACTGGGCGGTCGATGATGCCGGCTCCGGAAAAGCCCGCGGCGTTCTGGAAGACGGCAGGTCACAGCTCAGCGTCGTCTGGACCGGAACGGAACGGCTCCTGGGAGGCGAGGGAAAAGACACGCTGGCAGTCGAAAAGACGGACTTCAAATCCGTCAATTTCAGCCACCGGCCCGCAGATCAGGCGCCCGGCGCGGATGAAAGCGTGACGCTCAACGGCGTTTCGCTGTCCTATTCCGGCTTTGAAGATGTGGAATCGACTTGGACGGTCGATCTGACCGACCGGGAGAGCGGCTGGAATCTTGTTCTGAAGCGGGTCGGCGGCGAAAGCCGGGAACAGAGCATCGTCGTCGTCGATGCTGAAGATTCCAACGCCGTTTTGGCGAAAACGAATGCGTCCGACGCCACCGGGATCATTCTTCGGACCGGGGACGGCGATGACCGGATCCGGATTGATGCCGCGTCCTTCGGTCCCGGGGAGTCCGGCGATCATGCCGTCCCCTCCGTTTCGGTGGATGCGGGAGGCGGGCAGGACAGCCTTGAGATCGTCAATGACCGCCGCACGGACTGGATTCCGGCCGGGGAAGGCAAGGGCGAGGCCGCGGTGTCGCTCGGCGTCTCCGGATCTCCGCTCCGCATAAATTTCTCCGGTGTGGAGAGTTTCAATCGCGCAGGGGACGACCAGTCTGCCAGAAGCGGAGAAGCGCCGGCGGACAGGACTGCTGCGGCGCCGGTCATGCGGGCGCAATACGGCGCCGGCGCCGGCGTCGGCAGCGGCGTCCCGGGAGAGTGGGCTGTTGATCTCAGAGCCGCAGGCGAAGCGTCCGATGTGGACCGGGAAATCAAAATCAAACTTATTGCCGAGCAGGTGACCCGAAACGGACAGACGGCGACCGTTTACAAAATCAGCATCCTCGACGTCACCGACCCGGATGCCGCTCAAGAGCTTCACAAAAGGGCCCTTTCCCAAGTCTCCGCGCTCAAGATCACGTTCGGAGGAGCCGACACGCGGGTGATTCTTGATGCTGTGTCGTTTGTCAGCCTGCTGGGGAAGCAGGCGGCCTCGAAGATGCCGTCCTTTGAGCTGGAAGGAGGAGCGGACGCCGCCGAGCGGCTCGCTGTTTTTTCTGACGAGAGCCTGCGCTGGGTTCTGAGCGGCCCCGGGGAGGGCACATTGACGGGGACGTTAGACGGCGTAGCGGATGGGATCGAGGTCGATTTCTCCGGATTTGAAACCCTTGACGGCGGCAACGGCAAGGACACGCTGGTTTACGAATATACCGACTTCCAGTCGATCACGGTCACCGGCGTTCCGGAGAAAGGCGCGATCGTTCTCGACAATGTCTCCACAGACTACACCGGGTTCGAACGCATCGAGTCGATCTACACCGTTGATCTCAGTGAAGAGACCGCCGATCTGGCGCTCAGACTGGTGCGGGACGCAGATGCAAGCGGCAAGAACCTGATCAAGCTGGTGGACGACTCGGGCAATGCGTTGGCGGAGATGGAGCTGGGAGTCGTCAACCGATTGCGGATTTTGTCCGGCTCCGGCCGCAGACGCAGACGATCGTAACGATGCCGTGAGTTGGACCTTCCGGGGATTTGAGACGCTGGTCGCCGGAACCGGAAACAACTGGTTTGCCGGCGCCGCCGGGGGCGCCGTCTGGCGGTTTTCCGAGGACGGAAGCTTCACTGCGCACAGCATCTCCGTTTACGGAATGAACGGGATTCGAGCCGGTGCCGGAACCGACACCATCGCAGGGCCCGCGGTTGACACTGTCTGGACCTTGGACGGCGCCGGTTCCGGCCATCTTCGGTTCGGCGACGGTGACGGGTCTCTGTGGCGCATCGCGTTCACCGGAGTGGAGAACCTGAGCGGCGGCGCCGACAACTACGACCGATTCCTGCTGCTTGCCGGCGCCGCGCTCACAGGCCGTATTGACGGCGGCGCGGGCGGCACGGATGTTCTGGTCGTCCGGGATTCGCTGTTCGAGGAAGTCTCTTGGACCGACCGGTTGCTCGCGTCCGGCTCCGTGACGCTCACTCACCAAGGCCTGGCCTCCGTCATCGCCTGGTCTGGACTGGAGCGTCCTTCCTACACGGTCAGAGGATCTGGATCTCACCTGACCATCAGGGGAACCGGGGCGGATGACTATGTCGTCCTGGACCTTCACCCTGGCAAGCAGGGCAGGCTCCGGCTGCTCAGTCTCAACTCCTACATGAACGATATTGAGTTTGACGCGCCGACTGAATCGCTTACCGTTCACCTGGGAGCCGGCAGCGACACGATCATCATCAACAGCTATGGGCACGGCTTCGGCGCCTCGCTGATCATAGACGGCGGCACGCCCGGCTATGACGGCGACACCGTCATCGTCGAGGCCGGCGCGGTCATTTCGACGCGCCACCTGATCAACTCAGGCGCCGCGTCCGTGATCTTCGCCGACCACAAGAGCGGGGAATCGATCGGCGATTCCGGCGAGATCGCCCTTTACGCCGAAATCATCGAAGTCCGGTCCGGCGCGCAATTGCTGACTCATGTCCGTTACAGCCCGGACGGCGCCGGCAACCCGGTCTTCACCGCGGGTGATATAACGCTGAAAACCCGTTCGCCTGACGAAACCGAGGTCACGTCGGAGAACTCTCCGCTTCTCAAATCTTTCGGACTGAACAAAATCTCCATCGGCCGCGGCGCGGTACTGGATGCCTCCGCGCCGACCGCTTCCGCGTCCGGCACAGTGACGATCATCGCGGAAAACAAGCCGCTCGCCCTCGCGATTCCGTTTATCGACGTATGGCTGCCTCGCGCCGAAGTCAGGATCGACGCCGCTGAAGTGCGCGGCGGCGATATCATCATCCGGGCTGTGTCCATCGCCAAATCTCCCGCCGGCATCGGGGGAGTCGAGGGGGATTTAGGGGGCATGGCGGCAAAAAGTTTCGTCAAGGGCGCTATCAGCACGATTCAGCAGATTCCGGGCGTTCTGCTTTCATCGCTGCTGGGCGGGGACGCGACCGTAGGGGTCCGCCAGACCGCGGCGGTCGTCACTATCATCGATTCGGACATACGCGCCGAAGGCGACCTCGAAGTGAGTTCCATGAGCGTGTCTGAAGTGAAAGTCGCAGCATTCTCGGCGACCCGCGGCTTGCCCGGCGCCGCGGCTGATTCGCCTTTTCAGTTCGCCTTCAGCTTCGCGTACGCCACGGTGCACGCTGAAACAATCATACGTGGAACGACGCTGCTGCAGGCTGCCGGGGACATCACTCTCGAAGCGGATGCCGTGGCCAAGGCTGAGGCCAAGGCCAAAACTTCCAATTTGACGGAACTTCAGCTCTCCCGCAACCGTCCCGACCGGTTCAATTCAGAGACCATGTCTATGGCGATCGGGATCGGGGTCACGCAACTCACGAGCCGGGTACAGGTGGCGAGCGGATCCAGGGTCATCTCCACAGGCGGCAATGTGAGAATTCCGGCGGCCGGGGAAAACAAGTCAAAGGCGGATGCAGGTGTGACTGTCTATGTTTCGGGCCGCGCCGGCATTACCCTGGGCCTTTCGATCGCACACTCTGCCGTGGAAGCGCTCATAGACGGAACCGTCCATGCCCACGGAACGGTTCTGCAGCCGGATCATGTGTTTGATCCGAGCGGGACGGATGTCGTCGATTTGGAACTCAACACCATTAAGACACCCGGCCATGGTCTGAAGACAGGAGATTCCTTCGTGTACCGGGCCGGAAGCGGGGAATCGCCGATCCCGATCGGCGGGCTAGAGCACGGGGCTCTGTATTTCGTCATGGTGATGGACAGTGAACGCATACAGCTCGCTGAACTGCCGCCCATCGACCTCGCTCTCGACGGTGTCAGCGCCCTGTCCCGACACAGTCTGACCGTCATGCGTGATCTCGGTTTTGTCCTGAATGCGATCGATGACGACGAGAATACCCTGCGGATGCCCGGCCACGGTTTCGAGTCCGGCTGGATCGTCGTTTACAAGAACAACGGCCATGGCGATATCGAAGGTCTGAAATCGGGAAGCAAGTACATTGTGGATGTCGTTGACGGGAACCGCATCAGGCTCAAGGCGCTGAATGCCGGAGACTCGGATCCCGCCATCGGCATCCGGCAGGGAACTGCGCTGGACGCGCACGAATTCATCGTTTTCGCCGGCGGCGCCGAGAGTCCGGACAAGGGCTACCGGCTCGTGCTCGGACGCATTGATCCGGATACCGACACCATCCATGTCGCCGGACACGGGCTGGACCAGGCCTTGGAGAAATCAGGCTATTGGCGGCATCTGGATGATTCAGGCGGCATCGCCGGCCTTGATCAGAATGTAAATTACGTCGCCCGTACAACTATGAAATGCATCACCGGGTTCAGCCGGCGGCTCTCTGTCAGAATCAAGCTGTAGCAGATGTAGCAGATACCCCGCAAATGCGTTTCCGGAGGCCGCGGGTCATGAGGGCGGCGGCAATCCGTCGTGATCCAGCCGCTGGCCGGGGTCAGCCGGCAGCCGGAAAGTTCAGCTCCGCCTCTTCCAAGCGGTCCGCAGGCGGTTTCAGCGGGGGGGGGGCTGGCCCGAGCCGCCGCTGAGCCGCCGCCCGGGACCGGAAATTTTTCGAGGACGCCCCTGCCCGGCTTCCAGCGCGCGCTGGAAGCCGGGCAGGGGCGTCAAGGCTTCATCCGCCCGCGGCCGCCTCCGCAGCCTCACGGAAAGCCTCCGCCGGGGTCCGGTAACCCAGGCAGCGGCGGGGGCGGTTATTGAGCGCGTCCCGCACCCTCCGGACCTCGGCGGGATCTATCGTCCGGAAGTCCGTCGACTTCGGAAGCTGTTCTCTTGCCAGGCCGTTCGTATGCCCGTTCAAACCCCGGTCGCATGAACGGTACGGGCGGGCGAAGTGAAAGTCCGCGTCGAGAGCCCGCGAGACCTCCGCGCGCTCCGCGAATTCCTTGCCGTCATCAGCCGTGATCGTGTGAGTCATGTCGGACACAGGCTGAAGACACTCGATGACCGCGGCCCTGGCTGAGGACGACGTCCTTCGCTCAACCTGTTGAAGCAAAGTCAATTTCGTCGCCCGGTCGACAAGCGGAACCAAGGCTCCCCGGTGCCGGACGCCGATGATCGTGTCCGCTTACCGGTCTCCCGCCCGGGTCTTCTCCTCGACGATCGCGGGCCGCTCGGATATGTCCCTACGGCCCGGAATCACGCCCCGCCCGGAGCCGTCCCGGCCTCGGCGGCAGCGCTTCCGCCCCCGGCGGCGGAGACAGCGGAACAGGCTTCCCCCCGCCGCCCGGTCCGCATAGATATAACGGTAAATCCAGGTCGGACTCACCGTCATGACACCCGTCTTCGCTGAGCGGCCCGAAGTCTGCTGCGGGCCTGTCCGGCCTTCAGACATATCTCGATGATCTTCCAGTTCATCGGCGTCATCTTGCGGGGAACCGACGAGGCTTCCCGCCGCCGGGTTTCCGCCAGCCGCTGCGCCTGGCGGCAGCGGCAGCCCCGCAGCCCGGTGTTGCGGGCGAGTTCGCGGACTGCCGTCGACTGCGAGCAGCCGACTTCCGCCGCGATGCCTCTTTGCGAGAAACCGCTTTTCTTCAGCGCCTGAAGCTGGTAACGGTCAAACCAGGTCAAGCAGTTAAAGCCCGACGGCATGCGATTCCCTCCGTTTTCATCATAGAGAGTATCGCACCCGCTTGACCCGCATACAACATGTAGATCCGCTTCAATCTCGGTCTACAGATGAAGCGATGCATTTCGGAGTTTGGCCGGGGGTTCATAACTGTCATGAGATCATGCAGGAAGGCTCTGATGTTCACCATGCCGTTCCGGTCGTCGCGGCGGCGCAGGAGCGGTTTCCGGACCTCCGTGTCTGCAGCTTCGACCGCGGCTTTCACAGCCCGGAGAATCGCCGGGAGCCGGCTGCGATGCCAGCTCTGAACGCGCTGCCGAAGAAGGGGTATCTTTCAAAGGCGGAGCGGGAGCGGCAGTCGGAACCCGGCTTCGCCGAGGCCCGCCGTCAGCATCCGGCGGTTGAATCGGCGATCAGCTGTCTCGAGCATCGCGGTCTCGACCGGGTGCGGAGCCATGGCCGCGACGGCTTCGCCCGCACCGCGGCCTCAGCGGCGCTCGCCGCGAACTGCTGCCGGCTCGGAAGGCTTCTGCGGAAAAGACGGCGGATGCGGAACAGGAAGCGATTGCGACGACGCGCCGCCTGACCCCCCCCCTTCATCGAAATAACGGCTTTCTCCCGGGTCTCTGAACCCGGGAGCGGTCAGCCGTGCTCCGGCGGCCCGCAAACTCGGTGTCAGCAATTAATTTCCGCCGTCCGGTGCGCTTCAGAAGCCCGGATCCGGGCCGGATCCGCCGCCGGATGGCGGCCCGGCCGCGCCGAGCCGCCGCCGGACGCCGCCGAAAACAGGGGTTTTCTGACAGACACGAGTTTATTGGCGAAGTCTGAGATACAGCTTCCAATACTGTCGAAGCTCTATGGTTCTCAGATCATACGACCAACTTATGGCCGGAAGATCATATTGACAATTTATGATCGAGGCGCCATATGGCGTAACAGGAGGACCGCCATGAAGCACCTTGTCCGCACGCCAAAAAACTTGGGCCACGCAATTCGCCAGGCTCGGAAAGCAAAGAACTTGACCCAGAAGGAACTCGCCTCGATGAGCGGGGTTTGGCAAGAGACAATCTCCAAGATCGAGAACGGCAACGGCGGCACCAAGCTTGAAACGGTATTTGATTTGATCGCGGCCTTGGACCTTGAAATCACGGTGACCGAGCGCAGCAAAGGCGCATCAGACGAGCTTGAGGACATATTCTGACATGGGTCGCAAGCGCAGCTACACACCGCTGAACGTCTTTCTGAACTCGCGGCTCATCGGGCAGTTGGTGCGTGAACCCTCTGGCGGCGTCAGTTTCGCCTATGCAAGAGACTGGCTCGATTGGGAACACCGGATACCGGTATCGTTGTCCTTGCCGCTGCAGGACAACCGCTACATCGGCGCACCTGTGATGGCGGTCTTTGACAATCTGTTGCCCGACAGTGACCTGATCCGCCGACGGGTCGCCGAACGCGTCGGGACCGAAGGCGTGGATGCCTTCAGCTTGCTGTCCCAAATCGGGAGGGATTGTATCGGAGCGCTTCAGTTTCTGCCCGACGATCAAGAGCCACAGCCGATGTCCGAGCTGACTGGGGAAGTTGTAGATGATGCGCAGATTGCGGCAATCTTGAACGACCTCGATATCGCACCGCTTGGTATTCGGCGGGAGAATGACTTCCGCATTTCCGTCGCTGGCGCACAGGAAAAAACGGCGCTTCTTCGCCAAGACGGTCAATGGATTGAGCCAACGGGCACGACGCCGACCACCCACATCATCAAGCCGCAAATCGGTCGGCTGCCCAACGGCATGGACCTGACCGACAGCGTAGAAAACGAATACCTATGCTTGAAACTGATGGAGGCGTTTGGGCTTCGGGTGGCAAATGTCGAAATGGCGCAGTTTGGAGACAAGGGCCTTAGTTGTTGAACGTTTTGATCGGCGTTGGACATCGGATGGCCGCCTGATCCGCCTGCCGCAGGAAGATTGCTGCCAAGCATTGTCGGTTGTGCCCGCCCAAAAGTACCAGAACGAGGGCGGCCCAGGGATCGCGAACATCATGGATCTTTTGTTGGGGAGCGATGACCCCAACAAAGACCGGCACGACTTCTTCAAGACGAACGTCCTGTTCTGGCTTCTGGGGGCGACAGATGGGCATGGCAAGAACTTCAGCATCAGCCTCCTGCCAGGCGGGCGCTTCCGCATGACGCCGCTCTATGATGTTCTTACGGTACAGCCGACCGTCGACGCACGGCAGATCGAGCGGAAACACTTCAAACTCGCCATGAATTTCGGCAACTCCAATCACTACAAGGTAGCGAACATCGTTGGTCGACACATCGTCGAGACTGGCGTTCAATCTGGCTTGTCCCGCACGGTTATTCAGGGCCTGTTCGACGAGTTGGAGGAGACCTCGCACGAGCTCATTGAGGCCACCCTCAGCCGACTACCAGCCGATTTCCCAGAGGCGCTGATTTCTTCAGTCGACGGGGCTGTGAAGGCACGGTTGTCCCTGTTGAATTGAGGGCGATCAGGTAGAGGGAGGCAGGGAAATCGCTTTTGGATTTTGATCGCGCCCATTACACGAACATATAAAGAACAATATGTGCTCTCCCGTCGCGTTCGTTAGCTGAAAGTGCCGTTTTCGACGCTCATTCCTGTTGGTCGGTTTCAAAGGCGATTCTCTTGTAGAGCGAGGCATGACGTTGCTCGCCGTTTTCGGATAGCAGATCAATTGCTCAAGCGTATAAATAGTGCCTGCCCGAAAAGTTCTTTGCTTATCATTTTTAGTATTTTGATGTGTTTTTCGGTTGTGAAGAATCATCGTTTTCGCTGAACATCCGGCGATAAAGCCCTGATCGCGGCAATCTTCGCCGCGTTTTTCACTTGGAGATACGGTATGAGACGTCTGATCAAACCGGCCGCCTCGGCACGAAGTCTATCGAAACTTTGAAAATGGCTCAATTTACAAATCGTATGCATCCATACTGTAATGTACTTATATACTAAGGAGATAGAGGTCATAGATCATGAGCGGTTTTGCCAGATACTTTGGCAACCATTTTACAGTATTATCAGTATGTTGGGCTGAAAAATGCCTCCTCCCGCACATTTTTTCTGCCGGAACCGAAAGACTATGCATACGATTTGTAAATTGAGCCATTGAAAACATTCGGTTTTCCCAGACGCATCAGGAGAAGGGGCACGGCCGGATCGAAACCCGGCGGGCCGCCGTCTGCCATGATATCGACTGGCTGAAAGAACACTGACAGTCGGGTCTCGCCGCTGTCGGGTCGGTCTCTTCGATCCGGGAAATCAAGGGAAAGCGCAGCGCCGAAACCCGGTATTTCATCATGAGCGGGAAGCGGGATCCGGAGCGTTTTCTCAAGGGCGTGCGGGAGCGCTGGTCGGCAGAGAACAGTCTGCGCTGGTTCCTTGATGTCACGATGAACGAAGATCATCTGCGGAACCGGACCCGGGCCCGAAAACCTGGTCGTGATGCGGCGGCTGGCTCTCAACTTGGCGCGGGTCACTGAGGACAAGCAGGCTGAGTCAATGCGCGGCAAACTCAAGAAAACCGTATGGTATCACCGCTACGCGCTGAAGCTCATCAGCTCCGCCGGACTGCTGCCGGAAAACGGGGAATCTCAAAAGCGATAGCCCTACCCATCGGGTGAAGGTTCTGGCGCAGTGCGGGAGGTCGCCCGTGAGGCTGTGAAGGTGGAGACCTTCGGCTGCACGGTTCATGTCGAATGGGACCCGGATGCGGCGGTGACGCCGCTGGGCTGAGCGCGTCAATCAAGCTGAGAGTCAGCGTTAATCAGGAAGAGAGTCTCATCCCGGGGGCGAATGTCGTGGCCGTCAATGGAGGAAGGACGTAGCCCAACCGGAGTTGACGGCCGCCGAAAGAATTTCTCCAGTGGGAAGTGGAACGGGTCGATCTACAGCTTCTTCCTGGTCTTGGCTCCGCGCTGTTCTGCGGCGAAGGTGCGATACCTGATAGGCGGAAGCGAACTGTTCCTGAAGCCTTGGCGGGCATTCTTTTTCGAGGCCCGCATCACATGCTTGGCGTTTTCCTTGGAACAGCGCCATGATCTGCCGCATCATGATATGTATGGGATCATCGCCCATTTCCTGCGTGATCGAAACCAGCTTCACACCGTTCTTGGCGAGCTTGCGATAGAACTCAAGCTCGAAGTGATCGCGGAAAAAGCAGCTGAACGAATGGACCGCAACAACATCGAAGGGCGTGGGCTTCGATGTTCTGACTTCGATCATGCGCTGGAACTCGTGGTGGCGGTCATTGGTCGCCGACGCACCGGGTTCGATGAAGGTCTTGGCCAGTTGCAGTCTTCGCCCCTCGCAATAGGCTTCGCCCTGCCGCTTCTGGTCGGGAATAGAGACATCATGCTCGGCCTGACGCGCCGTCGAGACGCACAGCTAAAGGGCGGCGCGCAGAGTGATGGTAGAAGTGGAGGCTGTTCATGCCCGGTCTCCTTCTCAAACATATGTCGGGACCGAAACAATCCGGTCGTGGGTTCAAGATCAAGCCGCTTGGCTGTCACTCTCGGCGGCTTCCCTGATCGCCCCGACGATCCATTCATTCAGGCTCTTGCCCGCTGCGGCGGCTGCAATGACTGCCGCGGCATGATCGGAAGGATTGAGGCGGACATTGAACTTTCCGGAAAATTTCCGGCCCGGTTCGATGCCCTTTCCCCGACATATCTCCAGATAGACCGCTAGCGACTTCCGGCCTTCCTCGATCAGATCGGAAACACTCTCGGCATAGAAGTCGGCGCCGCCATTCAGCTCGACAAACTCACCGCGAAGCATCTGAATGTCCGGGTCAAAGGTAACGACCGCCTTCTCCCCATTGATCTCGATCAAGTTGATCATGGTTTCACTCCGTGTTCTTCCAGCCATTTTCGAATACTCGTAACCGCGCCCTTGTCCGTATCCGGTGACGGATGCGGACGGTGAAAGACGCGCACTTCTCCAAACAGGAACACACCTTTTCGCGAGCCTTCCCGTTCGCTGATTTCCGCCCCAAGAGCGGCAAACAACGCCTCGATGTCGGTCCAGCGGATTGAGCCATTGACGGGGCGGACGAAGATCAGTTCCAGCGTGGCTCTGTGGCGCTTTTTCATGGAGTGTCCAGTATCATTTACTGGCATCATTTGCAAGCCTGCTTCCGGCCCCGGCATAGAGACACTAGGCTCTGTACCCAAAAAATTGACTTGTCAGGCTGGGTTATGACATGTGGCCGGGCATTTACGCCTAAAGGGCAGCAAGGGATTTTAGCATCATCTTGTTGCCGATTCCTTGGCTGATACCAGATATCGCCAAGCCCTTCAATTTTTTTGGGTACAGGGTCTGGGAAACTGAGTCGAACAGCGCATCGAACAGGTCGCCAAATCATCGCTCGAACACGTCGATCTCGGTTTCCGTAACCGGCACGGGATCGGGCCGGTTATCGGTGACGGTCCAAGTGGTGAAGTTGTGCCTAATGCCTGTAACGGATTTTGATCGCGCCGGCGCTTACTCCGGGCGGTTTTCGCCGCTGACTCCAGACGGCGCGGAGTTCGGGTTTTGCCGGGTGCGTCGCCTGAGTCAACACCGCTACAGTCCGAAACCGAGCAGCCACCGGCGATTCAGCCGTTCGGCGATCGCCGGTTTCCGATGCCTCCCGCAGTTGCTCAATGCAACGCTGACATTCGCTTCGTGCCAAATCGAAACACTGCCGCCGCGTCGGCCAGATTATGCGAGTATCCGCCATCGCTGCTCCACTCGAAAAGCAGGCGGGTGTATAACTTAATTTTGCCTCATCGTCGCCAGCGCCTGTTCGCCTGCGGCCGGACGGATTAGCTCCGCCTCATCTCCGGACAGGCGCAACGGCAAGGTATCTGCCGGGAAGCGTTTTCATGCCGTTCGCCGCACTAATGAGACCTGCGATCCGTCCCCCCTTGGTCGCCGGAATGATGTCGGCGGCTTGGCATCGGCGCATGATTCTGATGGCTGGCTCTGTCTCAGAGATGCAAAATTGACATGCATTTGAAACTGGAGTGGACGGACGTAAGAAATCACTTGAGAGTTTCAGGTGAGTGAGTGTAAATCAACGCTGATGAAGGATCACGGGAATCGTCAAATTCTAGGAGTGAAGATGACGCTGAACAGTCAATTGGAAGCATTGCAGAAAGAACATGAGAACCTCTCTCGCCAAGTCGAACTCAAGCAGAAGAATCCGGCAACGGACACGCTTGTGATCACCGAACTGAAGAAACGCAAACTCCAGCTGAAAGAGCGGATTGCCCAGCTTTCCAAGCGCTGACCCGGCATGAATGACAGCGCGCCGGCACGTCTTGCCTGTTTGATCCGCAGCGAGGGCGGGCGTCTGAAATAAGCGGCGCAGTCCGCGCCGAGAGCCAGATCTGAGCAGAAAACGGTCAGTGCATATATTGGCCGCCGTTCGCGCTCAGTGTCGATCCGGTGATGAACCCGGCATCGTCTGAAACCAGAAATTCGACGCTGCGGGCGATTTCCTCAGGCTCTCCCAGTCTGCCGACCGGGATCTGCGCGATGATCGACTCGCGGACTTTTTCAGGAACCGCCATTACCATTTCGGTGCCGATATAGCCGGGACACACGGCATTGACCGTAATCCCGAAGCGGGCGCCTTCTTGGGCAAGAGCCTTGGTGAAGCCGATTTCTCCGGCCTTGGCGGCGGCGTAGTTGGTCTGGCCCATCTGGCCTTTGAGACCGTTGATCGACGATATATTCACGACCCGCCCGAATTTTCGCTCGCGCATGCCGGGCCAGACATGGTGGGTCATGTTGAACACGCCGTTCAGATTGGTGTCAATGACCTGGCGCCACTGGTCGGGTGAAATCCTGTGGAACATTCCGTCTCTGGTAATGCCGGCGTTGTTAACCAGGATTTCAATCGGACCGAGAGCGTCCTCGACCTTTTTTATCCCGGCGGCGCAGGCTTCGTAGTCGGCCACGGACCATTTGAAAGTTCGTATGCCGGCGGTTTTCTCAAACGCCGCTGCGGCCGATTCGTTTCCGGCGAAGCTGGATGCGACATTATAGCCCGCTTGCGACAGGCGTTCGGAGATCGCGGCTCCGATGCCCCGCGTTCCGCCGGTTACAAGTGCTGTTCTTCCCATTTCGGGCTCCTTCAGTTTCTTTGATCCTGAATGACTGACTCTGAATTCAGTCCCGTTCGACGCACATGGCGACGCCCATTCCGCCGCCGATGCAAAGAGTCGCCAGTCCTTTTTTTGCGTCCCGCCGTTTCATTTCGAACAGAAGCGTGGTGAGGACGCGGCAGCCCGACGCGCCGATCGGATGTCCGATGGCGATCGCTCCGCCGTTGACATTCACGGCGTCCGGATCCCAGCCCATGTCCTTATTGACCGCGCAAGCCTGCGCGGCGAACGCTTCGTTGGCTTCAACCAGGTCAAGATCCGAGACGTCCCATCCTGCTTTTTCCAACGCCTTCCGCGAGGCGTTGACCGGGCCGATGCCCATGATCGAGGGGTCGACGCCCGCGGTGGCGTAAGCGGCGATTCTCGCCAAAGGCTCGATGCCGCGCCTTTCCGCTTCTTCGCCGCTCATCAGCAGAACTGCCGCCGCTCCGTCATTGATGCCGGAAGCGTTGCCGGCCGTCACCGAACCTTCGCGGTCAAATGCCGGGCGGAGCTTGGTCATACTGTCGATCGTCGCGCCGATGCGGATATATTCGTCTTTGTCAACCGTGGTGTCGCCTCGGCGCGAACGCACGGTCACCGGGACAATTTCGTCTTCGAACTTTCCGGCCTGTTGGGCCGCTTCCGCCTTGTGCTGGGATGAGAGCGCGAATTCATCCTGCTGCCGGCGGCCGACCTGCCACTGCCGGGCCACGTTTTCGGCTGTGATTCCCATATGGTAGCCGTTGAAGGCATCCCACAGTCCGTCGCGGATCATGGAATCCACGAAACTGAGATCGCCCATTTTCCTGCCGTTGCGGAGATGGGCGACATGAGGCGAGAGGCTCATGTTTTCCTGTCCGCCGGCGGCGACGATGCCGGCATCTCCGAGTTGGATATGCTGAGCGCCGAGCGCGACCGCGCGGAGACCGGAGCCGCAGACTTGGTTGACGCTCCAAGCCGCGCTGCCGATTGGAAATCCGGCTTTGATATGGGCTTGGCGGGCCGGATTCTGGCCCTGACCGGCGCACAGCACCTGCCCCAGAATGGTCTCGTCAACCTCGTCCTTGCCGATGCCTGCGCGTTCGGCCGCAGCTTCCAAGACCGTCGCGCCGAGTTCATGCGCCGGAACCGAGGCCAGAGATCCATTGAAACTGCCGACGGCGGTTCGCGCGGCGGCGGCGATTACGACATTGGTCATGATCAATCCCCAATCGATTTTGTTCTGCGGCCCGGTTTGCCGGTTGCCGTGAGTTAAAATGGCGCCGTTTCAGGATTATGCAAGGTAAAAAATGCTGCGGCGCAACAGGAAAATGCCGCAACGCGGCCAAAGCTCTACGGCAAGTCGGCGATATGACGGAGAATCCGCACCGCGGATGCTGAGTCCCATTCGGCGTCGCCGACGAGTCGTGCCACTTCCTCGCCGTCGCGGCTAAGCAAAATGGTGGCCGGCAGGCCGCGGACCCGCAGAGCTGCGGCCAGCTTCAGTTTGGGATCCAGCCGCACGGTCAGATTCTCCGCGTTCACGCTTTCAAGGAAAGATCTGATTCTGGTTTTTTCATTCCGACCGGCCGCAACGGCGATCACCTTGACGTCTTCCGGCGGGAACTGCGCCTGCAGACGATCGAGAGAGGGCATTTCTTTGCGGCACGGCGCACACCAGGTCGCCCAGAAATTGACCACCAGGACGGGGCCGAAATGATCGCTGAGTTTCTCCTCGGCGCCCGCTTCCGTCAGCATCGGCGGAACTGAGACCGGTTTCGGACTGTCGTGGACAACGAGCTTTCTCATCGTTCCTTCCTGAAGTGCCGCCAGAGGCTGCCGCTCAAATGCGGCGGCCTCCGCGCAAATTGCGCCGGTCAGCGCCAGCGCGTATAGAACGGCGCACTCTGCCGAGCGCAGGGACTGCCGGCGGGAAGTGCGGATCAGACGAATGACGGAAACCAGAAACAAAGACAGGGCGCTCTCCGGCCGGTTTTCCGGAGCGCCGTCGGATATTCTTGAATCCATCAATGTTTCCGTCGGATTTGACAAAAGGCTCTGGCGGCAGGACATCAGGGGCTCCTTGGCACATTGTGAAATGCTCGGACGGCAAGGCATTATCCCGATAAGCGACGCCGACTCAATCAAGAAAGGCCTGCAGACGATACTTGCCGAAATGGAAAGCGGGAGCTTTCAGTTCAAGACTGAACTGGAAGATGTCCACATGAATATCGAGGTCCGCCTCCGGGAATTGATCGGCGACTCCGCCGGCCGGCTGCATACCGCGCGCAGCCGCAATGACCAGGTCGCCGCGGACTTCCGGCTGTGGACACGCGAACGCTGCGGAACGGCGGTCTCCGGGATCCGCGGTCTGATCGATGCCCTGCTGACGCAGGCTGAGGCGGGCGCCGGCGCGGTCATGCCCGGGTTCACCCATCTGCAGACCGCTCAGCCGGTCACGTGGGGACATCACATGATGGCCTATGTCGAGATGTTCGGCCGGGACATGGGGCGGTTCAAGGATGCGGAGAAACGAATGAACGAGTCGCCGCTCGGCGCCGCGGCGCTGGCGGGCACATCATTTCCGATCGACCGGCGGCTCACTGCCGAAATTCTTGGATTCGAACGGCCGATGGCGAATTCAATCGATGCCGTCAGCGACCGGGATTTCGCGCTTGAATATCTCGCTGCAGCGGCCGTCACGGCGACGCACATGTCCCGGCTCGCCGAAGAGATCGTGCTGTGGTGTTCTGACATTTCTTCATTCGCGGAGCTCGGCGACTCCTTCACCACCGGTTCGTCCATCATGCCGCAGAAACGCAATCCGGATGCCGCCGAGCTGGTGCGCGCGAAAACCGGGCGGATCAGCGGATCGCTGGTGGCCCTGCTCACTGTTCTCAAGGGTTTGCCGCTGGCGTATTCAAAGGATCTTCAGGAAGACAAAGAGCAGGTGTTCGATGCCGCCGACAGCCTGGAGCTTTCGCTGGCGGCTATGGCGGGCATGCTGGGTGATATGCTGCCCGACGCAGACCGGCTCCGCGCTGCGGCCGGCTCGGGTTTTTCAACCGCGACCGACCTTGCTGACTGGCTTGTGCGGGAAACCGGCATGCCCTTCCGGGAAGCCCACGGCGCCGTCAGCCAGCTGGTGAGGCTTGCCGATTCCAGAGGCTGCGCGCTCAGCGGCCTGCCGCTGGCAGATCTGCAGGCAGTCTGCGCCGGCATCTCGGAAAGGGCGCGTGATGTTCTTGATCCCGAAAAATCCGCGATGTCGAAAAACAGCTACGGCGGCACGGCGCCGGCGCGCGTGCGCGAACAGATAAAATCCTGGAGGGATAAACTGCAATGCGGACAGGGATAATTCTGCTGTTTCTGCTGGGACTCGCCGCCTGCGGCGTCAAAGGCGATCCGGTCGCTCCCGGCGGGAGTTCTGAGGAAAACGGCGCCGTTGTCCGATAAGTCCGCGGGCCGCGGGAATTGTCGGATGTGCCGCCGCCCCGGAAATTCCGATGCTGGCTGATATTGACGGCGAGCTGCACGCGGAGCGCGTGAGTCTGCGCTTAATCGCCGAATCTGCAGGCACTCCCGCGTACGTCTATTCCTGCGCGGCCTTCGAGAAACGCTACCGGGAATTTGAAACGGCGCTGGCGGGAACGGATCACATGATCTGTTACGCCATAAAGGCGAATTCAAACCAAGCCGTGCTGAAGCTTCTGGCGGGACTGGGGGCCGGCTTCGACGCGGTCTCCGGCGGCGAAATCGCCCGTGCATTGGCTGCGGGCGCGCCAGGCGGACGGATCGTGTTTTCAGGGGTCGGCAAGAGCCGCGGGGAAATGCGGTCGGCATTGGAGGCGGGGATCCGGCAGTTCAACATTGAAAGCGAACCGGAACTCGTATCTCTCAATGAAACCGCACTTTCCATGGGTCTGGTCGCTCCTGTGGCGGTGCGCGTGAACCCGGACATTGATGCCGGTACTCACAGCAAAATATCGACGGGAAAGGCCGACAACAAATTCGGGGTGCCGATTTCACGGGTCCGGGCCGTGTGCCGTCAGGCAGCCGGTTTGCCCGGCCTGCGCGTGGTCGGGCTGGATATGCATATCGGCTCGCAGCTGACCGAGCTTAAGCCGTACGCAATAGCTTTCCGAACCGCGCGTGAACTGGTTCTGGATCTGCGCGCCGACGGCCACGACATGCGTCGGCTGAACTTGGGGGGCGGTCTTGGAATCAGCTACGGCGACGAGACCGGCCCGCTGCCGACGCCGGCGGAATACTGCGCGGTGATCAGAAACTGCGCGGCAGATCTCGGCTGCGAGATTCAAATCGAGCCGGGCCGGTATATCGCGGGACATTCAGGGGTTCTTCTCACGGAGGTCATTCACGTCAAGGAGGGCAAGGATCGTGCGTTTGTCGTCGTGGACGCCGCGATGAATGATCTGCTCAGGCCGGCGATGTACGGCGCCAGCCATGAAATCGCATGCGCAGCCGTTCCGCCGCCTGGCTGCCCCTGGCGTCCGTATGATATCGTCGGCCCCGTCTGTGAGAGCAGCGACACTTTCGCGGTGCAGCGGAAAATGCCGGTCTTATCGCAGGGCGATCTGCTGGTTTTCAAAGCGGCGGGCGCTTACGGCGCTGTCATGGCTTCCGAATACAATACCCGGCCGTTGGTCCCCGAAATCTTGGTTCGGGAAAGCGACTTCGCCATCATCAGGAAACGTCCGGAAATTCACGAGATCATCAGCCGCGACCAGCCGCCGTCATGGCTTTAGGATCTGTCCGGTGTTTCATCTTTCGGCCGGGCGTCTTCACCGGCGCTTTCCGTCCAGAGCGCGTCGAGCGGGCAGGTGACGGCGCCGAAAGGCGGAAGCGAGACCGGCGCTGTCATCGGCCAGCGCGCCCGGCAATGTCGACCAGCCGTTGCACGGTTCAAACGCTTCCAGCGTTTTGGCTTCGGGATTGATGAATCACATACAGGCGACACGCTCGCGTGCGCGGATCGCGGCCTTCCCGAGCCGGTCGATCCGTCGGGTAGAAGACGGCGGAACCCAGGGTTTGGACTCAATCATCGGTTTTGCGGCATTCCACAGCAGGCGGCGGACGACGGTGAGGATGACAGGGGCGGCGAAGTCGCGCGCCCGTTTGTCAAAGCGGGTCGCGACCCGCCGGGCCCTTTGATTCTTCCGAAGAAACGCTCAATGACATCACGCGCCGCACAGACGGCTTTATCCAGCGGCCGCTGCCGCGTGCGGTTCGACTTTGACGGAATGACGGCCCGGCAGCCGGCTTCTTCCGCTCGCGGCGGAGAACGTCCATCGCTGCGGGAAGTCCGTTTCCGCGCAACTCCGGGCGCAGGCGCCGGAGAGTGACGGCCGCGCCTTGTTGCGGAAATGCGACATCTGCGGATTTTTTCGGTTGTCCCCGGCCCGGTTCCTTGAGGAGGCACGGGAAAACCGGTAACCGGCCTGAACAGGAAACAGTCTGTCAACGGAGACATCGACAATGTATACGACGTATGAAGTGAACACATCAGGAACGGGGGGGGGGCGTCAGGCGCGGGTTATCCGGCCGGTACGCGCCGCGGCTCGCGGCGGCCTGTGCGCTGGCCGCGGGGCTGGCGGCATCCTCCGCGGGGGCGGCCACGGTCTGCAAGACAAATGTCAACGCCAGTACCACAGCCCTCACAGGAGGTGATACCGAGACCCTTGGGACGGGCACCCCGCCCACGCTGACCCTTGACGGGAAATACACGGGCGCGGTTGTCTGCAAGCCGGTCACGGACGGGTTGGCCCTGACCCTCGGGGCAAAGACCGTGATCGGCACGGAGGATGAACCCGTATTACAGAACACGGGTGACGCCGCCGTTCTGATCGACGCCAACGGCAGAGCCATCAGCGCCGGCGCCAAGGATGTCACGCTCACCCACAACGGCCAGATCTATGTCAAGATCGATAACAACGGAAGCGGCATCAGTGTCTGGCGCGACAGCACCGGGGACACCGTGATCACCAACAACGGTATGGTCTTCGCGCCGGGCCACGGCATTCAGGCGGCCCACACAGGGACCGGCGACGTCGCGGTCACCCACACAGGCACGATCTGGGCATCCCGGTACGGCATCTTAGCCTATAACAGCGGCACTTCGAGTGATGGTTCCGTCAGGGTGGAGACGGGGGAAGGGAGTTCGATCACATCCGGGAACGGCGGTATCAACGCCTCCGTGAGGAGTGCCGGCGCTGCCGGCAATGTCACAGTCACCCACAAGGGCATGATTCACAGGGGACCGGTCACGGGTCTCGGCAGCCTTCGTGACGGTATCCATGCGTCGATAAGGGGCGGTGGCAGCTTGACCGGCAACCCCGGCGCCAGGGACGCGGCCGCCAAGGGCAGGATCACGGTTACTACCGGGGAGAACAGCGTCGTCACCGCGGCGCACCACGGGATCCGGGTCTGGCACCACGGCTCGGGCGAATATGCCGTCGCGGTCCGCGGCCGGGTCACGGGCGGCGGCGCCGACGGCGACGGCAATAAGTATGCCGGTGTGTATATTGAGGCGCGGACGCCGACGGGGGATAGTCCCCCTGAACTCACCGTCGGCGGCGGCGGCACGATCGCGGTCGGGGCCCGGGGTTATGTCGGCGCGGAGTCCGGGGTCGCGGTGAAGGTGGATGACAAGACCGGCAAGGCGACCGTTGTCCTGGAGCGGGACGGTAAGGGGCTGGTCGGGCACATCGACGGGGATATTCTGGGGGCGATTGACATCATGGTCCGCGACGGCTCCGGCGGCGTGTCAACGGCCCTGTCAGCGGGCGACGCCGTCGACCGGCGGGTCGGGAGGACGCCCCTGTACACCGAGGTGAAAACGGCGGCGCTCGGGAAGGTGACGGGCGGGTACCGTTTCACGGACACGGCGGGAACCCGGTTGCTGTACGACAGCCGGGCGCGTGTTTACGAGGCTCTGCCGTCGGTGCTTCTGGATGTGAACGCGCATGCGCCCCGTCTGCGCCGCGACGCGTCCGGGGGCAACAATGTCTGGGCCGCGTTCGATGCCGGCAAAGGCGAGCGGCAGGCGGCGGGTTCGACGACTTCCAAGGGCATGGCCGGGGCGCTGGCCTGGGACTTCACGCGCTGGGGCGTCGCGTCCGGTTTTGATTTCCCCGCCGGGGAGGATCTGACCATCGGAGTGAGCGCGCATCACCGGCGGGGCAAGGCGACGGTGAAGCGCGGCGGCACGGTCAAGGCGGCGGGCACGGGCGTCGGAGCGTCGTTGACCTACGGCAGCGCGGACGCCGTGTATTTCAGGGGCTGGGTTTCGTATTCCGGTTTCAGCGGCATCGAGCTCATGTCGGACGACGACAGCCCCGACATCGGCAACCTGTCCAGGTCCGATGTGTCCGGTTCCGGGAACGCGATCGGCGTGGAGGCCGGCATGCGGACGGAACTGGAGGGAATGACGCTGACGCCGCGCGGCGGCTTCGTCTTTTCGTCCGTTGATATCAGCGAGTTCAGCGATCTGGCGGGCGTCTCAGGCAGCGGCAAGGTGTCGGGTTCGGGCCGGAGTTTCAAGGGCCGCTTCGGCGTGACGGCGGAGATCGGCGAAGTCGCCCCGGGCGCGGCGGTGTACGCTTCTCTGGATGCCGAGCACGATTTCTCGGCGAAACGCGATGTGACGGCGTCGGGAATCAAACTCTCTTCGGAACCGAAGGCGACTTGGGGCCGGCTCGGTCTCGGCGGCGAGATCAGCCTTTCGGAGGACGGCGGGACGATGCTGTCCGGGGAAGCGTATTACGCGACCGCCGGCGGCGGCAACTCCGAGTTCGGCGGCGGACTGACGCTCGGCTTCCGTTTCTGATCTGACAAAAGAATCCCGCTCCGGCCGCCGGCCGGGGCGGGATGTTTCAGCCCGTCCCGCCGGGCAAAGCGATCCCGTGCAGGACTTAAAACTGTCGCAGTTTCAGGGAACACCGGAACTAGGGCTGTCGCTTTTGAGATTCCCCGTTTTCCGGCAGGAGTCCGGCGGAGCTGATGAGCTTCAGCGCATAAGGGTGGTCCCATACGGCTTTCTTCAGTTTGCCGCGCATTGACTCAGCCTGCTTGTCTTCCGTGACCCGCGCTAGTAGTCTGTCATTGTTGAATTGACAGCTACAAGGAATGCAGTTTAATGTGCGCGTCTTGGGCGGTGAACCGTCATTTGACCGGGGCCGGGTCGGCGTTACGCGCTTGCTGCCATGCCGAAACCTCGCGGCAGAGCGTCTCCCGGTCGGGGATGCGCCGGGACAGGCGCTGACGGCTCAGCACGCTGAATTCCGCTCTCGGCGATGTTCAGCCGGGTGCCGTGTCTCGGCGTGCAGTGAACCTCGAAACGGTCGCAGATCCTGCCGGCCTGGTCCGGCGGGAAAGCGTGGTAAAGACTCCCTGGCTTGTGCGTGTTAAGGTTGTCCATGGCCAGCACGATCTTTTTGCCGGGGAAGTGAACGTCGGCGATGTCCCTGAGGAATCCGGCGAAATCTTTCCTCGTCCGGCGGTCGGTGATCTTGACATGCCCTGGTCTGAAAGCGGCGCATGAACCATGAACAGATTCGCTGTCCCGTTGCGCTCGTATCCGCAGTCGAAGCGCGCCGGGCGACCGGGAGCGGTCGGCAAAGCCGTGCGGACTTCCTTCGTCTGCTGTTTGGTCGCCTCGGCTGTGCAAACCAGGACCTCGTCCTCGCTGAACTTCCGCTGACAGACCTTGAGCACATCCTCCATCGAGTACGCGAAGTCGCCGCATTTCTCCGCCGGAATGCGCCGGCACCGCGTAAGATGCGGTTTTAAATCGTTTTTTTAATGTCCTCCTGACCGTTTCCCGGGAAATGTCATCGACGACATTCAACGCGGCTGACCGCTCGCCGAGCAGCTCCAGCGGCTGTGAGGAACGCCCTTCGGGAGGTTCCGAACAGGCGATCATCGTCAGCTTCGCCTCGCCCTCGCCGTCAAGCTTCGGAGGAACACGGTTCAACTGCGGCCTGCGCTCCAGAGCCGCTGTACCCTCCTCGACAAAACACCGGCGGAGCCGCTCGACCGTCGCCGTGCCGACCCCGACGGAATCGGCGGCGTCGGCATCGGCGCACGCGCCGCTCTTCCGGTTCTGATCCGTGAGAAGAAGGACATGCGCCCGCCGCCGCTCGGCCGAACCCCGGCCGGATGAGACGATCTCCGCCAGCTCGGCCCGTTCATGGTCTTCGAGCCGCACACGCTGTATTTTACGGCTGGTCTGTTCCTGTCAGTCCGTCATCGCTTCCCGTCTCTTGAATCGCCGTCGGCGCGAAACAGGTTTCTGCCGCCGGATTCCTGCTCAGAATCCGGCTGAAATACCCGGCCGACAGCATTTGTTTTTGTTCAGACTGAAGCCGCTGCCATGATTTCAACGGAAAGTCAACAGCCGGGAATCAGGACGTCTGCCGAACACTGATCAGCATCATTCCCGCTGTGTCGGACTACTAGGTTGAGAGACAGCCGCCGCATCACGACCAGGTTTTCCGGACCGGGTCCGGTCCGGTTTCGCAGATGATCTTCGTTCATCGTGACATCGAGGGGTTGGCGCAGACTGTTCTCTGCCGGCCAGCCCTCCCGTGCGCCCTTGAGAAAACGCTCCGGATCGCGCTTCCCGCTCATGATGAGACACCGGGTTCCGGCGCTGCGCTTTCCATTGATTTCCCGGGTCGAAGAGACGGATCCGACAGCGGCGAGACCCGGCTGTCGACGGTCTTTCAGCCAGCCGACATCATGGCAGACCGCGGCCCGCCGGCTTTCGATCCGGCCGTGCCCCCTCTCCTTATGCGTCCCGGGAAACTGAATGTTTTCAATGTTGGCGGGGTTCTCCATATACCGTTTCACATCCTTGCGCGGATTGCACTGATTGCCCTTCAAGGGGAGAATATACCCGCCCCGCCGTCCTTCACGGCCTCCGATATCGCCCGCTGCGCCCGTATCGCGTCAGCCGCTGCCGTCCGGCCCCGGATGTCGAGAAGCTTCAGAAGCGCGGCGATCGCCGTGACCTCATTCGAATTTCCGTCGACCGCGGTCTGCGCGGGAGCCGGCCGCGTCTCAGAGGCGAAAGCGCGCGGGATGCGGAGCCTGCTGCTTCGAAGCGTCGGCGAATGACCGGCGCAGAGTCTTGCCGCCGCCGATGACGCCGTCCCCGCACTCCGCCGCCGAACCCTCCGCCCGGCTGCGGGAAAGACGTGCGGGAACGATGCCGGGCTCGAGGGGATCAATGCTGTTGAACAAATCGGAAAAGACGTCGCAGCTCGGCGTGCCGTGTTTCAGATCCATGAACTCAAACAGGAATGTCTTCTTGATTGTGCCGAATTCGACTGTGTCGGCGCATGTTTCGCCTCCCGACATGACGGTCAGAAGAGCGGTCATGAGCATTTCGTGAAGATCATGCCGTGCAGCGTTGCTGAGCCGGGGATCGGTGATGCCGTTGAAAATATGGGATAAATCGGCTGTCTTCCTGCCTCTGTTTGTGTTGTTGAGGCCTTGATGAAACAAAATACGGTGATTGGAAAGCAGAAAATTCAAAAGCGAAAGCCCTAGAATACGAGCGCAATGGGACGGCGAATCTGTTCATGGTCCATGCGCCGCTTTCAGGCCAGGGCACGTCAAGATCACCGACCGCCGGACGAAAAAAGATTTCGCTGAGCTCCTCAGGGACATCGCCGACGTTCACTTCCCCGGCAAAAAGATCGTGCCAGCCATGGACAACCTTAATGCGCACAAGCCAGTGAGTCTTTACCATGCTTTGCCGCCGGACCAGGCCGGCAGGCTCCGCAAGCGTTTCGAGGTTCACTGCACGCCGAAACACGGCACCCGGCTGAACATCGCCGAGAGCGGAATCAGCGCGCTGAGCCGTCAGCGCCTGTCCCGGCGCATCCCCGACCGGGAAACGCTCCGCCGCGAGGTTTCGGCATGGCAGAAAGCGCGCAACGCCGACCCGGCCCCGGTCAAGCAGCGGTTCACCGCCCAAGACGCGCGCATCAAACTGCATTCCCTTTAGCTGTCAATTTAACAATGTAAGACTACTAGGCGCGCGCCCACTCCAATATGTGAAGTAATCAACCCTATTTCTTGCCACCTTCACAACCACCGTCAGGATCCAAAACAACCATGGTCACGACAAGGACGGCCACAGAGACAAAAATCAGGGGCAAAACAGGTACAGAAAACCTTAGGGTGTCATTCTGCACTCAGCCGGAACAGACCCCAAAAGGGTCGCTATGACGATCTATGATCATGTCTTGTGTCAGAGTTCGCGCCGGTTCTGAGCTTAGTGAATGAAGATTTCGAGTCCCTTGAGGCGGATTTCTTGGCGCTCAAAGCCCAGGTTGATCAGGCGAACGCGGACGTTGACTTGTTTTTGACCACGATTGAGGAACGACCAAGATAAATTTGCTTGTCAGCCTATTATGGGGGATGTCCCACTTGATGTTGAATTTGATATGGGCGGTGTTGCCTCTCCCCCGAGAATCAGCTCGGGGATTTTTTGAAGAAAAGGAAGCAACACCATGAAAACCGTTAGCACATTCCCCGGCGCCTCCGCCAGCGCTCCGAACATCAACGCGCTCGTCGAAGAGGCGTACGAAGACGTGACCGAGAGTTTCGAGAAATTCTGCCTGACGACGGGCATCGCGTATCTGCGGCAGATGATGGACGAGGACGCCGAACGGCTGGCCGGGAAACGTCACAGTCATTCTCCCGACAAGCCGGGGCACCGCTGGGGACATACGCGTTCCCAGGTCGGGTTTCACGGCGGCAAGGTCGGCATCGACCGTCCGCGTCTCCGCTGCAAGGCTGCGGGCAAGGAGATGTCTCTGCCGAGCTGGGAAGAAATCTCCGCGGACGGTTATCTCGACCGATGGGCGGTGAACTTGATGACCGCGAACGTAGCGACCCGCAAGTTCCGCCGGGCGGTGAGGATTCCGGAGGCCGGGGTTCCCTGCGGGGCGGGCTGCGGGCTGTCGAAATCGGCCGTGTCCCGCCGGTTCAAGGCTCTGACGCAGGCGAAGTTTGATGAATGGATGACTTCCGATCTGTCGGAGCTTGATCTCGTCGCGGTTCAGATCGACGGGCTGCACCTGAGCGACCGCCTGCTGATGATCGGGGCGGTCGGCATTGACGCGTCGGGGCGTAAGCGCCCCCTGGGCGTCATCGAAGGCGCGACGGAGAACGCCGCGACCGCGCAGGCTCTGCTTGACGATCTGATCGAGCGCGGGCTTGATCCGGAGGGCTGTTATCTGTTCATCGTCGACGGAGCCAAGGCGCTCAGCAAGGCGGTCCGGCGCACTTTCGGCGCGGACATCCCTATCCAGCGCTGTCAGGTTCACAAGGGCCGCAACATCACCGACCGTCTCGCCGTGAAGCATCACGCCGCCGTGCGGCGGACGCTCAGGCAGGCCTGGGAACTTGATGACGCCGACAAGGCCGAGCGGCTGATGCGCAGCCTGGCTCAGCGGTTCGAACAGGAGGCGCCGGATGTCTCCCGGTCGATACTTGAGGGCCTGGACGAGGTCCTGACCGTCTCCCGGCTCGGCCTGCCGTTAGAGCTGCGGCGGTCGCTGGCGAGCACGAACATCATCGAATCGATGAACAGCACGGTCCGGCAGGTCTGCCGCAACGTGAAGCGCTGGAGGAACGCCGGGATGGCTCTGCGGTGGACCGCCGCCGGCATGATGGAGGCCGAGAAGGGTTTCCGCCGCATCAAGGCGTACAGGCAGCTGCCCGTTCTCAAACAGGCTCTCATCGAACATCGTCGAAAGAATCGGCTTGACCGGCTCAAGGACGCCGCGTAGATAATCGGCAGGCAGCATCGCTCATGCGGGTTTCAACATCAATCGGGACATCCCCCTATTATGACTATAATAGTCATAATAACCTCTAACTATGGAATCATGAACATGAAAACGATGTCGGCCGTAGATGCCAAGACGCGCTTTGGGCAGTTCATCGACGCCGCTCAGCGTGAACCTGTTGTTGTGACCAAGAAGAATCGCCCTGTAGGCGTATTCTTCTCCATCGATGATATCCAAGATACGATCTGGGGCGAAGAAGCCAAAGCCGCTGATACTGAAGGCTACCTCACTGCGGAAGAAAGCGCCGGCCGTATTAACGCTCTGCTCGATGCTGACGATTAAGCTATCCAATCGAGCGGACAAGGCGCTCGGCAAGATACCCATCAAACAAGCCAAACAGATTGCTGCGCGTATAAAACAGTTGGCGGACGATCCTGAGGCCCTGCCGACTGTCGAGCTCAAAGGATACGCGCCATGGCGGCGAGCAAAGTCCGGCGAATACCGCATCATCTACAAGATTGAAGGGGACATTTTGAGTGTCGCCTTGGTCGGTAAACGTAACGATGATGAAATTTATCGCCTCATTGAACGCTTCCTGCGTTAGCCCGTTTATCTTTTGTAACTAGTAGTCTGTCTTTGTTATATTGACAGCTACAAAGAATGCAATTTGATGCGCGCGTCTTCGGCGGTGAACCGCTGTTTGACCGGGGCCGGGTCGGCGTTGCGCGCTTTTTCCCATGCCGAAACCTCGCGGCGGAGCGTCTCCCGGTCGGGAATGCGCCGGGACAGGCACTGACGGCTCAGCACGCTGATTCCGCTCTCGGCGATGTTCAGCCAGCTGCCGTGTTTCGGCGTGTGATGAACTTCGAAACGCTCGTAGAGCCTGCCCGCCTGCTCCGGCGGAAAAGCATGGTAAAGACTCGACAGCTCATGCGTTGTCCATGGCTGGCACGATTTTTTTGCCGGGGAAGTGAACGTCGGCGATCTCTCTGAGGAGCTCGGCGAAATCTTTCTTCGTCCGGCGGTCGGTGATTTTGACATGCCCTGGCCTGCAAGCGGCGCATGAACCATGAACAGATTCGCCGTCCCGTTGCGCTCGTATTCGCAGTCGAAGCGCGCCGGCCGGCCGGGAGCGGCAGGCAAAGCCGTGCGGACCTCCTTCGTCCGCTTTCTCAGAGCCTCGGCTGTGCAGACCAGGACCTCGTCCTCGCTGAATTTCCGCTGATAGACCCTGAGCACATCCTCCATCGAGCATACGAAGTCGCCGCTGTTCTCCGCCGGAATGCGCCAGCACCGCGTAAGGTGCGGTTTCAAATCGTTTTTTTAATGTCCTCCTGACCGTCTCCCGGGAAATGCTGTCAACGACATTCAACTCGGCCAGCCGCTCGCCGAGCAGTTCCAGCGGCTGTGAGGAACGCCCTTCGGGAGGTTCCGAACAGGCGATCATCGTCAGCTTCGCCTCGCCCTCGCCGTCAAGCTTCGGAGGAACACGGTTCGAATGCGGCCTGCGCTCCAGAGCCGCTGTACCCTCCTCGACAAAACGCCGGCGGAGCCGCTCGACAGTCGCCGTGCCGACACCGACGGAATCGGCGGCGTCGGCATCGGCGCGCGCGCCGCTCTTCCGGTTCTCATCCGTGAGAAGAAGAATATGCGCCCGCCGCCGCCGCTCGGCCGAACCGCGGCCGGATGAAACGATCTCCTCTAATTCAGCCCGTTCATGATCTTCGAGCCGCACATGCTGTATCTTGCGTCCGATTTGTTCCTGTCAGTCCGTCATAGCTTCCCGCCTCTTGTAATCGCCGCCGGCGCGAAACAGGCCTCAGCCGCTGGATTCCTGCTCAGAATCCGGCTGAAATACCCGGCCGACAGCATTTGTCTTCGTTCAGACTGAGGTCTGCTACCATGATTTCAACGGAGCGTCAACACCGGAAATCAGGACGTCCGCCAAACCACGATTACCATCATTATCACTGTGTCAGACTACTAGGGCCTGTAGACAGTTACTTTGCCGCGATCAGACTGGCGGCCAGCTGGATCGCCGCCGCGAAGCCGGCATCGGTCTTGTCATACCGCGTCGCGATCGCACGCAACTCCTGATTGATTTTCGCAAAGAAATTCTCGATCTGATGCTGCTGGCCGTACATATCGCGGTCGTAATCCCGAATCTTTCGCCGATTCTTCCGCGGGGGAATCACCGCCTCGGCGCCGCGCTCCTCAAGCTCTTTGAGCAGCCGGCCGGCGTCGAACGCCCGGTCGGCTGTCATAGCCCCGAAGGACAGACCCGCTGTAAGCCGCGGCGTCCCGACGGGATCATGCTTCTGACCGGGAAGAGTCACCAACTTCACCAAGTAACCGAGCGCGTCCGTGACCGCGACGATTTTGCTGGTCAGACCGCCCCGGGAACGCCTGATCCCCTGTCGGCAGGGCCCCCTTTTTTCGCCCCGGAAGCCTTCTGATGCGCCTGCACGACAGAACCGTCAATGAATATGTATTCGAAGTCGAACGCCTCGGATAACGCATTGAAAACACGTTCAAAAACACCCGAAAGCGGCTGACGGCGGAACCGCCTGCACATGCTGTGCTGCTTGCCGAACCGCGGCGGAAGATCGCGCTGAGGCGCGCCCGTCCGGATGCGCTGAAGCACCGCCTCAACGAAAAGCCGGTCATCCGCCGCGGCAGCGCCGGGGTCGGTCGCTTTGCCGGGAAGAAGCGGTTCGATCCGCTGCTGCATTTTATCAGTCAGCATGGTTCTGTCAGGGTTCATTCATCTCTCTGCCCGTCTTGCCTGCGGCGCCGCTCCGGCGCTCGTTAAAATGATCTGGCAGCGAATCGCCCGAAGCGCAAACCGATTTGTCCACAGGCCTTAGTGATGATCCCGCGCTGGTGTTTCTGCCCGGTGAGCGATTTCTGTTCCGCTGACTGCCGGGTCGAGTGTCCTAAGAGTTTGTTCCATATGTTGAGCAGCGCCGCCGCCGTGTGGCATAAAACTTCTCAAGACATTTTCCATGTCGTACCGCGGCTTGGGATTGATCCTCAGCCCAAGGACTCGCCACTGAGCTCAACATCAGCCATGGTCGATGCGGGGGTTGTTCACCGATTGAATTACATCCCGCGCCGCTTCCGGTTGCCTTTGATCTTTTGCCTTCGTATGAATGCGGATAACAGCGGCGGCAGGAAATTCAGCAACGTGCCGCAGCCCTGCGGGGAGCCTTTGAAACCTGTCAAGCGCTCACATCGTGGATTCAGGATTTGGGGCCTCTCTTTCCCGAGCCGGTGAGCGGAGGGCTGGACTCGTCCAGCGGCCATCTCGGCCGTGCGCTTAGATCAAATGGATCGCTGATGCCCGGTTGGAAAACCTCTATGCCTGCCCAGGCGATCATCGCCGCGTTGTCAGTGCAGTACCGGGCCTGCGGCGCGGCGAAACGGATGCCGCGGACGGCGCAAAGGTTTTTCAGGCTGCCGCGGACGGCCCTGTTTGACGCGACTCCGCCGCACACGGCGAATGTCCGCGCATCGGTCCCCAAGTGATGCCGGTAAGCCTCCAAGGCCGATTTCGACTTTTCGGTGAAGACATCCACGACCGCCTGCTGAAATCCGGCGGCGAGATCGTCGGTGTCCGGACCTGACAAGGCATCATCCGCGGCTATGCTGTTCCGCGCTTGAAGCAAAGCGGTCTTAAGTCCGGAGAATGACATATTGCAGCCCGTCTGGCCGGACAGCGGGCGGGGAAATTCAAACCGGCGGGGATCGCCGCGGAGCGCCGCCGATTCGACGGCCGGGCCTCCCGGCTGGGGCAGTCCCAGCAGCCGCGCCGATTTATCGAACGCCTCGCCCGGCGCATCGTCGATCGTTCCTCCGAGCCGCAGGTACGAATCAGCCGCCTGCACCGCCAGGAACTGACAGTGTCCTCCCGATGCGATCAGGGCCAGATACGGAAAATCCACTCCGTGGGTCATCCGCGCCGTCAGCGCGTGGCCAGCCAGATGATTAATGCCGAGAAACGGCTTGCCGGCACCGGCCGCGAGGCCCTTTGCGAATGCGACGCCGGCGATCAATCCCCCGATCAGCCCCGGCCCGGCGGTCACCGCGATCAGGTCGATCCCGCTGAGTGAAACGGATGATTCCGAAAGCGCCTGTCCGGCGCAGCCGTCAAGCCGGACTGAATGCGCCCGCGCCGCGATTTCCGGCACCACGCCTCCGAAGCTCAGATGAAGATCTCTTTGTCCGCGGACAACCGATGACAAAATTTCGGCTCTGCCGTCCGGGAGACGGCGGACGACGGCCGCCGCCGAGTCGTCGCAGCTGCTTTCAATGCCGAGCGCGGTCAGAGGGAGTGACATGGTTCTTGAAGGGATTTTCGCCACCGGTTACCAACCCGGCGCATGAATGACAATAAATCCGGTTCGGAACACAAGCCGATCATCATTACGCGGCCTCGTCGCGCGGCCCGGCGGACCGCTGATCAGTTGCGAGCGGCAGGGGCCGCCGGGCGCATCATGATTTCTCCTTTGGTGAAGATCACCGCCGCCGTGCCGCAGATGGATCTGGACGCCGGTTTTGAGGTGGTGTTCACCTCGGAAAACGGCGTATTGGCCGCCCCGCGTCCGCCGGCGGGGATGACCGCTTGGTGCATTGGAGAACGCACCGCGGCCGCCGCCCGTGTAAGGGGATTCGCGGCCACGGCGGCGGACGGAAACGCCGAGTCGTTGATCGCCCTGCTGCGGGCATCCTGCCCAAAAAAACCGCTGATCTGGCTGCGCGGCAGACATTCCGCTGTCGATATCGAGGCGCGCTTGCTTGAAACCGGCGTCCGGGTGAGATCGGCGGTGGTGTACGGCCAAACAGCACTTCAGCTGTCGTCTGAAGCGGCGGAACTGCTTCGGTCCACGGCCTGCGTCCTGCCGGTGTATTCGCCGCGCACGGCGGCGATTCTGAGCGCGGAAGCCTCCGGCCTGCCTGACCCGGGCCATGCGATCTGCTGCCTCAGCGGACGCGTGAGAGATTCATGCGGACTGGGCTGGAAGACGGAAACCGCGAGAAACGCGGGCTGTCTTATCCAAATGACGGTCAGCCGGGCGACGCAGGGATACGCCGGGAGAATTGAAGGCCAAGAGGCCGGCGAAAACGGCCGTTATCCGCTTGGCGGCGATTTTTGACTGCAAATGTCGCTTGGCACAATTGAACGCCCTGTGGTATCAAAATCGCCGGGGCAGGCGTCCGGCGGAACTGGGAATGATAAGACGGACCCCGGCGATTCGCCGGCATAACCGAACCCGATCGGCCGCAGACGAAATCGCCGCCCCATCCGGGTCATTGGCTGGATCAGGATTTTGAGGACGCGGTCAAATGGCGGAAAAGCAAGACGGCGCGTCAGAACAACCGGCGGACACCGGCGCCATGATTGAAGAGGGATCAGGCGAAGCCGCGTCTGAAATCGGCAGGAAAGACGCCGGCAGTGCGCAAACCGGGGGCGACGGCAAACTGCGTTCGCTGCTGCTGAAACGCGGCCCTTCCAAGCGCTGGAAACGGGCCGCTGAACCGTCCGCCGCCCCGACCGGAAAAACCGTGAAGAACCGCTTCCTGGAGCGGTTGGACAATGTTGTGTTTTTTACCGTGCGTGCCGTGCTTTTCGGCGTGATCGCCGCCGCCGCTGGCGTGACCGCGGCGTTTCTGCTTCGGCAATATGAAGGTTCACTGCCGTGGGACAGCGGCGTCCGGTCTGAGATCGCCGCGTTGAACAGCGCCGTGTCGGCAGCGCAGACGTCGGTTCAGTCTTTGGGCGGAAGGCTTGATACGCTGGCCCGGGCCGAGGATCAGATCGCCGTGCTCAATGAAGAGATGGCGGCTCTCAGAAGTCTGATCGAAGATTCCAGCGGCGCGGCGGATGATCTCGGAGCGGAGATCCGGAATCTGTCAGAACGACTCACCCTTGCGGAAGAATCGCTCGCTGAAAACGCAAACGAGATCAGAGAATTGCGGCTTGTTGCATCAGACGGCGGGCGGAATGCCCTGATCCAAGACATAATGCTGCGTCTGGACTCTCTCGAATCAGCCGGTGCGCCGGTTCCGGGCGCGGAACCTGTCGGCTCTTCCGCGCAGCCGGGGCCGTCGCGGGCCTTTGATGCGCGGCTGTCGGCGGCAGAGACGAAAATCGGACAGCTGGAAAAATTCTATTCCGATGTGGAATCCGGCGGCGAGGCGGCGGCCGACTTGGAAGCTGTTGAGATCCGGGTTCTCGCTCTGGAGGAGTCCCGCAGAGACGGAGTGGATACGGCGAAGTTGCAGTCGCGGCTGGCGGCTGTCGAGGGAGTCATTGAGGAGTTGACGCCGTCCGGTGCCCTCCGCTCTCAGCAGGCGCGCCGGATTGCGCTTCTCGGCGTCAGATCCGCGGCGGAGATCGGTGCGCCGTATTCGGCTCTGATCAGCGGTGCGGAATGGCCGCCGGGCGGGTTTCCTGAAGTCGTGCTGACGCATTCGGACACGGGCGTCGCGACTTTGGAATATCTTCGCGCGGAGTTCATCGGCTATTCCCGGCAGCTGCTGTCTTCGCCGGCCGCGTCTCCGGATTCAGGCGGGTTTTCCGGAATGCTGAAGAGGCTTTTCAGGATCAGGCCGCTGTCTCCCCGGGAAGGGGCGGAACCTGCCGCCGTGCTCTCGCGGGCCGAAGAAGATCTGCGGAGAAACGATCTGAGCGGCGCGCTGGCGCACCTTTCGGCTCTTCCGGATCAGGGCAGGGAAATCATGGCTGACTGGATTGAGGCCGCGGAAGCGCGGGTTGCCGTGCTTGCTGCGCTCGACAGCATGCTGAAAGCCGCGGAGACGGAATAGAGCCGCGGAGATGGCCGGGTCGCTCTTCAAGATTCTGCTTTTTGTCGCGGCAATCGCCGTCGTCAGCCTGTTCGCCGCCTTTGTTGCCGAGTCGGGATCTGATGTCCGGCTGACCCTTTCCGGGTACGAAATCTCGACATCGCCTTTGACGTTCGCTGTCCTGATCGTCCTTGTTTTTCCGGCTTTCTGGCTGCTGTTTTTCCTGATCGGCCTTGTGAAAGCCGCCGCTAATTTCTTTTTGGGCGATGAGACCGCGCTGACCAGATATTTCAACAGAAACCGGGAGCAGCGCGGCTTTGAGGCGCTGGCCGACGGATTGCTGGCGCTGTCATCCGGCGAACCCAAGCTGGCGCTGGCGAAGGTCGCCCGCGCCGAAAGTCTGCTCAAACGGCCCGGAATCACCGGAATCATCACGGCGCAGGCGGCTGAACGGGCCGGCGACAAATCCAAGGCGGTTCTGGCTTACAAAAAGATGCTGCAGGATGAGCGGACACGGTTCGCGGCAATCGCCGGCCTTCTGAAGCACAGGCTTGAGGACGGCGATGCGGCAACGGCACTGAAACTCGCCGAAAAAGCGTTTGTCATCAATCCGCAGCATGAGGACATGCAGAATATTCTTCTCCGGCTCCAGTCGGCTAAGGAAGACTGGGAGGGAGCGCAGCGGACGCTTGCGGCCAAGCTGAGGCACCGGAAAATTCCGCGCGATGTGTTCCGCCGCCGCAACGCCATCCTGAAATTCGCGTCAGCACGGAGAAATATCTCGCAGGGCAGCGAAAAGGAAGGCGGAAAAGAGGCGGCGGCGGCCAACAAGGAACTGCCCGGTCTGGTCCCTGCCGCTGTTCTCGCCGCCGAGGTCAAATCCCGCGCCGGAGACCGGAAATCAGCCGAGAGCGTCATCCGTAAAGCTTGGAGCATACAACCCCATCCTGACTTGGCGGCGGCGTTCGCGGCGCTGGAGCCGGACGAATCTCCGTCTGCCCGCAAGAAGCGGTTTGAGAACATGATCGGAAAGAACAGCACTCATCCGGAATCACGCATGCTGATGGCGGAACTGTCGATCGCGGACCGGGATTTTCCGGCGGCGCGCAGGGCCATCGGGACTTTGCCGGAGGAAAAGCCCACCGTCCGTTCGCTCGCGATCATCGCCGCCATCGAGCGCGGAGAGGGCTCCGATGATGCAGTCGTGCTCGGCTGGCTAGCGAAAGCGGTGTCTGCGTCAAGGGGGCCCCAGTGGGTCTGTGAAATCTGCAGTCGTGCGCATGAGGAGTGGGTTCCGGTCTGCGCCGGATGTGACGGTTTTGACACGCTCGAGTGGACCGAAGTTCCCGTAAAGGCGGAACTGCCGGAAACGTATACCGGTTTGCTGAATTTCGTGGCGAGCGAGTCCGACTCCGCAGAGGAAAGCGGTGACGGCCCCGGAAGTTCCTGCGGACAAAAAGTCTGATGCCTTCCCGATAAGCGTTCAGACATGGCGGGATTGATGACAAAGGCGGGCTCGCAGGGGGAAAGGAAGGCTGTGGTTCTTGTCATGCCGGCAAGTGTTTCGGAATGGGCCGGAATGACGGCTCACACACAATAGACGATGCCCTGTCAACTGTCCCTTGGCCATCAATATATTAATCTCCGGATGCTGAACCGGCGCATCCCGGACTAAGGAGACCCTATGCCGTGAGGTATCCGCGCGGCAGGAGGTGCGCAATGCTGATCCGGCACCGGTGAAACGGCAGTTCGCTGATGAAGATGCACACGTCAAGCTGCACCTGCCCGGTCAATTATTATAACAATGATGACTCGCTGGACGCGCAGCGAAATCGGGAAGCTGATCTCCGGGTTTGAAGGTCAGTGCGGATCTGTCTGTCCTAAAGACATACGCGGAACTTGAGCAGTTGGAAACTGTGTTTAAAGCGGTACTGACAAGAAATATCCTTCCTGATCTTTTGGAATCCGGTCTGGACTTAGTGATTTGCGGCACGGCTGCGGGCAAGCGTTCCGCGTCTGTGGGATCGTACTATGCGAATCGTACGAATCGCTTTTGGAAAATTCTGTTTGATGTCGGGCTGACACCTCATGAACTGCACCCACGACAATTCTGCCGATTGCTGACATTTGGTATTGGCTTTACCGATCTTGTAAAGCATCGCAGCGGCTCGGATGCCGAGCTTGCCCCAGCTGATTCGGACGTCGCTGGGTTCCGCAAGAAAATTGAAGACGCAACCCCGCATTCTGGAATTCAACGGCAAGACGGCGGCCTCAATATATTTCGCTGCACGCACCGGGGAAATTCGCTATGGTCTTCAGCAACAGAAAATCGGCCTTGCAGCTTTATATGTCACTGCAAATACTTCGGGGCGTAACAAATACTGGAACCCCGCTTCGTGGCATGAACTTGCTCGTCTTGCGCGCGAAGTGCGAGACTCTTGATTTCAAGAAGTCCGCCTAATTGACGGCACTGAGACCGCGCCCGAGACGGACCATTTGACGTCCAGATATCGGATGGAGCCATCCTTTGCCGTTTTAAGAGGGTCCCGGCCGATAGCTTCGGTGAACCGGGCGGACGGCTGCTGCACGGACTCCCGCCCGCGATGTGCGTATCGCACGGTTGCGCGGATTATCTGGTTTCAGCCGGGCATCCGTCCGTTTACGGCCACGCACTCGTACATTACCAAGGCGTGCAAGGCATGGCTGTGCGGAAGCCGCACAACCGAAAATTCCTGATTCCAGCCTGTTCTCGCACCGCATTCCAAGCGATGGACCATGTGTTCTGTCGGGCTTCCGCCCCGGAAACACGAACAGATTGCCCGGTTCGGCTTTACTAGGGCCTGTTGACAAATGGGGTTGCGCTTCGGGCGATTCGCTGCCATAATCATGTTAACGAGCGCCGGAGCGGCGCCGCAGGCAAGACAGGCAGGAAGACAAATGAACGCTGACAGAACCGCTTCTTCCCGGCAGAGCAGCCGACCCCGGCGGATGAGCGGCAGGCCCGCCGCTTTGGAAATTCCCCGTTTTCCGGCAGCGGCCCGGCAGAGCTGATGAGCTTCAGGGCGCAGCGGTGATACCATTCTGAGGCGGCTTTCCGGACAAGCTGTCAGGGGCAGACGCTGCTTCGCGCCGGACCGGGATGTCAGCAGCCGCATCGCGTCTTTTCTGAGAGAATTGAGGCGACGGCATGCGCCTTTGTGTGAAAATTTAACACATTCTGAAAAACTGCCGCCGGCGCTTTCGCAGCGCGCCGGGCGGAGTTAGAATGCGGTTTCCAGCTTCAAGAAAGGAAATATATCATGACGACATCATTCAAATGGATTCCGGAACGGACGCCGGCGAAACCCCGCGCCGCCTCTTGGAAGGGGGGGGGGGCATCATTTCATGCGCCCGGTTCTTTGCCGCCGGTCCGGCTCTCGCATTACTGACGGCGCTTCCGGCCGCCCCGCCGCTCGGCGCGCAGACCACCGCGGGGCAGTGCGCGCCCGCCAAGGATTTGCCCGAGGTCACCTACAGCGGAGCCTTGATAACTACGCCGGGCACATCAGGGGCCGGCACCAAATACGCAATCTTGTGCCGCGGCATTAACAACCCGGGCGGCGTGAAGCTGACCTTAAGCGGGACGATCGGCGAGGAAGCCGATCCAATCAGCGGCAGCGGCATTGGAGTTGATACCGCCTCCGGCGCGGCTAAAGCCGCTATCACGATCGTCAACAACGGCGAGATTTACACGCAGCCAACCAAAGCGAGTGATGGGCGCGGCATCGTTGCCTTGGTCGCAAATCCGGCGAGCACGGACGGCATCACGATCGTCAACAACGGCAAGATCATTTCGCAACATGAGGGAATCGTGGCGTGGCATGAGGGGGACGGTCCCATCACTGTCGAGACGGCGGCAGACAGCATAATTCAGGTGAGACGTTTCGATGCTGTGTTCACGGGCCTCGGATACGGCATCTATCTCGAGATCGACAGCGACAGGAGGGCGGGCGTGAACGGCGACAGCACGGGCGCCATAACGGTCAACCACAAGGGCAAGTTGCATTCAATGCTAGCCGGTATCGCTTTAAAGAGTGACGGAAAAGGGGCTATTACGGTGACAACGGGGCGGGAAAGCGTGATCCAGGGGAACACGGACGGCATTGCTGCCACGTCTGTCAACCCCGCAGCCGCGAACACGGGCGCGGTTTCGGTCACCCACAACGGCGTTCTCAGTGCTGCGGAGCACGGCATTCGCGCTTTCAACAGGGGAAAGGGCGCTGTCACGGTCGCGACCGGCGAAGAGAGTTCGATCACGACGACGGGAGCAACGCTTTATGCTATCGGCATCGAAGCGTCATTAAGGCATAATGCGGAGGAAACAAGCGGAAGCGGCGTCACCGTCACCCATGAGGGCACGATAAGCGCGGCGGCGGACGGCATCTTCGCGTCCGTCCGCGGAGGAAATGTCGGTTTAACAAGGGCTCCCAGGGATGGTTTAGAAAGCGCTCCTTCGTCCAGGGATGCGGAGAGCGGCGGTCTGATCAGGGTCATGGTCGGCGAGAACGGCGCGGTCACCGCCGGCCGCCATGGCATCCAGGTGTGGCACCATGGTTCCGGCAAGTTCGATGTCGCCGTCCGCGGCAAGGTCGCGGGGGACAGCGGGAGCGCCGGCGGCGACAAATACGCTGGCGTTCATATCGCGACCGCGGCGGAGCTGATCAAGGGATCGGACCCGGCGGCCGGAGGCGGCGGCACGATCACGGTCGGTTCCGGAGGTCATGTTTCGGCTTCCGGCGTCGCTGTCAGGGTCGACCCCTACGCGGGTCCGGTGAGAGTGATCCTTGAACAGGACGACGAGGGTTTCGCCGGTCATATCGACGGCAAGATCCTCAATCCGGGCAAGGACGGGGGAACGGCCGGCCGGTCCGCGCTGACCTTCCATACCCGTGCGGGCGCGGACGGCGATCTGACGGCGCTGACCCCGGGCACGGGCGTACTTGAACGGCGGGGCGCGCGCGCGGGGGTTTATGTTCCCGTTCAGAGTTTCAAGCTGACGACGCTTGCTGACGAGCAAGGTTATGAGTTCAGGGACGCGGGCGGAGCGGGGCGGATCTACAGCCCGCGGGCGCGGCTGTACGAGGCGTTGCCTTCGGCGCTGCTGGGTCTGACCGCCGGTTCCGGGAGCGGGACCGTGACGCGGACGCGCGACGGTTCCGGCGGCTGGGCGAAGGTATTCATGAGCGACGGCGAGCGCACAGCGGGGAGTTCGACGACGGGCACGGGCCGGCACGGCCATGCGCTCGGCTGGGACATGAGGCGGCAGGGCCTGGAGATCGGCTATGATTTCCCGGCTGACGAGACGCTGCGTCTGGGTCTGGGGATCGGGCAGCGCGCGGTGAAAGCCGCGGTCATGCGCGGCGGGGACATCAAGGCGAAGGCGACCGGCGGGGCGCTGACGCTGGGCTGGCGTCCGGACAACGGTTTCCACGTCGACGGGCATCTGTCATATGCGGCTGTGAACGGCATCGAACTCAGCCCCGCGGGCGGCGGCGCGGTGATCAAAGCGGCCGGCGGCAGCGGCGTGTCAGTCGGCGTTTCCGCCGGCACGGAGACGGAATTCCAAGGGATGAAAGTGACGCCGCGGGCCGGGCTTGAATGGTCGTCGGTGAAGACCGGCGGTTTCACGGAGCCGGCGGCGTTCGAAGGGGCCGGCGAAGTGTCGGAAATCACCGCGCGGGGCCTGAAAGGGACGCTGGGGGCGAGGATCGACATGGCGGCCGGTGAGAGCGGGACGTTCTGGGTCTCGGCGGACGCAGAGCACGATTTGAAGGACGAAACCAGCGTCACGGTCCCCGGCGCCGTCCTCAAGGCGGAGATGAAGCCGACCTGGGGCCGGCTCGGGTTCGGCGGCGAGTTCAGGCTGAGCGACATGATGACGGTGTCGGGCAGCGCCTTCTACGCCATGGCCGGCGGGGGCAACAAGGATCTCGGCGGCTCTCTGGCCCTGAACGTGAGTTTCTGAACCGGGAAACAGACAGTTCCGGGGGCGGCGGAGAGCCGTCCCCGGGCCGGCTGCTCAAGGAGCTTGAGGAACGCGGTCCGGAGGCGGTGATTCCTCCGCTTCAGGATCGGCGGCGGATCCGGGACCGCGGCCGCGGCATGTATGGACAGCAGTATCAGGTCGGGAGTTCTTTTGCGGGAGTAACTAGTAGTCTGTCATTGTTATATTGATGGATAAAGGGAATGCAGTTTGATGCGCGCGTCTTCGGCGGTGAACCGCCATTTGACCGGGGCCGGGTCGGCGTTGTGCGCTTTTTCCCATGCCGAAACCTCGCGGCAGAGCGTCTTCCGGTCGGGAATGCGCCGGGACAGGCACTGACGGCTCAGCACGCTGATTTCGCTCTCGGCGATGTTCAGCCAGCTGCCGTGTTTCGGCGTGTGATGAACTTCGAAGCGCTCGTAGAGCCTGCCCGCCTGCTCCGGCGGAAAAGCATGGTAAAGACTCGACAGCTTATGCGTGTTAAGGTTGTCCATCACCAGCACGATTTTTTTGCCGGGGAAGTGAATATCGGCGATATCCCTGAGGAGCTCGGCGAAATCTTTCTTCGTCCGGCGGTCGGTGATTTTGACATGCCGCCAGCCTGCAAGCGGCGCATGAACCATGAACAGATTCGCCGTCCCGTTGCGCTCGTATTCGCAGTCGAAGCGCGCCGGCCGGCCGGGAGCGGTCGGCAAAGCCGTGCGGACCTCCTTCGTCTGCTGCTTGCTCGCCTCGTCCATGCAGACCAGGACCTCGTCCCCGCTGAACTTCCGCTGATAAACCCTGAGCACATCCTCCATCGAGCATGCGAAGTCGCCGCTGTTCTCCGCCGGAATGCACTGACACCGCGTAAGGTGCGGTTTCAAATCGTTTTTTTTAATGTCCTCCTGACCGTCTCCCGAGAAATACTGTCAACGACATTCAACGCGACCAGCCGCTCGCCGAGCAGCTCCAGCGTCCATGAGGAACGCCCCTCGGGAGGTTCCGAACAGGCGATCATCGTCAGCTTCGCCTCGCCCTCGCCGTCAAGCTTCGGAGGAACGCGGTTCGAATGCGGCTTGCGCTCCAGAGCCGCCATACCCTCCTCGACGAAACGCCGGCGGAGCCGCTCGACAGTCGCCGTGCCGACCCCGACGGAATCGGCGGCGTCGGCATCGGCGCGCGCGCCGCTCTTCCGGTTCTCATCCGTGAGAAGAAGAATATGCGCCCGCCGCCGCCGCTCGGCCGAACCGCGGCCGGATGAAACGATCTCCTCTGATTCAGCCCGTTCATGATCTTCGAGCCGCACATGCCATATCTTGCGTCCGATTTGTTCCTGCTGATCCGTCATAGCTTCCCGCCTCTTGTAATCGCCGCCGGCGCGAAACAGGCCTCAGCCGCTGGATTCCTGCTCAGAATCCGGCTCAAATACCCGGCCGACAGCATTTGTCTTCGTTCAGACTGAGGTTGCTGCTGCAACTTCAACGGAGCGTCAACACTGGAAATCAGGACGTCCGCCAAATCACGATTGCCATCATTATCACTGTGTCAGACTACTAGTCAGGTTCCCGGAGAGGGGGTCATCCGCCGCCGGCGGTCATTGGAATATTTTCGGGAAGCGCGGGATTCAGGAGCGGAGTCCGCTCAGGAATCGGCTGGTCGGAGTTTCAGTTCCGCCGGATCCGCACGGAGCGTGTCAAGGACGTTCCAGCCCTGCTTGCGGGCGGTCTCAATCAGCGTCCGCAACACCGCATGGTTGCGGGCGCCGCGCTCGCTCCGGTAGCAGCCGGACACTTTCAGAGATGCTTTCAGCATCCGCAGGTCCCGCTCGGCTTGGTTGTTCGTCGCCGGCACCGCCGGGTTCCGCGTGAACATCAGGACGCCCGCCCGATGATCCCGCAGCCGCAGGGCGAGGTTGAGGCCCTTACGCTTTTTCCGTCTCCCGCGCCGCTTCCGCTTCCCGCAGTTCAGCGGCGGCAACTCTTCGTGCCAAGCGACGGCGTCGGCGATGATCCCGTCATATTCCCTTTCGATCCGTCTCGCCGCCTCCGCGGACAGCGGTTCCCCGGCGCGGGCCGCCTCGTTGACCTCGTGCACCGCACTTTGAAGCAGCTTACTCATCTCCGCCGACCAGGGCTCGCCGTGAAACTCCGTCAAAGCCTCAAGTTCGCGCAGGAGGTGAGCGATGCAGTGCGCATGGCTCACGCCGACTATATTCCAGTACGGTTGCTGGAAGTCATGAACCGCTATGCCGGTCGCGTCCGCGGTCACATCGCCGCGGCTTTCGCCGAGACGGAAAAAACTGAGAAGCTCCGTGCACACGACGTGAAACTGGCGGAGCCTGCCGTCGACGCGGACCCCGGTCTTATCCATGTGCTTGACGGCGGCCCTCGCCGCCGAAGCGCCGACATGCCCGGCGAAGCCGGAAAACCTCCCGGCGCCGCTGTCGAGCAAAGCGGAAACCGTGCCCGGGGACAAGGATGCGCCGAACAGGTCTTTCATCGTCCCGGCCAGCCGCCGGCGCGGGATCATCCGCGCCGCCGACAGGTAACGCACCGTCGAACGCACTCCCGGACCGTACTGCGCCGGGGCCTTCACGCCCTCCGGAAAGCGGCCCGCGCTCACCGCCCCGCAGCCGGGGCAGACCGCTCTGTGAACCCGGTGTTCAACGGTCTCCAGCGCGACCGGCGGAATGTCCGCGACCTGCCGCCGGACATACCCCTCCGATGCCGCCCCGGCGAGGGACGCGCCGCACCCGCGGCAGGAACCGGGATGATGATGCTCGACCCTGTCCGGGGTCTCGACAAAGCTCATCGTCGTTCCCTTATGACCGGGCTGCCCGCCCGGCCTGCGCCCCGACGAAGCTTTTCTCTTCGGAGCCGGCCTGGAAAACCCGTCGCTCGAAGGCGGCTTATGGCTGTTGCCGCTGTTCGTTCCCAGCCGCCGCTCAAGCTCGGAAACGCGGCCCTGCGCAGCCGCAAGCGCCGCGGCGGCTTTGTCACGCTCGTCAGCTATCGCATCGCGCTCGGCAACGGCAGCATCGCGCTCGGCGAAAGCAGCGTCACGATCCGCGACAGCCTCGGCGAGTCTCGCCTTGAGACCGGCTCCGCTGAAAGCCGGATCGGCGACCCTGTCCCGCGCCGCCGCCGGAATGCCGCCGGTCATCGGACCCGCTCCGCTGAAAACTGTTCTGAACTCATATCCTGCGTATCCGCGGCTTGCGCCGTTCCGCTCAATGTCGTTTCTTAATTTCTCAGCAAGGGATTCAATCACACGGACAAAACAGAATCAAGCGAAAAAATCTACCTGACCAGTTACATGTATAAAATACATTTATACATGGGTACATAACGATATCCGGCAAATCCCGCAGACTACGCAACATCAACGACTTAACCTGAATATCAGCTGGAAATCAGAAGGAACTTCGGACTAGACCGACGGCGGCTTGGCCGGCCGCCGGTCCGGTCGCGGCCGAGTGATTGTCGACAGACCTTAGGCTGTGTACCCAACCATTTGACATGCCGGGCCGGTTGCGGCACAGTGCCGCGCGACCAGCGGTGAGAATGCTCAAAGGAGATTTGAAATGATCGGCAGCCGGCATGACATGACGAATGAACAATGGCAGCAGATGGAGCGTGTAATGCCGAAAGGCCTGCCGGGACCTCCGCGCAAAGACGGCCGTAAAGTAACAGCTGGTATATTCTTCGTGCTGCGCACCGGCATGCCATGGCGGGATCTGCCCGAGCGTTACGGGCCTTACACGACCTGTCACAACCGCTTTAACCGCTGGAGCAAATCAGGCCGCCGGCAGAAGATTCTCGATGATCTTCAACAACTTGAAGAAGCGGACGAAGAAGCTGCGGCCGAAAAAGACGACGGCGATCCGGCGCCGCGGAGCCGGATGATCGACTCGTCGTCGATCCGTGCTCACCGCCATGCCGCCGGGTCGCGCAAGGACGGCGAGCCGCAGGAGATCGGGTGCTCCCGGGGCGGGCAGCTGACAAAAATCCATGCCATGGTCGACGGCAAGGGCGGGTTGCGCCGCATGCGTCTGTCGCCCGGGCAAGCCGCCGACTGCGCCGAGGCGGCGGCCCTTCTTGACGGCCTTGAAGCCGGCTGCGTCCTGATCGCCGACAAGGCTTACGATGCTGACGCCGTTCTCAAGCGGGCGGCGGAAGCCGGCTGCCGGGCCGTCATTCCGTCGAAGTCGAACCGCAGGCGGCAGCGGCCGCTGGATAAAGCCGTCTATGCGAAGCGCAATGTCATTGAGCGTTTCTTCGGAAGAATCAAGAGTTCCGGCGGGTCGCGACCCGCTTTGACAAGCGGGCGCGCGACTTCGCCGCCGCTGTCATCCTCACCGTCGTCCGCCGCCTGCTGCGGAATGCCGAAAAGGGGATAATTGAGTCCGCAACCTAGTGAAACAGCTGACTTGAGATCGTGTATCTCACCGCTGTTCCAGGGCTGTGCCGCGAAATTCCCGCAGCATTGGAGAAGAATTGACCAAACGCCCCCGGCCTGAACCCGTGCACGGTCTCCGTCATGTTCCCGCCGCGCTGGCATATTCCGCCGCCGGCTTTCGTCGGCTGTGGCTGGAAGCCGCGTTCCGCCTTGAGCTTGCCGCCGGAACATTGATTCTGCTGGCGCATGCCGTCCTCGGCAATGACTTTCTGTATCTTGCCGTTGCGGCAGTGCTTGTTTTAGCCGCCGCCGCCGCTGAAGCTCTTAATACCGCGATAGAAGTTATCGTCGATCATATATCGCCGGAATGGTCGGAAATGGCGAAGCAGGCCAAAGATCTCGGTTCGGCCGCAGTATTCTGTCTTCTGGTCTGCAATGGCGTCTGGCTGGCCTATGCGGTCCACGCTGCGGCTGGCGGCTGATGGTCAACTGACCGGTTAACCGCATGCGCTTCCGCAAATGCCGCTTTGACGAGTGCCCTTCAAAAAGGCTGACTTCCCCCACGCCGGCGGGTGATCCGATCAGGAAGAGATGGCGGATGAACAGCATCGGGCCCGGTACGAATTGAACGGTGTTATTGCCGGGCGGGATGTGTTATTGATTATGGATGCGGCCGGTGTAGCTCAGCTGGTAGAGCGCGTCATTCGTAATGACAAGGTCAGGGGTTCGAGTCCCTTCACCGGCACCAATTTTCCCAGTCAGTCGCGGCGGCTGCGGAATTCATGGAGGATCCGCGTTCCTGCTCGGCTGCCGGGAGCCTGAAGAGCATCCGGCGTTTTTGCGGATTCCGCCCGCCATGCAGCCGATTTCGCTCATGGCCAAACCGCCTATCGTAACCGTGCTTGAGGCGGTCGCGTTGCATCAAAATAGCGCAGACGAATCAAGAACATGTCCATCATGCAGCGTGGCATCCAGTAATTTCTTGCGCAATTTGGCTCTTAGTTTTTTCCTGCTTGGCGTTCTAGGAGGCGGCACCTCTGTACAGGCTATTTCCGCATGCGACCTGTTCTCCCACAAAGCAGTATCGTATACGGCGATTGCACGCTTGCCTTCGTGGTTAATTTCTCGAATGAGTCCTACCGATAGCTCAATTGAACCATGGTTTGATTTTTTCTGACTCCCAGAGATAAGTCGCCTTGCCCGCCGGTCATAGTCCTTCAGAGTTGTGTATTTCTTCCGGTCAGTGGAAATACCGTCGCTCATGCGACTATCAAAAAGTGTGGGTTCTACGCGATAGTCCGACGATATAAAGCTCTTGGAAGTTACAACCGAGAGAAGCGTTTCGCAATTTTTTACTGGTCCCGGTGAAAACTCGTTTACAGAAACCTCCTCGCACTCGCAGCAAGGATGCACTCTTCCTAGCTCATCCCAGAAGCTCTTCCCTACCGAGTCACGGCGCCTAAAGAACTTTCTGCACCGTCTCTTCCTGTTGTAATTGACCCAGAAATTTCGCAAGAGTCGCCCAAACTTGGCTATCATCAGGTTCAGCACCGCTTTCCACTTCTTCTTCGATCAACTGAAACTCCTCATCGTCCGCACTCCAGCACATCGATAGCTTTCCGCTTCCGTCGAAATTGACCTCCGCATATCCGGTTGGGCCGTGCCAATACAGAGCGATTTCTCCGTCTGGACTGGGTGCTGCACTGAGAGGTTCGCTCCCAGAAAAACGGCATCTGAACTCAGTAAGGAAATTCAGTGATGAATAAATCGCCTTTCGCGGAATCTCTTTGGCGCCATTACCATCCCAATCTTCACCATAAGAGAAGAATTCTCTAACCCTCCCCTCAAGAGCGGAAAATTCGTCAGGATAGTGGTTTGATAGCAGTCGAGCCTCTGGAGTTGCAGTGGCATTCGACTCTGTTCGGCCAAGCCCTCGAAGCAACGTCCGGTTCATCGCGTGTTGGAAATCCGCAATCTCAACAATCTCACCTGACTTGTGCATGTCCCAAGAATCGAGGACGTCCATATCATGACGAAACCAGTCCTCGATTACATACGTATTACTCGGTGGATCCAGCCTTTTCTTCACAACGTCAAAAATGGAGACTGCTGGCTTGACTTGGCATTCGCTGGTGCTGTCAGACATGCCTACAACCCTGTTTTCGTTGACATTTCGTCATTTAGAATCTCTTTGAGCACGCTTTTGTCGAACTCGTGCAGTTCCACGAAATTTTCCAGACCGCGGTCAATGATTTTTTTGTCGAGCCCAGCATCGCCTCCCCATGGTTCACGATGCGATGACATTTGGTGAAATAGCACTATGGAAAGGTCGCGGGACCTCTTCTCCTCGTTATCATTCAGATCAGCATTGATGCGCGTAAGCATACGGTGTTTCGCTGGGTCATACAGCGTTTGAAAGAACCCGGTGTGAAAATGAAAGTTCTCAGTTCTGTCAAATATGTGCGACGGCACATATTGGCTGTTGGGGCAGAGAAAGCAGCTAGCATCAAAGTCAGAGTAATTTCCTGTCGCACGGAACAGGTCGGTGTATTCGGTGGCAAACGAAACAACAGGATTGTCGCTTGGCGCCAACTCCATCGCCATCTTGAGATGATCGTTGGCGCGAGACCAAATTTCGCCCCATCGAGTATACCTTCCAACAAGGAAGAGGATACGGCTTTTGTCGATCCTCAAGCCGAACTCGACCGAACCGTCCTTCATCATAGCTTCGTAGGCAAGGCCAGTCACTTCACTCTCGTCAAGTGTAACTTGATTCGAGCCGGGTTGAAGCCGAACCGCGTTGGTAACCGAACGCCTTGGAAGCTCGTCCCGCCACGTCCCTGAATTCCTTTCGAACCGCTCGAAGTCGTCCTTCGAGAATTCTTTCGAAAACTGAACAATGAAGACTACGCGCTGGAGCGCATTAGCGCCACTTCCCGCAGGACTGTATTCCATCATGGAAGAAACTGCATAATTTGGGATCGGCTCTCAACCTTCATCGAAGGTGCTATGTCTTAGAAACTATGGTTGCTAGAGCCAAGTTGCAACACCGAAATCCTGCACGGCGGATTTGTTCTGAACCAGCATTGATATGGTCTCATGGCGCGTCGTCTGGGGATCCGGCATCCGGTTCGACGGCCGTGGCGGTGATTCCGTGTCCCATGGATTTTTCTTCCTTTCGCGTAACTGCGGGCATACATAACGCCCTCCTTCTGTGCCGGGAAGTGCGCGCGGCAACCGCAGCGACGGCAGGACACAGGTTTCCAGCTCGCAACCAAGACGGAGCTGATAGGCACGCGATCTGACGTCTTCGTTGCGCCTGACGATTTGACGCGAACAATGTTTCGCCCTTCACGCTGTCAGGAAAACAGCGCAACGACTGTGATGCCGATTCGGGGGATGTCCCACTTGATGTTGAATTTGATATGGGCGGTGTTGCCTCTCCCCCGAGAATCAGCTCGGGGATTTTTTGAAGAAAAGGAAGCAACACCATGAAAACCGTTAGCACATTCCCCGGCGCCTCCGCCAGCGCTCCGAACATCAACGCGCTCGTCGAAGAGGCGTACGAAGACGTGACCGAGAGTTTCGAGAAATTCTGCCTGACGACGGGCATCGCGTATCTGCGGCAGATGATGGACGAGGACGCCGAACGGCTGGCCGGGAAACGTCACAGTCATTCTCCCGACAAGCCGGGGCACCGCCAGTGCCATACGCGTTCCCAGGTCGGGTTTCACGGCGGCAAGGTCGGCATCGACCGTCCGCGTCTCCGCTGCAAGGCTGCGGGCAAGGAGATGTCTCTGCCGAGCTGGGAAGAAATCTCCGCGGACGGCTATCTCGACCGACAGTCGGTGAACTTGATGACCGCGAACGTAGCGACCCGCAAGTTCCGCCGGGCGGTGAGGATTCCGGAGGCCGGGGTTCCCTGCGGGGCGGGCTGCGGGCTGTCGAAATCGGCCGTGTCCCGCCGGTTCAAGGCGTTGACGCAGGCGAAGTTTGATGAATGGATGACTTCCGATCTGTCGGAGCTTGATCTCGTCGCGATTCAGATCGACGGGCTGCATATGAGCGACCGCCTGCTGATGATCGGGGCCGTCGGCATTGACGCGTCGGGGCGTAAGCGCCCGCTGGGCGTCATCGAAGGCGCGACGGAGAACGCCGCGACCGTGCAGGCTCTGCTTGATGATCTGATCCGGCGCGGGCTTGATCCGAAGGGCTGTTATCTGTTCATCGTCGACGGAGCCAGGGCGCTCAGCAAGGCGATCCGGCGCACTTTCGGCGCGGACATCCCTATTCAGCGCTGTCAGGTTCACAAGGGCCGCAACATCATCGACCGTCTCGCCGCGGAACATCACGCCGGCGTGCGGCGGACGCTCAGGCAAGCCTGGGAACTTGATGACGCCGACAAGGCCGAGCGGCTGATGCGCAGCCTGGCTCAGCGGTTCGAACAGGAGGCTCCGGACGTCTCCCGGTCGATACTTGAGGGCTTGGACGAGGTCCTGACCGTCTCCCGGCTCGGCCTGCCGTCAGAGCTGCGGCGGTCGCTGGCGAGCACGAACATCATCGAGTCGATGAACAGCACGGTCCGGCAGGTCTGCCGCAACGTGAAGCGCTGGAGGAACGCCGGGATGGCTCTGCGATGGACCGCTGCCGGCATGATGGAGGCCGAGAAGGGTTTCCGCCGCATCAAGGCGTACAGGCAGCTGCCCGTTCTCAAGCAGGCTCTCATCGAACATCGTCGAAAGGATCGGCTTGACCGGCTCAAGGAAGCCGCGTAGATAGCCGACAGGCAGCATCGCTCCTGCGGGTTTCAACATCAAGCGGGACATTCCCCCGATTCGGCACGAGTGCCCGGTTGCTTTATGCGTCGGCTCTGTCTTCGTTCCGGGATGTCGGAGCCGGCGCCGTGCGCCCGCGGATTTCTGCGCCGGGCCCCGGAGCAGGGAGACCGGACGGAGAACCGCCCGACGGCATGGGCTGCGGCCTGCGGCGGAGGAATGTCAGCGGACACCGCCGTCGACATTTCGGTGTCAGCGTCTGAATCACGGCGGCTTTCCGGAGTGCTGTTTGCGGACATCCGGCCGCGGTCTGAATCACGACCTGCGCCCTCGGACCTTGAATATGCGGCGGTTCCCTGTGGTTTGTCCGTCTGGAGATGAAGCCCGCAAGGCAAAAAGAACCGCGCTGCGCGTTGACGGTGGAGCCGGCGCCGTCTGACAGCCGCCCTACAGAAGGGCGGCCAGAAAAGCGCCGGCGCCGGCAGTCGCAATGCCCAGCGCGAACCAGCTCAGCCGGCGGTCCGGCGGGGTCTGGCCCGTGTCCTGTTCCAATCTTCTGACGGCTGTTTCCGCCAGCTGCGGCAGCCTCGGCCCGAGCCGGGACAGCATTCTCGCGGCCTGCGCGATCTCCCGCATGGCGGCGCCCGGGCCGATATGTTCACGGATATAGTTTTCGACGACCGGACGGGCGGTTTGCCAGATATTGAGGTTTGAATCCAGCGAACGGGCCACCCCCTCAACGACGACCATTGTCCGCTGCAGCAGGATCAGTTCGGTGCGCGTCTCCATCCCGAAACGCTCGGTCACCTCGAACAGATGCGCCAGCAGACGCGCCATGGAGATCCGGCTGGCTTCCATGCCGAAGATCGGCTCGCCGACGGAACGCAGCGCCTGGGCGAATTCATCAACATCCCGTTCCCGCGGCACGTAACCGGCTTCGAAATGAACGCGTGCGACACTCTTGTAGTCACGCCGGATGAAGCCCATCAGAATTTCCGCGTAAACCCGCCGCGTGTATTCGTCGACCCGGCCCATGATCCCGAAATCCATGACCAGAATCGTTCCGTCGGGCGCGACCTTGATGTTGCCCTGATGCATATCGGCGTGGAAATAACCGTCTCTCAGTGCGGATCTCAGAAACATCTGAATCAGACGCTGCGCGAGATCCGTCAGATTGTGGCCCGCGCCGCGGAGACCGTCCGTATCTCCGAGATTGATCCCGTCCACCCAGTCGAGAGTGACCACCCGTTTGGCCGACATTTCCCAGCGGACGGCGGGAACGGCGATTCCGGCGTCGTCTTTGACCGCATCCGCGAATTCGTCCGCCGCCGCCGCTTCCATGCGCAGATCAAGCTCGCGCAGAACCACGCCTTCGAAATGCGCGATCACATCCCGGGGCCGCAGCCGGCGCGCGCCGGGAGAAAGCAGGCGGATTAATCCCGCGGCAAGATAGAATGCGTCGATGTCGCGCCGGAAAGCGCGCTCGATGCCGGGCCGAAGAACCTTGACCGCGACGTTCGTTCCGCAGTCTTTGAGCGCCGCCTTGTGAACCTGCGCGATCGACGCCGCCGCCACCGGCTCGCTGAATTCAGCGAACAGTTCATCCGGACTCCGTCCGAGTTCGTGTTCGACCGTCTGTTTGGCTTCGGCGGCCGGAAACGGCGGCAGACGGTCCTGAAGAATGCTGAGCTCTTCCGCCAGTTCCGAGCCGACGACATCCGGCCTGGTTGACAGCAGTTGCCCGAACTTGACGTAAGCCGGTCCCAAGGCGGTCAGGGCGCGGACAACAGGCGGCTGGCCGGGGTCGCCTTTGAGGCCGAGCCATTGAAAGGGCCATCCCGCGATACGCGCCGCGATTTTGAGATTGCGGTGCGCGTCCATAAGGTTGAGCGCCGTGCGCATGGCCCCGGTCCTCTCGAAAGTGGCTCCGGTGCGGATCAGGCGGAATATGTTGTGCGGGCCGCGCAAGGCTCAGATCTTCCATCCCGAATGAAGAGTTGCGACGCCCATTGAGAGATTGCGGAACTTCACGTTTTCAAAACCCGCGTCTTCGATCATGGCTGCGAAGTCCCGCTGGCCGGGAAATCTGCGGATGCTTTCGACCAGGTAGCGGTAGCTTTCCCGGTCCTGCGCGATCCAGCGGCCCAATTCCGGAATGCAGTTAAACGAGTAGCTGTCGTAGATCCGGCGCAGGCCGGCATTTCGCACATCGCTGAATTCAGCAATCACGATTCTCCCGCCGGTTTTCAGAATTCTGTGGATTTCCCCGAGACCGCGGCCGATGTCGGCGAAGTTCCGTATTCCGAATCCGATGGCGCAGGAATCGAAACTGCCGCAGGGAAAGGGTATGTGCAGCGCGTCGCCGGCGGTCCAGTCGATGGACATGCCGAAACCTGCGGCATCCGCGCGTTTCCGCCCGGCCTCCATCATCTCCGGTGTCAGATCGAGAACGGTCAGTTCGGATGCCGGCGACCGTTTGAGAATCCGGATGGCGATATCTCCCGTGCCGCCCGCCAGATCCAGTATCTTTTGACCGCGGCGCGGCGCGAGCCAGTCCACCAGCGCGGCCTTCCAGATGCGGTGCGCACCGAACGACATGACGTCATTCATGATGTCGTACCGGTCCGAGACGTCGGCGAACAGCTTTCTGACCATTCCGGCCTTGGCGTCCGCGGAAACCTCGCGGAAGCCGAAATGCGTCGACTTCTCGTCTGCTGGCCTCATCGAAATCGTCCGTTCAATCCGTTGACTCCGCGAATCCTATATGACCAAACAGATTTTACGCAATCAGAACAGGATGCTTTCCGCAGAACATGCCCGAACTCCCCGAAGTCGAAACTGTCAGACGCTGCCTTGAAAAATTCATGGCGGGAAAGAGAATCGCGTCGGTTCAGTTGCGCCGGCCGGATCTTCGCCGGCGGTTTCCGGACCGGATGGCCGAAAGGTTGGCGGGGACTACCGTGCTGCGGATCCGGCGGCGCGGAAAATACATGCTGGCGGATCTGTCTTCGCGGGAGACTTTGATCATGCATCTCGGGATGTCAGGAGCGTTCGCTGTTCAGGCGGCGCCTTTTGAAACGGATACAGAACCCCGCTTCGGTCCGCATGATCACGTGGCCTTCCTGATGGAGGGAGGGGTCAGAGCGGTGTATTCCGATCCGAGGCGGTTCGGGCTGATGGATCTGGCTCCCACATGCGGGGCCGGATCGCATCCTTTGATCGCGCGGCTCGGACCCGAACCGACCAGTGCGGAGTTTGGCGCCGGACAGCTGTCGGAAATGCTGAAATCACGGCGGATCCCGATCAAGCCGGCGCTTCTGAATCAGAGAATCGTTGCGGGTGTGGGCAACATCTATGCCTGCGAGGCGCTGTGGCGGGCGAAAATTTCACCGCTCACGAGGTGCGACCGGATCGCGGCAGGCCGAACCGCCCGGCTGGCCGACTGCATCCGGAACGTGCTGCGGGAAGCTGTAGAAGCGGGCGGTTCGACTTTGCGCGACCATCGACCGCCGGACGGAGACATCGGGCGTTTTCAGCATGGATTCAGCGTTTACGGCAGGGCAGGCGGGGATTGTCTCCGCGAAGACTGCGCGGGGACGATCGTCAGGATCGTGCAGTCGGGCAGATCGACATTCTGCTGCCGGAGCTGCCAGACCTGAGCCGTCGGCGCCAGGCCCCGCGGCCCGTGCCGTATTCGGGTGGGAGATTCGGCCGGCGGCAAGGGTTTCGCGCGGGAATTCAGCGGCGGCGATTCGGGTTTTCATTTGAAACGGTTTCGCCTTAAATTTCCGCTTCACGGGCAGAGCGGAATAATCCGCCCGGCAGGCGGCCTTGCATTCCGCCCGGCCGTCGCGGAGGACACGCGCCTGGTCCGCAGCGGCGTGCCTGCCCGGCACAGGCTGAGAAATGGAGTGAGAGAATGGCATACCAGGACATCGTCGTCGAAATCACAGATCATGTCGGGGTGATTCGGTTCGACAGGCCGACAAAACTTAACGCGCTCAATGAAAGCCTGAGGAACGAACTGGTCGACGCCCTCTCGCGGCTGGATGCGAATGATGACGTCCGGTGCCTTGTGCTGACCGGATCCGACACGGTGTTTTCGGCCGGGGCCGATATCAAGGAGATGCATGACAAAGGCTTTGTCGATATGTTCAAGGATGACGGATTCGGGCCGGAATCACGGGCGTTCGAACAGCTGCGTAAGCCGATCGTCGCGGCGGTCGCCGGCCACGCCTTCGGAGGAGGATGTGAATTGGCGATGATGTGCGATATCATCATCGCGGCGGACAACGCATATTTCGGCCAGCCGGAGATCAATATCGGGGTCATCGCCGGCCTCGGCGGAACGCAGCGGCTGACCCGCGCGGTCGGAAAATCCAAATCCATGGAAATGCACTTGACCGGACGGCGGATGGGGGCTGAGGAGGCAGCGGCGTCGGGGCTGGTCTCACGCGTCGTTCCGGCGAACGAACTCATGAGCGAGACGATGGAACTGGCCGGAAAAATCGCCGAACAGTCGCCGCTGGCCGTGATGGCGGTCAAGGAAGCCGTCAACCGGGCCGAAGAAATGTCGCTGCGCGAAGGGCTGCTGTTCGAGCGGCGGCTGTTCCACGCGCTGTTCTCGACCGAAGACAAGAGCGAGGGAATGGGCGCCTTCGTCGACAGGCGCGAGCCGAGATTCCGCGGCTGCTGAGAGCGCCGGCGGCCTCCGTCCGCCGAGACGGCAAAAGATGTTTGACACGGTCTGCCGGCGGGCATAGATAATCCGGTCTCCGGCAGTCCCAGCATTTCAGGGCGATTGACATGGCCAATTCACAGCAGGCGCGGAAGCGCGCGAAACAGGCGTTCCGCCGCACAAGAGTGAACCGGGCGCGGGTCTCGCGCATCAGAACCTATCTGCGGCATGTCGAAAACGCGATCGAATCGGGGGACGTTCAGGCCGCCGCCGAAGCGCTGCGCCGCGCCCAGCCTGAAATCATGCGCGGCGTGACCAAGGGGGTTCTGCACCGCAACACGGCCAGCCGCAAGGTCTCGCGGCTGGCCAAACGGATCAAAGCGTTAAGCGCCTGATTCGAATGCCGCGGCGGGGCCGCTGGTTCCGGGTTCAGCGGATTGCCGGTGATTTGATTGAGACCGGCGCGGCGGCGGTTTTTCGCGACTGCTGATCAGGAGCGGCTTCCCGTCCGCCGCGAAAGATGCGCGCCGGATTTCAGGAAACGTTCCCGACCCGCGATCCGAGGCTGTTTCCCCGCGCCCTGCCGCAGCGGGGTTTCATCAGCGGACATGCCGGCCGCGCGGTCTGTCGCTCCGCTGCGGAAGCGGGCCGCGCGATCTGATGCCGCGCGCCGAACCATCGGCCCGCGCCGCGAATCACTTCAGGAAACGGTCGCGGGTTTTCCGATTCGATGACATTCACAGCCGCAACCGTTGTGCCGCTGGTAGTCAGGCCGAGGACGTTCCACAAGATATCCGCTGCGCTGCCGGCGGATCAATCAGGCCGGAAATTTCTTTTTTGAATCCGTTTCGGAGAAAAGCGGATCTAATACAAAAAGAATTCAATATTTTAGGTGAGAATGATTTCTTCCAAGACACAGAAAGCCTGAAATCGGTCCCTGAATGGAATTGTAAATCCCGGCCTCTTCCCTTTAGGTTTTCTCCCGGGGAAGGAGTCAGTGATGAAACGTGATCCTGCGCTTTACAGCGTTGAGGCCGCCGACTGGCCGCCGGAAGAGGCGTGGAAGGAACTCGAGACAAACCGCCGTTCGTGTCTGGTGGATGTCCGGACCAGACCTGAATGGGTCTATGTCGGAGTTCCTGATCTGCGGTCGATAGGGCGCAGGGTCGTGTTCGCCGAGTGGAGCTCGTATCCTGAAATGCGCCGGAATCCGTCTTTTTCCGCCGAGGTCATGGCCGGTCTGGACGCCGACTGGCCGGAGAGGATTTTTTTCATTTGCCGGTCGGGAGCCAGATCAAAAGCCGCCGCCCTCGCGTTTTCGGAATCTGCGGAAACGGCCGGCAAGCCGGCGCAGTGTCTGAATGTAGCCGAAGGTTTCGAGGGCGATCTGGACAGCGGTTTCCGGCGGGGCCGCGTAAACGGCTGGAAGGTGAAGGGCCTGCCTTGGAGGCAGTCATAAGAACAAGAGCGGCGATTCGCAGCGTCTGTCGGGGAGGGGTCGTATGAAAGATCTTTGGGAGAGAGTTTGTCTTGATTTGAGGAAATCAGTCGGCGAAGACGATTTCAGGAATTGGATTTCAAAGGCCAGACTGTCATCGGTCGACGGCGGCTCCGCCGTGTTCGAGGTGCCGACGCGTTTCACCGGCGAATGGATTCTGCAGACATACGGCGACAGAATTATCGACTGTCTGCGCGGGCTGGACGAAAAGGTCGTGCGGATGAATTATGTGGTTTCGCCGCGGGCGGACAGCGAGACTGTCGGTGAGGAGATGCCGGGAAACGGCAGCGATCTGCCGGGATCCAATCTTGTCTCCCGGTTCACATTTGAACAGTTTGTGGTCGGCAATCCCAATGCCGTCGCCTATGCCGCCGCCAAACGGGTCGCAGAGGATGAGGAAGCCAGTTTTTCTCCATTGTTTTTTTACGGGGGCGTGGGTCTGGGCAAGACCCATCTCATGAATGCCGTGGGCTGGGCCCTGAGGGAGAGCAGGCCTGACGCCAAGGTGATCTATTTGTCCGCGGAACAGTTCATGTATCTTTTCGTGCGCGCCCTGCGGACAAAAAGCATTATTGAATTCAAAGAAGTTTTCCGGTCTGTTGAAATTCTGATGGTCGATGACATTCAGTTCATCGCGGGCAAGAACTCGACCCAGGAAGAGTTTTTTCACACATTCAACGCATTGGCTGAGCAGAGCAAGAAAATCATTCTTTCGGCGGACCGTTCTCCCGGCAAGATCGAGGGACTGGAGGCGCGGGTCCGGTCCCGGCTTCAGTCGGGCCTCGCGATCGAACTGCACCCGGCCGATTACGAACTGCGGCTGGGAATTCTCCAGCAGAAGGTTGAATTGCTTAAAGCGAGCAATCCTGATCTGCGTTTCGCCAAAGGAGTCTTGGAATTTCTCGCGCACCGGATCGTCAGCAATGTCCGTATCCTCGAAGGTGCGCTGAACCGTCTCATCGCCTCGCAGTCATTCATCGCTTCTGAAATCACGATGGAATACGCGCTTCATGTTCTGGCGGATCTGCTGCGCGAGACTGACCGGAAAATCCAGTTGAACGAGATCATCAAGTGCGTCTCGAACCACTACAATCTGAAAATATCTGATCTGACCGGCAGCCGGCGGACTCAGGACATCGCACGGCCCAGACAGGTGGCCATCTATCTCGCCAAAGACTTGACCACGCGTTCGCTTCCTGACATCGGACGCGCCTTCAACCGGGATCACACCACTGTCATCCACTCCATCCGCCGAATCGAGAAACTTCGGTCCCGGGATGCCGAGATCGCTGACGATGTCGAACTTCTGCGGCGGCGTCTTTCGGACCCTGACTGAGGGAAGCGTTTACGCCGCCGGGCCGGAATCGTCCCGGTCCGCGCCAAACGCTTGCCAGTCCGCGCGATTGCGCGTACTAAGCCCGGCCTTGGGAAACAGGTGAACAGGATGAAATTTTCGGTCGACGCCGATGAGCTGCGCGTTGCGGCCGGCTATGCCCGGTCAACCGTGGCCCGAGGACATTCCGCTCCGATTCTTGCAAATGTTCTGATTGAAGCAGACGGCGACAAAGTGCGGTTCCGCGCGACGGATATTCAGATTGAGCTTGAAACCACGCTGGATGCCAATGTCTCTGAATCCGGCGGCGCGACGGTTTCAGCCGGTGTCCTGCACGATCTGGCGAGGCGGCTGCCTTCCGGCATTCCGGTCGAGTTCAATTTCGACGGAAAGAAGGAACAGCTCCAGATCAACGCGGGGGCGACGGACTGCAATCTGCTGACCCTGCCGAAAGACGATTTCCCGAGCATGACGCAGGTCGGCTATGATGTCAACTTCAGCGTTGAATCAACGGTTCTTCACCGGCTGTTTGACATGTCGAAAATGTCTGTGGCGGCGGACAGCCCGCGCAAATACCTGCAGGGCGTGTGTCTGCACCTCGCAGACGGTCCGGACGGCGGACTTCTGCGCTGCGTGTCTTCCGACGGATTTCAGATGGCGCGCATCGACGCTGAAGCTCCGCCGGGCTGTGAGGGCTTGAATGCGGTAATTATTCCGCTGAAGACAGTCCTGGAAGTGATGAAGATGCTGGACGACGGCCCTGACACCGTGCGGGTTTCGGCCTCAGAAAGCAAGATCAGATTTTCAACGCCCAACATGACATTTTTGTCCCGTGTCGTGAATGCGGAGTTTCCCGACTACAACAAGCTGATCCCGGAGTCCGCCGGCATCAGGATGGAGGTTGATTCCGAGGCCTGCCTGCAGGCGCTTGGAAGACTGTCCGCGGTTGTCCCGCGCGACGGGAGTTCGGTGCAGTTGACTATCGCCAATGACAATCTCCATATGTCTGTCAGTTCGCCGCTTTCCGGCACCATCAACGAAAATATCGAGGTCGCGTTTCCGCACGAGGAAATGAAGATCAAATTCAACCACGCCCATTTGTCCGGCATATTCAGCCTGCTCAGAGAAGGCACGGTCTCAGTGGAACTGCAGCCGACGCCGGGAGCGACCCTGTTTGCGTCGAGCGGTGACGAGAACGCGCTTTTTGTCGTGATGCCCATTCGGGTCTGAATTTTCAGGAAGTCATGGAACCGGCCCGCGGGCCGGTTTGCGGATCTTGGCGCAAACGTATCTGACTGAACTTATTCTGTCGCATTTTCGCTGTTTCAGAAGCCTGCGGCTTGAAACAGACAGCCGGCCGGTCATTTTGACCGGGGTGAACGGATCGGGGAAGACAAGCATTCTGGAGGCCGTGTCGCTGTTTTCTCCCGGGCGCGGCCTGAGACGCGCCCGGGCGGAGGAAATGGCCCGCCGTCCCGGCGGTGTCGGCTGGAAAGTTTCATGCCGAATGATCCGCGGCGAGAGCGAAAGGGTTATTTCGAGCTGGTGGCGGAACAGTCCGGGACGGCGTTTGGAGGTTGACGGCAGATCAGCGAGACAGGCGGGGCTGGGCCATTGTCTGAGTATCCTGTGGCTGACGCCGTCCATGGACCGCATCTGGAGCGAAGGAGCTGACGGACGCAGAAGATTTCTGGACCGGACGGCAATGAGTCTGTTCCCGGATCATGCGGCGCATGCGGTGGCTTATGACCGGGCAATGCGCGAGCGAAACAGGCTCCTCCGCGACGGAAACCGGGACGCGGGCTGGCTCAACGCGCTGGAATCCCGGATGTCGGATTCCGGCGCTGAATTAACCCGCGGGCGGCTGCGCGCGATCAAGCGGCTTGAGACGGCGTTCGCCGGCGGGGAATCCGCATTTCCGGCGGCCGGGCTGCGGCTGGCCTCGCCGGGAGGCGCATGCGCGGTTTCGACGGAAGCCGACGAGCTGGCGAAGTCGCTGTGTTCAGGCCGGCAAAGAGATTTCCGGGCCGGCAGGACACTCACTGGTCCGCACCGCGCCGACCTTGCGGTCGAATTTCGGTCCCGCGGGACGGCGGCGAAACTCTGTTCCACAGGCGAGCAGAAAGCTTTGCTGATCTCTCTTATTCTCGCCAACGCGCGCGCGATTTCCGACGATTTGAGCTTTCCTCCGGTTTTGCTTCTGGATGAAATCGCTGCCCATCTCGACTCCAGCAGGCTCCGGCTGCTCTTGGCCGAAGTCAGGCGTCTGCATGCGCAGATCTGGATGACGGGGACGGAAGCCGCCCTTTTCGATGAGATTTCCGACGACGTCCAGAATCTGCGAATTGTCACCGGATCAGACGGGCCCGCAGTGGAGAAAATTAGTAGCTGAACATGGCAGGATTGATGATACGGGTGGGTTGGAAGCAGAAACCGGAAGCGTCAAATCCGTTACATGTCGGGCGCGTCTGCGTCACTATTTCCATCCATCAACACAACAAAGACAGACTGCCAGGTTTTACACCCGAACAATTGAAAGGCTTGGCCGATATTCGGCTTCGGCCAAGAAACCGGCGACAAGATGATGCTAAAGCTCTTCATATGAATCAATCCGAGGATAATTCCGTCAGGAGTTGTCCACAGGGGTTGTGCAGCGCGAGTCTGCAGCAAACTTTCATTTCCCGGCGCTGCGCCGGCTGGAGTTTCCTGTTTCCGTTCCCAATCAGTCCGCGCCATCAATCCCGCTGTGTCGGACTGCTGGCCGGCGGTCAATGCGACTCTTGGCGTTTTATCCCGGGAGCGGTGTCAATCGCGTATTTCCTGCTTTTTCGCTGCCATCGGCTGCGAATGATTCCAGTCCTATATGATTTACGGGCGGGCCGGGCCTTGGATCGGTGCGCGATATCCTCAGCAGGCTGGGCCGCATCGGCTTTGTTTCGGCCAGCTGCCAGCCGGCGCCGGGAGATGCAATGCCTCAGCCTCCGGCCCGTCGCTGACGCCGACAGGCGATCCGGTCCCGCGGTCGCCGGAACGAAAGGCGATCTTTCGCCAAGACCGCGCATCGATCAGCGCGTGCCGGCGAAGCCGGCGGACAGGTCGCTGCGCGTCAGCGTGCCGCCCATGCCTTGGTGGGACAGGCCGAAGAAGGATCCTGTGATAACGCCTTCGTCGGCGCCGGCTGATCGCGAGAAGCCGTTGCCTTCGACGGTGATGCCGTAATTCAAATCGCCGTCGCGCCACACGGTTCCGGAGCCGGGCGCGCCGGGCTTGCCGGTCCACTGTTCCATCCCGGTGAAATCGAGATTGCCGGCTGATCCCGTAAGGTCGACGGTCAGCCCGGCAGCGCCGGCCACGGTCCTGCCGCCGGGGGTCAGTCCGAGAAGGCGCCCCGCCCAGCTGACGCTGCCCGTGAGCTGCGTGTTGTCGGCGAGATCGATGGCGGGATCCGGCCCCAGCGCCCAGGGCCGCACGAGGCCGTTGCGCAGCGCGGCGCCGAATGCGAAGCCGCCGATCTCGCCGCGCACATGCAGCGATTGATCCTCCCAAGGGCCGAGCGAGGCGGCGATATCAGACGGTCTTTCGCCTGTGCGGAGTCGGCCATAGACCGCCAGCAGCGCCTCGCGGTCGAGCGGATACATCAGGTCGTATTTTTTCTTCCGTATGTCCCATGGCCTGCCTGTGTTCATGACGGTTTCGGGGAAGTATCTGCCATCCGGATGGTCGCGGCCGAGGGCGTGAAGAAGCTCGTGCATGAGTGTGCCCATGCGCTCGGTGGGATGGGTAATGCGCGTTTGATCGACCCAGATACGGGCGGCCAGCTGCTCTCCGTTGTAGGTGCGAGGCGCCACCATGCCGATCCAGTTGGGTTCGCCAGCGATTTCCCAGTCCTCCCGGCGATCGTATTCGACAACGATTTCGCCGTTCCTGACCCTGCTAGAGCTGTCAAGCCTGGCGTCTTCGGCGGCGGAAACCGGCGAACCGATCTTGATCTGGAAGTCTCCCGGCAGGTTGCCGTTCACGAACTGGACGGCGAGGATGATTTCGTCTTTGTGCGTCGGCGTGACGCTTTCGACATAACGCACGACCGGCGGCCGGGCGAAGCGGTGGACGAGAGGCGAATCCTTTCTGAGATAACGGGTGACGAGGTCGGCGCCTACGCCGTCGCGAACCCGCCCGTAGCGTACGGTCGCGCCGCCATGATCCGGTGTTTGTTCGAGACCGGTCGCTTCCGGCGGCGGCATGGCGCCGATGCGGAGTTCGCCGCTGATCGAAACGACGGGCGTTTGCCGGGCCAGGGGATGAGGCGGGAAGATCCTCGGTCCGCCCGGTGCGGCGGGAGCAGGGCTGGAAGCCGCAGGAACAGTAGCCGCGGGAACAGGCTCGGGAACATCAGACTTGACCGGCGCGGTTGCGGAACTGCCTCCCCCGCCGCCGCAGGCGGCCAGCAACGCAAGCGCCGGCAGCGCCGCGATACCGGCCGGATATCCCCGCTTTACGCGGAACATGTCATCCCGCGGCGGGACCGTGAGCGGCGCGGGCGGTCCGCCGTTCTGCAGGCTCAATGAGCAAAGCGCGGCCACGGCCCTGAGGCCTTGCCATTGACGACTTGACGCAGGTTCTCGGCGACGGCTGATCGCCGGGCACGGGATGGAACCGCTCGAACCGGCTGCGCATCCGGGGCCGGAACCGGCTTCGGCGTCTCTTCCATGTCGTCTGCGTTGAGAGCGGGCGGGGTATGGCTGACTGCCCGCCTCGGCGGCGGACACCGCGCTCAGGCAGCGGGCGGTCCTCTCGGAGACACCCCCCCCCGCCGGCTCAGCCGCCCGGACCGGCTTCTGTGGAAGCGCGAAGACCGTGCGCGCGAGGAGACCCTGCGCTGACCGGACAGCCGCCCGCAGACCGCGCATTACAACTTCGCTTGGCGTTTTCTTCATGATCTCATTACTATATGTCGCGCCGGCCGGCAGCATGTGTCTTTGTTCAGACTGAAGCTGCTGCTGCAATTTCAACGGAGAGTCAATAGCCGGGAATCAGGACGTCTGCCGAACACTGATTAACATCATTCCCGCTGTGTCAGACTGCTAGATCGTGCGCTGCCTGTTTGATGAGTGCCAAGCCGACAATTTATTGCCGCGACCGGAAAACCAGCCAAGAATACGCGCCGAAACCGCAGCGAACTTTGATTTCATCGCTGATTCTCAGAGTTGGATCCATAATGCTGTATGCAGTATTTGAATCCGCTTAAATCACGTTTGTGCATACTATATGCGGTATACTAATCGACTTTAGGAACAAGCTCTCAGTCTTGCCGGCTACTGTCGGGCAATGAGGAGGAGGAGGGGAAGCCGAGTTGTCCACTCCGAGCCGGGTCACGTCGACGGCTCCTTGTTTAACAGAGCCGTTTCCGAGCGCAGGGAAAGGCGGACTGGCGTCTGGATGAGATTTGTCCGCTTGAACATCTACAGGACGCTCAGACAGTTATGCGGGCAAGCGGAATATGGCAAAATCGCGGCGATGCGGTGAACACTGTAAAACTCAAATTTCCGCAACGCAGCAATTTCTGCCTTGAAATGCTGCGTTGCAGCAATTAAGTGTCCCGGCACCAAGCTGGAAAAAGGAGTTTGAGAAATGAAAAATGGAATTGCGAAGGAATGGAGTGAGATGTTCTTCTCTGGAATCCCGGGACGCTTGCCCGAGCTGGAAGCCGCAGTGAAGAATTCCGCGGCCCTGAATGACAAACTTGCCGAGGCTGCGTTTCTTGCCGCCAAGGACAGCATAAAACTGTCTGCCGAGTGGACAAAAGAGGCTCTTGGCGACCTTGAGAAAGTGACTAAAGCGCAGTCTGAACCAGCAGAACTAGCGGAGGCGCTTTCCACATACAGGTCTGATGCCGCAGGGAAATCCACGCAGAAAATGGCGGCGCTCGCAGATATTCTGGGACGCATGCAGGCGGAATCGATTCGCCTGTTCGTCGAGGCCAGCAAAGGCGCAGTCGACAAAGCCGCTTCAGAGCCGGAGCAGCCGGCTGAAGCCGCCAAACCCAAGGCCAAGAAAACGCCAGCGGCGGACGCTGCGTAAATTCCGACAGCAAAATGCGGCGATGGGCGGATCTTTCGGTCCGCCCGTATTTCGCTGGTTCCTGTTTGCCGCTATTCCGGGCGCAGTCCGCAACATGGTCCGCTCTCGAATTGGCAAAACGCGATTCATTCAAAAAATCTGACCAGCCGGAGCAGAACGGCGTTCGATGGACAGGGATCAGGCGCTCGGCAATACGGTGCGCGGTCTGGACGGTGTCGGCTTTCCTCGCCGCGCTCATTGCCGGTGTGAGCCTGCTTGCCGTCGCAGATCCGCCCTTCACTGCGAAGATGGCCGCGCATTACGTCAAGACCGGATCCGTCACGCACGAATCCGTTGATCTGGACAGCCTTCCCCGTCATATGCCGCTTGCCTTTATCGCCGCGGAAGATTCTGGTTTCTGCCGGCATTGGGGGTTCGACTTGAATGCCATCCGCGCAAGCGAAACCGGCGGCGGCGCCTCCATAAGCCAGCAGACAGCCCGCAACCTGTTTCTTTGGCGGGGCGAAAACGGATTCTTACGTCTGCTGGAATCTGTGGCCGCAGGCGTGATTGAGCTCGTTCTGAGCAAGCGGCGGATCCTGGAGATTTACCTTAACACCAATGAGTACAGCGGCGGGGTCTACGGCGTTGCGGCGGCCGCAAAGACCAGCTTCGGCAAGGTTGTGTCAGAACTTGATGACGAAGATTCCGCCCTGTTGGCGGCCCGCTTCAGCGGTGCGGCAGGCGCCGCCGAAGTGACTGACGATCAGCGGAAGCGGGCTGAAACCATCCTTGAAGGCGCGCGTTTGCTGTCAAAAGACGACAGATCCGCGTGCATTGGCGGTTGAAAATGGGGGCCAAAGGACCTTATGAAGCGGCGGCATGAATTTGCGGCTTATCAGCGAAAGGATTCATCGGAAGTGACATATCGGCTGTATCATTACACGCTTTCACCGTTTTGCAGGAAATTGCGTTTGGTGCTGTCCGAAAAAAAGGTGGAATTCGAGTTGATTGAGGAACTGTACTGGGAAAAGCGCAAGGATTTCCTGCTGATGAGTCCGGCCGGCAAAGTCCCGGTGCTGCGCGGCCAAGGCAAAACATTCCCGGACAGCCAAGCGACCTGCGAATATATCGACACCATTCATCCCGATCCCGCTTTAATGCCGGATGATGCGCTTGAACAGTTTGAAACCCGGAGGCTGGTCAGCTGGTTCGATGAAAAATTTCATCAGGAAGTCACGTCCAAGCTGGTCGGCGAACGCGTGCTTCGGCGCATCCAGGACCGCGGCCCGCCTGACGCCGCCAATATCGTGGCTGGAAGACGTTGCCTTCAGTTTCACCTTGAATACATGACCTACCTGCTTGACCGTCGCCGGTGGCTGGCCGGCGACCGCATTTCGCTTGCTGATTTCGCCGCCGCCGCGCATATCTCGTGTCTGGATTTTGTCGGCGACATTGAATGGAGGGAACAGACAGCGCTCAAGGATTGGTATGCCGCCATGAAGTCACGGCCCGCATTCCAGCCCCTGCTGAATGAATTTGTTTCCAAGGCCCCGCCGCCGCCGGACTGGTATTCGGATTTGGATTTTTGACGCGGATTGAAGACCGGCTGAAAGAAAAGGCGGCTGCCGAAGGTTTCGATGCCGTCGGAATCTGCGCCCCCGGAGATATTCCGCAGGCTGCGCGGCGGCTCGAACAGTTCCTCGCGGCCGGACGGCACGGCGAAATGGATTGGATGCGGCGGCGCGCGGAATGGCGCGGCAATCCGGAGAGTCTCTGGCCGCAGGCAAGATCGGTGATCATGCTAGCGGAATCCTATGCGCCGAACGGCAATCCGCTGGAAGGTCTTGCGAACCGCAGCAAAGGCTGCATTTCGGTTTACGCGCGGAACCGCGACTATCATGACATCATGAAGAAACGTCTGAAGCGGCTCGGCGGATGGCTGGTCGCCGAGACAGACGCGGAGATCAAGGTTTTTGTTGACACTGCCCCGGTCATGGAGAAGCCGCTTGCCGAAGCGGCCGGTATCGGCTGGCAGGGCAAGCACACCAATCTCGTGAGCGAAGAGCTGGGGAGCTGGTTTTTTCTCGGGGCCATATTCACGACGTTTCCGTTGGAGCGCGGTGAAGCGGGCAGGGACCGGTGCGGTTCCTGCCGTCGGTGCCTTGATGTATGTCCGACGAATGCGTTTCCCGCTCCCTACCAGCTGGATGCGCGGCTTTGCATTTCCTATTTGACCATTGAGCACAAAGGGCCGGTGAAGGAACGGCTTCGGCCCGCCCTGGGCAACAGGATTTTCGGCTGCGATGACTGTCTGGCGGTTTGTCCGTGGAACAAGTTCGCGTCAACGGCGCGTGAGACACGGTACCAAGGGAGGCGGGAGCTGATTTCTCCTGATCTTGATTCTCTGGCGAATCTGAGCGGGTCCGCGTTCCGCGGGCTTTTCCGGGGCGGTCCCGTGCGGCGGATCGGGCGGGACAGGTTCGTGAGAAATGTTCTTTACGCGATCGGCAATTCTGAGAATCCCGGTTTTCTTCCGACGGTTTCGCGCCTCAGGTCGGATCCGGATCCGGCGGTCGCCGATGCGGCGGACTGGGCGTGCGTCCGGCTGACGGCGGCGCGGCGGGCGCATTGCCGCGGCGGCGGCGCGGATCAGGGTCCCGGTTAGATTCCGGGGCGCGCGGCCAGGCGCCGGTCGGCGGCGTTTCCGCCTTGCCCGGGGGTTTCCTGTCCGCGGCGCGGATTTGACCGCATGGCCGCGTCCGGAACAGCGCCGGGCCGTTCTGTTCCGGGGCCGGCTCGCGGAATCAGCGCTGTCTTGAACGCGGCATCCGTCTCCGCAAGCTGATTGATGCGCGGAATGCGTTCGATGATCCGCTCCGCGACAATGATTTTTCAGTCCGCTGCCGCGCCGCGCGCAGGCCGGGGAGAAACCCGTGACGGCGAAGGAACCGGTTTCCGAGCGCAGACCGAGGGGCGGCGGCCCGCGCCCTTCATCGAACCGGACGCCGCGGCGGGGCGCGGGTTTTCTTTTCCGGATCGCCGGCTGCGGATCTGCGGAAAGACGGAAGGAACCCTGCTTCCGTTTCAAAGGTTCAGCATGCGGACGGCCGGTTTTCGAACAGTCGCCGAAAGATGCCCGGTGAACGGCCTGTCGGGCGTTTAACGGCGGCTGTTCCGGTTCCGCCGGGCGGGTCCGGCCTGCTTTTCCGCTCATTGATGCCGTCGGCCATATGGGATCGATCGGCTGTCTGCCTGTCCCTGCCGGCATCGCCGGGGCTTTGATGAACCGGGACGAGCTGATCGGAAAGGGGGAACATTCGACGGCGGCGCGTTTTCCGTTTATTCCGGCGCAAGCCTGTTGCGACCGGCGGGCGGATATGTCAGAAGGTCCGGGTTTGATACTCTCAGCTGAAGAGAGGATGGATTTTGATGCAATCAACTACTGAAGAGAGGATGGATCATGTCTCGAACCGGCACAACGCGGATATACGCGCCTGGGCGCGGCGGGGCGTCCCCGCCGGCTGCGGAGCGGAAAGGGGGGGGGTAACTCCCGAGATTCTTCTGTTCCGCCGCGGCGCGCCGGCGGCCTTGCCGCGGTCCTGACCGGGCTTGCGGCGGTTTCGGCGTCCCCGCCGTCCGCCGTGGCGCAGAGCTGCTCGCCTGCCGGCTATACGGGTATGCTGCCCGAGGCCGCCTATGACGGCGTCAAGACCGCGATTTCCTGCACCTCCCTGAGCGGCGGGCTGAAGATGACCCTCGGGTCCGGTCTCCGGCTGGGCACGGAGGCGGCTCCGCTTGCCGGCAGGGGCATCGATGTTAACGCCGACGGCGCCGGCGGCAACGATGTCGTCGTCAAGGGCGCCGCCGTGATCCATGCGGGCGGCGACGGCATTTACATGAGGCGCGACGGGACGGGCGCGCTCAAGCTGGAACTCACGGGCGGCACGGTTTCCGTGGCGGGGGCCGGCAAGCACGGCATCGTTGCCGTGAGTTCCGCGACCGGCGATGTCACGATCACCCAAGGCGGCGGCATAACCACGAAGAGCGGAGCGGGAATCTTCGTGAGCCACACAGGAACCGGCGGCATCGCGGTCACCCATGACGGCAGCATAGAAGCGGTCGGGGGATCGGGAATGTACATAAACAACGAAGGAACCGGCGGCATCACCGTCGGGACGGGGAAGGGCAGCAGTATCGCGGTGAAAGGGGCCGGCCAGCACGGCATCTTTGCCTTCAGCAATGCAGCCGGCGGCGCCGGCGGCATCACGGTCACCCATGACGGCAGCATAACCACGGGGAACGGTGGGGGAATCCAGGTCTACGACAACGGCGACAACGGAAAGCGTGATGTTTCCGTCACGACGGGGCAGGGCAGCGAGATCACCGCGGCAGGTGCGAACCAGGCCGGCATTTATGCCCAGGTCCTCAAAGGGACCGGCACCGGCGATGTCACGGTCACCCACGGCGGCAGCATAGCCACGGAGGGCGGAACAGGAATCTACGCAAACAACCAAGGAACCGGCGGCATCACTGTCGGGACGGGGCAGGGCAGCAGTATCGCGGTGAAAGGTGGCGGGACTAATCCACACGGCATCCTTGCCCTTAGCAATGCAGCCGGCGGCGCCGGCGATGTCACGGTTACCCATGGCGGAAGCATAACCACGGAGAACGGTCAGGGAATCTGGGCGAACACCGCAGGAACCGGCGGCATCACTGTCGGGACGGGGCAGGGCAGCAGTATCACGGTGAAAGGGTCAGACCGACAGGGCATCCTTGCCTTCAGCAATGCAGCCGGCGGCGCCGGCGATATCACGGTCACCCATGACGGCAGCATAACCACGGAGGACGCTACGGGAATCTTCGTCTACGACAACGGCGACGACGGAAAGCGTGATGTCTCCGTCACGACGGGGCAGGGCAGCGTGATCACTGCGAACGTGAAGACGGCAGGCAAGAGTTGGAACGGTATCTATGCCAAGGTGTTCAAAGGGACCAGCGCCGGTGAAATCAGGGTCACCCACGGCGGCAGCATAACCACGAAGAACGGTACGGTAATCCGCGCGGAGAACACGGGGACCGGCGGCATCACTGTCGGGACGGGGAAGGGCAGCAGGATCACGGCGAAAGGGAATAACCAGCACGGCATCCATGCCTCCAGCGATGCAGCCGCCGGCGGCGGCGACTTAACGGTTACCCATGACGGCAGCATAACCACGGAGAACGGAATAGGAATCTACGTCTACAACAACGACGCTGACGGAAAGCGTGATATCTCCGTCACGACGGGGCAGGGCAGCGAGATCACCGCGGCAGGCGCGAACCAGCGCGGCATTTATGCCGGGCTCTGGCAAGCGACCGCCGCCGGCGACATCACGGTCACCCATAACGGCAGCATGACGGTGGAGGAACGTTTTGGAATCGAAACATACCACGCAGGAGATGGCGGCGTCACTGTCACGACGGGGACGGGCAGCAAGATCACGGTGAAGAAGGGGGACAGACACGGCATCATTGCCTACAAGGCGTCCGGCGCCGGGGACATCGCGGTCACCCATGACGGCAGCATAGATTCGGAGGGCCGGGCGGGAATCTGGGCGCAGCACAAAGAGGAGGGCGACATCACGGTCACGACGGGGCCGGGCAGCGTGGTCACCGCCCGGAGAGCGGGCATCGTGATCGACCACGAAGGCGCCGGCAAGTTCGATGTCGCTGTCCGCGGCCTGGTCACGGGGGACAGCGGGGACAGCGGGTCCGGATATGCCGGCGTGCGTGTCCAGGTCAGGGATGGCGACAACACGGTCGGGGACGGCGGCACGATCGTTGTCGGTTCCCGGGCGCATGTCCGCGCGCTGTCCGGCAATGCGGTCCGCGTGGACGGCCACGCGGGTCCGGTGAAGATCATTCTGGAGCTGGACGAGGACGGTCTCACGGGTTATCTGAACGGCAAGATCCTGAATCCGGAGCAGGAGAGGAAGAAGGGTCAAGAGACGACGACGGCGCAGTCGGACCTGAGCTTCCACACCCGCGCCGGCATGGACGATGACGCGCCCTTGACCGGTCTGACGGCGGATGACCCCGTGAAAGGGATCATCCACCGCCGCAAGGTATTGGACCTTGTTTATGACGAGGTGATCAAGGGTCAGTTCCGGGAGGTCAGCCATAACGGCAAACGGGTCTGGTACGAGTTTGAAGATGTTCCGCCGGTTCAGCGTCTGTACCGGGACCGCGCGCGGCTGTACGAGGCGCTGCCTTCGGTTTTGCTGGATCTGAACGCCGGTCCGGGGGTCGGGAGCGGGATGTGCGGAGGCGGCGCGCGGGCGGAGGTTTCCATGAGCGAAGGCGAGCGCATGGCTGAGAGTTCGACGACCTCCGCGGGCTGGAGAAAGCAGGCCCTCGGCTGGGACGTGAAGCGGCGTGTTGTGGAGGCCGGTTATGATTTCCCCGCCGACGGAAGTCTGTGCGTCGGTTTCAGCGCCGGGCGGCGCACGGTCAAGGCCGATGTCATGCGCGGCGGCGGCGTCAAGGCCGAGGCGACCGGCGGGGCGGTGACGCTGGGCTGGCGTCCGGACAGCGGCGTCGATGTCAGCTGGCGTCTGTCGTATTCGCGTCTGCATGACATCGAACTCAGCCCCGCGGGCGGCGGGGCGGTGATCGCGGCGCCCGGGGGCGGGGGCGTTTCCGTCAGCGTCGCCGCCGGCAAGCGGATGGAATTCCAAGGAATGCAGGTGACGCCGCGGGCCGGTTTCGAGTTTTCGTCGGTGGAGACCGGAGGTTTCACGGAGCCGGCGGCCTTGGAGGGGGCCGGCGAAGTGTCGGATGTCAGGGCCGGCAGCGTGAAAGGGACGCTGGGGGCGAGGATCGACATGGCGGCCGGAGAGGCCGGGACGCTCTGGGCGGCGGCGGATGTGGAGCATGATTTCAAGGGCCGAACGGACATCACGGTCACCGGGGCCGTCCTCGAGGCGGAGATGAAACCGACCTGGGGCAGACTCGGTCTCGGCGGCGAGTTCAGGCTGAGCGATATGATGACGGTGTCGGGCGGCGCGTACTACGCCGCGGGCGGCGGCGGGAACAAGGACCTCGGCGGCTCTCTGGCCCTGAACGTGAGTTTCTGACCGCGGAACTGAAAGCCGCCGGGTGCGGGGGGATGCCGTTGGGCATCGCCTCGCCGGCCCGTTACGGTCAGGGCGGCCGATTGAGAGCTTTACGGGGTCAAGGCTATTCGCAAGCCTCGGTCGGGTCGGCATGGTGTCAAGCCGGGATGTTCCGCGGCTGTCACGGAGCCTTGCCGGCTGAGGCCAAGGCTTCCGCTATCTGACGAGTGCGCTTCGTTCCTCAAGGTCCTGACAATGCGGACAGAGGCAGACAGCTGATTGATCTCGTATGTTCAACGGCATCACTGGTCCCCGGCACGGCCTTCACGGTTCATGACCGCTCTCCAGACCGTAATGTCAAAAGGCGGAACATGCCGCCGGACACGGTCGGATACGGCAAAGTCAAGAAGAAGTTCCCGCTTCAGTTCATGGATCTGAAGAACGGCGCGCCGACCCGCGACGCCTTTTCCGGCCTGTTCAACAGTTTTGGTCCTGGCGGTCCCCGCGCTTCTGAAGCTTTTCGACATCCAAGGCCGGACGGCAGGCGGATGCGCAGCGTGCGGTATCGGAAGCCGTGAAGGATGGGAGGCGGGGATGTGAAGCGGCATATGGAGAACCACGGCGGCATTGAAAACATCCGGTTTTCCGAGACACATAAGGAGAAGGGACACGGCCGGATCGAAACCCGGCGGTCCGCCGTTCGCTGTGATGCCGGCTGGCTGGAAAGCCGCTGACAGCCGGGTCCCGCCGCTGTCGGATCCGTTTCGTCGACCCGGGAAATCCAGGGAATGCGCAGCACCGGAACCCGGTGTTTTATCATGAGCGGGAAGCGGGATCCGGAGCGTTTTCTCAAGGGCGCGCGGGAGCGCTGGCCGGTCGAAAACAGCCTGCACCGGGTTCTCGACGTCACGATGAACGAAGACCATCCGCGCAACCGGACAGGGCCCGGGCCGGAAAAACCGGACGTGATGCGGCGGCCGGCTCTCAACCCGGCGCGGGTCACGAAGGACAGGCAGGCTGAGTCAATGCGCGGCGAACTCAAAAAAGCCGGACGGGATCACCGGTGCGCCCTGAAGCTCATCAGCTCCGCCGGACTCCTGCCGGAAAACGGGAAATCTCAAAAGCGACAACCCTGGTTCTCGATGATCTCGAACCGCTTCCACGGACTTTCCGCAAGTTTCCTCCGCATTTGGGTAAGCTTGGGCGTATTGATTCGAACATCCCCGCAGGCCCGGTTTAGACGGGTGGTGTCGTTCCCGAAAGGGATACGGCTTCATAATGCGGCTTTAACGGGCCGTTGTCATTCTGACCGTAAAATGATCCACCGATCAAACTCCGAAATGCATCGCTTCATCTGTAGACCGCGATTGAGGCAGATCTACATGTTGTATGCGGGTCAAGCGGGTGCGATACTCTCTATGATGAAAACGGAGGGAATCGCATGCCGTCGGGCTTTAACTGCTTGACCCGGTTTGACCGTTGCCAGCTTCAGGCGCTGAAGAAAAGCGGTTTCCCGCAAAGAGGCATCGCGGCGGAGATCGGCTGCCCGCAGTCGACGGCAGTCCGCGAACTCGCCCGCGACACCGGGCTGCGGGGCTGCCGCTGCCGCCAGTCGCAGCGGCTGGCCGAAACCCAGCGGCGGGAAGCCTCGTCGGTTCCCCGCAGGATGTCGCCGATGAGCTGGAAGATCATCGAGATATGTCTGAGGTCCGGACAGGCCCGCAGCAGACTTCGGGCCGCTCAGCGAGGACGGGTGTCATGACGGTGAGTCCGACCTGGATTTACCGTTATATCTATGCGGACCGGGCGGCGGGGGGAAGCCTGTTCCGCTGCCTCCGCCGCCGGGGGCGGAAGCGCTGCCGCCGAGGCCGGAACGGCTCCGGGCGGGGCGTGATTCCGGGCCGGAGGGACATATCCGAGCGTCCCGCGATCGTCGAGGAGAAGACCCGGGCGGGAGACTGGTAATCGGACACGATCATCGGCGTCCGGCACCGGGGAGCCTTGGTTTCGCTTGTCGACCGGGCGACGAAATTGACTTTGCTTCAACAGGTTGAGAGAAGGACGTCGTCCTCAGCCGGGGCCGCGGTCATTAAGTGTCTTCAGCCTGTGTCCGACATGACTCACACGATCACGGCTGACAACGGCAAGGAATTCGTGGAGTGCGCGGAGGTCTCGCGGGCCTTTCACGGACTCACTGTTGACAGAGCATTATTTGATGCTGTATGTGATTCGGCATGAACGTAGGAATGCGAATGATCTCGGCCGATGGCGCAGCCTGGTTGAAGGGAGCCATCAAGGCCGGCGGCATGACCCGTCATGCGCTTGCCCGCGGTCTGTGCGAGCATGAGGACTGGCGCAATGCGCGGGGCGGGTTGTGCACCTCATCGGCAGGCAAGGCGCTGCCGGGACTGGCGCGGGCACTGGGTGTCTCGCTGCCCGCTGCCCGCATGTTCAGTGCGACCTCGGGGCCAGGGGAGCCGGACGGCGGTCACGTTCCCTCCGTCGAGGTCTCCTGCCCGCTCCGGGAACTCGGACCGGTCACTTTGCGGGTCGTCGGCAAGGCGGATGCCGGGCGGTGGCGGGCGATGATGGAACGGCATCATCCCCGGGGCTGCCCGCAGGCGCCGGGAGCGGTGTTGAATTATTGGATCGTCTCCGGGCGCTATGGTTGCATCGGCGGCATCGGCTTTCGGGCCGCCAGCTGGCACGTCAAGCCCCGCGATGAATGGATCGGGTGGTCGAATGCGGCGAAAGCCGCCAATCTCGGCCTTCTCGTTAACAATCACCGTTTTCTGATCCTGCCCGGCGTTGAAGTGCCATACCTCGCCTCGCATGTGCTCGGCAAGGCGGGACGGTGTCTGCCGGACGACTGGCAGGCGCGTCACGGCTGCCGCCCGCAAGCAGTCTACACCTATGTCGACGACACCAGGGCGGGGAGCTGCTATCGCGCCGCCAATTGGCGCTTCGCCGGCATGACGGCGGCGCGGGCCCGTTCGGGTGAGGCCAAACCGCAGTGCAGGATCTTCATGCGGTCCTTGGAGCGGGGCTGGCGCCGACGGATGGCGGAGGCGCCGCGGCGTCCGATCGGCGCCCTGGCGGACAGCTGGGTTGACGAAGGCGACGGCACGGGGGATAACGAGTTCGCATACTCGACACACTGCGATGGCCGGGTGCGCCGCCGGCTGCGGCGCGTCGGAGACGCGTGGATCAGGAATGCCGGCGGCACGATTCCGGAGATGTTCCCGAACGCCGCCGATCAAACGGCGGTTTACCGTCTTCTGTCGAACCCGGATGTCACCATGCGGCATGTCTTGGAGTCCCATATCGAGGCTGCGGTGAGGCGCTGCCGCGCTCATCGCCGTATTCTGGCGGTGCAGGACACGACGATGCTCAACTATTCCGGTCTGGCCGGGAGCGCCGAAGGCTTGGCTCCGCTCGGCGGCGGCGGCAAGGGATCGGCAGGCATCGCCGCGCACGCGATGCTCGCCTTCGTGCCCGGCGGCCGGCCGCTGGGGGTGCTTTCGATAGACGCCGACTTCCGTGGGAACGCCGGGAGCGACAGGACCGAAAGCCTGCGCTGGCTGGACGGTTTCGGGGTCTGCGGAGAACTGGCCGCGGCCTGTCCCGATGCCGAGACGATCTGCGTCGGCGACCGCGAAATGGACATCTGGGAAATCCACCGCGAGGCGGCGCGGACGGGCCGGCGCGTCGTGCTCCGCGCCTGCCGGTCAAAAAAGCGCCGGGTCCTGACGGAAACCGGCGAGCCTCGAAACCTGTTTTCCTTCATGGCGGAACAGCCCGAACTCGGACGCATGACCATCGAACTCGACGCGGCGGGCGGGAAGCGCAAACGGGCGTCCCGGAAAGTGGAGCTGTCGGTCCAGGCGTCGCGGGTGACGGCGCTGCCTCCGAAGGCCGCCGGGGAAGGCGGCACGCTGGAGATGCTGGCGGTGCGGGCGAGCGAGACCGATCCGGAGGATCCGGAAAAGGCGCTCGACTGGGTGATTCTCTCGAGCGCCGGCGACGCGACGCCGGAAACAGCATACGATGTGCTGTCGATATATCGGGATCGCCAGTCCATCGAACGCTGGTTCGACACGTTGAAGCGGGGCACCTGCATCAGCGACCGGAAACTGAACACGGCCGACGACCTGCGGACCTGCCTGGCCTTCGACGCGGTCGCCGCCTGGCGCGTTCACGAACTGTCTCGTCTCGCGCGCGAGGCCCCCGACACCCCGGCGGCGGAGATTGTCCGGCCGGTTGAAATCCAAGCCCTCGACCTCATCCTCACTGCCTATCGAATGCCGTGCGTCGGCGACCGGGCCTCCGCGGCGCGGGGACCTCCGACCGTGTATGACTATGTGCTTGCCATGGGCCGCATCGTCGGCTTCCGCCCGTCAAAACGGCAACCGTTGCCGGGTCCGCTCAAATGTTTCAAAGGAGATGACAGAATCCAGTTTACCGTCGCACTCATCGAAAACGCGCAGTCAACAGTGATAAAGTGAAAGCTCGCGGGCTCTCGGCGCGGACTTTCACTTCACCCGCCCGTACCGTTCATGCGACCGGGGTTTGAACGGGCATACGAACGGCCTGGTGAGAGAACAGCTTCCGAAGTCGACGGACTTCCGGACGATAGATCCCGCCGAGGTCCGGAAGGTGCGGGACGCGCTTGATAACCGCCCCCGCCGCTGCCTGGGTTACCGGACCCCGGCGGAGGCTTTCCGTGAGGCTGCGGAGGCGGCCGCGGGCAGGGGCGTCCTCGAAAAATTTCCGATCCCGGGCGGCGGCTCGGGCTGGCCCCCCCCCCCGCTGAAACCGCCTGCGAATCGCTTGGAAGAGGCGGAGCTGAACTTTCCGGCTGCCGGTCAACCCCGGCCAGCGGCTGGATCACGACGGATTCCCGCCGCTCTCATGACCCGCGGCCTCCGGAAACGCATTTGCGGGGCATCCGCAGCATCTGCTACAGCTTGATTCTGACAGAGAGCCGCCGGCTGAACCCGGTGATGCATTTCATAGTTGTACGGGCGATCATAAACAATGTCACCCGGCTCGTTCAGTCGGTCAATGAAGCAAGTCCGAGGTTGCGGTTTCAAGCAGGCCTGATACTCAGGCTGTGAATACGATACGTTTGGCGCTGGCAGGCGGTCCAAAACCCGTTAATGAAGTAAGGCATGGTTCCAGCTTGCTTGATTTGAGCAGGACCCGAAAACCGAACAGCCGTTTATTCCGCAAGTAAGTCGCGTGGCCTTTGCTTGAGAAAAGACACATTTTTCACGCTGTCGGACAGCCCGTTTTCCGGCTTTTTCACAGGCGTGCTCAATCAATCGGTATGACTATCGAATACAGTTTCCGAATCAGGATCTGACCGCAGCCATGAACAATGACAAAGTCCTGCTGAGCATAGGGCACGGTTATTCCGCGAGAGCCCTCAGCCGCATGCTTAATCGCGATCACGGATGGAAAATCATCGGCACGACCCGGACAGGGGACGGCTGCGGGGGAGTCGCTGAATCGGGTGCGACATGCAGGGTCTGGCCCGGGAACAGTTTGGCCGGCGACATTGCCGGAGCAACGCACATTCTCGTGTCGGTGCCGCCTGATGCGTCCGGGGACCCGGTCATCCGGCAGCTCGGCGACAGACTTGCGGAGTTTGCTAAGGATCTCACGTGGGTCGGATATCTTTCGACGACAGCGGTCTACGGTGACAAACGCGGCGAATGGGTCGACGAATCAGCGGAGCTTGCCCCGGCAACCCGGCGGGGGAGGCAGAGAGTGGAAGCCGAGCGTGCCTGGAGGAATCTTGCGCGGAGATCCGGGCTTCCGCTGCACATTTTCCGTCTGGCGGGAATTTACGGTCCGGGCAGGGGGCCGCTGGCGCAGATTCAAAACGGGAGAAAGCGGTCTCAGGTCGTTAAGCCCGGTCAAGTGTTCAACCGGGTTCATGTCGAAGACATCGCACGCATGCTGTTCGCCTCCATGGCAAGTCCTAGTCCGGGTTCAGTTTACAATGTCTGCGACGATTGCCCCGCGCCGCCCGAAGAAGTGGCCGACTTCGCATGCGGCCTGCTTGAACGCGCTCCTTTGCCCCGGACCCAGATTGACAGCGCGGATCTGAGCCCGATGGCCGAAAGCTTTTACGCGGAATCAAAAAGGGTCAGCAACAGTTCTGCCAAGAACCGGCTGGGGCTGCGCCTTCTCTATCCTGACTACAAGGCCGGTCTGCGTTCGCTGCTTTGACGACGTCAAAGGCGAAGCGGAAAGCTCATCAGGACAGCCGATGGGTCGTTGCGAACGCACAGACCCATCAAGTTCCGCCGGATCGAATCATGATTATTGAAATGCGCTGATCAGCGGCCGGTGTCCACGAACCCGATAAACACTCGCAAACCAGCCCCGATCCCGGGGACAGTCACCGAATGTCACGAACCGGCCGCGCGATGCCGAAACTGCAGATCGGAGGATGTCCGGAGACAGCCTCCGATCAGAATTCGCAATTACAGGAGAGCAACACCAGCTGCTACCGCACCAAGTAACAGGAGCGGAATCAGGTAGTCGTTACCTTCTTCCGGTTCCATGACTTCCGGTTCCATCATCGGCTCGGCCATCGCCGGCTCGGCCATTTCTTCCATTTCCGGCTCATGCATACCGCCGGCTGACAGACTGGTCGCCGCAAGCGCGAAGGCCGCGGCAAGAGCAATCTTTTTCATGCTTGTTCCTTTCAAGTTAACCTAATATCTTCCGATCTTTCACGAGACCGGCGACAGTTGCGCCGAATCGGAAAAACCGTAAAGCTGCATGGCACTCGTCATCCGCGCGGCTTCAGCCTCTAGCAGACGCTCCCCGCCATGTCAAATCAGCAAAACCTGAGTTCCGATCTTAGCGAGCGCGAACAATTCCTCAATATGTTCATTGTACAATCCAATGCAGCCGTTGGAAGAGCGACGGCCGATTTTGCGGGTGTCGTGGGTTCCGTGAATCCGGTAATACCTCCACGACAGATGTAGAGCATGGGTGCCGAGCGGGTTGTCGGGTCCTGGCGGCATGTAAAGCGGCCAGTCCGGGTTGCGCTCCAGCATAGCAGGCGTCGGCCGCCATTCCGGATCCTTGACCTTCTTCGTCACTCTGGTGCGCCCGAGACGGGTCAGTTCGGGTGAGATCGGGACGCTTGTCGGATAAAGCTTGTAGACGGTTTCGTTTTCTGACCAGTAGTGAAGCGCGCGCGATTTGACATCGACAAGAATCGCATCATTGGCGAGATCCGCGAAATACGTCTGCCAGTCACGCATGACAAATCCGGAAATGTTGCGGTGAGCCTTTACGTCTCCGGCCGCCATCGCCGCGGGGGCCGCCGCGGCAGCGGCTCCGGCCAGCAGCATTTTCCCAAAAGTGCGCCGGTGATGCTGCTCAGTCATGTCAAGTCTCCGTTGCACAGTGTTGCGGCTGTAAAACCGACGCTAATGTTGAAATGAGTCTCCCGCAACCCATCGACCGAAAAAACGCTCTCAGTTGCCTTGCGCCTGCTCCGCGCATCGTCAATTAAGCGCGGCTTCATGCACATTCCGGCCGGAATCGCCCGCCCGGCGGCCCACGCCGCGGCGGATGACAGATTCAGGCAAGTCCCGGCGGATTGCGGCGGACCGGTCCCCGCATGTGAATTGTTCGGCGGAAAGACGGATTTTCATTCGGGCGGAGCGGTCAAAGCGGATGTGTGAGCGGCGGCGCCTTTCCGAGTCGCCTGCGCTTGGACCGATCCGCGCCGCTCTTGAGGCGCTGAGCCGGACCGCGATGCCGGACGGATGCAGAGTCATAAAGCGCACTGAACCGGCATCGAACTGTCCGGAAACCGGTTCGGCGGGAGAAATTCAGAATGCGCTTTTCAAGATGCTTTTCGGCATCTCCGCCGGAAGAAAAACATGCCGGTCGCTTTAGACGCTCCATGCTTGGCGCATTATGGCCGTGCGCTGGCTCGGGTCAGCGGCGGCATGAATGTCCGGCTGCCAACGGCGTTGCTTGTGATTGACTGAATCGCCGAGGCTCATTATTTCCAGTATTATATTGAAAATATGTAATTCACACCATGAAATATTTCCAGATCGCCGCATTTTGCGCCGCTTGCCTGCTGACTGCGTGCAGTTCCGCACCCCCGACGGAACTGAACCCTGATCCGCCTGCCGGACCGGGCGGAAATGGACCCGTCAGACTCGTGCCGCAGATTTTCTGGATCGATTCCCGCGAGCGTGAGCAGATCCCTTTCCGGATGCTGGATGCGGTGAACGGAATCCGGGGTCAGAACGAACTGCCTCCGGTTCGACTGTCAAGGGAGCTGAACGCGGCTGCCCGCACCCATTCAAAAGATATGGCCGTGCAGAATCGGCCATGGCATTTCGGTTCCGACGGATCTTCGCCCGTTGACCGGGTCAGGCGGGTTGGATTCGAAGGAATGTTTCTTGGAGAAAACATCTCTGAGTCCTACGAGAGCGATTTGGCCACTCTGTCCGCGTGGATGACGGATCCCGACACCCGCCGCCTGATTCTGAATCCTGACGCCAAAGTAATCGGCATTGGATGGAATCAAGATGAAAGCGGCAAGATTTGGTGGACACTGGTCGCCGCCGGCTGAAGACTCAGCGGTAAATGTTAATTGGCGTTCCGATATCCACGGTCCGGAAAAGCGTCCTCATCTCATGATCGGCCACGGCGATGCAGCCTTCGGTCCAGTCGCCGCGCCGCCGCTTGACCTTAGATCCGTTCGGCTGGCCATGAATGAAGATGTCACCGCCCGGATCGACGCCCCGGGCTTTTGCCAGCCGCATGTCTCTTGCGTTAGGGTAAGACAGCCCAAGCGAAAGATAAAACCGGCTTCTGGAATTTTTGCGGTCAATCACGTAACGCCCGACCGGGGTTTTTCCGTCGCCCCGCTGAAGTTTATGCCCGACCGGAGCGAATCCGAGGCTGACATTGTATGATCCGATCTTGCGGTCGCCGGAATAGGCATACATCCGCCGGGACCTCTTATGGATGTCGATACGGGTCACTCTCTCAGACTTACTGTCCGGCTCGGGAGACAGCCTGCAGCCGGACAGCGCCGCCGCAGCTGTCAAAGTCAGAACAGTTCGGCGGGCAATAACGGGGTTTGATGAATTCACGTTTTGAGACATTGATCTGAATCGCGCGGTTTTGCCAAGCTGCATGCTGCGTGGAGGGGCTTCAATGCGCCGACCGCTTTCTGCGGTCACGCTCCGATTTTGATTTCAGCTGGCCGCAGGCGGCCATGATGTCCTCACCGCGCGGGGTTCTCACCGGCGAAGCGTAGCCGGACTTGAACAGAATCGAAGCGAAACTCCGGATGCGGCACGGCGGGGATCTGCGGTAGCGCGCTCCCGGCCAGAAGTTGAACGGGATGAGGTTGACCTTGGAGGGAATGCCTCTGATCAGCTGAACCAGTCTCCTCGCATCCTCGTCGCTGTCATTCACCTCCCGCAGCATGACATATTCAAAAGTGATCCGGTCCGCGTTGGATGCCCGGGGATAGTCGCGAAGGGCGGCGAACAAAGTTTCCAGATTCCACTTTCGGTTGATGGGCACGAGCTCATTGCGCACTTCATCGGTGGTCGCGTGTAGTGAAACCGCCAGCCGGCAGCCGATTTCCTCGCCGGCCCGGCGGATCGCCGGCGCCACGCCGGCCGTTGACAGAGTGACCCGTCTCCGTGAGAGACTGATTCCTTCGCCGTCCGTCATGATTTTCACCGCGTCACGCACATTGTCGAAATTGTAGAGCGGCTCGCCCATCCCCATCAGAACGATGTTGGACAGCAGGCGGGATTCATTTTTCGGCTGCCGGCCCGGAAGCGGCCACTCGCCGAGATCATCCCTGGCCGCAAGGACTTGACCGACGATTTCACAGGAGGTGAGATTGCGGACCAGCGGTTGGGTCCCCGTGCGGCAAAAGGAGCAGTTCAGTGTGCATCCGACTTGTGACGAAACACAAAGCGTTCCCCGGTCCCGGTCCGGGATGTAAACGGTTTCAACTTCCTTTCCGTCATCCATTCGGAAAAGATATTTGCGCGTGCCGTCCCGGCTGACCAGTTTTTTCACGGTTTCGGGAACGCGGACCGAAAACGAACCTGACAGCCCGTCACGGTAGTCACGAGCCAGATTCGTCATCAGAGAGAAATCCCGGACGCCCTTCTGGTATATCCACTGCCAGATCTGGCGCGTCCGCATACCGGCCTGCGCCGCATCGGCGCCGTGTTCCAGCAACGCCGCGCGGAGAGTTTCCCGTGTCTGGCCGACCAGATTGACGGGCCCGCCGCGGCTGCGCTGCGCTTCGCCGGACATGGACGACTCAGCTTGGAACAAGAGGATTATGCGGCGGGAAGCGCATCAGATCTGCGCCGCGCAGTTCTCTGCCAGCGTCAGCGCGTCCGTCAGACCCATGAGGGAAAATGTGTCCTCGGTCTTGGTGTCCCGCCGCGAGATTCCCGTGACCACGGCGTCTCTTCCTTTCTTCAAGGCTTCGATGACATCCCCGTCCTTGCCTTCTTCGGGCCACGCCCATTCGCTGTTGTCGCTGGACGTGCCGGGAGTCAGAACGAATCTGCGGCTGCCGATTTCAAGCTCAACCGTTGAATCTTTCTTGAACGGATAACCGCCCTGAAATGAGACAAGCTGCCGGTGACGGCCTTTGGGCAGAATGGTCACTGCCAGAAGGATGTCACCGCGGATCACTTCCACGATTCTGCCTTCACGGGTGTTGACTGTCTTTCTCGGCTTGGAGATGACGCCGCATTCCTGTTCACCGCTGACGCTCTTATATACCGTCCAGTCCCGGCTCTTGCTGATCTCGATGAGTTCAGCCTGCGCATGCGCCGCCGGGAGAGTCCCGAACCATGCGAGCGCCGCCGCCCAAAGCAATTTTCTGGTCATGAAATGCCTGCCGCCTCTTTTGATTTGATTTTACTTGGTGCCGCCTTATTCTGAGCATCAGCCGACCGGTTTTCAAGTGCGATTCCCGCCAAAATTCACTGTATCCCGCGGAACGCCGCACGGCGCCGTATTCCTTGGGGCGATCCCTGATACGGCGGCGCCCTTTCCCCGGCGGTTGAAATCACCTGCCGTTAAACCATAGTGAAGGGCAGGAAAATCTGGAGTCAGTCAATGAACGCGCGGAAAACGCTTTACGATAAGATCTGGGACGCTCATGTCGTTCATGAGGCGGATGACGGGACCTGCCTTCTGTATATCGACAGACATCTGGTCCATGAAGTCACGAGCCCGCAGGCATTTGAAGGCCTGCGGCTGGCGGGCAGGAATGTCCGGGCCCCGGAACAGACGGTCGCTGTTCCCGATCACAATGTGCCGACCGATGAAAGGCGCGCGGAGCGGATCGACGACGAAGACAGCCGGATTCAAGTCGAGGAACTGGAGAAAAACGCCCGGGAATTCGGCATCGAATACTATCCTGTCGATGACATCCGCCAAGGAATCGTTCACATCATCGGCCCGGAACAGGGCTGGACCCAGCCGGGGATGACAATTGTCTGCGGCGACAGCCACACCGCGACGCACGGCGCGTTCGGCGCGCTTGCCCACGGGATCGGCACAAGTGAAGTCGAGCATGTGCTGGCGACGCAGACTCTGATCCAGAAAAAATCCCTGAATATGAAAATCGAGGTCAAAGGGACGCTCGGCATCGGCGTGACCGCCAAAGACGTCACGCTGTCGATTATCGGCGAGACCGGAGCCGCCGGAGGGAACGGGCATGTCATCGAATACACCGGAGAGGTGATCCGGGATCTGTCCATGGAAGGGCGCATGACGGTTTGCAACATGGCGGTCGAAGGCGGCGCCAGAGCCGGATTGGTGGCGCCGGACGGCAAGACGTTCGATTATGTCAGGGGACGGCCGCACTCGCCGAAAGGCGGGGCGTTTGAAACGGCTGTCTCATGCTGGAAGACGCTCAGGTCTGACGAAGGCGCGTATTTCGACAAGACGGTGACTCTGGATGCCGGTTCGATCGCGCCGGTCGTGACTTGGGGCACAAGTCCGGAAGATGTGCTGCCGATCACCGGCGAGGTGCCGGATCCGTGTGATTTCTCCGGCCCGAAATCGCACGCGGTTGAGCGCAGTCTGAACTATATGGGTCTGCGGCCCGGCACCAGACTTGAAGATATCGAGGTCGATACGGTCTTCATCGGCTCCTGCACCAATGGCCGGATCGAGGATCTGCGGGAGGTGGCGGAAATCATGAAAGGCCGCAAAGTGAAGCAGGGCCTCAGGGCCATGATCGTTCCGGGATCGGGACTGGTGCGCATGCAGGCGGAAGAAGAGGGAATCGCCGCTCAGCTCATTGCTGCCGGATTCGAATGGAGAATGGCCGGCTGTTCGATGTGCCTCGGGATGAATCCGGACCAGCTGGCGCCCGGAGAAAGATGCGCATCGACTTCCAACCGCAATTTTGAAGGCCGTCAGGGACGGGGCGGGCGCACCCATCTTCTGAGCCCGGCAATGGCGGCTGCCGCCGCCGTGACCGGCCGGCTGACTGATGTCAGGCATTTCATGTGAGGAGAACGGCGGGATGAAAAAATTCACGGCGCTTTCGGGCATCGCGGCGCCGATGCCGCTGATGAATATCGACACCGACATGATCATACCGAAGCAGTTTCTCAAAACCATCAAACGCACCGGTCTGGGGGTCAGTCTGTTCCATGAGATGCGGTATGACTCTGAAGGCAAGGAGAATCCGGATTTTGTTCTTAACAGAGAAGCGTGGAAATCTGCGGAGATAATCGTGGCGGGAGACAACTTCGGCTGCGGCTCGTCGCGCGAACACGCGCCTTGGGCGCTCTTGGACTTCGGGATCCGGTGCGTCATTTCGACCGGTTTCGCCGATATTTTTTATAACAACTGCTTCAAGAACGGCATCCTGCCGGTCACGCTGCCGAAGGATCAGGTGGATCAGCTCATGGATCACGCAGCTAACGGATCGAATGCCCGCATAGTGGTCGATTTGGAAGATCAGACAGTTTCAGCCCCTGACGGCGGACTGTTCCGCTTCGAGATTGATCCCTTCAAGAAGCGCTGCCTCTTGGAAGGCTTGGATGATATCGCGCTGACACTGGAAAAAGAGGCCGAGATAACAGCGTTCGAATCCCGCCGCCGGCTGGCCATGCCTTGGCTTTGAACCGGAACGCCGACACGCGGCCAACGCCGTTATCCGAACTTGACCCGGCGCCGGACGCCTCGCGGCCAGAGGGGGCACAACGGCTTACGTCAATTGATCATTTCCGAACAGGAGCGCAGAACGGACTTCCTGCGCCTCGCCAACGCGCTTTCCGCCCTCTGCCCGCGCAGCAGCCGCGAGTGGCGGGTTACGGACGCCATGCTGCCGTCGGCGCCGAGATGACGCCATGAAGATCCGCATCGCCGAACGACAATCCGCGGCCCGGCCGGTGTCGCGAGCTGCCTTGCGCACACATTTTTTTTACAGCGCGGTATCCGGCGTTCAAAGAGCCGGGCATATTCAACTTGATACCTGTTCCCGCCGCTTTGGCTCAGCCGGAGAACGCCGTCCGCCTGCAGCGGCAGGGCTATCGCTTTTGAGATTCCCAGTTTTCCGGCAGCATTCCGGCGGAGCTGATGAGTTTCAGCGCATAGCGGTGATGCTGTCCGGCTTTCTTGAGTTTGCCGCGCATTGACTCGGCCTGCTTGTCCTCCGTGACCCGCGCCAAGTTGAGAGACAGCCGCGCCGCATCACGACTGGTTTTCGGGCCCGGGTCCGGTCCGGTTCCGCAGATGATCTTCATTCATCGTGACATCGAGAAACCAGCGCAGACTGCTCGCTGCCGACCAGGCATTCCCGCACGCCCTTGAGAAAACGCTCCGGATCCGGCTTCCCGCTCATGATGAAATACCGGGTTCCGGGGCTGCGCTTTCCCTTGATTTCCCGGGTCGAAGAGACCGGTCCGACGGCGGCGAGACCCGGCTGTTCGTGGTCTTTCAGCCAGTCGACATCATGGCAGACGGCGGCCCGGCGGGTTTCGATCCGGCCATGCCCCTTCTCCTTATGCGTCTCGGAAAACTGAATGTTTTCAATGTTACCGGGGGCCTCCATATACCGTTTCACATCCTTGTGCGGATTGCCTTGGTTGCCCTTCAAGGCGAGAATATACTCGCCCCTGCCGTCCTTCACGGCCTCCGATATCGTCCGCTGCGCATGCATCGCGTCAGCCGCTGCCGTCCGCCCCCGGATGTCGAGTAACTTCAGAAGCGCGGGGATCGCGGTGATCTCGCTCGACTTCCCGTCGACCGCGGTCTGCGCGAGAGCCAGTCGCGTGTCAGAGGCGAAAGCGTGCATGAGATGCAGAGGCTGCCGCTTCGAAGCGTCGGCGAATGAACGGCGCAGGGTCTTGCCGTCAACGGCAATGACGCCGTCCCCGTATTCGACCGCCAGCCTCTTCGTCCGGCTCTGGGAAAGGCGCGAGAGAACGACGCCGAGTTCGACCGGATTCAGACTGTTGAACAGGTCGGAAAAGGCGTCGCAGCTCGGCGCGCCGTGCTTCATATCCATGAACCCAAGCAGGAATTTCTTCTTGATTTCAGCGAATTCGACTGTATCGGCGCATGTTTCGCCTTCCGACATGACGGTCAGAAGAGCGGTCATGAGTATTTCGTGAAGGTCATGCCGTACGCCGTCGCTCCGCCGGGGATCGGTGATGACGTTGAAAATATGAGATAAATCAGTTGTCTGTCTGCCTGCCTCTGTCGGCATTGTTGAGGCTTTGATGAAACAAAATGGGCTGATTGTAAAGCAAAACAATTCAAAAGCGAAAGCCTTGCCAAGGCAGCCCCATGAGACCGGGGCCGGATCAGACGCCGGCCATGAAACTCCTAAGGAATTCAGCCAGCCAAGGCAGAACTAGCACCGCCAGAACCGCCCCGCCGATTATTTTTATCCATTTGAGTTCACTCAGCATGACAAGCAGGTTTTCCTTCAACTCCGCCTGCCCCCGCTTCAACTCCGCAATATCCGCCTTGGCCGCGTTCCCGCCGGTGTTGATGCCATCTCTGACCACCTCGGTCACCGACTCGGCCAGCCGTCCCGACTTCTCTCCTGCGCGAATCTTCTCAACCGCAGCGTGCGTGTCAAAAAATGTGTCTGTCATGCCTCGTCAAATCGCGTAATAGCGTCTCCGCGCACTCCGCTCCACCGGAAGGCAAGACCGGAGCGTATCGAGACACTACACTCTAAGTTAATGCGCGGCAAACTCAAAAAAGCCGTATTATCAACACTGTGCCCTGAAGTTGATCAGCTCCGCGGACTCCTGCCGGAAAACGGGAAATTTTAAAAGCGACAGCCTTGGTAAGCTGCATGTTTGACAGAACTGGCGTGTCGCAAAGCCAAGGACATAGTGAGCTTCAATCTGCGGCCCTTTTGGAATTTGTCGTTTTACGAAAAGGTTCGGATTAGCCGCCGGTGGGCCAGTTCCTTACGAATCCACGATATAAGCAATCACTGCTATCTTCACCCAAAGGAAAGGGGACATCCCCACCGTCGAGTCATAGGTGGTGATCTTCGCGTCATCATCAAACCATCGCGACGAGATCGCGAATGGCTTTTCCTTGAGCCCGAACAGGGTGAGGTGCTCCCTTGAATTGATCTCGATCTTAAGGCGCAGCCGTTGGGGCGGAACGTCCTCGGACTCGAATCGGTAGTTCAGCGTGATCCGCCCCTCGTTCCGCTTCCACTTCGGCCTGCCGAGCCAGGAATCGAGAACGGCGCGTAAGGCATCAAGCGTCGGGCCGATCGGCTCAGCGCGGATTTGCACCAGGTCGATGTCCTCCGAATAGCGGGCGTGCGGATCGATATGCAGCTTGTAGAGGGCGGTGCCGCCACGGAGGGCAACACTCTCGCGCAAATGCGGATGGGAGAATATCCCGACCAGTGCGCGGCTGATGACCAGATCCTGCTCGACCTGAAAATCCTCGACCCAAGGCGCCCGCGCGCGCCACTCCGTGATGTAGTCGTGCGGGATCATGCCTCGATCTCCACATCCGCATTGACGTCCAGTTTCCAGCCAGCGTCACGCATCGCACCCTCGCGCGGCATGGCGGGGATGAGTGGCGTGATGTCCCGCGCTTCCTCTTGAACGTGGCGCTTGAGGAGTTCGGCCTTGTCCGCCTCCCCCGCCACGTCCAGCAGATCGCCCAGCCGTTGCGCCCACGGCATGGGCGCCGTTCGGGTCGCTGCGACCAGTCGCGCGGGATCGATCCGTTCGGCCAGCTCGGCGATAACCGTCGCTGCATGTTCGAGTCCGCCCACATGCTGCGGATAGCCGATGAGATCGACCGTCGTGGCCTCGACCGTCGAAACCCGGATTGTGCCGCGGGGCGTGTTGAAGGGCTGTGTCGGCACATCGGCAATGCGTTTGCGGACGACAAAAACGACCCTGACCGCGCCGCGTGCAATCCCGCGTCGCTTCGTCCCTGTCACAACCTGAAATTCCTGCGGCCGGTGATGAGCGGCGCCGTGATATTGGGCGGCGGAAAGCAGCCCGACGTAGTAGCCGAGGCCAAGCTTTTCCATCAGCGCCGAGATGAACTGATCGGCGGGCAGGCATCCAAGCCGCCTGTACTCGGGCGGGACAATGACGTAGAACCCGTGCGCCGGATGCGCCACCAGCCCCTGCCGGGCAAGCCGGTGCAGCGCGATCATGACGGCGTTCTTGGTGCCGCCGAGCGCTGCCCGCGCTTCCTCCGGCGTGAAATGATACCGGCCGCGCGCAGCAAGTCCGTCAATATAGCTCCTAGCGTCCGACATAGCGCCCCCGAAATTGAGCGCAAAACCTATCATATTTTGACGTCTTTTGCGAACGATTTCGGAATCGGCCAAATCAGAACGGTTCATCCCTGCCGCCGCCTGTTCCAGACGAGCTGCGCCCGATCCCCCTCAGCGGAGGGGAACAGGGCCGCGGTGAAGGGCTCGGGAATGCTCGGGTCGTCACCATTCGTCCGGGCATCCCACGAGTCCCCGATGCGGGCGTTGCCGACGAGGACGCGGAATGCCGGGGCGTTGTCATGGGTGCTGGGCTCCGAGTTGCGTCAAGTCGAAGCTGAGGCCGTCGGCCTGCATCATCAGCCCGTCGATGCGGTTCAACGCGCCCTGGAGTTGTCCGAGCGAGGAGAAATCCAAACGCTGGAGGTTGCGGGCCATGTTCTACAACATTGCGGCCTGGTTCTGCTGGATCTGGTTGTTGATCTGCTCCAGGGCGCGCGCCGCCTGCAGGGCATTCTGACCGTAGTTGGCATCGAAGACCGGCTGGCGGCATGGCCCGCCTGCGGCAAACCGATAGCGAGAGATGCTGCGACCAGCACCGCGAGGGAAGCGCGTTTCATGGTGTTGGCTCCTGTGCTTGGAGAGAGAACCGGCGGATGATGTTGGCGGCCCAATCGAGGCCGCGTGCGGTGAGGAACCGGGCGGCGGAACCTTCCGCTCCGTGTTCGGAGAGAATGGTGTCGATCAGGGTCTGCGAGGTGGGATCGGAAGCGCCGCAGAGCGCCAGCGTGTCCTGGTCAGTGCCGTCGAGCACAAATGCGTGCTGGCTGCGGCAAGGATTCTGGAAGAACAACTCGGTTTCTCCGTCGAGCAGGTCCCTGTCGATGGAGAAGGTTTCATTGAGGCTTCTGCCCTGGAAGCGGCACTGGATGACGACGTGCTCGCCGTATCGATCATGGCGGTCAATAATGAGATAGGAACAATTCAGAATATCAGGGCGATCTCCAAACTCACAAAAAGTCACGGGTGCGTATTTCATTGTGATACAGCACAATCACCTGTTGCAATGGATATGAATGGCATTGACGATTGCGTGGATATTCTTAGCTTGTCCGGGCATAAGATGTACGGCCCAAAGGGCATTGGAGCCGCTTATATTTCTCGGGAATTGCAAGACCGTATCGAACCGCTGATATACGGTGGCGGTCAACAGAACGGCTTGCGGTCCGGCACATTGCCAACGCCGCTCTGCGTCGGTATGGGTAAAGCGGCAGATTTACTCGCTGGTGACGATGCCGAAGAGAAACGCACACAGCTTCGCAGTCGCCGCGATAGCTTTGTCGAAAAGCTTATGGGCTTGCCATGGCCGATAGCGTTGAACGGCCCGGCAGGACAAGCTCGCCACCCCGGTAACACGAATATGCGATTCACTGGGTTCTCAGCGCATGACATCCTTGGTGCATTGCAGCCGCATGTAGCGGCCGCGACCAGCTCCGCCTGCACGTCGGGCATTCCGGAACCGTCGCATGTCCTTCAGGCCATTGGCCTGACCGGTGACGACGCTGAGGCTTCCATCCGATTTAGCCTTGGGTTCGGCACAAAGGACGAAGACATAGAGGAAGCCGTGGGTCAGATTGAAGGCGTTCTGAAAAGGCTTGTCACACGCTGATCTGGTCCGCTCGGCCTGATCCACCTTCACTGAAGCCCTGATCGAAAACTCGGCGCGAACGACCGGACAGAACAAAGGCCGCCTTGCGGCGACATAAATAATCGCCCGTACAACTATGAAATGCATCACCGGGTTCAGCCGGCGGCTCTCTGTCAGAATCAAGCTGTAGCAGATGCCGCGGATGCCACGCAAATGCGTTTCCGGAGGCCGCGGGTCATGAGAGCGGCGGGAATCCGTCGTGATCGAGCCGCCAGCCGGGGTCAGCCGGCAGCCGGAAAGTTCAGCTCCGCCTCTTCCAAGCGGTTCGCAGGCGGTTTCAGCGGGGGGGGGGCTGACCCGAGCCGCCGCTGAGCCGCCGCACGGGACCGAAAATTTTTCGAGGACGCCCCTGCCCGGCTTCCAGCGCGCGCTGGAAGCCGGGCAGGGGCGTCAAGGCTTCATCCGCCCGCGGCCGCCTCCGCAGCCTCACGGAAAGCCTCCGCCGGGGTCCGGTAACCCAGGCAGCGGCGTGGGCGGTTATCAAGCGCGTCCCGCACCTTCCGGACCTCGGCGGGATCTATCGTCCGGAAGTCCGTCGACTTCGGAAGCTGTTCTCTTGCCAGACCGTTCGTATGCTCGTTCAAACCCCGGTCGCATGAACGGTACGGGCGGGCGAAGTAAAAGTCCGCGCCGAGAGCCCGCGAGACCTCCGCGCGCTCCGCGAATTCCTTGCCGTTGTCAGCCGTGATCGTGCGAGTCATGTCGGACACAGGCTGAAGACACTCGATGACCGCGGCTCTGACCAAGGACGACGTCCTTCGCTCAACCTGTTGAAGCAAAGTCAATTTCGTCGCCCGGTCGACAAGCGAAACCAGGGCTCCCCGGTGCCGGACGCCGATGATCGTGTCCGCTTCCCAGTCTCCCGCCCGGGTCTTCTCCTCGACGATCGCGGGCCGCTCGGATATGTCCCTCCGGCCCGGAATCACGCCCCGCCCGGAGCCGTCCCGGCCTCGGCGGCAGCGCTTCCGCCCCCGGCGGCGGAGACAGCGGAACAGGCTTCCCCCCGCCGCCCGGTCCGCATAGATGTAACGGTAAATCCAAGTCGGACTCACCGTCATGACGCCCGTCATCGCTGAGCGGCCCGAAGTCTGCTGCGGGCCTGTCCGGCCCTCAGGCATATCTCGATGATCTTCCAGTCCATCGGCGACATCTTGCGGGGAACCGACGAGGCTTCCCGCCGCCGGGTTTCGGCCAGCCGCTGCGCCTGACGGCAGCGGCAGCCCCGCAGCCCGGTGTTGCGGGCGAGTTCGCGGCTCACCGTCGACTGCGGGCAGCCGATCTCCGCCGCGATGCCTCTTTGCGAGAAACCGCTTTTCTTCAGCGCCTGAATCTGGCAACGGTCAAACCAGGTCAAGCAGTTAAAGCCCGACGGCATGCGATTCCCTCCGTTTTCATCATAGAGAGTATCGCACCCGCTTGACCCGCATACAACATGTAGATCCGCTTCAATCGCGGTCTACAGATGAAGCGATGCATTTCGGAGTTTGGCCGGGGAATTGTTATATATCACATTTTATGGAATTATAACGAAAGTGGCTCCAGGAGCAGGATTCGAACCTGCGACCTCCAAGTGATGAGCCGCCCGCCAGTCAGGCTGTCCGCGGCGTCAGCGCTGGCGGATGTTCTCAGGAAGATACGTCGCCAGTTCCGGAAACGCGATGAGAATGAACACCATCACGACCATGATGCCGAACATGGGCAGGGCGGTGCGGGCGATATATCCTATGTCATGGCCGGTGATGCCCTGCATCACGAAGAGATTGAAGCCTATGGGCGGAGTGATCTGGGCCATTTCCACGACCACGACGATGAAAATGCCGAACCAGATCACATCGATGCCGGCCTGCCGGATCATGGTTTCGACGATGGCCATGGTCAGAACGACCGAGGAAATGCCGTCGAGGAAACAGCCCAGAATGATATAGAAAATCATCAGGGCGATCAGCAGAGAGAACGGAGACAGTCCCAGTTCGTCGATGAATTCAGCCAGAGCGCGCGGCAGGCCCGTGAAGCCCATCGACAGCGAGAGCGCGGCCGCGCCGCCGAGAATCAGGGCGATCATCGCCGAGGTGCGGGTAGCGCCGAGCAGGCTGTCGGTGAAGGTCTTCCGGGTCAGGGATCCTTGGCTGGCGGCAAGGACGAGGGCCCCGATCACGCCGAAAGCCGCCGCCTCCGTCGCGGTCGCGTAGCCCAGATACATGGAACCGATGACGACAGCGACCAGCAGTAGGACCGGAATGAGAAAGCGCGAATTTCTGAGCCTTTCCATAAGCGGCATGCCGCGCCCGATATCGGGAACTTCGCGCGGCCTGACAAAAGACCACAGTGCGACATAGCCCATGAACATCCCTGCCAAGACAATTCCCGGCAGGATGCCGGCCATGAAGAGTTTGGAAATCGACTCGTTGATTGTCACCCCGTAGACGATGAGGGTCAGGGACGGCGGAATCATCAGTCCCAGCGTCGCCGCTCCCGCCAAGGTGCCCACGGTCAGATATTCCGGATATCCCCTGTGCCGCAGTTCGGGGATCGACATTTTCCCGACTGTGGTCAATGTCGCCGCGGATGAACCGGAGACCGCGGCGAAGACGGTGCAGCCGACGATGTTAGTGTGCATCAATCCTCCGGGAAGGCCCGACATCCACGGTGAAATTCCCTTGAACATGTCTTCGGAGAGGCGTGTACGGTACAATATCTCGCCCATCCAGATGAATAACGGCAGAGCGGTGAGCGTCCAGCTGCTTGACGATGACCAGATGGTCGTGATCATCGCGTCGCCTGCCGGACGTGTCGTGAAGAGTTCGAGCCCGACGAAGGCCACGCCGAACAGCGCGAGTCCGACCCAGACGCCTGTTCCCAGAAGCAGGAACAGAACGAACAGAAAGATTATGACCAGATGCAGATGTTCCACGGTGCGCTAATCCCGTGTCGCGCCGACAGCCTGCGTATGAACCGAATGGGTCCCGAAGAACACGATGCGCACCAGATTGTCGATCAGCGCGACCGCGAACACGACCGAGCCGACGGCCATTGCCAGTTGGGGAATCCAGATCGGCGTGGCATCAAGCCCCTGCGAGATGTCATTCAGCCTGTGAGACCAGTAGACGGACTTCACCGCGTTCCAGGCCCAGAATGACGCGAGGCCGGAGGCTATGGCGAAACACCAGACTTCCAGCCACCGCCGCCGGGGGCCGAACGCGTTCAAAAGCAAATTGACGCGGATATGGCTGCCGTTGTTAAGGCTGTAGGCGAAGGCGAAAAACGTCGACGCGGCCATGAAATAGCCGGCGTAGTCGGTGCTTCCGGGAAACATTTCGCCGGTCCAGCGCGCCGCCATCTGAAGCGTGACAAGCGCCAGAATCGTTACCAAAGACGCCGCCGCCACGTATCCGCAGAACAGGTACAGACGGTCGAGCCAGCGCCGCGCGGTCCGGCCGATCCGTTCAAAGGATGGTCCCATGAATTACGGGTCCGGAAAACTCCAGCGCCTCAGCAAGGCGCCGGAGCGAGTAATGTGTCTGTCTCGGGTTTTCACTGCATGGCTTTGAATGCGTCAACCACCTTCATGCCGGAATCGCCGGCTGCGGAAAGCCATTCATCAGTCATGACAACGCCGAATTCGCGCAGTTCGCTCTGCAGCGTGTCGCTGGCGCGTCCCACTGACATGCCGTTCTTCGCGAGTTCGCTCAGGGTGAATCCGGTATACTGAATCGAGCGCCATAAGCCGGCGTATTCGGCCAGCGAGGCGCAGCCGTTAACCACGTTCTTGACGGATTCGTCGAGACCGTTCCATGCATCCGCGTTCACGAATACGTAATTCCGGGGGAGCCAAGCGTCGACTTCATAGAAGTGGGTCAGGCTTTCCCAGACTTTTCTGTCATATCCGGTGGATCCCGAAGAGATCATGGATTCGGCGACGCCGGTTGCGAACGCCTGCGAAATTTCAGCGGCTTCGATCTGAACCGGAATCATGCCGGCTAGTTCGGCGATGCGGGCTGTCGCGGTGTTGTACGATCTGAATTTGATTCCGTCCATGTCAGCGACTGAATTGACTTCTTTCTTGAAGTAAAGGCCCTGCGGCGGCCATGGAACCGAATAGAGGAGATGCAGGCCCTGTGAATTCAGGAGTTCCGCCATTTCCGGCTTGGCGGCTTCCCACAGTTTCGCGGCATCGTCGAATGATGTGGCGAGGAACGGAATTGAATCAATGCCGAACAGCGCGTCTTCGTTTTGGTGAGCGGACAGCAGGCGCTCACCGATCAGCGCCTGTCCGGTTTGCACGGCGCGCTTGATTTCATTTCCCTTGAACAGCGAGCCGCCCGGGTGGGTGACGATTTCAAGCGCGCCGCTGGTCCCTGTCGTCACGCAGCCGGCGAATTCCGCGCCCGTCGCGGAATGGAAATTGGTGGCGGAGTAGGCCATGGGCATGTCCCACTTCTCGGCAAAACCCGGCGCCGCCCAAAGAACGGCGGCCAGGGCTGCGGATGTCGCTGGCATGATTTTATGCATTTCTATTGTTACCTCCTTGGTTATGTCCGTCCTCCCGAAGGAACGGCCGCTGCTATAATCCCGCGGAACAGACCTGAAGTCAAGATGAATGTTCGGCGGCCCGGCCCTCTCCGGAAGGCCGCCGCCTGTGAGTCGTCCGGAAACCCGCCGTGTCATGATGTCCTGAGTTTCAAAGAAAGCGGTTCGGATCGAAAGGTCTGGTATCCGTGCCCGGATCCCGCCCGGCAACCAGTCTTGCCACGATGCGTCCGGATTTGGGACTTCCGGTCAGGCCGATATGATGATGCCCGAATGCCAGGAACAGCCTTGAGTTCCCGATCTCGCCGATCAGGGGCAGGCTGTCGACCAGCGCCGGGCGGTGGCCGGACCAATGCTCCTCGCTGTCCCAGGTGAGACCGGGAAAAGCTTCGCGGGTCATGCGGCGAATCAGATCCAGCGGCGCGGGAGACGGCGGCTGTCCGAGGCCGCCGAACTCCAGGATGCCTGCGCATCTGAGACCGTTTTCCATCGGCGAGGCGACAAATTTTCCGGCAGCCACCATGACCGGATCGCGCGGCTGGACGGACGGGTTCCGGAAATTGATGTGGTAGCCGCGCTCAGACTGCATGGGGATGCTGATTCCCGTTTTCCGCAGCAGTCCGCGGGACCAGACGCCGGCGGCGACCACCGCCGCGTCGCATTCGATTTCTCCGTCGTCTGTGATCACGGCGCGCAGCCGTCCGCCGGCAAGATCCAGGCCGGACACGCGGATTTTTTTGAATCTTCCTCCCGCATCGGCGAATCCCGATGCCAGATCCTTCACGTATTGACCGGGATTGCGGACAAGGCCGTGATTCCTGAGCAGTGCGAGAAATCTGATGCCCGGCCCGAGAGCAGGCTCGATGCCGGTGACCGCATCGCCTTCGATTTCTTCGGGCGCCAGTCCCGCCTCGCGCCGCAGAGACCAGACATAACCGTCTTTTTCGTAGGCCGCCCGGTCAGAATAGGCGAAAAGATAGCAGGAATCCCGCAGCCATTTTTCAGCGGGAGTGCCTGCCGCCAAGTCCCGGTGCTGACTGACGGCGTCGCAGACGATATCTGCCAGCCCGGCCGCGGCGCGCCGCGTATCCTTGTCATTGGCATGGAGCAGATAACGAAGCAGCCAAGGCGCGAAAAAAGGCAGACGACGCCACAGCACGAACAAAGGCGAATCCCGATCGAACGCGTAAGCCGGGATCTTGGCCGCGAGTCCCGGCGTCGTTACGGGAACCACCGAGCACGCTGCCAGAACGCCGGCATTTCCGAAGGAAGCCCCTTCTCCGGGGCTGTGGGAATCGATCAGCATCACATCGCGGCCTTCCCGCTGCAGCCAAATGGCGGCGGAGACGCCGGCGATTCCCGCGCCGATCACTATTACCGGTTTGCTCACGTCCGCTCCTTTTTCCTTAGAGTTTGTTCAATACTACTGTATCCAGTATGTAGATCCGCTTAAATCATGATGTGTGTTCTATGATTTGGTATGTGAAATCGACTTTAGGAACAGGCTCTTACGGAGGCGCCGGTGCAGACAGTTATCCTCTGACGCGGTGAAATGCGACAGGTTTTGAAACTCCCGCCCAGCGGCGCACGCGGGTCGCCGCTGGAATCCGTCTTTCAAGACGTGTTCCCCGCTGAGTCTGGAGGAACCGTATGTTGCGGGCGGCGGTTCGCTCATCGGGATTTATCCCCCGAAATGGTTATTGTGCCGCGCATGCGATATCCCTAACAGATCAATGAGCGGGGCGGCGAGAAAAAACAGCGGCGGAAATGAGCGCGGCATGAACACTCAACCGGGAGGAAAAACCGTTTACGGAGCTTGTGTCGGCATACTGATGCTGGAGACCCGGTTTCCGCGGATCGTCGGAGATATCGGAAATGCGCTGACCTGGCCGTTTCCGGTTCAGTTCAGGGTTGTCCGCGGAGCGTCCCCTGACAGGGTCGTGCGCAGGCGGGCTGAGGGTCTTCTGGATGCTTTCGCCGCAGCGGCTGAGGATCTCGTGGCGCACGGCGCTGACGGAATTGCCACGAACTGCGGCTTCCTGTCGCTGATTCAAGAGGAACTTAAACAGAGGGTCGGCGTGCCGGCAGCCTGTTCTTCGCTGATGCAGGTTCCCATGGTGAACGCGGCGCTGCCCGGCGGCAAGAAAGCCGGCGTACTGACGATTTCTTCCGAAACGCTGGAAAATGATCATCTTGAAGCGGCCGGCGCCCCATTGGACACTCCGGTGGCGGGAACAGGCGCGGAAAGCGAATTCACCCGCAAAATATTGGATGATCAGCCGGAAATCGACTTTGATCAGTGTCAGGAAGACATCCGCCGCGCCGCCTTGGAGCTTGTTTCCAAACACAGTGATGTCGGAGCCATCGTTCTTGAATGCACGAATATGGTTCCGTTCGCCGCTGACCTCCGCAGACTCACCGGGCTGCCTGTATATTCCGTTTATTCCCACATTTGCTGGCTGCAGGCCGGACTTATGCCGCGAAAATTCAACCGTGATCTGGACGACCCCAGACCGGTGCTCAGGCAAAGCGGTATCGTTCGCCCGTGAATTCGCAGGCCCGACAGGCGGGACCCGGAAAACGGCCCGGAGCTCGGTTCGCGTCCGCGCATGGTAAGTTTCCCGGCCGGCGCTGTCTTCCGCATTAGGGCTTTGCCGTCGTGTGCAGTCTGTTTTCGAACTTGACGCCGCACGAATCGATGATCGGCCTGTTCTCGGCGCGGCCGTCGGAACCCCCTGACGCTGCTCCCTCGAAGCGGGCTGTGTTCCCCCGCAACAGGGCGGCGATTGTCGCGGCCAGCAATTCCAGCGAGCGGGAGGTCAGGTATCTCCATTGGGGATTTCTTCTGCCGCAGGCATCGAAACGCACCGGCCGGCCGATCAAGCCCAAGGCCGTGGTCAACGCGCGCGGCGAAAAGATCGGGACGTCTCCATTCTGGCGTGACAGCTTCAGGTACCGCCGTTGTCTCGTTCCGGCCACTGCGTATTGCGAGACCAGAGGGCGCGGGCCGGCGGTTTACCACTGGTTCGGCATCGCGGACGAAGCCGGTCGGCCGGCCCCGTTCGCATTTGCCGGTCTATGGCAGATTTTTCATGGCGATCATTACCGTGCCGGCGGCGCCCAAAGCGCCTTTGCGGTCGTGACAACCGAGCCCAATGAATTCACGGCGCAATACCACAATCGCATGCCGCTCATTCTGAACGCTGAAAAGTATGAGCAGTGGCTGTCGGGAACGGAGGCGGAGGCCGCCGAACTTCTGAAGCCTCGGGATGTCGGCGGCTTGTTCGAGATTGCCGGAGGAGAGGGCCTGAAATTCTGCCCGGACGAAGACGGAATGCTCGTCTGAATCCAGATATCCGCACAACTTGGGCATTCATCCGGACTGTTGCGGGCGGCAAGCTCAGAGCAGGCTTTCAGCAGCGTCTCGCTTTCGAAGTCAGGCGTCTGCTCCGGCTGTTGTGTCCCGCAAACCGGTTTTTCAGCGTGTGTCAGACCGCGGGGCGGCCAGATGCCGAACTGACGCAGCCGGCGTCCGAAAGTCATTGAAGTGATGAAATGATGAATTGAGGAAATGCGGTCTGGCGTGCGCATCTTCGGCGGTGAACCGCAATCCCGTCGTCTCTTAAGACGCCGTCAGAAAAGCTGTTCTGAAAGAATTGGATTTCCACTTGCAATTCTCCTGCGTTCGCCGGATTGCCCTATGTTGCTGCGGAAAGGGCGTCGCACGCGGACTGCCGTTGAACACCCGCCCGATCAAGCGTACCTGTCAAAATGGAGGTTTTGAATGTGGGGAACCCACACTGAAAGAATGAATACAGAAGAAGACGTTTTCTTTGACGTCGGAATACGTGATATCTATGCCTAAGTATCCGAGGATAGGGCTGGCGGGCAGTATCACCGTATCAAGGACGCCCATGTAACGCTGAAATGCATCACGAAGGTCAGCAGGCAGCATTTCTGTCAGGGTCTGAGCACAGCAGATTGAGCACAGCAGATGTTGTGGTCACTCCGCAAAGGCGTTTTCGGAGTTCGATTTTGTTGAGCGACGTGGAAATTCGGTGCATGCGGCTGCGGTTGGAATTCGACAGCAGCCGGATCAGCTGCTCCGTCTCTTCCAAGCAGTCCTTCGGGTGAAGCCGCTGGCCGACAAGCAACAACAGTGAAAGACAATCCGTATGTGATTGTCGGGCGCGAGCCAGACGACCACCTTGTCAATCTGCAGAAGCTTTGGTGGCGGTTGCGCAAATTGGCGGAGCTCGACGATGTGCGGTTCCATGATCTGCGGCACAGCTTCGCCGTCGGTGCTGGCATCCCGCTTGCCGTCATCGGCGGACTGCTTGGTCATCGCAGCGTTCAGACGACCGCCCGCTATGCCCGTCTCCTCAAACAGGCGAGCAACATCGCTGGGGGGCTGCTTGCCTCAAAGCCCATTAACGCCGACGCTCTGAGTCAGCTGTCGATCGAAAGAACTCCAAGGCTTGACAAAACATAACCCAAAGGTTATACTCTGATGGCTTGGACAGTCGCCTTCGCTAACGAATTCATGCCGGAGTTTGAAGCATTTTCCGAAGCCGTACAGGATGAATTACTGCTGAACGCCAAGCTGCTTGAGACCTATGGCCCGCAATTCGGTCGGCCACATGTGGATACGCTGAACGGCTCAACCTATTCCAATTGAAGGAGTTGAGGTTCAGAGCAGACAATGGGGTCTGGCGCGTCGCATTCGCGTTCGATCCTGAGCGCAACGCGATCCTTTTGGTCGCGGGTAACAAGGGGGGAATGTCCCGCTTGATGTTGAAACCCGCAGGAGCGATGCTGCCTGTCGGCTATCTACGCGGCTTCCTTGAGCCGGTCAAGCCGATCCTTTCGACGATGTTCGATGAGAGCCTGCTTGAGAACGGGCAGCTGCCTGTACGCCTTGATGCGGCGGAAACCCTTCTCGGCCTCCATCATGCCGGCAGCGGTCCATCGCAGAGCCATCCCGGCGTTCCTCCAGCGCTTCACGTTGCGGCAGACCTGCCGGACCGTGCTGTTCATCGACTCGATGATGTTCGTGCTCGCCAGCGACCGCCGCAGCTCTGACGGCAGGCCGAGCCGGGAGACGGTCAGGACCTCGTCCAAGCCCTCAAGTATCGACCGGGAGACGTCCGGAGCCTCCTGTTCGAACCGCTGAGCCAGGCTGCGCATCAGCCGCTCGGCCTTGTCGGCGTCATCAAGTTCCCAGGCTTGCCTGAGCGTCCGCCGCACGCCGGCGTGATGTTCCGCGGCGAGACGGTCGATGATGTTGCGGCCCTTGTGAACCTGACAGCGCTGAATAGGGATGTCCGCGCCGAAAGTGCGCCGGATCGCCTTGCTGAGCGCCCTGGCTCCGTCGACGATGAACAGATAACAGCCCTTCGGATCAAGCCCGCGCCGGATCAGATCATCAAGCAGAGCCTGCACGGTCGCGGCGTTCTCCGTCGCGCCTTCGATGACGCCCAGCGGGCGCTTACGCCCCGACGCGTCAATGCCGACGGCCCCGATCATCAGCAGGCGGTCGCTCATATGCAGCCCGTCGATCTGAATCGCGACGAGATCAAGCTCCGACAGATCGGAAGTCATCCATTCATCAAACTTCGCCTGCGTCAACGCCTTGAACCGGCGGGACACGGCCGATTTCGACAGCCCGCAGCCCGCCCCGCAGGGAACCCCGGCCTCCGGAATCCTCACCGCCCGGCGGAACTTGCGGGTCGCTGCGTTCGCGGTCATCAAGTTCACCGCCCATCGGTCGAGATAGCCGTCCGCGGAGATTTCTTCCCAGCTCGGCAGAGACATCTCCTTGCCCGCAGCCTTGCAGCGGAGACGCGGACGGTCGATGCCGACCTTGCCGCCGTGAAACCCGACCTGGGAACGCGTATGGCACTGGCGGTGCCCCGGCTTGTCGGGAGAATGACTGTGACGTTTCCCGGCCAGCCGTTCGGCGTCCTCGTCCATCATCTGCCGCAGATACGCGATGCCCGTCGTCAGGCAGAATTTCTCGAAACTCTCGGTCACGTCTTCGTACGCCTCTTCGACGAGCGCGTTGATGTTCGGAGCGCTGGCGGAGGCGCCGGGGAATGTGCTAACGGTTTTCATGGTGTTGCTTCCTTTTCTTCAAAAAATCCCCGAGCTGATTCTCGGGGGAGAGGCAACACCGCCCATATCAAATTCAACATCAAGTGGGACATCCCCAACAAGGGCGGCACGAATGAGAAACGGTTTTACAAGCGATTGATTGGCACGGCAGACAATCGCTACGCCGATCACCTGAAACGAATAGGACGCTAGGTTATGGTCATCACACTGAAAAAGGTTCTGGAATCCCTGCCGCCTGAGCGGCGCGCGGAAATCGACCGCCGTCACGAGGAACTCGTCAATGAAGTCGAGTCGCTCAAGGAATTGCGTCGGCTATCAAAGCTTTCCCAGGCTAAGATCGCCGAAACGCTGAAGATAAGCCAGCCTGCCATCTCGAAGATCGAGAAGCAGACGGATATGTATCTCTCCACCTTGCGGAGTTACGTTGAGGCAATGGGTGGCGAACTCGACGTGGTCGTCCGTTTGCCCGACCGGGAGCAAGTGAAAGTGAAGTCGCTGGAGGATGTCACCGAATCCTGAGCGGTAACAAGCGATTAGGGACCGACCAGGCCAGCCATCCCCGCCTCTCCTTGCCGGCAGCCGCCGGCAAGGAGAATCCGCGACAGGATAGCACGGCTGCGGATGAGCGATGAAATTAAAGTTTGCTGCAGCCTCGCGTCGCATGCACCTCTGTGGATAACTCCTGATGGCATTATCCTCATTATCCTTGGGTAACTGGTCAGGTAGATTTTTTCGCTTAACTCTGTTTTGTCCGCATGATTGAATCTCTTGCTGAGAAATCAAGAAACGACATTGAGCGGAACGGCGCAAGCCGCGGATAAGCAGGATATGATTTCAGATCAGTTTTCAGCGGAGCGGGTCCGATGACCGGCGGCATTCCGGCGGCGGCGCGGGCCAGGACCGCCGGTCCGTCTTTCGGCCGAGCCGGTCTCAAAGCGAGACTTGCCGCGGCTGTCGCGGACCGTGACGCGGCTGTCGCGGACCGTGACGCTGCTTTCGCCGAGCGTGATACGATCGCTGCCGAGCGCGATGCCGCCGTTGCCGAACGTGATACGATCGCTGCCGAGCGTGATGAAGCCGCCGCGGCGCTTGCGGCTGCGCAGGGCCGCGTTTCCGAGCTTGAGCGGCGGCTGGTAATGAACAGCGGCAACAGTCATAAGCCGCCGTCGAGCGACGGGTTTTCCAAGCCGGCGCCGAAGAAAAAAGCTTCGTCGGGGCGCAGGCCGGGCGGGCAGCCCGGTCATAAGGGGACGACGATGAGCCTTGTCGAGACCCCGGACAGGGTCGAGGATCATCATCCCGATACCTGCCGCGGATGCGGCGCGTCCCTCGCCGGGGCGGCATCGGAGGGGTATGTCCGGCGGCAGGTCGCGGACATCCCGCCGGTCGCGCTGGAGACCGTTGAACACCGGGTTCACAGAGCGGTCTGCCCCGGCTGCGGGGCGGTGAGCGCGGGCCGCTTTCCGGAGGGCGTGAAGGCCCCGGCGCAGTACGGTCCGGGGGTGCGTTCGACGGTGCGTTACCTGTCGGCGGCGCAGATGATCCCGCGCCGGCGGCTGGCCGAAACGATGAGAGACTTGTTCGGCGCATCCTTGTCCCCGGGAACGGTTTCCGCTTTGCTCGACAGCGGCGCCGGGAGGTTTTCCGGCTTCGCCGAGCATGTCGGCGCCGCGGCGGCGAGGGCCGCGGTCAAGCACATGGATGAGACCGGGGTCCGCGTCGACGGCAGGCTCCGCTGGGTTCACGTCGTGTGCACGGAGCTTCTCAGTTTTTTCCGTCTCGGCGAAAGCCGCGGCGATGTGACCTTGGATGCGACCGGCATCGCGGTTCATGATTTCCAGCAACCTTATTGGAATATAGCCGGCGTGAGCCATGCGCACTGCATCCCTCACATCCTGCGCGAACTCGAGGCTCTGACGGAGTTTCACGGCGAGGCCTGGTCGGCGGAGATGAGCAAGCTGCTTCAAAGCGCCGTGCATGAGGACAACGAGGCGGACCGCGCCGGGGAAACGCTGTCCGCGGAGGCGGCGGACCGGATCGAAAAAGAATATGACAGGATCGTCGCCGACGCCGTCGCCTGGCACGAAGCGCTGCCGCCGCTGGCCGGCGGAAAGCGTAAGCGGCGCGGCAGACAGAAAAAGCGCAAAGGTTTCAACCTCGCCCTGCGGCTGCGGGATCATCGGGCGGGCGTCCTGATGTTCACGCGGAACCCGGCGGTGCCGGCGACGAACAACCGGGCCGAGCGGGCCCTGCGGCTGCTGAAAGCATATCTGAAAATATCCGGCTGTTACCGGAGCGAGCGCGGCGCCCGCAACCATGCGGTCATGCGGACGCTGATCGAAACCGCCCGCAAGCAGGGCTGGAACGTTCTTGACGCGCTCCGGGCGGATCCGGAGGACCTGAAACTCCGACTGGTCGATTCCTGAAGGAGCTCCGCTCCTGAATCCCTTGCTTCCCGAAAACATTCCAATGACCGCCGGCGGCGGACGCCCCCTCTCCGGGAACCTGACTAGTTACATCCTTGGTTTGATTCATATGAGGACAAAACCGGCATCACGGTTCCCGGCGGTGTCCCCACGGCTAAGATGAAGCCGACCTGGAAGGCTCGGGTTCGGCGGCGAACTCAGGCTGAGCAATATGATGACGGTGTCAGGCAGCGCTTTCTACGCCATGGCCGGCGGCAGCAACAAGGATGTCGGCGGCGCACTGGCGCTGAATATGAGTTTCTGAACGCGCATGCCGGGGAAGACAGTTCCAGCGGCGGCGAGGAGCTGCCTCCGGGCTTGCCGTGGACGGATGACAACGGATCAGCCGCGCCTCGTCAAAGGAGCTTGTTTCTCTGGTTCATTCCAGATGTCCTGCCACGCCTTGAACTGCGACGGCCTTATTCGATAGCGTGCGAAGTTGCCTTCATGGAGCCCCAGAACTTCGTTTTCAGCGACTTCCCTGAATCGATCCTGTTCATCGGATTCAACGTACTTTCTGGATCGGGCGGCGATGCGGGAGAAGGCTGCTTTCCTGCCCAGCCGCTCAAGCACGATAGTCTGGACTATCTCACGCAAGGTTTCGCGATGTTTCAGGCGTAACGGGTCCGGCTCGCCAAGCGATTGCCCGCCCGCCGCGTAGCGCGATGCGGAACGTTCGTAGGCCCAGATGAAAACGTCCTTGAGCAAATCGATCCGGTTCAGCTCGTACACGCCGAGCATCGCTTCCGTGTAAGCCGTGACCGGAACGTCGGTGAATGAAAGCGGCGTGAGGTTCATTTTGATCAACGGTATGTTCGCGGCGAGGCGCGAGACGCGCTTGTTCACGTCATCGAACGGCTGCAGGTAAGGCAACTGCGCCATAACGAAGAACGCTTGTTCGAACGGGTTTTCAATGGCCTTGGCAGCAGCCAGAATTTGATCAAAGCATTCTTCGATGAACTGAGGTGTTTCGAGCGGATGAAACACCGATTTTTCTATGCTGACCGCGATCCGGTGCAGACGGCCCGTCGCTTCCGGATCAGCCAGAAGATTGTTCGCCAGAAGGGCGTGCAGGTTCAGGATCGTGTGCCGGTTGAACCCGATCTCTTCCGCCGAATCCACGAGAAACTCGGCTGCGTCCTTGTGGTTCAGAATCATCTGAGCTTCGAACTGTTCTTTTCCTTCGGCCGTTTCGCCGAAGGCGATCAACCGTTTTGTATCGAGAAGCGAGTAGGTGTTGCCCTCCAGACGGCTGGAGTTCCATGACAAATCGATAAGCAGTCGGTTCAATATTTGCTTCGCGTATGTTCCCGCGGGTTGTTCACTGGAAATCGGGGTTCCGGCCTCTCGCAGGCGTGCGCATTCCTTCGCTGACAAATAGGCGGTGTGGTTGGGTCGGTGGGCATCAAGGAACGCGCGTTGATAACCGACGGGCGTTCGGGCGAGGAGAGGCTTGCGGACGTATTTTTGGACTGTAGCAGCCTGTTTTGAAAGCGGTATTTCGCCGGTCAGTCCCTCATCGGATACTTCAGGAGCTTTTGCCCGGCGTTTGGCGGAAGCTGGCGGCAGATATCTGGTCCAGCGGTTTTTGCCCTCCTTGATCAGACGGCCTTCGTCAACCAAGCGTTTGAGGCGATATTGAAGCGTGCGGCGGGCTGTCTCTTCTTCCAGCCCTTCCTGGATGTCCTGAACAGCTATGCTCTCGGGGCGGGCGGACACCATCTCTTCGATGGCCTTTAATTCCTGTTCCGCCTGCCTGCCGCCATGGGGCTTCAGTTCGCTTGCGTATTCACTTGAGCGATTGCATGAAAGAATATATGCGTAATTGCATGAATTGAGATTCGGCTCATAAAAACAGTGCTGATCGCCGCCCGGAAAGGCGGCGCGGGCAAGACCACGCTCGTGCGCTGAACCTGTCCGTCGCCGCGGCGATCACCGGCGCGGACACCACGGCCAGACCGGCGACGCCGGCGGCGGCCCATTTCCATCTGTTGAGCGCGTGAACCTCTTTGCGGATTTCATCAGCGGATTCCTGCAGCTTGCCGATGCCGTCCCTGAATTCGGTCCGCATCTCCGCCCGGTCTGCGCGGGCCTCCGCCCTGATCGTCTCGATAAGCCGCGCCGTCAGCCCGTCCGACCGGTCTATGCGCCCGTCGAGCCTGGCGATGTCGGCCCTTCAGGAATAAATGCCACGCGGCCCCGGCCCGCGTCAAATGCGGCTCATCTCCGAATCAGCAGCCCGGCAACTCTGACTTTCCCTGTTCCGGCTCACCGGCCTATGCGCGTGACTTCGCGCTCGGCCGAATTGACATGGTAAAAGTCTTGTCCGCCGTTGCAGACCACAATGTTGCCGCTGTCGCTGGAGTCGTGCCAGACCAGGCTGACCGAATCGCAGTTATGCCCTTCGCTGCGGGCGAGGGCTGCCAGTGCCCACGCGTAATTGAGGTCTTCCTCGATCGTCAATCCGTGCAGCGGTTTCACCGACGAACAATAGCCGGGTTCAAGCGGCGTGGGGGGAACGTCCCAGTCCGTCAGCGGCGGATTATCGGATCGCCCGTCAAATTTATCGAATCGCCCGTCAAACTTTTTCACGCGCCGCTCGCCCAGGTCAAGATGGTAAAAATCCTGATTGTCGTTGCAGAACAGAACCACTCCCCCGGCCCCTGACGCCACGGGCGATAAAAGGCTGGCCGAATAGCAAATATGACCGTCGCGGCGCACGAGGTCGGCCGCCATCTGCGCATATTCCCAGTCTTCCTGCCGCGTCAGATCGTGCGAGGATTTAACCGCCGAGCAATAATCCGGATCCATCGGCGTTTCGGGAATTCCGTCCGCATCCGCGGCGACCGCCGCCAGAGCCGCCGCGGCGGCGATGGTCTTGATTTTCATTTACTGCCACCCGCCCGGCCAGAAACTTTGTTCAGCGCCTGGACGTCTTTCTTCATTTCGCCCAAATCTTGTTGTCTCCGTCTCATTTTCAGCCGCGGCGGCAACCGCGTCAAAGCGGCGAAGGCGACGGCGGCGACGCCGCTAGCCGCCCGTATAAGCCCGCGGGCGAGCGTTGCGGAAAAACGCATCATCTTGACCGCCGCCCGTGAAAATATCGTGAAAATAACCGTCTCGATTCAATATATTGATCGAGCGGCCCCGATCGTCAAGATGTTGTGAAATTCACTTAACATGACAGACATTATCGGCGATTCCGGCGGACTCCGGGGCCGGGGCGAATCAAGCGCAGATCAGGCGCGGCGGCGGAAGCTGCCAGCGGAGTTCTTTACGCATGGCGTAAACCGCATGGGCTTATCCGGCGGCATCGTTCAGGTATGCTGGACGCAGCCGCCAGCGGTCGAATCCTTCACGCTCGACCGGACATACGCGCAGCCGCTCCGGGTCGAAACCCTGCGCCCGCAGTTTCCATGCCAGACGAACGGCCGCGGCGGCTGATCGCTGCGTCGCCCCGGCCTGACGGACGGCGGAGATCGAAACCGAGGCTCCCTTGACGCTCGCCAGCTTAAGGCGGACGACAGCCCAGCACGGCGGCGGCGGACAGCTCATCCGCCGGGCCAGAAACGGAAAACGGCCACGGCTAGGGCGACCGCTCCCGCCGTCGTCCACTGCACGCGCTCAAGGCGGCTGAGGTCTTTTCGAAGCCCGACGATTTCAGCGCGCGTTTCCGCCCGGTCGGCGCGGGCCTCCGCGCGCGTTTCCGCCCGGTCGGCGCGGGCTTCTGCCCGCATCGCATCAACCGACCGGTCTATGCGCCCGTCGAGTCTGTCAATGTCGGCCCGGTCGGCGGGTCGCGTCACGTCCTCTGCCGGCCCGTCCGCGTGAATGTCGGTCATGCTGATTCCCCTTGGTGTGTCTCCCTAACCTAACCGCCGCCCGCGGGCCCGGCAAGGCGCGCTTCATCCGCGGAAGCCTCTCGCAGGGTTCCACGCTCAAACAGACACACTCGCAGCCGCCGCGGGTCGGCTCCGACGGCTGATCGCTGCGGCGGTCCGGACCGGGCGACGCCGGCGATCTCCGGGCCGTTAGCACCGCTTCTGGCATGGGTTTTGCCATGTCGCTCAATCTTGCGCATAACCAGTATGCGCAATTAAAACGCATTTATGCGCAACTGTCAATTCCATGCGTAATGGATATTGCCCATGGACGTGTTCCTGTTGCGTTCATGCAAATGGCTGCGCATAGAGCCAATGCGCAGCGTGGCGGATTATCTGCTGAGCCGGCTTAGAGAAACGGATGGCCGGCTGGAATTCCCATTCCCTGTCGCCGTGTGACATTTAAGTGGCTTCAAAGGCCGAGGCCGGGGTTCAAAGTTTGGTTTTCCAGCCGAGGAGGCCGACTTGCCGCCGGTGTCACTGGTGCCATCAACGGCAAAGGCCTTCATGACCGGTCATTGCCGACCGGTGCGGCTTTCAAAGGAATTCCGTTCCGACACAGCATCCATGTTCGGTTTCAAGGGCGTTCCGGGTGAAAATTCAGCCCTTATTCCCTTTTTCACACAGCTTTTACACATTTTCTCCACAGAGCATCCGCCCGTTCAGGAGGCCGGCGCCGCCGTCGCGGGCCGTCGAATCGGCCGGTCCGGAGCGCAGCTCGGCCGTGCGGACGCGGACGGAGCGTGTTTTTACCAGCCGCGCCGTTCGCGCAGCAGCTTGTTCGCTAGGGCCGCCGGCTTGCGCATGACGGCGACAAGGGCGACCTTATGACATTTCCCCCGCCCGGTGAGCCGGTCATAGAATGCGGACATATCCTTATTGACACGCACAGCCGTCAAAGCCGCCATGCAGAGCGCCCGCCTCGGGCGGAAGCGTCCGCCCCGGATGCGCCGGGCTCCTTTTTTCGCGCCGCTGTCGCGGGCGAACGGCGCGGTTCCGGCGAGAGCCGCGGCTTGCCGGCTGTCGAGCTGCCCGAGTTCCGGCACTGGCCGAGCAGAGCGGCGGCCGTGACCGGTCCGATGCCGGGAACGGACATCAGGATGCGGTAAGCGCGGGCCTGATCGGGATCGCTCTTGATATGCTCCTCGATCTCAGTTTCGAGAGTTTCCTTCTGCCGCTCGGCGGCTTTGATGATTTTATCCATGGGCTTCTTCGCTGACGCCTTCCGGATCTCATCGCGGCGCTGACGCATTGTCTTAATGGTCTCAACCGCTTGCGCACGGGCGACCATGAGGTCATTGAGACCGTCAAGAGAGAGGAGACGCGTATACGGGCGGACATCGGCAAGCTCATCCTTGGGTCTGTTGAAGAGGGGCGGGCTTGGCTCGAATAACTGTGCTCTTCAAGGTCATTGGATAAAGATGTGGCGGATGCAGTGAACGAAGTTCCGGGCCAAAACTGCTCGAAACTGGAAATTTCCGAATGAAACTCCTGTCCGAAGCCAATGCTGTGAATCGCGATCGTTTCTGGAAACAGCAACGGCTTCGCGCAGCCTGCGGAACGTGCGCCCAAAGAATCTGGCGTCTCGTCAGCGGTAAGGCGTGAGCAGTATTTCATGCATCCGCAAAACATGGCATAAGCATTCAAGATTTCCCTCCTGCCGGAGGCGGTCGGGGCGAGGATGTCAGCTGGCAGCCGAAACAATTGCGATCCAATCGCAGAAATCCCGGACAGATCGACTGGAGCCGGGCCGACCGCGCCTTTCGGGAACGGTGCGTCTTGTCTGTCAGCAAGACTATTCCTTATAATCCCCTTTCAATCAGGTGATTTGCGGGCCGCCGCTGAACTGCCTGGCGAGCGTGAATCTGATGTCTGGAGATGACGATGTATAATCTGTTGATGCTTGCGGGCGATGGAATCGGCCCTGAAGTGATGGCCGAAGTCAGAAAAGTGATTGACTGGTTCAATCGAAACACAGGCATCGGATTTGAAGTGATTGAAGATCTCGTGGGCGGGGCAGCTTACGATGTGCACGGCACACCTCTTCATGACGACACACTGGAGCGGGCGCGGCTCGCGGACGCCGTTCTGCTGGGGGCGGCCGGTGCGCCGGCCTACGACAATCTGGATTTCAGCGTGAAGCCTGAGCGAGGATTGCTGCGCCTGCGCAAAGAGCTTGATCTGTTCGCAAATCTCCGCCCTGCCATTTGTTTTGACGCCCTCGCGGATTTTTCATCCCTGAAACGCGAGGTCGTGACCGGACTGGACATCATGATTGTCCGCGAACTCACTTCGGGCGTCTATTTCGGCGAACCCCGCGGTATCACCGGCGACGGCGGCGGCGGACGGATCGGAGTCAATACACAGCGGTATACGACTGATGAAATCCGCCGCGTGGCGCGGACAGCGTTCGAACTCGCGAAGCGGCGCAGCGGAAAAGTGTGTTCCATGGAAAAAGCCAACGTCATGGAATCCGGCGTATTGTGGCGCGATGAAGTGCAATGGGTCAGAGACAACGAATATCCGGATATTGAGCTTTCGCACATGTATGCGGATGCCGGGGCCATGCAGCTGGTGCGCTGGCCGCGGCAATTTGATGTGATTGTCACCGATAATCTGTTCGGGGACATACTTTCAGATGCGGCTGCCATGCTGACCGGGTCTCTCGGCATGCTGCCGTCTGCGTCATTGGGCGGGGCAGCCGGCAGCGGCAGGCCGAAGGCCCTTTACGAGCCGGTGCACGGTTCTGCGCCTGACATCGCTGGTCAGGGAGCCGCCAATCCCTGCGCAACGATTTTGTCATTCGCCATGGCGCTGCGCTACAGCTTCGATCTTGGTGATGAGGCGCGGCGTCTTGAAACCGCCGTCGAACAGACGCTGGCCAGCGGAATACGGACCGCCGACCTCCTTCAGTCCGAAGGCGCGGTTCCATCGACGACATCTGAAGTCGGAGATTCCATTGTCACCAATTTAGAGGAATCGGTTTGAAAATCGCCGCCGCACGGAGGCTGTTGATAATCAAATGTTCAAGACAATTCGGGTTCCATCGGTTTCTGCGCGGGATGAATCTGGGGTAATGCGTCAGCGCATGCCGGGCATCCGCTGTGCGGCATTCCCGCCGCGTGAAGAAGAAAGCAGAAATCCGATCCGGCCGCGGCGGATATTTGACAAGACATCCCGGTCGGAATATCCGCCAGCCGCACGGCCGGAGTGTAGCTCAGTCTGGTAGAGCACTGTCTTCGGGAGGCAGGGGCCGGAGGTTCGAATCCTCTCACTCCGACCAATAATTTCCATACCTTATGCGATGCTGGCCCCTCCCTCGGAATCAGTCCGGATTTAATCCGGATTACGTATCTGTTCCGTGCCGGCTCAAGGGGCTACACGGTCTTCAAAACGAAAGAGCCGCCGGAAGAGTTGCAGCCCTGTCCGACGACAAACCAAAGTTCATTGCGCTTCATGACCGCCAAAATCGCAGGAATCTCGCAAGTTCAAGGTAAGAGTGCGATCATGCGCCTCGCTCATGGGGATCTGCCGGACGGCATGACGCGCTGGCGATTTTTCGAACCGATAAAAACAGCTCGCCGCCAGCTTGGCCTTAGCCGTGACTTCATAGAAAAATCAATCCGGTTTTATCCGTCAATATATTGTTTTTATTTTGTTTTCAGCGTCAGGAAAGTGAATTCAAACCGTCACGTTTATGGGAACGATTTTTCAGATCGACTTCCGGGAGTTTGAATGCCCGCCGCTGCGGTTCAGTCGGCTGGGTGAGGACAGACGGACCCGCTCGCCTTCGCGCCAAGCCTGCAGTAAATGAACAGCAGGCTTTCCTGTTTGATTCGGCGTGCGTCTGATATTGAAAGCGATTGTATCTGCCTCATGCGGAGGTTTTCTCTCATAAGAAACTTCTTAGCCATGGCACATGGCCGGAAGCCCTTTTTCAATAGGGTTTGATGATAAAAACGCCGCATTTCATTATCGGAGCAAAGGCCGCGTTCTCGTGCCGACAGCACTTTTTCATCAATGAAATCAAATGGTTAACAGGCCTGACAGCAAATGAGGTTCCGGTCAATCAACAAATGACTTCACATCTGCCGCCCCAACGACGTGGCGATAGATCATGTTGATGATTTCCAGCTCGTGCCGGTGCAAAGTTTCCGCGGCTGTGGCGCAGCAGTTTTCTACCACAAGAACGCCAAAGCTCTTGTCGCAAAGCGAGCGAACGGTCGAGCTGACGCATTGATCCGTAAAGATGGCGGTGACGACGTCGCGTATCCCCATGTTTGAAAGCATCAAGCGCAGGTTCGTACCGGTCAGAGCGCTGTCGGTGGTTTTAGTGACGACGATCTCATCGCCCACTGGCCCAAGCTTGGGGACGATCTGACTATCTTCACGGTCTTTCGGCAGCAGCAGGTAGTTGAACCCGGGCCTCTTCTGGCTCAACGATCCCGGCCATCGGTTTTCTGGCAAGCGATGCGGGCGAACATGACTTCTACGCCCGTGTCGTGATCCCAAGCGATCAGGTCTGCTGTATTGGAGACAATGGCGGAATTCATCCGGTTAAAGAATGGCTGCCAACGCCGTGCCTCTTCCGGGTCATCCGACACTTCGAGATACGTGTTTTGTATGCCGATTACCTACAGAGCCGTGGTTCCCGGATCAAGCGTGATGTCGTCCGGCTCTTCGGTCCTTTCATAGTAGAAGCTTCGATAGGCGGTTTTCCAACTCATGCCAGCCGATCCATCCATTCACGGCCCAGTCGCGCTGTGGTCGCTGCGAATCCGGCCGCAAGCGCCTGTGGTTCCGGCGCTTCGATATGGCTGCCGATCCAAGCCAGCAGCGCCATGCGGCGGAGCATGACGAACGTGTCTATCTCGGCGAGGTCGACCTCACTCAGGGGGCGTACCGGCTGATAGCCTTTAATCCAAGCCGACTTACAGGCGGGAATGCGAGGGTCGTCCTCGATAAAGCTGATAGCGGCCGCGAAATCGTACATGTACCAGCCATATCCACAGTCGTCAAAATCGATCAGACGTGTGCCGCTGTCGTCCACCAGGAGATTGGCCAACCGCATATCAGCATGGATAAGATTGTACCTGTCCGTCCCTTTGCCGTAGGCGTCAAGCCGAGCGCGGATGGTCGCCTCGACCTGTTCCAGAACGGCGCCGAGCTCTGGGGTGACCTCAGGCGCATCACGCCAGTTTCCCCATGTCGGATTTGCACCGAACACGGCTTCGACGTCCCAGGTCAACCGCTCGAACGGCTCGGGCTTGGACCAAGTCATCGCGTGGTTATGGCATCGGGCAGCCATTGCTCCCAGCTCTTCGAAGCCAGCGCTGATATCTCCGTTTTCATCCGGAGCATCGCCCTCGACAAAATGGAACAGAACCATAAAACGCGGCTTGGATAACCTTGAGGCTTTTGCCTTCTGTATGGCCGAACCGTCTTTGCCTGTGTAGTATCCAGGGGTCGTCACCGCACCGTCTGAGCCCAATGCATCAATCCAGGCTAATTCGCATTCGATCGCGCGGCGGGTGTGATAGTCCTCACGGTGGACACGCAGGACAGATCGGCAGCTCACGCCGGGCGCTTCAACCAGATATGTCGCGTTCTCAGAAAAATTGATGAGGCGGGCTGAAGCACCTTCTGGCAGATCCCAAAGTGTCAACGCATCATTTGCCAACCCATTCAGACGGCTCAACAGTTCTTCCAGCGGCATTTCTGAGCCGTTCATTGTGCTCTCTCCTTCTTTAGATTTATTCGATTGCTTCCAACGACTCCGGTATGATTTGCCCGCCGTCAACAACGATCTGTTGACCGGTGATGTAGCCCGCCTCGTCTGAGGCAAAGAACAGCGCCGCGTTGCCAATGTCTTCCACGTCACCCAGGCGCTTCAGCGGAATCGAAGCGGCCATTGTATCCAGATACTCTTGCCTGAAGTCCTGTAGGCCCTCGGTGTAGATGTTGCCGGGCATGACCGCATTGATCGTCGTATTATAGCGCGACAGCTCCATCGCGGCGGTCTTCAGAAAGCCCAATTGGCCGGCTTTGGACGCGCCGTAATGCGCCCAGCCGGGAAACCCGGCAACCGAACCAGTGATTGAAGACGTCAGAACGACACGGCCCTTTCCTGCTTTTTCAAAATATGGGATCGCCGCTTTGACGCACCGCCCGTACAACTATGAAATGTATCACCGTGTTCAGCCGGCGGCTCTCTGTCAGAATCAAGCTGCAGCAGATGCGGCAAGCGCCCGGCAAATACGCTTCCGACCGCCGCCGGTCGTTAGAAGAGCGGGAATCCGGCGGGATCCAGCCGGGGGGAGGGCAGTCCGAGCCGCCGCCCGGGGCCGGAAATTTTTCAAGGACGCCCCTGCCCGGCTTCCAGAGCCTCGCGGAAAGCCTCCGCCGGGGTCCGGCAGCCCAGGCAGCGGCGGGGGCGGTCATTGAGCGCGTTCCGCACCCTTCGGACCTCGCCGCAGCTGCCGTCCGGAAGTCCGTCGGTTTCGGAAGCTGTTCCCTGCCAAGCCGTTCGTATGCCCGCTCACCCCCGCTGCTGTGAACGGTACGGGCGGGCGAAGTATAAAGTCGGTGCCGAGAGCCCGGTAAACCTCCGCATGTCCGGCGAATTCCTTGCCGTCATCAGCCGTGATCACATGCGTCATGCCGGACACCGACCGCAGATGCTCGATGACCGCGGTTCCGACCAGAGACGACGTCCTTCTTTCAACCCGTTGAAGCGAAGTGAATCATCACCGCCCGGTCGACAAGCGGAACCAGAGCTCCCCGGCGCCGGACGCCGATGACCGTGTCCGCTTGCCGGTCTCCCGCCCGGGTCTTCTCCTCGACGATCGCAGGACGCTCGGATATGTCCCTCCGGCCCGGAATCACGCCCCGACCGGAGCCGTCGCGGCCCCGGCGGTTCCGCTTCCGCCCCCGCCGGAGGAGACGGCGGAACAGGCTTCTACCCGCCGCCCGGTCCGCATGGACGCAACGGTGAATCCATGTCGGACTCACCGTCATGATCCCCGCTTCCGCTGAGCGGCCCGAAGTCTGCCGCGGGCCTGTCCGAACATCAGACATTCCCCGATGATCCCTGGCGCATCGGCGGCATCCTGCGGGGAACCGACGAGGCCTCCCGCCGCCGGGCTTCGGATGGCTGCTGCGCCCAGCGGCAGCCCCGCAGCCCGGTGTCGCGGGCGGGTCCGCGGCCTGCCGTCGACTGCGGGCAGCCGATCTCCGCCGCGACGGCTCTCTGCGGGAAACCGCTTTTCTTCAGCGTCTGAAGCCGGCAACGGTCAAACCCGGTCAGGCACTTAAAGCCTGACGGCATGCGATTCTCTCCCGTTTCATCATAGCACCCCCTGTGGACAACTCCTTATGGAATTATCCTTGGTTTGATTCATATGAGAGAGTATCGCACCCGCTTGATCCGCATATGGCATGTAGATCCGCCTCAATCGCGGTCTGCGAATAAAGCGATGCATTTCGGAGTTTAATCGGCGATATAGAATCCCCCATAGAATACCGGGCGTGTCTGTTTCACTCCATATATCAGTATACAATGACAGACTGCCAAGTCTTGTTGACGAATGAAGTTGCGCTTCCGGTGATTCGCCGCCATAATCAGCTTTAAAGAGCGCCAGAGCGGCGCCGCAGGCAAGACGGGCAGAATGACAAAGGAACGCTGCCGGTTACCGATCAAAACCGCGTCATCTTCCGGTTTGCGGCCCAGCTGCGCCGCAGGCGGCTGTAAGCCGCACGGCGGGAGATGCTTGTGAGCCGGTTTCTTGCCATAGGCGAATGCATGATCGAGTTGGCAGCCTGTCCTGACGGGCGGTACAAAATGGGCTTTGCGGGAGATACGTTCAACACTGCTTGGTACGTCCGGAAAGTCGTGCGGTCCGGTTTGGAAGTCGCCTATCTGACCGCGGTCGGCGATGATCGCCTTTCAATGCAGATGCTGCGGTTCATGGCGGACGCCGGCGTTCAGCCTGAAGTCAGGGTCCGGAAGAAGAAAACCATTGGCTTGTATGTGATTTCACTCGATTCCGGAGAACGCAGCTTTTCCTATTGGCGGAACGACTCTGCCGCCCGGACGCTTGCGGATGATCTTCATTGCCTTCCCGGCGTCAAGTCAGGAGACATGGCGTATTTCTCGGGGATTACCCTTGCGATTTTGCCTGAGGCGGGCCGTTTGCGCCTCCTTGGCATTCTTGCGTCCGGGCGCGAGGCAGGCGTGACCATCGCGTTTGATCCCAACATCAGACCCCGGTTGTGGGCGACTTCCGGTGAGACCCGTCATTGGATCACTGAAGGCGCCAAGGCGTCAGACATTGTTTTGCCCTCCTTTGAAGATGAGGCCGCGCTGTTCGGGGATGAAAGCGCGGACGCGACCGCGCGGCGCTATATGGCGGTGGGGCCGAAGACTGTCGTCGTCAAGGACGGATACGGGCCTGTGCTCGCGCGCACCGCCGAAGATGGGGTTCAATTTGTCCCTGATCCCATTGATAAACCAGTGGACACGACTGCAGCGGGAGACAGTTTCAATGCGGGTTTTCTGGCTTGTTCGATGAGAGGAGTTGAATTGGACGAGGCGGTGGCCTTCGGCTGTGAAGTGGCTGGGAAAGTGATTTCATCGCACGGTGCCTTGGTCCCGCTGCGTCTCCGAACGCGGTTTTAAGACGATTCCGTGCCACCTTGAGTCTCAACGCAAGCTTGGGGCCTGTTCCTGCAGTTAATTTCGCATGCCAAATATAGAATCGCCGATTAAACTCTGAAATGCATCGCTTCATTGGTAGATCGCGGTTTAAGCGGACCTGCATACTGCATTACGGGACAAATTCTTAGACGCGTCCGGAGCTGTGCAGTGCTGCGAAATCGAATGGATCAGCCTGTTCGTTCACGACACGGGTGCGTTGATGCCAGCCCGGCGTTCGGACCATGGGGTCATTGTCAACAGACATCAATCAGATTCGCGCCTGCGAGGAATTAAATCAGCCCATGGGTCAGTACTGTTTCAACAAGTTCCGCCGCTGGTGCGCAGATAGATCTTCGGACATCAGGATGACGCCGTGCACTGTCTTGAATGGCTGTCCATGAATGCCAGCGGTTACATGGAGCCGACTCTATGACGCCGAATGTGAGTTTCCGGACACATATTTTCGAAGGCAGATCTGTCGCTGACAATTAAAAAAGTTGAGTCTGCGTCTGACAGTGCTATTGAGGTCCGGTTGCCGAAATGACGCCGCTGACTGTTCGGTGCGCTGATCCGAGCGTCAGTCGGGAATGCAGATCGGCAGAGGACGATCAGGAGCCGGCAAGAGCGGAAAATGAAAATCAAGTGGTACGGACAGGCGAGCTTCGCCTTTGAAAATTCTTTCGGGATCCGCATTGTGACGGATCCGTATGATCCGGCTAAAGCAGGCTATAAACCCTTTCCGGATCCTGCGGACATTGTCATTAAGTCAAGCAGCAGCGATGATTTCCATGACAACGATCATCTGGTGCCGAAACGGGAAGGTTCCATGGTCGTTGATGCGCTTGACGTCGCGCTGAACGGAGGCGTGACAGAGGCGAGAGGAGTGGAAATCCGCGCGATTGAAGCGATGGAACATCTCGATCATCCGAGCGGCCATCCTGACCAGAATGCGATGTACCGCTTTGCTATGGACAGGATTGAGATCGGCCATATGGGCGATATGGGAAACGACTTTTCCGAAGAGCAGCTGGCATTTTTCAAAGGTGTGGATGTGTTGATCAGCCACGCGGGCGGATTTCCGGTGATCTCACTTGAGGAACTGGTGCGCGTCGTCGGAATCATCACGCCGAAACTGGTGATCCCGATGCATTTCAGGACACTGCGATGGAAACCCGGAAATATGCATTTTCTTTCCGAGTTCCTGAAACACTTTCCGGAGGAAACGGTGGATTTCGTATGCGACTGCGAAACGGAGATCACCGAGTCAGACCTACCTGTCTCAACCCGTACGCTTGTTCTCGATTATTTCTGAAATTTTCAGGAAAAGTGGTGCAGCAGCCGATGAACTTCCACTCCGCATCCTGCCGTTCCGGCTGTAATCCTAATTGCCGCTGAATACTTTACTCTGAAACTCGACAAGCTGCCGGACCGCTAGGCCGTAAAGATCGCACTCACTGTCAGTCTGAGCCTCAAGGCCGCGCTCAACGACTATACCAAAATCTACCGACGCGCCTACGGCTAGAAGGAGAGTGTCGCTGACCTGATTCCCTTCATGCTGCAGGCGTTCATGAACACCGATTCCAGTTTCAAGCGGGCTTGCAAGCAGCCTTGCGCTGTAGTTGCTCTCCAAAACAGTATTGGCTACAGTCTCGCCTTCCGGCGAGTCGAACTTCATAGTGCTGTAGTTGCTCTCCAAAACAGTATTGGCTACAGTCCTTGTGCTGCCGGCAAGCCTCTATGTCGGGCTGTAGTTGCTCTCCAAAACAGTATTGGCTACAGTCACTGCCTGTCCGGCGCGAGGCTGACTGCCGCTGTAGTTGCTCTCCAAAACAGTATTGGCTACAGTCAAACAGGCACCCCGCAGGCACCCCGCAACGCTGTAGTTGCTCTCCAAAACAGTATTGGCTACAGTGACCCAACTCACCATTATACCCATCCAATGGCTGTAGTTGCTCTCCAAAACAGTATTGGCTACAGTGACCCCGACGCCTACGAGGCTTTTATGACCGCTGTAGTTGCTCTCCAAAACAGTATTGGCTACAGTATGACCGTCTCCGCCCGGGGCTGCCGGAGCGCTGTAGTTGCTCTCCAAAACAGTATTGGCTACAGTGTCGATCAGCGGCGCCAGCCTGCGCTCGGTGCTGTAGTTGCTCTCCAAAACAGTATTGGCTACAGTCTCGGAGCGCCCAATTGGCAGCCGGCGCGTGCTGTAGTTGCTCTCCAAAACAGTATTGGCTACAGTCCACGCCTCCGCCGCCGGATCGCGCCGCGCGCTGTAGTTGCTCTCCAAAACAGTATTGGCTACAGTCCGCGAATGTAGTCAAAGAACACGCTTGACGCTGTAGTTGCTCTCCAAAACAGTATTGGCTACAGTCGGCCCCCGCGCTCGGCTTCTGGGACTCCAGCTGTAGTTGCTCTCCAAAACAGTATTGGCTACAGTACGCTCGGCGAAGCAATCCGGTTCTCCGCCGCTGTAGTTGCTCTCCAAAACAGTATTGGCTACAGTCTACGTGACCACCCTACCCTACCGACCAGCGCTGTAGTTGCTCTCCAAAACAGTATTGGCTACAGTCGTTTGCCGGATGTTGTTGACATGGCCCGTGCTGTAGTTGCTCTCCAAAACAGTATTGGCTACAGTTCGTCTTGCTGGCCTGCGGCGTAGGCGTCAGCTGTAGTTGCTCTCCAAAACAGTATTGGCTACAGTCATTGGAGTCCAGCCGGGCCCGCAACTTGCGCTGTAGTTGCTCTCCAAAACAGTATTGGCTACAGTCAGGGGTTGTATAGGGGTTGCAGGGGTTGTGCTGTAGTTGCTCTCCAAAACAGTATTGGCTACAGTCGGGATCACCGAGCGGTCCTTCTTTCACGCGCTGTAGTTGCTCTCCAAAACAGTATTGGCTACAGTACCGGATTCTGCGCAAGCCGGCCGAGACGCGCTGTAGTTGCTCTCCAAAACAGTATTGGCTACAGTCCGTGTCCGCGGTCGTCCTGGCGGTCACTTGCTGTAGTTGCTCTCCAAAACAGTATTGGCTACAGTCTTTCTTGGCCAACCCGTTGAAAATCAACGGGTTGGCGCCCTTTCCAGACGAATGATTCGCGTTTGGAGCCATCAGAACAGAGCCAATTGGTCGGGTTTTTTCTCCGTCTCGGCGGGAGCCCGGCCCTCGAAATTGCGCACCATCCCGTATTGCTTGTCGGTGATGAACATGATTGAGACCTTTCCCATGGGCGGCACATGGCCGCCGATCCGGTCGGCAGCGGCGTCCGCCTGAGCGCGCGTGACGAAGTAGCGGGTATAGACCGACCATTGCTTCATCGCGAACCCGTCCTCCAGCAGGCGGTGGCGGAAACGGGTTGCGTCGCGCCGCTCTTTCGGTTCGCCTACTGGCAGGTCGAAACACACCACAAGCCACATCGCCCTGTAACCGGAAACGGCCTCCATCCAGACGCCCGTGCGCCCGCGCATACGGCGCCGGACCAGCCTGCGTTCACGAGCCGTCGGCAAAGTTGAACTCGGGCTGTGCTGTGAGGCCCCAATCGAGCGGCCATGCCAAATCCTTTGCTTGCCCCGTGCAGAGTTCGGCCAGCGAGTGGGTCAACATGGACATGACCCGTGATACGGGACTCGATCCCGCCGCCGTCGCTATTGCGCCGTTGACGACCTGCGCCAGTTCCTTCTTGGCTTCCGTTTCGACCTCTCCGGTCCAGTCCTCCCGATTGCGCCAGACCGCATGATCCACGAGGGGACGGAAAGGCTCCATCAGATCATCGACCAACTGAAAGGCGTTCAAACGGCTGCGGTGGTGCAAACCCAACCCTGGCGCAAGACCGGCCCCGACGACGGCGCGGGCCATGGCGGCGCGCACGACCGCATAACCGTAATTCAGATGCGCGTTCAGCCCGTCGCCGTCCGGGTCGCGCCTGAAGTCGTCGCCCATCAACCTCCGCCAGTAGAAGCGCGCGGCGCGAGCTTCCAGATTGTCCGGGTCGCCGGATCGCACCGACTTTGCCAACCGGGCAAGTCCGTCGTGGTCGGGATGTCCTGCAATTTCGAGTGCGCGCGCCTGAGCCACGATTTTTTCCATCACCAGCCGCCGCCAGAGTTGTTTGCGTTTGGGCAGGGACAACGCCGCCTGCGCCGTCAGCCGCGCCGCCTGCTCGAAGTTTCCCGACACCGGCAAGGATAGGGCCACCGGCGCATGGCTGCGGTTGCAGAGCACCAGCGGAATCCCGTTATCGGCCAAGGCCGCGACTGCCGACAGGGACAGCATCGCGCCGTGGCCATGCACCAGAACACACTGGATGTCCGACAGCGGTACCCGGCCGAGTTCATCGCCGTCGCCGGAAACCTTCAGGCTGCCCCTCGACAGGGAAAGAACCCTGTTGTCGTCGGCGATATCGACGACGCGCCACATCGTCAGTTGAGGCGCGGGCTGCGCCAGCGCTCGCGGCCGGTTGGATCAAGCAGGATCATCTCCGGCCTGCGGTTATTGAAAGCTGCAACGCTCGCAATTCTCACATGCTTCGGCGGCCTGGCCGTCCGTGCCTCCTCAACCGGCACCAACTCCAGGTCGGGGCCCCCGGAAGCGGTGACAGAGAAAGAGACCGTGCGGTAGATGCATCGCCGCGAGGCAAGGTCCTTCGGGTCCGCCACCATCTCTATCAGATCGTTCTTCCTGAGGACGAACAGTAGGCGTTCGCCCTCCCGTCGCCAACGCTCCCTGAAGCTCGGTGTGTTAGCGTCCAAGGTCGAAACAACCTCGATATTCCGCTTCCCGTTGCTATCGACGAAATAGACCAGCCGGTCGTTTCCTCCGCCAGGATTAGCCTGCCTGGGTTTCTTGCCATGATCCAGCGGGCCTTTGAGAACGCGCAGGGAAACAACCTGGATCCGCATGAAACGGCGACGGCCGGTCTCCTTGATATATTCTTTCTTCGCCCACTCTGCCCGCGCTTTTTTCCGCCCTCTGTCCGTGCGGGCCTTTTCCAGATCCTCGGGCGGTGCGCTTTCCATCAGCTCGAGAAGCCTTGCGCGCATCTTCTCCAGGTCGCGGGCCAGATTGTTCCGCAGGGAGGACACGGGGTCGTGGCCGCCCCACCAGAAGCGTGCGCCCTGCTCTTTCGCCCGTTCCACCTGCTGGATTACATTATCGGGTACGCCAAGCTCTGCTATCTTCTTTGCGTTCAAGCCCTCGGAAATCGAGACATGGTCCCGGGCAACATATTGACCGGGTTTGCCCGGCACTTCGCATATCAGACCATAATTCGTCGCCTTGTGCAGTTGGCCTCGCGGATCGTGATCGGCCTTCACCACCACGGCGGTGGCGGGCGGTTTACCTGACACACCCTCGGACCTCCGGCCTTCCATAAAGGCTTTTACTGCTCCCCGAAACCCGTCTTGCCAGCACATCCCGACGCTATCGAAATGCGTTTCGGCGTAGCGAATTTGGGCCAGAATGTCGCTGGCGCTTTCGCCATCTGTGTTGCGCGCCGCCAGCGTCTGGAGGCGCTGTACATCGCTTTTGGTTGTGCAGGCGGCAACGATCGCGTCCAGCAAGTGGTGTCGGTGGTCCCAGCGCACTTTGTCGGCGCGTTTGAGTCTCGCTTGCCTTTCTGCAAGATTTTCGCCGTCCTTGGGAGGTTGTATATCAGCGGTGTCGAGACGTTCCTCATCCACCATTATGTCCCGGATCACAGTATGGAGGCCCCATAAATAACGGAGGTTCGATGTAATTCTGCCGTTCAGGCTGATGATGCCGTTAGGGTCGGTGCAAACGCAAGACAGATAACGCGCCGCCATTCTTGCGATATAGCGTGTATCGTTGAGGAACCGGCGTTCGAATTCGTCTTGGTTTTTGTAACACTCCATTGCGTCTTCTTTGAAACGCCAATATACGCCGCCGCCGCGTTTCTTTGCGCGCTTGAGGATATGCGCATATTCTTTGCCCTTATATCCGCTGCTGAATGCCTCGAAAGGAGGCCGCTTGCGTTTGAACTGATTGGCCTCCTTGAATGCCAAAGCCAGATTGGCGATGCCGTCGTCTCCGGTTGTAGCGTATGGCAGGATATGATCGATCTCAACCGACCCATCGAAGAGGTGCTCCATGCAGATCGATTCTCCCGTGTACAGGCATTCTCCGTCCTGCATTCTATGGAGTCTCATTCGTTTCAAGTCTTCTGGCTTAAGTTTCCGCTTATGGGCGCCCAGAGCTTCGATGTGCGATTCGTTCTCCTTGCGATTTTTGAGATTCTCCTTTTCGGCGTTCTCGCGTTCCTCGGCGCTTTTGTTCAGGTCGCGGGCCAGTTCGATGCAAATTTTTGCAGGCTTGCCATAGAGTTTCAGATAATTGTTGGCGGTCTTGCGTAGCTGGTTGAGCGCCACATGAACGACCGGATTCGGAATGCGGCCGAGGCGGGCTTCGTCCGCGTCTCCGGGGGCGGCGCTCCCGCCGACGCACCACCCTTGCAGGACTTCACCGTAATAAGGTAGCTGGTCGAGGTTTGGCGGCTCCCGATCAGGAGATTCGAGTCCGGCCTGCTGTTCCGCTTCGTAGTGCGTGATAACCTCGGCTTCAAGTTCCGCCAGCAGCTTACGGGTCGCTGTCTCACCGGCGGCGGAATAGGCAGCGGGCAGGCGCGCATCCGAAAGCGCTTGAATGGCGTCCGGCGGTAGGCCGAGCGCTTTTAATTCTGTGCTCAACACCTCCTGTTCGTCTTCGGTGCGGACAATATCTGCAATCTTCTCACGCTGGTCCTCGTCGAAACCCCGCCATTGTTCGAGCGCATCCGCTTTGCTCATGGCGGCGGCAAGCGGATGGCCCTTGAGTTCGCCGGTTGTCTTTCTGCCCTTGCGGCGGATATCCAGGCTGGTCATGTCGGCCAGCGCATCGCGCCCCAAACCCAGCGTTTTGCGCACTGCCGCAGCCGTCAAGTCCTTCCCGTCGAGCAGCAGGGAGGCGAGGCGGTCGCGCTGCGCCATGTCCAAGGGCTGATCCGCGGCCGTGCGTGACGATATCAGGCGCAGATTGTTCACTTCTTCATAGACGCGCTTGCGCTGGAAAAGGTCGCTGCCGCGCGGCAACCGGGTTTCGACCTCGCCGTCGGCATCGCGGACGCCGTAACGGCATTTGCCGACAGGCGGCGCTTTCGGCTCTGCTTCCCAAAACACCATGTTACTGAGCTTTTCGCAATCTTCGTTCGTCAGCGCCTGGTGATACGGCTGCTGGGCTTTCAGCAAGGCTTTCAGTTCTTTTCGCACCATGGCGCGGGTGAAGACCGGCATACCCTCGCGGTCTTTTGACAACCGTGTCCGGCCCGTGTCCCCGGCATCGCGCATCAGCAGTTGCGAGGGGTGGGCATCGCTATCCAGTTCCAGTTCTTTACCGAGTTCGGCGAGCTTACTTTTGGTTTCGTTCGCCGTTTCCGCCATCTTCTTGCGGTCGTTGTCGTTTTTCCCTTGCTGTCCGGCCTCGGAGTTTTCCTTGAGGCCCCGCGTCAAGCGTTGGCCCCGGTTTTTCGCAATATGCAGGATGGCGCGGGCCAGATCACCGGCTCTCAGGCGATCTTTCAGTCCCTTCGCCCTCAGACGGACCCGCGAATTATTGCGCTTCGAGGGGCTGTCGGAGAAGCCGGGACCGAGGTTGAGCAGGCGAACGAGTTCCGCGCGCAGCGCCTTTACCCGCTTGGCGCGGCGCCGGTATTGCGTCCGCATGGACTTATGGCGCGTCCGCTCCGCCCCGCCTGTGGGCGCGGGATAGACGAGCGCAACACCGTCTATCAGCTGTGCCGGGCGATTCGCCGAATCCAGCTCGATGACTGCGAAGCCGAGGCTGGCAACGCCGACATCGATTCCCCATCCTATCTTCATCCAAAGTCCTCCGACAGTCGCGGTCGCAAGAATATGTTGACTTGTACGCCGAACCTATGTAAGTATTTGTCGCTGTTTTGGAGAGCAGCGGCAACAACCGTAGTAACTGCTTACAGTTACACTACAGTAAGGCAGTCTTCCAAGAAAGGCTGCCAGACGAATATGGGGAGAGCTTCGGCTCTCCCCTCTCGTTTCTAAGGGTGATTATATACTTGATTGCCCAAAATTAACATCATCCCTTCGTTTTTTCGTCTTCGTAACCATTATCATAAAGCGAATGATGAACCGCCCGGTGCAGCCGTCCGGCTGCTTGGAAGACGACTCGCCGCACCGCATGATTATCCAGAAACCTGTCGATTACGTGGAGGCCTAGACGGTCGTTTCTGAACCGGCGGTCAACGCCGGCGGCATGCACGTAGATCGTGTCTTCTGATCAAGAACATGTGAAAGGCTTCCCGGCATGAAGATGACCAGCGTTTTAGGCCGGAAGCATCGCTGAGGCGCCGGGATCATTCCGGCGTTTTTAAAGGCTTGGAAAGCTGCTGTTGCGCTCATGTTGCATTGTTGTCAAAATGCCGCTGGCCGGCCCGTATACCGAGTCTTTCGGCATACGTCTTTTCTGATCCGGCCGTTTGACAGTGACAGGCCATGCGGCTCGACTGTCTTGCCTGAGCCGAATGGCGTGGAATAAGTTTCCGCAGCCTGGCTCACGCTGCCATTAGAAGAAGGTCAGTGCGCCTATGTATGCAGTTCCCTTTGAAATCTCTCGGATTGCGGCGGCAGACGTTCGCCGTCGCAACCGGAAACACAAGCCGTGAGTTACAGAGTCGCGGTCGTCGGCGCGACCGGCAACGTCGGGCGGGAAATGATCAAGATTCTGGCGGAGAGGCGTTTCCCGGTGAGGGAGATCGCAGTTCTCGCCTCCAGCCGGTCGCTGGGCGCCGAAGTCGATTTCGGCCAGCGCACGGTCGTGGCCGATGATTTGGAACAGTTTGATTTTGACGGATGGGATATCGCGCTCTTCGCCGCCGGATCGGGTCCGGCGCAGGAGTTCGCGCCGCAGGCGGCCGACAACGGCTGCATCGTCATCGACAACTCGTCGTTTTTCCGCTACGATCCGGAAATTCCGCTCATTGTCCCCGAAGTCAATCCTGATGCGGTGGAACAGGTCCGTAACCGCAACATCATCGCCAACCCGAATTGTTCGACCGCGCAGATGGTGGTGGTGCTGGCGCCGTTGCATGCCCGCGCGCGGATCCGGCGGGTTGTCGTGTCAACTTATCAGTCAGTGTCGGGATCCGGAAAAGCCGCTATGGACGAGCTCTGGGAACAGACACGTTCCATGTATACGGTGGGTGATGAACTCGAACCCGAAGTCTATCCCACGCGGATAGCCTTCAATGTGATTCCGCACATCGACCGCTTCCTCGACGACGGTTCGACGCGGGAAGAATGGAAAATGGCGATCGAAACCAAGCGGATTGTTGATCCGTCGATCGAAGTCACCGCGACATGTGTCCGGGTGCCGGTCTTTGTCGGCCATTCCGAAGCGGTCAATATCGAATTTGAAGAGCCGCTGGGAGCGGATGAGGCGCGCGGAATTCTTCGCGCGGCGCCGGGGTTGATGGTGATCGATGAGCCCCGGAACGGCGGATACGCCACTCCGAAGGACAGTGTCGGCGAGTCCGCGACCTATATCAGCCGCATCCGCGACGATCCGACAGTCGCGAACGGGTTGAATCTGTGGTGCGTGTCCGACAATCTCCGCAAGGGCGCGGCGCTGAATGCGGTGCAGATCGCGGAACTCGTCGGCCGCAGAATTCTGCGCGGCGGTTGAATTCCGGATAACGGTCAGGATCTGATCCGTGTCGGCATTGCCGGAATTCGCGCCTGAAGGCGAAAAAACGGTGCCCATTCATTTGGTGCGCCGGTCTGATCTGGCGGACTTGAATGAGACTGCAGGAAGTCTGGCCGCCAACTGGGCGCGTTCGACCGGTTTCAGCGGCAGGGCCGGTCAGGTGCTCAAAGTTCCGGACGCATCCGGAAATCTGGCGGCGGTCCTGGCCGGCGATCCGCGCGGAGGCGACCTTCCTGTCCCGAGGTTTTTCCTCGCCGGCGTGTTGCAGAAACTCGAAACCGGCAGCTATCGTCTGGAAGCGGGTCTCACATCCGAGGAGCGGGATGAAGCGGCATTGGCTTCATTGTTCGCGCAGTACCGGTTCGACCGCTTCTCGGAGCGCAAAGGCTGCGGCGCGAGGCTGGCGCTTCCCGAAGGCTGCGACCGGGAACGCCTGACAGCTGTCGCGGCCGGTGAATTCATGGCGCGCGATCTTATCAACGCGCCGGCGTCCGGTCTCGGTCCGGCCGAGTTGGAATCCCGCGTTGCCGCCTTGGCGGACGCGAACAACGCCGGTTTCCGTGTGACGGACGGCGATGATCTTGAGAGATCGTTCCCGCTCATTCACGCAGTGGGCGCCGCAGGCCGCGGGCCGCGTCTTCTGGATTTTCAATGGGGAAACGACGGACCGAAACTGACGGTGGTCGGAAAGGGCGTGTGTTTTGACACCGGCGGTTTGAACATCAAGCCCGGCCGCGCCATGGGGCTGATGAAGAAGGATATGGGCGGCGCAGCCGTGGCCATAGGTCTTGCCTGCACGATCATGCGCCTGAAGCTTCCGCTCCGGCTGCGCCTGCTGATACCGGCGGTCGAAAACGCCGTGTCGGGCAACGCCATGCGGCCGGGAGACGTGCTGAATTCACGCTCCGGCATCACGGTCGAAGTCTCTAACACCGACGCCGAGGGCCGCATGGTGCTGGCTGATGCGATCAACTGCGCTGAGGAGGAACGGCCTGATCTGCTGGTGACTCTTGGCACGCTGACCGGCGCTGCCAGAACAGCGCTGGGCCCGGCCATTGTTCCTTTCTACACGGACAACGACAGTTTCGCCGGCATTCTCGAACAGGCGTCCCGCCGGGCGCGTGATCCGGTCTGGCGCATGCCGCTTTGGCGCGGTTACGAGAGCATGCTCGAATCGGACATCGCCGACTGCGTGAACGCGTCTGACACCGGGTTCGCGGGATCAATAACCGCCGCCCTTTTTCTGAGCCGATTCGTGCGGCGGCCCGGCCATTGGGCCCACTTTGATCTTTACTGCTGGCAGAACCGGTCAGAGCCCGGACTGCCGAGAGGCGGGGTCGGTCAAGCGGCGAGGGCGCTTCTTGAGGCTCTGCCGGAGGCGCTGAACCTATGACAGATCCGCGGATGACACCGGCCAACGGCAGGGTCGCTGCGGCCGAGCTCAAGGGACAGGTCGCGGCCGACCGTTATACGGAGGGGCAGTGGCGTCAGTGCGGAGCACCGGTCGCGGATCTCTGCCCGCGGCCCGGCGGTCCTATCAGCTGCCAGATTCTGTTCGGCGAGAGATTCAGGGTTCTGGAAGACCGTTCAGGCTGGTCTTTCGGACAGTCGGAGAGGGACGGGTATGCGGGCTATGTGAAATCCGTTTCGCTCGGAGAGCGCGCGCCGCGCACGCACTGGGTGAAGTGCGTGTCAACCTGGTCCTACCCGGGGCCGGATATCAAGACCGCGCCGCGCGGCTGGTATCCTTTCGGCGCCCGGCTGGAAGTCAGGAAGGAGACGCCGTCATTCATTGAGGCCGCGGGCGTCGGCTTTGTGCCCGCTGCGCATGTCTATGACAAAAGCGGACGGCCTTCCGATATCCCCGGCCTGGCCCGCTTGTTTCTGGGGCTGCCGTATCTTTGGGGCGGCAACGGGCCGCTTGGAATCGACTGTTCCGGCTTGGTTCAGATGGTGCTCAAGGCGGTCGGGCACGGCTGCCCGCGGGATGCCGACATGCAATGGCGATGGATGAATCGCGACGTCGCCGAGTCCGATGCCGGACCGGGTGATTTCGCGTTCTGGGACGGGCATGTCGGGATTCTGGATAAGGGCCGGAGACTGATCCATGCGACGGCGCATGGAATGCAGGTGCTGAGCGAACCGTTCGAGGCGGTCAGGCAGAGGATCGCGGACCGCCGCGAGGCCGGGTTTCTGGGCTTCGCGCGCCCGCCGCGGGCTTGAGCCAGGGTCTCTAATGAATCAGCGGCGGGAGCCGGCCGGGTCAGGTCACCACGCGCAGCATTCCGGCTTCGAAAAACCGCATGACCTGCCGCAGATCGTTGCCGCGACGGAATATGCGGCCGTCCATTCCGACGATCTGATACATGGCCCGCCGGCTCCGGAGGTGAGGCTGTTTCTCAATCCTGTAAAGCGGAAAGTCAGCGGAATGCCGGAACACCGAAAAGACCGCTGTCCGGGCAAGATGCGAGATGCCGTAATCGCGCCACAGGCCTTCGGCCACCATTCTGCCGTAAGTGGCCAATACTATGTTCAGTTCTTCTTTGCTGAAACTCGTCACGGAATGGGAATCGGTGTTCAGAGCCTGGCCGGACAGGGGTTTCTCATTGACCGTCATGGCAGCATGTCTGACGGCTGATCGGCAGATGTGCAAGCGAAAACGTCAATCTCTGCCGACAGCGCGGCGTCCGCTCACGGCATGCGGCCCGCATCTATGAAACCAAGCCTGAAAGCGCTACGGATCCGGGCAGGGAGAATCTCGGGAACGTTCAACTTCGCAGTGATTGATGCGTGACTTCCAGTTGCCCGGCCGTTCGCCGGTTTTCGCCGTTAACGGCATGTGCGCGACCTCGCATCCTTTGGCGGCGCGGATCGCCGTACGCATCCTTGAGGACGGCGGAAATGCAGTCGATGCGGCGATCGGCGCCGCTGTTCTTCTCGGCCTGTGCGAGCCGCAGTCAGCCGGTCTGGGAGGCGACTGTTTTGTTCTGCTGCACCCGTCCGGGGACGGCCGGATTATCGCCCTGAACGGATCCGGCAGGTCTCCGGCGGCGGCTTCAGGCCGCCTGCTGCGCGACCGGGGACTGACAGAGGTGCCTGAAAAGTCCGCGCAAGCCGTGACCGTGCCGGGAGCGGTAGACGCCTTTTGCCGTCTCTCTGAAGACTGGGGGCGGCTCGGACTGGAGGCGAGTCTGACGCCATCCATCCGGTATGCCGAAGAGGGGGTGCCGGTCGCTCCGCGAGTGTCCTTCGATTGGCGCCGCGCGTCGGAAACGCTTCAGGGCGCGGGCAGGGCGCACTACCTTTTCAAAGGTGAAGCCCCGAAGCCCGGCGCGGTGTTCAGAGCCCCGGGCCAAGCGGAAGTCCTCCGCAGAATTTTACGGCTGGGCCGGAAGGGATTCTACGAAGGCGAAGTCGCCGCGGACATGGTCAGCTGTCTGCGGGACCATGGCGGCTGCCACACGCTTGAAGATTTCGCGGCGGCTGAAAGCGTCTATGTCGAGCCTGTCCGGGGCAGTTACGGGAAGTTTGATATTCTGGAGCATCCTCCGAACGGGCAGGGCGCGGCGGCTGTTCTTCTCGCCAACATTCTGGACCGCATTCACCTGCCCCCGGACGATCCCTTCGGCGTTCAGCGCACCCACTTGGAAACCGAAGCCGTCAAACTCGCCTACGATGCCCGGGACAGATTCATCGCGGATCCTGATTTCACTGAAAGACTGGACCATATGCTGACGGCTGAGACTGCGGAAAAACTGGCGGCTCTGGTGGATCCCGGCAAGCCCCTCGCGGACGTGCGCCGAAAGACGTCATCCGTGCATCGGGAAACCGTGCTGGTCATCGTCGTCGATAAGGATTTGACGGCGGTTTCGATGATCTATTCGATTTTCCACAGTTTCGGATCAGGCATCGCTTCGGAAAAGTTCGGCGTGAATTTTCAGAACCGCGGGGCCGGTTTCACGCTTGAAGAAGGACATCCCAACGAGCTGGCCGGAAGCAAACGCCCTCTGCACACGATCATTCCCGCCATGCTGAGCAAGAACGGCAAGACGGTCATGCCGTTCGGCGTCATGGGAGGACAGTATCAGGCGGCAGGGCACGCGCGGATTCTCACCAACATCGCCGACTACGGAATGCATCCGCAGCAGGCGCTGGACGGTCCGCGCAGTTTTCCGGATAACGGCGTATTGCGGCTGGAACGCGGATATGCGGGCCATGTCTTCGACGATCTGAGCCGCATGGGTCATGTCGTCGCAGTCCCGGACGCGCCGCACGGCGGCGGTCAAGCGATTTGGATCAATCACGATTCCGGGGTTCTGCAGGGAGCTTCTGATCACAGAAAGGACGGCTGCGCCATCGGATATTGATCAGTTCAGCCGAAGCCGCCTGCTTCTCCGTTCAGAAAGGCGACGGGCAGCCATCCTCCGGCTTCCGCCTTGGAGGATCAGGAGCCGGCGCCGGCCGCAGCGCCCGCACGCGTTCCGCGAAGACGTCCCAGAACCGCTGCAGTTCGTCCGCTTTCGTGTCCATCTCCCGGACCGCCGCCGGCCATCCGGACGATCCGGCAACGGCGGGATACGCCCGTTCCGGCACCGGCGGGGAGGGAGAAGTCTGGGGCCGGGGCTTATCCAACGCCGCCGCGGCCAGGTTTCCCGCCAGTTCGGAAAAGCGCCCGTCGCCGTCGGCAAGAGCCAGTTCCTCGACCCAGAGATCAAGCACGCCGCCGACCCGCCGCACCGCCCGGATTCCGTCGTCTGCGCCGACATCGCCGTGGTAGACAGCGACATGAAGCGTTTTGGTGTCGCCGTTCAGCTGACCCAACCTCTCAGCGAAGACAGCGGCTTCGGCATCGCCCGGCCGCTCCGCCTGCAGTTGACCGGCCAGAGCCGAAACGTCATGCACTTTTTCAGGCGTGACGCCTCTGCGCATGAGGGCCGCCTTGGCCAGCAACTCGGCGGCGTCAGCGCTGTCTGCCATGAACTGCACATATTCGTTAAATGCTCCCAAAGGGTCGGGTCTTTTCCAAGCTCTGACGCAGCAATCCCAACCCCTCGCTGCCTTGGTAAGGGCACCGTCCATATATCTGTGCCAGTCTTCGATATCCATGCCGCTTTCCCTGTCCAGATCCGGCCGCGCCCAGCGTCCCGCCAGCAGCACGCCGTCACGGGCAACGCTGCGGTCGAAGCTGCCGGTCAGCGCCGCCCGCCGCCGCATCCTGGCCGCGTCATAGACGCAGACATTGACCTCTGCTCCCCTTTCGGGGACGAATTCCAGCAGTGGCAGGCGGTCCGGCATGTCACGATAGCCGGCGCCGTCCGTCAGCAGCATCACGTCCCAGTCGCTGCCCGTACGGCAGTCGCCGCGCGCCCGGCTGCCGTAGAGCAATGCCGCCCGCGCCGCAGGCCACTGCTCAAGGCTGCGCTCGCAGGCTCGCCGTAATGCTTCAAGAGCCGCCGCTTCGTCAGTCCCGATTGTCACGTCCGTTTCCCCACGCGGACAATAGCGGATGCATGGCTCGGCCATCTGTGCCGCCTCCCTCCGCTCCGGATCCGGAGCGGCATCAGCCGGTTGCACTTCAGTCCTCGGAAGCATTTCAATCATCCGCCTTCCGGTCAGCCGACACACTGCGGGTTTAAGGTGACTGTGGCATAGATTCAAGAAAAATCAAACCGATGTTCCTGAAAACGGCGGCGGTCGCAGGATCGAGCAAAAACATTCCTCGCTGCCGGCCGTCGCGGCCTGCCTTATAAAAAGTCAGTGATGCTGAAGCCGGTACATTAACGGCGAAATCCGCTACCGACCTGCCCGCGCCGCCTCAAGCCGGACAAACCGGACGTTACATTCGTATCGGATCAGTTCGGTTTGACTTCAAGCTCGTATTTTCCGTTGCGCAATGTGCCGAAGTAAGCGTCGACCTCCGGATGATCAACCGGTTCCCCCGACGTATCCTTCACAAGATTTTGTTCCGATACGTACGCCATGTAGTGAGTGTCGCTGTTTTCAGCCAGCAGATGGTAAAACGGCTGATCTTTTTTCGGACGGATTTCTTTGGGGATGGCCTGCCACCATTCTTCCGTGTTCGAGTATTTCGGGTCAATGTCCACGATGACTCCCCGAATCGGGAACATCCTGTGTTTGACAACTTGTCCAAGAACGAATTTCGCTTTCTTGCGCAGCATGGGACTGTACCTTTCACAGGCGCGGGCATGGATGACGTAAGCCGGTATCTATTGAATGGAAGGGTCTGTATCAAGGTCTCGGACGGGTAATTGGTCAGGCAGCCGGCAATCGTTCCCGGAGACGGGATCATCCGCCGTCGGCGGTCATGGGAATATTTTTCGGAAGCGCTGGATTCAGGCGCGGAGCTCCCTCAGGAATCGGCTGACCGGAGGTTCATATCCGCCGGCCTCTTCCGAAGCGCGTCAAGGGCGGGCTGTTCTTGCCTGCGGTCGGTCTCGATCAGCGTCCGCAGCACCGCATGTTTCCGGACGCCGCGCTCGCTCCGGCAGCAGCCTTAGAGTTTGTTCCTAAAGTCGGTCTCTATACCACATATAATATCCCCGGCCAAACTCCGAAATGCATCGCTTCATCTGTAGACCGCGATTGAGGCAGATCTACATGTTGTATGCGGATCAAGCGGGTGCGATACTCTCTATGATGAAAACGGAGGGAATCGCATGCCGTCGGGCTTTAACCACTTGACCCAGTTTGACCGTTACCAGCTTCAGGCGCTGAAGAAAAGCGGTTTCTCGCAAAGAGGCATCGCGGCGGAGATCGGCTGCTCGCAGTCGACGGTGAGCCGCGAACTCGCCCGCAACACCGGGCTGCGGGGCTGCCGCTGCCGCCAGGCGCAGCGGCTGGCCGAAACCCGGCGGCGGGAAGCCTCGTCGGTTCCCCGCAAGATGTCGCCGATGAGCTGGAAGATCATCGAAATATGTCTGAAGTACGGACAGGCCCGCAGCAGATTTCGGGCCGCTCAGCGATGACGGGTGTCATGACGGTGAGTCCGACCTGGATTTACCGTCACATCTATGCGGACCGGGCGGCGGGGGGAAGCCTGTTCCGCTGTCTCCGCCGCCGGGGGCGGAAGCGCTGCCGCCGAGGCCGGAACGGCTCCGGGCGGGGCGTGATTCCGGGCCGTAGGGACATATCCGAGCGGCCCGCGATCGTCGAGGAGAAGACCCGGGCGGGAGACTGGGAAGCGGACACGATCATCGGCGTCCGGCACCGGGGAGCCTTGGTTTCGCTTGTCGACCGGGCGACGAAATTGACTTTGCTTCAACAGGTTAAGAGAAGGACGTCGTCCTTGGTCAGGGCCGCGGTCATCAAGTGTCTTCAGCCTGTGTCCGACATGACTCACACGATCACGGCTGACAACGGCAAGGAATTCGCGGAGCATGCGGAGGTCTCGCGGGCTCTCGACGCGGACTTTTACTTCGCCCGCCCGTACCGTTCATGCGACCGGGGTTTGAACGAGCATACGAACGGCCTGGTGAGAGAACAGCTTCCGAAGTCGACGGACTTCCGGACGATAGATCCCGCCGAGGTCCGGAGGGTGCAGGACGCGCTCAATAACCGCCCCCGCCGCTGCCTGGGTTACCGGACCCCGGCGGAGGCTTTCCGTGAGGCTGCGGAGGCGGCCGCGGGCGGATGAAGCCTTGACGCCCCTGCCCGGCTTCCAGCGCGCGCTGGAAGCCGGGCAGGGGCGTCCTCGAAAAATTTCCGGTCCCGTGCGGCGGCTCAGCGGCGGCTCGGGCCAGCCCCCCCCGCTGAAACCGCCTGCGGACCGCTTGGAAGAGGCGGAACTGAACTTTCCGGCTGCCGGCTGACCCCGGCTGGCGGCTGGATCACGACGGATTCCCGCCGCTCTCATGACCCGCGGCCGCCGGAAACGCATTTGCGGGGCGGCCGCGGCATCTGCTACAGCTTGATTCTGACAGAGAGCCGCCGGCTGAACCCGGTGATGCATTTCATTGTTGTACGGGCGTATATAAAAGGCTCAATTTGCGAATCCTATGCATGGCCTGTCGATTGCGGCGGCGAGAAACGCACGGGGAGGGGCTTTCTCCAGCCCGGCGCGATGGAACCATCGCAGATAGTTGCCGAGATATTTGGCAGAAACACCGCGGTAACGCAGCAGGAAGTGTTTCAGGCAGCTGTGCCTGCTGTTGACCGTCTGGATATGGAACGCGTCCCGGACCCGCTCGCCGCGTGACATGTTCAGCGCCTCGTGACGGACTCCCATCGCCTCGGCGCATGGCGGGTAGGCGGTATGGCCGTCGCTTACAAGGATGATGTCCCGGTCAACGACCGGCTCGATCACCTTCCGCAGCGAGCCGGCGTTGACCGCCGGAAGAACCGCGCCTACCGTCGTCCCAGCGCGGTCGGCGACCACCAAAACCGGGACCTGCTCCTTCGACACGCCGCGCCTTTCAGCCTTGCCGCCCCGACGGCGCGCCTTGCGGGTCAGGTTTCTACAGCCCTTGAAACTCTTGAGAAAATAGGTTTCGTCGGCCTCGACGATGCCCGTGAGCTTTTCCGGCTCCCGGTCTTTCGCGGCCAGGAAGCGGTGCCGCCAGCGAAACGCGGTAGTGACGTCGATCCCGCAGTGCGCGGCCGACTCGCGGACCGTGTTCCCGGCGCGGAGACAGGCCCCGAAACCGAGCAGCCGATCCTTGTGGTGCAGGCCGGCCAGAGGCGTTCCGGTCGCCGCGTTGAACGTCCTTTTGCAGCCCTTGCACTGGTAGCGCCGCAGGCCGTTTGCTTTGCCCCGCGACACGGCGCCGGGCGTGCCGCAGCGTGGGCAACGACGATCTTCGCCGACCCCTGCCTCAACCGCGGCCAGCGACGCCGACGCCCGGGACTGTCCAGAGAGCGCCGCCTCCGCCTCCGTCCGCTGCGCGGCGGTGAGTTTCTCCATTGCCGATAGCCATTCCTGAAATCGTCCGTTGTCCATAGCGTTCTGACTCCTTGATTCAAAGGTGAACATAGCGCAAACGCATAGTATTTGCAAATTGAGCCATATAAATAAGGTGATTTAAGTGAACTCGTATACTGCATACAGCATTATGGAACAAGCTCTTATGCTTTCTGCTGCGCTTTCAGCATCCGCAGGTAGGGCTATCGCTTTTGAATTTTTCTGCTTTCCAATCACCGCATTTTGTTCCATCAAGGCCTTAAAGAGGCAGAAACACGGCTGATTTATCTGATATTTTCAACGGCATAACCGATTCCCGGCGCAGCAACGCCGCACGGCATGATCTTCACGAAATGCTCATGATCGCTCTTCTGGCCGTAATGTCGGGAGGCAAAACATGAACCGATACAGCCGAATTCGGCAAAATCAAGAAGAAATTCCTGCTTGAGTTCATGGATCTGAAGCACGGCACGCCGAGCTGCGACGCCTTTTCCGACTTGTCCAACAGTCTGAATCCAGTCGAGCTCGGCGTCGTTCTCCCGCGCCTTGCCCAGAGCCGGGCGGAGGGTCCAGTGGTCGAATGCGGGGACGGCGTCATCGCCGTCGACGGCAAGACCCTGCGCCGGTCATTCGCCGACGCTTCGAAACGGCATCCTCCGCATCCCGCGTGCGCTTTCGCTTCTGACACGCGGCTAGCTCTCGCGCAGACCGCGGTCGACGGGAAGTCGAACGAGATCAAGGCGATCCCCGCGCTTCTGAAGTTCCTCGACATCCGGGGGCGGACGGCAGCGGCGGGCGCAGTGCACGCGCAGCTGACGATATCGGAGGCCGTGAAGGACGGCGGGGGCGAGTTCAGAGGAGTGATGCGGCTGGAAAAACTATTCGAGCTTTACACCAAAATGGCGTCGGGAAAGCAGATTTGGGTTTTTGAGATATGGCTTGCGGTATGTCAGAAATTAATGGGCTTTTTGATATAAGGCTTGCCTTGCGCCGGGATTCTGACATAACACAACGCGTAACTCAAAAATATGTATAGTTTCTGACATATGGATATTCGGGATTACACATCGGGCCACTATGAAGAACGATACGAATATCGTGCCTTCATGCCTGCGCCGATCTGTCAGGAATGGGTCAGTGCCGATGCCGAGCTCACCGAACTCCTCGGCCGGGCGGACCGGGCTCTGGGCGAACTTAGCGCTTTTGCCCAGCTGATCCCCGATGTCGATTTCTTCATAGCCATGTATGTGGCCAAGGAAGCCACGCAATCGAGCCGCATCGAGGGGACGCAAACCAATATAGAGGATGCATTCAAAAAGGCCGACGATCTGAACCCCAAAGAACGCGATGACTGGACCGAGGTGCAGAACTACATCCGCGCCATTAATTTCGCGATCAAAGCGCTGGAGAAGCTGCCTCTCTCAAACCGTCTTCTGCGTCAGACCCACGCTATCCTGATGGAAGGCGTACGGGGCGAACACAAGATGCCGGGTGAGTTCCGCATCAGCCAGAACTGGATCGGCGTCAGCCTGAAGAATGCTGTCTTCGTGCCGCCGCATCATGAGCGCGTGCCCGATCTGATGAGCGATCTGGAGCGGTTTCTGAATGCCCGCGACATTCATGCGCATCCGCTGTTGCGGATTGCGATTGCGCACTACCAGTTCGAGACCATCCACCCGTTTCTGGACGGAAACGGGCGGCTGGGGCGCCTGATGATCTCGCTCTATCTGGCTTCGGAGGGATTGCTTTGCAAACCGGCGCTGTATCTGTCGGATTATTTCGAGCGGAACAAGACCGCTTATGTCGATCACCTGATGGCGGTGCGCGAAGGGAACCATCTGCGGAACTGGCTGATTTTTTTCCTATATGGGGTCGAGGAAACCGCCCGTGCCTCGGCCGACGTTTTCCGTGCGATCCTGAATCTTAAGGCGCGGATCGAAGGAGAAATTCTTCCCCGGTTCAGTTCCCGCCGCCAAGACAATGCGCAGACGCTGATGCGCTATATCTACGCCTGCCCGGTGGTGGACGTGAAGGCCGTTTCCGAATTGACCGGCAGCACGTCAAACACCGCCTCAGCGCTGATCTCGGACCTTGTGGAACATGGCGTGCTGATTGAGATCACGGGCCAACGACGCAACCGGCTCTTCGTGTTCCATGAATATACTGCGCTCTTCAGGAAATAGCCCATGTCATCACTAGGTCAACGCAAATGTCCCCTTCCTTTTATCAAACGCCCGTACAACTATGAAATGCATCACCGGGTTCAGCCGGCGGCTCTCTGTCAGAATCAAGCTGTAGCAGATGCCGCGGATGCTCCGCAAATGCGTTTCCGGAGGCCGGGGGTCATGAGAGCGGCGGGAATCCGTCGTGATCGAGCCGCCAGCCGGGTTTGATCGGCAGCCGGAAAGTTCAGCTCGGCCTCTTCCAAGCGGTTCGCAGGCGGTTTCAGCGGGGGGGGGGCCGGCCCGAGCCGCCGCCCGGGACCGGAAATTTTTCGAGGACGCCCCTGCCCGGCTTCCAGCGCGCGCTGGAAGCCGGGCAGGGGCGTCAAGGCGTCATCCGCCCGCGGCCGCCTCCGCAGCCTCACGGAAAGCCTCCGCCGGGGTCCGGTAACCCAGGCAGCGGCGGGGGCGGTTATCAAGCGCGTCCCGCACCCTCCGGACCTCGGCGGGATCTATCGTCCGGAAGTCCGTCGACTTCGGAAGCTGTTCTCTTGCCAGGCCGTTCGTATGCTCGTTCAAACCCCGGTCGCATGAACGGTACGGGCGGGCGAAGTAAAAGTCCGCGCCGAGAGCCTGCGAGACCTTCGCATGCTCCGCGAATTCCTTGCCGTTGTCAGCCGTGATCGTGTGAGTCATGCAGGACACAGGCTGAAGACACTCGATGACCGCGGCCCCGGCTGAGGACGACGTCCTTCGCTCAACCTGTTGAAGCAAAGTCAATTTCGTCGCCCGGTCGACAAGCGAAACCAAGGCTCCCCGGTGCCGGACGCCGATGATCGTGTCCGCTTACCAGTCTCCCGCCCGGGTCTTCTCCTCGACGATCGCGGGCCGCTCGGATATGTCCCTCCGGCCCGGAATCACGCCCCGCCCGGAGCCGTTCCGGCCTCGGCGGCAGCGCTTCCGCCCCCGGCGGCGGAGACAGCGGAACAGGCTTCCCCCCGCTGCCCGGTCCGCATAGATGTAACGGTAAATCCAGGTCGGACTCACCGTCATGACGCCCGTCATCGCTGAGCGGCCCGAAGTCTGCTGCGGGCCTGTCCGGCCCTCAGGCATAGCTCGATGATCTTCCAGCTCATCGGCGACATCTTGCGGGGAACCGACGAGGCTTCCCGCCGCCGGGTTTCGGCCAGCCGCTGCGCCTGGCGGCAGCGGTAGCCCCGCAGCCCGGTGTTGCGGGCGAGTTCGCGGCTCACCGTCGACTGCGAGCAGCCGATCTCCGCCGCGATGCCTCTTTGCGAGAAACCGTTTTTCTTCAGCGCCTGAATCTGGCAACGGTCAAACCAGGTCAAGCAGTTAAAGCCCGACGGCATGCGATTCCCTCCGTTTTCACCATAGAGAGTATCGCACCCGCTTGACCCGCATACAACATGTAGATCCGTTTCAATCGCGGTCTACAGATGAAGCGATGCATTTCGGAGTTTGGCCGGGGAAACAAAAAATTTACCTGACCACTCACTCGGACGGTTCGATTTTAAGGCTTTGCGGCGAGAGGCGTTCGTTGCGGAGGGAAGACTGCGGGCATTTTCGTCACGGAACGCCGGCAATTTAACCGTTTGGCGCGGGCTTGCGGCAAACGGATATCAACATAACCGCGCACGCGCGGGCGGTTGCGATCAGGAGGCTGTATCATCTCCTATGCGCAGGCTGGACGATTGAGGCATGGACAGCACGCCCTGGGAGATTGCCGCGCAGCAAGCGGCAGTCGGTCAGGAACAGGGCGGTGAAACGCTTCAGAGTCGCGCGGCCGGTATGAAAAACACGATGGAAATTCCGGCCGGCTGGGGCTGACCTTGCGCAGCGCAGGGCTTGAACATAACATATAACGAGGAACAATGGACCGTTGACGAAACAGCCGAAGACATCCCCGACACTCTTGACGATCTTGGCGACTTTGACCGGGATGCGGATGCGTTCCCGCGCACGCCGTGATCTTCTGAGGGCCAATTCGGGGAAGGCGCCAAGGCCGCTTTCAGCGAGTTTCTGGCGAATCACAGCAGCGGCGGCTTCCTGTCCGCCCAAGCGGCATTGGCTCCGGCAGTCAGGCTTCGTTTGAAGGATGCAGGGAGTGCAGTTCGCCGTGCGGATATTCGGTAGTGAAGCCTCTTTGACCGAGAGCCGTGTCCGGTACAGCTGCGGGCCGAAGATTCACGCTCCGCCGGAGTCCTACAGCCGGGCGGGAGCCGACTGATGCAGAATCGGACAAGCGTTTTTGTTGATGCCGATGACCGCGTCCGAAGGGAAGCGCTGTCAGATCTTCTTGCTCAAAACGACGAGTTTGAAACTCTGGATGCGCTTGATGACGCCCGGCCGCCTTCTGTTATTCTCCTTGATGCGAACGTGGAAAGAAGACGGTCCGCGCTTCTCCGCTGCCGCTGCCACCGTGCCAGATTCCAATACTGCTCCTTAATTTTATTGGCCGGCAACCGGTCGAATGCGGAAGACATTGAAGAATTTGAGGCCAGTGCCGACAGCGTTATGCGGGAGCCGTTCAGCATCCGGGACTTGATTTCCAGCATGCGGCTGCAGGTCAGAAACCGCCGGTGGCTCGCCAGCGAATCTGTGCGTATCGGCGGCCTGACATTTTTTCCAGTCGAACGGCGGGTGAAAAACGATGACGGAGCGGAGGTCATCCTGTCGGTTTTGGAAGCGCGGCTGCTGCAGCACCTGCACCTTGTGTCCGGGAAGTCCGTGAGCCGCGGACTGCTGCTGAAGGAAGTCTGGGGTTATGAACCGAACGTCGACACGACCACGGTGCAGACCCACGTACATCGCATCCGTTTCAAGCTTCGCGAACTGGACCGCGAGGCTGACTTCATTGTCACCAAAGGCGACAGTTACGGTTTGAAGGCGGATGACTCGGCAAAATGAACCGCTGTCGTTTCCCTGTCGGCTGAAATCCCAATATGGAGGAATGGTTTGAAGTTTTCAGTCGCGACTTGGAACATCAATTCCGTGCGGATACGAATCGGGCTGGTCTGCCGTTTCCTGCGCTGTGAACAGCCGGAGGTGCTTTGCCTTCAGGAGCTGAAATCGCCCGAGGACAAATTCGAAGCCGGCGAATTTGCGGAGCTCGGTTACGTCCATTGTGTTTTCCGCGGCCAGAAATCCTACAACGGCGTGGCGGTTTTGTCGCGGATTCCGCTGAAAGACGCAGGATCCAAGGACTTGTTGAGAAACGGTGACGCTCGCCATGTCGCGGCGGAACTGGAAAACGGAGTCACCATAGAGAATTTCTATGTGCCGGCCGGCGGTTATGTGCCGGACCGCGGCGTCAATCCGAAATTCGGCGACAAACTGGATTATGTGGCGGCGATGCGGGACTGGAGCCGCCGGGAACGGCCGCTGCGCAAGATTTTGGTCGGCGATCTGAATATTGCCCCTCAGGAAGAGGACGTCTGGTCACACAGGCAGTTGCTGAAGGTGGTGAGCCACACGCCTGCAGAGGTCGATCTGCTGAATTCAGCGCTTGAGGCAGGCAGCTGGACCGATGTCGTGCGAGCGGACATTCCTGCGGGGAAACTCTATTCGTGGTGGTCTTACCGCTCGCCCGACTGGAATGCCGCGGACAAAGGACGGCGCTTGGACCACATCTGGGCGACTCCGGACTTGGTGCGGGCAAGTCACGGCTCGCGCATTCTCAGGTCTGCCCGCGGATGGGACCGGCCTTCGGACCACGTTCCCGTCATCGCCGAATTTGAAGTTTGAAGAAACAAAACGGAACCTGCCGCCGCTTACTGGGCAAAGCTTCGGCTCTATTTGCAAATGCGATGATATCAGCAGGTCGGGCTAGTAGTCTTTCTTGGTTGTATTGATGGTTAAAAATAACGAAGTAGACGCGCCCAACATGTAACGAATTTATCGCTCCCGGTTTCTGCTCCCAACCCGCCCGTGCCATCATTTCCGCTGTGTCAGCCTACTAGGCCGTTCGTATGTTCGTTCAAGCCCCGCTTCCATGAATGGTACGGGCGGGCAAAGTAAAGGTCCACATCAAGCGCGATCGGCGGGATGTCCGCGACCTGCCGCCGGATATCCCCTTCCTATGCCGCCCCGGCGAGGGACGCGTCGCACCCGCCGCAGACATCGGGATGATGATCCTCGACCCTGTCCGGGGTCTCGACAAGGCTCACCGTCGTTCCCTTATGACCGGGCTACCCCCCCGGCCGGCGACCTGACGGAGCTTTTTTCTTCGGCCCCCGCTTGGAAAACCCGTCGCTCGACGGCGGCTTATGACTGTTGCCGCCGTTCAAGCTCGGAAATGCGGCCCTGTGCAGCCGCAAGCGCCGCGGCGGCTTTATCACGCTCGTCAGCGATCGCATCCCGCTCGGCGAAAGCAGCGTCACGATCCGCGACAGCCTCTGCAAGTCTCGCCTTGAGACCGGCTCCGCTGAAAGCTGGGTCGACGGTCCTGTCCCGCGCCGCCGCCGGAATGCCGCCGGTCATCGGACCCGTTCCGCTGAAAACTAATCTCAGACTTCCTGACCTGACGCATGATTATCTGACCGGTTTTCCGGGTTGGGAGCGCCTGCGATCTGATAGACGAGGCGGAGACCGCTGCCCGGACAGAGGGTTCCAGGCAGGCTGAGTCACAGGCAGGCTGAGTCAGTCAAGCAGCGGCATGATAGACTGTCGGGAGAACGCTGATCGGGACGGCTTCGACGGGTGTCAGGGGAAGAGACGGCATCGAATCCGCCTTTTCACGGGTCATCTATTCAATATTCATGAAAGCCCTTCAGTTCAGTGAGAAAAGCCGCTGAAAGGCAGAAAAACATGGAGTTTCTGAGACTCTTCCCGGCACTGAAGAGCATCCATGTTCGGTTTCAAGGGCGTTCCGGGAGGAAATTCAGCCCTTGTTTCCTTTTTCCCACAGCTTTCGCACATTTTTTCCACAGAAGCTCCTTCGGTTCAGGAGGCCGCGGCAGCAGTCGCGGGCCGCCGAATCGGCCGCTCCGGAGCGCAGCTCGGCCGTCCGGACGCGGACGGGGCGTGTTTTTACCAGCCGCGCCGTTCGCGCAGCAGCTTGTTCGCGAGGACCGCCGGCTTGCGCATGACGGCGACAAGGGCGGCCTTATGACATTTTCCCCGCCCGGTGAGCCGGTCATAGAATGCGGACACATCTTTATTGACACGCACAGCCGTCAAAGCCGCCATGCAGCGCGCGCGCCTCGGGCGGAAGCGTCCGCCGCGGATGCGCCGGGCTCCTTTCTTCGCGCCGCTGTCGCGGGCGAACGGCGCGGTGCCGGCGAGAGCCGCGGCCTGCCGGCTGTCGAGCTGCCCAAGTTCCGGCACTGGCCGAGCAGAGCGGCGGCCGTGACCGGTCCGATGCCGGGAACGGACATCAGGATGCGGTAAGCGCGGGCCTGGTCAGGATCGCTCTTGATATGCTCCTCGATCTCAGTTTCGGCAGTTTCCTTCTGCCGCTCGGCGGCTTCAGCGGCTTTGTCCATGAGTTTCTTTGCTGACGCGTCCTGCGGATCATCGCGGCGCCGGCGCAGTTTTTTAATGCTCTCAACCAGTTGCCCGCGGGCGACCATGAGGTCATTGAGACGGTCAAGGGGATCAGGTCAGGAAGTCTGAATCTGAACTCATATCCTGTATATCCGCGGCTTGCGCCGTTCTGTTCAATGTCGTTTCTTAATTTCTTGACAAGGGATCCGATCACACAAAATCAAGCACCGATCAAACTCCGAAATGCATCACTTCATTAGGCTCTGTACCCAAAAAATTGAAGGGCTTGACCAATACTTGGTATCGTCTAAGAAATCGGCAACAAGATGATGTTAAAATCCCTTGCTGCCCTTTAGGTGTGGATGCCCGGCCACATGTCATAACCCAGCTTGGCAAGTCAATTTTTTGGGTACAGAGCCTAGTAGTCGAACATGGCAGAATTGATGGCACAGGCGGGTTGGGAGCAGCAACCGGAAGCGTTAAACTCATGACATGCCGGGCGCGTCTACTTCATTCTTTTTATCCATCAATACAACAAAGACAGACTACTAGTAGTCTGACACAGCAAAATTGACGGCAAAAACAGGTTGAGAGAAGAAACCGAAAACAACAAGCTCGATATACTGGAACGTCTACGTCACTATTTCCATTCATCAATATAACAATGTCGAACTACTAGTAGACCGCGATTGAGGCGGATTTGCATGTTCAAGTTCGTAACATGCCATCAAGTCGGAGTGAAGTATGAGATGTTGATAGCCCCCGAGGGGGCGGAACAGGGAGGGGGCGGAACAGGCCCCTCGGAGTAGGGCTATCGCTTTTGAATTTTTTTGGTTTCCAATCACCGCATTTTGTTCCATCAAGGCCTCAACAACATGAACAGAAGCAGGAAGACAGCTGATTTATCTTGTGTTTTCAACGGCATCACAGATTCCCGGCGCGGGAACGATGCCGAGCTCGAGAGGATCAATGCTGTTGAACAGGTCGGAAAAGGCGTCGCAGCCCGGCGTGCCGTGCTTCAGATTCATGAACCCAAGCAGGAATTTCTTCTTGATTTCAGCATATTCGACTGTATCGGCGCATGTTTCGCCTCCCGACATGACGGTCAGAAGAGCGGTCATGAGCATTTCGTGAAGGTCATGCCGCGCAGCGTTGTTGCGCCGGGGATCGGTTATGCCGTTGAAAATATGAAATAAATCAGCTGTCTTCCTGCCTCTGTTCATGTTGTTGAGGCCTTGATGGAACAAAATGCGGTGCCGATTAAACTCCGAAATGCATCGCTTCATCTGTAGACCGCGATTGAGGCGGATCTACATGTTGTATGCGGGTCAAGCGGGTGCGATACTCTCTATGATGAAAACGGAGGGAATCGCATGCCGTAGGGCTTTAACTGCTTGACCGGGTTTGACCGTTGCCAGCTTCAGGCGCTGAAGAAAAGCGGTTTCCCGCAAAGAGGCATCGCGGCGGAGATCGGCTGCTCGCAGTCGACGGTGAGCCGGGAACTCGCCTGCAACACCGGGCTGCGGGGCTGCCGCTGCCACCAGTCGCAGCGGCTGGCCGAAACCCGGCGGCGGGAGGCCTCGTCGGTTTCCCGCAAGATGACGCCGATGAGCTGGAAGATCATCGAGATATGTCTGAAGTCCGGACAGGCCCGCAGCAGACTTCGGGCCGCTCAGCGATGACGGGTGTCATGACGGTGAGTCCGACCTGGATTTACCGTCACATCTATGCGGACCGGGCGGCGGGGGGAAGCCTGTTCCGCTGCCTCCGCCGCCGGGGGCGGAAGCGCTGCCGCCGAGGCCGGGACGGCTCCGGACGGGGCGTGATTCCGGGCCGGAGGGACATATCCGAGCGGCCCGCGATCGTCGAGGAGAAGACCCGGGCGGGAGACTGGTAAGCGGACACGATCATCGGCGTCCGGCACCGGGGAGCCTTGGTTCCGCTTGTCGACCGGGCGACGAAATTGACTTTGCTTCAACAGGTTGAGAGAAGGACGTCGTCCTCAGCCGGAGCCGCGGTCATCAAGTGTCTTCAGCCTGTGTCCGGCATGACTCACACGATCACGGCTGACAACGGCAAGGAATTCGCGGAGCGCGCGGAGGTCTCGCGGGCTCTCGGCGCGGACTTTCACTTCGCCCGCCCGTACCGTTCATGCGACCGGGGTTTGAACGAGCATACGAACGTCCTGGTGAGAGAACAGCTTCCGAAGTCGACGGACTTCCGGACGATAGATCCCGCCGAGGTCCGGAAGGTGCGGGACGCGCTTGATAACCGCCCCCGCCGCTGCCTGGTTTACCGGACCCCGGCGGAGGCTTTCCGTGAGGCTGCGGAGGCGGCCGCGGGCAGGGGCGTCCTCGAAAAAATTCCGGTCCCGGACGGCGGCTCGGGCTGCCCCCCCCGCTGAAACCGCCTGCGGACCGCTTGGAAGAGGCGGAGCTCAACTTTCCGGCTGCCGGCTGACCCCGGCCAGCGGCTGGATCACGACGGATTCCCGCCGCTCTCATGACCCGTGGCCTCCGGAAACGCATTTGCGGGGCATCCGCAGCATCTGCTACAGCTTGATTCTGACAGAGAGCCGCCGGCTGAACCCGGTGATGCATTTCATAGTTGTACGGGCGCGGTGATTGGAAACCAAAAAAATTCAAAAGCGATAGCCCTACCCCTCGGAGCGTCTGATCCGGCTACTGCCGAGTGCCGAAGGCTCCGACGATGTTCTGCTGCTCGAAAACCCCGGTCGCCTCAGCATGGCTAGAACCGAAGAAGCCGCCCTGAATGCGGTTACCTGTTAGCCCGGCCTTGAATGTCCCGTCAGAATTCACCGAGACGTCATTGAAGCGCACGGCGGAGACCGAGTGTGCGCCGAGCCGGTCGATGTTTTGTATGTTCGTGAACGCGGCGTCTAGCTCTTGGGTACCCATGTCGTATTTCAGGCTGGCATCGCCTTGGAGCCTGTCGCCACGGCCCGCACCGGTTGCCGGAGTGCCGACCATCAAGCCTTGCCATGTCGCGCTTCCGGCTGGCGGCGCACCCGTCAGATCACCGGCTGCTATGCCGTAGCGGCCATTCACTTGGATGTCTTCAACGGTGGACCGCTCCGTCTGCACGCCAAAGGCGCTGTGCTGCATCCATGCGCCGAGCGCGCTTAAATCGACGCCGTCATTTGTCCCTTCCCATCTGATGAGCGTGACGCCGTGCTTGGTGCCGACCGGCTGGCTGTTGACGGACACGAATTCGAGGTTGGACAAGCGGACGGTTATCGAATATCCGATTGTCGGTTCGCTGACCGTGCAAGCGGCTCCCGAACAGGATGCCCGAAGCGTGAGCGTCGGAATCTGCGGCGAACTGGTCTCCGCATGTAACGTTGTGGCCGTCAGCGAATCGGCGCGTGAGATGACGGCGGCGGAACGCGCGGTCTGATCCGCTGTCGTTTCGGCCGGCGGCGCGGCTCCGGTCAGCATCTGGATTTGTTCAGGGGCGGGGGGGGGGTGTGTTCGGTCCTCCGCTGGAAGAGCCACCCCCGCCTCCGCAAGCGGCGAGCAAAAGGACGGCGGCAGCCGTAGCCACTCCTGGTTTGAATGTCATCATGGGAAATCTTCTCCGTCAGTGCAGCCCGATGGGCACCGGGCCTATCAATATTTCATACTTCACTTCCACTTGTAGCGGCAAGGACGCGAAGGGAATTCCCGTCCATATCGGGACAGCGGTCACCGCCGCTGGTCGTCCGATGGGCATGTTCTCGCTGCACGCCGACTTCCGCCGGGACAATGAAAAAGACAGCGTCCGCTGGCTGGAAGGGCTGGATCGGGCGAAGGAGCTTGAGGCGGCCTGCTTCGGAACCCGCGTCGTTTCCGTCTGCGACCGGGAAGGCGACTTCCAGTATTTGCTCACCTGCGCCGCGAACGACGGAAACGCGTTGTCAGCGTGCGCGAGCCGCTCGGCGAAACAGTGCGCGCGGACGCTGGACGGCGGCAAAGAGCGCCTTCAGGAGCATGTCGCGGCCCGCCCGTCGCGGTGACGGAGCTGACCATCCCGGCCGCTAGCGGCCCGCGCGCGGGATGCGGAGGCTGCCGCTTCGAAGCGTCGGCGAATGGCCGGCGCAGGGTCTTGCCGTCAACGGTGATGACGCCGTCCCCGTATTCCGCCGCCGGACCCTCCGCCCGGCTGCGGGAAAGACGCGCGGGAACGATGCCGGGCTCGAGAGGATTAATGCTGTTGAACAGGTCGGAAAAGGCGCCGCCTGCCTATGCCCCTTAACCTGCGGCTTGACCATTCCCGCGGGGCTGCAGACCGCAGCGCATCGGCGCTGAAGGCGGGTTCATGTCCGGCGGCCGGCGCGTCCGGCCGGGCCGGAAAAGCATATGGCGGGGCGGTAACGCTGTTCCGCCGCGGCCGGCGGCCGGGAAGTCGGCGCATACGTTTTTCGAAGGCCTTTCCGCAGCGCGAACCAGGGCATCCGCGCTGCCGGCAGCGGGAAAGCGGGCGCGCGCCGGCGGGCCGTCCGCCAGCGGCGGTCGGCGCAGAGGCCGGCAGGGGCTTTCAAGGTTTCAGCGTCGTTTTCAGCGGTCTCCGTCCTTCTTGTCGGGACGGAGTTTGCGGTAATCGGGGTCAAGCCGCCCGTTCTCCACGAGCATTTCGAGGAAAGCGGCGTCCGCGGCCAGCCGGGCATAACCTCTCCAGAGGGTATTATGCCCGGGCGGCGGGGCCTTCGGGCGGTCGATGTAACCGCCTTTGATAACCATGATCCGCACGGCCGATCCCAGGTCATCGGGGCGGATTTTCAGGCGTCTGTTTTCAGCGAAGACCCTGAGAGCCTCTATCTCGGCTTGCGGGAACAGGACATCGGCGGGCAGTTCAGGCGTTTCCCGCCCGAGCATGACCATGGCGTGCAGACGCCAGGCGATCACGGCCTTGACGGTGACCGCCCGTTCGATGCGCTCGCCTTCCTGATGGTTCAGATGTTCGGCCTTGCAGCCCGATTTGAGGATCCTGTGCCAGTCCTCGATCCACTGGCGCAGGGCGTACCAGCGGAGGATGCGCCGGGCGTCCTTCGGCGTTTCAACCGGCAGGCTTGTCAACAGCTTCCAGGCTGGAGGCGCGGCGCCTTCCGGCGGCGTCTCCTCCCGGGCGCTCAGGAGCGTCAGGGAGACCGCGTTTCCGCCGGTGTCCGCGGGAGGAGGAATATCGACCTTTTCTCAGCGCAGGGCGACATCCGCCTGCCGGGCCTGACGCAGCGGTTTCGCCTTCTGACCGCGCGACGGAACGCGCGCCGAAGAGCGCGGCACGTCTATGAGGGCGCGTCCGCGCTCCGGCTGAGCCGAGAGCCTGGCGAACAGCTTCTCCCCGCCGATCTTCCGGTCGACCTTCGCGCGCGCTGGGAGATCGATGTTCTTCAGCCGGCGGCGCTCGTCGAAAAGAGCGAAGAAATCGGCTTCCCGGTCCATGACCGCGACCGCGTTCACGCCCTCCGGCACGAAGCCGGATGCGTCGCGCGCGCCGCGCAGCCAGCGGGCGGACTTGCGCTCCTCGGGAGGCTTGTCCCTTTCCGCCCCGCCGCCGTCCGGGGCGTCGAACTCGATGCGCGGCACTACTGGCGGCACCCCGTTCCCGGCATCGACCGCGAGGGTCGAGTGCATATGCAGACCCAGGGTTCCCGGCGAACCCCGGCGGCGGGAGATGATGCCGAGACCGCGGCAGGCGCCGTGAGAGGCGAAGTTCAGATCCGTGCCGTCCTGGATCATCAGAACCGTTTCACAGGCGGCGGCCCGGCGGCGCGTCCGCCCGCGGTGCGGAGCGAGAATGTTCTCCGGCGTCACCTCCGACTCCGCCGGCTGATCGATCAAGCGGTAATACCCTTTAATCATAGCTTTGTCTCCCTGCGCGGCCGCCGGGAACGACTCTCCGGGACGGTCGGCCGCCGTCATCGCCGATATCGCCAGCCGCCGGCTGAGACGCTCATCGGCCAGCGGCGCGCCGCCGAATTCGTTCTCCGCCTGCGATTCCCGGTCAAGGCCGTCGGCCGGACCTGAAGGCCGCAGAGGTTCCGGTTCCGTGCCGAGCTGTCTGCCTGGTCGCGCCTGAGAGGGCGCAGCCAGACCGCCTTGACCGGGCGCGGACCGTCGCCGCGGGCGGCGAAACGCCCGCGCCCGGCGCTGCGCCCGGCGCATTCCCAGCCGGCGGCGGCGAATGCCGTGCCCGCATGCTCGCGCACATCGACGAACGTCTCCACTGGCAGCGGACGGAAACGGTAAATCCTCTCGAAATCATCGCCGAGCCTGTCGAAACACAGTTTCAGGGCCCGTGTCGCCAGGTTCCGGCAGCCCGTCATCGGGCGGATGAGGAACCGGCTCAGGCAGACGACGGCATGGTTCAGACAACGCGACCGCTTGTCCTCGTCCCAGCCGATCCACCGGTCACGCGCGGCGAGACGAAACGCCGGGGCGGAAAACCCCAGGCCGCCGAGAACGCCGTGCTCCGAGACGAGCAGATAACGCAGCTGCGGACCGGCGTGGGAAACGGCCCCGCGCGGATGCTCGCGGACTGTGATCTCGTTCCATACCCGCCGGTCCTCAGGCCCGTCCGCCGGAACGAGCCGCAGCCCGGCGATGCCCGAGACATCGGACGGAACGCCGGACGGCGGCGGGGGCCTTCAAAACCGAGGGAATCGACGGCAATTCTGACATGCGGCGAATCATAGCCGCGGCGAAATGCTTGGTCAAGCAAAAATTACGGGGAACTGGCAGGGCGCCGCAGCTCGGCGTGCCGTGTTTCAGATCCATGAACTCAAGCAGGAATTTCCTCTTGATTTTGCCGTATTCGACTGTGTCAGCGCATGTTTCGCCTCCCGATATGACGGTCAGAAGAGCGGTCATGAGCATTTCGTGAAGGTCGTTCCGAATGGCGTTGCTGCGCCGGAGATCGGTGATGCCGTTGAAAACATGAGATAAATCAGCTGTCCGCCTGCCTCTGTTTGCATTATTGAGGCATTGATGGAACAAAATGAGATGACTGGAAAGCAGAAAAATTCAAAAGTGCAGCCCTATTTGTCAACAGACCCTAAATTGTATTCCCTTTAGCTGTCAATTCAGCTCTGATCGCGACTGAATGATTGTCAGCTGACCACGATTTCGGTCTTTCGCGATGCGCCGGGGTGCTGTAAGTTGCGGGGTGCGATTCCAATTCCAGAAAGGAAATATCATGATAGGATCAGTCAGATGGATTTCAGAACAGGCATCGGTGAAAGCCCGCGCTGAGTGCTGCCGACTGGGGGGGGGGCATCACCACATTGGGTCCGGCTCTCCGCCGCCTGCTCGGCTCTCGCATTACTGACGGCGCTTCCGGCCGCCCCGCCGCTCGGCGCACAGACCGCGGACAACCATTGCGTGCCCTCCGTTACCGGGGGTTCCGAGTTCGTCTACTCCGGGCCTCTCACCTACAGCGGCGCCTTCACAGATACGCCGGGCGTATCACCCTCAGATTCAGACATCAAATCTGCGATCCATTGCTCCGAAATTGACCATGAAGACGGCGTGAAGCTGACCTTCGGCGGAACGATCGGCGAGAAAGACGACCCTGTCGGTGCCATCGGCATCGAGGTCACTACCGCCGATGACGCGGCTAACGGTGCCATCACAATTATCAACAACGGCGAGATTTACGCGGACTCCACCAACACGAGTGACGGGCGCGGCATCAGTGCCTATATCAAGAACCCGGCAAGCACAGACGGCCTCACGGTCACCCACAACGGCAAGATCGTCTCGGAAAATTATGCGATCTCCGCGTACCATGACGGGCTGGGTCCTGTCACGGTCAACACGGGGGAAGACAGCACGATGGAGGTGAAAGATTTCGGCAACGCGCTTACGGAGGAGTTCCCGGAAAGGGGCGTCATTTATATCTGGATCGACAGCGATGCGGGCGGCACGGACGGCGACAGCACGGGCGTCACGACGGTCAACCACAAGGGCAGGCTGCTGGGGGTCACGGACGGGATATTTATCGAGGGCGATGGAACGGGCGACGTCAACGTCATGACGGGGCGGGAAAGCGCGATCCGAGTGAAATACAAAGGCATCTATATCGAAGCCGAAAATTCCGCGGCGACGAACAAGGGCGCTGTTACGGTCACCCACGGCGGGGTGATCGCAGCGGGCGGACACGGAATCCACGTCGAGCACAAGGGAACGGGCCGCGTCTCGGTGACCGTGAGTCCCGGCGCTTCCGTCATGTCGGGAGGTACCGGCATCTATGTCGACGGCCCCTCGCTTGCCGACGGAAGGCGCGCACAGACAGTCACAGTCCGGGGCAAAGTCACAGGCGGCGACGGAGACTCCGCCGGCGTGCGCATGTCAGGAGGCGGGGGCACAGTAGTCATCGGGCCGATGGCTCATGTGGGTTCGCAATCGGGCGCGGCGGTCAGGATCGACCCCGCCGGCAAGCTGGAAGTCATCCTGGAAAAAGGCGGGGACGGTTTGTACGGCAATCTTGACGGCAAGGTGCTCAACGATCCGGAGATGACAACCTTCAAGACCCGCGCCGGCAGCGATGCGGGCACGGAAGAGACCTTGGCCGCGGGCGGCATGGTGGATATGCGCGGGGAGACGAAAGGCGTTTACGACGAGGTGTTCCGGGCGGAGCTGATGACGGCCGCGGACGGGCATGAGTTCAAGAAAACGACATTCCGGAGCTACCATCCCCGGGCGCGTGTTTACGAAGCTTTGCCATCGGTGCTGCTGGACCTGAACGGGCAGATCTCGTACCATAAGCGCATGTCGGCCCCGCGCGGCGACAACGGCGCTTGGGCGCGCGTCGAGGCGAGCGACGGCAAGCGCGCGGCGGCCGGTTCGACGGTCGGGAAGGGCCTTTCCGGCACGGCGCTGTCTTGGGATATCGAGCATCAGGGAGTTGAGGCCGGTTTCGACATCCCGGCTGATGAGGCGCTGACGCTGGGGCTGAGCGCGCACACCCGGCGGGGCAAGGCGGCGGTGAAGGGCGGCGGCGGGATAGAAGCCTCCGGCACGGGTCTCGGGCTTTCGGCGGCGTATGCCGGCGGGAGCGGTTTCTATGTCGATGGGCGGATTTCCTGGACCCGGTTCAGCGGCATCGGTCTGACTTCCGAGGCGCGCGGCCAAGTGGCGTCGGGTCTGTCGGGAAGCGGCTATGCAGTCGGAGTTGAGGCGGGCCGGCGCATGGTTCTGGAGAACATGACGCTGACGCCGCGCGGCGGTCTTGTCCTGTCTTCGGCGGATGCCGGGGATTTCGATGACGCGCCGGGGGTCGCGGGCGGCGGCAAAGTGTCTGTGACCAAAGCTCAGAGCCTCAAGGGCCGCCTCGGTGCGCTGGCGGAGACCGGTTTCGGCGGCGATGCCGGGTCCGGGAGAGCGTTCGCCTCTCTGGATGTGGAGCGCGAGTTCTCGCCGGACCGCTCGGTCACGGCGTCGGGGACGGAGCTGGCGTCTGAGGAGAAGGCGACTTGGCTGCGCCTCGGCTTGGGCGGGTCGTTGAATGTGGCCGGGCCGGGCATGGCGACGCTTTCCGGCTAGGTGTTCTACGCTACGGCCGGGAGCGGCAACAGCGGTCTCGGCGGCGCCCTTTCGCTCGGCGTCCGCTTCTGATCCGGGAATGAGTCTCCTCCCCTGCAGGCGGGGGAGGAGTTTCCGACGTCTCGCATGCCTGCCGCCGTTGAGAGGAATGCCTCCGGCGCGCAGCCGTTGAATGTCTTCCCGCGCCGGCGCTTGTTTTTCATGACGGACCTGTCCGGGCGTCAGCCGAGGCCCGTGAGACGCGTCGGTCTTGGCATCTGTCATTGTTGAATTGCTGGATAAAGAGAGATAGAGAGTGCAGCAGACGCTTCCGGCATGTCACAAGTTGACGTTTCCGGTTTCTGTTCCCGATCCGCCCTTGCCGTCAATTCGACTGTGTCTGACTGCTGGTCGGAATTTCATCGGCGGAAACGGAAGATATGCTGATGATATCAGCCGGCAGCCTCTCTGCCGGGACCAAGCCGCGGCAAATGCCGGGGATGCCCCGCGAAAGCGTTTCCGAAGGCCGTCCGTCGCGAGGAAAACGCCGCCTGGATCCGGTCGCAGGACGGGCAACCGGACGAATGGGCCGGGCCGGATGCCGGAAGACGGTGATCGCCTGTAGAATTTTGAACAGAGAGTGAAAACGGAAGGGTGCGTACAAATTGAACCAAGGTAGTAATCCGACACAGCGGGAATGACAGCAATCCGTGTTCGGCGGAGGCTCTGATTCCCGGCTGCAGCCTTTCTGCTGAGATTGCGGTAACGGTGCTGGTCTGAACAATGATGAAATGCTGTCGGCCGGGCATTCCAGCCGGATCTGATCAGGAATCCGGCGGTTGCAGTTTGCTTCACGCCGGCGGCGGGCTCATGTCCTTCTTCTCACGGATGAGAACCGGAAGAGCGGCGGGCGCACCGCTGCCGACGCCGCAGATTCCGCCGGGGCCGGCACGGCGACGGTCAAGCGGCTCCGCCGGCGTTTCGCCGAAGAGGGTACAGCGGCCTCAGGCGCAGGCGGCGGTTGAACCGCGTTCCTCCGAAGCTTGACGGCGAGGGCGAGGCGAAGCTGACGATGACCAACTGCCCGGAGCCTCCCGAAGGGCTTTCCTCACAGCCGCCGGGGCTGCTCGGCGAGCGGTCAGCCGCGTTGAATGTCGTCGACGGCATTTTCCGGGAGGCGGTCCGGCGGACATAAAAAACGATTTGAAACCGCACCTTACGCGTTGCCGGCGCATTCCGGCGGGAAAAAGCGGCGACTTCGCATGCTTGATGGAGGATGAGCTTGATGTCTGTCAGCGGAAGTTCGGCGAGGACGAGGTGCCAGCCTGCACAGCCGAGGCTTTGAGAAAGCGGATGAAGGAGGCCCGCACGGCTTTGCCGACCGCTCCCGGCCTGCCGGCGTGCTTCGACTGCGGATACGAGCGCAACGGGACGGCGAATCTGTTCATGGTTCATGCGCCGCTTTCAGACCAGGGCATGTCAAGATCACCGACCGTCGGACGAAGAAAGATTTCGCCGGGCTCCTCAGAGACATCGCCGACGTTCACTTCCCCGGCAAAAAAATCGTGCCGGCTGCAGCTGACCTCGATGCGTTTGAGTTGTTGAGGCTTTACCATGCTTTTCCGCCGGAGCAGTCCGGCCGGCTCCGCAAGCGTTTCGAGGTTCATCATGCGCCGAGACACGGCACCCGGCTGAACATCGCCGAGAGCGGATCAGCGCGCTGAGCCGTCAGCGCCTGTCCCGGCGCATCCCCGACCGGGAGACGCTCCGCCGCGAGGCTTCGGCACGGCGGAAAGCGCGCAACGCCGACCCGGCTCCGGTCAAACAGCGGTTCACCGCCGAAGACGCGCACATTAAACTGCGCTTTGACAGGTGCGGGTATATTTCGGAGGCGGAGCGGGAGCGTCAGCCGGGACCCCGTTGCGTGAAGGCCTGCCGCCGGCGTCCGGCTGCAGAATCTGCTGCGAACCGTCTTTATCGCCGCTCTGGGCCGGGCGTGGAACCATGGCCGAGGGCGTTTGCGGCGGCGGCAAACCGAGATCAGCCTGGAAAGCTGCCGCCGAAAATCAGCAGATGCGGGAAAGGAAGAAAGCGACGCGCCGCCTGACGAACAGCGACTCATTTCCGGCCCGGCGAAAAACATGTCCCGCTATTGCAAAAAAGAGGGTTTTCTGGCAGATGATGCATATCTGCGGAGTTAACCGACGGTTGTGCCAAATGCTCAAATTCAACAAACAAACTTCAGCTGAAAACATAAAAACGGGATCTGAGTCGGCTTTTGCCGCGGATGTCATTGAAGCGAGCCGCAATGTTCCCGTGATCGCCTATTTCAGCGCATCTTGGTGCGGCCCCTGCAAGACGTTCGGGCCGGAGCTTGAAAAAGCTGTCCGTGATTCCGGCGGCGCGGTCACGTTGGTCAAGTTCGATGTTGACAATTGCCAGCGGCTCGCGGCCCAGTTGGGAGTGCAATCTGTCCCGACAGTGTTCGGCTTCGCCGACGGCAGGCCTGTTGACGCCGTAATGGGTGCCCAGCCAGCCTCGCAGATTAAGGCATTTGTCGGTAAACTCGCCAAAATGGGCAAAAGCGACGACATCGCTGCGGAAGTCGAAGAGGCCGAAAATCTACTGGCTTCAGGGGCCGCAGTCGACGCCGCGCAGCGGTTCGCCGCCATTCTGTCCGATACCCCGGACAATGCGGCTGCCCTCGGCGGAATGTCGCGGGCTTATCTCGCGCTTGGAAACCTCGACTCCGCTGAGGCCATTTTGAATTCCGCCCCGGCTGAAATCGCGGAATCCCAGGAGGTGCTGGCGGCGAAGGCGTCAGTCGATCTCGCTAGGCAGGCCGTCGCAGCAGGCCCGGTCGGCGAACTCCGGTCCAAAGTCAGCGCCGATCCTGAGGATCATCAATCGCGCCTTGAACTGGCTGTCGCGCTGCATGCGGACGGCCAGAACGAGGCTGCAGTCAACGAATTGCTGGAGCTGTTCCGGCGCGACCGCGAATGGCGGGACGGCGCGGCGCGGGCCCAGTTGCTGAAGATATTCGACACGCTCAAACCGAATGATCCGGTCGCGCTGAAAGGTCGGCGGCGGTTTTCGTCCATGGTTTTTTCGTGAAGGAAACCGATCGCCTGTTTCCGCGGTCAAATGAAATGGTCTCACTCGCAGGTCCGCCGGAGATGATTCCGCTTTTCCAACTGTAGAGCATCACGTCGTATCCGCGGTGCGAGATCATGTTTTCGTTCGGTGATCCGCACCATCTGGTGATGTTGAAAAACGCTTGCAATACGGAGCGGCGCCTGGTCGGCGTCATTCAGCCCAAGAGTTCGGAAGGGTATCTGTTCGCGGTCGGCTGTGCTGTGCGGATTGAAACACTGCAGGTTTTGGACGACGGCCTGCACTCCGCCTATCTGCGAGGATTCTCAAGATTCAGACTTACAAAAATCATTTCGGAATTCCATCCTTGTCGTCCCGGTTTGTCCGAGGATGCTCTTTTGTCACATGTTGCCGGGTTGCCGGGGCAGGACACAGAAAGATAATATCCGGCTGCTTAGTCATATATATGATTCCCAAATAAAGACGCTTGCCGGCCGCCGCGCTGCGCTTGAGACATTGATGAAAATTGAAAATTCCGGAAAAAGATCAATGAGTCTGCAATGAGCGGAAAGACGGAAATCAACAGAAAAATGCTTGAGACTCTGGTCTGCCCGGTCACGCATGCCCGCCTGACCTATGATCAGGAAGCGCAGGAACTGATTTCAAAGGCCGCCGGGCTTGCCTTCGAGATACGCGGAGGAATTCCGATCATGCTCGAGAGTGAGGCGCGGCGGCTTGAATGATGACTCCGCCGGATGGCGGCCCGAGCCTGCGGTGAACCGGCAAGCGGTACGGAATCAACGGAATTCAGTCAGACGGAACTCCGTGACATTATCACCGGCAGATGGCCGTGCAGCCCCGCGGCCTCGCGGATCAGCGCTCTTCTGACAGCCGGCAGCCGGTTGACGGCCAGCATTCCGCCGCCCCTCACTGTGCGCAAAATCGGATTCTCATTTGAAAACAGCCAGTTGCAGCCGTCGGTCGCGGCAGTCAGCAGGGCTGCATCGAATCGGCGCCAGCTCTGGTACCGCTCCAATACGCTGGCGGCGCCGATATCTTCGCCCCTGCGGGCAGCGGCGCCGAGTGTCTCGGCAAGAGAGGCGGCATCACGGAATGCGAGATTCAGGCCTTGGCCGGCAAGCGGATGCAGCCCATGCGCGGATTCGCCGAGCAGCGCGGCGCGCGGCGCCGCGAGGCGCTCCGCAAGCGACTGAGTCAGCGGGAAAGCCTTTCGTGCGCCGATGAGGGAGAGCTCGCCGAGAAAGGCGCCGAAAGGCAGTCTGAGTTCGCGCAGAAACTCACCGTCGGTCAAGGCGGACAGGCGGGCGGTAGACTTCCGGTTCACGGTCCAGACAAGCGATGATCGGCGGCCGGTCAGAGGCAGAATGGCCAACGGGCCGGACGGCATGAAGAATTGATGGGCAACGCCGTCATGCGGCTTTTCATGTTCCACTGCGCAGACAATGGCTGTCTGACCGTAATCCCTCTGAGCGCGTCTGATCCCGGCGGCCCTCGCGACGGCGCTGTCCCGCCCGTCGCATCCCGCGATCATCCTGGACGTGAAAATCCGGCCCCGCGTATCCGCCGCCTCTGCCGCAAACCCGCCCAGTTCTATCCCGGCGATGCGGGAGGAAACGGTGCCGATCAAATCCGGGCAGGACTTGACGGCTGCGCGCGCGGCTTCCCGGAGATGTCTGTCTTCGACCATCCGGCCCATTGGACCGGATTCGATTTCCACTGAGTCAAATCCAAGCGTGAACGGGCCCGTGCCTTGGCCTGCTTCCCCGTCGGAAATGCGGATGGCGCGGATTTCCTGGCAGTCTGAATTCAGAAGTCCGGACATTCCCAACGCGGCCAGCAGACGGCAGGAAGACTGCGACACGGCGTAAGCGCGTCCGTCGAACGGGCGGGAAGCATCCGGCTCAGCGTCATCGATAACCAGAACACTGAGATTCTCCCTGGCCGCGGCCAGCGCAAAAACGGATCCGGTCAGCCCCCCGCCCGCGACAATGACATCGCAGTCAAAAGTCATGCGGCCGGATATATCCTGAGGAGACGAAATGAACCAGTCGGGATGCCAGCCCTTGCCGCGCTGGTCCCGAACCGTTTCCTGACCGACCGAATATCGTCAGTCCGGCATAGCTTTTCCGGACGTTCGTGACAGCCGCTGAGCAAAGAAGCGGCTTGGCGGGAAACCCGGCGTGGTTCGGAGCCTGCTCTGGCCCTGATGAAAGCGCGCATGGTTCCGGCCAAGGGCGGGTTCCGGATCCGTTTTGCCTGCCCGTCCGGAAATGTCAGGCTGCGGCGTTCACGGGATAGGCGGGCCCCGGTGTGCTTGGAGCGCAGGCAGCGTTGACGCGGTTCAGCAGACAGTCGCGGAGTTACGTGCCGTGCCTGCTGCGGATTTTCCCGGCATGAATTCGATGTCATTGCGATCATGGCCGGTATCCTCGCTCACGCGCACTCGGCGCGGAGTCCCAGGATGTTGCGTTCCCCGCGTCCGCAGGCCACGCCGATCAGGCAGATCCGCAGTCCGTCCGCGCGGTATTTCTCCGCATAACCCCGGTCCCGGATCTGCGCGACCGCGGCATCAAGCGCCGCTTCCGCGCCTGCCGCGCTTTCCGCCATTTTGAATTCCAGCACGAAGACCCGTCCGCCGAGACGCACTGTCATATCCGCCCGGCCATGATGCGAGGCCTCCTCCGCTCTCACATCAACGCCGGCTGAGCACAGGCACATATAGAGCAAACTCGCGTACCACGACTCTTGACGCGCGAGGCCGCCCTTCGCGTGCCATTGGCAGGGGATGCCTGAAATCCAGGCGCGGAGCTTGTCTTCAAAGCCGGCGAAATCGCCCGCCTCCAGCAGAGATCGGAATTCCCGGCCCTTCTTCAGCGGCTCGGGGGCCTTTTTCCCAAGCCAGGCGAGCAGCCCGCGGTTCAGGCTGATCCGGACCTCGCGATTGGGGTAGTCCAGCCGGTAGACCGTGTCGATTTCATCTTCTGTTTCCTCGGCGATGGTCAGATAGCCGGTCTGGAAAAGGAGCGCCTCGATGCCGATGTCGTTGACATCGAACTTGGAGATGAGCGACGTGTCCGCCGTCCGGTTCTCCATGTCCATCGGACTCACGGATTTCTCCATCAGCATCTTGAACAGGAATTCAGGAGACCCGGTCTCGAACCAGTGGGGCTGGAACTTGCGGTTATCGAACAGCAGCAGCAGGTCAAAGGGATTGTAGACCCGTTCCCCGCCGCCCCAATGGTAGCCGTTGTACCAAGCGCGTATCTTGTCCCGGTCGAGACCGGCCAGTTCGGGGCCGAAGACACGGTCCAGATCCTCTTCCCTGTAGCCGCAGACCGCGGCGTAGCGCGGATCAAGGCTGATATCCTTCAGATTGTTCAGACCCGAGAACAGGCTGACCTTCGAGAACATGCTCACGCCGGTGACGAAGACGAAGCGGACATGCTGGGCGCTGCCCTTGATGATGCCGTAGAAACCGCGCAGATAATCCCGGTTGGCAGCTGCGCGCTCCGGATCTTCGATCATGTCAAGGATCGGCTTGTCATACTCGTCGACCAGAACCACGACCCGCCGACCTGCGGCGGCGTGCAGGCGGTCAAGCAGATCCTGCAGGCGTTCCGGACCGGTTTCGCACGCAGCGGGCGGGAGACCGGCGTTGCGTTCGATGATCGTCAGCTGGTTGAGTATGCTGCGCTCGATATCCTCCGGTTCATTGTATTTTCCGTCGAAGCTGAGCCGGATTGCCGGATTCGACGAGGACCAGTCCCAGTGCGGATAGATGTCCAGCCCCCGGAACAGGGCCTCATGGCCCTCGAACAGGGATTTAAGCGTATCGAGCAGCAGGCTCTTGCCGAACCGCCGCGGCCGGGACAGAAAATACCAGCGTCCCTCATCCGTCAGCCGCCGGATGAGAGGTGTCTTGTCGACATAGTAGAAACCCTCGCTCCGGATCGTGCGGAAATCCTGGATTCCGATTGGAAGCAGGCCGCGGATCGCCGGTCTCTCCATTCGTGATTTCATCATATCTCCGTTTGAACTCTGAAATCCATAGCCGACGCCCGGCTGGCAGCCTCTCCGTCCTGATCAGACTATAGCGGATATCGCAGGTGTCCGGCAAAGGCATTTCCGGATGTCAGCCGTCGCGAGGGACCCGGAAATCCGGCGGATGCGGCCGCGTTCGCACGAAGATGTTTACGGACGGCAGGCCGGCCGCATTGCAAGGCTTTCGCTTTTGAATTTTTCTGTTTTTTTGATCAGCACCTTTTGTTTCATCAAGGTTTCGACAACACTGACAGAGGCAGGCAGGCTGCGCAGACGCCTGGCGCCGGATCTGAAGCCGCCTGAGCTCTATGGCGGCGCTCGGCTGCAACCCTCTCGTCGCAAGCTGGATCGCACTCGCCGGAGAGGCCGCAGACATGATCAATTCGCACTACGCCTGATCAACCCCCGGAAAGGGGTGAGCAGTTACAAATAATGTTCAGTTGACAGTGCTTCTGTGAAAGCTCCGGAAGGCCTTTCGGCATCACACGCTCCATCCGCTGCTGTTGTTTCTCCGTCATGTCATGCTAGCTGCCGATCATTTCAAATCTCCCGTGAACATTCTCACCGCTGGCTATCCGGCATTGTGCCGAAACCGGCACGGCATGTCAAATAGTTTGGGTACGCAACCTAGCGATCATGGCCGGTATCCTCGCTCACGCGCACTCGGCGCGGAGTCCCAGGATGTTGCGTTCCCCGCGTCCGCAGGCCACGCCGATCAGGCAGATCCGCAGTCCGTCCGCGCGGTATTTCTCCGCATAACCCCGGTCCCGGATCTGCGCGACCGCGGCATCAAGCGCCGCTTCCGCGCCTGCCGCGTTTTCCGCCATTTTGAATTCCAGCACGAAGACCCGTCCGCCGAGACGCACTGTCATATCCGCCCGGCCATGATGCGAGGCCTCCTCCGCTCTCACATCAACGCCGGCTGAGCACAGGCACATATAGAGCAAACTCGCGTACCACGACTCTTGACGCGCGAGGCCGCCCTTCGCGTGCCATTGGCAGGGGATGCCTGAAATCCAGGCGCGGAGCTTGTCTTCAAAGCCGGCGAAATCGCCCGCCTCCAGCAGAGATTGGAATTCCCGGCCCTTCTTCAGCGGCTCGGGGGCCTTTTTCCCAAGCCAGGCGAGCAGCCCGCGGTTCAGGCTGATCCGGACCTCGCGATTAGGATAGTCCAGCCGGTAGATCGTGTCGATTTCATCTTCTGTTTCCTCGGCGATGGTCAGATAGCCGGTCTGGAAAAGGAGCGCCTCGATACCGATGTCGTTGACATCGAACTTGGAGACTAGCGACATGTCCGCTGTCCGGTTCTCCATATCCATCGTGCTCACGGATTTCTTCGACAACATCTTGAACAGGAATTCTGGAGACCCGGTCTCGAACCAGTAGGGGCGGAACTCGCGTTTCTTCAGGAGCAGAAGAACGTCGAAGGGATTGTAGACCCGCTCATCTCCCCGCCAGCAGTAGCCGTTGTACCAGGCGCGGATCTGGTCACGGTCGAGCCCGGCCAGTTCGGAGCCGAAGACCCGGTCCAGATCCTCCTCCCTGTAGCCGCAGACCGCGGCGTAGCTCGGATCAAGGCTGATATCCTCGAGATTGTTCAGACCCGAGAACAGGCTGACCTTCGAGAACATGCTCACGCCGGTGACGAAGACGAAGCGGACATGCTGGGCGCTGCCCTTGATGATGCCGTAGAGACCGCGCAGATAGTCCCGGTTGGCAGCTGCGCGCTCCGGATCTTCGATCATGTCAAGGATCGGCTTGTCATACTCGTCCACCAGAACCACGACCCGCCGATCTGCGGCGGCGTGCAGGCGGTCAAGCAGATCCTGCAGGCGTTCCGGACCGGTTTCGCACGCAGCGGGCGGGAGACCGGCGTTGCGTTCGATGATCGTCAACTGATTGAGTATGCTGCGCTCGATATCCTCAGGTTCATTGTATTTTCCGTCGAAGCTGAGCCGGACTGCCGGATTCGACGAGGACCAGTCCCAGTGCGGATAGATGTCCAGCCCCCGGAACAAGGCCTCATGGCCCTCAAACAGGGATTTAAACGTATCGAGCAGCAGGCTCTTGCCGAACCGCCGCGGCCGGGACAGAAAATACCAGCGTCCCTCGTCCGTCAGCCGCCGGATGAGAGGCGTCTTGTCGACATAATAGAAACCTTCGCTCCGGATCGTGCGGAAATCCTGGATTCCGATTGGAAGCAGGCCGCGTGTCGCCGGTCTCTCCATTCGCGATTTCATCATATCTCCGTTTTAACTCCGAAATCCATAGCCGACGCTCGGCTGGCAGCTTCTCCGTCCTGATCAGACTATAGCTGATGTCGCAGGTGTCCGGCAAAGGCATTTCCGGAGGTCAGCCGTCGCGAGGGGCCCGGAAATCCGGCGGATGCGGTCGCGTTCGCGCGAAGAGGTTTACGGACAGCAGGTGGGCCGCACTGCCAGCCGGGTACGATTTGAAATTCGCCGAGCGATCCATGTCAGATCAGCGGGCGCGAATGCGACGCAGCCGTCCGTCAGCCGGCCCGGTCCGCGCCAGATGTGGATGAAGATCGCCGATCCGGCTCCCGGAACCGGATCCGGCCAGTTATATGCCACCGGAATGACCAGATCATACTGATGGTCGGTTCGCCACAGCCGCTCACAGCTCCAGGAATAACGATGGACCGACGGCACGAGGTGATTGTACAGCGGATCACCGGGGTCGTCCGACCAGACGTCAAAACGCCGGATCGGACGGGCGTCGGGAAACAGCGCCGCATGAACGCGTCCAGGGCGGAACAGAGGTCTCAAAAGCCCGAATTCCCCGGCAGGCGTCACTCCGTCTCCTTCGCGTTTCACTGCCTTGATTCCGCCGCGCCCGGTCGCGCAGGTGAATCTGCGGCCGTGAAAATGCGCGGACTGTCCGCACACGCGGATGACATCGGCGGCGCGCGTCAAAGCATGTGTCCGCTCTTGGCGGCCTTGACGGCCAGATACGCGTCGTTGAAACTGTTGACGGCCGTCTTCAGGGGAAGCCGTTCTTCCACCGAGATGCCGCGCTCCCGCAGCAGCCGGATTTTGGCCGGGTTGTTGGTCAGAAGCCGAACTCTGCTGTATCCGAGATGCAGCAGCATCGCGGCCCCGGAACCGAAATTCCGCTCATCATCCTCAAAGCCGAGACGGTGGTTGGCTTCGACGGTGTCATATCCTTGATCCTGCAGCCGGTAGGCTCTGACCTTGTTAACCAGTCCGATACCCCGGCCTTCCTGGCTGAGATAAAGCAGGATGCCGCCGCCGGATTCCCGGAACGCGTCGATCGCGGCCCGCAGCTGTCTTCCGCAGTCGCATTTCAGCGAGCCGAAAACGTCGCCGGTGAGGCAGGCTGAATGGAGCCGCGTGAGCACGGCCTGATTCTTCGGCGGATCGCCGAAAATGACGGCGCAGTGATCTTCACTGCCGTCAACCGCCCGGAAAACGTGTATGCGGGCGTCGGGCCAGCCGTCAAGCGGCAGACGCGCCGCCGCCGCGGCCTGTGGAGCGCACTCGAAATTCAGCGCCTCAGCCGCATTCAGATCTATGCACGTCAAATCCGCCCGGCGCGCGAATGAGCGCGCGTCGGGCGCCGGCCAAGTCAGAACAGCGGGCAGCAGCCGCGCCCGCCGTGCCAGAAGAACCGCGGCGCGGCATAGCTCAGCGGATCCGCCGCGGACGGTTTTCAGCGGGCCCTTCATCGGAAAGTCAAGGTCGGTTGACGGATCTGCGACCGATCTCACCCATGCCGCGCCGGCGGCAGACGGGACGGTGATCCTCGCTATGTCTCCGTCATAAATCCTGGCTTTGAGAGTGGACGCTCTGCGGGCAGTCAGCGCCAAGGTCGCGCCTTTCTGCTGAGCGCCGCTGAAAATCCGCTCGCCGCTCGCTGATTCCGCCGACAGAACGGCGATTCCGCTGCCGCCCTTGGTCAGGGCGACGGGCAGACCGATCCGGAGATCGCCCATTGCCCGCGCCAAGGTCTCAGATGGGCTTGGAGCGATGTTCATCTCAGTTGTCCCTGTCCCGGGCCGCCGGAGGCGAGGCCGGCACGCGCAGTTTAGTTTGAACCCGTTCAGGGGTCAAAACACGTCGCAAGGGCCGGGCGCGGAAAAATCCTCCGGCGATCCGGTAACGGGTGGCGGTTCCGGAAAACAGGCGCTATCCTCGGCCCTGAGGCAGCAAAGTGAAGACAGCAACCATGTTGAGACGACTCGCTTTAATCGTCACGCTCGCGGCATGCTCGTTGAGTGACTGGGAGCCGCCGGCGAATTTGGACAACGCATGTTCGATTGTCCAGCAGAAACCCGAATGGTATTTCGAAATGCGTAACGTGGAACGCCGATGGCAGCTGCCGGCCTCCGTGCAGATGGCCATATTGTGGCAGGAAAGCAAGTTTTCGGCCCGCGCCAAAACGCCCCGCACGCAGCTGTTCGGTTTCATTCCCTGGAAACGGCAGTCGTCCGCCTACGGTTTCGCGCAGGTGATCGACGGCACTTGGGACTGGTACAAGGAAAAGACCGGCAAAAGGTTCGTCAGCCGGTCGGATTTCGGCGACGCCGTTGAATTCATGGGCTGGTACAGCGACATCACGACGAAAAAACACGGCGTGGCCAAGACCGATGTCCGCAACCAGTATCTCGCTTACCATGAAGGGCATGCCGGTTTCGGCCGCAAGTCCTACGAGAAAAAGCGCTGGCTTATGGATGTGGCGAACACGCTGGTGTCGCGTGAACAGATGTACCGCGGCCAGCTCAGCGGCTGCGTTCTGTAAGGTTCCGGCCTCCGCGGGCTGAACAACCGCCGCGACCGGTTATTCCGGCATCCGGCGGATCTGGCCGTTGATGTCGAACATGTCCGGGTCGATTTGAATATTCGGCACCAGTTCGCCCAAAGTCATGCGCGTCTGCTGGCCGAACCGGTCGAAATAGACCCATCCGGCGAGACGAATCGGGTCGTGCCGGAAAATCAGCCGAACCTGTCCGCCGCCGCCGTTTGACGGGCTGCGCAAAGCGACTTCGCTGGACGCGGCGCCGATCCTGTGATCCGTCAATACCTTGGGGTCGTCGATTCTGGAACTGTTCTTCAGCAGAAAATACAGCGGCGTCGAACCCAGCAGAAAAAACATGGGTTCGGTGTTCGATTTCAGATCAAAGACCGCCACTCTGAATGATTCCGCGATCACCAGTCCGGAAGCGGGCGGATCATATTCGATCCGCGCGAAAGACGGCCGTCTGAACAGAATGCTGCCGGTTGAGACTGTCCCGTCGGTGTTCAACTGCGAAAACCGCGCCCAGCCCTGCCGCAGTCCGCTCATATAGTCCGCGAGGGCCGCCAGCGTGACCGGCGTGGCGGAAACCGCCTGTTCCGCTTTTGACACCGGTTCCGCATTCTGCGCCGCGGCCGCGGTGAACAAGGCCAGCGCGCAGAACACCGCCGCCAGCCGCCGTTTCAGGAAGGCGGAGCACGCCGCCGCGGCCTGGTCCGGCATATCATTCGGGAACGAGTATCTCCCGCTTTCCAACATGGTTCGCAGCACTGATCAGTCCCTCGCTTTCCATGCGCTCGACAATTCGCGCCGCCTTATTGTAGCCGATCTCCATCTTTCTTTGAATGTAGGAAGTCGAACATTTCCGGTCCCGCAGGACGATCTGCACCGCCGCTTCATATTCGGAATCAGCGGACGCCCCGCCTCCGGTCAGGCCCAACGCCGCGTCCACTTCTTTCGTGTCTGAGCCGTCCAGCACTTCCGCCAAGTAATCCGGTTCGCCCTGCTCCTTGAGATGATTCACGATGCTCTCGACTTCTTCGTCGGTCACGAACGGGCCGTGCACGCGCCCGATCTGCGAGCCGCCTGACATATACAGCATATCGCCCCTGCCCAGAAGCTGTTCGGCGCCTTGCTCTCCGAGAATCGTGCGGCTGTCGATCTTCGAAGTCACCTGGAAAGACACGCGGCTCGGAAAGTTCGCCTTGACGGTGCCGGTGATCACGTCGACCGACGGCCGCTGAGTCGCCATGACGACATGAATGCCGGACGCGCGGGCCATCTGGGCCAGCCGCTGGATGCAGGCTTCGATTTCTTTGCCGGCCACCATCATGAGATCCGCCATTTCATCGACGATGACGACGATGTAGGGCAGCCGCCTCGCCTCGCTTTCCTCTTCACAGATGATCTGGTCGCCGTTTTCGTCGAATCCGTTCGGGAAACGGCGGGTCAGTTTTTTGCCCTGCCGTTCGGCTTCGCGCACGCGTTCATTGTATGTCGTGAGTTTGCGGACCCCGATTTTGCTCATCATTCGGTAGCGTTCCTCCATTTCGGCGACGACCCATTTCAATGCGTCGACAGCCTTCTTGGGGTCCGTGACCACGGGAGCGAGCAGATGCGGGATTCCGTCGTAGACGCTAAGTTCCAGCATTTTGGGATCAATCATGATCAGCCGGCATTCTTCGGGCGGAAGTCTGTAGAGAAGACTCAGGATCATCGTGTTGATCGCGACGGATTTTCCGGATCCCGTGGTGCCGGCGATCAGCAGGTGCGGCATCTGCGCCAGATCGACGATTTCCGGTTCACCGCCGATATCCTTGCCGAGAGCGATGGCAAGCTCCATCCGCGAGTCTCCGAATTCCCTGTCCGCGAGCAGTTCCCGCAGGTATACGGTTTCCCGGATTTCATTCGGCAGCTCGATTCCGATGACATTGCGTCCCGGCACCGTGGAGATACGCGCCGAAAGCGCGGACATATTACGTGCGATGTCGTCCGCGAGCCCTATCACGCGGCTGGCCTTCAGGCCGGGTTCCGGCATCAGTTCGTACAGTGTCACCACCGGCCCGGGGCGCACTTCCTGGATTTCGCCTTTCACGCCGTAATCGTTCAGCACCGATTCCAGCAGGCGGGCGTTCTGCTCCAGCGCCTGCGAACTCAGCGCCGGATGCGCCGGCTCAACCGGATCCTGCAGCAGCGAAAGCGGCGGGACCTGATGCGTCACGGCGTCTTCGTCCGCGATCAGGGGCGGCTGGTCTTCCCGCATCGCTTTCCGGCTCTTTTTGCGCGTCTTTTTCGGCGGGTGTTTCACGACCGTCGTCCCCGCCGCCTCATCTTCCTCCGGCTCTTGCCGAAGCGGTTCGAAATCCATCAGTCCGCCCCGCGTCAGCGCCGGCTCGACCGCCGGCCGCGCCGGGACCTCGCCGTGAAGCGGCGGCAGCCGCAGTTTCGGTTTCCATCGTGCGGCCGCGCTGAGCATCGCTCCGGCTCTGGCAACCATTCCCGGACGGTCGTCAGAATGGACCCCAACGTCTTCGCCGCCGTTTTCATCCGCGTCTTCGCCGTCCCATTCGGCTTCATCTTCCTGATCGGCACTTGCCTGCCCTCGCTTGAACAGACTGATTCCCCATGTTCCGGATTCAGCCGCTCCGGCAGATCCGCGCCGCCGTTTCAGCCGCGAAATCCCGGACAAAACGATTGCGAACGAGACGAACATTCTCAGGAGCCGCAGAATGGCGGCGGCGGCGCCTCTGCCGGTCGCGCCGTGGGCGATTCCCGCGCACAGGACCAGCCCGGCGGTCGACAGCCAGGTCACGGCCGCCGCTCCGTCTCCGATCCCGGCCGGCCAGATGTAGGTCAGCGCGCCGAACATGGTGTCGCCGAGCATTCCGCCTGCGCCGAAATGGTGCGGCCAGCCCGCCGGCGCGGGCAGGGCCGCGGCGACTACGGATGCGTTCAATGCCAGGATCGGCAGGAATATAAGACGCCGGATCATGCGTCCGCCGCCGAAATGAAACAGATAACGCAGACCCCAGAGGATCAAAAAGGCCGGGAAGCACCAGACCGCCAGACCGATCGTGACCATGGACACGCTGACAATCTCCGCTCCTGTCGAACCTAGCAGGTTCTGAGTCTGACTGCCGTTCGAAGTCAGAAGGCCTGAATCCTCCGCCGAATAGGTTCCGACGGCGGCAGCTGCGACCAGTCCGGCGCCGAGCAGCGCCAGTCCCAGAATCTCTCTCCCCCGCCGCCGGAGCGCTTCGCGCAGACTGTCATCCATCAGCGGCTCGCGCTGCCTTGCCTGATACGTCATAATGGCTTTACTCCTGATCCTTCAGATTCCTGCCCGCAGCCTTTCCAAACCGGCCCGCAGTCTGTCTTCCCCTGCCGTCAGCGCCGCCCGGATGTATTTTGAGCCGGGATTTTTCCCGTTCACTGTCCGGCTCAGAAATTCTCCCGGAACCACCCGCAGCCCCGTCTGACGCCACAGTCTGAGAGCGGCGTTCTTCCCGTCGCCGACATCAAGCCAGAGAAACAGCCCGGCCTCGGGACTCGAATAGCCGTTGAATCCGCCCAGTATCTCGTCGGCGAGCCGGTATCTCGCACGGATGAGGGTGCGGTTCCTTTCGACATGGTCTTCGTCGTTCCATGCTCTTTCGGAAGCGGCGAGAAGCGGCGTGGAAACCGGCGCGCCGCCGTATGTCCTGAGTTGTTTCATGGCGGCGACCGCGGCCGCGCCGCCGGCGAAGAATCCCGAACGCAGTCCCGGAAGCCCCGATCTCTTTGACAGAGAATGAAACACCGCCGCCTGTTCCGGATCTGCGTTCGCGGCGGCCGCCGCCTGCAAAATTCCGGGCGGCGGCTTGATGCGGTAGATCTCCGAATAACATTCGTCCGCCAGTATGCGGAATCCGTAACGTTCCGCCAATGCAAGCAGTTCTTTGAGATAATCCATTGAAGCGACCGCTCCCTGCGGGTTCGAAGGCGAGCAGAGAAACAGCAGTGACGCGCGGTTCAGCACGTCATCCGGAAGCGCCGGGAAATCAGGCAGAAAGTCCGATTCCTTGCCGGCGGGCACGAAATAGGGCACGCCCCCCGCGGCGGCGGCTCCGGCCGCGTAGGCCGGATAGAAGGGATTCGGGATCAGCACATACGGCCGGCCGCCGCGCTTGCGTTCAGGACACAGGGCCAGACTCGCGTTGAACAGTCCTTCCCGTGTTCCGTTGAGGGTCATGATCCGCGTGTCCGGATCGATTTCCACGCCGTAACGCCTGCCGAGCCAAGCCGAGACCGCCGCCAGCAGGCCCGGCGTGCCGCAATTCGGCGGATAGCGCCCGAACCCCTGCGCGGAGGCGGCGACTTCCGCGCAGACCCAGTCCGGCAGCGGGAAACGCGGCTCCCCGACAGAGAGGTCTATAATGCGGTTTCCGGCCGACTCCCCGTCCAGCAGCCGGCGCAGCCGCGGAAAGGGATACTCCGGAAGCTGTGAAATCCGCTCCGGCAGGTCCATGTTTCGCCTCATCGCACGGGATCTTGGCGTCCCGATGCGCCTGCGGATAACCGATGCCGGGTTCTCTGTCCAGCATTATCGCCGTTATGAAGCGCCGATCATGACAGATTCTGCGTCACTGTTGCAAAATTAACAACTCACTGACGGCTTCCGATGGCCCGTTCAGCCGCCGCGCCGATCCGCAGCAGGCGTTCCTCGGCACGCGGGCGTCCGAACATCATCACTCCGGCCGACGGAACGCCGGTCGGCATGGTCAGAGCCGGCACTCCCAGTAGGTTGCCGATGCGGGTGTTTCTAAGAGCCAGCAGATTTTCCCGCTCGTAATAGCCGGGATCCGAAAGCAGGGCGGCCTTTTTCGGCGGCGTGATCGGGCTGGTCGGCAGCAGCACCGCGTCGAATCCAGCCGTCGCCGCCAGATATCCGCGGCGGATTTTTTTCAGCTTGTTCCAGGCATCGACATATTCCGCGCCCGAATACTTTCCTCCGGCCCGGAACCGCTCGAGGATCCTCGGAAACATTTTTTCGGGAGCCGCCTCAATTTCTTTCTTCCATTGTCCGTACGCTTCCACCCCGTAGATGCAGCCCGCCAGCGGCAGAACCCGGGCAATCGCCGAAACCGGCCCGGACACCAGTTCGGCACCGGCTTGACGCAGTCTGCCGACAGCGGTTTCAAACCCCTTCCGCGGCTGCCCGCAGATATCTTCGAGTCCTTCATCCGCTATCAGGAATCGCATTTTTTCAGCGGGCTCGCCGTCCAGCAATGGAATCTCCGCTTTTCCGGACAGCGCCGCGAAGACCGCCGCCGCATCTTCAACCGTCCGGGTCAGCGGGCCGACGGTATCGAGCCGGGAGCACAGGGGAACAACTCCGTCAAGGGGAAGCGTCCCGCTTGTCGTTTTCAGACCGACGAGGTCGTTCCATGCCGCCGGAAGCCGCACTGATCCGCCGGTGTCTGATCCGATCCCGGCGGCAGACAAGCCGAACGCGACAGATGCCGCCGCGCCGGACGAGGAGCCGCCGGCGACGGCTTCTGGATCATTGACGCAGGGGGGCGAAGCGGTGACCGGGTTCAAGCCGAGGCCGGAGAATGCCAGCTCGCTGAGATGAGTCTTGCCCAGACAGACCAGACCGAGGGCGGCAGCTCTGCGGAGGACTTCCGCATCTTTCCGCGGAACGCGTCCGGCCAGCAGCGCCGATCCGGCTTCGGCGGGGGCGCCGGCGGCATCGAACAGATCTTTCCAAGAAACCGGCACGCCGTCCAGAATTGAATTCCGCAGACCCAGCCGGGCTCTTTTCGATGCGGCTTCAGCCTCCGCCCTTGCCCGGGATTCGGTCAGGCGGGCGAAGATTGAAGTTCCGTGCGGATGATCACGAACGGCCGAGATGAACCTCTCTGTCAGTTCCCTCGGCTCGATCCGGCCGGATTCGATCTCCCGGCCAAGGCCGCATGCGCTCATCTTCAGCCAGTCTTTGTCCACAAACCTCTCTCCCTTTCACATCTTCACCGCCGCCGCTGATGAGCCCGGTTCCGCGCATTGACCTCGCGCGTGTCCTGAGAAGCGCCCGACGACGCGGCCGGTTTCTCTTCCCGCCTGCGGACAGGCAAACGGGAATCGGCATCTGATCCGTTCCGCGTCCGGGCGGCACAGCGTCACATTCTGAACTTGGAGTGACATGTCTTGCAGGTCCGGGATATTTCCGCGAAGATCAGGCCAGCCGGCAGATCGTGCACGGCATCCGGAGCCGGAGGACGCGCGCCGCTCAGAACGGCTTCCAATTCACCGGCGTCGGCATCAGGTCCGCCGATCCCGTTGGCCGCCGCCAGTTCCAGCGCCAGGGACGCGGTGCGCAGCCTGTCCGCCAAACGGGAAAATTCTTCCCAGTCAGCCCAGATTTCTTCAGCAGCCTCAGAAGGACTGCCGCCCGATCCCGCCGGGAACAAACCGGTCATCGCACCGCCGCTGTTCCGCGCGATCAACGAGGCCGCGCCGCGGACTTCCCCGGCATCATAAGGCACGGAGCCGGCCATGATCCGCGACAGGGACCGCATGGCCTTGCCCATCGCCGACATAGCTTCCATGCGTTCCATCACCACGCCGGATGCGCCTTTATGAGCCCAAGCTGCGCAGGCCGCAAAAACCGCGGCCAGGATAACTGCCGAAAGTCTCATCCTATTCACCGAGTTGCTGTTACGCGAGTCAATCATGCTGTAGCAAGAATTCCAATCACAAACGCCGACGAACGCGCGATCCGGCGCCGTGATTGCCTGAATGCCGCGGCCTGCGGCCGCGAAGCCGCGCGGATCACTGTCCCGCCGAACCTGAACAGCCGCCCATCGCAGGCCGCAGTTTTCTGAGTCGGAGTGAATTCAGCAGCACCGAGGCGGACGACAGGACCATCGCCGCCGCGGCGAAAACCGGCGACAGCAGTATCCCGAACACGGGATACAGCGCTCCAGCCGCGACAGGTATCAGGGCGATATTGTAGCCGAATGCCCAAACCAGATTCTGACGGATATTGACCATCGTGCGGCGCGAGACATGGATCGCATTGACCACGCCGCGCAGATCGCCTGCCATCAGGACTACATCCGCGGATTCAATCGCGATATCCGAGCCTGTGCCGATGGCGATTCCGACATCGGCCGCCGCCAGGGCGGCGGAGTCGTTCACTCCGTCTCCGACGAAAGCCGTCCGGACTCCGTCCTCGCTCAATCCGCTCATGCATTCCGCCTTGTCATGCGGCCCCATCCCGGCATGAATCTTCTTAATATTTGCCTTTGATGCGGCCGCTTCCGCGGCTTCTTTGCGATCGCCCGTCATCATGATGACTTCGAATCCCATCCGGAGCAGTTCCGAAACCGCAGCCGGACTGGAGGGTTTCACGGCATCTTCCAGAGCGAGCAGTCCGGCGATCTGACCGTCCAAAGCGACATAGACCGCTGTCTTGCCTTGGCTGGCCGCCTCCCGGTCGGCGTCACGCATCACATCAGCGTCAATGTTTTCCTGTTCCATGAACCGCCGGCTGCCCACTAAAACCCGCCTGTTCCCCACCTGCGCCGCGGCGCCCAGACCTGAAACGGAGGTGAATTTCCCGGCATGCGGGATTTTCAGTCCCCTCCCGGCAGCCGCGCGGCGGACAGAGGCCGCGATCGGATGTTCTGACCTGTCTTCAACTGCCGCCGCGCAGGCGAGCGCCTCTTCCTCCGTGAAGCCTTCATTCGGGACCGCATATGACAGTTCCGGTTTTCCTTCGGTCACGGTTCCCGTCTTGTCGAGCGCCACCAGGCTGATTCCGGACAGCCGCTGCAATGCGTCTCCGCCGCGGAACAGCACGCCCAGCTCAGCCGCCCTTCCCGTGCCCGCGAGAACCGATAGAGGCGTGGCAAGCCCCATGGCGCAGGGACATGCGATGATCAGCACCGACACGCCGGCTGCCAAGGCATGCGTCACAGATTCTTCTATATCAGCTGCCAGCCAGATCATAACGGTCGCCGCCGCCGCGGCCAGAACTGCGGGGACGAACCAGTTCGTGACCTTGTCGGCAAGCTGCTGGACCGGAAGTTTCGCGTTCTGGGCCTGTTCCACCATCCGTACGATCTGCGCGAGCACCGTGCCGCTGCCGACGTTGAGCACATTCATCGTGAACCCGCCGGATCCGTTCAATGTGCCTCCGGTGACCCTGTCGCCGGCGGTTTTCTCCACCGGAAACGGCTCGCCGGTCAGCATGCTTTCATCGACCGCGCTTGATCCCTCCTCAACGACGCCGTCCGCGGGTATCCGCTCTCCGGGGCGCACCAGGGCCTTGTCGCCGACGCGCAGTCTGTCGGCTGGAACGTCCTCGGCTCTGCCGTCCCTCAGTATCCGGGCGGTCCTGGCCTGCAGTTCCATCAGGGATTCAATCGCGGCGCCGGCCCGGCTTTTGGCTCCCGCTTCCAGCCACCTGCCGATCAGGATCAGTAGAACGATGGCCGCCGCCGCCTCAAAATAAACCTGCCGGGCGGTTTCAGGCAGCAATTCCGGGAACAGCGCCGCGAAGGCGGAATACAGCCATGCCGCTCCGGTTCCGATGGCGACCAGACTGTTTGTGTCGGGGGCAAGCCGGAACAGGGCCAGCGCCCCGTCCGAAAAGAACCGCCGTCCCGGCCCTGCCAGCACAATCCCCGTGAAGGCCAGCTGGATGAGCTGGAAGTTTCGCATGCCGAGACCGCCTTCAATGATCTCATGCAGAGACGCGAACGCGTGCGACCCCATTTCCAAGACAACGACCGGAAGGCCGAATACCGCTGCCCAAAACGCTTGTTTCGCAGCTTGGCCCGCTTCCCGCTCTTTGCGCTCTTTGCGTGTCTTGACCCGCTCATTACTGACAGGCCGAGCGGAATATCCGGTTTTTTCAACCGCGCTGACCAGCGCGGCAGGCTCCGATGTATGATCGAGTATTTCCACCGCCGCTGTTCCGCCCGCCCGGTCGATTTCCGCCCGAACGACGCCCGGCACGTCCAGCAGAGACCGCTTGATCGCGCCCGCGCCGGGCATGTTTGACACGGGTTGAACCGTCAGCATCACTTTGTGGGTCCGCGGCGGGAACCCGGCTTTGCCCAGAGCCGCCGCCGCATTCCTGAGTTGCCCGGCGGTGCCCGCGGACAGAGAAGCCGTTTCCGTTGCAAGGCTGACGGAAACCTGCGAGACCCCAGACAGCGCTGAAAGCGCACGTTCCGCGCGGCCTGCGCAGCTGGCGCAGGACAGCCCTGATATTGAAAGCGTTGTCGGAAAGTGCTTTGCCACTGGCAGGCTCCAAATAATGTTTGTCCGCAAACGGCCGTGCCGGGGAGCGGGAAGCGTGCAAAACCCTGCTTTATTTCTCAGCACAACTGATCATGCTGTCGCCTGCGGACGAGTCTGATCTCAAACTTATCCCGCTGTCAATCCCACGGTTGTGCCGCAACGCAGGATCTGATGAACGGCCCTCAGGGACACAGCCGGCCAAGCCGCGGAATGCAATTTATCGTACTTTATCGGGGCATTCCCCCTCTGCGACGGGCCCATTGATGTTCGAAGCGCTGACAGAGACGCAGAGGAAGGCGCTGATGTTCGCATGGCATTGCTTCCTTTTCTTTGGTTGCCTACCCCGATCCCGATGCTCAGGGAGGGGGCAATACTGCCTGTATCAAAGTTTCAATAATCCGGCGGGACATCCCCCAAATTGAGCCTTTTTTAATTCCATCTGTTTGACGGCGGCGGACAGGCCTGTCCTATCCGAGTCTTCAGGCGACAGACCGTCGCTATCGGGCAGGGTTATCGCTTAAAAATTCGCCGTGTTGAGAGCCGGCCGCCGGATTACGGCTGAGTTCTCCGGCCGGGTTCCGGTCCGGTTGCGCGGATGGCCTTCGTTCATCATGACATCGGGAAACCGGCGCTGACTGTTCCCGACTGGCCAGGCATTCCCGCGCGTCTTTGAGAAAATGCTCCGGATCCCGTTTTCTGATCATGATGAAACACCGGGTTCCGGCACTGCGTTTCCCCGGACTTCCCGGGTCGGCGAGACGGATCCGACAGCGGCGACATCCGGCTGTCGGTGTTATTCAGCCGGCCGGCATCATGGCGGACGGAGGCTCGCCCGCGTTTCGACCCGGCCGTGTCCGGTCCCCATTATGCGTCTTGGAAAACTGAATGTTTTCAATGTTGCCGGGGTTGTTCTCTATATGCCGTTTCATATCCTCGTGCAGCTTGCCTTGATTGCCCTTCAGCGCGGGAATGCACTCGTTCCCGTCGGCTTTCACGGCTTCCGATACCGTGCGCTGCGCATGCGTCGCGTCCGCCGCTGCCGTCCGGCCCCGGATGCCGGGGAGCTGCAGAAGCGCGGGGATCGCCGTGATCTCATCCGGCTTCCAGTCGACAGCCGTCTGCACGGGAACCTGTCGCGTCCCGGCGGTGAAAGTGCGCGCGGGATGCGGAGGCTGCCGTTTCGAACGCCGGCGAATGACCAGCGCAGAGTCTTGCCACCGACAGCGATGACATCGTTCTGATACTCGGCTGCCAGCGCCTCTGATCCCTCGACGCGTGCGCTGCGTCCGCTTGCCTGTCTGCCGTTGTCCGGGCGTTCATTGTTTTCTTCGCCGGGCATCGAAATACTCGACAAGCGCTGACCGACCGACAATACTGACGATCCGTATGCTCAGTCCCGTCCCATCCGCATCGGTAAGCTGCAGTGTCTCGCCGGGAATGAAGTGAACAGGCTGTTGTCTGCCTCCGTCAATCGCGATGTTCGACGCGTAGAGATAGGTTCGGTCATGGGAATCCCGTACGGGGTTAAGGCGGCCCTTCAACTTCGGAACTTGGCCGGTCGCTTCCGGAAAGATAACGCTTCCGCCAGCCGCCAAGGCCTCCAGATCGATCGCCAGCGCCCGTTCTCCCGGTGTCCAGTCCTTCTCCAGATGAGCGGCATGCCCGGGCGCGGACGCGAAGACGGTCATGGGCAGCTGGGTAGTGTGCAGATCGACGGCGGCTTCGCCCTGTCCGTTCGCGGCGGCTTGTTTCCAGGTCTTGTTCGGATACAGGAGCAGAAGATCGGCGCCTGGCAAGGGCCGCCCACTGGACCGCACGGATATGACCGCGCGGGCGGGGCTTGGTTCATGCGCCGCAGCAGGAATGACAAGAAGCACTTCCGAGTCGTCGATGATCTTGTACTCGGGATGCTTCCCGCATAACTCCCAAGTCTCGCGCTGGATGATGAGAACGCCGTCGCCGCGGCGCTCCATATAGTAACGCCGGTCTTCGCCGCCGCGGGCGCCTCTGACAGGCATCCGCGCCAATACGGAAGTCAGAGCTTCGTTGCGGGTGGACTGCCGAGCAGCCATGCTCTCTACCGTCAGGTTGTTCGGCAGGGAACCGGGAGACTGGATTTCCACGCGGTCATCAAACATTGACAGACGGATCTGGCTTCCCTTAATCGAATAATCGCGATGGACGACTGCGTTGACCAGCGCTTCGAACAGTGCCTTTTCACTGTACTGCGGCAGATTCGAACGGGCCGGATCCTTCCGTGCCGAGATCCGCGTATTTCTGGCGGCAAAGGCGGCGGCCGCGGCGATCTGTTCGTTCAGCGGACCGGTAATCTCTTGGGCATCGATCTGGCCCGATGCGCGGTCTACGCCGCGGTATCTTGTCGCCGTGATGCAGGCGTTAGGGAGCCATCGTTCCGGATTTGGAGCGCACAGCAGCACGCCGGCGACAGTGGCGCGCAGGGTCCCTGCGTCATCTTCCTCAAGAAGCGCCAGTTTCCTCAGCGCCGCCTCGGGATCAGCCGCGCCCTCGGCGCTTATCAACGGTTTCCAGAGCGCCGAGGCCAGTGTTCTGAAGCCGGTCTCCGGCACCGGCTGCTTGTCAAACCACAAGAAACGGGCCTGCGATCTTCTTTGTGCCAAGCGCAAATGCTCCTCGCCGGACATAAGCCGTTTCGAGCCGCCGACACGGATATAGCACCCGCCGGTGCTCTCATGCACTGAGTCACTCTCCGGCACTTCGGCCAGCAGCACCAGCTTCCCGCCGGAGAGTTCACGGTGAAACGTCCGGATACGGACAGGCGGCTTGATCGTATCTGTGCTTACCTCGACCAGAAGGGAGTCTAAATTGTTGATTTGCGCGCGCGACATGCCTATGACGCTGCCGCCGTCAGCGACACCGGCAAGCATCACGCCGCCGGCGGCGTTGGCGAAAGCCGTGATTTCGTCTGCCCAGTCACCGCGGGCCGGCCGTCTCGGACGATCCCCGGCGAATTCGACCTGCTTGAACTCCCAGAAGCTGTCCTCGCCCGATCGCAGACGGCTTTCGATTTCTTCAACGCGGTATTTCATGTCGGGACTCTTATACAAAGCTGCCCCTGTAAACGGAATCGGCTGCGATCAGTTTCACGCAGACAAGAAGCTCGCATCAACTGTCGCAGACGGCTTGACCGCAGCAAACCGGCAGTATGCGGTTTCTAGCCGCGGACCACAAACGAATCAATCGACGAACATGCGGACGGATCAGGCGCATTTCGTTTCCGCTCCCGCTTCAGAAACAAGGGCGCCGAGCGCGGATTCCAGTCTCGGAGGGCTGTTCAGGGCCGGGCGCCGAAAACCGCGGATCCGACGCGGACATAAGTCGCTCCCAGCCGCACCGCGGTTTCGAAGTCGCCGCTCATCCCCATGCTGAGTCCTTCCAGTCCGTTCCGCTTTGCCAGATTGGCAAGCAGCCCGAAATGCAATGCGGGTTCTTCGGCTGCCGGGGGTATGCACATCAGTCCCTCCAGCGGCAGGCTGAGGCGGCGGGCGTCGCTGACGAGCTGGTCCAGTCCGTCCGGCGCGACACCTGATTTCTGCGGTTCTTCGCCTGTATTGACCTGAATGAACAGCCGGGGGCAGGCGCCTGCCTGCTGGGCGGCCGCATCAATTCGGTCCAGCAGTTTGGCGCGGTCCACAGAGTGGATCGCAGCAAAGAGGCGCATCGCCTGACGCACTTTGTTCGACTGCAGCGGACCGACGAGATGCAGTTCGATCTCCGGATGAGATTCAAGCAGGTCCGGCCATTTTCCCAGCGCTTCCTGAACCCGGTTCTCGCCGAATTCCCGGTGGCCTTGGCTGAGCGCGTCCCTGATGCGTTCCAGCGGCTGCAGTTTCGCGACAGCGAGCAGGCGCGCAGACCCCCTGGCCCGGCCTGCCTCGTCTTCGGCGGCAGCGATTCGATGCTGAACTTCGGCAAGTGACATGGCAGAGGCCCATTTTGTCTCGGAAACGGCGAAATAACAGAATTGATCTGCGGAATCGAGATGTCCCGGCGCTGAATCCTGACGTCCGGTAGCCGTGTTTTGATTCGGCGGGCTGCCTTGTTTCAGCAGCCGCGGAGGAACCGCTGAATCGTCCGGCGAAACCGTTTCGGCGCAAGCACGGTCCTGAGCAAGGGCTCGACACGGCCCGGAGCAGCCGCGGAAATGCACACTGGCAAACCGATATAATTTATCAAGGTCAGCCCGGCCCGTGCCGGTCAGACCTGTTCCGGGCGCCGCGCTGTCGATTGAGGCGCCGTGCGAAACAAGAAATCCGTTCGAATACGCGGGCTTCGGCGCGTCATCGGACATGCGGGGAGGGCGTCCTCGTCCCGCGATTCAGACGAACCGCGGGTTGAGCGCGGAGCGGGTTTTCGGTTAGCAATGGGCGCGGCTTTGTTATAAGCTCCGTCAGTTACCGTTGATTGGGTTCTATTCTAATGGAGGATTTCGGATGGTGATGCCTCACAGCATCCTGCCTTGGCTGGCGGCGGCGGCTCTGCCGGTCTTGTTGGCGGCCTGTTCTGGCAATGACAACGCCGCGCCGCAGCCAAAACCTGAGGAAGACCGGGAGACCATCTGGGACCTGTTCCAGGACAAGGGCGATCCGTCCGTCACGGTCCAAGTCAACCGCTACCTTTGGAATGCGTCGCTTGAAGTCCTTGATTTCCTGCCGCTGGAAACCGTGGATCCGTTCACCGGCGTCATCGTGACAGGCTGGGGCCGGCCGCCGGGCGGCGGGGTTGAATACAGGGCGACCATTCTGGTGCGCGATCCGGCTCTGGCCTCCCGGTCTCTCAGAGTGGCGCTCCTGACCCGTTCAGGGCCGGCTGACCAAGCGACCGTCAAGGCCGTGGAAGATGCGATATTCACAAGGGCCCGCCAATTGCGCCAGGTCGATGAGAAACTCTGACAGGCCGTGCGGCCGCACTAGGCGGAAATGACGGAAATCCGCGGACAGAGTCTCGCTGAGATCGAGACCCGTTGGCAGGAAGTCTGGGACAGAGCCGGGGTTTTCCGCGCCGAGCGCCGGCCGGGAAAGCCGAAATACTATATTCTGGAGATGTTTCCCTACCCGTCGGGCCGCATCCATATGGGCCATGTCCGCAATTACACGATGGGCGACGTCATTGCCCGGTACCGGAAGGCCAAGGGATATAATATCCTGCATCCCATGGGGTGGGATGCTTTCGGCATGCCTGCCGAAAACGCGGCGATGGAAAACGGCGTCCATCCCGGAGAATGGACGCGGAAGAATATTTCCGACATGCGGGACCAGCTGAAGCCGCTCGGCTTGTCGATCGACTGGAGCCGGGAACTGGCGACCTGCGATCCGGAATATTACGGCCAGCAGCAGGCGATGTTCATCGACATGCTGGAAAAAGGACTCATCTATCGGCGGAAATCCACCGTCAACTGGGATCCGGCCGATATGACGGTGCTTGCCAACGAGCAGGTGATCGACGGCAGGGGATGGCGGTCGGGAGCCGAGGTGGAGCGGAAGACGCTCACCCAGTGGTTTTTCCGGATCAGCGATTTCTCCGAAGAGCTGCTGTCTGCCATTGACGGTCTGGACGGCTGGCCTGACAAAGTCAGGCTGATGCAGAGGAACTGGATCGGCAAATCCGAGGGGCTGGAGATCGGCTTCGAGATCCGGAACGGCTCAGGGAAAGGGGAAAAAATCACGGTTTTCACCACCCGCCCGGACACGCTGCGCGGCGCCAACTGCGTCGCGGTCTCGCCTGACCATCCGCTGGCGCTGGAATCAGCCGCCTCTGATCCTGCCATTGAGCGCTATCTGGCGGAGTGCCGCAAGTCGGGAGTGGCTGAGGCGGCGGTCGAGATGATCGAAAAAACAGGCGTCGACACCGGTATCAAGGTGAGCCATCCCTTGGATCCGGATATCCTGCTGCCGGTCTATATCGCCAATTTCATTCTCGTTGACTACGGGACCGGCGCGATCTTCGCTTGCCCGGCGCACGATGCGCGTGATCTTGAATTTTCAAGAAAATACGGATTGCCCGTCATTGACGTGTTCGCGCCTTTGAATGAACCGGACAGGCGTGTCGGGAATGAAGCCTACACGCCGCCGAAACATGAGGCGGTCCGTTACCTGCTTCCGGTGGCGGGAGGCGGCGAACAGACCGGCCGGGAGGCGGTCGCTGCGGCCATAAGCCACTGCGAGGCAATCGGAATCGGCAAGGGAGTCACGCGTTACAGGCTGCGCGATTGGGGGATCAGCAGGCAGCGCTACTGGGGATGTCCCATCCCCATTCTGCATTGCGATGACTGCGGCGCCGTGCCGGAGGACAAGGCCAATCTTCCTGTCAAGCTTCCCGAAGATGTGAGATTTGACCGGCCCGGCAATCCGCTGGAGAGGCATCAGGAATGGCGCAGCGCCGCCTGCCCGCGCTGCGGCGGGCAGGCCTCGCGCGAAACTGACACGATGGACACTTTCGTCGACAGTTCATGGTATTTCATCAGGTTCACGGCCCCGCGCGCGACGAGTCCGACCGTCTCGGAAGATGCCGCCTACTGGATGAATGTCGACCAGTATGTCGGCGGCATCGAGCATGCCATTCTGCATCTGCTGTATTCGCGTTTCTTTGCCCGGGCCATGAATCTGACCGGCCATTTGCCGCGCAAGTCAATCGAGCCGTTTGATGCTCTGTTCACGCAGGGCATGGTCCGGCACGAGATTTACAGGACGCGCGACAGCCGCGGCCGGCCGGTGTACCATTTCCCGCAGGAGGTCGAGCTGAGCGGCGGTGTCCGGCTGAAGGCAACCGGTGAAAAGGTTGAGGTCGTGCCGTCCGCGAAGATGGCGAAGTCTAAAAAAAACGTGGTTGATCCTGGGATGCTGATTTCACGTTACGGCGCCGACACAGCCAGATGGTACATCATTTCCGATTCGCCTCCGGATCGGGACGTGGACTGGAGCACATCCGGCGTGGAGGCGGCGTCGCGGCATCTGCAGCGTGTCCTCCGGATGGCTAGGGAGGCTGCGGATTCGTCAGAAGGAGGCAGCCCGGAAGCCGACCTCGAACTGAAGTCGGCCGCGCACCGGACGATTGCCGAAGTTTCGCAGGGAATCGACGGTTTCGCCTTCAACAAATCCGTTGCCCGGCTTTACGAACTGGCGAATGCCGTGTCCCGGTCCAGGGCCAGCGCGGATGCGAAACGTGAAGCGATGCGGATCATGGCGTTGCTTATGGCTCCTGTCACGCCGCATCTCGCGGAAGAGATCTGGAAGATGCTCGGCGGCGCGGGGCTGGCTGTCGAACAGGCTTGGCCGGAGCCCGAATCTGATCTTCTGGAGGACGATTCCGTGGTCATGCCCATACAGATCAACGGAAAGCGCAGGTCAGAAATCCGAATCGGACGCGGGACGCCGAAAGAAGAGATTGAGCGGACTGTGATGGATGACGCGGCTGTGCGGCGGGCCCTGAATGGGGCCGCTCCCAAGAAAATCGTGATCGTCACGGAGCGCATCGTCAATGTCGTGTGTTAAGCTGCGCCTGGCCGCGCTGGCCTTGGTCTCCGCGGCTTTGATATCCTGCGGCTACAGGCCTGCGCTGCAACAGAATGCGCCCTCAGCTTTTCTGACCGAAGGAATTTCAGTTTCAGTCGCCGGGGGCCGTGAGGGGTTCATTTTGGAAGAGTTGCTCGGTCAGCGGCTGGGCCGGGGCAGCGGGGCTGCGCCATATGAACTGACGGCCCGTCTCACGGTCAGCGAGCGCGACGAGGCGACTCCCGGAGCCGGGGGGATTGACCGGAAAGCGCTTGATGGCGTTGTCAATTATGAAATCCGCGCCGCATCTGAGAGCGAAACCATTGCGGCGGGATCTGTGGCCGGCTCAGCGTCTTTCAGCGTCGGCGGCGGGGCGGTGGCTTCCGGCGCGGCGCGGCGAGACGCCGAAAAACGCATGCTGACGCAGTTCGCGGACCGTCTGTACTCTCAGTTGATCCTGACTGCCGGCGAGTGGGTCAAGTGAAGCTCAGCGCTGCGGCGGCGAAGAGATTTTTTGAAAGTCCTGACGTCTCCCGCGCCGGTTTCCTGGTATACGGACCTGATCCGTTGCTTGTCGCTCATGGGCGCGACAGGATCGTCAAGGCCTTGCTGCGCACGGGCAGCGGCACGGCATTCGAGCGGGCGGCGGCGGAGCAATTGGGCAGAAACCGGGATTGCCTTGCCGTCATGATCAAGGCGCAGGGGTTTTTCGCGGACCGCAGGGTGGTCTGCGTGGACGGGGCGGGCGACGGCGCCGCGGAAGCAGCGTCAAGGGCGCTGGCCGCCCGCGGCCAGGATGACGGCTGGCTGCTGCTGACCGCCGGCAGGCTGCGGCCGGCATCCAAGATCAGGAAATTGTTTGAGACCAGCGACAACGCTGTCGCGGCGCCGATTTACGACGCATCACTGTCAACGCAGGAGGTTCGCGGCGCTCTGGAGACCGCCGGCCTGCGCAGCATTGACGCGGCGGCGATGGAAGATCTGTCGGCATTGGGGCGCAATCTTGCTCCGCAGATGTTCATTCAGACCGTTGAGAAACTCGCTCTCTACAAACGAGGCGACGATTCTCCGGTGCAATCCGCCGAAGTGGAAGCTTGCGCTCCCCGCGAAGAGGACGGCTCGCTGGATGAACTGCTTTCCCATGTGCTTGAGAAGCGCACTGCCAAGATCGGACCGGCGTTGCGGCAGGTTTACAGCCAAGGTCAGAATCCCGTGACGGTGCTGATCCGCGCCCAGCGGGAGTTTTGTTCCATATTCTACGCGGCCAGTGATCCGGCGGGGCCCGCGTCGGGAGTCGCGCGTCTCCGTCCGCCGGTGTTCGGTCTGAGGAGATCCCGGATGATTAAGCATGTGTCGCATTGGGGAGAGCACGGCGCTGAAGCCGCTGTATGCCACTTGATTTCCGCAGACAGACTGGTCCGTTCAGACAGCAGAACTCCGGCCCGCGCGGTCGTCGAGCGGGTTTTGATGCGGCTTTCGCTGCTGCGGACTACCTGATGCTGGATATGACCGGCGTCAGGGAGAGCCGCGCAATCCGTGTGTTCTGGCTGTTTGAGGAGCTTGGAGAGGACTGCCGCCATGTGCCGGCAAAGCCGCATGCACCCGAAGCGGAGGATTGCGATTCAGCCGGCAAACCCTTGGCCGTGGATGGCGCGGCCTTGGCGGACAGCTCCGGGATCATCAAGTTCACTGCTGACCGATCCGGCCGGAACCATTGAACCAGCAAGACGAAAAGGCTCTTCTGCTTGATGAATGCGATCCCCGCGTATTGACTGCCGTGAAACACATATTCGTTTTGACTGAAGCGAGACGGGCTCGTCACGGCAGTACGGCAGCTTGCGCACGGGCATCCGTAAGATGCGCGATGCTTGAATAGCTGAATGTGACATCAGCTGGTTGCCCGCTGCCGCCGGTCAACACTTCAGCGGATTTCTTGCCGATGCCCCGGATTCAAGAGGGCATCATTGATTTCAACGACGGCACCTACGCAGCGGCCGGTCACGAAAAGAAAGTTCCTGAAAACGTCCGGAACGGAACTGCCGCGCCAATGATATCGCTGCGTTCTGACTGACTGCAATATCCAGACCGGCAGAAATCGCCGTCGGCTAACAAAGCTGCGCGTTTCAGAATTCAACAGGCGGTACTTGTCCGCTGCCTGCTACGGATTGAGCACACGGAAATTGAGCACGGCAGGCGGGTTCTTCACGACTGTGTCGGACGGCTGCGGAATCATCCGGCATTCGAGCGGGCGACGGAACTGCGATTCCTGTATTCTCGGGTTCGCGGCCGTGAATCGCAGCTGATCCGCCGCTGACTGTTTTCCGCGGCTGGCGGCTGGAGGGTTGTGGTCCCGTCCCGATCCAACCGCAGAGAGCGGCAGCCTGCGCAGGGGGCGCTTTGACAGGCGGCTCGGCGACTTTCCTGCCGCTGACAGGAAATAGCAGTTGAATCTTTGGCCGAAGTGGGCTTCCATCATTCCGACCGATCCAGGCAAAAATCAATGGTTTCAGATCCGGCAGGACTCAGCATGTCTGTACATATAGAAGAAATCGCGCGGAAATTATTGAAAGAGGCGAAGAATGCCGGCGCGGATGGCGCTGACACGGTGGTGACTGACGCCGATTCCGTTGACATAGAAATCCGTGACGGCAAGCTGGAACATGTTGAGCGGTCCGAAGGCGCCGATGCCGGCCTCAGAGTCTTGATCGGCCGCCGGCAGGCGTGTGTGGCAGGTTCCGATCTGTCCCGGGAATCGCTTGCCGCGATGGCGGAGCAGGCCGTGGCCATGGCGCGCGTGGCTCCCGAAGACCCTTATTCGGGCTTGGCCGAATCGGATCAATTGGCGGAGAACACTGAATCAGGCGGTCTGGAACTGTTTGACCCCGCGGGTCAAACCAGCCTTGAGCGGCTTAAGGAAATGGCCTCCGAGGCCGAAGCGGCGGCTCTTGCCGTTAAAGGCGTCGCCCGGACCGAGTCGGCTTCCGCAGGCAGCGGGACGCAGGCAGTGTGCATTGCCGCAAGCAACGGATTTTCCGCGGCCTTCCGGCGGAGCGGAGCATCAGTTTCCTGTGCGGTGATCTCGGGAAGCGGACTGGACATGGAGGTCGACTATTGCTTTGAGAGCCGCGTGTTCGCCTCGGATCTGCCTGAATCCTCTCACATTGGAACGGTTGCCGGAAAGCGCGCTGCGGCCCGCGCCGGTCCATCCCGTCCGCCGACGGGAGCATTCCCGGTTATATTTGACGAAAGGGTCTCAAGCAGTCTCGTCGGGCATCTCCTTTCCGCAATCAACGGAGCCGCGGTCGCCCGCGGATCAAGCTGGCTGCTGAACGCGGTCGGCAGCCAGATTCTGCCCGAAAATATTTCACTTTTCGAAGATCCCCTGTTGCCGCGGCATCAGGCGTCAAAACCGTTTGATGCGGAAGGACTGCCAACCGCCAAAAAGAGCTTGGTGAAGGATGGAATCCTGAAGGGATGGGTTCTGGATCTGGCGGCAGCCCGCAAACTCGGCTTGGAGAGCACGGGCAACGCCAGCCGCGGCGCGGCTTCGGCGCCGAGCCCCGGCGTGACAAACATCATGCTGCCCGATGGAGACAAAAGCCGGGAAGAGTTGGTCGCCGAGATGGGAACGGGTCTGATTGTCACATCTCTGATCGGGTCCACAATCAACCCGACGACTGGTGATTATTCGCGCGGCGCGTCAGGTTTCTGGGTTGAGAAAGGCGCCGTCATCGGTCCTGTGTCGGAATTCACGGTCGCCGGCAATCTGCGGCAGTTCCTGAAGACCGTGATCGCGGCGAATGACTCGCGGCATTTCCGCAGGTTCCGTGTTCCCAGCCTCCTGGTTGAAGGACTGACCATCGCCGGAGCGTAGCATGCGCAAGTCAATGCAGCGAAAACCAATGCAACAGCAGTGAATGCGCAGCAAGCTGAAACGCGCTGGATCGAACAATGATTGCCGGCTGGAGGTCATCAGGGCCGCCGTGCGCGGCGCAGGCGGGAATGAAAACAGGCAGAAACGACAGCCTTGGAGTCAGTCGATGAGTTGATTTACATTGGTCCGGATGTCTGCGATAATCACGACATTGACACCAGCGTGAAGTGACTTGGCGGCGAGCGGCTTCGGCATGCGGCTCGGTTACGGGCTACCAAGAGAATACAGCCATGAAACATCCTGCTTTGAATGAAGGGGCCGTAGCCGTCATTACCGGCGCGGCCTCGGGTATCGGCTTGGCCACGGCGCAGGCCTTATCGCGCCGCGGGCTCAGCGTCGTCTTGGCCGATCTTGAGATGGAAAAACTTCGGGACGCCGCAGCTACGCTCGGCGGCCCGACGCTGTGTCAAGCCGTGGATGTCTCGGACCCGGAGGCAGCAGCAGCGCTAGCTGATGCCAGCTTTACGGAATTCGGGCGCGTTGATCTTCTCATGAACAACGCTGCCAGGCGGGTGGCCGGGGGCGACAGCGAAGAGCTTGCAGACTGGCGGCGCACGATGGAGGTCAACTTTTGGGCGGCTGTGCTGGCTGAACGCGCGTTTCTGCCGCGAATGGCCGGGACTGGCCGTCCGGGGATCATCCTGAACACCGGCTCCAAACAGGGCATCACCAATCCGCCGGGGAACATGATTTACAATGTCACGAAATCTGCGCTCAAAACCTATACTGAACAGCTCCAGCATCAGCTGCGGAACACTGCCGGCTGCCGGATCACGGCGCATCTTTTGGTCCCGGGTTTTACGATCACCGGTCCGCACAAGCCGGATCCCGGCGGCTGGATGCCTGATCAAGTGGCGGCTCATCTCCTGCCGAGGCTCGAACGCGGAGATTTCTACATCATCTGCCCGGATAACGAGGTCACGCCCGAGATGGATGCGAAACGCATGGCTTGGGCCGCCGGTGACATGATTGAGAACCGTCCGGCGCTGTCCCGCTGGCATCCCGAATGGACGGATGCATTCAAGTCGCAGCTATGATATGACCGGCCAAGGCTGGAATTGCCTGCGCCCGCCGCGCACCGATCATGGCGAGATGCCGCCTGACGCGCCTGCGGGGGTCTCGCTGCCCGCGATGATGATGTCCTCGCCATGGGACGCGCCGCCGGTTTCCGCAGATCCGCCGGACAAACCGCTGCCCGTCCGCCCGGATGCTTCAACGGAGATACGAAAATCTGACTCGCCACCGCGGACATCGAGGACTTGGATGCAACATAGTGTTGAAATGCAAGCCCGCGGGCAATCCGGTCCTGTTGTCCCCCGGATTAAACGCAGGGGCAGCCGAAGGAGAAAATACAACGGCGGATTTCGGCTGACGCATGCGGTTGTCCGCAGGCGCTTTCGGTTCGAAAGCGCGTGAACGGGGCGATGAAGAAGCGGCTGCATCTGGTATTCGGCGGAGAGCTTGTTGATCCGTCGGAGAGCAGATTTAAGGATATCGAAGCGGTCGAAATCGTCGGCCTCTTCCCAGACTATCAGTCGGCCCACGATGCTTGGCAGGAGGCTTCGCAGCGTTCTGTGGACAACGCGCTGATGCGTTATTTCATTGCCAGGCTCAGCCGTCTGATCGATGAAGGCAAAGCCGAAGGCGGCACCGAGGAGCTTGGCGGCTGAGGCCCCGTGGAAACGGATTTGGGCGATTCACCCGGACTTTCCGCCTATCTGGCGGTTTCAGCGCGTTCAGTCTGGCTGGCGCGTCTCTGGCAGCGGCGGCGCCTGGGCCTCGGCAAGGAAGATGCCGGCCGCAAAGGCGAACGGTTCGGCCGCCCGGGCACCGGACGTCCGCAGGGCCGGCTGGCCTGGTTTCATTCGGCGAGCGTCGGCGAGGCCGTTTCCATTCTCGAACTGGTGCGGCACTTGGGAAAAATACGGTCCGACTTGTCTTTTTTGATGACCACAGGAACATTGGCTTCGGCTCAAGTCCTGAAATCGCGGATGCCGCCGCGCACCGTGCATCAGTTCGTCCCCTACGACGTGTTGCCGGCGGTCGCGGATTTTCTGGAACATTGGCGTCCGGACGTGGGGGTCTGGACCGAAAGCGAATTTTGGCCCGCTCTGATCTGCGAGTCGCACCGTCGGGAAGTGCCCTTGCTGTGCATCAATGCCCGGATGTCCGCGGCGTCGTTCCGCCGTTGGCGCTGCGTCCCGGCCATTGCCGAGTCGCTTCTGAACCGGTTCGAAAAGGCGTTGGTTCAGGATGACCGGACCGCAAAAAAACTTCGGCGGCTGGGTCTGTCCGAATCGCGGATGGAAGTTGTCGGATCCCTGAAGCGGGGCGCATCGGATCTGCCGTTTGATGAAGAGGCCCGAAAGGATTTCATGCGGGCGCTGGGCGGCCGTCCGCTTTGGCTGGCGGCGTCGACCCACGAAGACGAGGAAGAGGCGGCCGCTGACGCGCATCTTGAATTGTCGCGCGGCAGAGACAGTCTGCTGCTGGTGATCGTGCCGAGGCATCCGGAACGGGCTCCCCGCATTGCGGAAAAACTCCGTTCGAGGGGAATTCAAGTTTCGCTCCGTTCGCAGGCGGGGGTCCCTCGGCCTTCTGATCAGATTTTCATCGCCGACACATTCGGCGAACTGGGACTCTGGTACAGGGTTTCGCCGGTCAGTTTCATCGGCGGATCCTTGGCCGAGTCCGGCGGCCACAATCCATTTGAGCCGGCCCGCCTCGGGTCGGCGATCGTGCATGGCCCGAACGTGGCCAATTTCGCCGGTGAATTCGGCGAATTGGCAGCGCTCGGCGCAGCGGTTCCGGCAGAGTCTCCGGACGGGCTCGCGGCGGCGGTCGAATATGCGCTCCAGCCTGAAAACACGGCGAAACTGACGGCTGCCGCCGCCGGATTGTCTGAGGGCGGCGACCGTGTCACGGCCTATTCCGCCTCAGTGATACTGCGGTATCTCCCTCAGCCTCCGCCGGCGGCATGAGGCAGCCGGAATTCTGGTACCGTCCGCAAGGGCTGTTATCCCGGTTCCTCTCGCCTCTCGGGGCATTGTATTCCGCCGCGGTCAGGAGGCGGCTGAAAGCGGGGCCGCGCATCCGGGCCGAAATACCTGTCATCTGCATCGGCAATCTGAATGTCGGCGGCAGCGGAAAAACGCCCGCGGCGATGGCGCTTGCCGAACGGCTGCTCGAACTCGGACACCGTCCGCACTTCCTTTCACGCGGTTACGGGGGTTTTGAAAAGGGCCCCCTGCGGGTTGATCCCAGCCGCCACGACTCCGCCGCTGTCGGCGATGAGCCTTTGCTGCTGGCGGCCTGCGCTCCGGCCTGGGTGGCGCGGGACAGGGCGGCGGCGGCTGCCGAGGCCGCCGCCGCCGGAGCGACAGCGGCGATTCTGGACGATGGCCATCAGAATTCTTCGCTTGTCCACGATTTTTCAATAGTCGTGGCGGACGCGCGGCGCGGCTTCGGCAACGGGATGGTTCTGCCCGCGGGTCCGCTGCGCGAGCCGGTCAAGTCAGGTCTGGCCCGCGCGGATCTTCTTCTGCTGGTCGGCGGCGATCCGGCCCGCACCCGGTTTCTCGAATACTGGCGTGAAAGTGTTCCGGCCCCGATCGCATTCGCGGGCGTTCGGCCAGTCAAGACCGGAATCCGGTGGAAGGGAATGCGCGTCGTGGCTTTCGCGGGAATCGCCGACCCGGAGAAGTTTTTCCATATTCTCAGAGAACTCGGCGCGGATATCGCTCAGCAAATCCCGCTTTCCGACCACGCGCCCCTCAGCGAAAGATTGCTGCGGAGACTGGCGGCCGCCGCGGCTTCAGAAGACGCGGCGCTTGTCACCACGGAAAAAGACGCCGCCAGGCTTCCCGGAGGCTGGAGGACGCGGATCCTGTCGCTGCCGGTGCGGCTGCATATTGAGAACTGGGGCGAGATCGAGGTGATTCTGAACAGAATCATGTCCCGTGGGCAGCCAAGCCGGCCCGGTCACTCGCCCAGCGCCTCGTCCAGCAGTTCCGCGAGCCGTTCATAGGACATGTTCGAATGAGATTCACCGTTAATGATCAGCGTTGGAGTGGAATTGACGTTATCCTCATCGCGGTTTTTTTCCCAAGCCGCGTTCATTTTTTGTGCCTTTTCGGCGTCTCTGAAACAGTCATTGATCGACTCAGTTGACAAACCGGCGGCACGTCCGATTTCCATAAGCCTCTCGACGATTTCCGACGCGTTTGTCCGCTGGCTCCAGCTGGATTGTTTTTCAAACAGAAGATCGACAATTCCGAAATATTTTTCCGGACCGCCGCAGCGCGCCAGCATTCCCGCCCAAAGTCCGGGCCGGTCAAAATACACTTCCCGGAACCGGAAATGGATTTTGTCGGTGTCAATGTAGCTCTCCTTGAGCCGGGGATAGACGGTTTCGTGGAAATCGGCGCAGTGCGGGCAAGTGAAGGAGGCGTATTCTGTCAGGATGACGCCTGCGTCCGGGTTGCCCAGCGTCATCTCGACCGGATCGGAACTGTCCTGAGCCGCAGCCACGCCTGCAAGGCTCAGCGCCACAGCCGCGGCGGCCAGCGGCCTGACATTTATTCTGAATTCAGTCATTGTGGGTCCTTGTTGTCAAGTTCAGATTTCGCGCAGATGAAATTTCCCAGCTCGGTGAGCGCTTTCTTCAGTTCCTCATCCTGGATTCCGCCAAGCGATTCGGGAGATATCCAGTCTGTGGCATGCGCATTCGGCCTCGGCTCCTCGTCCCGCCGCTCAGCCTGAGATTTTGCTCGGCGGCCCTTCCATGACTGGGTGACTCTGATCCGTTCAACCGCCTTGTATCCGTAAGCGGAGTTCACGCGTTCAAGTATGACCGGCGCGCTCAATCTGACCTGCTCAGCATAGGCGCCTGAGGACAGCAGTGTCAAGGTCACTTCTTCCCTGCGGGGATCAAACGCGACATTGATCGGCTCCGAAATCGAAGCGATTTCTTCTCCGACCACTTCATGCCAGGACATCACCAGCTGAGTGGCGGCGAATCCTCTTCTCTCGGCCACTGAACGGAAGCGTTTCTTGACAAGTTCAGCCGCATGGATGAATCCTCTGGCCAGCCTGCCGCCGTCCTGCCGGCGGAGACCATCCGCCCGCATCGATTCATTTTTCCGAAGTTTTTTCACGGCCTGAGTTTATAGTGCCGTCTGAACAAATCAACCGCCGGTGAAGAATATAGTTGCCGCGCCGAAACGAATGTCGAAGCGCCGGATGGGGCAAAACGAAAGCCGGTTTGAACAGGGAGATGTCCGGTACAGTTTGAGGTAAATTGCGGCAGATGCCGGCATGTGCGCCGCTCAGAGCCGATGAGGTCAGCCCGGCTCCGGCGCGGCATCGCCGTCAGGGGCCGCGCAGGACTTGAAGTCAATACGAACGTGCAACCTGCGTTTATGCCGGCAATGCTGGCCTTAAGCTCTCGGCGGGCATAAAATGTCCGGGCGGGGAGGTCTTTGCGAGTGACAACCCCGATGAGCCGTGAATTGAGTGCGGAGCCCGCTATTGCTCAGCGAAAGGCGCGACGCTGGAGACGGGGCTGTTCCCTGTGATTCCCTGACAATAATCCGGAATCTTTTGGACTGGTACAGCCGTGAAGGCCGTGACCTGCCTTGGAGGCTGCACCCCCGGTCACGACCGCCGGGCGCGCATCCGGATCCGTATAAGGTCTGGCTGTCTGAAGTCATGCTGCAGCAGACTGTCGCGGCGGCGGCGACAGAGCGCTATGAGATGTTTCTCCGGCGCTGGCCGTCTGTCGGCGATCTGGCCGCGGCCGAAGACGGAGAGGTGATGGCCGCTTGGGCAGGCCTCGGTTACTATGCCCGCGCACGCAATCTTCTGAAATGCGCTCGTCGGATAGCAGGTCATTACGGAGGCGAGTTTCCCGCAGACGCATCGGAGCTGGAAACGCTGCCCGGCATCGGTCCCTACACGGCCGCGGCGATTTCATGCATTGCGTTTGATCGACCTGCGGCGGCGGTCGACGGCAACGTCGAACGTGTGCTGGCGCGTCTGTTCGCTGTGTCTCAGCCGCTGCCGAAAGCCAAGTCACGGATTCGCCGGCTTGCGGCTGAACTTTGTCCCGATGAGCGGCCGGGGGACTGGCTGCAGGGGCTGATGGATCTGGGCGCATTGATCTGCAGGCCGCGGAATCCGAAATGTGAAGAATGTCCCTTGTCGGCGTATTGCGAAGCCCGGCATCGCGGCCTGCAGCTTGCATTGCCGCTGAAATCACCGCGCAGCAGGCGAAAGATCCAGCGGGGCATTCTGTATCTGGGCCGGCGGCGGGACGGCGCATGGCTGTTGGAACAGCGTCCTTCCAGCGGTCTGCTGGGCGGCATGCTGGGATGGCCCGGCAGCGGATGGGGAGGCAGTCCTGAACTTCCGCCGCCTTGCGCCGGCGAATGGCGCACAGCCGGGGAGGTCATGCATTCCCTGACTCACATGGATCTGCGGTTGGAAGTGCAGGTCGCTTTGCTTCCCATGGAGACAGCTCCCGAAAGAGGCGGTTTCATTCCGCCCGAACAGTTTTGCTCTGACATGCTGCCTGCCTTGATGCGGAAAGCTCACGTAATCGCGCAAAACGCAAACTTTGAAACAGCGGGTCGTGTCTGAGAGCCTGCGGCCAGCCCGCTGCTTCCGCCGCGACCGTCATCTTTGCCCCGTTGCCGCCTCGCCCGCAGCGCTGGCAGTTCCGATGGCTGTCGCCAAGGATCAGTATCAGTTCATAACTGTCATGAGATCATGCAGTAAGGCTCCGATGTTCACCATGCCATTCCGGTCGTCGCGGCGGCGCAGGAGCGGTTTCCGGAACTCCGGGCCTGCAGTTTCGACCGCGGCTTTCACAGCCCGGAGAACCGCCGGGAGCCAGCTGCGGCGCTTGATCTGAACACGCTGCCGAAGAAAGGGTATCTTTCGAAGGCGGAGCGGAAGCGGCAGTCGGAACCCGGCTTCGCCGAGGCCCGCCGTCAGCACCCGGCGGTTGAATCGGCGATCAGCTGTCTCGAACACCGCGGTCTCGACCGGATACGAAGCCATGGCCGCGACGGCTTCGCCCGCAACGCGGCCTCAGCGGTGCTGGCCGCGAACTGCTGCCGGCTCGGAAGGCTTCTGCGGAAAAGACGGCGGATGCGGAACAGGAAGCGATTGCGACGACGCGCCGCCTGACCTCTCCCTTCATCGAAATAACGGCTTTCTCCCGGATCTTTCAACCTGGGAGCGGTCAGACGTGCTCCGGCGGCTGGTCAGTTCAGTGCTGACAATCAATTCCCGCCGTCCGGCGTGCTTCAGAAGCCCGGATCCGGGGCGGATCCGCCGCCGGATGGCGTCCGGCCGCACCGAGCCGCCGCCGGACGCCGCCGAAAACCCATAACCAATTGAATTCAAAGAGTGATTCACGGCTTTCAGGAAACGAAGATTTTCCTGTCTTCATCAGATTCAAGCTGATTCTGACCTGAACGGGCAATCACAACATCGCAATTGATGATTCTTCGTTCCTCATATATCGTAATTTTTCTCATATAGTCAGTATGTTACAGGTTTTCTGACAGACACTGAATATATTTACAGGATCGCGTCCGGGCGGTCAAAACATTCCTTGGATCACGTCCTTCATCTGCGGCAGGATCAGGACCGCGAGGATTGCCGCTCCGATGGCCTTCATCCATTTGAGATCGTTTTTCAGCGCGGCGATCTCCGCCTTGGTCTCGCCGTGATCCCGCGCTGACTGCGTTTGCATTGCGGTGATCTCCGCCTTGATCTCGCCGTGATCCCGCGCTGACTGCGTTTGCATTGCGGCGATCTCCGCCCGCATCGCGGCGAGCGCGTCAAAAGTCGTGTCTGTCATTTTCGACTTCCTTGTCTGACAAACACTATTTATGTGGATTGTCACGACGCAAACGGCAAGCCTGTCCGCGCACGTCATCCTGTCGGCGGCGCATGGCTGTTGGAACAGCGTCCTTGGGAGTTCAGCGAGGACGAGGTTCTGGTCTGCACAGCCGAAGCGACGAAGCAGCAGACGAAGGAGGTCCGCACGGGTTTGCCGACCGCTCCCGGCCGTCCGGCGCGCTTCGACTGTGAATACGAGCGCAACGGGACGGCGAATCTGTTCATGGTTCATGCGCCGCTTTCAGGTTGGCGGCATGTCAAGATCACCGACCGCCGGACGAAGAAAGATTTCGCCGAGCTCCTCAGGGACATCGCCGACGTTCACTTCCCCGGCAAAAAAATCGTGCCGGCCATGGACAACGCATGAGCTGTCGAGTCTTTACTACGCTTTTCCGCCGGAGCAGGCGCGCAGGCTCTATGAGCGTTTCGAGGTTCATCATGTGCCGAAACACGGCAGCCGGCTGAACATCGCCGAGAGCGGAATCAGCGTGCTGGGCCGTAAGCGCCTGTCCCGGCGCATTCCCGACCGGGAGACGCTCTGCAGCGAGGTTTCGGCATGGGAAAAAGCGCGCAACGCCGACCCGGCCCCGGTCAAACAGCGGTTCACCGCCGAAGACGCGCGCACTGAACTGCATTCCCTATATCCATCAATATAACAATGATAGACTACTAGGGAAAGATGTGCGGGGGCGAGAATTGGTCCGCCGGGATCATATGAGGCTTTTAAACAGCTCGGAAAAGGTGTCGTGTCCCAGTGCGTCGTGCGTCAGATTCATGAACTGGAGCGGAATTTTCTTTATTTTGCCGTATTCAACTGTATCCGGGGCATATTTCGCCCCCTGACATGACGGGCGGGAGAGTGGTCATGAGCATTTTGTGAAGGTCGCATCGTTGCTGCGCCGGGAATCGGTGAAGTCGTGAAAATATGTGATAAATGCGCCGTCTGCCTGGCTCGGCTTATGTCTTTGAGGCATTGATGAAACAATATGCGCTGATTGGAAAATGGAAAATTCAAAAGCGATAGTCTTGGCTGAAGGGGAGCATATATTTGAATGATATGCTAATATAGATCATCTCCGGACAACATCATTGAATTTGCGATACGCTGAATTATATCATAGAAACAAAATGATATATTATAGAAGATCAATGAGCTATGCAACGCAGAGCGTAATAGATACGCTCAAAAGCGCCAGGGAAGCTAAGGGTTTCAGCCAGAGATATCTGAGCAAGCGCACAGGCCTGCCGCAAAGCCACATTTCCAAGATCGAGAGCGGCGGAGCGGATATCCGTTTATCGAGCTTGATTGAATTAGCCCGTGCGCTTGATCTCGACCTCAAACTGGTTCCGCGCAAGGCAGTGCCAGCGGTGGACAATATCGTGCGCAGTACCGTTCCGAGGATCGCCGCGACACCAGCAATCAAAGAGATCAGCCGCACACTTAATGCCGTAAGGAATCTGCGTTCGCTCTATCCGGAGCTTGAAGCTCTCAATGGACTGCAAAGCAGCTTGCAGGCATTCAAGAATTTGGGACATGTCGGCAAGAATCAGGATGCGCTGCGCGAGATTGCTAAAACGGTGCGCGCGCTGCAGAAGCTGAACGAAACGTCGCGCAAACTCGCCGAGACGATTGAGCTGCCTAACGAACAACTTAGAGCAATAGAGCAAACGGCACGCAGCGCGGAGACGCTGTTTGATCAGATTGTTCACGGAGTCTCCGAGCAACCGTCACTGCCGCGGCCAGCTTACAGCCTTGATAATGAGGAGGAGAAAGGCAATGGCTGATATTTCTGTCCTTGATGTGAAACTCCACGACGAGACGGTCGGCACGCTGACGCATTTGGGCAATGACCGCACACTGTTCAGCTTAACCGACGGATATGTTGCCGACGAAAACCGCCCGACACTCGGGCTCGGATTCAAAGACGCATATGGGCAGTTGATCACCGAATTCGCGGTGAAGCAAAAGCGCCTGTCGCCCTTCTTTTCAAACTTGCTGCCTGAGGGCCATCTGCGGGAATATCTCGCACGCCTTGCAGGTGTGAACCAGAAGCGCGAATTCTTTCTTCTTCAGGCATTGGGCAGAGACCTGCCGGGCGCGATTACGGTCGAGCCGGCCGACGGCGAAGCATGGCCGCCTGGTCTGGAAAACGAAAGTGCCGAAGAATCCGGGAAAAAGCGGCAAAACGCGCTGCGGTTTTCGCTCGCGGGCGTGCAGTTGAAATTCTCGGCCATCCATAACGAGCAAACCAATAACGGCCTGACGATACCTGCATCCGGTGTTGGCGGTTCATGGATCGTCAAGCTGCCTTCCCTTCGTTACGAGGGCGTACCTGAGAATGAATGTGCACTCCTCACCTTAGCGCGGCTGGTCGGCATCGATGTGCCGGAGGCTATGCTTATTGATGTTGATACAATCGGGAATCTGCCTGAAGGGATCGGATATCTCAGAGGCCAGGCTATTGCGGTCAAACGCTTTGACCGCACTCCGGATGCTCCTGTCCATACCGAAGACTTTGCCCAGATCTTTGGCGTCTATCCCGAGAAAAAGTATGTGAAAGCGAGCTACCGCAACATAGCAACAGTGCTTGGCGCGGAGACCAGCGAAACCGATGTCGAGGAATTCATAAGGCGTCTGACCTTCTGCACTTTGATCGGCAATGCCGATATGCATCTCAAGAACTGGTCGCTGATTTATCCGGACAGACGGAACCCCGCTCTGTCACCGGCTTATGATCTGGTCTCGACGATCCCCTATATTGAGGACAAGAAAGCGGCGCTTAAATTCGCAAGAACGAAGCGCTTTGATGGCTACACGCTTGACGAACTGTCCTGTCTGGCGGGCAAGGCCGGACTCCCGGAAAAGCCGGTGCTCGACACCGCCTTGCAGACAGTGGAACGTTTCCATGAAATATGGAGGGCCGAAAAAAACAACTTGCCGCAACATAAGAACGTAACTGATCGAATTGATGCTCACCTGAAGACACTGAGCATTTAGGAACCCGGCGTCATTGGACATTTCCTGCTCTCCGGAACTGCCTGCCCGGCCAGCTGTTTGATCTTTTCGGCGGTTCACGGAAGAACACGTTCAGGACAATGGCTCCGGTTTTCGGACATCAGCCTCCCGGAATTCTGCTCCAGTCTCTGTCTGCGTCTGCAGCCGTAAGAGTTTGTTCCTAAAGTCGATTTCATATACCAAATGTAGAATACACATCGTGATTTAAGCGGATTTACATACTGCATACAGCATTGTGGATCCAACTCTAAGGCGTTTATCAAGCGCGTTCTGCTTGCAACCTGCGATGAATGGATGCGGGGTGAGTGCTGCGCTGCGCGGCCGTCTCGGAACTGTCTTCACATGGAAGGCGCCGGAAACGGGAAAGCCGGCGCCCCCTTCTGAGGAATGCCGGTATCGATGGTTTCGCGGGCGGCGAACCGCTGAAACCGACATTCAACCGACATCCCGGTCTGAGTCGACCGGAGTCTTTGAGCTTGATTCCATCAGTTGAGAACGATCGGATTCTAAGGATTCCGAGAACTTGCCGGGATGCGCATGATATTCGGACATCTGCTCCTATTTTTTGCCGCCGAAACTGCCGACGATGTCCTGCTTCTCAAAGGCGCCGGCGGCCTCGGCATGAGCAGGGCCATGGAAGCCGCCCCGGATGAGGTTTCCCGAGGTTCCGAAACTGAATGTGCCGTCAGCGCCGACCGGGACGTCTTCAAAGCTGACGGCATCGACTGACCAGGCGTTTCCGTTCGAATTGTCACGGATTCTGCTTATCTTCAGACCGACCGTATTGGCATCGACGCTGAAGGAAAGAGTCGCGTCCCCGGCCAAACGGGTTCCGGCTCCGGCTCCCCCGACCGCCGTCCCGACCATACGCCCGGTCCATGTCGCACTGGCCGAAGGCAGTGATTTTGTCAGGTCTCCGCCCGCAAACCCGAAGCGGGCCGCCGTTGCGTCATTCTGCAACTCGGATCCTCCGGCGAGGCCGAACACGCTGTGTTCCATCCAGTATCCGTAGGTGATCCGGTCAACGAGCGTATATGTGAATGCAGTCTCGCCGTTGCTGGTGACACCCTTGGCAACGCCCTTGATATCCCGCGGGAAAAGATCGGAAACCGTCCGGGCAGGGAGCGTGTCATCGGTCCACTGGCAGCGATCCCCCGTACAGGTGGCCGTCGCAACAACGCTGCCCTTCTCATAGGCGCCGGTCGCGACAAGCGCATCCGCGTTCTGGGCGAATTTCAAGGCACGCGCGGCCTGCTCGCCCGGCTTTTCCAGCTCGGATGGATTGACGCCCAGCAACTCTTTGGCGACCTGATCGCCGAAGTCGCTGCCCAATTTCTCGAAATCTGAACCCGAACAGGCGCTAACGGCCAGTAAGACAACTGATGCAACTGCCTTGCGAGGGCTGGATATTCGAATTTTTCGGTTGCGTGATAAATGCAGCGATCCGGTTCTGCACATGCGGTCACTCCTCTTTGTATCAGCCATACAGGCCAAAATATCAATTGCTTTCTTGATGTGAATCTTCCGAATGGATGTTAAAACCCGCGCGAGCGGTGCTGCCTGTTGATGATTATGAGGTGTCCTTGAGATGGTCAAGCCGATTTTGCCAGCGATGCTTGATGAGAGTCCGTTTGAGATCAGTCACCTGCCGGCAGATCTTGATGTCGCGAAAGCCTTTTTCTGTCCATGACATGCCGGCTGAAGACCGGCGCAGGGCTGTCCCGGCATTCCTTCCAGCGCTTCACGTTGCGGTGGATCTGGCCGAATGCGCTGTTTATCGACTCGATGATACTCGTGCCCGCCTCGTGCCTTCACTGCTCGAAGGGCAGTCCGGTCTCAGTGACGGTCAGGATTTCGTCGAAGCCTTCAAGTATCGACCGTGAGATACACGGCGCCTCCAGTTCAAACCGCAGCGACGGGCTGCCTATCAGGCTTTAGGCCTTCAGGTGCGGACTCCGGCGCGACAATCAAAGCGAACGCCGCAAGCGGTATGGTGGTCATCCCGGAGAAGAGCGCGGACGGCTCCGCCAGACATACCAGACATACAGAAGGCAAGATTCTCAACACCGCGAAGACGATCTTCGAGGCTCGCAACGACCAAGACGGCGGCATGGAGACGATCTTGGCTGCAGGCGGAACGGTGGAAAGGCGCCGGGAAACGAAAGGCGTTTACGATGCCGCGCATCGGCTGAGGCGCCAAACTTCCGGGAACGGATACGAGTTCGAAAAAGGATCAGGATTTACAGACGTGCCATCTCCGTACGCGGTTGTATGAAGCGCCGCTTTCAGTGTCGCTGAGCCTGAATGCCGTTCCGATGGCGGGACCGCAGCGTATGAAGGCTGCGGCGGCTGGGTGAGGGTTTCATGAGCGATGGCGAGTAAATGGCCGGGAGGCCGACGACCGCCATGGGCCGGAACGGATATGCCCTTGGCTGGGACATGAAACGGCAGGGTTTGGATATCGGCTGTGACTTCCCGGCTGATGAAACACTGCCCCCGGGCTTCACGGGCACAGCCCGGCTGGAACTGCGGTTATGCCTGACGGCGGTATTTTCCGCGGCGAAGGTTTCAATTCCGGGTCTATGCGTTTTTCATTGATCTTAATCGCTGTGCCGGTTTAAAGTCATCAAAACGTAAGCCGTTCACGGGGGCAGAAACACTCTGGAGAGGAATGCGGAGCCTTGTGAACGAAGCCCGCCGCTTTCCAGGCTCTTGGAGTTGCCGGAAGGCCCCGAACTCAATTTTGCGGCAGGAACAGTCATGCGGTTTAGGCTGGCTGCGGAGCCTACGCTTCAGCCGCTTCACGACAAAGGCAGTGCCTCTGTCAGCGTTATTTAGGTCCTCGGTGCCCGCTGACAGGTAAGTTGGCTGAGCTGCGGAGCAGATGATGCGATCAGAATTGGATGATATTCCGATGGAATATCCATTCCGAGTCAGCGACTCGCGAAAACGGTCCCGGATAACGAAAGTGCGAATGGCACCGCGGATCGGCGTGTCTTTTGCGACGGTGAACCGATGGTAGAAACACTGGTCCAAGCCTGCGCGTTCGGCATGGCGGGGGCGTTGATTTCGAAACGGTTATCATCCAGGAATCGCGCGCGTATGCCGTTACATCCGTTGTCGTGACAACCTCGGACCTTGACTTCAGCGCGGATCCGGACGCGGTGGCTGCTGTCGTCGCGGCGACCCGGCTCGCCTACGGCCACCTCTACAATCCCGCCTTCGCAACCGAAATATCCACAATTGATCCCTTGCCGCACCAACGGATTGCGGTTTACGATCATATGCTCGGCCAATCTCCCCTGCGGTTTCTGCTCGCTGACGATGCCGGCGCAGGCAAGACTATCATGACCGGTCTTTATCTGCGCGAAGCGCTTGCGCGCCGCCTCATTGAGCGTATCCTTGTAGTGCCGCCGGCCGGTTTGACAGGGAACTGGGAAAGCGAGATGCGCAAGCTGTTCCGGCTTCCTTTCCGGATCGCGAGCGGCGACGACGGCCGCCGCGGGAACCCGTTCGCCGGGCCGGACAGCAACCTCCTCATCGTCAGCATTGATACTCTTTCCGGCGAGCGTATGTTCGGACACTTGCGCGAAGCGGCGGCCTCAGGCGCCGCGAGACCCTACGACATTGTGATATTCGATGAGGCGCACAAGTTGGCAGCCTATCGCAAGGGTGAATCGAGTATTCGCAAAACTGATCGCTACCGCCTCGCCGAAGCCTTGGCTGGTCTGCATGCACACGATGAACGGTGGCAGCTCGGCTGGTCGGCGCGTAATATCCTGCTGCTGACTGCGACACCGCATATGGGCAAGGATTTCCCCTATTACTGTCTTTGGCGTCTTCTGGTGCCGGACGCGCTGGCGACCTACGATTCTTTCAAGACATTTCCTGAAGCGCAGCGACGACGCCATTTCATTCGCCGAACCAAGGAGGAGATGGTCCGTTTCGACGGCCGTCCGCTCTACCCGCAACGGCGCTGCGACACCTTCAGCTATGATCTGCGTCCAGAGGAGCGGGAACTTTACGAGGCGACGACCCAATATATCTCGGAGACCTATAACAAGGCGCGCGTTCTCAATCGTTCGGCCGCGCGACTTGCCATGAGCGTATTCCAGCGCCGCCTTGCCAGTTCAACCTACGCGTTGATGCGGTCTTTCTTTCGAGCGCCGCCTTGACCGGTTGGACGAGGCCGTCAGACTCGTGCGCATGGGCCGTGTCGACGAGGTGGAGAGGTTTCAGAGCAGCATCGCCGGCACGCCTGATTTTTTCGAAACGCGCACCGCCGATGATGATGCCGGCGGCATGGGCGGGCTGGAGTATCATGAAGAATTTGAGAAGACCGCTATCGGCGGTCTGACAGCGACGGATCCGGCAACGCTTGAACACGAACGCGCTGTGGTCGAATCCCTATTATCCCAAGCGCGCCGCCTCGCCGAATCCGGCGAGGATTCCAAATTCGAGAAGCTGCGCGGGGTTATGACCGATCCCGCCTTCGCCCGGGAGAAGCTGATTGTATTCACTGAGCACAGGGACACGGCGGAATTTCTGGTGCGGCGGCTGGAAAGCCTCGGCTTCACGGACCGGATCGGAATGATCCATGGCGGGCTCGACTATCGCGAGCGTGAGGCTCAGGTTGAGTTTTTCCGGCGACCAGCGGAGCGGGATGGGGCCGACTGTCTGATTGCCACAGATGCCGCGGGCGAAGGCATCAATCTCCAGTTCTGCGGGCTCATGGTGAACTACGACGTGCCATGGAACCCGGCGCGTCTTGAGCAGAGGATGGGGCGCATCCACCGCTACGGGCAGAAGCGGGATCCGGTGGTGATTGTCAATCTGATCGCCGCAGAGACTCGTGAGGGGCGGGTTCTGAAGGTGCTGCTCGAAAAACTTGAAACAATCCGCCGGGAGTTCAGCTCAGACAAGGTCTTTGATGTCATCGGGCGTCTGTTTGAAAACCTGCAGCTGAAGGACTATCTGGAGACAGTGGTGACGGAAGCCGGAACGCGCAGTGCCATAAAGGCGCTCGACGCCGGCTTGACGCCTGAACAGGCGGACGTCATCGACAAGCAGGAACGCGCCCTTCACAGCGGCGCCAAAGATGTGCGCGCCCGCCTTCCCGGGATCAAGGCCGATATGGAGCGGGAACAGTATCGCCGCCTGCTCCCCGGCCATGTCCGCTGCTTCGTCGAGGCCGCGGCTCCCTTGATCGACCTGCGGATTGACGGCGATACGGGCGGCGTCTTCGACTTCACACCCTTAAGCCCGGGCGCGGCAGACGATGTGCGCGACGCGACGGAAGTCTACCCCGCGGAGATGCGGGGCCGGCTGACAGTTCAACGCCCTGAAGACGGCAACGCGGCCATCTGGATGCACCCCGGTGAACCGGTGTTCGACCGTTTTCTCGCCGGCGTTCTTTCGCGTCTGAGCGGCGAAGCGGAGCGAGGCGCCGTTTTCGTTGATCCTTACACCGAGAATCCATATCTGATCCGCTTGGCGAATCTATCGGTCGTGAAGCGCGGCGAAGAACGTTCGGAAACAGTTGAGATCCGCCCGTTCGGGCTGCGGCAGAAAGGCGACGGCACGATTTCGTCTTGTTCGCTGGAACATCTTCTCCTGCTCCGCGGAGTCCGCCACATCGCCCCCGGCGGCGTGCCGCTTGCTCGTTCGGCGCGCAGGCAGACCGGGGATGCAATTGACTGGCTGAAACATGAAGCGCTTCGCATGGCGGCGAAACACCGCGCCTCCATTGAAGAGTCGCTTCCGGAACGGCGGCGTTTTGCAGCGTGTGGCCACGATCAAATGGCCGCGGAACTGGCGGAAAAACGCCGCCGCTTGAGCGGCGAGGCGCGCCGGGGAGATTCGAACGCGCAGGCGGAACTTGTTATCGTGAAAAATGAGCAGAGCCGTCTGGCGGCAAAGAAAAGGCAACTTCTCGCTTCACTTGATGCGGAGCCGTCTCTGATCAGTCCCGGCGAGACGACGGTTTTCGCGTGTGCGCTTGTCGTGCCAACGGACGACCCGGAAGAGCGGGAACGGCATGACGCGGAAGTCGAGGCGATCGCCATGAGGCACGCGCTCGCCCATGAGGAAGCGGCCGGAGCCAGAGTCCGGGACGTATCGAAGCCCGCTCTGGCGCGCCGCGAGGGTCTCAGCGACTGGCCGGGATTCGACCTTAAGTCGTCGCGTCCGGCCGGAGACGCCGGGCCGGCGGAAGACCGTGCCATTGAAGTCAAGGGCCGGGCGGGCACAGGCGATGTCGGGGTGACGAACAACGAATGGGCGGCGGCGTGCAACCTTAGGGAGCGCTACTGGTTCTATATTGTCTTCGACTGTGCTGCCGCCCGGCCCCGTCTGGTCAAGATCCGCGACCCTTTCGCCCGCCTGCTGGCTAAGCCGAAAGGCGGTGTCACCATATCCGCGTCGGAATTGCTGTCGGCGGAAGACCGGGAAACAGTTTAGTGCCGCGGAGCAACAAAACGGCCGACGGCACCCTTTTCTTTACCGCCTTCGGCGCACTGGCTCTGCGCATGCGGGCCGTCTCCAGCGTCTGCAACGCCTTTGCGTCGCCGCGCCTGATCGCAGGTTTTCCAGACCCGGCGATTTTCCCCGAACCGTTTCCCGCAGAAGAAGCCGCCTTGGCCGAAGTGAGTGAAGCCGTCACGGGGCTGAATAAGCCGGGAACGTTTAACATCGAAACGATCCTTGTCCGCAGTCATCGTTTCAGCGTCGACAGGAGAAGGCGCGCTGGTTCTTGCCGTTGCGGCGGGCTGTGTTGAAGGGGGTGTTCGATTGAACCGTTCCCTCTACAGGCAGATCCTGTCCAACACGACAAATACGCTCGGCTGCACGGCGCATTGCCTCAGATCAGGAACAGCCGGGCGCAAGCGGGACAGTCCGACGACTGCTCAGCGCCTTATTCGCAGACCTGGCCCCCTGCGGCCGAACCAAGTCAAAAAGTTCGCAGCTTCTCGAAGCAGCAGGTAGCGGAACGTGACGGCGCACAAAAAGGTCTTGATTTTCGCCGGCCCGAACGGGGCTGGAAAGACAACGTTCGCGACGGAATTCCTGCCGAACGAGGCGAACTGTCCGGTCTTCGTCAACGCGGATTCGATCGCCGCTGGATTAAGTCCGTTCCGTCCGTCTTCCGTCGCGTTCCGCTCCGCCCGTCTGATGATCAAGATGATCCAAGGGTATGTCGCAGCGGGCGAGAACTTCGCTTTCGAGACGACATTGAGCGGACGCGGCTACTCCCGTTCGATTCCTATCTGGCAGAAGATGGGCTATAGTGTGAAACTGTTCTTCCTACGCCTTCCGACACCGGAGACGGCGATTTCCCGCGTCCGGCAGCGGGTGTTGGAGGGCGGACACAATGTGCAGGAGGAAGACATTCGTCGACGGTACTATGCCGGATGGCGCAATTTTGAATCAATTTTCCGGGATCTGGCGGACGAATGGGCGGTTTACGACAACTCCGGTTCCGCCCCGGTTTTTCTGGAGAAAGGAAGAAAGCGATGAAGCCAGGGAAATCCGATGATCAAAATCCGGCGGAGCGCGTCAGCGATCCGGACATTGCCGGCGCTGATGCGGCCATACACAGAGCGGCCATGGTCGCCCGCCGCCGGGCGGCGGAAAGAGGCGGCGCCATCGCCGTGTTCGAAGACGGCAAGGTCGTCTGGATGGAAGTGGACAAGGATTCGCTGTCTCTGCGGCCCCGCGGCGATGCGTAGAATGAAAGGATGGGCACTGTGGCTGACGTGAACATCAACTTGAAAATTCAGGCGATTGATAAGCTTTTGGACTACGCTGCCAGCGGAATCGGCGCAGTAGCGGGGCCGATGCTTGCGACGTGGAAAGCGCGTAGAAACGCTGAGACTAAACTCATCCGAGCGAGGGCCGAAGTCGACAGCCTGAAACTCATTGCTAATGCGCAGGCCGAGGCGCGCAGCAACGTGCTCGCGCCAGGAACTGAGGCTTCCGGCGTGCTGGAGATCGGTCCCGAAGGAATTCAACAGAAGGTCGAATTCCAAGAGCGGAAGCGGCAAGCCAATATCACTTCGGTTGTTTATGCCGCAGCAGATGAATTGCATGGAAAAGAGGTTGCCGACCACGCGCCCGATCCGGACTGGACGGCAAGGTTCTTCGGCAGTGTTCAGGATATATCGTCTGAGGGTATGAAAAGCATCTGGGTCCGAATTCTATCGGGCGAGGTCGAGCAGCCGGGCCGAACATCTCTGCGGACGCTGGATGTTCTGAAAAACATGACGAGCGAAGAAGCCAAGAAGTTCGAAGACATATGCGATTTCGTCCTCGACGGAGAATTTGTGTTCGCTGAGCGCAAGAATTCAGCGTATCAAGAACTGTCAGTGACGAACTTGCTTTATCTTGAAGAAATCGGTCTTGTCAGTCATCCTCCGTTTATTGAATGGAAGATCGCCGTTCACGAGAACGATGGCCCCGCGACTGTGTTATATCAAGATAAAGTTCTGATAATAAAGACAAAAAATCCAAATCAAGATCATTATGTCAGTATCCCTGTTTTCATACTCACCCGCCCCGGAAAGGAACTTTACCGGATCGTGAATCCTGAATTCCGTATGGAATACTTGCAGTCTCTCGCTCGGTTCTTGCGCTCAAAGGATTGTCAACTGTTCTATGCCCACGTGATCGAAAAACTGTCCGGCGAACAAATTAAGCATACAGTTCCTGTCAGGGTTGAACCTGAAGCATCGGCCGAGGCGAGGTCATGACAGCGGCTGATACTCGCCTGATTGAAGTCGATTTTCCACTGGAGCAGGTTTCTCTTGATTCTGTGCACGAGAAGAATGTGCGGCACGGCCACATCTCGACATTACATATCTGGCCGGCACGGCGGCCATTGGCAGCGTGCCGTGCAGCGCTGGCCGCTACGCTGCTGCCCGACCCGGGCAACGAGGCGGAGCGCCGGAAAATCTACCGCCGGCTCGCCGGTGAAGTCGTCGAGGCGGTCAAAACTGAGCGTTGCGGCGGACAGGCAATTGAGTTTAGCCGCCGCGAAACCAAAGGCGGTATCCTGCACTGGGGACGCGAGGGAAACCCGGATCTCGACTGGTTCCGCGCCAGGATCCGCACGGAATACGGAGGCGGAGCGCCGAAGGTGCTGGACCCTTTCGCGGGCGGCGGAGCGATTCCGCTGGAGGTCATGCGGCTCGGCGGTTCGGCGACCGCCGCCGACATCAACCCGGTCGCTTGGCTTATTCTCAAATGCACTCTCGACTATCCACGAAGGCTGATAGGTAAGGTTCTTGCGCTGCCCGAATTCGTGCGCACTGACCGTGCGTTCATCGAAGCGTTTCTGAAAGCGAAAGGCTTCAAGGGAATAGCGCTGGTGCGTCAGCTTGCGGCGCTCGGCTTGAACACCGGCGGCAGCGGCCCCCTGAAAGCGCTGTTCGACGACACGCGGGGCTGGAACGATTCCCTGTTTCGTGCCGACTTGGCATGGCAGTTGCGCGCTTGGGGCAGGCTGGTGTTGATCCGCGTCCGTGCGGCGTTGGCGCACCGCTATCCGACTTATGCGGCGTTCCAGGCGCTCGCGCCCGGCGGCATGCCGTTTAAAAACATGCCTCTTGCATTGCTTGAGCCGGACGATAGCGGCGAAGCTGACATCGGACCTATGAATGAAGGGTTCGACGGAGATTATCTTAACGACCGGCGTAATCCGCGCTGGGTGGCAAAACCAACGGTGGCGTATCTCTGGGCGCGCACGGTGCGCTACAAGAGTTGCAGGGCGACCCTTCCGTTGCTCAAGACACGCTGGCTATGCAAAAAAGACAATAAGCGTGTCCTGCTTACGATGATAAAGAATGCGAACGGAACCGGAGTTGACTTCGAGATCAAGGCAGGAGTTCCTTTAGCAAGCGGCGGCCCATCTCAGCGGCGCGAACACGATAAACGTCTCGGCGCCGGCACGATGAGCCGCAGCGGTGCTAGCTGCCCCTGCTGTCAGGCCATCATGACCATGGAAGACATCCGTCTTGAAGGACGCTCCGGCCGGCTGGGTGCCGTGATGACAGCGGTAGTCGTGGACGGTCCGATGGGCAAAGAATATCGCTCGCCGGAAGACGAGGAGTTGCGTGCAGCTGAGGTTTCTGCAGACGAGATGAAGACGCTGTATTCCGATATTCCTTTCGCGTTGCCGGAGGAGTCGACGCCTCGCCAAGGGTCTGGCGCAGCCCGTGCCTTTTCGGTGGAGAACTATGGCTTAGACCGATGGGCAAAGCTTTTCACCGACCGGCAGCTTCTGGCACTGGGTTCGGTGTTGCGGGAGATGCGCCGTTGCGCCGTTGACGATATGGCCGGCATTCCCGAAGAGTGGCGCGAGGCGATTGCTGTCTGTTTGGCTCCCTCGCTCGGCCGCCTCGCCGACCGCAGTAGCGCCCTTGCGACCTGGACCAATGATCGCGAGACAATTCGCAATACTTTCGCTCGGTTCGCACTTCCTATCGTGTGGGATTTTGCCGAGGTAAACCCATTGTCTGACGCGTCAGGTAATTTCCTTGGTGCGCTGGATTGGATAGCCCGGGTCGTTGACCATCTGCAGGACGCGGAGAAAGACGCACCTGTCGCCACGGTGCTTCGGCAGTCGGCGACCGAGGCAGTCACCGCCGGTTTCGATTTAATCTGCACCGATCCGCCCTATTACGACGCCATCCCCTACTCAGACCTGATGGACTTCTTTTACGTCTGGCTTCGCCGCTCGCTGCACGGCATCGTTCCCGCCGCCGCCCCCGTTTTCACGTCCCCTCTCGGCCCGAAATGGAATTCGGAGGAGGGTGACGGCGAATTGATTGACGATGCCAGCCGGTTCGAAGGCGACAAGGCATTGTCGAAACAAAACTACGAAGCCGGCATGGCCCGATCCTTCCACGCATGTCACAAGGCTCTGAAGCCGAACGGGCGAATGGTGGTGGTGTTCGCGAATAAATCTCCTGAAGCTTGGGAAACTCTGGTCGCTGCGTTGATCCGCGCCGGTTTCGTCGTGACCGGCTCTTGGCCCATCCAGACCGAAATGAAAAACCGGCAGCGTTCACTTGCTTCCGCGGCCTTGGCTACTTCAGTCTGGCTGGTCTGTCGGAAACGACCGCCGGCTCAGCCCGGCTGGGACTCTGCGGTGCTCGCCGAGATGCGCAGCAACATCACGCGCAAGCTGCGTGATTTCTGGGACGCCGGCATTCGCGGGCCGGACTTCGTGTGGGCGGCGACGGGGCCGGCGCTTGAAGCCTTCTCAAAGCATCCTGCGGTCAAGAAAGCCGACGAGCCCGGCGTGTTGATGCCGGTATCCGAATTTCTGCGCGAGGTGCGGCGCATGGTAGCGGATTTCGTAGTCGGCAGGATGCTGACTGGCGGCGGGGAGGAAAGTGCCGCAAGCGGGCTCGACGATGTGACCACCTACTATCTGCTGCACCGGCACGAATTCGGCTTGGGCGCAGCACCTGCCGGCGCCAGCATTCTGTATGCGGTCTCGTGTAATCTGTCCGACCGGGACCTCTTTGACCGTTTCGCAATCCTCTCGGGATCCGGCCGCGCGTCTTCCTCCGGGCCGGAAGAAATTGAGGCCGGCGATAGTGAAGATGATGCATCCGGTGCCGGGAGCGGCAAGAAGGTCAAGCTGTTGCCTTGGACTCGTCGGACGGCGAAACGGCTGGGTCTTGAAGGTCCGGGCGGCCGTTCCGTGCCGCTGATAGACCGGGTTCACAGGATGATGCATCTCTGGCGCTCCGGCGACGAAGCAAAGGTGAACGCTTTCATCGACGACAACGGCTTGGCGAGCCACGCTCTTTTCGCTCGGCTGCTGCAGGCGTTGGTCGAACTGGCGCCGACCGGCTCGGAGGAGCGCGCGATCCTCGAAGCTCTGTCTAACCACATCGCGGCCCGTTCGGGCCTCGCCGAGCGGCGGCAGGCAGGTCTGGGGCTGTAGGCTCGGTCATGATCACCTCGCTCCGGCTACGGCACTTCAAGAACTTCGCCGACGAAACGCTGCGCGTCGGCCCGTTCACCGTGATCGTCGGCGCCAACGCCAGCGGAAAGAGCAACCTTCGAGACGCTTTCCGCTTCATCCATGGAGTCGGACGGGGCTATACCCTCGCCGAAACAATCGGCGGGAAATACGGCGCCGGCGGGCAGGCCGAGTGGCAGCCGATTCGCGGAGCCGGCAACGAGATCATGCGCTCCGGATGGAGAGGCATGTCCATCGGCTTCACTGCGAAATTGACGGACGGATCAATTGCCCGCCATGAGATGATCGTGAAACTCAGCGGCGGCCGTTTTCAGGTTGAGCGCGAAATTCTCAAGGTCGGGGACCGGGATATCTATACGAGCCATCCGCCGCCGCCTGATCCGGTTTGCGAGCAAGACGACGATGCCTGTCTGCAGCTTCGCATGGACAAGACCGGCAGCCAACGGAAGTATGGCCACCGGATTGTCGTCAGACGAGACCAGCCCGCTCTGACGCAGCTTCAAGACATCAAGCACGTGGTTCGCGCACACAAAGGCCGCGCACGGGACGTGGCTGGGATGCTAGGCCGCTGCCGTTTCCTTGAGCCGACGCCGGATCTCATGCGCAGGCCGACTTTCCCCGGTCAGGTGATGCTGGGAGACAGCGGCGAAAATCTGTCCGCGGTGCTTGAGAGAATCTGCGCCGAGAAAGAGAAGGAAAAGATCTTTTTCGATTGGATCCGAGAACTTACGCCGATGGAAGTAGCGGGCTTCGATTTTCCGCGCGATCCCACGACGGGTCTGGTGCAACTCGTGATCCGCGAAAAAAACGGAAGACGGCTATCCGCCTACAGCGCGTCGGACGGTACGCTGCGGTTCTTGGCCATGTTGGCGGCATTGACTGATGAGGAGCAGGCAGGTCTTTATTTCTTCGAGGAAGTTGACAACGGCATCCATCCGTCGCGGCTTCATCTTTTGGTCGACCTGATCCAACAGCGGACGGGCAAGGGCGGATTGCAGGTCGTCACGACGACTCATTCCCCCGAGCTTCTTTCCATGGTGAACGACGACACCTTCCGGCATATGTCTGTCGTATGCCGATCGGAGGACGCGGAGGATGCCGTTATCCGTCCCGTCTCCTGCTTGCCCGATGCCGGAAAGCTGCGGAGGGATCAGGGATTGGGCCGGCTGCTGGCCAGCGGCTGGATGGAGAACGCTGTCGCTTTCACTGAAGACGGCCTTGGCAGTGAAACGTCACCGAAATGAACATCCTTGTCATTCCCGAGGACTTCCGTAATGATCAATATCTCCTGAAACCGCTGTTTAAGCGGCTTTACGCAAGCCTCGGCCAGCCGCGCGCCCGTGTCCGGATATGCCGGGATCCGTTGCTCGGCGGGATCGGCGAAGCGCTGAAGTCCGAGCGGATCCGGGAAGTCGTGGAGCAATATCATGGAATGACGGATGTGTTCATTCTTTGCGTTGACCGGGACGGCGAAACAGGACGGCAGAACAGACTGACAGAGATCGAAACGACGTTCGGAAACGACCGTCCCTTTTTCGCCGTGAACGCTTGGGAGGAGATCGAGACTTGGGCGCTTGCCGGCTTGGAGCTGGGCTGAGATCCGCTCGGAGATCCATGTCAAAGAGCAGTATTTCGAGCTGCTGGCCAAGCGATGGGGCGTCGCCGATGGTCCCGGCGGCGGGCGAAGGGCGCTCGGCGAGGTTGCGGCGCGAAACATCGACAGGATTCGCAATAAGTGCCGCGAGGATTTCGACGCTCTCGCCGAGCGGCTCTGATCATACAACAAATCTGTTAAGCGGGGACGACATGCGCAAGAAGCAATCTTGGAAACCTTGGCACGAGGTCGTGCGGCTGCGCGATGATGTGCGCACAGGCGAGCTTTCTCTTACGGAATTCGCCGCTGACCTGCACGACGTGATGATGCAGAAAGGAAAACGGCCGGTCTACGAGGATCCGGGCCGGTTTTTCGCGCTTACATATCCGACTTTGCCTTTGCGGGAGCTAGCGCGCGACGTCGCGTTCCGCCTTGCAGGACAGAACACCAAGGCCATCCGCCAACTCGAACTCACCTACGGTGGAGGCAAGACTCATACTCTGGTAACGCTGCGCCACCTTATGCATGCCCCGGAATCGCTGCCCGCGTTGCCCGCCGTTAAACAGTTCCAATCCTATATCGGCATGCCTCTGCCGGCCTCGCGCGTCACAGCCCTCTGCTTTGACAAGCTTGATGTTGAGAAAGGCATGGAAGTGCGCGGGCCGGAAGGCAAGCTTCGTTGGCTTAAGCATCCTTGGAGTGTGCTTGCATTCCAGATCGCCGGCGAGACGGGCTTGCGTACGCTCCACCCTGAGGACGCGAACGAGGAGCGGGAAACGCCGCCTGCCGAACCGCTGCTCGCCAGTGTGCTGGAGTTCCCGCAGAAGCGAAATCTCGCGACACTGGTGCTGCTTGACGAAGTGCTGATGTACGTTCGCGAGAAAGCCGAGATGGGTGAAGGCTGGCCCACGCGTCTGATTGACTTCTTCCAGTATCTTTGCCAAGCGGCCGCTAAGGTTGACCGTTGCGCCTTGGTCGCCTCGCTGCTCGCGTCCGACCCGGCAAAGAGCGACGAGGTCGGCAAGGAACTGACCCGGCGGATCTTCGATATCTTCAACCGGCAAAGGGAAGCCGGAGTTGAGCCGGTGCAGAAACAGGATGTGGCCGAAGTGCTGCGCCGCCGTTTTTTCGAGTTCGATTCGATCGCCAATCCAGAAGTCTTCCGTCCGCACGCCACAGCGGCTGCGGCCAATGTCACGGAGGTCGGGCAGAGCGGGCGCAAGGACATTGTGATCACGGAGAAACGGTTCCTTGACAGCTATCCTTTCCACCCGGACCTGACGGACATTTTTTACACCAAATGGACCCAGCTGGAAGGGTTCCAGCGGACACGCGGAATTCTCAGGACCTTCGCCGCGGCCCTGCGCGACGCAGAGAAATGGGACAAGGCGCCGTTGATCGGTGCTGAAGTATTTCTGTCTGCCCCTGACGAAGACTCGGTCTCCGAAGCGGCGCGTGATCTTGCCGGCATCGCCACGCGTGAGGTGACGGACGGTCCCGGCAACAATTGGAGCGCGGTGCTGGAAGGCGAACTCTCCAAGGCGCGGGCGGTCCAGTCAGAGCACCCGATGAAGTTCCGTGAGATCGAGCAGGCGGTGTGCGCCGTGTTCTTGAGTTCGCAGCCGATCGGGCAGAAGGCGCATACGCCGGAACTTATGTCGCTCATCGGCACGGCCGGCCCTGACCGGATCCAGCTTGAGAAGGGCCTGCGCCGCTGGACCGAAATTTCCTGGTTCCTTGACGAGACAGAATTTGCCGGGCACGCGAGGGCGGACCGCAGCCTTGGAGTTCTGCCGAATGCATGGCGCCTCGGCAATCGCCCTAATCTTATTCAGATGCATCATGATGCCTGCGGCAACCGGGTGACGGCGGAACGTGTCGACGATGTGCTCCTTGACGAGATCCGGCGCACGAGATATCTCACCCAAGGAGCGGCGGCGGCAGGAGCCATAGTGCACATGCTGCCGGAGCGGGCACGCGACATCGCGGACGACGCCCGCTTTCATTTCGCCGTTTTGGGGCCGGGAGCGGTTTCCGATTCCGGCAAGCCGAGTGCGGAGGCGAAGCGTTTTATCAATGAGACCACCGGTTCTGATCGTCCGCGCGTGCATCGCAACGCTATCGTGCTTGCGGTTCCCTCCCGCGACGGTTTGGATGTCGTCCGCAAGCGCATCCGCGAGCATTTGGGCTGGCTTGAAGTGCGCAGTCAGCTGGAAGGGCAGGAGCCGGATCCATCACGCGAGGGCATGCTAAACGTTCGTATGGAAGCGGCCCGCAAGTGTGTCCCCGATACCATCCGGCAAGCATGGACGATCGTCGTCACCGTTAACAATCTCAACGATATTCAGGCGTTCAGCGTGACCGTCGGCGCCGAGCCTCTGTTCTTGACCGTCAAGGGTGACCGTCGTGCGCGCATTCAGGAGACCGCGGTGAGTCCTGATGCGCTGCTGCCGGGAGGTCCTTATGATCTTTGGCGCACTGACGAGCAGTCACGCCGCGTGAAGGACTTGGCGGGCGCGTTCGCCGAGAATCCGAAACTGCCGAAGATGCTCCGGCCTGAGGAAATCAGGAACACCATTAACCAAGGCGTCCGAGACGGCATTTTCGTCGCATCCCTTGTCCGACCTGACAAATCGACAAAGACTTGGTGGCGCACACAGATTGATGAAGCCGCCATTACCGAACCGGCCTTGGAGTTGTTCCTGCCCGGCAGCGCAACGCTTTCGGAACTGGATCCGGGCATTCTGGCGCCGGATGCTGTTCCCGGTCTGTGGAACGGCGGGCAAGTAGCGGTGGCTGATATCGTCGCTTATTTCGCCGGCGGACGGATCGTCGCTGTGCAGCGCGATGGCTATGAGGAGACAATTTCCATTCCCGCCTGCCCGCGATCCGCAGTCGACGCGGCCGTTTCCGAATCTGTCGGCCAAGGCATCGTCTGGCTGGTGAACGGCCCTGCGGGGTTCCAGAAGGAGCCGTTGCCGGCCGGCGCATTGACGGACACCGCCGTGATTCGTACGCCGATGCAGCCGCTGACGGTCGACCGACTGATGCGGGATGCTGTTCCGAGCGCTTGGAATGACGGGCGGACCAGCGCACTTGCCTTGTCAACCGCTCTTTCGGCTGAAATGGGAGCGCCTTTGCCGTGGCCGGTTCTGCGACAGGCGATCGACAGCGCGATCAATGCGCACTGGCTCCAGTTGACCCGGAACAGCGGCCCTTGGCCGTGTGATTTCTCCGGAGCGGCCGGTATAACGCTGAAGGAACCAGATGCTCGTAAGCCTCCGGGGCCTGGTGGCGGCGAAGAACGGGAGAGCGCATTCACCGCCTCTGCAGATTTGGAACCCAACGAATTGCAGGATTTTACTGAGGTGTTGCCGGATATCTTGAAGGCCGCAACCGGTTCAACTGTGCGATTTCACATGCGCATCGTGCTGGAAGATGAAGGGAGCGGTGTGCTGCCCGAACAGGTATCTTCTCTTGACGAACTTCTGGCACATGTTAACCCCGGCTTGCGTTTGAGACGGTAAAACATGTCCGGGTGACCAGCTGTCTGTTTCCTGATCCCGGGCACCGAGCCCGAAACCGCCAAGTATCGCTCCGTTGGCGGCGGTGCTCGGCGTCCGGCAAGCCGTCATCATCGGACGCTATGCCGAAGTTCCAGTGCCGATAAAGCGCAAGTATCTGATATAAATGACGTTCGATAGATTTCAGCGGTGTTTTACAGGGTACACTACGGCTTCACACCCAGGAGTTTGAATGCTTTTCTCTGGAGCGGCGTGGGCCGTGCAGTGACTTGGAAGGGTTCGGCGCCCGCAAGGCGGGGCACCACGGTGTTGCGGGTGACAGCAGCGAGATCACGGATGAGGGTGCGGAAGCTGTGCACCGGATCCCCCTCGGGCGTCCTCTTCGTTGCCGCTTCAGTCCTGGCGCTCGGCGATACCTGCGCCGGAGCCACGACGGATGGCCGCCGGGCCTCGGCGCCTTCGGCATCTTCGTCGTCGAACAGCATGGGCTTGAGCCTCTGACGCATGTGCCATTCGACGTAGTAGGCCAGCATGCACACGAAGATGTGTGCCCGGACCCGCGGCTCGGTGCGATGGTATACGGGGCGGACCTTCAGGTCCACGGTCTTGAGGCTGCGGAAAGCCCGTTCCACGGAGCTCAACCGCTTGTAGGCCCTCACCGTGCCGGGGCCGTCGAGTTCGCTCTCCGGCAGGCTGGTGCGGATCACATAGAGACCGTCGAGCCTGGCCTCAGCGGCGATGGAGGCTTCGTCTCGCCGGAAGGTGAAGGCGCCGTCATCGCCGATGGACCACTTGAAGTGCTTGGCTGCCTTGTACTTGCCGATGACCTTGCCGACCCGCTCCCCGATCTTCCCGGCGCCTTTGAGACGGCGTTTCTCACGCCGTGTCGCCGCTGCGATCGGTTCGAGCAGGGCTTCGGTAGCCTTGATCAGTTCCCGGCGCTTGCGGGCCCGGTCCTCGGCCAGCAGGGGGTTGCGGCACACCATGAGGCGCTCGCCGGGATAAGCATCGCTGGTGATCTCCGCCAGGTCTCTCTCGTCGAAGAGCGACATTTTCACGTCGCCGGCCTCCGCCAGTGAACGGACAGCCGGTCCCCTCAAGGCGCTGATCCAGTCCAGCCCCGCAGGTTTCACATCCTGGCGGATCCGCGCCTCGGTCAGCATCCCCCGGTCTCCTACCAGCACCACCTTCGCAAGGGAGAACCGCTTCCGCAGCACGGCGACCTGCGAGGAAAGCGCGGCCGGATCCGCCGTATTGCCGGGGAACGCCTGCACCGACACCGGACACCCGTTCCGGTCGCACATAAGGCCGAACTCGATCTGCAGCTTGCCCTTCTTGCCGTCCCGGGAATGACCGCGTTCAGCCAAGGGACACGCTCTCCCTTCCATCCATGCCGAGGTCAGGTCATAGAGCGCTGGACAGCCTTCTTCGAGGTGCCGCTTCGCCAGAGACCGCTCGATCCTCTCCTGGCGCTCCAAGAGCCAGTCCATGGCGCCGTAGAGATCGTCCTCGTCCGGTTCCGCATTGAGGATCTCGCCGAGGGTGCTCACCGCGGTAGCCTCGGCCAGTCCCCTGGCGGCAGCCGGCTTCGAGGCGGGTTCCAGTATCCGTGCCGCGATCATGGCCAGCGCCTGATCCCGCCTGGATGAGGGCTTCGGGTCGATCAGCCTGTCCAGTCCCAGCTTCTTCAGTGTTCCCAGCGCCGCGGCGACATGGCCGTGAGGAAGGGAGCGGACGATGTCGAAGGCATCGTCGAGGCGCCGCACCGCGGTCCCTCCCTTCAGCAGGATGCGCAATCCCTCGATAAGAGGGGGCGGCCACTTGGAGAGGTTGGCGATGGTGCGTTTTTTGACCTTTCCGCCTTCGCGATAGGACTCGCGGAGCAGGACGGCGGGTGGAGAGGAGCGGTTGGGGACTGATTCGATATACATGACTACTTAATATAGGTTTCAGTTAAATCATATCAAGTATAAAATACATTTATACATGGGTACATAACGATATCCGGCAAATCCCGCAGACTACGCAAAATCAACAACTTAACCTGAATATCAGCTGGAAATCAGAAGGAACTTCGGGCTATGGGCGCATAGGTCGTTTCTGGAAGAAAATGCCGTAATGGCTGATATTGGGTCTTTCGGCGTCGATCGGGCTGAGTTAGCCAATACTTTGGAAGATGAACATGCTGAATATATGCAAACCGCAGACGGAACTTGGCAAGATTCCTATCGCGGACATGAAGTATAAGCCCCCAACAAATGCTACGATTCTTGAAAGGGCGTACGGTAGATTGCCGCACACTTGACATGTACGCCTATATGCCGTACATAGTGGGTCATAGGAGATGTCTCGCCATTCCGCTGCAATTTCAGACCAAGGAGGCAATCATGTTGGCGTTTGAGGATAGCACCGTCGCTGTCGACGAACCCAAGAGTGCTCGGCTGGAAGCGCGCACGCAGCCTTCGGTGAAGGACGCGATCAGTCGCGCTGCGACCTTGAGCGGCGTAGAGGTGAGTTCCTTTGTTGTGAGCGCCGCATACAAGGCCGCGCAGACGACAATCGAAGCGCACAAGGTGACAGTGTTAGAGAGTGAAGCGGATCGTGCCGCGTTCTTTGGCGCTCTCGAGAATCCGCCACAGCCGAATGACCGGCTGAAGCAGGCTTTTGCTTTGCGCGAGAAGCTGATCGCGAATGCCGACTGAAGCCGCTGTCGAAGCCAAATACACAATCGAGCCGTTCGATCCGAAGACGCAGGATCGGGCGGCTTTCTCTTGTGGCGTGCCGCAGATCGATAATTACCTGAAGCTTACAGCAAAGAAGGGATCCAAGGCTGACGTGGTCCGTATTTGGGTGGTGATCGACAGCGAATGCCACATCGTCGGCTTCTATGGGATTAGCATGCATTCCGTTGTCGCGGACGAAATGCCGGAAGCCTTGGCCAAAAAAGCACCCCGACACGGTGCTCTGCCGACCGCGTTCATTTCGATGATCGGCGTTGATCAGTCAATGCAGAGGCAGGGCCTGGGTAGTGCATTACTTGCCGACGCGCTCAGTCGCATCGGGCGTGTTTCAGATGAGATAGGAACCTGCGCTGTTCTGCTTGATGTCTTTGACTGCGGCGATCCCGAAACCGTCGCGCGGCGGAAAACCTACTACGAGTCCTTCGGCTTCGCGTCACTGCCTGATCAGCCGCTGCGCCTGTTCATGCCGATACAGACCATTAGAGTGCTCTCTGGATAGTTGTGCGTGCCATTCCTTACCGACGTGAGCCTCAGGATGTCATGAGGGATCTGGCCCGGTGAAACAATTCTTAGCCGGAACTTCATTTGCCGTCAAGCCTGTTAACCATTTGATTTCATTTATGAAAACAGCGTTTTTCGGCACGAAAAAGCGGCTTTCTGTTCCCATAATAAAATACAGCGTTCTTCTCATCAAACTGTATTGACAAAAGGGTTTTCGGCCATATGTAACGGCAAAAGGGTTCCCATAACAGGGAACCTCCGCATGAGGCAGATCCAATGGCTCTCAATATCGAACACGCGCCGAATCAAACAGGAAAGCCTGCTGTCCTTTTACGGCAGGCTTGGCGCGAAGGCAAACGGGTCCGTCGGTCGTCACCCGACCGACTGAGCTGCAGCGGCGGACATTCAAACTCTTGGCAGTAGATCTGAAAAAATCGTTCCCATAAGCGTGACAGTTTGAATTCACTTTCCACAAGCTGAAAATAAAATAAAAACAATATATTGGCGGATGAAACCGGATTGATTTTTCTGTGAAGTTCCGTCTAAAGATCGCTTATAAAGCGGCTCAGCAGTCTCGTTCCAAGCCATGTGGATGCTCCTGTTGGGGATTATGCTGCACGGCGGCGGGACTGCTCAGCATATGGAACAAACTCTTAGAGCCGAGAGCTGACACGGTCGCGCCGTTTTGGTTTGGCAGTCTCCTACCCTGTTCATTAGAAAACGGTCGGTTTCCGTTGTATCCAAGTCCCGCCTCAGCGTTCCTGCGCGGATGTTCTCCAGCATCGTCCCTTGGATCTTCCAAATTGTCGCCGAAGGGTGCGCCGTCAAAATCAGTGAGATCGGATAGTCGTCGGACAACCGTTCCGATACCTCGGAAATTTCCTCTGACGCCCGGCTGTGTTGCGTTTCAATACGATGGAGAATGGGCAGACTGCCGGGATTTCGCCCCTTTTGCCTTGAGGCTGACAGCGAAGGTGCTTGACCTTTGGATGTTCCGGGTTCGGTTGAATCGTATGAAAGACCCGTACCACGATCGGGATCAATAGTTGCGGGGCGGGATAAGCTTGGTGAAAACCTCTCGTGCCCGGTGAATATCAATAACCGGTCTGAATGGCCCGTGAATGCCTGAAGAAGATTTTTCCGCTTTAATCCGAAGACTGCCGAATTTTGTTCAATCGAGTCGATTGCCGCAGGTTCCCGGGCCGACATGCTCTGAATCCAATTCCCCCGGAATCAACTGTTTTTGCAGAATGCGGATTGTGCTGCGCATATGTGATCTATTGACATTGCATGCTGAAAATATGACAATAAACACAAAGGCCGACAAAAAAACAGCACAATAAGCATATGATACACTGGATCAGTGTCAGCAATTTTCAGTCTATACGCGACGAAGTGACACTGGATTTCCGGGTGCCGCGAACCACACCTGAGTCTGTGTGGCTGCGCAATCCTTCCTCAACCTCCGATGTCCGGGTTCCGACGGTCATTGCGCTCATCGGTCCCAACGGTTCGGGAAAAACGGCTTGGTTGAGAGCGCTGGCGGAAACGGTGCGTTTCGTGACGCAGTCCTACGGTTTCACCCCGGGTTCGATCGGGTATTTTCCTGCCTTTGCGTCTCAGGGTGCATGGGTCAAGCCCACGCGGATTGAGATAGAATGTGATGCGCCGGGGCTGCATTCCAGTCCAGACGGGCCGAATTGCATTTACCGGTATGCCTTGGAACTGCAACGCTCCGAGCCGGACCCGTGTCCTGATACCGTCAGCTACGAAGCGCTTCATGTTTTTCCGCGGGGGCGTCCGAGGCGGCTGTTTGAGCGCCGCGGTAACCAGCCGGTTCGTGTAGCCAGAGACGTGACGATAAAGCAAAGCGATGACCGCCTCACTTCTGTTCCGCCTAACGCATCAGTGATTTCGACTTTAGCCAGAATGGGCGTCGACTCATTCTCAGTGATTGTCGAGATGTTTTCTCAGGTGCCGATGAACGTTGCGGTCCTTGATCCGATGATGCTTCCCTCGGAAGCGGTCACCAAATATTTCCAAAATAACCCGGATGTGAAAAATCAACTCTCCGACAAACTCGGGCGGTTTGACCTCGGTATCAAAGAGATGGAGGTACGGCAGTTGAATGACGGCAAGTTGCAGTTGATGTTTTCCCATTCCGGCGTTGACTTGGAAATCCCGCTGGCATTTGAGTCAGACGGGACGCGCCGTGTCGTCAATCTTTTCCCCCAACTCCATCATGCGCTCGAAACCGGCAAGTTCGCGGTTTTTGACGGTCTGGACAACGATCTGCACGCCGATCTGGTGGATGAAATCTTAAGCTGGTTTCGCCGGAAGGATACCAATAAGCACGATGCGCAACTCATCTGCTCGCTGCACAGCCTCTCTGCGCTGGAGGCTCTTGAGAAGGAAGAGGTTTTCATTATTGAGAAAGACCGCGAAGGCGTTACCGGGGCATACGGAGCGCGCGATGTGCAGGGCGTCCGCAGAATCGCCGATCTCCGGAAACTGTATAGCGGCGGAGCACTCGGCGGTCTCCCGTCCTTCGGTTGATCTGTGCCGCTGCGCGCAACGATTCGTCAGCGCAAACGCATCTTCGTCGCTGCGGAGGGTGAAAGCGAGCGGTCATTCGCACGGTGGCTGCAGCATCTGTGCGAAGACCAAAAGCTGAGTCTGCATCTCGATATCGCCGTTGCGGGCGGCGGTGATACCCGAAGGGTCGTCGAATTCGCCGTTCGACGTCGACGGAGAAACAATGAGCGCCGCGGCCGGGACTCCGGCGCGTTCGTTCTGCTTGATGCCGACAGGCTCGATGCGGACTGCGCCGCCGGCCGGAACCCGAATATGGTTCAAGGCCTCGGAAATTGGCAGCTGGTCTTTCTCAAGCCGAACTTGGAGGGGCTGCTTGTGCGGCTTCATAAGGGCCGCGAAAGACGGGACTTGGCGCCGAAAGATGCCAGCCGGCATTTGAGGGATCTATGGCCGGAATACATAAAGACCGCGTCTGCAGATATGCTTCAAAAGCGCTTCGATCTTGACGATCTCCAACGCGCCGCCGAGTACGATGACGACCTGAAAAGCGCTCTTACCCTGCTCGGCCTCCAAGTGCGCAGAAGGGCGTGAAACAGGTTATGGCTTGGCACGGTTTCATCGGTTGCGCATGCACGGCGGCACTGGCAGCGCCGGCAGCCAACAGTAAGCGCCGTGACAGTCAGTTTCCCGGACAGGGCAGTTGCAGCGATAACCGGTCATTTCGAAGCCGCGGTTTGACATAACGATGCGGACATGGTTCGGTCGTCGGCAAGCAAGCGCGGAACGGCGCGGGCCGTGGGGAATGGATATTGATCAGTCTTTCAGATGGCATGATGCCGGGGCAGGATGCGGGCCGGGCGGCGGTGCTGCGCCGCGCCTGGTGCGTGGCAGCATGACCCTGCCGCCTGCCCGGCACGACGCTTTCTTCCGTCTGCTGGTCTCCGATCCCGTCCGCGCCGGTCATATACTGCGGGAATCTCTTCCGGCGGACGTGCTTGACCTGCTGGACCCCGATCATCCGCCCGAGCATGTGGAAGGCACGGCTATCGACGCCGAAGGCCGCAGAACGCAGGCGGATGCGATTTTCCGCATCCGTCTCAAGGGCGGCGGCCGGGCCTTGGTATACGCCTTGCTGGAGCACAAGGCGCGCGCCGATCCGCTCACGCCGCTCCAGCTCCTGCGTTACATGGTCAGGCTTTGGACCAAAGACACGGACGGCGGCGGCTCCGCCGGGCGGCTGCCGCTGATCATTCCGGTGGTTTTCTATCACGGGCGCGAGCCGTGGAGCGCGCCGCTGTCGGTTCAGGAGATGATCGAGGCCCCGGAGGGGCTGGAACGGCGGGCCCGCTCTTTCGGAAGTTACACGCTGCGGGATCTCGGGCGGACCGCGCCCGAAAAGTTGTCGCTGGACGTCAGGATCCGTTCGGGTTTTCTCGCCCTCGCGCTGTCGAACCGGGAGAGTTCCGGCGATGACGAGGACGACATGCTCGTCGCGGGCATTGCCGTCGACGATTTAGGACGCTATAATTTCGCTTGTATCGTGGAACAGGTCGGTCTGCCGCCGGAGCGCATCGCAGCCGCGCTCAGGCGGGCGGGAAAGGACCCTTGCGAAGTGGAGGAAATCATGGGAACCGCCGCGCAGATATGGAAGGAACAGGGTCGGGAAGAAGGGCTGGCGGAAGGAAAAGCCTTAGGGCTGATGGAAGGAAAGGCCGAAACGTTTCTGCGGCAGGCACGGGTTAAATTCGGCGATGTGCCTCCTGAGCGCGCCGAAAAGGTCCGCGCAGCCGCGGCCGGGGAGCTTGACGCATGGCTTGAAGCCCTGATTACGGCCGAGGATATCGAAACCGTTTTCGGCGCGCGTCGCGGACATTGACAGCGCGCTTTCGGCGGGGTCAGCGCTTTTGAACTTTCCGTCGTAACCGATCAGGCAGCCGACGAAACGTTCTCAGAACCGATCTCGTTCGCTGCGCGAATTTATTGAAATGTCCGTTGAGAACACCGGGTCAGGGGCGGCTTTCATGGCGTTGCTTTCTTAATCTTCACTGATCCTCGAGCCCGGCGGCCGGGGAAGACGGCGATGCCGTGTACTAAAGTTCCAACGTCCGCGGCGACATTCCTGAAAAATCCAGCTGACCAGTTGCGGCTCAATTTGTAAATAGTATTCACCTAATACTACGCCCGTACAACAATGAAATGCATCACCGGGTTCAGCCGGCGCCTCTCTGTCAGAATCAAGCTGTAGCAGATGCCGCGGCCGCCCCGCAAATGCGTTTCCGGCGGCCGCGGGTCATGAGAGCGGCGGGAATCCGTCGTGATCCAGCCGCTGGCCGGGGTCAGCCGGCAGCCGGAAAGTTCAGCTCCGCCTCTTCCAAGCGGTCCGCAGGCGGTTTCAGCGGGGGGGGGGGGGCTGGCCCGAGCCGCCGCTGAGCCGCCGCACGGGACCGGAAATTTTTCGAGGACGCCCCTGCCCGGCTTCCAGCGCGCGCTGGAAGCCGGGCAGGGGCGTCAAGGCTTCATCCGCCCGCGGCCGCCTCCGCAGCCTCACGGAAAGCCTCCGCCGGGGTCCGGTAACCCAGGCAGCGGCGGGGGCGGTTATCAAGCGCGTCCTGCACCCTCCGGACCTCGGCGGGATCTATCGTCCGGAAGTCCGTCGACTTCGGAAGCTGTTCTCTCACCAGGCCGTTCGTATGCTCGTTCAAACCCCGGTCGCATGAACGGTACGGGCGGGCGAAGTAAAAGTCCGCGTCGAGAGCCCGCGAGACCTCCGCATGCTCCGCGAATTCCTTGCCGTTGTCAGCCGTGATCGTGTGAGTCATGTCGGACACAGGCTGAAGACACTTGATGACCGCGGCCCTGACCAAGGACGACGTCCTTCTCTCAACCTGTTGAAGCAAAGTCAATTTCGTCGCCCGGTCGACAAGCGAAACCAAGGCTCCCCGGTGCCGGACGCCGATGATCGTGTCCGCTTCCCAGTCTCCCGCCCGGGTCTTCTCCTCGACGATCGCGGGCCGCTCGGATATGTCCCTACGGCCCGGAATCACGCCCCGCCCGGAGCCGTTCCGGCCTCGGCGGCAGCGCTTCCGCCCCCGGCGGCGGAGACAGCGGAACAGGCTTCCCCCCGCCGCCCGGTCCGCATAGATGTGACGGTAAATCCAGGTCGGACTCACCGTCATGACACCCGTCATCGCTGAGCGGCCCGAAATCTGCTGCGGGCTCCATCCAGACATCAGACATATTTCGATGATCTTCCAGCTCATCGGCGACATCTTGCGGGGAACCGACGAGGCTTCCCGCCGCCGGGTTTCGGCCAGCCGCTGCGCCTGGCGGCAGCGGTAGCCCCGCAGCCCGGTGTTGCGGGCGAGTTCGCGGCTCACCGTCGACTGCGAGCAGCCGATCTCCGCCGCGATGCCTCTTTGCGAGAAACCGCTTTTCTTCAGCGCCTGAAGCTGGTAACGGTCAAACCAGGTCAAGCAGTTAAAGCCCGACGGCATGCGATTCCCTCCGTTTTCATCATAGAGAGTATCGCACCCGCTTGATCCGCATACAACATGTAGATCTGCCTCAATCGCGGTCTACAGATGAAGCGATGCATTTCGGAGTTTGGCCGGGGCTATATTGTCTTTGTATACGGGGAGATAGACGGCAATGGATCACAAGCGGTTCTTCTGGATACATTGACAACTATTCTGCAATAGCATCAGCATATCAGGCTGGAAAGGCCTCTTCCTGCCCATTTTCTGCAGCCGGAACGGAAAAATCATGTATACGATTTGCAAATCGAGCCTGATGAAAATACCGGAGTGCCTTGCGCGGCTTCTTCGGTACGCTCGCCGTGCCGGTGCGCTGCCGGCGGTTTGCGCTTCCCTGGCTGTGGCTTGCGCACAAGCGGCGGACCCGCCGGGGATCCTCTTTCCGGTGCGTTGCGAGATCGGCCGGGACTGCTGGTTCTTCGCTTATATGGACCTCTGGTCCGGGCCCGCCTACCGGGACTATCGGTGCGGACTTAGGACCTATGAGGGGCATAAGGGAACGGATATCGCGCCTGTCGACCCGGGGGCGCGGCTGACTGTCATCGCCGCGGCCGACGGTGTCGTGCTGGGACGGCGCGACGGGATGGAGGACAGCCCTGCGCGGGGCTCCGACCCGAGCTGGGAAGGCAGGGAATGCGGCAACGGCGTGCGCTTGGACCACGGAGGCGGCTGGACAACCCAATACTGCCATCTGCAGCGCGGAAGCGTCATGGTGCGCAAGGGCGCACGGGTCCACGCCGGGGATGAGCTGGGACAGATTGGCAGCTCCGGCCAGGCGGAACTTCCGCATCTGCATTTCCAGCTGGAGAGGAATGGCCGGCCGGTTGATCCGTTCGGCGGAACACAGCCTGCCGACCCGCCGCGATGTGCTGCATCGGCCTCCGGCCGAACCGGGACGGCGCTATGGCTGAGCTCTGAATATCCGGTGCACTACACCCCGACGATTGTCCATCGCGTCGGCTTGGCGACGGAGGTTCCCGAGAAGGAACGGGCGTTGCATGACGGCTACCCGCAGGCTGCGCTGGCGAACGCGCCGGCACTTGTCGGGTACACGATTCTGCTGGGTGCCCTTTCGGGCACATTAATCGAGACCGCTGTCTCCGGCCCGGACGGCCGCATTCTGTTCCGTGACCGGCATTCGATTGACGAAGACCGGGCGCGCTATTTCGCTTATGCCGGCAAGCGCCGAAAGTCCGGGAGATGGGAGCCGGGTGTTTACCGCGCGGAGTTCACCGTCTCCGGAGAGTCGCCGGCAGGGTCTTTCCGGATCAAGCGCATGGCGGAGATTACGCTGCAATAGGCCGGTGATTCCGGCCGGCCTCAGGCGGAGATAACGTGCGCTGGGTTCCCGGCGGGCTAGCGGTAAATTCAAAACAAAAGAATCCGAATTTCGGCGAAGCATGACAGGCTCTTTGACGCAGGGTTATCGGTTTTGAATTTTTCTGTTTTCCAATCAGCTCATTTTGTTCCGTCAAGGCATCAACAACGCAGTTCCGTGTTCTCAAGCAGGCCCTCGTGAAACATCGCTGAGAGGACAGGCTTGACCGGTTCAAGAACGCCGTGTACATACCTGACGGGCATTGCCGCTCATGCGGGTTTGAACATTCATTAGAACATGCCCTCGGCGGGGTTGGGCTCGGATGCGGTGCCAGGAAACCGCCCGCTGCTGGAGTGATGATTCAGAATATCCCTCCCGCCGGCGTGGAGGGGCGGCATGCAGTGCTGACAAAGCGTCCTCGCGGAAATTAGGTTGTGTCCTCAAATATTTGACATGCTGAGCTGGTTGCGGCACAGTGCCGCGCGACCAGCGGTGAGAATGCTCAAAGGAGATTTGAAATGATCGGCAGCCGGCATGATATGACGAACGAGCAATGGCAGCGGATGGAGCGTGTGATGCCGAAAGGTCTGCCCGGGCCGCCGCGCAAGGACGACCGTAAGGTAACAGCCAGTATATTTTTCGTGCTGCGCACCGGCATGCCATGGCGGGATCTGCCGGAGCGTTACGGGCCTTACACGACCTGTTACAACCGTTTTGCCCGCTGGAGCGAATCGGGCCGCTGGCAGAAGATTCTTGAAGATCTTCAACGACTTGAAGAAGCGGAAGAAGAAGCCGCGGACGAAAAGGACGACGGCGATCCGGCGCCGCGGAGCCGGATGATCGACTCGTCGTCGATCCGCGCTCACCACTGTGCCGCCGGGTCGCGCAAGGACGGCGAGCCGCAGGAGATCGGGCGTTCCCGGGGCGGACAGCCTGCGAAGATTCATGCCATGGTCGACGGCAAGGGCGGGCTGCGCCGCATGCGCCTGTCGCCCGGGCAGGCCGCCGACTGCGCCGAGGCGGCGCCCCTTCTTGACGGCCTTGAAGCCGGCTGCGTCCTGATCGCCGACAAGGCTTACGACACCGAGGCCGTTCTCAAGCAAACGGCGGAAGCCGGCTGCCGGGCCGTCATTCCGTCGAAGTCGAACCGCAGGCAGCAGCGGCCTCTGGATAAAGCTGTCTATGCGAAGCGCAATGTCATTGAGCGTTTCTTCGGAAGAATCAAAGAGTTCCGGCGGGTCGCGACCCGCTTTGACAAGCGAGCCCGCAACTTCGCCGCCGCTGTCATCCTGACCGTCATCCGCTGCCTGCTGCGCAATGACGCAAAGGGGATAATTGAGTCCACTACCTAGGTGAGCATGTATGACGGACATTCATTTTGACACACTGGCTGCCGTTCGGTGGCTTGAAGCCAACGACTTCAGCGGGAAACAGGCTGAAGCGATCACCGAGGTGCTGCGTGACGGAATCACCGGCGGGGTTGCCACCAAGGCTGACCTTGCGATTCTGCAAGCCGATGTCGCGGATCTGAAAGCCGCCAGTGCCGACCTGAAAGCCGCCAGTGCCGACCTGAAAGCCGATGTCGCGGATCTGAGAGCCGCCAACGCCAGCCTGAAGGTCGACAACGCCGATCTGAAAGCCGATCTCAAGCTAATAAAGATTATCGGCGGCGGCTTCATTGTAGCGGTCTTTCCGCTCTGGCTGGTCGAAATGCTTTCGCTCTTTGGTAACGGGGGCTGATCTGAAAGTTCTTATCGACCGCGGTGAAGTGATTTAGGTGTCCAAGAATGAAGACATACCCCTTGAGACCGAAGGCTTCAGAACGGAAAAGGCTGAAGCGCTTACCGATGCGGCGCGGGAAAGAGTGAACGGCGGAGTTGACGCCGAAGCGGACATTGTGGAATTGAACCGGTGGCTTGACCGCTTGGAAACGAGCAGTCTGACACAGCGGAAATGACAGTTAGAGGGTGTGGAGTTTGACGCGGGCGCCTTCGGCAGGAACCGGTTTTTCCGCCCCGTAAAACACCGCCGGTATGACACAGGCTGCCGCTTCGGGTTCCTGCTCTGAGACCGCCCCTCCGCCATTGCCGCTGTGTTAGACTGCCAGCGGACGATGTCGTTCAGCGTGCCGTGATACCCATCGTCCGCACAATCTTCCTGCGGTCGCCGAAGAAATACCTGCCAGCCATCAGCGACGCGGTGGATCAGCCGCCGGGCACGGTAAGGGAAAGCAGTTCGGCCGGCCGCATCAGGATGAGCGCGGCAAGGAGGATGGCTCCGCCGATCAGCTTCATCCCTGTCTCGACCACGCCGGACCGCGGTCATGCTTTCCGAGTATTCGGCGGCGCGGTGGATTCCCTGAGAATGAGTCGCACGTCCACGGAACTGTGCGGCAAGGCCTCGCCGCCGTTCAGTCTGCTCAGCAGATAGGCCGCTGCAGTCTCGCCCATCTCCCCGGCAGGAACATGGACTGTCGTGAGAGGCGGATTCGAGTGTTCGGAGAGTTCAAAGTTATCGAAGCCGACGACCGAGATGTCGCCCGGGATTTTCAGACCTCTGGCGGTGCATTCGGCAATGGCGCCTAAAGCGAGAACGTCGTTGCCGCAGATAAGCGCCGTCGGCCTGGGGCGAACGCGTGACAAAAGCGTCGCGCAAGCCTCGCGCCCGTTGGTGATCGAATAATGCCGTTCCGTCACCCGTGAAGGGTCAAGCCCGATTCCATGGATCAAAAGCTCTTGCCGGATGCCTTCCAGCCGCTTGGTCGTGCGGTCGTTGTCTTTGGTCCGGCCTGAAATGACGCAGATATCCTTGTGTCCCAGATGAACAAGATGCCGTGTGATGCTTGCCGTTGCGCCCGCATTGTCGAATCCGACGCTCGGGTAGTCGCTGTCCGAATCCAGCACATAGGTATTCACGAACGGCACGCCGTATTGTTCGAGCAAACTGTAGAGTTCGGGATCATGCCGCTGTCCGATCAGAATCAGCGCCTCGGCTCCCCGTTCGATCAGAAGTTTGGCTTCATTGAATTCGGTTTCCAGATCATAGTTGAACGCGGCGACCAGCGTGGAGATGCCGGCAGCTGAGAGGCGGCGGTTAGCGGCGCCCACCAAGCTGGCATAAAGCGCGTAGTCCAACGTCGGAATCAATATGCCGGCCATATGTGAGCGCTGCGACCGCAAAGCGTGGGCCGCATGGTTCCGCACATAGCCGAGTTCGCGCATCGCCGCTTCGATCCGGGCGCGTTTGTCAGACGAAACCCGGCCGGAATCGTTGATTGCCCGGGACACCGTCGCCGGCGCGCAGCCGGCAAGCCTCGCCACATCCGTTACCCGGACGCGCGAGGCCCGGTTTCGAAATCGATTCCTCGATTCAGCCGCCACGAAAAACACCCCGGTCTATATTTTCTCACCCCGGTCGAATTCCAACGCGCGTTTCTCGGCGCCGGCCGGCAGCTTCTCTGTCCCGATCAGACCATAACAGATGTCAGGGGCGTCCCGCAAAGGCGTCTCCAGAACGCTTACCGTGGCGGGAAAACGGGGTAAGCTCCGGAGATGCGGCCGCGGCCGGTCCGATGCTCAAGGCGGGCTCGGACGTTTTTCTTTTCAAGCGGCGTTTCAGGGTTGTGAAAAAAATGTTGACACAAGCCGGCTGACATGATGAAATCGATTTCATCAGACGCTCGTCTTTCTGGGGAGTTTGATACGGATGCATAGTCATCGGCAGTCGATGGTCCTGTCTGCGCTTCTGAATGCAGCGAAGCTCTCGGTCATTCTGATTTCAGTCTTGATGATCGCGGTCACGCTGGCGCAGGTGATTTTCCGGTATGTCATCGCCGCCCCGCTTCCCTGGTCGGAGGAGCTGGCGCGCTATTGCTTCGTCTGGATCGTATTCCTGGGCGGAGCGATCGGCCTGTCGCGGGGCATTCACCTGGGCGTCGATTTGTTCGTCAACATGCTGCCCGAACCGCTCAGGCGGCTGCTTGACCTGCTGACCAGCGTTCTGATCGCCTGCTTCGCGGCCTCTGTCGTCTATGCGAGCCTTCCTGTCATAACCATGAATACGCTGCAGCGCTCGCCTGCGCTCGGTGCGCAGATGTCCTGGATCTACATGGCGATCCCGGTTTCGATGGCTATGATTGCCCTGATATCGGTTGAGCGCATCATAACCGGTCTTCGCGCAAGCGAAGAACGGCAGAGCTGACCATGCCGATGTCAGCGGTCCTTTTCGCGACGTTTTTCGTCCTGTTGTTGATCAACATGCCTATCGCCTTCGCGCTGGGAATCGCCGCGGCCGTCACGCTCGCCCTCGACAGCACGCTGCCGCTGAACGGTATCGTTACGCGGGCCTTTGTAGGGGTGGACTCCTTCACGCTTCTCGCGATTCCGTTCTTCATCATTGCCGGCGAGTTGATGAACGCCTGTGGTATCACCGAGCGCATCGTCGCTTTCTCACGGTCTCTTGTCGGCCACATACGAGGCGGACTGGCCCATGTCACCATCGTATCGAACATGTTCTTCTCGGGGATTTCGGGGTCGGCCACGGCGGATGCCTCGGCGCTCGGATCGATGATGATTCCGGCCATGAAAAAGAACGGTTTCGATGCGGACTATGCCGTGGCCGTCAACGCTTCGGCCAGCGCGATGGGGCCGATCATTCCGCCCAGCATCATGATGGTGATCTACGGCTCCATCGCCAACGTGTCGATCGCGCAGCTCTTTCTCGGCGGATTCGTGCCGGGACTTATGGTGGCCGTATGTTTGATGGCAATGGCTTATGTCATCGCCAAGAAACGGAACTATCCCGCTCCTCCGCGTAGTGAGCTTCCCCCCGTCCTTCCTGCCTTCCGCGATGCGCTTTGGGCGCTCGCGATGCCGGTGATCATTCTGGGCGGGATCTTCTCCGGGATCTTCACCGCGACCGAGGCCGGTGTGGTGGCGGTGGCTTATGCGACGCTGGTAGGCGCCTTCGTCTACCGGACGCTGACGTTCAAGCTGATCGGAAGACTTCTGGTCGATGCGGCGGTCACAACCGCGGCCGCGATGTTTCTGATCGCTATGGCGACTTCCTTTGCCTGGCTGCTCGCCTGGGACGGGTTCGGCTCCGCGGTGCTGGGCATGCTCGACGGCGTCTCATCCAGCTCTGCGGGCGCGGTTCTGCTCATTTTGGTCTTCATTCTGCTTCTGGGGCTCTTCATCGAAGGCATTCCGATACTGATCATTTTCACGCCTGTTCTTTTGCCGGTGATCCACGGCCTCGGGGTCGATCCGGTCTATTTCGGCGTCGTGCTCGTCATGGCGGTGGTCATCGGATCAGTGACGCCTCCCGTCGGCATCCTCACCTATATCTGCTGCTCGATCGCCGGGCTGACCATCTCGCAGGCGTTCCGGGGACTTGTTCCGTTCTGCGCGGCGCTCATCGCCGTGCTGATCGCGGCCGCGCTGTTCCCGGGTCTGGTCATGACCGTCCCGAACCTGCTCGGGCACTGACACGTAAATCCAGGAAGAACTTCAAATATGGGCATCACAACCGAAGAACTGAAGGCGCGGACCGAACGCCTCCGGCGGCGGATGAAGGAAGAGGGCTACGACGCGCTCATAATTTATTCCGACGAATACCGTTCGGGCCATTCTACCTACATCACTGATTATAAGCCGATTAATGTGATCGAAGAGTCGCCGCAGCTGGTGCTCATCGTCGGCGACGGCGACCCCGTGGTCTTTCTCGGACGGCTGAATGCCTATGCAGCCAAGGATACGTGCTGGATCGAGGACGTGCGCGGCATTCACCGCCCCGACTTCGATTTTCCGCAAGTCTTCGCCCCGATCGCCGGGCGCGCGGGGAAGATCGGCCTGATTGGCAAGAACATTCTGCCGGTTGAGATTTATGAGCGGCTCGCCGGCGCGGCGCCGAAGGCGGTGATCGAGTCCCGTGACGACATCATGATTGATCTGCGCAAGATCAAGACGGAAGCGGAAATCGCGCTGATGGAAGAAGCCGCGGAAATCAATGACGCGGTGCTGAAGGAGGCGGCGAAATCCGTCAAGGCAGGCATGACCGAAATACAGGTGGCGGGCCTTGCCGAGAATATCGCGCGCGGAATGAATGCCGATATCGGCTCCGCCACCGTCGTCATGTCGGGGCCGAATACGAACTACCCGGCCTGGCGCGCGACGGACCGCGAAATCCAGCCCGGCGACTTCGTGATTCTCGATTTCAATCCGGCAGTCGGTCATTACTGCAATGACGGGGGAATCACCGTCTTGATGCCCGGAGCGGATCCCGAGCAGGAGCGCGCGCTGGTCGCGGGCCACCGGGCCCTTAAAAACGCGATCCCTGCCATTCGCCCCGGCATGACCGCCCGCTCGGTCTTCGACACGCTTCTCGAAGAGCTCGAACCGCACGGCCTCGCGCGGCATTTCACGCCCTACGCCAAAGGCCTGCGCGGCGTCGGACATGCTGTCGGCCTTGACGTGGTGGAGCCGCCGAATCTGAGTTCGGACAGCGATTTCGAACTGGAAACCGGCATGACGCTGGCGGTTAAGCTGGACCTGCACGATCTGATCGGCGGCGGTTACCGGATCGAAGTCGTGGTCGCTGTCACCGGCGATGGAGTGCGCCCGCTCAACAAGCTGGTTCTGGCAGAGCCGGACGATTTCGCCGTGCAGCGTCAGGCTGCGCGGTCCTCGAGTTCCAAACCGGGAAGGTGAGGACAGCCCGTGCTCGTCGCGAGGCAAAATCCAAGTGCAACAGTTCCGAAAAGGAGGAAAACATGTTAGTCCGAAGAACGTCGCTTTCATTGATCGGCGGGGCGGCCGCCTTGCTGCTGAGCGGGATTTCGCATCCGGTTCCGGCCGCCGACATGACGATCCGCGTGGCCTCGGTCACCGGCCCGTCCCATCACCATAACGTTTCGCTGCGCTGGTTCGCTGACCGCGTAGCGGCGCGGGATGTCGGCTTGACGATCCAGGTGCTGGACGGCGCGCAGCTCGGCGGTGAGCGGGATTATATCGAAGGCATGATGCTGGGCAGCATCCAGATGGCTCAGGTGTCCACGGCTCCTGTTTCCGGGTTCATCCCCGAGTTCGACCTGTTCAGCCTGCCGTATCTGATCCGGGACACCGACCACTTCAAAAAAGTGGTGTCGGGGCCGGTCGGCGCCATGTTCAATGAACTGGCCGAAGCGCGCGGGCTGAAGATTCTCGCTTGGTTTGACAACGGGTACCGCAACGTCTTCAACAAGGTGCGTCCGGTTGTCACGCCTGAGGACATGGACGGTTTGAAGATCCGCGTGATGGAAAGCCCGCTGATGGTCAACACGTTGAACGCCATGGGCGGCTCTGCGACGCCGATGTCCTACAGCGAACTTTACACCGCGCTGGAGCAGGGCGTTTTGGACGGCGGCGAAAACGCCGCGGGAAATGTGCTCAATGACAAGTTCTACGAGGTCTCGGGCTACTTCTCGATGACGCAGCATTTCCGCCCGCCCGGCATTGTCGCCGTCAGCGCGGTGACATGGAACGGGTTGTCCGCGGAACAACAGGCCGCACTGACCGAAGAAGCCGCCGCTTTGCAGGATTACGAGATTCAGCTGACCGAGGAGGTGGGCGCATCCGCGGTCGAGGAACTCAAAGCCAAAGGCATGAAGATCAATGAGGCCGACGTCGCCGCTTTCCGCGAGCGTATGGGCCCCGTCTACGAAGATTTCACCGCCGAACACGGCACCGAACTTCTCGAGATGGTACAGAACACACGGTGACGCCTTGAAGACCGGACGGGCGTCCGTATAGTGCGCCCGTCTGGAGAATCCGCGCCCGGCCCGGCGGTTCGCCCTGCCGGGCAAAGCGGAACGGGCCCGCGGTATCGCCCATGGACGTTCGTTGTCGGAAAAACTGCCTGTTCCAAGGGCGGATGGTGGCTTGAGTCCCGTGCCGGCAAAGGCCGGGCCGTACTGCGGAAACGATTCGCGTCCGCAGCGGAAAGGACCTGAGCGGAGCCGTGCCGAATGGAGGGCCGGGCTATCGAGGGGACTTGGGAACCGGCCAAGGCGGCGGCGTCAACGGAATGTTCAACCGGGACATCGGCCTTGCGCCGGCGACGTGCGCCGGCATGCTCGAAACGGCAGCCGCGCGGACAGGAGTGTCCAGCCGGGATTCGGTCGCTGGAAATGAATGCTGACCATTGCGTGGACGGGGAATCAGGCATGTGCGCCGCCGCTCCCCGGCTTATCCGGATGGATCAACGCGACTCTGTCGCTGTTGTGGCAAATGACGGGGGGCTTCCCGAGGGAACCGAGGTCGACGGGCTGACGCTGAACCGCGATGTTCCGCAGGCCTGCAAAGTCGCGCTGCGCGACATCGTGAAAGGCGAACCTGTGCGGCGGTACGGTGTTGTGATCGGTTATGCGAAGTCTGCGATCCCGGCCGGGGACCGGGTCGCTGAGGGTGCCCTTGACCTGCCGCCGCCCCCGGATCTGGAGGGCCTGCCGCGGGTCGGGCATGCATGGCCGGCGCCCGCGCCGCTCGAAGGTTTCAGCTTTCAGGGCTACAGGAATGCGGACGGCAGCGTCGGAACGCGCAATATCCTGGCGGTCACGAACACGGTTCAATGCGTCTCCGGCATCGTCCGGCATGCGGTGGAGCGGATACGGCGCGAGCTATTGCATCGTTTTCCGAATGTCGATGACGTGATCGCGCTTGATCACACTTATGGCTGCGGCGTGGCGATTGACGCGCCCGGGGCCGCGGTGCCGATCCGCACCCTGCGCAACATCGCCCGCAACCCCAACTTCGCGGGTCCCGCCATGGTTGTCAGCCTCGGCTGTGAAAAGCTGCAGCCCGCCCGGCTCTTCCCGGAGGCTTTCGGGGGCGGCGGGCGGGACGGTCCGCCGAGCATCGTCACCCTGCAGGACGAGAGTCACGTCGGGTTCGAGGCGATGGTCCGCGTCATCCTTGAGACGGCGGAAGCGCATTTGGCGCGGCTCGACAGTCGGCGGCGCCGGACCTGTCCGGCGTCGGACCTCGTCGTCGGGCTGCAATGCGGCGGTAGCGACGCCCTGTCCGGGGTGACGGCGAACCCGGCGCTCGGTCATGCCGCCGACCTGATCGTCCGGGCGGGCGGAACGGCGCTGTTTTCCGAGGTGACCGAAGTCCGGGACGGCATTGACCAGCTGGTACGCAGATCCGCTTCCGGCGGCGTTGCCGGAGATCTGATCGCGCAGATGGAATGGTACGATGCCTACCTCGCCCGAGGCTGGTCGGACCGAAGCGCCAACACAACGCCCGGCAATATAAAGGGCGGTCTGTCCAACATCGTCGAAAAAGCCATGGGGTCGATCGTCAAATCCGGGACGACTCAGATCCGCGGGGTCGTTCCGCCGGGTGAACGGGCGGCAGGAAAGGGGCTGCTTTTCGCCGCGACGCCGGCGTCGGACTTCATCTGCGGCACGCTTCAGCTCGCCGCGGGGATGAATGTGCATGTGTTCACCACCGGGAGAGGCACACCTTACGCTCTGGCGGAGACGCCGGTCATCAAAGTCGCGTCGCGCAGCGATCTCGCGCGCCGCTGGCATGACCTGATGGATATCGACGCGGGCAGGATCATTACCGGAGGCGAGACAATCGAAAGCCTCGGCATGTCGATATTCGAAACGATCCTGTCGGTCGCCGGCGGGGAGAAAACCTGCGCCGAGCGGCTGGGGCTCCGCAATCAGTTGGCTCTGTTCAATCCGGGGCCGGTCACGTAAGCGTGTCCGAGGAAACCGAGCTGAACCAGGAGATATCAATGTCAGATTCGCATGACGGCCCGGGCGTTTGGCGCCCTGCTCCGCGCTATCCCGATCCGTCCGTCATTTCCCTGGACCCCCGGTTCGACCGGTACAGACTGCCGCTGGCCGGGATCGAACGGCTGGCGACGGGCTGCCGCTGGTGCGAGGGGCCGGTGTGGTTCGGCGACGGACGCTATCTGCTCTGGAGTGATATTCCCAATAACCGGATCCTGCGATGGGATGAGGTGACCGGGAGGGTCGCGGCGTTCCGGCAGCCGTCGAATTTCTCCAACGGCCAGACCCGGGACCGGCAGGGACGGCTTGTCACCTGCGAACATGGCGGCCGGCGGGTAACGCGCACGGAATATGACGGGACGGTCACGGCGCTGGCCGACGGCTGCGGCGGCAAACGTCTTAATTCGCCCAATGATGTCGTCGTCAAATCCGACGGCAGCGTCTGGTTCACGGACCCGTCCTTCGGCATCGCGGGAAATTACGAAGGCCGCAAAGCGGAACCGGAGCTGAGTCAGAATGTCTACCGGCTTGACCCGGAAACGGGGCGCCTGTCGGTTGTGGCGGACGATATCCTGGGACCCAACGGTCTGGCCTTCAGTCCCGATGAAAAGCGGCTTTACATCGTCGAGTCCCGGGGCGTTCCGACCCGCAAGATACTGGCCTATGACGTCGGGGAAGACGGCGCGGCCCTTACCGGCAAGCGCGTGCTGATCAATGCCGGTTCCGGCACGCCGGACGGATTCCGCGTCGATGTCGACGGCAACCTCTGGTGCGGCTGGGGCATGGGTTCGGAGGCCCTGGACGGCGTCATGGTCTTCGCTCCGGACGGAACCAGGATCGGGCGCATCGCCTTGCCGGAACGCTGCGCCAACCTTTGCTTCGGCGGCCGCGCCAACAGCCGGTTGTTCATGGCTGCGAGCCGGTCGATCTATGCGCTCTATGTGAACGTCCCAGGTGTCGCCGGCGGGTAGCCGGACTGCTGCGCGAGGCGCGGTTCTTCATCCTGATCATGAACAGGGGGCGGATCAATGCGGAACTCCAAGCCTGAACTCAAAGTCGGCCTGATCGGCACCGGTTTCATGGGGAAAGCCCATGCCTTCGGTTTCATCTCCGCGCCGCGCGTTTTCGACCTCCCGACGGACATCGAACTCCATACGGTCGCGGACATCGACCAGGCCGCGGCCAGCGACGCCGCGCGCGCCTTCCGCTTTGCCAAGGCGACCGCCGACTGGCATGACATCGTGAACGATGCCGGGATAGACATCGTTTCGATCACCGCGCCCAACGCGCTCCACAAGGAAATGTCGCTGGCCGCCATCGGCGCGGGAAAGCACGTCTATTGCGAGAAACCGCTGGCTGCGCGCGCTCAGGACGCCCGCGAGATGGCGGACGCCGCTGAGGCTGCGGGCGTCAAAACACAGGTCGGTTTCAGCTATCTGTGCAACCCGATGTTCGTCCTCGCGCGCGGGATGATCGACGCCGGCGAACTGGGTGAGATCCGCGCTTACCGCGGGATCCATGCCGAGGATTATATGGCGGACGCGGCCAGCCCGTTCACTTTCCGCCACGATCCCGCCGCCGGCGGCGCCTTGGCCGACTTGGGCAGCCATGCGCTGGCCACCGCCGAATTCCTTCTGGGTCCTGTCACGGAGGTCATGGGCGACTGCATCAACGTGATCGGCGAGCGCGACGATGGAAAAGGCGGACGCCGCGCGGTCGAGGTCGACGATGTCGCCCGCGCGTTCCTGCGATTCGCCAACGGGGCGACTGGCTCCATTGAAGGCAACTGGATCGCCACAGGCCGCAAGATGCAGCATGATTTTGAGGTCTACGGTTCCAAAGGCGCGCTGTGTTTCAGCCAGGAAAGGCTTAACGAACTGCGCTTCTACTCGGGCGAAGACGCGCCTGGCCGCCGGGGGTTCCGCCGTATCGAAGCGGCGCCTGTCCATCCGCCCTATGGCCTCTTTTGCGCCGCGCCGGGACACCAGCTCGGGTTTAACGATCTGAAGGTCATTGAAGTCGCCGGTTATCTGAGAGCGGTCGCGGGCAGCGGCGAACCGTTCAATTTCCGTGCTGGTCTCCGTATCCAGACTCTTGTGGAAGAAATCCAGCGCTCCTCTCTCGAGAGGTCCTGGCTGAACGTGGAGGGTTAGTCCATGACCGTTCGTTATGCTGTTGTCGGCGCCGGCTGGATCTCGCAGATCGCTTTCCTTCCCGGCGTCGGTCTCACCGGCAATTCCGAGACTGCCGCGCTGGTCAGCGGCGATGCCGTAAAAGCGGTCAAGCTCGCGGATTTTTACGGGATAGACCGCGTTTATTCTTACGGCCAGTATGACGAGATGCTGGCGACGGACACAGTGGACGCGGTCTATATCGCTCTGCCCAATTCAATGCATGCCGATTATGCGGTCCGCGCGGCGAACGCGGGCAAGCATGTCATGGTAGAAAAACCTCTCGCTGTGTCTGAGGCCGAATGCGAAGCGATGATCAAGGCGGCGAAAGACGCCGGCGTGTATTTGATGACAGCCTACCGGCTGCACAACGAGCCCGGCACGGTGCATGTTCTTGATCTCATCCGGAACGGCGCGATCGGCGATCCCCGTGTTTTCACTTCGCTTTTCTCATTCCAGGCGGCCCCGGACAATCACCGTCTCAAGGCCGCGCATTGGGGCGGTCCGCTGCAGGATATCGGAATTTACTGCCTGAACGCCGTCCGCCATATATTTGAGGCCGAGCCGTCCGAGGTGGCCGCCAGCCGCAACGCGGCCGATGATTCCCGGTTTTCCGAGGTTGAGGAGACCATAGCCGCAACCCTGATGTTTCCCGGGGGACGCGTGGCGCAGTTCTGCGCCAGCTTCGGCGCTGATCAGCTGGACATGTGCCGTATCGCCGGTACGACAGGCGGGATTTCCGTTGAATCCGCTTACGATTTCCAGACTCCGACAACCGTGCGCCTCACCCGCGGCCGTGAGGTTGTCGAGCGCGTGTTTCCGCAAACCGATCAGTTCGCGGGACAAACGGGATATTTCTCAGACTGCATCATGGCGGGCGCGCCGCCCGAGCCGGACGGCGAAGAGGGGCTGGCTGACGTGCGGGCGCTTCTGGCGATCGAAAAGGCCGCCCGCACAGGCGCCGCGCAAAAGCTGGGAGGCCGTTCAAGGAGCCGCCATCCGACAGCCGGGATGGTCCGCACGTTCGAACCGACGACGCGGCGTCTGACATTGTAGCGCCGAATGATGCTGAATTTATGTTCAGGAGCGGAGTTTCCTGCCTTTGCCGAGATTTCGGACGCAATTTCGAGAAGTACGGCGCGGGTTTAAGTGGCCGGACAGTCTGGTCCGGTTAATTCATGAACGGTAGTGCGCATCGGACGGGCCGCATCCGCGGACACCGTCCCCTCGCGCAGAATCCTGACGCGTCGGCCGATCCATGCTGCATTCATATGTCCGGTTTCATCAGGCCGGCACAAGCCGCTTCCCGGGCGCGTATGGAACAGCGCGCCGACAGGCGGGCCGCCTGGATCGGCCTTGCAGGTCCGTTGTCGCATTCTCAGGTGAATCCGGATGCGGGCGATCCGCTCAATTGTCTGACACGTCCAGAGCGCTGCGCATTCCGCCTGTGATGTTTGTCGCGACTTCCGGGGCGGCGGCGATCAGTTCCGCGACAATGACGTCAGAAGGACGGCAGCTCCTTCGAATGCCATCGGTCACTCCGAAGAACGGCCGTGCCGGAAATCTCATCTGCTCGTCAGTGTAGGCAACGCTTGTCGGGTCGACCGGCTCCCATCGCCGGGTTCCGCTGATCCGCCCGGTCCATTCGCCTCGGACTGCGAAATCGGCTTGACGATCTCCGTTTGAATCCACGTAGGCGGTCGCGCCGGAACCGCTGAATCTGATCTCGTCATGCCACACCCAAAATGTGTCATGGTTCGCCAGCTGGAATTGGAGCGCCAGTTTGCAATGGACATATGCTCCGCCGTCGCGGAGCAGTTCCGCAGACTCCGCGTTCGAAAACGCGTATCTTGTGTTCAGGTTCACATTGACGCGTCCCCAAGCGCTGCTGCCGAATCCGCTGAAGCGGGGCTTTGACGTTGACGCTGCAAGGAATTCCCGTGTTTCTGAAGCGGCGTTCTCAGAATCGCAGTGAATCCGCTGATCATCGGCATGGTACCGGCACAGTTTTCCGTCGGCGGCCGTGCCGATGATTGACCCGGGCACCCGTTTGGATATGGAAAAACCGGTCGACAGAGTTGAAGAGTCGTCTGCCGCCGCCGTCGCCGGCCATAATGCCGCCAAAATACCAAGGATGAAAAATGCTCCCGTTGATTTTTTCGTGTTCGTGAATTCAGTCATGGATTGCCGCCGGTTGAATTGGAGGATTCCGACATTCCGGTCATTGCATGAAATTTCCAAGCGGTTTCCCGCCGCATTCGTTTGAGCAGGCGGTCGCGGATTCGGGCGGGAATGAAGATGTTTCACTTGATGAGGCGGGCGCAGGCCACGATACGCCGCCGCCAGCTGCCGGGAGCGCGGCGGACTTCAGCCGGGTCAGTATCGCGCGAAGCGGCGGCCTGGAAAATCCCGGAAAACCGCCAGCCAGCCCCACGCGCTCAGCGCGAATCGCGTTGCCTGTGATGCGTCGGAATCGATAAATAAAATGAAGGTACGTTCAGCGGTATGCAGCGGTCAGAATTGCGGGTTTATTTGATGGGTTGCTGTCAGGGATCGCCGAGTCTGTCCGCTGTTCCCGTTTGCCGCCTTGAACGGCAGACCGGGATTTATTGGGCGGCATTGTGAATTCGCATATGGCCGACAGCATGCTCCAGAACTTTGAAAATAAAATAGCTTCCGGGGAATTGCAGGACGATCCCGGTCAGCGCGGCGTGTTAAGAGCGCTGATTGATTTGGAAAGAAGGCTGTCCGCGGCCGAGGTGCGGCGAGGGCTGTTCGGTTTCAGGAAGAGTCCTGTCACTGTTCCGGGAGCATATCTTTGGGGAGGAGTCGGACGGGGCAAATCCATGCTTATGGACATGTTTTTCGCCGACAGCGCGGTCGAGAAGAAGATGCGCCGGCATTTTTTGGAATTCATGCAGCATGTCCATGTTCAAATGAATCGCGCCCGCAAGGAGGGAGTGGATGACGCGGTTTTGCCTGTCGCGCGCGGGATTGCCGCTGAAGCCAGGCTGCTTTGCCTGGACGAGTGCCAGATCAGTGACATCGCCGATGCCATGATAGTCGGAAGGCTGTTTAAGCTGCTCATTGAGCAGGGCGCCGTTGTGGTCACGACTTCGAACCGCCCGCCGGCCGATCTTTACAAGAACGGCATCAATCGCCACCTGTTTCTGCCGTTCATTGAACTGATTCATGCGGGTTTCGAGGTTCATGAGATCGGAACGGGCCCGGACCATCGCCGGAACCGCCTGTCCGGCGAAACCAAGTATTTCGTGCCTGCCGACGCTGAGGCGGCCAACCGCATAGATGAAATCTGGAAACGTCTGACGGGCGGCGAATGTCATCAGCGCGTTCTGATGGTCAATGGAAGGCCGGTGACGCTTGACAGATACTGTAACGGCGCCGCCAGGGCCGGGTTTTGGGATTTATGCGGCCAGCCTAACGGACCCGCCGATTTTCTGGCGATTTCGAAGGCCGTCCGCGTTCTGATTGTGGAGAATATCCCGTTTCTGTCCCGTTCCAACTATAACGAGGCCAAACGTTTCGTGATGTTGATCGATGCGCTGTACGAAGCGCGGGTGCGGCTGGTCTCATCAGCGGAGGCGGAGCCTGAGATGCTTTATGTCGAGGGAGCCGGGTCTTTCGAATTCGAGCGCACCGCATCCCGGCTTCGGGAGATGCAGAGCGGATGTTGGAACGAGTAGTCTGCGGCCGGTATGCAAAGCCGTTTTCGTCGCTGAGCAAGAGTCGATTCCGCGCTCAATTCGCGGTTCATCGGAGGCGGCGGCTCCGGTTCACGAGGTGTTTCCCCGCTGCTCTCCACAATTCCGCCTCCCGTTAATGTTCAATCCGGCGGCCTCAGATTCGTCAATGCTTTCTGGTTTTGCCACCGCCGGATTTCCTTGCTCAGCGACGGCAAGCTGGCACCCAAAGAGGAATTTTCTGTTGTTGATGCTTCGAACATGAAGACACTTTCAATAATCAGCCGGAAGGGCGGGGTGGAAAAGACCACGTTCGGCCTGTATCTCGTGGTCTCTTGGAGCGGCGCCGAGCGCAACGTCGCCATTCTTAACCTCAACCCGCAGGTCAGCGCCGAGAAATGGTCCGACCGCCGTGAAGTCGAACTGCCTGTCATGCTGTCCGCCCGCGCCAGCCGGCTTGATCCCGAAATTGAGCGCATCAGCCGGACGTGCGGCGAAGCGTTTGTCCTTGACACCGCCCCGTGACCCTTGACTTGGAGGCGGTCGTCGACTTGGGCGCGGCCGTCTGCCCGCCCGGGCCGGTGCCCCCGATCGCTTTTGACCGCGCTTATTTCCGGGAAGGCGGCGCACGAGATGGAGCCGCAAGGAATCGAACAGTTGCTCACGCGCTCATATGAATCAAACCAAGGATAATTCCATAAGGAGTCATCCACAGGGGTTGCTCGGCGCGAGGCTGCAGCAAACTTTTATTTCATCGCTCATCCGCAGCCGTGCTATCCTGTCGCGGCTTCCCCTTGCCGGCAGCTGCCGGCAAGGGGAAGCGGGGATGCTGTCCCCGCTGAGCCGGGTCGGGCCGATCACACACAGGGTTGAAAAGAACCGTATATAAGCATGGCCGGCCCGGCTTTCCCGGTCCCTCGCGTCCTGAACAGCTGCCCAGCTCAAGATCCGAATAACCATGAGAATAGGAGCATAGGGAAATGACGAAAATATGCGCAGGCTCAGCTATAAGCAAGCATCCATGTTTCAATTCAAGGGCGTTCCGGGGGGAAATTCAGCCCTTATTTCCTTTTTCACACAGCTTTTGCACATTTTCTCCACAGAAGCTCCTTCGGTTCAGGAGGCCGCGGCAGCCGCCGCGGGCCGCCGAATCGGCCGCTCCGGAGCGCAGCTCGGCCGCTCCGGAGGGCAGCTCGGCCGTCCGGACGCGGACGGGGCGTGTTCTTCCCAGACGCGCCTTTCGCGCAGCAGCGTGTTCGCCAGGATGACCAGCTTGCGCATGACGGCGACAAGGGCGACCTTATGACATTTCCCCCGCTCGGTGAGCCGGTCATATAATTCGGACATATCTTTATTGAACCGCACAGCCGCTGTAGCCGCCATGTAGAGCGCGCGCCTCGGACGGAAACGTCCGCCCTGAACGCGCCGGGCGCCTTTCTTCGCGCCGCTGTCGCGGGCGAACGGGGCGGTTCCGGCGAGCGCCGCCGCCCAGCGGCTGTCGAGCTGCCCGAGTTCCGGGAGCCAGCCGAGCAGAGCGGCGGCCGTGACCGGTCCGATGCCGGGAACGGACATCAGGATGCGGTAAGCGCGGGCCTGACCGGGATCGCTCTTGATATGCTCCTCGATCTCAGTTTCGAGAGCTTCCCTCTGCCGCTCGACGGCTTTGACAGCTTTGTCCATGCGCTTTTTCGCTGACGCGTCCTGCAGATCATTGCGGCGCTGGCGCAGTTTTGCAGCATTCTCAACCAGTTGCCCGCGGGCGACCATGAGGTCATTGAGACGGTTAAGGAACGCGGATTTCGGCTCGGTCGCCGGGAGATCGGCGAAGGCCGCCGCGAAGGCGGCGAGCATCCTCGCATCCGCCTTGTCGGTCTTCGCTGGCTGGCCGGTCGCTTCGGCGAAGCGCCGCGCCTGGCGGGGGTTGACGATGCAGACTTCGTAACCTCGGTCGTGCAGCGACTGATGAACCGCCCGGTGCAGCCGTCCGGTCGCCTCGATGACGACCCGCCGCACCCCGTGTTTTCTCAGAAACCCGTCGATCGCGCGGAAACCCGGACGGTCGTTTTTGAACCGGCGGTCAACGCCGGCGGCATGCGCATCGATCGTGTCCTTGCTAATATCCAGGCCTGCGCATATTTTCGTCATGTCCCTGTGCTCCTATTCTCATGGTTATTCGGATCTTGATCCAGGCATCCATTCAGGACGCAGGGACCGGGCAGGCCGGGCCGGCCATGCTTGCTTACGGTTCTTTCAACCGAGGAAATGCCGGCCCGACCCGGTCTGGCGGGGACGGATATCCCCGCTTCCCCTTGCCGGCAGCCGCCGGCAAGGGGACCCCGCGACAGGATAGCACGGCTGCGGATGAGCGGTGAAATGAAAGTTTTCCACAACCTCGCGCCGAGCAACCCCTGTGGACAACTCCTCGTGGAATTATCCTTGGTTTGATTCATATGAGGAAATGATTGATGTGCACGCCGCCGGCGTCGACCGCCGGTTCAAAAACGACCGTCCGGGTTTCCGGGCGATCGACGGGTTTCTGAGAAAACACGCGGTGCGGCGGGTCGCTGTCGAAGCGACCGGACGGCTGCACCGGGCGGTTCATCAGTCGCTGCACGACCGAGGTTACGAAGTCTGCGTCGCTGATCCCCGCCAGGCGCGGCGCTTCGCCGAAGCGACCGGTCAGCCAGCGAAGACCGACAGGGCAGCTGCGAGGATGCTGGCCGCTTTCGCGGCGGCCTTCGCCGATCTCCCGGCGACCGAGCCGAAATCCGCGTTCCTCAACGGTCTCAATGACCTCATGGTCGCCCGTGCGCAAGCGGTTGAGATCATTAAGACAATGCGTCAATGCCGCGATGAGATCCGGAAGGCGTCAGCGAAGAAGCCCATGGATAAAATCATCAAAGCCGCCGAGCGGCAGAAGGAAGCTCTCGAGGCTGAGATCGAGGAGCATATCAAGAGCGATCCCGACCAGGCCCGCGCTTACCGCATCCTGATGTCCGTTCCCGGCATCGGACCGGTCACGGCCGCCGCTCTGCTCGGCTGGCTCCCGGAACTCGGGCAGCTCGACAGCCGGCAGGCCGCGGCTCTCGCCGGAACCGCCCCGTTCGCCCGCGACAGCGGCGCGAAGAAAGGCGTCCGGCGCATCCGCGGCGGACGCTTCCGCCCGAGGCGGGCCCTCTATATGGCGGCTTTGACGGCTGTGCGGTTCAATAAAGATATGTCCGCATTTTATGACCGGCTCACCGAGCGGGGGAAATGTCATAAGGTCGCCCTTACCGCCGTCATGCGCAAGCCGGCGGTCCTGGCGAACACGCTGCTGCGCGAGCGGCGCGGCTGGTAAAAACACGCCCCGTCCGCGTCCGGACGGCCGAGCTGCGCTCCGGACCTGCCGATTCGGCGGCCCGCAGCGGCGGCGCCGGCCTCCTGAACGGGCGGAGCTTCTGTGGAAAAAATGTGCAAAAGCTGTGGGAAAAAGGAAATAAGGGCTGAATTTTCTCCCGAAACGCCCTTGAACTGAAACATGGAGGCGTTCATATCGCGACCGCGGCGGAGCTGATCGAGGGATCGGACCCGGCGGCCGGGGGCGGCGGCACGATCACGGTCGGTTCCGGGGGTCATGTTTCGGGTTCCGGCGTCGCTGTCAGGGTCGACCCCTACGCGGGTCCGGTGAGAGTGATCCTTGAACAGGACGACGAGGGTTTCGCCGGCAGTATCGACGGCAAGATCCTCAATCCGGGCAAGGACGGGGGAACGGCCGGGCGGTCCGCGCTGACCTTTCATACCCGGGCGGGCGCGGACGGCGATCTGACGTCGCTGACCCCGGGCACGAGCGTACTTGAACGGCGGGGCGCGCGCGCGGGGGTTTATGTTCCCGTTCAGAGTTTCAAGCTGACGGCGCTTGCTGACGAGCAGGGCTATGAGTTCAGGGACGCGGGCGGAGCGGGGCGGATCTACAGCCCGCGGGCGCGTCTGTACGAGGCTCTGCCTTCGGCGCTGCTGGGTCTGACCGCCGGTTCCGGGAGCGGGACCGTGACGCGCGGCGGTTCCGGCGGCTGGGCGAAGGTATTCATGAGCGACGGCGAGCGCACAGCGGGGAGTTCGACGACCGGCGCGGGCCGGCACGGGCATGCCCTCGGCTGGGACATGAGGCGGCAGGGTCTGGAGATCGGCTATGACTTCCCGGCTGACGAGACGCTGCGTCTGGGTCTGGGGATCGGGCAGCGCGCGGTGAAAGCGGCGGTCATGCGCGGCGGGGACATCAAGGCGAAGGCGACCGGCGGTTCGCTGACGCTGGGCTGGCGTCCGGACGGTGGTTTCCATGTCGACGGGCGTCTGTCGTATGCGGCTGTGAACGGCATCGAACTCAGCCCCGCGGGCGGCGGCGCGGTGATCAAAGCGGCCGGCGGCAGCGGCCTGTCAGTCGGCGTTTCCGCCGGCACGGAGACGGAATTCCAAGGGATGAAAGTGACGCCGCGGGCCGGGCTTGAATGGTCTTCGGTGAAGACCGGCGGTTTCACGGAGCCGGCGGCGGTCGAAGGGGCCGGCGAAGTGTCGGAAATCACCGCGCAGGGCCTGAAAGTGACGCTGGGGGCGAGGATCGACATGGCGGCCGGTGAGAGCGGGACGTTCTGGGTCTCGGCGGACGCGGAGCACGATTTGAAGGACGAAACCAGCGTCACGGTTCCCGGGGCCGTCCTCAAGGCGGAGATGAAGCCGACCTGGGGCCGGCTCGGGTTCGGCGGCGAGTTCAGGCTGAGCGGCATGATGACGGTGTCGGGCAGCGCCTTCTACGCCATGGCCGGCGGGGGCAACAAGGATCTCGGCGGCTCTCTGGCCCTGAACGTGAGTTTCTGAACCGGGAAACAGACAGTTCCGGGGGCGGCGGAGAGCCGTCCCCGGGCTCGGGCGCGGCGGTCCCGTTCTCTTCCTCGGCGGCCGGATGATCCCCCGGCCCGGCTGGCCGCCGCGCGCGCCGCACGGTCATTGAGAACCGGGGTGCCGGGACCGTCGGCTTCTTCTTTTCAGCGATTATATTCCTGAGCGGCATGACACGATATAGATGCCGGATATCCGCGGAATCCGTGAAAGGCGGCGGTTCGGTCAGTCAGATGCAGGGCCGTGCGGCTATGAAACGCATCGCCGGGGCCAGCCGGCGGCTTCTCTGTCGGGACAGGGAACTCCGCTCCTGAACCGCGTGCTTTCGACAGACATTTCAATTGCCGCCCGCGGCGAATGATCCCGTTTCCGGGAACGCTTGCCGGATACCTGACCACTTACTTGGATCCAACTGAATAATATAGTTGCATAGTTGAACACTTCTCGGTAAGCTGACGACAAAAGCGCAAAAAGCCGAAACCGGGGTTGCGATCGTCTTCGGTATCAGCTATGCGAATCCGCTGGCATGATGCCGTGCGCATGGTCGCGGCATTTGAGGCAGGGTGAAAAGTTATGACGAAGACGATGGACGACATTGCGGCGCACTGCTTGACGCGGATGGTCTGTTCATCTTCTCTTGGAAAGTCCTCGGCGGGGGGGGGGTGGCGTCCAGCGCCGCTGAGCGCGGTTCTCGATTCTGTCGACGCAATCCACGCGGGCGCGGAAAGTCTCTGTCATCACCGCTGCAGCCGGCGACGGACAGAGTACACTCAACTGATCCCGGACTGGCGGTGCCGACCGTTGGGAGCACCGCCGGAAAACCGCAAGCAACACGATTTGATCACACGGCGTTGTTCCGGAGATCCGACGCTGCTGCCGGGATTCGCACGGTAACGGGTTTCGCAAATGCCGTCTGGTCCGCCGGAGTCACCCTTAAATCGGGTGATTTAAAGGTGACTCCGGCGCGAAGAAGATGACCTCAACCGCCGCACTCTGGATACCCGCGCCCCAACATCCACTGAAGCCGGTTCCGGACGAAGAGGCCGCCTGTTTAGGCATCAAGCGATGCGACTCGAAGTTTGGTTCGGGATTGATTTGTGAACAGCGCAGATTCCTTAGTTCTTGACGAATTCCACGAGGAGATTGCCATGAAGATGAATAAAATGTGTAAATCGGCCGCTGTTGCGGTTGCCTGTGTTTTGCTCACGTCTTGCGGCGGCGGCAGCCCCGGTACGAATACGCCCGCCGCTCTCATTGTCGGCGATGTTCGATTCGCAGATCCCGACGTGACAATCGGCGCCGGCGCGCGGGCCGCCGCCAACCGGCCACGCTTCGGCAGCGTGACCCAATCGTCGAACGCGGGCAGTGCCGCGGGTGTGACGGGAGACGTGGCGTCTGTCTCGTTCGACGGGCGCAATGTGCGTGTGACCGTCCGGCGCACCGACGGGAGCAGCGTCGCCTTAAATTCTGCGTCCCATGGGGTATTTACCAAGTCTCTTGACCCGATCTTGTCTGGGTATTCCTTTCGCGCGGACGGGATGCGGACATACACCGACACCAGTGCCACGCTCGCGATGGTCCTCACCAACTGGAACAGCGCGGACCCGAACGACTACTTGGCTGGCGGCTACTGGATGCGCGCCGTAGGGCGCGTCAATCCGCTGGCGATCACGAGGGTGGAGATCGGCGCATTCGCCGACGGCCCCGAAATCTCCGGCGACCCGGCACTGCCCGTCAGCGGCAGCGCCAGCTACACAGGCACTGCCGGGGGATTGTATGGCTATAAGTCCGGATCCACCGGAGCGACCCAGATCGGAGAGTTCAACGGGGTCGCCAGCCTGACAGCGGATTTCTCCGGCAGTCCCACTATTTCGGGTTGCATAGGCTGCAATGGCGTTGTTTCCTTTATAGGTATCGCGGCCAGTGGAAGCGGGCAAACCGCGACCTCCTCCGGCTCCATTCCGGTGCGGATGCGCATGCAGGCGGCCCCTGTTACGGAGGGAGCTTTCACCGGCAATGTGAGGATGGAGCGCGGCGACAAAAGCGTGACTTCCTCAAGCGGTTCTTGGGGCGGCCGGTTTTCAACCAAGACGCAGGCCGGAGATCCTCGGCTGGTGGCCGGCACCATCGGGAGTGAGTGGACGGAGGTCGACGGAAGCCAAGGAACAGCGGTCGGAGCTTGGTTAGGAATCCGGAACTGATCAGGGTTGCCGGTTCCCGGGACGCAGGCGATAGACTCGCGGATCACAGCCCTGCAATCGGTTGCCTTCCCGGGCTAGGGCTTTCGCTTTTGAATTTTTCTGCTTTCCGATCAGCGCATCTTGTTTCATCGTCATCGCCGTCGACGGCAAGACCCTGCGCCGGTCATTCGCCGACGCTTCGAAACGGCAGCCTTCGCATCCCGTGCGCGCTTTCGCCGCCGGGATCCGGCTGGTTCTCGCGCAGACCGCAGTCGACGGGAAGCCGGATGAGATCACGGCAGTCTCCCCGCGCTTCTGAAGCTCCTCGACACAAGGCCGGACGGTGACAGCGGACGCGATGCACGCGCAGCGGGCGATATCGGAAGCCGTGAAGGGCGGCGGGGATGGTCTCGCCTTGAAGGGCAATAAGGGCAAGCTGCGCGGGGATATGAAACGGTATATGGAGAATCCCAGTAACATTGAAGACATTCAGTTTTCCGAGACGTATGAGGAGAAGGGACACGGCCGGACCGAAACCCGGCGGGCCGCCGTCCGCCATGATGTCGACTGGCTGGAAAAACACCGATGACCGGGTCTCGCCGCTGTCAGATCCGTCTCGTCGACCCGGGAAATCCGGGGAAAGCGCAGCACCGAGACCCGGTATTTCATTCATCATGAGCGAAAAGCGGGATCTGGAGCATTTTCTCAAGGGCATGCGGGAGCGCTGGTCGGTCGAGAACAGTTTGCGCTGGTCCCTCGATGTCACGATGAATGAAGATCATCTGCGCAACCGGACAGGATCCGGGCCGGAGAATCTGGCCGTAATGCGGCGGCCGGCTCTCAACCCGGCGCGGGTTCACGAAGGACAGGCAGGCTGAGTCAATGCGCGGCAAACTCAAAAAAGCCGGATGGTATCACCGCTGCGCCCTGAAGCTCATCAGCTCCGCCGGACTCTTGCCGGAAAACGGGAAATTTCAAAAGCGATAGCCCTAGGTTTCGGGGCCATGTCGGGCGGTGGTAATTTAATTGTCAACTATGAATTGATAGACATCCGGCGGCGGGCCGGGAGAAAACCGCTGTTTCGATAAGGGGGAGGGGGACAGACGGCGCATCGTCGCAATCGCTTCCTGTTCCGCATCCGCTGTCTTTTGCGCAGCAGCCTTCCGAGCCGGCAGCAGTTCGCCACTGGCACCGCCAAGGCTACGGTGCGGGCGAAGCCGTCGCGGCCATGGCTCCGCACCCGGTCGAGACCGCGGTGCTTGAGACAGCTGATCGCCGATTCAACCGCCGGATGTGACGGCTGGCCTTGACGAAGCCGGGTTCCGGCTGCCGTTCCCGCTCCGCCTTCGAAAGATGCCCTTGCTTGAGAACTCCGATCATGAGAATTGACCAGCAGTCCATGCGGGGACGACCGTTGGACTGGTCGATATCGGCGAAGAACTCTTCGTCGATATCCGCAGAAGCTCGTGCCGGCGATTGACATAGAGATGCTGCAGACCTCTCAAGACATTCTCGATGTCGTTCCGCGACTTCGGATTGATCCTCAGGGTTTCGACAGTTGTCGAGCCAAGATGGGCCGGCTTGATCAAGCGTTTCATACTGTCCTTCCGGTGAAAAACACGGCGAAGATTGCCGCGATCAGGCCTTAATTGCTGGATTTCCAGCGAAAAGGGGGGGGGGGGGAGGTTGCCAAGAAAAAACGCCACAATATACTGAAAATATTAAGAAACAAACTTTTCGGACTTTTCGTGCAGACACCCATTAACTTCACACAGGGAGAGTATCCGCATTACGTCAAACATAACGCGGGTTCCTTCATTGCCGCATAAGCGATGAATTCGAACCGCAGCCGATCAATGCCAGTTCCGCACCATGTCGCTGGCCAGGCGCAGCGCCGTCCGCATGGCGCTTGGATCTGCCGAACCCTTCCCGGCAATATCGAAAGCTGTGCCGTGGGCCGGCGTGGTCACCGGGAACGGCAGCCCGCCCTGCACCGTGACCCCGCGGTCGAATCCCAGCAGTTTCAGGGCGATCTGGCCCTGATCATGATACATGGTCACCACCGCGTCAATTTCTCCGGCTTTGGCTTTCAGAAACACAGTGTCTGACGGGAACGGCCCCTCAACGGCCATCTGTGACTCCGCTATTTTTTCGACGGCGGGTCGGATAATGTCGATTTCCTCACTGCCGAAATTACCGCCGTCGCCGGCATGCGGGTTGAGCGCGGCCACAGCGATCCGCGGATGTCTGATTCCCGATGAGCGAAGCAGACCGTGGATGAGATTCGCCGCCTCCGTGATTCGCTCGGCGGAAATCGTGCCGGCCACTTCGCTCAGAGGAATATGGCTGGTCACCCGGCTGGTCCAGATTCCGTCCAATGTGTTGACCTCGGAAAACGGAGTGTCCAAGCCTAGACGGTCGGCCATGAAATGCAGCTCATCGCTGAATTCGAGGCCGGCCAGATGCATGGCTTCTTTATTGAACGGCGCGAACACAAACCCGTCGACGATGCTGTCCCGGGCCAGATCCAGAACCAGCTCAAGTGTGCGTAGAACCGAACGTCCCGATGCTTTCGTCGCTTCGGCGACATTTATCCGGTCCGCATCGATGGTCGATGTCCGCAGCCAAGCGTAGGGCCGGGATTGATTCCATTCGTCTCTTTCCGGATCGCATGTATTGAGTGATATTTCTCTGCCGGCTTGGGCGCAGCCCTGCGACAGCACGCAGCCGTCGCCGACCACCAATATGTCAGCCAGCTGACTGGTTTCCGGATCTGCGAGAACCTTTGCGGTCAGTTCCGGGCCGATTCCGCTTGGATCGCCCGGGATCAACGCCAGTTTGGGTTTGCTCATGGTTTCTTTCCGTCTGTGGTCAGGATGAGTCTCGCGGCGCAGTGGATTCTGACTGGGCCCGGGCGATGTTGGTGACCGCCGTCTCAAGATGAATCCGCATCGCCCGGCGGGTTGCCCGCACGTCCCGGGCGCGGAAAGCGGCGGCGATATTCTCGTGCTGATCAAGAGTTTTCCGGCGGCCGGTCCGCATTCTTGAAGAAATGAAACGCGCCCGCCAGGAACGGGCGTTGTATTGTCTGTGAGTCTCGATCAGCGGGGCGTTGCGGGCGGCTGCGACGATCCCGGCATGAAAATCCATGTCCCATCGGAAGAATTCCAGCGGCGGGGCGGTTTCGGAATGTTCACGCATGCGGTCGCAAAGCCCGCCCGCGGACTCGATTTCTTCATCGGTGGCCCGCAGACAGGCGAGCCCGCCGCCGAGGCTTTCGAGCGCCGCCAAGACGGTCAGATTGTCAGAAATCTGTTCCAGCGTCGGGTCGGCGACGCTCGGCCGGCGCGACGGACTGTATTGGATGAGGCCCTCGTCTTCCAGCATGCGCATCGCCTCTTTCAGCGGAGTCCGGCTGATTCCGAGGCCCGCTGCCAAGTCGCGTTCGGGAACGGGAGTTCCGGGCGCCAGCTTTTCCAGAAGGATCAGTTCCCGCAGGGCGTCGGCGGCCTCAGCCGACAGCGAGCGCCGCGGCGCCACTTTCGCCTCTTCGTCGAGGAGGGTTTTGACATCGATTTGAGTCACGCGCAAAATTCCAGAACCACCGGGTTCAGCGGCCGGATCAATTCAAACAGCTGCGTCCGAGTGTCCGGATGCAGCGGCTGAATCGGGTGCCGGCAGCGTGCTGACCGTATGACGCCGCCTTCGGCCATGGCCTCTTTGGCGGCGCGGAATCCGCACTGGCGGTTCTCGAAATTGATCGCCGGAAGAACCCTGGCGTAGGAAGCTGCGGCAGAGCCGCGGTCGCCGGACAGGTGCGCGCTGATGACCGGACGGATCTGGTCAGGTATGAGGGCGCTGGTCATTGAGCCGGTGGCGCCGGCGTCAAGGTCCGCCATCAATGTGACCGCCTCTTCTCCGTCAAAAGGCCCTGAGACCGCATCTCCCGCTTCCGCGAGCAGCGCCCGGAGTTTGGCCGCCGCTCCGGGACACTCTATTTTGAACAGCTGGAGCATTTCTATCCCGCGGGCCATGCGCGCCAGCAGCTGGACGGACAGCTCAACTCCGGACAGCGGGGCATCCTGAAGCATGATCGGAATTCCGACCTCGCCCACGCGCGCGAACTGCTCATAGATTTGTTCGTCTGCGCCTTTCAGCAGCGCGCCGTGGTACGGGGGCATCATCATCACGAACGACGCGCCGAGCTCTTTTGCCGCCTGAGCCCGCTGAACAACGACCGCGGTCGCGAAATGGCTGATTGTCACAATCACCGGAACGCGCCCGGCGACATGTTCGAGACCGGCGCGCATTAGGGTGTCGCGCTCGGCGTCGGAAAGAAGGAACTGCTCTGAAAAATTGGCGAGAATGCAAATTCCGTCAACGCCTTGCGCGACCATGCAGTCGAGCGCGCGCATGCACCCGTCAATATCCAGATTCCCGTCCTCATGGAAAATGGTCGGCGCGACAGGCCAGATGCCGGAATAGCGCTTCATCATGAAGCCTGCTCTGCCGGCATCCGGAACCGGAGCCGGCGTCTCCCTCTCGAACAATTGTCGGGCGTCGGGCGTTCGACCCGGCGTTTTCTCACCTGTCCGTCCATGCGTTCGCCGCAGGTTGAACGATATGAAGCGGCCATGCTCATTCCGCGATGTCGAAATGGCGCAGATGCTCGTCTGAGATGCGGATGCCGAGTCCCGGCGTCTCATCGCTGAGCTGCAGACAGCCGTCAACCGGCTCCGGTTCGCCGTCAAAAATATAATGGAAGAGCTCGTTGCCGACTTCCACGTCGCAGACCGGGAAATATTCCGACATGGGGCAGTTCATGTTGGCCATGGTGAGGTGATAATTATGCATCTGGCCGGCGTGCGGGATGACCGGAATCTGATGCGCCTCGGCGATGGCGTTGATCTTCTGCGCTGCCGTGATGCCGCCGACGCGGTTGGTGTCGTACTGCAGAACGCTGACGGTTTTCGATTCGATCAAATTCTTGCAGCCGATGACTGAGAATTCATGTTCGCCGCCGGAAATCGGCACGATTCCCATTGCATTGAGCTGCCGGCAACCCTCCACGTCATCGGCGATGACCGGCTCCTCCAGCCAGCGTGGTTCAAAGGGCGCAAGCTTCGGCAGCATTCTTGCCGCATAATCGAGATTCCACCCCATATAGCATTCGAGCATGAGGTCACGGTCGTAGCCGATGACCTCGCGCACCGCATCCACCCGTTTCAGATTCTCCCGCATGCCGGCCATTCCGTCGGCCGGACCGTGGCCGAATCTTGCCTTGAAAGCCTGATAGCCGCCTTCTAACGCCGCTGCCGCCTCGTTCTGCATGGCTTTTACCGAGTCGGAATAGAGCTTTGAATAATAAACCGGAATCCGGTCTTTGGTTCTTCCGCCCAGCAGTTTGAACACCGGCTTGCCGGTGAGTTTGCCCATCAGATCCCAGATCGCGATATCGATCGCGCTGATGGCGATCATTCCGATTCCCTTCCGTCCCCACGCATGGGTGCGGCGGTACATCTCTTCCCAGACATAGGCGCAGTCGAATGGGTCGTGCCCGATGACAATCGCTGCGAAGTGGTCGTCTATGGCCCGTTTGACCACGCTTGGAGCCAATGCGGCATTGCCGATTCCCACGGTTCCGTCAGCCGTTTCAACCTCGCAGGTCAGCCACTGGTGAAAACAGTACGATGACATTGAGTTGTGTGATTTCCGCAGCGTGTCGGAAGCGTTGGCGCAGAAGTTTTCCTTGGGAGCCGCTGTCGGTCCTGTCCAAGTCCAAACGCGGGCGCGAACCGAGGCAATCCGTGTCATTCAGTCCCTCCGGATCCGTGTTGTGGCCGACGGCGGCGAAGCAGTTCCCGCAGCGGCCGGCCGAAAAGCGCCAGTGCGGTCAGGACAAAGAAAAACAGAGTCAGCGGCCGTGTCGCCATGAGCCACCATTTCTCATCCATCATGACCATTGACTGGCCGAGGCGCTGTTCAAGCATGCCGCCGAGAATCAGCCCGATGGCAAGCGGAACCACGGAAAAACCGTAGCGCCGCATAAAGAATCCGATCACGCCCGCAGCCAAAGTGATCCACACGTCCAGCATCGACTGATCCAGCGCGTAGGCGCCGACGATCGAAAAAATAAAGACGCACGGCCACAGAACCTGTTTCGGAATCAGCGTCGCCCGCGCAAAGACTTTGGCTCCGTACAGTCCGATGGCGATGAACAGCAGGTTGACCAGCATCATAGACCAGAAAATCGCAAATGCGAAACCAGCCTGTTCCGTGAACATCGTCGGGCCGGGTCTCAGTCCGTGAACCATCAGCCCGGCGAGTATGACTGCCGCGGTCGGAGATCCCGGAATGCCGAGAGCCAGCGTGGGAACCATGGCCCCGCCGGTCGCCGAATTGTTCGCCGCCTCCGCTCCGGCGATTCCCTCAATCGCGCCCCGGCCGAATTCTTCAGGTGTTTTTGACCAGCGTCTGGCTTCATTGTAGCCGATCATTGACGCGACAGTCGCGCCCTCGGCCGGCAGAATGCCGATGAATGTTCCGATGCCTGACGAGCGCAGAACTGTTTTCCAAATGCGGCGGTAGTCGTCAGCCGAAGGCAGCCGTACCGCCTTCATCGTGATCCGTTCCCGCGATGCGGAAGATTCTGACGCCTGAACCAGCAGTTCAGAAATGCCGAAAACGCCGATCATCACCGGGACGAAACCGATTCCGTCCGAGAGTTCGGACCATCCGAAGGTGAAACGCTCGACCGACGTCATCAGGTCGGTTCCGACTGTCGCCAGCAGCACGCCGAACGCGCCTGCCATGAGATTTCTGATCGGCGATCCGCCGCCGATCGTTGCCAGCATTGACAGACCGAAAATGGTCAGCGCGAAATATTCCGGCGGCGCGAAATTGTAGGCCGCTCTTGCCAGCAGCGGCGCCGCAAGCATCAGTACGATGACGCTGAAAATGCCGCCGAACGTCGATGAAACCACCGCCAGTCCCAGAGCCCGTCCGGCCTCGCCGCGCTGCGCGAGAGGGTAGCCGTCGAGACAGGTGGCGGCGCTGGCTGACGTGCCGGGAGTGTTGATAAGAATCGCCGTTATGGCGCCGGCGAATGTCGCCGAGCAGTAAATGGCGGTCAGAACCGCGATTGCCGCGACAGGATCCATGGTGATTGTGAAGGGAAGCAGCAGCGCGGCGCCGGTTGTGGCGTTCAGGCCCGGCAACGCGCCTATAACGACCCCGCCCAGCGTGGCCAGAAGCAAAAGGCTCAGAAGCTCCGGGTCGGCGACAGTGGTCAGTCCGGCTGCAAACGCTTCCATTGCTTCAGCCGTACCACAGGTCGGTCAGCAGTCCGCGCGGAAACCGGATTCGGAAAGCGAGGTCAAACAGCAGGAACACCGTCACAGGCGCCGCAATACCGACCAGCGCGAGAACGGATGCGCGTTTCTCGTTCCAAAGCCGGGCCAGCGCGGCGGCAAAAACCGCCAAGGCGAGGAAAAGGTCGATGAATGTGAGCGCTGCGAACACAAATATCAGCGCCAGACTTATCCAGGTCCTGCCGGAAACGCGCCCGGCTGCCCGGACGGGATCAAAGACTGCCATAAGAAGGGTCAGGATGACAATGAACCCGGCGGTCAACTGCGGGAAGTCCGAAGGCTGGATGCCGCGCTTCAGGATCGGCGGCATGCGGTCGAAGCCGGCGGTGATCCAGTATGCCGCCGTGCAAAACGCAATGATGACGGCCGGAATCAGCCAGCGTTCGAATGTCCGCCCGTTATTGCCGGTCATGGATAAGCTCCAGATGGTGAGGCGGCGGTCCATGCGCCCGCCGCCAAACCGTGTCATTCGATGAAGCCAAGCTCTTTGAGGGCCGCCTGCATATCCATGACCATCGTGGAAATCTGCTGACCCCAGACATCGGAGCCGGCGACCGACGTCGAATCCAGACCGACGGATGTGAGGAATCCTTGATAAACCGTGTGATTCATGGATTTCAGCAGCGCTTCCTCAATCTTCGCCGCGACATCGTCAGGCGTGTCTCTATGGACCACGAATCCGCGCACTGTCGAAAAACTCACTGGAATTCCCATTTCCTTGGCGGTCGTCACGTCGGCGAGCGCGGCCATACGTTCATCGGCCAGCACCACGATCGGACAGATGTCGCCGGCTTCAATCTGGCTTCCGGCTTCGGCGAGGTTCAGAACGGCGGCGTCAACGGCGCCGGCGACCAGCTGCGTGGCCAGCTCCCCGCCGCCGTCGAACGGCAGGATTTTCGGAGTCATCATCCCGCCCTTGACGGTGAACATGAACGCCGAGACGTCGTCAATATTGCCGACATGCGTGGTGCCGTAGGTAATCGGAGCTTCTTTCTGCTTGGCGACGAAATCGGCTGCGTCAGCGTACGCGCCGCAGCGCGCCATCAGAATCTGCGGATCGTCGGTGCCGCGCGCGATCGGGCGGATATCATCCAGCGTCATCTTGGTCTTGCCCTTGGCCAGCTCGGCGGCGTGGCCGATGGTGAATGTCAGGATGGTGTAACCGTCCGGATCCAGACCCAGATAGTGGTCCATGGCCGCGGTTCCGCCGCCGCCCCGTTTGTTCACGACAACCATGTCCTGGCCGAGTTCGCGTCTGGCGCGCAGCATCATCATGCGCGTCGTGACATCAGTTCCGCCTCCGGCCCCTGCGTGGGTGACAACTTCAATTGTTTTGCTGGGATATTCATCCGCGGCTGCTGCGCCGGCTGACAGCGCCATCGCAGCCGCGACGGCGCAAAATTTACCGATTGACATTGTGTCCTCCTTGGATTTCAGGCGGGCCATTCAGCGGCGCGCCGCGTACGATTCTGACCCTTCATCAAGCGGCTGTCAATGGCATTTGGCATGCCAAATGCCAAAAATTGAGATTTTCGCCGTTCCTGAGCCGCTTCTGCCGGACTCGCGGCGTGGTCCTCCAGTCGTTCCTGTCGACGGTTTCGCCTTGCGGCGCCGGGACGGCGCGGCGAGTCCCGGCCGTTTGGTCCGTGCCGATCAGACGCGAACCGGGGCCGCTGGAGGCTGCGGGAGCAGCGTAAATCGGACAGGAGCAGCGTAAATCGGACAAGAGGCGCCGGAAAAAGCCCCGGAAATTTCGCGGCTCTCTGACGGCGGCGTTTCAGCGGCTGCCGCTGTTGATCTGATCGTCAAGCGTCAATTGACGCGCTGCCAGCGAGCTCGCCGGCGGAACAACTGAGTATCCCATGCCTGATCCGAAACCGAGCGAGAGTGCCGCGCTGCGTCCGGAATCGGAGACTCCGGAGGCAGCGGAGGACGTTTGGGACGAAACGCCGCTCCCGCTGTCGCCGGCGGAAAGATTGGCCTTGACGGTCATATCGCTGACACGCCGGCTGACTGAAGCAGACAGGCCGGTGCGGACGCTGGAAATCAAATTGCGCGATCTCAAAGACCGGTTACAGCGGCGCGTCGAGAATGAGCTATGAGCGGGGGTGCCTGACCGGCAGTGCCAGCCGGCGCGAATCCGCCGTTCCGCGCTCCGTCATGCTCCGCGGCAACCCGGTTTCGGGGCTCCGCGCTGAACTCCGTGGAACCGTGGCACCCTCCTCCCCGTTCGGCAGCCTAGCCTCGATTCCCAACGGCCATAATTGATGTGAATCCCGGGATCGCGCGCGCCCCGTTCACAGGAAGCTGATCCGCAGCCTGCGGTTTCCGAGCCATGGGACGGCGATGTCGGTTTCGTCGTATGAGGCGTTGAGGAGGAACGGGTTGTTCGCCCGCCGCCCGATCCGGACGTCGATGCTGTCCCTTCCGATCGTGATGTCCGCCGGCGCCTTGACGAAGTTGCGGAACAGCGTGCGCGACTTCGCGTTCCTCTTGCCGTTTCCGACGCGGACGGCCAGCAGCCGGTACAGGCCGCTGGCCATGAGGGTGAGCTGGAGATCGAGATCGATCTTCATCGGGACCGCGGCGGACAGCGCGTCCATATGGAAGAAGTCGATCGCGTCGGCGATGGCGTTTTCGATCACCATCCGCCGGGCGTAACGGTCGACGAGCCGGCTCGCGGAGGTCTTCATCTGATTGGTGAGCAGCAGGGTCGGCCGTTCGTGGCCCAGGCCGCGCACGGCGAGCTGGCGGATGTCGCCCGGACAGCCGGAGATCCGGACGCGCCGGTCGAGAACCCCGGGCGTGCGGTAGATGCGTCCGACATCAGTCAGGCGCACTTGCTTCCAGTCGCTTTCCGGGGCGTCAGCGACAGCGTCGAGAAGCGATCCAGTCCGCCTGCGAAGGGTCAGGAAGTTAATGCCTCTCTCGTTGATCCACTGGAGATTCGCATGTGTCGTCAGCCGGGAATCGAACGCTGGTTCCCCGGGCAGGCCGCCGTTGCGCTCCTACCAGCACCCGATGAACCGGAGGATCTCGTCGTTCTGGTCCGCCTTGCGGACCCGGGCGTTCGCGTAGACGAGCAGGCGGGCGTCGGCGTCGCGGGCGAGGAAGGCGAGGACGCCCTTCTGCCTGCGGCTCCGCTTGGAGACGCAGTGCCGTTCGACGGGCGCCTCCGGATCTTTCCCGTGCCAGGGTATGGCATGGAAATCGAGGTCGAAGGAGCCGTCCCCGCCGAGATCCGTCTCCAGGTCGTTCAGCGCCCGGTGCCAGCGGTCCATGAGGCCGGCGCACAGCTTCGGGTCGACACGCCCGGAATACTCGGTCAGGCTTGACCGCTCAGGCATCACGTTCAGCCCGGCGAACAGGGCTGTGCCGGGATCGAGGATGTCGGCCATGACGTGCGGCGGCCGTCCGACTCACTGGAGCTTCAGCGCCAGCAGGGCCCGGAAAGCATGGCCGGCGGGGATCATCCCGCTGCCCGGCATGCCGCTGTCGGCGGCGATCCGGTCGAGATCGAGCCGGACAAGGTCGGGGACGAAAAGGAACAGCCCGCCGAACCCGGTGCGCATGCGTCGCGGCGAGAGGTCGAGCTCCCGGGCGTCGGCGACCGGGGCGGAGATCGGCCGGAGGGCGGCTTCGCGCTCGCCGGGCGACCGGCGCGGCAGCTTGCCGACGCCGTTCCTGCGGAGCGTCCGCTGCACGGTCGTCGTTCCCGCGGGCATCCCTTCCTCCCCGAGCTTCCGGCTGATCTCGCCGACCGAGAGGCCGGCGGTCCTGCGAAACGCTGGGATGCGCCGGTCCCGCCGCAGCCTGAGAGGCTCGCCGGGATTCGGCTTCGGACCCGGCCTGCGCTCGGCGAAAAAGGAAGACAGATCCGGGTTCCCGCGCAGCTTCGTGCACAGGTTGCGGAAGGACCCGAGGCTGTATCCGAAGCGCCTCGCGGCCTCCGCGGCCTCTGCGCCGTCGAGAAAGTGAGCCCGGAGGGCCTCGTACTGGAGATGGGTCCGGGACCGCGGCTTGCGGAAGAGTTCGGCCAAGTCAATCATAGCAATGCATGTAGTTCAGATACTATTGCCACTATATTATATAATGGCTGCCGCCGCAAGCCGGAATTGCGCAGAACCGCGCCGCGCGTCGAGCCGGGACATATGAAGTAAAGCCTGGAAAGAATTCCGAAGGCAGGCGCTGAACCCGGAAGCCGCCCCTTTTCTGATCCTGATGCCGTGCCGCATCCCATAATGACAGAGTGATAATCAGTGCTGAAAACCTTAAATAAGATGATTACGTGCCGGCGCCGGCAAGACCGACATCCATCGGATCCAAGCGGGAAGCACGGCAAACGCCGCCTGCCGAACGATAACGGATCCAGCCGGCGGTCCACGGCCGCCGCCCGATTCACATCAATTATGGCCGTTGGGAATCGAGGCTAGACGCGTTTTGACAACGGCTTATTGACATTGCCGCTGGAGCCGTGCGAAGGTAGCCGGAAATGACTGGCAGAATGAGGCGATCCCATGGTCAACGGCTGCTTGAGCTTGTCTATTTGAATCCCGGCATGAGCGTCGCTGGTCTCGCGAGATTTTCGGGCGTGTCGCGGCAGGCGGAACACCGCCGCGTGTCGGCTCTGGCCGGTTCCCGGCTGATCGAGGATGAATCGGACAAAGGCCGGGGCAGCGCGTGGAAGACCAAAAACGCGGGCCGGAAGGCGCTGCCGGCTGACCGAGCCGCACTGCGCGGCGCATGATCGGCGAGCCAGGAGGGAATCGACATGACCGACATACATGCGGACGCGCCGGCGGAGGACAAGACGCGCCCCGCCGACAGAGCCGACATTGACAGAGTCGACCGGCGCATTGACCGCGTTGACGTGCGTATTGACCGGTCGGAAGACCGGCTCGCGCAGGCCTTTGCCGAACTCAAGGCCGACATCCGCGCCGAATTCGCCAAGATGCAATCGTCCGTGGACGAGGTGAAGAAAGACGTTCAGGCGTTGAACAAGTGGAAATGGGCTGCCGCCGGTGCGGCTGGTCTGGCAGTGATTGTCGTTTCCTCGGTATTGCGCTTCTGGCCGGGCGGATGATGCGTGTTCTGAATTCGCCGCCGCCTTGGCGCTGACGCCGCCTGCCTATTACACACAAGTTCTGTCTTGACAAAGATGTCGCCGCCGACCAGCGTCTCAAACAGACGCCTGACAACTTGGGCCATGCGGCGCTGGTCATGGCGATAATGAGCGGCTGTCTGAACCGCCGCAGCGACCCGCCGCCCGGATGCCGGATCATCCGGCGGGGCTGCACGAATCCAGCCTGCCGGACTCAAAATTACGAGCGCCTGCTGAGACTGGACCGCTCCAGCCTGCTGTATCGCCGGCGGCGTTAAGACAAACTCATATGAATCAAACCAAGGATAATTCCATAAGGAGTTGTCCACAGGGGTTGCTCGGCGCGAGGTTGCAGCAAACTTTTATTTCACCGCTCATCCGCAGCCGTGCTATCCTGTCGCGGGTTCCCCTTGCCGGCCGCAGCCGGCAAGGGGAAGCGGGGGCGAATGTCCCCGCTGAGCCGGGTCGGGCCGATGACAAACAGGGTTAAAAGAACCGTACACAAGCATGGCCGGCCCGGCTTTCCCGGTCCCTCGCGTCCTGAACAGCTGCCTGGATCAAGATCCGAATAACCATGAGAATAGGAGCACAGGGACATGACGAAAATATGCGCAGGCTCAGCTATAAGCAAGGAAATGATCGATGTGCACGCCGCCGGCGTCGACCGCCGGTTCAAAAACGACCGTCCGGGTTTCCGTGCGATCGACGGGTTTCTGAGAAAACACGCGGTGCGGCGGGTCGCTGTCGAAGCGACCGGACGGCTGCACCGGGCGGTTCATCAGTCGCTGCACGACCGAGGTTACGAAGTCTGCGTGGTCAACCCCCGCCAGGCGCGGCGCTTCGCCGAAGCGACCGGTCAGCCAGCAAAAACCGACAAGACGGATGCGAGGATGCTCGCCGCTTTCGCGGCGGCTTTCGCCGATCTCCCGGCGACCGAGCCGAAATCCGCGTTTCTTGACGGTCTCAATGACCTCATGGTCGCCCGTGCGCAAGCGGTTGAGATCATTAAGACAATGCGTCAGTGCCGCGATGAGATCCGGAAGGCGTCAGCGAAGAAGCCCATGGATAAAATCATCAAAGCCGCCGAGCGGCAGAGGGAAGCTCTCGAAGCTGAGATCGAGAAGCATATCAAGAGCGATCCCGGTCAGGCCCGCGCTTACCGCATCCTGATGTCCGTTCCCGGCATCGGACCGGTTGCGGCCGCCGCTCTGCTCGGCCAGTGCCGGAACTCGGGCAGCTCGACAGCCGGCAGGCCGCGGCTCTCGCCGGAACCGCGCCGTTCGCCCGCGACAGCGGCGCGAAGAAAGGCGTCCGGCGCATCCGCGGCGGACGCTTCCGCCCGAGGCGGGCCCTCTGCATGGCGGCTTTGACGGCTGTGCGGTTCAATAAAGATATGTCCGCATTCTATGACCGGCTCACCGGGCGGGGGAAATGTCATAAGGTCGCCCTTGTCGCCGTCATGCGTAAGCCGGCGGTCCTGGCGAACACGCTGCTGCGCGAGCGGCGCGTCTGGGAAAAACACGCCCCGTCCGCGTCCGCACGGCCGAGCTGCCCTCCGGAGCGGCCGATTCGACGGCCCGCGGCGGCGGCGCCGGCCTCCTGAACGGGCGGAGCTTCTGTGGAAAAAATGTGCAAAAGCTGTGGGAAAAAGGAAACAAGGGCTGAATTTCCCCCCGAAACGCCCTTGAAACCGAACATGGATGCTTGTGTGTAATAGGCAGGCCGCCGCCGGCAGAGGCCGTTTAGGCCGTCGCTGCCGCGGCTGGACAGCAAGGCCGTCGTCTATGCGTGGATGCTGACGCCGCTGCGCCGCCGGGAAGGTCTACGGACATATCGAGGCCATCGCGCGGGGGGGGGGGCGACACCTGAAACCAGTTGAGCAGCGCGGAGCTTATGCGCCGGGCGTGGGACGATGGCCGCCGGGAACCATACGCCCGCCGTTCGAGGCTGTGCGCCTGTAACCGCCGCCTCAAGGTTCCTCATATGAATCAAAAGTTGATTCTGATTTCGTATTTTGCCGGATTTACCGGATTTTTCGGTTGCCGGGGAGAGGCTGGCTCTTGCTTAGACGGAAGCTTGAGATGCGTGCGAGGTCTACCGCGAAGGCAGCGAGAAGGCAGCGACAAATGCCGGGCTGACTGCTCGCTGTTGTGCCTCAGGCTGTGAGCGGCGAATTCAAGTTAAAGCGGATCCGGTCCGGCGTCAAGCCGGATGAATTCGGCTCCCGGATGACAAGGCGTTCAAACGATTGCGTGCCCGGGTGTGTGCGGGTAAGCGGTTTGAATCCCGGCGAATCCGGGGTGTCAGATACCATTAAACCGGAGACAGCCTGAATGGCAGGACGCATTCCCGCAACCGTTGTGACAGGATTCCTCGGAGCCGGCAAGACCACGCTCATCCGCCACCTGCTTGATTGCTCGAACGGCAGGCGCATTGCGTTGATCATCAACGAATTCGGTGATCTCGGCGTGGACGGATCCATTCTTGAGGGATGCGGGGTTGCAGGATGCGGAGACAGCGGCATTGTCGAACTCTCCAACGGCTGCATCTGCTGCGCTGTAGCGGAAGAATTCGCGCCGGCGATGCTGTCCCTGCTCGAGCTGCCCGAGCCGCCCGACCACATTATCATTGAAACTTCCGGCCTTGCCTTGCCGCAGCCCTTGGTCAGGGCGTTCAACTGGCCTCAGCTGCGGACCCGTGTCACCGTCGACGGCGTGATCGCAGTGATAGACGGCCCGGCAGTGACGGAAGGGAGATTCGCCCATGACCAAGCCGCCGTTGAAAGCCAGCGGCAGGCCGATGACAGTCTTGACCACGATATCCCGATCGCCGGGCTTTTTGAAAATCAGCTGGAATGCGCGGACATCGTGATCATCAACAAAACCGATCTGCTGACAAAAGACGAGATTGACGCCGTGGAACTCAAGGTCGCCGGACGGATACGTCCCGGAGCTTCGGTCATTCTTGCGGAAAAGGGCGCCGTCAGTCCGCGGCTGGCGCTCGGCATCGGCGCGGACGCTGAAGACGCAGCCGCCGGCCGGTCAGAAATCCGCCGTAATCACGTCGAAGGGGATGATCCCGCCCGCGATGATGATCATGCGCATGATCATGATGAGTTCGCCTCCTTTGTCGCCGAACTGCCGGAAATCGTCTGCACTGAGAAGCTTGTCGCCGGCATTCGGAATGTCATGAAAGAACATGACCTGCTCAGGGTCAAAGGCTTCGCTTCGGTCCGCGGCAGGCCGATGCGGCTGGTGGTGCAGGCCGCGGGGCCGCGCGTGGACAGTTACTTTGACCGGCGACTCACTGAATCCGAGAAACGCGCGACGAGACTGGTCGTGATCGGCCGGGCGGGAATTGATCAAGCCGGAGTCATCCGTGCGTTTGCCGCTTCAACCGGGGGCTGAATGCATCTGCTGGCGGCCGAAAGCGCCGCTGTCTCCGACGGCAGCGAACCGGTTGATCCTGACCAGACTCCGGCGGACATCATTGTTCTTTCCGCCGCCGACACCGAACTCGCTTGCCTGGAATTCGCCAACAGGACTGCGAACGGCGGATCCGGTTTTCTGCGGCTTGCCCAGCTGTCGTGGCTTTCGCATCCCTTTTCCGTCGACCTCTACATTGAAAAAACAGCGCTGCGGTCCCGACTGGTCGTCGTCCGCGCCCTTGGGGGGCTGTCATACTGGAGCTATTGCCTTGAGCAGTTCGCGGCGCGCCTGACGGAGACGGGAGTCGCCTTGGCGGTTCTTCCCGGCGATGACCGCCCCGATCATGAACTTTTCGGTTTGTCCACCGTGCCGCGGCGGCAATGGGAGTTGCTTCTCGCGTATCTGGTCGAAGGGGGACCGGAGAACGCTTCGAATTTTCTGGCTTACTGCCGCTTCATTCTTGACGGCGGAAAGCCTCCGCCGGCGCCGGCGCCGCTGCTCCGCAGCGGCTGGTACTGGCCGGGAAAGAAATCCGGCGGACTCGCGGACGTCAAAGCCGGATGGACAGGCGGCGGCAAAGTCGCGGCTGTGGTGTTTTACCGGGCGCTTCTTCTGTCCGCCGGCACGGAACCCGTTGACTGCCTGATCAAGGAGCTGCTCGGAAACGGAATCAACCCGCTGCCGCTGTTTGTCACCTCTCTCAAGGATCCGCTCTCCGCCGCCACTTTGACCCAAGCGTTTTCCGATGCGGGTCCCGATCTGGTCATCAACCTGACGGGCTTCGCGGTCAGTTCGCCCGGTTTCTGCGGCGGGAACCGGCGGCCTCCGGTTCTGGACGGGAACGGAGGCCCGGTGCTGCAGGCGATTATGGCGTCACATGATGAACCGACCTGGAAATCCGCGGACAGCGGCCTGCCTGCGCGGGATATCGCCATGTATCTTGCCTTGCCGGAAGTCGACGGCCGCTTGACCAGCCGCGCGATCGCCTTCAAATCACAGTCGCGCCGGGATGCCGAAACGCAGTGCCCGGTCACGCGCCATCGGCCGAGAAGCGACCGGGTGAAATTCGTTGCGGATCTGGCGTCAAACTGGCTGCGTCTCCGGAGCCTGCGGCCATCGGAGCGGCGCGTCGCCGTCGTGCTGGCCAACTATCCCGGCAAGGACGGGCGGATCGCCAACGGAGTGGGCCTCGACACGCCCGCATCCGCCGCGGAAATCATCAAAGCGATGTCGCGCTCCGGCTATGACACAGGCGATGCTCCCGCGTCTTCAGAGTCAATCATGGGAGCTTTGCTGGCGGACCGCTCCAGCCGAAACGCCGGGAGAGGAATGCGGACCGGCTCCCGCAGCCTGAGGCTCGCCGGGTATCGTGGCCATTATGAGAAACTCCCCGGAGCGGTCCGCGCGAAAGTCGAAGCCAGATGGGGCGCGCCGGAGGACAGCCCGGCGCTTTCCGGCGGCCGTTTCATCATTCCAGCCCGCGTCCACGGCAATCTGGCGATCGCCGTTCAACCCTCCCGGGGCTACGATATCGACCCGAAATCGTCTTATCACTGTCCGGATCTGCCGCCTCCGCACAACTATCTGGCGTTTTATTTCTGGCTGCGGGCCGAGTTCGGGGCCCATGCCGTGATTCATTTGGGCAAGCACGGCAACCTTGAATGGCTGCCCGGCAAATCCGCGGCGCTTTCGGAAGAGTGCTTTCCCGAGGCCGCCCTCGGTCCGATGCCCAACATCTACCCGTTCATTGTCAATGATCCGGGGGAAGGCACTCAGGCGAAGCGGCGGTCACAGGCGGTCATCATCGATCACCTGACTCCGCCCCTGACGCGGGCGGAGACTTACGGCCCCCTGCGCGAACTCGAAATCATGATCGATGAATATTATGAAGCGGCCGGCATGGACCGGCGCCGCGTTGAGCGCCTGCGCGCCGGCATCCTGGAGATGATGGAGTCGGCGCAGATCGACGCCGATGCCGGAATAGATGCCGCTGACGATGCCGACAGCCGGCTGCGCAAGCTCGACGCCTTTCTCTGTGAACTCAAGGAAAGCCAGATACGGGACGGTCTTCACATACTGGGCGTATCGCCGGCCGGCCGGCTTGAGAGCGATCTGCTGTCGGCTCTTGTCCGCATTCCGAGAGGGAACGGCGCCGGCGAAAACGCGTCGCTCCTGCGCGCTCTGGCCGAAGATCTCCGGCTCGGCGGGACGTTTGACCCGCTGGACTGCGATATGTCGGAGACATGGCGCGGAAGGCGCCCTCAATGTCTGCAGGCTGAATGCGGCGGCAGTTGGCGAACCGCGGGAGACACCGTCGAACGGCTGGAAGCGCTGGGCTGCGCTGTCATAGAGGGCAGAACGGATCCTCCGGGCCCTTCATCCGGCGCGGTGCTTGACCAGATCCAACGACAGTTGGCTCCTGCCGTCCGGGCATGCGGTAATGAAGAGCTGGACTCGCTGCTTGCCGCGCTGGACGGCCGTTTCGTTCCCCCGGGACCGTCCGGCGCGCCGTCCCGGGGGCGCCCGGATGTCTTGCCCACCGGACGGAATTTCTATTCCTTGGACAGCCGGTCCGTTCCGACGCCGACCGCTTGGTCTCTCGGCTGGAAGTCGGCGTCGCTTTTGCTTGAACGCCACCTCCAGGATCACGGCGACTGGCCGCGCGCGATGACGCTGACGGCTTGGGGAACGTCCAACATGCGCACCGGCGGCGACGATATCGCGCAGGCGCTGGCGCTGATGGGCGTCCGCCCGGTCTGGGATCCGGCAAATAGCCGCGTAACCGGCGTCGAGGCTGTTCCGCTCAATGCGCTCGGCCGGCCCCGCGTGGATGTGACGCTGCGTGTTTCCGGATTTTTCCGCGATGCGTTTCCTTATCAGATGGATCTGGCGGCCAGCGCCGCCAGACTGGTGATAGGACTCGACGAGCCGCCCGATCAGAATCCCGCCGCGGAGAATTTCCGGCGGGAAAGCGCGCGGGCCGGTCCTCGGCGGGCGGGTTTCCGGGTGTTCGGGTCGAAGCCCGGCGCCTACGGCGCCGGGCTGCAGGCCATGATTGACGAACAGATCTGGAGCGACCGCCGCGATTTGGGCGAATCGTATGTCGAGTGGGGCGGATACGCATACGGCGGCGGGGTGAAAGGCGAAGCGGCCCACGAGGAGTTCCGCTCGAGACTGTCAAAGACGGAGATCGTCGTTCAGAACCAAGACAACCGGGAACACGATCTGCTGGACAGCGACGACTACTATCAATTCGAGGGCGGCGCGGCGGCCGCGATTGAGAATCTGCGCGGCGAACGGCCAGTGGTTTATCACAATGACCATTCCCGGCCGGAACGGCCGGTCATCCGCACTCTGGAAGAGGAAATCGGCCGCGTGGTCCGGTCGCGGGTCATCAATCCGAAGTGGATCAACGGCGTCAAACGGCACGGTTACAAAGGCGCGTTCGAGATGGCCGCGACTGTCGACTACATGTTCGCGTTCGCGGCGGCCACAGGCGCCGTGAAGCCGCGCCATTTCGATCTGGTTTACGCAGCCTTTCTGAAAGATGACGACACGAGGAGTTTCATCGCGGAGAACAATCCGCCCGCCTTGGCGGAAATCGCGGCCAGGCTGGAAGAAGCCGTTCAAAGGGGGTTGTGGAAGCCGAAGCTGAATTCCGTTCAAGAGCATCTCGCGGGTCTGCGCTGATTCCCGCCGTTCCGGACGATTCGTCACCGCGTTCCCGCGGGGGAATGCGGGCATCAGAGGGCTGATCAGACCAGCCACTCCCGGATCAACGGGCGGGCGATCAGTTCCGCCATCCTGGCTTCGGTATCCGGAAGCCGCGGAGCAAGCGGCGCGCGTGTCGGGCCGCATTCGACGCCGCAGGCGCGCAGGGCCGCCTTCATACCGGGCAGCACGCCTACCTCAAGCAGCGCCGTGACGAACTCCGCCGATACCGCCTGCAGTTCCTGAGCACGGGACATGTGCCCGGCGCCGATCGCCGCTTCGAGCGCGGCGTAGAGCCGCCCGAGTATGTTGTAAGTCGTGCCGATTCCCCCATCGGCCCCGAGCACGGCGCCGGAGAGAAAAATCTCGTCGAAGCCGAAGAAATAAGCGCTGCGGGGCCGCTTCGCGCGCAGCATGGCGAGTTTGCACAGATCCGTCGAAGTGAACTTGATGCCTGCCACATTGGGCAGGTCCAAAAGGTCGGCCAGAAGTTTCAGAGGCAGGGGCCGTCCGGTGCGGGCGGGAATCTCGTAGATAATGAGAGGCAGGTCCGTCTCCGCGGCGAGCGCCTTGTAGTAACTGAATATCTCGGCGTCGCTGAAAGGGTAGGAATGCGGCGGAAGGGCGGACAGAAAATGATAGCCTAGCCGCGCGGCGTGGCCGGCGAGCCTTCGGGAGCAGGCAAGCGAGGGGACGCCGACATGAGCGATCAGGTTTGCGCCGGAGCCTTTCGCGTCGCGGGCGACGACTTCCTGCTGTTCGAGGAGGGCGTCTGTTTCCAGCAGTCCCGATTCACCGCTGCTGCCCCCGACATACAGGCCCGAAAGCCCTTGTTTCAACACATAGGCGTTGAGTCCGGACTGGCGGTCCGGGTCAAAATCGCCGTGATCATCCAGAGCCGTCAAGAGGGCGGCGTACATGCCGGGAAGCGGTTTTCGCATAGCGGAGAACCTTGATGTGATCCGTTTGCTTTAACAAAAAGCCTAATCAGCGGAATTTGGTTTGTCTATATGAATTTTTGGTTTGACAAAACAGATAAGATGATATTAATTGCCCGCTGTCAGCCGCAAGGGTGAGGATTATGGCCGTGACAGTGAGAGCGGCGCGCGCTTACGAGGCGCCGGAAACCGCAGAAGTCTCGCGCAGCGGCAGCGACGCCATCGCTGCCGAACTGATCGCGGACATCAAGGCCGGCCGTTTCATTGCCGGGGTTCAGCTGCCGACCGAGCGTGAACTCTCCGAACGGTTCGGGGCGTCGCGTCCGACAGTGCGGGCAGCTCTGTCGCAGATGCAGATGTGCGGCTACGTGAGCGCGCAGCCTGGGCACCGCCCTCGCGCGGCGCGTCCGTCTCTTGAGAGCGTGCTGCTTGGCGCCGCCGGTCTTGTCCGGGACGTTCTGGGCGACGCCGAAGCCTGCGCCCATCTTGAGCAGATGCGCCAGTTCATTGAGACAGGCGCCGCGCGGGAGGCGGCGGTGCGCGCCGATACCGTGCAGCTGGCGAAGCTGGAAGAGGCCTTGGCGCACAGCGCCGAGGCCATCGGAACGCCGGATTTCGCGGCCGCCGACATTGCCTTCCACCGCGTTCTGGTGTCGGTCGTGGGCAATCCGATTCTGCTGTCGCTCCACGACCTGTTCGTCAGCCAGTTGCTCGCTGAACGGCCGCCCATGCCGGATGCGGCCGCCAACGACCGTGTCTCCCATGACGAACACCGCGCGATCTACACCGCGGTTCTTGACGGCGACGTCGCGGCTGCGACCGACGTCATGGAGGCGCATCTCGCACGTTCCCTGCGCCGGCGCCTGAAAGCTGCCGCATTGCGGAGGCTCCCGCCGGAATGCCGGGCGGGGACTGAATCCCCGCCGCATCATCCAACCTGAAAAACAATCTGGAGGAAACCATGAATATCAAAATTAACGCAGTATTGGCCGGCAGTCTCGCCTTGGCCGTGCCTGCGGCCGCGGAGCGCGAGCTGACCATCGGCATGCAGGATAACGAGGTGTCGAACCTCTACGCCGGCGCGCAGGCCATGGGCGAACGGCTCGCCGAAGTCTCCGGCGGAGAGATGACGCTGACGATTTTCCCGTCCTCGCAGCTTGGTGATTTCCGCGCCATGGTCGCGCAAGTCCAGGCAGGCGAACTCGACATGGTCACGACCGGCTACCCGGACATGAGCTATGTCATTCCCGAGCTGAACCTGATCGGCGCCCCTTACGTGGCGGATGATTTCGAACATCTTCAGAGGATCGTCGAGGGCGAGTGGGGCCAGGAGATGGCCAGCCGGTTCGAGGAGCAGGGTATCCGGATGCTTGATCTGTGGTACTACGGCACGCGCCAGACCACAGCCAACCGCGCCATCGAAAGCATGGCCGATATGGAAGGCCTGCGGATGCGCACCCCGAATGTGCCCTTCCTGATCGCCTATGCGGAGAATGTCGGCGCGACTCCAGCTCCGGTGGCGTTCGCCGAGGTCTATCTCGCCCTGCAGACCAACCAGGTGGACGCGCAGGAAAACCCGCTGCCCACCATTGAGGCGATGCGCTTCGACGAGGTTCAGAGCCATATCGCGATCACCAACCACTTCATCGCCTCCATCGCGATGATGATCTCGAACGACCTGTGGGAAAGTCTGAGCGAGGAAGAGCAGGGCTGGATCATGACCGCTATCGAAACCGGAGGCGAAGTCAACAACTCCCGGACGGTTGCGGCGGAGGAGGCTCTTCTAGACACCTTCAAGGAACGCGGCCTGATGGTCACGCGCCCTGATCTCGTGCCGTTCCGTGAAGCCATGCAGCCCTACTATGACCAACTCGAGGCCGAATTCGGCAAGGGCGCCATCGCGCGCGTTCGCGGCGGCGGATAAGCGCTGTTTGCGGCTCCTGGCCGAACACGAGGATGAATGACGCGAAACCGAATTCTCTGTGCTGTAGCCGGATCCGACGCAAAATCCCGGTCGCGCTGCGTTTTCGGGGCCCGCCGGCCGCTGCCGGCGGGCCCGCGGCGCATCCGGTTCCAAGGACGGATTCAGCGGGCTTCAGAATGCGGCCTGTCTCGCCGCCATGTGCGCCCGTTGGAGCTGAGGGAGCCGGCTGAACAGCGCGGGGATACAATGGCGGCTCCGGTCCTGAAGAGCGGATACGGGAGCCGTGAGGGCATGTCCGTCACTGTCAATGCGGTTGCTGTCTTCAAAACTCGAAATCCGGCTGTTGATGCGCGGAAGGCCGCCGGTCTCCGCCTCCTCGGACGGAGAACGGCGCGCCGGAAGCGGGATCGGAAATCAAGCTGCGGAACCAGGCGTACGGCTTACGGCGCGCCGGTGATCCGGTCGGCCGGAACGGGCGCTGAGCATAGAGGCGGTCGCCGCCGGCCCGCCCGCCGCCGCAGCCCGGGCGGAAACCCCGGACCGGGACAGGAGTCGCCGGCTGTGATTATGACCCGCGCCTGCGCGGCTCCCGCCGGCCAGTGAACGCGTCCGTGAAGCGGGGTCAGAAATACAGCATCGAGGGTATCGCCGCCTCGGTCCTGTTTCTCGTTCTGATCGGCATCGTCTTGATCCAGATCCTCGGGCGGACACCGATCCTGCGCGGTCCGGTCTGGACCGAAGAAGCGGCGCGCTGGATCTGGGTCTGGATGGCTTTCATCGCCATCGGCGAGGTCGAGCGGCAGAACAAGCACCTGCGCATGGCCTTCCTGGCTGAACGTCTCCCCGGCTCTTTGCGCCGGATCATTTTCACGGGGATCGACGTGATTTATCTTGTCGTCATGGCGAGACTCTGCTGGATCGGCTGGCAGACGGTGGAGCGGACTTGGAACGCGGCTTCCGTCACGCTGCCGTTGCCCAATGCCGCCCTTTACGCCTCTGCTTTCGCGGCCTCGTTCCTCATTATCCACCGCGTTGTCCGCCGCGTTCATTCGGGCCGCAGCGGCGAAGTCGAAGGAACGGAAGCGCTGTGACCTTGCTGATTATCGGCGGCCTCTGGCTGTTTCTCGTCATTGTGGGCGTGCCCATCGGCATCGCCATGATCTTCGTCTCCATGGGTTACTTCTGGTACGCGGACCGGGGCATGTTCCTGGCCGTGCAGCGCATGGTGGACGGGCTGAACAGCTTTCCGCTCCTCGCGGTGCCTCTTTTCATCCTCGCCGCGGCGATCCTGAATACGGCGGGAATCACCGGTCACCTGTTCGGCTTCGCCCGGTCGCTTGTCGGTCATGTTCGCGGGGGCCTCGGACATGTGAACGTGCTGGCCTCGCTGTTCTTCTCGGGCATGTCGGGATCGGCCCTCGCGGATGCGGGAGGGCTCGGCAAGATGGAGATCAAGGCTATGCGGGCCGCCGGCTACGATGACGATTTCGCCGGCGCGGTCACCGCCTCGTCCTCGCTCATCGGTCCGCTCGTGCCGCCGTCGATCACCATGGTGCTCTACGGCGTCATCGCGAACGTCTCGATCGGGCAGCTGTTTCTTGGCGGCGTGATCCCGGGCGTTCTCTGCGCCGCCGCCTTGATGATGATGGTCGGCTTGGTCGCCATGCGGCGCGACTATCCGCGCGATCCCAAGAGGACGTTTCCGGAAATCGCCGCGCTGTTCTGGAAGTCGCTGCCGGCGCTGGCGACGCCGCTGGTCATCATCGGCGGCATATTCTCCGGGTATTTCTCTCCGACCGAGGCCGCGGCGGTGACCGTTATTTACGCGATTCTCATTGATCTTGTCTTCTACCGCGAACTGACTTGGCGGCGTCTCTGGGACGCGATCTACGAGACGACCGTGACCTCGGCCTCCATCGCGACCATCGTCGCCGGCGTGTCGCTGCTGAGTTTCATTTTCGCGCGCGAACAGGCTCCACAACAGATCGCTCGGATTTTCCTGGCAGTCGCCGAAAGTCCGCTGATGTTCCTGATCGCGGTCAATCTGATGATCTTCGTGCTCGGATGCTTCATCGAGGCGCTGGTGATACTGCTCGTCATCGTCCCGATCCTTGTCCCCGTCGCCGCGGGGTTCGGGATTGATCCGGTGCATTTCGGGATCATCGTGATTTTGAACCTGATGATCTCGATCATGACGCCGCCGATGGGCATGGCGCTGTTCGTGGTCAGCCAAGTCGGCGACATACCCTATCAGCGGCTGGCCCGGGCGATCCTGCCTTGGCTGATTCCGCCGATCCTGGTACTTGTTCTCGTCTGCGCGTTTCCAGTGCTTGCGACCGGCCTGCCGGGACTTATGCGATAACCGGCTCTCCGTCTTTTCGGATGCTGTTTCAACAAGTTAATCGCACACCGGCCGGGGCGGGCTGAAGCGCTTAAGAGAAACGGCCTTTGACAGCCGGCTGTCGCGGCGGAGACCAGCCGCCTAGGCGTGGATTCAATCATCGGCTTTGCGGCATTCCGCAGCAGGCGGCGGATGACGGTGAGGATGACAGCGGCGGCGAAGTCGCGCGCCTGCTTGTCAAAGCGGGCCGCGACCCGCCGGAACTCGTTGATTCTTCCGAAGAAAGGCTCAATGACATCACGCGCCGCACAGGCTGCTTTATCCAGCGGCCGCTGCCGCCTGCGGTTCGGCTTTGACGGAATGACGGCCCGGCAGCCGGCTTCCGCCGCCCGCTTGAGAACGGCCTCGGCATCGTAAGCCTTGTCGGCGATCAGGACGCAGCGGTGATCTCAGCCGGCTTTTTTGCGCTTGCCGCGCATTGACTCAGCCTGCTTGTTCCTCGTGACACGTCCTTGGTTGAGAGCGAGCCGCCGATCACGTCTGGGTTCTCCGGCCCGGATCCGGTCGCGCGGATGGTCTTCGTTCATCGTGACGTCAAGAAACCGGCGCAGACTGTTCTCGACCGACCAGCGCTTCCTCACGCCCTTGTGAAAACGCTTCGGATTCCGTTTTCCGCTCATTTATGAAATACCGGGTTCCGGCACTGCGTTTTCCCCGAACTTCCCGGGTCGACGAAACGGATTTGACAGCGGCGAGACCAAGCTGTCAGTGTGTTTCCAGCCAGCCGGCATCACAGCGGACGGCGGCCTGCCTGGTTTCGGTCCGGCCGTGTCTCTTCATGGCCGGGCTTCCCGTCCGGCATGCGCTCCGATGAAGCTTTTTTCTTCGGCCCCGGCTTTGAAAGCCCGTCGCTCGACGGCGGTTTATGATTGTCACGGCTGTTCGTTCCGAGCCGCTCAAGCTCGGAAACGCGGCCCTGCGCAGCCGCAAGCACGCGGCAGCCTCGGCAAGTCCCGCCTTGAGACCGGCCCGGTTGAAAGACGGACCGGCGATCCTGTCCGGAGACCCTGCCTGAATGCCGCCGATCAGCGGGCCCGCTCCGCTGACAGCTGATTCGACTTCATGCCTGATGATTCGCAGCTCGCGCCGCTCTGCTTTTCACTTTTAGGAACTCAATCACAAAGACGGCAAAAATCTTTGCGGCGAACAACCTGATCAGCATCAATGTTTCAATTCAAGGGCGTTTCGGGAGGAGGCTCAGCCCTTATTTCCTCCCGATTAAACCGCGAAATGCATCGCTTCATTCGCAGACCGTGATTGAGGCGGATCCACATGTCATATGCGGATCAAGCGGGTGCGATACTCTATGATGAAAAAGGAGGGAATCGCATGCCGTCAGGCTTTAACTGCCTGACCCGGTTTGACCGCTGCCGGCTTCAGGCGCTGAAGAAAAGCGGTTTCCCGCAGAGAGCCGTCGCGGCGGAGATCGGCTGCCCGCAGTCGACTGCAGTCCGCGGACCTGCCCGCGACACCGGGCTGCGGGCGGAAGCGGAACCGCCGGGGCCGGGACAGCTCCGGTCGGGGCGTGATCCCCGGCCGGCGGGACATGTCCGAGCGGCCCGCGATCGTCGAGGAGAAGGCCCGGGCGGGAGATCGGCAAGCGGCACGATCATCGGCGTCCGGCGCCGAGGAGCTCTGGTTCCGCTTGTCGACCGGGCGGTGATGATTCACTTCGCTTCAACGGGCCGAGAGAAGGACGTCGTCCTTGGTCGGGGCCGCGGTCATCGAGCATCTGCGGCCGGCAAGGAATCCGCGGGGCATGCGGAGATCTCCTGGGCTCTCGGCGCCGATTTTCACTTCGCCCGCCCGTACTGTTCACGGCAGCGGGGATGAGCGGGCATACGAACGGCCCGGCAAGGGAACAGCTTCCGAAACCTGACGGACTTCCGGACAGCAGCTCCGGCCGAGATCCGGAGGGATGAGCCTTGACGCCCCCTGCCCGGCTTCCAGCGCGCGCTGGAAGCCGGGCAGGGGGCGTCCTCGAAAAATTTCCGGCTCCGGGAGGCGGCTCGGACTGCCCCCTTCTCCCGCGTTGAAACCGCCTGAGGATCGCTTGAAAACGGCGGAACTGAACAACTGATCCGGCTGCCGCTCAACCCCGGCCAGCGGCTGGAATCCGCCGGATTCCCGCCCTTCTCACGACTGGCGGTCTCCGGAAACGCAGTTGCGGGGCATCTGCGACCTCTGCTGCAGCTTGATTCTGATTAGAGAGCCGCCGGCTGAACCCGGTGATGCATTTCATAGTTGTACGGGCGCTTCAAATGACTGAGAGTGATAAGAAAAAACTTATCGCGCAGGCACTGATCAAAGGAGAGTTGCAATCTGGTCAGAGGGGGGGGGGTAAGTATGATTCGATTTATTTGGTGAGGGTTTGTTGTGAGCGTCAATAAAACCGGCGCCGCACAATGGAAGAATAGAAAGAGAATAGACAATGAGTGGTATTACTTGGACCGGCACGATCGGTGACGACACCAAAGTCGGCGGTGTGAACGATGACACGCTGACGGGCGGCAAGGGCGATGACAAGTTTGTGTTCGCGGCGGGCGACGGCCAAGACACGATCACCGATTTCGAGACCGGCGACAGGATCCGCATTGATGGCGAGCGCATGTGGATCCAAGTCTATCAGCAGGGCGACGATACCGTCATCGCCTATCTGGATTTAGCGAATCGCGATAGCGGCTGGGGCAGGGTCACGCTGACGGGCGTCTCGGCTGACTCCATCGGCGTGGACAGCTTCGTTTTGCCGACCGCCGTCAAAAAATACACCATCACTCTGTCCGACTACAGCAAAATCAAGCAGGTTGGGGACGATGACGATACCCTGCAAGGCAGCAAAGGCGACGACCACCTCTACGGCGGCGGCGGCGATGACCACCTCTACGGCTACAGCGACTACCACCACTACAACCAGGAGGGTGACGACCGACTCTACGGTGGTGCCGGCGATGACTACCTCTACGGCGGTGCCGGCGACGACATTCTGAAGGGCGGCACCGGCGACGACGAACTCAGCGGCGGGCATGGCGACGACATTCTGAAGGGCGGTGCCGGCGACGACGAACTTGCCGGCGGCACCGGCGACGACACGCTGACGGGCGGCAAGGGCGCCGATACTTTCAAATTCTGGCTCGGGGGATCGGGAGACGACATTGTCACCGATTACAAGGCCGGCGACAAGATCTATATCGGCCACGTCCAGATTTTCGACAATCTGATCATCGAGCAGGACGGCGACGATACCGTCATCCGTTATGAGAACTACTATGGTCTCTTCAGCGGCTCGATCCGGCTGCAGGGCGTGTCGGCGGATTCGCTCAGCAAGGAGGACTTTATCCTTCCCCACTTATTCAGCGACGAGGAAATCGCAAGCAGGACAGGCGTCACCCTGCAGGGCGGCGACGGCGACGATACGCTGGAGGGCGGCAACGTCAACGATGTTCTGAGCGGCGGCAGCGGCAACGACATCATCCGGGGCAAAGGCGGCGAAGACACGCTGAACGGTGAGGCCGGCGACGACCGGCTCTATGACAGCTACGGCGACGACCTTCTCCGGGGCGGCGACGGCGACGACTGGCTCTTCGGCGACACCCATTACGATCGGCTCTACGGCGACAGCGGCGACGACTGGCTCTACGGCGGCGATGGCGATGACCGGCTTTACGGCGGCGACGGCGACGACCGGCTCGCCGGCCATGAAGGCGATGACACGCTGACAGGCGGCAAGGGCAACGACACCTTCAGGTTCTTTCCGGGCGGCGGGGCCGACACCATTACAGATTTCAAGACCGGTGACAAGATCGAGATCTTCAATTACCCTGGCTTTTTCAGTTCGCTGGACATCCAGCAGGTCGGCGACGATACGGTCATCCAGCTGCACGGCAATGACGACAGGATCTGGCTGTCGGGCGTGTCAGCGGACTCGCTCAGCGAGAACGATTTCGTCTTCGCCAATCAGAGGCACAATGACGACCCCCCTCTGAAAGGCGCTGTGCAGCGGGGTGACTACTTCGACAATGATCTCAACGGCAGCGACCTCAATGACGTTCTGAGCGGCGGCAAGGGCGAGGACAACCTCCAAGGCTATGATGGCGACGATAGGCTGAACGGAGACGAAGGCGACGACTACCTCGCCGGCCACGGTGGCGACGACACTCTCAATGGAGGCGACGGCGACGACCATCTCTACGGCTACACCGGGGATGACACGCTGAACGGGGGCGACGGCGACGATACGCTCAGCGGCGGCGACGGCGACGACACGCTGACGGGCGGCAGCGGCGGCGACACCTTCAGGTTCTTTCCAGGGAACGGGGCCGACACCATCACCGATTTCAGGGCCGGCGACAAAATCGAGATCTCCAACGTCAGAGGCTTTTCGACGCTTGTGATCAGGCAGGACGGTGACGATACGGTCATCCGCTACACCGCTGACGATACGATCCGGTTGTTGGGCGTGTCGGCGAACTCCCTCAGCGAGAACGACTTCATCCTGCCCCACAGTGGCGACGACGGCGGCGACGGCGACGGCGACGAATACGACACGCTGCTCAAGGGCGGCGCCTACGGTGACTGGCTCGAAGGCCGCGACGGCGTCGACCACATCTACGGCTATAAAGGCGACGATATCATCTACGGCTACAGCGGCGCCGATAAACTGTACGGCCAAGACGGTGACGACTGGCTCTTTGGCGGCGATGGCGACGACACTCTGAACGGCGGCAAAGGCAGGGACAGCCTCTGGGGCCAAAACGGCGACGATACGCTGAACGGCGGCGCGGGCAATGACAAACTGGCAGGCAAAGCCGGCAATGACACCCTCAACGGCGAAAAAGGAGCCGACTATTTTTACGGCGGCAGGGGCGATGACACGCTGACCGGCGGCGCCGGCGGCGACACTTTCTCGTTCAAGGTGGGAGACGGCCACGACACGATCACCGATTTCGGAGCGGGCGACAAGATCCGCTTTTCGGGCCCGGCCGGTGGAGTGCCATGGGTCACCGAGCAGGACGGCGACGATACGGTCATCCGCTATGGCCAAAGCAAGAGCGACACGATCAGACTATTGAACGTGAAGGCGGACTCGCTTGACGAGAACGACTTCTTCCAGCTCTTCAGCGACGGCGACGACATCATAAGGGGCGGCGCCGGCGACGACCCGATGAACGGCGGCGCCGGCGACGACACGCTCTACGGCGGCAAAGGCAGAGACGTTATCATGGCCGGTGAGGGCGATGACACGCTCTATGGCGGGCAAGGCCGCGACGACCTCATGGGCTTCGCCGGTAACGACACGCTCTACGGCGGCAAAGGCGACGACAGACTCATAGGGGATGAAGGCGACGACACGCTGAACGGCGGCGAAGGCGACGACACGCTCTACGGCGGCGAAGGTGCTGATACGTTGAACGGCGGCGCCGGTGACGACACGCTGAACGGAGACCTGTACCGCTTTGACCTGGCTCCTGACAAAAAAAGCTTCGTGCGTGTCAACACTGGCTGGAGCGAAGATACCCTCGATGGAGGCGAAGGCGACGACGTACTGTGGGGCGGTGGTGCCGCCGACCGGTTCGTTTTCGCCAATGGATCGGGAATCGACACAATCCGCGATTTCGAGGACGGGCAGGACATTCTCGTCATCAAAGGCGGACTCGCCTTCTCTGACCTCGACATCAGGCAAAGCGGCGACGATACTGTGGTCGGCGGCCCCTCCGACAGTTTCTCGATCGTGCTTGAGGGCATTCAGGCGTCACAACTGACCGCGGCCGATTTCGACTTCCTTGCCTGAAATGTCCAAGAGGCTGACGTAATCCCGGAGGCTGACCTTTGCCGGCCCGGCATTTGCGGGTGACCGGTCGGTCTGCGATGTGCTGCTTGTGTCCGCCGTGCCGTGACCACCCTCCTGCCGGCAACGGCTCAGGTGATGGATGCGAGACCATTGTAAGCGCCGCGCAGTTACCTTTGTTGATGGTTGAGGCTTTAAATTGTCGGTGTGAAGTTCCAAGGCATGAAGCCTTCGATGCGTGACAAGGGGTTCATGTTGACGATCCGGCGCAGTGTGTCGGTAAGGTAGGCTTGTGGATTGACGCCGTTGAGTTTGCAGGTTCCGGTCAGGCTGGCGCATTGCGCCCAAGTTCTGGCGCCGTTATCGCTGCCAGCGAACAGTGCGTCCGTACAACCATGAAATGCATCATCGGGGTCAGCCGGCGGCTCTCTGTCAGAATCAAGCTGTGGCAGATGCCCGGCAAATGCATTTCCGAGGGCCGCTGGTCGTGAGAAGGGCAGGAATCCGGCGGGGCGGTCGTTGAGCGCGTCCTACACCCTCCGGACCTCGCGCTTGGAAGTCCGTAGGTTTCGGAAGCTGTTCCCTTACCAGGCCGTCCCTATGCCCGCTCACTCCTACCCGCTGCTGTGAACGGTACGGGCGGGCGAAGTAAAAGTCCGCGCTGAGAATCCGAGAGACCTCCGCATGCCCCGCGGATTCCTTGCGGTCATCAGCCGTGATCAATGCGTCATGCCGGACACGGGCCGCAGACAACCGACGACCGCGGCCCCGACCAAGGACGACGTCCTTCTCTCAACCCGTTGAAGCAAAGTGAATTTCGTCGCCCGGTCGACAAGCGAAGCCAGATATCCCCGGTGCCGGACGCCGATGATCGTGTCCGCTTCCCAGCCTCCCGCCCGGGTCTTCTCCTCGACGACAGCGGGACGCTCGGATATGTCCCTCCGGCCGGGAATCACACCCCGCCCGGAGCCGTTCCGGCCTCGGCGGTTCCGCTTCCGCCCCCGGCGGCGGAGGCAGCGGAACAGGCTTCCCCCCGCCGCCCGGTCCGCATGGACGTAACGTAAATCCATGCCGGACTCACTTTCATGGTCCCTTGTTTCGCCAAGCGGCCCGAAGTCTGCTGCGGGCCTGTACGGACCTCAGACATATCTCGATGATCTTCCAGCGCTTCGGCGACATACTGCGGGGAACCAGCGAGGCATCCCGCCGCCGGGCTTCGGCCAGCCGCTGCGACTGGTGGCAGCGGCAGCCCCGCAGCCCGGTGTCGCGGGCGAGTTCGCGGACTGCCGTCGACTGCGAGCAGCCGATCTCCGCCGCGATGTCTCTTTGCGGGAAACCGCTTTTCTTCAGCGCCCGAATCTGGCAACGGTCATACCAGGTCAAGCAGTTAAAGCCCGACGGCATGCGTTTCTCTCCTTTTTGATCATAGAGACTATCGCACCCGCTTGGCTCGCATACAACATGTAGATCTGCCTCAATCGCGGTCTGCAAATGAAGCGATGCATTTCGCAGTTTAATCGGCGCTGTATTTCCGTCGCCGTTTTCGCGAAATTTGCACAGAAACAAGGCAAGCAGTTTCAGACCGGTCTTTCTTCCGGCTGACAGTCAAGGAGAATCCGATGAATGACGAACTGGACCGCCACAAAAGAAAGATGGTGAAAAAGAAGGCCGCCAGAGCCAAAATCATGGCCGCCAAAACAGAAACCAAAGGCCTGGTCGTCGTGCACACGGGCAAAGGCAAGGGAAAGTCCTCAGCCGCATTCGGAATGGTGTTCAGATGCATCGCTCATTCCATCCCGTGTGCCGTCGTGCAGTTCATCAAGGGCGGAATGCAGACGGGGGAGCGGGATCTGATTCAGGAGCATTTCGCCTCGGTTTGCCGGTTTCACACTATGGGAGAGGGGTTCACTTGGGAAACACAGGATAAAGCCCGGGACACCGAAATGGCGCAGGCCGCGTGGAACAAGGCCCGCGAACTCATTGTTTCTCCGGATATCAAGCTGATCCTGCTCGACGAAATCAACATCGCCATCCGTTACGGCTATCTTGACGAGGAAGAGGTCTGCGCATTCCTCGCGGACAGCAAACCCGAAGATACGCACGTTATCTTGACGGGAAGGAATGCGGGCGACCGGCTGCTTGAAACGGCTGATCTGGCGACAGAGATGACGCTTCTGAAACATCCTTTCAGATCCGGCGTCAAGGCGCAGCCGGGCATTGAATATTGATCCGCTCCCTTTGAATCTCTTTCATCCTTGCCATGGCCAGAGCTGTAATGATTCAGGGCACCGGCTCGAATGTCGGCAAGTCGGTGATAGTCGCGGGGCTGTGCCGTGCGCTGACCCGCCGCGGCTTCCGGGTCCGGCCTTTCAAGCCGCAGAATATGTCCAACAATGCCGCCGCGGTCGCCGACGGCATGGAAATTGGCAGGGCGCAGCATCTTCAGGCCCGCGCCTGCCGGGTTCAGCCGGATGTCGATATGAATCCCGTGCTTTTGAAACCTGAAACAGAAACCGGAGCGCAGGTTATCGTGCATGGACGGCGCATGACGACGGTCCAGGCGCGGGACTATGCCGTTCTCAAACCGCAGCTGCTGAATGCCGTCATGGAAAGCTACCTTCGCCTTGCTGAAAATTCCGACTTCGTGGTCGCGGAGGGAGCGGGCAGCCCTGCGGAAACCAATCTGCGGAAAGGCGACATCGCCAATATGGGGTTTGCGCGCAGGGCCGGAGTCCCTGTCCTGCTGGTGGGCGACATTGAACGGGGAGGAGTCATCGCCCAGCTTGTCGGAACGAAAACGGTTCTGTCGGCCGCGGACGCGGATCTGATTCAGGGATTCTTAGTTAACAGATTCCGCGGCGATATCCGGTTGTTCGAAGACGGTGTCCGGTCAATCGAGGAATTCACCGGCTGGCGGGGCATGGGAACAGTGCCTTGGTTTGACCGGGTGCGCTTTCTCCCGTCTGAGGATGCGCAGGATCTGAAGCAAATGCCGTCCCGCCGGGGAAAGACGAAAGTCATCTGTTTGGCGCTTTCAAGGATCGCCAATTTTGATGATCTTGATCCATTGCGCCTGGAATCCGGACTGAATGTCGAAATCCTGCCGCCCGGGCAGCCGCTGCCGGGCGACACCGACATCGTGATTGTGCCCGGCAGCAAATCGACCCGCGGAGACTTGGCTTTCCTGAAGCGAAACGGATGGGATCTGGATATACGGGCTCATGCCAGGCGGGGAGGGCGGATTCTGGGAATATGCGGCGGCTATCAGATGCTCGGCCGGGTGATCCGGGATCCGGACGGGATTGAAGGTCCGGCTGGAGACTCTCAGGGTCTGGGCCTGCTGCAGGTCGAAACGGTCATGCGCCAGCAAAAGCGCGTATGCGAGGTCACGGCAAGAGCCGGCAGGGACGGACCGGATTTCCGCGCCTACGAAATACATATCGGCGAAACCACCGGCGATGACACTGTCCGGCCTTTCGCTTGGATCGATGAGAATGGAAAACGCCGGGCCGACGGCGCCGTTTCAGCGGATGGAAAGATAGAGGGCACGTATTTGCACGGATTGTTCGCTGACGATGGATTCAGGGCCGAATGGCTGCGGCATTCCGGCATCCGGGCATCGGATTTCAGTCATGAACAGGAAGTCGAAGCGGCCCTTGATTCGCTTTCCGAACATCTGGAAAGGCATGTCGATGTCGACGCGGTCATCGGCATGGCGCACGGCATCCGGTAAAATCCGCCGCCGAGGTCAGCCGGCATCTTCTCTTTCGAGATCAGGTTACAGCAGATGCCGGGGGGGAATGTCCCGATGGATGTTGAAATCCGCATGAGCGGTGCTGCCTGTAGAACATTTACGCGGCGTCCGTGAGCCGGTCAAGCCGACCCTATCGACGATGTTCGATCAGCGCCTGTTTGAGAACGGGCAGCTGCCTGCAGGCCTTGATGCGGCGGAAGCCCTTCTCGGCCTCCATCATGCCGGCCGCCGTCCACCGCAGGGCCATACCGGCGTTCTTCCAGCGCTTCACGCTGCGGCAGACCTGCCGGACCGCGCCGTTCATCGACTCGATGATGTTCTTGCTCGCCAGCGACTGCCGCAGTTCGAACGGCAGACCGAGCCTGGCGACGGTCAGGATTTCGTCCAGACCCTCAAGTATCGACCGGGAGACGTCCGGCGCCTCCTGTTCGAACCGCTGAGCCAGGCCGCGCATCAGGCGTTCGGCCTCGTCGGCGTCGTCAAGTTCCCAAGCCTGTTTGAATGTCCGCCGCACGTCGGCGTGATGTGTCACGGCGAGACGGTCGGTGATGTTGCGCGCCTTGTAAACCTGACAGCGCTGAACAGGGATGTCCTCGCCGAAAGTTCGCCGGACGGCCTCGCTGAGCGCCCCGGCTCGGTCGACGACGAACAGATAACAACCCTCGGGATCGAGCCCGCGCCTGATCAGATCATCAAGCAGAGCCTGCACGGCCGCAGCGTTCTCAGTCGCGCCCTCGATGACGCCAAGCGGGCGCTTACGCCCGGACGCGTCAACGCCGGCGGCCCCGATCATCATCAGGCGTTCGCTCACGCGCAGCCCGTCGATGTGAACCGCAACGAGAGCTGTCTCCGACAGATCGGATGCCATCCACTCATCAAACTTCGCCTGAGTCAGGGCCTTGAACCGGCGGGATCCGGGTGATTTCGGCAGGCCGCAGCCCGCCGCCGGGCGGAGTTTGCGGCTCGCTACGCTCTCCGTCATCAGCTTCACGGACTGTCTGCCGAGGCAGCCGTCCGCGGAGATCTTTTCCCAGCTCGGCAGGGACATCTCCTTGCCCGCAGTCTTGCTGCGGAGCCGGGGACGTTCGACGTCGATCTTGCCGCCGTGAAAACAGACCTGAGAACGCGTATGTCCCCAGCGGTAACCCGGCTTGTCGGACGAGTGACCGTAACGCTTTCCGGCGAGCCGGTCCGCGTCCTCGTCCATCATCCGCGTCAGACATGCGATGGCCGTTGCCAGACAGAATTTCTCGAAAACCTCCTTCACCTCCGCGCGCGCCTCTTCGACGGGCGCGTTGATTTTCGAAGCGCCGGCAGAGGCGCGGGAGGATGTGCTGATGGCTTTCATAATGTTGCTTCCTTTGCTTCGTCAGATCCCTTGGCCCGGCGCTCGGGGAGACAATACCGCCTATATCAAAGCTTCAACATCCAGCGGAAAATTCCCCGGAGCGAAGTCCCTCTGAGGAAGTTCAGCTAAGCGACTTTCCGCGCCAATGCGCATTGCGACCAAAGATCGGACAGAGCTCCCGTCAGGTATTCAATGTCGGCATCGCCGTGAAGGGGGGTTGGAGTGATGCGCAGTCTCTCAGTTCCCTTCGGAACTGTCGGATAGTTGATCGGCTGTACGTATATCCCGTACTGATCCAACAGCATGCCGCTGATCCGGCGGCATTTCGCCGGATCCTTGATCATCACGGGAACAATATGGCCGGGATTCGCCTCATGCGGAATTCCCAGCGTGTCAAGCCGGGATCTCAGTTTTTCAACTTGACGGCGGTGCCGCAGTCGTTCGAATGAACTTGACCGCAAATATTTGACGGATGCCAGTGCTCCGGCGGCGACCGCAGGCGGCAGTGCCGTCGTGAAAATGAATCCGCTGGCAAACGAGCGGATGAAGTCGCAGACGGCTTCGGATCCGGCGATATAGCCGCCGATCACCCCGTAGGCTTTGCCGAGGGTTCCCTGAATCAGCGTCACGCGGTCGGCGACGCCGTCCCGGGCCGCGATTCCGGCCCCTTCCGGTCCGTACATTCCCACCGCGTGGACTTCATCCAGATAGGTCATCGCGCCGTATGCGTCGGCGACGTCGCATATCTCTTCAATCGGCGCGATGTCGCCGTCCATGGAGTAGATGGATTCAAATGCGATGATCTTAGCGGCGCCGGGACGGCAGTCGGCGAGTCTGCGTTCCAGGTCGCGCGGATCATTATGGCGCCATATCACTTTCCCGGCCTTCGAATGCCGGATCCCTTCGATCATGGAGGCATGATTCATCGAGTCGGAGAAGATGACGGCATCAGGCAGGCGCGCCCCGAGCGTCGACAGCGCGGCCCAATTGGACACATACCCCGAAGAAAACAGCAGCGCCGAGGGTTTGGCATGAAGCGCGGCCAGTTCCCGTTCCAGCAAGACGTGAAAATGGGAAGTTCCGGAAATATTCCGGGTCCCGCCCGCGCCGGAGCCGCACTCGTCAATCGCATCCTTCATGGCCTTCAGGACAGCCGGGTTCTGCCCCATGCCGAGATAATCGTTCGAACACCAGACCGTGACCGGCCGCTCGCCGTCCGCGGAAAAATTGCTGGCCCGCGGGAAATCGCCCCGTCGGCGTTTGAGATCGGCGAAGACGCGGTAATTGCCGTCCGCCTTCAACTGATCAAGCTGCCGGAAGAATTCTTTGTCAAACCGACCTGTCATTTCGATATAATCAACTCTCCACAAGGCTGCCCAGCCAACGGCATCCGCAGGCGATTCTTCAATAACATATCAATGCGGCAGCGATCACCCAAACTTTTATTTCCGAGCGCAGTGTCTCAGTTCAGAATTTTTGCGTTTCCAAGTGACGAATTCAGATAATGAACGTATTTTCCTCCGATAAAGACACTCTCGCCCCGGCCCGTGCTTGACGGGCATCACGGGCGGATGGAGCCGTTTACCGGCCCGGCCCCTTATCCGGGAGCGACCGGGGCAAACCCGTCAGGTCGGATCAAGAGCGGGGCGAATCGCGCATGGCGTTTTCAAGTTTGGCGTTCAATGCTTTTCTGCTCGCAATCAGTGCGGGCGTGATGATCCTGCTGGCGCGTCCGCGCGTGCTGCGGCGCAAGCTCTGGCAGGCGACTCTCACACCGCTGTCGTCGATCATGGGGAGCGGCTTTCTCATCATGGCGCCGCTGCTCGCCAGCGTGGTGGGCGTGCTGTCGCCGCTGGCAGTCCTCGGGATTGTGCTGCTCGCCTACGGGACCGGCCATGTCATCCGGTTCAACATCGCCCATATCGAACCGAAACTCGCCGATGGCCTGCTGTCAGAGAGCGCGCGCGAGATTGAATATCTTTCGAACGTGGTTCTCGTCGCAGCTTATGTCATCGCGGTCGCGTTTTACATCTCCCTGCTTTCAAGTTTCGCGCTGAGTTATCTGGGCGCGCCGGATCCCGCAGGCGAGCGCCTTTTGACGACAGCCGTGATCGCCTTCATTGCCGCTGTCGGCTATTGCAAGGGTCTGGCCGGGCTCGAACAGCTCGAATCGGTGTCGGCGACAATCCAGCTTTCCGTGGTTCTGGCGATGATCGCCGCTCTCAGCGTTTTCGCCTTTGGTTTTCTGGACGGCGGGAACCTGGTCTTTGACCGCCCAGAGCGGAACATCTGGACCCAGTTCCGTATTCTGGCAGGGGCGCTGCTGATAGTGCAGGGTTTCGAGACTTCGCGCTTTCTCGGCGAGAAATACAGCCCTGAGGTACGTATAAAGAGCATGAAAATAGCCCAGATCCTGTCCGGCGTCCTCTATGTCGTTTCTGTGGCTCTTCTTATGCCGGTCGTGCAGCATATAGATCTCGTGCATTTTGAACTGTCGGCGATCGTGGATGCAATGCTGCCGATCGCGTTGGTATTGCCGGCAATGCTGATGGTGACGGCGGTGACGAGCCAGTTCAGCGCGGCGGTTGCCGATCTCGGCGGCGGGGGCGGGCTGCTGCGGGAGAACAGCCACGGACATATGTCGTCCCGGCTCGGATATTCGGCGGTGGCGGCCGGCGCGATCGCGCTGGTCTGGATGATCGATCTGTTCGAGATCATCGCGCTGGCGTCTCGGGCCTTCGCGGCCTATTATTTCCTGCAGACGCTGCTGGCGATCATCTACAACCGCAAGGATTGTCCGCCCAAGGCGCGGATGATGGTCGTCAACAAGATTCTGTTCGTTTCGCTGGCGGCGATTCTGGCGTGCATCGTCATATTTTCCATTCCGGCGGGCTGACCCGTTTTCGAAGGACGGCGCTGCGGCAAGGACCGTCCCAGCCGGATCCGGCGTCGAGGAACAACGATCGTCCCGCGCCCTGCCGATGCCTTTCATCAGGACGCCCCATGCCTGAATGGCATATTTGACGGCGTTGTTTCTCCATAGATCCCGGCCGCGCATCGCCTGATCCGGGGTTGGAGCCGGATAGAAGGCTCATGACTTGCCGCAGCGTCTGTGTGCCGGCGTTTGGAAGGATAATACCCGGCCAAGCCAGCGGTCAGGACCGCCAAAGTCCTGACGTCGAGTCCGGCGGCCTGTTCCGAACCTTGCCTTGGAGCCTTGCGTCAGGGGCGGACAGTCCGCGGTTTCGTTTGTTCCGACACAGGCGGCCGCGGGTTCCCGGACCCGGACTGCGAACTGCCTCGCGCTGTCGAGAACGGCCGCCACGGTCCAACCTTCATGGTTCAGCGCCGTCTTATCCCGGATCGCCGGCACGAACCGCTCGGCGCGGCAACGCCCGGCCGCCGCCCGTCGGTTCGGAATACGACTCGACAATGTGTGCCATGCCCGCCCTCGGGCCGGACAGCAGCCGACAAGCCGCCAGTTGCTCCGCCTTGCCCGTCTTGATCAGAGGACGCCGTGTCCGTGCGCATGCGGCGCCCATACTCTCCTCATGGCCGAGCCGTCCCGCCGCTGGCTGCGGGCAGCAGCCAGCGCGCCGCGCGATAGCTTCCGCTTCGGCCGCAGACGGCAGGCTGATGCGCGTCATGCCTGTCCTCCTGGCGTCCGTGTTGCCATTCAGGGGTGTTCGGGAAAATTATCCGGTCCCGGATTCCTTGTTCTACGGTGTTTCGGCATCCTGTCCACAGAGAACGGCGCGTTCAAGAAACGGCGAAACAACCGCGGCCGGCGAATCAGCTGATCCGCAGCGCAACCCGGAACATCGCGCCGCGCGACTTTCTTCATGCTGCTGTCGCGGGCTGACGGGGCGGCGTCGGCAATCAGGATGACGGCAGCCACGCTCCCTTGCCGCGCTGTTTCGATTATCATTCGATTGTCGCTGAACAGTTCAGCCTTCAGTTCCGCCGCCGCCGTCTCCTCGGATTTCGGCCGGGTTGTCCTGCGTTGGAGCGGCCGTTCGCTGTGACTGCCGCTTCCACGGCACTGTCGATTTCCGACTGCCGTGCGAGCGGATCGTCCGCGATCGTCAGTTCCGTCGTTTCAAGCCGTTTGATCTCATCCCGTATCCGGGCAGCTTCTTCGAACTCGAGATTTTCTGCCGCTTCAAGCATTTGTTTGCGGAGAGCTTTCAGATGCCTTTCGAGATTCGCGCCGATGAGCAGCGGTTGTTTGACTGTTGCTGTCACGCGGCGTTCATCAGTATCTCCTTCGTAGACGCCCGCCATCACGTCTGCCACGTTTTTCCGGATCGTCTCGGGCGTGATGCCGTTCCTTTCGTTGTATTCGATCTGTTTGCGGCGGCGGCGCTCCGTCTCGCCGATGGCGCGCGTCATGGATGCCGTCATGCTGTCAGCGAACATAATCACTCGGCCTTCGGCGTTCCGCGCGGCCCTGCCTATGGTCTGAACAAGCGATGTCTCTGAACGGAGAAACCCTTCCTTGTCGGCGTCAAGGATCGCCACCAGTCCGCATTCCGGGATATCCAAGCCCTCGCGAAGCAGATTGATGCCCACGAGAATGTCGAACACTCCGAGCCGGAGATCACGGAGGATTTCAATCCTCTCCAAGGTGTCGATATCGGAGTGGAGGTAGCGCACACGCAGCCCTTGCTCATGCAGGAATTCGGTCAAGTCTTCCGCCATTCTCTTGGTCAGCGTGGTCACGAGCGTGCGGTGTCCCTTGTCCGCCGCCTTGCGGGCTTCGTCCAGCAATTCGTCAACCTGGTGCGCTACCGGCCTGACGGCCACTTCCGGATCCACGAGGCCGGTCGGGCGGATCACCTGTTCCGAGAAAGCGCCGCCGGTCTGGCCAAGCTCCCAGCCGCTGGGCGTGGCCGAGACGAAGATCGACTGAGGCCGCATCAGGTTCCATTCTTCAAATTTGAGCGGCCGGTTGTCAGTGCAGGAAGGCAGTCTGAATCCGTGTTCAGCCAATGTCGATTTGCGTCTGAAGTCGCCTTTGAACATGGCGCCGAGCTGCGGCACGGTGACATGAGATTCATCGGTGAACACAATCGCACGGTCTGGAATATACTCGAAAAGGGTCGGCGGGGGCTCGCCCGGCTGCCTGCCGGTAAGATAACGGGAGTAGTTCTCGATTCCGTTGCAGCTGCCGGTGGCTTCGATCATTTCCAGATCAAACGCAGTGCGCTGTTCAAGCCGCTGAGCTTCGAGCAGTTTGCCGTCCCGCTGAAGCTGAGCCAGACGTTCACGGAGTTCGTCCTTGATTTTTTTGGCGGCCTGCTGAAGGGTCGGCCGCGGCGTCACATAATGAGAATTCGCGTAGATCCGGATTTGTTTCAGGTCATCGGTGCGCTGGCCCGTCAGCGGATCGAACTCGCGGATGGATTCGACTTCGTTGCCGAAAAACGAAAGCCTCCAGGCCCTGTCTTCAAGATGCGCCGGCCATATCTCGAGTATGTCGCCGCGCAGTCTGAAACTTCCTCTCTGGAAGGCTTGGTCGTTGCGCCGGTACTGCTGGGCCACGAGGTCGGCCAGCACCGACCGCTGGTCGTATTCGCGCCCGGCATGGATGTCCTGGGTCATGGCCCCGTAGGTTTCAGCCGAGCCTATGCCGTAGATGCAGGAGACTGACGCGACGATGATGACGTCGTCTCGTTCCAGAAGCGACCGGGTCGCCGCATGGCGCATGCGGTCGATCTGTTCGTTCACCATCGCCTCTTTTTCGATGTAGGTGTCGGAACGGGGAACATACGCCTCAGGCTGGTAATAGTCGTAATAGCTGACGAAATACTCGACCGCGTTTTCCGGGAAGAATCCCTTGAACTCTCCGTAGAGCTGCGCCGCCAAGGTTTTGTTCGGCGCCAGGACGATAGCCGGCCGCTGGGTCGCCTCGATGATTTTGGCCATGGTGAAAGTTTTCCCGGTGCCGGTCGCGCCGAGCAGAACCTGGCTCTGCTCGCCGTCGAGCAGCCCCTGCGTCAACTCGGCGATGGCCGTCGGCTGGTCTCCCGCGGGCGTGAAGTCTGTCCGCATCACGATCGGCTTGCCGCCTTCCAGTTTGGCGCGGGTTTCGAAAGGCGGCGGGGTGAGAATCGGGGCGGTATGCATGTTCATCAGATTCAATCGGTCTAAGGCTAGGGCTATCGCTTTTGAATTTTTCTGCTTTCTGATCACCGCATTTTGTTTCATCAATGCCTTAAAAAGGCAGACAGAGGCAGAAACATAGCTGAGTTATTTCATATTTTCAACGGCATAACCGATCCCCGGCGCAGCAACGCCATGCGGCATGACCTTCACGAAATGCTCATGACCGCTCTTCTGACCGTCATGTCGGGAGGCGAAACAAGCGCCGATACAGCCGAATATGCTGAAATCAAGAAGAAATTCCTGCTTGGGTTCATGGATCTGGAGCACGGCACGCCGAACTGTGACGCCTTTTCCGACCTGTTCAACAGCATTAATCCTCTCGGGCTCGTCATCGTTCCCGCGCCGGAGATCATTTATGCTATTGAAAATATGCGATAAATCAGCTGTCTTCCTGCTTCTGTTCATATTGTTGAGGCCTTGATGGAACAAAATGCGGTGATCAGAAAGCAAAACAATTCAAAAGCGATAGCCCTAGTCTAAGGCAGACGTATTATTCTCGATTCGAATTGCGCGTTCCGCGTCAGCCGCCGGATACCCGGGAACTGTCCGCCGGAAAACCGTTTCGCCGCCGTGCCGCCGCCGCACATGAATCGCTCCTCAGCCGCGTGAGGCCGTTCCTGATCGGGGCCGCGGTCCTCAGAACGGCATCCGGGAATTTGAATCAAACGCTTCGGCCGCCATCGACATCAAGAATGGCGCCGGTGATGAACCCAGCGTCCTCTGAAGCCAGATACAGGGCGGCATTGGCTACGTCCATCGGATCGCACAGGCGGCCCAGCGGGATGGAACTGAGGAATGACCGCCGGTTTTCGGGCGTGTCCGGTTTGCCGATGAATGTCTCGAGAAGGCCGGTGGTTCCCAGAACCGGCGCGATGCCGCAGACCCGGATATTGTCGGGAGCAAGCTCGACCGCGAGTGACCGGGTCAAGAGGCTGACCGCTCCTTTGGTGGAATTATACCAGGTCAGGCCGGGGCGCGGGCGGTGTCCGGCAGTGGATGAGATATTGATCATGACGCCGCTGCCCGTCCCGCGCCACATGGGCACCACGGCCTGCACCATGTGGTAGATTGAAAACACATTGGTTTCATAGACTTTGCGCAGGGCCGCTTCGTCGGTGTCCAGCAACGGCTGATTTTTATGGCTCCAGCCCGCGTTGTTGACGACGATGTCCGGAACGCCGAATTCGCCGGCGGTCTTGTCAACGGCGTTGCGTATGTCAGCTCCACGGGACACATCGCATTCGACGGCCAGCGAACGACCGGGAAGCGAATCCGATACGCCGGCGGCGCCCGGGAGATTGATGTCGGCGATCACGACTTTCGCGCCTTCCGATGAGAACCGCTGGGCGATCGCCCGGCCGAACCCGTCGGCGCCGCCCGTTACAAGAGCTGTTTTTCCGCGCAACCGCATGGCAGTTTCCAGTCTGATCAGCCGTGATTGTGGATGACGGTCTTCAACTGCGTGAATTCACGCAGCGCCTCGAAGCCCTTTTCCCGTCCGTGGCCTGATTTTCCGATGCCTCCGAAGGGAAGCTCAATTCCGCCGCCGGCCCCGAAACAATTGATGAAAACCTGTCCGCAGCGGAGGGATTTTGATATCCGGGCCTGTCTGCCGCCGTCACGTGTCCAGACGCCGGCCACAAGACCGTATTCGGTCGCATTCGCAAGTTTCGCCGCATCGGCTTCGTCCGCGAAGGGCATGCAGGCGAGAACCGGTCCGAAGATTTCCTCAAGGGCGAGCGGCGCATCGGGCCGGACCGGCCCGAACAGCGCCGGCGCGACGAAATGCCCGTTCACCGGGGCCGATTCAGATATTTTCCCCCGGGCGACGGGATCGGTCCCGGCGCCTTTCAGATAGTTTTCGACCCGGCGCTTCTGCGCGCCGGAAATCAACGGCCCGAGATCACCGTCGTCATAATGCGGGGCCGCTGTGAGCCCGCTGAATCTTCCGGCAAGAGCTTCGAGGGTTTCATCAAAAACAGATTTTTGAATCAAAGCGCGGGAACCCGCTGAACACGTCTGTCCGCTGTTCTGGATGACAGCCTTGACGATTGCCTCCAGCGCGGCATCGATATCGGCATCCTCAAATACGATCTGCGGCGATTTTCCGCCGAGTTCGAGCGTGCAGCCGATATGATTTTCCGCTGCGGAGGCCTGAACCAGCGTTCCGACCTCCGGCGAACCGGTGAATGATATGAAGTCAATTCCCGGATGCGCCGCCAATGCGGCTCCTGCGGCTTCTCCGGTTCCTGTAACGACGTTGACCGCGCCCTCGGGGAATCCGGCTTCCATCGCGAGCTTTGCCAAATACACCGGCGTCATGGACGCTTCTTCCGCGGGTTTCAGCACGACGGCGTTTCCGGCCGCCAGCGACGGCGCCAGAGTCCGGCCAAACATCTGCGCCGGGTAATTCCAAGGCGTGATGTGGCCGGTGACGCCCAGCGGCTCGCGCACGGCTTGGACATGATAGCCGTTGATGTAAGGAATGATCTCTCCGTGCAGTTTGTCGGCCGCTCCGCCGTAGAATTCGCAATACCTGCTAGCCGCGGTGATGTCGGCCCGGGCCTGCGTCAGCGGTTTGCCGGTGTCCTGCGCTTCCAGACCGGCAAGGGTTTCGTGATGGCGGGCAATCAATCCGGCGAGCCTTGTGAGCAGACGTCCCCGTTCGGTTGCCGTCAGCTTTGACCAAGAGCCGTATTCAAAGGCGGACCGCGCCGCCGAGACCGCCTCGTCCACATCGGCCGCCGAAGAACCTGCCATTGAACTGAACTGTTCTCCGTTTGAGGGACAGAACACGGGTATCGCGCGTCTTTCTCTAGCGGATCGCCAACTGCCGCCGATCAGGTTCGTGTTTTCTGCGCAGCCGCCGCTCATGATGCGCTTTCTCCGCTGTCCGAGTCGTGACACCGCACATTTAAGACGAGTTCTGCCGGGATGAAATCCCCGCCGCATTCCCGAACGGCCGAAAGTCCGCAGCAGTTGAGAGCGGTCTCTGTGTCACACGGATATATGCCTGTCAAAAGCCGTCGGCGCAACGGGGATTACCGGTTGGTTCAAAAAACTGAATTATTGCAATCAGACTCTGATTCCCGCTCCGCGTTGCCTGATCGAACGCGGCGCCGGATATGTGATCCCCGCTGTCAAGGACAACCAAGAAATGATCCATAACGAACTCAAGGCCATCGACTTCAGCGACGCATCTTGGCAAGAGACCGTCGACAAGGACCATGGCCGCATCAAGCGCCGCGGCCGCCCAGCACGGGTGCCGCCGGGCGATGCGCGCTGACCTTGAAGACGTCCGCCGACCGGAACAGTGCGTCCGGGAGCGGCTCGTTCCAGCGCCGGCCGGATCGCAGGGCATCCAGCGGCACCCGAAGCTACGCTGCCACCGCGCTGCACCATATCGCCTCGCGCCGTAAGCCCGGCTTCGGGGCGAGGCTGGGATTCGACAGGATCCAAACGCCAAGCCAGATATGCGCGAGTTCTTGGGCGAGAGTGAACATCTGCGCAGCTATCGTGTCCTGACCGTTGACGAAGATCAGCGGTGTGAGCGGGTCGCACAGCGGGAAGCCGCGAAACTCGGCGGAGTCGAGACGGCGGCGGTTGTTTCTCCTCATGACGAGGACAGCGGCCTCGTCGGCCCAGCGGATGAATTGCCGCAACGCATCTGTCCAGGTCGAACATTCCCGGCGGGCAGCCGGATTGAAATCCAAGATCTCCCGCATCCGGGCCACAGCCGTGCTATCCTGTCTCGGCTTCCCCTTGCCGGCGGCTGCCGGCAAGGGGAAGCGGGGGCGAACGTCCTCGCCAGTTCGGGCCGGGCCGATTGTCCCTTGATTTACAGAACCGTGACGCAGCATGGCCGGCCCGGCCTTCCCGGTCCCTGTATCGGTTCTGCCGTTCCTGGTAGCTGTAGATCGTGTTCAGCAGGTTGGGGCCGGGTCGCGTGACCGTGCGACCAGCGAAGGTGCGGAAGTCCGGGATGGGCACGGCTTCCTCCGGCGACTCCAAGCGAAACAGATAGCCGACTGGCGTATGAACGGTTCGGGCGCGCGCCTCCACCTGCTCCTAGCCGGCCTCTCACAGGGGCAGCTTTCTGAAATTAGCTTTAGCGGCCAACTCTTCTTGCGCGATCCCAGCGCAGGATTTCGGGATTGACAGAAACGCGGGTCATGGTTGCTCGGGCATAGGGATATTCAGGCAGATACCCAGTCCGCGCATCACCGCGTAGCCAGGCCATTCGGGTGTGACACACCTTCTTCAAACATATTCCGGGTCCTCTTCGTCATCGCGCAAGACGCTCTCCAGTTGAGGGTTCAGCAGCTTCCATCGCTGGCCTGTCCGTTCGAGGTCTCCCTTGAGCACGACCGGTGCCCGATCTTTGTGGGCCTGAACCGCGCGCTCGTAATCGGCATGTTCCAGAACCGCCGCGACCGACTGCCATTGCCCGTCGATTTCGGTGCGGAACCTGATCGTCCCGTCCGCCTCTTCCTCTTTGCGTTCCAAGATGCGAATGAAGCCATGGAGAAGCATATCGGGCTTCGGCGCGCGCTCCCGCAGGAAACAGGCGGCCTCTCGCAGCAACGCGGCATCCGCCCGTCCGAATCGGGAAATCGACGGCGGCGTCTTCACCGGCCGTGTCCGCGCCCACGAGACGCTGATATCCAGCCTCGGGAACGGTTCGATGATCTTGACCAGCGCCTCGCACAGATTGGCGCTTACCCCGTTGACCACTGCCTCTGCGAAGGCGCCCCCATCGCCGGAACCCACCCGCTCCACCGCCCGACGCACTGCGGCCATGGCCTCAGCAAGCCGTTTCGTCATTCGACGAAAGATCGGTGCGTTATGGTCATCCAGAATCTCGTCCTCGAACAACATCGGCATGGGCATCGGCATAGCCGGAGTCAGCAACGTCACGACGAAGCTGCCCTGGTCGGTCTGCCCGAGCCGCATCTGTCGCAGTAGGTCCGCCGCCTCGCTGTGCGCGCGAGCGCGGTACACCGGCCTCGGGTTGTTAAGCGAGCACGCCGCCGCCGTCACCATCTCGCTGGCGCCTTCGATCAGAGTCACACCGTCATTCAGTCCTAAGCTGCCGTCGTCGCCCTCCGCCGCCCGGATGTGAATCGCATCGCGGTCCGCTATCGCCAGCGCACAGTACACGGTTAACGTGTCCTGACCGGCGACCTGCGCGAAGGTTTCGATCAATGCCGCCACCGCACTCGCATAGTCCCCGAGGCGCGTTGTAAGCGGCACGACGATTTCCGGCAGCGTATCGCCGACATAGATGTCCGAGTGCTCGCGGTACGAGTCGCAGCGGCTCCAACCCGCGATGCGGGCGTAGGCAGACAGTGCCGCCGGCGAAATCGCCCGCAGCGCGTCGCGGTCTTGAATACTGACTTGCATCAGAGTTCTCCCGTCCTGGATTGTTCCATCAGCCTTTGCAGGGTCTCGACATCAAGTATGTTCCGTTCGGGGATATGAACGGTGACGGTCTTCTGACCGGTGATTTCATCATGATCCCGCTGCAGGCTCAGCCAGTAGGCGCGGCGCCGCAGGATGAGAGCTTTCTCGGTCACGGACAACCAGCGCGCTTTGTCTTCGGGAAGCTCCAGCACCACGAGCAGCCGTGGCGTCTGTGTCCCGGTACGAAGATCGGCGTAGTTCTTTATGGACAGTCGAAACGGCAGGACGCCGTTTTTCGGCATGATGAAACCGGCGGTAGCCTTGAGTTGCAAATCGAGAGCCGGGCGACGTGTACCGCCCGTCTGACCCGCAGATCGATGCTGTCCCGGTCTGGCCCCGGCGTTGAAGTCAGAAACCCCGCGCGCGCCGTCAACGCCTTGACATAAACCAAGGACAGCCCCTCCTTTCGGTCGGGATCGGAGAGCAGGCCGCTAATCATGCAACTCCTCCGACAATCTGTTCGGCATCGCGAAGTCGGATTTGACTGGAGAAGAGCTTGGGAAGGAATAGGTCGCGGGCTTGTACGAGCATCTGATTCGCTGGTTCGTTCATGATCGTGCCCTCTGAAAGTGGATCTATTTTCTCACCAAGCATTGAAAAGTGTGCGGTTTGGGAGACAGTTCGCAGCAACACACCGTAGGCACTCTTGCTTGAGTATGGCACATCGTCGTAGCTTTCGAGGCCGCAAACGCTTGAAATTCTCTCAAATGGTGATAGGTTGAGCGGCTGACTACACTCCTTATGTTAAACTATGAGACGCATCGCTTCAATTACAGACCGCCGTTCCGGTCGCGGACGGGGCGCGTTTTTCCCAGACGCACCGGTCACGCAGCAGCGTATTCGCTGAGAGCTTGTTCCATAATGCTGTATACAGTATGCGAGTCCGCTTAAATCACGATGTGTATTCTACATCTGGTATGTCAAATCGACTTTAGGAATAAACTCTGAGACTGCTGGCTTGCGCATGACGGCGACAAGGACGGCCTTACAACATTTCCCCCGCTCGGTGGCCGGTCATAGAATTCAGATGTGTAAGTGGTCAGGCAGCGGGCAAGCGTTCCCGGAGACGGGATCATTCGCCGCTGAAGGTCACGCTGGCGATTGATATAAAGATACTGCAGGCTCCTGAGCACGTTCTCGATGTCGTCCCGCGACTTCAGATCAATTTTCAAAGTTTCGACAGCCGTCGCGCCTGAGCGGGCCGGCTTGATCGGGAGGCGCATACCGTGCCTCCCGGTCAAAAACGCGGCGAAGATTGCCGCGATCAGGGCTTAATTGTCGGATTCTCAGCGAAAAAGCTGATTCTTTATAAGAATAAAATGTCTCAATACACTAAAAATGTTAAGAAAACTACTTTTCGTGCAAGCGCGAATTAGTTAGTCGAGCTTATGCCGTGCATGCGCGGTCACATTCCGGGTGCGGAGCCGTCGTCATCCCAAGGTTCCGCTGGCGGGGTCGGCGCGATGTCGTTCTCCGGCGACGATCGCTCCGGCTGCGGCAACCGCCGCCGTATGACAGCGGCGATAAAGCCGTCCAGGCCGGAGCGCTTCTCTTCGGATTTCCCCGCCAGACATTCGGACTCCGCTGTCGCGGCGTCCTCCCGCACCGCCGGCCAGCGGTCCCGAACCCGGCTGACCGGAAACAACGCGTCATAGAAGAGGCCCAGAGGCCGCAGTTCTCCGGGATCGTCCTCATCCGGCTTCCAGATCAGAAAGTCGCGGATGCGCCGCGCCGGACATTCCGCGCCGGGAACGAAAGCGGCCTCGGCCACGACGAACAGTCCGCCGGTCCGCTTCATCCCCGGCCGGGTTATCAAACGCCCCTCACGGACCCAGCCGGGCCGCCGTCTCTTCGCCGTCCTTCCGCGCCGCCGGCGCCTCGGCGGCAGGGTCGATGCCGAGACACTTAAGAACCTGTTCGGCCAGCAGCGGGGCGGCGAGTCTGAATTTTCCGTCTTCCTCAGCAACTAAGATGCCCTGCCGCTGTAATATTCTCAGATGGCCGGCCGCAAAACCGTCGGCCCCCGCCGCCGCCATCGCCCTGGTCATGGTCTCGGACGTCGCCGTCCCCTCCGCCTTAAGCAGCCGCGCCGCCGCCGCCAGCGACGGACCGGCGGCGGCATTGTCGGCGCAGCGCCCTGCCGCGGCCTTGACGATATGCTCAGCGAGGCTTGGAATTCCGTATTCCCATTCCCCGGGTTCCTCATCCCAGATGAAACCGGTGTGCAGCAGTGAACGGCGCACCGCATCCCAGTCACCTCCGCTTTCAGCGACGATCCTGTCCGCGGTTCTCATCAAATCAAATTCGTTCGGGCGCCGCCGGCCCCTCCCGATTTCCAGCGCCGTCTCGGCAGCCGGGATCAGCATGCCCATGCGAAGCATCTCGTCTGTCCGCCCGCTGTAGAGATCATGCCGCGCCCTGTCAGCCGCCGCCGCGGCGGCCTCGACCTGCGGCATGCCGATGCGGGCAACACCTGATCCGGCGACCGTGTTCCAGAGCGCCTCTCCCCACAGCTGGATGAAATAAGGGTAACCCTGCGTCTCGTCGAGGACGGCGGACAGGGCCCGGTCCTCGAAACATGCCCGCTCCCCGAAGGGCTCGGTCAGCGCCCGGGCGGCGTCCTCCCGGATCAGCCGGCCGATCCGCCGGATACTGATCCGTTCGGTGAAGGTCGAACCCGAACTGCGGAGAACCATCGACAGATCCGGCGTGCCGGCGACTACCAGCAGCATCGGGCGTCTCCGCGCCGCGGCTTGGAAGGCATTGAACCAAGGTCGGGCTGTTTCGGATGGCAAACCGTGGGCTTCGTCGATCAGCACAAGCAACCGACGGCGGCGGCGGGCGAGAGCATCAAGATGCAGGGCGACGGTCGCCGCCGCCCTGTCCGCCTGACCGCCGCCGATCCCTGCGGAGACGGACAGCCCGGGAATCCCGTCGATGCCGGCTCCTATGCGCAGGTCGCCTTTGCCGAAGCCGAACACGCCCCCTTTCAGAAACTTCAGCACACCGACAAGCGTATCAATGCCGGCGAAAGCCTCTATGGACAAAAAAACGGATTCAATCCTCTTCTTCTCAGCCTCTTTCTCAAGCCAAGCAAGCATGGCCGTCTTGCCGCAGCCGCGCGGACCCATGAGCTGAAGCCCGGAGACCCGGCGCTCTCCGCTGCGGAGAGCGTCCATCCGCTCATTGAGTTCCCGCTTCAGCGCCTCGCGCCCGGCCAGCACCGGAGGCAGATCGCCGAAGCCGGGGCGGAAAGGATTCCGGTCCATGCCGCGCGCCGCCATCTTTCCCTCCTGTCGCAGACCGTAACCGCGGTGATACCGGTCTGAATCCCGGCTGTGCATCTTATTAACAAAGGCTCTTCTACAAATCGTATGCGCTCATGGTAAATTCGCTTTCGAAACCTCCGTTGCATCCAGACGGTTAAGTTCAAACACGACTGGCTGAAGGCGGTCCTGCGGCGTTACCGCGGCATTTCTTCCTCGTATCCCGGCAATCACATATGATGGTTTCAGCTGGATAATGCCTTCTCCCGTGCGTTTCTTGTTATCGCAGACGAAAGGTCGCGCACACGATTTGTAAACTGAGCCTTAACAAAACAGATAATACTGGATTTGACCGTACCAAGTTTGTTGAGGATTTTAATGGTATGGTTCCCGTATGAAAAATCAAAGTGATTATTTCAAAACTGTTCAGCGAAAACCACGCCGGCAGCGGCGCGGCAAGAAATGGTTCCCGCGGAATCAGTCCGCCGGTCATATCTGAAGCATTCACGGTCACGCCGTGAATCACAGCGCGGCCGGGCCGTTCAAGTCAACTGCCCTCGGGTGTAAGAGTTTGAATCACAATTCGTGAACATTTATAAGCTTATGATCTCGTGGCGACGCCGCGGCTTATGGAGGGTCTGTCCTTCGGGGCTATGACAGCCGACCGGGCGTTCGACGCCGGCTGGCTGCTCAAGGAGCTTGAGGAGCGCGGCGCCCAGGCGGTGATTCCCCCGAGGAAGAATCGGCGGCAGATTCGGGCAGCCCCGTTCGCCCGCGACAGCGGCGCGAAGAAAGGCGTCCGGCGAGTTCAGGGCGGACGCTTCCGTCCGAGGCGCGCGCTCTGCATGGCGGCTGTAGCGGCTGTGCGGTTCAATAAAGATATGTCCGAATTCTATGAGGCTCACCGGGCGGGGGAAATGTCATAAGGTCGCCCTTATCGCCGTCATGCGTAAGAGTTTGTTCCTAAAGTCGATTTGACATACCAGATGTAGAATACACATCGTGATTTAAGCGGACTTACATACTGCATACAGCATTATGGAACAAGCTCTGAGAACCCTGATCCGTCGCTTCGGGAATGCTCCGCCGACGAAATGTGAAGGCTCAATTTACAAATCGTATGCATCCATACTGTAATGTATTTATATACAAGGGGATAGATGTCATAGATCACAAGCGGTTTTGCCAGATACTTCGACAATTATTCTGCAGTATTATCAGTGTTTTGGGCTGAAAAACGCCTCCTCCCGCACATTTTTTCTGCGGGAACCCAAAGGCCGTGCATACGATTTGTAAATCGAGCCAATGTGAAAGACGGAAAGGCCGCGTTTGCCGCGGCATCATCGACGGCGTCGCGGTCAACCGGCGGTCTGTTCATGAACAGCATCCGCTGTGTGCGCTTGCATGTTGCCGGGAAAGCAGCCGCGTAAGCGGCTTGATTTTCACCTCCGGCGTCCCCGGAAGCGGCGGTAAAGTCCGTCAGCGTTCTTTGATATACGGGATGCCTCCGGCGCGCGGTGGAACGGCCTTGCCGACGAAGCCTGCCAGAATGATAACTGTCAGGATATAAGGCAGCGCCTGCATCAGCTGCAGAGGAACCGTGACTCCCGCGGTCTCAATGTTCTGAAAGCGTATCGCGACCGCTTCAAGCAGTCCGAACAGCAGACATGCGAAGACGGCGTGTCCGGGCCGCCACTTCGCGAATATCAGCGCCGCGAGGGCGATGTAGCCCTTGCCGGCCGTCATGTCGCGGATGAATCCCGCGGCCATTCCGGTGGAAAGATACGCGCCGCCGAGTCCGCAGAGCAGGCCGCAGATCAGGGTTGCCTGAAAGCGGAGGACTGAAACGGAGAGACCGCCAGTATCGACGGCTTCCGGGTTTTCTCCTACGGCCCGCAAACGCAGCCCGAACCGGGTGCGGAACAATATCCACCAAGCCAGAACCGCCGTCGGCGCCGAAACATAGACCAGCAGCGTGTGGCCGGAAATCAGTTCGCTGTAAAGCGGACCGAGGATCGGGACGCCGCCCAGCTGTTCCGCCAGGGGGAGATCAATCGGCAGGAATCGTCCGCCGCCGCTGAGCGACGGCGTGCGGCCACCGAGTCCGAACCAGCGCTGGCCGATCAATGCGGTCATGCCGGAGGCCAGAAAATTGATCGCTACGCCGGAGATCAGCTGATTGCCGCGGAAAGTGATCGAAGCGGCCCCGTGCACGAGGGCCAGAGCCAGCGATGCCGCCAGACCGGCCGCCATGCCGAGCATGACCGAGCCGGTGACCGCGGCGACGGAAGCGGAAAAGAACGCGGAAGCCAGCATTTTGCCTTCCAGACCGATGTCGAAAATCCCGGCCCGTTCCGAAAACAGACCCGCGAGGCAGGCGAAAATCAGCGGCGCGGAAAGCCGCATCATCGAGTCCAGTATCTGGACGGCGACGGTGAAATCCGTCACGAGACTCTCCGGCGCGACATTCTCAGCAGACGCTCAACGGGAATCCGCACCATATTGTCGAGGGCGCCGGCGAAGAGAATGATCAATGCTTGGATGACCACGATCAGATCCCGGCTGACAGCGGGCATCTCAAACGCCAGCTCCGCTCCGCCCTGGTACAGAATTCCGAACAAAAACGCAGCCAGAAGCACGCCGGCCGGATGCGAGCGTCCCATCAGAGCGACCGCGATGCCGACGAACCCGGCTCCCTGAACGGAGTCAATGAGAAGCCGCTCCGCTTCTCCGGCGACGGCGTTGACTGCCGTCAGTCCTGCCAGCCCGCCCGAAATCAGCATGGATGTCATGATGACCCGGAAAGGCGAGATTCCGGCGTAGACAGCCGCCGGCTCGCTGTGTCCGAAGGCCCGGATCGAATAGCCGGGACGGGTCCGCCAGATCAAAGCCCAGACGGCGGCGCAGGATGCCAGTCCCAGAAGGAAACTGACGTTGAGCGGCGGCGATTTCGGGAACGGCACGCCGATCCAGGCCAGCGCTTCGTGGGCTGTGGGCAGGTGCGCTCCGGGCGCGAAGGCGCGGGTTTCCGGCGCCATCTGCCCCGGCGCCTTCATCACATGAACCAGAAGGTAAACCAGCAGCGCGTAAGCGATGAAATTGAACATGATCGTCGTGATGACGATATGGCTTCCGCGCCGCGCCTGAAGATAGGCCGGAACCGCAGCCCAGGCGGCTCCGAACACGGCAGATCCGATGACCGCCGCCGGAAACGCCAGCAGCCAGTGCGGCCAGTCGACAGCCAGACAGACCAGCGCGGCTCCGAGCCCGCCCAAGGTCGCCTGTCCTTCGCCGCCGATATTGAACAGCCCGGCATGGAACGCGACGGCGACGGCCAGGCCGGTGAAGATGAAATTGGTCGTGTAATAGAGCGTGTATCCCCAGGAATAGGGCGAGCCGACAGATCCCTTGATGATGATCGCCAATGCGGCCAGCGGGCTTTCGCCGATCCACAGGACAGCCAGCCCGGACACTAGAAAGGCAAGCAGCAGGCTGAGAAGCGGAATGAGGACCGCATCGGCCCATTTCGGGAGACCGCTGTTCACTCCGCGCCTCCGGCGATTCCCGCCATCAGCAGTCCGAGTTCGTTCTCGTCAGTCTCCGCCGCGGTCCGCTCGCCGATGATTTCGCCGTCGAACATGACCGCCACGCGGTCCGCCAGAGACAGAATTTCGTCCAGTTCCACGCTGACCAACAGGACGGCGGCTCCCGCATCCCGGAGGTCAATGATCCGCCGGTGTATGAACTCGATCGCTCCGATGTCGACCCCTCTGGTCGGCTGGCCGACGATCAGCAGGTCCGGGCGGCGGCTGAATTCGCGCGCCAGCACGATTTTCTGCTGGTTTCCGCCGGAGAAGCTTCTTGTCTTGGAATCCGGCAGAAGCGGCCTGACGTCAAATTTCCGCATCCGGACGGCAGCTTCCTGGCGGATCGCCGCATTGTCCATGAACAATGGGTTGCGGCTGAATTTCCTGTCGTCATGGTATCCGAAAACCATGTTCTCCCAAGCGGAAAACTCCATCACCAGCGCGAGCTGGCGGCGGTCTTCGGGAATATGCGCGATGCCTTGTCCGCGGCGCGCGCCGGCATCCGATCCCGGGCCGGAAACGCTGATTTCCTTGCCGTTGATGCGGATCGTTCCGCTGGCCGGAGAAATCCCGCCGATCGCTTCCAGCAGTTCGGTTTGGCCGTTTCCCGCGACCCCGGCGACTCCCAGGATTTCGCCTCTGCGGACCGAAAGAGAGACATCCTTAAGCCGTTCAACGTTTCGGTCGTCCGTAACGGTGAGATGTTCCGCTTCAAGCACGACATCGCCCGGTTCGGCAGGCGCTTTGTTCACGCGCAGCAGAACTTCGCGCCCGACCATCATCTGCGCCAGTTCCTCCGGGCTGGTGCCGGCCGTCTTGACGGTCGCCGTCATCCGGCCCCGGCGCATCACGCTGACGGTATCGGTCACCTCCATGATTTCCTTAAGCTTGTGCGTGATCAGAATGATGGTTTTGCCCTGATCGCGGAGACCGCGCAGAATTCTGAACAGGTGACCGGCTTCGGACGGCGTCAACACGCCGGTGGGCTCATCCAGAATCAGGATGTTCGCCTGACGGAACAGCGCTTTGAGGATTTCCACACGCTGCTGGCCGCCGACAGACAGCTCCCCAATGACCGCGTCAGGATCGACCGAGAGTCCGTATTTTCCGGCAAGCTGTGTCAGCAAAGACCGCGCGTTCGCCAGTGACGGCCGGAGCAAAGGACCTTTCTCCGCGCCGAGAACAACATTCTCAAGTACCGTGAAATTGTCCACCAGCATGAAATGCTGGTGGACCATGCCGATTCCCGCACGGATGGCCGCTCGGCTGTCGGCAATGCGGGTTGACACGCCGTTGACGAAGATTTCGCCGGAATCGGCGCGGTAAAATCCATAAAGAATCGACATGAGCGTCGATTTCCCGGCGCCGTTTTCCCCGACGATTCCGTGAATGGTTCCCGAAGCGACAGAAAGCGATATGTCCCGGTTGGCCTTGACGGATCCGAAGGATTTGGAAATTCCTCGGAGCTTGATCGCCGGCGGGTCGGAAGACCGCCGCGCCGGTTCTCGGTCCGCCACCGGGCTGGGCCTCAGTTCACCGGGCAGCCGTCGTCAGCGGTGTAATCATGGACCATGATGTCGCCGGCGATGATCCGGCGGCGCATATCAGACACCGCGGCTTTCGTATCGTCGGAAATCAGGCTTTCATTGTGCTCGTCAAGCGCGTATCCGACGCCGTCTTCCGCCAATCCGAAAGACACCATCCCCGGTTCGATGTCCGGACCCGCCGCAAATGAATTCTGAACGGCGAGATCAACCCGCTTGATCATTGAGGTCAGCACCGAGCCGGGGTACAAGTGATTCTGATTCTTATCGACGCCGATTCCCAGGATTCCGGCATCGGCCGCGGCCTGAAGAACGCCGATTCCGGTTCCGCCGGCAGCGTGGTAGACGATATCCGCCCCGGCGGCGATCTGAGCCTTGGCCAGCTCTCCGCCCTTGACCGGGTCGTTCCAGGCGGACGGCTCGTTGCCGGTCATATATTGAATGATCTTGATGTCAGCGCCGGCGGCCTTTACGCCCTGCGCGTATCCGCACGCGAATTTCCGGATCAGCGGAGTGTCCATCCCGCCCACGAACCCCACGACGTTTGATTCGGTTGTCAGGCCGGCGATGTACCCGACCAGAAATGATCCTTCATGTTCCTTGAACTCGATTGAACGGACGTTCGGCGCATCAACGTCCGAATCGATGATAACGAACTTGGTGTCCGGGAATTCAGGAGCCACTGCGGCCAGAGCGGATCCGAAGGAGAACCCGGTCATCACCACAGGGTTGCTGCCGCCTTCGGCAAGTCGGCGGATCGCCTGTTCGCGCTGGGCCTGTGACTGCAGCTCGATTTCGCGGTAGTCGGAACCGGATCCGGCTTTCCACGCTTCGGCGCCGTTAAATGCGCTTTCGTTGTATGATTTGTCGAATTTCCCGCCCATATCGTAGATAAGCGCTGGCTCGGCGGTTGCAGCCGCGGTGACGGTGCAGGCAGCGGCCAGCGGTTTCAAGATTTTCATTGTTCTCTTCCACATTCCGGCGATTTCTGTTCTTCCAGGCTGAACTCCGGCCCGGAACGCCGCAAAGCCAGCCGACATATTCGCTGTGATCCCCGGGAATTCAATACGAAATTCCGCCGTCAGGCCTGTGCCCGCATCTGCTGTCATCGCATCAGCGGCTACCGTCAGCACAGCAATCAGGATGACGGTCCGAGCGGCGGAAGGCGGCCCTGCTGCCGGTGGAAACCGCTCCGCCATTCAATCAGCGTCGCCGAGATTCCGCGGCCTGCGGCCGCTGATTTTCACGCAGCGGCGCCGATCCTCAGGCTGTGGCGATGCGGAACAGGCGGTTCCGCGTTCGAGATGTCTGCGCTTGACGCGATTCTGGCAGCGGCTTCTGCCGGCGGCCACCGGGGTTGCTGCCGCTCGCGGCCCCACGACAAGACAGCTTCGCGGGCGAATTCCCCGGCGATCACGGTTGTTCCGCAGGCGGGCCGGGGCAGGTCGGCCAGATTGTTGAATTCAGGCTCGCCGCCGGGAATCATTTTCGCATGGGCGCGGCCGCGGGGAGCCTCAACCATGACAAGACAGGGCTGATCAACGCCGAGGCAGGCGGCTGCGAACGCGGACACCCCGACGGCGGGTATGCCGAGCGAAAGCGACAGTCCGCGCGCTGCGGAGACGGCCAGCCGGATGCCGGTGTGGTTCCCCGGCCCGGTCACGACAGCCAAGGCTTTAAGGTCACGCCAGTCGCAGCCCGCCTCCGACATGATTTCAAACATCATCGGAAACAGCCGCTCGACCCGGCCTTTGTCCCGGGGTTCATTTCTCTGCGCAACCGCCTGGCCGCCGCAGACCAGAGCAGCGGCGCATGCGCTGCCCGATGTGTCGATTCCGAGAACAGGCTTTTCAGCTGACAACCGGGCGGACCTCGATGACATCCGGAATGTAATGGCGGAGCAGGTTCTCGATTCCCATCTTAAGGGTGATTGTCGAAGACGGGCAGCCGGCGCACGCTCCCTGCATATGAAGATAGACGACGCCTTTTTCAAAACCGTGAAAAATGATGTCCCCGCCGTCTTGAGCGACCGCGGGGCGCACCCGCGTTTCCAGCAGCTGCTTGATCTGACGGATGACGGGGGCGTCGGGGTGGTCTTCGTCGGCTTCGGGCGAATCCTGAGCCGACGGGACGATCAGAGGATGTCCGGACTGGAACTGCTCCATGATCGCGCCGAGAATCGCCGGCTTGATATGGGCCCAGTCCGCCGAATCGGATTTCGTCACGGAAATAAAATCATGGCCGTAGAATATCCGTCTGACTCCGGAAATCTGGAACAGACGGGATGCCAGAACGGATTTCTCAGCCGCTTCAGGGCCGGGAAAATCCGCCGTCCCCGTCGGCAGCACGGTCTCGCCGGGGAGAAATTTCAGCGTCGCCGGGTTCGGGGTGGCCTCTGTCTGAATAAACATCTGCGTTCCTCCGCGTTCAGACTCCGATAGTGGCTGCAAGCCGCCGCCGAGTCAATCCGAAATGATGTTCCGGACATGGTGTCTGCTTTCGCGCAGGCCGCGGACTTTGTCTCGGCCGCGGCGGACAGACGCATGCGGTGGAGCCGTTTCATCCCGGATCCGCGGCGTTCGGCCTCTGGTTCATTCAGACGACGGTTCGAATCCGCCGCCGGCAGCTGCCTGCGGAAACTTGCGCTGCGTCAGGCCACGGCCTCCAGCCGTTTCCTGCTGAGATGTCCGGGGACGATCGTGATCGGAATGGGAAGCGTGCCGGACGAACGGCTCAGACTTGATACCAAGGGGCCCGGACCGTCCCGCGAATCTCCTGCCGCCAGAACCAGTATGCCGATCTCGGGGTCATCGGAAATCTGTCCGAGAATTTCCTGCACCGCCGGCCCTTCACGGATCACCAGTTCCGGATGGACCTTGTAGCCTTTGCGCATGCCCTCTGCGAACATATTGAAATGCACGCGGATCCGTTCGCGCGCCTCCTCGCGCATGATGTCTCCGACGCCGCTCCAGTATTTGAACTCTTCCGGCGGAATGATTGACAGTATCGTCACGCCGCCGTTGGTCTTCGATGCGCGCAGAGCGGCGAAGCGCATGGCGTTCGCGCATTCATTACTGTTATCGAGAATCACCAGAAACTTCCGCATCGCTGTCCTCCTTTGCGCGGCAAGTCACGCTTCAGACGCCCGGCCTGCGCGGGCGGAAAAATCCGCGTCAACTCCTGACCGGGGCTAAGGCCCGTTCCGGACATTCTGATTCTGACGCTTTCCGACGCTCTTCGGCGAAGCCGACGACTTTCCCGGGGTTCATGATGTTAAGCGGGTCGAATGCCTGTTTGATGCGCGACATCCACTCCGTCGCGCAGCCGAGCTCCTGCGGCAGATAAGACATCTTGCCCTGTCCGATTCCATGTTCGCCGGTGCAGGTTCCTCCCATTCCGATGGCGCGCTCCGCCAGCCATCCGACGAACAAGGAAACGTTCCGCCGCTCAGCTTCGTTATCGGAATCGACGAGCAGCGTCATATGGAAATTGCCGTCGCCGGCATGCCCCACGATCGGCGCCGTAATGCCGAGAGACCGCGCTTTGTCCTGCGCTGCCGCGACGCAGTCGGCGAGGCGCGATATAGGAACGCATGCGTCTGTGGCGATGCAGGTCGACCCCGGCCGCAGCATCAAGGTCGCCCAATATACATCGTGGCGGGCCTGCCAGAGCCGGTTGCGCTCCTCCGGATTCGCGGACCATTCAAACTGTGATCCGCCGTGATCAGCGAACAGTTCGCCGCAGCTCGCGGCCTGTTCGGCGACACCCGCTTCGCTGCCGTGAAACTCAAGCAAAAGCAGCGGCGCTTCAGGCAGCGAAAATCCTGAATACGCATTCACTGCCCTGACGGTCAGTTCATCCATAAGCTCGATCCGGGCTACGGGAATGCCGAATTGAATCGTGTCGATAACCGCCAGACACGCATCATGGATCGACGGAAAATGGCAGCTCGCGGAAGACATGGCTTCGGGAATTCCATGCAGCCGGAGAGTGAGTTCCGTGATCAGTCCCAGCGTCCCCTCAGAGCCGATCAGCAGGCGGGTGAGATCGTAGCCCGCGGCGCTCTTTCGGGCCCGCTGTCCGGTTGAAATCACGCTTCCGTCCGCCATGACCGCTTTCAACGCCAGAACGTTGTCCCGCATCGTTCCGTAGCGCACCGCGTTTGTTCCGGACGCCCGGGTCGCGGCCATACCGCCGAGACTGGCATCGGCTCCGGGATCAATGGCGAAAAACAGCCCGGTGGCGCGAAGCTCCTCGTTCAGGGCCTTGCGCGTGACGCCGGGTTCGATCACGCAGTCGAGATCCTGCGCATTGACCCTGAGAACCCGGTTCATTCCGCTGAAATCAACCGACACGCCGCCGTGCGGCGCGTTGACATGTCCCTCAAGGGACGTTCCGGTTCCGAAACCGATCACCGGCACCCGGCAGCGGGCGCAGACTTTGACGATTTCAGAGACTTCGCCGACGCTTCTCGGAAACGCCACGGCGTCGGGAAACTGCGGCGGAATGAGGGTGGTGCTGTGGGAATGCTGTTCCCTGATCGACCGGCCTGTCTGAAGACGGTCGCCGAGAATCTGCCGGATCACTCCGAGGGCTGTTTCCTTGTCCGTATGTCGGTTGTCCAATTTCCTTACCCCCGGGTTCTGCGCCCGTGAACCTACCATGTTCATGCGCCTTAAACCAAGAACGATCAGATTGAAGCTGTATCCGCAGCGGCTGCGCTGCGCGGGGCAGCGGAGATGATATCCCGCGAAGCGGGCGGCCGGAACAGCGGAGACCGTGACAGCTGCCCGGCGGGCATCATCTGTTGCTTGATTCCACAATTGATATGCGCATACAATCAATATTCGACTGACACAGGACGGAACGGAGCTCAGCAGGACGTTCCGGCCGCGCGGGAACCGGCCGGCATCGCCGCTGAAAATCACCATATGGCTTATTGCAGGATACCGAGGGCGGCGCCGCATGATTGAATACGGCGGCACGGCATTGATCGAAGCGGACCGGAGCCGCGTCTGGGCCGCGATCAATGATCCGGAAATCCTGCAGACATGCATCCCCGGCTGCAAGGAATTCAGCGGCTCGCCGGAAGACGGATTTTCAGCCGTGGTGACACTTAAGATCGGACCTGTGAAGGCAACCTTCCGCGGAACCGTCGAACTTTCGGATTTGGTGAGTCAGTCAAGCTGCGTCATCGTCGGCGAAGGCAAGGGCGGCGCGGCCGGATTCGCGAAAGGTTCGGCAAAAGTCAGCCTTCGGGATGCCGGGGAAGGGACTGAACTGACCTATGACGTCGATGCGAGAGTCGGTGGAAAGATCGCCCAGATCGGCTCGCGTCTGGTTAAAGGCACGGCCAAAAAAGTGGCCGACGAGTTTTTCCGCAGGCTGCAGGCCAGACTCGACGGATCAGTTCATGCGGACTGACGCGCTCAGATTCGGCTGGATTCGTTTTCAGCCCACTCCCAGTACAGCCGGCGCGCCTCATTGGCCACGGGGCCGGGCTGGTAGTGCGTGTCCTCAAATCTTGAAACCGATGTGACTTTGGACAAGTTGCCGGTCAGGAAAATTTCTTCCGCCTGATGGAAGTCTTCGAAGCTCAGGACCGTTTCAAAAACGCTGTATCCTGCCTTCCGCAAGAGTCCGATGATGCGTTTCCGCGTGATTCCGGCGAGAAACGTGCCGTTAGCGGCCGGGGTCAGCACTTGGCCGTTCCGCGTCATGAAGACATTCGATGTCGCGGATTCCGCCACGTTGCCGAGCGCATCGGCGACCAAGGCGTTGTCAAAGCCCTTCTCATTGGCTTCCGCGAGCATGCGCGCGTTGTTCGGATACAGACATCCGGTCTTTGCGTTGACGATGGAAGAGGCGAGAACAGGACGCTCAAACCGCGTGGTGGTCAGCGTCACCGGTTTGCCGGGGTCGGCCAGCGGCAATTCCTCGAGGCACACGCAGAATTCGGTGGCGCCGGGTTTCGGCAGCACAGCCAGCGGACCGCCGTGCAGCGCCCAGTACATCGGGCGGATATAGACCGCCGAGTCGGTCGGATACGGCTTCAGCCCCTCAATCGTGATCCGTTTGATTTCGCCGGCGCTGTGGGTGGGTGTGATCGACATGGCCCGGGCGGAATCGTTCAGTCTTTCGCAGTGGGCCGACAGATCGGGGATCAGACCGTTCACGCAGCGGGCGCCGTCAAAAACCGTCGATCCCAGCCAGGATCCATGGTCGGCGGCGCGCATGATATAGACGTCGTCATCATGCCATTCGCCGTGAAAATATGTGCGGATGTTTTTGCCCGTTGCCATTTCAGTCTCCGGCTGCGGGGCGTCTGCGGCGTGTTCGGATCAGTCCCGCGATTTCATAAGTCCGATGAAGGATCGGTTCGGCGATTTCCGCGGCCCTGTCGGCTCCCCGGCCCAGGATACGGTCGATTTCGGCGGGATCTTTCATCAGCCGGTTCATCTCTTCCGTCACCGGCGCGATTTTTTCCACCGCCAGTTCAACCAGATCCGTCTTGAATGCGGAAAACCGGCTGCCGGCGTATTTCCGCACGACGGATTCCGGTTTCCAGCCGGCGAGAGCCGCATAAATGTTGATCAGGTTCCGCGCCTCGGCTCTGTGTTCCAGTCCGCTCAGGCTGTCAGAGATCGGTTCGGAATCGGTGCGGGCCCGCCGCAGTTTCTTTCGGATCATATCGGCGGAATCAGTAAGATTGATGCGGCTCATATCGGACGGATCCGATTTGGACATTTTCCTGGTTCCGTCGCGCAGACTCATCACGCGGGTCGCCGTTCCCTCGATTACGGGCTCGATGACCGGGAAGAAGTCGACCCCGAAGTCATGGTTGAATTTGACGGCGACATCCCGCGTCAGCTCAAGATGCTGTTTCTGGTCCTCTCCGACCGGCACATGCGTAGCATGGTAAACCAGAATATCAGCGGCCATGAGAGTCGGGTAAGCGAACAGGCCGACAGAAGCGTTTTCCCGGTTTTTGCCCGCCTTGTCCTTGAACTGCGTCATGCGGCCGAGCCAGCCCATCCGGGCCACGCAGTTGAATATCCAAGCCAGTTCCGCGTGCGCTGAAACCTGCGACTGATTGAACAGAATCGAGCGGCCGGGATCGATGCCCGCGGCCATGAAGGCCGCCGCCGCTTCCCGTGTGGCGACTTTCAGCTCCCCGGGGTCCTGCCACACAGTGATCGCGTGCAGGTCGACCAGACAGTAAACGGTTTCGATTCCCCGGTCCTGCATTTCGACGAAACGCGTGAGCGCGCCGAGATAGTTTCCAAGCGTCAGGTTGCCGCTTGGCTGTATTCCGGAAAAGACTCTTTTGGGGCGTATGACATCGGTCATAGACTGTTCCTGAGCGGGAGAGCCGCCGACCGGCTGCTTAATGGGCCGCTTCTGAACAATCAACTTTTGCTCTGCGGCAGCGCAACAGCGTTCAGATGCGGACACCCTGATTTCCGGCGGTTTCGGCCAGCCCGGAACCGCGCTTTCCCGCCCCGCGCGCGGACCGGGCGGGTTGCCATGCCGCTATGCGGCGCATTCCTTGCGAGGAAGTGTCCGCGCCCGCGGACAAAGGCACCGTTCCAATCTCCCGCGCCCAGCCTGTTCCACATAAGCTTTGTCGGAACGCCGGCGGTGATACGGCCGGCCGGCCGGTCCAGTGTCGGCAGACGCCCGCAGCTTTGAGTCCGGCGGGCTGGATTCGTGCAGCCCCGCTGGATGATCCTGTGTCCGGGCGGCGGGTCGGACAGCCTCCCATGATCGCTGTGACCAGCCCCGCACGGCCCGGATTGCCGGTCGGCGGCGACATCCTTGTCCGGACAAAACTTATGTGGAACAGGCAGGGCGCGGACCGGCGCCGCCGGGCTTGCGGAAACCGGCGCTTGGCTGGACGCCCGGGATATTCCGGCGGTCTGTCCGGAGCCTGTGTCCCGCTAAACTGAATCCCGCCTGGTCACAGCGGCTGCGCTTGCGCCGGTCCCGTCAAGCCGAGGCGGAGAACCGCTCTCGGCGTCCGGCCTCCGGAAACGCCTTCGCGCGGCGGCGCTGATATCTGCCGTGTCTGACCCAGACGGAGAAGCTGCCGGCCGGCGCGGGCCATGCGCCCGGAGTTCAGCGGCAAACACCGTTCACTCGCCGCGCGTTCAAACTTCACGCGGCCCCGCTTATGCGGGCAAGGGGCTTTGACAATGACACCGCGCCGATGACGTTTTTCAAACATTTGAAACCGCTGGTTTCCGCCGGGCATGACGCCGCACGGCGCGGAACCGCGGCGGGCCGGGATCACAAGGCGGGCTGTGAGCGCCGCAATGACCTGCGGCGGCGGATGATCCCGTCTCCGGGAACGCTTGCCGGTTGTCCGCGGGGCCTTATCCGCGTGCGGAGAAGGCCTCCGCTTCTGGGTCAGGCCTGATGACAGGCACAGCGGCCGCTGCCGGCGAACAGCCCCGGCCGGCCGCGCACGCGTTCAACCGCCGAACACTTCGTCGACGCTGCCCGCCCGCAGCACGGAACCGGTCCAGGCGTCAAGCTCCTCGATTCCCGCCGACTTCACTTGCGCGCGCCTGGCCGGAGGAACGGACCTGAACTTCAGCTCGAGCTGCCGGAGCAGCATTTCCGCCTTTCCTTCGGCCCGTCCTTTGGCCTCTCCTTCGGCCCGTCCTTTGGCCTCTCCTTCGGCCCGTCCTTCAGCCCGTCCCATGTTGATGAACTGTTCCGCAACCGTTGCCATCTTCTCCTCCGTCTTCTCCGGAATGACGCGCCGCATCGCCTCCTCGAGGCTCTCGCGCGGCAGGTCGAACACTTCCACGACATAGTTCAGGAGATAGTCACCGTAATGCTCATTGTCAAAGCCCGCGACGACCCGGTCGAGAATATCCCCCTCCACGCCGCGCCGCCCGGCCAGAGCCAAGGCCAGAACGCCCGGCCCGACCGCCGGGTCCGACGACAGCGACGCCGGGTCCGCGCGCCGCAGGTCGACCAGCAGGAACGGCTTCAGACCCCGCCCGATCCCCTCAAGGCTCTCAGGGCCGGCGATCATCTCCGACACCGAAAGCGGCGCCGTCCACCGGCCGGTCCCGTGGTAGAACACCACCGGGACGATCAACGGCAGACGGGCCCGCGCACCGCCCCGGAACTGCCTGTGCCAGATGTGCGCCGCATAGCCGTGCAGCTGCACCGCCGTCTTCGGGTCGGGATAGGATTTGTGCTCGAGCAGGAAATACACTTCGCCGCCGCCCTCGGCCCGCGCGCGGAGAAGGGCGTCGCAGCGGGTGTTCTTCCCTTCCCTGCCGATGAGTTCCTCTCCGACGAGCGTCGGCGGCGCGGTCCAGTCGACGCAGGCGGCGGCCGCGGCCGGAAGGCAGCCGCGCAGCAGCGAGACCGCCCGGCCCGGATCGGACACGATCAGCCTGAACAGCGTGTCATGCTTGTTCGCCGGCAGAGCCATGCCGCTTATCCGGCACTGAAGAATTTCAAGGGAGATAAGGACATCCGCGCCCGTATACGGTCTGAATCCCCGAAAGACAAGGGGCGGATCACGGAATCATGCGTCAGCGAAAAAAGAAAATAAGCGGATTAGGGCCTGTGGACAGTCATTTTGCCGCGATCAGACCGGCGGCTGGATAAATCGCCGCCGCGAAGCCGGTATCGGTCTTGTCATACCGCGTCGCGATCGCGCGGAACTCTTTGATTTTCGCAAAGAAATTCTCGATCTGATGCCGCCAGCGGTACATATCGCGGTCGTAATCCCGAATCTGCCGCCGGTTCTTCCTCGGAGGAATCACCGCCTCGGCGCCGCGCTCCTCAAGCTCCTTCAGCAGCCAGCCGGCGTCGAACGCCCGGTCGGCTGTCAAAGCCCCGAAGGACAGGCCCGCTGTAACCCGCGGCGTCCCGGCGAGATCATGCTTCTGACCGGGAAGAATCACGAACTTCACCAAGTAACCGAGCGCATCCGTGACCGCGACGATTTTGCTCGTCAGACCGCCCCGGGAACGCCCGATCCCCTGTCGGCAGGGCCCCCTTTTTTCGCCCCGGAAGCCTTCTGATGCGCCTGCACGATAGAACCGTCAATGAATATGTATTCGAAGTCGAACGCCTCCGATAACGCATTGAAAACACGTTCAAAAACACCCGAAAGCGGCTGACGGCGGAACCGCCTGCACACGCTGTGCTGCTTGCCGAACCGCGGCGGAAGATCGCGCTGAGGCGCGCCTGTCCGGATGCGCTGAAGCACCGCCTCAACGAAAAGCCGGTTGTCCGCCGCGGCAGCGCCGGGGTCGGTCGGTTTGCCGGGAAGAAGCGGTCCGATCCGCTGCTGCATTCTATCAGTCAGCATGGTTCTGTCAGGGTTCATTCATCTCTCTGCCCGTCTTGCCTGCGGCGCCGCTCCGGCGCTCGTTATGGTGATTCTGACAGCGAATCGCCCGAAGCGCAACCCGATTTGTCCACAGGCCTTAGTCAAAGCCGCCGAGCGGACGCTTCCACCCGGCGCGCGCGCTCTCCATGGCGGCTTCAGCGGCTATGTGGTTTAATCGGGATAAAGATATGTCTGAATTCCATGACCGGCTCACCGAGCGGGGAAATGACATAAAACCGCCCTTATCGCCGTCATGCGCGAACCGGCGGTCCCCGCGAGCACGCCGCCGCACGCTGCCTGTTCCACATAAGTCTTGTCCGGACAAGGATACCGCCGCCGGTCGCCGGCTTAAACAGATGCCGACAATCCGGGCCGTGCGTCGCTGGTCATGGCGATCATGGGCGGCTGGGCGACCCGCCGCCCGGACACAGGATCATCCAGCGGGGCTGCACGAATCCAGCCTGCCGGACTCAAAGCTGCGAGCGCCTGCCGAGACTGGACCGCGCCGGCCTGCTGTATCACTGGCTGCGTCCAAAATTTATGTCGAATAGGCAGCCCGCGGCGCAGGCCGACCCTGTCGGGCTTCCGGGCCTCGTTCATTCGCACAGCATGGGGGAAAACAGCGCGAGCCATGATGCCAAAAACGGGGGATTCATCGGGCATTCCTCAAAGACGCATCCTGGGCCGGCCGCCTTCTTGAACACGCCTCGGCTTCTCCCAAGGCATAACCATCTCATTGGCTTGCCAGCGGCGCAACTTTCCCGACGACGGGAATCATGCTGAACCGGTTCCGCCTGCGCGGGGATCCGCCCTGCTACGCCCCCGGCATGCTCTGGCGGCGGGACAGCAGAAAATCGGCCATGGCTGGAATGTCGACGCATTCAACGCCCTCATAGCGGAACTTCTGCTCAGCGGTGAATTGCGGCGAAAACAGGATCGGGCGGAGGCGCAGCCCCCTTATGTCGTCCGCCTCACCGCCGCTGTCATGCAGGAATCTCTTGAAATCGCGCAGCAGCCTGCGCGGGTCATGCAGCGCGCCGTTCCGCTTGCAGCTGCCGATCACCAGATGTCCGTCACCGGTCTTCGCCAGCACGTCGATGTCCGCTTCGCCGCTGCCCGGGACTCTAGCGCAGGTGATGCTCCATTCGACCCCCGGACAGGCTTCCAGCCAGTCGGCGGCTAAGCGTTCAAGCATGGCTCCTTCCAGTGTTTCAAGCGCCTCTGTCGGGGGCAGCTTTCGACTCTCCGGCCCTTGAGGGAAAGGCCGGACAGGCGGGAACATGTCCCGGAACACATGGAGCTGGAACAGGATGTTGTTATCGGCGATCTCCCAGACCGGTTCCTCCCGCCGGTGGCCGGTATGGCGGGTGCGGCAGGTCACGATCCGAAGGTTTCTCTCTAGACGCTGGAGAGTCTGCGCCAGTGCCCAAGGACCGTCTGGACGCAGTTCAGCGGGAAAGTCAGAAACATGGCGCTTCCGGCGCAGGTTGCGGCCCATCCACAGCAACGCATCGCGCATCTGCGGGGGAAGCTCGATCATCGCCCGGTTGTCAAAACATTCACGCTCATCCTCGACCAAGGTTGTCCTTTCGGCGTTCAGGAAAGCCTGCCGCCATTTCTGGCCATCCTTAATGACGCTGTAGTCCCTGAGGTGGCTGCGCTCATCATCAAGCGCCAGACGTTCCCAGAGATAGGGCATGCCGTCATAGGCCGGCCACAAAGTCAGAAAACGTCCGGGTCTGGCAAGCCAGCCATGTGCATCCGCCATTTCGAAGACCGTCGGCAACTCCCACGGCTGAAGACGCAGCCTGACCCTCGCCCGCAGATGCAGCGGCTGGTCGTCGGCGAACATCTCCGAGATGCGCTGCTGGTGCGATCTCATCATCACAAGCTTGCCCGGCGGAACTCGATGGCCCTGCCGACGCGCCGCTGCCACGCCGTCGATCAGCCGTTTGACAGGAGATTGAAGACGGACCTTTCCAGCATGGTGAAACTCGTCGAGACACAGGATGATGCCCTTGTTAACGAGATGCAGAGCAATGTCAGCGAAATGGGAGGCATCGGAACTGTATCTGCTGCGGGCGGGCATGTCATCCAGCGCCGGTCCGAACCCTGTCCGGCCAGTCGTCTCCAAAAGTTCATTCAGGCACTCTCCTGAATCTCCTCCGGCTGGCAGCTCGACGACCATCAGCGGAGATGCCGGCCCGCCGCAGCGGCTGACGGTATTGGTTAACAGGGCGTTTTTGCCAACGCCGCGCCGGCCGCCGATGACGAAGGCGCTGAAGGTTCGTACAGTCGGAGCGCCGTCTCCAAGCTGCAGCAGCACCCGGAGTCTGTCCATTTCTTCGAGGCGCCCGTAGAATTTCCAGTCCGCCATGACTGCTCCTGTTACTTCGCCAGACTAAGACACTGGCCGGCCCGAGGCGGTCTGTCAGCGTCAAAGCCGTTCCGAACAGTGACCGCTGACCAAATTGCGTTGATCGTAGGTAGCCATTGCATTCACCCGTAATTATCGGCTTTCACTCCATCCGTTACTCATCAGTTCCGTAAAATCTCTTCGTGACAGTACTTTAGAGCAATCCCGCCAGTCCTTTTCCGAGGGGGCCATTGTTGTGGTATAGCGAAGGTCAAAGCCGGTCGCTTTATTCTGGGCATCGATGTACTTATCCATTTCTTCGCCCAGCGTTTCGATGTCCTCGACCCACTCGTCCTTGATGGTGTCGGGAAGCGAGCCAAATAAGTTGTAGCGGTCGCGCATTCGTTCGGATAGCCGTGCGTAAACTTTTTCGTCGACGGTTTGTTCGTTAACAAGGTTCAACATATCAACCTTCTCGCGCACTTGGCCGAATCGCTTGATGCGGCCGATGCGCTGCTCAAGCCGGGTCGGATTCCAAGGCAGGTCAACGTTGACCAACGTTCCCAGTGTTTGCAGGTTCAAGCCTTCACATGCTGCGTCGGTGGCGACCATGATGCTGATCTCATGCTCGGCAACCATTTTCTTGAGTGTTTCGCGTTCAACATTTACGCTGGCGCCTTTCTGATAGAGTCGGCTACGATCAGCGCCGGCATAGAGACCTAAGGCGTCATCGGGATAGCGTGTTGCCAGTGAGTCCGCTGCCCACTTGGCTGTGTCGTAGTATTGGCTGAAGATGATGACGCCGAATTCACGCCACTTTTCCTTGTCAAGATAGTGGAATACTGCCTGCATCTTCGGATCTTCTGAGATTTTTTTAAGTCGAACGATCATCTGTTCCAGCGCGGAGCGTTCTTCGACATTGCCGTCATTCTGGATAAGCCGCAACTTGATCTCTTGATCATCCTCTTCCACTTCGAGAGTCCGGCCTTCAAGAAGCATCTTGGCCGTATTCAAGCCGGCAACGATGCTGGAGCAAATTCGTTGTTCCATCAGGTTTTTCATGAATCCGCCGCCCGCGCCGCGTTTGGCCAGCGCCTGTCCAAATCGTCGTGCTTCCGCATAGGCTTCTTTGAAATCTTCACTGGTCCGCAGGGCATCACCTGCGAACAGTGCATTGAATAAGTGGACTTCCTTAGCCAAGTCTCGGTCAGGGTGTACATTGACACCGATCTTGGTCAACAGGCCTGAATCTTCGAGGATTGATCGTTTGCGCAATACGATGTGACGCACAAAGGGGTTCTCCCGCTGAAAGAAGGCAGCGCCAGATATCTCACGTTGCAGCTCAATTTCGAGGTCTTCCCGCGTAATATCGTCGAGATCAGTAAATGGATTGTTTGATTGCCACTTGGAGTCCGCCAGGCCCAGATCCTGGCGGATCGCGCTATACAGCCGACGAGCCCGGTGTTCCTGGGTGGAGTCGACTAATGGCAGTGGTGATCTCAGGAGTTCCCAAGCAAACGAGGGTTCTGTGACCTCCCGATCACCTGAGAGGATCGGTAAGACCTCCTGAGGGCGATGCCATTTGGCGAATTCATTGCCGAGTACGAAACGCCCTTCGCCTTGGTGCAGAATACCGACGAGATCCCAAAGATCTTCGGGTCGTGTCTGGATGGGAGTGGCGGTGCCGAGCAGTACATGATCCGAACGGGCGGCGATCTCCCGTATGAAGGCAAGCAGCTCATTGGGCGATCCAGCGTCTTTGCCAAATCCCTGACGGCTACGGGCCTTGTGCGCTTCATCCAGAATGACGGACCCGAATTGAAGGCCAAGCAGGCACTGTTTTTCCCGAGAATCCCGCATCATCAGGCCAGTGGAGACGATCCCGATACGCAGCGGGCACTTGGCGATTTGCTCACGCCCGGACGGCGATATGATCCGTTCTTCATGGTTCAGCCAAACCTTTTTCTGAGTTTGCCAGCGGGCGCAGGGGATGCCCAGTTTGTCGATCATCTCCGTCTGCCACTGCTCACACAGCGTGGCCGGGGCAAAGATGACGATGGGCCGTCGGGCTTTATGTTCCTTGTCGCTCAGCAAACAGAGCACCAAGGCCGCGGTTCCCATCGAGAGGGTTTTGCCAAGACCAACCTCGTCGGCCAGCAATAGCCGGACGATACCGTGATTCTGATAGTGGCGGATGCATTCGGTAATGAAGCCTTGCTGCCAAGGTTGTAGTGACAGGCCTTCTTGGTAAAGCGGGGATTCGATTAGTGCAGCCGGTGCCACATCACCGTCTTCATCGATCTCATTAAAGACCACCTCGCGCCGATAGCCACGGCGGCGAACCTCTCGGATGACGGCACGGGGTAGTTCTTTGGCGGCGTTCCAGAGGTAATTGAACTCCTTTTCAATCCAAGCCACCCCCTCAGGGGTGTCGTCTTCCCAGAGGATTTCGTAATGACGCTGCCAGCCGCTGCGGGTTTCGTTCATCGAACCGATGAAACCGAGCTTCCGGCCATCGGCCAGTTCGATGACCCCGGCCTTGCCGTGGACAAAGCCGCATACACTGTCCGGGGCAACGCGAATTGCCTGTCCATGATTTTGCAGAAAACTGTCCAAGCGGCGATACCGGTCGCGGTTCAGCAACGCCTCGGTTTCAATCGCCTTTTCGTTCCAGCGACCGATCATCTTCGATTCGCGTAGCTGCGCGACCTTGAGATCGTCGGGGTGAATGTCGACGTTGCAGACGATTTTGACCTCAGGAATGACATCCAGCAGTTCGTTGGCCACCTCAAACAAGGAGCTGGTGAAATACCCGGCGATCCGTTTGTAGCTGTGCGCATGTTTCAGGTGTTGCAGCAGAAAGCCGCTGTCGAGCCTGTGGGTACGAGAAGAGAAACGCCGGATCTGGCCTGAGTCCATTCGCGGCGCCTCCCGTTATTGGCCGAGCGCGCGCAGATTGCGCAGGCGGGCTCCCAGAGTCTCTGCCGCCTGCCGGACTTCGTCCTCGGGAGCCATCTTCTCCATGAAGCTGAGCATGTCGATCAGCAGTGGACGCGCCTCCGTAAAGTCCGGCAGCTCAGTCTGGAGTTGTCCAATCACCACCTGCGGTTCGGTTTCGGCCAGCAATTGTTGCAATCCTATGATCAGTCGACCTAGCCAAGTCCTGCCCAGCTTGGTACTTTCGGTCAGATCGCGTGAGGCAAAATCGGTGACATGCTTCAACCGCGCCTTGTTGGCGGTCATGTCAGCCATCAACTTGTGGTATTCCGATACTCGGAAAGCCTTGGCGAAGTTCTGGTAATTATCCAGTTTGGAGGCGCCGGTGCTCTCCATATCCATCATGCGCAGATAGAAGCGTTGGATACCGTTCAACTTGTGCCAGGTATCCGAGGAGATGCCTTCCGGTACCAGCAGGCTGTTCGCCGCCTCGGCTGCCTGTTGAACGATCTCATCCACCACGGTCACTTCACCGCGTCGGCGCGGCCTCATAGCAAAGGTGGTGATATCTTCGCCGCCGATCTGGGTATAGGCGGTCAACACCTTGAGAGCTGCGGCATAACCGGCCATCTGCAGGTCGGAGTCGTTGAAGACCGGTGCCCCCATCTTGTTTTTCACCTCATCGTTGAGGTGCATCATAGTCTCGATCTGGCGTTTTACCTCGGTGCGAACGGCGGGCAGGATCCGTTGCTTGAAACCAGCCCGGTTGCCTGGATCACGCTTGCGCAGCATCAGGATCACAGTGCCCTGCACATAGCCGCCTTTCCTGAGTGCAGAGGTGGTTTCGGTCGCGATGTACCAGGCCGCTACGACTTGGAGTCCAGCCGCCCAGAAGATACCGATCATGTCTGACCAGACGCCGGTATCCTGGTGCGTGAACATAACGCATTGCATGCCGTCATCCGGCATGTTTTCCGCCATGGCGCGGTATGCGTCAATCATGCCGAGACGGAAATCATCTCCGGAGCCTTTTATAGCCAGGGCCCGTCGAGAATCCCACGTCCAACGGTTAAATGGCCCTGGTGGATTTTTCCGTAGCCAAGAAATGAAAAATTCAGTGATCTCATGATAACGGACTGCATCAGCGTATGGAGGGTCAGTAATCCAGATTTCCGATGCGTTTGGTACGTGAGAAGCTTGTCGACATTCAACGCTGAAATTCGATTCAGATATCTCGCTGTAAAAGGATGCTGGTTTTAGCATGTAGGACTGATAGAACCAGCTTCTGCACCCGTAATTGAATAAAGGATTGACTGCTTGATTATAAAAAGAATTCTTGACCTCTCCCGCCCTAGATGAATCCCATGGACTTAGTTTTGAATTCCAGTTCAGGCAGTTAGCAACATTTAAATACGTTTCAGCTGTTGAATGTTTTTTCACTAGAGCGTGAGAAAGCAGCTGCCTTGCGTTAAACAAGTGGTGCCAATAGGTCCAGCCGCGAGTGCGAATCGGCTCGTCAGTTTTAGCACCTGATTCGATCTGCATATCTGGTATAAGACCATTCTCTTGCCATGAAACAATGTGCCTAGTAAGGAAGTTTTCAACCATACGTTCCCGCGTCAAATCTGACGCAGTAACAGATTCGAAAAACGTTTCTTGTCGTGATCGGTTTAAGCTGTCTTTTCTGATCCATTGAATAGCGTAAAGGCACTCTTGAAAAATATCATCTGACGCTGGTTTAAAATCATGTTTGTCCCACTGCCGCAAGCGATTTCGCGTGATGCCGCTGCTGTTGCGATAATCGCCTCTTAAGGTGTTAATTGGAGTCCGATGGATTTTCCCGTCAAGTTCATATACGAGCATACCGTTCCGTACCGTGCCTGCCTCAGCAGCTTTCATCTCTTGGGTTGTCGCGCCGGTCACTACTTCAATATCAAATCGCTTGAGTCGGTAGTTCGGTGATAACCTCGCTGCTACATTCCGAGTTTTGGAAATAACCCAAGCCGGAGCCAATGGAACCATCCAGCCAGTTTCCGGGCAACGTGTTTCCAAGCAATAGAGAAAAGCTTTTGCCCTGTTCCCATGCTCATCATGCTCGGTGTCAAGTTCCGTTATTTCTTTATCTACAGCTTGTGCGGTCTCCTGTTGCAATCGCTCTATTTCTGATCTCCGCTTAGGGTGAGCCCCAATGATGTTCAGCGCACCCCATGTGAGCATGCAGGCAACCGGGTTTAGGTCTGATGCATTTACATCACAACCTAGCCGGGCAGCTTCAAACGGAATCGAGCCCCCGCCGCAAAAGGCGTCGCCGACAAGAGGGCGGTGACCATAGCGCAAGATGCCCAATTGTTCGACAAGCTCCTGATGAGACCTCGCATTGATTCCCAAATGAGCATAATGATCATTTAAATTTCTCCAGACAGGAGCGAATAACCAATTTTGATCCGCTTCGTCGGGGCGTTTACATCTCAATGCCTTCTCTTCATAGCTTCCGAATGTATCCAGCGCCTTGCGAAAGAGAATGAGTTTTTTATCATCGTCGATATCACGCCTCCAGCGCAGCTTGATGCCTTTAGCATCCGCATCGAAAGGGAATTCCCAGGTTTCTGCTTTTTCTGCGCTTATGTCGGGTGTCTTGATGGTGTAAGTGAAGAAATCCCAGGGATTGTTCAGAGCAATACATGAAGCGAGATCCTTAGGCTTAAGCGCATTTTGAATCAAAGCCCTTCGAGCAAGCCCTTCATCGTCAAATCCCATAAGCCCTTCGAAGATTTCGAGGTCTTTTTCACTGTCATCTGTTCGCGGCAGTAGACTGCCCAGTACGATTGACCGAACCAAGATCAGCGGCTTACGTCCTTTCCAGTAAGAACCAATCGTTGTCAGGTTGGGGCCTGCTTTTCGCTCCTTTTGAGCTTCAAACGAGACCTTTTGAGCAGGAAAGACACTTTCAATCAGAGCAGGTGAACCCTTTAGCCCCAAGGGGGTAAGTTTAGCCATAAATTAATTATCACCAAATAGATCAAGGATTGGCAGCGGATCGAGTTTCGTGCTCTCTCTGCGGCCATGCGGTTGTAGTAATTCGCTTTGGGCAATATCACCGAGGGCATGACACAACGCCGAGCGCCAGCCTTTGCTGCCGTCATTGATACTTCCGGCGCTCATAGCGGTCATGCCAAACAGCCACCAGCGCTCCTCTGGCCGCAGGGCGAGCCAGTTGCGGACAGCAACTGGCATGTTCTCCATCTCCATATCTTCGATGGCCCAAGCCAAGACGCACAGCTCTTTGCCAAGCAGGCGATCCACATGGTTATCACCCACTTTCCAAGAGGCGCTCTTCAGGTTGCGGGCTTTCAGGCGGGCATTGAAGGCGCGTTGCACCTCACTGCGAATCGCTGTCCAGCGAGGGCGCTCCAGCGCTACGCGGTCAATAACTGAAAATTCGTCTCTGGAGGCCTGCAAACCCAGGTATTCGCTGATCTGGATCCTACCGCTGTTGGCCTTTGGGATCACCACTTTGAAGTGATGGGGGTCGCTGGTTGCAGGTACACCAAAGCCGAGTGTCTGGTGGGCATAGGCTCCCTTGTGCGACGAGGCCTTATCGGTGTTGGATCCGGTTTTTGCGGCGTTGAGGCCCTCTTTCTTGGTTGCTAGGTTGGCTTGTGCACCAGAACGGACTGGCATCGGGTTATCGCCCCTGTGTTATATCGCCGGGGCGCAGTTCTATGCCCGCGATCTTGGCGAATTCTTTCGCATCAAAGCCGCTTTCAAACTGAATGCTGCTGCTGGTGATGGCTACCGGTGACTGATCCTCCTGAATCACTTCACGCAGGCTATTGACCGTGCGTTCGATCATGGCAGCGGTGATTTCGCGTTCCTGGAAGCGGACAGTGACGGTGTTTTCACCTTCTCCGATATCGATGCGGGTGCCCTTGAAACGGGTGTTAGTCCGTTTACGGAAATAATTGATCACGCCGTAGACTTTGTCAGTGGCACCCAAAGTCACGCGCTTGTTCAGTCTAGTGGGCTTGGTATCGTCAATTGGAATGGTCTTGACACCGCTGCGCGGGATCTGAAAATCGGCATCCTTTGCGGCTTCACCAGATTTGGCGTAGACCAATAAGCGGACAGCGTCCGAGCCGATTTCAAACGGGTCGCCGTAGATCTTGCCGTATTTCGGGTTAGAACCGTCCAAGGTGAAGGTCATTTCGGCCTTCGGCGTGCATCGCAGGGTGACCTTGCGTTTGTCTGCCGAGGGCTCTACTTGGTGGCGTATGGTGAGTTCCGCCATCCAACGGGTGGGTGCATCACTTTCGTACTTGCCGGTGGTGTCTTTGACCCAGAAATAGAGCGTGACTTCCTCTGTGCTGAAGTTTTCCAGATCATCCACCTGGGGATCGTTCTCATTGACATCCGGCTTGGTGGAATAATGGATGCCCGGACTCTCTCCTGCGTTGCGGGGTGTCAGGCTGAGAATCGATTCGCCGGACTCGGAATCCGATCTGAGCAGTGAGACATTAACGCGGGCCTTGCCTGGAGGAAAGGGGCCTTTTTCGATATAATCATCTTTACCCTTCCGCCAACGTTCTTGCTTAAGTGCCTCGGCCATTAAGGTGTCCATCCCCCTGCTGCCCGGCATCCACGGCCATCCCGCATTGCTTTTGGCACGGCTGATTAAATCTTTCCAAGGGGTGCGGCGATTGTCTTTGCTTGATGGCCATAGGTATTGCTCGGCCATGGCAAAGTACTCGTTGAAATTGTCCTTGAGATCCATCGCCAGCTTGTAGTTGGCTCGTGAGCCCGAGAGCAGCCCTTCGATCTGGGTCTCTGCTGACTGGTCGCCTTTGCCGATCTGCAGGCCGTTGTCGATGGTTACGCTGACCAGTGTTTCGCGTTCAATTTCATCAAAGCTGGGGAAATAGATCCGGTTATAGGCGGCAGACAGGGCTTTGGCGAAGCGCTCTTCCGATTTTTCTAGGCGGTCTCGTGCCTCTTCAAACAAGGTGTCGCCAGACTTAAGGCGCCTATAGATCTGCTCAATGGCGTAGAGTTCCCGCAGGCGATCCTCGACGGCATCGGCCATGTGGCTGTCTTGGCCGGTGAGCACCAACAGATTGTTCTTTTCCTGCTGGCACTCGAAGAAATGGCTGAGTTCGCGGGGGGGGGGGGGGGGGGCACTCTGCCGTCGGGTCGAATCACAATCAATACGCGAGGTCCGCTGAGTCTCAATTCGTCCATGCGCGGCAGGATCTGCACCTCTTGGTAAGCGTTCTTTCTCGACGGTTGCAGGATGCCGGTCAGGCGATTGATCAATGCTTGGTCGATTTTCGGTTGAGGGACATTCGTGGCATTGCGCTCGATCTGCCGAGAGAGGTTTTCCGTCTCCTTGACGAAGAAACGACTTTCTTCGCGGTGCAGGTACCAAGCCTGCTCACGAAGGCGCTGCAGGGCATCCAGAAACTCGCCGGGCTTCCGGTTGGGAGCCGCAAGAAATTCTATGATCTCGTTTTCGGACAGACCGATGCGACCTCCGACCGCTCTGGATAGTGACGAAGCCAGCAACAGAGTCATGACTTGGACGGATGCATCGCTGCTCAGCTCATCGTCGATATTTTCAGCAATGCCGTTGCCGTTGTCGGCGATGTCTCGGGCAACCGCTGGAATCAGTTTGGGTGCGATTCGCTCGATTTCATCCTTGGCCTGATCATCATTGAGATCAAGATGCTGGGTGCCGATCAAGAAGACATCATCGATCTCCCGTTGCGCGACGCTCTTGAGCAAGCGAGCGGTAAACTGCATCAGGCCGCGGGTTTGGCGGAAGCCCTCATTCTCTTTGAACAGGGCAACCAAGTGTTTGAATGACGGATGAAAAGGATAGGTTTCCCGTATCTGTTCGGCGATCTGCTCAATGCTGGACGCAACTATGTAGCCGCCATCCTCAGCCCTTTTGACTTGTTGGGCATACTCTTCGGCGATGTCCGAAATGGTGCCTTCGTCAGGCAGTTCATCAATGAGGCGCGTCTTCAAAATCTCGTAGATTTCATTTCCCGACAGCTGAACCGGTGTGATTGTCATCGCTTGGCGGCGAGTCTCTTGTCGGAGATTCGAAATCGACTCGGCCAGCGCTTTGGCTTGCGACTTATAGCTGCCAGAGAGGTTGGCGATGACAATAGCGCAGTTCGGCAATTCTAAGGCCGCGCTCATAAGCGCAGTGAGGCTGTAGACTACAATGTTGGCCAAGGTTCCCTGACCAATCACTTGGGTGCTGGCATTGTCCAAGTAGTGCTGGCATTGTCCAAGTAAGGGAGTAACTCATCCAGCAGGATCAGCGTGGGGGTATCGCCGATAATCTCTTTCCACTTCTGCTGATCTGCTGCCTTCGGGCCAGAGGCCCAATACGGCCGGATGGCTTCTTCCTCACCAAGCTGTGTGGCAATTTCACCCCAGATGTAGTTGTCCGGGTTGTTGCGCCCATTAAATGCAGCGATGCGCGCCTTGCCGAAATCCAAGCGGTCATTTAGATCAGAGGGGAGTACCTCGGAACGCAGATGGTCATGTCGAGTCAGCAGTCCTAAGGCAATCATCATATGGGTTTTGCCGCCACCCATGGCTTGGGTGAGCTCGAACACCGCTTGGTCTGATTTGCCGGATAAGCGCAGCATGCCTTCACGGAAGAGTTGTTCCATGCCGTTAGTGACATGGTTTCTGCAAAAGAACTCTCGGCCATCCCCCTGATCATTAATCAGATCCGCTAGATTCTCAATGCCCTGGCTCATGCGGTAATCTTGTATGTCAGGATTGAATTGGCAGGCCTGTTTAACCGTCCTGATCATGCTGATTGTTTCCCATCTTTGTTTTCGGAGTTCTGAGGACTCGGAACGGGAATGTCCCGCTTGGTGTTGAAACCCGCAGGAGCGATGCTGCCGGTCGGCTATCTACGCGGCGTCCTTGAGCCGGTCAAGCCGATTCTTTCGACGATGTTCGATGAGAGCCTGCTTGAGAACGGGCAGCTGCCTGTACGCCTTGATGCGGCGGAAACCCTTCTCGGCCCTGTCATGCCGGCGGCGGGCTGTCTCAAAGCCATGCCGGCGTTCCTCCAGCGCTTCACGTTGCGGCAGACCTGCCGGACCGTGCTGTTCATCGATTCGATGATGTTCGTGCTCGCCAGCGACCGCCGCAGCTCTAACGGCAGGCCGAGCCGGGAGACGGTCAGGACCTCGTCCAGGCCTTCAAGTATCGACCGGGAGACATCCGGCGCCTCCTGTTCGAAACGCCGGGCCATGCTGCGCATCAGCCGCTCGGCCTTGTCGGCGTCATCAAGTTCCCAGGCCTGTCTGAGCGTCCGCCGCACGCCGGCGTGATGTTCCGCGGCGAGACGGTCGGTGATGTTGCGGCCCTTGTGAACCTGGCAGCGCTGAACAGGGATGTCCGCGCCGAAAGCGCGCCGGATCGCCTTGCTGAGCGCCCCGGCTCCGTCGACGATGAACAGATAACAGCCCTCCGGGTCAAGCCCGCGCCCGATCAGATCATCAAGCAGAGCCTGCACGGTCGCAGCATTCTCCGTCGCGCCTTCGATGACGACTGGGGGACGCTTACGCCCGGATGCGTCAATGCCGACCGCCCCGATCATCAGCAGACGGTCGCTCATATGCAGCCCGTCGATCTGAACCGCGACGAGATCAAGCTCCGACAGATCGGAAGTCATCCATTCATCAAACTTCGCCTGCGTCAACGCCTTGAACCGGCGGGACACGGCCGATTTCGACAGCCCGCAGCCCGCCCCGCACGGAACTCCGGCCTCCGGAATCCTCACCGCCCGGCGGAACTTGCGGGTCGCTGCGCTCGCGGTCATCAAGTTCACCGACTGTTGATCAAGATAGCCGTCCGCGGAGATCTCCTACCAGCTCGGCAGGGACATCTCCTTGCCCGCAGCCTTGCAGCGGAGCCGCGGACGGTCGATGCCGACCTTGCCGCCGTGAAACCCGACCTGGGAACGCGCATGGCACCAGCGGTGCCCCGGCTTGTCGGGAGAATGACTGTAACGCTTCCCGGCAAGCCGCTCGGCGTCCTCGTCCATCATCTGCCGCAGATACGCGATGCCCGTCGTCAGACAGAATTTCTCGAAACTCTCGGTCACGTCTTCGTACGCCTTTTCGACGAGCGCGTTGATATTCGAAGCGCTGGCGGAGGCGCAGGGGAATGTGCTGATGGTCTTCATGGCATTGCTTCCTTTTTCTTCAGAAAATCCCCGAGCTGATGCTCGCGGGAGAGGCAACACCGCCTGTATCAAATTCAACATCAAGTGGGACATCCCCTGAAATTCTGATTGGATGATAATGGAGCGCAAGGCGGCGCGCACCGGGTCCGCTGAACGGCAGGAGACCGGACAAACCTTCAGGTTGCCGGATTTCATTTCGCCCGCCCGTGCCGCTCACAGCGGGGGCGGGTGAGCGGGTATACGAGCAGCTTGGCGAGGGAACAGCTTCTGAAGCCGACGGACGTCCGGGCAGCAGCTCCCGCTGAGGTCCGGAGGGTGCGGGACGAGCTCAACGAACGCCCTCTGGAGCTGCTTGGGCTGTCGGCCCCCGTCGGAGGTTTTCCTTGAGGCGTCGACGGCGGCCCCGAGAAGAGGCGGGGCGGAGCCGGCTATCGCTGAATCCCGGCCGCCGGCTGGCTCCGGTGATGCATTTCATAGTTTCATCAGCGAACCGGATGCTGTTCCACGGCGGCTGCTGAAAACTGTCCGCAAAGAACGCAGCCGGATTTTGTGGCTTCATACGACAATGACCGAGATCAATAGCCCGGTCGAGGTACGGTTTTCGTGCCGACCGCGACGGTACGAAAAGTATCTTTCACTGTCCGCATAGGTGCAGTGTCCGATCCATTTCCGGTTGCGGATGCCGGCCCGGGCGAGTCGCATCAGTCCGTATCGCGGCAAATCGAAAACCAGCCTTCCTTGGCGATCCCGGCCGAAGCAGCGTTCGCTTTCCGGGTCTTTGCCGATGAATTCTTCCTGAAATTCCGGGCCGACCTGATAATTGTCCTTGCTGATCGCCGGACCGATGACGGCCCTGATGCGCCCGCGCCCGGCTCCCTCATTGATCATGGCGTCAACAGTGTTCTCGATGATCCCGGCCAGCGCCCCGCGCCAGCCGGCATGGGCGGCTCCGATCACCCCGGATTCCGGATCAGCGAAAAGCACCGGCTGGCAGTCGGCCGACAGGACTCCTATGGCGATGGACGGAACTTTCGTGACAAGTCCGTCAGCTTTGATCGGGCCGTTCGGCGGCGTGTCCCTGATAACGGAGGCTTTTGCCGAGTGGACCTGATGGCCCGTGAACAATTTCCGCGGGTCCGCATCAAGCGACCGCGCGGCTTTCGCGCGGTTAAGACGGACGCGGCCGGGATCGTCATCCGTGCTCAGACCGCAGTTGAGACTATCGTAGTCCCCTTCCGACGATCCGCCGACGCGCGCGAAAAACCCGTGCCGGAAAGGCTGGAGCTCTGCTGAGACGCTGAATTCCGGATTCATGCGGCGAATCCCGGCGGCAAAGGCGCTCCGCGCGGATAGAGGGCCATGACCTTGAAGAGAGATCCCATTTCATCCGGATGAATCAGCCTGCGGCAGCCCGCGGTGTGCTGGCGGAGCGTCCCGCCTTCCATTTCCCGGGCGAGAACCCGCGCCCGTTCCGTGATGCCCATCCGTTCAAGCCAGACGCCTTGGGGAAGGGGGCCGGCGCAGGCTGAGCCGTCTGCGGCAGTCCGGATCTCCCCGAAGTCGATATGCGCCGAGATGTCGGCCTTTCCGGGTTCAGCCAGCGCGCATATGTACGCATGGTCCTTGACTGCCTGCAGAGTGTTTCCCAGCGACTTTTCTCCGCCGTAATCGACCAGCAGAGCCGCACCGCCGAATTTTCCGACGATTCTGGAAATCACCCGGGCTATCGACGCGGCTGCGGGCCGGATCTCAACGATATCACCCTCCATCGTGTCATGGCCGCGGCTCCGCGGCGCAGCCGCATCGCTGCAGAAAACATCTTGGAATTCCAAGCCCCCGGGTCCGAGCCCGACACGGATTTCATTCCAGCCCGATTCGGTCCGGCGGAACTGACGGATCGGGAGGGCGTCAAAAAATTCATTGGCCGCGAGGAACAAGGGGCGGTCCGGGAGATTTCCGATGTGCTCGATCCAGATCGGGTCATGCCCGGACAGCGCATTGCGCTGCGCATCCCGCAGCGCCGGGCTTGATTCCAGCAGGACCAGCTGCGCGGATTCACGGAACCCGTCCAGTTTGGAGGCCGCCCGCAGAATATCTGACATCATGGTTCCGCGCCCCGGTCCGAGTTCGGCTACGGTGAACGGTGACGGCCGCCCCTGATCCGCCCAGGACTGCGCCAGAAACACGCCGATCAGTTCGCCGAACATCTGCGAAATTTCCGGCGCGGTTGTGAACGCGCCGCGCTGTCCGATCGCGTCCGCACGGTTGTAGTAGCCGAATTCACGGTCAAAGAGGCAGGCGGACATGTAGTCTGAAACGGGAATCGGCCCGTCCGCGCGTATCCGGGCCGCAAGCCGGGCTTTCAGTGTCACTGCCGCCGCAACCGTGACCAAATGAAAATTCCGGTCCCGAGGGCGATCATGGGCAGGGACAGGGTCTGCCCCATGCTCAGGCCCCAGTCTGCGAATTGGATCGCGTACCCTTCAGGGTTATCGATGGACTTCATTTGCGAGTCAGACACCCGGAACAGTTCGGCCAATGTCCGCGCTCCGCCGTAGCCGGCGAAGAACAGGCCCGTCACCTGTCCGGGAACTTTGAACGCGTTCCGCCTGTAGGCGAGCCAAGCGAATACGGCGCACAGAAACGCGCCCTCGAGAAGCGCCTCGTAGATCTGGGACGGATGGCGGCTGCAGACGCCTGTCCACCCGTCAGGGCAGAACGATGCCGGACCCTGCGGATAGATGACGGCCCACGGCAGCCGCGAGGGCTCGCCCCAGAGTTCTCCGTTGATGAAATTAGCGATGCGGCCGAGAAACAGCCCTGGCATGGCGGTCACCGAGATGGCGTCTCCGACGCTGGCGACTGGTAAGCGATTCAGCCGGCAAAAGATGACCGTCGCCGCGATCAGACCTGCCAAGCCGCCGTGGAATGACATGCCGCCGCGCCAGACCGCGAAAATTCCGAGCGGATTATCAAGATAGTGCAAAGGGTTGTAAAACAGCACATAGCCTGTTCGGCCGCCGAGAATCGCCCCGATTATGATCCAGGTCAACAGCCGGTCGGCAGCGGCCCGGCCCATCGGCGGCTCGCCGGGCCAAAGGCCCGGCTGTTCCATCATTGAAATGAACCAGCGCCACGCGATCAGAAAACCGGCGATGTAAGAGAGCGCGTACCAGCGGACGGCGAAATTGCCGCCCGCGATTTCAAACGAGATGATTTCAGGGTTGAACGCCGGAAGAGGAACCGCAAGGATCATGACTTATCGCCGCCCGTCCCGCCGGCAAAACTTGGAATGCCGGATCGGCAACCATATATTGGAATCATCATACGATCTGAGGCCGCCGATGCAAACCAAAGGAAAAGTCTTCGAAGATCTGGCGCAGCTCATGACCAACGCGATGGGCGTGGCTCAGGATGCCAAGCAGGAATTCGAGACCGGATTGAACAGCTGGTTCGACCGGTGGGTCGCCGACCGGAATCTGGTGACGCGCGAAGAATTCGAAGCCGTGCTGCTGATGGCTCGAAAGGCGCGCGAAGAAAACGAATCTCTCTTGCGCAGAATCGAGCGGCTTGAGACCGCCGCGGAACGGGCGGATCAATGCTGCCCGGACGAGAAACCGGATTCAGAATAGCCCGGACGTTCTCCGGTCCGCCATGACAGGGCGGACCGTTCTCCGGAACAGACGGCGCGGGCGGAACCTTCCGTCCGCCGCGCCCGGCAGGGCGGGAAGCGCGGGATGCCGCGGACGTCCGTGAGCGTGCGGCGCAGGAGTTCACAGACAATTCGCTAAAGGCATTCTGCGGGCAGCGGAAATTATGTCTTTAACCTCAGCCGAACTTGTGCCACTATACGTGGCATCGCAGGCGCGCGCTTCACCGAATTGTGGGCGAATCATCAGCTTGTAGTGGATATACGCCGAATCCATTGCAGAATTTGCGGGGATATGGATGGATCAGACGGAGTTCGATTTCGCCGAGGAGTTCAGCCATCCGATCGATCTGGCCGAGGCGCTGGCGGTCAGTATGGGTTTGGCGTGCGCCCGGGACGGAGCCGACCGTCTCGTCATCGAATTCGAAGGCATGTGGCGGCTCTACAGAATCGCCGTCAGTCTGGTTGAAGATTCCGGAATGCTGACGGTCCGGTCCGGGTTTGAGATGAAACTCGGAGACAGCGCCCCGGAACAGATTCTCAAAGTCGTCAATCACGCCAATCAACTGTGTCCGTTCGGATCGTTCACGGCTCACACCGAGGAAGAGGTGTTCGTATTCGGCTGCGGCCAGTTATTGGGCGGCGGTGCGCATATGACCCTTGATCATGTGCGGAGACTGCTTGAAACCTGCGTTTCCGAGTGCGAACGGTTTTATCCCGCGTTTCAGATGGTGGCTTACGGCGGCAAAGACGCGGACTCGGCCGTCAAAGCCGCAGTAATTGAGCCGGTCAGCGAATGCTGAGCCGCAGACGGCGGGCCGTTATGGTTCCCAGTGATGCGGTCTGAACTGAACGAACGCGGCATCCTGCTTCTGGGGTGCGGCAAAATGGGCTCCGCTCTGCTGAGAGGTTGGATCAGCGGCGGAATCCGTGCGGAATCGGTCCGTGTTATTGAACCCGAACCGTCGCCGTGGCTTCAATCGCTTTCTGTTTCACTGAATGAGGAATTGCCGGAGTGTCCGCCCGCTGTCTGCGTCATCGCGGTCAAACCGCAGATTCTTCCGAATGCGGTGAAACAGGCGGCGCCGCTCGGCGGCGGCAGGACGCTGGTTCTGTCGATCGCCGCCGGCATCCGGATTGACTTCCTGAGCCGGGCTTTCGGCCCGCGCGCGCCGGTGATCCGGGCCATGCCCAACACCCCGGCGGCCATCGGCTGCGGAATTTCCGCAATGGTCGGCGGCAGCCGGGCGGACGCCGGTCATCTTGCGCTTGCGGAACATCTGCTGTCAGCCGTCGGCGAGACGGTCCGCCTTGAGAGCGAAAGCCAGATGGACGCCGTGACCGCTCTTTCCGGTTCCGGTCCGGCGTATGTGTTCCACATGATTGAAACCATGGCGCGGGCCGGGAGAGAACAGGGCCTGCCGCGGGAACTGGCGCTTAAACTGGCGGTATCGACGGTCGCGGGAGCCGGAAGACTTGCCGCGGAGTCCGACCGCAGCCCGTCACAGCTCCGCATTGATGTCACGTCTCCGGCAGGGACCACTGAGGCGGCCCTGAATTTCCTGATGGACAAGGAATCGGGCCTTGGGGGGGTGATATCCCGGTCGGTAAGGGCGGCTGCCGAACGCAGCCGGGAACTGGGCGGCCCGAATGGATGAGATCAGCTACGGCGATTTCCAGAAACTGGACATCCGAGTCGGCAGAGTGGTCCGGGCCGAGGACTTTCCGGAAGCGCGCAAGCCGGCATGCAAACTGTGGGTGGATTTCGGCCGGGATATCGGCACGCGCAAGAGTTCGGCGCAGATCACCGCCAATTACAAACCCGGGCAACTTGTCGGCAGGCAGGTTCTAGCGGTGGTTAATTTCCCGCCGCGGCAGATCGGCAGATTCATGTCGGAAATCCTGGTCCTCGGCGTGCCCGGCAAAGACGGCGAAGTCGTCCTGATTACGCCTGACTCGGAGGTTCCGGACGGCGGAAAACTGTATTGATGGCGAAAAAACGCATTCTGATTTCCCGGCGTCTGCCGGATGCGGTCATGAAGGCGGCCCGGTCAGAGTTTGACGCTGAGGAAAGGGATGCCGCGCTGCCGCTCACTGTTGACGAGGCGAAAGAGTGTCTGCGGACATTCGACGGCGCGGTCACGTCCCTCGGAGACGGATTTTCCGCCGAGGCGTTCGCATCGTCGAAACGGCTCAGATGCCGGATTCTTGCCAATTTCGGCGTCGGATACAATCATATCGATATTGCCGCGGCCGAGTGGCACGGCATCGTCGTGACCAATACGCCCGGCGCGGTGACAGATGCGACCGCTGACATCGCGGTGACTTTGATTCTGGCTTCAGCCCGCCGCATAGTCGAGGGAGACCGTCTGGCGCGTTCCGGCCTCTGGGAAGGCTGGCAGCCGACCCAGCTGCTCGGCAGCCAGGTCACCGGCAAGACGCTGGGAATCATCGGCATGGGAAGAATCGGCCGGGCGGTGGCCGGGCGGTGCCATTTCGGATTCGGCATGAAGGTGGTCTTTTGCAGCCGATCTGCAAAAAAGGACCTGCCGTTTCCGGCGGAGCAGCTTGAGTCGGCGAAGGCGGTCGCGGAGACGGCGGATTTCGTCGCCGTCACCGTGGCCGGCGGTCCGGCCACACATCATCTGGTGAATGCGGAACTGCTCGAATCCATGCAGCGGCACGCGTTTCTGATCAATGTCTCGCGCGGAGACGTTATTGATGAATCGGCCCTGATCAATTCGCTTGAGGGAAAGAGAATCGCCGGCGCGGGCCTTGATGTCTACGAGTTCGAACCGCAGGTTCCGGAGAGGCTGTCGCGGCTGGACAATGCCGTTCTTCTTCCGCATCTTGGAACATCGGTTCTGGAAGTCCGGGAAGCCATGGGCTTCATGGCTCTGGATAATCTGAGAGCGTTTTTCTCAGGCGGCGCGGCGCCGAACCGGGTATGACCAGCCGGAGACGCAAGCCGAGAGCGGACAGGCCGCGGTTGAAATGCGGCATGCCCTAGGGTTGTCGCTTTTGAGAATTCCCGTTTTCCGGCAGGAGTCCGGCGGAGCTGACGAGCTTCAGGGCGCAGCGGTGATACCAGCCGGCTTTCTTGAGTCCGCCGCGCATCGACTCAGCCTGCCTGTCCGTCGTGACCCGCGCCGGGTTGAGAGCCGGCCGCCGCATCATGTCCGGTTTTCCCGGCCCGGGTCCTGTCCGGTCGCACGGATGGTATTCGTTAATCGTGAAGCCGAGGAACCGGCGCAGACTGTTCCCGATCGGCCAGCGCTCCCGCGCACCCTTGAGAAAACGCTCCGGATCCCGTTTCCCGCTCATGATGAAACACCGGTTTCCGGGGCTGCGCTTTCCCCGGATTTCCCGGGTCGACGAGACGGATCCGACAGCGGCTTTTCAGCCGGCCGGCATCACAGCGGACAGCGGCCCGCCGGGTGTCGATTCGGCTGTGTCCCTTCTCCTTACGCGTCCCGGAGAACCGGATGTTGTAACTAGTCAGGTAGATTTTTTCGCTTGATTCTGTTTTGTCCGTGTGATTGAATCCTTCGTCAAGAAATTAAGAAACGACATTGAGCGGAACGGCGCAAGCCGCGGATACGCAGGGTATGAGTTCAGATCATTTTTCAGCGGAGCGGGTCCGATGACCGGCGGCATTCCGGCGGCGGCGCGGGACAGGACCGCCGATCCGTTTTTCGGCCGAGCCGGTCTCAAGGCGGGACTTGCCGCGGCTGTCGCCGACCGTGACGCGATTGCCGCCGAGCGTGATGCTGCCGTTGCCGAGCGCGATGCTGCCGTTGCCGAGCGTGACGCGATCGCTGACGAGCGTGATGAAGCCGCCGCGGCGCTTGCGGCTGCGCAGGGTCGCGTTTCCGAGCTTGAGCGGCGGCTAGTAATGAACAGCGGCAACAGTCATAAGCCGCCGTCGAGCGACGGGTTTTCCAAGCCGGCGCCGAAGAAAAAAGCTTCGTCGGGGCGGAGGCCGGGCGGGCAGCCCGGTCATAAGGGAACGACGATGAGTCTTGTCGAGACCCCGGACAGGGTCGAGGATCATCATCCCGATACCTGCCGCGGATGCGGCGCGTCCCTCGCCGGTGCGGCATCGGAGGGGTATGTCAGGCGGCAGGTCGCGGACATCCCGCCGGTTGCGCTTGAGATCGTTGAACACCGGGTTCACAGGGCGGTCTGCTCCGGCTGCGGAGCGGTGAGCGCGGGCCGCTTTCCGGAGGGCGTGAAGGCCCCGGCGCAGTACGGTCCGGGGGTGCGTTCGACGGTGCGTTACCTGTCGGCGGCGCAGATGATCCCGCGCCGGCGGCCAGTCGGGACGATGAGAGACCTGTTCGGCGCATCCTTGTCTCCGGGAACGGTTTCCGCTTTGCTCGACAGCGGCGCCGGGAGGTTTTCCGACTTCGCCGGGCATGTCGGCGCGGCGGCGGCGAGGGCCGCCGTCAAGCACACAGCTGAGACCGGGGTCCGCGTCGACGGCAAGCTCCGCTGGATACACGTCGTCTGCACGGAGCTTCTCAGTTTTTTCCGTCTCGGCGAAAGCCGCGGCGATGCAGCCATGGGCGCGACCGGCATCGCGGTTCATGATTTTTGGAAACCCTGCTGGAATATAGCCGGGGTGAGCCATGCGCACTGCATCCCTCACATCCTGAGGGAACTTGAAGCTCTGACGGAGTTTCACGGCGAGGCCTGGTCGGCGGAGATGAGCAAGCTGCTTCAAAGCGCCGTGCATGAGGACAACGAGGCGGCCCGCGCCGGGAAACCGCTGTCCGCGGAGGCGGCGGACCGGATCGAAAAAGAATATGACAGGATCGTCGCCGACGCCGTCGCCTGGCACGAAGCGCTGCCGCCGCTGGCCGGCGGGAAGCGGAAGCGGCGCGGGAGACGGAAAAAGCGCAAAGGCCTCAACCTCGTTCTGCGGCTGCGGGATCATCGGGCGGGCGTCCTGATGTTCACGCGGAACCCGGCGGTGCCGGCGACGAATGAGCAAGCCGAGCGGGACCTGCGGATGCTGAAAGCATATCTGAAAATATCCGGCTGCTATCGGAGCGAGCGCGGCGCCCGCAACCATGCGGCGCTGCGGACGCTGATCGAGACCGCCCGCAAGCAGGGCCGGCCCGTCCTTGACGCGCTCCGGGCGGATCCGGAGGACCTGAAACTCCGGCTGGCCGATTCCTGAGGGAGCTCCGCTCCTGAATCCCGTTCCTCTGAAAAACATTCCAATGACCGCCGGCGGCGGATGCCCCCTTCAGGGACGCTTGCCGGGTACCTGACTAGTTACCGGATGTTTTCAATGCCGCCGGGGTTCTCCGTATGCCGCTCCGCATCCCCGCGCGGCTTGCCTTGACGGTCCTTCAGCGCGGGAACATCCCCGCCCCCGGCGGCCTTCGGTTCCACGGTCAGAAACTCACGTTCAGGGCCAGAGAGCCGCCGAGGTCCTTGTTCCCGCCGCCGCCCGCGGCGTAGTGCGCGCCGCCCGACACCGTTATCATATCGCTCAGCCTGAACTCCCCGCCGAGACCGAGTCTGCCCCAGGTCGGCTTCATCTCCGCCTCGAGGACGGCCCCGGTGACCGTGATATCCGTTCCGCCCTTGAAATCGTGCTCCACATCCGCCGCCGCCCAGAGCGTCCCGGCCTCCCCGGCCGCCATGTCGATCCTCGCCCCGACCGTCCCTTTCAGGCTGCCGGCTCTGACATCCGACACTTCGCCGGCCCCGTCCAGGGCGGCCGGCTCCGTGAAACCTCCGGTCTCCACGGATGAGAACTCGAAACCGGCCCGCGGCGTCACCTGCATTCCTTGGAATTCCATCCGCTTGCCGGCGGCGACACTGACGGAAACGCCGCCGCCCCCGGGCGCCGCGATCACCGCGCCGCCGCCCGCGGGGCTGAGTTCGATGTCATGCAGACGCGAATACGACAGACGCCAGCTGACATCGACGCCGCTGTCCGGCCGCCAGCCCAGCGTCACCGCCCCGCCGGTCGCCTCGGCCTTGATGCCGCCGCCGCGCATGACATCGGCCTTGACCGTGCGCCGCCCGGCCCTGAAACCGACGCACAGACTCCCGTCAGCGGGGAAATCATAGCCGGCCTCCACAACCCGCCGCTTCATGTCCCAGCCGAGGGCCCGCTTTTTCCAGCCCGCGGCGGTCGTCGAACTCTCAGCCATGCGCTCGCCTTCGCTCATGGAAACCTCCGCCCGGGCGCCGCCTTCACACATCCCGGTTCCGCTGCCCGGACGGGCGTTCAGATCCAGCAACACCGAAGGCAGCGTCTCGTACAGCCGCGCACGGTCCCGGTACAGACGCTGAACCGCCGGGAGATCGATGAACTCATACCAAGCCGGTTTGCCGTTTTCGGCGAGCGTCGTCTGGAGTTGGGCCTTGATCACTTCGTCAGAGATGCCGTCCGACACCTTGCGGCGGTGGACGATCCCTTTCACGGCGTCATCCGCCGTCAGACGGGTCAATGGCGCGTCATCGTCCGTGCCGGCGCGGGTGTGGAAGGTCAGTTCCGCCTGCGCCGTCGTCGTGTCGCTGTCCTTCTTCCTCTCCTCCTCCGGATTCAGGATCCTGCCTTCCAGATGGCCTGTCAAACCGTCTTTGTCCAGCTCCAGAATGATCTTCACCGGACCCGCATGGCCGTCTGCGCGGACCGCGTCGCCGGACAGGGCGTGAACATGCGCCCGGGAGCCGACAGCGATCGTGCCGCCGCCCCCGGCCGTGATGTCGTCCTCCTCGACCCAGACGTGCACGCCGGCGTATTTGGTGTCGCTGCCGCCCGTATGCGCGCTGTCCCCCGTGACCATGCCGCGGACGGCGACATCGAAGGCGCCGGTTCCCTCGTGCCGGACCAGGATGCCCTGCTTTTCGGCGGTGATCTTGCTCCCCTCAGCCGTCGTGACCCTTATCGCGCCGGTGCCCCCGGCGGAGGCGACGCGGTTGAAGGCATTGATGCCGGTGCTCTTCGCCGTGATCTCGCCGCCGTGGGTGATCGTGACGTCGGCGGCGGAAGCCGCGCCCCACGGCCCGGCGCGGATGCCGCTGTCGTTCTCCTCTTCTCCCCGCGCGATGATCCTGCTGCCCGCTCCCGTGGTGACGGTCACGCTGCCCGTTCCGTCGTTATATGCGTAGATTCCGCTTCTGTCCGCCTCTATCGACCCGTCGTGGGTGATCGTTAAGTTCCCTTCGTTTTCGGATCCTGTTGTGACAAAAATTCCATGCTCGTCATCGCCGCCGATGAGCTTGCTGTCTTTCCCGGTCGTGACAGTCACATCGCCTTTTCCGTCGTTGCTCACGCGGATTCCTGTTCCACCTGCCTCTATTGTCCCCTTATGGGCGATCGTGATGTCGCCGGCGCTGGCGGCTTGGGCGATAGTGGCTGAGATGCCCTCTTCATAGATATAGTCGTACTCCTTGAACTTTTTCGCTGCGATCATGCTGCCGGGGTCTGTCGTGACCGTGATGTCACCCTTCTCGGCCGATGTGGAATCGCTGTGCGCGAATATCCCGGTCCCGGCGTGAATCCCGCCCCGGTGCGTGATCGTGATGTCGCCTTCGCCGCCGGCCCTCACCCGGGCTTCGATACCGTAAGCGCCGGCGACGGCCTCCTTCGTGCCGAGCATCGCCGCCTTCTCCGCCGTGACGGCGATATCGCCCTTGGCGAACTGCTCCGCTTTGACGGCTGCGCCGCCGGCAGTCGGGCTGCTGCCTGAGGGATCGCTTACGTCGATGGTGCCGCCGGTGACCCTGATCTCGATCGGAATCACAGCGGTCGGGTCCGCCGTCGTCGTCGTGGCATGGATGCCGCGCTTGCCGTTGCTTGTATGCGCCGAAAGGTCGATGTCGGCGCCCGAGACGATACGAATGCCTATCGCTTCCTTGCCCGCTTCGCCGCTGTGCTTGAGACGAATGCCGAAGCCTGCGCTGCTGCCCCCGGAGACAATTTTGCCCTTCGTGAATTCCAGCTTGAGCAGGCCCGTCCCGTCGCGCTCCAAGAAGAAGCCGCTGTGGTCTGCATAAATCGTGCCGCCGCCCATGACGGCGATGTCTTTGTCGCCGGCGTCTTGGCCGCCGACATAAACGCCCCTGTCTTCAACCGGCGACGCCTCCGTGCCTATTGTGAGGCCAGCCCCGAGGGTCATCTCCAGCCCGCCGGTCAGGGTAGTGCAGGCAATAGTTGCCGTGGGGCCGTCATAGGTGACAGCAGGCAGCGTACCCGTATAGCCGGCGGGAGTGCAGGTTTGCGCCAAGGCGGCCGGCGGGATCGCCGTCAGGGCGGCGAGGGCGGCGCCGGCGGCCGCAAGCCGGCAGCGCCCGGCGGTCAGCCGGTTATCGAGGGAATCCCTGCGGGGGGGGGGCAGTATTACAGTCGCGTTTCCCGAAGGCCGCCGACTCAAGCATTGAAAGAGTTTTCATAGTTCTGGATTCTGCAGTATCTGTTGCTGTGAACCGCCGCCTGATTTCCAAGCGGCGGAAGCCCCTCCCTAAAGCCCCTGAGCGCATTGCGCAAGATCCGGTGAATGCCGCTGCCGCGCGGCAATGCGGAGAAGCCGCCGCCCCGTGCGCGGACGATTGAACGCCGCCGTCCTGCCGCCTGGCCTTCCTCACCGCCCCCGGATTACGTCAGGCTCCCACCCGGCCCGAATACGCGAGGGGCGGAAAAACGGCGGCGGGCGCGGATACGCAGGCCTTGATCCTCTGCCGGCCGATTCCGCGGCTGACACGGGCTAGCCGGGCTCTGTCCCCGAAAATCGACTTGTCAAGCCGGGTTGCGACGCGCAGCCGGGCATTCACGCCTGCAGGGCGGTAAGGCGATTACCGATAAACTCCTCCTCAGAACGCGTACCCGGCTGTTCGGCATGCCGGGCCGGTTTCTGAAGAACAGGGCGCTGGCCCGTGATGCCTTTTCCGGCCGGTTCAACAGCCTGAGTCCCGGCGGACCCGGCCTCGTTCCCGCCGCCGGGCGGAAGGATCAGCGGCGGAATATCAGGACGGCGGCGGGGATGTTTCCGTCCTGAAGAGCGATCAGGGCAGGCTGCGCGGGGATATGAAGCGGCATATGAAGAACCCCGGCGGGCCGTTGTCCGCTGTGATGCCGGCTGGCTGGAAAACACCGGCAGCCGGGTCTCGCCGCCCCGTGAAATCCGGGGAAAGCGCAACGCCGGAACCCGGTATTTCACCATGAGCGAAAAACGGGATCCGGAGCATTTTCTCAAGGGTGCGCGGGAGTGCCGGCCGGTCGGGAAAAGTCTGCGCGGGGTTCTCGATGTCACGGTGAATGAGGTCATTTGCGCGACCGGATCGGATCCGAGCCGGAGAATCCAGCCGTAATCCGGCGATCGGCTCTCAACCCGGCGCGGGCCGCTGAGGAAAGGTAAGCTGAGTCAATGCGCAGCGAACTCAAAAAAGCCGGACGGGATCACCGCCGCGCCCTGAAGCTCATCAGCTCCGCCGGACTCCTGCCGGAAAGATGCGGGCAGGCTGACCGCCGAGCCCGGCCTGTGTGCGGGCCCATGTGATTTCCGCGTGCCGGAATTCACGCGGCGGCGTCCTGCAATGTGCGCACGGTGAATTCAGTCTGTCCGCGCGATTTCAGAACACGCGCTATGACATGCGCCGCCGCGGCGGTGGTGCAGTAAGGCACGCCTCCCAGAATGGCCGCCGTCCGGATGGTCATGCTGTCCGCGACCGTCTGTCTGCCTTCGGTCGAGTTGATGACAAGAGCGATTTCTTCGTTCGCGATCGCGTCGGCGATGTTGGGGCGGCCCTCGTAGATTTTGTTGATCCGCCTGCATTCTATCCCGTTGCCGCGGAGGAACCCGGCGGTGCCCCGCGTCGCCGCCAGGCAATAGCCGAGAGAATGGAACGCGCCCGCGGTCTCAAGCATGGCGCTGGTTTTGTCCCCGTCCTTGACGGAGATGAAAACCTGGCCGGAATCGGGAAGCGCCATTCCGGCCCCGAGCTGGGCTTTGTGAAACGCCTGCTCAAAACTGTCATCCAGCCCCATGACTTCGCCGGTCGAGCGCATTTCCGGACCCAGCAACGCGTCCGCGCCGGGAAAACGCGAAAACGGCAGCACAGCCTCCTTGACTGAAAAATGCTCCGGTTCGCTGTCCCGGAGATCAAATTCCGACAGGTTCTGGCCGGCCATGATCCGCGCGGCGATCGAGGCGATCGGCGATCCGATAGACTTGGCGACGAAAGGAACGGTACGAGAAGCGCGCGGATTGACCTCGAGAACATGTACGGCTCCGTCCTGCACGGCGAACTGCACATTCACCAGTCCGACCACATCAAGGGCTTTCGCAATATCCCGCGTCTGCCTTTTCAACTCGTCAATCGTCGCCCGGTCGAGCGAGTAGGGCGGCAATGAGCATGCGCTGTCTCCTGAATGGACCCCGGCCAGTTCGATATGCTGCATGATGCCCGCGACATGCGATTCATGTCCGTCCGAAAGCGCGTCAATGTCGATTTCGACGGCATCCGGCAGAAACTGGTCAATCAGCACCGGATCGTCGCCTGAAACCGATACGGCCTCCTGTATGTATCGCGCCAAGTCCCGCGGATCCCGGACGATTTCCATCGCGCGGCCGCCGAGCACGTAAGACGGCCGCACGACGACAGGATAGCCGACTTCTTCCGCGACCTTCTGCGCTTCTTCCGCGGAGCCGGCTGTTCCGTTGCGCGGCTGCAGAATATCCAGCTCTTCCAGCAGTTTCTTGAACTGTTCGCGGTTCTCCGCGCGGTCAATGGCGGACGGCGGAGTTCCCAGTATCGGAAAGCCGGCCTGTTCGATCGCTGCCGCCAGTTTCAAAGGCGTCTGGCCTCCGAACTGGACGATCGTGCCAGCCAGCTCTCCCTTCTGCCGTTCCGTCTCCAGAATTCCGGCGACATGCTCAAAGGTGAGCGGTTCGAAATACAGCCGGTCAGCTGTATCGTAGTCGGTTGAAACCGTCTCGGGGTTACAGTTCACCATGATGGTTTCGAAACCGGCTTCGCTCAGAGCCATGCAGGCATGGCAGCAGCAGTAATCGAACTCGATCCCTTGGCCGATGCGGTTGGGTCCTCCTCCCAAGACGGCGATTTTGCGTCTGTCCGTCGGCCGGGACTCGCACTCGACGCTGCCCATGCAGGGCGCTTCATAGGTCGAATACATATAGGGCGTCTGCGCTTCGAATTCGGCGGCGCAGGTGTCGATGCGTTTGAACACGGGCGTTACGTCGAGCTTCCGCCGCAGTTGCCGGACGGCGCTTTCCGGCCGGCCGGAAAGCGCCGAGAGGCGGGCGTCCGTGAACCCCATCATTTTGAGATGGCGCATGCCCTCGGCGCTGTCCGGCAGTCCCTGACGACGGACATTTTCTTCTTCATCGACGATTTCGCGTATGCGGGCCAGGAACCATGGATCGTAATCCGTCGCGGCGCGGAGTTCCTGATCGGACAGGCCGTGCCGCATGGCTTGGGCGATCAGCCGCAGCCGGTCTGGGGCGCGGACGGCAACGGCGCGTATGACGGCGGCTTTGTCCGGCGCGCCCTCGATCGCGATCTCATCCAGGCCGGCCAGCCCTGTTTCCAGAGATGCCAGAGCTTTCTGCATGCTTTCGTGAAAAGTCCGCCCGATGGCCATCGTCTCGCCGACGGATTTCATGGCCGTGGTCAGTTCAGGCTTGGCCCCGGGGAACTTCTCGAAGGCGAAGCGGGGGATTTTGGTCACCACATAGTCGATGGCGGGTTCGAAGGACGCCGGCGTAACTTCGGTGATGTCGTTGCTCAGTTCGTCCAGCGTGTAGCCCACCGCCAGCTTCGCCGCCACCTTGGCGATGGGGAACCCGGTGGCTTTGGAAGCCAGCGCCGAGGAGCGGGAAACACGCGGATTCATTTCAATGATCACCATTCTTCCGGTCGAAGGATTCACGGCCCACTGAACATTGGATCCGCCGGTTTCGACGCCGATTTCGCGCAGCACGGCAATCGAGCCGTTCCGCATTCTCTGGTATTCCTTGTCAGTCAGGGTGAGGGCCGGGGCGACCGTGACGGAGTCGCCGGTATGCACCCCCATCGGATCGATGTTTTCTATGGAACAGACGATGATGGCGTTGTCGGCCCGGTCCCGCACCACCTCCATTTCGAATTCCTTCCAGCCGAGCAGGCTTTCGTCGATCAGGATCTGGCCCGCCGGCGACGTCTCCAGCCCGACCCGGCACAGCTGTTCGAAATCGCCGCGGTTGAATGCGGCGCCGCCGCCTGTCCCGCCGAGCGTGTAGGCCGGGCGGATGACGGCCGGCAGACCGACGTCATCCAGCGCGGCCAGCGCCTCGTCCAGCGTGTCGGCGATCACGGAGCGGGGGCTTTCAAGTCCGATGCCGTCCATGGCGTCTCGGAACAGCCTGCGGTCTTCGGCCTTGCGGATGGCTTCGGTCCCGGCCCCGATCAGTTCCACTCCGTATGCGCTCAGAACGCCGGATTCCGCGGCGGCGAGTGCGGTGTTCAATGCGGTCTGGCCGCCCATCGTCGGCAGAAGGGCGTCGGGCCGCTCTTTTTCGATGATTTTCTCAACGAATTCGGGCGTGACCGGTTCGATGTATGTCGCGTCGGCCATTGACGGATCCGTCATGATCGTGGCCGGATTGGAATTCAGCAGGATGATCCGGTAGCCGTCTTCGCGCAGGGCCTTGCAGGCCTGCGTCCCCGAATAATCGAACTCGCAGGCTTGCCCGATAATGATCGGGCCCGCCCCGATAATCATTATCGACGATATGTCGGTTCTTTTCGGCATGAGCGGGTCCCTGCTGTGAGCCCGCGCATGCGGGGCGGCGATCGCATCCGGGGCGTTTATAGAGTCCCCGCCTTCCGGCGCAAGCTCAGCCGGATCCACGCGCCGGCCGCGGGAGAAGCGGCGGAGCCCCGGCTGTGCGGGCAGCGTCTCAGGCGGGCGGATCAGTCCGCGCTGTACATGTAGTCGCGGGTCAGCGGCGCCGCGTCAACGCGCTTTGCGATCTGTAACTGGAAAACCACCTCGCCGCCGCAGCGGAACGTCATTTCGGAAGCTGCCAGATAGAAGCGCCACATTCGGCAGAACCGGTCGTCATAAATTTCCCGTGCCCGGTCAATCCTGCCGGCGAATCTCTGGTGCCAGTTTTTCAGCGTTTCGGCATAATGCAGCCGCAGGACTTCGATGTCGGTGACGATCAGCCCTTCATGCTCGACAGCCGCCATGACTTCCGACATCGCCGGAATGTAACCCCCGGGAAAGATGTATTTCGCTATCCAGGCGTTGGTCGCCCCTGGAGGCCGGGAGCGGCCGATCGTGTGCAGCAGGGCCACGCCGTCGTCCTTCAGAAGCCGGCCGAGGTGCCGGAAAAACTCCCGGTAGTGAGGCGCGCCGACATGTTCGAACATGCCGACGGAAACAATACGGTCGAAGGTGGATTTTACGGAACGGTAATCCATCAAGGCGAATTCCACCCGGTCCGCGACGCCTTCTTCAATGGCGCGGAGATTGGAGACTTTGTGCTGACCGGTTGACAGGGTGACGCCGGTCACCTGACAGCCGTGGTCTTTCGCCAGCGTCAGGCCCATCCCGCCCCATCCGCTGCCTATATCAAGGACGGAGCAGCCCGGCTTCAGGAGGAGTTTTTTCGCGATATGGTTTTTTTTGCTTGCCTGAGCCTGCTCAAGGGTGGCGTCAGGATGCTCAAAATATGCGCAACTGTACTGCCGGTCCGCATCAAGAAACAGCTCATACAGTTCGTCCGACAGATCATAGTGGTGTTTGATGTTCGCCTGCGCTTTGCCGACGGGATTGTTCTGCTGAATGAATCGAAACCCCCTGCGCAGAGCTGCCATGGCGGTGCGGGGCAGCATTTTTTTGGATTGCGGCAAGTTTTGAATGGCCAGCTTCAGCAGCCCCCGGAGATCATCGTCCTCAATCGTCAGCCTTTCTTCCATGTAAGCCTCGCCCAGAGCGAGGTCGGGATCAAGGCAGACGGCGCGTAACGCGGCATTGTCTCTGAAGCGGATGCGGACAGGCTCCTCTTGCGGTTCGCCGAAAGCTTCTGATGCGCCGTCAGGAAAAGTGACTTCCAGCTGTCCGGTCTTTACAACGGCTTTCGCTAGATGACTGAAGTAAGACTTCCACATTTCCGAGTTCCTGCAAGCCGCCGAATTGCGGCCTTCGTTTTTCCCATGGGACCGGCCACGCCGGAAACAGATTCTCTAACACATTCCGCCCGCAGGACAAAGTTTGATGTTCGGGGTTACAGTCGCGGTTTCACTCCCGGTCCGGCGGGCCCGCTTCGACGTGTCAAAGGCGGAAAATCCAGGATCCGTTCGAAGGGATGCGGGACGGTCCGCTGAATTCTGATATTTTCCATTGCGGGATCCTTAACTTGCGGCGAAGCCCGGATATCGGCTTTCTTATCTTGCGCATGTCAGTCGTCCGCTGCCGCCGGTCGCCGATGACCTCTGATCAACAAGCCCGATGCGGAGGACTGAGGTGCGTTACCCGGCGCCTGACTTCAATGAAGCCGGAAGCGGCAGACGGGGTCATGATGCACCGGACAATTTCTCCGAACGTTCATGGAGAAGAATATGATGTGCGTCAGGGTCTGTGGACAAATGAGGTTGCGCTTCGGGCAATGCGCTGCCGGAATCATCTTGATGAGCGCCGGAGCGGCGCCGCGGGCAAGACGGGCAAAGAGATGAATGAACGCCGACAGAACCATGCTGACTGATAAAATGCGGCAACAGATCGAACCGATTCTTCCCGGCCAAGCGACCGACCCCGGCGCTGCCGCGGCGGATGATCGGCTGTTCCTTGAAGCGGCCCTGCGGCGTATCCGGACGGGCGCTCCTCGGCTTGACCCTCCGCCGCGTTTCGGCAAACAGCATAGCGTATGCAATCGGTTCCTCGACAAGATAGCACGTCTTCGGATGTGCGATGAAATGAAAGTTTGCCGCGGTTTCGCGCCGAACAACCCTTGTGAATAACACCTAATGGAATTATCCTTGATTGGATTCATATGAGATCGCCGCGGTCACGGACTCGTTCGGTTACTCCGCGCGGCTCGTGATTCTTCCCGGTCAGACGCATGATCTCGTCGAGATGCCGCGGCTTATGGACGGTCTGCTCTTCGGAGCTTTAGCATCCGACCCAGCGTTCGACGCCGGCTTGCTGCTGAAGGAGCTTGAGGAGCGCGGCTCCGAGGCGGTGATCACCCCTTCAGGATCGGCGGCGGGTTCGGGATTAGGACCGCGATCTGTCTAGGAGTTCCGTGCGACCGCGACGCGGCATGACAAGATCGATGTCGGCTTCGCCGCGTTGATCCAGCTGGCCGCTGGTCTGATCGCGGCCGAGTGATCATCAACAGGCTCTGACCTATGTGCATGATAGTCGGTCTCGCAGCCGGCCGGTGACAAGCCGACGAAATTTCCGCTTTAACCCGCGCTGGCCGGTATATGATTCATTTGTTGAAACGGCATCAGGATTTCCAGGTTTCCGGGTCTTGCCGTCAGGTGCCGAAGGCCATTTCTTCGTCACGTTCCAACCTCTCGAACTGCCGCAGCATATCAGGGCCGCCGTTTTCACATCTCAGGCGCGATCGACCGTGCCGAGGGGGAACGACAATGCCCGTTCAAGCGCGTCACATGCCGGGCCGCCCGCCCGAAAGCAGGTAAGCTGCCTGAGCAGAAGATCATGGCCAAGGAATTTTAACCGCGGCAATGATTGCGCCGCTCATGACAACAATAGTGCTCATCAACCAGATCTTTTGTCTCTCTAAGGCAAGTTCCAGATTGGCAATCTTTTCCTGTATTTCAGCCCGGAATCGGGACGTGTCCGACTGTTGTTCGGTACGGAATTCAGAAAAATCGGTTTGCATTTCATTCCGGAAATCGGAAAACTCCGTCTGAATTTCAGTTCGGAACCTGGAAAAATCCGCCTGCATTTCAGTTCGGAACGTGGAAAAATCCGCCTGCATTTCAGTTCGGAACGTGGAAAATCCGGTCTGCATTTCGGTCCGGAAATTGGAAAAGTCAGTCTGCATTTCGGTCCGGAAATCGGAAAATTCCGTCTGCATTTCATTCCGGAACTCCGAAAACTCCATTCTGATCTCCGACCGGGACAAGGCCAAGTCCGCCTTTGTCGCGACCTCTTCGACAACTGCGGTCCGCAACACCGCTGCGATGGCTTTCGCTTGTGGTTCCTCAAACCCGGCATCAGTTAACTGTTCCGAAATCTGAAGCGTGTCGAATTGCATTGAATTTTTCTTTTTGTCCAGACTGCGGGATGCATACAGCTTTTCGCTCGGATTGCAAGTTTTGGAAATTATATATCTTGTTGCGCGGACGCAACCGCATATCGTTCCGTCTGCCCCGGTAGCCCGGCGGCATGTAATGGAAAGAAATTTTCGAACACGCCGGGACGACTCGACGAGCCGATTTCCCACGCTGCCAGCGCGATGCCGCGTTGGCTGGTGTTCTTTGCGTTAACGTCACGGTCCGTTTCCAGACCGCAGCCTTCGCAGCGGAACCCACGCACACTCAGCGGCATCTTCCGCCGGCGAACGCAAGCATGGCAGTCTGGCCAGCACAGTGAGGACAGACTTGCGCGACTTCCTCGCTGGCGCTCTCAGCCTTGTAGGAAAGTTGTTGCGCGAGCCGGCCCCATTGCTGTTCTGCGATTGACCGCGACAGATGTCGGTTCTTCACCATGTTTGGGATCACCAGATCCTCAATAGGCTATGGGGCTGTGCTGTTTGACGATTTTCGCCGACAATTCGTGAAGCCTGTCGCAATCCTTTATCTTGACCCGTTCGTGTTCGCGTTGAAGCGCGTTCGGCGTTGGCGAGAGCCCGATGCCAGCGTTTGATCTTCCGCCGGTCCAGCTTGATCGATTCAATCGTTTCGCTGGTTTGCAGGACGCCGCAGTGTTTGATCCCCATGTCTATGCCGATGGGTTGCGTATCCGAGCTTAACCGTGCCTGCGTGGGGACAATGAATCGCACCACGACCCGAAGCGGTGTTGGTGTTTTGACGACGCGGGGGGGGGGATGTCCCACTTGGTGTTGAATTTGATACAGGCGGTGTTGCCTCTCCCCCGAGCACCAGCCCGGGGATTTTTTGAAGAAAAGGAAGCAATGCCATGAAGACCATCAGCACATTCTCCCACGCCTCCGCCAGCGTTTCGAACATCAACGCGCTCGTCGAAGAGGCGTACGAAGACGTGACCGAGAGTTTCGAGAAATTCTGTCTGACGACGGGCATCGCGTATCTGCGGCAGATGATGGACGAGGACGCCGAGCGGCTGGCCGGGAAACGTTAAAGTCATTCTCCCGACAAGCCGGGGCGCCGCTGGTGCCATGCGCGCTCCCAGGTCGGGTTCCACGGCGGCAAGGTCGGCATCGACCGTCCCCGGCTCCGTTGCAAGGCTGCGGGCAAGGAGATGTCCCTGCCGAGCTGGTAAGAGATCTCCGCGGACGGCTATCTCGACCGACAGTCGGTGAACTTGATGACGGCCAGCGCAGCGACCCGCAAGTTCCGCCGGGCGGTGAGGATTCCGGAGGCCGGGGTTCCGTGCGGGGCGGGCTGCGGGCTGTCGAAATCAGCCGTGTCCCGCCGGTTCAAGGCTCTGACGCAGGCGAAATTTGATGAATGGATGACTTCCGATCTGTCTGAGCTTGATCTCGTCGCGGTTCAGATCGACGGGCTGCATATGAGCGACCGTCTGCTGATGATCGGGGCGGTCGGCATTGACGCGTCCGGGCGTAAGCGTCCCCCAGTCGTCATCGAGGGCGCGACGGAGAACGCCGCGACCGTGCAGGCTCTGCTTGATGATCTGATCGGGCGCGGGCTTGATCCGGAGGGCTGTTATATGTTCATCGTCGACGGAGCCGGGGCGCTCAGCAAGGCGGTCCGGTGCACTTTCGGCGCGGATATCCCTATCCAGCGCTGTCAGGTTCACAAGGGCCGCAACATCACCGACCGTCTCGCCGCGAAGTATCACGCCGCCGTGCGGCGGACGCTCAGGCAGGCGTGGGAACTTGATGACGCCGACAAGGCCGAACGGCTGATGCGCGACTTGGCTCAGCGGTTCGAACAGGAGGCTCCGGACGTCTCCCGGTCGATACTTGAGGGCTTGGACGAAGTCCTGACCGTCTCCCGGCTCGGCCTGCCGTTAGAGCTGCGGCGGTCGCTGGCGAGCACGAACATCATCGAATCGATGAACAGCACGGTCCGGCAGGTCTGCCGCAACGTGAAGCGTTGGAGGAACGCCGGTATGGCTCTGCGACAGCCCGCGGCCGGCATGACAGCGGCCGGGAAGGGTTTCCGCCGCATCAAGGCGTACAGGCAGCTGCCCGTTCTCAAACAGGCTCTCATCGAACATCGTCGAAAGGATCGGCTTGACCGGCTCAGGGAAGCCGCGTAGATAGCCGACAGGCAGCATCGATCATGCGGGTTTCAACACCAGTCGGGACATCCCCCGACGCGGGCTGCATGTATGTCTTCGGGAACGTCCTGGACCTTGAGTCGGCTTATGTCTTTGACACGCAGCGCGTCGTCTTCAATCGTCGGCTTGGGAATGTCGAAAGACCGTGTGCCTCTGTCGCGTCCGTTCAATCTAGTAGTCTGTCTTTGTTGTATTGATGAATAAAAATAACGAAGTAGACGCGCTAAACATGTAACGATTTTAAAGCTTCCGGCTGCTTCTCCTAGACCTCCCGTATCATCAATCCTGTCATGTTCAACTACTAGGGGAGCCCGGCTTACCGTCTTTTTTCACGGGGCTGGAGAACGTTTTGAAATTGCGGTCAAGGCGACGCAGAACCGAACGCCGGCAATGCGAATGAAACCGTCATAACCGTTCGTCTTACTTACGCATGGCCCTCAGCGACTTGCATTAACCATAAGCCGATATGCTTTTGCCTCCTTTCCTGTAAATTGCGGAGCCGTAAACAGGATTGCAGCCGGGCGGCAGCGGCGCCAGTCGCCGTTCCGGTGACGGATTGAGAGAGACGGCTGCCCGCGACAATGATTCTTCAGAGGAAACTCTCAATGATATCACGCGTCGGACAAGCGGCTTCATCCAGCGGACGCTGCCGCCTGCGGTTCGACTTTGACGGAATGACGGCCCGGCAGCCGGCTTCAAGACCATCAAGAAAGGCCGCCGCCCCGACGACAGGCGCATGCGGCGCGGCACGTCCTTGCCGTCGAATATGGCGGATTTTCGTCGATTGTCCGCCCCGGGAGTGCCCGAACTCCCGCGGCTTCAAACCGTTGAAGATCGTCAAGAATCGTCTGCCGTCGGTCCGGCTTGCGCTGCCGGTTAAGGCGGTTTCAGCAGGTCGAATCCGGCCCGCAACGCCCGGGTATATCCCGCCGCGGCATACCGGTGCCGCGGCACGAAAAATACCCCGGCTGTCACCTGACGGGCGGCCTTCCGCGGGAGCGCCGGCAGGCCTTTCGGCATCATAAGCTCCATCCGCTGTTGTTGTTCGTCCGCCATGCCTTGCCGGCTGCCGATTATCTCAATCTTCCTGTGAGCATTCTCACCGCTCGTTGCCTGGCACTGTGTCGGCACCGGCCGGGCATGTCAAATAGTTAGGTACGACAGGCCAAGGCATGCGATCTGCTGATGCGGCCAATGAACCGCCCGGGGAAGTCATCTCGGCCCGGTCAACCGGTTCGAACCCCGGCCGCGCGCCTCCGCGCCGGTATTTGACAGCGCGGGCCGGACTTGACTTATTGCAGACGAATCCTTGATAGGCGGCCTTTCGGCCGGCGGGACGGCCAGGAGACAATTCATGCATCCTTATCGGAGCCACACTTGCGGCGAACTGCGCACGGCGAATGCCGGTGAGACCGTCAGACTGTCAGGATGGGTTCACCGGGTCCGGGACCATGGCGGCGTGCTGTTTGTGGATCTTCGGGATCATTATGGCGTGACCCAGGTTGTCGCCGACCCCGACAGTCGGGTCTTTGCCGCAGTGGAGGCGCTGCGCGCCGAATACGTGATACGGATAGACGGCGTGGTAAAGGTTCGCGCCTCTCATCTGGTGAACGGGAAACTGGCCACCGGCGGCATTGAGGTGTTTGTGGACGATCTTGAAGTCTTGAGTTCGGCCGAAGAGTTGCCGCTGCCGGTGTTCGGGGAACCTGACTATCCGGAGGAAACCCGTCTCAAATACCGGTTCCTTGACCTGCGGAGGGAAGGTTTGCGGAACCGCATCCTGCTGCGCGCGGCCATCATCGCGTCTCTGCGCCGCCGCATGTCGGAACACGGCTTCACGGAGTTTCAGACGCCGATCCTGACCGCGTCATCGCCGGAAGGGGCGCGCGATTTTTTGGTGCCGTCAAGACTGCACAACGGCAAATTCTACGCCCTCCCGCAGGCCCCGCAGCAATTCAAGCAATTCGCCGTGATTGCGGGATTCGACAGGTATTTCCAGATCGCGCCCTGCTTCCGCGATGAAGATCCGCGGGCCGACCGTTCGCCCGGCGAATTCTATCAGCTGGACATGGAGATGTGCTTCGCCGCTCAAGAAGATGTGTTCCAGGTCATCGAACCCGTTATGCGCGGGCTTTTCGAGGAGTTCGGCGAAGGCCGGGACGTGACTCCGGAGTTTCCGCGGATCCGCTACCGTGATGCCATGCTGCGTTACGGAACCGACAAGCCTGATCTCCGCAATCCCATCGAAATGCGGACCGTCAGCCGGCATTTTGCCGGTTCCGGTTTCAAGATATTCGCGTCGCTCTTGAAAACCGAAGGAAATGAAGTCCGGGCGATACCGGCTCCCGGAGGCGGCAGCCGCCGGTTTTGCGACCGGATGAACGCTTTCGCGCAGAGTGAAGGCCTTCCGGGCATGGGTTACATTTTTTGGCGCCAGGAGGATGGCGATGTCGCCGGAGCCGGCCCGCTGGCCAGGAATCTGGGTCCAGAACGGACAGCGGGGCTGCGCGCCGAACTCGGCCTCGCGGCAGGAGACGCGGCGTTTTTTCTGGGGGGGCGGCCTGATTCGTTTGAAACCTTCGCCGCCAAGGCGCGCGACCGGATCGCCTGCGACCTCGGGCTGATCAAGCGGGACCGTTATGAATTCTGCTGGATCGTGGATTTTCCGATGTACGAGCGCGACCAGGAAAACGGCGGGATAGACTTCTCGCACAATCCATTCTCGATGCCGCAGGGCGGAATCGAGGCTCTGGAGTCACGGGAGCCGCTCGATGTGCTCGGCTGCCAGTACGACATCGTCTGCAACGGCGTTGAGCTTTCATCAGGAGCGGTCCGCAATCACCGGCTCGACACCTTGTACAAGGCGTTTGAAATCGCCGGGCGCAGCCGTGACTTTGTCGACCGTAACTTCAGGGGGATGGTGAACGCGCTGAAATTCGGTGCGCCGCCGCATGCCGGGATCGCGCCCGGGATCGAAAGGATTGTGATGCTTCTGGCTGATGTGGAAAATATCCGAGAAGTGACGATGTTCCCGCTGAACCAAAGAGCCGAGGATCTCATGCTGGGAGCGCCCTCGGAGCCGGCGAATGAAGCGTTGCGGGAACTTGGGCTGCGGATCGCTCAGACCGGCTGATCGGCGGCGAACGGCAAACGGAATCAGGATACGCGCGCTTACGGGCAGCGGCTGCGGGCTTAAGCGGGAACCGGCGGGGTTGCCGGCTTCCGCCATCGTGCGGAAATTCGTCCGGCGGCCAGACACGGACATCCGAATTCCCGCCCTTGGGGCGGAAGGCGGGCTTGGCGCCGGGCCGCAGCGCGGCATCTTCCGAACGGGATGCGATGCAGCCGACTCTGAAGCTCTTGCTCCATCCTTGAGATATCCGGCAACGGACGCGGAAAAAGGAGCTCTTCGCGTGTCTGCGAATCCTGGTCAGCCGCCGGGCATAATGCTCGGTAACAACCGCTCCAACCAAGGCAGGATCAGCAACGCCAGAATGAGCCAGACAATCTTTGTTGTCCATTGGAGGTCGCTCTTCACTTCCGCGAGTTCTTTCTTGGTCGCCAGTTCGCCGACTCTTTCACCCAGACGTGCGATATCCGCCTCCAGACGTGCGATATCCGCCTTAGTCGCGATTCCTCCCGTGATTCCTGTCCGCACGGTGTCAGTTATCGCTTCGGACTGCTCCAAGCTGAAACCCTTGGCCTCAAGCTTTTTGACTTCGGCATGTGTGTCAAAGGGTATGTCCATCATAACTCATTCTGCATATCACCACACGCAAGCGTTGTCTCTGTGAAATTGCGGGGCGTCCAGGCAAAAACCGGAAATCCGGACGCCTCGCTGAATTTCGGGAAAACCGCTGCCGGAATGATGGTCCCGGACATTGCGGGATCTTCCCCGTCCGTCCGCCGCCGCTGAAAATGCGGAGGCAGCGAACCGCAGAGCAGCAGTCAGAATGACAGCGGCGTGATAAACAGAGTGGCATTTTGGTGTCGCGCCGCGGCATGGATCGCGTGTAAACCAAAGTCAGACGCGGAGCGCAGTTCAATGACCAAGACAGTCATCATCACTTGTGCAGTGACCGGGGCCATTCACACGCCGACAATGTCGCAGCATCTTCCTGTAACCCCTGAGGAAATCGCCGAATCTGCGATCAGCGCGTCTGACGCCGGAGCAGCGGTGCTGCATCTGCATGCGCGCGATCCGGAAAACGGCCGACCTGACCCGCGTCCGGAAACTTTTTTCAAATTCCTGCCGGAAATTAAGCGCGGCTGCGGTTCGGTTGTGAACATCACGACCGGCGGCGGGCTGGGCATGACGCGGGAAGAAAGGCTCAGGGCGGCCGTCGCCGCAAGTCCGGAAATGGCTTCGTTGAATCTCGGTTCAATCAATTTCGGTCTGTTTCCTTTGCTGGAGAGGCACGATACCTGGAAGCACGGCTGGGAACCTGATTACCTGGCAGGCACCAAAGATTTCATTTTCAGAAACACCTTCGCCGACATCGAGTATATCCTGAAAACTCTGGGACAGGAGCACGGCACGAGGTTTGAATGCGAATGTTATGACCTCGGCCATTTGTACAATCTGGCATGGGCGGCTGACCAGGGCTGGATTGAGCCGCCGTTCTTCATACAGTTTGTTTTCGGCGTCATGGGCGGTATGGGCGCGGAGTTCGACAATCTGTTTCATCTCTACCGGACCGCTGAGAGATTATTCGGAGGAGATTTCGAATGGTCGGTGCTGGCCGCGGGCCGCAATCAGATGAAGTTTGCCGTCCAAGCGGCGATGATGGGCGGAAATCTCCGGGTCGGACTTGAGGACAGCCTTTACATAGGACACGGAATGAAGGCTGAGTCTAACGCGGCTCAAGTCCGGCATATCCGAAAAATCATCGAAAACCTCGGCATGACCGTCGCCGCGCCCGATGAAGCGCGGCAACGTCTCGTCCTCAAAGGCCCGGAACAGGTCGCATTTTGAGCGGTGTCGGTGATACTCATTTTCCGGACGGGCCGCGGTTCTGCGGCAACTGAAATGACGGCCGCGCGACGATCAGGACGGCAGCCGGAGCAGCGCGGCGAACAGCTTTGCGGCCGGCAGCGGCGGTTCCGGATCAAAGCGGTGGGAAGGTTGCGGCTTCGCGACTGCGAAGGTTTCACAAAGATTCGCCGTTTTGCGTCCATGTGCGGCTTTGTTCTTTTTATTCCTGGTGTCAGGTCATTCGGTATTTTGATGTTTTGCGAATGGCCCGTCCTGATGCCTCCGTTATATTGAATTTCTTCACCGCGGCTGGCCGGGCCGAAGCCGCGGTTTGACATAACGGGCGGACATGGTCAGGTCGGCGGCGGGCGAGCGCGGGCCGCGGGAAACTGCAATTGATCAGTCTTTCAGATGATATGCCGCCGGGGCAAGATGCGGGCCGGGCGGCGGTGCTGCGACGTGACCCTGCCGCCCGCCCGGCACGACGCTCTCTTCCGTCTGCTGGTCTCCGATCCCGACCGCGCCGGCCATATGCTGCGGAAATGTCTTCCGGCGGACGCGATTTTCCGCATCCGTCTCAAGGGCGGCGGCCGGGCCTGGGGCTGCGTTTTGCTGGAGCATGAGGCGCGCGCCGATCCGCTGACGCCGCTTCAACTCCTGCGTTACATGGTCGGGCTCCAGCCCAAGGAGACGGACGGCGGCGGCTCCGCCGGGCGGCTGCCGTTGATCATTCCGGTGGTTTTTTATCGCGGGCGGGAGCCGTGGAGCGCGCCGCTGTCGGTTCAGGAGATGATCGATGCGCCGGAGGGGCTGGAACGGCTCGGCCGCTCTTTTGGCAGTCACACGCTGCGGGATCTCGGGCGGACCGCGCCCGAAAAGTTGTCGCTGGACGTCAGGATCCGTTCGGGCTTTCTGGCCCTCGCGCTGTCGAACCGGGAGAGCTCCGGCGATGACGACATGTTCGTCGCGGGCATTGCCGTTGATGATTCAGGGCGCTATGTATCCGCTTCCGTCGTGGAACAGGTCAGCCTGCCGCCGGGGCGCATCGAAGCCGCGCTCAGGCAGGCGGGGAGAGACCCTTACGAAGTGGAGGATATCGTGGGAACAGCCGGGCGGATCTGCAAGGAACAGGGCCGGCAAGAAAGGCTGGCCGAAGGAGATGCCGAAACGTTTTTGCGACAGGCGCGGGTTAAATTCGGCGGCATGCCCCATGCGTGCGTCGAAAGGGTTCGCGCTGCGGCAGCCGGGGTGCTTGACGCATGGCTCGATGCCCTGATCACGGCGGAAGATATTGAAGCCGTTTTCGCTGAGCGTCTCGGACATTGACTGCGCGCTCCCCCTCGGGGCGGCCGCTTTTGAACTTTCGGTCATGACTGGTCAGGCAGCCGGCAAGCGTTTCAGGAACCGGATCCGTTTGCAGCAGGCCGTCATTGCAGTGTCTGTTGAGAGCGTCGGATTCAGGGGCGGGGGACGTGTTGAGGGCTTTCAAGGCGTTGTTTCCTTATCTTCGCTCAGTGTTCGATCCCGGCGCTTGAGGAGGGCAGCGCCGCAGCGCACTGAAGTTTCTGCATTTGCCGCGACATTTCCGAAAAAATTCAGCCGACCGGTTACACCTCGCGAATCGATACAATGCGACCCCGTCGTTGGGACCAGCTGCCAGAGATTGGAGTACATGGATGATGAAGGCAAATGACGGCGCACTGGAATTCCTGATGTCGCGCCGTTCGGTCCCAGCCGCCGCTTTGACCGCGCCGGTTCCTGATCGGACGCAGCTGAAGCAGCTTCTTATCGCCGCTGCCCGCGTGCCGGATCACGGCAAACTCGAGCCTTGGCGTTTCATCGTGATTGAGCGATCCGCCATGACCCGCCTCGCCGAAATGCTTGTCCGCCGGGGTCGTGAGATGGGCAAGGCGGAGTCGTTGGTACGCAAGGCGGCTGAGGTGTTTTCGGACGCTAATCTGATAGTAGCGGTGATTGAGTCTCCCGACCGTAATGCCAAGATTCCTCTGATCGAACAGACTCTGTCAGCGGGCGCGGTGTGTCTCTCTTTGCTGAATGCCGCACTGGCATCCGGCTGGGGCGCGGTCTGGGTGACAGGTTTCGGCGCCCATGATTCGATTTGCCGCGAGTCCGGTCTTGGATTGAAGGAACATGAGCGCGTTGCCGGATTCGTCCATATCGGAACACCAAGCGCTCAACCGCCTGAACGGCCGCGCCCGGACGTTGAATCGATCACCACTTGGCTGACCGAGTAAGGCTGGTGTTGGCATTTGGATACGGCGTAATTTGAGACCTGCATAAGGGCCGCCGGGCCGAACCGGCGGAATTCTTGCGTCGGATGAATTCGAAGCCTATTCTCTGAACGTCGAGGCGGTTCGGCGTCCCCGCGGGCTCTGCTTGGACGTGAAGTCTGCTAAAAATGGAGTTAAGAATGAAAAAAACAGCCGTTTGGCTCGCTGCTTCCGCCGGTTTGTCTGCCGCGGCCTCTGCCGCTGACGACGGTTTAGTGGTTCTGGATTGGGCTGGATTCGACGATCCGGGGTTCTTTGCCGCATACATCGAAAAGCACGGAGAAAGCCCGGCCTACACGTTTTTCGGTGAAGAAGAAGAAGCGTTTCAAAAGCTGAAAAGCGGTTTCGGGGCCGATGTGTCCCATCCGTGCTCGCAGTCCGTCTCCAAATGGCTCGATGCCGGGATCATCGAACCCATTGACCCGTCGCGGATTGACCGGTGGGACGAAATCAACAGCGACATGAAGGAAGCATTCGCCTTCGGCGGCGAATATTATCTGCTTCCCGCGGACTGGGGGTCCACTGCTGTCACTTACCGCGGCGATATGGTCAATGAGGCCGATGTGCAGTCGCTTGATGTGTTTTTGGACCCGAAATTCGCCGGACGGACATCAATCGCCGACAATGTCGATGATGCCTATGCGCTGGGGTTCCTTGCGACCGGTCTCTCGAACTGGACCGATGCGACGATGGAAGATGTGGAGAAAGCATCCGTATGGCTGCGGGAGGCCCGCCGGAATGTCCGCACATTCTGGGTGGATCCTGCCGAACTGGCGCAGTTGATGGCCAGCGGAGAAGTGCTGGTCGCATGGGCATGGAATGAGACGCCGTCCACGATGTCGGCGGACGGGCATGACGTGCGCGCCAACCGTGAAACCGCCGAGGGCTCTTCGACGTGGTTCTGCGGATACGTCAATATCGCCGGCGGGGCTGATCGGGAAGACAAAATGTATGACTTTTTCAATGCTTGGATGGAGCCGGGTTCGGCTGAATACATCGTTTCCGAATGGGGGTACGGCCACGGCAACCAGACCGCGATGGACGCTTTGGGCCGGGAAGCGCTTGAAGATGCCGGATTGGGAGCGGTCAGCGTTCCGGTTCTGCATCAGGCGCCCATCAGCCACGTCATCCGCGAAGCCATGATCAAGGAATTCGAACTGATCAAGGCCGGATTCTGAGTTGATATGCGGGTAAAAATGGCAACTTGCCGATTTGCTTAAACGCAGCCGGAGAAGATCCGCATATCGGGATGTTCCGGCGAAGAAAGTTCTTGCCAATGCTGCTGCCTGATCCGCGTTTAGCTGCAGGCAAGCCTGTGCCGAACCGGTGAAAGACGCGCAGTCCCCGCGGCACCGGCATCCGGGATGGTCCCGGCCGAGGGCACGGCCCTCTGAACCCGGCTGGTACGGCGGATGAAGGCGCAGGTCGGCGGGATGTTCCGCATCGAAATTGCCGGTCGGGCCGAGAGCAACGTCCTGACCACCGGCCCGGGCTTAGGCAAGTCGCTCGCCTGCTTCCCCCCCCCTGTCGTTGACAGCGTATTGCGGCGAAGACGCACCGATGACACCTCCAACAGCATCAGGGGCTGGTCTGATCCGTTGCCTGCCGAGGGCGAACAGTCCGAGCGTGAATATGCCCGCGGCGTCCATACGGACGGGTGGATCCGGCGGCGTATCGTCGCGACAATCGCAGTGAAAGCGTCCCGGCAGGCCCCTTCCGGGAATCTTCGAGCCGATCGGGCAACAACAGCGCCAAACTCGGGTTCGAGGCCCGGCTCTGGGTTTTCTCTCTTGAGCGATTGCATTGGCTGATTGAAAATCAAGTGATCCAAGGAGATTGAGGAACCCAATCGTCCCCGGTCGGCACGCCGTCCGACAGTATGACCCATCGGAAACCCAGTTTTGTACGCGAATTCCTTACCTCACAGGATTCCGTCCACAATGCGGCGGAGCGAATCGCCGAGAGCATTGCCGCTGATATCTTAGAGTTAGATCCATAATGCTGTATGCAGTATGTAAATCCGCTTAAATCACGATGTGTATTCTACATTTGGTATATGAAATCGACTTTAGGAACAAACTCTTATAGATGCGTCGGCACTCCCCCGCACGCCGACCAATTTGAGGCTGCACGATCTTCGCCATACCTGCTGCGACAGGAGGAAATGTTTCTATCCGGAACGCCTTGCTGTTCAGACGACAGACAGGCGGTCAAGATCGAGACGATCACTCTCGACGTAATCACGCGCTGTCATGTCCTCTAGCCGGCAGGCAATCGGTGGGTCGAGCCGGAACCGGCCGGTCTGGTCGAAGCGGGCAAGCCATTGGTCGAGCAATGTAGGCCAATCGACTTGCACACCCGCCGGGTCTGCATCTTTGATGAACCACCAGCTTAACTGAACGTCTTTGTCGTCCCAAGATGGTGCGGCGCGTACCCGTATTTCGCCAAGCACACGGAGATATGCGCCCTCTTCGGTCTGTTTGTTGTGCCTGTCGACCAAGCGGGCCTGAAAGCTCCGGGCTGCTGCAACGCAGTCGTCGGGAAACGCGAACCGGGATTTCTTTCGAGCAAGAGCTCGGGCGAACTCTCGCACCTCGATATCTGTCTCCCAGCCAGCAGTACGTGCCCAACCGGCGACCACGGCCTTTTCGACGGTCATAACGCGGTCGAGGTCGGCAACAAGCCGTTGGTCGGAGAGTTTGAGGATATAAGCGAACGCAGGCCGCTTGAGGCGGCGGACCTCTTCCATCCGATGCTCATCCACCTCGATCAAGGGTGCAACCTCGAGAAATGGCCGGGTGCCGCAGCCGCGAACGATATCGCAGGTATGGCTGAGCATCACCATGCCACGCACTCCGTCCAGTATGGCCTCAGCTCCGCCCTCTATGACCTCTCCGTCTGCCGCTAGCGCGTCAGCCACCTGAACGGAAGCCGGACTATGCGGACGCGAAAGATCGGCGGCATGAAGAAATTCCAGGCCGGCGTCCAGCGAGACATCTCCTTGACGCCAGACCCGGAGAGCTTGATCGATCTCCTGCTCGTCCTCTTCCGTCAAGAGCATGAAGCGTTAGCCCGTCCTCCTGGGTGTTTGCTTGGGGCGGACGACTCGAGCTTTTGCCGAAATGTCGGGCCGATCCTGTTCAGCCTCCAGAAGAAGTACCGGCGCCTGCGCCCGGCGCGCCTCCCAGGCAGTGCTGGAGAGGAGGATACTCTGACGTTCCAGCGCCGGAACGCCCTCGACGAGCCCGATGGCTTCGTGGAACCGGCCGCCCCTCAACAGGTCGAAGATGGAAACGCCCATGCCTTCGCCGACACTCAAGAGAAGGGCACGGGTAAGCTCCCGGTCGCCCCGGTCGAGATGCCGAACCGCCGCCAGCATTCTTCTAATCACTCGATCATGCCTCGCGGAGGCTGATTTGCCGCTTGCCCAATAATGGACACTTCGACGCGAAACCTCGAATAAGTCGCCCAGCTCCTCCCACGTCAGCCCGGAGCGGCGACGGATTTCCATGATCGCCTCAGCTGCGGACTCTGCACTCATATGACCGATCTGCCCAATCGGGCCGGTGGCGGTACGTTCGGCACAAGGTGCGATCGTCGCCCGCATCACCCTGGAACCTTGGAAATAGGTATTGGTATATTGGCTGTTGCCGGTCCTGGAAGGGCGGTAGCGATCAACAACGACGCTGGAGCGGCCTCCAAGGCAAGGCGGTGTATGGAGCCCATCGCGGAAGTGCTTGCCTCCGGTGTATCGCGTAGCGCGGTCACGGTCATGGGTTACCTCCATAGTGCCTCAAGAACTCTTCCGTGACCATTTGGCGAAAGAGCCAATACAGACATTTGGCAAAACCTGTCGCGGTTGTCAGCAATTTTTCGCTCATAAACGGTTGTGATTCTGTCGTAAACATATCAAGATCCAGTATCCAGCTTCTATTGCTGACCGGTTCGAGGACGTCCGGGTCATGCGTCGCGTTTGCCGGCAGTTGCCCCCAACGCCCTTGGACCCGTGCGCCATCGGGGGCCAGGAATTGCGCTTCGGTTATCAAGTGAATAACGGATTCTCCCGGCGCGGCGTGCGGATTCCCCGGAGGCCGGATTGTGCCCAGAACGTCGGAGCGGACCAACTCTGCGATGCGGTCAACGGCCTCGCCGGTAAGCCGGTCGATATAACGTAATCCAAGGCGGCTGGTCGACGCGGGCTTGAACCCCTCGTCAAGTGCCGAAAGGACCGCCCGCAGACGGTTGAGAAATTTTCCCGGCTGTCGTATGAGGACGTTTAGAGTGCCACGAAGTCCACGCCCAGCGACCCCCGCCAGTCAGGTTTCTTTCCCGATCGGCGAGACGCCAGATGAGACTCTGACTGAGATTCGGATATGTGTCTCTGAGCGCCTCTTGGAATACCGCGAGCTTGCCAGGGTCATGGATCGTCAGGATTGGCGGGAAGCGCGCCTGCGCGATGACGCGCACCAAGGGCGCCTGTGGCAGAGACACCCTTCTGGCGTTGGCGTGGAGATCAAGGGCCGCAGTGCGATCATATCATGGATCTCCTTACTTCCTGCGCCTTATATATGAAGTATAGTATGAAGCGGAACCCCTTGAAAGCTGCCCGGTAAGTTCCGTATCTGAAATATCGCGTGAACCAAAGGTGGCGGAGCCGGTCCGATGACTGGCGGCATTCAGGCGGGATCCTCAGCCAGGATCGCCGGTCTGTCTTTCGGGCGAGCCGGTCTCAAGGCAAGACTTGCCGAGGCTGTCGCGGATCGTGACGCTGCTTTCGCCCGAAGTTCCAGTGCCGATAAAGCGCAAGTATTTGATATAATTGACGTTCGATAGATTTCAGCGGCGTTTTACTGGGTACACTACGGCTTCACACCTAGGAGCTTAAATGCTTTTCTCTGGAGCGGCGCAGGCCGGGTGGTGACCTGGAAGGGTTCGGCGCCCGCAAGGCGGGGCGCTGCGGTGTTGCGGGTGACAGCAGCGAGATCGCCGATGAGAGTGCGGAAGCTGTGCACCGGATCTCCCTCGGGCGTCCTCTTCGTTGCCGCTTCAGTCCGGGCGCTCGGCGATACCTGCGCCGGTGCGACGACGGACAGTCGCCGGGCCTCGGCGCCTTCGGCATCTTCGTCGTCGAACAGCATGGGCTTGAGCCTCTGACGCATGTGCCATTCGACGTAGTAGGCCAGCATGCACAGAAAGATGTGAGCCCGGACCCGCGGCTCGGTGCGATGGTAGACGGGGCGGACCTTCAGGTCCACGGTCTTCAGGCTGCGGAAGGCCCGTTCCACGGAGCTCAACCGCTTGTAGGCCCGCACCGTGCCGGGGCCGTCGAGTTCGCTCTCCGGCAGGCTGGTGCGGATCACATAGAGACCGTCGAGCCCGGCCTCGGCGGCGATGGAGGCTTCGTCTCGCCGGAAGGTGAAGGCGCCGTCATCGCCGATGGACCACGTGAAGTGTTTCGCTGCCTTGTATTTGCCGATGACCTTGCCGACCCGCTCCCCGATCTTCCCGGCGCCTTTGAGACGGCGTTTCTCACGCCGTGTCGCCGCTGCGATCGGTTCGAGCAGGGCTTCGGCAGCCTTGATCAGTTCCCGGCGCTTGCGGGCCCGGTCCTCGGCCAGCAGGGGGTTGCGGCACACCATGAGGCGCTCGCCGGGATACGCATCGCTGGTGATCTCTGCCAAGTCTCTCTCGTCGAAGAGCGACATCTTCACGTCGCCGGCCTCCGCCAGTGAACGGACAGCCGGTCCCCTCAAGGCGCTGATCCAGTCCAGACCCGCAGGTTTCACATCCTGGCGGATCCGCGCCTCGGCCAGCATCCCCCGGTCTCCTACCAGCACCACTTTCGCAAGGGAGAACCGCTCCCTCAGCGCGGCGACCTGCGAGGAAAGCGCGGCCGGATCCGCCGTATTGCCGGGGAATGCCTGCACCGACACCGGGCACCCGTTCCGGTCGCACATAAGGCCGAACTCGATCTGCAGCTTGCCCTTCTTGCCGTCCCGCGAATGACCGCGTTCAGCCAAGGGACATGCTCTTCCATCCATCCATGTCGAAGTCAGGTCATAGAGCGCTGGACAGCCCTCTTCGAGGTGCCGGTTCGCCAGAGACCGCTCGATCCTCTCCTGGCGCTCCAAGAGCCAGTCCATGGCGCCGTAGAGGTTGTCCTCGTCCAATTCCGCATCGAGGATCTCGCCGAGAGTGCTCACCGCGGTAGCCTCGGCCAGCCCCCTGGCCGCAGCCGGCTTCGAGGCGGGCTCCAGGATCCGTGCCGCGATCATGGCCAGCGCCTGATCCCGCCTGGATGAGGGCTTCGGGTCGATCAGCCTGTCGAGTCCCAGCTTCTTCAGTGTTCCCAGAACCGCGGCGACATGGCCGTGAGGAAGGGAGCGGACGATGTCGAAGGCGTCGTCGAGGCGCCGCACCGCGGTCCCTCCCTTGAGCAGGATGCGCAATCCCTCGACGAGAGGGGGCGGCCACCTGGAGAGGTTGGCGATGGTGCGTTTTTTGACCTTTCCGCCTTCGCGATAGGACTCGCGGAGCAGGACGGCGGGTGGAGAGGAGCGGTTGGGGACGGATTCGATATACATGACTACTGAATATAGGATTTGATTAATGTTTGTCAAGTATCAAAATGTATTTTTACATGGGTACATCACGATATCCGGAAAATCCCGCAGACTACACAAAATCAACGACTTAACCTGAATATCAGCTGGAAATCAGGGGGAACTTCGGTTTCGCCGAGCGCGATGTTGCCGTTGCCGAGCGAAGCGAAGCCGTCGCGGTGCTTGCGGCTGCGCAGAGCCGCGTTTCCGAGCTTGAACGGCGGCTGGTAATGAACAGCGGCAACAGTCATAAGCCGCCGTCTTCACAGGAGGATGACCGAGGCCGCGTCCCAGCCGATCCGGACCCGCGCCTCCTCAGACAGGATCGCGCGGCCGGCCGTGTTCCGCATGGAAACCGTGACCGGCGCTGAAGTTCCGTCAAGGAGCACCTCGTAATAGGTCATATCTCCGTAGTATGTCCGGCCGGTGACTTTGCCGGCGGCCTCGCTTGCGGACAGCTCAGACTGATCGAACAGAATCGTCAGCAGTTCCGGCCGGACGCCCGCGGTCAAACCGCTGCCGCGCCTATTTCCCATGACCTGTCCGGCCGGCAGTTCCGCCTTGCCCAGTCCTTCGATCATTACGGTGGTCGAAAATTCGGTCTGAGACAGAATCTCGGCCCCGAGAAAATTCATATTGCCGATGAATTCGGCCACCTTCCTTGAATGCGGGCGGGCGTAGATTTCTTCCGGCGCCGCGATCTGGGCGATCCTGCCGTCAAACATAATGGCGATGCGGTCGGACATTGTCAGCGCCTCTTCCTGATCATGGGTCACGAGAATGAAAGTGATGCCGACTGCCCGTTGAAGATGCCTGAGTTCAAACTGCATCTGCTCGCGCAGTTTTTTGTCGAGCGCGGAGAGCGGTTCATCAAGCAGCAGGACTTTCGGCCGCATGATCAGGGCCCTCGCAAGGGCGACGCGCTGGCGCTGGCCTCCCGAAAGCGTGTGGGCGCCGCGGTTGCCCATGCCTTCAAGGCTCACCATCCGCAGGGCATCGTTCACCTGCCTTTCCAGCTGATCAGCGCCCAAACCTTTGCGGCGCAGTCCGAACCCGACATTCCCGGCGATCGTCATATGTGGAAATATCGCATAGTTTTGGAACACCATGTTGGTGGGGCGGCGGTTTGCCTCGACTCCGTCCATCGGCTGGCCGTCGATTTCGACGCTGCCGCTGTCAGACTTGTCAAATCCCGCGATTGTTCTGAGCAGCGTGGTCTTTCCGCATCCGGAAGGGCCGAGCAGCGAAAAAAACTCTCCTTGACCGATTTCGGCCGAAACCGAATCCAGAGCTGGAATGCCGCCGTAACGTTTGGTGACCGAATTCAGCTTGATGATGGGCCCGCTCAAAACAGTCCTCCCTGAACGGACTGCCCCGCGCGTCTGACACCGCGTCTGCGGACAAGTTCGGCGGTGATGAGCAGTGCCAGCGAAGCTGCCAGAAGCAGCGTGCCGAGCGCCATGACGCTCGGCAGCCTCGCCGGAAAACGCACCAGGCTCCAGATGTAGACAGGAAGCGTCACTTCGGTTCCGGCGAGAAAAAACGCGATGATGAATTCATCCAGGGAAACCGTGAAGGATATCAACAGGCTTGCGATTATGCCGGGCATGACCAGCGGCACGCTGATCAGCCGAAACGCTGACCAAGGGGTCTCGCCGAGGTCAACTGCCGCTTCTTCAAGGCTGCGGTCGAGATTGCTGAATGCGGCCGACAGCACGGCAACGCTGAAAGGCGTGCAGATCAGCACATGGCCGAGAATTATGCTCCAGAGTGAGAGTTCAAATCCGAACTGCAGTATCACTGTCAGCAATGACACGCCGATGATGATTTCCGGCAGCACCAGAGGGGCCATGACCAGTCCCGCCATTCCGCGTTTCATGCGGAAAGAATAGCGGCTGGCTGCCCGGGCAGCGCACGTCCCGAGCGCCGTGCTGACAACTGCCGTGACCGCGGCGATCAAGAGAGAATTGCGCAATGCGCCGTGCAGGGCCTCGGTTTCCCAGAGCAGTGAAAACCATCGCCAAGTGAATCCTTGGAGCGGAAAAGCTGTGATGCTGCTGTCATTGAATGCGAAGACCGGCAGAAGAGCGATCGGCGCATAGAGAAAGATCATGTACAACATAGCGTATGCCGTCAGCCGGCTGTTTCGCGGCCGGTTCATGTCCGTTCCCGCAGGCGGTGCCGGTTGACGCGTACAAAGAGGAGCGAGACCGCCGTGACGACGAACATCGCGGAAATTGCCAGCGCGGCGCCGAGGGGCGGATTGTTAGCTTTTTTGAATTGCAGCTCAATCATATTGGCGATCATCAATCCGTCCGGCCCTCCGACCAGCCGCGGCGTCACATAATCGCCGACAGTCGGGATGAAGATGATCAGGGCCGCCGCAATGACGCCCGGAAATGCCAGCGGCAGCGTGATGCTCATGAATCTTTGGAAAGGACCGTCACCGAGATCAGCGGCGGCCTCCAGCAGCGAACGGTCGATCTTTTCCAGCGCGACGAAAATCGGCAGGATCGCGAACGGCGCCCAAGCATGGCTGAGAGTGATCACCACCGCGTTTGCGTTGTACAATATGAAACTGAGGGGTTCTTCAATGATGCCGAGGCGCATGAGAGACTCATTGATCACGCCGTTGTAACCGAGAATGACCTTCCACAGAAAAATCCGCATCAGATAGCTGGTCCAGAAAGGAATGGTGATCAGGAATATCCAAAGCGGTTTTCTCGCGGGCTGGACATAGAACGAGACGAAGTAAGCGATCGGAAAGGCAAGAACGACAGTGACCAGAGTCACGGAAGCCGAGACCGCGAGGGAACGCAGCATCAGCGCCCGGTAGACCGGTTCAGTCCAGGCTTCCCGATAGTTCGCCAGAGTGAATGCGCGATCCAGCTCAAGATAATTCTGCGTCCAGAAGCTGAATGCAGCCACTGCGGCCAGCGGTGCCGCGAGCAGCATCGCCGTATAAAGAAACGGCGCGCCCATCAGCGTAAGCCCTCTTCCGCCGTCAGTGCGCTGCCAACGCCGGAATGCGACCGCGATGCTCAACCCTGCGGCCGCCGCGGAATGGAACGGCTTATCCGCTCGGTTGAGCCCGGGCCGGGAGGCCAGGCGAATCCAGCCGCCGTTATCAAAAAACGCGGGCGGCGGCGGAGTGGCTTCGGGGCGGGTTTCTTGTCAGACAGCAGGATGTTGTTATGGGCGCACGGCCGGACGGCGGCTTCGCATGACTTGGCCGGTTTCAGCGCCAGCCGCCGGTCCTCAGGCTCTGGAAAGCGACCGCGCCGCGGAAGTCCGTAAGTTCGCCTGTCATGTTGAACGGACTGACTTTTCCTGCGCATCTTCCCGGCGACCGTTCAGACTGGATTCCATCCTTCCCGGACCAGCTCCGCGCAGACTTGCTCAAGGGCTTGTCCCAGACGGTCCACGGCGTAGTCGACTTCCTGTTTCGTAATCACCAGCGGCGGTGACATGACATTAAGCCGTCCAACGGGCCGAACCAGCACGCCCATCCGCCCGGCGGCATCAGAAACGCGTTTGCTGATGCCCGTTTTTTCCGGGAATGTCGCTTTGGTTGTCCTGTCAAGGACGTTTTCCAAGCACCGCATCAAACCGAGGCCGCGCGCATCTCCGACCAGTTTCATGTCCTTGAGGTCGTTCAGCCGTTCGCCGAAGTATCTGCCGACTTCCGCGGCATGTTCGAGGATGTTCTCCCGTTCCATGATTTCAATGTTTTTGAGCGCCGCCGCGCAGCAGACCGGGTGGCCGGCATAAGTGAATCCGCTGGCGTAGATGCGGGACGGGCCGCCGCTTGTGATCACGTCATGAATCCGGTCCGAATAAATCGTCGCGCCGATCGGAAGATAGCCTGAAGACAGCCCCTTCGCACAGGTGATGATGTCCGGCACGATTCCGAAGACATCCTCGGAAGCGAACCAGTGGCCAAGACGGCCGAACGCCGTGACCACTTCGTCGGAAACATACAGAATATCGTTCTGTGAGCAGACCTCGCGCATCCGTTTCAGGTAATCCGCAGGCGGCGTCAGCACGCCGCCGGCGCCCATGATCGGCTCAGCGAAGAAAGCGCCGACCTTGTCAGGTCCGATTTCATTGATTTTGTCTTCGAATTCCTGAACCAGATGATCACATAATTCCTGCTCGCCTGTGCCATCAGGCGCCCGGTAAATGTCCGGTTCCGAAATATGGTGGACCGTGTCTTCAATAAATTTGAATCCATGCCTGCGGTCGTGTTCCTTATAGCCGATCGACATCGCCGCATAGGTCGAACCGTGGTAGGACTCGCGGCGCGCGATCACATGGATTTTCTCCGGCCTGCCCGAGCATTGCTGGTAGAAATGGACCAGACGGAAGGCGCTGTCGACGGCCGTCGATCCGCAGGTCGAGAAATGGACTCGGTTCAGGCCGCCCGGCGCAAGTTCGGCGAGTTTTGCCGAGAGCAGGGCGGCAGGCTCATTGGTCATGTCCGTGAAGGTCGAACTGTAAGCCAGCTTCCGGACCTGTTCCGCGATCGTTTCCGCCATCTCCTCCCGGCCGAGTCCGATATTCGTGCACCACAAGCCGCCCACCATGTCCAGATAAGTCTGGCCATTGATGTCAGTGAGCTTGCAGCCGGAGCCGCTTTCGACAATCAGCGCTCCTGATTCGGCGAAGCTCTCGAAATGGGTGAACGGATGCAGGAAATGTCTGCGGTCCTGTTCCCACAATTGGTAAGCTGCGTCATTGCGCAGTTGAACGGAAGTCATGTCTGCTCCATATTGATCGCGGCTTGATGCCGACTGCCGGTTAACGATTCAAAAGCCGGTTCCGAACAAGACAGTTAAGTAATTCTTCCCGCAATCTCAAAACGAATTTTCAGCCATTGCCGCAGGATGATCCCACGCTGGTTTTCGTCGATTTCGCTTTACATTCCAGCATATCGTTAATGGCATGCCGCTCGTCGAATCAATGATATTCGGATAAAGAAATCGGGTCTTTCAACGGGCCGACCGAAGCCGGGACCGCGATTTCCAGCCCGCCGGCGGCAATTGCCTGTTCTTAAACAGGCGCTCATCCAACATCATGGAGAAAGCGTAACTCAGCGGATCAAGAAGCCGCTGACCGGCGCAGGGATCAGAACTTATCAAGGGGAGAGGCTTTCTTCCCGATGAACTGCAAGGTGCATATGTGACGGAACTGGCGTGTCGCAAAGCCAAGGCAAGGACATAGTGAGCTTCGGTCCGCGGCCTTTTCGGAATCCGTCGTTTGCGAAAAGGTTCGGATTAGCCGCCGGCGGGCCAGTTCCTGACCAAATCCGCGATATAAGCAATCACTGCTATGTTCGCGGCTACGAGGCTTGCGCCGATTATCTTCACCCAAAGGAAACTTGTCTCAAGCCGTGCGAAGTCAGACTTGGTGGCGACTCCGCCGGTGACGCCCACATGAATAGCCTCGGTGATCGCTTCGGCCTGTTTTTCAGTTAGATCACCAGCTTTCAGCCGCCGCTCAACAGCCAGCGTGTCAAAAGGTATGTCTGTCATGATGTTCACCTAACATCATCGCATGAAATTTCTCAAGTCCTTAATTCGTGCTTGCAATAAAAGTATTTTTCTTATCATTTTCAATGTTTTGAAGAGTTTTTCCTTGCCGAAAATCGGCTTTTTCTCTGAGAATCCGGCGATTAAGACTTGACCGCAGTAATCTGGGGATGTCCCGCTTGGTGTTGAAACCCGCAGGAGCGATGCTGCCTGTCGACTATCTACGCGGCGTCCTTGAGCCGGTCAAGTCGATTCTTTCGACGATGTTCGATGAGAGCCTGTTTGAGAACGGGCAGCTGCCTGTAGGCCTTGATGCGGCGGAAACCCTTCTCGGCCCTGTCATGCCGGCGGCGGTCCATCGCAGAGCCATCCCGGCGTTTCTCCAGCGTTTCACGTTGCGGCAGACCTGCCGGACCGTGCTGTTCATCGATTCGATGATGTTCGTGCTCGCCAGCGACCGCCGCAGCTCTAACGGCAGGCCGAGCCGGGAGACGGTCAGGACCTCGTCCAAGCCCTTGAGTATCGACCGGGAGACGTCCGGCGCCTCCTGTTCGAACCGCTGAGCCAGGCTGCGCATCAGCCGCTCGGCCTTGTCGGCGTCATCAAGTTCCCAGGCCTGCCTGAGCGTCCGCCGCACGCCGGCGTGATGCTTCACGGCGAGACGGTCGATGATGTTGCGGCCCTTGTGAACCTGACAGCGCTGGATAGGGATGTCCGAGCCGAAAGTGCGCCGGATCGCCTTGCTGAGCGCCCTGGCTCCGTCGACGATGAACAGATAACAGCCCTCCGGATCAAGCCCGCGCCGGATCAGATCATCAAGCAGAGCCTGCACGGTCGCGGCGTTCTCCGTCGCGCCCTCGATGACGCCCAGGGGACGCTTACGCCCGGACGCGTCAATGCCGACGGCCCCGATCATCAGCAGGCGGTCGCTCATATGCAGCCCGTCGATCTGAACCGCGACGAGATCAAGCTCCGACAGATCGGAAGTCATCCATTCATCAAACTTCGCCTGCGTCAGAGCCTTGAACCGGCGGGACACGGCTGATTTCGACAGCCCGCAGCCCGCCCCGCACGGAACCCCGGCCTCCGGAATCCGCACCGCCCGGCGGAACTTGCGGGTCGCTGCGCTCGCCGTCATCAGGTTCACCGCCCATCGGTCGAGATAGCCGTCCGCGGAGATCTCTTCCCAGCTCGGCAGGGACATCTCCTTGCCCGCAGCCTTGCAGCGGAGCCGGGGACGTTCGATGCCGACCTTGCCGCCGTGAAACCCGACTTGGGAACGCGTATGTCCCCAGCGGTGCCCCGGCTTGTCGGGAGAATGACTGTAACGCTTCCCGGCAAGCCGCTCGGCGTCCTCGTCCATCATCTGCCGCAGATACGCGATGCCCGTCGTCAGACAGAATTTCTCGAAACTCTCGGTCACGTCTTCGTACGCCTCTTCGACGAGCGCGTTGATGTTCGAAGCGCTGGCGGAGGCGCGGGAGAATGTGCTGATGGTCTTCATGGTGTTGCTTCCTTTTCTTCAAAAAATCCCCGAGCTGATGCTCGGGGGAGAGGCAACACCGCCTGTATCAAATTCAACACCGATCGGGACATCCCCGTAATCTTCGCCGCATTTTTCACTTGGAGAACGGTATGAGACGCCTGATCAAACCGGCCCGCCTCGGCTCGACGGCCATCGAAACCTTGAGGATCAATCCGAAGTCGCGGGACGACATCAAGAATGTGCTCAGGGGCCTGCAGCATCTCTCGTGTCAATCGCCAGCGCGATCTTCAGCGGATTTTCGACGAAGAGTTTTTCGCAGATGTCGACCAGCACAACGGCTGTCCGGGGACAGCTTCCGGTCGATTCTTGTGATAAGCGTTCTCAAGCAGGGGACTGACTGCGATTTCGACCGGCTGCAGAGCTTGGCGGACAACCATGAGCTGGTCCGCGCGAAACGCGTTTCAAACATAGGAAACTCAAATCGCTTCAGCGCGAGCACGAACGCGTCAAGATGAGAGAGCGTGACAGGTTTCACGGAATATCGGCGGAGATCGTCAAGCGGCACAGCCCCATCGCCGTCGAGGATCTGATGATTCCGAACATGGTGAAGAGCCGGCATCTGTCGCGGTTAATCGCCGAACAGCAATCAGGCAGGCTCGCGCGATAACTTTCCTGCAAGATTGAGAGCGCCGGCAGGGAAGCGGCGCAGGTCCGGCCTCGCTGCGCTGGCATGGACTGCCATAGCTGCGGTCACAGGCAGAAAATGCCGCTTGGTGTGCGTGAGTTCCGCTGCGGAGGTTGCGGTCTGGAAACGGACCGCGACGTCAACGCAGAAAAGAACATTCTCCAGCTCGGCATAGTGCTGGCCGGGCAGGAAATCGGCTCATCGAGTCGTCCCGGCGTGTACGGGGGTGTTCTTCTATCACATGTCGCCGGGGCAGGACACCGAACGATATACGGTTACGTCCGCGTGACAAGGCATATAAGTCCCAAACTTATGCTTGGCGGTATTCTGCTAAGACGGCCCGGCCGACGATAGCGACAATACGGACCGCCGCCGCCTGTCCCTCGGCATCTCTGAGGCGCAGATATTTCCCTACAACAAAGCGCGCCGGCTGCTGGAGCCCGCCGTTGATGGCGATGTTGTCGGCGTAGAGGTATGTGTGGTCAAGGTTGTCTAGAATCGGATTGAGCCAGCCTCGCAGAATTGGCACATGTCCAAGACCGTTCGGGAAGATGACAGCACCGCCATCGGACAGTTCCGTCAACTCGACATCCAGTGGTCCGCCTGACGGTTTCCAGTTGTGTTCCAAGTGCGCCGCGAACCCGTTCGCGGCGAGGAATACAGTCATCGGCAATTGAGCCGAATGTAAATTAAGTATAGCCGTGCCGCTTTCATCCGTGACCGCGTTCTTCCATGTCTTGTCAGGGAACAGTGCGAGCACACTGGCTCCAATGACCGGCCGGCTGCCGGATCGGACAGTGACGATGCCGTTTGATGCGCCCCAGTCGAACTGGTGCAGTTCCCTCCATGGGATCAGGCTGTCCGTACCCCGGCGCTGGGGTTGATCGCCGCCGTAGACAATGACAACGGAGCATCGGCGGGTTGATCGGGCAAGATGTCTTTGGACGCGCTTGGCGCCATGGAACAGGCTGGACGATGCTGTGCCTGAAGATTTGGCTTCGACGATCATGGCGCCGGTCGGGTTATCGACTACAAGATCGGCCTCCGCGCCGTTCCGGTCGCGGTAAAACGAAATTCTATAGGTTTCGCCTCGGTTGGCCCGACGTTTGGCGATCTCAGAGACTGCCCAGGTTTCAAAGATCGCGCCGCGAAGCGGATGTGCGCGGAGTTGTTCGGGAGTGCGGATACCCAGCAGCCAGCAGACGATCCCGGTGTCGTAGAAGTGCAGCTTCGGCATTTTCACCAAGCGCTTGCGAAGATCCGTGTGAAGGACCGGAAGGCGGAAAGCGATGAAGCTGGCTTCAAGGATGCTGAGCCAGGCTTTCGCCGTCGGTTGCGAAATGCCGCAATCCCCTGCGAGCGACGAGTAGTTGAGCAGTTGTGCCGTCCGGCCCGCGCAAAGTGTTATGAAACGCTGAAAGGCCATGAGATCGCCTACGTTGCTGATCATCCGCACATCGCGTTCAATGTAGGCAGCGATGTAGGAACCGAGCCAGTCCGAGGCTTCCTGCCCTGTATCGAATATGCGCGGGTAAGAACCGGTGAAGAGGGTTTCGTCGAGAGTCTCGGGATGCCGGGGAAAAAGTAACGTCTCACCTCTCGTCAGCGGAAGGAGTTTGTGCACTGCCGTCCGGCCCGCCAGCGACTGGCTGACCGATTCAAGCAGAGAGAGGTTTGGCGAGCCCGTGAGAATCCAACGGCCTGGCGCCGGATCTGCGTCGATAACGCCTTGCAGGTAAGAGAGCAGGTCGGGCACCCTCTGGACCTCGTCGAGAACTGCGCCTTTCGGAAACTGGGCCAAGAAAGCGCGGGGGTCTTCAGCGGCGAAGGCCCGTACGTCGGGGGCTTCCAGCGTCTCGTACTGATGCTGTGGGAATAGAGCGCGGCATAACGTTGTCTTGCCGCTCTGCCGAGGTCCGGTGAGCGTGATGGACGGCCAAGTCTGCGCCGCCTCCGTCAGCTTTGCGGCGATGTCGCGTGTAATCATGTCGCACAGAATAAAAATTTTCCAGGCTGAATCAATATACAATTTTTAATTAGCCTATATTTTGGCGCGGAGAGTTGTTCCTGCTTCGTCCATCATCTCTGAAATTCCGGTATGCAGACGATTGCCCCATGAAGAAGTGTTTCACCGAACAACTTTGTATTCGGCTCGAAGATCACGGGCGGGCCGAGCCAGCGGAAATCGTCTCCTCCGGCCGGGGTTTGACCGAGCGGCGACAGGCGCATGTTCTTCTTCTCATGGACGGGAACCGGGAGAGCGGCGTGTGCGCCGATGCCGACACCGCCGATCGTGTCGGGACCGGAGGCCCTAAGGTTAAGAGCCGGATACTCTGATGCGGGTGCGTCAGTTTCTGCGGGGCGGGAGGGGATCGGTAATGATCCCCTCCCGGCATTTATGTCATGCTGATGGTGCCCTTCGCAGCAGCCTCACTCAGTCTAGCCGCCGTATTTTTGTCACTTTCGTGGTATCCTCTGAAAGCCGCCACCAGAACTGCTATTGAAATTGCCGACATGGTCACGATCGGTGTCAGGTAGGCCGTTACCTGCAGGGAAACTGGAAGTGTGGAACTTTCGACGAAAAAAAGCTTGCGCACGGCAATCGCCAAAAGCACTGTCATGCCCAGCAGAAGCAGGCTGCTGATTCCAATAGCTGTCCAACGAATCCTGTACATCTGTTTAGCACTGCGGATGCCAATTTCTCTGAACTGATTCTCATGCTTCAACAACTGAAACTCGTGTTTCTCTTCAACCGAAGTCGTTCCAGTTATCAATGCATCTTGGCCGTGTGCACTGCTGTCAATGTTCGGTATTCTGGAACTCATCCGGCCTGTTCAGCCTTCTGCCGCTTGCTGATATAGTGCAATTTGATCAGATCGTCCGGTATCCGGGTATACGTTCCTCCCATTTTTACAGCAATTTGCCACGGGCCGTCCGGTATATGCGTGAGTTCCGACAAACGGAATGGAGACGTGCTGCCGTATATGCTGTACACCTGCTCAAGGAAGTCTTCGGTTTTGTCGTCGAACTCGGCGGGGTAATCCTTCAGAAGCTTCGTCGGCCGGATGCCCTGATCCCGGAATGCCTGGTAGACATCCGGGATGACAGGGCCATACTGCCACGCTTCAATCCTGTTTTTGAACAAAGGCTTATCATTCATCTCAAGATGCCAGCCATGCGCGATATAGGTAAGTTTCAGCACTGACATGATTGTCAGGCGCCGGCCATCGCTTTCGGCGCGCCGGATGAACCAGTTCGCAATCTGCCGCGCATCATAGGTCATTGATGATTGTTCTCCTTAATCTATATATAAAATTTTCAATGCTGTTTTCAATCGGTATTTCAACGGGGAGGTTATCGCGCTGCCCCCGATTTTCCTTGGATTCATGACATGAATCAGTGCGGCAATAAGTTTCAACCTTCGGAGTAAGGGTTATTTTCAGTCTTGGTATGATGCAGCGGGAATCCAGCCGGTCAGCGTCCGGCTGTCGGATGGAAATCAAGGGGGCGGAATTGTGAAAAGCGGTGAATCTCTGCTGGAACACTGGCGGAAGACGGCGGCGCTTGAGCAGCTTGCCGGACTGGCCGGCTGGGATCAGGAAACCAAAATGCCGTCTTCAGCAGCGCGGCAGCGGGCCGAGCAGATGGCCGCCATCGCCGAGGCTGTGCACGAACGCATGACATCGGATGAACTTGGTTCCCTGCTGGAACGCGCCGCCGGCGCCGCGACGGATCCTTTGAGCGGGGCCAGCCTCAGAATCATTGAGCGCAGGAGAAAACAGGCGCTGGCGGTGCCGGCGGATCTGGCGGCGTCGCTGGCGAAAGCGGCGTCGCTGGCCGTCAGCAAGTGGTCGGAAGCCAAGGACAAAGAGGATGTTTCCCTTTTTTTGCCGAGCCTTGCGGAAATTGTCTCTCTCAAAAGGCAGGAGGCGGCGGAACTGGCTGAAGACGGGAACCGCTACGACGCGCTTCTGAGGAAATACGAGCCCGATGTTCCTGCGGAATGGGTGAAGGAGGTTTTTGCCCGGCTGCGTCGGGCTCTGGTCAGGCTGCGGGACGCGATCCCGGGATGCGGCCTGTCGCGTCCGCCCGCGGACTTCAGTTTCGCGAAAGAACAGCAGCTGCGGCTGGCGAAGGAGCTGGCGGGCGCATTCGGCTATGACTGGCAGCGCGGACGTCTGGATATATCAAAACACCCTTTCACATCCGGCGAATGGAACGACGTCCGAATCACCACGCGCGTCGATGAAACGAACATCTTTGACTGCCTGTATTCAACGATTCATGAAACCGGCCATGCGGTCTACGAGCAGAATATCCGCCCGGAATATGCGATGATGCCGGTCGGGACAGGCGCGTCACTGGGAGTCCATGAAAGCCAGTCCCGTTTTTTCGAAAACCAGATCGGCCGCTCTGAAGCCTTCTGCCGGTGGCTGTTCCGCCGTCTGAGAAAAGAATTCGGCGATTTCGGCACAGCCGACGCGCGGGAATTTTACGAGCGCGGCAACCGGATCGCTGACAACCATATCCGGACGGAATCCGATGAATTGCAGTATAATCTGCACATCATGCTCCGGCATGATTTGGAAATGCAGTTGATTTCGGGGGAGCTGGAAGTCCCGGACATTGAAGAGGCTTGGAACGAAAGATTCGAATCGGATTTCGGTTTCGCCGTGGATAAACCGTCCAACGGCATGCTTCAGGACATTCACTGGGCAGGGGGGCATTTCGGTTATTTTCCCGCATACACGCTCGGCAACATTTACGGCGGCTGCCTGCACGCTGCCCTGAGGACGGACCTCCCCGACCTTGATGAGTCGCTGGAGAACGGTGATCCGATGCCTGCCGTGGAGTGGATGCGGCTCAACGTGCACTGCTCCGGCGCGTGTTTTCAGCCGCTGGACATCATCCGCAGGGCGACCGGCGATGAAGTCTCGGAAAAACCTCTGATTGATTATCTGCAAAGAAAATTCGGTGAAATTCACGGACTGAAGTTATAGTCCGTGGAACCGGCTGCCGCTTCAGGCTTCGCGCCTGAAAAATCAGGCGGCATTCAGGTCGAATCCCCCGGCGTGCGCGCCGGCAGGATCCGCTGCCGGCGCGGCAGCGGCAATCCGTGTGCCGGAGAGGGCTGTTTCCGGCCTGGCCGTGTTGATGCCGGCGGATTTTACGGCCTGTATCCTGATGCCGGCATCCGCCGGCCCGAAAAGGCGCGCATTGACCGTGAACCTTTCAGCCGGCTTCACGCGCGGGCCGGAGCCTGCGGACCTTGCCGCCGAATCCCGGCTGCTGAAGATAAGGCAGGCGTCCGGCTGCCAGCGATGTCCGCATATTTTCCGAAAGCGGGAATGAGCCCGTCGCGCAGACCCGAATCACCTGCGCGGTCCTGCCCGCCGGCTGATCCGGTCATGCATTTCATAGTTGTACGGGCGTTGTTTAATAGGCCATAGATGTATTATATAATACACATGAAATCCATACAGTGCTTATTTTATAAGACAATCTATGAAATCACAATCGACCAGAGCACTTCCGCGGACGGCGCGCCGGGCCCTTTTTAAACTCGGCGGGGACATTGCCGTCGCGCGTAAAAAACGCCGGTTCTCCACTGTTTCGATGGCTGAAAGGGCATTCGTAAGCCGCAGCACCTATGCGAAGATAGAGAAGGGCGATCCGACCGTCGCGATCGGTTCCTATGTCACTGTGCTGGCGATCCTGGGACTGGCTGACGGCATCGGGCAGCTGGCCGACCGCAGAAATGACGCCTTGGGGCTGGATATTGAAGAAGACCGGCTGCCGCAGCGGATTGTTCCGCACCGCCGCAAGCGCGGACCGGCATGAACGAGACCATTGAAATTCATATCGATCACGGCGGTGAAACCCGGCTCGTCGGCTATTGCCGCTATGTGGCCAAGGCACGGAAGCGAAGTTCTGTTTTCACCTATGCGGACGGCTGGCTCGGCTATGGCGGAGCCTTTCCCCTTGATCCGGCCAATCTGCCGCTCGGACCTGATCCGGTATACGTCAATTCGGAAAAATCCGCCTTGCCCGGCGCATTGCGCGACGCCGCCCCCGATCGGTGGGGGCGGCAGCTCATCCGGCGCATATTCCGCAAGTCCGGTGAAATCCGCAGCCTGTCGGAAGTCGATTATCTGCTGGCGGTCAGTGATCGTACCCGGATCGGCGCGCTTCGGTATAAGCGCGGTGGCGAACCGGATTTCGATCACGGCAAAGGCCGTTGCCGCGTGCCGCCGCTGATCCGGCTCCCGGCTTTGTTGAACGCGGCTGAGGCGGTGCAGGGCAACACTGAGACAGCGGATGATCTGAAGCTGTTGCTGAACGAAGGCTCGCCGCTTGGCGGCGCCCGGCCGAAATCGGCGGTCGTCGACAAGGACGGAACTTTAACGATAGCCAAGTTCCCGAAGCAGGATGATGACCGCAGCATTCCGCACGGGGAAGTGTTGGCGCTCTCCCTGGCCGGACGGGCAGGGGTGAACGCGGCCCGCGGCCGGCTCCAGGCCGTCGCCGGGCGGCCGGTTGCCTTGATCCGGCGATTTGACCGGGACGGCGAGCGGCGCATCCCGTTTCTGTCGGCCATGAGCCTTCTGGGCCTCAATGACGGCGACTCGGCGACCTATACCGACATTGCCGAGTGCATTCGGATGTATTCGGGATCACCGATCGAAGACTTGCGCGAACTCTGGCGCAGAGTCGTATTCAGCGTGATGATCGGCAATCTTGACGATCATTTGCGCAATCACGGCTTCCTCTATGACGGCGACGGAAGATGGCGGCTCTCGCCCGCTTATGACCTCAATCCGGTGCCGCTTGAGGAAAAGGCGCGTGAGTTGACGACTTGGATCTCCGAAGAAGGTCCGGAAGCTGATCTTGATCTGGCGCGCCGCGCCGCGCCTTATTTCGCGGTGAAAAATGACGATGCGGCACGGATCATCGGCGAGGCGGCCCGGGGACTCGCCGGCTGGCGCGGCTTGGCGCGCCGGCTCGGCATGAGCGCTGCAGATATCGCTGTTTACTCGACGGCCATTTCAAATATGGGTGATTGACGCAGACCCGTCCGAATTCGCAGCCCTGTGAGCGGGTGGCGGTCGCAAGGAAATCCGGTGCGCGGACTGCCGTTGACGCCCTTTCCGCGCACTGCTGTTCCTGCAGCGGCAGGCAACGCAGACTCGGGCGGTATCCGGTTGACGCAGATTTCAGGCGGAAATAGAGTGCGGACTTGGGTTTCCCGGCGGACAGGCAGCAGCAATGGCCGATTTGGCTGAAGCAGCGATGAATTCGAAGGCTTGGCCGTTCCAAGAGGCCCGGCAGCTTCTCAAACGCGTTGAGAAATCAGGCGGCGGCAACGACCGCGTTGTGTTTCAAACGGGATTCGGGCCGTCCGGGCTGCCGCATATCGGGACGTTCGGAGAAGTCTCCCGCACGTCCATGGTGCGGTATGCGTTCGAGACGATATCCGGGCGGCCGACGAAGCTGATCTGTTTTTCAGACGACATGGACGGGCTCCGGAAGGTGCCGGAAAACGTTCCGGACAGGGACGTCATGCGGGAAGATCTGGATCTGCCGTTGTGCAGAGTCCGGGATCCGTTCGGAACGCACGAGAGCTTTGCCGCGCACAACAATGCCAAACTCCGTTCATTTCTGGACCGTTTCGGGTTTGATTATGACTTCCTGTCTTCAGCGGAATGTTACCGGCAGGGGCTGTTTGATGACATGCTCCTCAGAATTCTTGAGCGGTTTGACGACGTGATGGCAGTCATGCTGCCCACATTGGGCGGCGTGGTGAGTGAGCGCGCGGAAAGCTATTCGCCTTTCCTGCCGGTCAGCCCGAAATCCGGCCGGGTTCTGCAGGTTCCGACGCTGGAGAGGAATCCCTCAAAAGGGACGATCGTCTATGAGGAGCCGGACGGGGAACGGATTGAGGTTTCCGTGCTGGGCGGACATGTCAAGCTTCAATGGAAGCCTGACTGGGCGATGCGCTGGATGGCCCTGAATGTTGATTACGAGATGTATGGCAAGGATCTGATCCCGTCAGCTGAGGTCGGCGGACAAATTTGCCGCGTTCTGGGCGGCCGGCCGCCGGCCGGCATGGCCTATGAGCTGTTTCTGGACGAAGACGGGCAAAAGATCTCAAAATCAAAAGGCACAGGCGGCGTGATTGTTGACGAATGGCTGGATTGCGCGGCGGCTGAGAGTCTTTCCTTCTTCATGTTTCAGAAGCCAAAAACCGCCAAACGCCTGTTCGCCGAGGTCATTCCAAAAGCGGTGGATGATTATCACCGGCATCTGAGGGCCTTTCCGGGCCAGGATGAGGCGGCGCGGCTGAGCAATCCCGTCTGGCATGTCCATCGCGGAAATCCGCCCGAATCCACGATGTCCGTATCGTATTCCATGCTGCTGAATCTCGCTTCGGCTGCTTCTGCCGAGCATGACGGAACTCTTTGGGGATTCATCCGCAAATACGAACCCGTCGCCTCGCCCGAAGCCAATCCTGACCTGGCCGCCGCCGCGGAGGGCGCGGTCAGATATTTCCAGAGATGGGTATTCCCCAAGCGGGAATTCAGGGTTCCTGATTCGAGACAGCAGGCCGCATTGTTTGAACTGCAGTGCCGTCTTTGGTTCTGGGCAGGCGGCGCCGACGCCGAAACGATACAGAGCGTAATTTACGCGGTCGGCAGGAAACACCGGTTTGAACCGATGAAAGACTGGTTCAGGACGATTTACGAAGTCCTGTTCGGATCCAGCCAAGGGCCGCGGATGGGCGGGTTTACAGCCGTCTACGGCATTCAGGAAACGGCGGAATTGATCGCGCGGCGCCTGACCGCCGCCGCCCCCGAGGAACCTGTCGATGAATCCGGACTTGCTCTGCCCGCGCTGTTGTATTTAGGTGCCCAGACGGACGGATGCGCAAGCGCCGGGGAACTCGGAAAAGAACTGAAGAAGGCGCTGGCGCCGGAACTTGGTGATGAAAGCGCCTCGGCGCCGCAGGCGGGATCAGAAACCGGGGTTTTGGTTGACAGTTTCATTTCGCACAGAGACGCGCGATTCGGGATATGCGGACAAGGGCTTGCTGAATGTTCTGATGAAAGCCTTGAATTGCGGATTACAGACGCGGGGCGGCGGTATATCGGCCTCGGGTAAATTCAGGCATGTTCCGCAGACTCGTCAGATCGTGAGACCGCACGGCAATTGGGATGGATTCAGGGCCTGATCTGCTGCGGCATGATCCCGACAGAGAGGCTGTCGGCTGACCCCGATGATGCGTTTCATAATTTCATGGGCGTTCCCTTGCCTGAAGACGACGCAGTAGGAGAGTAATGCCGTCTGAACAAGCAGAGGCCGGACAAGCGGGAAGGCTGGAAAGTTTACGGATTGTGGATTTGAATAACCTTGGAATCTACGGAAACGGAGTCATTGGAATCGATGATGGCGGCACTGTTCCTACGATCAACTGGTATTCGAAACGCCATCCGTCGCACGGTCATGGCAGGAACGATTCAACAGTGCTACTCCCGCAAGGATTCGACAACGCGGCGGACGTTTCCAGCGGACCGTCGAAGGAACGTGAGTTTGAGAAATCTCCTGCCAGGGAACGAAGAGATTTCGACTCCTATAGATCGCGAATCGAATATCTGCGAAGCGAAGCTGTGCATGATGGCTGTGAGTTGAACCGGGATTCTGAAACGAGCTTCAAGGAATTTGTTCTCTCCACCTTCGATCTTCGAAAAGGCAGTCTGGTACTGATGGATAACGGCAACATCCGCGCGATTTGGAAAGATGCGCAGGGGTTCCGCCTCGGATTGCAGTTTCTTGGCGGCGGGGTGATACAGTATGTGATCTTCAGGCGGCGCAAGGCCGGGCAACAGATTTCCCGTGTTGCCGGCCGAGATTCTCCTGAGGGCGTATTGCGACAGATCGATGCCTTCGATTTGGGCATGCTGCTCTACGAATGAAGGGCGGTGATTTGCCTGCGGATGACCATGTCATCGAAATGTTCATAGATCGCAGCGGCCTCGCGCCGGCGGTGTTCGAGAAATCGGCCGGCAGTGGTGAGACCCATGCAATTCATCACGTCCTGCGATGCCCAAATATGGCGGAAGTCATGGATGCGGAACCCTGAGCGGGCAGAGCCGCGCCGACGTAATGTCGTCAAAGAAAATCCGCTCTCGGCAGCGCATCGGCCAGTCTCGCCGCTTCCGGCCTGAGCCAGACGGTGCTGGGGGTGGGGGCGGTTTTCAGTTTTCGATACGCGCGCTTGCGCGGTGCGCACCAAGCTCGCCGACTTCACCCCGCTTGAGGCCGACGATTTCCGAGAGTCGTCATGCGCCGGTGAACATCAGCAGCCTTATCACCGCCCGCCTCCACGGGCCTTCAATGCCAACGACCAATTCGTTCTGCATCATTTGCTTATTGTGTCGCTTATCCCGGCCAATTGCGGACAGGCTGCGTCTACCCGTATCTGCCATCTCCCCAGAGGCCGAAGAAATCAATGTCTTCAATGGAGATGATTCCGGACCATATGGCAGCGGCGACCGGCAGCCAGATGACCGCGGCGACAAAAGTCGTCCATTTCAGTTTCGTTTTCAGCTGCGGGTTGGAGGGGGCCGAGGGAGGTGTTCCTCGCACCACATCGCCGCTTTCGCTTTGAGAGCGGACTCTGATCGGCAGCATCACGAAAAGGCACAGGAACCAGATGACCGCGTACAGGACCAGAGCTGACGAAACCGCCATTGTCAGGCCTCTTCCAATTCAATCAGCGTGCCGTCGAATTCTCCCGGATGCAGAAATAAAACGGGTTTGCCGTGCGCGCCAGTCCGGACTTGGCCGTCGCCGAGCAGCCGGCAGCCCTGCCGGCGCAGCCGGGCGCTGGCAAGCTCTATTGATTCCACTTCATAGCAGAGATGGTGAATTCCGCTGCCCCGCTTCTTCAGAAATGATTCGATCGGACTTTTGTCGCCAAGCGGCGACAACAGTTCGATTTTTGTGTTGTCGAGTTCAACGAACACCACCGTGACGCCGTGATCGGGAAACCCTTCAGGCCGCGACACTTCGGCGCCCAGCATGTCGCGGTACTTCGCAGCGGCTGCCTCCAGATCATCCACCGCCACGGCCACGTGATTCAGCCGGCCGATCATTTCCGCTTCCTTTTTTTCTTCGCCGCCAGCCATTTGACGGCGTCATCCAGAGTCACCGAGGCGGGGTCCGCGTCTTTGGGAATGCTGGCGTAGGTTTTTTCCCATTTGACGTAAGGGCCGTAGCGTCCGGCGCCGGTAAAGACCGGGCCGCCCTGCGGATGCTCGCCGATTGTCTTGTCCGGCGTCAAGGGCGCCCGCCCGCGGGCGCGGGGCTGCGCCAACCGCTCCATTGCTCTGTTCATGCCTATGATCAGAGCCTCGGAACTGTTCTCCAGACGGGCATATTTCCCCGCATGGCGGAGATAAGGCCCGTAGCGTCCGATGCCCGCCTCAATCGGCTCGCCGTCTTCAGGGTGCATGCCGACGGTTCTCGGCAGCGCAAGAAGCGCCAATGCGGTATCTAAATCAAGATGCGCAGTATCCATATCCTTCGGGATGCTCGCCCTCTTCGGTTTTTCCTTCTGGCCGTCTGCGGCGCCAAGCTGCAGGTAGGGTCCGAAACGTCCTGCCAGAATTGAAATCGGCAGGCCGGTTTCAGGGTCGGCGCCGATCGACCGCGCCTCGCTGCCGTCAAACCCTATCCTGAATTTGCATTCCGGCGTGTTCGAACAGCCGATGGCCGCGTTGTTTCTGGAAACCCTGACTACCAGCCTGCCTTGGCCGCAGCGCGGGCATGACCGCGCATCGGTCCGGTCTTCAGTCGCCGGAACCAGCATCGGCACGACAATGTCCGAAAGGCGGTCAAGAACTTCTCCGATCCGGAGGCCCTGCGCGCTTTCAACTGCCGATGAAAAATCTCCCCAGAACTCGTCCAAAAGCTGTAGGCGCTGTTTCCGTCCGCCGGCGACCTCATCCAGATCGCGTTCCAGTTCCGCAGTGAATTTGAATTCGATATACCGCCGAAAATAAATCTGCAGGAAAAACACCAGCAGCCTGCCGATCGGCTCCGGCACGAGGCGGCCGTCTTTCCGCGACACATAGCCGCGATCCTGAATTGTCGACACGATGGACGAATAGGTCGAAGGACGGCCGATTCCGAGATCAACCATTCTTTTCACCAGCGAAGCCTCTGTGTAGCGGGGCGGAGGCTTGGTGAAATGCTGCTTAGCCGATACCTTTTCGCGTTTCAGCGGGTCGTCCGCCCGCAGGGGCGGCAGCTGCGCGTCAGGGCCGGACCGTGAATCGGAATCTCCGCCCTGGCAGTTTTCAGGTTCTTTCCTGCCCTCTTGGTAGATTGCCTGGTATCCGTTGAATTGCACGATCCGCCCAGTCGCGCGCAGCCCGACCGCCTTGTCGGCTGAAAGAATGTCTGCCCGGGTCTGCAGGAACACGGCGTTTCTCATCTGGCTGGCGATCGCGCGGCTCCGGATCAATTCGTAGAGTTGCCGCTGATCGCTGTCCGCGATTCTGATCGCATTCGAATCTTTGTGCATGCCGGTCGGGCGGATGCATTCATGGGCCTCTTGAGCGTTATTGGCCTTTGACTTGTAGATGCGGGGCTTCTTAGGAAGATAGTCTTGGCCGAATTTCGCCAGTATCACCTTGCGCGCTCCCGACACGCCCTCCGGATCCATGAACACGGCATCTGTCCTCATGTAGGTGATCAAACCCTGCTCGTAGAGCTTCTGTGCCGTGCGCATTGTGACGCTGGGCGGCATTCTGAGTTTGCTGCTGGCCTCCTGTTGCAGGGTCGCGGTCATGAATGGCGGCGGCGGCTTTCTTTGCGACGGCTTCGTCTGCACTGAAGCGACGGAAAATTCCCGCGCATTGATTTCAGCGACCGCCCGCGCCGCCTCGGTTTCGCAAGACAGCGCGTGTTCTCCCAGTTTGCTGCCGTCAAGCAGCGTGAGCCGGGCGGAGAAGGTCTCTCCGGCCCGTGTGGCGAACACGGCGTCGACCGTCCAGTATTCTGTTTTATTGAATGCTTCGATCTCGTTTTCGCGCTCAACTATGATACGCACGCAGACCGACTGGACCCGCCCGGCGGAACGCGCCCCCGGAAGTTTGCGCCATAGGACCGGCGAGAGACGGTAACCGACGAGATAGTCGAGCACCCGCCGTGCCAGGTAGGCATCGACCAGTTCCATGTCGATGGTTCTGGGAGCGTCGATAGCTTCGCGGACCGAAGATTCAGTGACCGAATTGAAAACGACGCGCTTTGGTTCGCCTGCAAGCTTAAATCCTCGCCTGCTGTTCAGAACCTCCCGGATATGCCAGCTGATGGCTTCGCCTTCGCGGTCCGGGTCTGTCGCGAGGATCAGGTCCTGGTCCTGTTTCAGCGCCGCCGCGATTTCTCGAATGTGTTTGCTTGAAGTTTTTGGCACTTCCCATTTCATTTGGAAATCGTGGTCCGGATCTACTGAACCGTCGCGCGGCGGCAGATCCCTGACATGGCCGAAGGAGGCCAGCACCTTGTAATCATTGCCGAGATATTTTTTGATTGTCTTCGCCTTAGCAGGCGATTCAACGACGACTACGGGCATGAACTGCCTCCTCGGGGAGCCGCGGCGCGAGCCGGGCCGGTTACTGGGTCTTCGCCGTCCGGGACCAAGACGTGCTGCGCACGCATCCCGGCGATTCGGCAGATTGCCTATTGATTATACACCTGTTGAACTTGGCGGGCATGCCGGTTCCGTATCAAATTCAGGGCTTGTCGGCTCTGCTGAGCGCGAACGCTTCTCCGCTCCCCTTGGTGCGTCCTGAACATTCGTTGCAGTGAATTTCTCGACAGAGAAGCAAGTTATCGGTATAGGCTATACTCCTCGGAGTTTGATCGGAGCTTATCTGAGCACAGCCATTGAAAAGTCCCGTGAGTTCGTTAATGCGCCTTGATCCTCGCGTTCCGTTGCGGGAAATCGAACGGGAAGGTGCCGATACCGGGGATTCCGCCGATGGCCTCGACATCTGCTACGGCCTTAACCCGGCAGATAGGTTGTCGTCCGGCATTGGTGATGCATTTCTATGGTTACACAAGCTTCAGTTACAAAGTAGGCGGCAGAGCACAACACAATATGTCCCGGACCGTTACACTATCGACCGCCGTGTTCGCTGCAATCTGGGCGAACCGCCGCGACGGCGAGGAAACCGAGGACGCCATACTCCGCCGCTTGCTTAATTGCGGCAGCGGTGCAGCAACTAGCGGGGTGCCCGGAGAACGCGAGGGTGGCGTCTACGACACTCGAAACGAAGTGAATTTTCCCGAGGGCTTCAAGATATTCCGCAGCTATAAGCGCAGGGAGTACAAGGCGATTGCCCGTGAAGGCGTCTGGATACGCGAGGACACAGGGCAGCCGTTTCCCGCTCTCAACCAGCTCAATCAGTCCATCGTGTCGGGTAATGAGAACGTGTGGAAAAGCTGGAAATACCATATGCCTGATGGATCGGAACGATCCATTGACTCGCTGCGCGGGTAGAATGGATCGGAATTCGCAATATCGATTCGGCTGCGGATCCTGCCCAAGATGCGGCGGCCGTCATCGCGGACGCGGTCGCCGCCTTCTGTCTTCACAAGCGAGTTAGCGCTTTATGGCAAAGCAGAAAAACAACGCAGGACCGGGCCCAAGCTTCGAGGCGCAGCTCTGGGCTGCGGCGGACAAGCTGCGCGGCAACATGGAACCGTCCGATTATAAGCATGTCGCCCTCGGCCTGATCTTTCTGAAGTACATCTCCGACGCCTTCGGAGCCAAACAGGCGGATCTGTCCGCGGAGGAGTTGGCTGATCCGGAAGATCCTGAGGAGTATCTCGCCCAGAACGTCTTCTGGGTTCCCAAGGCAGCCCGGTGGCCGCATCTGCAGGCAAGGGCCAAGCAACCTACGATCGGCAAGGATATCGACGATGCCATGCTTGCGATCGAGGCCAGGAATACATCTCTTCAGGGTGTCCTGCCGAAGGACTACGCTCGCCCGGCGCTCAACAAGGTGATGCTCGGCGAACTGATTGACCTTGTGAGCGGTATCGGCATGGTCGGGGAGGCTGACCGCTCCCGCGACATCCTCGGGCGGGTCTACGAATACTTCCTTGGCGGCTTCGCCGGAGCAGAAGGCAAGCGCGGGGGCGAATTCTACACGCCGCGTTCAGTTGTTCGGCTGCTGGTGGAGATGCTGGAGCCGTACAAGGGCCGCGTCTACGACCCGTGCTGCGGTTCCGGCGGCATGTTCGTGCAGTCTGAGAGATTCGTCGAGGAGCACGGCGGGCGCATCGGCGATATCGCGGTCTACGGACAGGAGAGCAATTACACGACTTGGCGGCTCGCCAAGATGAACCTTGCGGTGCGCGGGATTGATGCCGATATCCGCTGGAACAACGACGGCAGTTTCCACAAGGACGAGCTGCCGGACCTCAAAGCCGATTTCATCCTCGCCAATCCGCCGTTCAATGTCTCCGATTGGGGAGGCGGCAGGCTGCGGGAGGATGCCCGCTGGACGTTCGGCGTTCCGCCCGTGGGCAATGCCAACTACGCTTGGCTCCAGCATATGCATCATCACCTCGCCCCGAATGGGGCGGCGGGCGTAGTGCTAGCCAATGGCTCCATGTCTTCCGTGACATCCGGCGAGGGCGACATCCGGCGTGCCATGGTCGAAGGCGATGTGGTCGATTGCATGATTGCTCTGCCGGGCCAGCTTTTCCACTCAACTGCGATCCCCGTCTGCCTTTGGTTCCTTGCCCGAAATAAGAATCCCGGCGATGGACAGAGGAACCGGCGCAGTGAAATCCTGTTCATCGACGCCCGTTCGCTCGGACGCATGACGGACCGCACCCACCGTGAACTGACCGACGATGACATCGCTCGTATCGCCGACGTCTACCGCGCTTGGCGCGGCGGGGAAGGTACGGGCGCATATGCGGACGAGCCCGGATTCTGCCGAAGCGCGCCGCTGGACGAAGTGCGCAAGCACAGCCATATGCTGACCCCCGGCCGCTATGTCGGCGCGCCGCCTCCCGAAGACGACGGGGAACCCTTTGAAGACAAGATGATGCGTCTCACCGCGCAGTTGCAAGAACAGCAGGCCGAAGGCATGCGGCTGGATACGGCTATCAAAGCTAATCTGGAGACACTGGGATTCTGGAAAAACTAATGCCGGCGGTCCTTTACCATTACGGCCGCTTCCCCCCTAACGACCGGCTCGAATGGCGTGATCTGATCCCGCATATCGGACCAGCAGCCATGGCGTTGGCGCGTTATGACGGGGTTCTGGCGGCAGTTCCAAATCCCGCGATCCTGCTTGCGCCGCTGACCACCCGGGAAGCGGTGCTCTCGTCCCGGATCGAGGGAACGCAGGCCACGATGGACGAGGTGCTGCAATTCGAAGCCGGACAGGATCCCGACTCGCCTAGGCTCCGCGACGACATTCATGAAGTGCTTAATTACCGTGCTGCCATGCGCCAAGCGGAAACATCGTTGGCGACGTTGCCGCTCTCCCAAAGAGTCGTTCGGGAGGCGCACGCGGTGTTGCTGAGCGGGGTGCGGGGCCAAGGGAGGTCGCTTGGCGCATACCGACGCACCCTCAACTGGATCGGTCCGCCCGGCTGCGCCGTGGACACGGCGCGGTTTGTGCCGGTCGAGGCGCACAAGCTCCCCGATGCCATGAGCGCATGGGAAAGCTACATTCATGAAGAGACGCTCGACAAACTGGTGCAGCTTGCCGTAATTCATGCCGAATTCGAAGCTTTGCACCCTTTCTTGGATGGTAACGGACGCCTCGGACGCATGCTTGTGCCGCTGTTTCTCTGGCAAGTTGGCCTGATCCGTGCGCCCATGTTCTATATCAGCGCCTATTTCGAGCAGCATCGCGAAGCTTACTATGACGGTTTGCTTGCTGTCTCCCGCGATGACGATTGGACAGGATGGTGCCGGTTTTTCCTTGAAGCCGTCAGGCTGCAAGCCGAGGACAATCTGGTTCGGGCACAAGGAACTATCGATCTTTACAACAAAATGAAGGGTCGTGTTGTCCGCTTGACCCGTTCCCAGTACGCCATTTTTGCTCTGGACCGGATCTTCGAACAACCGATCTTTCGGAGCACCGACTTCGTCTCCCAGCCGAATATCCCGGTTCCCACCGCCCGCCGGATTCTTAATCTTATGCGTGAGGACGGCATTTTGAGCACCGCCATTGAAGGGCAGGGGCGCCGGGCTTCCGTCCTGATGTTTCCGGATTTGCTGAACATCATCGAAGACAAGGGGATGATTTGAGACCTGCCTGTGCCGAGCAATGGATTTTGAAGTTCATATTTTGCTGAAAGTGATCGGCAAATCGTTTTGTGATTCATACGTGAACCACAACGAGTCGGTACTTGGGTGACAGGAGCGCGGCGCGTGAGCATCGACACGACATTTCTGCGCCGCTGCATCGGGACGCTGGAGTCCGCTTTCAACGAGATTGGCAGGCGAAGTGAGTCGGACGATATCATGTACGATATCTGCCGTGCCGCCTGCGTGAAGGAATTCGAACTGGTCCTGGAACAAAGCGGCAAGCTGTTGCGTAAGCGGCTTGCCGCGTTCTTCGCCAGTAACCGCCATGCTGACCGCATTGCCTTTAAGGACCTGTTCCGACATGCTGCCCGGCACGGGCTGATCGATGCCGATGCGGCGGAACGCTGGCTCGGGTATCGCGATAACCGCAACGATACCGCGCATGACTATGGCGAAGGCTTCGCCGAGGCAACGTTGAGGCTGCTGCCTGGATTCATCGCGGACGCCAAGGCGCTGGCGGACATGATCGAAGCGGTGCCGGATGACTGAGCGGCTGCATCTCAAGCCGAGGCACCGCGCAGTGCTTGAGGCGCTGCTGCGGGAACATCTTCCCGGTGTCGAGGCATGGGCCTACGGTAGCCGCGTCAACGGGCGGAGCCATGACGGCAGCGATCTTGATCTGGCGCTGCGCGAGCCGGAATTGAAAGAGATTCCGGCAATCGATTTGGCGGATTTCGAAGAAGCGGTGCGGGAATCGAGCATCCCCTTTTTGGTCGAGGCCCGCGACTGGGCGCGTCTGCCGGAGCGGTTTCACCGGGAAATCCAGCGGGACCATGTGGTGCTGGTTGCAATAGGTGATCAAAAAACTGCCAACCGAAATTGCGGCATAATGCATACAAAGTTAGGAAATTGTGCTCATTTGGTTCGAAATTCGGTCCAGCCATGTGATGTTCCGCCAGACTTTTCCTATATTGGTCTCGAGCACATAGGCGAAGACTCACTGCATCTGGTAGGTCAAGGCACTGCAAACGAAGTTGGAAGCACTAAGAGCCGATTCCAAGCGGGAGATACGCTATTCGGGAGGCTCAGGCCGTATTTTCGCAAAGTTGCAAGAGCTCCTTTCGATGGCATCTGTTCAACTGACATCTGGGTTGTCAGATCCAGGAATGGTGTTGACCAAGGGTTTGTTCATTATTGCTTGGCATCTCAACATTTTGTTGATTTTGTGAATTCACGATCTGAAGGCACTCGAATGCCACGTGCGGATTGGAAATGTGCATCCGAATATGGAATCAAGCTCCCGCCTCTCTCCGAACAACGCGCTATCGCGCATGTTCTCGGTACGTTGGACGACAAGATTGAACTGAACCGGCGGATGAACGAGACGCTGGAGGCGATGGCGCGGGTGCTTTTCAAGGACTGGTTCGTCGATTTCGGGCCGGTCAGGGCAAAGATGGAAGGCCGCGACCCCTACCTGCCTGCCGAGATATGGGAATTATTTTCCGACAGCTTCGTCGACTCCGAACTCGGCGAGATACCGGAGGGGTGGGTGCAGGGAACCCTTTCGGATATTGCAGAATCTCCGCGGCGTATCATTAGCCCTGATGACGTTTCACAGGACATATCGTACATCGGTTTGGAGCACATGCCGCGCCGCTCGATCGCACTCTCGGAGTGGGCAAACGCGGGTAAGGTCAAGAGCAATAAGACTCAATTCAACAGAGGGGAAATTTTGTTCGGGAAGCTGCGACCATACTTCCATAAGGTCGGACTAGCTCCCTTGGACGGCATTTGTTCGACCGATATTGTAGTCGTCGTTCCCCAAACGCAGGAGTGGCAAGCTTTCACACTTGCCTGCCTGTCCTCGGATGAGTTCGTGGACTATACGGACCGGACATCGACCGGCACTAAAATGCCACGCACGAGCTGGAAGATAATGGCGCAATTCAAAATATGCCTGCCGTCGAAGCGGGCTGTTTGCGCCTTCCAAGGTACCGTGCAGCCGCTGCTTGACCGCCTCGGGACGAACATTCACGAAACATTCGCCCTTGCCCGGACTCGCGACTTGCTTCTGCCGAAACTCATATCCGGACAGATTCGTCTCCGCGATGCCGAGAATGCGATAGAGGCAGCGGCATGAGCTCACTGACATACATTGAGAAGCGTCATCTCAAGAAACTGCTTGGTATGAGCGACGGCTGGGTTCTCGACTTTACCAATGACACATTCGACGAGTTCTTTAAGCAGCACGACATCGATATACACGGCTCAAAATATCAGACTTTCGGAACTTCGAAGGCGAAAAAGCTTCGCGCCTTTTGGGAGTCGGAGCCTGACGTCCTGGTTGGCACGGTGTTAGCTGAGATGCTGGACTTTTATGAGGCGAATTGCGATCTCAATGGCAATGATATGGACAGAACATTGCTGGAAAAGGCTCGCGGCATCGCCGGGCGGCTGCGCGGCCAATCTGTTGTCCTTCATACAGCCGCGACGGAAATCGAGTTTCTGGCTCGTGAGTTCGCGGTTCCGAACATTCAGAAAATGCCGATTGATTCGCAGTTCGTGTCGATCATCGAAGCACGGCTAAACGAAGCTCTTACAGCACTTGGCGCAGGTGCCCATTTGTCCGTGATCTTTCTTTGCGGCAGCGTCTTGGAAGCTGTGCTTCTTGGGGCGGCGCGGCAGACTCCGGAAAGATTCAACCAAGCGAATGTAACGCCGAAGGCAGCGAACGGGTCGCCGAAACCCTTTCACGATTGGAACCTTGCGCAGTTGATCGACGTTACGAGCGAAGTCGGGATTCTGAAGCCCGACATCAAGAAGTTCAGTCACGGTTTGCGTGAATTCCGAAACTACATTCACCCGTACCAGCAGATGCTCTCGCGTTTTGCACCGGATGAACACACCGCCAAGGTCTGCTTCCAAGTCCTCAAGGCCGCTCTTGCAGACTTGGCGGGGGAGCGCCCATGACCCGCGTTTCCGTTAATCCTGAAATCCTCCGCTGGGCGCGCGAGCGCGCTGGGATCGAACAAGAAGACTTGACGGGAAAGTTCAGGCAACTTCCCGAATGGGAAAGCGGTGACATCCAGCCCTCGCTGAGGCAGGCAGAGGCGTTCGCTCGCGCCGTTCACGCGCCGGTCGGCTATCTGTTCCTCTCGGAGCCGCCGGAGGAAACCGTGCCCATCCCGGATTTCCGCACTTTTGCCGGTCACGTGGTTGCACGGCCCGGCCCCGACCTGCTGGACACGATCTATGCCTGCCAAGAGCGGCAAAGCTGGTACAGGGATTTCGCGCGCGTCGCCGGCGAGCCGGATCTCGATTTCGTCGGCAGCGCGTCGATCGGAGAATCTCCCGAAAAGGTTGCGGCCCGGATGCGGGAGACACTGGATTTCGATCTGACCGCCCGCCGGGAGTGTTCGACTTGGGCCGATGCGCTGCGATTGTTCATCCGCCGGGCCGACGAGGCCGGAGTCCTCGTCATGGTGAGCGGTATCGTGATGAGCGACAGCCGCCGCCGTCTTGATCCCGCCGAGTTCCGCGGCTTCGCGCTGTGCGATCCGCTCGCGCCGTTGGTCTTTGTCAACGGCAAGGACACGAAGGCGGCACAGATGTTCACGCTCGCGCATGTCTGGCTCGGCGCTTCTGCCCTGTCCAACCTCGGCGCTGCGCCGGAAACGGGTTTCCGGCGCGAGGAAGCATGGTGCAATGCGGCAGCGGCGGAGTTTCTGATGCCTCTGGAAACCCTGCGAGCCGATCTGCGCTTGAATGAACCGTTGCCGGACGCGTTGTCCAGACTGGCGCGCGCCTTCAAGGTCAGTAAGCTGGTCGTCTTGCGACGCCTGCTCGACGCAGGCTGGCTGACCCGCGAGCGCTTTGACGTCGCTTGGCAGCAAGAGAACCAACGCCTGCGTACATTCGGACAGGCGGGCAATGCGGGAGGAGACTTCTACCGCACTACGGTCGCGCGGGTCGGGCGGCGGTTCGCACGCGCGCTGGTCGTGAGCACGCTCGAAGGGCAGACACTCTATCGGGATGCGTTCCGGATGCTGGGCGTCAGGAAGACCGAGACCTTCAGCAATCTTGGACGCGAAGTCGGATTGATGGGATGAACAGCTATCTCATTGATTCGAATGTCTTCATTCAGGCTAAAAACCTTCACTACGGTTTCGATTTCTGCCCTGCATTCTGGGACTGGCTGGTCGAACAGAACGATGCGGGCATCGTAGCAAGCATCCAGAAGGTTGCAGACGAACTGCATGCAGGAGAGGATGAGCTGGCGGAGTGGGCATCAGTTCGGGGCGGCAGGTTTTTTCTGCCTCCTGATGACACCGTGTTGCCGGCGCTTCGCACCGTGAGCGATTGGGCGAGCAGGAATCGATACCGACCGGCCGCCGTCGCGACCTTCCTGCAGGTCGCCGACTACTGGCTTATTGCTCACGCGCTGGCTCACGAGTGCATTGTCGTCACTCATGAGGTCCCGGCTGATACCACTGGGAAGATCAAGATTCCGAATGCCTATATCGGCCTTGGCATCCGCTGCATGAATCCCTATGAAATGCTTCGCCGGGAGCGTGCGAAGTTTGTTCTGGGAACGGGCGAAGTCGCGGCCTGATGACTGAATTCGCCGAAAACGAAGTGGAAGACGCGGCTCTCGCATGGCTGGCCGAATTGGGGTATGCCGTATTGCACGGTCCGGACATCAGCCCGGAGGGTCCGGCACCGGAGCGCGACAGCTACGATGAGGCGCTGCTGACCGGTCGGCTCCGCGAGGCGCTTACCCGCCTCAACCCGCACCTGCCCGCCGAGGCGCTTGAGGATGTGCTGCGCAAGGTGCGACAGACGGATACCTCTTCGCTTGTCGAAGAGAACCGCCGCCTGCACCGCTATTTGGTCGAGGGCGTGCCTGCTGAGATTGTCCGGGAGGACGGAAGCGTCGGCGGCGATGTCGCTCGCCTGATTGATTTCAACGACATTGAGGCCAACGACTGGCTGGCGGTGAATCAGTTCACGGTGATCCAGAATGAACACAATCGTCGCCCCGACATCGTGCTGTTCGTCAATGGTCTGCCCTTCGCCGTGGTCGAATTAAAAAACCCGGCCGACGAAAACGCCACCCTCGAATTAGCGTTCAACCAGATTCAGACCTACAAAGACGAGATACCCTCCCTTTTCCGCGCCAACGCGGTGCTCATGATCTCGGACGGGGTTCGGGTTCGCCTCGGCTCACTGACGGCCAATTTCGAACGTTTCATGCCTTGGCGCACTCACTGTGGACGGTTCCGCTGTCGCCCCGAAGGGCACGCCGGAGCTTGAGACCGTAGTCAAGGGTATTTTCGAGAAGAACCGCTTCCTGATCATGATCAGGGACTTTACCGTATTCGAGGACACGGGCGCGGGACTCGTCAAGATCGTGGCCGGATATCACCAGTTCCACGCCGTACGCCATGCGGTCCGGCGAACAGTTGCTGCGTCGAGCCTTGGAGGCGATCGCCGCATCGGCGTAATCTGGCACACGCAGGGGGCCGGCAAGAGTCTGCTCATGGCGTTTTATGCCGGACAGGTCATCGCCTGCCCGGCCATGGAAAACCCGACCGTTGTCGTTGTCACTGACCGCAACGACCTTGACGACCAACTGTTCGGCACGTTTTCTATGTGCCGCGACCTTCTCCGCCAGACCCCGCAGCAGGCCGACAGCCGGGGAGATCTGCAGAAGGCGCTGACCCGTCCATCCGGCGGCGTGGTATTCACGACCATCCAGAAGTTTGCGCCCGAGGCCGGCGAGACCGTCTACCCGGCGCTCACCGACCGCCGCAACATCGTCGTTATTGCCGACGAGGCGCATCGCAGTCAGTACGGCTTCCGTGCCAAGTTGGCGCATAAGACCGGAAAAATCTCGTACGGCTTCGCCAAATACCTGCGCGACGCCCTGCCGAATGCCTCTTTCATCGGCTTTACCGGTACTCCGATTGAACAGGAGGATGTGAACACGCCGGCCGTGTTCGGCGAGTATATTGACATCTACGACATCAACCGGGGCGTTGAGGACGGTACGACGGTGCCGATCTACTACGAGAGCCGCCTTGCCCGCATCGAACTCGACGAAGACGAAAAGCCGATTCTCGACGACGAGGTCGCCGAGCTGACCGAGGACGAAGTCGAAGGAGAACAGGAGCGACTTAAGCGCAAATGGACGAGCATTGAGGCCGTCGTCGGAACGGAAAAGCGTTTGCTTTTGGTTGCTCGCGACTTGGTCGAGCACTTCGAGAGTCGTATCGTCGGCATGGACGGCAAGGCCATTATCGTCTGCATGAGCCGCCGCATCTGCGTCGCGCTCTACGGCGAGATCGTCAAGCTGCGCCCGCACTGGCACAGCGACGACGACGAAAGCGGCGTCATCAAGATCGTCATGACCGGCGCCGCGTCGGATCCGAGGGACTGGCAAAAGCATATCGGCGGCAAAGCGCGCCGGGAATTGCTCGCCAAGCGGATCAAGGATCCGGACGACGCGCTCAAGCTGGTGATCGTGCGGGACATGTGGCTGACCGGATTCGATGCGCCCAGCCTGCACACGATGTACGTCGACAAGCCCATGCAAGGGCATGGGCTCATGCAGGCCATTGCCCGCGTCAACCGAGTGTTCCGCGACAAGCCGGCAGGACTGGTCGTGGACTATATTGGAATTGCCCAAAACTTGAAGTCTGCCCTTAGCCGGTATTCACGCAATGATCGGGGACATGTCGGTATAGACAAGGCCGAAGCTGTCGAGGTGATGCTGGAAAAGTACGAGATCGTGAGCGCCATGTTCCACGGTTTCGACTACCGCAAGGGACTTGCCGGGACGCCGCAGGAACGGCTCGCGGCGCTTGCCGGCGCCATTGAGTGGGTTCTCGAAATGCAGCAACGCGAGTCAGCCGGGGAATCGACCGAAGAAGGGAAGAAACGCGCCCATTGCCGTTTCAACGATGCCGTGCTGGCTCTCTCCAGAGCGTTCGCGCTCGCTGCTGCCAGCGACGAAGCCTGCCGCATTCGTGACGAAGTGGCTTTCTTCCAGACCGTCCGTGCGGCGCTCGCCAAGAGTGCGTCCGGCAGCGGCAAGTCCTCCGCGGAACGGGATCTGGCCGTGCAGCAGATCGTCAGCCGTGCTGTCGTCTCGACAGAAATCGTCGATATTCTTAAAGCCGCCGGGCTGGGCACGCCCGATATCTCTGTCCTTTCCGATGAGTTCCTCTCCGAAATTCAGGGAATGGAGAAAAAAAATCTCGCATTGGAGGCGCTGTACAAGCTTCTCATCGGGGAACTTCATTCACGAAGCCGGGTCAATGTCGTGCAGACCCGCACCTTCTCCCAGCGGTTGGAAGAAGCGATCGCCCGTTATCATAGTAACGCTGTCACCACAGCGGAGGTTCTCCAAGAGCTGATTAAAATCGCCAAGGACATCCGCGCCGCGCGCCAGCGCGGCGAGGAGGAGGGTCTCAGCCAAGAGGAAATCGCCTTTTACGACGCCCTTGCCCAGAACGAAAGCGCGGTCGCGGTGATGGGGAACGACCATCTTCGCGTCATCGCCCAAGAATTGCTGGACGGGCTGAAAAGCAACGCCTCCGTGGACTGGCAGCGCCGCGAGTCGGCGCGCGCTCGGATGCGGGTTCTGGTCAAGCGCATCCTCCGCAAGTACGGGTATCCGCCCGACCTGCAAGAGGCCGCTGTTCAGACCGTTCTGCAACAGGCAGAAGTCCTCTCGGCGAAGTGGGCCGCATGAGGGCCGTAACTCTCTGCCGCGGGATTAGCAGTCTCCATCAGGAACGCATCATACAGATGCCGCCCGGAAGAGCAGCGGCGCCAGTTTCGAGTGACGGGAAAAATCAGTTTTGCTGTCTGTCGAATAAGTCGTTGAATAAGCTTCTTACAAACTCGAGAGATTCCTTGTTTGTTTTCAGAAGATTACGCGCCGCGTTTCCGTAAGCCCTGATGTCCCGGAATCCCAAAGTATTGGAAATAGCGTTCAGCGCTTCTGGCTCTTTCGCTGGACACATCGTCAGAATTTCCTCCCAAGTCGCCGCGCTCGGCAGCCAAGTTAAGTTCTCGCTTTTTCTTTGCAAGAATTTCCTTTTGTTCCATCAATGCCCTGACAATGCGAATAGAGACAGGCAGATGACTGATTTATCCTATATTTTCAACGGCATCACCGATCCCCGGGGCAGCAACGCTACGCGGCATGACCTTCACGCAATGCTCGTGACCGCTATCCCGACCGTCATGTCGGGAGGCGAAATATGCGCCGGAAAAAGTTAAATGAGGCGATTTCGGGTTAAAGGCCATGCCTGCGTTCCCAGTGCAATCGGCGCTTCCGATTAAATGCTGTTCCGCTTCCTTCTACAGACGGACGTTGCGCCGCACGTTACAGGCGCGGTTCAACCGAAGTTGAACCAAATGAACCTCAAGACGATTCCGTTTTCAGCCTCTGGCTTTGTTGCGCCTGTGGCTTTCAAGAATCTGGTTAAGCCCCTTCTCCAGCTGCTGAGACGCCATTCTGAGGAGAACCGCGCCCGCATCCAAATGCGCGGCCTTCTTCTGCCAAGACTCATGTCCAGCGAAATCCGTCTGTCCGAAGCCGAGAGAGCAGTCGGGGGGGGGCCGCGGCGTGAATTTCCCCGGCGGCGAAATCATCGTCTACGAGTCCGGGGATGGCGAGGCGCGCGTGGATGTGCGCTTCGAAGAGGAGATGGTCTGGCTGACACAGCGTCAAATGGCGGAGGTGTTTCAATCCACGCCTCAAAACATCGCGATGCATTTGCGCAATGTCTTCTCCGGCCAGGAGTTGGATGCCGGGTCAACTAGTAAGGATTTCTTGGTGGTTCGACCGGAAGGTAAGCGAAGGGTCCGGCGCGAGGTCAGGCACTACAACCTGGACGCGATCATTTCCATCGGTTACCGGGTCAATTCAAAGCGGGCCGTGCGTTTTCGCCAGTGGGCCACCCGCACCTTGCGTGAGCATCTCGTCAGCGGCTACACGATGAACGAGCAGCGGCTGGCCGAGCGGGGCCTCGACGAGGCGCGCCAAACCCTGGATTTGCTCGCCCGGACGCTCAGGAACCAAGCGCTCGTCGACGAAACGGGCCAGTTCGCACTGGACCTGATCACAGAGTACGCCGACACGTGGCGCCTGCTGCTCGAGTACGACGAGGATCGCCTCAAGAGGCCGCCCGGCGCGAAGCCGGCTGCCAGCGCGCTCAGCCTCGATGCCGCCGTCACCGTGATCGACGCTCTCAGGAGCGATCTTGTGGCGAAAGGCGAAGCCACATCGCTGTTCGGTAACCGGCGCGGCGAAGCCTTGGAAGCCATTCTCGGCAACGTCCAGCAGACCATGTTCGGCGAACCCCTTTACCGCAGCGGCGGAGAGAAGGCGGCCAACCTGCTCTATTTTTTGGTCAAGGACCACCCGTTCACCGATGGCAACAAGCGCATCGGCGCCCTGCTGTTCCTGCTCTATCTGACACAGGAGGGAGTCGCGCACCGGCTCGACCCCCGGGGGTTGACAGCGCTCACCCTGTTGATCGCCGAAAGCGCGCCGTCGAACAAGGACCTCATAATTCGCCTCATCGTCAATCTTCTGGGCGAATCCAGCGAATGAGCCGTCTTCTGTCTGACTCGGATATCGAGGATGCGCCCTCCAGTGGCTTGCCGGAATAGGCTATGCCGTATCGCACGGGCCGGACATAGGCTCGGAGGGTCCGGCACCTATCAACAATACACACTTAACTTCCATCATGTTTCCGTGCGAATCATGCGGCCATGCAGATCGGTATGCGTCAAATTTCTTCGGAGACGGTGGAATGGTTCGACAGGGCCTGCAAGAGCGGGGACCTGACGCGGACCGCGCTCGCCCGCGAACTGTGCGAGCGTGAGAGCTGGCGCGGCCGCACCGGCAAGCCGTGCCTCGCGTCGGCGCGCAAGCTCCTGCCGACGCTTGCGGAGAGGCTGGGCGCGCGCCTGCCGGAAGCGAAGGAGACGGGGCTCGACCCGCGGGCGCGTCCTGCGGCGGACTTTCCCGACACCTCTGTCGCGTGCGCGCTTGTCGACCTCGGCGCCCTGTCGCTCGAACTGGTAACGGACGCGGATGACCGCCGCCGCTGGGAGTCGATGATCGAGACGCATCATCCGGAAGGAATGCGCCGCCCGCCGGGCGGCCAGGTCCGGTGCCAGTTCCGTTCTGAACGCTGCGGGGTTCCAGTCGGCATCGGTTTCTCCGCGGCCGGGATCCAGCTCGGCCCCCGCGACGGCTTGATCGGCTGGTCGGCCGACGCCCGCGTCGCTGATATCGGCAAGGTCGTGTGCAACAACCGGTTTCTCCTGCTTCCCGGCGTCCGGGTGAAGGGTCTCGCGTCCCGGGTTCTCCGCTTGGCGGCGGAGCGGATCGCCGGCGACCAGTCAGCCGCCTACGGCGAGCGTCCTGTCCTGGCGCAGACCTTCACGGGGCCGGAGATGTCCGGTCTGAGCTACAGGGCCGCGGGCTGGCAGCGCTGCCCGGAACTGACTTCGGGGCGCCGTTCGGGCGTGCGCCGCGCGGTCTGGCTCAAGCCGCTTTCGGAGGGCTGGCGCGAGGTTCTGAGCCGCGGGCCGGAACGGGTTCTCGGCTGGTCCGGATCGCTGTACAGCGAGGGGGGCTGGTCCGAACGGGAGTACGGGCGCAGCACGCACCCGGACGGCAGGGTCAGGCGCCGGATCGCGCGGACAGTCGCGGCCTGGACCCGGCGGCTCGGCGAAGGCCTGCCGGCGATCTTTCCGGGACAGGCGGCGGCTTACCGGCTGCTGTCGAACAAGGCGGTGAAGATGGAGCACATACTGAATTCGCATTTCGAGCAGACGGTCGAGAGGTGCCGCGCCGAGCGGCTCGTGCTGGCTGTTCAGGATACGACCGCGCTGAACTACGACGGCCTGTCGGAGACGTCGGGCCTCGACGACATCGGCGGCGGCGGCAAGGGAGCATCGGGCATCCTCGCTCATGTCGGCGTCGCGGTGAACGCGGCCGGACGGCCGCTCGGGATGTTCGAGGCGGACGCGGAATTCCGCCGGGCGGAGGAGAAGGACAGCGTCCGCTGGATCGCCGGTCTCGACCGGGCGCAGGAACTCGCGCGCGCCTGCCCGGATGCCCGCGTGGTCCCGCGTGGTGACGGTCTGCGACCGGGAGGGCGACTTCCAGCAACTGATCTCGCGCGCCGGGGAGACGGGGGCGGCGCTGCTGGTCCGGGCGAGCCGGGGATCGAAGCGCCGGGCAGCGCTGCCTTCGGGCGGCGACGAGGATCTATGGGACTTCGTGATGGCAACGGAACCTGCAGTAAGACGGAAAATCGAGGTTCCCGCCTGCGGCGGCCCGAACCGCAGGAAGGGCCGCACGGCGAAGCTGACGCTGCGCTGCGCGCCGGTCGACCTGCTCCCCCCGAAAGACCGGGCGGGCGAAGCCCCGGTTCGTATGACCGCCGTTTCCGCCCTTGAGGAAAACCCGCCCCGCCGCCCCTTGAAGGGGAAGAAGAGCGCGCCGCTGCACTGGATGCTGCTGACTACGGAGGGCGAAGCCGGTCTCGAGACCGCCCGCACCGCTCTGCGCTGGTACGAACTCCGCTGGCGGATCGAACGTTTCTTCCACGCCCTGAAGGTCGGAACGCGGATCGAAGACCGCAGACTGAACGACGCCGACGACCTCCGCAAGTGCCTCGCCTTCGACGCGGTCACAGCGTTCCGGGTCTGGGATCTCTCCCTCCTGGCCCGCGAAAAGCCGGACGACCCGGCCGAATGGCATGTCGCCCGGGAAGACGTCACGGTCCTCTGCGCCCTCGCCGCCCGGCACGGCTTCAAGGTTCCCCGGGCTCCGCCGGATATGACCGTCAAGGGCTTCGTCGTGCTCACCGGCGGGCTGGCCGGCTTTCATCCATCGAAACGTCAGCCGCTGCCCGGCACGCAGAAGCTGTGGGAAGGCGTCAGGTTCCTGTCTCAGGCCGTCATCGCTGTCCGGGCTGTGCGGGACTGGGAAGGAGGCTGGCCGGAAGGAGAAGAAGACACGGAGATAAGTATGTTAGATTGATAGGTCCGGCACCGGAGCGCGGTAGCTACGATGACGTACTGCTGGCCAGTCGACCCAGAATAGCAGAGGCACCAATTTCGAGTAAGAGGAAAAGTCAATTTTGCAATCTGTCGAATAAGTCGTTGAATAAACTCCTTACAAACTCGCGCTATTCTTTATGTGTTCTCAGAAGATGAAGCATTGCGTGTTCGTAAGCCTTGATATCCAGAATTTTGAAATATCATTAAGTGCTATAGATGCTGTTTGCAAACTGGATCAATGATTTTATCTGTTTACGGCAACGCTGAAAAAGTTCTGGCGTTGTGTCGCTGACGCCCAAATCTTCAAGATAGCCGAGAATCTAAGAAACATTATTGCGCGGAAAATGAAGGCTTGACCTACAGAGTTGAAGACTGGTAATTGCCTTTGCGCTCGGCAGACAAGTTGTCCCAACCCGGAGATAGCAGCTTTGCCTAAAAACCATTGCCTCGTTTGGAGAGAACAATGAAAACACATAATCTTTTCATCAGTCACTCTTGGAGCCATTCCGATTCGTATGAGCGTTTGGTGAAACTTCTAAAATCAAGAGGCTATTTCAGGTTTCGAAATCACTCCGTTCCTCGTGACAATCCTATTCACAACGCAAGAACGGTTGGCCGGTTGCGGGAAGCTATCCGGACAAAGATGCGGCCCTGCGGAGTCATTCTCATACTGGCTGGCGTGTATGCCACTTACAGCAAATGGATTAACCAGGAAATTGAATTGGCCCAACTTGGGAAAAAGCCTGTCATCGCCATACTTCCACGGGGAAGTGAAAAAACGTCTGTTCCCGTCAAACAGGCGGCTTCAAAAATTGTACGATGGAACAGCAACAGTATTGTAACCGCAATCAGGACCGTGAGCCGTTGAGCGAATTACCGAAACACGAACTCTTGGAGCTGTACAAGCTCCACGCGGAACTCGCCGACAGAGTCAGCCAAAGGCGTGAAGGAGCCAACCGCCTGTTTGTCAGCTTACTCGTCGGATTGGTACTGTTACTTGGAATAGTTGTCCGATTCGGACCGGAGGGAGTTTCTGTGGCGATCATTTTGTTATTTGCCGGTATGATCGGAGCCGCTCTGTCAGTTTTCTGGTACGCCGTGATCCGTTCTTATCGTCAGCTCAACACCGGTAAGTTCAGGGCGTTGCACCAGCTGGAAAAGGAGTTGGCATTCTCATTTTTCACAAAAGAGTGGGAGTATCTGGAGAGCGGCGATAAACTCAGCCGCTACTGGAAGCTGACCGTTGTTGAAACGAGTCTTCCCGCTGTCTTTTTTCTTCTTTCGTTAGTATTTTTGGTGATCGGCGTGTTTCAGCTTTTCTAACGCTTACAGTGAGATGCTTTTTCCGTTCTCGGCTGAAGAACGCTGGGCTGCCTGCTTGAAACCATAGACCGGACCGCTGCGGTGGTCAGTGCCGGCGGTCCGGTGCGCCGAAAAGCTGGCGACTCCAGAGGGCAGACCGATGTCGGGGCTCAGCTGCAATCAGGCGTGCGCCGCAGCATTGTCAAAGGGCGGGATACAGCCCTGGTAATGGGTTCGCCGATATAGAGCAGGCTTTCCCTTGAAAGCAGGATCATTTACTGTGTGCGGTCATTGAAATGTCTGTCGGAGGCGCAGGATTCAGGAATGGAGTGCCTTTAAGAATCGGCTGGTCGGAGGTTCAGATCCGCCGGCGCTGCTTGAAACGCGTTTAGGACGAGCTGCCGTCATATGAATCAAAACAAGGATAATTCTTGCTTCCAGCCGTGCGGGCGGATAGCGTCGCCGCTGGTATGCCGTGCGCCGCCGATCCGGCCGTTGACATCCTGTTCCGGCGCTTGGAATTGAGACACTGATGACCCGACTCCTGCTGCCGATCGGAATCCAAGATTTCCAGACGATACGGAGCGAGGGGTACTACTATGTCGACAAGACGCCTCTCATCAGGCAGCTGACAGCCGGGGGACGTCACTATTTCCTGTCTCGTCCGCGCCGGTTCGGCAAGAGCCTGCTGCTCGACACATTGAAATCCCTGTTCGAGTGCCGCGAATCCCTTTTCCGCGGACTGGACATCCACCCGCACTGGGACTGGTCTTCACCGGACCCTGTGGTGCGGCTGAGTTTCGGCGGAAAATACATCGAGCCAGGTGATCTTGAGCGCAGCATACTCAACCAGCTGACGATCATCGAACGCAACGCTGGTCTCCCGCCCTCTTCCTGTGAAACCGGTCCGGAACGTCTGCAGGATTTGCTTGACCGCCTGCACGCCGCCGCAGGTCGGCGTGTCGTGGTTCTGGTGGACGAGTACGACAAGCCGATCCTCGATATGATCGAGGATCCGGAGCGCGCGGCGGCTAACCGGGACTATCTGCGCGGCTTCTACGGCGTCATCAAGGACAGCGCCGAGCATATCCGCTTCGTCTTCGTCACCGGCGTGAGCATGTTCTCTAAGGTCAGCCTGTTCTCGGGTCTGAACAATCTCGAGGATATCAGCCTTGATCCGCGCTACGCCGCGGTCTGCGGCTACAGGGAGGAGGATCTGGACCGGGTCTTCAGCCCCGAACTGGCCGGTCTCGACCGCGACGAGATCCGCGCCTGGTACAACGGCTACTGCTGGCGGGGAGATGAGCGGGTCTACAATCCTTTTGACGTTCTTCTGCTCCTGAAGAAGCGCGAGTTCCGGCCTTACTGGTTCGAGACCGGGTCTCCGGAATTTCTGTTCAAGATGCTGTCGAAGAAATCCGTGAGCCCGATGGAACTGGAGAACCGTACGGCGGACATGTCGCTCGTCTCCAAATTCGATGTGGACGACATCAGCATCGACGCGCTTCTCTTCCAGACGGGGTATCTGACCATCGCGGAAGAGCGGAAACAGGGTCACAGAACTTTATACCGGCTGGACTATCCCAATCGTGAGGTCCGGCTGAGCCTTAACGACGAACTGCTCGTCTGGCTGGTGAGGAACGGCAGCAAGCCTCTGGATCAAGGCATGGAGCTCCGTGCTTTGCTGGAAGCGGAGGATTTCGAGGGTTTCGGGGCTATGCTGCGTTCCTGGCTGTCGGGTATCCCCTACCGCTGGCACGACAAGGGCAGTCTGGCGCGTCACGAGGCGTGGTACGCGAGCCTTCTTTACATGTGCCTGCGCTCGGCCGGCGCGGATCTGGGCGTGGAGGAGGCCTCGAGCCGCGGGCGGGCGGATATGACGGTGCGTTTGGGCGGGCAGGTGTTCATTCTGGAATTCAAGATGGCGGAGGGAGCGGGCGGCGCGGAAGCCGCTCTCGACGCCGCGGTCAGGCAGATGCGCGACCGGGGCTACGGGGAGAAATACCGGGCGCCCGGCCGGCGGGTACATCTGATCGGCGTGGCCTGCGGGCGCGGGGAGCGCAACATCACCGGAATCCGCGCCGAGCCTCTGTGATGAGCGGACTCGGAAGGGTCGCTTACGCTGCCGGCCTTGTCCGTGCCGCCTTTGAGGTGGCCGGCGATCCCACGGCTAGCAGTCTGTTCTCATGTTTTCAACTGCACCACTGATCCCCGGCGCAGCAACGCTGCGCGGCACGACCTTTACGAAATGCTCATGATCGCTCTTCTGACCGTCATTTCAGGAGGCGAAATATGCACCGAATACAGTCGAATACGGCAAAATCGAGAAATTCCTGCTTGAGTTCGTGGATCTGAAACACGGCACGCCGAGCTGCGACGTCTTTTCCGACCTGTTCAACAGTCTGAATCCAGTCGAGCTCGGCGTCGTTCTCTCGCGCCTTGCCCAGAGCTGGGCGGAGGGCTTGGGGGTCGAATACGGGGACGGCGTCATCGCCGTTGACGGCAAGACCCTGCGCTGGTCATTCGCCGACGCTTCGAAGCGGAATCCTTTGCATCTCGTGCATGCTCTCGCCTCTGAGACGCGGCCGGCTCCCGTGCAGACCTCGGTCGACGGGAAGTCGAACGAGATCACGGCGATCCCCGCGCTTCTGAAGCTCCTCGACATCCGGGGCGGACGTCAGCGGCGGACGCGATGCACGCGCAGCGGGCGATATCGGAGGCCGTGAAGGACGGCGGGGGCGGGTATATTCTCGCCTTGAAGGGCAATCCGCACAAGGATGTGAAACGATAACGATATATGGAGGGCCCTGATAGCATTGAAAAAATTCAGTTTTCCGAGATGCACAAGGAGAAAAGGCACGGCAGGATCGAAACCCGCTGGGCCGCGGTCTGCCATGACATCGACCAGTTGAAAGACTGTCAATGGCCGGGTCTCGCCGCTGTCGGATCGGTCTCTTCGACCTGGGAAACCAAGGGAAAGCGCAGCGCCGAAACCCGGTATTTCATTATGAGCGAGAAACGGGATCCGGAGCGTCCTCGAAATTTCCGGCTCCGGGCGGCGGCTCGATCTGTCCCCCCCCCCGCCGCTGAAGCCAGCCTGCGAGTCGCTTGGAAGAGGCGGAGCTGAACTTTCCGGCGGACGGCCGACACCGGCCCGCGGCTGAATCCCGCCGGATTTCCGCCCTTCTAACGACGGGCGGCCCTTAGCAACGCAGTTGCCGGGTGCTTGCCGCATCTGCTACAGCTTGATTCTGACAGAGAGCCGTCGGCTGATCCCGGTGATGCATTTCATGTTTTTACGGGCGCTTGTTTCCAGCCGTGCGGGTGGATATCATGTCGTGCGCAGCCGGACCGGCCGTTGACATCCTGTTCCGGCGCTTGGAATTGAGATACCGATGACCCGACTCCTGCTGCCGATCGGAATCCAAGATTTCCAGACGATACGGAGCGAAGGGCACTACTATGTCGACAAGACGCCTTTTATCAGGCAACTGACAGCCGGGGGACGTCACTATTTCCTGTCGCGTCCGCGCCGGTTCGGCAAGAGCCTGCTGCTCGACACATTGAAGTCTCTGTTCGAGCGCCGCGAATCCCTGTTCCGTGGACTGGACATCCACCCTCACTGGAACTGGACGTCGCCGGATCCTGTGGTGCGGCTGAGCTTCGGCGGGAAATACACTGATCCCGGGGATATTGAGCGCAGCGTTCTCAATCAGATGGCGATCATTGAACACGGAGCCGGTCTCGGCAAGTCGCCGGCTGCCACGGGTCCTGAACGTCTGCAGAATCTCATCTACCGCCTGAGTCATGCTTCCGGTCGGCGGGTGGTGGTTCTGGTTGACGAGTACGACAAGCCGATCCTTGACATGATCGAGGATCCTGAGCGCGCGGCGGCCAACCGGGATTATCTGCGCGGCTTCTACGGCGTCATCAAGGACAGCGCCGAATATGTCCGTTTCGTTTTCGTCACCGGCGTGAGCATGTTCTCCAAGGTCAGCCTGTTCTCGGGTCTGAACAATCTCGAGGATATCAGCCTTGACCCGCGCTACGCCGCGGTCTGCGGCTACAGGGAGGAGGATCTGGACCGTGTCTTCGGCCCCGAACTGGCCGGTCTCGACCGCGACGAGATCCGCGCCTGGTACAACGGCTACTGCTGGCGGGGAGATGAGCGGGTCTACAATCCTTTTGACGTTCTTCTGCTCCTGAAGAAGCGCGAGTTCCAGCCCTACTGGTTCGAGACCGGGTCTCCGGAATTTCTGTTCAAGATGCTGTCGAAGAAATCCGTGAGCCCGATGGAGCTGGAGAACCGGACGGCGGATATGTCGCTCGTCTCCAAATTCGATGTGAACGACATCAACATCGACGCGCTGCTTTTCCAGACGGGGTATCTGACCATCGCGGAAGAGCGGAAACAGGGTCACAGAACTTTATACCGGCTGGACTATCCCAATCGCGAGGTCCGGCTCAGCCTTAACGACGAGCTGCTCGTCTGGCTGGTGAAGAACGGAAGCGAGCCGCTGGATCAAGGCTTGGAACTCCGTGCTTTGCTGGAAGCGGAGGATTTCGATGGTTTCGGGGGCATGCTGCGTTCCTGGCTGTCGGGGATCCCCTACCGTTGGCACGACAAAGGTGATCTCGCGCGTTACGAGGCGTGGTACGCGAGCCTTCTTTATATGTCCCTGCGCTCGGCCGGCGCCGATCTGAGCGTGGAGGACGCGTCGAGCCGCGGGCGGGCGGACATGACGGTGCGTCTGGGCGGGCAGGTGTTCGTGGTGGAATTCAAGATGGCGGAGGGGGCGGGCGGCGCGGAAGCCGCTCTTGACGCCGCGGTCAGGCAGATGCGCGACCGGGGCTACGCAGAAAAATACCGTGCGCCCGGCCGGCGAGTATACCTGATCGGCGTGGCCTGCGGGCGCGGGGAGCGCAATATCACCGGAGTGCGCGCCGAACCCCTGTGATGAGTCGGCTCGGAAGGGTCGCTTGCGCTGCCCGCCTTGTCCGTGCCGCCTTTGAGGTTGCCGGCGATCCGGCGGCTGGCAGTCTGTTAGCTTGTTTTCAGACGTGCGGGCGGATATTATGACGTGCGCAGCCGGTCCGGCCGTTGACATCCTGTTCCGGCGCTTGGAATTGAGGTGCCGATGACCCGACTCCTGCTGCCGATCGGAATCCAAGATTTCCAGACGATACGGAGCGGGGGCTGCTACTATGTCGACAAGACGTCTCTCGTCAGGCAGCTGACAGCCGGGGGTCGCCACTATTTTCTGTCTCGTCCGCGCCGGTTCGGCAAGAGTCTGCTGCTTGATACGTTCAAATCTTTGTTCGAGTGCCGTGAATCACTGTTCCGTGGACTGGACATCCACCCGCACTGGGACTGGACGTCGCCTTACCCGGTTGTGCGGCTGAGCTTCGGCGGACAGTATGGCGAACCGGGCGACGTGGAAGGAGACATCATCGAACAGCTGGAGAGCGCGGAGCGTCTGCACGGATTGGCGCCCGCCCGTACCTCCGATACGGCCCCCAGGCGACTTCGGAACATTCTTGACCGTCTGCACGCCGCCGCCGGTCGGCGTGTCGTGGTTCTGGTTGACGAGTACGACAAGCCGATCCTTGATATGATCGAGGATCCGGAGCGCGCGGCGGCCAGCCGGGACTATCTGCGCGGCTTCTACGGCGTCATCAAGGACAGCGCCGAGCATGTCCGTTTTGTCTTTGTCACCGGCGTGAGCATGTTCTCGAAGGTCAGCCTGTTCTCAGGTCTGAACAATCTTGAGGACATCAGCCTTGATCCGCGCTACGCCGAGGTCTGCGGCTACAGGGAGGAGGATCTGGACCAAGTCTTCGGTCCCGAACTGGCCGGTCTCGACCGTGACGAGATCCGTTCCTGGTACAACGGTTACTGCTGGCGCGGAGATGAGCGGGTCTACAATCCCTTTGACGTTCTTCTTCTTCTGAAGAAGCGCGAGTTCCGGCCCTACTGGTTCGAGAGCGGGTCTCCGAAGTTCCTGTTCAAGATGCTGTCGAAGAAATCCGTGAGCCCGATGGAACTGGAGAACCGGACGGCGGATATGTCTTTCGTCTCCAAATTCGATGTGGACGACATCAGCATTGACGCGCTTCTCTTCCAGACGGGGTATCTGACCATCGCGGAAGAGCGGAAACAGGGTCACAGAACTTTATACCGGCTGGATTATCCCAATCGCGAGGTCCGGCTGAGCTTGAACGACGAGCTGCTCGTCTGGCTGGTGAGGAACGGAAGCAAACCGCTGGATCAAGGCTTGGAACTCCGTGCGCTGCTGGAAGCGGAGGATTTCGATGGTTTCGGGGGCATGCTGCGTTCCTGGCTTTCGGGGATCCCCTACCGTTGGCACGATAAGGGCAGTCTGGCGCGTTACGAGGCGTGGTACGCGAGCCTTCTTTATATGTGCCTGCGCTCGGCCGGGGCGGATCTGAGCGTGGAGGACGCCTCGAGCCGCGGGCGGGCGGACATGACGGTGCGTCTGGGCGGGCAGGTGTTCGTGCTGGAATTCAAGATGGCGGAGGGGGCGGGCGGCGCGGAAGCCGCTCTTGACGCCGCGGTCAGGCAGATGCGCGACCGAGGCTACGCGGAGAAATACCGCGCGCCCGGCCGGCGGATACATTTGATCGGCGTGGCCTGCGGGCGCGGGGAGCGCAATATCACCCGAATCCGTGCCGAACCACTGTGATGAGCGGACCCGGAAAGGGGGCATTAGAGTTTGTCCTATAATGATGTATGAATGCTGTACGCATAATGTAAGTCCGCTTGAATCACGATGTGTATTCTGTATTTGGTATGCGAAATTGAATTTAGAAACAGGCTTTTACGCTGATCTTCTTGTCCGTGCCGGATCAGTGATCAGGCATGCGCTGCAGTGCTGTTAAAGGGCAGGATACATACGGCTCCCGAATGTCTTGCACAGTATGCGTTCGATGTCTGTTAGCAAGGTTTCTCGGCGCTGGCCTGCCGCTGGGATGGCAGCGCCGTAGCGTAGCGCCGCCTCGCCGAAAGCAGAGAAGAAAAGTTTGTTCAGCGGACAGGCGGCAGCCCATCCTCCCAACACCGGAACATACGATCAGCGTATCAACTCGGACACCACATTCGTGTCAACCAGCAAGCATTCAGATTCAAGAGCGTTCCGGGAAATTCAGCCCCTGTTTCCTTCTCACACAGCCCTGCCTCCGCCTTGTCGGTTTTTTCCGGCTGGCTGGTCGCTTCAGCCTCTTGCCAAAACCGGAACAGAGACGTATCATTCCCTTGAGCGGGACGGCAAGACGTGCGATCGTTGCGAAGAGTCTTCGGTCCGGCTTCCTATATTCTATTGAAACACGGCGTCGTGCCGGGCGTTCAAGGGCATAACTCGGGAGGATGATAATGTTAGATATGGACAGGGTGCTGCAGGATGCAGTGGCCGCACAGGACGTACCCTTTGCCGTGGCCATGGCCGGCAATTCAGGAGGCATCACATATTGCGGTGCCGCCGGAGAAACGGCAGGCCGCCCGGCGGCCGAAGATACCGCATTCCGGATTTTTTCGATGACCAAAGCCGTCGGCTCCGTAGCGGCGATGATCCTGATTGACCGCGGCAAGATGTCGATGGACACGCCGGTGGCCGATATCCTGCCCGATTGGAACGGGCTGCGGGTGCTGGATGGCTGGAACGGCGATGAGCCGGTCCTGCGCGCTCCCGACACCGTCGCTACCGTGCGCCATCTGGCGACTCATACCAGCGGGCTGGAGTACGAATTCTGGAATGAAGACGTCCCGAGATACCTGGAAGTCACCGGCAATCCCTCGATCCTGACGGGCCAGTTGGCGTCGCTGCTGTCCTACCCGCTGACCTGCGATCCGGGCACAAGATGGGGATACGGTCCGGGGATTGACTGGTTGGGCCGCGTGGTCGAGGAAATTGACGGGCGCCGTATCGATGCGTTCTGCCGCGAAGAGATTTTTGAACCGCTAGGCATGACTGATACGGCCTTTGAACCGGATTTGCTGACTGACCGGCTCTGCGATGTCTCGATCCGTGGCGAAGACGGCCATTTTGCGAAATTCGAACTGGCCCCTCCGCCCCGGCCGGAATTCTACGGCATGGGGCACGCGCTCTATTCGACGGCGCCCGACTATATGCGGTTCCTGCGCATGGTGCTGAACGGGGGAGCGCTTGACGGCGCGCGCATCCTCCCTGAGGCCGCGGTAAACGCGATGTGCGCCGACCGGATGAACGGGCTGACCTTTCGCAAGATGGTGACGTCGGCGCCGGCGCTGACAGCGGATCTGGAGTTGTTCGGCGGTACCAAAGCCACCCACGCCTTTGCCTTTCTGCGCAACGAGGTGGACCAGCCGGGCAGGCGCAGTGCGGGCTCGCTCACTTGGGCGGGGGTGTGCAATACGCACTACTGGATCGATCCGGCAAAAGATCTGTGCGCGGTGATCATGACGCAATCACTGCCCTTCGTGGAGCCGTCTTTCATGAAGACCTATGACGCTTATGAGGCGGCGCTCTACGCGAATATATGATGACGATCCGTGATTCCGCGCGAGGGAACGCGTGCGGCATCACGTGAAAGTTCTTCGAGAGTTGTTTCTAGGGCGAAACGTATCGCAATCCGCGGAATTTTCGTATCTTGGAGAAATCGCCGTGATCCGTCGCGTCGGCAAGGTACGAACGGCGCGAACCGTGAATTCGCGGTTGAGCCGGCTGCAAGGCATGCTGCCGCGCGGTCGAACAATCCAGTGGTATTGTGCCGGTACAGGCAAAGCGCCCGCATCACAGGCAAATGGCGGCGCATGCGTCAGTGTCCGAACCCGCTCGCCCGGACCTTGCCGAATTCCGGCGAATCCGGGCTGCCGCAATCGTCAGGCATGACCGCCTCCCGTTAGGCTTTGTACCTAAAAACTGGCTTGTTAAGCTGGGTTTTGACATGTGACCGGGCATTCACCCCAACGGACAGCAGGCGATCTCATATGAACAAACCAAGGATAATTCCATAAGGAGTTGTCCACAGGGGTTGCTTGTATAAAGCTTGCAGTGAGGCGCTCTTTCCGTTCCTGACCAAAGCCGCAGGACCGCCGCGGCTGTCCGGCGCGCCGAAAAGCTGGCCGGAAACCCGGCGGTTCCGGAGCGCGGGCGCTTGATCCGCCCGTCAATGTCCGGCACATCTTCATCCGCGAGGTCGGCTTTGTTGCGGGGCCGGGCTGTTTTCAAGCGGCATGCCCGCCGATTGTGCGGCCGCTGATATAGAAGAGCGAAGGCAGTCCGACCCCGCCGGCACCCGTTGTCCGTTCTTGCCGCTGCCCGATGCCGGGATCCAGATGAAGATCATTGCCGACTGCCCTGATGCGGCGCAGGGCCGTGGCTACGTCTCCTATCAGTGTCGCGTTCTTGACCAGCGCGCCGATTTTGCCGTTGCGCACCCGGTACGCCTCGGTGCAGGAAAAAACGAATTTCCCGCTCGTGATGTCAACCTGTCCGCCGCCGAATCCGACCGCGTGTAATCCATCCTTCAGATCGGAGACCATCGCGTCCGGCTGGCCGGTTCCGGGCCGCATGAATGTGTTCGTCATCCGCGGCATCGGCGCGTGGGCATACGATTCGCGCCGCCCGTTGCCGGTTGACTCGAACCCTGTGAGGCGGGCATTCTGGCGGTCCTGCAGATAGCCGACGAGTATGCCGTCTTCTATCAGAGTGGTGGTCTGGCCCGGAGTGCCTTCGTCATCGACTTGGATAGAGCCGCGCCGCTGCGGAATGACAGCGTCGTCCACGACGGTGACGCCCGGAGCCGCGATCCGTTCGCCCATCAGCCCGGCGAACGCCGATTTCCATGGCAAACACTGCCGAAGTCCATGACATGGGAATCGGGGGATAAGTCAAGGTTTGTCGACATTCAATCGACTGCGATCAGGCTGGCGCCTCACAAACCCTCAGTTGTTTTTTCAACTCGACGTCACTGTTAGCGCTTTCTTGTTCATACTTCATGCATTTGCAGCGGCACCGGCAGACAGTCGTTTCCGATTGTCCATGTCAGTGTCAAAAAAACCGTGTTGTTCATACCGCCGCCCAAGGATCGACAATCTCTATCCCGATGTCCTTGAAGTCCCGGACATTGCGTGTTGCAATCGACATGCTGCGAGATCGGGCGATTGCCGCGATCTGGCAGTCTGCTGGAGCTATGGGTCGGCCCGCTGAACGGCGCATTGCCGCGATGTCAGCATAGGCACGGGCTGCAGTGCTGTCAAAGGGCAGGATACGGCTCCCGAAGGCCTCGCTCAGCATGCGTTCGATGTCTGCCAGCAAGGTTTCCCGGCGCTTGCCCGCCGCTAGGATGGCGGCGCCGTAGCGTAGCTCCGCCTCGCCGACAGCAGAGAAGAATAGGTTGTTCAGAGGGCAGGCAAGCAGCCCAGCCTCCCACCACCGGATCAGGCGATCGGCGGATCAACTCGGACACCACGTTCGTGTCGACCAGTAAGGCCATTGCCCGCGCTCAATCGAAGGACGGCGGTTCGCGCCCGGATTCACGCGGCGGCAACTCCAGATCTACCCCATTGTCCGGTCCGAAGTACGAGCGGGCAATCTCCGCGAGGTTCCGTGTGCCCTGCCCGCGCTTAACCGCATCGCGCAGGATAATTCGGACCTCTTCTTCCATCGACCGGTGATGCTCGGCAGCGCGTATGCGCAGGCGCGTCGTCACATTTTCGTCGAGGTTGCGGATCGTGATGCTCGCCATGCCCGTATCCTCTGCTTACCGGTATGCCTATTCTATAGGTGACAGCGATGCCATCAAGAGATCAGCGCAGCGTATGCCGGCTGACAAGGCGGGAATGCCCGCGCCACGGTATTCGTATAGCAATTGAGGCAGCCTCCGCCAATCACTGCTCTGGAACCGTCTTGCTCCATGCAAAGGCAGGGCAGGACCGTGCACGGGTTGGCGTAGCCACCGTTTTTCTTTCATCCGACCGGAGGAATACAGCACCATGCAAGCGACACTCGCACCACGCTGCGACGCGCACACCTTATTTTGTCTGTTTCGTTTCGCTTACCAGCGGCTGCATCGTTTCCGTTCAAGCGGGCGGGACATCCCTCGCAGAATCCGCCGATAGAGTCAGCCAAAGGCTTGAAGGGTCAGCCGCCTGTTTGTCAGTTTGCTCGTCGGATCTGTACTGTTTCTTGGAATAGTTGTTCGATTCAGATCGGATGGAGTTTCTCTGGCGATCATTTCATTATTTGCCGGGATAATCAGAGCCGTTCTGTCAGTTTCCTGGTATGCCGTGATCCGTTCATATCGTCAGCTTAACACCGGTAAGTTCCGCTCTTTGCATCAGCCGGGGAAGGAGTTGACATTCCCGTTCTTCACGAAAGAGCGGGAGTATCTGGAGAGCGGCGATAAACTTAGCCGCTGCTGGAAGCTGACCGTTGTCAAGACAAGTCTTCCCGCTGTCTTTTTCTCCCTTTCGTCAGCGCTTGTGGTGATCGGCGTGTTTCAACCTTCTGTAAAGCTTGCAGTGAGGCGCTCTTTCCGTTCTTGACCGAAGCCGCGGGGCAGGACCGCTGCGGCGGTCCGGCGCGCCGAAAAGCTGGCCGGAAACCCGGCGGTTCCGGATCGCGGGCGCTTGATCTGCCCGTCAATGCCCGACGCATCTTCATCCGCGATGTCGGTTTGTTGCACGGCCGCACTGTGTTCAGGCGGCCTGTCCGCCGATTGTGAGGCCGCTGATATAAAGTGAAGGCAGTCCGACCCCGACCGGCACCCATTGTCCGTTCTTGCCGCATTGCCCGATGCCGGGATCCAGCTGCAGATCATTGCCGACCGCCCTGATGCGGCGCAGCGCCGTGGCTCCGTCTCCTATCAGTGTCGCGTTCTTGACCGGCGCGCCGATTTTGCCGTTGCGCACCCGGTACGCCTCGGTGCAGGAAAAAACGAATTTCCCGCTCGTGATGTCAACCTGCCCGCCGCCGAATCCGACCGCGTGTAATCCATCCTTCAGATCGGAGACCATCGCGTCCGGCTGGCCGGTTCCGGGCCGCATGAATGTGTTCGTCATCCGCGGCATCGGCGCGTGGGCATACGATTCGCGCCGCCCGTTGCCGGTTGACTCGAACCCTGTGAGGCGGGCATTCTGGCGGTCCTGCAGATAGCCGACGAGTATGCCGTCTTCTATCAGAGTGGTGGTCTGGCCCGGAGTGCCTTCGTCATCGACTTGGATAGAGCCGCGCCGCTGCGGAATGACAGCGTCGTCCACGACGGTGACGCCCGGAGCCGCGATCCGTTCGCCCATCAGCCCGGCGAACGCCGACGTGCCTTTTCGGTTGAAATCCCCCTCCAGTCCGTGACCGACCGCTTCATGCAGCAGTATTCCCGGCCATCCCGGGCCGAGAACCACATCGAACACGCCTGCCGGGGCCGGTTCCGCCCTGAGTCCCACAAGCGCGATCCGCAGAGCTTCGTCTGCCAGCGCCTGCCAGGCGCCGGCATCCAGAAGACGCTCAAGCGTGTGCCGGCCGCCCTGTCCGGCGGTTCCGGTATGCCGCGAACCGTTCTCTTCAACGATGACTGAGACATTCAGTCTCGCCATCGGACGCCGGTCGCGCACAGCCCCGCCGTCAGGCCGGAGAATCTCCACTTCCTGAAGCGAGGATGTCAATGCCGCCGTGACTTGCACGACCCGCGGATCCATATCCCTCGCATAAGCGTCAATGGACTGCAGCAGATCGGCTTTCCGCTGGAAATCGGCCGTCCCGTCAGGATCCGTTCCTTCATAAAGCTCATGCCGGCCGGCCGGAGGGGGAGACGCAAGCTGTCCGCCGCCGTTTCCGAGCGCGAATCGCGCGGTTTCCGCGGCCCGTTCCAGCGCTTCATGGCTGATTTCGCTGGAATGGGCATAGCCGGATGTCTCGCCGATTACCGCCCTCAGGCCGAATCCCTCCCGTGCGTAGTAGCTCGCGTTCCGCATGCGGCGGTCGTCAAACACCAGCGACTGCGCGCGGCTCCTCTCCAGAAACAGTTCCCCGTCATCTCCGCCTGCGCACGCACACTGAAGAATCTGCCGTGCGCGGAGCGGATCCAACGATGTTTCGAATGGCCTGAAGGCCGTTTGTCGCGGTGCCATGGCTGGCGCGCTCCTTGTTTCGGGCACCGCTCCCGCGCGGCGCTGACGTCTTGCGGATTGGAACACATTATGATTTTCAGAGACCTCGGACAACCGGGGATTCCCGGCGCTGGCTCCCACAGGGGGAGGCAACGGCGGACATTATGCAGGAAACGGCGAATGACGACTCAGCCGAAGCGGACTGTTCACTTTATCGTCGCCGCGGCCCTGGGGGCCGGCGTGGCGCATGCGGCCGATGTGGATCAGGAACTGGAAATCATCGGCAGACCTTTTGACGGCCAGTACGGATTCCAGCCCGCCGTCACCGAACTGGCGCGCGATATCGTGTGGTTCGACACCTTGCTTCTCTATATCATTTCGGCCATCTGCCTGTTCGTTCTCGGGCTTCTCGGCTGGGTCATCCTGCGCTACAACAGCCGCAGCAATCCGGTGCCGGCGAAGTTCACGCATCACACGCCGATTGAAATCATATGGACCGCGGTTCCTGTCGTGATTCTGCTGTTCATCGCCGTGGTGTCGCTGCCGATTCTGTTCAAACAACAGACCATTCCCGAAGGCGACGTCACTATCAAAGCCACCGGCAACCAATGGTACTGGACCTACGAATATCCCGACCATGAATTCAGCTTCGACAGTTTCATGCTGGCGCGCGACCAGCTCGCAGAACACGGCTATTCGCAGGACGAGTATCTTCTGGCCACGGACACCGCGGTGGTGGTTCCGGTGGGAAAGACAGTGGTCGTGAACGTGACGGCATCGGACGTCATTCACGCGTGGACGATTCCGGCTTTCGGCGTCAAACAGGACGGCGTGCCGGGAAGACTGGCGGGACTCTGGTTCAAACCCGAGACCGAAGGGATCTACTTCGGACAGTGTTCGGAACTGTGCGGCAAAGACCATTCCTACATGCCGATAACGGTGAAGGTCGTCAGCCAGGAGGCCTATGACGACTGGGTTGCCGCGGCATCTTTGGAATATGCCGGAACTCCCGCTGCGGCCGGGGCGCTTTACGCCTCCAGATGACGCCCGCATACTGTCCCGGAACCGGAGCGGATCAAATCATGACCAAGAACACCGCGCAGTCTGTTGATTTTCCGGCGGCGGATCCGGCCGGGATCGAGGATGTTCTGGCCCTGCTGAAGCCGCGCGTCATGTCGCTGGCGGTATTCACGAGCGCGGTCGCGATGTTCGTCGCTCCGGGTCAGCTGCATCCGGTGATCGCTTTGGCCTCGGTTCTCTTCATCGCCGTCGGGGCCGGCGCTTCCGGGGCGCTGAACATGTGGTGGGACGCCGATATCGACATTCTCATGCGGCGGACCCGCAGCCGTCCGGTGCCCGGCGGACGGCTTTCCGCGCAGGACGCTCTTTTGATCGGCGCTTGGCTGTCAGGATTTTCCGTCGTTATGCTGGCTCTGACCGCCAACCTGCTGGCGGCGGGTCTTCTGGCTTTCGCGATCTTTTTTTACGCTGTTATCTACACCGTGATTCTGAAGCGGCGGACGCCGCAGAATATTGTGATCGGCGGCGCGGCCGGAGCTCTGCCGCCGGTGATCGGCTGGGCCGTCTCGGCCGGCGCTGTGCCGGTTGAGGCCTGGCTGCTGTTTCTGATCGTGTTCCTGTGGACGCCGCCGCATTTCTGGGCGCTGGCTCTGTTCACCTCTGACGACTACCGCCGCGCCGGCGTCCCTATGCTCACCGTCACGCACGGCGACAGGGCGACCCGCCGGCAGATCCTGATATACACGGCGCTGCTGACGCCGGTCTCCGCCGCCGTCGCGTTCAGCTCAATCGGCGGTCCGGTGTTCTCTCTCACCGCCTTGGTGATGAACGCCGCGTTCCTGCATCAGGCCTGGATGCTGACCCGGCGCACCGGTGAGCAGGGAGCGGCGGACAGATGGTCGGGCGAGAGGAAATTTTTCCGCCTGTCGATTCTGTACCTGTTCGCTCTGTTCTGCGCTCTCGCCGCGGACAAGGCGGTTTCGATCCTGGGCGGCGCCGGCGGATTTCCGGGGTGGCCCGGATGACGGCGGAAAAACGGCGGGACGCATTCGAAGGCCGGCGGGCGAAGCGGAACGCGGCGGTCGGCTGGGCGCTCGCGGGATTCGTGATTCTGGTGTTCGCGGTCACCGTCGTGAAAATGTCGGACGGGCATATGATGGAAGCGTTCGACCATGCGGTGCGCCCGTCTTTGCTGGAGAACGGCCAGTGACGCTGGCGAACCGCAACCGGCGCGTTCTGGCTCTGCTGGCCGGGGTCGTGGCGCTGGCCGGCGGAGCGGCGTGGGCTTCGGTGCCTCTTTACGACTGGTTCTGCAGAGTCACGGGATACGGCGGCGCGACGGTGACCGCGGAATCGCCGGCAGACGAAATCCTTCAAAAGACGATCAAGATCCGCTTCGACGCGTCGCTTGAACGGGGCATGCCTTGGGACTTCCGCCCGGCGGAGCGGGAAATCGACGTCAGGATCGGCGAATCGGTTATCGCCTACTATCATGCCGGCAACCCGACAGATCGCCCGGTTGCCGGAACCGCCAGCTACAATGTCTATCCTTTCACGGCCGGAGGCTATTTCGTCAAAGTCGACTGCTTCTGTTTCGAGGAGCAGGTGCTGCAGCCCGGCGAAAGCGTGATGATGCCGGTCAGTTTTTATGTCGATCCGGACATCGTGAATGATCAGGAAGCGTCATCCGCCGCCGTCATCACGCTGTCGTACACGTTTCACCGGACTGAACTTCCGGCCGAAACGCATGCGGCGGCAAGGGACATCGCTTCAGAACCGGTTGGGGACATTTGAACATGGCTCACGAAAAAAACCATGACTACCATATTCTGGATCCTTCGGTCTGGCCGTTCCTCGGCGCCGTCGGCGGATTCACGATGCTGTTCGGCGCGGTTCTGTTTTTCCATGACTACGGGCCATGGCTGCTGCTGATCGGCGCCGCGGCGGTGATCTATGTGATGGTGGCTTGGTGGGGCGATGTGATCCGCGAAGCCGAAGGCGGCGATCACGCGCCGGTCGTGCGGATCGGGCTGCGCTACGGCTTTATTCTGTTCGTGATGTCCGAAGTGATGTTTTTTTCGGCGTGGTTCTGGAATTTTTTCAAACATGCGCTCTATCCGATGGAAGAAGGGTCGGGAGGAGTGTGGCCGCCGGCCGGCATCGAGACTTTCGACCCTTGGCACCTGCCGTTCATCAACACTTTGATTCTGCTGGCGTCCGGTGCCGCCTGCACTTGGGCGCACCACGCGATCGCGCACGAGAATAACCGCCGGGATCTGATCAACGGGCTGACGCTCGCCATTATTCTCGGCGTCGCGTTCACTGGCCTTCAGGCCTACGAATACTCGCATGCCGCGTTCGGTTTCGTCGGCAACATTTACGGCGCCTCCTTCTTTATGGCGACAGGATTTCACGGAGCGCATGTCATCATCGGATCCATCTTCCTGTTCGTTTGCCTCATGCGGGCCGTGGCCGGGCAATTGACTCCGGACGCGCATGTCGGGCTGGAGACCGCGGCCTGGTACTGGCACTTTGTCGACGTCGTGTGGCTGTTCCTTTTTGCCGCCGTTTACATTTGGGGCGGCTGACCCCGGCCGGCTTGCGCGGCGTCGCGGGAGTCGCCGCCTCAGCCTGAATCAGGGAACTGACTGCGCCGGACGGTTCTCTCCGGCGCGGGCGGCCTGACCGGTGCGACGCGCCGTTTTTCCGCTGCTGCTGGGCGTGTCGGGAATCACCGCGCTGTGTCTGCTGGGCCTCTGGCAGATTCAAAGGATGCAGTGGAAACAGAGCGTGCTTGCGGAAATAGATTTGAGGATCGCGGAACCGCCGTCGCAGCTTCCCCGGTCTCCGCGGCAGGACCGGGACAATTTTCTGCCGGTCGCGGCCGCGGGGGAAATTCTGCCGACGGAGCTTTTCGTCCTTCTCAGCCGCCGGGGCTACGGTCCCGGTTACCGGGTGATCGCGCCGTTCGAAACCGGGGGGCGCAGAATTCTTCTCGACCGCGGATTTGTTCCGGAATCTCTGCGCGCGGCTGAACGCGGAACCGGGCCGGCCCGGATCACCGGCAACCTTCACTGGCCTGACGAAACCGACCCGTTTTTCACGCCGGAACCGGACGGCGATCTGTGGTTCGCCCGCGATGTGAACGCCATGGCTGACAGGCTCGGTACGGAGCCTGTGCTGCTTGTCGCCCGCGGGACCGCGCCGCCGGCCCCGGGAATCGACCCATGGCCGGTGGACAGCAGCGGCATTCCTGACAATCACCGGAACTACGCTGTCACCTGGTTCCTTCTGGCAGCCGCGTGGTTCGGGATGACGGCTTTGTGGATTCGGCGTATCAGCCGGGAGCCGGACAGATGAAGGAAACCGCCGATTTGCCCGAAATGAAGTACGTTTCAACCCGCGGCGCTGTTCCGCCTTTGAACTTTGAGGAAACCCTGCTGGCCGGGCTTGCGGGCGATGGAGGCCTTTTTCTGCCGCGGAAATGGCCGCGGCTCAAGCGGCGGCAGTTCGAACAACTGCGGGGGCGCCCGTACGGCGAGGTCGTTCTGGAAGTGCTGCGGCCGTTTACCGGCGGGACGTTTGACAGGGCGGAACTGCGCGGCCTGATCTCCGATTCTTATGCGCGGTTCCGTCATCCCGCGAAGTGCCCGTTGACTCAGCTGGCTCCGGATCTGCATTTGCTGGAGTTGTTCCACGGACCGACTCTGGCCTTCAAGGACTTCGCCCTGCAATTGGTCGGGCGCATGTTCGCCCATGTTCTGCGCCGCAAAGGACGCAGAGTGACCATCATCGGCGCGACCAGCGGCGATACCGGATCCGCGGCCATTGAAGCGTTCCGCGGGCTCGAGGCCGCGGATGTGTTCATTCTGTATCCTCACGGCCGGGTTTCGGAGATCCAGCGTCGCCAGATGACCACGCCTTCGGAAAGCAATGTCCATGCGATCGCGGTCGAGGGCGATTTCGACGACTGCCAGGCGCTCGTGAAGGACATGTTCAATGACGAAGGGTTCCGCCGGCGGTTTAATCTGGGCGCGGTGAATTCCATCAACTGGGCGCGGATCGCCGTTCAGGCCGCCTATTTCGTCGCCTCCGCGCTTGCCCTCGGCGCACCGCGGAGGGGCGTGTCGTTCGTTGTGCCGACCGGGAATTTCGGCGACATCTTCTCCGGATACGCCGCAATGAAACTGGGGCTGCCGGTTGAACGGCTCGTGGTCGCCGCCAATCAGAACGACATTCTTCACCGGGCTCTGTCGTCGGGGAAGTACCGGACCGGACAAGTCCGCCCGTCCATAAGTCCGTCGATGGACATCCAGATCAGCTCGAACTTTGAAAGGGCCCTGTTCGAAGCCGGCGGCCGCGATTCAGCGCGGCTTTCGCCGCTGATGCGGCAGGCCGCCGCCGGCGGATTCGAGATCCCCGAGGACACATTGCGCAATCTGCGCTCAGTCTATGCGAGCGGCTGCGCTTCTGAAGAGGAAACACGCCAATGCATTGCGGATGTCCGGCGGCAGGCGGGGCAGCTGGTCTGTCCGCACAGCGCGGTGGGAATCAAGGTCGCGAAGGATCTTGAAGGCGACATCCTGGGGCCGGTGATTTCTCTGGCCACGGCCCATCCGGCGAAGTTTCCCGAAGCGGTCGAGGCGGCCACGGGCATTCATCCGTCCCTGCCGAACGGAATGGACGCTCTGTTCCGCCTTGAGGAAAGGGTGACTTCGGCACCCGCCAGCCTTGCCGCCATCCAGTCAATTATTCACGAGAGGACCGCCGCATGACCGCCGAACTGACTGAGCTGAAAAACGGATTCCGGGTCGCGACCGACCATATGCCGGGCTTGAGGACTGCGGCGGTGGCGGTCCATGTCGGCGCCGGCGCCCGCAACGAATCGGCGAAACAGAACGGCATCGCTCATTTTCTGGAGCATATGGCTTTCAAGGGCACGCGAACGCGCACGGCGTTTGAGATTTCCGAGACGATCGAAGATGTCGGCGGTCATCTCAACGCTTACACAGGCCGCGAATCAACGGTTTATCTGGTGTGCGTACTGGATGAAAATGTTGCGCTGGCCGTCGAACTGATCGCTGATATTCTGCGTAATTCCGTTTTTGATCCCGGCGAGATCGAGCTGGAACGCGGCGTCATTCTCAATGAAATCGGCGAGTACGAAGACTCGCCGGCCGATGTGGTTTTCGATGCGCTTCAGCGGACCGCGTATCCGAACCAGCAACTCGGGCGTCCGATCGTAGGCACGGAAACAACGGTGTCGGCATTCCGCCAAGCCGATTTACAGACATTCGTCGGCAGACATTACGGACCGGAGCGCATGATTCTCACTGCCGCCGGCGCGGTCAGCCATGATGAACTGGTCGGACTGGCGGAAAGGTATTTCGGCGATGCGCCGAAGCGGTCCAGAACGCGGACGCGCCGCCCGCGTTTCGCAGGGGGCGAATGCCGCCGGCCGAAAGACATTGAGCAGGCCCAGTTCGCGATGGCGTTTCCGGGGCCGGCGCTGCTTGATGACAGCGCTCCGGCTGCGATGGTTTACGGGGTGCTTCTCGGCGGCGGATCATCGTCGCGGCTGTTCACGGAGGCGCGGGAAAAACGCGGATTGTGCTATTCGGTTTCGGCCCATGCGGCGCCGAGCGCGGATTCCGGCCTGTTCATTCTTCATGCCAGCACCGGGGAGGATGAACTCTTGGAACTGGCGAATCTCTGCGCCGACGAAATCCGCAGGACAGCTGACGGTCTGACGGAAAAAGAGGTCAGCCGCGCCAAGACGCAGATCCGCGTCAGCACGCTCATGGGGCATGAGAGTCCGGTGAACAGAATCGAGAGAATGGGGCGGATGCTGGCGCTGAAGGACAGAATTGAGCCGCTTGAGGTCTCCATTGCCCGCATTGATGACGTGACCCGGGAGACGGCGATGGAATATGCGCGCGCCTTGGCCGGAAACCCGTCCGCGGCCATGGCGGCTTGCGGTCCGGTTGCGGGCGCGCCGTCTCTGGATTCGCTTCTGGCCCGGATGCGGAAGTGAGATTCCTCAGGAACAAAGCGCCGGTTCTGAACACTGAACGGCTGAGGATGCGTCTGCCGGAGACCGGCGATTACGCCGAATGGTCTCGGCTCCGGTCCGCAAGCAGAGCGTTCCTTGAGCCGTGGGAACCTTCATGGTCGAAGGATCATTTGACAAAGGAAGCCTTTCTTTCGCGGGTAGAGTGGGCTGATTCCGCGCTGGCGCAGAAGACAGGGCTGTCATTTTTGCTTATAAGGCGCGAAGATGACAGGATCATCGGAGGGATCACTTTGGATCATATCCGCTACGGGCCGGCTCAGGCGGCCAATATCGGTTATTGGACCGGAGAGCCGTTTATCCGGCAGGGATATATGAAAGAGGCGATCCTCAAGATCGTTCATTATGCCTTTTCTGAAGTCGGACTGAGCAGAATAGAGGCGGCCTGCGTCCCCGACAACAATCCTTCGCGCCGTCTGCTGGAGAAAACCGGTTTCAAATACGAGGGGGTGGCGCAGAGCTATCTTGAAGTGCGCGGCAGATGGAGAACACACGTCCTGTACGCGAATCTGCGGCGTGACCGGCGCGGCCGCGCCGTCGCCGGCTGACGTCCGCGCACGGGCATGGCGTTGAACCCCGCAGGCGCGGAATTCGCCGCTGCTTTGTCGGCCGCCGCCCCCGAATGCCGCATCGTGGAAAACAGCGGACGCTACCGCGAAGACCCGCGCCGCAGATGCGACGGACAGGAAGGTCTTGTCGTGGCGCCGTCCGATCCGCGGGAGGTTTCCGCCGTTCTCGGCCTTTGCAGCCGCTGGGGCGTGGCCGCGGTGCCGTACGGCGGCGGCACGGGCCTGGTCGGCGGGCAGCTGCCTTCCGGACTGCCGCGGCCGGTCATCCTCTCGCTCGAGAGGCTGAACCGGGTCAGAGAAATTAATTCGGCAGGCTCCTTGATCACGGCCGAAGCCGGATGCACCCTGCGGCAGGTTCAGTCAGCGGCCGTGGAGCGCGACAGGCTGTTCCCGCTTTCTCTGGCATCGAAGGGAAGCTGCCAGATCGGCGGCAATCTCGCCACCAATGCCGGAGGGTCGAATGTCGTCCGCTACGGCAATATGAGGGATCTTTGTCTGGGTATCGAAGCGGTGTTCGCCGACGGCCGGATCTGGCATGGACTCACCGGGCTGCGCAAAGACAACCGCGGCTACGATCTCCGTGATCTGCTGATCGGATCGGAAGGCACGCTGGCGGTCATCACCGCGGCCTGCCTCAAACTGTTTCCGGAACCGGCGGACCGCAGCGTGTTCCTCGCCTCGGTGCCTGATCCGGCCGCGGGGCTGCGGCTGTTCGAGATGACGGGCCGGCGTTTCGGCCATATGCTGTCGGCGTTTGAGCTGATCAGCCGCACCGGGATTGATTTTCTGGCGGAAACCGACCCCGCTTTCACGCCGCCGTTTGACCCGTCGCCGGACTGGATGGTCTTGGCCGACATCGGTTCCGAGTGCGAATTCGGAATCCAGGATCACGTGCTGGCGATGCTGGAAGAGGCGCAGGAAAATGCTGCGGTTTCCGATGCGCTTTTTGCGGCTTCCGGCGCGCAGATAGAAAAATTCTGGGCGATGCGTGAATCCATTCCGGAAGCCAACCGCCGCATTGGAGCCGTGGCGTCCCACGATATTTCATTGCCGGTTGAAGCTGTTCCGGATTTTATTTCTGTCTGCGGCCGGGAGGTCGCGGCGGTCGGGAATTTCAGAATCAACTGTTTCGGCCATCTCGGCGACGGAAATCTGCACTACAATGTGTTTCCGCCTGCTGGCGCGGACGGACGGGATCACGTGCGCCGCCGGGACGAAGTCCGCCGAACGGTTCACGGTCTGGTGCGCAGGTTCGGCGGTTCAACTTCGGCGGAGCACGGAACCGGGAGGGTGATGGCAGCCGAATTGAAACAGTTCGGGGACAGGGCTTACATAGGCGCTGTCGCGGCCATAAAATCCGCTCTGGATCCGAAAGGGATACTGAATCCGGGGGCGGTCATCCAGACCCCCTCAGGGTCTTGATCCCGGCGCATTCGGCAGCCGGGAAAATGCGGCGTCCGCATCGGAGCCGCGCCGGCGGTTTTTGCCGGCCGGTTTGAATCCCGATCGGGGATCAAATCTCGCAGGGCCGCACCGCGCGGCCCTGCGCCGCGGAAAGATAGGCGGCTTCAACGAGCGCGAATGTCCTGAGATTGTCGGCCCCGGATGTCTCCGCGGGGCGGTCAGCGATGAATGCGTCCAGCAGATGTTCACTGGTCCGGACCACGCCGAGCTGCGATGCGTGCCATGGCCGGCTGGTCCAAGGGAGCAACGGCGCGCTGAGATCCTCTTCAACGGCGCTGCCGTTCATCGTCACAGTCATACGCTCGCCGGGATGGGTGACGACCGCGCCCAGTGAAGTTTCGATTTCCAGAAGCGTCTCTGGAAAACTGTCGGGAATCCGTCTCGACTCGTATGTGGTTTCAATGACCGACACGGCGCCGGAATCATGGCGGAGCAGCATGGTCGCGGTGTCCTCGCCCCGCACGCCGGGGTTGCGGGTCTGGGTCTCGCAGCTCAGCCGCTCGACTTCGCCAAGAAAAAACCGGGCAAGGTCGAGAAGATGGGTGCCGCAGTCCAGAATTGAAAATCTCGTCTCGCGGGCCAGATACGGCTGCGTCTTGTAGACGTCGTGGCCTGTGCGGAAGCTGATCCGCGCCCAGGTCGGCGCTCCGACATCACCCGTATCAAGAATGTTCCTCACTCTCCGCATGGCGTCAGTGAAGCGGAAGTTCTCGTGCACCGCCAGCCATGTGCCGTGCCGGTTTGCGAACTCAACGATTTCGCGGCATTCGGCGATCGTCGGCGCGAACGGTTTCTGCACGATGGCCCCGATTCCATGTTCGGCTGCCGTTCCGGCCAGCTGCCGGTGGCTGTCCATACGGGTGACGATATCAAGCAGATCGATTTTCTCGGTTTGAATCATCCGGGCGGCATCCGTGTGCCACGGAACGTCGAAAGCCTCTCCTGCGGCGCGGGCCTTTTCCGGGTCGATGTCGCAGACTGCGGAAAGGAGGGCGCCCTTTCGGCACAGGCCGGACCAGGCATGCAGATGATTCTGCGCGTAGAATCCGCAGCCGGCCAGTCCGATTCTGACGGTCCGCGGCAGGCCCGCGTCAGCGGTGATCGTTCCGGGGCTGGAATTCACTGGCCGGGAATCATTTGCAGGAACAACTGCCGAAAATCCAACCCGGTTCCGGCGTGAATCTGAGTCTTGCAAACGGTTGTCACGAACAAAGCGACTTTCCGAATGTGGCCGCAGCCGGCTGCATTTTCCGCATGCGCCCGGTGCGCGTCAGTGTCCTGCCTGCGGCTGTTTTGAGAAGTCTGTATCATCAAGCCGGCAACGCGGAAACACACTTCAACAGCAGGCACGGTTCTGGAACGCCGCCGGTTTTCCTGAGCATCCTGTCCGGCATAGCGAATTTGATGTGCCGTTCGGGTGCTTGCCGCGCCCGTGCAGTCAAATCCCGGGAACACATTATCATCGCTTTTGAAATTTCCCGTTTTCCGGCAAGAGTCCGCGTGACGACTCCAGACGAGAAGCAGATATAACCCGGATTCTTTGTCATGTGCAGGAGCAACGGGGTTCTGCCCGTAACTCTCGTCGACTGGTCCGGAAGCGCGCCCTGCCTATTACACACAAGCATCCATGTTCGGTTTCAAGGGCGTTTCGGGGGGAAATTCAGCCCTTGTTTCCTTTTTCCCACAGCTTTTGCACATTTTTTCCACAGAAGCTCCGCCCGTTCAGGAGGCCGGCGCCGCCGCCGCGGGCCGTCGAATCGGCCGCTCCGGAGGGCAGCTCGGCCGTGCGGACGCGGACGGGGCGTGTTTTTCCCAGACGCGCCGCTCGCGCAGCAGCGTGTTCGCCAGGACCGCCAGCTTACGCATGACGGCGACAAGGGCGACCTTATGACATTTCCCCCGCCCGGTGAGCCGGTCATAGAATGCGGACATATCTTTATTGAACCGCACAGCCGTCAAAGCCGCCATGCAGAGGGCCCGCCTCGGGCGGAAGCGTCCGCCGCGGATGCGCCGGACGCCTTTCTTCGCGCCGCTGTCGCGGGCGAACGGCGCGGTTCCGGCGAGAGCCGCGGCCTGCCGGCTGTCGAGCTGCCCGAGTTCCGGCAGCCAGCCGAGCAGAGCGGCGGCCGCAACCGGTCCGATGCCGGGAACGGACATCAGGATGCGGTAAGCGCGGGCCTGACCGGGATCGCTCTTGATATGCTTCTCGATCTCAGCTTCGAGAGCTTCCCTCTGCCGCTCGGCGGCTTTGATGATTTTATCCATGGGCTTCTTCGCTGACGCCTTCCGGATCTCATCGCGGCACTGACGCATTGTCTTAATGATCTCAACCGCTTGCGCACGGGCGACCATGAGGTCATTGAGACCGTCAAGAAACGCGGATTTCGGCTCGGTCGCCGGGAGATCGGCGAAAGCCGCCGCGAAAGCGGCGAGCATCCTCGCATCCGTCTTGTCGGTTTTCACTGGCTGACCGGTCGCTTCGGCGAAGCGCCGCGCCTGGCGGGGGTTGACCACGCAGACTTCGTAACCTCGGTCGTGCAGCGACTGATGAACCGCCCGGTGCAGCCGTCCGGTCGCTTCGACAGCGACCCGCCGCACCGCGTGTTTTCTCAGAAACCCGTCGATCGCACGGAAACCCGGACGGTCGTTTTTGAACCGGCGGTCGACGCCGGCGGCGTGCACATCGATCATTTCCTTGCTTATAGCTGAGCCTGCGCATATTTTCGTCATGTCCCTGTGCTCCTATTCTCATGGTTATTCGGATCTTGATCCAGGCAGCTGTTCAGGACGCGAGGGACCGGGAAAGCCGGGCCGGCCATGCTTGTGTACGGTTCTTTTAACCCTGTTTGTCATCGGCCCGACCCGGCTCAGCGGGGACATTCGCCCCCGCTTCCCCTTGCCGGCTGCGGCCGGCAAGGGGAACCCGCGACAGGATAGCACGGCTGCGGATGAGCGGTGAAATAAAAGTTTGCTGCAACCTCGCGCCGAGCAACCCCTGTGGACAACTCCTTATGGAATTATCCTTGGTTTGATTCATATGAGTTTGTCTTAACGCCGCCGGTGATACAGCAGGCTGGAGCGGTCCAATCTCAGCAGGCGCTCGTAATTTTGAGTCCGGCAGGCTGGATTCGTGCAGCCCCGCCGGATGATCCGGCATCCGGGCGGCGGGTCGCTGCGGCGGTTCATATAGCCGCCCATGATCGCCATGACCAGCGCCGCATGGCCCAAGTTGTCAGGCGTCTGTTTGAGACGCTGGTCGGCGGCGACATCTTTGTCAAGACAAACTTGTGTGTAATAGGCAGAGTGCGGCAGAAGACTCCATTGGTGATTTGCTCTTGCTGCCCGCATCACAGCGGCGAATCTCGAATCGGATGCGCGAACGGAAGGAATGAAGCGCCCGAAACGCTTGCTGTCGGAGAGTTTCCAGCTATATTGTTAGCCAGATATGCTGGATCGGGGCGGAGAGTCGATGTACGTCGTCAATGTCCATCAAGCAAAAACCGAGCTTTCCCGGCTGTTGGCCCGGGTCGAGGCTGGCGAAGACGTGGTGATCGCGCGTCGTGGCACACCCATAGCGCGGCTCATCAAGTGCAAGGCCAAGGTCAAGCGGCAACCCGATGTCCTCAAGGGGAAGATTGCCGTGAAGCGCCCGAAACGCTCCTGATACCTGATACCTTTTTCAATCCGTTGCCGGAGGAGGAGTTGACGGCATGGGAGGATGGGTAGCGGTACGGGTGCTGCTGGACACCCATGCATTTCTCTGGTGGATCGCAGACAGCGGACGGCTGTCGGGCCCGGCGCGGGGCGTGATTGCGGACGAGCTGAACGACATCGTGGTCAGCGCAGCGTCGGCTTGGGAAATCGCAACCAAATTCCGGATCGGCAAACTGCCGGGATGGGAGGCTTTGGCGGCCGATATCGCCAGCCACATTGCCGGACAGGGGTTCGATGAACTGGCGATCGGCGTTGCGGACGCCGAGTGTGCCGGGCGCCTGCCCGATCCCCATCGCGATCCGTTCGACCGTATGCTCGCCGCACAAGCTCTGGCACGAGAATTTCCGATCGTCTCTGTCGATCCGGTGTTCGACGGTTTCGGCGTCATCCGCCTGTGGTGACGGACATATCATGGCAGTGAGGCGGCTTATTCCGCCAGCGTGACACCGGCATTGAACATCCATTCGTCCGAGGCGAATATCCGGGGGGGGGGGGCTGTTAAGGCATAAGAAAGTTGCCGTCGCTCTGGCTCCCGGGAGATTCGCTCTGTCTACGCCGAGCCTCGTTCGGGATAGGATTGTGACTGCGGCGGGTCGACGGCCGACTCGGGTACCGAAGAAGAACATGCGCCCGCCGCCGCTCGGCCGAATCCCGGACGGAAGAGACGATCTCCGCTGACTCGGCCCGCTCATGATCTTCGAGCCGAATGCGCCATATCTTACGTTCGATCTGTTCCCGTTGATCCGTCATCGCTTCTTTCACGACGGATGATCTTCAGAAACGGGGGATGTCCCGCTTGGTGTTGAAACCCGCATGAGCGATGCTGCCTGTCGACTATCTATGCGGCGTCCTTGAGCCGGTCAAGCCGATCCTTTTGACGATATTCGATGAGAGCCTGTTTGAGAACGGGCAACTGCCTGTACGCCTTGATGCGGCGGAAACCCTTCTCGGCTTCCATCATGCCGGCGGCGGGCTGCCGCAAAGCCATCCCGGCGTTCCTCCAGCGCTTCACGTTGCGGCAGACCTGCCGGACCGTGCTGTTCATCGATTCGATGATGTTCGTGCTCGCCAGCGACCGCCGCAGCTCTAACGGCAGGCCGAGCCGGGAGACGGTCAGGACTTCGTCCAAGCCCTCAAGTATCGACCGGGAGACGTCCGGAGCCTCCTGTTCGAACCGCTGGGCCAAGTTGCGCATCAGCCGCTCGGCCTTGTCGGCGTCATCAAGTTCCCACGCCTGCCTGAGCGTCCGCCGCACGGCGGCGTGATGCTTCGCGGCGAGACGGTCGGTGATGTTGCGGCCCTTGTGAACCTGACAGCGCTGGACAGGGATATCCGCGCCGAAAGTGCGCCGGATCGCCTTGCTGAGCGCCCTGGCTCCATCGACGATGAACAGATAACAGCCCTCCGGGTCAAGCCCGCGCTCGATCAGATCATCAAGCAGAGCCTGCACGGCCGCGGTATTCTCAGTCGCGCCTTCGATGACGACTGAGGGGCGCTTACGCCCGGACGCGTCAATGCCGACCGCCCCGATCATCAGCAGGCGGTCGCTCAGATGCAGCCCGTCGATCTGAACCGCGACGAGATCAAGCTCCGACAGATCGGAAGTCATCCATTCATCAAACTTCGCCTGCGTCAGAGCCTTGAACCGGCGGGACACGGCTGATTTCGACAGCCCGCAGCCCGCCCCGCACGGAACCCCGGCCTCCGGAATCCTCACCGCCCGGCGGAACTTGCGGGTCGCTACATTCGCCGTCATCAGATTCACCGCCCATTGATCAAGATAGCCGTCCGCGGATATCTCTTCCCAGCTCGGCAGAGACATCTCCTTGCCCGCAGCCTTGCAGCGGAGCCGGGGACGGTCGATGCCGACCTTGCCGCCGTGGAACCCGACCTGGGAACGCGCATGCCCCCAGCGGTGCCCCGGCTTGTCGGGAGAATGACTGTAACGCTTCCCGGCCAGCCGTTCGGCGTCCTCGTCCATCATCTGCCGCAGATACGCGATGCCCGTCGTCAGACAGAATTTCTCGAAACTCTCGGTCACGTCTTCGTACGCCTCTTCGACGAGCGCGTTGATGTTCGAAACGCTGGCGGAGGCGCGGGGGAATGTGCTAATGGTCTTCATGGTGTTGCTTCCTTTTCTTCAGAAAATCCCCGAGCTGATGCCCGGGGGAGAGGCAACACCGCCTGTATCAAATTCAACACCGATCGGGACATCCCCCAGAAACGTACTTGCAGAGCATACCTGACATCTGATATGGTTTGATCCCGACAGAGAGGCTGCTAGCTGACTTTGATGATTTATTTCATCATTCACTACACGGGCCATTGAAGTCTGACATGAACTCAAGGAGTTAACCAAAATGGGATGGTTAGGCGTACTGATTGGTGGAATAGCAATTTGGCTGCTTTGGGATGAGGGTGGACTGTAGCTTGCCGGAGCAATTGTTTGCACAGTGGTTGAATTTTTTTCTTGGGGTATCATGCACAATTTTGCAGTCGAAATACGCAACATAGTCCGCCCACGAAATACTGGTGGATTTTATGATTTTACAGTTTTTGAGGCTAATGCTGTTCCAAACTGGATTGCTGTAATAAATATGGTTGGATTTGCAGCTGCTATTGGGTTTGTGATTGCCGGAATAGTAATTTGATTAACCCAGTAAATGGGAGGTGTTATTATGGTTGCTGATTCTGTCAATAGAGAATATAATCAGGCTAGGCGAAAATTTCGAAGAATTACTTACTGTGTATTATTTTCACTATACATACTTTTTACGCTAATCTTTAACACTCCTATCGAGGGATGGTGGTTGATTGGATTTTGTGTAGGAGCAGTTGCTTTGGAATTCTGGTTGTGGATTAACTTTGGACTCCCTAGTGCAGCTAAAAAAGGAAGTGCCGAATTTAAGAAAGTGTATTTCCAGTAAATTCAACATCCCGCAGAATGGTGGCTGTGGCGACTGCGCGGCTCAGCAAGTACCCATGTTCCGATTCAAGGGCATTTACAGGAAAAAACTCAGCCCTATTTCCTTTTTCATAAAGCGTTTCCACATCGAATGCGTGCCGAATCAAACATGAAAACCTGCCGCCCTTTTGCGGCAGACCTAGCGCGAAGTAAAGGGGTCTGTTTGTTGTCACCCGGACGACTAAACTGCAGGGGTGGGCATTCAAACTCCTGGAAGTGAATCGGAAAAAATCGTTCTCATAAACGTGACAGTTTGAATTCACTTTCCGCAAGCTGAAAATAAAAGGGGAGCGATATACGAGCATGGACGCACAACACGGGATGGCAGCGTCGCTGCCTGATCGGAGCCGCTCCGGCAGGCAGAAAAAACCCGCATTTTTCGCGGTCGACTTCTTCTGCGGGGCAGGGGGAACTACGCGCGGCCTGATCGACGCCGGCGGCTATGTGATCGCCGGCTTGGACAAACAAGAAAGCTGTCGGCGGACTTACGTTGCGAACAACGGTAATGAGACTGGAGACAGAGCATATCCGGAGTTCTTGGCGTTCGATTTGTTTCCAGCGACAAAGGAATATCCCGGTGGTCAGCAGAACGAAGCGATCAACTGCCTTGATAAGTTGCTCAAATCGCATCGGCGACGTTATCCCGATGTGCCGCTCCTCTTTGCAATCTGCGCACCGTGCCAGCCTTTCACGAAACTCAGCAAGGCTGAACTCAGCAAGGAACGCATTGCTGCGCGTCTGCGTGATCGAAGCTTGCTGGCACATGCATGCCGATTCGTAGAGCGGTACCGTCCCGACATAGTGCTTTCCGAGAACGTCTCGGGCATTACCGATGCCCGGTACGGCGGCGTGTGGGAGGACTTCGGGAACCGGCTGCGAGATCTGTCATTCGCTTTATCCACCAAGCGTGTGTGCGCTTCGGATTTTGGTGTTCCGCAATATCGCAAGCGAACGATTCTCGCTGCGGTGCGCACCGCGCCTGCCCGGATATCCGAACCTTTCGAACTGCCGGGCGGAGATGCATCGGTCGGACGCAAGACGGCAGGAGAGGCTTTGTCCGGTCTTCCTCCCCTTGATGCCGGCGATGTGCATGGTGAAGTATTGAACCATGCGACCCGCAATTTGAGCGAACTGAACAGAAAACGGATTTCCTGCGCGAAACCGGGAGAGTCCAACGCGTATCTGCTCTCAACGCCGCACGGTGATCTTTCTCTCGCCTGCCATCGGCGGGTGAATGCGCGGCTGCGAAACCGATGCTTCACCGATGTTTATACCCGAATGTCTCCCGACCGGCCGGCGCCGACGATCACAACACGCTGCCACAGCATCACGAACGGTCGCTTCGGGCACCCGGATGTCAAGCAGTTCCGCGGCATCTCAATGCGGGAAGCAGCGAGACTCCAGTCGTTCCGGGACGACTATGTGTTTTATCCCGTCAATCAGGTTCAACCCGTTGCCCGCATGATCGGCAACGCCGTTCCGCCTGCCTTGGCCCGCTTTTATGCCGGGCGACTGGTCGAAATGTTGCGGGCGAAGCAATAGATAATCATCCAGCCTCGGAGGAAACCCGTGCCCGACGCGACAGATAAGCTCCACCTGTATTTTCACGGGCGGATCATCGACTCCCTCGGCATCCAGATGTACCAGAGTCCCGTCGCGGCGGTCGCGGAATTGATTGCCAACGCATGGGATGCGGATGCGACGGAAGTAGATGTCGAACTTCCTGATTCGCTTAGCGGCGACTCCAGAATAACAGTGCATGATAACGGCCTTGGCATGACCTTTGAGCAATGTCAGGACTGGTATCTGAATGTCGGGCGGAACCGGCGTGTCAATACTGATCGCTCACCTGGCCGCCGCCCGGTGCTCGGTCGGAAAGGCATCGGAAAATTCGCCGGTTTCGGCATTGCGGAAATTCTGGAAGTCGATACCACGAGCGGTGAGACTGGAGAACGCACGGTTTTCCGTCTTGATCTGAATAGTTTGCGCCGCGACGATTATGTCGACACTGCGCCGAAAGAAATTCCGTTGCTTTGCCGCGAGATGCCAAACGGCGAAAGCCGGGCAAAACAAGGCACGACAGTGACTTTGAGCCAGTTGAAGCTGAGCAGAAAGCCGAACGAGAACAGGTTCCGGGAATCTATGGCACGGCGGTTTCTTATCAAGCAGAGCGCGGACAATTTCAGAGTCAGAATAAGCGGCAGCGACTTGCCGCATGACAATGCCCTGATGGGTGTCGAGTTCGATTTTCCCTCAGACTACCGGGAACAGGAGAAACCGGAGGGGCTTGAGGTTGATAACGGCATTGGAATCGAGAAGATCGGCGAAGACGAGATTCGTTGGCGGATCAGATTTACCAAGTGCACGATTGGAACCGAAGAACTTCGGGGAGTTTCGGTTTTTTGCGGGATTAAGGTCGCGCAGACCCCGTTTTTCTTTAATCTGTCGGGTGGGCTTTCGGGTCAGCATGGTCAACAATATATTTCAGGACAGGTTCAGGCGGATTATTTGGACAAGCTTGACGCTGATATCATCACCACCGAGCGGCAGAGGATCAATTGGGAGCACCCCGAATCTAAACCACTGGAAGAGTGGGGACGGAACAGGATAAAATCGTTGCTGTCGATCTGGAAAGACCGGCGGGCCGAAGAAAACCTGAAGCGGATTGACGACAGGGCGGGGCTTTTCTCAAAACGTTTGGCACGTCTGAGTTCGACCGAGCGGCGAACCGTCAATAGTGCGATTAAGAAGATCGCGGGGATAGAATCGATTTCGGAAGATCAGTTCGAAGAACTGTCGAACGGAATTCTGACGGCTTGGGAGGGCGGGCGTCTCCATGAGTTGATCAGCGACGTGGCCAATGTCGAATATATGGACGAAGCCAAGCTGCTCAGCTTGCTTGCCGAAGCCCAAGTCCTGAATGCGTTGCATGTCGCCGAAGCCGTCCGCGCCAAGGTGGAAGTCATCGCCGGCCTGCGAGACCGGATAGAAGGCCGCGACCTTGAGAACGCGGTGAGGAACTACATTGCTGAAAACCCGTGGCTGCTGTCGCCGGAATGGGAAACCTTCAAGAAAGAAACTGCCGTCAAGGCGTTAGTTGCTCAAGCAGCAAAGGATGCCGACCTTGAGAACGATGAAAGCGGGAATAAGCGTGTCGACTTGGCAATGTCATCCGGTCGGCAACTGCTGATCGTTGAGTTCATGCGTCCGGGATTAACCGTTGATTGGGATCACATCAACCGCTACCAAAGATATATCGACGTTCTGCGGGCCAGCATCAAGGCCAATACGGGGCTTGGTTTCGACATGGTTTCCGGTCTGCTGGTGGCCGATAAGCTGGATCGGCCGCCCGGCATGGACGAAACTCTGTCCCGGCTGGCTGAAGCGGATATGAAAGCCTTGGAATGGCGGGCCCTGCTCGAGCGGGCCGAAAAACAATGGAACGAATTCCTAACGGTTCTGGTCGAACGGGTGCCGGACGATGATCGTCTGTCTACACTGCGTACGCGGTGCAATTTCTCCGCAACCGATGATCAAACCTCGTCTGATGCCGACCTGACGTAAATTTCAATATCCAGCAAACCCAATGCGGGAGGTAAGAATGAACAGGCGCTTAACGGCAATCGTCGAACGTGAAGATGACGGCTACGTGGCTCTCTGCCCGGATGTGGATGTCGCGAGCCAGGGCGAAAGCGTGGCAAAGGCGCGTGACAACCTCGCTGAAGCCCTCGGGCTGTTCTTCGAGACCGCGCCTGCCGAGGAAATTGACCGTCGCCTGCGCGGCGAAGTCTATGTGACCCAGATAGAGGTCGCGGTTGGCTAGTAGTATGTCATTGTTATATTGACAGCTACAGGGAATGCAGTTTGATGCGCGCATCTTCGGCGGTGAACCGCTGTTTGACCGGGGCCGGGTCGGCGTTGCGCGCTTTTTCCCATGCCGAAACCTCGCGGCGGAGCGTCTCCCGGTCGGGGATGCGCCGGGACAGGCGCTGACGGCTCAGCACGCTGATTCCGCTCTCGGCGATGTTCAGCCGGGTGCCGTGTTTCGGCGTGTGATGAACTTCGAAGCGCTCGTAGAGCCTGCCCGCCTGCTCCGGCGGAAAAGCATGGTAAAGACTCGACAGCTTATGCGTGTTAAGGTTGGCTGTCACCAGCACGATTTTTTTGCCGGGGAAGTGAATATCGGCGATATCCCTGAGGAGCTCGGCGAAATCTTTCTTCGTCCGGCGGTCGGTGATTTTGACATGCCCTGGCCCGCAAGCGGCGCATGAACCATGAACAGATTCGCCGTCCCGTTGCGCTCGTATTCGCAGTCGAAGCGCGCCGGCCGGCCGGGAGCGGTCGGCAAAGCCGTGCGGACCTCCTTCGTCCGCTTTCTCAGAGCCTCGGCTGTGCAGACCAGGACCTCGTCCCCGCTGAACTTCCGCTGATAAACCCTGAGCACATCCTCCATCGAGCATGCGAAGTCGCAGCTTTTCGCCGCCGGAATGCGCCAGCACCGCGTAAGGTGCGGTTTCAAATCGTTTTTTTTAATGTCCTCCTGACCGTCTCCCGAGAAATACTGTCAACGACATTCAACGCGACCAGCCGCTCGCCGAGCAGCGCTGGCGGCTGTGAGGAACGCCCTTCGGGAGGTTCCGAACAGGCGATCATCGTCAGCTTCGCCTCGCCCTCGCCGTCAAGCTTCGGAGGAACGCGGTTCGAATGCGGCCTGCGCTCCAGAGCCGCTGTACCCTCCTCGACGAAACGCCGGCGGAGCCGCTCGACAGTCGCCGTGCCGACCCCGACGGAATCGGCGGCGTCGGCATCGGCGCGCGCGCCGCTCTTCCGGTTCTCATCCGTGAGAAGAAGAATATGCGCCCGCCGCCGCCGCTCGGCCGAACCGCGGCCGGATGAGACGATCTCCGCTGGTTCGGCCCGTTCATGATCTTCGAGCCGCACATGCTGTATCTTGCGTCCGATTTGTTCCTGTCAGTCCGTCATAGCTTCCCGCCTCTTGTAATCGCCGCCGGCGCGAAACAGGCCTCAGCCGCTGGATTCCTGCTCAGAATCCGGCTCAAATACCCGGCCGACAGCATTTGTCTTCGTTCAGACTGAGGCTGCTGCTGCAACTTCAACGGAGCGTCAACACCGGAAATCAGGACGTCCGCCAAACCACGATTACCATCATTATCACTGTGTCAGACTACTAGGCTGCGTATCCTGTCGGGCCGCGAGGTCTGCCGCGTTCTTGTCGGCCACGGCTTCGTCGAAGTACGCAGACGCGGCAGCCATATTGCGATGCAAAGAACTGATGACGATGGCACGGTGGCAGTTCCGGCGCCTGATCATCGGGAACTGCGCACCGGTACGCTGCTGTCGATCATACGGCAATCAGGCGTGCCGCGTTCAGCATTCGAGGGAAAGTCGTGAGCGGCGGGCCGGAGTCAGGGAATTGGCGGCATGGAAAGAGCAGTATTGACGAGAGACACCGTGGACTGTTCAGTTGACCGCTATACAGAATGTCTAAGCAGGTTCTCGGAAAACTGAGTATACATGAGGAAGCTCCGCTCCTGAATTCCGTGCTTTCGAAAGATGTTTCAATGACCGCCGGCGGCGAATGATACCAGTTCCGGGAACGTTCGCCGGATACCTCATATGAATCAAACCAAGGATAATTTCATCAGGAGTTATCCACAGGCGCACATGCGGCGCGAGGCTGAAGCGAACATTCATTGAACGCCGGATACGTGCCAATCCCAGCCTCCGCCGCTGAATCGCGGTTGACCGATGACACGCCGACGGAATCTCCGCTTCAGTCGACTTCGGCCGGTGTGTGGTTCATTTGCGGAAACGGCATGAGTCCGCCATGGCGGAAAAGCGGAACCGCTTCCGTTCGCGCGCGGATGGTCAGCCGCCTTCAAACTCGCACAGACAATGGACCCGCATTCCCATGTCTTCCAGACGTTTCCGGCCGCCGAGGCCGGGGAGGTTTATGACGAACGCGCAGCCTTCGATTTCCGCGCCAAGCCTTTCCAGCAGTTGTATCCCCGCGACAGCGGTGCCGCCGGTCGCCAGCAGATCGTCGACCAGCAGCACTCTTTCTCCGGCGGCAACCGCGTCTTCATGTATTTCCATGGCGCCGCTGCCGTACTCGAGTTCGTAAGCTTGCGACAAAGACGGGCCCGGCAGCTTGCCGCGTTTGCGGATCAGCACGAAACCGGCCGAAATCTGGTGCGCCACGGCTCCGCCGATCACAAACCCGCGCGCTTCGAGACCGGCCACTTTTTCGATCCGGTCGCCGGTCCAAGGGTGCAGCAGCTGATCGACCGCCATCCGCAGACCCCGCGGGTCCTGGAAGAGGGTGGTGACGTCCCGGAACATGATCCCGGGTTTCGGGAAATCCGGAATCGCCCGGATACGGTCCTTGATCTGCGTTGAATTTTCGTTTCCTTCACTCATTGACATCTCGGGTTCTGTCTGCTGCCGCATTTGCCGGCGGCGGTCACTTTCTGAGCACCCTGCCCGCGACGACACTGAGTTTCTCAACCAATTCGGGGTCGAGTTTGTCCGGGGCCGTGATGACCGCGTTGTCCAGCGCTTTGTCGCATCCGTGCGGGCAGGGGCCTTTCCTACGGACATCCGTCTCTGCGAGCGCATTGACCAGTCCTTTCGCGGCATCGGCGTTTTGGAACAGGGTTGCGATCACCTGGCTGATGTCGATTTCCCCGTGGCCGGGATGCCAGCTGTCAAAATCCGTCACCATGGCGACGGTCGCGTAACAGATTTCGGCCTCGCGGGCGAGTTTGGCTTCCGGCATGTTGGTCATGCCGATGACATCGCAGTTCCAGCTTCGGCGGTACATGTTTGATTCGGCAAGCGTTGAAAACTGCGGGCCTTCCATGGCTAGGTAAGTGCCGCCGTCATGCGTCACGGCGCCCTGCCGGCGCGACGCCCGGACGCAGGCATCGCGCAGTCTTGCGCAAGTCGGTCGGGCAACCGAGACATGTCCGACACAGCCCGAGTCGAAGAACGATTTCGCCCTGGCGAAAGTGCGGTCAATGAACTGGTCGACGATAACGAAATCTCCGGGCTCGCAGTCTTCCCGCAGCGACCCGCATGCGGACAGTGAGATGAGATCAGTGACGCCGAGCGATTTGAGCGCGGCGATGTTGGCTCTGTAAGGAACCTTGGACGGCGGATGCACGTGGCCGCGCCCGTGCCGCGGCAGAAAAGCTGCGTCGACATCTCCCAGCCGGCCCGTCAGTATCTGGTCCGAAGGCCGGCCCCAAGGAGTGTCCGCGGAAACCCAGCGCGGATTTTTCAAACCCTCGATCTCATAGATGCCGGATCCCCCGATGAATCCGATTCTGGCGCCAGCCTCATTCATCTTCCGGCTTTCCCCATTCCTCCCCGCCGATAAGCAGGCAAGCGGTTATAGTCAGGCGCAGTCTGCCGCGCAACTGAACGCGCCGCGCATGCTGAAACCGGTGGATCAGCAAACCGGCCGCCGACATTTGTTTTCCGCGGGAGCAGCGGGCCGGTCTTGCCGGGCGGCCGGCTAAACCCTTATCCCCGCCTTGAATGACATACCTTCTCCCGCGTGTCCGCACGGCTGAGAGGAATATGTCTCTATCGACTCGGTCTGACCATGCTGAATGAATCGGTGATGGCGCAGTAATCGAAGTAGCCGAGTCTTCCGAGCGGAGAAAACCGCAGCACATCGAAGAGCCCGTCATTTATGCAGTCATCGCGCAAATGGACGCCGGTGACTTCTCCGAAAACAACAAAGTTGTTGTTGCCCTCGAGTTCGACAATTCTGGTCATCCGGCATTCGAGGTTCGCAGGCGCTCTCGCGACTCTCAGGCATGGCACGGTTTCGCACTCGCAGCTCTCAATTCCCGCCAGTTCGAATTCGCTGATCCGGCTGTCGTACGGACCTGATGTGAGATTCATCTGATCCCGCATGGAATCTTCCACGACATTGACGCAGAACACGCAGGTCTCGCGGATGTTCGCGGTGCTGTCCTTGCCGAATATCCTGTCCGGCTTGTCGCCGGTCGATGCGAACATAACCTGCGGAGGATGGTAGGCGACGGCGTTGAAAAACGAATACGGCGCGATATTGTCGCCGCCGCCGCCGCGGGAGGATATCCAGCCGATAGGCCTCGGCGTGACAATGGCGTTGAACGGGTCGTGTGAGAGGCCGTGGCCGTCTGAAGGGCGGTAAAACATGCGGTGACATCGGGGGTTTGCCGAAAAGCGGGCCATGAGATACGGGCTTTCGCCCTGGAATTGCAATACGGTGCCAGATGTTCAGGCTTCAACCTGAAACTTCCGAAGACGCATGGGAGGTGGAAGCGCTGCTCGACAGTGCCTTCGGTCCCGGGCGCTTCGCTCTGTCCTCCTACAGGCTGCGCGAAGGAGTCGGTCCCGTGCGGCGCTTGTCAGCCGCGGCCCGGGACGAATTCGGAACCCTCTGCGGCTCAATACGTTTCTGGCCTGTCAAGGTCGGAGCGGCGGACGCGCTCCTGCTCGGCCCGGTCGCTGTGCATCCGATCCGGCAGGGCGAGGGGCTGGGCGGCATGCTGATCCGGGAGGGAATCAGACGTGCCGGGGAAACCAGCTGGCGGGACATTCTGCTGGTCGGCGACGAGCCCTATTACGGGCGGTTCGGATTTTCCCGGTCGGCGGCGGTGGAATTTCCGCCGCCGACTGATCCGGAGCGGGTGTTGCAGTTGAGATTGGACGGGTCTGAACGTCCTGAAATCGCGGGGCGGGTGTCGAAATGGACCGCTCCGGTCAGAGACTGAGGTTTTCTGAAGGACCCAGTTCTTCGGCGACGGCCGAGCGCACGTCTGTCAGTGAGCTTGCGCGGGCATCGTCGATGACAGCGCGGATCCTGGAAAGGTCAACTTGCCTGATCTGATGCTTGACGCGGCCGATTGACGCAGCCCGCATCGACAGTTTTCGCAGACCGATGGCGGAAAGGCAGATCGCTTCCAGCGGACGTCCGGCGGCTTCCCCGCAATAGCTGAGCGGGGTGTTGAACTCCGCGCACCGGTTGACCACCTGCTGAATGAAGGTGAGATAACTGGTATGCAGCGTCCCGTAACGCCTGCGCACCATTTCGTTCTGGCGGTCCGCGGCGAAAAAATACTGCTGGAGGTCGTTCCCGCCGATCGAGATGAAATCCACTTGCCGGAAAAAACTGTCAGGCGCGAATGCGAGTGACGGGGTCTCCAGCATCGCGCCGATTTTGAGGTCTGCCGGCCGCGGTCTGTTTCTTGATTCTTCGCTTGCGATCACCTCAAGAAAAATCCGTCGCGCCTTTTCGAACTCTTCGGCTTCGGCGACCAGCGGGAACATCACGGAAAGCGGACGTCCGTTGGCGCCCCTGACCAAGGCCTGAAGCTGCATCTTCAGCACGTAGACGCGGTCGAGGCCGATTCTGATCGCCCTCCAGCCTAAAGCCGGATTAGGCTCTTCTTCCCGCTTCATATAAGGGAGAAGTTTGTCTGAACCGATATCCAGAGTCCGGAAACAGACTTGGGCGCCGCGGGCGGAGTCCAGCACCAGAGAATACTGTTCGGCGAGTTCACTGCGGCGCGGCATGCGGTTCGCCGCCAGAAACCGCAGTTCGGTGCGGAACAGCCCGACGCCCTCAGCGCCTGAATTCCCGAAGTTCGGAAGATTGGACAGCAGGCCGGCATTCATATGCAGGTTCACGGTCACGTCATCAAGTGAGGTGGCGGGCATGCCGCGCAGTCTCTGATAATGCTGCTGCTGCTGCCTGCGCATATCAATCTTGCCGCGCATGGCAGAGGTCACGCTTTCGTCAGGCCGCAGATACACGGTGCCGGATTCACCGTCGACCAGGATAGGGTCGCCGTTCAGAGCTTCGCTGAGGATGCCGTCGACATGCACCAGAAGCGGAATTGAGTTCGCCCGAGCGATAATTGTCGCGTGCGAACCGACCGATCCTTCCTCAAGAACCACGGCTTTCAGGTTCCGGCCGTATTCGAGCAGCTCTCCCGGTCCGATCTGCCTGGCCACCAGAATCGGATTGTCCGGCATTTCGCTGTGATCGAGCTGAGCCTGTCCGGTCAGCGTCCTCAGGAGACGGTTAGACAGGTCGTCCAGATCATGCAGCCGGTCGCGCAGGTAGGGTTCGGCCCGGTTCATTCTCGTGCGCGCGTCGGACTGCTCTTTTTCCACCGACGCTTCGGCTGACAGTCCGCTGCGGATATTGGTTTCCATACGCTGCACCCAGCCGCGGGAATTGGCGAACATGCGGTATATATCGATGATTTCCCGTTGTTCGTCAGTCGCGCTCAGCATGGCGGTAGCAGCCATTTCATCCACTTGGCCACGCAGAGTGTCGAGAGCGGACCGCAGCCGCATCAGTTCACGATTTGGATCGTCGGCGATCGGATTTGTGACCACGACCCGGGATTCATGAAGGAGCACCCTCCCTTCGGCGACGCCGTCCTGTCCGATGCTTCCGCAGAACCGGGCAGGACGGGTGTGCGGCGCGGCGATGGCATGGCGGTCGCTGACGAACTTTCCGAGTTCGGCCATGTCCGCCAGCGCGGTGGCCACGACCTTCAAAGTCCGGACCTCGTCCTCGGAGAATTTTCTGGTTTCTTTCGACTGCACGACGAGCACGCCGAGAGGTTTCCCGCGCTGCAGAACCGGCACGCCGAGAAACGAAGCGTAGATCTCCTCGCCGGTTTCCGGCATGTAGCGGAAGCCCTGCTCTGTCGGGGCGTTCGCCGTGTTTACGGGGCGCAGGTCTCTGGCGATGCGGCCGACCAGTCCTTCTCCGATCCGCATGCGCGTGACATGAACAGCGGCCGCGTTGAGTCCTTTGGTCGCGCACAGTTCCAGCGTGTCCGCGGTGCGGAGCAGGTAAATCGAACAGACATCAGACTGCAGGATGGAGGTGATTTTGTCCGTGATCCGATCCAGCCGCGACTGGCCGTCATCGACATTTTCCAGAATTTCCAGCAGCCCGTGGAGCAGGGCGCGGGACTTGTCGACCCCATCGGGCGCACTACTGTCCGCCTGTCCCATTGTCAGCCGCCGTGCAGTTCGAATGCGTCATGGAGCGCTTGCACGCCGAGTTCCATGAATCTCCGGTCGACAAGAACCGAAATCTTGATTTCCGATGTCGCGATCACCTGAATGTTGATGCCGTATTCAGCGAGTGCCTTGAACATTTTCGCCGCCACGCCGGATTGTGAGCGCATGCCGATTCCGACGACCGACAGTTTGCAGACCTCCGTGTCCAAGACCAGCGACCGGTAATTGATGCCGCCGTCTTCCTTCAGTCCGCGCAGTCTGCTTTCCGCCCGTTTCACTTGGGCGACAGGACAGGAGAATGTCAGATCGGTGCGGCCGCTGGCGGAAATGTTCTGCACGATCATGTCGATATTGACGGAAGCCTCGGAAAGCAGGCCGAAGACCGCCGCCGCGATTCCCGGGCGGTCAGCTACCGAAAGCAGCGTCACTTTCGCCTCATCGCGGGAATGGGCCACTCCGGAGACAACGTTGGTTTCCATGATTTCCTCCTCGCTGCACACTAGGGTTCCGGGAGCGTCGCTGAAGCTCGAACGCACGCAGAGGCGGACTTTGTTCCGCATGGCCAGTTCCACGCACGCGGTCTGCAGCACCTTGGCGCCGAGCGAAGCCATTTCCAGCATTTCCTCATAACTCAGACGGTCAAGTTTGCGCGCCTTTCCAGCCAGCCTTGGATCTGCCGTGTAAACACCGTCGACATCGGTGTAGATGTCGCATCTCTCGGCATTGAACGCCGCCGCCAAGGCGACGGCCGTCGTGTCTGAGCCGCCCCGTCCGAGCGTCGACACCCGGTTTTCCGGCGTGATGCCTTGGAACCCGGCTACGACAGCGGCTTTCATGCCTTCCGCGAATTTGGCGTTCAAGGCTTCGGTCTTTACAGACGTCACGCTCGCCGCGCCATGCGCGGAGTCAGTCAGAAGCGGCACCTGCCAGCCTTGCCAGCTGCGCGCCGGGACGCCGGCCTCCTGCAGGGCAAGAGCCATCAGACCGGCTGTCACGATCTCTCCGCTGGAGACAATGGCGTCATACTCCCGGGCATCGAAGAGCGGCGAGATGGATTCAACCGCATTAGTCAACTCGTTGGTCTTGCCGGCCATCGCGGACACAACGGCGATGACCTCGTAGCCGTTTCCGGTCTCCGCCTTGACGCGGGCGGCGGCGTTTTTGATCCGCTCTGTTCCCGCGACCGACGTTCCGCCGAATTTCATGACCAGTTGGGGCATATGCGGCTCGCTTAACCAAATGCCGGAATTCAGAGGTGCGTTATGCGGGTAAAATTGTCAAATGCCGCCGCCGGGCTGTTCCCGGAAGTTCAGCGTCCGGCGAAGGGTCGAGCGCGGTTTCAGTTGGTCTTCTGGGAGGTTGACCAAGGCACCGGGAGCACGGGGATTCCGTCTTTAAGCAGTCCGGCCGCGCTGTGCAGGCTCGCTTCGCCGATTATCGAGCGTTTCGGGGCTTCGCCTTCATGCATGGCCCGGGCTTCGGCGGCGAATTTCCGTCCGACGTTTTCGAATTTCTCGTCGAGAAGTTTGCGCATTTCCCGGACCGCAGTTTCGGCAGGCGAGAGCGGCGCCGACAGATCGGGCCGGGTCTCAGGCTCGGTCGAATCCGATGACGACCGTACTTGGGGCGTCATGACGCTCTTCCTGACCTCGCTGGAGCCGCATACCGGGCATGACAGCATGCCCGATGCGTCCAGCTTATCAAACGCCTGGTTGGATTGAAACCAGCAGTCGAAACTGTGATCTTCTGCGCAGCGCAGTGAAAATTTGATCATGACGGCAATGTAATGCCTCGGGCGGGTGACATTCAACCTGTTTGTCCGGGGGATCACGGGCCGAATAAAATATGGCTCAATTGTAACTAGTAGTCTGACACAGTGATAATGATGGTAATCGTGGTTTGGCGGACGTCCTGATTTCCAGTGTTGACGCTCCGTTGAAGTTGCAGCAGCAGCCTCAGTCTGAACGAAGACAAATGCTGTCGGCCGGGTATTTGAGCCGGATTCTGAGCAGGAATCCAGCGGCTGAGGCCTGTTTCGCGCCGGCGGCGATTACAAGAGGCGGGAAGCTATGACGGATCAGCAGGAACAAATCGGACACAAGATACAGCATGTGCGGCTCGAAGATCATGAACGGGCCGAACCAGCGGAGATCGTCTCATCCGGCCGGGGTTCGGCCGAGCGGCGGCGGCGGGCGCATATTCTTCTTCTCACGGATGAGAACCGGAAGAGCGGCGCGTGCGCCGATGCCGACGCCGCCGATTCTGTCGGGGTCGGCACGGCGACGGTCGAGCGGCTCCGCCGGCGTTTCGTCGAGGAGGGTACAGCGGCCTCAGGCGCAAGCCGCATTCGAACCGCGTTCCTCCGAAGCTTGACGGCGAGGGCGAGGCGAAGCTGACGATGATCGCCTGTTCGGAACCTCCCGAGGGGCGTTCCTCACAGCCGCCAGCGCTGCTCGGCGAGCGGCTGGTCGCGTTGAATGTCGTTGACAGTATTTCCCGGGAGACGGTCAGGAGGACATTAAAAAAACGATTTGAAACCGCACCTTACGCGGTGTCAGTGCATTCCGGCGGAGAACAGCGGCGACTTCGCATGCTCGATGGAGGATGTGCTCAGGGTTTATCAGCGGAAGTTCAGCGGGGACGAGGTCCTGGTCTGCACAGCCGAGGCGAGCAAGCAGCAGACGAAGGAGGTCCGCACGGCTTTGCCGACCGCTCCCGGCCGACCGGCGCGCTTCGACTGCGAATACGAGCGCAACGGGACGGCGAATCTGTTCATGGTTCATGCGCCGCTTGCGGGCCAGGGCATGTCAAAATCACCGACCGCCGGACGAAGAAAGATTTCGCCGAGCTCCTCAGGGATATCGCCGATATTCACTTCCCCGGCAAAAAAATCGTGCTGGTGACAGCCAACCTTAACACGCATAAGCTGTCGAGTCTTTACCATGCTTTTCCGCCGGAGCAGGCGGGCAGGCTCTACGAGCGTTTCGAAGTTCATCACACGCCGAAACACGGCACCCGGCTGAACATCGCCGAGAGCGGAATCAGCGTGCTGAGCCGTCAGCGCCTGTCCCGGCGCATCCCCGACCGGGAGACGCTCCGCCGCGAGGTTTCGGCATGGGAAAAAGCGCGCAACGCCGACCCGGCCCCGGTCAAACAGCGGTTCACCGCCGAAGATGCGCGCATCAAACTGCATTCCCTGTAGCTGTCAATATAACAATGACATACTACTAGTCAGGTGCCCGGCAAGCGTTCCCGGGGACGGGATCATCTGCCGACGGCGGTCATTGGAATATTTTCAGGAAGCACGGGATTCAGGAGCGGAGCTCCCTCAGGAATCGGCCAGTCTGAGGATCAGATCCGCCGGATCCGCCCGGAGCGCGTCAAGGACGGGCCAGTCCTGCTTGCGGGCGGTCTCGATCAGCGTCCGCAGCGCCGCATGGTTCCGGGCGCCGCGCTCGCTCCGATAGCAGCCGGATATTTTCAGATATGCTTTCAGCATCCGCAGGTCCCGCTCGGCTTGGTTGTTCGTCGCCGGCACCGCCGGGTTCCGCGTGAACATCAGGACGCCCGCCCGATGATCCCGCAGCCGCAGGACGAGGTTGAGGCCTTTGCGCTTTTTCCGTCTCCCGCGCCGCTTCCGCTTCCCGCCGGCCAGCGGCGGCAGCGCTTCGTGCCAAGCGACGGCGGCGGCGATGATCCTGTCATATTCTTTTTCGATCCGGTCCGCCGCCTCCGCGGACAGCGGTTTCCCGGCGCAGGCCGCCTCGTTGTCCTCATGCACGGCGCTTTGAAGCAGCTTGCTCATCTCCGCCGCCCAGGCCTCGCCGTGAAACTCCGTCAGAGCGTCGAGTTCCCTCAGGATGTGAGGGATGCAATGCGCATGGCTCACCCCGGCTGTATTCCAGTAAGGCTGCTGGAAGTCATGAACCGCGATGCTGGTCGCGGTTGTGGTCACATCGCCGCGGCTTTCGCCGAGACGGAAAAAACTGAGAAGCCCGGTGCAGACGACGTGTATCCAGCGGAGCTTGCCGTCAACGCGGACCCCGGTCTCAGCTGTGTGCTTGACCGCGGCCTTCGCCGCCGCGGTTCCGACATGCCCGGCGAAGCCGGAAAACCTCCCGGCGCCGCTGTCGAGCAAAGCGGAAACCGTTCCCGGGGACAAGGATGCGCCGAACAGGTCTTTCATCGTCCCGACCAGCCGCCGGCGCGGGATCATCCGCGCCGCCGACAGGTAACGCACGGTCGAACGCACTCCCGGACCGTACTGCGCCGGGGCCTTCACGCCCTCCGGAAAGCGGCCCGCGCTCACCGCCCCGCAGCCGGGGCAGACCGCCCTGTGAACCCGGTGTTCAACCGTCTCCAGCGCGACCGGCGGAATGTCCGCGACCTGCCGCCGGACATACCCCTCCGATGCCGCCCCGGCGAGGGACGCGCCGCATCCGGCGCAGGAAACAGGATGATGATGCCCGCCCCTGTCCGGGGTCTCGACAAGACTCATCGTCGTTCCCTTATGACCCGGCTGCCCGCCCGGCCTCTATCAATCTAACATACTCATATGAATCAAACCAAGGATAATTCCATAAGGAGTCATCCACAGGGGTTGCTCGGCGCGAGGCTGCAGCAAACTTTTATTTCATCGCTCATCCGCAGCCGTGCTATCCTGTCGCGGGTTCCCCTTGCCGGCAGCTGCCGGCAAGGGGAAGCGGGGATGCTGTCCCCGCTGAGCCGGGTCGGGCCGATCACACACAGGGTTGAAAAGAACCGTATATAAGCATGGCCGGCCCGGCTTTCCCGGTCCCTCGCGTCCTGAACAGCTGCCCAGCTCAAGATCCGAATAACCATGAGAACAGGAGCACAGGGACATGACGAAAATATGCGCAGGCTCAGCTATAAGCAAGCATCCATGTTTCAGTTCAAGGGCGTTCGGGAGAAAATTCAGCCCTTATTTCCTTTTTCCCACAGCTTTTGCACATTTTTTCCACAGAAGCTCCGCCGGTTCAGGAGGCCGCCGCCGCTGCGGGCCGCCGAATCGGCAGGTCCGGAGCGCAGCTCGGCCGTCCGGACGCGGACGGGGCGTGTTTTTACCAGCCGCGCCGCTCGCGCAGCAGCGTGTTCGCCAGGACCGCCGGCTTGCGCATGACGGCGGTAAGGGCGACCTTATGACATTTCCCCCGCTCGGTGAGCCGGTCATAAAATGCGGACATATCTTTATTGAACCGCACAGCCGTCAAAGCCGCCATATAGAGGGCCCGCCTCGGGCGGAAGCGTCCGCCGCGGATGCGCCGGACGCCTTTCTTCGCGCCGCTGTCGCGGGCGAACGGGGCGGTTCCGGCGAGAGCCGCGGCCTGCCGGCTGTCGAGCTGCCCGAGTTCCGGGAGCCAGCCGAGCAGAGCGGCGGCCGTGACCGGTCCGATGCCGGGAACGACATCAGGATGCGGTAAGCGCGGGCCTGGTCGGGATCGCTCTTGATATGCTCCTCGATCTCAGCCTGGAGAGCTTCCTTCTGCCGCTCGGCGGCTTTGATGATTTTATCCATGGGCTTCTTCGCTGACGCCTTCCGGATCTCATCGCGGCATTGACGCATTGTCTTAATGATCTCAACCGCTTGCGCACGGGCGACCATGAGGTCATTGAGACCGTTGAGGAACGCGGATTTCGGCTCGGTCGCCGGGAGATCGGCGAAGGCCGCCGCGAAAGCGGCCAGCATCCTCGCAGCTGCCCTGTCGGTCTTCGCTGGCTGACCGGTCGCTTCGGCGAAGCGCCGCGCCTGGCGGGGATCAGCGACGCAGACTTCGTAACCTCGGTCGTGCAGCGACTGATGAACCGCCCGGTGCAGCCGTCCGGTCGCTTCGATGACGACCCGCCGCACCGCGTGTTTTCTCAGAAACCCGTCGATCGCCCGGAAGCCCGGACGGTCGTTTTTGAACCGGCGGTCGACGCCGGCGGCATGCACATCGATCATTTCCTTATATCCGTATCTTCTTCTCCTTCCGACCAGCCCGCTTCCCATTCCCGCACAGCCCGAACAGCGATGACGGCCTGAGACAGGAACCTGACGCCTTCCCATAGCTTCTGCGTTCCGGGCAGCGGCTGACGTTTCGATGGATGAAAGCCGGCCAGCCCGCCGGTGAGGACGACGAAGCCCGCGACGGTCATATCCGGCGGCGCCCGGGGCACCTTGAAGCCGTGCCGGGCGGCGAGGGCGCAGAGGGCCGTGATGTCCTCCCGGGCAGCATGCCGTTCGGCCGGGTCGTCCGGCCTCTCGCGGGCCAGGAGGGAGAGATCCCAGACCCGGAAGGCGGTGACCGCGTCGAAAGCAAGGCACTTGCGGAGGTCGTCGGCGTCGTCGAGGCGGCGGTCTTCGATGCGGGTGCCGACCTTCAGGGCGTGGAAGAAACGTTCGATCCGCCAGCGCAGTTCGTGCTGGCGCAGAGCCGCGCGGGCGGTCTCGAGACCGGCTTCGCCCTCCGCAGTGAGCAGCATCCAGTGCAGCGGCGCGCTCTTCTTCCCCTTCAAGGGGCGGCGGGGCGGGTTTTCCTCAAGGGCGGAGACGGCGGTCATGCGAACCGGCGCTTCGCCCGCCCGGTCCTTCGGGGGGAGCAGGTTCACAGACGCGCAGCGCAGCGTCAGCTTCGCCGTGCGGCCTTTCCTGCGGTTCGGGCCGCCGCAGGCGGGAACCTCGATTTTCCTTCTTCCTGCAGGGTCTGTTCCCAGCACGAAGTCCTGGATATCGGCGTCGCCGCCCGAGGCCAGGGCTACCCGGCGCTTCGATCCCCGGCTCGCCCGGATCAGCAGATCCGCCCCGGTCTCCCCGGCGCGCGAAATCAGTTGCTGGAAGTCTCCCTCCCGGTCGCAGACCGCTGCCACGCGGGTGTCGGGACAGGCGCGCGCGAGTTCCTGCGCCCGGTCGAGACCGGCGATCCAGCGGACGCCGTCCTTCTCCTCCGCCCGGCGGAAGTCGGCGTCCGCCTCGAACATCCCGAGCGGGCGCCCGACCGCATTCACCGCGACGCCGACATGAGCGAGGATGCCCGATGCTCCCTTGCCGCCGCCGATGTCGTCGAGGCCCGACGTCTCCGACAGGCCGTCGTAGTTCAGCGCGGTCGTGTCCTGCACGACTGGCACGAGCCGCTCGGCGCGGCACCGTGCTGCCGTCTGCTCGAAATGCGAAGCTGGTATGTGCTCCATCCTCACCGCCTTGCTTGACAGCAGCCGGTAAGCCGCCGCCTGTTCCGCCCGCCCCGGAAAGATCGCCGGCAGGCCCTCGCCGAGGCGCCGGGTCCAGGCCGCGACTGTCCGCGCGATCCGGCGCCTGACCCTGCCGTCCGGATGCGTGCTGCGCCCGTACTCCCGTTCGGACCAGCACAGCCTGAAAGGTACGCTGGGGGCCAGGAGATGCGTGCTGCGCCCGTACTCCCGTTCGGACCAGCCCCCCTCGCTGTACAGCGATCCGGACCAGCCGAGAACCCGTTCCGGCTCGCGGCTCAGAACCTCGCGCCAGCCCTCCGAAAGCGGCCTGAGCCAGACCGCGCGGCGCACGCCCGAACGGCGCCCCGAAGTCAGTTCCGGGCAGCGCTGCCATCCCGCGGCCCTGTAGCTCAGACCGGACATCTCCGGCCCCGTGAAGGTCTGCGCCAAGACAGGACGCTCGCCGTAGGCGGCCGACCAGTCGCCGGCGATCCGCTCCGTCGCCAGGCGGAGGACCCGGGACGCCAGCCCGCGCACCCGGACGCCGGGCAGCAGGAGAAACCGGTTGTTGCACACGACCCTGCCGATATCAGCGACGCGGGCATCGGCCGACCAGCCGATCAAGCCGTCGCGGGGGCCGAGCTGGATCCCCGCCGCGGAGAAACCGACGCCGACTGGCGCCCCGCAGCGTTCAGAATGAATCCAATACCGGATTTGGCCGCCCGGCGGGCGGCGATATCCTTCCGGATGATGTGTCTCGATCATCGACTCCCAGCGGCGGCGGTCGTCCGCGTCCGTCACCAGTTCGAGCGACAGGGCGCCGAGGTCGACAAGTGCGCCCGCGACGGAACTGTCGGGAAAGTCCGCCGCAGGACGCGCCCGCGGGTCGAACGCCGTCTCCTCCGCCTCCGGCAGGCGCGCGCCCAGCCTCTCCGCAAGCGTCGGCAGGAGCTTGCGCGCCGACGCGAGGCACGGTCCGCCGGCGCGGCTGTGCCAGCTCTCACGCCCGCACAGTTCGCAGGCGAGCGCGGTCCGTGTCAGGTCCCCGCTCTTGCAGGTCCTGTCGAACCATTCCACCGTCTCCGAAGAAATTTGACGCATGCCGATCTGCATGGCCGCGTGATTCGCACAAAAGCCGACTAAGAGTTAAGTGTATGTTGTTGATAGGCCCGGCCTGCGCCCCGATGAAACTTTTTTCCTCCGCGCCGGCTTGGAAAACCCGTCGCTCGACGGCGGCTTATGACTGTTGCCGCTGTTCATTACTGGACGCCGCTCAAGCTCGGAAACGCGGCCCTGCGCAGCCGCAAGCGCCGCGGCGGCTTCATCACGCTCAGCGAAAGCATCGTCACGCTCGGTGAAGGCAGCGTCGCGCTCGGCGAAAGCAGTGTCACGATCCGCGACAGCGTCGGCAAGTCTCGCCTTGAGACCGGTTCGGCCGAAAGACGGACCGGCGATCCTGTCTGAGAACCCCGCCTGAATGCCGCCGGTCATCGGCCCGGCTCCGCTGACAGCTGATTCAAATTCATGCCTGATGATTCGCGGTTCGCGCCGCTCTGATTTTTGCTTCCGCGAATTCAATCATGAAGACAGCAAAAAATCAAGCGGCAAACAACCTGAATAGTTACAATCACTCTTTGAATTCAATTGGTTATAGGTTTTCTGGCAGACACTATCCAGCAGTCAAACATGACAGGATTGATGGCAAGGGCGGGTTGAGAGCAGCAACCGGAAACTTTACAACTCGTTATATGTCGGGCGCGTCTACTTCATTCTTTTCATCCATCAATATAACAAAGACAGACTGCTAGTGATCTATGGACCAGGCGTATCGATCGATCCTGACTTTTCGATCAGTGGTCAGGGTGATCTCGATCACGTCGTTGACGGGCTCATCACCGACCAATTGTTCCAAGGCGATCCCGAACAATACCCTCTGAACCTGCAGGCTCATCAGGCCAGGTGCGACATTCAAGCAGACAAGGCCGGCATGAACGTCCTCGCAGCCAACGAGAGAGGTGAAGTCCTTTGTATTGTTGGTAACGAGCACATAACCGTCTTCGACGGCGCGTTGAACGATGGTCCAATCCTTCTTCGACCGGAGACCGAGCCAGGTGACGTGCGTCGACAAGGAGAAACCCCGATCCCGTGCGATTGCGACAAGATCGGGACTCAGGCACTCATCGATCAGAAACTTCACGAGGCCTGCAGCAACTTGTCCAGCTCAACCTTTCTTGAGGTGCGCCGCTTCGCTTTCCGCCACTCCGGCTGCTGACTTGGACGACCGCGACGAGGGTACGCCTCGGCGTAGATTGCGGCGGCAGTCACCTGCTCTTCGGTCAGCGTCGGGTAGGCCGCAAGAATAGCAGCAACCTGGTCTCCATTGGCCAGTATTTCGGCAATGTCGTGAACGGCGATCCGCGTGCCCTTGAAGCACGGCGCACCGCTCAGAATGTCCTTATCGCTCATGATCATTTTTCTGGCCCTCTCCAGCGATGTAATGCCTCGCTTCACATCGTTCTTCATGGAGCGCACGTCGACGGAAACCGTGTCCTCTCGGACCGTACTCGCCTCAGTATCGTCGAGGACATGGCGCACAAGCCGCCGCCGGCTTTCCAAGGTCAAGATCCCGGTCGTCTCATGGGCGAGCTTCAGACCGACCAGCGCACTTTTCAAAATCACCCGCGCGCCTTCGCAGCTCTTCACGGAGTCGCCCAACAGGCCTGCATCGATGATCCGATGTACCTGCTTCAGCGGCACTCCCGTCACACACGCTCCTTCATTCGCCGACAGTACCGGCTCTTCGGGCCTCATCGCCATAATCCTTCCGCTTATCTGGAAAATATAAGCGATTCCGGTGAGAGTTTCCAGTCGTAAAGGTTTGAAACCGGCCTTTCATTCAAAGGTCAAGATTCGTTAACCGCCCCTCCCGCCGGTTCGAAATAAGGAAAGCCGCGCCTTCTCCTTCAAAAAGCGCCGCGCGGATGGGTTCGGTAAAGCTCGGGTCATCAAGCTGGACGCTGAGGAAGTCGCACGGCTCCTCGCCGTTGTTGCGGGCTTTCCATGCCGCGCCGAGCTCGGCGCGGCCGGCGTAGACGCGGACATCCGGCGCACCCTCGCCGCTCTTTTGGTCGTTAGCGACAATCTTGGCCTTGACGTTGACCGTCAGGGACCGGATCGTTCCGACATAGCCGTCCTTGCCGGCCGTGAAGCTGCCAATAGCAGCCATCGTTCAGGTCTTCTTTGGCTGGGGGTGACGACTGGCGCGTCTCGTCAAGCTGCCTGTGCGCCCGCTTGAAACTGGAGGATGTCCTGATGACTTAAGTGGGACATCCCCTCAGGCGGCACAAGCATGGTAAAGACTCACTGGCTCATGCGCGTTAAGTTGGCTGTGGCCAGCACGATTTTTTTGCCGGGGAAGTGAACGTCGGCGATGTTCCTGAGGAGATCAGCGAAATCTTTTTTCGTCCGGCGGTCGGTGATCTTGACGTGCCCCAGTCTGAAAGCGGCGCATGGACCATGAACAGATTCGCCGTCCCGTTGCGCTCGTATTCACAGTCGAAGCGCGCCGGCCGGGAGCGGTCGGCAAAGCCGTGCGGACCTCCTTCGTCCGCTTTCTCAGAGCCTCGGCTGTGCACGCCAGTACTTCATCCTCGCCGAACTTCCGCTGATAGACGTCAAGCACATCCTCCATCGAGCATGCGAAACCGTCGCTTTTCCCCGCCGGAATGCGCCGGCACCGCGTAAGATGCGGTTTCAAACCGTTTTTTGGCTCAATTTACAAATCGTATGCATCCATACTATAATGTACTTATATACTAAGGAGATAGATGTCATAGATCATAAGCGGTTTTGCAAGATACTTCGGTAACTATTCTACAATATTATCAATATGTTGGGCTGAAAAATGCTTCCTCCCGCACATTGTTTCTGCCGGAACCGAAAGGCCATACATACGATTTGTAAATTGAGCCAAAATATTCATGTCCGCGGAGCCGCAAGCTTTCCCGGGTCAAAATTGCGCAGGATCGGTTTGAGCGCGGGGTCGCTCACGCATTCGGCCGCTTTCGAGGGGCTGAGCCAAATCCGCTTTCGTTCTCCGAGTTCCGGATAGTCGGCCTGCAGGCTGTCGACTTTGACGGGGTAGACCGCCACGATGCAGGGAACCGCCGAGTCGTCAGGTATGTGCTTGCTGTAGGTGAAATGCCCCACGCACTGCTCGTACGGCGTGCCCTTCACGCCGGCCTCTTCATAGGCTTCGCGCAGTGCCGACTGACCCGGCGTTTTGCCTTTGATCGGCCAGCCTTTCGGAATGATCCAGCGGCCGGTCCGGCGCGTGCTTATCAGCAGAACGCGGGTCTTCTTTTCTTTTTCGAGCCGTTTGAAGCACAAGGCCGCGAACTGGGCCCGCACTGTTCCATTGCCGGATTTGAATTCCGGCTTCAATTGTTTCTTTGGCAATTCCGGCCTGCCTCTGCTCGTGTTTTGTTTTCGTCCGCGCAACTCTGAGAACCTGTTCCTGAATTCGGTTTAGAATACCAAATATAGAATACACATCGTAATTTAAGGAACTTGTATACTGCATACAGCAGTATGGAACAAGTTCCAAGAAACAAGGGTTTCACCGTCTTATATCGTCGCCGGGCAGTTGAGGGGATCTTTGCGTGGATGTCGCGGTTTCGGTGTCTGGCAAAAGACTATGAACGGACACTGGCGAGTTCGCTGAGTCAGGTGCGGCTGGCGGCCTGCCGGTTTCCGATGCGCCGGCTGGCTCCGAGTGCCGCGCCGCCAGAAAAAGTAATAATATCAGACTTCCTGACCTGACGCATGATTATCTGACCCGTTTTCCGGGTTCGGCATGCCTGCGATATGATAGACGAGGCGGAGACGGGTGCCGGGATAGAGGGTTCCGGTTCGGTTGAGTCAGTCAAGCAGCGGCATGAGAGCCTTGTCGGCCGCGTTGCCGGCGAGGCCGAGGATTCTCACCCGGAGGATGCCGTTTTCATGGTCGGGCAGGATGTCGGCGTCGGCCGTCATCAAGGCGGCGAGCAGTTTCCGGGGCGCGGGTTTTCTGCCTTGAGCCGCGGCGACAGGCGGCATCATGCGCGTCTCGGCACGACAGCGGATCATGCGGATGATATCGAGGAAGAGACGGCCGGCGACCGGCAGGGCGTCGAGCTTCCAGCTTTCCGGGAGGTCGCCGGCGCGGATACGGGCGGGAAGGCGGCGGCGGCGGAGCTTGAGTTCTTCCAGTTCGTTTTCGAGGCTTTCGGCCTCGGCGTCGAGGCTTTCGCACGGCTTTCCGTTTTTCCGGCATTGAAGGATGCGGCGCGAGAGCCGGCGGATGCGGGCGCGGAGGGCCTCGGCGGCTTTGTCAGCGGCGCGGCGGGCAGGGTTGACCGTCAGGGCGCGAGGATCAAGCGGCATGAGCGTATGGGCCGGCAGAGCGTCAAGATTGAATTCCCCGCGCATATATTTGAAGAAATTCTCTTGCGGCCAGCGGGAGAACATCGCCCCGGCCGCCTCTTCGACCGGCATTGAGGGATGAGTCGTGATCAACGGCGCCTGGCGTCCGTTGGCAAGCCGGCGGCGGATCTGACGCGCTTCGGGACCATTCTTCAGAGAGACGGTTTTCTCGGCCAGCGAAACGGTCGCCGAACTTCGCCCGGCCGGTCCGTGAACCGGCATCTCATAGTCGCGGAAATCTTCCCGCGACCAGTCCCTGCCTTGGAAGTTCTTGTGCCAGGTGATGCAGGCGACGCCGCGGCGGGCCGGCCTGAGGAACAGGGCGGGGCGCTGGCCCTCGCGGTCGAATGCTGAGGTCACCGCCGGTTCGCCGGTCTCACGGGTCAGATCGGGGGCGTCCGGGGTGATGATGCCTGAGGCTTCCAGTTCGGGCACGGCATCGTGTTCGATCGCCCGCGCTGTTTTCGGATCAAGGTCTTTATGAATACAGATCAACGGCTTGCCGCCCATGACATTGATCCAGTAACTGACGGATGCCGGCAGGCAAAGCTTTCAGCGGGCAATGAAATGACGGGGCGGCCTGCCCTTGCGCCCGCTGTAAGTCTTGACATGACCGTCGACGGCCAGCGTCATCCGACCGCTCTCTTCGCCCGCGAGCCAGGAGCGCGACAAAGCTCTCTGCCAGTCGCGCACGGTATCCTCCGAAGCGGCGAGCTGCGCGATCTTCCGCCGCAGGGTCTTGACCTCGGGGCAGCGGTCGAGGCCGAGCAGAACGCCCTGCTCGCCGGGCGCCTTGTGACGCAAGGCTTCGGGAGCGCGCATGCGGGCGAGGATCATGAAAGCCGTCAGCAGCAGAACGGCAGAGAGTCCGTAGAAACCGCCGGGCAAACGGAACAGGCGGTGCGCGGGGTCAAGAAGACCTTCCTTAAGCAGCGCCGGCAGAGCTGTAAGCGCGCCGCCCCCGGCGACTGCCGGAGCCGCTTCGTCAAAGCGGGGGGAAGCTTCAACCAGCAAGCCCGCCGCCGCTGGCCGGCGGCGCTCGACATCACGGCAGGCGCGGACTGTGCCGGTCCGCTTGTCACGCCGGTCACGCTCGGTCCGCCCGGGAGACCGCGGGGCCGAAACCGCAGGCTCCCGGATAACGCCGGCGCGCAGGTTGTCATTGAATGCAGCAGGATGGATACCGAGTTCAAGAGCGCAGGCGCGGCGGCTCATACCCTCCGAGAGCATTTTCCCGGCCCGCCGCGCCGCCTCCGGCGTCACTGCGCGCCGCCGCGGCCCCGCTCCCGGTCTGCGGAGCGGTTTCCGGAAACCTTCCTCGCCTTCGGCGGCGTACAGCTTGACGGCCCGTTTGACGGTCGAAAGCGACATTTCGAAGGCGCGCTCGAGATCAACGATGCGGACGCCGGACGTGCAGCAGAACTTCGCGATGCGCATCCGCAGGGCGCGGGTGTCCTCGGCCGGGTGACTGTCGAAAGGTTCGGGATCAGCGAAATAAAAGACGGTGACGCCGTCAGAAGCCCAGGAGAAAGGCCCGCTGATCGGGATGGCTTCGGCGGGTTTCAGGGGAAGAGACAGCATCGGAATCGCCTTTTCATGGGTCATCTATTCAATATTCAAAAAAGCCTTCCGGTCAAGTGTGAAAAGCCGCTGAAACGCAGAAAAACATGGAGTTTTTGAGACTTTTCCCGGCCCTGAACAGGGGACCAGGTCAGGAAGTCTGAATGTAACTAGTCAGGTACCCGGCAAGCGTCCCTGAAGGGGGGCATCCGCCGCCGGCGGTCATTGGAATGTTTTTCAGAGGAACGGGATTCAGGAGCGGAGCTCCCTCAGGAATCGGCCAGCCGGAGTTTCAGGTCCTCCGGATCCGCCCGGAGCGCGTCAAGGACGGGCCGGCCCTGCTTGCGGGCGGTCTCGATCAGCGTCCGCAGGACCGCATGGTTGCGGGTGCCGCGCTCGCTCCGATAGCAGCCGGATATTTTCAGATATGCTTTCAGCATCCGCAGGTCCCGCTCGGCTTGGTTGTTCGTCGCCGGCACCGCCGGGTTCCGCGTGAACATCAGGACGCCCGCCCGATGATCCCGCAGCCGCAGGACGAGGTTGAGGCCTTTGCGCTTTTTCCGTCTCCCGCGCCGCTTCCGCTTCCCGCCGGCTGGCGGCGGCAGCGCTTCGTGCCAGGCGTCGGCGTCGGCGACGATCCTGTCATATTCTTTTTCGATCCGGTCCGCCGCCTCCGCGGACAGCGGTTTCCCGGCGCGGGCCGCCTCGTTGTCCTCATGCACGGCGCTTTGAAGCAGCTTGCTCATCTCCGCCGACCAGGCCTCGCCGTGAAACTCCGTCAGAGCTTCAAGTTCCCTCAGGATGTGAGGGATACAGTGCGCATGGCTCACCCCGGCTATATTCCAGCAGGGTTTCCAAAAATCATGAACCGCGATGCCGGTCGCGGCCATGGCTGCATCGCCGCGGCTTTCGCCGAGACGGAAAAAACTGAGAAGCTCCGTGCAGACGACGTGTATCCAGCGGAGCTTGCCGTCGACGCGGACCCCGGTCTCATCCATGTGCTTGACGGCGGCCCTCGCCGCCGCCGCGCCGACATGCCCGGCGAAGCCGGAAAATTTCCCGGCGCCGCTGTCGAGCAAAGCGGAAACCGTTCCCGGAGACAAGGATGCGCCGAACAGGTCTCTCATCGTCCCGGCCAGCCGCCGGCGCGGGATCATCTGCGCCGCCGACAGGTAACGCACCGTCGAACGCACCCCCGGACCGTACTGCGCCGGGGCCTTCACGCCCTCCGGAAAACGGCCCGCGCTCACCGCCCCGCAGCCGGGGCAGACCGCCCTGTGAACCCGGTGTTCAACAGTCTCCAGCGCGACCGGCGGGATGTCCGCGACCTGCCGCCGGACATACCCCTCCGATGCCGCACCGGCGAGGGACGCGCCGCATCCGGCGCAGGAACCGGGATGATGATGCTCGACCCTGTCCGGGGTCTCGACAAGGCTCATCGTCGTTCCCTTATGACCCGGCTGCCCGCCCGGCCTGCGCCCCGACGAAGCTTTTTTCTTCGGCGCCGGCTTGGAAAACCCGTCGCTCGACGGCGGCTTATGACTGTTGCCGCTGTTCGTTAACAGCCGCCGCTCAAGCTCGGAAACGCGGCCCTGCGCAGCCGCAAGCGCCGCGGCGGCTTCATCCCGCCCGGCAACGGCAGCATCACGCTCGGCAACGGCAGCATCACGCTCGGCGGCAATCGCGTCACGGTCGGCGGCAAGTCCCGCCTTGAGACCGGCTCGGCCGAAAAACGGATCGGCGGTCCTGTCCCGCGCCGCCGCCGGAATGCCGCCGGTCATCGGACCCGCTCCGCTGAAAAATGATCTGAACTCATACCCTGCGTATCCGCGGCTTGCGCCGTTCCGCTCAATGTCGTTTCTTAATTTCTTGACGAAGGATTCAATCACACGGACAAAACAGAATCAAGCGAAAAAATCTACCTGACTAGTTACGTCTGAATATCAAAATTTTATAAATGCCCACGAATTATGATTCAAACTCTGGGGCTGAAGTTGGCGCATCGGCGAAGAAATCTGCTCCGGAATCGACTTCTTGGTCCGCCTGCGCCGCCTTTCGGGGACAAAAAATGTCCGTGCGGCGGAAACGTGGTTTGACGTGGCCGTGGAAGAAGAGAATGACGAGGTCCGCGCGGACAGGACTGCGGTTCTGACGGCTTCAGAAAACTGTTGCGGAACCTTTCGGTCTGGTATATGGTATACCACAGCCAAGAAGACGGGCGTGCGGAATGCGCCCGGATTCGCCTTTAAGGGGAGCCGTAGTGGACTGCGCGATTTCTCTGCAGCCTTTGGACAGCGGACCCACGCTGAAAGAGCATGTGTACAAAGCGCTCCGCGAAGCGATTCTCGACGCCGACATCTACAGCGCGGGCGCAGACTGGCGTCTTGATGAGCGCGCAATGGCGCAGCGGCTCGGCATATCGCGGACTCCGCTCCGGGACGCGCTGACGCGGCTTGAGCATGAGGGACTGGTGAAAGTTCTGGCGCGGAAAGGGGTCTTTCTGCGCCGCCGCAGCCGCACCGAGATCGTTGAAATGATCACGGTCTGGGCCGCGCTCGAAAGCATGGCGGCGAGACTTGCCTGTGAAAACGCTTCGAACAGCGGAATTGACGGTCTCCGCGCGCTCGGAGCCGTCTGCGCGCCGGGTTCCGCGAAAATCCGGCTGAGCGAATATTCCGAGGCCAATATCGAGTTTCACAGGACAATCATGAATCTGTCCGGTTGCGATGCCCTGATCAAGGCGGCGGACAGACTTTTTACGCATCTGCGCCCGGTGCGGCGGCGCGCCATGCGGGATGCGTCAAGAACCGGCCGCTCGGTCGAGGATCATATCGCGATCGTTGAAGCGATCACGGCGCGGGACGCCGACCGTGCCGGCGAACTCGTGCGCGGACACACCATGCGGCTCGGCGATTACATCAGCCGCACTTGGCAACATTTAGATGAGTTGGAAGGCGGTTAAAGCTACTGAAATGGATAAAAATTCGGCGACAGCACATGATACGCTCGCCAAGAAGAGCGGCGACAAGAATATAGTTTCCGGCGGCCGGCTGGTCGCCAAGGCGCTGAGGAATGAAGGCGTGGACACGGTCTTCACGCTCTGCGGCGGCCACATCATCGACATTTACGACGGCTGCATCGACGAGGGAATCAGGATCGTCGACGTTCGCCACGAACAGACCGCGGCCCACGCGGCCGACGGGTACGCCCGCCAGACGGGCCGGCTCGGCTGCGTCGTCACCACCGCGGGGCCCGGCTGCACCAATGCGGTGACCGGCGTGGCGACGGCCTTCCGTTCGGAAAGCCCGGTTCTGCATATCGGCGGCCAGTCGTCGCTGACGCAGCACAAGATGGGATCGCTGCAGGATCTGCCGCACGTCGATATGATGACGCCGATCACGAAATTCGCCTCCGGCGTGTTTTCGACCGAACGCATCGCGGACATGATTTCAATGGCGGCGCGCGAGTGTTTCTCCGCCGCCTACGGGCCGAGCTATCTGGAAATTCCGCGCGACATTCTGGATGCCGAAATCCCGCTGGAGAAGGCGCGGATACCTGAAGCGGGCCGTTACCGTTCATCCGGCCGGACCATCGGCGATCCCGAGGACATCGAGCGTCTCGCCGGCCTGCTGGTGAATGCGGAGCGGCCTGCGGCGCTGTTCGGCCAGCAGGTCTGGACCTCGCGCTCGCACCGGGAATGCATTGACTTCGTCAGGGCGCTCGACATTCCGGCCTATATGAACGGCGCGGCGCGCGGCATGATGCGTCAGGACGATCCGCACTGTTTCGACAGAACCCGCTCGGACGCGTTCAAGTACGCCGACGTCATTCTGATCGTCGGAACGCCGTTTGACTTCCGCATGGGATACGGCAGGCGCATCGCCGCTCCGGTTCTGGCGCAGATCGATCTGGACAGCCGGACAGTCGGAAAAAACCGCGACATCACGCTGGGACTGAGCGGACATCCGGGCGCCATTCTGTCCGCGGTCGCCGCAGCCGCTTCGGGAGGCGTGAACAAAGACGCGCGCGTACAGCGGCGGCGGTGGATGAAACAGCTGCGTGCGATTGAGTCGGCGAAGCTCGAAGAACTGATGCCTCTGTTCCGGTCGGATCGAACCCCGATTCATCCTTACCGCCTGGCATGGGAAATCAATGAATTTCTCGGCGAAGACACGTTTTTTGTCGGCGACGGCGGAGATGTGGTGACCATTTCCGCCCAGGCGGTGAGACCGCGCAACCCGGGCCAATGGATGGATCCCGGCGCGCTCGGCAGCCTCGGCGTGGGAACCGGTTTCGCAATGGCCGCCAAACTCGTGAACCCGCACAAAGAAGTGATGTGCCTTTACGGCGACGGATCGTTCGGAATGACGGCTTTCGACATGGAGACCTCGCAGAGATTCGGCGCCCCTTATCTCGCGGTTGTCGGCAACAATTCGGCCATGAACCAGATCCGGTTCGGCCAGATCACGAAATACGGCAAGAACAGGGGTGACATCGGCAACAAGCTCGGAGACGTCGAATTCGGCAAATTCGGGGAAATGCTTGGCGGATACGGCGAGGAGGTGCGGGATCCGGACGAACTGCGGCCGGCCCTGCTGAGAGCGAGGGAGTCGATCCGCAGGACGGGCAAATGCGCGGTCGTGAACGTCTGGATCGATCCCGACGAATACGCTCCCGGCACCAAACGGCAGACCATGTACAAATGATCCTCCTCCGCCGGCGGATCAGAAAGGCGACCGAATGACTGCGCTTGAGGGAATCCGGATTCTCGATTTCACCCATGTCCAGTCAGGGCCGACCTGCACGCAGCTTCTGGCGTGGCTCGGCGCGGATGTGATCAAGGTCGAGCGGCCGGGAGTCGGGGATGCCACGCGCCGGCAGCTTGTCGACGTGCCGGGCGCCGACAGCCTTTACTTCACCATGCTGAACCACAACAAACGGTCGTTGGAACTCGACACGAAAAGCGGGACCGGAAAGGAAGTGCTGACGCGGCTGATCCGAGAGTGCGACGTTCTGGTCGAGAATTTCGCGCCCGGCGCGCTGGACCGCATGGGATTCGGCTGGGAACGGGTGCGTGAGATCAACCCGCGCATGATCATGGCTTCGGTGAAGGGGTTCGGCCCCGGAAAATACGAAGACTGCAAAGTCTACGAAAATGTCGCGCAGTGCGCGGGCGGCTCCGCTTCGACAACCGGATTCCCGGGCGGTCTGCCGATGGTGACAGGGGCGCAGATCGGCGACTCCGGCACCGGGCTGCATCTGGCCCTGGGCATAGTGGCCGCATTGCTGCAGCGGGAGCGGACCGGGCGCGGACAGAAAGTGCTGGCCCCGATGCAGGACGGAGTGGTGAATCTCTGCCGAGTGAAGCTGCGCGATCAGCAGCGGCTGAAGGCGGGACCGCTGGAAGAATATTCCCAGCACGGCAAGGGAATTCCTTTCGGCCCGGCGACGCCCAGAGCGGGCAATGATTCGGGAGGCGGACAGCCCGGCAGAATTCTGAAATGCAAAGGCTGGGAGACGGATCCGGACGCCTATACCTATTTCATTACCCAGGCCGCGGTCTGGGGCAGTATATGCGGCCTTATCGGCAAGCCTGAATGGAGGGATGATCCGGAATACGCGACCCCTCGGGCGCGGCTTCCCAAACTGGATGAGATTTTTGACGCCATTGAGGATTGGACCGAAACCAAAACCAAATTCGAAGTCATGGATGAATGCAATCCGCTGAACATTCCCGTCGGGCCCATACTTTCCATGAAAGAGATCGCGGAAGACGAAGGGTTGCGGCGGAGCGGGACCATCGTTGAGGTCGAACATCCGGAAAGGGGCGCCTATATGTCCGTCGGATGTCCTGTCAAGTTTTCCGACTGCGATGTGAAGGTCCGGCGGTCGCCGCTGCTCGGCGAGCATACGGTCGAAGTTCTGTCCGATGTGCTGGGCTATGACGGCGATGAACTGGACAGGGTGTTGAATTCGGGAGCGGTCGGCGAGCCGCCGGAGAAAAACTGACTGGAATCGGCGGAGGGTTGTGATGCGTTTGATCCTGATGGGCCAGCAGGCGTTCGGACAGGCTGTTCTTGAAAGGCTGCTGCGGTCCGGCCGCGACGAAGTGGTGTCGGTGTACTGCGCGCCGGACAAAGAGGGCCGCTCGGCTGATCCGCTGAAAGAGGCCGCTCTGGCCGCAGGTCTGCCGGTCCGCCAGCCTGCCGGATTCAAGGATGCCGGGACGCTGGACGAAATGCGCGGCGACGCGGCGGATCTGATGGTCATGGCCTATGTGACGCTTTTCGTTCCGGAGCAGGCGCGCGGCATTCCGGCTTTGGGCTCGATTTGCTTCCACCCGTCTCTGCTGCCGCTTCACCGCGGTCCCAGTTCCATCAACTGGCCGATCATCGGCGGCGCTGAAAAAACCGGCTTCACTTGGTTTTACCCCACCGACGGCCTGGATGAGGGCGATATCCTGCTTCAGGAGGAATGCGAAATCGGCCCCGACGACACTTTGGGCGACGTGTATTTCAAGAAAATCTTTCCGGCCGGAGTCGCGTCCGCGGAAAGGGTCTGCGATCTGTTCCGGGGCGGGAATCCGCCGAGAACGGCGCAGGATGAAAGCCGGGCCACCTATGAAAGCTGGTGCCGCAGGGCGGATGTCGAAATCGACTGGTCACGGAGCGCGGCGAGCGTTTACAATCTGATACGCGGCAGCAATCCGCAGCCCGGCGCGTGGACCGTTTGCGGCGGCCGGACCGTGCAGATTTACGATGCCCGGCGGGTCGACGGCATCGGCAGGCCGGGAAGCGTCATTCAGGCGGACGGCGACGGCGTCGTCATTCAGGCGGACGGCGGACGGATTCTGGCAAGAAAAGTGCGTCCGGAGGGCGGAGGCAAAATTCCGGCCGGCGAGTGGGCCCGGAATGCCGGAATAGGGCCGGACACCATTCTGGGCGGAAAAAACTGAGAGTGTGAAGGTCATCATGGCTTCAGATATTGAAATAGCCCGCAGGGCGGTCAAAAAGCCGATTGCGGAAATCGGCGGGCGGCTGGGCATCCCGCAGGATTGTCTGATCCCCTTCGGCCATGACAAGGCCAAGGTGTCCGGAGATTACATCCGGTCCCTGAGGGACAGAGAAGACGGGAACCTTATCCTTGTTACGGCGATCAATCCGACTCCGGCGGGCGAGGGCAAGACCACGACGACGGTCGGTCTCGGCGACGGGCTGAACCGCATCGGCAAACGGGCGGCGATCTGCATCCGCGAAGCGTCTCTCGGACCGTGCTTCGGCATGAAAGGCGGAGCGGCCGGCGGCGGCAATGCGCAGGTGGTTCCTATGGAGGACATGAACCTGCATTTCACCGGCGATTTTCATGCTGTCACTTCGGCCCACAACCTGTTGTCGGCGATGATCGACAACCATGTTTACTGGGGCAATTCATTGGGAATCGACGTGCGCCGGATCGCCTGGCGTCGCGTGATGGATATGAATGACCGGGCGCTGCGCCGGATCACCTGCGGTCTGGGCGGAGTTGCCAACGGATTTCCAAGAGAGGCGGGATTCGACATCACGGTGGCGTCGGAAGTGATGGCGATTCTGTGTCTGGCCTCGGATCTGGATGATCTGAAACGCAGGCTGGGGGACATCATCGTTGCCAGCCGCCGCGATCGCAGCCCGGTGTATTGCCGTGATCTGAACGCGGACGGCGCGATGACCGTGCTGCTGCAGCAGGCGATGCAGCCGAATCTGGTGCAGACTCTGGAAAACAACCCGGCTTTCGTGCACGGAGGCCCTTTCGCCAACATCGCTCACGGCTGCAACTCAGTCATTGCCACCCGCACCGCACTGAAGCTCTCGGATTATGTTGTCACCGAAGCCGGATTCGGGGCTGATCTCGGAGCGGAGAAATTCCTGAACATCAAATGCCGGCAGGCGGGACTGTCGCCCAAGGCGGTGGTGATCGTGGCGACTGTCCGCGCGCTCAAAATGAACGGCGGGGTCTCGCGGGCCGATCTCGGCGCGGAAAATGTCGGCGCGGTGCGCCGGGGCTGCGCCAATCTCGGACGGCATATCGAAAATGTCGCCAAATTCGGCGTTCCGGCGGTTGTGGCGATCAATTCCTTTATCACCGATACGGAAGCCGAGACCGAAGCCGTCAAAGAGTTCGCGGCGGCGAACGGCGCTGAGGCGATACCGTGCCGCCACTGGGAACTGGGTTCGGAAGGCGCCGAAGAACTGGCGCGGCGGGTTGTGGAGATCGTTGACGGCGGAACCGCGGATTTCGCGCCGATTTATGCCAGCGGCATCGGGCTTATGGACAAAATCGAAACCATCGCCCGCGAAATTTACCGTGCCGGCGAAGTCGTCGCCGACATGAAAATCCGGGATCAGTTGAAACAGTGGGAAGAGGCCGGATACGGCGGGCTGCCGGTCTGCATGGCCAAGACCCAATACAGTTTCACGACGGATCCTGGCGCGCGCGGCGCGCCGAGCGGGCACAGCATTCCGATCCGGGAGGTGAGGCTGTCCGCCGGGGCCGGATTCGTGGTTGTGATATGCGGAGAGATCATGACCATGCCGGGCCTTCCGCGCCAGCCTGCCGCGGAGGCGATCGGACTGAACGAGGAAGGATATGTGGAGGGGTTGTTCTGATCCGGAAGAGAACCGGTCCGGCGCGTTTCAGGATGCGGCGGCGGAAGATCATGGATCATGACAGTTCATGGGAAAACAGACGCCGCGCAAGCGGACGTGAACAGGCGGTCTCTGCAGCGGCCGCCGCAGACAGGGAGATAATAAATGAGATCATTCAAGAACATGGCTTTCGGCCTCGCCGCGCTCGCCGTGGCGTTCACGGCCCAGGCTGCGCATTCTTTCGAACCCACGAAGCCGGTCGACTTCGTGATCATGGCCGGAAAAGGCGGCGGCGCTGACAAAATGGCGCGTCTGATGCAGAGCATAGTCGAATCGAACGGCTGGGCTGCCCGTCCGTTGGTTCCGGTTAACAAAAGCGGCGGCTCCGGCGCGGAGGCGCTGGTCGCGATGAAGAATGCGAGCGATGCCGACCACTCCATCATGGTGACTCTGAATTCATTTTTCACCACTCCGCTGCGCCAGCCCGGCCTTGATGTCGATATCATGACCTTTGCGCCGGTCGGCCGGATGGCCGAGGACACGTTCGTGCTCTGGGTTCACAAGGAGGAAGGCGTCGATACGTTTGAGGAATTCCTGGCTGAAGCGAAAAAGCGCGGTTCAGGATGGGTCATGGGCGGAACCGGCAGCGCCCAGGAAGATCAGATCATCACCAATTTTCTGAATGACGCTTACGGCCTTGAAATAAAATACATCCCGTACAAGGGCGGCGGCGCCGTCGCCAAAGATCTGGCGGGGCGCCAGATCCATTCCTCGGTGAACAATCCGTCGGAAGCCTTGGGATTCTACGAATCCGGCGATGTCATTCCGCTGGTGGCCTTCACCAGCGAGCGTCTGCCGATGTTCCCGGACGTGCCGACTCTGATGGAAACCGGCCAGGACTTCGCATATTACATGCAGCGCGCCGTCGTCGGCGCTCCCGGAATGTCAGAGGAAGCTCTCGCCTATTACACGGCGCTGTTCGACAAGGTCTACAATTCGCCGGAATGGCAGAAATACAAATCCGACAAGTCGCTTCTCGGCGACTATCTCGCCGGTTCGGGACTCAAGGAATACTGGCAGGTTCAGCGGGACCGCCACGAGACCATCCTGAAGGCTTCAGGGGACATCAGGTAAGCGGCGGAACTCTGTCCCGGAACTGAGGGCCCGGCATGCGCACCGCCGAACTGGTGACCGCGGCGCTGATCGCCTTCGCTTCCATTTACCTGATGTGGAAAAGCGGAGAAGGGCCGTCGTGGGATCCCGCGGCGGTCCGTTTCGCCAACATCGGAATCAATGTTGGCAATTCCGGCCCGGGCAGCGGATTCTGGCCTTTTTGGCTGTCTGCCGTGATGCTGTCTGCCGCTTTGGCGGTTCTGATCAGGGCTCTGCTGCGCAGGACGAAGGAATCGCGGACCGACAGGCGGTTTCTCGACGCGTTCGGCAAACGCATGCTGCTCACCGTGGGCGGCGGTCTGTTCGGTTTCCTGTTTTTGATCAAATTCATCGGATTTTACGGCGCGATGCCGCTGTTTCTCTATTACTACATTTATTTTCTCGGCCGGCACTCTTTCGCTCTGGCCGCGGGTGTGGCGGTCGCGGTTCCGGTGTTCTGTTTCTTTTTTTTCGATGTCGCGATGCGCATCGTGCTGCCGAAGGGGCTGCTCGAGCCCGCGTTCATCCCTCTCTATGACATTTTTCTCTAGGCGCAGCGGCCTCGGAACCGGCAGCCGGACGCATGCCGCGGGCCGGGCCGGCATCCGGCGCGGATCGTCATGGAAGTGATCGTCCATCTGATAAACGGCATCGCCGCGGCTCTTGAGCCGGTTAATTTCGGTTTGGCGCTTCTGGGCGTGGTGATCGGTCTGTTCGTCGGCGCGATGCCCGGACTCGGTTCAGTGAACGGGGTGGCGATTCTTCTGCCCTTCACCTTCGTCATCCAGCAGATCACCGGCACGGCCACCTCGCCGATGATTTTTCTGGCGGCGATCTATTACGGCGCGATGTACGGCGGCGCGATCTCGTCAATAACGCTGGGCATTCCCGGCGCCTCCACCGCGGTCGCGACGACGTTTGACGGACGGCCGCTGGCGCTGCAGGGCAAGGCCGACCAGGCTCTCGTGATAGCCGCCGCGGCGTCATTCGCAGGCGGCACGGTTTCCACCATTCTGTTCACCGCCGCCGCGCCGCTTCTGGCGACGGCGGCGCTGAAGTTCGGCAATCCGGAGATTTTCGCGCTCATGCTGCTGGCGTTCGCCACTTTCGTGGGGCTGAGCGGCGATGACATCCCCAAAACGGTCATTTCAATATGTCTGGGGCTGATCCTGTCGGCTGTGGGTTTCGACATCATTTCCGGCGCGCCGCGTCTTCTGTTGTTTGATTCCACGGAGTGGTTCAGCCGCGGAATCCAGTTCCTGGTGCTGGCGATCGGGGTTTACGGAATCGGCGAGATGCTGTCGACAATCAATGAAACCCGCAACAAGGCGGAAATGTCCGAGGCCGAAATCACTCTGAGCCGCCTGCGCGGCGCTTTGCTGCGCTCAGCCGACGCATGGAAGGGAACCTTGATCGGATCGCTGCTGGGATTCTTCGTCGGCATCCTTCCCGCCGCGGGCGCGACGCCGGGTTCGCTGATGGCCTACGGCGTGGCGAAGATGGCGTCGAAAGATCCTTCGAAATTCGGCAAGGGCGCGCCGGACGGCGTCGCCGCGCCGGAATCGGCCAACAATTCCGCGTCGACCGGAGCCATGCTGCCGATGATGACGCTCGGCATACCCGGTTCGCCGACAACTGCCGTTCTGCTGGCCGGAATGGTGATCTGGGGGCTGACGCCCGGACCGCGCCTGTTCACCGACCAGCCTGATTTCGTCTGGCCGCTGATCGGTTCTTTCTATGTCTCGAACGTGATCGCCGTGGCGGTCAATCTGGCATTCATCCCGCTGTTCCTTCGGGTGCTGCGCATGCCGTTCACCATACTGGCGGCGCTGATTTTCGTGCTCTCGGTGGTCGGCGTGTTCGCGGCGTACCAGAACATGTACGATGTATGGCTGATGTTGATTTTCGGTCTCGGCGCGTTTTTTCTGCGTCTGCTCGACTATCCGCTCGCCCCGGCGGTTCTGGCTGTCGTCCTCGGCCCGATCGCCGAGCCGACGCTGCGTCAGTCCCTGATACTTTCTGATGGAAGCTGGATGATTTTCCTGAACCGGCCGATCGCCGGACCGATCACGATTACCGCCATAATCCTGATTTTTCTGCCTTTCTTCGCCGCGCTGCGCCGCCGGATACGGAAAACCGGCGGATGTCCCGATTGATGTCAGGCTTTTGACGGGTGGCGCTGTTTCCTCATCAAGGCATGCAGGAAGCTGCTGCTCTCAAGCAGGATCTCATGAATCATCGTTCCGATTGAACTCCGAAATGCGTCGCTTCATTTGCAGACCGCGATTGAGGAGGATCTGTATGTTGATGTTGTATGCGGGTCAAGCGGGTGCGATACCCTCTATGGTGAAAACGGAGGGAATCGCATGCCGTCAGGCTTTAACTGCCTGACCCGGTTTGACCGTTGCCAGTTTCAGGCACTGAAGAAAAGCGGTTTTCCGCAAAGAGGCATCGCGGCGGAGATCGGCTGCCGGCAGTCCGCGGACCCGCCCGCGACACCGGGCTGCTTAGCGGAAGCGGGGATCATGACGGTGAGTCCGACATGGATTCACCGTTACGTCCATGCGGACCGGGCGGGGGGGGGGGGAGCCTGTTCCGCCGCCTCCGCCGGCGGGGCGGAAGCGGAACCGCCGGGGCCGTGACGGTGCCGGGCGGGGCGTGATTCCCGGTCGGAGGGACATATCCGAGCATCCTGCTGTCGTCGAAGAGAAGACCCGGTCGGGAGACCAGTAGGTGGACACGATCATCGGCGTCAGCCACCGGGAAGCTCTGGTTCCGCTTGTCGACCGGGCGGTGACAATTCACGTTTTTTCAAAGGGTTGAGAGAAGGACGTCGTCCTTGTTCGGGGCCGCGGTCATCAAGTGTCTGCAGCCCGTGTCCGGCATGATGCATGTGATCACGGCTGATGACGGCAAGGAATTCGCGGCGGCATGCAGAGGTCTTCCGGATTCTCGGCGCGGACTTTTACTTCGCCCGCCTGTACCGTTCACGGCAGCGGGGGTGGGTTGGCATACGGACGGTTTGGTAAGGGAACAGATCCCGAAGTCGACGGACTTCCGGGCGGCAGTTCCGGCCGAGGACCGTAGGGTGCGGGACGCGCTCAATGACCGCCCCCGCCGCTGCTTTGTTTGCCGGACCCCGGCGGAGGCTTTCCACGAGGCTTTGGAGGCGGCTCCCGGCAGGGGCTCCTCTGAAAATTTCCGGCCCCGGGCGGCTGCTCGGGCTGCCCCCCCCCGCTTGCGCTTGCGCTTTTTCCGTCTCCCGCGCCGCTTCCCCGCCGTCCGGCGGCGGCAGCTCCCCGTGCCAGGCAACGGCGGCGGCGATGATCCCGTCATATTCCCTTTCGATCTGGTCCGCTGCCTCCGCGGACAGCGGCTCCCCGGCGCGGGCCGCCTCGTTGACCTCATGCACGGCCCGTTGAAGCAGCTTCCTCATCTCCGCCGCCCAGGCCTCGCCGTGAAACTCCGTCAGAGCGTCGAGTCCGCACAGGATATGAGCGACGCAGCGCCCATGGCTCACCCCGGCTATATTCCAGTACGGGCCTGGAAGTCATGAACCGCGATGCCGGTCGCGTCCGCGGCTGCATCGCCGCGGTTTTCACCGAGACGGAAAAAACTGAGAAGCTCCGTGCAGACGACGTGAACCCAGCGGAGCCTGCCGTCGACGCGGCCCCCGGTCTTATCCATGTGCTTGACCGCGGCCTTCGCCGCCGAGGCGCCGACATGCCCGGCGAAACCGGAAAACCTCCCGGCTCCGCTGTCGAGCAAAGAAGAAACCGTTCCCGGGGACAAGGATGCGCCGAACAGATCTCTCATCAGCCCGGCCAGCCGCAGGCGCGGCATCATCTGCGCCGCCGACAGGTAACGCACCGCCGAACGAACCTCCGGACCGTACTGCGCCGGGGCCTTCACGCCCTCCGGAAAACGGCCCGCGCTCACCGCCCCGCAGCCGGGGCAGACCGCTCTGTGAACCCGGTGTTCAACGGTCTCGAGCATGACCGGCGGGATGTCCATGACCTGCCGCCGGACATACCCCTCCGATGCCGCCCCGGCGAGAGACGCGCCGCATCCGGCGCAGACATCGGGATGATGATCCTCGACCCTGTCCGCGGTCTCGACAAGGCTCATCACCGTTCCCTTATGACCGGGCTGCCCGCCCGGCCGGCGACCCGACGAAGCTTTTTTCTTCGGCCCCCGCTTGGAAAACCCGTCGCTCGACGGCGGCTTATGACTGTTGCCGCTGTTCATTACCAGCCGCCTCTCAAGCTAGGCTCTGTACCCAAAAAATTGAAGGGCTTGGCTGATATCTGGTATCAGCCAAGGAATCAGCAACAAGATGATGTTAAAATCCCTTGCGGCCCTTTAGGTGTGAATGCCCGGCCACATGTCATAACCCAACCTGACAAGTCAATTGTTTGGGTACAGACCCTGGGAAACGCGGCCCTGCGCAGCCGCAAGGGCCGCGGCGGCTTCATCCCACTCGGCAACGGCAGCATCCCGCTCGGCGGCGATCGCGTCACGATCCGCGACAGCCTCGGTAAGTCTCGCCTTGAGACCGGCTCCGCTGAAAGCCGGATCGGCCGTCCTGTCACGCGCCGCCGGAAGGCCGCCCGTCATCGGACCCGCTCCGCTGAAAACTGATCTGAACTCATATCCCGCATATCCACGGCTTGCGCCGTTCCGCTCAATGTCGTTTCTTAATTTCTTGACAAAGGATCCAATCACACGGACAAAACAGAATCAAGTGAAAAACCTACCTGACCAGTTACACTCTTTTAACGCAATATTGGGGGCTTTCTGACATGCACAATCCTGTGTGTGATGACTGGAAGACTGATATGCTAAAACGACGTCCTGCCCACTTTGTTCAAATCAAGGGCTTAGTGACTGTTCTCAGAGCAGAGTGCCAGCGGCTTTCAGGCCGTTTCGTCACTATTCTGTGTTTGATTGCATTTCTTGTCTTGGCTGATTGTGGCGGCGGCGGATCAGACAGTGCGCCTGCCGCTCTATCTCCTCGAACCAACACGCTTGACGAGACGCCGCCGCCTCCACCACCGCCGCCGGACAACACGCCGCCGCCGCCGCCGGACAACACGCCGCCTCCACCGCCTCCGCCGGACAACACGCTTGACGAGACGCCGCCGCCGCCGCCGGACAACACGCCGCCGCCGCCGCCGGGCAACACGCCGCCTCCACCGCCGCCGCCGGACAACACGCTTGACGAGACGCCGCCGCCGCCGCCGCCGGGCAACACGCCGCCTCCACCGCCGCCGCCGGACAACACGCTTGACGAGACGCCGCCGCCGCCGCCGCCGGACAACACGCCGCCGCCGCCGCCGGGCAACACGCCGCCTCCACCGCCTCCGCCGGACAACACGCTTGACGAGACGCCGCCGCCTCCACCGCCTCCGCCTGGGCAGCAATCGCAGGCGGCCTGCCCGGCAGACAGTGTCTCCACCCATAAATCGCTGGGTTTGGGCTGTATATCTCAGCAGACCTTTCGCCAGAAAATCAATACGTGGGCGGCAGGCTACCGGGCTGATCCAGCTTTTATCAACCAGTGGGGTCTGGGAGCTGTTAAGGCTGATCGTGCCTATGCCCATCTGCGGCTCAGCAAGGGAAATAACGCTAAACCGGGGGAAGGCATTACCATTGGTTTTGTTGATGATGGTATTGACGCAGGCCATCCGCATTTTGCGGACACCGAGGTTGCCAAATTTTTCTACAAAAACTTAACCGACTCAACAGGTGATGTATTTTCTCACGGAACCGCAGTGGCAAGCGTTGCCGCAGGGAGCCGGAAATCCGGAGCCAAGCCCTTCAAAGGCGTGGCTTGGGGTGCCGATGTCGCCATGTACAACATAGGCCGCCCCGGAATCGATGGCTGGCCCGGCGGCTGGGGCGCCGCCGATGTCGCCATCTACGGCATAGACCGCCCCAGCGAGGCCTCCAATGCGCTGACGGGCAGGTCATTCTACAAGAAACCCGCACTGAGTTGGGTTCTAGATGATATTGATTCAGAACGATTCACTGATGCCTTGGATATGAATGTCGACATTCTGAATATCAGCAATGCCAGGGTTGGGCTTATTGATTACTACAGTGAAAAGGAGCTGCGCGAAAAATACCACAAAACTATTGCCCTTCTTGCGCAAACAGATGCCGAGGAAAAAACAATTCTTGTCTGGGCCGCAGGCAATCACAACCGGCATCAGTGCGTTGTTGAGGATGTAGGTCCTTTGTGTGTTGAAGGGAACCAACGAAGCAATTTCTTATACTTCCCGCTTCCGGGAGAAGAACGCACTCTTGGCGGGCTCAATGCATCTTCGCCCTTGATGTGGGCTGGACTGCCTGTCCGCATTGAAGAGCTTCGAGGTCATTCCGTGGCGGTTGTCGCCACCGGGAAAGACGGCTCCATCGCGGGTTTCTCCAATCGCTGCGGCTTAGCTGCCGATTGGTGTATCGCTGCGCCGGGGGAAGATATTCAAGTTGCCTATTTCGGACCCAGCGGCGGGAAAAATAACGTTCGGGAATGGCGAACTGATTCAGGGGGGTCATATGCGGCCCCGATGGTCAGCGGCGGACTGGCGATAATGAAGCAACTCTTCCGGGAGCAGCTGTCCAGTGCCGAACTGGTGACCCGTCTGTATAAAACGGCGAACAAGTCAGGCATTTACGCCGACAAGGCCACCTACGGGCAGGGCTTTTTGGATTTAGGTGCGGCCACCAGCCCGTGGGGCGTGACCGCTTTCAGGATATCCGGTCAGCAGACTGCAGGCGACGCTGAAGGAATCGGTGCCGCTGGTACGGGCATATTCACCAGCGCCGCCCTTGGGGACAGTTTTGATCATGGTCTCGCTGGACGCGAGGTCGCGGCCTTTGATGACTTGGGTGCCCCCTTCTGGTACGAGGCCGGCAGTTTCGTGCATTCCCTCCGACCCGATACGACGTCTGTCCGTTTGGACCGGCTGTTTGCCGAGACCGGCAGGGTGCGCTTGGAGGCGGGCGACTGGCGGCTGGGTGTAAGTCCGGGCGGGCGGACACAGGAATTCGGCCACCTTGCCCTTGCCTCTGACGCTGATCGCTTTGATCTTTCCATGTCTGACAGCTGGTCTGTCGCCTACTTCAACCAAGCTCGGAAAGCCGAAGAAAGTCAGTTTCTTTCAGGAATGACTGCGGAATTGCGCCCTGCCGCCCTGCCGATGATTGCCGTGCAGGCCGGCCGGCTGGCCGAGCAAGAGAGTCTGCTGGGAAGCTCGGCGTCCGGCGCTTTTGGACGGCTGGCTGGACGCACCGACTTTGTCTCGATCGGACTGGAGACAGCCGGGCCTCCGGGGTGGCGGTTAACAACCGAGGGTGAGTGGGGTGTCGTAAGCCCGGATCGTTCCGACGGACTGATCCTTCGCGGTCTTTCAACGCTTCGTACCGATGCTTACCGTGTGGCCGCTCAGCGCAACCTGTCGGATACGGGGAGGACTCTGCAGGTTTCGCTGAAACAGCCGATCCGCGTTGCAAGCGGCACAGCCGACTTGGAACTACCGACAGGCCGCACCCTTGACGGTCGGGTGGCGGCTGAAAAGATGAGCATCGGGGTTGCCCCGACAGGGCGGCAACTGGAACTGAGCGTGCGAATCAACCAGCCTCTGGCCGGTGGCGAACTGGCTCTGGAGGGGTTGCTGAGCCGACAGCCGGGCCACCGGGCCGGTGCTCCGACGGAATGGGCTGTCTTGGTGGGATGGAAGACACGGTTCTGACCCCCGGAACGATGCGGCCGGCAAAGTGCTTTGGTTCCGCATGAGAGTGAAACGAACAGCAACAAGATGATGCTGAAGCTCCTTGCGGCCATGTAGGCTTGTAAGCCCGGCCACGTGTCACAACCCAGCTGGACAAGTCAATTTGTTGGGTGCGGGGCCTGGCAGCCTGTCATTGTTCTATTGGTGGATAAAAAGAGTGAAGTAGACGCTCCCATTATCCGACGGGATCAATGCTTTCGGTTTCTTCCCACAACCTGTTCTTGTCATCAATTACTCTATGTCTGACTGCCAGGTTCGTATCAGGCGTTCGCTTTTGTCGGCGTCAGCCAGCTGCGGAGCCTGTTGAAGGGGTCCCCCGCACGGTGGCATGATATTTCGGGCGAGGCGTAAAACGATGTCCCGAGCCTTGTGAATTTAGCAGTGCTGAAAAGGAGTATTTGCGCCGAAGATGCGTCGGCCAGTTTTGCTGAACGCCTTGGCTCCGTTAACAATGGAGAGACAGCACCCCTCTGGATCAAGCCCGCGGTTAATCAGCTTATCAAGCAGAACGAGCACGGTCGCGGTGTTCTCCGTTGCGTCTTCCATGACGCCCGGGGGATACTTGCGCCGGCAGGAGGAACCCGTGGCAGGATAGCACGGCTGCGGATCAGCAATTAAATCAAAGATTGGCGAGACCTTCGCGCCGCACAACCCTGTGGTGACTCTCAATAGAATTAGGGCCTGTGGACAGTCACTTTGCCGCGATCAGACCGGCGGCTGGATAGATCGCCGCCGCGAATCTGCTATCGGTCTTGTCATACCGCGTCGCGCCGGTCGATCAGCCTGCCCGCTGAGGGGATGCGGGTCCGCGCCCGTCAGTGTCAACCGCCCGGCCAGAACCGCAGAATCAGCATCACGACGACTGCCGCCAGACCGACCGCGCCGGCAGCCGTCCATTTCCATTTGTTCAGCGCTTGGACGTCTTTGCGCACTTCGTCCACGGAAGCTTGCGTCTTGGCGATGTCGGCGCGGACGTCTTTGCGCACTTCGTCCACGGACGCTTGCACCCTCCCGATGTCGGCCCGCAGCCCGTCAACGGCCCGCGCGATGCGGTCTTCTGACCGGTCTATGCGCCCGTCCGCCCGGTCGATCCGCCCGTCGAGTCTGGAGATGTCGCCCCTGTCGGCATGGCGCGTCACGTCCGCCGCCGGCGCGTCCGCGTGAATATCGGTCATGCTGATTCCCCTCTGCTTGCCTAGGCTAGGGCCTGTGGACAGTCACTTTGCCGCGATCAGACCGGCGGCTGGATAGATCGCCGCCGCGAATCCGGTATCGGTCTTGTCATACCGCGTCGCGATCGCACGCAACTCCTGATTGATTTTCGCAAAGAAATTCTCGATCTGATGCTGCTGGCCGTACATATCGCGGTCGTAATCCCGAATCTTTCGCCGATTCTTCCGCGGGGGAATCACCGCCTCGGCGCCGCGCTCCTCAAGCTCCTTGAGCAGCTGGTCAGCGTCGAACGCCCGGTCGGCTGTCAAAGCCCCGAAGGACAGACCCGCTGTAAGCCGCGGCGTCCCGACGGGATCATGCTTCTGACCGGGAAGAATCACGAACTTTACCAAGTAACCGAGCGCGTCCGTGACCGCGACGATTTTGCTCGTCAGACCGCCCCGGGAACGCCCGATGCCCTGTCGGCAGAGCCCCCTTTTTTGCCCCCGAACCCTTCTGATGCGCCTGCACGACAGAACCGTCAATGAATATGTATTCGAAGTCGAACGCCTCGGATAACGCATTGAAAACACGTTCAAAAACACCTGAAAGCGGCTGGCGGCGGAACCGCCTGTAAACGCTGTTCCATTTGCCGAACCGCGGCGGAAGGTCGCGCCAGGGAAGCACCCGTCCGGATGCGCTGAAGCACCGCCTCAACGAAAAGCCGGTTGTCGGCCGCGGTGACGCCGGGGTCGGTCGCTTTGCCGGGAAGAAGCGGTCCGATCCGCTGCTGCATTTTATCAGTCAGCATGGTTCTCTCAGCGTTCATTTGTCTCTCTGACTGTCTTGTCTGGGGCACCGCTCCGGCGCTCGTTATAATTATTCTGGCAGCGAATCGCCCGAAGCGCAACCCGATTTGTCCACAGGCCTTAGTGCTTGCAAAAAATGTTTTTCTTATCATTTTCAGTGTTTTGAAGACATTTTGTCTTTGCGAAGAATCAACTTTTTCGCTAAGAATCCGGTGATTAAGCCTTAATCGGGCAATCTTCGCCGCGTTTTTGACCGGGAGACACGGCATGCGCCGCCTGATCAAGCTGACCCGCTCAGGCGCGACGGCTGTCGAAAGTTTGAAAATTGATCTGAAGTCGCGGGACGACATCGAGAACGTGCTCAGGGGTCTGCAGCATCTTTATGTCAATCGCCAGCGCGGCCTTCAGCGGATTTTCGATGAAGAGTTCTTCGCCGATGTCGACCAGCATAACGGTCGTCCGGGGGACAGCCTGTGCGATTTCGACCGGCTGCGCAGCTTGGTGAACAACCACAAGCTGGCCCGCGCGATGCTCGGCCACGACGATGTCTTCGACTGCGGCGAATACGAGATGGAGACGCTCGTCGACAATGTTTCCCTTCTGACGCCGCGGATGCCAGCGTGTGTCGGCAAACTGCCAGCAGTGAGCGGCCATGAGATCGCCGGAAAAAGCCCAGGCCGCGTTGCGCGGGCGCGCTGACAGTTTTTGCGTCGAGACGGATGGCTGTTTTCCGACGGATGTGAATCTTCTGATGGATGCGGTGCGCTGCATGATGCGGGAGACGGCGCGGTAGGCTTGCCGGCGCGGCGTTTCCGGCTGGCGTCTGAGCGCGCATCTGCAGGCCGGGCTGCGGCGGCGGTTTCACGGCGTCCGCACGCGGCGGCGGCAGATAGACCAGGTCAGCCGCCGCCTGCTCCAGGGGGAGGTGATACCGCAGAACGAGAAGGTGTTCTCGATTTTCGAGCCGAATGCGCGGCAGCTCGCTGAGGGAAAGGCCGGTTCGCCCGCAGCGCCGGGAGTTCCGATGACTGTCGTCGAGGATCAGTGCTGGTTCATAACTGTCATTAGATCATGCAGGAAAGTTCCGATGTTCACCATGTCGTTCCGGTCGAGGCGGCGGCGCAGGAGCGGTTTCCGGACCTCCGGGCCTGCAGTTTCGACCGCGGCTTTCACAGTCCGGAAAACCGCCGGGAGCCGGCTGCGATGCTTGATTTGAACGCTCTGCCGATAAAGGGGTATCTTTCGAAGGCGGAGCGGAAGCGGCAATCGGAACCCGGCTTCGCCGAGGCCCGCCGTCAGCATCCGGCGGTTGAATCGGCGATCAATCATCTCAAGCATCGCGGTCTCGACCGGGTGCGGAGCCAAGGCCGCGACGGCTTCGCCCGCATCGCGGCCTCAGCGGTGCTAGCCGCGAACTTCTGCCGGCTCGGAAGACTTCTGCGGAAAAGACGGCAGATGCGGAACAGGAAACGATTGCGGCGACGCGCCGCCTGACCCCCCCCCTTCATCGAAACAGCGGCTTTCTCCCGGGTCTCTCAACCGGGAACGGTCAGCCATGCTCCGGCGGCCCGTCAATTCAGTGTCAGCAACTAATTTCCGCCATCCGGCATGCTTCGGAAACCCGGATCCGGGCCGGATCCGCGGCGGGCGGCGGGCCGGCCGAGCGGATCCGCTGCCGGCCGCCGCCGAAAACAGGGGTTTTCTGGCAGACACTGGATAGCTGGCAGGCAGCATCGCTCGTGCGAGTTTTAACATACATCGGGACATCCCCGCGTTACAAATGTTGTGTTCTCGTCATCGCGGATGAGAACACCGGATCGGTCTCCTGTCGCCCGTCGAAGGCCTGTCCTGACAATTGAGACGCCGGGGTAGACACCATGGAACCCTGCCAGCCACGATTTTTGCAAGAGGCTCATGGGTTAGCGGATCGTCTCGACCTCGACGTCGAGGTGCAGATTCCGCCAAGCGCGGTCCGCCGTATAGGTGATTTCTCCTCGTTCGCTGCCGAGGGCTAGTAGTCAAACATGGAAGAATTGATGGAACCGGCGGGTTAGGAACAGCAACCGGAAGCGTTAAAACAATTATATGTCGGGTGCGTCTACTTCATTCTTTTTATCCATCAATACAACAAATACAGACTACTAGGCCTCGGTCAAACAACGGTTTACCTTCGAGGACGCGCGTATCAAACTGCACTCGCTCTAGCTGTCAATTCAACAATGACGGACTACTAGACACGCACGGTCGCCGAGAGAGAGGTCGTGCCGCTTCGTACGCTCCTTGAGCTGACCTGCGATTTCGGCTTGAACGGCCGAGAACGGTTCAAGCGCGAGTCCGAGCGATACCAGATCTTCCTGCAGTCCCCGGGTATCGACCTCTTCATCCCGAGCCTTCCCGATCACTTCAACTCAGTTCACGGTGGACATGACGGCGTGCGCCATGACCGCCCTCACCCGTTCGCCGCCGAGCTCGTCCTGCAGATACGCCAAGAGGGCGGACGCGTCCAGCACCACGCTCATGGTTCAAGTTCGCGTTTCTCCTCCTCGCGGCGCTCGGCAATGAGTTGGTCAGCGAGCCTGCGGTCTGCGGATTTCCGGAAGCGCTGGCGTATCCGCTGCTCCACTGATGCCGGCTTCTCGATCACGAGATGGTCATCCTCTACCCGCGCCACGAGTACCTCGCCGGGCTGGAATCCGAGAACCTTGCGGATCGGAGCGGGAATGACCAGCCGACCCTGAACGCCGATCTGGACATCGGCATGAAGCCTAGAGTATGCCATTTTCGTATCCTTTGTGTCATGCGTATCCGTATCGGACACAATATCAGGCAAATAAACACGCTGACAAGCCCGGTCATGAGAACGGGATCAAGTGTATGTCTGTTTGCGAGATCCCCCATTCCGGTCCCAAGAGGTCTCTGAAATCGAGGGTATCCTTGCCTCGTCCGCGAGAGCGAGACACCCCTGAACCTGGGGACGCTGCCAATCGGACATACACCCGTAAGCGGCCCGGGCTCCTGCCCGGAACCTATCAATCTAACATACTTATATCCGTGTCTTGTTCTCCTTCCGACGAGCCCCCTTCCCAGTCCCGCACAGCCCGGACAGCGATGACGGCCTGAGACAGGAACCTGACGCCTTCCCAGAGCTTCTGCGTGCCGGGCAGCGGCCAGTGTTTCGAAGGATGAAAGCCGGCCAGCCCGCCGGTGAGGACGACGAAGCCCGCGACGGTCATATCCGGCGGCGCCCGGGGAACCTTGAAGCCGTGCCGGGCGGCGAGGGCGCAGAGGACCGTGACGTCCTCCCGTGCGACATGCCGTTCGGCCGGGTCGTCCGGCCTCTCGCGGGCCAGGAGGGAGAGATCCCAGACCCGGAAGGCGGTGACCGCGTCGAAGGCGAGGCGCTTGCGGAGGTCGTCGGCCTCGTCGAGGCGGCGGTCTTCGATCCGCGTTCCGACCTTCAGGGCGTGGAAGAAACGTTCGATCCGCCAGCGCAGTTCGTGCCAGCGCAGCGCGGTGCGGGCGGTCTCGAGGCCGGCTTCGCCCTCCGCAGTCAGCAGCATCCAGTGCAGCGGCGCGCTCTTCTTCCCCTTCAAGGGGCGGCGGGGCGGGTTTTCCTCGAGGGCGGAGACGGCGGTCATGCGAACCGGCGCCTCGCCCGCCCGGTTTTTCGGGGGGAGCAGGTCGACCGTCGCGCAGCGCAGCGTCAGCTTCGCCGTACGGCCCTTCCTGCGGTTCGGGCCGCCGCAGGCGGGAACCTCGATTTTCCGTCTTCCTGCAGGGTCTGTCGCCATCACGAAGTCCCATAGATCCTCGTCGCCGCCCGAAGGCAGGGCTGCCCGGCGCTTCGATCCCCGGCCCGCCCGGATCAGCAGGGCCGCCCCGGTCTCCCCGGCGCGCGAAATCAGTTGCTGGAAGTCGCCCTCCCGGTCGCAGACCGCTGCTGCGCGGGTGTCGGGACAGGCGCGCGCGAGTTCCTGCGCCCGGTCGAGACCGGCGATCCAGCGGACGCTGTCCTTCTCCTCCGCCCGGCGGAATTCCGCGTCCGCCTCGAACATCCCGAGCGGCCGTCCGGCCGCGTTCACCGCGACGCCGACATGAGCGAGGATGCCCGACGCTCCCTTGCCGCCGCCGCCGATGTCGTCGAGGCCCGACGTCTCCGACAGGCCGTCGTAGTTCAGCGCGGTCGTGTCCTGCACGACTGGCACGAGCCGCTCGGCGCGGCACCTCTCGACCGTCTGCTCGAAGTGCGAAGCTGGTATGTGCTCCATCTTCACCGCCTTGTTTGACAGCAGCCGGTAAGCCGCCGCCTGTTCCGCCTGTCCCGGAAAGATCGCCGGCAGGCCCTCGCCGAGGTGCCGGGTCCAGGCCGCGCCCATGCGCGCGATCCGGCGTCTGGCCCTGCCGTCCGGGTGCGTGCTGCGCCCGTACTCCCGTTCGGACCAGCCCCCCTCGCTGTACAGCGATCCGGACCAGCCCAGAACCCGTTCCGGCCCGCGGCTCAGAACCTCGCGCCAGCCCTCGGAAAGCGGCTTGAGCCAGACCGCGCGGCGCACGCCCGAACGGCGCCCCGAAGTCAGTTCCGGGCAGCGTTTCCATCCCGCGGCCCTGCAGCTCAGGCCGGACATCTCCGGCCCCGTGAAGGTCTGCGCCAGGACAGGACGCTCGCCGCAGGCGGCTGGCTGGTCGCCGGCGATCCGCTCCGCCGCCAAGCGGAGGACCCGGGACGCGAGACCCTTCACCCGGACGCCGGGGAAGATATCAGGCGAAACCCTGCATTGCGCCGGGTGGGGAGGTCACGGTGCACTGCCGCTTCCATTCCTTGGCCGGGCAACGCGTGACGTGCCGGGCAAGGCGGTCGCTTCACGGGCGTCCGGTTCTCGAAGTCGTCGATTCACAGGGTGCGCGGCACCGGATCGCGGAATGGATGACGTCGCCGGATTCCGGGCGGTGCGAGCTTCGCGCCGAACCGAGGCTGTCCCTGGCCGCGCTTGCGGATTCGCATGATCCCGCGACATCCTTTCCATGTTCTCTTGAGAAGACAGAGGAGGAACCCGATGAAGGACGAAACCGCAGAACCGCAGGTGTTCCGGACAGACCTTTTCCAGGAAACGCCGGCGGTTCATCGAAACCCGGAGCTGAGGCAGGCCCTGCAGCCGGCGCTCGCGGCGCTGATCGAGCGGGCAGCAGCGGCCGCTCAGGAGGGGACGGGCGATGACGGTGACGCGTGACGCGCGGCTGACCGCCGGCTGCTCAGCGCGATCGGCGATCGTGTACATCCGCCAGCCGAGCGGGATGCAGGTCCGCAACAACGTCGAGAGGCGTAAGCTGCAATACACCCTTGAGGGCCATGCCCGGGGGCTCGGCTTCGCGAAGGTCGAGGTAATCGACGACGATCCCGGCGTCTCGGGCGGCGGCGTCCGCCGTCCGGGCTTCGAGCGCCTTCCGCAGACCGTCTGCAGCGGCTCCGTCGGCCTGGTCTTGGCCATCGAGGCCTCGCGTCTCGCGCGGAACGGCCGGGACCGGCACGCGCTGCTGGAAATTTGCGCTGTCGTCGGCTGCCTGGTCGGCGACCGCGACCGGATCCACGATCCGGCGACGGTCGATGACCGAGCCTTTCCAGTGCTGAAAGGCCGGTTCGCGGACATGGAGCTTGCGATGTTCCGCCAGCGGTCCCTGGAAAGCCGCCAGGCGCTGGCCGAGCGCGGAGAGCTCTTCCCGCACCTGCCGGCCGGCTTCGAGAAGGTCGACCGTCACAGTATCGAGAAGACGCCGGACCAGCGCCGGCGAGACGCGATCGGCATGGTGTTCAGGAAGTTCCGCGAACTGCGGAGCATCCGTCAGGTCCAGCGCTGGCTCCGCAAGCGCGGCGTCAGGATCCCGGTCCGCGACCTCAAGGGCGGCGGGATCGCGCAGCGGATCCCGCACGACTCGACGCTGGCCTCGATGCTCCGCAACCCGATTTACGCCGGCGCCTGCGTATACAGGCGCCGGCGCCGGGAGGTGACGGTTGACGCCGGCGGGACTGAGAAGGTACGCGAGGGGATCATGAAGCCCGAGGCCGAATGGTCGGTTCTGCTGCGCGACCGCTGCGATGGCTGCATCGGCTGGGACGAGTACGAGAGGAACCGGAGGGTGATCGAGGCTGACACCGTCGGGAACCAGGGGGCGCCGCGGGCCGGCAGCGCGCTGCTGGCCGGTCTTCTGCGCTGCGGCCGCTGCGGAGGGCGGCTGCAGGTGATGAACAACGGCAAGTCGCACCGGTATCAATGCCCGGGAGACGCGCGTACAGGGGGCAGCATCCGCATCGGCTTCGGCGGCGTGCGGGCTGACAGGGCCGCAGGCGCGGCCGTTCCCGCCGCGGCGCAACCCCTCGGCGCAGCCGCCGCGCTGGAGGCGTTCGAGCGGCGCGGCGACGATGCATCGGCCCGGATCAGGCTTGCCGCCTCGGCGCTGGAGGAGGCCCGGTATAAGGCCGGTCGCGCGCAGGCGCAGTTCGATGCGGTCGATCCCGGCAACCGTGACATCCTCTGCAACCTGGCGGCGCGGCAGGAGACCTGCCTGGCCGAGGTCTCGGAGCGCGAGGAGCGGGTTCGGGCGCTCGAGGCGACCCGCGAGGCGCGGGAAGCGGGGTCCGCAGCCCGCGACGCCTTTCTGGAACTGGGAGCCGACTTGGAGCGCGCATGGTCCCATGAGGACGCGACGCCTCAGCTGCGCAAGACCGTCCTGCGCGCGGCCTTGGTTGAGATCACCGCCGGCATGCGGGAGGACACGGTGCATCTGCTGCTGCACCGGCGCGGCGGCGACCATACCGGGATCGAGGTGAAACGCTTCCGCACCGGCGAGCATCGTTATGCGTCCGACAAGGATACCGAAGACCTGATCGCCGGGCTGACCCGGCAGCTGCCCGACGAGCGGACAGCCCGGCTTCTCAACCGCCTGGGCCGCAAGACAAGCAAGGGCAACGGCTGGAACAGGGACCGGGTGCGCGCATTCCGTTCACATCGCGGCATTCCGGGATATCGTGAGGGCGAACGGCAGGAGCGCGGCGAACTGTCCCTCAGCGAGGCATCGGCGCAGCTCGGCGTCGATCCCTCGGTCGTGCGCCGGCTGATCCGGGCGGGCATCCTGCCCGCGCGGCAGGTCTGCGCCGGGGCGCCTTGGGCTGTCGCAGCAGCGGATCTCGAGACCCCTCGGGTCGTCGCGGCGCTGTCCGGCTGCCGGAGCGTCGCCGCCGCGGACCCGAACTGAATCGGGTTCGGGTTTTGACCGCCCTGCGAGGCCGCATGGCCACCCGTCCGGCGGCTTGCCGGCAGGCAACGGGAAAGGCGATCTTCAACGGAACGGGGCGGAAACGCGCGGCAAACCGCCGCTGACACAGGAGGCTGAATGGAAAATCGTTATAAATCAATCCTGAAGCGAGGCAGGGTGTTGTGATGGCATCTACGGCAGCAGGAGAAACCGGTGGTCGCACACGACCTTGCCGATATCAGCGACGCGGGCGTCGGCCGACCAGCCGATCAAGCCGTCGCGGGGGCCGAGCTGGATCCCGGACGCGGAGAAACCGATGCCGACCAGCACCCCGAAACGTTCAGAACGGAACCAGCACCGGACCTGGCCGCCCGGCGGGCGGCGATGTCCTTCCGGATGAAAGGTCTCGATCATCGACTCCCAGCGGCGGCGGTCATCCGCGTCTGTCACCGGTTCGAGCGACAGGGCGCCGAGGTCGACAAGCGCGCCCGCGACAGAGGTGTCGGGAAAGTCCGCCGCAGGACGCGAGTGCGGATCGAGCCCCGTCTCCTTCGCCTCCGGCAGGCGCGCGCCCAGCCTCTCCGCAAGCGTCGGCAGGAGCTTGCGCGCCGACGCTAGGCACAGCTTGCCGGTGCGGCCGCACTGACTCTCACGCTTGCACAGTTCGCGGGCGAGCGCGGTCCGCGTCAGGTCCCCGCTCTTGCAGGCCCTGTCGAACCATTCCACCGTCTCCGAAGAAATTTGACGCATACCGATCCGCATGGCCGCGTGATTCGCACGGAAGCATGCTGGAAGTTAAGTGTGTATTGTTGATAGGCCCGGAACCGGTCCGAATCATGTGCCCGTGACACTCCGCGGCTCGGCGTCGACCAAGAGCAGCGCACGCTGGTGCCGAAGGTGCGCAGGCACAAGGCGAGAGAGGTTCTGCTGCGGGGCAGGGCTTTCGCTTTTGAATTTTTCCACGTTCCAATCTGCGCATTTTGTTTCATCAAGGCCTCAAAAACACTGGCAGAGGCAGGCAGACAGCTGATTTATCTCATATTTTCAAAGACATCACCGATCCCCGGCGCAGCAACGCTGCGCGGCACGACCTTCACGAAATGCTCATGATCGCTCTCCTGACCGTCATGTCGGGAGGCGAAACATGCGCCGGACACAGTCGAATACGGCAAAATCAAGAAGGATTCCCTGCTTGAGTTCATGTACCTGAAGAACGGTCTGCCGAGCTGCGACGCCTTTTCCGACCTGTTCAACAGCTCGATCCTGGCGGACTCGCCCTCGTTCCCGTGCGTCTTTCCCGCAGCCGGGCGGAAGGCCCGGCGGCGGAATATCAGGACGGCGTCATCGCCGTCGACGGCAAGGCCCTGCGCCGGTCATCCGCTGACGCTTCGGAACGGCAACCTCCGCATCCCGCGTGCGCTTTCGCCGCCGGGACGCGGCCGGCTCCCGCGCAGACGGCAGCCGACGGGAAGCCGGATGAGATCACGGCGATCCCCGCGCTGAAGGGCAATCAGGGCAAGCTGCACGGGAATGTGAAGCGGTATATGGAGAATCCCGGCAGCATTGAAAACATTCAGTTCTCCGAGACGCATAAAGAGAAAGGACACGACCGGATCGAAACCCGCCTGGCCGCCGTCTGCCATGATGTTGGCTGGCTGGAAAAAACCGCCGGCAGTTTGGTATCGCCGTTGTCGGATCCGTCTCGTCGATCCGGGAAGTCCGGGGAAAGCGCAGTGCTGAGCCCCGGTATTTCACCATGAGCGAAAAGCGGGATCGAAAGCGTTTTCTCAAGAGCGTTCGGGAATGCGTGGTCGGTCGGGACAGTTTGCACTGGCCCCTCGATGTTACGATGAACGAAGATCATCTGCGCAACCGGACCGGAGAATCCAGTCGTAATGCGGCGGCCGGCTCTCAACCTAGCGCGGGTCACGAAGAACCGGCAGGCTGAGTCAATGCCCGGCAAACTCAAAAAAGCCGTATGGTATCACTGCTGCGCCGTGAAGCTCATCAGTTCCGCCGGACTCCTGCCGGAAAAAGGGGAATTTCAAAAGCGATAGTCCTAGGGGCGGATAGTGTCCGGGAATGTCCTGCCTAATGTTGGAACCCGTGCGAGCGGTGCCGCCCGCTGAGCATCCACGCGGCATCCTTGTGCTGGTCAAGCTGATTTTCAACGATGTTCGATGAGCGCCTGTTTGAGAACAGGCAGCTGCCTGCAGCGATAGCGGGTTGAAGATTTTCCGCATGCTCAAATCGGGCTGCGGAAGCGGGTTTCCGCTGTTCCGAACCGCTGAACGGCTGCAGCGGGCGATCGCTGTCAACCCCTTGACCGTGCAGCGCGTCATGCTGAAGGCCCTGCGCGGGCGGCGCGCGCCCGACGGCGATCCCGGACGAATGTTCACTGATCAGGAACTGAGTTTCCTGCGCTGCTGTGCTGTCAAGCGCGGGCGGGCGGTGCCCGACAAGCTCGGTGACGCGGTGCGTTCAGCCGCCTGTTTCCGCGGGGACGCAGCGACCGCAAGCATGACCCGGAGCCGGGACGCCAGATTATGCGGCGAGCAAGGCTGTGCCCGCCTGAGCAGCGCTGTTTCCGGTCACGCGGTCGGCTGAGGAGACGGCTTCCAAGCGGGCCAAAGCATGCCTTGACCTTGGCTGAAAAGCATGTTGTCATTGCTCGGCAGGGCTGGGAGCGAGTGATGGCGAGCCTGCTTGAGGAACACTATCTTGAGTTTGCTGATTTCCGCCGGGTTCCGGACCACGACGGGTTTCTGGTCGAAACCCATGTTCCGACGAAATTCAGCCGGGCGTACCACCACCATGCGTCGGTCGAGGTGAATTACCTGATCGGCTGTGAGATGGAATATTCGTTTTCCGGCCGGGTGGTGCGCGTGCCGCGGCACACGATGATCGTGTTCTGGGGAGCGGCGCCGCACGGCGTCGTTGATGTCCGCGGAGAGGGCAGGATCATCAACATTTACATTTCGCTGGCGCAGGCTCTCCGCTGGGCGTTCCCGAAACCGTTCATTGAAGCGATCATCGGCGGTTCGGTGCTCTCCGGCACAGCCGCCGCTGCGGTGGATGACAAGATATTTCCACTCTGGGCGGAGGACTATTCCCGCGCGGGCGCGCCGTGGCGGCAGCTGCTGCGGGGAGAGATCGAGACCCGTCTGCGCAGGATGGCGCTTGAGGGGTATGACGTGCTGCTCGACGGGGCCGGCGCGTCCGTCGTCGATGTCGCCGGACGCATCGCGATGAAACACACGGAAAGCATGCTGCGGTTCATAGCCGACAGCTACGCGGAACCGATAACGGTGCCCGATGTCGCCGCGCATGCCGGGTTGTCGCCGAGCTACGCGATGTCACTGTTCCGGCGGACAGTCGGCGTGACCATCAAGGAGCACATCACGCGCATACGGCTGAGCCACGCGCAGATGCTGCTTGCCAACTCAGACCTGAAGATCATAAGCGTCGCGATGGACAGCGGCTTCAATTCGCTTTCAAGCTTCTACGATGCGTTTCAGACGCATGTCGCGAAAACACCGGCCGCGTTCAGGAACGAAGCGGGTCACTGACAGATCACTCTGACAGCGCCGCGGGGAACCCTGCGTATGCGGACCTCGCTGAGGCCGAGCATGGCCGCCTTGGCCAGCCGGTGCACGCCGTCAAGAATCATCAGGCGGTCGCGGTTTAGATAGACATCAAGCGGAAACTCCAGAGAGGCGTTCTCTATGCGGTCTCTTTCCGCCGGACTGCGGCGCGGATCGTCCATGACTTGGCGGGGCGTCATCGAATAGCCGCGGCCGTTCCGGTCCGGCCATACCGGGATATCGAGATGCCATGCCAGATCCTCGAGCGGCAGCGTCTCGACGGGAAGATCAAGCCGCCAGATTTCCTCGACATCCCAGTCGATCGAATACCAGTAGCCGGCGATGATCTCATGAAGCTTTGACATGCCGCGCGCTGACCTGCAGTACGAATCCGTAAATTTTGAATATGATGCCGGTAGCGCCGCCGAACGGCATGAGCAACCGGATACCGCAGAAAACCGTTTTCAACAACAGACGCGGGTAAAACATGACATCTTTTCCGAAAATCGCATTCATCGGCGCAGGCTCCGCTGTATTCATGAAAAACATCGTGGGCGATCTGCTGCAGCGCAGGGCGCTGAGCGGGGCGAGGATCGCGTTGATGGACATCAGCCCGGGCCGGCTGGCGGACGCCGAAATGATAGCGCGCAAGCTGGCGGCGACGATCGGGTGCCCGGCGTCGGTTTCAGCCCATACTTCCCAGAGGGAGGCGCTGGAGGGAGCGGACTTCGTCATCGTCGCCTTCCAGATCGCCGGTTACAAGCCGGGAACGGTCACGGATTTCGAAATTCCCAGACGCTACGGCCTGCGCCAGACGATAGCCGATACGCTGGGCATCGGCGGCATCATGCGCGGCCTGCGGACGGTGCCGCATCTGTGGAGCATCTGCGAAGACATGCGGGAACTCTGTCCGGAAGCCGTGATGCTTCAATACGTCAATCCGATGGCCATAAATATGTGGGCGATTCACGAGCGGTTTCCGGATATCAAAGCCGTCGGGCTGTGCCATTCGGTCCAGGGAACCGTCGAGGAGATCGCGCGCGACCTTGATGTTCCGGCCGAACGCATCCGGTTCCGGTGCGCCGGCATCAACCACATGGCGTTCTATCTCTCCTTGGAAGAGCGGTCTGACGACGGGGGCTTTCACAGCCTTTATCCGCGCCTGTTCGAAGGTTACGCCGCGGGACGGATTCCCAAGCCCAACGAACACAACCCGCGGTGCCCGAACATTGTCCGCTACGAGGTCATGAAAAGGCTGGGTTATTTCGTGACCGAAAGCTCGGAGCATTTCGCGGAATACGTGCCTTGGTTCATCAAAAGCTGGCGGCCGGAAGTGGCCGGGAACTTCCGGATACCGTTGGACGAATACCTGACGCGGTGCGAAGAGCAGATCAAGCGCTGGGAGACCCAGTCCCGGGAATTTCGTGAAGCCGAAAGGATCAACGTCTCGAAAAGCCGCGAATACGCTTCGGAAATAGCCGATTCGATCTGGACCGGGCGGCCATCGGTGATCTACGGCAACGTCCGCAACGAGGGTTTGATCGAATCGCTTCCCCGGGAGTGCGTCGTGGAAGTGCCTTGCCTCGTTGACAGGAGCGGCGTTCAGCCGGTCAAGGCCGGTCCCCTGCCTCCGCAGCTGACGGCTCTGATGAGAACCAATATCAACGTCCAGGAGCTGACGGTTGCCGCCATGATCAACGAAAACCGGGATCATGTCTATCACGCCGCCTTGATGGATCCGCGCACAGCCCTGGAACTGGAGCCGGAGCAGATATGGCAGCTTGTCGACGAGCTTCTGGCCGCCCATTCAAACTGGTTGCCGGCGTGGCTGCGGAGCGGGGAGAACCTCCGTGCCGCATGAACGTTCGGTAGGCTTGGCCGACGGCGCCGGGCCCGTTCCGCAGCTCCGCTGGCCGCGCGGCCATGTCCGAAGCTGATTCCGGTAACGGCGAAGGGCCGTTCGAACTGGCGGTCGTCGGCGGGGGCACCGCCGGCTGGCTGTCGGCGCTGTTCATACGAAGAGCCGCGGAGCAGCAGGGTCTTTCGATCCGCTTGACAGTCATCGAATCAAGCCGGATTCCGACGATCGGAGTCGGAGAGGGAACCACGAGCGTCTTTAACGAAGCGCTGCGCATGCTGAATATTGACGAGTTCGAGTTCCTTCGAGAAACCGGAGCGACGATAAAGTACGGAATCCGCCATAAGGACTGGCGCCGTCCCGGCGTGACCTATGACGGGCCGATCGATGACCCGCGCCTGCTTTTCGCCCGCGCTCAGCGGGCGGTCAACGGCAAGCCGCGAATCCGGCCATTGTGGCTGGACCAGCATTGCGTGGCGAACGGACGCTCTGTCACGGAGACGCACGTATTCGCTCACCTGATGGCCAAATTCCGAGCGCCGTTCGTCTTCCAGCGAGATAACAAACCGGTCCCCGTTTCGCCGTTCCTGTACGCGTATCATTTCGACCAGGCTCTTGCCGGCGGCTTTCTGCGGCGCAAGGCGGAAGGGATCGAGCAACTGGACGGAATCGTCGAGGCGGCGCGCCTGGACGGCGAAACAGGCCGGATCACAAGCTTGGTGTTCCGCGGCGGCGAAGAGAAAAACGTTGACTTCGTTGTCGACTGCACGGGGTTCCGGCGCGCGCTGATCTCCCGTGAAATGGGCGCCGAGTGGGTGCCCTACGGCGATCGTCTGCCGGTGAACCGCGCGATGCCGTTCTGGCTGGAACACGGCGAGTCGGACGCCATCGCGCCGTTCACAATGGCCGAGGCAATGCGGTCGGGCTGGATGTGGCAGATTCCGACTTGGCAGCGCATCGGCTGCGGCTACGTTTATTCGGACAGTTTTGTCACTCCCGAAGAGGCGAGAACCGAAATCGAGAATGCGCTGGGGCGGGAGATCGAGCCGCGAGCCGACATAAAGGTGGATTCCGGCCGTTTGGACCGGGCATGGATCGGCAATTGCCTTGCCGTCGGCTTGTCGCAGAGCTTTTTCGAGCCGCTTGAGGCGACATCCATTCACGGCACGATCGTTCAGCTTCTTCTGTTCACGCAGTTTCATCTGAAAGGAATCGTCGACGGCCGTGATCCGGACCCGGCCAAATACAACAGCGATGCGGCGCGGCAAGTCGACGATTTCTGCACGTTCATCAATTTCCACTATGTATCGGAGCGGACCGATACCCCTTTCTGGCGTTATGTCCGGGAGGAATGCATCGGGGAGGAGGTCAGGGAGCGGCTTGAGCAGTGGAAAGCGCGGTTTCCCCAGCGGAATGACTTCACCCGGCTCCCCGGCGGGCTGCCTCATGTCGGTGAAGAACTCTACGTGCCGGTTTTGGATGGGCTGGGGCTTCTGGACAGGAATGTGGCCAAGGCGGAACTTGAAGCCGTCCCGCAACTGCGCGCCCTTGCCCGGCGAAGCGCGCAAAGCGTCTTGCGGTCGGGACGCATCGCGGCGGCGCGCGCGAAGGATCACAGACAGTTTCTGGAATGGCTTCACCGGGAACGGGCTGATGAGTGATCACTCGCCGGCCGCTTGTTCCCGCTGCCCGGACCGGGTCCGGCTCTGATGCGCATCATGGCGCCAGCCAATTCCGGCTGGAACTTCCACAAAGGGTTCCGGACGGAGTTCCTTGAACGCTGGGTTCAGGGACGGCCGGTCAGGCTTCCGCACAATGCGGTCGACGTTCCGCTGAACTATTTCGACGACCGAGTCTATCAGCGCGAATTCTGCTACCAGAAGGAAATCTGCTGGAAGGAGGAATTCGAGGGCCGGGAAGTCTTTCTGATGTTCGACGCCGCGATGGCGAACACGAGGGTGTTCGCGAACGGCGAAGCGGTCTGTTCGCATAAAGACGGGTACACGCCGTTCTCGGCGCGGCTCACCGGACGCCTGAGAGTCGGCCGCAACCTGCTCACGGTTAAGATCGACGGCAAGGAGAACCCGTGCATCCCGCCTTTCGGCGGCCGCATCGACTACCTGACATTTGCCGGGATCTATCGTGACGTCTGGCTCTTGGTCACCGATCAGGCATGGATCGGCAATATCAAGGTGGAAACGCCGCGCGCCTTGTCCCGGCGCAAATCAGTCTCTGTCTCGTGCGTCTGCGGAGGCGGAGGCCATTCCGGCGGGCGGGCAGCCGTGCGGATCGTCGACGCCGAAGGGCAACAAGTCGCCGAAGGCATCGGATCGGTTAACGGCGGAAAAGCTTTGATTGAGATGCGCGGTTTGCAGGGCATCACGCTCTGGGATCTGGATTCGCCCGTTCTTTACAAAGCGGTTGTTGATCTTGACTGTGACGGCGGCAAGGACCGGGTCGAGGTCGGTTTCGGTTTCAGGTCGGCGGAATTCGCCGCGGACGGGTTCCGTCTGAACGGAAGAAAGCTGAAAATACGAGGGCTGAACCGGCATCAGTCCTATCCTTATGCAGGCTATGCGATGGGAAGGCGCGCTCAGGAGCGGGATGCGGAGATTCTCAAGCGCGAACTGAAATGCAATCTTGTCCGCACCTCGCACTATCCCCAGTCTCCGTGGTTCTTGGATCATTGCGACCGCATCGGCCTGCTGGTTTTCGAGGAGATTCCGGGTTGGCAGCATATAGGCGCCGCCGGCTGGAAACAGGAGTCGGTCCGAAACGTGGAGCGGATGATCCAGCGCGACTGGAACCGTCCGTCGGTTGTCCTGTGGGGCGTCAGAATCAATGAATCCGCTGACGATGACTCTTTCTACCGCGCCACGAACGACTTGGCCCGGCGGCTTGATTCGACCCGGCAGACGGCCGGGGTCCGTTACATTGAACGGAGCAGCATGCTTGAAGAGGTATACACGATGAACGATTTCATTATCGGGCAAGAGGAGCTGCCGTGGGTCAATCATCACCGGATCCCGCTGCGTGGTCAGAGCGAAGTCACGGGTCTCAGCCGCCGTGTTCCGTATTTGGTGACCGAATTCAACGGCCACATGTATCCGACCAAGATATCAGATCCGGAAGAACGGCAGGCGGAACATGTGCTGCGGTATCTGCAGGTGCTGAACGCGGCCTACGCCGACAGCGGCATTGCCGGCTGCATCGGCTGGTGCATGGCCGACTACAACACCCACAAGGATTTCGGGGCGGGGGATCGGATCTGCCATCACGGCGTGCTTGACATATTCCGCATTCCGAAGTTCGCGGCTTATGTCTATGCCAGCCAAGGCGACCCGGAAGAGAGCCCCGTTCTGGCGCCGGTCACGTTCTGGGCGCGGGGCGAGCGGAGCATCGGCGGCGTATTGCCGCTGACGATACTGACCAACTGCGATATGGTTGAATTGCGGTGCGGAACCGGGATTGTCAAACGGTTCACTCCCGACCGGACCCGCTACCCCCATCTGCCGCATGCTCCTGTGACTGTCGGGCGGGAGAGTTTCAGCGACGGCGAGCTGGGACATTGGGGGGAGCGCTGGGAAGACTCGCTGTTGATCGGCTATGTCGGAGGAAAACCGGTCAAGGAAGTGCGGTTGCTGTCCGGCCCGGAGCCGGCGAGGTTGGATGTTTCGGCTGACCGGCAGAGCCTGTCCGCCTCGGAAAAGGACTCTGTGCGCGTTGTTATCCGCGCATTGGACCAAGCCGATAATGTGCTTCCGTTCCTGACTGACCCGGTTTTTGTTTCAATCGACGGCCCGGCCCGGCTGATCGGACCGCGGGAACTGGCGTTAAGGGGCGGAGTCGCGGCGTTCTGGGCAGAGTCTACGGAAGTGACCGGCAGGGTCGCGGTCGAGGCGCGCTCGCCCCGTTTCGATCCCGTGCGGATCACGCTGGAAGCGGTTCCCGGGCCATCCGTCAGTCCGCGTCTCTGGTGTCCCCAAATCGGCGGATGCGGTTCAGCGTCATGATCCTTGACGGCCTTCGGTTCAGGCAGAAGCGCTGCTGACGGCAGGCCCTTTTCCATCCCAAAGCCTTATGAGGAATCGTGACTGGACGGGCGGTGTCTCTGCGGCATTCGGAGACGGAATTGCCGATCTTGAGACGAGGTCCCTGCCGCGCCGGGGTTTCGCGAGAACGGAAGCCTGATGTTTCGGATGGTCTGCGCATGGCGGATCCGCCGAACCGGGAATCAGTTCCGGCGCGGCCGAAACCGGACATCGCACAGGGATCGGGCCGGCGCGGCCGGAGGCCCTGACGCACGGGCGCAAATGGGGCCTGCGCCGCGGCGGGACCGGCGTCTGATGCGCGGCGCGGTGTCCACCAAGCCGACCGGGCTTGATTTATGCGGCAATCGGGATGCGGCTCATTTGGTCGCCCCCTGCGTCAGACCTGCCACCAGTTTCCTCTGAAGCGGCAGGAACAGCAGGAGCGTCGGGACGGTGGCGACGACCGAACCCGCCATGACCGCGCCCCAGTCCACTTGGACGTCGCCGAAATATTGATAGAGGCCGAGCGGGATCGTCTTGAGGCTGTTGTCCGTGATCAGGGCAAGCGCCAGCAGGTATTCCGACCAGCTTTGCAGGAATCCGAAGGTCGCCGCGGCGACGAGGCCCGGCCACATGATCGGCAGGACAACGAGTCGAATGACCTGCAGCCTGCTCGCCCCGTCGACGATGGCTGCTTCGTCAAGGCTCTTGGGGACCGTCGTCAGATAGCCGGCCAGCAAATAGACGGTGAAAGGGGTGATGAAAGCAGTGTAACAGAGAATCAGACCGAGGTGGCTGTTGATGAGGCCCGCCCGCGCGAAGAAGATGAAGATCGGATTGACGAGAATGATCCAGGGAAAGAACTGCCCTCCCATGACCGCGCCGAAAACGAACCCGCGTCCCGGGAAACGGAAGCGCGACAGCCCGTAGGCCGCAAAAAGCGAAATCGTGCAGGCGAGCACGGTCGCCGCGGCGCAGATGTAGAGGCTGTTGATGACATAGATGAAGTAGCCGTCCGACAGGATTTTGCCGTAGTTCTTCAGTGTCAGCCCATCCTCGTTGGCCACAAGCGAGATCGAGATGTTCTCAACCGATCCCTTGAAGACGAAGACCGCCGGCGCGAGGAGGAAAATCATTGCAAGCAGGAATGCGATCAGCATTCCGCCGTTTTCGATCAAGCCCGGAAGGCCGCCCTTACGGGTCTCCATGCTCATCCGACCTTGTCCTGCATGTCAGTTAGGCCGAAGAGCCGGAAATACAGCGCTCCGAACAGCGCCATCACCACAGCCATCACCACGCCAATGGCCGAACTGTAGCCGATCCGCAGATCGATGAACGCCTTGATGTAGATTTCCGTGGCCAGCACGTTCGTAAAGGTGCCGGGCCCTGCGCCGGTCGCGAGCCATACGTAAACGAAGTTGTTGAATGTCCAGATCACGGACATCAGCCCGAGGACGGAGATGGTCGGCATCAGATACGGCAGGGTCACGAAGCGGAATTGCTGCCAGCGGTCGGCGCCGTCGATGACCGCGGCCTCGTTCAGTTCCTCAGGGATGGTCTGCAGCGCCGCCAGCAGCGAGATCGCGACCAGCGGCGTGGTGTTCCAGACGATGATGGTGATGATCGCAGGCCAGACGGTCGTGAGAGTGGCAAGAAACGCGACCGGATCGGATATCAGCCCGGTGGAGAGAAGGACCGAGTTGATTACGCCGTGGGTCGGGTCGAAGAGCCATCTCCAGGCGATGACCGCGACAACCGGCGGTGTGGCCCACGGCACGAGCAGGACCAGCCGCGCTGCAGTCGTCATCTTGATGTCCCGCAGAAACCGCGAGTGCAGCAGAAGCGCGAGAAGAAGACCCAGGAGAAGCCTCAGCGCGACGGAGACCGCGGTCAGCCAGAAAACAGTGTTTATCGCGATGTCGAGAAAGCCCGGGCTTCGCAGGAATTCGATATAGTTGGTGAATCCCACATTCTCGCCGCCCTGTCTGAGCTGCAGAAGCGTTATGTCGGTGAAGCTGAGTTCAAGGTTGTAGAGCGTTGGGTAAAGGTAGAAAGCGATCAGGATCAGGAAGGTCGGCAGCAGCATCCAGAACGCGTTGATCCGGTCACGCGAGGCGGGAGAGAGCGCCATTCAGCCTTTCCTTTGTCGGGGAGGCGGGGCCGGATGCGGTGACCGGCCCCGCCTTTGTTCAGTTCGAAAGCAGACGCTCGAACTCGGCGACGAGTTCCGCCGCGGCATCGGCCGAACTGGCCTGACCGGAAAGTGCCGTGCCGACTGCCCGCGATGTCAGATTCCAGAGCTGGCCGATGCCCGCGCCGCTTTCGGCATAGGCGCCCCACGTACGGGTGTGGTTTGCAAGTTGAGTCGAGAAACCGCTCTCCTCGGGACGATATTCAATCTGTCCCAGCAATGTCTTCTGCGCCGGGAACTGATTGGTGTAGTACTTCTCGAACAGGCTGGCGTCGGTGAGGAACCGCACGAGTTTCCACGCCTCTTCGGGATGTTCGGTGTTTTCGTTCACAACCAGCGTGCGGCCGCCGAGGTGGGTTTTCGGCCCCTCGGTCCCGGCCATCATCACGCCCGAGACGAACGGAACTTCGGCCCCCGGGTTAGCATCCTCGAAGGCCCTGAGAAGCTGACGGTAGGTGTTCGTCGGCATCAGGGCCATACCCTGCGTGCCATCGAGCAGCGCCTGCAGAATCGCCGGATCGTGCGGCACGTCAATCGCCAGAATCGACCGCGGCGCAAGTCCTTCGTCGATGTATGTCTTGAAGTAATCCATAGCCCCGGCGATTTCGTCGGCCGTCGCGCCGACCCTGTATCCGCCGCTGCCGTCTTCGGAAATGACCGAGAGTCCGTTGGACCACAGATAGTAGTTCATCGGGAACCATACCTGATTGGCGGCCGCGAAGGCAAAGCCTGTCTTGCCCGTCGTTTCCTTGATCGTGCGGCTGTCGTCCAGGAGATCTGCCCAAGTGACGGGCAGGTCATCGATCCCGGCCTCGGCCAGAACATCCGTCCGGTAGACCATCGCCCAAGTATCCGCCGACCATGGAACGCCCCAGGCTTTGCCTTCGTACATCGTCAGATCGGTGGCGATGAAGTCGTCGAACCCGTTCGGGAACGCGCCGTATCGGGTCATCTCATCGATCGGTTTCACGATCCCGGCCTCCGCCATTTCCTGCGTCCAGACAAACGCTATGTGGACGACGTCGGGGCCCTGCCCGACGGCCGCCTCGCGCAGGAACTGGTCGCGCGAGTCTTTCCAGGCGATGGTTTGAAGCTCGACGGAGATGCCCGGATTGGCCGCTTCGAACTCATCCAGCGCGGCCCGCATCTCCTCCCGCTCGCTGTCGTTGAAGCGGAACGTCAGTTCCGCATCCGCCAGCGCCGTGCCTGCTGAAGCGGCCAGAACGGCGGCCGCGATGATTGAATGAAGTGTGCGCATTTGTTTTCTCCCATTTGATCAGAAGCGCGTTGTTCAGTGCATGTCCGCCGTTCCGACCGTGAATCCATTCAGGGCCGCGGGGTCCGGCCTGAAGCCGATCCCCGCGCCGGCGGGCAATTTCAATTGTCCATGGGAAACCGAGAGGTCGATCTCGCCCAACCCGGTCCGGAGCGGGTTGGGATTGGCGTCGAGCTCCATCGGACCGTCGCCGCCGACAGCGGCGAGTATGTGCGTTGTCGCAGCCAGTCCGACCGCGGTTCCCATATAGTGCATCGCGCAGGTCAGCCCTGCTTCGCGGGCTTCGCGGCCGACGGCGCAGGTTCCGCTCACGCCGCCCCACTTGGCCATATCAGGCTGGAGCACGCTGAGACCCCCCTTCCGGGCGAATTCGCGAAACGACTCCCCGGATGTGATGTTTTCCCCCGCGGCGATCGGCACCGGACTTGCCGCGGCCAAATCCGCCCAGAGCTCTTTCGGCGCGTTCGCCGCGAGCGGCTCCTCGATGAACTCGAGGTCGAACCCGGCAACGGCGCGCACCATTTCCTTCGCCTCTTCAAGCGACCAGTTCTGGTTCGCATCCGCCATGACAGCGAGACTGTCGCCGGCGAGGCCGCGAAAGCGTTCCAGAAGTGAGATATCGGTTGCGCGGTCAAATCCGATCTTCAGCTTCGCCGCCGTGTGGCCCTCTGAAATCATCTCTTCAATCGATGCTTCCAGCCGCGAGACGTCCGGCGTGCTTGCGTAGACCGGGACGGACCCGCGCGAGACGCCTTTCAGAAAGGCGCAGAGCGACAGGCCCTCTCTTCGCGCCGCGATGTCAGCCAAGGCCGTGTCGACAGCCGCCAGGCAGTGCGAAAACGGACCGGCTTCGCCCGTGTGCAGGGCAATGCGCATGAAGTCCGACTCAAGCGCGGGGCGGCAGTCGTCATACCTTTCGAATCCGCGCCCCAGGAGCCGGGGGCCGATCACATCTTCCATGAGATAGAGGCGGGAGAGGTTCCCGCGTGGCGGAAAATTGCACCACGCCTCTCCCCAGCCCTCAATGCCGTCGACCGAGGTCACCGCAATAAGCAACCCGTTCCTGACCGGCATCGAGCCGAGAGATGATTCGGGGCCGCGCGGCGGCCGCACCGACACCGCGAACACCTGAATTCTATCAATGACAATGGGCGTCATGCCGGTAATTACTCAATTGCCGAATCATACATAGAATAATTGATTAATTAATTCTTGACAAGTCATAAATCAAAAAATAAATTATATGAAGCGATACTGGCGGACGGGGAAGAAATGGCGGCACTCTCGACAACCGGTCCGGAAAGGGAAGAGGAATTCCATGTCTCGCATCTCTGCCTATGAAAGCTTCCGCAAACGCCTGTTCTCAGGCGACCTCAAGCCCGGCCAGTTCGTGACGCAACGTGAACTTGCCGAACTGGCCGGTGTTTCCCTGGGCAGTGCGCGCGAAGCGATCCAGAGGCTCGAGCACGACTCGCTTCTGCGGGTGCATCCGCAGCGCGGGGTTCAGGTCGCGGACGTTACGATGCGGTTTATCCGCGAAGCGTTCCAGCTTCGCTCGATCCTTGAGCTGGCTTCAGTTCCCGAGTATTGCGAATTCCACCGGGACGAGGCCGCCGGAACGCTTAGGGACACGAAGGCTGTCCTTGAACTCGCCAAGGCCGAGGCATCGCCGGATGTGCTCAACCAGGCCGTCGAGGTCGACTGGCGCTTCCACGACGAGTTGGTTTCGGCGGCGAACAACGGTTTGGTGGAGGAAATCTACCGGATCAACGCGCTTCGCTTGCGTTTGATCCGGGTGAACATCCGGTTGAGATCCAAACGCGTCTTCGGCGCCCTCGGCGAACACATCGCGATCCTTGAGGCTTGCGCGCGCGGGGATGCGCAGGCGGCCGAATCCAAATTGTCCGAGCACCTCTCGGTGGCGATGCAGAGAGCCATTGAGGGCATGTAGGATGAAGGCGATCACGCTGAGGGACGTCCGCAAGAACTACGGTTCCATTCCCGTCATCCACGGCGTCGACATCGACATCGCAGCCGGGGAATTCGCGGTGCTTGTCGGGCCGTCGGGATGCGGGAAATCCACGCTCCTGAGGATGCTGGCCGGTTTGGAATCGGTGACGGGCGGCGAGATCGCCATCGGCGGCAAAGTCGTCAACAACGTTTTGCCGAAAGAGCGTGACATCGCGATGGTCTTCCAGAACTACGCGCTCTACCCGCATATGACGGTTGCCGAGAACATGGGGTTCTCGCTGCGCCTCGCGCGCGCCGACAAGGCGGAGGCGCGCGCAAAGGTTGAAGCCGCCGCTGATATACTTGGCCTCGCCCGTCTTCTGGACAGGTATCCCCGGCATTTATCCGGGGGTCAGCGGCAGCGCGTGGCCATGGGCCGGGCGATCGTCCGCGACCCGTCGGTTTTTCTGTTCGACGAACCGCTTTCAAACCTCGATGCCAAGCTTCGCGTGAAGATGCGCACAGAGATCAAGGAGCTTCACCGAAAACTGCGGACCACGGTCGTCTACGTGACGCATGATCAGATAGAGGCCATGACGATGGCCGACAGAATCATCGTCATTGACAGCGGAAACGTTTCCCAAGCCGGTTCCCCGCTCGAACTGTACAACCGTCCGCAGAACAATTTCGTCGCGGCGTTTATCGGTTCGCCCTCGATGAACTTGCTGCCGGCGACCGTCGAGGCCGGCGGGACCGCGCGCCTTGAAGACGGGCAGGTCGTCTCGCTGCCCAGAGCCGTCGCACCCGGCAAAAGGATCCTCTTCGGTATCCGGCCTGAACACCTTTCCAGGGCCGGCGGCGAACCGCGTCTTGTCATTCGCACCGCCGTTGTGGAGCCGACCGGCGCCGAAACACTGGTATCCGCGCATCTAGGGGAAACCGAGGCGCTGGCCGCGTTGCGCGGTCATGAGCCTTTGGCTCCGCAGGATTCCCTCCCTCTCACGTTCGACGACGGGCATGTCCATCTCTTCGACGCCGGATCCGGTCTGAGGATCAATTGATTGCCATGACTTTCCAGGTCCCGAGGATCGGGTTCGGAACGGCGGCCATCGCCGGTCTCTACCGCCCGGTGTCGCGCAGCGCGGCGATGGAGACGCTTGAAGAGGCGTGGTCGCTAGGGGTGCGTTACTTCGATACCGCGCCTCATTACGGGCAAGGCAAGGCCGAGCGTATCCTCGGTGACTTTCTGCGCGGAAAGCGGGCCGGGGATTTTCTCGTCTCGACCAAAGTCGGGCGCCTGCTGTCTCCGGCCCCGGCCCCGCATGAGCGACTGAACGGCTTCGTCGATCCACTCCCTTTCGATCAGTCCTACGACTACTCCTATGACGGAATCATGAGGTCTTTCGAGGACAGCCTGCAACGCCTCGGACTGCATCGGACCGACATCCTCTACATCCACGACATTGGTGAACGGACCCACGGGCCTGGCAACGCCCGGCACATGGCACAGTTGATGGACGGCGGGTTCCGTGCCCTGCAGGAACTCAAGGAGAGCGGAACTGTCGCGGCCTTCGGGATCGGCGTCAACGAAGTCGGGATCTGCGAGAGAATCCTGGACCGCGCCGACATCGATCTGATCCTTCTTGCAGGGCGCTACACGCTTCTTGATCGTTCCGCCGAGGCCGGACTGCTCAAGAAGTGCCTCGAAACGAACACGCCTCTGGTCATCGGCGGTGTGTTCAATTCGGGGATTCTGGCGACCGGCGCCACACCGAAAGCCCATTGGGACTATGGACAGGCGCCGGATCACGTCTTCCGAAAAGTCGAGGCGTTGTCAGACCTTTGCGAAAAGGCGGGCATCACGCTGCCGGAAGCCGCCCTTGCATTTCCTTCACGCCACAATGCTGTTGCGTGCATCCTGCTCGGAAACGGTCGGCCGGGGCGGTTGGCCGCCAACATTGGTGCCATTCGAAAGGCGGCTGTACCGGATGACTTCTGGCTCCGATCAGACAAATTGGTCTCGGAAACCTGGGAGAAATGAAACCCGGATCAGGGCTTTTCGGCAATCACTTGGCTGCGGTGACGCCCGCATCCGGATGAAACACCGCCGCAAAGCAGGCGCCGGTTCTGTAATGCCGTGTCGCGATCACAGAGTGTCCCGGGTTTCTCAAAAAGACTCCGGTCCGGAGCCGCCGGCCATACATCACACGGCCGTGATTCCTGATCCGCTCCCGATTCCTCCGTGAGGAGATCACCGTCCCGACGCCGCGCCATTCAAACCCGTTGGACAGCCAGTCGGCGCCGAAAGGAAAGGCCGTGAAAGTCGCGGTATCCCGGCATGACCATGCGCTTGGCCGGGAAAATCACGTGCTGCGCCGGGTGTTCAATGCGGCATGGTCGATGTCGACCGCCCCCGGCTCCGTCATGAAGTCGCGGGCTGAGAGATTTCCCTGCCGGGCCGTTAGCTGCCGACTCCGTGGCCGATACCAAATATCGGCCAAACCTTTCAATTGTTTGGACGCAGAGCCAAAGAAATTCAGCGTTTTAATTGCATAAATCTTTCAACCACACGATCAGTTTCTGCGCATCCGATTGATCGAATCCTTTGGCAATCACACTGTCAAGCAGTTTGCGGATTTCCTGTTCTTGGCGGTCAGTGTGTTTATGTCCGCGAATATACGAATCCCGCCACCAGTCTTCAGATTCGAAAAGTCTGACAAGGGTTTCAAGACTGCCATTTGACGCCTTGCCCAAGTTTCCCCACTCCATTGATGACAACTCTTTCAATTTGATCATATCCGGATTCCTCTCCGTTTAGTTTAGCGCTTATCAGAAAAACCCTGTTTCCGGCGGCGGATCCAACCCGGATTCGGGATCTCTGGGGATGCCGGGTCTATCAACCTATCACACATATATCGCAAGCGGTCAGGCAAATCGTTTCTTTTGACTCTGTGTGTTCCGATTTATCGAATCCCTGAATGATCGATGCCGCTGAGCGGAGCGGCGCGAGCCGGGGATGAACAGAACAGGCTCCCGCTGCATAGTATACTCGGATTCAAGCGAACCGGCTGAGGTAGGAATTTGCCAGCCCGCGCTGTGTCGTCAGCGAATTCCGGCGCCAGTCTTCTGGGCTCCTCCGATTCAATTCTGCTGCCGACCCGGGCCGGCAGCGCCATGCGGCGCAGCATGACCATGGTGTCCATTTCCAGCCGGTCCGACACAGGAAGTTTGTGATGGCGGCAATAGCTCTCGAGCCCATGCTCTTTCAGATCGGGAGCCCGCCGGTCATCCTCCATGAACGAAACGCCCGCCGCGAAGTCATAGGTGAACCAGCCGTATCCGCAATCGTCAAAATCAATGACCCAAGTTCCGCTGTCGTTGATAGTAAAGTCGGCGAGGCGCATGTCGGTGTGGATCAATACGTAACGGCTGCGCCCCGTTCCATACCGATGGAGACGTTCCGCGAGCACAGATTCGAGCCGCGTGAGAATCCGGACAGTTTCAGGCCTCAGATTCGGTACATGCCGCCAACTTCCCCAGCGCGGTTCCGCTCCGAACACGGCATCCAGATCCCAGCGGAATCTCGTGACGCCGCTCGGCGGTTGCCAAGCCAGCGCATGCCGGTGCAGCAAAGCGGAGGTCTCTCCGAGTTCTCTGAACAGCAGCCGCAGGTCCTGGGTCTCATCAGGCACCAGGACGTCCACGAACTCGAATAATACCATATGTAACGGCTGTTTCCATGACTTGTCGCGCAGAAACTGGATCTGCCGTCCATCCCTTCCGCGGATGAGCGCCGGAGTGCGGACCAGCGCAGATTCGCGGAGCGCTTGAAGCCGGTCCAGTTCGTTGCGGACTTCAGATTCAGAATTGCAGCCTGGCCGGTGAACATGCAATGCGGCCCGGAAACCGCGGTCTTCAACAAGATAAGTCGTGTTTTCCACCTGTTGAGCGATGCAAAAACCAGCGCGTCGAAAGATGCGGGTCGTCAGTCATTGCGTCGGCCGCTCTTTGTGTTGATCCGGGGCGCTTTATCCGCAAACCATGCAAAGCTGTCTACGAGCCGTGGCGAGGCTTTTCAATTATGCCCCCGTTCGGAGGTTTACGGGATGTTATCGCCGGAAAAAGCGGAGCGCTGACCACGGAGTCTCCCGCAAATAAAAACTTGGTGAAAAATTCTTCTGATCCGCGTATCCCGGCGCATCCCGGACCGGAAGACGCTATGCCGCGAGATACCGGTGCAGCAGCAAGCGCAAAATGCCGACCCGGTCCCGGTCAAACACCGGTTCACCGCCGGAGACGCGCACACTGAACTGCACTCGCCTTAGCTGTCAATTTAACAATGACAAATTGCTAGTTGCTGATCGCAATTACAAACGCATCAGGTGTATTGATTCTATGGAGCGACTAGCCGGTTCAAAACCGCCGCGCAGCCGAACGAACGCCGCTATCCTGAGCTCCATCCACCGCTCCTGTCAACCGGCCGTCATCTTGATTCTGTTTTTCCAGATATCAATCGCGCGTCCAACCCGGCCCGGTCCGGGATCGACGTCTTCGATGTGCGCCCTGAGACAGTCACAAAGAGAATCGACGCAAGCTCGTGCTGCCTTTGCGCTAATACCCATCGTCACGCCTGCCCGGACGAAATCTTTGGCTGACAACCGATTACGCTTACCGGCTAGCGAGAGCGCCAGATCATCGTTTTCGAGGCCGGGAAAGACCCGCGTCGTGACAGCGTCATAGGTTGGTGCGAACCGAGCGGACAAGAAATTTTGTCCGCTGTCGGGAGCAACCCTTATGACGGCCATATTCTTCAGGTGAAAATCGCCATCGCCTGTCAGCCATGCGAATACAGCCCGGCCGAACAGCGTCGCGATGTCTGATTCGGCTTGGCTGGAGACGCCTCGCAGCGCCCGCGCCGCTTGCTCTATGGAACCCCCGTACTTTTCTGATGGCGCGATGCCGCGAACCGACGCCATATCTTCCAAGGCGATCTTCCGACGGTCGCTCCCCGCGCGGCGGATATCGAACCGCTCCACCAATAGCGCGGGGGGCAAGCCATCCGGCATCGGAACGACGGCATGGAACGCTGTTTCGAAGCCGCAGGCTTGAGCTGCCGCCAGACACGCCGCCTCGACCATAGGCAGATCCTCGAAACCGGCCCCCGGCGATGGTTTCAGGATATGCGTAAATGCCCGATTTTCAGCCGACCGCAACTCGCCGTCATAGGAGAGATTCATCGGTGCCTTGATCTGAACGCCCGACAAGCGCGGCATGACCGCCGACGCAAACAATCCCGCCATGCGGTCCTCCAGCGTCTCATCGTATGAAGGCGCGGGTCCGGCGTAGCCGCCGGCAAAGACACCAGAATTCGTGAACGCATCAAGCCTTCCCTCCAGCACGTCAGAGGGGAGATCCCGAAGGTCGTGTTCGTTCTCCGAAACGATAATGTTCGACATGTAGCGCTTTCCGGCGGATATCCGTTCCTGCTCCGATTTCGGATTCACTACGCGTTCAAGCCAGCCTTCCGGCAGCAAGCTTTCGATAAAGGGAGGCAGGCGGCTTTGTGCTCCGGACTGGATCGGTGTCGCGGCTCGAGTGCCGACAGGCTCCCAATGCCAGCCTGATCCGTCATAAGACAGGACGCCGACCTTTTCACCATGCCATCCGACATGATAGGCAGTCCTTTTTGGCAACGCCTCTCTCAGCGGCGTGGCGATAAACCTTTCTGCCCGCGCCGCCTCAGTCTGCCATCCGTTGCTTTCAGCCAGCCGCCGGCACTCGACAGCCGCCGCCTTCTTTCCGCCGGCGGCCTCAACCAGCCGCTTTGCGATTTCAGTTTGCATTTCGATCGGCATGGCGGCCCCGGCTTCGCTGCGCCGCCGGAACGATTCCAGATAACGAAAACGCACCGTTGAGCGCCGAACCATCAGTTCGCCTATCGAATCAACGGTCTGAACCGCTTCAGTTTCGGGGGCATCAGGGGCCCTCGTCTGCACGATTTCCAGGTTGCGCAGCCGTGTGCGGACATTGCGGCGTCCGCTCAGGAAAAGACGCCTGTCCGGCGTCGGCGCAAGAAGTTCCGCGCTAGCCCCGCAAAGATAGGTGTTGGGATAAAGATAGCCGGCGATACGGAGGGCGTGGTCGAACAAGACGGCGTCGGCGTCATCCTCCGCTGCTACATAGATGCCCCGCATGATCTGGAGGAGCTTGCCGGTCGCAGCGCCGTATTGAGCGCGGTGTTTGTCGATAGTTTCACCGACGAGGTGCAACATCTATAACTATCCCGGTCACTGAGTTTGAGAAAGTAGGGTGTAATGTCGCAGCACGTCAAGAAAATCCGACTTTAACAAACTTTACATCTGTGAAAGTGGGAACCAAGTCATAAGAATCAGCTATAACTGACTGCTTGCGTTTTTTTATCTCGGTCAACGCCCCGCTATAAGTCACCGGGCGCACAGACTCGTCCAGAATCCCGGAAGGGGAGCGAAAACGAGGGGGCCGCGATTCGCCTGCATCGGAGCGTCGAAGATCAGCGGCAGGTTCGGTGCGCCATTTTCGAGACTGTCTCTGCAACCGCTTTGGAGTCGTCATCGTGTCCGAAGTTCAGCGGCTGTTGGAGAGACGTCGACTCCATTGCGCGGTCTTCCACTGCGATTCGGCAAGCTGCACAGCGTGTGCGAGCGCTTCTGCCGCTGGCCGCTTTCGGGTGTTTTTAAACGTGTTTCCAGAGCTCGGGCGCATCCGAAGGCTTCGATGGCAGAAAAAGAGGGCCCTGCCGACAGGGGATCGGGCGTTCCCGTGGCGGTCTGACGAGCAAGCATCGTCGCGTTCACGGACGCGCTCGGTAATTCAGCGCAGTTCGTGTTCTTCCCGGTCAGGCGCATGATCCCGTCGGGACGCCGCGGCTTATTGAGGGTCTGTCCTTCGGGGCTTCAGCAGCCGACCGGGCGCGTTCGACGCCGGCTGGCTGCTGAACAAGTTTGAGGAGCGTGACTCCGAGGCGGTGATTGCCCCGCGGAAGAATCGGCGGCAGATTCGGGATTACGACCGCGATATGTAAGTCCGGCAGCACTGAATCGAGAACTTCTTTGGGAAAATCAAGAACTCTTGTGCGATCGCGACCCGGTATGAGGAGACTGATGCAAGCTTCGCGGCGGCGATCTAGCTGGCCGCTGGCCTGATCGCGGCAAAGTGATTGCCAATAAGCTCTGGTCGATGCGCACAGCATAAAGAATTTTCGTTAATCGCTCCGCGAGTTGTTTGCCCATTTTCCGTATGATCTGAGCCATAAATATGGCGAAATCAATCTCCTGTCCGGTATCCGCCGGTTACCGCGACAAAAACTTGGTGACATGCTGGACTGTGAGGAACAGGCCGCCGCCGCCAAGCGCGACGAAAGTCCAATTCAGGATTGTTTGAGCGCGCTCAGCTTGCGTGGCGGCGCCGAAGAACAGCATATACAGAACCAACAGGATGAAAATTGAAACCAGCGCACTGATGCCAAAGACAGTTTTGGACAATAACGACAAATGCGCTTTTGCCATCTTTTCCTCTGACTCTAGCCGGCTCATTTGAAATTCGTGCTGTCTTTGATCAGCGGCAGCACTTGCCTTGATTGCTTCCAAAGCTACATCAGTACGACGGTCTAAGGCGCGGGTTCGCTCGCGTTCCCCCTCTAGAAATTGCTGAATCAACTCAAGCTGGTCGGAATTCGCGCCGTCTCCGCCAGTTTCGGGAGATGGCTCTAACGCACGCGAACCGTCGTTCATCTGCTGAACCAAGCGGGTCGGCGCGATCGCAAACTGAAGTTTATCAAATCGGGCGAAGGTCCGTCTGCCAAAGTGTCCACAAAGAGTTCTGCAGGAAGCGAAACGACACGCCAGTTTCCGTAGCCGGTTTGTTCGCAACGGATAAGAAGCGCTTCATCGCTGAACGATGACCGCCTTCTCCGGACTTCCTCAAGGGCCTCTTCTTGAGTGTCATAGTACGTTTCTCCAAATGGTGCGGTCATGGACTCTCTCTAAGTTCGGTGCAGATGGCTGCTCGATTGAAACAGAAAACAAAGGCAACTTGTCGGAACCTTTGGTTATTTGAAGAATTATATCGGCATTTCCTTAAAGCAAAAATAGTTTTGACGGCCAGCGCTGCCAAAAAAGCCTGTAATCCCGGGAAAATGCCTGTTCAAACGCCTTGGCCTCTGATTTTCAAGTCTCGGATCCGCTTTGTCAAAGCTGCGAGGTGGCGAAAAATAGTTCCGCCAACGGTGTCAGGTCCCGTTGACAAATGGGGTTCCGCTTCAGGCGATTCGCTGCTGTAATCATCTTAACGAGCGCCGGAGCGACGCCGCAGGCAAGACAGGAAAAATGACAAATGAACAGTGACAGAACCATGCTGGCTGATAAAATGCGGCAGCGGACCGAACTGCTTCTTCCCGGCAAAGCGACCGATCCCGGTGCTGAAGACTGATCCGAAATCACGAAACGGCATCAAGAACGTGCTTGCTTGCTGACGGTTGAATCATACCGGTGGCATGGTGCCGAAACTGCAATTTCGGCCTGATCAACTGCACGGGACATCGCCTTTGCCCGGCGGCGGCTCTCAGATGCCCGCCGGTTTTTACGTGGCCGCGGGGCCGTCAAGGCCAGACGCCAGTTCCCTGACGATGTCATAGACTTGCATCACATCATCCTCCGTGCATTCAAAAGTCCCTGCGGTCATTCTGATGACCGGCCGGCCGTTGAATTCGGATGGCGTGAGATAGATGCGGCCGTCATCATTGATTCGCTGCAGAAGTTCCGAAGTGAGTGAATCCGCGCCGCCGCCCGCCGGCGCGTAGCGGAATGTGAACAAGGCAAGCGGGCTGGAGGTGACGATTTCAAAATCAGGGTCGGCGGCGAGCCGCGATTCGAGTTTCCTGACCCAGCGGACATGGCTTCGGATCATATTTCTCAGCCCCTGCAGCCCGTAAGCGCGGAACACGAACCACAATTTCAAAGCGCGGAACCTGCGGCCCAGCGGGATGGTCAGTTCATTGAAATCCGTGAACCCGCTGAAGCGGTGCGTTTTCAGATATTCCGGCCTCAGACCGACAGTGGCCGACTGAAGGGCCGGATCGGCAAGAAACTGAAGCGAGCAGTCCATCTGGGCTCCTGTCCATTTGTTGGGGTTGATGACAATCGAGTCAGCCTCTTCCACGCCGTCCCAGAGACGCCTGAATTCCGGGCAGATCATCGCTCCGCCGGCCCATGCGGCGTCGACATGGCAGTAAAGGCCGAATTTCTTGGCGGCTGATATCGTTTCAGCGATCCGGTCGCAGGCTCCGTTGGCCGTTCCGCCGACGCAGAGCACAACGCCCGCCGGCAGCATGCCGGCGTCCATGTCGCGCTGAATGGCTTCCCGCAGCGCTTCCGGCCGCATGGCGAGGCTTTCGTCCGTTTCCACTTTGACCAGATTGGCCTGGCCGATGCCCGACAGCCTGGCCGCCTTATCAATTGAAGAGTGGTTTTCAGGCGAGCCGTATATTCTGATGACAGGTCTGCCGGAGAGGCCGTCGGTCAGGCCTTGCCAGGCGAGAGCCTTTTCGCGCATTGTCAGAATGGCGCAGAAGGTCGCGGTGGTCGCGCTGTCTTGTATCAGACCCGAGAAACGGCCGGACAATCCGACCGCATTCCGGAACCACTCGACCATCCGCTGCTCAAGTTCGGTCGCGGCCGGCGAGGTCTGCCAGAGCATGCAGTTGCAGGCCATCGTACTGATAATCTGTTCGGCGAGAACTGAGGCAGGCGCCGCGTTAGCAGGAAAATACGCGAAAAACCGTGGATGCTGCCAATGGGTCATGGCTTCGGGGACCAGTGATTCAAAGTCCGCGAACACCTGTTCCATCGTCTCCGGTTTTTCCGGGGCCGTGTCCGGGATTTTCCGCAGAAACTCGCCGGGCCGGGTCTGCGGCCTGACGGGGCGGTCGCGAAGGGATTCGTAGTAGCGGCCCGCCCAGACGCCGGTTTTGGATGCCCATTCGGGGAGATCGGAGTAACGCATTTCAGTTTCCTGTATTCAGATTCCGGGGCCGCCGCCGGTTTGAAAGGTCAACCACGAAAGGGAGTTCGGCTGGAAGCGGTCCGGGACGGAAATCCATCGCGTAGACAGCCGGGCGCTCTCAGCCGGCGAGCGATTCCACAAGCGCCGCCAGCCGGTCAAGCGCATCGGCTAGCATGTCCGAGTCCGCTGTCATCGCGGCCCGGATATGACCTGAGGCGGACCGGCCGAAACTTTCTCCGGGCATGACCGCGATCTTTTCACGGTCCAGCAGCAGATTCGCGAATTCATCTCCCGACATTCCGGTCGAGCGGATGTCCAGCATGAGATACATGGCTCCGCCGGGCGGAGAGACGCCGACCGCGTTCCTGCCCGTGAGAACCTGAAGCGCCGCTTCCCTCCGTTCCCGGAACGGAGCGGCGATCCGCTGTTCCAACTCTTCGCCGCGGCGAAGCGCGTAAAGCGCGGCATCCTGAACAAATTCCGGCACGCCGAACGTCATGACAGTGATCAACTCGCCGATGGCCTCGACGACATCTTCCGGCCCGGCCAGCCAGCCGACCCTGAAGCCGGTCATCGCGAATGCTTTCGACATGGATCCGATAACCAGCGTCCTCTCGCGCATGCAGGGGAGCGAACGGATCGAGACATGGCCGCCCTCCCAGACCTGGGTGTCGTAAACTTCGTCAGAGATAGCCCAGAGCCCGTGCCGTTTCGCCGCCTCGGAAATCATCTCGAGATTTTCCGGCGGATACACGGCTCCCGTCGGATTGTTGGGCGAGTTGAAAAGGATGCTGCGCGCGCCTGGCGCGAGGCGTTCCAGATTTCGGGGATCGGGCTGGAATCCGAGTTCAGGCCGCATCGGCAAAGCGGTCGGCTGTCCTCCGGCGGCGCGGATCGTGTTCGGGTATGTCGGATAATGGGGTTCTCCGTAAAGCGCCCTGTCTCCATGGTTCAATACGGCCAGATGGGCGGTCAGCAGCGCCCCTTGGCCGCCGCTGGTTATGGCCACATTCCGGCTGGTCGTGGCGACTCCGGTCCGTTCTTCGATTCGCGCCGCGACGGCTTCACGCAGCCGTTCGGCGCCGGAAACGGCCGTGTAGCCGGTCCTGCCGCCGGACGCGCTTCGGCGCATCGCTTCGATGATGTCCGGCGCCGTCTTGATATCATGGTCGCCGATCGTCAGGTCAGTGACCCGTTCGCCGGCCGCGATCATTTCCCGTGCGCGGAAAAAGGGAATCCAGGCTCCGCCGTCGTTGCTCCGCATTGACTGGATTCGTTCCGCAATCCGCATTCTTCGGGCCCGTTCGTGAAATCGCCGCCTTTACGGGGAGTCGCAGTTGCCAACCGGCGGAGTTTGGTTCATAATGCCGTCATGAAAACGGCACAATGCGCTATTTCCATTTGCATTATCGGCTGACAGTTTCAGCCGGACCGTTCATATTTTTCCAATCTGAAACAGACGGAACCGGCTGAGGCGGGGAGACGGGGGTTATGAATCTGCGATTCCACAACACGCGCACGCGGTCGAAAGAGGTTTTCACGCCGATCGATCCCGGAAATGTCCGTCTGTATGCGTGCGGTCCCACGGTCTATGACCGTGCGCACATCGGGAACGCACGGCCGGCGGTCGTCTTTGACGTGCTTTTCCGGCTCCTTCGGCACCGTTACGGCGCGGAATGCGTCACATACGTGCGCAACATCACCGACATTGATGACAAGATCAACGCCCGCGCGGCTTCAGTCAAAGCCGGCGGCGATGACCGGCCGCTGCTGGAAGTGATTCGCCGAATCACTGACCAGACGGTTTCCTGGTACCATGAGGATATGGATTCACTCGGCGTTCTGCGGCCCAGCCATGAGCCCCGGGCCACGGAATTCATCCCGGAGATGATTTCCATGATCCGTGTTCTGATCGGCAAAGGCCATGCCTATGAAGCGGAAGGCCATGTCCTGTTCAGCGCCGAAAGTTACGCCGGTTACGGCAGCCTGGCGCGCCGGCCGCTGGATGACATGCTCGCCGGTGCGCGTGTGGAGCACGCGCCCTACAAGCGCAATGCGATGGATTTTGTGCTCTGGAAACCTTCCTCGGCGGAATTGCCCGGATGGGATTCGCCGTGGGGGCGGGGCAGGCCGGGCTGGCACATCGAATGCTCGGCGATGAGCCTGGATCTTCTCGGGAAAAGCTTTGATATTCATGCCGGAGGCATCGACCTCGCGTTTCCGCATCACGAGAACGAAGCGGCTCAGAGCCTGTGCGCCAATCCCGGCAGCGAGTTCGCAAGAGTCTGGATGCACAACGGATTTCTCCAGGTCGAAGGTGAAAAGATGGCCAAGAGCCTCGGCAATTTCATCACCGTCAAGGATTTGCGGGACCAGGGAATTGACGGCTCAGTCATTCGGCTGGCGCTGCTTTCGACCCGATACCGGCAGCCGATGGACTGGACCGAAAGGAAAACCGGCGAAGCGCGCAATGTGCTTCGGCGGTGGAGAAACCTGTCATCCGGCGCTGAAGCGGCGTCTGAGCCGAGAGAATCGGTCGTCGCGGCTCTCGCCGATGATCTCAACACGCCGAAGGCGATCAGCGAACTGCACGCAGCCGCCGGCGCCGGTGACGCGGCGGGACTGAAGTCATCAGCGGAGTTTCTAGGAATTTCCATGGATGCGCCGGCGCCGCGCGGCGCGGACGCTGTCAGCGAGGTTGTTGAAGGCATGCTCGAAGAGAGGTCGGAGGCGCGCCGGCGCAAAGATTTCAAAGCTGCCGACTACATCCGCGACCGGCTCGCCGAGGCGGGGGTTGAGATCAGCGATGGGCCGGCCGGCACGAAGTGGAGAACGGCCGAAAGCTTCGATCCTGACAGTTTGTTGAAATCGGCCGTCGGGCCGCGGACGAACGGATGATCAAATGGAAAAAGAAAGACTGTCCATCTACGACACCACCCTGCGCGACGGGCAGCAGACCCACGGGGTGCAGTTTTCCCTGAAGGACAAGCGCGCTGTCACCGAGGCGCTGGACGTGCTGGGAATCGACTATATCGAAGCGGGCTGGCCGGGGGCGAATCCAACTGACAGCGCGTATTTCGACAATATGCCGGAGGTCGGACGCGCGAAAATCGCCGCCTTCGGGATGACCAAGCGGGCGGGGCGCTCCGCTGCCAACGACGAATTGCTCGCCCAGCTGGTCAATTCCGGTTCGCCGTCCGTCTGCATTGTCGGAAAAACGCATGACTTCCATGTTGAAACGGCCCTCGGCATTCCTCTGGAAGCGAATGTGGAAAATATCGCTCAGTCGATTTCCCATCTGGTCCGGAAGGGCCGCGAGGCCATATTCGATGCCGAGCATTTTTTTGACGGCTACAAGGAAAATCCGGAATATGCGCTGCGCTGCCTCCGCGCGGCTTTTGAAAACGGCGCCGGCTGGATCGTGCTCTGCGACACGAACGGCGGGACGCTGCCGGATGAAATCGGCCGGATCACGACCGAGGTGATCGCGGCGGGCATTCCGGGACAGAGACTGGGAATTCACACCCATGACGACACGGGAACAGCCGTTGCCGGCGCGTTCGCCGCGGTTGATGCCGGCGCCCGGCAGATCCAGGGCACGCTGAACGGGCTCGGCGAGCGCTGCGGCAACGCTGATCTGGTCTCTATTCTGCCGACCCTGATGCTGAAAGAGCCTTACGCTTCCCGGTTCCGCACCGGCGTGAGCGAAACGGGGCTGAAATCGCTGACGCGGGTTTCCCGGATTCTGGACGATATTCTGAACCGCGTGCCGGAGAAATCGGCGCCTTATGTCGGCGCGTCCGCGTTTGTTCACAAGGCCGGGCTGCACGCCTCGGCCGTGGTGCGGAATCCCGCGACTTATGAACATGTCGACCCGCAGACCGTGGGAAATCAGCGGTTCATTCCGATGTCCAACCAAGCCGGGCGGTCGAATCTGGTGGCCCGGCTAGACGCCGCGGGAATCGCCATTGATCCCCGCGATCCGCGAATCGGTGACATCATGCGGGAAGTGAAAGACCGGGAAAACGCCGGTTACAGCTACGATGTGGCGCAGGCGTCATTCGAGTTGCTCGCCCGGAGGATGCTGGGGTCGCTTCCGGAATTCTTCACCGTCGAACAGTTCGCCGTGACCGTCAGACATTCGGAAGAACGCGGCAGGATGCGGACGTCGTCGCAGGCTGAAGTCACTCTGCGGGTGGCAGGCGAACTGCGGCGGTCAGTCGGAAACTCCGGCGATCGCGGCGGAGAAGACCACGGCCCGGTTCATGCGCTCGCGGACGCCGTAAACAGCGATCTCGGCCGATATCAGCCCTATATCGACGACCTGCGGCTGGTCGATTTCAAAGTGAGGATCACAAGCGGCGGGACCCAGGCGGTCACCCGGGTCGTCATCGACAGCGAGGACAGGCTCGGCCGTCGGTGGTCGACCACGGGCGTGTCGGCCAATATCATCGACGCCTCGTTTGAGGCGCTGACGGACGCCATACGGTGGAAACTTGTCAGGGATCAGGCTCCGGCGCCGTGACATCCGAGTCCACGGCCGCGCTTGTCCGGAAGGGCGATCCGGACCGCTTCGCGGCTGCGCGGGCCGCCGGACCTGAACAGCGGCGGATGCTGCTTGCGCTGTATGCGTTCAACCTTGAAATCTCCCGCGTGCCTTGGAGGGCGCGGGAACCCGGCGCCGCCGCGGTCCGCTTTCAGTGGTGGCGCGACGCCGTTGACGGGATCATGTCAGGGGAGCCGCCGCCGCACCCGGTCGCCGAAGAACTGGCCGCCGTGATCCGCCGGCGCGGTTTGCCGCCGGAGCCGTTCCGCCGTCTGGTTCTGGCCCGGCACAAAGAATTCACGGGGGAATTCAGCGCCGGTCGGGACGGTTACGCGGAATTCATCGATTCGACAGCCGGGGAGGTCATGTGGCTCGCGGCCCGGATTCTCGGGGCGCCTGGATCTTCGGAACGGACAGTGCGCGATTTCGCCTGGGGTTCTGGAACAGCAGCGTATTTGCGGGCGGTCGCGGAACTCAGGGCCGGAGGGCGGCAGTGTTTTCTGGAGTCCGAATGTGACCGGATATGGGCGGTCAGAGAAGCGTCTGGCCGTATCAGGGAAGCCCGGCGGCACCGGCGCGCGGTCCCCGGACAAGCGCTGCCGGCCCTTTTGGCGGGCTGGAGGGCGGACGCCGCTCTCAATAGAGCGCGGCGTGACATCGCATCTGTGACGGCCGGGGAGCTCAGTGAATCCGAGTTCGAGCGGAGGGGGCTGCTGCTGGTACGTGGCTTCACGGGAAAGTGGTAGCGAATGGCTCCGTGCCGGCGGTCTCTTACGCCGGCTTTCCTGAGGATCCTGATGAATTGAAGAACACAAGCCAAGCCAAGGAGGCTCCGGCAAGCGCCAGAAAGGGTGTCATGGCCCAGTTGACGGCAGTCCAGCCTTCCGCCGCGGTTCCTCCGGTGCAATTCATGATCGTTCCCGACGCCAGAGACGCGGCAGTGACGCAGCCGAAGACAAGCACGTCATTCAGCCCCTGGACTTTGCCGCGTTCGTCTGCCCGGTGGGTTTCGACAAGCATCGCCGTCGCGCCGATGAATCCGAAATTCCAGCCCAGCCCCAGCAGGATCAGAGCGGTGAAAAAATCAGTGAGTTCGACGCCCGCCAAACCGGCCGTCCCCGCGGCTGCCAGCAGGATAAGTCCAGCGGCCACGATCTTTTCCGAGCCGAAACGGGAAATCAGATGGCCGGTGAAAAACGAAGGCGCGAACATGGCGAAGACATGCGCCGACACGACGTCCGCCGCGCGGTCTGTGCTGTAACCGCATCCGACGACGGCCAGCGGAGTCGATGTCATCATCAGATTCATCAGCGCGTAAGAGACCATCGCGCAGATGATAGCGACGGCGATCCTGGGTGTTCTCAAAAGTTCGCCGTAGCTGCGGACGGCGTCTCCCGCCGCCGGTTTTTTCGGAGGAGCGGGAATGTCCAGCAGCAGAAAGGTCAGTCCGCCGAACAGATTGACGGCCACGACCGCGAGATAGGTGCCGGCAAACGGAATGACCATCGCGTCCGCGGTCAGTTTGACCAGCTGCGGCCCCACGATAGCCGCGACGAGACCGCCGGCCATGACATAGGAAATGGCGCGGGGGCGGAAGGCATCCGCAGCCGTATCCGCCGCTGCGAATCTGAGAAAGCCGTGCGACGACATATAGATGCCCGTCAGATAGGATGCGGCGAGAAACAGGACGAAAGAATGGATCGTGAGAGCGTACGCTCCCGCGATTCCCCCGAGAATTCCCCCGCACGAGCCGATCATGAAGCCGACGCGCCGGCCGTGCCGCTGCATGGTCCGGCTCATCCACTGGGCAGATGTCATGGAACCGAAAACCACGAAAGAAATCGGCAAGGTGGCCCAGCACGCATTCGGCGCCAGCGACTGGCCGGCAAGCCCCGCCACGGTGAAGATCATCGGCAGTTGGGCGCCTATGGTCATCTGCGCCAGAACCAGAACGGAAACGTTCCGGTGTTGCCGGGAAATCTTAACACTGAACATTCCCGGTTCCGTAATGCCGGATAACGTGTTCGGCAAGCTGTATCGGCTCTTTGCGGTTCGCGAGTTCGGCGGCGTCAAATCCCGGCGTTTTTGAGATTGCCGTCAGCCGTGATCTGCGCTAGCCGCCTGCGGCCGGGGATCTGTTTGTTGTATCGGCATTGTCGACGGAAAAGCGATGATCATCAACTCGCGGGAAGATATTGAGCGGGGCATCCGGTTTCTGGGGACGGTTGAGCCGCGGTTCGCCCGTGCCGCCGAATTGACGGGTCCGCCTCCCCTCCGCCGCCGCGCGGAAGGCTTCACTTCGTTGCTTGACATGATTGTCAGCCAGCAGGTCTCGGCAGCGGCCGCCGATTCCATTTGGAACCGGCTGAAATCGGCGGGATACACGGACTGCGAAACGCTCTGCCGGTGCAGCGAGGAAGATCTCCGCGGCTGCGGCCTTTCCCGGCAGAAAATCCGCTACGCCAAGGCGCTTGCCGAAGCCGATCTCGACTATCCGGCACTCGGCCGGCTCAGTGACGCGGACTTGGTGACCCGCCTGACCCGGCTTCCCGGAATAGGCAGATGGACCGCGGAAATTTACGGCATGTTTTCCCTCGGCCGGCCGGATATGTTCCCGGCGGGCGATCTGGCGCTGCGCGAGAGCGCCAGAATTCTTCTGGGTCTGGATAAAAGGCCGCCGGAAAGCGAACTGAGGAGACTCGCGCTGTCATGGTCGCCGTGGCGGGCTGTCGCCGCCCGCCTGCTGTGGTCATATTACCGTGAGGCCAAAAAAAGGGAGGGAATCCGCTGACTGCCGCGGTCAAACGGCTGGCCCGGCTGAACTCCGCAATGCCTTTTCCCATTTTTTAAGTTTCTTTTTCTTCGAAAGTTTCGCGTACGATGGGCTCGTCGAAGGCAGATACACGCCGCATTCAATTCGAGGCCCTTCCGGCAGAACACGGCTTCGATACACCTTTTCCGATTTACGCCCGTTGAAGAATACCGCCTTGATGGAGGGATGGTCCGACAGCAGGCCGGCTATGTCGTTCGGGATTTCCGACCCGGCTCTTATTTCAGAGTCGCCGCTTCCTTGTCTCTCGCAATGCTTGATGACGTCCCAAAGCGCGACACCGTTACGTTTTAGTTCTTGGATCCTACGCAGATACGGAAGGTTCAGGTCGAATGCGAACACATTTGCCATTATGAACCAAAAGGCGTTTTCCGGGTGCGCGTAATACTGCCGCTTCCGCAAAGACTCGGTTCCGGGCATGCTTCCCAGTATCAACAGGCGAGGCCGAGTCGGCACTATCGGCGGCATGCTGCTCAACAACGGCATTTCGTTATGCCTCAGCTCACGATTCACAAGGCATCCTTTCTCTGAACTGACCATCTCTGCCCCGCCTAATATCAAAGCTTCGACATTCGTCGTGATATCCCCGCTTCCAACCGTCTGGTCATACCATTCCGTAGTCGCTGAGACCGCAGTTTTGTAGTGTTTTGTTTTTGGTTCAGTTTGCAAATCGTCTGCACGGTCTTTCAGTTGCGGCGACAAGAAACGCACGGGGGAGGCATTTTCCAGTTCAACACGCTGAAACCATTGCAGGTGATTGTCGAGATATTCGGCGAAGACACTGCGGAGCAGCGCAGCAGCACATTCAAGCAGCTGCAGCCGCTGTAAACCGATTGGATGCGGAAGGTGTCCCGAAAGCGGAAATTCCCAATGAGCGCATGCGATTTGTAAATCAAGCCTTGTTTTTGTCAGCGGTTTAATCAATCAGGACATCCCCGCCTGAGCAGTTATTATTCCATTGCTGATTTAAAATCGTGCTTGTATATTGATAATGTCTGTTTGACGCTGGCCGGCGCATTGACGGCAAAATCCTCTCCTGAACGGGCTTCGGGTTCCGCCTGCGCCGCCTTCCACCGGAAAAACAGGGCAAGCAGGTGTCGCTTGCTTTCATTCTCGCCCGCGGATAGCGTCGCCGCGGATCCGCCGCGCCCGTTCCGGGACACGGCAGAGGCGTCAGGCGACGATCCCGGGCGCGGCCGATCCGGCGGACGCTGCCGCGCTCCGGCAGCAGTTGATGGAGGGACCGATGGCCCGACGCCGTCTTCCGCTCGGGATCCAGGATTTCCGTCGTCTCCGGGAGACCGGCAGCTATTATGTCGACAAGACCGGGTTCATCCGGGAACTGGTCGAGCGGGGCGATCACTATTTCCTGTCGCGTCCGCGCCGGTTCGGCAAGAGCCTGCTGCTCGACACATTGAAGTCCCTGTTCGAGCGCCGAGAATCCCTGTTCCGGGGGCTGGACATCCACCCTCACTGGGACTGGACGTCGCCGGATCCTGTGGTGCGGCTGAGCTTCGGCGGGAAATACACCGAGCCGGATGACCTTGAGCGCAGCATACTCAACCAGCTGACGATCATCGAACGCAACGCCGGTCTCCCGCCCTCTTCCTGCGAGACAGGACCCGAACGCCTGCAGGATCTGCTTGACCGTCTGCACGCCGACGCTGGTCGGCGTGTCGTGGTTCTGGTGGACGAGTATGACAAGCCGATCCTGGATATGATCGAGGATCCGGAGCGCGCGGCGGCTAACCGGGATTATCTGCGCGGCTTCTACGGCGTCATCAAGGACAGCGCAGAGCATGTCCGTTTCGTTTTCGTCACCGGCGTGAGCATGTTCTCGAAGGTCAGCCTGTTCTCAGGTCTGAACAATCTCGAGGATATCAGCCTTGACCCGCGCTACGCCGCGGTCTGCGGCTACAGGGAGGAGGATCTGGACCGGGTCTTCGGTCCGGAGATGGCCGGTCTCGACCGCGACGAGATCCGCGCCTGGTACAACGGCTACTGCTGGCGGGGAGATGAGCGGGTCTACAATCCCTTTGACGTTCTGCTGCTCCTGAAGAAGCGCGAGTTCCGGCCCTACTGGTTCGAGACCGGGTCTCCGGAATTCCTGTTCAAGATGCTGTTGGAGCAGTCCGTGAGCCCGATGGATCTGGAGAAACGGACGGCGGACATATCGCTCATTTCCAGGTTTGATGTGAACGACATCAGCGTTGAGGCGTTGCTTTTCCAGACCGGCTATCTGACCATCGCCGGGGAAGAAAAGGATGAATTCGACACTTCATACCTGCTGGACTATCCTAATCTCGAGGTCCGGATCAGCCTGAGCCGCGGGCTGCTTTCTTGGCTGGGCAAGAAGGAACGCGTTCCGGCGAAGCCAGGCCGGGAGCTCTGTGCGTTTCTGGATGCGGGTGATTTCACCGGTTTCGAAGACAAGCTCCGTTCTTGGCTTTCGGGGATCCCCTACCGGTGGCATGACAAGGGTGATCTCGCGCGTTACGAAGCGTGGTACGCGAGCCTTCTTTACATGTGCCTGCGCTCGGCCGGCGCGGATCTGAGCGTGGAAGAGGCCTCGAGCCGCGGGCGGGCGGACATGACGGTGCGTCTGGACGGGAAGGTGTTCGTGCTGGAATTCAAGATGGCTGAGGGAGCGGGCGGCGCGGAAGCCGCTCTCGACGCCGCGGTCAGGCAGATGCGCGACCGGGGCTACGCGGAGAAATACCGCGCGCCCGGCCGGCGGATACATCTGATCGGCGTGGCGTGCGGGCGCGGGGAGCGCAACATCGCCGGAATCCGCGCCGAACCTTTGTGACAGGAACGTTTTGCCGTGGCCGGCACAGCGGGAACATAGACGCTTGCTTCCGGCTGTGCGGGCGGGTAGCGTCGCCGCGGATCCGCCGCGCCCGTTCCGGGGCACGGCAGAGACGTCAGGAGACGATCCCGCGCGCGGCCGATCCGGCGGACGCTGCCGCGCTCCGGCAGCAGTTGATGGAGGGACCGATGATGGCCCGACGCCGTCTTCCGCTCGGGATTCAGGATTTCCGGCGTCTCCGGGAGACCGGCAGCTATTATGTCGATAAGACCGGGTTCATCCGGGAACTGGTCGAACAGGGCGATCACTATTTCCTGTCGCGTCCGCGCCGGTTCGGCAAGAGTCTGCTGCTTGACACATTGAAGTCTCTGTTCGAGTGCCGTGAATACCTGTTCCGGGGGCTGGACATCCACTCGCATTGGGACTGGACGTCGCCGGATCCTGTGGTGCGGCTGAGCTTCGGCGGACAGTACGGCGAACCGGGCGATGTGGAAGGAGACATCATCGAACAGCTGGAGAGCGCGGAACGCCTGTACGGATTGGCGCCTGCCCGGACCTCTGATACGGCTCCCAGGCGCCTTCGGAACATTCTTGACCGCCTGCACGCCGCCGCGGGTCGGCGTGTCGTGGTTCTGGTGGACGAGTATGACAAGCCGATCCTCGACATGATCGAGGATCCGGAGCGCGCGGTGGCCAACCGGGACTATCTGCGCGGCTTCTACGGCGTCATCAAGGACAGCGCCGAGCATGTCCGCTTCGTTTTCGTCACCGGCGTGAGCATGTTCTCGAAGGTCAGCCTGTTCTCCGGGTTGAACAATCTCGAGGATATCAGCCTTGATCCGCGCTACGCCGCGGTCTGCGGCTACAGGGAGGAGGATCTGGACCGGGTCTTCGGTCCGGAGATGGCCGGTCTCGACCGCGGCAAGATCCGCGCTTGGTACAACGGTTACTGCTGGCGCGGAGATGAGCGGGTCTACAATCCCTTTGACGTTCTTCTGCTCCTGAAGAAGCGCGAGTTCCGGCCCTACTGGTTCGAGACCGGGTCTCCGGAATTCCTGTTCAAGATGCTGTTGGAGCAGTCCGTGAGCCCGATGGAGCTGGAGAACCGGACGGCGGACATATCGCTCGTCTCGAAGTTCGATGTGAACGACATCAGCGTTGAGGCGCTGCTTTTCCAGACAGGCTATCTGACCATCGCCGGGGAAGAGGAGGATGAATTCGACACTTCATACCGGCTGGACTATCCCAATCGCGAGGTCCGGGTCAGCCTGAACCGCGGGCTGCTCGCACGGCTGGGGAAGAAGCTGGGGAATAAGGGAGCCGAACCGCTGAAAAGGGGCCGGGAATTCTGCGCGCTTCTGGAGGCGGGCGATTTCGCGGGTTTCGGCGGGATGCTGAGTTCCTGGCTTTCGGGGATCCCCTACCGTTGGCACGACAAAGGTGATCTCGCGCGTTACGAGGCGTGGTACGCGAGCCTTCTTTACATGTGCCTGCGCTCGGCCGGCGCGGATCTGAGCGTGGAAGACGCCTCGAGCCGCGGGCGGGCGGACATGACGGTGCGTCTGGGCGGGCAGGTGTTCGTGCTGGAATTCAAGATGGCGGAGGGGGCGGGCGGCGCGGAAGCCGCTCTTGACGCCGCGGTCAGGCAGATGCGCGACCGGGGCTACGGGGAGAAATACCGCGCGCCCGGCCGGCGGATACATCTGATCGGCGTGGCCTGCGGGCGCGGGGAGCGCAACATCGCCGGAATCCGCGCCGAACCCCTTTGACAGAAACGTTTTGCCGCGGCTGACAGCCGCGGCGCAGCATCCGTCTTTGAAATCAGTGATGCTTCTTAAACCGAAGTTCCAGTGCCGATAAAGCGCAAGTATCTGATATAAATGACGTTCGATAGATTTCAGCGGTGTTTTACAGGGTACACTACGGCTTCACACCCAGGAGTTTGAATGCTTTTCTCTGGAGCGGCGTGGGCCGTGCAGTGACTTGGAAGGGTTCGGCGCCCGCAAGGCGGGGCACCACGGTGTTGCGGGTGACAGCAGCGAGATCACGGATGAGGGTGCGGAAGCTGTGCACCGGATCCCCCTCGGGCGTCCTCTTCGTTGCCGCTTCAGTCCTGGCGCTCGGCGATACCTGCGCCGGAGCTGCGACGGATGGCCGCCGGGCCTCGGCGCCTTCGGCATCTTCGTCGTCGAACAGCATGGGCTTGAGCCTCTGACGCATGTGCCATTCGACGTAGTAGGCCAGCATGCACACGAAGATGTGTGCCCGGACCCGCGGCTCGGTGCGATGGTATACGGGGCGGACCTTCAGGTCCACGGTCTTGAGGCTGCGGAAAGCCCGTTCCACGGAGCTCAACCGCTTGTAGGCCCTCACCGTGCCGGGGCCGTCGAGTTCGCTCTCCGGCAGGCTGGTGCGGATCACATAGAGACCGTCGAGCCTGGCCTCAGCGGCGATGGAGGCTTCGTCTCGCCGGAAGGTGAAGGCGCCGTCATCGCCGATGGACCACTTGAAGTGCTTGGCTGCCTTGTACTTGCCGATGACCTTGCCGACCCGCTCCCCGATCTTCCCGGCGCCTTTGAGACGGCGTTTCTCACGCCGTGTCGCCGCTGCGATCGGTTCGAGCAGGGCTTCGGTAGCCTTGATCAGTTCCCGGCGCTTGCGGGCCCGGTCCTCGGCCAGCAGGGGGTTGCGGCACACCATGAGGCGCTCGCCGGGATAAGCATCGCTGGTGATCTCCGCCAGGTCTCTCTCGTCGAAGAGCGACATTTTCACGTCGCCGGCCTCCGCCAGTGAACGGACAGCCGGTCCCCTCAAGGCGCTGATCCAGTCCAGCCCCGCAGGTTTCACATCCTGGCGGATCCGCGCCTCGGTCAGCATCCCCCGGTCTCCTACCAGCACTGCCTTCGCAAGGGAGAACCGCTTCCGCAGCACGGCGACCTGCGAGGAAAGCGCGGCCGGATCCGCCGTATTGCCGGGGAACGCCTGCACCGACACCGGACACCCGTTCCGGTCGCACATAAGGCCGAACTCGATCTGCAGCTTGCCCTTCTTGCCGTCCCGGGAATGACCGCGTTCAGCCAAGGGACACGCTCTCCCTTCCATCCATGCCGAGGTCAGGTCATAGAGCGCTGGACAGCCTTCTTCGAGGTGCCGCTTCGCCAGAGACCGCTCGATCCTCTCCTGGCGCTCCAAGAGCCAGTCCATGGCGCCGTAGAGATCGTCCTCGTCCGGTTCCGCATTGAGGATCTCGCCGAGGGTGCTCACCGCGGTAGCCTCGGCCAGTCCCCTGGCGGCAGCCGGCTTCGAGGCGGGTTCCAGTATCCGTGCCGCGATCATGGCCAGCGCCTGATCCCGCCTGGATGAGGGCTTCGGGTCGATCAGCCTGTCCAGTCCCAGCTTCTTCAGTGTTCCCAGCGCCGCGGCGACATGGCCGTGAGGAAGGGAGCGGACGATGTCGAAGGCATCGTCGAGGCGCCGCACCGCGGTCCCTCCCTTCAGCAGGATGCGCAATCCCTCGATAAGAGGGGGCGGCCACTTGGAGAGGTCAGGATGGTGCGTTTTTTGACCTTTCCGCCTTCGCGATAGGACTCGCGGAGCAGGACGGCGGGTGGAGAGGAGCGGTTGGGGACTGATTCGATATACATGACTACTTAATATAGGTTTCAGTTAAATCATATCAAGTATAAAATACATTTATACATGGGTACATAACGATATCCGGCAAATCCCGCAGACTACGCAAAATCAACAACTTAACCTGAATATCAGCTGGAAATCAGAAGGAACTTCGGCTTAAAGGCCGGTATCGCTTGCTTTCAACCTTGCCTGCGGCTAGCGTTGCCGCGAGTTCGAGGACATTGCGAAGACGCCGGGCGGGCAGGCCCGTGCGCAGCCGGCGCGGCGGACGCTGCCGCGCTCCGGCGCAGTTGATGGAGGGACCGATGGCCCGACGCCGTCTTCCGCTCGGGATCCAGGATTTCCGTCGTCTCCGGGAGACCGGCAGCTATTATGTCGACAAGACCGGGTTCATCCGGGAACTGGTCGAGCGGGGCGATCACTATTTCCTGTCGCGTCCGCGGCGGTTCGGCAAGAGCCTGCTGCTCGACACATTGAAGTCCCTGTTCGAGCGCCGCGAATCCCTGTTCCGTGGACTGGACATCCACCCTCACTGGGACTGGACGTCGCCGGATCCTGTGGTGCGGCTGAGCTTCGGCGGGAAATACACCGAGCCGGATGATCTTGAGCGCAGCATACTCAACCAGCTGACGATCATCGAACGCAACGCCGGTCTCCCGCCCTCTTCCTGCGGTACAGGACCCGAACGCCTGCAGGATCTGCTTGACCGTCTGCACGCCGCCGCGGGTCGGCGTGTCGTGGTTCTGGTGGACGAGTATGACAAGCCGATCCTCGATATGATCGAGGATCCGGAGTGCGCGGCGGCCAACCGGGACTATCTGCGCGGCTTCTACGGCATCATCAAGGACAGCGCCGAGCATATCCGTTTCGTTTTCGTCACCGGCGTGAGCATGTTCTCGAAGGTCAGCTTGTTCCCGGGGTTGAACAATTTGAAGGATATCAGCCTTGACCCGCGCTACGCCGCGGTCTGCGGCTATAGGGAGGAGGATCTGGACCGTGTATTCGGTCCCGAGCTGGCCGGTCTCGACCGCGACGAGATCCGCGCTTGGTACAACGGCTACTGCTGGCGGGGCGGGGAGAGGGTCTACAATCCCTTTGACCTTCTTCTGCTGTTCGACAACCGCGAGTTCCGCCCCTACTGGTTCGAGACCGGGTCTCCGGAATTCCTGTTCAAGATGTTGTCGGAGAAGTCGGTGACGCCGATGGATCTGGAGAACCGGACGGCGGACATATCGCTCGTTTCCAGGTTTGATGTGAACGACATCAGCGTTGAGGCGCTCCTGTTCCAGACCGGTTATCTGACCATTGCCGGTGAAGAAAAGGATGAATTCGACACTTCATACCTGCTGGACTATCCCAATCGCGAGGTCCGGGTCAGTCTGAACCGCGGGCTGCTCGCTTGGCTGGATGAGAAGGAACGCGTTCCGGCGAAGCCGGGGCGGGAGTTCTGCGCGCTGCTGGAGACGGGCGATTTCGCCGGTTTCGAAGACAGCCTCCGCGCCTGGATTTCGGGGATGCCCAGCGAATGGCACAATAAGGGGGCTCTCGCGCGTCACGAGGCGTGGTACGCGAGCCTTCTTTACATGTGCCTGCGCTCGGCCGGGGCGGATCTGAGCGTGGAAGACGCGTCGAGCCGCGGGCGGGCGGACATGACGGTGCGTCTGGGCGGGCAGGTGTTCGTGCTGGAATTCAAGATGGCGGAGGGGGCGGGCGGCGCGGAAGCCGCTCTTGACGCCGCGGTCAGGCAGATGCGCGACCGGGGCTACGCGGAGAAATACCGCGCGCCCGGACAGCGGGTACACCTGATCGGCGTGGCCTGCGGGGGTGGGGAGCGCAACATCGCCGGAGTGCGCGCCGAGCCTTTGTGACAGAAACGTTTTGCCGTGGCCGGCGGCTGGCGGCCGCTGCGCAGTATCCGGTTTCCCGATCAGTGATGCCTTTTTGAGGATGGAACCGTCGCATCGGCAGTGAGATCCTCGTGAACGGGTCTCCGGTTCCGCCCGCGCTGCCTTCCGCCGGAAAAACGGGGCGGGCGGTATCGCTTGCTTTCATCCTCGCCTGCGGCTAGCTTTGCCGTCGGTTCGCTGTGCGTTCCGGTACATTGCGAAGACGCCGAACGGGCAGGCCCGTGCGCAGCCGGCGCGGCGGACGCTGCCGCGCTCCGGCGCAGTTGATGGAGGGACCGATGGCCCGACGCCGTCTTCCGCTCGGGATCCAGGATTTCCGTCGTCTCCGGGAGACCGGCAGCTATTATGTCGACAAGACCGGGTTCATCCGGGAACTGGTCGAGCGGGGCGATCACTATTTCCTGTCGCGTCCGCGGCGGTTCGGCAAGAGCCTGCTGCTCGACACATTGAAGTCCCTGTTCGAGCGCCGCGAATCCCTGTTCCGTGGACTGGATATCCATCCTCACTGGGACTGGTCTTCGCCGGATCCTGTGGTGCGGCTGAGCTTCGGCGGACATTACGGCGAACCGGGCGGTATAGAAGCGGACATCATCGAGCAGCTGGAGAGCGCGGAGCGTCTGCACGGATTGGCGCCCGCCCGGACCTCCGATACGGCCCCCAGGCGACTTCGGAACATCCTTGGCCGCCTGCACGCCGCCACGGGTCGGCGGGCCGTGGTTCTGGTTGACGAGTACGACAAGCCGATCCTTGATATGATCGAGGATCCGGAGCGCGCGGCGGCCAGCCGGGACTATCTGCGCGGCTTCTACGGCGTCATCAAGGACAGCGCCGAGCATGTCTGTTTCGTTTTCGTCACCGGCGTGAGCATGTTCTCGAAGGTCAGCCTGTTCTCGGGGTTGAACAATTTGAAGGATATCAGCCTTGATCCGCGCTACGCCGCGGTCTGCGGCTACAGGGAGGAAGATCTGGACCGGGTCTTCGGCCCGGAGATGGCCGGCCTCGACCGCGACGAGATCCGCGCCTGGTACAACGGCTACTGCTGGCGGGGCGGAGAGCGGGTCTACAATCCCTTTGACCTTCTTCTTCTGTTCGACAACCGCGAGTTCCGCCCCTACTGGTTCGAGACCGGGTCTCCGGAATTTCTGTTCAAGATGCTGTCGAAGAAATCCGTGAGCCCGATGGAGCTGGAGAACCGGACGGCGGACATGTCGCTCGTCTCCAAATTCGATGTGGACGACATCAGCATCGACGCGCTTCTCTTCCAGACGGGGTATCTGACCATCGCGGAAGAGCGGAAACAGGGTCACAGAACCGTATGCCGGCTGGACTATCCCAATCGCGAGATCCGGCTGAGCCTGAACGACGAGCTGCTCGTCTGGCTGGTGAGGAACGGCAGCAAACCGCTGGATCAAGGCTTGGAACTCCGTGCGCTGCTGGAAGCGGAGGATTTCGATGGTTTCGGGGCCATGCTGCGTTCCTGGCTTTCGGGGATCCCCTACCGGTGGCACGACAAGGGTGATCTCGCGCGTTACGAGGCGTGGTACGCGAGCCTTCTTTATATGTGCCTGCGCTCGGCCGGCGCGGATCTGAGCGTGGAGGACGCGTCGAGCCGCGGGCGGGCGGACATGACGGTGCGTCTGGGCGGGCAGGTGTTCGTGCTGGAATTCAAGATGGCGGAGGGGGCGGGCGGCGCGGAAGCCGCTCTTGACGCCGCGGTCAGGCAGATGCGCGACCGGGGCTACGGGGAGAAATACCGCGCGCCCGGCCGGCGGATACATCTGATCGGCGTGGCCTGCGGGGGCGGGGAGCGCAACATCGCCGGAGTGCGCGCCGAGCCTTTGTGATGAGCGGCCCCTGGCCGTTTACGCTGCCCTTCTTGTCCATGCCGGCTTTTGAGGTTGCTGGCAGCCCACAGCAGCTGGGAATGCTGCGGAAGTGCCGGACGCGCGGCGGTACGCCATAATACATTGACACGCGCTCTGACCGGGGCCCGCCTCGGGCATCTGCCGGATTCTCAGGCCGGCGGCAGACCGGAAAATCTCCGCGACCTTTCTTTCAATGCCTGCGTGCAGCCGCGCCTTGTCCGCAAAGCGGCGCTGACCAATGTCGTGGTCTTGCGGGAGCGGCAGGTCTGACCGCGCGGGCAACTGTGTTGCCGTGTTGATGGTCTCTTGACGGTTCATGGCTTCGGGGAACCCGACGCGGATTCGGACGGCGGGACAGGAGGACTGAGGCAGGAGTTTCTCCCGCGTCCGGTAAGTGAATCTTATCGGGTATGGCAGCGGCTGACACAGCGAGGCGATTTCGCCGGGGGCGAGGTGAAACGCCGTCTGCCGGATCATTCCCGACGAAGACGTGTTCTATTGGTAAGGCGGCAGCGTTTGCCGGGGATAGACGCACGACGATGTGGACGCATGACGGGATCACCCGGATATTCGTCAAGGACTGAGAACAAGCGGGTTTTCCGTCAGCAGGACGCGTAACCTGCGAAGACCGCCGCAAGATCGGGAGTATCGACAGCGGCGGCGAACCAAGTCTTGATCTCCGCAAGCCCGGCGGCCGTACCGCGTTCTTCTCCCTATTACAGCCGGACTTCGGCTGCGATTGCCATGACGGCCTTGGCCTCTTCGAGGTCAGCACAGTCCCGCCGGATCGCTGCCTTGATGCGTTCCGGCGACAGGCTGAGCGTTTCGACAATATACATCGGCAAATGACAGCGTCCGAACCCGGTGTTGGCAACCGCCGTGTCGAACGTGTCCGCATCGGTGATTCCGCCCGCGGAAGCGCGGGTGAGGGCGGGCAGCGCGCCGGAGACCTCCGCGGCGCGGGAGAGGGTTCCGGGGCGATGCGCGGGAGATCGCGGAGCATGCAGCGGCCGGCGGCGCGGGCGGGATCTCGATCCATTCGGGGCGTCGATTATCTGCTTTACGGAGAGTGGCCCTGCACGCGCCCTATGTTCGAGCAGCATGCAGATTTTCACGGAAACGCGTCCTTATTTCTGATCCGGAAAATCACGCCCGTCTGTACGCTCCTTCCTCGCCGTCGACAGCGGCGTCCTCGGTATGTTCCGGCGATCGGCCGAGGTCGAGGCGTTCGGCGATTTCGGGCGGCAGGCGATCGGCGAGGCGGCGGCGCGTTCGGGATCGGAGACGGGCAGGCGGAACAGGGTATCGTGCGGTGTCGCGGGCAGGGGCATCAGGGAATTCCGGGCAGGTTGAGTCGGCGGCCGTGAAACAGACAGATCGGTTAATTTCTCTCGGCGCACGTTTTCAATCCTCGAGAATTCCGCACTTTTCCGCCGATGCAAACAAATCCCAGCGGTACCGCAATCCGTTGGATCAGCGCGGGCCTTCTGTGCCGTCCTTATCACGCGGTTAAAGCAGGCAAGAAGACATGCTCTGTGACCGGCGATCTCTGTGACCGGCGATTCCGCCCGGCGGGGAAGACCGGTCAAGATATCAGCAGCTCTGTTTCCGGGTCAAATACCATGACGCTGTCCGGAGCGTAGAAGAGACGAACCGTTTCTCCCGGTCCGGCCCGCAGATCCGGAGGCGCGAGCGCCCGAAAGCGCGCTTTCTTATTTGTTACTGTCAGCATGGAGCGTTCCCCGAGATATTCATTGATGGCCACCTCGGCGCTGAGAAAATGGGGAGTTTCCGAGAATCCGAGGTTCTGGGGTCTGATTCCGGCGATCACATCAGTCCGTCCTGATACCTGAAGCACTTTCGCCGCAGGTGCGCTTGGAATGAGCGTGAGATCTGAGTCTGCAACCTTCAGAACCGTGCCGTCATCGCGATTCTGTACGCTTGCTTTGAAGAAATTGGTCGGCGGCTCGCCGATGAAATCCGCTACGAAGATATTGGCGGGCCAGTTGTAGAGAGTGTTCCGGTCTCCCACCTGCTGCATCCGCGCGTCTGACATGACCGCGACCCGGTCAGCCAGCGCCAAGGCCTCAACCTGATCGTGGGTCACGTAGACCGTGGTCCGCCGCAGTTCCCGGTGGAGCCGCTTCAGGTCGAACAGCATGCGGAACTTCAAATGGGCGTCAAGGTGGCTCATGACCTCGTCAAGAATGAAAACAGACGGCTCCCGGATCAGTGCCCTGCCGAGAGAAACGCGCTGCTGCTGTCCGCCTGAGAGTTCCGGCGGAAAAGACTCCAGGATGTCGGTGATATGCAGGATCTCCGCGATTTCCAAGACCTTCCTCCGGCGGACGCTTTCTTCAATGCCCCGGACTTCAAGCGGAAAGGCCAGATTCCCTTCCACAGTGATATTCGGATAGAGGGCGTAGGTCTCGAACGCCATGGCGACATTCCGATCCTGCGGCTCAAGCTTGGAAATGTTCCGCTCGCCGAAGAAAATGTCACCGGAGGTTATCGTCTCCAAGCCGACGATCATCCTCAGGGTTGATGTTTTGCCGCATCCCGACGGGCCTAGAAGGGCGACAAACTCGCCGTCAGCGATTTCCAAGTTCAGGTTTTGTACCGCATGGACACGGCCGGCACCGCGTCCGTAGATCTTGTTGACCTTTCGCAGCGAGACCAAGGCCATCAGAACGGCTTCTCTAAACTGCGGCCGTTCCCGGCGTCGAAGAAGAGAAGGCGGCCGATATCAACCGCAAGCGTGACCGGCTGCCCTTGAGCATAGTGCGTCTCGGGGTTGGTGAGCGCGGTTAGGCGCACGCCTCCCGAACGCGCGATCATGACGCCGGCCGCTCCCAGCGGCTCATAGACTTCCACTTCCGCCGACAACAGTTCTTTCCCGTCGCCTCCCTCCTCGGCCGGCCGGACGAACTGCGGGCGGAGGCCAACCGTGATCCTGTCATCTCCGCGCCCCGCGAGCAGCGCCCGACCCTCGCTGGCTACCGGCAAACTCAGATCTCCGCTTTCGGCATCCAGAAAGATCAAATCGTTCTCGGACCGGATGCGGGCGGCAATCACGTTGATGGTCGGCTGGCCGAGATGTTCCGCGACCGTGAGATTCGCCGGCCGTTCGAAAAGGTCCCGCGGCGCGCCAACCTGCTCCAGCTTGCCGCCCGGGCCCATGACCCCGATCCGGTCTCCCAGCGAGAGGGCTTCGGAATAATCGTGGGTGACATAGACTGTCGCCACCTTGCGCAGATCCTCCAGCGTATGAAACTGAGTCCTCAGCTCGTGCCGTATCTTCGCGTCCAGATGGCTGATCGGCTCGTCGAGCAGAAAAACCTCCGGATCGGCGACAAGAGTCCGGCCGAGCGCCGTCCGCTGTTTCTGGCCGCCCGAGATTTCGCCCGGTCTGCGGCCCAGAAGGTGGTCGATCCTGAGGAGTTCAGCGACGTCTTGAACCCGTCTGTTCCGTTCAATTGCGGAAACTTTTCTTGCCCGCAAGGGGCTGGCAATATTTTCGTAGACTGAAAGGTGCGGATAGAGAGCGTAGCTTTCAAAGGTCATCGCGATGCGCCGCCGATAAGGCGGAAACCGCGTCTGATCGGCTCCGTCGATAACCACTCGCCCGGCGTCGGGGGTTTCAAGGCCGGAAATCAGACGGAGAAGCGTCGTCTTCCCGATTCCCGACGCGCCGACAACGACAAAGAACTCGCCTTCGTCCACCGAGAATGAGAGTTCGTCAATGACCGGGAAATCCCAGCCTTTGCAAAGCCCTTCGACTTCAAGTCTCGCCATCAGCCTTTGACCACGCCGAGCGACAGACCACGCACCATGTAGCGCCGCAGCAGGATGAACAGCGTCACGGGAGGTATCATCGCGATCAATGAAAACGCCATCTGGAGATTCCACAGAGTCTGGGAGCCGTGCGTGAAGGTCGGGATCACGATCGTGTAGGTCCGGACCGCCGTTCCGACGAAAAGATTCGCGAACAGGTACTCGTTCCAAGCGAAAATCCAGCAGAGCATCGCGACCGATATCATTCCGGGAAGGACAAGCGGCAGCGTGACCTTGACGAATGCCCGGAGCGGCGTCCAGCCGTCCAGATACGCGGCTTCCTCGATTTCAACCGGCGCGTCCCTGAAAAACACCATCATCAGCCAGGTCGCGAGCGGCAGGTTGAATACGAGATACAGCAGGATCAGCGAAAGGTGGCTGTCGGCGCCCCAAGGGGTGTTGTCGAAAAGGAAAAACATCGGAACCAGGATCGCCACAGGAGGGAACATCCGGTTTGAAAGTATCCAGAAAGCAAGGTTTTCCCCTCCCGCATGCCGTGGAAACCTCGCGAAAGCGTAGCCGGCGAGCGAGCCGAGAAACAGCGCCAGAGACGTGTTCGCCGTGGCGATGATGAAACTGTCCACCAGCGCGTTGAAGTTTGTTTTCTCGGCGAAAACGCCCGCGAAATTCCCCGGCTGCCAGTCCCGCGGCCAGAATGAGGGCACGGTCAGGTTGGTTTCAGCCGCGGTTTTGAAAGCCGTGATGGTCATGAAATAAAGCGGAAAGACCGTGAACACGATCCATAGGCCCAGAAAGGCCAGAAAGAAAAAGCGGACGAATCTCCACATTTCCCGCGGACGGTCCAAGATGGCGCCGGTCCCTGCGGGCTGGAATTCCGTTTCCGTCATGCCGGCTTCTCCGCGCTCATGCGAAGCCCCGCGCTTTCATCACGCGTTTCATGTATTTGAGGAACAGCGTGATGATGACCGCTGAAATCGCGAAGATCACGATGGCGTAGGCCGCCGCCTCGCCGATTGCGAATTCGCGTATTCCGCGCTGGAACGCGATATAGGTCGGAAGTTCCGACGACTGCGCCGGTCCGCCGCTTGTCATGATGTAGACCAGATCAACGAATTTGAACGCGTCGGTGAAGCGGAGAATGAACGCGATCGCGATGACTTCCTTGAGCATCGGCAGGGTGATGCGCCGCATGACTTTCCACTGTCCGGCCCCGTCGACTCGGGCGGCTTCGTAAACGGCGGGAGGGAGAGACACCCTGCCGGAGTAAACGATCAGCAGCGGAAGGGCGACCCAGTTCCAAGTGTCGGCGATGATGATCGACCAAAGGGAAATGCCGGCATTGAACCATTCGATATGGTTCTCGATCAGTCCTATATTCAGGAGCGCTTGGTTGACCGCTCCGTTGGAGGGCGTCAGCAGGAACCGCCACAGGACACCCACGATCGAAGGCGGCAGCATCATCGGCAGGACAAGGAGGATCAGGACCAGCGTCCGGGCGGTGTTGGATTTGACGAATTCGTAGAGCGTCAGGGCCAGCGCCGTTCCGATCACAACCTGCAGACAGGCGCCGAATGTCAGATACTGCGCGAGGTGGCCGAGGGATTGCTGGAACCGGTCCGATCCCAGCACCGACGCGTAGTTCTGAAATCCGATATATTCATGCGATTCCATGAAGAGGCCTTGGATGTTTGTGTCCCTCAGCGAATGGTAAAACATCCAGACCGTCGGATAGATGACGATGGCCAGCAGCACCGCGACCGGCAGGCCGACCAGCGCCGCCGGCACCCAGCGGGAAACGATCAATGGCCGCGCGGTCCGCTTTTCACGGAACCACGCGGGATATTCAGGGTGACGCGCCGCCCGGCTCATGCACGTTCCGCTTCCGTACGCAGGCCCGTAAAGGCATGACTGATTTGGCTGAAGATTACGCTCACTAAGCCGTCCATCCCTTAAACTTCCAAGCGCATGGCCAGCCTGCTGATGAACTGCCGCGCTTCCGATCAAAACCGGCACAATATTCCGTTTCGCCGGACATGCAACGTTTAAGTGTGAGACTCCGCCGGATTGCCGGGCGAGCAGAAATGCCATGCGGATGAGACGGTCTGCGAGTTCAATTCCATGCCTTAGGCCCTGCACCCAAAAATTTGACTTGTCACGCTGGGTTGTGACATATGCCCGGGCATTCACGTCTAAAGGACAGCAAGGGACTTTAGCGTCATCTTGTTGCCGATTCTTCAGACGATACCAAATATTGGCCAAACCCTTCAACTTTTTTGGGTGCAGGGTCTAGGGACCGGAAAATATCCACGACAGAGCCCGCTCGTGATCAACGGCTGTATCGTGAGGACGAGTTCAGCAGTGCCGTGTTCCGCCAGGGGGCTCGGAGGAACGGCGCGTGAAGCGATCTTGCGGGTCGCTGCGCCCGCCTCGTCAGGTTCACGGACTGTCAGTCGAGACAGCGGTCCGCCGAGATCTTTTGCCGACCCGGCAGGGACATCTCCTCGCCCTTAACCTATTGCCGGACCCGGCCGACACCGACCTTACCGCCGTGAAGCCTGACCTGAAGAACGCGTGCGGCACCAGCGGTGTCCCGGCTTTTCAGGAGGTATCGGGCAAACGTTCTCGACCGGTCACCGCTTTTGGACTGATACGGACTGGGATGATTCCGACCGTCGCCGGGATCAGAACTTATCAGGGGGGGGGGAGGCTTTCCTTCCGGGAGCAGCCGTCAAATCGATCATCGCGTCAAGCGGCAGCATCGGCGCAGGTTTTTTCGATCAACGGCCGATCCCCGGCGAATCGCCGGATACGCGCCGCGTTTCGCTGGCCGAGGTCAGGCAGGCCAGCGTGCGATGATGCCGAGCAGTATGACACCCAGACCGATGGCGGCGACGATCCAGCGTGTGTTGTCCCTCTCGCGTCTCGCCTGGTCAGCATCCCGCTCGCCGATTTTCGCCAAAAGCTCGGAGAACGCTGTTTTCTGTTCCGAGATGGCTGCCGAGATCGCGGCTTTTTGTTCCGAGATGGCCGTTTTCTGTTCCGAGATGGCTGCCGAGATCGCGGCTTTTTGTTCCGAGATGGCCGTTTTCTGTTCCGAGAACGCTGTTTTCTGTTCCGAGATGGCTGCCGAGACCGCTGTCTCCTGCTCAGAGAACGCTGTTTTCTGTTCCGAGATGGCTGTTTTCTGTTCCGAGATGGCTGCCGAGATCGCCGCTCTATACTCTGAGATCGCCGCTCTATACTCTGAGATCGCCGTTACCTGCTTCGCTCCCCTCTCCGCCGCTTTATTCTCCATGCGCTCGACAGCCGCTTTGAAGGTTTCGACATGCGTGTTCATCCGCTCCTCCAGCACCGCTCCCTGAATATCAAGGGCGGATATCCGTTTCTTCAACTCTTCCAATTCTGAGTCCATATGCGAACACATAGCCCGGCCGCGGCTGGAAATCAAACAGCGTCGAACCGTCGTCGAAGAGAATTCTTCCCGTGGCGGATGGTTCCGCAGTCCGGACCGGGGTTTTCGGGGCATGGCAGGCGCCTGAGACAGCGCGGCCCTGTTCCAAGGAATGATTCCGGCCGCGCCCGACAGGTGCGGACGGGTTTTCCGGTTTCGCCGGGGATGTCCGCGCCTCGGCGGCGAAAACCGTCGCCGAACGAATGAGTGAGACCAGGCCTCATCGGCGGTAAGCCCCGGCAGTTTCACGCCATCCGCAGAGAGCCTCTGAGCGGCCTCCGCCGCGGAGATGCGGCTGCGGAGAGGACCGGCATCGCGGTGTGCGGCTTTCCGCGGTCATGCTGAAATATCGAGGGCTTGAACCATGCGCGATGCGTCGCTCATGTCCTGCGCGGACTTGACAGCCTGACGGAGTTTCACGGCGAGGTATGTTCGGCGGAGATGAAGAAGCCGCTCTGACAGGGCCGTGCGCGAGGTCAGCGAGGCGGCCCGCGTCGGCGCGCCGCTGCCCGCGGATGCGGCGGACCGGATCGAAAGGGGCACGATGAGATCACTGCCGCCTGTCATGAGGTGCGGCGGCCGGGGAGCGTCTGGATGTTCACGCGGAGTCCGGCGTCGCTGGCAGCGAATGAGTAAGCCGAAACAGACCTGCGGGTTCATCAGCCGCTCCCCGGCCGACGGGGAGAAGGGACAGCCCGTCCTTATACGCGCTCTGGACGGAGCCGGCGGATTTGAACCTTCGGCCAGCCGATTCCTAAGATAGCTCAGCTCCTGAATTCCACTCCTCCGACAGGTGGTTCAATGACCGTCGCCGCCGGATGATCTCGTTTCCGGGAACGATTGCCGAATACCTCATAATATGAATCAAACCTCAGCCAGGAAAGTCGATACGCCATGCGGCCGATGCGATTTTTGCCATGGCCTCCTGACGCGCCTCGATCGTCTCCGGAGTCCACTCCGCGTATTTGCGCGCGATGTCCTGGGTCGTCTGGAAGCGGCTGTTCGCGAACACCGCCCGCTTGGTTTCGTAGTCGGTATTGCCGGCGTCGCGATTCGGGCCCGCTTCCAGCAACGCCATGTTGCCGAGGCGCGATGTGTGTGCGTCTAGGTCTCCTTCGCTGAACCGGTCCCAACCGTCTTCAGGATTCAGCGGACAGATATGCTCCAAAGTTATCCGGCCGTCCTCAAATTCGAAGCGATTGCCCGAGGCCTGCCGCTCTAATTCGAACAGAATATAACGGACGACCCGCTTATTTCGTGTCTGCGCAACGCCGATGGACTTCTCGCTGAAACTCAGCTGGAACCTCGTGTCATCAGGATAAACCGTTCGCAAGCTGACTACGATCTCCGAGATTGAGGAATGATTGCCCTTCGAAATCCTCTGGGCTTCCGCATGGTAAATTCGCTCCTGCCCGCTTCCGTGAAGGCCGCCGATGACATTGTAGCGGAAGGAAATTATCACTACGGAGTGCAGCAGTCTCTCGAAGTCCGCGTCGCCCAGAGAACGCCGGGCAGCCAGCAGCAGTGGAATCGGCTGGCGGACGCTGAACATGCGAAGGGTCCGGGCATGCTGCTTCCACTTGATAGGCCAGTCAGAGCCGTCCGGTTGCGTCAGCGCCAGATAGGTATCGACATCGGCTTCGAGCTCCTGCAAGAGCGAAAACGCATCCCCCCTGGCCCGGACGCAGGCGCGGACAGTCTTGAAAAGGTCCGACAACCGGACGGTCGTTCTCCGGCTTATCCAGTGGACACGGAGGAAATCCGGAAAACTTTCTTCTCCGAGCCTTTCTACGATTTTGTTCCAGCGGTTTTCCAGCGTCTCGATCTCACGCTCATGTTCGCCTTGGCGATGCAGAAGCGAAAACAGGTAGTTTTTCAAAAGGTCGGTCGCCGAGAGCTTCACGCCCCGCGCATTCAGCGTTTCGAACACCCGGTAGGCGTTCAGTTCATCAGTGACTGTGATGACGGTAAAGAGCAGTTTGTCGCTCATCCCATCGATCAGCCGCACGACCGCCAAACCGGGGTCTTCCTCTTTCTCCAGATACTCCCGAAAACGGCGATCGAACCATTCGAACGCCTTGCGCATATCGTGCTCCGACTTTCTGAACCCCCGTCTCGGCAAGGGCGAGACCAGAGGAACCAGATATGTCTGGAAATAGTGGTCATTGTTCCGGTTCAGTTTCAGCTTGGGTTCTGATTCCAGCGTCACCGGATCTAAATATCCGATATAGCCCTGCCGCAGACTTTCAAGCCTCTTGCGGGTGTTTTCGGTATCCCGCCCCTTGTCCAGCAGGATGCTCAATTGCCGTAAGGCGGCCAGCACGAGAATACTCAGGGTTGTCAGGCGTTGTTGCCCGTCAATGATGTCGAACCGCTTGCCGTCCTCCGACTGCAGGACGAGATAGCCCATATAGTGCGCCGGCTCCCCCTCCGGGCGCATGACCTCGCGAATATCGTGCCAGAGGTCGTCCCACTCCTCTTCGCCCCAGCTGTAGTCGCGCTGGAACGGCGGCACCCGGTAGAGCAGGCCGTTGCCCATCAACTGACGCCAAGTGCTGTTGCTGGTGTTGAAACTCGTAGTCATTCGCGTGCCGACTTGCCGAAAAAGCCGCTTCGATCCGCGGCGCGGAATTCGAATTACAGTAGGCCAGTATATCGTGGCAAGCTTTGTCCTATAGCCTGCCGCATAGGCGGGCGGAGATACAAGATCAAGATAGTGATCAGACGGTGGTTTGCAACCATCCCGGTTCGTATCGCTTCAGCGTCCGTGAAACCTGTCACTGCAGTTTTTACACTATAGAATCGGCCTGATTGTCTCGCAGCACAAGCCCCCGGGAGAGCAGAAACCGTGCTCAATCACATGGATAACGGGGTGATTGGACGGGACTCATGAAAGTTTAACAAGATCGCGGATAATTCCGTGCAGAATCCGTTGTTCCCCATACTTAGCCGAGTTCCAAGCCGGGTTGGTCCCTGTTTCCGGGCAATGATCAGCAAGGTTGCATGGCACCTCATTTTGCGGCGGCGGTCCACTGCGGCGCGCAGTATGTCGTCACCGACAATCTGGCCGACTTCCCGGCCGAGGTCCTTGAATGCTTCGATATCGAGGCAGTTGACGCCGACGGTTTTTTGTCCCGGACGTTCGATCTCTATTCCTCCGAAGCACTTGGCGTGCTGCGTACCCTTCGGGAGACATACAGCAATCCGCCTTTCACGCGGTCGGCGTTCGTTTGCGACCTGAAAGCGAAGGGACATCCCCGCTCGCTGCCCGGACAGAGAGGTACCGGAACGAGTTCAAGGGGGAAGTGCCACGCCGCCGGTAATTCTCTTATCTCCATGGTTTTACCCATAAATCTGGTTCACCTTCGGGTTATAGAAATGAGGAGGATCGGCAATGGCAAAAAAGTGCTGTAAGCCCGAAGAGATTGTTCGTCTGCTGCGGCAGGATAAAGTATTGCACGGCCAAGGGCTGTTGATGGCGGATTCGATCCAGCGGCTCGGGATCAGCGAGTTTTTCTTCTATAAGCGGCACAAAGAGTATGCCGGTATGAACGGCGACCAGTTATGTTATGCCGTTTGAAGGATTTTGAGAAGGAGAACGAGCGGCTGCGCCGGGCGGTCTCCGACTTGACACTGGATAAGCAGATTCTCAAGGAGGCCAAACGGGAAAACTTCTGAGAGTCCGTTTGAGAATAGAATCGAGGCCCGGCGCGTTGCGGATTTTTCTCGCTGTAGCACCCCCAAAGCATGGTGCGACAAGTTGCGGTCGGTGTTCTTGCTATCAATCAGTTGACGCCCCCGGTCCGGGGTTTTAGGATCGGAGCATGAGTGACTCCCCTGACAATCATGAACTCGCCAAGGAGTTCGCTTTGCTGAAGTAAGGACATGGAAATAATGCAAGCCAACCTTGAAAGCACGCTGAACGCGTTCCGTGTGGACAATGAGAAGCGTGACTTGAAAATTATCTTGGCCATCGGCGCCATCATCGGGCTGGCAACCGCAATCCTTGGATTCTTGATCCGCTTGCCGGCAGTGCCGGCGGTGACTGGTTGAATGCTGGCATTCGTTGCCGTTCGTGCATGACGATTCGGACTCTGAAGAATCCGATCGTCAGTCCTGACGATGTGCGCTTCAAAACGGGACTCCGACAGCCTTGTAATTTCGGCTGGATTATCGACAGTCGTCATGTCGTTCTGGATGTCGACCCCCGGAATGACGGCCTCGTCGTGTTCAGTCGACTTATTAAAGACTGCAGATTGAAGGAGGCATATCTTAGGTAGTGGACTCAATTATCCCTTTTGCGTCATTCCGCAGCAGGCAGCGGATGACGGTCAGGATGACAGCGGCGGCGAAGTTGCGGGCTCGCTTGTCAAAGCGGGTCGCGACCCGCCGGAACTCTTTGATTCTTCCGAAGAAACGCTCAATGACATTGCGCTTCGCATAGACAGCTTTATCCAGCGGCCGCTGCCGCCTGCGGTTCGACTTCGACGGAATGACGGCCCGGCAGCCGGCTTCCGCCGTTTGCTTGAGAACGGCCTCGGTGTCGTAAGCCTTGTCGGCGATCAGGACGCAGCCGGCTTCAAGGCCGTCAAGAAGGGGCGCCGCCTCGGCGCAGTCGGCGGCCTGCCCGGGCGACAGGCGCATGCGGCGCAGCCCGCCCTTGCCGTCGACCATGGCATGAATCTTCGCAGGCTGTCCGCCCCGGGAACGCCCGATCTCCTGCGGCTCGCCGTCCTTGCGCGACCCGGCGGCATGGCGGTGAGCGCGGATCGACGACGAGTCGATCATCCGGCTCCGCGGCGCCGGATCGCCGTCGTCCTTTTCGTCCGCGGCTTCTTCTTCCGCTTCTTCAAGTCGTTGAAGATCTTCAAGAATCTTCTGCCAGCGGCCCGATTTGCTCCAGCGGGTAAAACGGTTGTAACAGGTCGTGTAAGGCCCGTAACGCTCCGGCAAATCCCGCCATGGCATGCCGGTGCGCAGCACGAAAAATATACTGGCTGTTACCTTACGGTCGTCCTTGCGCGGCGGCCCGGGCAGACCTTTCGGCATCACACGCTCCATCCGCTGCCATTGCTCGTTCGTCATATCATGCCGGCTGCCGATCATTTCAAATCTCCTTTGAGCATTCTCACCGCTGGTCGCGCGGCACTGTGCCGCAACCAGCTCAGCATGTCAAATATTTGAGGACACAACCTAGTAGTCTGATACAGCGGGAATGGCAGCAATCCGTGTTTGGCGGAGACCCTGTTTCCCGACTGCTGACTTTCCGTTGAAATTGCGGCAACGGTTTCAGTCTGAATAAAGACAAAAGCTGTCGGCCGGTCATTTCAGCTGGATTCCAGTCAGGAGTCTGACGGCTGCAGCCGGCATCGCGCCGGCGGCGACTCAAGAGGCGGGAAGCGATGACGGATCAACAGGAACAGACCATCCGCAAGATTAAGGCCAAGGGTTTCAGCGCAGAGCAATCCGAAGCGATAACCGACACTGTGAGGATGGGAATCACGGGCGGAGTCGCGGCTAATGCCGATCTTATGCGACTCGAGACAAAGTTGCTGTGGGTTTTGTTCGGTCTTTTCGTAACGGCGATGGCCGGCGTGGTCGGGTTCTTCGCGGCGAACATCATGCCTTGGATGCTTAGAATTGAATCGCTGATAAACACCGACGGCTGAACGATCCAGTTCAGTTGCTGCTGAGTCCGAGTGGCAGTCCATTATTCACGAGCTGACGTTTCCGTTTTCATACCCGATTTGTCTTACTTCTTATGAGAAATAAGAATCAGCCGCCGCCGGTCAAAAACACTGACTTGCCCGCCATGAAACCGCATGCTTCCGACGATAGGAATACAGCCGCGCCTATCATTCCATCAGGACGTCCGGCACGGCCCATCCAATTTTGTTTCTGGACATATCGGTTTCATCCCCTGGCGCGGGTCACGAAGGACAAGCAGACTGAGTCAATGCGCGGCAAACTCAAGAAAGCCGGACAGTATAACCGCTGCACGCTGAAACTCATCGGCTCCGCCGGACTGCTGCCGGAAAACGGGGAGATTCAAAAGCGATAGCCCTGTCCGCGAGATCAACGAAGTGTCCCGCGCCGGGAAGCCGCTGTTCGCGGAAGCGGCGCGGGAGACGCAAAAAGCGCAAGGGACCGGGAAGGCCGAGCCGGCCATGCTCTTCAACGGTTCCATAACCAAGGGATGATCGGCTCGACCCGGCCTGGCGGGGACGTTCGCTCCCGCCTCCCCTTGCCGGCAGCTGCCGGCAAGGGGAACCCGCGACAGGATAGCACGGCTGCAAATGAAGCGATGCATTTCGCAGTTTAATCGGCGAGTTTCCTGCAGCTTCGCGCCGAACAACCACTGTGGATAACTCCTTATGGAATTATCCTTGGTTTGATTCATATGAGGGCCTCAGCCTCGCCCTGCGGCTGCGGGATCATCGGGAAGGCGTCCTGATGTTCACGCGCAATCCGGCGGTGCCGGCGCCGAATAAGCAGGCCGAGCGAGACCTGCGGATGTTGCAAGCGCATCAAAAAGCATAAGGCGGTTGCCAGAGCGAGCGCGGTGCCTATGGAGCTGTGTGGAGCTGCGGACGCTGATCAAGACCGCCCGTAAACAGGAACAGCCCGTCCTTGACGCACTTCAGACTGAGTCGGCGGATCTGAACCTCCGGCCAGCCGATTCCTGAGAGAGCTCCGCTCCTGAATCCCGTGCTTCCGACAGATGTTTCAATGACCGCCGGCGGCGGATGATCCCGCCTCCGGGAACGCTTGCCGGATACTTCAGCGGGCCGCATAGGTAACACGGACTTGACGTCTCGGCGGCCTGCTGTGATCATGAATCAACCCGGCGGATCAAGATCGCCGGACAGATATTGTCATGGTTTCTCTTAAGTCATACCAACCGGTTTCCTGATGCGACGCAAGGGAAATAACAGCGGAAAAACGGGCTGGCGGCGGTCTTGCCTGCGGTGGAAGTCCGGTTCAAAAGACCCGTGCGGGCGGAGCGGCTGAACGGGTAAACTTATAATGGATGTGAAGGGAGATAACGCGATGAATGCTGCTGCGCCGCACACCCCGGAAGGCTACCGGATTCTTGATGCTGAGAGCCTGCGTGATCTGATGGCCGGTCTTCCGCTTGCCGGCCAACTCGGCGGCAGCAAGAACAGCTGGAACATTGAAGAAGTCGGAGACGGCAACCTGAATCTTGTCTTCTTGGTCAGGGGAAACGGCGGCATCGGATTCGCGGTGAAACAGGCTCTGCCCTATGTCCGCCTAGTCGGCGAAAGCTGGCCGCTGCCGCTTTCACGGGCCCATTACGAGCATTCCGCGCTTTCGCTTCAGGCAAAGCATGCGCCCGGACTCGTGCCGGAAATTCACCACTATGACGAAACGCTCGCACTGATCGTCATGGAGCTTCTGACCCCTCATATCATCATGCGCCACGGAATGATCGCGGGAACCGTCTACCCGAGATTCGCGGAAGATATTTCGACCTTCATGGCCGCAACCCTTTTCCGCACCTCGACGCTCGGTCTGGCGGCGGACGAATTCAAGAGCCTGATCTCGCATTTCGCCGGCAACACGGCTCTCTGCAAGATCACCGAGGATCTCATATTCACGGAGCCCTACACTGCGGTCGAGAACAATCGCTGGACCAGTCCTTGGCTGGACGGTCATGCCGCGCGGATTCGGCAGGACGCCGATCTCAAATGCGCCGTCTCGCGGCTGAAACTGAAGTTCATGGGATCGCCCGAGGCGATGATCCACGGCGATCTCCACACCGGATCGGTCATGCTCACACCGGGAGATACGCGTGTCATCGATCCGGAATTCGCGTTCATGGGGCCTATGGGATTCGACTCAGGCGCCTTGATCGCCAATCTTCTGCTGAATTATTTCAGCCAGATCGGCCATGAGAAGAGCAGCGGCGCCCGTGACGGTTATCGCGCTTGGATCCTGAATACGGTCGAGGAGGTATGGACGCTGTTCCGCGGCAAATTCCTTCAAGAATGGAGAATGCGCGGCAACGGCGACGGATATCCGTCTGATCTGTTCGCCGACCCGCCCGGAGCGGCCGCTCTGGCCAGGGAGGGGGAAGCTTATATGGACCGGCTTTTCCAAGACACGCTCGGCTTCGCCGCAGCGAAAATGATACGCCGGATCGTTGGCCTCGCTCACAATATAGACTTCGAGAGCATTCAGAATCCCGAAGTCCGCGCGACCGCTGAGGCCAGATCTCTGACGCTGGCCCGCGACCTCATGGTCAACACGGCTGCCTATCGCGGCATTCCCATGGTCACTGACGCCGCGAGACGGATAAACGCGATGACCCCCGAACTGACGAACGCTTGAAGGGACCTGCGACATGAAGATCAACGGCGAACCGACCCGCACGATATGGCTGGCCGAAGACGGCCGGACAGTTGAGGTGATCGATCAGACGAAGCTGCCGTTTTCTTTCGAGATCCTGCGGCTCCGCAATGTCGAGGAGGCTGCGGCTGCCATTGAGCGCATGGTCGTGCGCGGAGCTCCTCTCATAGGCGCTGCAGCCGCATACGGGACTGCGCTCGCAATGGCGGCGGATCCGTCATCCGGCAATCTTGCCGCCGCTTGCGACCGGCTGCTCAAGACACGGCCGACGGCTGTGAATCTCCGGTGGGCAATCGGTGAGATGAAGTCATGCCTTTCGGATTGTCCGGAGGCGCGGCGCGAAGAGGAGGCCTACAAAAGGGCAGCGGAAATCTGCGACGAGGACGTTGAAATCAACGCCTCAATCGGCCGGAACGGCCTCGCTTTGATTGAGAAAGCCGCGGCGGCCAAACCAGAGGGTGAACCGGTCAACGTCCTCACGCACTGTAATGCCGGCTGGCTCGCGACGGTGGACTGGGGAACGGCGACGTCGCCGATCTATATGGCCCATGACCAAGGAATGCCGGTGCATGTGTGGGTAGATGAGACCCGCCCCCGTAATCAGGGCGCATCGCTGACCGCCTATGAACTGGGCCATCACGGCGTTTCCCACACCGTTATTCCTGACAATACGGGCGGCCACCTCATGCAGCACGGAAAGGTCGATCTTGTGATCACCGGGACTGACAGGACGACCGCTTCGGGTGATGTCTGCAACAAGATCGGGACTTATTTGAAAGCGCTGGCCGCCAAGGACAACAGAGTGCCGTTCTATGTCGCTCTGCCTTCGCCGACCATTGATTTCACTCTGTTTGACGGCGTCGCCGAAATCCCGATCGAGGAGCGTTCGGGGGATGAAGTCGCCAAGATGACGGGCGTCGCCGAGGACGGCTCGGTTCAAACCGTCGATATCGTTTCCCAGGGATCCCCCGTGGCCAACTACGCGTTCGACGTCACGCCGGCACGACTCGTCACCGGTCTCATCACCGAGGCGGGGATCTGCGAAGCTTCGCGGGACGGGATCGCGGCGCTGTTTCCTGACCGGGCGGCGAACAGCGGCTGATTCAGGGCGTCAGGGAAATTCCGCAGACTTCACAGGTCAAAGTGAGCGTCCGAGTTTTTCGGCCAAATCCAACATTTTCCGATCCGCGGTTTCACGTTTTTCATAAGGACCGGGCATTCTGAAAGTTGTGAAACCTTCCCTCTTCAGACTCGATTCGCATTTGTCGGCGGCTGTGGCATAGACGAAAACAATGATCGGCTTCGGCTCTCCCAGTTCGCAAAGTCTTTGCACCAGATGTTGGGAGCCTTCGCGCATCTCAGCGCGGGATAAGTCCTTTGAGCTCGGCGACGGCCGTCGAACCATATCCGCCAGTCCAATACCCTGCTTAAATGCGGCTTCATCCTCTCTTCCGCTGACCAGCGAGGACACGATCCCGTGCTTCTGCAGTCGTTGCCAAAGCAATTTGCCATGGCGTCCTTGATAGTAGTGTCCGGATTCAACTGATTTCGGTGCCGGGTTTATGCCGACCAAAACCGCCCGAAGCCCGGGCCGGAGCAGTTCCTTCAAGGTCAAATGACGTTTCCCGTTGATTACGATGGTTTCTGTCGGCATATCTTCAAGCCTCCATGTTGCGATATATTTTCACTGTCCTTTATTCCGCTTCGGCAGGTTGGTGAAGGGTTGCCAGGAAACTGTTGTGGCCGCGGAGCGTTTCAGGCAGCCACGGTCCAGCGATCGCCGTGCTCAGCCGGTTTTGCGGAAAATCAAGTCCTGACCAGTATCCATGTTCCGATTCAAGGGCATTCCGGGAAAAATTCAGCTTTTATTTCCTCGCCTTTTTACACAGCTTTACTGGATTCATTCACAGAGGGTCCGCCCGTTCAGGAGGTCGCTTCCGCGGCGCGCGGATCTCCTGTCGTCTATAACTGCACGCTGGCCATGGGCCGCATCGTCGGCTTCCGCCCGTCGAAACGGCAGCCGCTGTCGGGACCGCTCAAATGCTTCAAAGGAGATGACAAAATTAAGTTCGCCGTCTCGCTCATCGAAAGCACACAGTTAACACTGATAAAGTGAAAGCCTTGAAGCCGTCCCTGTTCGACGAACGAGGTCTGGTTGAAATCACTTGTGAAGAGTTGTTTCCCGGAGAGCATCTCGTCGTTTGCCGGAACCCTTTGGTCGGCAAAGGAACGCTGCCAGTGCCGCGATGAGCTTCTGAACGCGGCAGAGGCCCGCCTGCGCTTGATCAAGGCCACGACCGGACGGGCGTGGCGCCCTCAAGGGCACCGTTGCGACCGCCCGCCGCGTCGACAAGGCTCTGGACAAGCACAAGATGAGAAAGCATTTCACCATGACTGTCTGCGATGACGGCCTCACTCAGGGCCGGAACCGGGGAAACATCGCCGCCGAAGCCGCGCTCGACGGCTTTTATGTCGTGCGGACCAGCTTGCCGGAAACAGTGATGAGCGTCGATGAAACAGTCCGCTTATATAAGCGTTCAGCAAGAGTCGAACGGGCGTTCCGCGCCGTGAAACCGTCGATCTGAAGGTTCGTCCGGTCTGCTGCCGTCTGGCAGACCGGGTGCGTGCGCATGTTCTGTCATGCATGCTCGCTATGTCGAACAACATATGCTGGAAGACCTGAAACCGATCCTGCTCCACGACGAAGACCGGCCGGTGCGGAAATCCGCCGCAGCCGGGCCGTCACTCGGCGCAAAGCGGCATCGAAACGTGCGTCCGGCGGCCTGCCGGTCTTCAGTTTCCACAGCCTCATGAAACACCACCTCGCCGGCTTCTTGAAAATGCGCATTGAATCGGCCTCGGAGGCCGCAGCGGAATTCGACATGTTCACGGCGCCGACAGCATTGCAGCAACAAGCATTCCAGCTCCCGGGAAACTGAATGCGCTGAAACCTGGCTGGCCAATCATCACCGAGTGTTGAAATGATTGAATGAATACAAACGCTTACAAAACCACTGTAAAAAGTCGGGTTAATGACAGGCTCCTCCGTCCTTGCCCGCCTTTCACGACCGGCCAGAACGGCACGACTTTCAAGCCTTTACACGCGCGCTCCGGATCTCTATGTTTGCTGAATAACAGGGAGCGCACCATGACGAAGGTCGCTGGCAGCACACTGAAGAGCGGCAAACAAGCCGCAAGCAGCAGGTGGCGTTGTGAAACAGGCCGATTCCGTTATGCTCGAATTGCGGATTCTGAAACATGGATACGGCATTGCCGCCGCCGACAAGCGGTTGTGGCCAAGTTCCGGTCGGGTTGAGCCTGCGAAGATGAAAGCGCGCATTGCGAGACTCGACACGTTATACGAGGTGGGGTTTTCGCGCCCGGCGTTCAGCCGCATCAGTTCGTTCGTTCAGATTATCGAACCGATACACGATGCGTTGATCCAGGAATTGATTATTCCCTCGGATGCGATCAGGGTCGAGAACGGCAATACCATAGATAGTTCTGTCGTCTCATTGAATTTAGCGTCGCCCAACTGTGTTATGGAAGCCAGATTGAACGGTTACCGGGCGCATTTTTCCGAGATCCGGAACCCTGACGATTTAGAGTGTGCGAAAAAATGTATGAGACGTTTCGAATCTGCTGCGAGCGGCTTTCTGCAAGACGGCAGACCGGCGCTCTGGAAGTTGAGGGCTCCATTCTGGTTGGCCGTTGAAGGCGGAACCAATGCTACAGAACATATGATTCGCCAGCTAACCTGGCGCCCGAACGAACGAGATCCATTTGAAATTGGCGCCACGGCAACCCGTTCCGTGGCAAAGTTTGACTCTTCGAACGAAGAAGAAGTTTGGTCAGCCGGAGTTCATCTCGATAAATCAGCTATTCCCGAAGCCGATTTGTTCCTTGATGTTTATTCTGAATATGGTTCTGGATCGAGCTATGTTTCTTTTGACGACAAAGCGGAACATATTTACAAAATTGTGAACACGGTCTGCGAAAAACTAGGCCTGATTCTGGAGTGGAGTTGATCAATGCTATCGGCCGGATTGGCTTCTGAATTGCCTCCGCCAAAAACGCCTCGGTCCATAGATCATCCTCACGAGGGCATGTCTCGGACCGAGATTTTGAACAGCGCATTTCTGCAAACGCCAACGCAGGCGCAATTGCGGCGGACAGGCTCATCTGCACGGCCGCCTCTCGGATGGGTTGATTTTCAAGACAGGCATCTGCAGGGACAGGTGGGCGCCGAAGTGGCGAGGTCGGTGCGCCGGGAGAATACTCCAGTCACTGGAGAGGCAGAGGAACACGGATGGCTGAATAGCGCGGTTCAGGACCTCGCGGACTGCCCGGATGCCGCGGCCGAAGAAGGGCTGGATAAGCCATCAGAGCTGGGACTGTCGAAGTCGGAAGCCGTGCTCATGGGTATATCGGGACTTGTGAAGGAGCAGCCGGACATATACCCGATGGAAGGGAGTGGCATTGTGATCGATCTGCGGAGTCCCGGTCGGTCAACCAGCGTGTTGATGGTGGTGGAGCGCGACGGAGCCGGGGTCCTGTTTTACCGGGCCAGCGGGAAGAAAGGGCGTGTGCGCGTCGATGACGCAGCGGAGTTGCCTAATCTTTTGAAGAAACTTGGTTTATCGACAGCGGAAGCGATGGAAAATCGATAGTGGAGGGGCCGAAGTCCAGAGAAATTCCCGATGCAATCCAACCAAGCGACCAACTGGGACGGGAAGCCAGATCACAAACCGAGGCGAGGAAGGCGCTCCGCAAGCAGAAAAGGGGTATGGTCGGACACGCCCGGATGACGGTGTTCAGACCTCCCGATAACGCCAGTGAAATATCGGTAAACCGAATGGGCTTTGCATCAGATGCCGAGATGGCCGAAATCGGGATACGGAACGCCGCCGCAGACAGGGGAAGGCTGTTCTGGGGTTGGTATATACTATCCGCCGGAGACATCGGGGCTGCCGGCTGTTCTGTCGAGCCGTCGCCGACCCGCGATAATCCCTATCATGCGGATATTGTTATGCCGGTAGCGCTTGGCGCTGAGGATCGGCGGGATGCGCTGACCGAGTATGCGAAGGATCTGTCGGACTGTGCGATATTTCGGCCGTGGGGGAGTTGGGTCGATGGAGTCGGATGATTCGGGCGTTTAGGGCCTGCCGGGAAATATTATATGTCGATCGGCAGAACCTGACCATGCGGATGGGGGTGCGGCGGTTCACGCGGCTGGCCAACGGGTTCAGCAAGAAGATCAAGAACCGCCTTTACATGCTGCCGCTCTACGTCTGCCGCTACAGCTTCTTGCGCATCCACAAGAGCCTGAAGGTGACGCCGGCAATGGCTGCGGGCATTGACTACCGGCTCCGGGACATTGAGTGGATCGTCGGCCTCGTCGACGCGCGGGCACCGGCCCTGAAGCGTCCAAGCCCGACGCACGGAACACGATGCCGGAGACGCAACGACCCCTGCGGAGCTCCCGCATGACGACGGTGGAGGAAGCCATATCCGACAATGCAACAGGGTTTCAGGAACCACAGACATTCCCCTCGTTTTCAAAATCCGCGAAGCTGACGATGTTCTTCTCTTCGAGCCAGCGTATGGCATTCACATCACCTTTCACGGTGCTCTTCTTCATGGCCTCGACGATACGCCGCTCCGTCGTGTCCTTATGCTCCACGACCAGAAACCGGCCCGCGTCCATTTCGATGGCACAGCCTGCCCGCTAGCGCACGACCTTGGCCTTCCGCCACCGTTGAAATCATGAACCGGATCAGTGCCAGAAAGAGTGTCTGTGTCATTCTCCGATAGAAAGAGCCAATTGTCCGTCATGGTGAAGCCTCCCGCTATTGTCGGGAGCAAAAGGACGGCTGCGCCGCCAAAAGTCAAACTGAGACACTGCCGGACTGTTGCGAAGCCGCTCGGAGTCGTGAACACCCCATCCCCTCCCAGTTCAGGGGATGTCTTCCCAGTTATGACAATGTGCTATTGCTCGATTTGCTGTTCGATTTCCTGCTCAAGCACGGCACTCTGCACGAAGGTGCCCAAGGCCCGTACCGTCGAGTCATAAATGGAACGGCGCCCTTCTCCGCTCCGGAGTGTAAGGACAAAGGCTGCTTCTTGAGGGCCGGCCTGACTATGGCGGCGCCAGCCGAACTGATAAAGATCACGCGTAAAAACGCGAGCGTAGAGGCGGAAAAACCTTCCCGTAAACTGACGCCCTTGTTTGCTGAAATCGGCGGAGTGGCGCCGGACCGGATACCACTTCTTCAGTTCGTCGCGCGCATCGTTCTCGCGGATGGTCGATTCCTTCATGGAGCCAAGAAGCGATTTCCATTCTGCTCCCGGTTTGTCCATATACTGAAGCGCTGTTTCCAGCCGCGAAGAGAAATAATTTGCGCCTGCAAAAGGAGAGACAAGGGGATTCAGCACCGCGGACAGACGTGCCTTTCCGAAGAGCCGGCCGTTGCGAACCAACTCCGGCGGGATGGGAATATGGTTCCAATAGTATGCCGTGCCGGGTTCCAATCGTGTGTGCCAGACCAAGGTCACACTGCCCGGCGCACAGCCCCACGGCATGTGGCCGCAGCTGCACCTGAGAAACATGTTGACAAGCAAATAGACTGCGTTATATGTCCTTAGGACATATAACGCAGTCTATTGGGGATATGTCTCTGGATTGAACCATGTCACGTTCTTCAAAACTAACTAAAGCAGGGCGGTATCTTGCCGGAATGTTGGAAGAAATGCGTCTGCCGGTAATCTCCCGCTACGACCTGTCTTGCGCCATGCAGAAAATGTACGGCGACTCCGCGAAAGCTCTTCGGGTCCGACGGACGACTCCAGTTAAAAGTGACTTTGATCGGTTTCGGCGGATGTTGCTGCAAGCGTCCATAATCGTACCCGACCGAGATTATCGACGGCATTTTCGTGTAACGGCGGTTCCAGAACCGCCGGCTGATGAAATCGTCTGCCTGTCTGATCGCCTTTGCCATGTTTCCCATCTGTCAGCGATGCAGAGATGGGGACTCACCGACCGCGTGCCTAAGATGCTGATGATTACACGTTCAGACGACCGGGGTGCTGTATTGCGGTTGAAAAAAATTATGGCTGCGGACAGTGCTGAGCCGTTGGTTCCGCTGAGAAATGTCGTTCACCCGAGCACGGTGCGCCGGTTGCCGGTTCGGATATGCAAAACCGCCCGTCCCGGGGCCTCAGTCAGGGCACAGGACAGTTTCATAAGGTTGACAACCATAGGGCAGACTTTTCTGGACATGCTGTGCCGGCCAGACCTTTGCGGAGGCATGCGGCACGTCATCGAAGTGTGGCAAGAACATGCGGAGTATCACCTGAACGCCGTTGTTCAGGCAGTGGATGAAGCCGATTCCCAGATTGCCAAGTGCCGGGCAGGCTACATCATCACTGAGGTTCTCGGTCTGAAGGACAAGCGGGTTGAAGCCTGGAAGATTGTTCGCCAGCGTGGCGGCAGCCGCAAACTTGATCCGTCCAGAGAATTCGCAACCGAACACTCGGAAGCCTGGATGATGTCCATCAATGTATGACAGGGTACGCAGAATCCATGTGGATATCGAGGCGTGGGTTCTCGATAAAGAAGCAGATCCCGCCGCCTATCGGCAACGACAGGCTGTAAAGATCGTTCTGCATGCTATTGCCGCCTTGATGCCGCAGTACGAGTTTCATCTCAAAGGCGGTCTTCTGATGGCCCTTGTTTACGGCAGTCCGCGCCAGACAACGGACATTGACCTGTCGGCCGGTTTCGCCATTCGGCAGGGTGTCGGCGACGAAATCCGCGCCGCGCTTGACAGGAAGCTTCGGACCGTCACAGCCGAGCTTGGCTATGTGAACATGAAACCCAGGGTCAGCACGTTAAAATGGTTTCCAGATCCAAAAAGGGTCAAATACCCGAGTTTTCCCGGTCTGAAAATGAAAATCGCGTATTCAGAACACAGGCTTGGCGTTTCTCGTGACTCGTCATTCACAATTGACATCTCCTTTAACGAAAAGCTGGGGACTCCTCTGGTCATTGATATTGGCGGGAGAAGGTCACTCCTCGCCTACGATTTGACTGATCTGGTCGTGGAGAAATATCGAGCCGTGCTTCAGCAGGTTATTCGGCGCCGAGAGCGGTGCCAGGATGTATATGATCTGTGCCGTCTGACAATCAAAATTGACGACGCCCTCAAGAGACAGATTCTTGATTCCCTGCTGAAGAAGTGCCGGTCTCGCATTCCCATGCCGAACCGTTACTCAATGTCTGATCCGGAAATCAAACGGCGTTCCGGAGCGAATTGGGAGACTCTTAAGCTTGAGTTGGAAGAGGTTCCGGATTTTGAAACATGCTTCGACAAGGTGAAATGCTTTTACGAACGTCTGCCTTGGGAATTAGTAAAGTACAGCTGCAGGACGGGTTGGAATCATCACGCACACATTGAAGGAAATCTAATCATGTGCGAAATCGAAAAAGCAATAAGCGCTTGGTTCGACAGGGAAGCCTGCCGGGCAGGCCAATTGAGAATTGGCCAAGCCAGAAACAAATGGGTTATCACTGTTCTTGATATGCTGAACTACAGCAGGGAATATCGAATCAACATTGATTTTACAAAAAACGCAAAGGAAAATCCTGATTTGTTTGGTGGGATGACGGCACACGGCTGTCTGTTAACTCGGGACAGTCATGCGCCGTGGCTGGTCGTGGTAGTAGACATGGCGATGAAAGGGCGCATGGAAGACGAAGACGAAGAAGATCTGACGAGATGGCGCGACGAATATACGAAAGCATCGGAAGAATTGAGGTCAGCCGAGTATCTGGCTCATACTAACGGCTTGACTTGGCAGTGGCTGCGTAAGGAAGCCGGATCCCCGCTGGCCGATCTAGTCCCATTCTTAAAACATAGAGTAGATGAATCGATGAAAGAGGAGGTTGTCCGCTGGTTTGCCGCGATTCATCGAGCGGCGTGGCATGAAGGTGAGATCACCGAACTTGCTCGGGAACTCGCGTCCCGAACAGCTGCTTGGAAAATCAATACGGAACAGTGACCATTTTGACCACTTCATATAATGAATTTCTGAGTTTGCCGTACGATCCGCATAGACCTGCGTCACTATTATTCCGACACCGTGTGCCATATTGTTGACGATTCAAAAGCAGAACAATTCAAAAGCGAAAGCCCTACCTTGAAGCAAATCCCTACTCTTTCTTCGATCGACATGCAAAGACGCTTCGCAGACATAGTGGAGGTGGCTCAAGCCGCAGTCTAGGACACGGGGCTTGCCGGGCGGTTCGCTGCAAAGCTGAATGGCTCCTTCATATCTCGCCTTTTGGAGGACACGGCATGGCCGACATCGTGGACAGCAAGCGAACGAGCGCGATGATGATTAAAGTGGTTCCGGTTTGTCGGACAGCTTGGCGGCTGTGTGCCGTGCGCCACTTGCTGCGGAGCCATGCCCGGCAGCGTTCAAGGAAGCAGAGCGGCGTGTTCAGGAGAGCGTGAACGCGCCGGGCTGCACGGTCCCGGGCTTTTGGATCAAGCCTCGACGACGAGGCTAAGCGGGCTGAGCGATGACGGCTCCGTGTGACGGCGACGGCGAAGACGATCATGAGCACGCTCGGCCCGTTGACCTATAGGCGGGCGCGATCTAGTTGACGCGCCCGGCTCGGGCTGCCGTCGGACCGAGCGAGTTTCATCACCGACACGACGCGCTCGGTGGACTGCGGCTGGCTCGCGGCCTGAACGCCAGCTAAGACCCGGCAAAGTCACGCAGAAACTTCTTTAACGGCTCCAGTGCTGGCGTATCCAGATTCCAGCAATTGCCGTCCGCGTAGTCGCGCTTTGACCCCTTGGCTTCAACCCCTACAGCTTCGCAATACGCGTAAACCCTGCCCTTTCTGTCCGGCGTCGAATAAGATTTAAGCTTTAGGCATTCTTCATATGATTCGAAACACTTCTTGACATGAGCATGTTCTGGAACCGTCATCTGCAACAGCAAGGATTCCAGATCTCCCTCGCGGCAATTGTCCGGTATCAGAAACCAATCCACCTTCTGTGACGAAATTCTGTTGACGAAATTCTCTATCTTACTATAGTGGCTCATTTCTAATTTATCCATATCTAATACGATTGCCACAGTTTTTCCTTCATTAATCTGTCGTTGAATTAAAGGCTCTATTTTATGCAACTTATCGACATTACCTTCGATTTTCTTTATTTCCACTTCCTTGATCTCAAGGTGTCGCATAAGAATTTCAAAAAACTTCTTATCATCATTCCCTTCAACAAACAGAATATAGTCAACCATTTTAGCAGGAATTACCTTATCTCGATTCCATGCTCAATGCAGTGGTCAAATTTTTCATAATCATACCTGTAAGGTCGAATTAATCCATCCTTGTCCTTCGCAAGCACATAGCTTCTGATAGCCCCCCGCATATCAGCGAACTGTTCTTCCTGCAACACATCCCTCAACCCTTGGAGTACGTCCACACTGTGTGTAGTGCAGAATATCTGAATCTGTTGATTGTTTACTTGCGCCAACAGGACCTGCAATAACTGTCTGACGGCTGTGAAATGTAACCCGTTCTCTATCTCATCGATAAGGAGGATTTGTGCATATCCCAGCATACCAGCGGTAAGAATCTCAGTGGCTCTTATCATACCGTTGCCGAACATGTTCAGGGGCATCATTTGTTCTAAGCCAATATCCAAGTATGCCAGATCTCCATCTGTAGTAATTTTATTCAGCCTTGGATCTATAAAACGAAGTGCTTCAAGGAGTTTGTCTTCATTATTGTTGATTATTAATTTGCTTATCGCTTGCGTATTGTAACCCCTCCCTGGTGTGAGTATTTGAGTAGAAATGGTCAAGTTATCCAACTCGTTTTGATTGATAGAAAATTTAACATTAAGCTTGTCGGGTGAAACAATATCAAGAGTTCCTTCGAAAGGCTTCTCCGAATCATTCACAATTATGGTTGCACTGTAACGCCATACCCGTCTTCGCGCTGATGTTTCCAAGGTTTGCCTAACAACTCCAGGTGTTTCTGAATGATAGCCAATATTTTGAGTCGGGACAATTATTTCACTTTCGGGAACATGAGAAGATATGGATAATTTTCTTTTTTCCGAAGAAATCATTGTTCCAGTCATAGAAATATCAGCATCTAAGTCGAGATTATGAAAATAATATGTTAAATCTTCAAACCCGCGCACAAGATAGTTTCGGGAATTGTGCAATGCAACAGGAGTCGTACCAGCAGCAAAGCCGTTAAACAGGAATATGGCTTCGAGAAGCGAAGTTTTTCCAACACCATTCGCGCCTAGTATAACATTGAAGCCGCCGATGTTATCGAGATCAAATGTCTCCAGCCCCTTGAAGCGGTTGATCTCAATCTTGTTCAGGCGTCGGTCGTTCAGCATCTTGAAATAGCCTATGCGAAAATCGCGCCATCGTGTTCAGCCGGTTGGCGGGAAATCGGATATTGGTGATTTCTCCTCCAAGTTGTCAAGGTAAAAATGGCGGCAACTAGTCAGGTACCCGGCAGGTGTTCCCGGAGAGGGGGTCATCCGCCGCCGGCGGTCATTGGAATATTTTTTCAGAAGCACGGGATTCAGGAGCGGAGCCCGCTCAGGAATTGACCAGCCGGAGTTTCAGTTCCGCCGGATCCGCCCGGAGCGCGTCAAGGAGGGGCTGGTTCTGCTTGCGGGTGGTCTCGATCAGCGTCCGCAGGACCGCACAGCTCCGGCAGCAGCCGTATGCTTTCAGATACACTTTCAGCATCCGCAGGTCCCGCTCGGCCTGATTGTTCGTTGCCGGCACCGCTGGGTTCCGCGTGAACATCAGGACGCCCGCCCGATGATCCCGCAGCCGCAGGACGAGGTTGAAACCCTGCGCTTTTTCCGTCTCCCGCGCCGCTTCCGCTTCCCGCCGTCCGGCGGCGGCAGCCCCTCGTGCCAAGCGACGGCGGCGGCGACGATCCCGTCATACTCCCTTATCGATCCGGTCCGCCGCCTCCGCGGACAGCGTTTCCCCGGCGCGGGCCGCCTCGTTGACTTCGTACGCGCCCCTTTGAAGCAGCTTGCTCATTTCCGCCGCCCAGGCCTCGCCGTGAAACTCCGTCAGAGCCTCAAGTTCGCGCAAGAGGTGAGCGATGCAGTGCGCATGGCTCACCCCGGCTATGTTCCAGTACGGTTGCTGGAAGTCATGAACCGCGATGCCGGTCGCGTGCGCGGTCACATCACCGCGGCTTTCGCCGAGACGGAAAAAACTGAGAAGCTCCGTGCAGACGACGTGAAACCAGCGGAGCCTGCCGTCGACGCGGACCCCGGTCTCAGCTGTATGCTTGACCGCGGCCCTCGCCGCCGAAGCGCCGACATGCCCGGCGAAGCCGGAAAACCTCCCGGCGCCGCTGTCGAGCAAAGCGGAAACCGTTCCCGGGGACACGGACACGCCGAACAGGTCTCTCATCAGCCGGACCAGCCGCCGGCGCGGGATCATCTGCGCCGCCGACAGGTAACGCACCGTCGAACGCACTCCCGGACCGTACTGCGCCGGGGCCTTCACGCCCTCCGGAAAGCGGCCCGCGCTCACCGCCCCGCAGCCGGGGCAGACCGCCCTGTGAACCCGGTGTTCAACAGTCTCCAGCGCGACCGGCGAAATGTCCGCGACCTGCCGCCGGACATACCCCTCCGATGCCGCACCGGCGAGGGACGCGCCGCATCCGCGGCAGGTATCGGGATGATGATCCTCGACCCTGTCCGGGGTCTCGACAAGGCTCATCGTCGTTCCCTTATGACCGGGCTGCCCGCCCGGCCTGCGCCCCGACGAAGCTTTTCTCTTCGGCGCCGGCTTGGAAAACCCGTCGCTCAACGGCGGCGGCTGATGGCTGTTGCCGCTGTTCGTTCCCAGCCGCCGCTCAAGCTCGGAAACGCGGCCCTGCGCAGCCGCAAGCGCCGCGGCGGCTTCATCACGCTCGGCGGCAATCGCATCACGCTCAGCGAAAGCAGCGTCACGATCCGCGACAGCCTCGGCAAGTCTCGCCGCGTTGCGTTGAGACGGATGTTCATTTCATGGATGCGGTGCGCCGCATGGTGAGGGAGACGGCGCGGGAGACTTGTCGGCGGGGCGTTCCCGACTAGTAGTTTGACATTGTTATATTGATGAATAAAAATAGTGAGGTAGACGCTCCAGTAATATCAAGCTTGTTGTTTCTGGTTTCTTCTCCCAACCTGTTTTTACCGTCAATTCTGCTGTGTCAGACTACTAGCGGCAGAGCGCGCATCTGCAGGCCGTTCTGCGGCAGCTGCTTCACGGCGTCCGCACGCGGCGGCGGCAGACGGAGAAGGCCGTCAGGGAGTATCTCATATGAATCAAACCAAGGATAATTCCATAAGGAGTTGTCCACAGGGGTTGCTCGGCGCGAGGCTGCAGCAAACTTTCATTTCACCGCTCATCCGCAGCCGTGTTATCCTGTCGCTGAATCCCCTTGCCGGCTGCTGCCGGCAAGGGGAGGCGGGGGCGAAAGCCCCCGCCAGGCCGGGTCGGGCCGATAGTTTCTTGGTTCATGGAACCGTACCGCAGCATGGCCGGCCCGGCCTTCCCGTCCCTGCGTCCTGAACAGCTGCCTGGATCAAGATCCGAATCATCTCTGAGAACAGGAGCATAGGGGCATGACGAAAATATGCGCAGGACTGGCTATAAGCAAGGACACGATCAATGCGCATGCCGCCGGCGTCGACCGCCGGTTCAAAAACGACCGCCCGGGCTTCCGGGCGATCGACGGGTTTCTGAGAAAACACGGGGTGCGGCGGGTCGCTGTCGAAGCGACCGGACGGCTGCACCGGGCGGTTCATCAGTCGCTGCACGACAGAGGTTACGAAGTCTGCATCGCTGAGCCCCGCCAGGCGCGGCGCTTCGCTGAAGCGACCGGGCAGCCAGTGAAGACCGACAGGGCAGCTGCGAGGGTGCTCGCCGCTTTCGTGGCGGCTTTCGCCGATCTCCCGGCTGCCGAGCCGAAATCCGCGTTCATTGACCGCCTTAATGATCTCATGGTCGCTCGCGGGCAACTGGTTGAGAGTATTAAAAAATTGCGCCAGTGCCGCTGTGATCTCCAAGATAAGTCAGCGAAAAAGGCCATGGAGAAAGCTGTCAAAGCCAACGAGCGGCAGAAGGAATCTCTCGAAACCGGAATCGAGGAGCATATCAAGAGCGATCCTGACCAGGCCCGCGCTTACCGCATCCTGATGTCCGTTTCCGGCATCGGACCGGTCACGGCCGCCGCTCTGCTCGGCTGGCTCCCGGAACTCGGGCAGCTCGACAGCCGGCAGGCCGCGGCTCTCGCCGGAACCGCGCCGTTCGCCCGCGACAGCGGCGCGAAGAAAGGAGCCCGGCGCATCCGCGGCGGACGCTTCCGCCCGAGGCGGGCCCTCTATATGGCGGCTTTGACGGCTGTGCGGTTCAATAAAGATATGTCCGCATTCTATGACCGGCTCACCGGGCGGGGGAAATGTCATAAGGTCGCCCTTGTCGCCGTCATGCGCAAGCCGGCGGTCTTGGCGAACAAGCTGCTGCGCGAACGGCGCGGCTGGGAAAAACGCGCCCCGTCCGCGTCCGGACGGCCGAGCTGCGCTCCGGAGCGGCCGATTCGGCGGCCCGCGACTGCTGCCGCGGCCTCCTGAACCGAAGGAGCTTCCATGGAGAAAATGTGCGAAAGCTGTGGGAAAAAGGAAACAAGGGCTGAATTTCCTCCCGGAACGCCCTTGAAACCGAACATGGATGCTGCGGTTTTGCCGCCGCCTCGTCGCGAAGACGGCTGAGACTTTTTCGGCTTCAGCGGCGGCCGGCGCCGGCGCGTTAAAACTGTGTTTGATCGACAGCTGTCCAGCGCACGCCAGGCGGCAGATCGACCAGGTCAGCCGCCGCCTGCTCCAGGGGGAGATGATACCGCGGAACAAGAAGGTGTTCTCGATTTTCGAGCCGAATGCGCGGCAGCTCGCTGAGGGCAAGGCCGGCTCGCCCGCAGCGCTGGTAGTTCCGATGGTTGTCGTCGAGGATCAGTATCAGTTCATAACTGTCATGAGATCATGCAGGAAGGCTCCGATGTTCACCATGCCGTTCCGGTCGTCGCGGCGGCGCAGGAGCGGTTTCCGGAACTCCGGGCCTGCGGTTTCGACCGCGGCTTTCACAGCCCGGAGAACCGCCGCGATCCAGCTGCCATGCTTGATCTGAACGCGCTGCCGAAGAAGGGATATCTTTCGAAGGCGGAGCGGGAGCGGCAGTCGGAACCCGGCTTCGCCGAGGCCCGCCGTCAGCATCCGGCGGTTGAATCGGCGATCAGCTGTCTCGAGCGCCGCGGTCTCGACCGGGTGCGGAGCCATGGCCGCGACGGCTTCGCCCGCACCGCGGCCTCAGCGGCGCTGGCCGCGAACTGCTGCCGGCTCGGAAGGCTTCTGGGAAAAAACAGCGGATGCGGAACAGAAAGCGATTGCGACGACGCGCCGCCTGACCCTCCCCCCTTCATCGAAATAACGGCTTTCTCCCGGGTATCTGAACCCGGGAGCGGTCAGCCGTGCTCCGGCGGCCCGCAAACTCGATGTCAGCAATTAATTTCCGCCGTCCGGCGTGCTTCAGGAGCCCGGATCCGGGCCGGATCCGCCGCCGGATGGCGGCCCGGCCGCGCCGAGCTGCCGCCGGACGCCGACGAAAACAGGGGTTTTCTGACAGACACGAGGTAATCAAACCAGTGCCGTACATCGGTGCGGTTGATTTTCGTGATACGCATCGTGCCGAAGAAGGGCACGAGGTGGCGGTCGATCAGTTGGGAGTTGCACGCCCTCGCGGCCGACTTCATGCGCCGCCAAGGGCGGTGCTGGAAGCCGTCCACGAAGTTGGCGAACAGCGGCCCGGTCTCGCCGTCGGCCTTGGCTTCCGCGATGACGGCAATGGCATTCTACCTCGCCGTGGCGTCGGTCCCGAGGATGGTCTTCGGGGCGCCGATGGGGCGCAGGGCCCGGACGAAGAAGGTCTCCGTCCTGTTCTTGGCGACCGTGAAGCCGAAGGCGGGCAGGTTCCTGTCGATGACGGTCAGGCCGTATCGTACGGGTTTCTTTCCCTTGAAGGTGCGTCGGACCGTTCGCTCGTTGGTAGTGGCATGGATGCGCATGGGCGTATCTCCGCTGTCTGTTCCCTCGGGCACCGTCCGTTCCGAGGGAGCAGAACGACACTCTTGAACGGATAACGTGCCCCGCGCGCGGGATTGCGGCCACAGGCTGGGGCTGACCTAATCATTTGTCACGCAACGGAAAACTCTTGACCGATGCAGACCGGTCTGGCCTCGCTCTCTGCATCAACGATGCGTCAGGTGTGAGAACCACCGCGCCGAAGGGCGTTCCAATCGCGCTTCCTGGCCGCTCAACCCGTCGGGTGATGCAAGCCGCTGTGCCATCAGCATTCAGCCCGAGAGGCGCTTGAGCGGCAGCGTCCGCCGCGCACTTGCGGAGACAGTCCTGCGAATCGCCGCGCGGCTTCCGGGCGGCACGATAGGAAGCGCGAGGGAACGATGCAATGCGCCCCGTACCGTCGGCGGCGATGCGGGCTCGGACGCTCCCGCCGATGAACATGGGTTCCCGCAAATCATCGTCGGAAGGTGCTCCCGCTAGTGCTCCGCAACGTTGCCGCTGGATGCGACGACGCGGCGGACGCTTGCGGCGTGTGGCGTGACGCGCTACAGTGAATCATGAAGATCAGGCACAAGGGACTGCTGGTATTGCACGAGCGGGATAATCCGGCACGGGTGCCTGCTACTCTCGCGCCACGGTTGAAGCGCATCCTGTTTCGGCTGCAAGAGGCAACGCATCCGCGCGACGCCGACGCGCCGGGCTTCCGCCTGCATCTCCTGAAGGGCGATCGTGCGAACCAGTGGAGCATTCGCGTCTCGGGCAACTGGCGCGTGGTATTCCGATTCGAAGACGGCGAGGCCATGGACGTGGACCTGATCGACTATCACTGACCGGAGGGAGTGTGACCATGAACGATATTGCAGGAGATCGCGTCGGCCCGATGCTGAACCCGCCGCACCTAGGCGAACTCATCCGCGAGAGCATGGACGATGTGGGCTGGAACGTGACCGGTACGGCGTCGCGGCTCGGCTGCGAGCGCGTGACCCTCTCACGCCTGCTGAACGGCAAGGCGGGGGTATCGGCGAAGATGGCGCTGAGGCTGGAGGAGATTGGCTGGGGCACGGCCGATCACTGGATGCGGATGCAGGCGAGCTATGAGCTTGCACAGGCGCGCCGCGAACGGGCGGTAGAGAAACAGCGCATGCAGACGCTACACACATGATCTAGGATCGGGATTTGGCAAAACACCTTCATGCATGACCTGATTCATACCGCAACGACCGAGCTGGCGTCCGCTCTCGCAAAGCACCTGCCGGCCCTTGGCGCAGGCTGGTGGAACGAGAATGTCGTGGACCGCCTGAGCTTCCAACAGCAGCGCACCGTGGAGGAACGCGGGATAGCCAGGCTGGAGCAACTCGACCTCGCAGCCCTGCCGCGCGTCCTCGATCGGAATTGGCGCGAGCTTTCCCAGATATACGCCCTGCCGCGCGAAGGGCGCGACTGGGTCCGCGAACTGCAGTCCGTTCGCAACTGATGGGCGCACCTGTCGGTGGCACCGGTGGCGGCGGAGGACATCTACCGCGATGCCGATACCCTGCGCGGGTCCTCGACATGCTCGCCGCGGCGTCCGATTCCGTCGCCGCAGTCAAAGCGGTCACGGCGAACTCATTTCATGATGGGCGCGGTTTGCCAGCGTCGTTGACGTGCATTGGGATTCGCAAGGCAGTTAAGAGGCTACAGTACGATTACCAAGACCTTTTCAACGACCTGTGAATTGATCCCTTAGAGTTTGTTTCTAAAGTCGATTATTATACCACATATAGTATACAAAAACGTGATTTAAGTGAACTCATATACTGCATACAGCATTATGGAACAAGCTCTTAAAAATTCCGACGGCTCAACCTCATCGTTCCACGCCCTAAGGGGGGTTCCACCTTAAATTCCGGCTTGATTTCTACACCAAGCCCTCTCAATTCGCGCTCCAACTTATCTTGCGCTCTCACTACTTCAGTATCAATATTTTTGTTACGCTCCAAGACTTGGTTCTTCCGCAGCTCCACGGCCGCAGGTTTTTTGTTCATTTTAGAAGTACTCCCTTTTGTGGACGACGGAGAGAAGTTGGGGATGTCCCGATTGGTGTTGAAACCCGCAGGAGCGATGCTGCCCTGTCGACCATCTACGCGGCGTCCTTGAGCCGGTCAAGCCGATTCTTCTGACGATGTTCGATCAGAGCCTGCTTGAGAACGGGCAGCTGTCTGTACGCCTTGATGCGGCGGAAACCCTTCTCGGCCGCTGTCATGCCGGCGGCGGGCTGTCGCAGTGCTGTCCCGGCGTTCCTCCAGCGCTTCACGTCGCGGCAGACCTGCCGGACCGTGCTGTTCATCGACTCGATGATGTCCGTGCTCGCCAGCGACCGCCGCAGCTCTGACGGCAGGCCGAGCCGGGAGACGGTCAGGACTTCGTCCAGGCCCTCAAGTATCGACCGGGAGACGTCCGGAGCCTCCTGTTCGAACCGCTGAGCCAGGCTGCGCATCAGCCGCTCGGCCTTGTCGGCGTCATCAAGTTCCCAGGCTTGCCTGAGCGTCCGCCGCACGCCGGCGTGATGCTTCACGGCGAGACGGTCGGTGATGTTGCGGCCCTTGTGAACCTGACAGCGCTGAATAGGAATGTCCGCGCCGAAAGCGCGCCGGACCGCCTTGCTGAGCGCCCTGGCTCCGTCGACGATGAACAGATAACAGCCCTTCGGATCAAGCCCGCGCCGGATCAGATCATCAAGCAGAGCCTGCACGGTCGCGGCGTTCTCCGTCGCGCCTTCGATGACGACCAGCGGGCGCTTACGCCCCGACGCGTCAATGCCGACGGCCCCGATCATCAGCAGGCGGTCGCTCATATGCAGCCCGTCGATCTGAACCGCGACGAGATCAAGCTCCGATGGATCGGAGGCTGTCCATTCATCAAACTTCGCCTGCGTCAGAGCCTTGAACCGGCGGGACACGGCTGATTTCGACAGCCCGCAGCCCGCCCCGCACGGAACCCCGGCCTCCGGAATCCGCACCGCCCGGCGGAACTTGCGGGTCGCTGCGCTGGCGGTCATCAGGTTCACCGACTGTTGATCAAGATAGCCGTCCGCGGAGATCTCTTACCAGTTCGGCAGAGACATCTTCTTGCCCGCAGCCTTGCAGCGGAGCCGGGGACGGTCGATGCCGACCTTGCCGCCGTGGAACCCGACCTGGGAACGCGCATGCCACCAGCGGCGCCCCGGCTTGTCGGGAGAATGACTGTAACGCTTCCCGGCCAGCCGTTCGGCGTCCTCGTCCATCATCTGCCGCAGATACGCGGATGCCCGTCGTCAGGCAGAATTTCTCGAAACTCTCGGTCACGTCTTCGTACGCCTCTTCGACGAGCGCGTTGATGTTCGAAGCGCTGGCGGAGGCGAGGGGGAATGTGCTGATGGTCTTCATGGTGTTGCTTCCTTTTCTTCATTAAATCCCCGAGCTGATGCTCGGGGAGGGGCAACACCGCCCATATCAAATTCAACACCAATCGGGACATCCCCGAAAGGAGAGAGAGGAGAAGTTCCCTCTGATGCATATAATCACCCAACAGTTCAAAGTAATTTCTAACGGCCTTATACAATTCAACACCATCCTCAAAACTGTCGATTTTCAGGTTCACTTCTTCGCGCAACGTTTTCGCATCAATTGCTCGACCGTGAGAATGCCATTTTTCTGGATCATTCAATAAGGAGGCAATCTCCCGAGCCCTTTCTATTTTCATTATTCCGGTAACTTCTTCTGCGCTTGTTTCAGTTGTTTTCCAATTCTTGAACTTGTACTGAGTTAACCATTTAATGAGAAGGTCGATTGGCAATTCCCTTATCTGTTCGAACTGATACAATTCTCCAAGATTCAATTTGTTCAGCAATTCGTATTCAGCTGTGGACAACTGCCCATTCTGCGCTTTCTCGTTCAACCGCTCAAATTGATTCAGATAAGACAATGCAGGAACCAATTTTCCTTCTCTTTCGATCTGAGGATCAATTGGACCCAAACAAGACAAATGATCCATCATAATTTTGTCAGCTGGCCGCCCTGGGAGCGTCCGATCTCCTGCGGCTCGCCGTCCTTGCGCGCCCAGGCGGCACAGCGGTGAGCGCGGATCGACGACGGGTCGATCATTCGGCTCCGCGGCGTCGGACCGCCGTTGTCTTTTTCGTACGCGGCTTCTTCAAGTCGTTGAAGATCATCAAGAATCTTCTGCCAGCGACCTGATTTGCTCCAGCTGTTAAAACGATTGTAACAGGTCGTGTACGGCCCGTAACGCTCAGGCAGATCCCGCCAAGGCACGCCGGTGCGCAGCACGAAGAACATGGCATCTATTGCCCTGCGGTCGTCCTTGCGCTGAGGTCCCGGCAGGCCTGTCGGCATCACATGCTCCATCCGCTGCTGTTGCTCCTTCGTCATGTCATGCCGGCTGCCGATCGTTTCAAATCTCCTTTGAGCATTCCCACCGCTGGTTGCGCGGCACGGTGCCGCAACCGTCTCAGCGTTTCAAATAGTTGGGTGCAAAATCTAGGACAGGCTGGCATTGACGCTTCCTGCATTAAGCTCTACATTGTCGGGGCAAAAAAGAATGGTGGCGCAGTGTTGCACTTCAGCGATGTCAAAGCGCCTTCGAATGAGGAGGCGACCGATCATATCGAGATGCGGGTGAGGCCGAGCGACAAGGAGAGCATTTCCCGGGCCGCCGAGCTGTCGGGCGTCAAGCTTGCAACGTTTGTCAGGGCGTCGGCTGCAAGGGAGGCCGGGCGCGTCCTGCGCGAGCATCAGACCACGGCGCTTTCGGAGCGCGACACGCGGATGCTGCTGGAGGCGCTTGACAATCCGCCGCCGCCTAAACCAGCGGCCCGGGACGCGGTGCGCAGCTACCGCGCCCGGATTGCCAATGCAGGGTGATCGCGCGGCGGCTTTCGGAATCGGCATCGAGCCGTTCGATCCCGGCCGGTATCACCGGTCGGGCTTTACCTGCGGCACGGATCGCCTCGACAATTTTCTGCGGTTCCGCGCCAGGAAGCAGCGGAAGGACGACTCTACGAGAATATTCGTTGCAGTTGCCGAAGGATTGCCCAAGGTGCTCGGCTATTATGCGCCGAATGCGCAAGCCGTCGCGACGGACGACCTCGGACAGACCCGGCCCCGGCGGGCTCCCAATACCGGCAGCGTTCCGGCGCTGTATCTCTCTATGATTGCTGTGGGTCGAAGCTGGCAAGGCCGGGGACTCGGCTCAGACCTTGCGGTCGACGCGCTCGGCCGCGCCTTGAATGTGGCTGGTGAAATCGGCCTCAGGTTGGTCGTCATGGACGTGATCGACGATGGAGAGCACGAGGCCTTCGCGCACTGTATGACGTTCCACCAGCGTCTCGGTCTCCAGAGCTTCCGGGACCGTCCGGAACGGATGTTCATCGCCATCGAAACGATCCGGGCCATGTTCAGTGAAAGATAGTCGGGACAGTCTGACGCACAAAGTACCCAGTCGAGGGGAAGCGGTGCTCACACGCGAGCGACTTGCGCGTCTCGGGGCCGAAAGGGAGGCGTCTTGCCGAAATCGTTGCCCGATGGGCCGACTCAGAGGACGTGCGGCTAGAGCTTTCGCTTTACAATTTTCCTTTTTCCAATAAGCGCATTTTGTTTCATCAAGGCCTCAATAACACAAACAGAGGCAGGAAAATGACTGATTTATCTCATGTTTTCAACAGTATCACCGATCCCCGGCGCAGCAATGCCACACGGCACGACCTGCACGAAATGCTCATAAGCGCTCTTCTGACCGTCATGTCGGGGATGTCCCGATTGGTGTTGAAACCCGCAGGAGCGATGCTGCCCTGTCGACTGTCTGCGCGGCGTCCTTGAGCCGGTCAAGCCGATTTTTCTGACGATGTTCGATGAGAGCCTGCTTGAGAACGGGCAGCTGTCTGTACGCCTTGATGCGGCGGAAACCCTTCTCGGCTGCTGTCATGCCGGCGGCGGGCTGTCGCAGTGCTGTCCCGGCGTTCCTCCAGCGCTTCACGTCGCGGCAGACCTGCCGGACCGTGCTGTTCATCGACTCGATGATGTCCGTGCTCGCCAGCGACCGCCGCAGCTCTGACGGCAGGCCGAGCCGGGAGACGGTCAGGACTTCGTCCAGGCCCTCAAGTATCGACCGGGAGACGTCCGGCGCCTCCTGTTCGAACCGCTGAGCCAGGCTGCGCATCAGCCGCTCGGCCTTGTCGGCGTCATCCAGCTCCCAAGCCTGTCTGAGCGTCCGCCGCACGGCCTTGTCGGCGTCATCCAGCTCCCAAGCCTGTCTGAGCGTCCGCCGCACGGCGGCGTGATGCTTCGCGGCGAGACGGTCGGTGATGTTGCGGCCCTTGTGAACCTGGCAGCGCTGGATAGGGATATCCGCGCCGAAAGTGCGCCGGATCGCCTTGCTGAGCGCTCTGGCTCCGTCGACGATGAACAGATAACAGCCCTCCGGATCAAGCCCGCGCTCGATCAGGTCATCAAGCAGAGCCTGCACCGCCGCGGTATTCTCCGTCGCGCCTTCGATGACGCCCAAGGGGCGCTTACGCCCCGACGCGTCAATGCCGACCGCCCCGATCATCAGCAGGCGGTCGCTCAGGTGCAGCCCGTCGATCTGAACCGCGACGAGATCAAGCTCCGACAGATCGGAAGTCATCCATTCATCAAACTTCGCCTGCGTCAACGCCTTGAACCGGCGGGACACGGCTGATTTCGACAGCCCGCAGCCCGCCCCGCACGGAACCCCGGCCTCCGGAATCCGCACCGCCCGGCGGAACTTGCGGGTCGCTGCGCTCGCCGTCATCAAGTTCACCGCCCATCGGTCGAGATAGCCGTCCGCGGAGATCTCTTACCAGCTCGGCAGGGACATCTCCTTGCCCGCAGCCTTGCAGCGGAGCCGCGGACGGTCGATGCCGACCTTGCCGCCGTGGAACCCGACCTGGGAACGCGTGTGCCACTGGCGGTGCCCCGGCTTGTCGGGAGAATGACTGTAACGCTTCCCGGCAAGCCGTTCGGCGTCCTCGTCCATCATCTGCCGCAGATACGCGATGCCCGTCGTCAGACAGAATTTCTCGAAACTCTCGGTCACGTCTTCGTACGCCTCTTCGACGAGCGCGTTGATGTTCGAAGCGCTGGCGGAGGCGCGGGAGAATGTGCTGATGGTCTTCATGGCATTGCTTCCTTTTCTTCATTAAATCCCCGAGCTGATGCTCGGGGGAGAGGCAACACCGCCTGTATCAAATTCAACATCAAGTGGGACATCCCCGTCATGTCGGGAGGCGAAACATGCACCGACATGTTACCCGCAAACGTCCTTGAAGAGGATTCAAAACTGCTCATATGGTACGACTAGGTGACTACGTGCATGGGCAATACCGAAGGGAGTCCGCCATGATTAGTGCGCGTGAAAGACCTATAAAGATCCGGCGCATCTCGATTCGCAACTACAAGGGAATCGATAAACTCGATATGAAGTTTCCCGTTCCGCGCCTTCCGGATGATCTGGATATCTTTGTCATGGGCAGCCGCAATGGCCTCGGCAAAACGTCGGTCATCGAATGTTGCGCGCTCCTGTTGCTCGTGCCAATGCTCAAGGATGTAATCAGCCTGAGAGATCGCTATTGGATCGTCGATGTTCCGGATCTTCTGGTCCGCGCTGGCGAGGACTCCGCGGAAATTGATGGAGAAATCATGTTGGAAGATGAAGCATTCACTTTGAAAATGCAGATTGATCGCCGTGGAATAGTGGAAGCCTCCTGCGAGAAATTGTTCGAGAGCATGCAGGAAAATAGGTGGGTATATCGGGAGAGAGAAGCGCATGACTTGATCATGGCCATATGTGGATATACCCGAACCCTGTCATTGAAGGCATGTTCCTGCTATTTCACAGTTATAGAAAGGTGCAAGAGGGTAATCCGGAAATGGGAATGATGCTGCATGACCGGAAACACAGACGCCCTTCCGAAGTTGGACGGCGTTATGAATTTCCCATGAGCGCGTTCAAGTTGCAGATACTGCGATCCCTTATGGCGCAGGCGGATCTCTTTGAGTTCCGTGAGGAAATAGAATCGAACGAGACAATAGATGCCCTGAACAAGCTATTGAGCACCTATGCCGGAGGAACGATAAGCAAGCTCCGCCCTTCACCGGACAATACCGTTGATTTTCGGGTGAAACCGGTTGGCCGTGAAGAATCTTTTACATTCGACGGCCTTAGCTCAGGGCAGAAAGAGATAATCTCGACGCTGTTCTTAATTTGGTATCACACCAGGAACCGCCCTTCGGTCGTGTTCATTGATGAACCCGAGTTACACCTGAACGCCCAGTGGCATCGCAGTTTTGTGAACAACCTGACTGACCTTGCCCCCCCCCCAAACCAATACATCATCGCCACCCATTCGGAAGATGTCATGGATTCCGTCAGCAAGCACCGGCGGGCTTTACTTTCGGTTGATCAGGATTCCGGGGGATGATCAATGTCACGACGGGTATCCGCGCTGAGGAAGTGCGCCTGCAAGGCCAGCATGTGCTGTTCGTGGAAGGCCGGTATAGAGACGCGGTCGATCCAAACGTACTTAATGCGCTCTTCTCATTCGGGCTGCGCATTGAGCCGCTAGGGCCGTCATTCTGGGTTCGCAGCGTTGCCGAAGCGCTGCATCCGCATCACCCGACCCATTATTTCCTGATCGACAGGGATCACCACAAACATGATTTCGTGGAGGATTGCTGGAAGAATTTCCCTGATCGGAATACTCGTAATCTATTAGTGTGGCGCCGCCGGGAGATCGAGAACTATTTCCTTGAGCCGCGGTATTTGTCTCAGTCTAAATATCGCACTGTCAGCGAAGGGGGATGTCCCACTTGATGTTGAATTTGATACAGGCGGTGTTGCCTCTCCCCCGAGCATCAGCTCGGGGATTTAATGAAGAAAAGGAAGCAATGCCATGAAGACCATCAGCACATTCTCCCGCGCCTCCGCCAGCGCTTCGAACATCAACGCGCTCGTCGAAGAGGCGTACGAAGACGTGACCGAGAGTTTCGAGAAATTCTGTCTGACGACGGGCATCGCGTATCTGCGGCAGATGATGGACGAGGACGCCGAACGGCTTGCCGGGAAGCGTTACAGTCATTCTCCCGACAAGCCGGGGCACCGCCAGTGGCACACGCGTTCCCAGGTCGGGTTCCACGGCGGCAAGGTCGGCATCGACCGTCCGCGGCTCCGCTGCAAGGCTGCGGGCAAGGAGATGTCCCTGCCGAGCTGGTAAGAGATCTCCGCGGACGGCTATCTCGACCGATGGGCGGTGAACTTGATGACGGCGAGCGCAGCGACCCGCAAGTTCCGCCGGGCGGTGCGGATTCCGGAGGCCGGGGTTCCGTGCGGGGCGGGCTGCGGGCTGTCGAAATCAGCCGTGTCCCGCCGGTTCAAGGCGTTGACGCAGGCGAAGTTTGATGAATGGATGACTTCCGATCTGTCGGAGCTTGATCTCGTCGCGGTTCAGATCGACGGGCTGCACCTGAGCGACCGCCTGCTGATGATCGGGGCGGTCGGCATTGACGCGTCGGGGCGTAAGCGCCCCTTGGGCGTCATCGAAGGCGCGACGGAGAATACCGCGGCGGTGCAGGCTCTGCTTGATGACCTGATCGAGCGCGGGCTTGATCCGGAGGGCTGTTATCTGTTCATCGTCGACGGAGCCAGAGCGCTCAGCAAGGCGATCCGGCGCACTTTCGGCGCGGATATCCCTATCCAGCGCTGCCAGGTTCACAAGGGCCGCAACATCACCGACCGTCTCGCCGCGAAGCATCACGCCGCCGAGCGGCTGATGCGCAGCCTGGCTCAGCGGTTCGAACAGGAGGCGCCGGATGTCTCCCGGTCGATACTTGAGGGCCTGGACGAAGTCCTGACCGTCTCCCGGCTCGGCCTGCCGTCAGAGCTGCGGCGGTCGCTGGCGAGCACGGACATCATCGAGTCGATGAACAGCACGGTCCGGCAGGTCTGCCGCAACGTGAAGCGTTGGAGGAACGCCGGGACAGCTCTGCGGCAGCCCGCCGCCGGCATGACAGCGGCCGAGAAGGGTTTCCGCCGCATCAAGGCGTACAGACAGCTGCCCGTTCTCAAACAGGCTCTCATCGAACATCGTCGAAAGGATCGGCTTGACCGGCTCAAGGACGCCGCGTAGATAGTGTCTGTCAGAAAACCCCTGTTTTCGGCGGCGGCCGGCAGCGGCTCCGCTCGGCTGGCCCGCCGCCCAGCGCGGATCCGGCCCGGATCTGGGTTTTCAAGGCATGCCGGACAGCGGAAATTAATTGTCAACGCCGAGTTTGCGGGCCGCCGGAGCACGTCTGACCGCTCCCGGGTTCAGATACCCGGGAGAAAGCCGTTATTTCGATGGGGGGGGGGGGTGGTCAGGCGGCGCGTCGTCGCAATCGCTTCCTGCTTTGCATCCGCTGTTTTTTTACCAGAAGCCTTCCGAGCCGGCAGCAGTTCGCGGCGAGCACCGCTGAGGCTGTGGTGCGGGCGAGGCCGTCGCGGCCATGGCTCCGCACCCGGTCGAGACCGCGATGCTCGAGACAGCTGATCGCCGATTCAACAGCCGGATGCTGACGGCGGGCCTCGGCGAAGCCGGGTTCCGACTGCCGCTCCCGCTCCGCCTTCGAAAGATACCCTTTCTTCGGCAGCGCGTTCAGATCAAGCCTCGCAGCTGGTTCCCGGCGGTTATCCGGGCTGTGAAAGCCGCGGTCGAAACTGCAGGACCGGAGTTCCGGAAACCGCTCCTGAGCTGCCTCGACGACCGGAACGGCATGGTGAACATCGGAGTCTTACTGCATGATCTCATGATGGATTATGAACTGGTACTGATCCTCGGCGACAACCACCGGAACTACTGGCTCCACCGGCGAGCCGGCCTTGCCCTTGGCGATCCACCGCGTGTGCGGCTCGAAAATCGAGAACACCTTCTCGTTCTGCGGTATCACCTCCCCCTGGAGCAGGCGGCGGCTGACCTGGTCGATCTGCCGCCTGGCGTGCGCCAGATAGCTGTCAATCAAACACAGTTTTAACGCGCTGGCGCCGGCCGCCGACAAAGCCGAAAAAGTCTCAGCCGTCTTCGCGACGAGGCGGCGGCAAAACCGCAGCATCCATGTTCGGTTTCAAGGGCGTTCCGGGGGAAAATTCAGCCCTTGTTTCCTTTTTCCCACAGCTTTCGCACATTTTCTCCACAGAAGCTCCTTCGGTTCAGGAGGCCGCGGCAGCAGTTGCGGGCCGCCGAATCGGCCGCTCCGGAGCGCAGCCCGGCCGTGCGGACGCGGACGGGGCGTGTTTTTCCCAGCCGCGCCGTTCGCGCAGCAGCTTGTTCGCTAGGACCGCCAGCTTGCGCATGACGGCGACAAGGGCGACCTTATGACATTTCCCCCGCCCGGTGAGCCGGTCATAGAATGCGGACATATCTTTATTGAACCGCACAGCCGTCAAAGCCGCCATGTAGAGGGCGCGCCTCGGGCGGAAGCGTCCGCCGCGGATGCGCCGGGCTCCTTTCTTCGCGCCGCTGTCGCGGGCGAACGGGGCGGTCCCGGCGAGAGCCGCCGCCTGGCGGCTGTCGAGCTGCCCGAGTTCCGGGAGCCAGCCGAGCAGAGCGGCGGCCGTGACCGGTCCGATGCCGGGAACGGACATCAGGATGCGGTAAGCGCGGGCCTGGTCAGGATCGCTCTTGATATGCTCCTCGATCTCAGTTTCGAGATTTTCCTTCTGCCGCTCGTTGGCTTTGACGGCTTTCCCCATGGCCTTTTTCGCTGACGCGTCCTGCAGATCATCGCGGCACTGACGCAATTTCTTAATGGTCTCAACCAGTTGCCCGCGGGCGACCATGAGATCATTAAGGCGGTCAAGGAACGCGGATTTCGGCTCGGTCGCCGGGAGATCGGCGAAAGCCGCCGCGAAAGCGGCGAGCACCCTCGCATCCACCCTGTCGGTTTTTGCCAGCTGCCCGGTCGCTTCAGCGAAGCGCCGCGCCTGGCGGGGGTTGACGATGCAGACTTCGTAACCTCGGTCGTGCAGCGACTGATGAACCGCCCGGTGCAGCCGTCCGGTCGCTTCGATGACGACCCGCCGCACCGCGTGCTTCCTCAGAAACCCGTCGATCGCCCGGAAACCCGAACGGTCGTTTTTGAACCGGCGGTCGAAGCCGGCGGCATGCGCATCGATCGTGTCCTTGCTTATATCCAGGCCTGCGCATATTTTCGTCATGCCCCTATGCTCCTATTCTCAGAGATGATTCGGATCTTGATCCAGGCATCCATTCAGGACGCAGGGACGGGAAGGCCGGGCCGGCCATGCTGCGGTACGGTTCCATGAACCAAGAAACTATCGGCCCAACCCGGCCTGGCGGGGGCTTTCGCCCCCGCCTCCCCTTGCCGGCAGCCGCCGGCAAGGGGAACCCGCGACAGGATAGCACGGCTGCGGATGAGCGGTGAAATAAAAGTTTTCCACAACCTCGCGCCGAGCAACCCCTGTGGATAACTCCTTATGGAATTATCCTTGCTTTGATTCATATGAGATACTCCCTGACGCGTTTCTCCGTCTGCCGCCGCCGCGTGCGGACGCCGTGAAACCGCCGCCGCAGCGCGGCCTGCAGATGCTCACTCTGCCGCCAGTCGGGAACGCCGCGCCGGCAAGCCTCCCGCGCCGTCTCCCGCACCATGCGGCGCACCGCATCCATGAGAAGATTCACATCCGTCGGAAAATGAACATCCGTCTCAACGCAAAAACTGTCAACGCGACCGCGCAACGCGGCGCCGGGCTTTTTCCGGCGACCTCATGGCCGCTCGCTGCCAGCAGTTTGCCGACGCGCGCCGGCATCCGCGGCGTCAGAAGCGAAACATCATCGACAAGCGTCTGCATCTCGTATTCGCCGCAGTCGAAAACATCGTCATGGCCGAGCATCGCACGGATCAGCTTGTGGTTGTCGACCAAACTCTGAAGCCGGTCGAAATCGCAGTTGATCCCTTGCTTGAGAACGCCGATCACGAGAATCGACCAGCAATCCATCCCCGGACGACCGTTGTGCTGGTCGACATCGGCGAAGAACTCTTCATCGAAAATCCGCTGAAGGCCGCGCTGGCAGTTGACATAGAGATGCTGCAGGCCCCTGAGCACGTTCTCGATGTCGTCCCGCGACTTCGGATTGATCTTCAGGGTTTCGATGGCCGGCGAGCCGAGGCGGGCCGGTTTGATCAAGCGTCTCATATCGTTCTCCCGGTGAAAAAAGCGGCGAAGATTGCCCCGATCAGGGGCTTAATCACCGGATTTCAGCGGAAAAGCTGATTCTTCGCAACCGAAAAACACCTGAAAATACTAAAAATAATAAGCAAAGAACTTTTCTGGCAGGCACTAGATAGTCGACAGGGCAGCATCGCTCCTGCGGGTTTCAACACCAAGCGGGACATTCCCGCAGACAATCGTCGGAACTCCCAGCGCTGCGGGCGAGCCGGCCTTGCCCTCAGCGAGCTGCCGCGCATTCGGCTCGAAAATCGAGAACACCTTCTCGTTCTGCGGTATCACCTCCCCCCGGAGCAGGCGGCGGCTGACCCAGCCGATCTGCCGCCTGGCGTGCCGCAGATAACTGTCGATCAAACACAGTTTTAACGCGCCGGCCCCGGCCGCCGCTGAAGCCGAAAAAGTCTCGTTCGCCTTCGCGACGAGGCGGCGGCAAAACCGCAGATACTCCTTGACGGCCTTCTCCGTCTGCCGCCGCCGCGTGCGGACGCTGTGAAACCGCCGCCGCAGCGCGGCCTGCGGATGCTCGCTCTGCCGCCAGCCGGGCACGCCGCGCCGGCAAGCCTCCCGCGCCGTCTCCCGCACCATGCGGCGCACTGCATCCATGAGAAGATTCACATCCGTCGGAAAATGAACATCCGTCTCAACGCAAAAACTGTCAACGCGGCCGCGCAACGCGGCGCCGGGCTTTTTTCCGGCGACCTCATGGCCGCTCGCTGCCGGCAGCTTGCTGACGCGCGCCGGCATCCGCGGCGTCAAAAGCGAAACATCATCGACGAGCGTCTGCATCTCATACCCGCCGCAGTCGAAGACATCGTCATGGCCGAGCATCGCGCGGACCGGCTCATGGTTGTTCACCAAGCTGCGCAGCCGGTCAAAATCGCAGTTGATCCCCTGCTTGAGAACGCCGAACTCGAAGCCCTGATCGCGGCCGAGAGCATCGAGGCGGTTTTCGACGCGCGCCGCAGACAGTGACGGCGCGGTTCCGGCCGCGCCGGAACGCGGAAACAGGCGCGGGGCTCGCCCGCGCCCCAGCGTCGGCAGCGAAATTGACTTCCACGGCGCGCGCGCAAAATCAGCTTCCCCTCCAGCCGTCTGGCCCGCTCCAGTGCCGCTTGGCAGCTGCTCTCCCGCCAGCGGCCCCGAGGATCGACGAAGCCGAACTCCCCGCAGACCCGCCGGCTGGACCCGAGATCGGCGGCGATGCAGCGCGGCAGGCGGACGGCGCTCTCCGGCTGCGCCAAGGCGGCGGGAACAGGTATCAAGTCGAATATGCCCGGCTCTTTGAACACCGGACGCGACCGCCGGACTCCTGCCGGGAAACGGGGAAACTCACAAGCGATAGCCCCAGGTTCGATCCGCTGATGCATTCTATGAGTCAGCACGGCTCTGTCAACTTCCGCGTTTTTCATGACAGCTGACATTTTCTGCGACTACTCGCCGTTTTCAAGAATATCGGCTTGATTTTTCAAGATTCTGTGCCATCGTTGTCTTGTGAAGTGTAAGGCATTAAGGGCAGTGCAACCGCGGATGTCCTGAAGGCGATGCAAATGACCGGAATAACGATGAGGACGGAGATGCCGCTGGGTCCTGACCGACTGCTGCAGCTGGTCGTGTGAGCGGCAGTCGCAGTGGTCCAGATCGACGAAACGGCGGTGCTTGAGGCGCTGCGGCGGGCCTGCGAGCGGAGCCTTGAGCAGTGGCCAGCGGCCCGGGCGGCATTGCTCTACGGCAGCCGGGCGCGCGGCGACTTCCGTCCGGGCAGCGATTGGGACGTAATGCTGCTGACGGACGACGCTGACTATCGTGACATGCCGGATCGCCTGCCGCTGCGGGGATTCGCCGCCGAGCGGAACACTGAAGTTAACATCTGTGTTTATAGCGCCGACCGGATGCGGCGGCGGGCGACGCTGACCGGTAGCTTCGACCGCAGCGTCGCCCGCGACAGCGTGCTGCTGGCTGGACGTTGGACGCGGCCGGAACTGGACAGGAAGGACGGCATGGATATCGACGGCTGGAGAAGACATATGGGCGGCGCCCTCGGCAAGGCGGAGATGGCGGGGGACCGTTTTGTAAGAGCATTGAACACAATTGACCTATTGGCGGCATTCGACGCCTACGTGGAGTTCATGGCTTGCAGCGCAGACTCTGCCGAGTTTGTGGCGAAGGCGGCACTCATGCGCCGCGGCGTGACGCCTAGAAAAATCCACGATATAACAGCGCTGGCCAACCAGCTGCAGGCGGAGCGGCCGGGTGATGCCGAAGCCACCGCCTTGGCGGAAAAGCTGCGTCGGCTGAATGGCGACACCAAGGCGCTTCATGTTGCCGTTTATCACGGTGATGTCGACTTAACCGATGGAGTTCGGGCAGTATGTCGGATCGGACTTGCGCTTGGTCTCTGGACCGACGAACTGGCGGCGGCACTAGCTGACGGCGATCTCCGCATTTCTGAACGGGCGGGAAAACTGGCCGGGACAGCGCTGGAGCAGCGCGGGTTCCTAGCGGCACTGTCCCGGAAGCCGCCGGATCGGGAGATGCACTCGGATATAGAATCACCCGGATGGCTGGCGGACGTCCGGGAGATGGACGCTGAAGCCAGCGAGATACGCCGACACTGGGACGTCTTCACGGAGCGCGTGCGGGCACTGAAACCAGAGCCGACTCCGGAACCGTCAGCCGACAGCCCGTCGCCCTTCTGACACGGAGAGCGGGAAACGGCAGCAGAGGCTCTGGAGACGGTGCAGCATGTCTGAGAAACGGAGCCTTGAGTGGTGGCCTGCGGCGCAGGTGGCATTGCTCCATGACAACCGGGTGCGCAGCGACTACTGCCCGGACAGCGACAGTGGCATGATGTTGTTGACGGACGGCGCCGGCCATGGCGACATTCTGAACTGCTCGCCGCTGCGGAAGCTCGCCGCAAAATGGAACGCCGAGATAAATGTCTGCGCCTGCCGCACGGATCGGATACGCCAGCGGACGGCACTGACAGGCAGCCTGTCCGCCGGCTTGGACTTGCTCGGCTGAATTTATCTAAGAATATGATTTCAAAACGGTAACTAGTCAGGTAGATTTTTTCGCTTGATTCTGTTTTGTCCGTGTGATTGAATCTCTTGTCAAGAAATCAAGAAACGACATTGAGCGGAACGGCGCAAGCCGCGGATACGCAGGATATGAGTCCAGAACAGTTTTCAGCGGAGCGGGTCCGATGACCGGCGGCATTCCGGCGGCGGCGCGGGACAGGTTCGCCGATCCGGCTTTCAGCGGAGCCGGTCTCAAGGCGAGACTTGTCGAGGCTGTCGCGGATCGCGACGCTGCTTTCGCCGAGCGCGATGCCGCCGTTGCCGAGCGTGATGCCGCCGTTGCCGAGCGTGATGAAGCCGCCGCGGCGCTTGCGGCTGCGCAGGGCCGCGTTTCCGAGCTTGAGCGGCGGCTGGGAACGAACAGCGGCAACAGTCATAAGCCGCCGTCGAGCGACGGGTTTTCCAAGCCGGCGCGGAAGAAAAAAGCTTCGTCGGGTCGCAGGCCGGGCGGGCAGCCCGGTCATAAGGGAACGACGATGAGCCTTGTCGAGACCCCGGACAGGGTCGAGGATCATCATCCCGGTTCCTGCTGCGGATGCGGCGCGTCCCTCGCCGGTGCGGCATCGGAGGGGTATGTCCGGCGGCAGGTCGCGGACATTCCGCCGATCGCGTTGGAGACTGTTGAACACCGGGTTCACAGGGCGGTCTGCCCCGGCTGCGGGGCGGTGAGCGCGGGCTGTTTTCCGGAGGGCGTGAGGGCCCCGGCGCAGTACGGTCCGGGGGTGCGTTCGACGGTGCGTTACCTGTCGGCGGCGCAGATGATCCCGCGTCGGCGGCTGGCCGGGACGATGAAAGACCTGTTCGGCGCATCCTTGTCCCCGGGCACGGTTTCCGCTTTGCTCGACAGCGGCGCCGGGAGGTTTTCCGGCTTCGCCGGGCATGTCGGCGCTTTAGCGGCGAGGGCCGCGGTCAAGCATATGGATGAGACCGGGGTCCGTGTCGACGGCAGGCTCCGCTGGGTTCACGTCGTGTGCACGGAGCTTCTCAGTTTTTTCCGTCTCGGCGAAAGCCGCGGCGATGTGACCATGGCCGCGACCGGCATCGCGGTTCATGACTTCTGGAGGCCGTACTGGAATATAGCCGGGGTGAGCCATGCGCACTGCATCGCTCACCTCCTGCGCGAACTCGAGGCTCTGACGGAGTTTCACGGCGAGGCATGGGCGGCGGAGATGAGCAAGCTGCTTCAAAGCGCCGTGCATGAGGACAACGAGGCGGCCCGCGCCGGGGAAACGCTGTCCGCGGAGGCGGCGGACCGGATCGAAGGAGAATATGACAGGATCACCGCCGACGCCGTCGCCTGGCATGAGGCGCTGCCGCCGCTGAACCGCGCGAAGCGGCGCGGCAGACAGAAAAAGCGCAAAGGTTTCAACCTCGCCCTGCGGCTGCGGGATCATCGGGCGGGCGTCCTGATGTTCACGCGGAACCCGGCGGTGCCGGCGACGAACAACCGGGGCGAGCGGGCCCTGCGGATGCTGAAAGCATCTCTGAAAATATCCGGCTGTTACCGGAGCGAGCGCGGCGCCCGCAACCATGCGGTCATGCGCACGCTGATCGAGACCGCCCGCAAGCAGGGCTGGAACGTCCTTGACGCGCTCCGGGCGGATCCGGCGGAACTGAAACTCCGCCCAGCCGATTCCTGAGCGGACTCCGCTCCTGAATCCTTTGCTCCCCGAAAACATTCCAATGACCGCCGGCGGCGGATGACCCCGCCCCCGGGAACGCTTGCCGGGTACCTGACTAGTTACTCAAAACGAATGTTATGAATTCCATGCGAACTTAACGTGCAGTTTAGGGATGTACGGATTTTAAGCTGAACTTTTTTAGAAATTTGGCGGCTAGCACTCAAAAAATGGCTTGTTTTCAGTAATATAGAGATCATTCAGCGGTTCAGCGAGCTTCATAACCTGTTCATGTAAAAATGATTTAATTTCATTTCATGCATTGATAATATGTTTTATAACACTAAATAGCTGTTCATGTATATTGAGACCGTGCCGAACCGAAACTCGCCGCCCGCGATCCTGCTGCGCGAATCCTATCAGTCTAAGAATGCTGAAAAATCCCGCAAGCGGACTCTCCTGACCTCTCTGAACTGCCGGACGGACTGATCGAAGAAATCCGCGCCTGCGTGAAAGGAAAATCCGCCCGAAGCCTTCCGAAGGCTTTCAAAGTCACAGCCTCGCAGCCGCACGGCCATGTCGCCGCGGCACTCGGGAAACTCAGGGACCTGCGCATTGAGGAACTCATCGCGTCACGCAGGTCGCGCAACCGCGATCCAGCCGCTGCCATGATCACGGCGCGCATCCTTGATCCCAGAGCTGAGCTGGCTGCCGCCCAGTCTCTGTCCCCCGAGAGCCGAGCCGGCAGTCTCGGGGACATGCTCGGCCTCGGCAAGACCGATGCCGCTGAACTTTATGCCGCCATGGACTGGCTGCCAGCCCGCTGAGAGCGGATCGAAACCCGTCTCGCGAGCCGTCATATCGCTGAAGGAGCGCTGGTGCTCTGGGATCTGACATCATTTCAGCTGGAAGGAACAAAGTGCGAATCAGTCGCGTACGGATACTCGCGGGACAAAAAAAGGGGCAAGATGCAAGCAGCGTCCGCCCTGCTCTGCGACCGGGACGGGCGGCCCGTCGCCGTCGAGGTGTTCAAAGGCAATGTTTCCGATCCGGCGACTGTGTCGACCGCCATCCGGCGGATACGCTGCCGTTTCGGCATTGAACGGGCGGTTGTCATCGGCGACCGGGGAATGCTGACCGAAGCCCGGATCAGGGAGGATATCAAGCCGGCCGGGCTGGACTGGATCAGCGCTCTGAGAGCTCCGGCTGTGCGCAGGCTTGCGGAAAACCGGACCCTGCGGCCGTCCCTGTTCGACGAACGGGACCTGGCTGAAATCACCTGTGAGGAGTTGTTCCCCGGAGAGCGTCTCGTCGTTTGCCGGAACCCCTTGCCGGCAGAGGAGCGCCGCCGGCGCCGCGATGAGCTGCTAGACGCCGCAGAAGCCCGCCTGCGCTTGATCAAGGCCGCGACCGAACGGGCGTCGCGCCCTCTCAAGGGCACTGTTGCGATCACCCGCCGCGTCGACAAGGCCTTGGACAAGCACAAGATGAGAAAGCATTTCACCGTGACGATCCGCGATGACGGTTTCACTTGGAACCGGAACCGGAAAAACATCGCCGCTGAAGCCGCGCTCGACGGCTTCTATGTCGTGCGGACCAGCCTGCCGGAAACAGTGATGAGCGCCGACGAAACAGTCCGCTCATATAAGCGTCTGACAAAAGTCGAACGGGCGTTCCGCGCTGTGAAAACCGTCGATCTGAAAGTTCGTCCTGTCTATCACCGTCTGGCGGACCGGGTGCGCGCGCATGTTCTGCCATGCATGCTCGCTGCTGTGTCGAACAACATATGCGGGAAGACCTGAAACCGATCCTGTTCGATGACGAAGACCCGCCGGCGCCGGAATCCGCCGCGGCCGCGGCCGAGCCGTCACCCGGCGCAAAACGCAAAGCGGCATCGAAACGCGCGTCCGGCGGCCTGCCGGCTCTCAGCTTCCACAGCCTCATGAAACATCTCGCCGGCCTCTCGAAAATGCGCATTGAACCGGCCTCGGAGACCGCAGCGGAATTCGACATGTTCACGACGCCGACAGCGCTGCAGGAAAAAGCATGCTGGCTCCTGGGAACCCGAATACGCTGAAACCTGGCTGGTAAACGCCGCTGAATTTTCAAATTATTATATGAATACAAATAGTTAAAAAATCACTGCAAAAAAGTTCAGTTTAAGAATTGGCTCAATTTGCAAATCGTATGCATGACCTTTCGGTTCCGGCAGAAAAAATGTGCGGGAGGAAACATTTTCCATCCTAAAATACTGATACTATTGCAGAATAATTGTCGAAGTATCTGGCAAAACCGTTTGTGATCTATAACCTCTATCTCCTTGTATATAGATACATTGCAGTATAGATGCATATGATTTGCAAATTGAGCCAGTTGTCCATGGCTGGCACGATCTTATTGCCGGGGAAGTGAACGTCGGCGATGTCTCTGAGGAGTCCGGCGGTCGGAAGCGCAAGACATTTGATTGTTCATGCTGTCGCTGCCGGACCGTGCTGTTCATCGATTCGATGATGTTCGTGCTCGCCGGCGACCGCCGCAACTCTAGCGGCAGGCCGAGCCGGGAGACGGTCAGGACCTCGGGGGATGTCCCACTTGGTGTTGAATTTGACATGGGCGGTGTTGCCCCTCCCCGAGCATCAGCTCGGGGATTTTCTGAAGAAAAAGGAAGCAACACCATGAAGACCATCAGCACATTCCCCCTCGCCTCCGCCAGCGCTTCGAACATCAACGCACTCGTCGAAGAGGCGTACGAAGACGTGACCGAGAGTTTCGAGAAATTCCGCCTGACGACGGGCATCGCGTATCTGCGGCAGATGATGGACGAGGACGCCGAACGGCTGGCCGGGAAGCGTTACAGTCATTCTCCCGACAAGCCGGGGCGCCGCCAGCGCCATACGCGTTCCCAGGTCGGGTTCCACGGCGGCAAGGTCGGCATCGACCGTCCCCGGCTCCGCTGCAAGGCTGCGGGCAAGGAGATGTCTCTGCCGAACTGGTAAGAGATCTCCGCGGACGGCGGTCTTGATTAACAGTCGGTGAACTTGATGACGGCCAGCGCAGCGACCCGCAAGTTCCGCCGGGCGGTGAGGATTCCGGAGGCCGGGGTTCCCTGCGGGGCGGGCTGCGGGCTGTCGAAATCAGCCGTGTCCCGCCGGTTCAAGGCGTTGACGCAGGCGAAGTTTGATGAATGGATGACTTCCGATCCATCGGAACTTGATCTCGTCGCGGTTCAGATCGACGGGCTGCACCTGAGTGACCGTCAGCTGATGATCGGGGCCGTCGGCATTGACGCGTCCGGGCGTAAGCGCCCCCCAGTCGTCATCGAGGGCGCGACTGAGAACGCCGCGACCGTGCAGGCTCTGCTTGATGATCTGATCGGGCGCGGGCTTGATCCGGAGGGCTGTTATCTGTTCATCGTCGACGGAGCCAGGGCGCTCAGCAAGGCGGTCCGGCGCACTTTCGGCGCGGATATCCCTCATATGAATCAAACCAAGGATAATTCCATAAGGAGTTGTCCACAGGGGTTGCTATCCAGCGCTGTCGGTTCACAAGGGCCGCAACATCACCGACCGTCTCGCCGCGAAGCATCACGCCGGCGTGCGGCGAACGCTCAGGCAAGCCTGGGAACTTGATGACGCCGACAAGGCCGAACGGCTGATGCGCAGCCTGGCCCGGCGGTTCGAACAGGAGGCGCCGGATGTCTCCCGGTCGATGCTTGAGGGCCTGGACGAGGTCCTGACCGTCTCCCGGCTCGGGCTGCCGTTAGAGCTGCGGCGGTCGCTGGCGAGCACGAACATCATCGAGTCGACGAACAGCACGGTCCGGCAGGTCTGCCGCAACGTGAAGCGTTGGAGGAACGCCGGGATGGCTCTGCGCCAGCCCGCCGCCGGCATGACAGCGGCCGGGAAGGGTTTCCGCCGCATCAAGGCGTACAGACAGCTGCCCGTTCTCAAACAGGCTCTCATCGAACATCGCGGGAAGGATCGGCTTGACCGGCTCAAGGACGCCGCTGTAGATAGCTGACAGGCAGCACCGCTCAGTTTCAACACCAATCGGGACATCCCCAATGATGCGCGCGTCTTCAGCGGTGAACCGCTGCTTGACCGGGGCCGGGTCGGCGTTGCGCACTTTCTGCCATGCCGAAACCGCGCGGCGGAGCGTTTCCCGGTCGGGGATCTATCAATTCATCACGCTCATACCAAACCAAAAAAGTAATCACCGATGCGCCTTGCTGTTCTGTTTCAGATTTTTGCCTGACCGCGCTTGGTGATACGCATGATCTCGTCAGTTTCGCAGGTGAAGTCTTCCTGCACCTGCGTTACGGTTTTCCTGACATGCTCGGCACTCTCGAACACCCGGTTCGCAAAGTGTCGATGCTTCAGAACAGAGAAGACCGTCTCGATCGGATTCAGTTCCGGACTGCAGGGCGGCAGCCGGAGCAGCGAGACGTTCGACGGGATTTCGAGATCCTTCGACCTGTGCCAGCCGGCCCCGTCCAAGACTGTCACAGCGTGTTCGCCTTCAGGAAGCTTCCTGCCGACATCCTGCGGATGACGGTTCATTTCCTCGGTGTTCGCCCTGTCGCACACATGTCCGACCGCATTTCCGGTCTCCGGACAGGCTGCCGGGAACAGGCAGGCATAGCCGTACCGGTAATCCCGCCGGATGCGCGGGCGCGTTCCCTTCCGGGCCTGAATCCGTGACAGCATCCCTTTCTGACCGATGCGGGCCTCGTCCTGGAAGTATGCAAGAACATCCTCGCTTGATACGCTCCCAGGAAGGGTCGTCCAGCCTGACTCACTGAATTCATCACGGAATTTCTCCTGAGCCTCGGGGTTCGTCTCAGGATGAATCGGCCGTGGGGACATATGCCGGAAACCGAGACGGTGAAGCATCCGGCGCACGCCTTCCGCAGTGAAATCGGCGTCGAAACGGCGCTTTATCCACTCCTGGACCGCGGCAACCGGCCAGCGGGACGCTTCATCCGCTTCAGGGTCCGGGCCGGCATCAATCCACGATGCGAGTCGCGCGGTCTGACTCTCGTCCAGCTTCGGCGAACGGCCCGGGCGTGCCGCATCGCGCAAGCCGTCAACACCCGATCGATTGCAGCGGATAACCGGTTCACGCAGTGTCCGGACATCAACGCCGGCACGACGCGATATCCCGGCGCGGGACAAGATGTCTTCGATCGTCAGCGCTGTCGCCCGCAAACGATGCCGGCAGCTTCGCAACTTGTAAGATGACGCTGACCGGCGTAGGCTTTCAGGGGTGCAGCCGGTGCGCGTGACGGCGATTTTCGCAGGCATACATTCCTCCTTCCGCGTTCTTGACAAACATGGAATAGAGGACAAACGCGCCGATCACATCTGACATATAGGATACGAATGCGACTCATCCCTTAGTTGCTTTGGTATTATCAGGCGCGATCAGGCGAAAATCTGAAACAGAACAGCAAGGCTCATCGGTGATTACTTTTTTGGTTTGGTATTATTGATAGGCTCCGGATGGGCCGGATGGGGATGAAGCCTTGACCCGCTGAAACCGCCTAAGGGCCGCTTGAGAGAGGCGGAGCTGAACTGATCCGGCTGCCGCTCAACCCCGGCCACCAAACTGGACCCCGCCGGATTCCCGCCCTTCTCATGACCGGCCGCCTCTGGAAACGCATTTGCCGGAAATCTGCCGCATCTGCTGCAGCTTGACTCTGACAGAGAGCCGCCGGCTGACCCCGGTGATGCATTTCATGGTTATACGGGCGAGATAAGACCAATTCCATGCCGCTCCAGAACATTCGGCAGTTCGGGATGTTCCATCAGCATGCCTTTTTCGGCAACATTGAGCTTTCCCAAGCCGCGGTCGAACACGGCGTAGACGTCTTCCCCAGTCAGGCGGGAGACATGGAGCAGGCCGTCGATATCGGCATGTGCCGTATGGATCGCTTTGCCGAGTGCCCGCCCTGCCGCGTGATTCCTGGCATGAACCGTATCGGTGGGCACGCCAAGACGTGCGCACCCGTCTCCACGAAGGTCAAGGAATGCCAATTCGGTTCCGGGTTGGGTCGAGATAGGTGCCCACGCGCGCTCTGTGACTTCCCTCAGCGCGATATCCCGGTTCCGCCGGTGCGCGAACCTGTCCCGCACCACCGTTTCAACAAAGGCAGTAGTGAAGTCGGGAGACGCGTAAAGGACGGAGTACCGGGCGCTCCGCGAACAGAAACGGGAATCCGCCGCACTCGTTCCAAGGGGAGATTCCTTGAATCGGCCCGGTATGATCCGGTAGCTGTCGGGAAAGCGGACTCTCAGGAGTACGGATTCGACCCGGTCCTGAGGATAGTCCGTTCCGCTCATGTGAACGTGTTGCCGAATCCGGGCGCCGCATCCAGCACCTCGCCCAGACGACCTGCCTTCAGCAATTCGAGAGGTGTCGCTGCCGTGTCACCGAACGGCCATTCTTGGGTGAGAAACGCCCATGCCAACTCGGGGTCACCGATGGCCGCAGCGACATCCGCAAGGCCTGCGACCACTTTTCCGGGGCCGAGTATTTGAGCCACGGGAACGCTGAACCCCCGCCGGGTCGCCTTCCAGGCAATGAGCGTATTTCTGTCTATCCAGTCATAGACCGTGGTGCGCGATACCTCAAGCCGCGCCGCGGCTTCCGAGACACCGAGAATGTCCCTGCCCCCCGTTGGGCGCACGATAAACCGGCGCAACTTTTCCGATATCTCAAAGGTTTCGTCGGTATCTCCCGCCTCATGCTGCGCCGCCGCCGTTTCCAGGGCGACGGCCACGGCCAGACGGGCTTCCCGAGGATGGCGGCGGACGAAGTCCCTAGCCATGCTCGACAAGGCAGGGAATCCTTCCGTGAACAGTCCCATCTCCATCCTCGTTGCTTTGTTCGGCTCGGCCATATTGTCCTCGCTGCCGATTACCAGCCAAGATCATGATCGCACAAAATGTCCAGTTTGTAAAGTTTTGTTGAATTTGACCTATTCTCACAATCGGCTAAGTCCCGTGGACAAACAGGGTTGCGCTTCGGGCGATTCGCTGTCAGAATCATCATAACGAGTGCCGGAGCGGCGCCGCAGGCAAGAGGAGCAGAGAGATGAATGAACGCCGACAGAACCATGCTGACTGATAAAATGCAGCAGCGGATCGAACCGCTTTTTCCCGGCAAAGCGACCGACCCCGGTGTCACCGCGGCGGACAACCGGCTTTTCGTTGAGGCTGTGCTTTGGCGCATCCGGACGGGTGCTCCTTGGCGCGATCTTCCGCCGCGTTTCGGCAAGCAGCACAGCGTGTACAGGCGGTTCCGCCGCCAGCCGCTTTCGGGGTGCAAGACATTTAATTGTTCATGCCGTCGCAGCCTGCCGTGCCCGCTGGTCGAGAAAGTCAGTGAACTGACGGTTCATCAGGCAGCATCTCAGGGCCAGCACGGCATCAGCCCCGGCTTTTGACCAGTGACATCCCGCCCGCTTCATACGCACGGCCACGACCTGCTTGCACCCGCTTTCGACCACGCCCGACCCTGAGGGCACAGTCCGCCGCCGGTACTCGTCATAGCGCATGCGCCATCAGCTCGCACGATAGTATCGGCAGCATTCCCGCACCGCAGGTCCCGGATGCCGTGCTGACTCAGCGATCACATCACGAACCCGTCCGGTTTGGAGCCGCGCCTTGAAACGGGCGAACTGACACCGCCGCGCATCGGCCGGCAGATCCATGTCCTTCAAGGCCGCCGTCAGATACTCCAAGGCATGATGGATATCCAGGATGCAGGTCACCTTCCGGGATGCGAACAAGGCGCGGCAACTCGACACGATCCATCGGGCCGCGTCCGAAATGATGACGAGTTCCCGGGCCTTGTACAAACCATACCGGCGCGCATCCCGATCCAGGCGCTGAACGAAGTCCGAACGCTCACCGCGTCCGGAGGCCGCGGCGCTGTCAATCCGGCAGTTGAATGTCTGACAGTCATCGTTTTTGCGGACATCGCCGGTCTTCGGATCGTACTGATCAGCCGTATATGCAGTCGCTGGCTCAGCCTCCCGCGTCCGGGCGGAACCGTCCGCCTGCCGACCCGAGCGGCGGCTGTCTCGGACGCGCGCATCGGAACGCCAGTGCCGTCGACCGACAGATACAGCCGCTCCGAGGCGGGCATGCCCTCTGCGACCTCCGTGCGCTCAAAGGTTTGAATCTCCTTGCCTGATTTGTGTGTCCGACGTGCCAGCGTACGCGAGATGACAGGGATGCCTGACAGTTCCTGAAGCGCTCGGGCCGCCGAATCAAAACTCCGATCCTGCACCGCCGTCGCTGTCATCCGGGCCATGCCGGGCGTATAACCGCAGCCGGCCAGTCCCAGCCGCCGGGCTGACGGATAGCAACCCGTCCAGCATATGCGACAACACCAGCAGCGGCGCGACACTGCTGCCGCCCCTGACCGTGTATCCAGCACCTTGGAGCGCCGACCTTGCCGGGTCATCGGCCGGTCGCACTTCGGGCAGCGCGGCGCCGGCCATTCCTCATCCACGCGCGCTGGCACCCCCTTCAACCGCTGCCCCGCTTGCAGCTGCGAAGCCTCCCGCAACCGGCATTCCACATGATCTGGATCCGGCTCCGCCGACATCAGAGCCGCATACAAATCCTCATCCTCCGCCGCCGCATCGGACGGCCCGCGGCCCGGCGACGCGCCGATGAACGGATATGCGCTGCCTGCACTTCACCCTCGGCGAGCTGATCATGACTGACCGACCCATCGGCATTCGACCGGACAACCGATGCCCCCCGGCTGTCCTGTGAACTCAAACCCTTCAGATACGCCACCGCATCGGGATGACGGATATCCGAACCGCACGACTGTTTCGATGCTGTGATATGGTCCTCCGCTCAAAACCTCATGATCCCGAGCATCGGCTGTGTTCCCGCCGTTTCAAACACTCGGCATTCGTTGAACTTCAGAATATACATCGAATACAGAAATGCAAACAAATATATGTCTTACACCCACGCTATCGGGTGTTTTTGAGCGTGGTTTCAATGCTTTATCGGAGGAGTTCGACTTCGAATACATATTCATTACGGCAGAACCGACTTGGCTTCTCATTGCCATTCACGGCCGTGCCAAGGCTTTCGTTTTTGAGTTTCTCTGCTTCCCAATCAGCGCATTTTGTTTTGTCAAGGCATCAATAATTCAAACAGAGGCAGACAGATGATTTATCTCATATTTCCAACGGCATCGCTGATTCCCGTCGCAGCAACGCTGTGCGGCACGACTTTCACGAAATGCTCATGACCGCTCTCCTGACCGTCGTGTCAGGAGGCGAAACATGCGACGGATAAAATCGAATACGGCAAAATCAAGAAGGGCTTCCCACTTGAGTTCATGGATCTGAAGCACGGCACGCCGAGCTGCGACACCTTTTCCGACCTGTTCAACAGCCTCATATGAATCAAACCAAGGATAATTCCATAAGGAGTCATCCAGAGAGATTGCTCGGCGCGAGGCTGTAGCAAACTTTCATTTCATCGCTCATCGGCAGCCTTGCTATCCTGTTGCGGGTTCCCCTTGCCGGCTGCTGCCAGCAAGGGGAGGCGGGGCGAATGTCCCTGTCAGGCCGGGTCGAGCCGATACAGCCTGGGTTGAAAAAACCGTGATCGAGCGCAGCTGGCCCGGGCCTTCCCGGTTGCTGAGTCCTGAACAGCTGCTTGGATCACGATCCGAATAACCATGAGAACAGGAGCATAGGAACGTGACAAAAATATGCGCAGGCTCAGCTATAAGCAAATGATTGATGTGCACGCCGCGCCGGTTCAAAAACGACCGTTCGGGCTTCCGTGCGATCGACAGGTGTAACTAGTCAGGTTCCCGGAGAGGGGTCGTCCGCCGCCGGCGGTCATTGGAATGTTTTCAGAGGAACGGGATTCAGGAGCGGAGCTCCTTCAGGAATCGACCAGCCGGAGTTTCAGTTCTTCCGGATCCGCCCGGAGCGCGTCAAGGACGTCCCAGCCCTGCTTTCGGGCGGTTTCGATCAGCGTCCGCATGACCGCATGGTTGCGGGCGCCGCGCTCGCTCCGGTAACAGCCGGATATTTTCAGATATGCTTTCAGCATCCGCAGGTCCCGCTCGGCTTGGTTGTTCGTCGCCGGCACCGCCGGGTTCCGCGTGAACATCAGGACGCCCGCCCGATGATCCCGCAGCCGCAGGACGAGGTTCAGGCCCTTGCGTTTTTTCCGTCTCCCGCGCCGCTTCCGCTTCCCGCCGGCCAGCGGCGGCAGCGCTTCGTGCCAGGCGTCGGCGTCGGCGATGATCCTGTCATATTCTCTTTCAATCCGGTCCGCCGCCTCCGCGGACAGCGTTTCCCCGGCGCGGGCTGCCTCGTTGACTTCGTGCACGCCCCGTTGAAGCAGCCCGCTCATCTCCGCCGCCCAAGGCTCGCCGTGAAACTCCGTCAGAGCCTCGAGTTCGCGCAGGAGGTGAGCGATGCAGTGCGCATGGCTCACGCCGACTATCTTCCAGTAAGGCTGCTGGAAATCATGAACCGCGATGCCGGTCGCGTCCATGGTCACATCGCCGCGGCTTTCGCCGAGACGGAAAAAACTGAGAAGCTCCGTGCACACGACGTGAACCCAGCGGAGCCTGCCGTCGACGCGGACCCCGGTCTCATCCATGTGCTTGACCGCGGCCCTCGCCGCCGCCGCGCCGACATGCTCGGCGAAACCGGAAAACCTCCCGGCGCCGCTGTCGAGCAAAGCGGAAACCGTTCCCGGGGACAAGGATGCGCCGAACAGGTCTTTCATCAGCCTGGCCAGCCGCCGGCGCGGGATCATCTGCGCCGCCGACAGGTAACGCACCGTCGAACGCACCCCCGGACCGTACTGCGCCGGGGCCTTCACGCCCTCCGGAAAGCGGCCAGCGCTCACCGCCCCGCAGCCGGAACAGACCGCGCTGTGAACCCGGTGTTCAACGGTCTCCAGCGCGACCGGCGGGATGTCCGTGACCTGCCGCCGGACATACCCCTCCGATGCCGCCCCGGCGAGGGACGCGCCGCATCCGCGGCAGATATCGGGATGATGATCCTCGACCCTGTCCGGGGTCTCGACAAGGCTCATCGTCGTCCCCTTATGACCGGGCTGCCCGCCCGGCCTGCGCCCCGGCGAAGCTTTTTTCTTCGGCGCCGGCTTGGAAAACCCGTCGCTCGACGGCGGCTTATGACTTTTGCCGCTGTTCATTCCCAGACGCCGCTCAAGCTCGGAAACGCGGCCCTGCGCAGCCGCAAGCGCCGCGGCGGCTTCATCGCGTTCGGCAACGGCGGCATCGCGCTCGGCAACGGCGGCATCGCGCTCGTCAGCGATCGTATCACGCTCGGCGAAAGCAGCGTCACGGTCCGCGAAAGCAGCGTCACGGTCCGCGACAGCCGCGGCAAGTCTCGCTTTGAAACCGGCTCGGCCGAAATACGGACCGGCGGCCCTGTCCCGCGCCGCCGCCGGAATGCCGCCGGTCATCGGACCCGCTCCGCTGAAAACTTATCTGAACTCATATCCTGCTTATCCGCGGCTTGCGCCGTTCCGCTCAATGTCGTTTCTTGATTTCTCAGCAAGCGATTCAATCACACGGACAAAACAGAGTCAAGCGAAAAAATCTACCTGACTAGTTACCGACAGGTTTCTGAGAAAGCACGCAGTGCGGCGGTTCATCAATCGCTGCACGACAGAGGTTACGAAGTCTGCATCGCTGTCCCCGTCAGGCGCGGCCTGCCTGTTCTGTTTACGACGGCTCCACCACCGGAACGCCGCCGCTCTCCGCCGCGCGAATAAACTTCCGATCAAAAGTCAGAAACGCGTCGCAGTGATCCGCAGCCCCCAGGTGCAAGGCATCGGCAAAATCCATGCCATTCTCGGTATTGTCTAACGCCTGAACAGCGCGGTCCGGGTCTTCCAACTCCACCGATGGCAGCCCAGCGAACGCGCGCAGGGCCCGGATCACATCGGCCCGCGCAAAGCCATAGACGCTGCGCAGTACCCATGCCGTTTCCAGAAAAACTGTTACAGCTACAAAGACATCTTTGCTCGAAACAAGCTTGCGGGCGATTTCGGTTTGCGTGTGATCCTCACCTGTCAAAAACCGCACCACGATATTGGTGTCAATCGCCTTCATGTTGCCGCTTCGCTTCAGCCAGAACACTAGCGTCCATGTCATCAAGTGTCTTGGGCGCACCTCTCCAGTTCAGCATCCCGAACACTTCGTCGTCACTGGTTTCCTCAAGCACGGGCGCAGGTTTAAGCAGTACACCATCGGGCGTGTTTTCCACAATCAGCTTGGTGCCTGGTTCCCAATGGCGGGATTGCCGGACGGACCGGGGCAGAACGATCTGCCCTTTGGTGGAAACGGTGGTGGTCAATGAGTTATATGCAGACATGGCGGCGCCTCGCGGTAAGACGTGGGTAAGATATCCTTTCCGGGGGCAAATTTCAAGATCGCATAGAGCGAGAGAGATGCGGTGAAGGGGGCCTTCGGCGGTGTGTATCTCGGCCGGTTAGGGCTTCGGCTCTTACCGGGTTTCCCTTTCCATTGCGTGTCTGCGCCGGGACTTCCGTCTCGGAGCGGGCACGTTTGCCCATGAGGTTTCCCATTAACATTCTGACTGCCCTGTGGCCGCGGTATCACCTGCGGCCTGTGATCCTGCGCGTGCGTGCTTTGCCGCTGCCGAAGCGCTGTTACCCCATCTTGAACGTGGCTCCCGTGTCGGTGCCAAAGCCCTGCGGCTGGCAATGGAGACAGCCTTTGGGGGCTGTCATTATATCACACTTAACTCCTCTGATTCTTCATAGATCTGTTCAGCCCGGACGGTTTCTTTCGCGGCCATGAGGACTTTCATTCCCTGCCGGAGTTTTTGCATTCCCGGGAGCGGCTGCCGCTTCGACGGAATGAACGCGGCCAGGCGTCCGAGGTTAACGGCGAATGCCCGGGATGCGGGGAGCCCGTCAGGGCTGAGAGCGGGGGCGGATGCGGCGGTATGCGAGCAACATAAGCAAGGTTTGGATTTCTTCCATGGACATGACTTGATCCGCCGGCTGCCCCGGGTTTCCCCGTGCGGCGCCGTCGACATCAAGGACGCGCTGAGCGAGAACGGCGTCGAAGACTAGTAGTCTGTCATTGTTATATTGACAGCTAAAGGGAATGCAGTTCAGTGCGCGCGTCTTCGGCGGTGAACCGCTGTTTGACCGGGGCCGGGTCGGCGTTGCGCGCTTTTTCCCATGCCGAAACCTCGCGGCAGAGCGTCTTCCGGTCGGGAATGCGTCGGGACAGGCACTGACGGTTCAGCACGCTGATTTCGCTCTCGGCGATGTTCAGCCGGGTGCCGTGTTTCGGCGCATGACAGACCTCGAAACGTTTGCGGAGCCTGCCGGCCTGCTCCGGCGGAAAAGCATGGTAAAGACTCGACAGCTTATGCGTGTTAAGGTTGGCTGTCACCAGCACGATTTTTTTGCCGGGGAAGTGAATATCGGCGATATCCCTGAGGAGCTCGGCGAAATCTTTCTTCGTCCGGCGGTCGGTGATTTTGACATGCCCTGGCCCGCAAGCGGCGCATGAACCATGAACAGATTCGCCGTCCCGTTGCGCTCGTATTCGCAGTCGAAGCGCGCCGGCCGGCCGGGAGCGGTCGGCAAAGCCGTGCGGACCTCCTTCGTCTGTTGCTTGCTCGCCTCGGCTGTGCAGACCAGGACCTCGTCCTCGCTGAATTTCCGCTGACAGACCCTGAGCACATCCTCCATCAAGCATGCGAAGTCGCCGCTGTTCTCCGCCGGAATGCACTGACACCGCGTAAGATGCGGTTTCAAATCGTTTTTTTAATGTCCTCCTGACCGTCTCCCGGGAAATGCTGTCAACGACATTCAACGCGACCAGCCGCTCGCCGAGCAGCTCCAGCGGCTGTGAGGAACGCCCTTCGGGAGGTTCCGAACAGGCGATCATCGTCAGCTTCGCCTCGCCCTCGCCGTCAAGCTTCGGAGGAACGCGGTTCGAATGCGGCTTGCGCCTGAGGCCGCCATACCCTCCTCGACGAAACGCCGGCGGAGCCGCTCGACCGTCGCCGTGCCGACCCCGACAGAATCGGCGGCGTCGGCATCGGCGCGCGCGCCGCTCTTCCGGTTCTCATCCGTGAGAAGAAGAATATGCGCCCGCCGCCGCCGCTCGGCCGAACCGCGGCCGGATGAAACGATCTCCTCTGATTCAGCCCGTTCATTATCTTCGAGCCGCACATGCTGTATCTTGCGTCCGATTTGTTCCTGCTGATCCGTCATAGCTTCCCGCCTCTTGTAATCGCCGCCGCCGCGAAACAGGCCTCAGCCGCTGGATTCCTGCTCAGAATCCGGCTGAAATACCCGGCCGACAGCATTTGTCTTCGTTCAGACTGAGGCTTCTGCTGCAACTTCAACGGAGCGTCAACACTGGAAATCAGGACGTCCGCCAAACCACGATTACCATCATTATCACTGTGTCAGACTACTAGGCATTCGCGCAGGTCATCGGCATCGTCGAGGCGCCGGTCCTCGATGCGGGTTCCGGTCTTGAGAACGGGGAAATAGAGCGATCCCGGCCAGGCCCGCGCTTACCGCATCCTAATGTCCGCCCCCGGGATCGGACCGGTCACGGCCGCCGCTCTGCTCTGCCAGTGCCGGAACTCGGGCAGCTCGATAGCCAGCGGCTCTCGCCTGGATCGCCCCATTCGCCCGCGACAGCGGCGCGAAGAAAGGTGCCCGGCGCGTTCAGGGCGGACGCTTCCGCCTGAGGCGCGGGCTCTGCATGGCGGCTTCAGCGGCTGTGTGCCAGTAAGGATATGTCCGAATTCTATGACCGGCTCACCGAGCCGGGGAAATGTCATAAGGTCGCCCTTGTCACCGTCATGCGCAAGCTGGCAGTTCTAGGTTGTGTCCTCAAATATTTGACATGCTGAGCTGGTTGCGGCACAGTGCCGCGCGACCAGCGGTGAGAATGCTCAAAGGAGATTTGAAATGATCGGCAGCCGGCATGATATGACGGACGAGCAACAGCAGCGGATGGAGCGTGTGATGCCGAAAGGTCTGCCCGGGCCGCCGCGCAAGGACGACCGTAAGGTAACAGCCAGTATATTTTTCGTGCTGCGCACCGGCATGCCATGGCGGGATTTGCCGGAGCGTTACGGGCCTTACACGACCTGTTACAACCGTTTTACCCGCTGGAGCGAATCGGGCCGCCGGCAGAAGATTCTTGAAGATCGTCAACGACTTGAAGAAGCGGAAGAAGAAGCCGCGGACGAAAAGGACGACGGCGATCCGGCGCCGCGGAGCCGGATGATCGACTCGTCGTCGATCCGCGCTCACCGCCATGCCGCCGGGTCGCGCAAGGACGGCGAGCCGCAGGAGATCGGGCGTTCCCGGGGCGGACAGCCTGCGAAGATTCATGCCATGGTCGACGGCAAGGGCGGGCTGCGCCGCATGCGCCTGTCGCCCGGGCAGGCCGCCGACTGCGCCGAGGCGGCGCCCCTTCTTGACGGCCTTGAAGCCGGCAGCGTCCTGATCGCCGACAAGGCTTACGACACCGAGGCCGTTCTCAAGCAAACGGCGGAAGCCGGCTGCCGGGCCGTCATTCCGTCGAAGTCGAACCGCAGGCAGCAGCGGCCGCTGGATAAAGCTGTCTATGCGAAGCGCAATGTCATTGAGCGTTTCTTCGGAAGAATCAAAGAGTTCCGGCGGGTCGCGACCCGCTTTGACAAGCGAGCCCGCAACTTCGCCGCCGCTGTCATCCTGACCGTCATCCGCTGCCTGCTGCGGAATGACGCAAAGGGGATAATTGAGTCCACTACCTAGCGAACAGGCTGCTGCGTGAACGGTGCGCCTGGGAAAAACGCGCCCCGTCCGCGTCCGGAACGCCAAGCTGCGCTCCGGACCGGCCGATTCGGCGGCTGCACCGGCCTCCTGAACGGGCGGATGTTCTGTGGAGAAAATGTGCAAAAGCTTTGTGACAAAGGAAATAAGGGCTGAATTTTTCCCCGGAACGCCTTTGAGTCGGAACATGGATGCTCGATCCCAGCGAGTTCGGCCTCGTTCTCGCACGTCTTTCCTGCAGCCGGGCGGAAGTCCCGGGGACGGAATATTATGATCCGGATGCATACAGCAAATATCGGTAAATCTTCCCTGAAGCGGCAGATATCCCGAGTCTCGGCAGTCCATATTCGGATGAATGGAACCTTGAAGCTGTCGTTGCATTGGGCACCGAGGTCGTGATCATGAATTTGGGGAACCTTCTGAAGGCGCAGGAAAGCGGGATTATCGAAAGGCTCAATTTACAAATCGTATGCATCAATACTGTAATGTATTTATATACAAGGAGATAGATGTCATAGATCACAAAACGGTTTTGCCAGATACTTCGACAACTATTCTGCAGTAGTATCAGTATGTTGGGCTGAAAAATGCCTCGTTCCGCACATTTTTTCTGCCGGAACCAAAAGGCCATGCATACGATTTGTAAATTGAGCCTATCGAAAAGCTCGAAGAAGCTGGTGTTGCAACCGTCTTCGTCGATTTCAGACAGAATCCGACCCAGAATACAGTTCCCAGCATTCAGTTTTTGGGGCGTATTTTCGACAGGCGCGATGAGGCAGATGCGTTTACGGTCGCGCTCCTCAGCCTCACCGGCCGCTTCGTGCTGCTCGCGCAAGTCTTCCAGTGAATTGTCGACCTGCTGGAACAGTGCGGCAATGGGATCCAGACCGGTCAACGCAGGACGCGCTTCAGCCAGTCTTCGCTGACCGCCTCGCGCGCACCGGATGCTCGGCAGGCGCGGCCTACCAGTCGGGCGCCGCGAAATTCCCGGGCATGTCGACTACCAAGCAGCGGTGCCCGTCCCGCTTCAGATCCACGCGGCCGTCGCTGCCGATGATCCGCAGTCCACACGGAACGAGCCTGGCCTGACGGCCCGCACGATCCCGGAGGTCGAGCGTCGGCATCCGTTTCGCAGCGACGCCGAACTTGCGCATCAGCTCCTCGTGCATGACGACCGGTGCGCCCCGGCGGGCCTCCCACCCGTCCGGCAACCAGTCGCTGATTGCAGAGAAGATCCCGTTCAGCCGCTCTTCCCAGTCATCGACGCGCCGGCGTATGTGCTGCGCGTCGATGGTGTCGCTTGTGGCATCTTCGAGAACCGTGCCCATCGAACTGTTCCGTCCTGCCGCTCGCTCCTTCATTATCCGCGCTGTGGCGACTCCTGGACACCATAACCGTCGCGTCCGGGTCTCGTTCGACATGAACCGGGCCGCCGAAGGTGTCCACCTTCACGGCCTCACGGGCGACCGCCCGCACTGGCCAGGACTTTTACCCGATGGGTGATCCTCGCGGGCCCCTGCCAATCCGCTCGTTCGCCCGGTCTCCAATGACTTCAGCCAATCCAGACCAACATCAACCGCCGAATTCAGGTTTGTCTGCGACGCGGACGATAATCCCTCGGGTCGAGACAGGCGTCGTAGAAGGCCCGGTCCAGACGGAACCAGTCTGTGTCATTGATGCCGCGCTCCGGGGTTGCCTGCTCCCCGTGCGGGAATGCGGAGACGACCTTCAGCCAGCGCCCTTGGGTCCGTGCTATTTCGCGGACTTCCCGGGCCACCTCCGCCAAATCCTGGTCCTGGCTGAATATCACAGCCACATCGAGAGTGCCGTTGCGAGCCATTCGCACCACGTCGAGACCAATCCGAAGGTCTATTCCCTTCTCGCGCTGTGCCGGCACACTATGCGTCGTACCGTCCGGAAGGCGGACCCGCTCGACCCGATAGCGCAGTTTCCGCGAGGTCACGAGAATCCCGGCGCGGCTCGTTGCGGTCAGGCGCCGCGTCCAGTAGCCGTGCCACGCCGGGTTCCTCGCGGCGTCGGGAACACCTGTATAGAAGCGAACGCCGGCAGCTGCCCAGCCGTTGGTCGCGCACACTGCTGCCGCGAGTTTGTTCGGATCGTAGTTCGGGTGATGGTGGCCGAAGGCGTCTTTGGCATGCCGGAACAGGTTCTGGCCGTCGATGAACGATATGGTCCGTTTCGTTACAGCCTCTACCGGCATGTCATACCCGTCCCGACAAATAACCCCGCCGGGGCCTTTCGGCGAGTCCGGCGGGGAGCAATTGCCGCATTGAATAAGCGCTCCGGGATGAGTTATCAACAAATAAAGACATGCCCATCAGGACCATTTTATTGTCGGGCCTGGAGTGCTGATGCGGCGGGGAACGGGCGTGCTTGAGGCTCTCCGGGTTCTCCGTGCGCCGGTTTCAGCAGCCGCTGCCAGCGCATCAGGGCTGTCCAGGCGCGCTTTCCGTAGTGTCCGGGCACGGCTGCGCCGCCGCGCCGTCCGGCGGCGCGTTCCCGCGGCATCGCACGGGTCAGGAGCGGCGGTTCATCCGCCGGGCGGGATAAGGATCGCGTCGAGCGCGTCCCGGTCTCGGGCGGCGTTCGTCGGGCAGGAAAGGTTGTGCGGCAGATGGTGCGCACAGTCCCTGCAGCGGTCCTCATCACAGATGAAGCCGTGCGCAGTGAACTCGATTCTTTGGCCAGCGCTATCGCGCGGTGCGCCGGCGCAGCCTGCCCATTAGTCATAAAAGGTGTCATCACAAGTGGTTCCGGCGGGCGGCGATTCCGCCGTCTTCCGCCCGGTCCGGGCGCGTTTTCCGGTCTGCGAGGGACGGTTCGGGGCTGATATTCAGCCTTGAGCGAGAAGTTTCGCCACGCGGCTTCCCCGGCCGGCAGCAAGCGCGCGCTCGACGGCGGCGGCGCCATGGGAGAGGAAGGCGTAACCTTCCCAGACGGTCTGAGCGCCGGCGGGGTCGTCATATTTGCGGCCGAGATATCCGCCCATCCGGGCGAGCATCGCGACCGCCGTTCCGAGATCGCCGGGCGGCGGCAGACGCAGGGCGTCGGCGTAGTCCGCCATCACCGCGATTTCGGTTTCCGAGAACAGGGCGGAGGGTTCGAGATCGGGCGTTTCGCGTCCGAGCAGAGCGAGGGTCAGCAGCCGCCAGGCGATGACGGCGCGCAGCGCGGTTTCGCGTTCGACGCGTTCGCGGGCGCGGTGCGCGGTTTTCTCCACGGCGCATCCGGTTTTGAGAACGCGGTGCCAGTCCTCGATCCGCCAGCGGAGCTGATAGAAGCGGGTCACTTCGCGGGCCTCCGCGGAGCAGGTCACCGGCAGCGATGTCAGAAGGAACTGCTCGACGGGTTCCGATCCGTCGGCGGGCGGCGCGGTTTCCCGCACATGGACCACGGCAAGGCGGACCGACTGCGCTCCCAGCCGCGGACGCTGCTTTTCGGGAACCGGCAGGTCCAGCGTTTTCCAGCGCAGACCGCAAACCGCATCGCGCGCGGCGCGGCCGGGAAAGGCGGGCTGACCGCGCGCGGCGCGGCGCGGCGACCGGCGCGGCGCTTGAAGCCGCATCCGGTCTTTGACCGGCTGCAGGCGCATGCGGGCGAACAGCCTGCGGCACCCCTTGCCGAGACTGCGGTCCCGGCCGGCGCGGATCAGGATGTCGATCCGGCCGTTCAGGCGTCGCCATGCGTCGAAAACCTCGAACGCGTCGCCTTCCCGGTCCATCACCGCGACGGCGCGGACATCGCTCAGCCCGTCGACCAGCCGGGCGCTGTCGTCAAGGGCCCTTACCCAGCGCAGGGTCTTCGGCCCGCCGTCCGGCGGGGCATCGAACTCGATGCGCGGCACGCCCAGCGGGATGCCGTCCGCCGAGACCGCGAAGGTCGAGTGAAGATGCAGACCGAGCGTGCCTTCGGCCCCTTTATTGCGCGAGATCATACCCAGCCCCTCGCACCGGCCGTGCGTCGCCAGGTTGACGTCGGTGCCGTCCTGGATCAGAAGAACCGTGTCCTGTCCCTGAATCCGCCGGCGGGTCCGCCCGCGGTGCGGCCCGAGGATCGCCTGCGCCGAGACCGCGGCCGTGTCGGGATGCTCGATCAAGCGGTAATATCCTGTCGTCATCGCGCTGTTCCCATGGGCCGCGGTATAAAAGGTCTTCGAGAACGACCGGCCCAGCAGAGCCGCGGAGGCGACGAGACGCCTGGTCAGACGGGCGTCGCCGAGATCGGCCCCGCCGAATTCCTGCCCGGCCCAGCCGGCGCTGTCAAGGCCGTCATGAGGAGCCAGCGGTTCGACCCGCGCTCCCAGCCGGCGGCACTGGTCCTTGCAGAGCGGGCGCAGCCAGACCTCCTTCGGCGGCACCGGCCGGCGGTTCCGGTCGCGTCCGGCGGTGACGCCGGCCCGGCTCCATCCGGTCGCGCGGCAACTGGCGCCGCTGTGTCCGGGACCGACATAGGTCTCGACGAGAACCGGACGCAGACCGTAAATCCGCTCATAATCGCGCCCGACGCGCCGCAGGCACAGGCCCAAGGCCCGGGAGGCGAGGTTGCGGCACCGTCCGGGAGCGGGACGGAGCAGAAAGCGGGCCATGCAGATGACCCGGCAGCGGTTCGCCTCGCGCTGTTCCGCGGCTGGCCGATCCAGCGGTCGCGGGCGTTTTGCGCCCGGGCGGGGGCGGCGAACAGGAAACCGCCGAGCACGTCCTCTCCGGCGACGAGAAAATAGCGGATCTGGCAGCCCGCGGCCTTGACCGGACCGAGAGGATGCTCCCGGGCGGTCATCGCCGACTGAAGACGCTTCCCGGCGGCGTCCTCGACCGGAACCGCCGCCAAGCCGGCGATCAGGCCGGCCCGGTCGGGAACCGCCGGCAGCGGCGGGGCCGGAAGCTCCCGGGGGTCGGCGCGCGGCGCCAGGCTCGCCGGCCACGGACGCGCCGGAGGCAGCGTGATCCGCCCGGCCCTTTCCAGCGCCTCGAGGGCCGACAGACAGCTTTGCAGCCGCAGGCGTCCGCGCCCGTCGCGGAGGGCGAAAACGCCGCAGACCTCCCGCACTCCGGCCCATCGGCAAGGGGACCGGTCAAGAATCGGCTGCAGCCGCGCCAAGGCGCCGGGCTGCCCGAGGGTTGAACGAATCGGCAGCGGCGTGTATTCCATGGCGGAGAACATGGATGCCCCGAGGGAGTTTGTCAAGCCTCCGCGCTGAAAAAATCAGCTGAGCGGGAAATCACGGAATCGCTGCGGCCAAGCGTCGGCTGGCGCACTTGTGATGACACCTTTTATGACTAATGGGCAGGGCGCCGCTGCCCACAGCCGATTTCGGGACGGCGTTCCGGCATCCGCCGGGCGGTCCGGTTGAAACCTTTGGAGCCGGACTGGCGCGGAACGCCGTGCCGCGAGCCGCGCCGTCCGCCGGGCTGGTCCGATCCGCTGCCCGCCGAGGGTGAACAGTCCGAGCGTGAATACGCCCGCGGCACGTATACGGACGGGCGGATCCAGCGGCGTATCGCCGCGACAGTCGCGGCGCGGTGAAAGCGTCTCGGCAGGCCCCTTCCGGAAATTTTCCCCGGCAAGGCGGAACAACAGGCGGCCTGCTGTATATCATCGAACCCGGGAGTGAAAACAGCACATATCATCGGGCCGCATTTCGAAGAGACGGTCGAAAGATGCCGGGCGGAACGCTTCGTGCCGGTGATTCAGGACACGACGACGCTGAACTATGACGGCCTCGCCGCGGCTGAAGGCCTCGACAGTCTCGGGGGCGGCGGCAAGGGGGCGAAGGGAATCCTCGCCCATGCCGGAACAGCGGTCAATGTCGCGGGTCGTCCGATGGGGGATGTTCCCGCTGGACGCCGACTTCCGCCGGGACGAGGAAAAGGACAGCGTCCGCTGGTCGGAAGGGCTCGACCGGGTGAAGGAGCTTGAGGCGGCCTGCCCTGGAACCCGGGTCGTCTCCGTCTGCGACCGGGAAGGCGGCTTCCAGTATCTTCTGTGCGCCCGGGATAAAGAAGCCGGGATCTGGCGCGGGCGCACAGATCGGTGCGGCGGCGCGTCATCGTCGGAAACGGGGAAGTCCGGGGTCTGCATGAGCAAGTCAGGCAGGCCGAGCCGGTCGGCATGCGGACGATCGAGACGCCGGCCTGCGGCGGCCCTGCCCGGCGCGCCGGGCACAGGGTCCGTCTGACGCTGCGCTGCTTGGAGGTCGACCTGATGCCGCCGAAGGACGCGGGCGGGATGCCGCTGCGCATGCTCGCGGTCTCGGCCAGGGAGGAGAACCCACCGCCGGCGGCCAAAAGAAAGGGCGAGGCCCTTGACCGGCTCCTGCTGACCGGCCAAGGCAAGCCCGGCTTGGAGAATGCCCGGGCCGTGCTCCGCTGGTACGGACTCCGCCGGCGGATCGGACATTTCTTCCACGCCCTGAAAGTCGGAACGCGGATCGAAGACCGCAGGCTGAACGACGCCGACGACCTGCGCAAATGCCTCGCTTTCAACGCCGTGACGGCTTTCCGGGTCCGGGATCTCACCTTTCCCGCCGGAGCATGCCGTCAGGCTCTGCAAGCGTTTCGAGGTTCATCATGCGCCGAAACACGGCACCCGGCTGAACATCGCCGAAAGCGAAATCAGCGTGCTGAGCCGTCAGTGCCTGTCCCGGCGCATCCCAGACCGGGAGACGCTTTGTCGTGATGTTTCGGTATGGCGGAAAGCGCGCAATGCCGACCCGGCCCCGGTCAAACAGCGGTTCACTGCCGAAGACGCGCACATTAAACCGCACTCCCTGTAGCTGTCAATTCAACAATGACGGACTAGGGCCTGTGGACAGTCATTTTGCCGCAATCAGACCGGCGACCAGATAGATCGCCGCCGCGAAGCTGGTATCGGTCTTGTCATACCGCGTCGCGATCGGGACATCCCCGGCGAAACTCTCGGTCACGTCTTCGTACGCCTCTTCGACGAGCGCGTTGATGTTCGAAGCGCTGGCGGAGGCGCGGGGGAATGTGCTGATGGTCTTCATGGCATTGCTTCCTTTTCTTCAGAAAATCCCCGAGCTGATGCTCGGGGAAGGCAACACCGCCTGTATCAAAGTTCAACACCAAGTGGGACATTCCCGGAATCCGGGGACGGAAGAATCATAACAGCCGGAAGCTTACCGCATCGAAAACAGAATAGCTGGGCTGAAAATCAGCAAACGCCGATCGCCGGGCCGACAATTAAATAGTGCCTGCCAGAAAACCTATAACCAATTGAATTCAAAAAGTGATTTACTGCTTTCAGTGAACGAAGATTTTCCTGTCTTGACCAGATTCACGCTGATTCCAGCCTGAACGGGCAATCACAACATCATAATTGATGATTCTTCGTTCCCCAGATACTGCAATTCTTCTTACATATTCAGCGTGTTACGGGTTTTCTAGCAGGCACTAAATAGCCCTGCAGCTTCCGGAAACGCATTTGCCGGGCACTTGCCGCATCTGCTACAGCTTGATTCTGACAGAGAGCCGCCGGCTGAACCCGGTTATGCATTTCATAGTTGTACGGGCGACCGTTGTTCCAGTCGACATCGGCGAAGAACTCTTCATCGAAAATCCGCTGAAAGTCGCTCCAGCGATTGACATAGAGATGCTGCATGCCCCTGAGCACGTTCTCGATGTCATCCCGCGACTTCAGATCAATTTTCAAGGCTCAATTTACAAATCGTATGCATCCATACTGTAATGTATTTATATACAAAGGGATAGATGTCATAGATCACAAGCGGTTTTACCAGATACTTCGACAATTATTCTGCAGTATTATCAGTATGTTGGGCTGAAAAACGCCTCCTCCCGCACATTTTTTCTGCGGGAACCGAAAGGCCGTGCATACGATTTGTAAATTGAGCCATTTTCAAAGTTTCGATAGCCTTCGTGCCGAGGCGGGCCGGTTTGATCAGACGTCTCATACTGTTCTCTAAGTGAAAAACGCGGCGAAGATTGCCCCGATCAGGGCTGAATCACCGGATTTTTAACGAAAACGCTAATTATTCACAACCGAAAAACACATCAAAATACTAAAAATGATAAACAAAAACTTTTCGGGCAGGCACTACATAATCCCTAGGTTGTGTCCTCAAATATTTGACATGCTGAGCTGGTTGCGGCACAGTGCCGCGCGACCAGCGGTGAGAATGCTCAAAGGAGATTTGAAATGATCGGCAGCCGGCATGATATGACGGACGAGCAATGGCAGCGGATGGAGCGTGTGATGCCGAAAGGTCTGCCCGGGCCGCCGCGCAAGGACGACCGTAAGGTAACAGCCAGGATATTTTTCGTGCTGCGCACCGGCATGCCATGGCGGGATTTGCCGGAGCGTTACGGGCCTTACACGACCTGTTACAACCGTTTTACCCGCTGGAGCGAATCGGGCCGCCGGCAGAAGATTCTTGAAGATCTTCAACGACTTGAAGAAGCGGAAGAAGAAGCCGCGGACGAAAAGGACGACGGCGATCCGGCGCCGCGGAGCCGGATGATCGACTCGTCGTCGATCCGCGCTCACCGCTGTGCCGCCGGGTCGCGCAAGGACGGCGAGCCGCAGGAGATCGGGCGTTCCCGGGGCGGACAGCCTGCGAAGATTCATGCCATGGTCGACGGCAAGGGCGGGCTGCGCCGCATGCGCCTGTCGCCCGGGCAGGCCGCCGACTGCGCCGAGGCGGCGCCCCTTCTTGACGGCCTTGAAGCCGGCTGCGTCCTGATCGCCGACAAGGCTTACGACACCGAGGCCGTTCTCAAGCAAACGGCGGAAGCCGGCTGCCGGGCCGTCATTCCGTCGAAGTCGAACCGCAGGCGGCAGCGGCCGCTGGATAAAGCTGTCTATGCGAAGCGCAATGTCATTGAGCGTTTCTTCGGAAGAATCAAAGAGTTCCGGCGGGTCGCGACCCGCTTTGACAAGCGAGCCCGCAACTTCGCCGCCGCTGTCATCCTGACCGTCATCCGCTGCCTGCTGCGGAATGACGCAAAGGGGATAATTGAGTCCACTACCTAATTGAAAAAATACCGGGGTAGATTATACTGCCAAGTAGGCGTATAGTGCCCAAAGTTCGGAGGATAGATCAATGCCAATGGTTAAAAAGAGCATTTCCGTAACGGACCGGCAAGACAGCTGGATCAAAGCCCAGATTGAAACCGGGCGGTATGGCAATGAAAGCGAGATTATCCGTGAGTTGATCCGCGAGAGGCAGACACGGGAAACGGAAACACCGGAAGAAATCGAAGCTATCCGGGCTGCCTTGATTGCCGCTGAGGAAAGCGTCAAAGAACATGGATATAGCGGAAAATCGGTCGACGATATTTGGGAAGAAGCGAAAGCAAAACACAGGGCGTCGCATGCCTAGTTATGAGTTCGCGCCGGAAGCAGAACAGGACCTGCTCGACATCGCGCTGTATGGGCTTATCAATTTTGGTTTGGAACAATCTGAACAATATTGTGACGGACTGAAAAAGCGATTCCAGGAACTGGCCGACCATCCGCGTCGATACCAAGCTGTCGATGAAATTCGGCAAGGCTATCGAAGGAGCGTGTACCGCTCGCACTCGATTTATTACCGTATTGAAGGCAACGGTGTTGCCATCATGCGTGTGCTCGGCCGCCAAGATGTGGAAAAGGCCGTGAATTAGAAAATGGAACAGACGATATGTGGGGTCAGTAATCACACGCGCAGCTGAATACACAGCGACAGAATAATAGACAGCACACCTACAACCGTGAGCCGCATTTGCCGCCCGACTGCATCGGCGACAAGATGCTTCACAAGCATGGCTTACCAGGGCCTGTAGACAATCACTTTGTCGCGATCAGGCCAGCGGCCAGCTAGTAGTCGGTCATTATTGAATTGATAGCTACAGGGAATGCAGTTTGATGCGTGCGTTTTCGGCGGTGAACCGCTGTTTGACCGGGGCCCGGTCGGCATTGCGCGCTTCCTGCCACGCCATGACTTCCCGGCAGAGCGTCTCCCGATCCGGGATGCGCCGGGACAGGCATTGACGGCTCAACACGCTGATTTCGCTCTCGGCGATGTTCAGCCAGCTGCCGTGTTTCGGCGTGTGATGAACCTCGAAACGCTCGCAGAGCCTGCCAGCCTGCTCCGGCGGGAAAGCGTAGTAAAGACCCGACAGTTTGTGCGTGTTAAGGTTGTCCATGACCAGCACGATCTTTTTGCCGGGGAAGTGAATGTCGGCGATGTCTCTGAGGATCCCGGCGAAATCTTTCTTCGTCCGGCGGTCGGTGATTTTGACATGCCCTGGCCTGAAAGCGGCGCATGAACCATGAACAGATTCGCCGTCCCGTTGCGCTCGTATTCGCAGTCGAAGCGCGCCGGCCGGCCGGGAGCGGTCGGTAAAGCCGTGCGGACCTCTTTCGTCTGCTGCTTGCTCGCCTCGGCTGTGCAGACCAGAACCTCGTCCTCGCTGAACTTCCGCTGATAGACCCTGAGCACATTCTCCATTGAGTATGCGAAGTCGCCGCTTTTCTCCGCCGGAATGCACCAAAACCGCGTAAGATGCGATTTCAAATCGTTTTTGTAACTGCTCACCCCTGCTGATCATTGATCGTTTTTCCTGACGCGCTTCCGGTTAGCAAGAACCGGTCCGGTCCTCGGCTTGTCTCCCTTTCCGGCCCGCGGGCGCGTGTTCAGCCGTGCCGTGCGAGGAGTCCGGCGGCATCGGCTTTCTGTCCGTTCCGCCGGGGATTTTCTCTTGACGCTATAGGGCGGGCATTCCATGGACCGGCCATCGGGGCGAATCGCGTCGGAGGCGGCGACAGCGGCATGGTACGGATCGAAGGCGACGACGGGGCTCTGCCAGGCGATCGTCGCGGCCATGCCCCCGCATGACGCATACATCGAGCCGTTCCTCGGGGGCGGCGCGATCATGAAGCGGCAAGCCGCCGGCGATCCGCAACATCGGCATCGACCTTGACCGCCGGGCGATCGACGCCTTCCGATGCGACTGCCCGGTCGAACTCCGCCGTGGCTGCGCCCCGGCTTTTCTCAGGAGGTTCCCGTTCCAGGGCCGCGAGCCAGCTGCTGCGACCCGCCCTATGTGCAGTCGACGCGCAGGTCGCGGCGGCGCTGCCGCTTCGACTGCACCGATGACGACCATGTCGAGCTGCTCGGCATCCTGAAGTCGCTGCCCTGCCGGGTGATGGTCTCCGGCTGTCCTTCCCGGCTCTATGACACGCACTCAGCCGGCTGGCGCTCGGTCGAGATCCAAGTCAACAACCAGCGCTGCGTCGTCATCGAGAAGCCATGGTTCAACTTCGCGCCGGGCCGGCCTCACCGGCATACATGCGCGGGCAGGAACTTCACCGACCGCCGGCGCATCAAGCGCAACGCGGAGAGCCGGGCGCGGCGCTACAGGGCGATGCCCGAGGGCGAGCGGCTCGCGGGGCCGGCGGCGGTCATGGCGGCAGAGGCGGAATGACAGCGACGGTGAACAAGGTCTCGCTGCGCGAGGAGTCCGACGCCTTCCGGGAGCGGTTCCACGATCTCCGCGGGCAGGGCAAGGTCAGCCCGGAGTGCGAGGCGCTCTTCAGCGGCCTGCTGATGCTGATGCGGCTGATGCTGACCGTGTTCATGGAGAAGACCGTGCGCAAGGGGTCGGGGAACTCCAGCCTCCCGCCGTCGCAGACGGATAAGGACGAGAGCGCCCGGCGCGCCGTCGGCAGCGGCAAGGGTCCGAAGCCGAACCTGCGGACGGGCGGCAACCTCCGGAAGACTGTCATCGAGGAGACGGCCGCCGTCGGGGCCTGCGACGCCTGCGGCGCCGACCTGTCCGGCGTCGACTCCGTCGACCGGGAGCGCCGCGTCCTGCACGACATCGTGTTCGAAGTCGTCGAGCGCCGCGTCGACGCCGAGATCAAGGAATGCCCGGACTGCCGGGCCCGGACCAAGGGCCGGTTCCCCGACGATATGCCGGGGCCTCTGCAGTACGGCGCCGGCCTCTGAGCCTTCGTCATCAACCTACTGATCGCACACATGCTGTCCCTGCGGCGGGCCGTCGCGCTCGTGCAGGCGATCTCCGGCCTCAGGCTCTCCGAGGCGACCTGCCTCGGCTATGTCCGGCGCCTTCACGACGCGCTCGCGTCATGGAAAGAGGCCGCCGCAGCGCATCTTCCGCAACGCCCGGCCCTTCATGCCGACGAGACCGGCTTCCGGGTCGACGGGAGGAGCTGACAGCTCTGCGTCATCACCGACGGGGCCCTGACCATGAAGTTCCTGCACCGGAAGCGTGGCCGGGAGGCGATCGACGAGATCGGCATCATCCCGCGCTGTAAGGGCGTCCTGATCCACGACGGCCGGGCATCATACCCAGGCTGCGGCCAGTGCAGCTGTCAGCTGTGCGGAAGCTGTCTCCTCCGCGAGCTGACCTTCGTGATCAAGGCTAACGGCTTCCGCTGGGCGCGACTGATGAAGAGACTGCTGCGCGAGGCCTGCCGCAGGGTCAATAAGAGCGAATCCAAGACCCTGGCCGAAGCCGACCGCCGGGCCGTGCGCAAGCGGTACCGCACCATCCTGACCCAAGGCGGCAGGGAACTGCCAGAAATCCCGCCGCGCCCGAAAGGGAAACGGGGACGGATCGCGAAGTCCGAAGCGCATGACCTGCACGAACGCCTCGTGAAGCGCGGGAAATCCGTCCTGCGTTTCATGGAAAACCCGGACGTCAGTTTCACTGACAATGCCGGAGAGCGGAAGATCAGGATGGCAAAAGTCAAGATCAAGCATCCATGTTCGGTTTCAAGGGCGTTTCGGGAGGAAATTCAGCCCTTATTTCCTTTTTCCCACAGCTTTTGCACATTTTCTCCACAGAAGCTCCTTCGGTTCAGGAGGCCGCGGCAGCAGTCGCGGGCTGCCGAATCGGCAGGTCCGGAGCGCAGCTCGGCCGTCCGGACGCGGACGGGGCGTGTTTTTACCAGCAGCGCCGTTCGCGCAGCAGCTTGTTCGCTGGGACCGCCGGCTTGCGCATGACGGCGACAAGGGCGACCTTATGACATTTCCCCCGCCCGGTGAGCCGGTGATAAAATGCGGACATATCTTTATTGACACGCACAGCCGTCAAAGCCGCCATGTAGAGCGCCCGCCTCGGGCGGAAGCGTCCGCCCCGGATGCGCCGGGCGCCTTTTTTCGCGCCGCTGTCGCGGGCGAACGGCGCGGTTCCGGCGAGAGCCGCGGCCTGCCGGCTGTCGAGCTGCCCGAGTTCCGGCACTGGCCGAGCAGAGCGGCGGCTGTGACCGGTCCGATGCCGGGAACGGACATCAGGATGCGGTAAGCGCGGGCCTGGTCAGGATCGCTCTTGATATGCTCCTCGATTCCGGTTTCGAGAGCTTCCTTCTGCCGCTCGGCGGCTTTGATGATTTTATCCATGGGCTTCTTCGCTGACGCCTTCCGGATCTCATCGCGGCGCTGACGCACTGTCTTAATGATCTCAACCGCTTGCGCACGGGCGACCATGAGGTCATTGAGACCGTCAAGGTGTCCGGATGCTTCCGCACCAAGCGCTGCGCAGACGCCCAGCGCCGGATCTCAAGCTGCCTGAGCTCTATGGCAGCGCTCGGCTGCAACCCTCTCGTCGCAAGCTGGATCGCGCTCGCCGGAAGGGCCTCGGACATGATCAAGTCGCACTACGCCTGATCACCCCCCCCAAAGGGGTGAGCAGTTACTAATCCCCTAAACTTTCGTGAGTCTCGGCCACTCGCCTCATTAATCAATATAACTTGCGCCCGCCCGGAAACGATAGCTTCTGCTGACCTGTCCACGAAATTTTCGGTTGGCTCGTCTTCGCCGGATCCGGGCCTGCTTCAGCAGCAGTCCGATCCGGTGGACGGTGAAGGCCATTATGGACAGTGCCACCATCCGGGCAAGGCCGTTCGCTCCACAGGACAGGATCCGGTCCATGCCGCGTTGCTCGAGATTGTCGATCATGGACTCCACGGCCGGATGCTGGCCGTGTATCGCCCGGAACGTCCGGTTTTCTTTCTGGAGTACCTGCTCGTGCTCGCCTTCACTCAGTGCCAGGGCGGGCGTCTTTCGGGGCTGCTGGTGCCCGGAAATGGGCCTTTGACGGCCGTGGAACGTTAACCTGGACTTCGAGAATCTTGTGTGCGGTGGCGAGTTCCTTCTCCAAGTGTAACACTTTCGCTTCGATGACGGCGAACCTGAGCGCTGACGGGGCGGGACATACCCGGGTGAATTCCGACAATTTGGACCGGGGCGCGGACACTCTTGATGCGCTGGGGCTTTCACATCTGTCCGGCCAAGGAATTGCGGACCTGAGCGGAGGGCAGGCGCAGATGGTCGCAGTTACCCAGACTCTGGTCCGTATGCCTGAAGTTATCCTGCTTGACGAGTCGACGAGGGCGCTTGATCTTCACCAACAGCCTCGGCAAGTCTCGCCTTGAGACCGGCTCGGCCGAAAGACGGGCCGGCGATTCTGTCCAAGGACCCCGCCTGAATGCCGCCGGTCATCGGCCCGGCTCCGCTGACAGCTGATTCAACTTCACGCCTGATGTTCTGCCTGTTGATTCGCGGCTCGCGCCGCGCTGCTTCTTACTTTTCGCGAATTCGATCACAAAGACGGCAAAAAATCAAACGGCAAACAACCTGAATAGTTATGCAGGCTCTTGTGAAACATCGCTGAAAGGACCAGCTTGACCGGCTCAAGGGCACCATGTAAATACTTAACGGGTAGTGCCGCTCATGCGGGTTTGAACATTCATCAGAAAATTCCCTCGGCGGGGTTGGATTCAAATGCCGTGCAAGCCCCCCCCCCCGCTGCTAGTAGTCTGTCTCTGTTGTATTGATGGATAAAATGAACGAAGTAGACGCGCCCAACATGTAACGAGTCTAACGCTTTCGGTTGTTGCTCCCAACCCGCCCGTGTCATCAGTCCTGCCATGTTCGACTACTAGCCTCGATTCCCAACGGCCATAATTGATGTGAATCGGGCGGCGGCCGTGGATCGCCGGCTGGATCCGTTATCGTTCGGCAGGCGGCGTTTGCCGTGCTTCCCGCCTGGATCCGATGGATGTCGGTCTTGCCGTCGCCGGCATGTAATCATTGTATTTAAGGTTTTCAGCACTGATTATCACGCTGTCATAACGGGCTGCGGCACGGCATCAGGATGAGGACAGGCGCGGCTTCCGGGTTCAGCGCCCGCCTTCGGAGTCCTTTCCAGGCTTTCTTTCATGCGTCCCGTCTCGACGCGCGGCGCGGTTCCGCGCAATTCCGGCTTGCGGCGGCATCCATCATGTAAACAGCAGCAACAGTATCTGAACTACATGCATTGCTATGACTGACTTAGCCGAACTCTTCCGCAAGCCGCGGTCCCGAACCTGTCTCCAGTACGAGGCCCTCCGGGCCTGCTTCCTCGACGGCGCAGAGGCCGCGGAGGCCGCGAGGCGCTTCGGATACAGCCTCGGGTCCTTCCGCAACCTGTGCACGAAGCTGCGCGGGAACCCGGATCTGTCTTCCTTCTTCGCCGAGCGCAGGCCGGGTCCGAAGCCGAATCCCGGCGAGCCTCTCAGGCTGCGGCGGGACCGGCGCATCCCAGCGCTTCGCAGGACCGCCGGCCTCTCAGTCGGCGAGATCAGCCGGAAGCTCGGGGAGGAAGGGATGCCCGCCGGAACGACGACCGTGCAGCGCGCGCTCCGCAGGAACGGCGTCGGCAAGCTGCGGCGCCGGTCGCCCGGCGAGCGCGAAGCCGCCCTCCGGCCGGTCTCCGCCCCGGTCGCCGACGCCCGGGAGCCAGACCTCTCGCCGCGGCGCCTGCGCACCGGGTTCGGCGGGCTGTTCCTGTTCGTTCCCGACCTTGTCCGGCTCGATCTCGACCGGATCGTCGCTGACAGCGGCATGCCGGGCAGCGGGATGATCCCCGCGGGCCATGCTTTCCGGGCCCTGCCGGCGCTGAAGCTCCAGTGAGTCGGCCGGCCGCCGCGCGTCATGGCCGACATCCTCGATCCCGGCATGGCTCTGTTCGCCGGGCTGAACGTCATGCCTGAGAGGTCGAGCTTAACCGAGTATTCCGGGCGCGTCGACCCGAAGCTGTGCGCGGGCCTCATGGACCGCCGGCGCCGGGCGCTGAACGACCTGGAGACGGACCTCGGCGGGGACGGCTCCTTCGACCTCGATTTCCATGCCATACCCTGGCACGGGAAGGATCCGGAGGCGCCCGTCGAGCGGCGCTGCGTCTCCAAGCGGAGCCGCAGGCAGAAGGGCGTCCTCGCCTTCCTCGCCCGCGACGCCGACGCCCGCCTGCTCGTCTACGCGAACGCCCGGGTCCGCAAGGCGGACCAGAACGACGAGATCTTCCGGTTCATCGGGTGCTGGTAGGAGCGCAACGGCGGTCCGCCCGGGGAACCGGCGTTCGATTCCCGGCTGACGACGCATGCGAATCTCCAGTGGATCAACGAGAGAGGCATCGACTTCCTCACCCTTCGCAGGCGGACTGGATCGCTTCTCGACGCTGTCGCTGACGCCCCGGAGAGCGACTGGAAGCAGGTGCGCCTTGCTGATGTCGGGCGCATCTGCCGCACGCCCGGGGTTCTCGACCGGCGCGTCCGGATCTCCGGCTGTCCGGGCGACATCCGCCAGTTGGCAGTGCGCGGTCTGGGCCATGAGCGGCCGACCCTGCTGCTCACTGAGCAGATGAAGACCTCCGCGAGCCGGCTCGTCGACCGTTACGCCCGGCGGATGGTGATTGAGAACGCCATCGCTGACGCGATCGACTTCTTCCATATGGACGCGCTGTCCGCCGCGGTCCCGATGAAGATCGATCTCGATCTTCAGCTCACCCTCATGGCCGGCGGCCTGTACCGGCTGCCGGCCGTCCGCATCGGAAACGGCAAAAGGAACGCGAAGCCGCGCGCGCTGTTCCGCAACTTCGTCAAGGCGCCGGCGGACATCACGATCGGAAAAGACAGCATCGACGTCCGGATCGGACGGCGGGCGAACAACCCGTTCCTCCTCAACGCCTCATACGACGAAACCGACATCGCCGTCCCATGGCTCGGGAACCGCAGGCTGCGGATCAGCTTCCTGTGAACGGGGCGCGCGCGATTACGGGATTCACATCAATTATGGCCGTTGGGAATCGAGGCTAGTAGTCCGTCATTGTTGAATTGATGGATAGAGAGAATGCAGTTTAATGCGCGCGTCTTCGGCGGTGAACCGCTGTTTTACCGGGGCCGGGTCGGCGTTGCGCGCTTTCCGCCATGCCGAAACCTCGCGGCGGAGCGTTTCCCGGTCGGGGATGCGCCGGGACAGGCGCTGACGGCTCAGCACGCTGATTCCGCTCTCGGCGATGTTCAGCCGGGTGCCGTGTTTCGGCGCATGATGAACCTCGAAACGCTTGCGGAGCCTGCCGGCCTGGTCCGGCGGCAAAGCGCAGTAAAGACTCACTGGCTTATGTGTGTTAAGGTTGTCCATGGCTGGCACGATTTTTTTGCCGGGGAAGTGAACGTCGGCGATGTCCCTGAGGAGCTCAGCGAAATCTTTTTTCGTCCGGCGGTCGGTGATCTTGACGTGCCCTGGCCCGCAAGCGGCGCATGAACCATGAACAGATTCGCCGTCCCGTTACGCTCGTATTCACAGTCGAAGCGCGCCGGCCGGCCGGGAGCAGTCGGCAAAGCCGCGCGGATTTCCTTCGTCCGCTTTCCCAGAGCCTCGGCTGTGCACGCCAGCACCTCATCCTCGCTGAACTTCCGCTGATAGACATCAAGCACATCCTCCATCGAGTGCGCGAAGTCGCCGCTGTTCTCCGCCGGAATGCGCCGGCGCCGCGTAAGGTGCGGTTTCAAATCGTTTTTTTTAATGTCCTCCTGACCGTTTCCCGGGAAATGCTGTCAACGACATTCAACGCGGCCAGCCGCTCGCCGAGCAGGGCCGGCGGCTGTGAGGAACGCCCTTCGGGAGGCTCCGAACAGGCGGTCATCGTCAGCTTCGCCTCGCCCTCGCCGTCAAGCTTCGGAGGAACGCGGTTCAACTGCGGCCTGCGCCTGAAGCCGCCATCCCCTCCTCGACGAAACGCCGGCGGAGCCGTTCGACCGTCGCCGTGCCGACCCCGACTGAATCGGCGGCGTCGGCATCAGTGCGCGCGCCGCTCTTCCGGTTCTGATCCGTGAGAAGAAGGACATGCGCCCGCCGCCGCCGCTCGGCCGAACCCCGGCCGGATGAGACGATCTCCGCTGATTCGGCCCGCTCGTGATCTTCGAGCCGCACATGCTGTATCTTGCGTCCGGTTTGTTCCTGTCAGTCCGTCATAGCTTCCCGCCTCTTGAATCGCCGCCGGCGCGAAACAAGCCTCAGCCGCTGGATTCCTGCTCAGAATCCAGCTGAAATGCCCGGCCGACAGCATTTGTCTTTGTTCAGACTGAAGCTGCTGCTGCAATTTAAACGGAGAGTCAACAGCCGGGGATCAGGACGTCTGCCGAACACTGATTAACATCATTCCCGCTGTGTCAGACTACTAGTAGTCTGACACAGAAGAATTGACGGCAAAAACAGGTTGAGAGAAGAAACCGGAAACAACAAGCTTGATATACTGGAGCGTCTACTTCACTGTTTTCATCCATCAATATAACAATGTCGAACTACTAGGGTGATGATTTGGGATATACCTCCCACCGGCGTGGAGGGTTGGCATGCGGCTTACAGTGCTGACAAAGCGTTCTCGCGGTTATAGGTGAGGAGCTGATGGACATTCATTTTGACACACTGGCTGCCGTTCGGCGGCTTGAAGCCAATGGCCTCAGCGGGAAACAGGCCGAAGCGATCACCGAGGTGCTGCGTGACGGAATCACCGGCGGGGTTGCCACCAAGGCTGATCTTGCGGATCTGAAAGCCGATGTCGCGGATCTGAAAGCTACCAGCGCCGACCTGAAAGCCGATGTCGCGGATCTGAAAGCCGCCAACACCGACCTGAAGGTCGCCAACGCCGATCTGAAAACCGATCTCAAATTAATAAAGATTATCGGCGGCGGCTTCATTGTGGCGGTCTTTCCGCTCTGGCTGGTCGAAATGCTTTCGCTCTTTGGTAACGGCAGCTGATCTGAAAGTTCCTATCGCCCGCAGTGGAGTGATAGGTTTACAGAATGACAGACATACCCCTTGATTTTCGCAAAGAAATTCTCGATCTGATGCCACTGGCCGTACATATCGCGGTCGTAATCCCGAATCTGCCGCTGATTCTTTTTCGGGGAAATCACCGCCTCGGCGCCGCGCTCCTCAAGCTCCTTGAGCAGCCAGTCAGCGTCGAACGCCCGGTCGGCTGTCAAAGCCCCGAAGTAAAGGCCCTCCATAAGCCGCGGCATCCCGACGAGATCATGCTTCTGGCCGGGAAGAATCACGAACCGCACCAAGTAACCGAGCGCGTCCGTGACCGCGATGATTTTACCAGCCAGACCGCCCCGGGAACGCCCGATCCCCTGTCGGCAGGGCCCCCTTTTTTTCGCCCCCGAAGCTTTCTGATGCGCTTGCAAGATAGAACCGTCAATCAATAAGTATTCGAAGTCGAATGCCTCAAATAACGTATTGAAAACACCTGAAAGCGACCAGCGGGGCAACCGCCTGTACACGCTGTCCTGCTTGCCGAACCGCGGCGGAAAGTCGTGCTGGGGAGCACCCGTCCAGATGCGCTGAAGCACCACCTCAACGAAAAGCCGGTTGTCCGCTGCGGCGACACCGGGGTCGGTCGCTTTGCCGGGAAGAAGCGGTTCGATCGGTTTCCACATTTTATCAATGAGCGTTCATTTGTCTTTCTGCCCATCTTGCCTGCGGTGCCGCTCCGGCGCTCGTTAAAATGATTCCAGCAGCGGATCGCCCGAAACGCAACCCGATTTGTCCACGGGCCTTAGTCCTTGGCGGACATCTCAGACTACGAAATTGCCCTTTCTCTCCAAACGCCTATTGAAAGGAAGTGGCGTAGATGCACTTCACCATCCTCCCATGTTTCCCAATGTCCATAGGGGAGAACAATATCCGCGTGGTAGGGATTGTCCGGCTGGGGGCTATGCTTTACGCAACGACCTTGGCCTATCACATCACGCACGGCCATGACCCACCACCCTTGAATTCCATCTGATCCTTGAATGTCTTTCGCTCTGCGGTCTCCTTCGGCAGTCGCGTAGGCCAAACACACACGGTCATACAAGCTGGTCGATATCTCCGTGACCGACGTTTTCCTGATACCAAAGATCGCTTTTGTTTTACTATTAAACCGTCTTTCTTCTGTTGGCCGGTTTAGTTGTTTCTTATGCCGTTTTGTATAAACATCCCTCCAGACGTTTTCATCTTTCCGAACATCTTGCACAATCTACTCTCCCGCGAAATCGCGTAATGCTTTTTTAATAAAAGGATCTGGCAATCCGTCGATTTGATAGAACTTTGCTCGCCGACTGTTGCCGTCAATTGTAACGAAGCAGTACACAAGGTCATTTGGAGCAAACTCAACCGATACGGTTCTGCCCCGTTTCATGGGCGCATCAATAGATACTCCGCATCTTTCGGTCGGAGACACATGGTAACGAACCGGTAGAATCTCATAGAGTTTTGGCAACAGCGCACGAGCGTTGGCAACAACTTTCTCATTCGGTGTTGGAATGCTATCTTCTTTCGCCATCTCGTCAATACGCGTAAAATCTGCAACAGCTGCCCGCAGATATTGCTTGTCATGGTGATTAGATATTGGCACAGAAAATCTAGAACAAGATACAGAAAAAATCTCTTGTAAGGACGGCGATACTTCTGTTGGCACTCTGTTGTGCCAGTTATTTGACAGATTCCATACAAATCCGCTCGATTCTTGATCGAGCAGGCGCAGTTCAGATTCTTCTTGAAACAGTGCTCCGCTGTCACTGATTATTTTCGTTGGGGCGTAAGCCTTTTCAGAGAAAGAATCCTTGATAGTCATTCCGTCGGTCATTTTTCTTGAACCTGCGGTGTACTCACTTCGTGGGTGGCCATCTGTTCGAGATATTCGCCCAACCAGCGATGTAATTCACGGGCAGCGGCTTGAGACAGAATGACATTGGCTTCTATACGCCGCACCATACGCACCTGATCGCGTTGCAGCCCATATGAATCTTGAATCTCTATATTTAAGATGTTCTCGTTCACTCGCGTTGCCTTCGGTTCAATCATTTCGGGCGGCATCACGTAGTCCGAAAAGAGATAGCATTGCACCGATCCCTTGGGAGTGGGTATCCCTTGTACTCCTTCGACATACCGGGGCGGCATGTCGAGATTCTCGTATTTGATCCTGTATTCTGGCAGCTTAGGATCCGTTCTAGCAGTTGCCATTGCACTCTCCTTTCAGGCCATATATCTCGTGCTTATCGACCACAGTGTCAACCGGACACAGGTTAGATAATAAGTAACAGCCGGGCGCATATTTGGATTCCAAATCCATAAGAATTCGTGTGTACGGCGAGAAGCCTGCCTTGGATGGTGTGCGAGTCGACGCACTGGTTCCCGATCTGGCTAGGTTGTTCGTTTCGGACATCCAGCGTTCATCTTTTTGTCGTCCGCACGGTAGGTTGCCTGTCCAGCCATTCACTTTGCCACGTTTCGCAGCAGGCATCACGTGACGGTGAGGACGGCTGCGGCAGCAAGGAAGTTGCGGACGCGCATATCTGCGCCAAGGTAGGCGGCGGGGCCGTCAGCCAACGCAACCGCACGGTGGCCGAGAGCCAAAAGCGCGTGCCGGTCAGTCGATGGTCGAAGGGAACCCTGCAGAGGAAGTCTGTTTTGTTTCCCGAAAGCAGCCGTAACCCCGACCACTGAAACGGTCGTCATGTTGTCGAACCCTTCCCGCCATTGAAACACGGCACCCTGTTTCCAAGTACTGCCTACCTCCCCAAATACAAACTCTCCGCCCGCCGCGCAAGCTTAATCCATATTTAGTGTCTGCCAGAAAAACCCTGTTTTCGGCGGCGTCCGGCGGCGGCCCGGCGCGGGCGGTCGCCATTCAGCGGCGGATCCGGTCCGGATTTCGGCTTCTGAAGCGCGCCGGACGGCGGAAATCAGTTGCTGACACTGAATTGATGAATTGACGGAGCACGTCTGACCGCTCCCGGGTTCAGAGGCCCGGGAGAAAGCCGTTATTTCGATGAGGGGGGGGGGGTCAGGCGGCGCGTCGTCGCAACCGCTTCCTGTTCCGCATCCGCCGTCTTTTCCGCAGAAGCCTTCCGAGCCGGCAGCAGTTCGCGGCGAGCGCCGCTGAGGCCGCGGTGCGGGCGAAGCCGTCGCGGCCATGGCTCCGCACCCGGTCGAGACCGCGGTGCTCGAGACAGCTGATCGCCGATTCAACCGCCGGATGCTGACGGCGGGCCTCGGCGAAGCCGGGTTCCGACTGCCGCTCCCGCTCCGCCTTCGAAAGATACCCTTTCTTCGGCAGCGCGTTCAGATCAAGCATCGCAGCCGGCTCCCGGCGGTTATCCGGGCTGTGAAAGCCGCGGTCGAAACTGCAGGCCCGGAGTTCCGGAAACCGCTCCTGCGCCGCCGCGACGACCGGAACGGCATGGTGAACATCGGAGCCTTACCGCATGATTTCATGACAGTTATGAACCAGCACTGATCCTCGGCGACAGTCACCGGAACTGCCAGCGCTGCGGGCGAGCCGGCCTTGCCCTCAGCGAGCTGCCGCGCATTCGGCTCGAAAATCGAGAACACCTTCTCGCTCTGCGGTATCGTCTCCCCCCGGAGCAGGCGGCGGCCGACCTGGTCGATCTGCCGCCTGGCGTGCCGCAGACAGCTGTCGATCAAACACAGGCTTGATGCGCTCGCCTCAGCCGCCGCCGCGTGCGGACGCCGTGAAACCGCCGCCGCAGCGCGGCCTGCGGATGCTCACTCTGACGCCAGTCGGGAACGCCGCGCCGGCAAGCCTCCCGCGCCGTCTCCCGCACCATGCGGCGCACCGCATCCATGAGAAGATTCACATCCGTCGGAAAATGAACATCCGTCTCGACGCAAAAACTGTCAACGCGGCCGCGCAACGCGGCGCCGGGCTTTTTTCCGGCGACCTCATGGCCGCTCGCTGCCGGCAGCTTGCTGACGCGCACTGGCATCCGCGGCGTCAAAAGCGAAACATCATCGACGAGCGTCTGCATCTCGTATTCGCCGCAGTCGAAGACATCGTCATGGCCGAGCATCGCGCGGACCAGCTTGTGATTGTTCACCAAGCTGCGCAGCCGGTAAAAATCGCAGTCAGTCCCCTGTTTGAGAACGCCGATCACGAGAATCGGCTGGCAAGCTGTCCCCGGACGACCGTTAGGCTGGTCGACATCGACGAAGAACTCCTCGTCGAAAATCCTCTGAAGATCGCGCTGGCGATTGACATAAAGATGCTGCAGACCCCTGAGAACATTCTCGATGTCGTCCCGCGACTTCAGACTGATTTTCAAAGTTTCGATGGCCGTCGAGCCGAGGCTGGCCGGTTTGATCAAGCGTCTCATGTCGTTTTCCCGGTGAAAAAGCGGCGAAGATTGCCCCGATCAGGGGCTTAATCGCCGGATTCCAGCGGAAAAGCTGATTCTTCACAATCGAAAAACACTTCACAATACAAAAAATGATAAGTAAAAAACTTTTCGGGCAAACACTACATAGACAAGGACTACAGGAGCACCTTTTACAATTTTTATGCGAAAATGGGGCGGCCCTATCGGCAGGATTGCGTCAGGCTGCATTTCTTCGACAGGGATGTGATCTTCAGCGAATGCCCCTGGATTTGCAGGGTCCGGACGCTTGGCTTGAAGATCACTACTTCGGATTCATGGTATTGAGGCCAACGATCAAGGCGACGCTCGGTCGCTCACTGCTTTCCCCGCGAATTCGGATCGGGGCGCGCGGCAAAGCCATCCAGTCCCGACATAAGGTTCACCTGCTTGGATATACGCTATCGATCCGGGGCTTCCCGTCGATGACGCAGCATGCGGACATCGCGGTATGCGCACATATGTCGTGCTGGTTCATCCTCCGGCACTATAGCGAGCAGTATGCGCGACACCGGGAGTGGCTGATGCATGACATCACGATGTTGGCGCAACCGTTCGATCCCGGCGGACTGACGCCGTCTCTGGGCCTGAACCGGTACGAGGCGGAACGGATCTTTCAAGCTGCGGGCTGCTATCCGCTAATGATCGTCAGGGAATGGGACGAGGGTGCCGGAGATTGGGTGGATGACGATAGGTTCTTCGCTCAGATGCTGAGCTATCTGGACTCCGGTTTTCCATTGTTCGTGTCGTTGCAGAGCGAGGCGATGGACAATGAGGGGCATGCCATCGTGCTGGCAGGCTATGAGTGGCGTGACGGACTGGACGACTCAAGGAAAGGCAGCTCTCACGTATGGTCGCTGGTGAACAGTCTTCTCGCGGTCGATGACAACATGTTGCCCTACAGCTCCGTGGGCATCGGGGAAAATACGAAGTCGGAAATGGATGTCGAGCATTATACGGCGGAGGACTTCGACGCATTCATTGTTCCGTTGCCGGACAAGATATTCTACTCTGCGCAGGCCGTAGAATCCTTTTCCCTTGGGACCATGTATCCGATTTACAAGGCGGTGCTGAACCTGCCAGAAGAAGACACGTTGTTGCGGCGGCACTTCATAACCACGGTGTCGGCGCTCAGACGTTTCGCAAGGGAGAATATCTCGCAGTTCGGAGATATGTTGGCAGATCTGCTCATGCACCTGAAGACAACACAATTCGTCTGGGTGATAGAGTATGCGTCCGAAGAACAATGGAACGACCGGCACATCACGGCGCGGGTGGTGCTGGATGCGAGTGCGAGCCACAAGGACGAACAACCCATGTGGCTGTGCCACAATCACGAGTTGGCAATCGTGTTCGATCGGTCTTCGGGGATGCCGGACGGGCGGGAGATCGCTCTGCGGCGCCCCGCGGAAACGCCGTTGAGTCGAATGGAGACCAATCTGCGGCTTGTGAGATCACCGCCATCGGAGCGATCGGCGAATGCTCCGGTTGTGCCCAACCCAGGGAGGAACGCATGAACAAGAGGCTGAATGAGTATCTCGATAAGAAGGGCGCCAAGCGGCTGGATGACAGAGTCGCCAAAGACTATGCGACATCCATGAAGAAGCGGACGATCCCTGATATCGAGAGGCAGGTCAGGAAGAATCAGGAACGGGCTGCGGAGTTCCGATTCTCACCGGGTTTCGCATCAAGGCGTCAGAATGCTGTGGCGGGGAAGAAAGATAAACAGGAGTAGCGCGGAAACAGGTTACCCGAGCCGCGTCTTCCGAAACTAGCGGTCATACTCTTGGCGTCTGAATCGATCATAGGCTGCTGTGATGATGGTCTCCAGCGCGTCAGCGCCGGCGCGATCAAGGTTGGGATCCTCACGGAGCAGTTTGGAGACCATGGCGATCGGCTCTCGCGGGCGTCGCGGCGTGGACATGAAGTCGACGGGATCGAGCCCTGACCAAGCCGACAGGGCTGTCAGGCTGGCAGCATCGGGCTGACGGCCGTTCGACATGCGGGACAGAGTGGTCTGGGAGACGCCGGTCTGTTCGCTTACGGCTTTCCAGGTGGTGTCCCGCGCCTTCACCGTCACACTGAGGGCTGCATAGAAGGACGGAAAATCGAATCGGGCGCGCCGGGTCATGCCGTACGCCCCGACGCCCGGTCGTTGAATGGTTGGCCGGGAATTAACCGGAAAGCCGATGGTCCTGCGGTGGTCATCCGCATTTTCGGTTCTCTCATTGATCATTGTTCACGAATGCGAAATAGCAATTGACATGCGGATGCGCAACCCTTATTTTCTTGCTCATCAGCAATCGGCTGTCAAAGGAGCAAGTGCGATGACATTGAACGACGAGGGAATCGAGGTCGGCGGGGAGAAACCGGTGGCCGAAGTTGTGAAACCCGGCGAGCCGAAGAAGGTCAAGACAGAGGTCAACGGCAAAAAGGTCGAGATGCCCGAAGGATCAGCGTCGGGGCTGGAGATCAAACAGGGAGCGATCAGGCAAGGCGTCGGCATCAAGGAGAACTTCGTACTCCAGCAGGAGATGCCGAACGGCACCGGCAAGGTCATCGGCGACGACGACAAGGTGGTCATCCGGAAGCATCTCAGCTTCACGGCCATCGAACCCGATGACAACAGCTGATGCGGGGTGACGGCGTGAAAGCGGAAGTCGGCGAGGCGATCAAGGAGCTGAAGCGGGCCTTTCCCTCTTCGGAGCTTACGGTGAGTGAAGACGGAGAGGGAGGGGCCTGCGTGGCAGTCGAGAGCGTGGCTATCGGCGCGCGCTACGATCCCGAACAATCCTGGCTAGGGGGGCACATTCCCGCCCAGTACCCCTATGCCGACATTTATCCGGTGTTCGATGGACGCTGCGGTGCGCCGCCGGGACGGCAAAGCCTTCGAGCCGCCGATCACGACGGGGCACAGTTTCAGCGGGCACCCGGCTATCCAGATATCCCGGCGGAACAACCGGATGCAGAATTCCGGGCAGACTGCCGTGGCCAAGTTCCTCAAGATACTCGATTTCTTGGAAAAGGTCCGATGAAGAGTGAACCGACATGCGACGTCGCGATCAGGGAAGAGGATCACGACCGTTTGATGACGCATCTATATCCGGGTGACGGCGACGAATACGGCGCGGTTCTGCGGGCGGGGATCGTGTCCTGCGGCGCCGGGCTTCGCCTGCTGGTCAATGCTGTGGAGGAGGCGCAGGCAGGGACGGACTACGTTCCCGGAAAATACGGCTACCGCGCGTTGGCCCCTACATTCATCCACCGGCAGATCGTGCGATGCCGAGACGAGCGCATGGCCTACCTGGCGGTACACAACCACGGGTCCGACAGGTCCGTACGCTTCAGCAAAATTGACATGGATTCGCACGAACGCGGCTACCCGGCATTGCGCGACATCGGCAAGGGCGTGCCGGTCGGCGCACTGGTCTTCGGGCAGCGCGCGGTGGCTGCGGACATCTGGATGCCGGACGGCACGCGCCGGGCACTCGGATCGTACCGAATTGTGGGACGTGCCATCAGAAGGCTTTACCCCAACCCTCAGCGGGCGACTGAAGCGGGCGCCGAATTCGATCGGCAGGTGCGCATGTTCGGCAATGCCGGGCAGGCCGTGCTGGAAGCGAGCAAGGTAGCGGTGGCGGGGTTGGGCGGTGTGGGTTCCCTGGTCGCGGAATACCTTGCGCGTCTCGGCGTCGGACACCTCGTCTTGGTCGATCTCGACGTCATCGAGGACACCAACCTGTCCCGGATCGTCGGCGCGACACCGATGGATGTCGAGATCGGTCGATCAAAGACGCAGATCGCCGTGCGGCATCTACGGGAAGCAAGGCCGGATATCCGGCTGGAGGCAATACCGGGCGATATTGCGAGCGATCCGGTCGCCATGAAGCTGCGTGACTGTGATTTCATTTTCCTTGCCGCTGACTCCATGCGGGGCCGGCTCGTTGTGAACGCGCTGGTGCACCAGTATCTGATTCCTGCCGTGCAGATGGGTGCCAAGGTCAGGGCGGGCGCGGGCGGCACGATCGAAGAAGCCATGTGCGCGATCCGGCAGCTGCGACCGGGGACAGGGTGCCTATGGTGCAACGGGCTGATCGACGGGACGCAACTGGCGATCGAGGCGAAGACGGACGACGAACGCAAGGCTCAGGACTACGGGGTAAGAGAACCAAACCCCAGCGTGATAGCGCTCAATGCCGTGGCTGCGGGACAGGCGGTCAACGGCTTCTTGTTCGACTTCCTTGATTTGCGGTCCGAGGGCGGCGATGCTGTGTATCAACACCATCATTTTCTGCGGCATACCGTGCAGAATGTCATTCCCCGCAAGGATCTGGACTGCCGTGAATGCGGGAGACGGCTGGGCATAGGCGACGGGATGGATCTGCCGACAGCGATGGGTTGAGTGTTCGCTGCAATCGCAGGTCACTGAGGACAAGTTCCGGGAGGTGAATGATCGACTCTCTACGACAGTCCATCCAAATCGGCTCTGGACTTACCAACTTGGAACGCCTCGTTGGATTGGACAGAGAGCTTTCGTTCGTAGTGCGTTACAATTTTCCTGCACCCGAGTCGCGTTATGAATCAATTCGTCACGGCGTATCGGTTGCAAAGCAGGAGCGTCAACGAATTGGGATCGGTAGCGCACCGATTGGAGATATCGCTGAATATCTTGACGAGCGGCTCCGCCAGCGTTTCGTCGAGGAGGGGATAGCGGCCTCAGGCCCAGGCCGCAGTTGAACCGCGTTCCTCCTAAGCTTGACGGCGAGGGCAAGGCGAAGCTAACGATGATCGCCTGCTCGGAGCCTCCCGAAGGGCGTTCCTCACAGCCGCCAGCCCTGCTCGGCGAGCGGCTTGTCGCGTTGAATGTCGTCATCGGCATTTTCCGGGAGACGGTAAGACGGGTATTAAGAAAAGGCTCAGTTTACAAATGCATGACCTGTCGATCGCGTCAGCCAGGCGCGCGCGAGGCGATGCGTTGTCCAGTTCGACCTGCTGGAACCACCGCAGGCAGTTGTCGAGATATTCAGTCGTGACCCCGCGGCAGCGCCCCGGGAAACCTTTCAGCCGGCCATGCCGGCTGTTGACCGTCCAGATGTGAAAGGCATTCCGAACCCGCTCGCCTCCGGACGGGTTGAGCGCTTCGCAGCGAACGCCTGTTGCTGCGGCGCATGGCGGATATGCACGATGGCCGTCACTGACCAGGACGATGTCCTCGTCAACGACCGGTTCGATAACGTCTCGCAGGGTATCGGTATTGACCGCCGGAAGAACCGCGCTGACCGTCATACCGCTGCGGTCGGCGGCAACCGGCGCCGGAACCTGCTCGGACGACAGGCCGCGCTTGCCCGCCTTCCCGCCGCGCCTTACGACCAAGGTTCCGCTCGCCCTTGCGGCTTTCCAGCGCATAGGTTTCATCGGCCTCGACAATGCCGGCGGGCTTTCTCGGATCCCGGCTTTCGGGGGCAAGGAACCGGTGCCGCCAGCGGCAGGTCGTGTTGACGGCAAGCCCGCAACGCACGGCAGACGCACGCACCGTTTCCCCGTCCGCGAGACAGGTTCCGAACGCCGGCTGTCTCTCCTTGCGGTGAAGGCCTGCCGGCGGCGTGCCTGTCGCTGCTTTGAACGTTTTCCCGCAGTTCTTGCATTGATACCGGCGCATGCCTCGCGCCTTGCCGCGCGAAACAGCGCCGGGAACGCCGCAGTGCGGGCACCGGCGGTCCTCGCCTGCGCCTGCCTCGATCGCGGCCAAAGCGGACGCCTGCGAGCCTCCGGAAAGCGCTGCCTCGGCTATCCTGCGCTGAGCTGGTCAACCTGGGAAAGCCAAGCCTGAAACTGCTTTTGATTCATCATCCATGGTCTCCTGCTTCGCACAGGAACATATCATGAATACACACGATTTGTAAACTGAGCCAAAAAAACGATTTGAAACCGCACCTTACGCGGTGCCAGCGCATTCCGGCGGGGCAAAGCGGCGACTTCGCATGTTCGATGGAGGATGTGCTTGATGTCTGTCAGCGGAAGTCCGGTGAGGACGAGGTCCCAGCCTGCACAGCTGAGGCTTTGAGAAAGCGGATGAAGGAGATCCGCACAGCTTTGCCGACCGCTCCCGGACGGCCGGCGCGCTTCAACTGCGAATACGAGCGCAACGGGACGACGAATCTGTTCATGATCAACGCGTCGCTTTCAGGCCACGGCACGTCAATATCACCGACCGTCGGACGAAGAAAGATTGCGCCGGACTTCTCAAGGGCATCGCCGATGTCTGCTTCCCCGGCAAAAAATCGTACTGGTCACAGCTGATCTCAACACGCATAAGCTGTCGAGTCTTTACCATGCTTTCCGGCAGGATCAGGCCGGCAGGCTCCGCAAGCGTTTCGAAGTTCATCATGTGCCGAAACACGGCGCACGGCTGAACATCGCCGAGAGCGGAATCAGCGTGCTCAGCCGTCAGTGCCTGTCCCGGCGCATCCCGGACCGGGAGACGCTCTGCCGCGAGGTTTCGGCATGGCAGAAAGCGCACAATGCCGACCCGGTCCCCGTCAAACAGCGGTTCACCGCCGAGGATGCGCACATCAAACTGCACTCCCTGCAGCTGTCAATTCAACAATGACGGACCAGGGCCTGTGGACAGTCATTTTGCCTCGATCAGACCGGCGACCAGACAGATCGCCGCCGCGAAGCTGGTATCGGTCTTGTCATACCGCGTCGCGATCAGGGAAGAGGCGAAGAAGAACTTCACCGGCACAGCTAACCAGCAACGGGTCCCGAAGCCCTTTGTACAAAACGCTCCGATCCCTTTCCCGCCGCTCAACGAGCAGCGGCAGACCGCCGGCGCCCTGAACCGGGCAGCATAGATCGAACGGCTGCGGACGCAGAAAAGGTTGCGGGAATTCGTGGCCGCGCTGTTCGTCAAGATGGTCGGTGACCCCGCCACGAACCCGATGGGGTGGAACACTGTGCATTTGGGCGATGTCTTTAGAATTGTCGGCGGCGGTACGCCCCCGTCGCAGAAATGCAGTCCATTTCGGCGAACCGGTCCCTTGGGCTAAGCCGACCGATGTCGCAGCACTGACCAGTTTGTTTATCGGTGCCACAAGGGAGACTATCACCGAAACCGCCTTGCGCGAAAGCAACGCTGGCCTTGTCCCGACGCGCACGCTGGATGCGGATGCAGGCGAGTTATGAGCTTGCGCAGGCTCGTCGCGAGAGGATTGCCGCCGAGTGACGTGCGGACGCGTTGTAAGCATAACCTCACGGCGAACTCATTTCATGATGGGCGCGGTTTGCCAGCGTTTTCGACGTGCATTGAGATTCGCAGGGCAGTCAAGAGGCTGCAGTACGATTACCAAGACCTTTTCAACGACCTACGAATTGAGCCCTTAAAAATTTCGACGGCTCAACCTCATCGTTCCACGCCCTAAGGGGGGGGGTCCACCTTAAATTCCGGCTTGATCTCTACACCAAGCCCTTTCAATTCGCGCTCCAACTCAGCTTGCGTTCTCACCACTTCAGTATCAATATTTTTGTTACGCTCCAAGACTTGGTTCTTCCGCAAATCCACGGCCGCAGGTTTCTTGTTCATTATAGAAGTATTCCCTTGTGTGGACGAAGGAGAGAAGTCCCCCCTCTGATGCATGTAATCACCCAACAGTTCAAAGTGATTTCTAACGGCCTTATGCAATTCAACATCGTCCTTAAAACTGTCGATTTTCAGGTTGACTTCTTCGCGCAACGTTTTCGCATCAATTGCTCGGCTGTGGGAGTGCCGTTTTTCTGGATCATTCAATAAGGAGGCAATCTCCCGAGCCCTCTCTATTTTCATTATTTCGGTAACTTCTTCTGCTCTTGTTTCAGTTGTTTTCCGATTCTTGAACTTGTCTTGAACGTGTACTGAGTCAACCATTTAATGAGAAGGTCGATTGACGATTCCCTTGCCTGTTCGAATTGATACAATTCTCCAAGATCCAATTTGTTCAGCAATTTCGACAACCCGCCCGGTGTATCTAAAATGACTGCTGTAACATTCTTGTTTTTAGGAAGTGATTCAATAGCTTGCCGCAACCGGTGTTCTAATCCCGGAATGATTGTCCAATGGCCTCACGGCGGAGTTTCTCCTTCCTTATTCATGACAAACAGCAAAACCGGATTAAGCCGAGCAAGGCAAACTCGCTGTCTGTCCGCCAGCCAGCACTTCCCGGCCGGGCAGCCTGCGACAAGACCTATATTGGCATCACAGCCGTCAAATTCCGAATTCTCGGGACCCTGACCTTGGGGTTGCTTTGTCTCGGTTCATCCCGGCGCACCTCCGCCACCCTTTCGCTGGATATCGACCACCCTGCGAAACGGCGTGTCTCAGTTATCATCTGCCGCAGACCGTGCAGTACGAAATGGAAAGCCGGCAGAGGAATCCTGAACGGATCTTCGGCGATCCGGCTGGTGGGCCGATTGACGTCTCAATGATGTATTCGGATGCCGCGTCGGCAGACCGCAGCGTCGCCTTCATGCCTTGACCGCGCCGGGCAGGAAAGCGATAAGGCGGCGGTCCGGCTGAAGGCGCGGCCGGCGGATCGTACCGATTCCCCGCGCCTGCTGTCGACCGCGGACTGTTTGCCTCTCCAGCCGGAGAGGGAGCCGGGAACAGCGCGGAAGCCGGAAGGAAGGAGTGATGCGATGTCGGGACATTATGCGGGCGGAGCGGCGGGCCGGGGTGAGGCTGCATGACCTTGCCGCCTGCCCGTCACGACGCTCTTTTCCGGTTGCTCGTCTCCGATCCCGCCCGCGCCGGCCAGGTGCTGCGGGACTTTCTTCCCCCGGACGCGGCCGGCCGGCTGGATCCCGGACATCCCCCGGTGCATGTGGAAGGCACGGCCATCGATGCCGAAGGCGGCAGAACGCAGGCGGACGCGATATTCCGCGTCCGCCTCAAGGGAAAAAATGAGGAGGCGCTGGTTTACGCCCTTCTGGAGCATAAGGCGCAGACCGATCCGCGCACGCCGCTCCAGCTGCTGAGATACATGCTCAGGCTGTGGATCGGGGAGATGGACAGCGGCAACGCCGCCGACGGGCGGCTGCCGCTCATCATCCCGGTGGTGTTTTATCACGGCCGCGGCAGATGGAGCGCCCCGATGTCCGTGCAGGACATGATCCGGGCTCCCGCGGGGCTGGAGCCGCTCGCGCGCGCCTTCGGAAGCTACACGGTGCGGGATCTCGGACGGATGGACCCCGAGAAGCTGTCGCGGAACCCCGAGGTCCGCGCGGCGATGCTGGCTCTCGGCCGGGCGTTCCAGGAAGATGTCAGCGACCGCGAGGCCGACATGCTCGCCGCCGGGATTGCCGAAACCGAATTCGGAAGCTACATTCTGACCTATGTCGTCGAACAGGTCAGCCTGCCGCCCGAACGCATCGAAGCCGCGCTCAGGCGGACGGGCGCGGACCCCGGGACAATGGAGAGAATCATGGGAACTGCCGCGGAAACCTGGATGGAACAGGGACGGGAGAAAGGACTGGCGGAAGGGAAAACCGCCGGGATCGCCGAAGGGAAAATCGCCGGGATCGCCGAAGGGAAAATCGCCGGGATCGCCGAAGGCGAAGCCAGAGGGAAGGCTGAAGCGTTTCTGCGTCTGGCGCGGGTGAAATTCGGCGACGTGCCTCCGGCGTGCGTTGAAAAGATCCGCGGCGCCGCGGCCGGTGAGATCGACGCATGGCTCGAAGCCCTGATCGCGGCCGAGAGCATCGAGGCGGTTTTCGAATCGCGCCGCAGACATTGACGGCGCGTTTCCGGACGCGCCGTAACGCGGAAACGGGCACGGGGCTCGCCCGCATCCTTAAGTGGGCCGCGAGATTGACTTCCACGGCGCGCGCGTATGACCAGCGTCACCGGTGCGGGCCAAGGCGCATTGGAATCAGGGCATGTTGACAAATGGGCTGCGCTTCGGGCGGTTCGCTGTAAGAGCCTGTTCCTAAAGCCGCTTTCACATACCAAATATAGAATAAACGTAACTGCTCACCCCTGTGATCAGGCGTAGTGCGACTTGATTATGTCTGCGGCATTTCCGGCGAGCGCGATCTGTATTGCGACGAGAGGGTTGTAGCCGAGCGCTGCCATAGAGCTCAGGCAGCTTGAGATCCGGCACCAGGCGTCTGCGCAGCGCTTGGTGCGGAAGCATCCGGAGACCTTGATTTTGACTTTTGCCATCCTGATCTTCTGCTCTCCGGCATTGTCAGTGAAGCTGACGTCCGGGTTTTCCATGAAACGCAGGACGGATTTCCCGTGCTTCACGAGGCGCTCGTGCAGGTCGTGCGCTTCGGGCTTCGCGATCCGTCCCCGTTTTCCTTTCGGGCGCGGCGGGATTTCGGGCAGTTCCCTGCCGCCCTGGGTCAGGATGGTGCGGTACCGCTTGCGCACGGCCCGGCGGTCGGCTTCGGCCAGGGTCTTGGATTCGCTCTTGATGCTTCTCCGCTCCGGGCAGTTTGCCGAAGATCTTTTCAAGCCAATCGAGATCATTCGCCTTCTGCCCGAAAGCGAAGTCGCCCACGATCCAGAGCGTGTCCTGCGGCCCGACTTTCGCCCACAGGTTCTCGATCAGCACCGCGTCCATTCGGTTTGCTGACTGGAACGGGCGACCGCAATGCTTGATGATGATGTTTTCGTGGCCGAAATGAGTGTCGGCGGTGAACCAAGTGATCATAATTGGACTCGACATTTAACGCATCAAAAGTATGCTTATGTATGACACATCGAAAAGGATATGCCATGCCTTCAGCCGAGCGAATAACCATCACAATGCCGTCCGATATGGCCGAGACTCTGCGCCAGACCGTGGCCGGTGGCGAGTATGCTTCGACCAGTGAAGTTGTCCGCGAGGCGCTGCGCGACTGGACCCGCAACCGCGATACCGAGCGACACGAACTTGAGATCCTGCGGGATGCGATCAAGGCTGGTTTGGACAGCGGCCCGGGCATCCCGGCCGATGAGGTCTTTGCCGAGCTGCAGGCGCGCTACGCTGACAAGTCCTGACCGTGGCAAAGCTGGTTATCCTGCCCGCCGCACGGGCAGACCTCATCGACATCGGCGACTACATCGCACTCGACAATCCGCCCCGTTCTGCGTCCTTCGCGGCTGAGATCGAGGCGAAGATTGTGGAGATCGGAGAGCGCCCCGGCAGCTTCCAGAAGCGCGACGACCTGCACAAAGGGCTGCGTCATGCGATCCATGGGCGCTATCTGATTTTCTTTATTGAAAGGGATGGCGAAGTGCAGATTGTGCGTGTGATCCAAGGTTCGCGGGACTTGCCAAGGTTGCTGAAGGTTTAGGTTGGTTGAATGTCCGCTGTGCGGACAAAGCGCCAATTCGCTGCGCCTGTCCCAAAGTCGGCTTTCCCGAGCTGTGACCTTGATGCTTATCGGTTGATCCCTGCAACTCGCTTGAGCAAACCAACGATCTCCTCCCGTTCAGGCGGGGAATGTGCTAATGGTCTTCATGGTGTTGCTTCCTTTTCTTCAAAAAATCCCCGGGCTGATGCTCGGGGCAGAGGCAACACCGCCCATATCAAATTCAACACCAAGCGGGACATCCCCGTTCTATACCATCCGCACCGGTCGTTAAAACCGGCGCTGTGGAGATGGTTAAGAGTCTCGAAGGCAGCTCTGGGCCGCTGGCGAGACTTTGCAAAACTCACTTTCTACGCATCGCTGACTTTGGAATGGGCAGCATGAAAGATTGCTCCCGAGGGTGGCGGGAATGACCGCTTTATGGAATGTTTTGCGACTTCATGGCAAGGTCCCCAACAAATTTGTCCATCCGATCTCATTACCTTTGCCCACACTGCAACAACTTGGCAATCCGGGCACCGACCCGCTCCGCTGCTGCCTCGACATCCCTATCTGCGGCGTGGGCGTATCGAAGGGTCATCGTACATTGGCTGTAGCCCAGCAGCTTGGACATAACCGGCAGGGGAATGCCGGCCATAACGCACTGGCTCGTATAGGAATGTCTCAGGCCGTGCATGCGCACGTCCTAAGGCCTGTGGACAAATCGGGTTGCGTTTCGGGCGATTCGCTGCCAGAATCATTGTAACGAGCGCCGGAGCGGCGCCGCAGGCAAGATGGGCAGAGAGACAAATGAATGCTGACAATGCTGACTGATGAAATGTGGAAGCGGACCGAACCGCTTCTTCCCGGCAAAGCGACCGACCCCGGTGCTGCCGCGGCGGACAATCGGCTTTTCGTTGAGGCTGTGCTCCGGTGCACCCGGACGGGTGCGCCTTGGCGCGACCCTCCGCCGCGTTTCGGCAAGTGGAACAGCGTGTAATTGAAGTAGACGCTCCCAGTGTGTCACGATCTTGCGGTTTCCGGTTTCTGCTCTCAGCCTGTTCTTGCCATCAATTTTTTTGTGTCCGACTATATTGTATCGCCCGTACAACAATGAAATGCATCACCGGGTTCAGCCGGCGGCTCTCTGTCAGAATCAAGCTGTAGCAGATGCCGCGGCCGCCCCGCAAATGCGTTTCCGGCGGCCGCGGGTCATGAGAGCGGCGGGAATCCGTCGTGATCCAGCCGCTGGCCGGGGTCAGCCGGCAGCCGGAAAGTTCAGCTCCGCCTCTTCCAAGCGGTCCGCAGGCGGTTTCAGCGGGGGGGGGGCTGGCCCGAGCCGCCGCTGAGCCGCCGCACGGGACCGGAAATTTTTCGAGGACGCCCCTGCCCGGCTTCCAGCGCGCGCTGGAAGCCGGGCAGGGGCGTCAAGGCTTCATCCGCCCGCGGCCGCCTCCGCAGCCTCACGGAAAGCCTCCGCCGGGGTCCGGTAACCCAGGCAGCGGCGGGGGCGGTTATCAAGCGCGTCCTGCACCCTCCGGACCTCGGCGGGATCTATCGTCCGGAAGTCCGTCGACTTCGGAAGCTGTTCTCTTGCCAGGCCGTTCGTATGCTCGTTCAAACCCCGGTCGCATGAACGGTACGGGCGGGCGAAGTAAAAGTCCGCGTCGAGAGCCCGCGAGACCTCCGCATGCTCCGCGAATTCCTTGCCGTTGTCAGCCGTGATCGTGTGAGTCATGTCGGACACAGGCTGAAGACACTTGATGACCGCGGCCCTGACCAAGGACGACGTCCTTCTCTCAACCTGTTGAAGCAAAGTCAATTTCGTCGCCCGGTCGACAAGCGAAACCAAGGCTCCCCGGTGCCGGACGCCGATGATCGTGTCCGCTTCCCAGTCTCCCGCCCGGGTCTTCTCCTCGACGATCGCGGGCCGCTCGGATATGTCCCTACGGCCCGGAATCACGCCCCGCCCGGAGCCGTTCCGGCCTCGGCGGCAGCGCTTCCGCCCCCGGCGGCGGAGACAGCGGAACAGGCTTCCCCCCGCCGCCCGGTCCGCATAGATGTGACGGTAAATCCAGGTCGGACTCACCGTCATGACACCCGTCATCGCTGAGCGGCCCGAAATCTGCTGCGGGCTCCATCCAGACATCAGACATATTTCGATGATCTTCCAGCTCATCGGCGACATCTTGCGGGGAACCGACGAGGCTTCCCGCCGCCGGGTTTCGGCCAGCCGCTGCGCCTGGCGGCAGCGGTAGCCCCGCAGCCCGGTGTTGCGGGCGAGTTCGCGGCTCACCGTCGACTGCGAGCAGCCGATCTCCGCCGCGATGCCTCTTTGCGAGAAACCGCTTTTCTTCAGCGCCTGAAGCTGGTAACGGTCAAACCAGGTCAAGCAGTTAAAGCCCGACGGCATGCGATTCCCTCCGTTTTCATCATAGAGAGTATCGCACCCGCTTGATCCGCATACAACATGTAGATCTGCCTCAATCGCGGTCTACAGATGAAGCGATGCATTTCGGAGTTTGGCCGGGGTATTCATGAACGGCGAAAAGCGCAACTTTGAAGTGAAGGCACTCGACAGTATGGGGGAATCGGTATGACAGACAAGCCTGCATGGAGCTGTTGGCGGCAGTTCCCTGATCCAAGTTCGGGTGGCTATCTGTCCGCGCCGTTCGGCCCCGGCGTATACGAACTACGCGATAGGGCGCGCGATAAATTTGTTCTATTTGGGAGAAGCAAGAACGTCGCTTGCCGAATGTCCTCTATTCTGCCTAGCCCGCTAGGGGCGGGGACCCGGAACAACACGTGCAAGAGAAAATACGTTTTGGAGCGTCTCACCGACATTGACTATCGAACCATGGCATGTGCGGATGTGGAGGCAGCAAAGAAGGAAGAGGAGATCCTGCGATCAAGCAAAGAATATCTCTTCCACGAGAAGCCCAAGAAGCGAAGCCGGCAACACGCGGATTGCGAAAAATAACAGCCAAGCCAGCCAAGCCCTGCCCCCCGTCGGGGTGCGCAACCCGCGCTACGCGAGGGCAACTCCCGAGATCGTGGCCCACGCGCTGTTGCGGAAAGTGCCAGAGGCCGGTGACAGTGGGGCTGACGACGAGGCATCCAGCATCATGGATCAGCCCGCCATTCAGTCAAGTATATAATTCCCATCAAGTTCCCAGGCCTATCTGAGCGTCCGCCGCACGGCGGCATGGTGTTTCACGGCGAGACGGTCGGTGATGTTGCGGACCTTGTGAACCTGACAGCGTTGAGGGATATCCGCGCCGAAAGTGCGCCGGATCGCCTTGCTGAGCGCCCTGGCTCATTCGAAGATGAACAGATAGTGCTTGCCAGAAAACCCGTAACACGCTGAAAATGTGAGAAGAATTGCAGTATCTGGGGAACGAAGAATCATCAAATATGATGTTGCAATTGCCCGTTCAGGCTGGAATCAGCGTGAATCTGGTCAAGACAGGAAAATCCTCGTTCACTGAAAGCAGTGAATCACTCTTTGAATTCAATTGGTTATAGGTTTTCTGGCAGACACCAGTTAACAGCTCTCCGGATGAAGCCCGCGCTTGATCAGATCATCAAGCAGAGCCTGCACCGCCGCGGTATTCTCAGTTGCGCCTCGATGACGACCAGGGGGCGCTTACGCCCGGACGCGTCAATGCCGACGGCCCCGATCATCAGCAGGCGGTCGCTCATTTGCAGCCCGTCGACCTGAACCGCGACGAGATCAATTTCCGACAGATCGGAAGTCATCCATTCATCAAACTTCGCCTGCGTCAGAGCCTTGAACCGGCGGGACACCGCTGATTTTGACAGGCCGCAGCCCGGCCCGCACGGAACCCCGTCCTCCGGAATCCGCGCCGACCGGCGGAACTTGCGGGTCGCTGCGTTCGCCGTCATCAGGCTCACTACCCATTGGTCGAGATATCCGTCCGCGGAGATCTCTTACCGGCCCGGCAGGGACATCTCTTTGCCCGCAGGCTTGCAGCGGAGCCGGGGACGGTCGATGTCGACCTTGCCGCCGTGAAACCCGATCTGAGACCGCGTGTGTCCCCAGCTGTGCCCAGGCTTGTCGGGAGAACAGCTGTAACGCTTCCCGGCGAGCCGGTCGGCGTCCTCGCTCATCATCTGCCTCAGATAAGCGATCCCCGTCGTCAGACAGAATTTCTTGAAACTCTCCGTCACCTCTTCGACAAGCGCGTTGATGTTCGAAGCGCTGGCAGAGGCGCGGGGGAATGGGCTGATGGTCTTCATGGCATTGCTTCATTTTCTTCATTAGGCCTCCGAACTCGATGCTCTGGGAGGGGGCCAACACCGCCTGTGCAAAAATTCTAAATCGGGCGGGACATTCCCCTATCGAGTGGAAACTGATTTAGAACAGACACAGCGCGGCGTACTCTATGTCGACGCAAGATTGCCCGCATGATGGAGTCCGCCCGCCGAGGCAGGCATTCCGTGTTTTTCAATCCGCCTTTTTCTGGCGTCGGCGGTAGTTTTTTGGACAGACCGTTTCGTTTCCGACCCGGATGTGCGCCGCTCATGACGGTCTGGACTGTGGTCTCTCGGAGAGGAATCCGTGCAAACCTGAATAAATCCGGGTATCGCAAGCGGCAATGCCAGCAGTGGAGAGTGCGCATGAAAGACATCGAAATCATTCAGACGGGTGCCTATGGGCCGCTTGATCAGGAGGCGCTGGAAAAAAGATTCACAGTGCTTCGCTGTTATGAAGCCGAAGACGAGGCCGGTTTCCTCGCCGCGAACGGCGGCAAGGTCCGGGGCCTTGCGACGCGCGGAGACTTGGCTGTGGACAGCGCGATGATGGATGCGATGCCGCTGTTGGAGATTATCTCCGTGCTGGGCGTCGGATACGACGGTGTTGATGTGCAGGCGGCTACGGCGCGCAATATCCGTGTGACGAATACGCCCGGCGTGCTGACAAGCGATGTCGCGGATCTGACTGTCGGCATGATGGTCTGCATGCTCCGGAGGCTCAAGGAGGGGGATGAATGGGTGCGCAGCGGCAGCTGGGAGAGAGAGGGGCCGATGCCGCTGCTTTCCCGGATCCGCGGCAAGCAGGCGGGAATTCTCGGTCTGGGCCGCATCGGCGAGGCCGTGGCCCGGCGTCTTGAAGCGTTTGAAATGGACATCAGTTATGTGACTCGGACAGCCAGGACAGTCCCGGGAAACTGGCGCCGAGCGGAAAGCCTCCCGCAGATGGCCGAGGCCAGTGACGTGCTGATTCTGACTTTGTCGGCCAGCGCGGAATCCAAAGGGATCATCAGCCGCGGGGTTATGGAAGCTCTTGGGCCTCAGGGACTGCTGATCAATGTCAGCAGAGCCTCCAATGTCGATGAAGATGCCATGCTGGAACTGCTTGAGTCAGGTGCGCTCGGCGCAGCGGCGCTGGATGTGTTCGAAGGGGAACCTGAGGTGAATCCGCGGCTTATGAAACTCGGCAATGTGCTGCTGCATCCTCACCACGGTTCCGGAACGGTTGAAACCCGGCGCGACATGGGCCGGCTGGTGATCGATAATTTGGCGGCGCATTTTGAAGGGCGGGAGCTTCCCAGCCCGGTGAACTGATTGTTTTCAGGAGCCGGCCGGGCTGGAGCGGCGGTTATTCCGACAGCGTGGGCGCGGCGGAAGTGTCGCAACGGACAGGCAGTCTGAGTCATGCTGCAGGTTGAATTGCGATTGCAGGGCCGCGTCTTGGGGCGCACGCATTCCGCCAATGTGAACCCTTGGAGAATCGCGGCGGGGACTGGCCGGCCAAGGGTCAGGTCTGAGTCGGCGGCAACTGAAAATCAAGTTTCGGAATTCAGAGGCTGTCAGGGTCGCCGCGCAATTGCCCACAATCTTTTGAAGCGAGGGCAATTTTCAAGTTCCGGCTGGGCGGATTTTATGGATTTCAAACAGCGGTCAAGATCGCGGACACGCCCTTGGGTCGATCGGCCAATGATTCGGTCAAGAAGTTCAAGCGCTGACTCCGCTGATTCAGGGGGCAAATTACTCCGTAACCGTTCGTGAAGGAAACGCACAATGAAAGCCGGCTTCGGCAGCGGCTCATTTAACCAAGGAAGTACCTTCTGCAGCGCCTCAGGAAAAGCATCCCCTGCCGCTATGCACGCCCGACAGAAGTTCTCCCTGACTTGTGGCGATACAGTATCAAGCGATTTTGGCCAGATTGACTCCAGAAATGGTGAAGCCCTGTTTCTCCAGTAATCAGCGCTTTGGGCGGCGGCACTGTCAACCGCGCGGAAGAGAGTGCGCGACGCGCTGTTCAGCGCTTCCGAGGGCAGCCTAAGCATGGTCGTTTTTAATTTGTTCTTCCCGAGGCTGTCCCTGTATCCCGGGTCAAGTCCGCAGGTCACCAGCAATAAGGCATAGTTGCCGAGTCCTCGGCCGAGGCAAGAACAGTGGTTCGCCGTATCCAGAAAAGGTGGTTTGAGCTCCTCAAATAAGAGTGAATTGATTCTCGGCGATGAAAGAAATCCTTCCCAGGCTGAACGCGCTTCCTCCTTGGAGTCATTCCAGTCGAAGAGTGGAAGCAGATGTTCGCTTGCCCATTCCGGGTCTGATGTGAACAGTGAAATCACATGCATTGCCAGCAACACACGGCCATGCCGGAATTTCGGGTCCGCTATATTACATAGCCGGGTAAATCTGGACCTTATCTTGTCATTAAGTCCTTGTACGTTCGCGAGGTCGTTTTTGGACCCCCATCGAAGCAGTACCCTCGTCACCCGGCCCACGGGATGATTGATCGCATGAGCGACGGGATCTTCTTCCGCGTCTTTCACATCGTGATCCAGTGCAAGTATGCGGTCGCAAAAGCGAAGAAACGCCGTCTCTTGTCCAGTAAAGTTCGCGGAGAGTTTCTCCAGCCACCAGCTCATCCCGTGTCGGATTTCCTGCATGTTCTCGTCCGGCATATCAATCAGTACCGGAACGATTTCGTTCCAAGAGCAGTTCAAAGGTTCATCCTTTGACCATTGATATAGGGCTTCATTCCACCGGTCCGCCGGCCAATCGCCATCCTTTGCCAATGCCTTCAGGGCCGAAGATGCGGTTGGAAAGTCATTACGGCAGCGCTCTTGCCAATCATCGGGTCGCCACCGATCAGAATAGGGATTCTCGCGAAGCCACTGGATGAGTTCGTCTAGATCACGCGGCGTTTTCACTCCGGTTAGCAATTCACCGGATCTTGACTGCCAAAAGGCAAACTCTTCGCGTTCATTGTCCGCTAGGCGCTGATCCGGATGGTTTCGGGAGAGATCGCGCAGCCGGTTCTGAGCGTCCAAACTCAATCTTGTTCCTGCTTGCTTCAATTTCGCTAAGCGTACACAGACTGCGCGTTCCTGGCTCCGTGCCCTTTCCGTTGCGTCGATATCTTGCCTAAACATCTCAAGCGGTTGTCCAGAGAGTATAGCGCGCTCGAGCGTTGTCAGACTGTGCCGGTCGAGTGAAGGCCCCAAAGCGATAAGCAGTCGCATGGTTTCCCGCTTGGTTTCGGCTGACCACAGCCACCGATTGTCATCGGCTAGAAGCCACTCCAGCCCTTGTCGGCACGGAACGATGTCAGGCTGAGCAGCGGCAAACAAAGCGAGGCGGCGAAACAGCGGGTAAGGTATCTGCGACCAACCCTCCGCCGTGAAACGCGCCCGTTCAGGCGACTGTTCAGCCGTTGCGAGCCAAGCTTCCCGGGCGAGTTCGATCAGGAACGTCCAGTCTTGCACGCCCGAATTCTGGCAGTGCTCACTGATTGATGGTTGGTCCACGAAAGACCAGTCTTGTTTGGCATCCGCCTCGCCGAGTTCAGCTTTGATATCCAGCATGTCGCGGAGCAAATGTGTTAAGTTATCAAGCAACATCGGCAGGGCAGCATTCCAATCACTGTTCTTCTCGATCCCGTCGAAAGCATCACGCACATTGTTCGCCGACAGAACGATCCGCCAATCGACAATCTCACTGACTTGGTTTGGTTCTTGGCAATGGTCATTCTCATCGGATTGCCATCGGGAGGATTCATGCCTCTTTCCACTCAACCTAATGCGCGGGCTGAGCATATCACGCAGCTTAAGTCGTAACGCGGCCGTCAGACCTTCTCTTTCGAATCGCTTCCGCCAGTGGTAGGGTTCATCTTGGAACATCCCCACCTTTTCGACTGGGAATGTCCCGCTTGATGTTGAAACCCGCAGGAGCGATGCTGCCTGTCGGCTATCTACGCGGCTTCCTTGAGCCGGTCAAGCCGATCCTTTCGACTATGTTCGATGAGAGCCTGTTTGAGAACGGGCAGCTGCCTGTACGCCTTGATGCGGCGGAAACCCTTCTCGGCCTCCATCATGCCGGCAGCGGTCCATCGCAGAGCCATCCCGGCGTTCCTCCAGCGCTTCACGTTGCGGCAGACCTGCCGGACCGTGCTGTTCATCGATTCGATGATGTTCGTGCTCGCCAGCGACCGCCGCAGCTCTAACGGCAGGCCGAGCCGGGAGACGGTCAGGACCTCGTCCAGGCCCTCAAGTATCGACCGGGAGACGTCCGGAGCCTCCTGTTCGAACCGCTGAGCCAGGCTGCGCATCAGCCGCTCGGCCTTGTCGGCGTCATCAAGTTCCCAGGCTTGCCTGAGCGTCCGCCGCACGCCGGCGTGATGTTCCGCGGCGAGACGGTCGATGATGTTGCGGCCCTTGTGAACCTGACAGCGCTGAATAGGGATGTCCGCGCCGAAAGTGCGCCGGATCGCCTTGCTGAGCGCCCTGGCTCCGTCGACGATGAACAGATAACAGCCCTTCGGATCAAGCCCGCGCCGGATCAGATCATCAAGCAGAGCCTGCACGGTCGCGGCGTTCTCCGTCGCGCCTTCGATGACGCCCAGCGGGCGCTTACGCCCCGACGCGTCAATGCCGACGGCCCCGATCATCAGCAGGCGGTCGCTCATATGCAGCCCGTCGATCTGAATCGCGACGAGATCAAGCTCCGACAGATCGGAAGTCATCCATTCATCAAACTTCGCCTGCGTCAACGCCTTGAACCGGCGGGACACGGCCGATTTCGACAGCCCGCAGCCCGCCCCGCAGGGAACCCCGGCCTCCGGAATCCTCACCGCCCGGCGGAACTTGCGGGTCGCTACGTTCGCGGTCATCAAGTTCACCGCCCATCGGTCGAGATAACCGTCCGCGGAGATTTCTTCCCAGCTCGGCAGAGACATCTCCTTGCCCGCAGCCTTGCAGCGGAGACGCGGACGGTCGATGCCGACCTTGCCGCCGTGAAATCCGACCTGGGAACGCGTATGTCCCCAGCGGTGCCCCGGCTTGTCGGGAGAATGACTGTGACGTTTCCCGGCCAGCCGTTCGGCGTCCTCGTCCATCATCTGCCGCAGATACGCGATGCCCGTCGTCAGGCAGAATTTCTCGAAACTCTCGGTCACGTCTTCGTACGCCTCTTCGACGAGCGCGTTGATGTTCGGAGCGCTGGCGGAGGCGCCGGGGAATGTGCTAACGGTTTTCATGGTGTTGCTTCCTTTTCTTCAAAAAATCCCCGAGCTGATTCTCGGGGGAGAGGCAACACCGCCCATATCAAATTCAACATCAAGTGGGACATCCCCTTTCGACTCGGTCAGCGAGCACAAGACTCCAGAGGGTCCGCATTCGCTTGCAGGGAATCCCATCCGGTTCTTCTTTGCGGATTCGATTCAGTTCCTCGGTGTTCCCTTCGTGTTCAAGCTTCGACAGCTCATCCATGCGTTCCGATATGCCCTTTGCAAACTCGGCATTCAGCCATCCTCCTTGCTTCGCGGCCCACAAGAGCAACGTCGGATTGTTAAGATGACAGGTCAGCCAGCGAGACAGCTGCCGCATCACTTTGTCAAAGCAGCCCTCGTTCTGAACCCAATGAACCAAGGCCATTTTCGCAGACGAATCGTAAGGCGCCGGCCTTCGCATCAGACTGAAGCGTATTTCTTCGTCCCCTTTCACCACCTTCGACGGGATGCCGAATCGGGCAAGGTCGTTGTGGTCGAAGCATTGCTCGTCGAACTTTGCCAGCCAAGTGAGGCGCGGCGCCGGTTTCATATCCGCGAACCGTTTGGCTGGAAGACCGCTTGGATCACTCAAGGCCCAAAGCATACGGCTAACAAAATCATCCTCGGTGGTCGAAGTTTCCGGGTCTAATGCGGCATATTCATTGACAATGTGTTCTTTCCCCAGAACTCCGTCGCGATAGCGGTCAGCCCAAGCAGTCAGAGTCTTGTGCAGATAGGCATGACGCTGGTGCATCCGATAGAGAATGGGTATGACGTTCTTTGCACGCCACTCATCATTGCATGCATTCTTTTTCCCCTTGGAATAGCTTCCGAACGCAAACATTTTGTTCGGAGTTTCGCCGAGCAGACGGTCCGCAGGCAAGGCGTCCATCATATAGCGAAGAACGGGATCGTCAATGCTGTAGCCGACAAAGCAGAGAGTGAAGTTACGAACCAGTTCGCTGACGAAGCGCGCCGCCCAACCCTCGTTCAGATAGGCAAGTCCGAAGTCGCCACTGGAAACGACCAGGTTGTTTAAGTCGCTTTGACCGGCGTTTTCAGGCAGAAGACCGTGGAGATACACCAACCCGTCCCAGCGTTGTTTGGGAACAGGGAGCGCCGGAGCTTCGAATCTCTTCACGGAAGGGTCATTGTTGTCAATTATTGCACGCTCGAAAAGCCGGTCAAAATTCGTAGTCACCAGCCGCGTGCGCTGATCGCCGCATTTCGCAAGCGTTAGCAGCGCTCTGTGCGTGTGGGTCGCTTTAGGATCTGACACATCCGGATCAAGTATCCGCGCGATTTGCTGGCGCACCGCTCGGCGTTCGTCAACGATACAGGATTCGAGCAAGCCCAGGGCAGTGTCGTATCGTTTGGCTCTTATGGCTTTCCGAACCTGATTCTGGTCGGGGTCCAAGCAGGAATGAATCTGGGTTACCAACTCCTTGAAGTCCGGCAAGCCGGCAGGACGGGAGATCCCAGCTCCGCAGAAGAAGACAACACGCCCATCTTCGTGCGCCTGCAGCAGGCGATCGGGTACGTCAGGGCCGCCGCGCACGAACTGCATGTTGAATTCCGGCTTTCATTGAGAGGACTGGAAGTTGAGCGCTATTGTTCCAAGTCATCCCCTGCCGGGCTCCTAAGTGTGTTGTTATAACTGACTTAGAATACCAAATGCGGTCAGATTACTCAACTTTCGGTCAAACTTTGAAAGTCTGATTCACCGGCATATTCAGTTTTCTTCGCAACATTCCGCCGACAGCCGTACTTGCGGCTTGGCAGGGATGTCTGGCTGCCTGAAAGCATGAGTGCTGGAGCATTTACCGAACCGGCCCTGACGGATCCGTTTTCTTGGCGGAGGACGGGTTTGCCGTTAAACGGCTGAAGTCATCGTGTGATATGGATGCGAAGTCAGGCACCGCTCGCTGTTCAGGCGGAAAGCGTTGAGCCGCGCGCCGCCGCTGGCCTTTGTTTTCAGGCGGTCCGCGTATGCGGCGATGAAGTCCGGCGGCATCCGCGCAAGGCCCGCGGCGGGATGTTGACCCGCGCCGGTCAGGAATTCACCGTGCGGAAAAAGAAAAGGGCGGGCGCATGCGCCCGCCCCTGTTCGTTGTCAGCTGACCGGAGGTCAGAACGCCATGCTGATGCCGAGATCGGCTTTGGTCTGTTTGTTGACGCTGCCGACGCCCGCCGCGAGCGTCGCTCCGCCGCCGAGGACATGTGAGAATCCGAGGCCGTAAGCTTTCTGGTCCATCATGGTCGCCTTGTTGTCGAGCGCACCGTAGGCGAGGGTCACGGAGGTCTTGTCCGTCATCTTGTAGGTGACGTCCGCGCCCATGGCCGTGGCTTTCTGTTTGCCCTTCATAGTCTCGTCGGCGTCGCTGTCCTGCGAATAGAAGACATTGCCGGAAAGCGGCCCCTGGCTCATTCCCAGCCCGACCGACATGACGCTGTCGCTGTCGAAGCCCGCGCCGACGGTCACCGGATCGATGGTGAACTTGACGCCGGCGGCCCATTCATCGCTGCCGTACGACGCGCTGACGGCTCCGACGCCGAAGTTCCCGTCGTATTTCACTTCTATTGCCGTCTGGCCCCTGATCTTCTCCGCGAGATCATCGACGCCGATTCCGTCGAACCCGACATCCGCGATGCCGCCCGCGATCTCATCGCCCTGAGTCAGGTCGCTGCCGATGGTGAGCGTGTGGACGTCCAAGGAAATGTAGACCTCGGCGTGGTTGGCGACCGTGCCGCTCGTGCCGCCGCTGAGGGTTGTGGCAGCGGTCAATGTTTGGGCTGGTATGTCTGTGGAGGGGGAAAAATAACCTTTGAGCATAAAAAGATTCTGGCCTGCTGCTGAATCAGCACATGTAGCGCCAGTTTGATCAGGAATTGTAAGCTTGTACAATGCTGTTGGTGCGTTGGTGCCAGTACCAGGCGTTATTTCGGTAGCAGGAGCGGCAGTAGTTGCGAGTTTGAGCCGCTTATCCTCTGCCGTCAATGTTTTTGCATGTTCCACTGCTTGGCGCACTTCTTCAACATTGACAAACATAAGTTCATTGTAGGTTTTGTCATTTGCCAAAGTGATAACCGCTGCCGTTTTTTTCTCATCGGTGCCTGGTTTATATAGTTTTCCATTATCGCCGACATAACATGTCATGTCTTCATTGCCTTGGTCACCACTGCCATCGGCTTTAACTCCGGCTGCGAGTCCTCTGAGGATTTTCGTAGTTACTTTGGTGGCCTTAACGGCGTCGACGGTTGTTGTGGCGGTTGCGGCGGTTCCGCCGCTGATGGCTTCTTGGTTATCGACGGTTACTTTTCCGCCGAAGGTTAGTCCTCCGTCGGTTGTTCCTGATGCGCTGAAGGTTATGTCGAATTCGTGGTGGAATGTGAGGTCGTCGCCGTCTGAGAATTTGACGCCGAAGTTTCCTCCACCGGTGACTGACACGCCTTCTGCGTAAGCTCCGCTGCTGAAGATGATCAAAGCAGTTGAAGCGAGTAGTGATTTTTTCATGTTTGTCTCCGCATTATCGTTACTGAGTAGCCTGAGTGGCCCTTTGTGCGGCCATGTAGCGGCTTCCCGCGGCAGAGAGTTTTGGGAGGGGACGAATCAGCAGCCTGAAGCAGCCGTCGGAGAAATTTCAGCTGAGGAAGCGCGGCCCCAGCTCCATGAAAGACTCCCCCAAGGGCGGAAATCGATCCATAGAAGCGGCCTGCCGAGCATCAAACGGGCTGCCAAACGACCTCAAGAGACGGCCATTTGGCGAAAGTGTTGCAGAATCGCACCTAGAACGATATTTATTTCGACCGGCCGGTCATCCGGGCTTTACCTTGCCGCGGGAAGCCGCTACATGGCCGCACAAAGGGCCACTCAGGCTACTCAGTAACGATAATGCGGAGACAAACATGAAAAAATCACTACTCGCTTCAACTGCTTTGATCATCTTCAGCAGCGGAGCTTACGCAGAAGGCGTGTCAGTCACCGGTGGAGGAAACTTCGGCGTCAAATTCTCAGACGGCGACGACCTCACATTCCACCACGAATTCGACATAACCTTCAGCGCATCAGGAACAACCGACGGAGGACTAACCTTCGGCGGAAAAGTAACCGTCGATAACCAAGAAGCCATCAGCGGCGGAACCGCCGCAACCGCCACAACAACCGTCGACGCCGTTAAGGCCGTGAAAAAAGACCAGAAAGTCCTCAGAGGACTCGCAGCCAAAGCAGATGGCTCAAACACTGATAAGGCGGTGTGTTATGTCGGCGACAATGGGAAAATATACATGAAAACGGGCACCAGTGACTCCGCCGCTGATATAGTGGCGACGGAGGTTGGTACAGACGATGTGAAAGACAAATTTGCAGCATACGGTTTTATGAATGCCGAAGAAATACGCCAAGCAGTGAAATATGCAGAAGCATCGACGGCGGCGGCGGATCGGCTCGTCCTCGCAACTACTGCCGCTCCTGCTACCGAAATAAAAGCTGGCACTGGTGCCAACCAACCAACAGCGTTTTACAAGCTCACAATACCCAAACAAAGCGGTACTGAGTGTGATGACGCAGCAGCGGGAAACATTATGGCCAAAGGTTATTTCGCCCCCTTAGACTTAGAAGCCCAAACATTGACCGCTGCGACAACCCTCAGCGGGGGCACGAGCGGCACGGTCGCCAACCATGCCGAGGTCTACATTTCCTTGGACGTCCACACGCTCACCATCGGCAGCGACCTGGCTCAGGGCGATGAGATCGCGGGCGGCATCGCGGATGTCGGGTTCGACGGAATCGGCGTCGATGATCTCGCGGAGAAAATCAGGGGCCAGACGGCGATAGAAGTGAAATACGACGGGAACTTCGGCGTCGGAGCCGTCAGCGCGTCGTACGGCAAGAATGAATGGGCCGCCGGCGTCAAGTTCACCATCGATCCGGTGACCGTCGGCGCGGGCTTCGACAGCGACAGCGTCATGTCGGTCGGGCTGGGAATGAGCCAGGGGCCGCTTTCCGGCAATGTCTTCTATTCGCAGGACAGCGACGCCGACGAGACCATGAAGGGCAAACAGAAAGCCACGGCCATGGGCGCGGACGTGACCTACAAGATGACGGACAAGACCTCCGTGACCCTCGCCTACGGCGCGCTCGACAACAAGGCGACCATGATGGACCAGAAAGCTTACGGCCTCGGATTCTCACATGTCCTCGGCGGCGGAGCGACGCTCGCGGCGGGCGTCGGCAGCGTTAACAAACAGACCAAAGCCGACCTCGGCATCAGCATGGCGTTCTGACCTCCGGTCAGCTGACAACGAACAGGGGCGGGCGCATGCGCCCGCCCTTTTCTTTTTCCGCACGGTGAATCCCCGACCGGCACGGGTGAACACCCCGCCGCGGGCCTTGCGCGGATGCCGCTGGACTTCATCGCCGCATACGCGGACCGCCTGAAAATAAAGGCCAGCGGCGTCTCTTAACTCGCAACTGGTCGGGCAGCCGGCAAGCGTTCCCGGAGACGGGATCATTCGCCGCCGGCGGTCATCGAAATATCTTTCGGAAGCACGGGATTCAGGAGCGGAACTCTTTCAGGAATCGGCTGGCTGGAGGTTCAGATCCGCCGGTTCCGTTCCGAAGCGCGTCAAGAACGGGCTGTCCCTGCTTGTGGGCGGTCTCGATCAGCGTCCGCAACCCCGTACGTCCGCAACCCCGTATTGGTCCGGGTGTCCCGTTCCCTCCGGCAGCAGCCGTATGCCTTTCAGTGCGCTTTCAGCATCCGCAGGTCTCTTCCGGCTGGATTGCATGCAGTTCGTGCGCGGCGGCCCTGAGGTACCAGATCGCCTTTCGCCGCCGGCGCTGCCGGATTCCGCGTGAATATCAGGACGTGCCCGCATTATCCCCGGGCTTCTGTCAGGTTCGCCGGCATCAGGCCGCTTCGGGTTCTGCGGCCTCGAGCCTGACGCCCGATTCTCTGTCGAAAAAATGCAGGAATGCGGGATAGTAGCTGAGCGCGATGTCCTGTCCGGTTTTGAGCGGCGCACGAGGGTCGAGCCGGGCAGCCACCTCCTGGTCTCCGAACCGGCAGATTGCGATTGTGTCCGATCCCAGCGGTTCGATAACCTCTACCGTCGCGGTGATCTTCGCCTTGCCCGGCTCTGCAGGCGTCAGATGTTCGGGACGGATGCCTGCGTCAATGTTGGCGCCGTCCGCGGCGGCGACCTCGCCGAGCTCAAGCGCGCCGCCGGGCAGCCGGAGCTTCGGCGCCCCGCTGCTCCGGTCGAGTGTCCCGGAGAATATGTTCATCTGCGGAGACCCGATGAATTCGCCGACAAAGCGGCAGTTCGGCCTGTCGTACAGTCTCATGGGCGGGCCTTCCTGCACGATGTGCCCGTCTTTCAGCACGACGATCTTGTCGGCGAGCGTCATGGCTTCAGTCTGGTCGTGGGTCACATAGACCATCGTCGTGCCCAGCATCCCGTGCAGCCGTTTGATCTGCGTCCGCATCTCGACCCGCAGCTTGGCGTAAAGGTTGGACAGCGGTTCATCGAACAGGAATACCGACGGTTCACGCACGATGGCGCGTCCCATCGCGACCCGCTGCCTCTGACCGCCCGAAAGTTGCCCCGGCTTGCGTTCGAGATAGGTGCCGATCTGCAGGATATCCGCCGCTTCCTCCACGCGGGGCGCGATATCGGCGGCTTTCCAGCCGCGCATCTTCAGGCCGAAGCCGATATTGTCGCGTATCGTCATGTGCGGGTAGAGCGCATAGTCTTGGAACACCATTGCGACATCGCGCCTCTTGGGCTCTAGGTCGTTGACCGTCTGTCCCCCGATAAGAAGCGTTCCGCTGGTGATTTCTTCGAGCCCGGCGATCATCCGCAGTATCGTCGACTTGCCGCAGCCGGACGGTCCGACGAAGGCGACGAAGTTGCCGTCATCGACATGCAGATCAATGCCGTGTATCGCGCGTTGCGCCCCATAGTCTTTCACGATCTATTCCAGCCTGATTTCCGCCATATCGCGTTCCCGGACTCAGTCCCCGGCTTCAGGGGGTTGATTATCGATATTAGAACGATTATCAATATTGATAATCAGCGGCAAACTCAACCATCACGGCTTTCAAATCACTCGAGGGGGCGGTTGCAGCATGGCTTTGGAGAGTTTCTACGGCACGGACGATGTCGCGTCGCGGCGTTCAGGCCGCAGAAGCCGGCCGATATTTGAGGCGCTTCAGAAAGAGATCGTGCTCAGGTCGCTTCGGCCCGGACAGGCCTTGACGGAGATGGACCTCGCCCAGCGTTTCGAATGCAGCCAAGGCACGGTCCGCGAAGCGCTGATGCGGCTGAATGAGGACGGGTTGGTCAAGCGCCTGCCTGATCGGGGCACCCATGTCGCCCCCTGTTCCGCCGATGACGCCTGCGCGCTGCTGAAGCTTCGCCGGGAAGTTGAATGCCGCTATGTCGATCGCGTGGCCGCGCGGTCAGACGCGCGGCATAAGAACGATCTTCACCTCCTGCTCAACGCCATGCGTAATGCCGCGCGCGATCGGGACGAATACCTGCTCTCAATCTATGACCGGGAATTCCACACGCGGCTGTTTGCGGCGGCAGACCTGCCGCTTGTGGCGCCGATTCTCACGCGTTGCCTGATCCACAATCACCGTTACAAGATCCTGAACTCCAAATCGAGCCGTGCGCTTGACGCTGCCGCCGAGCGACACGTTCCGATCCTTGACGCCCTGAAGGCGGGTGACGCGGCGCGGTTGCGCGACTTGCTTTCCTGTCACATAGCGACCATCGTCGATCTCGGCCCGGACCTGAGCGGTGAAGAGGCCCGACCGTGACCAGCCCGGACATGACCATGGCAGCTGTGATCGACAGGCTGTCCTGTGAAGATGGCGGTCTCGGCGATCCGACGCTGATGCTGCCGCAGCATGCCCGCACACTGGCCGAACTGACCAATGCCCGTTGGAATGCCGATCTCCCCGAGATCGGCAGAGGCGCGGACCGTTATGCATGCGGGCATGCCCGCAAGGTGGGTCGTGCCGGGGAACGACAACGGCACCGAAGCCGTTCTCTATGTGTACGGCGGCGGCTGGGCGCTTTGCTCTCCGCTGACGCATGAAGGCGCCGCGCCCAGACTTGCCGAGGCATGCGCCTGTCCGGTGCGGGAATGTCCCGCTTGATGTTGAAACCCGCAGGAGCGATGCTGCCTGTCGGCTATCTACGCGGCTTCCTTGAGCCGGTCAAGCCGATCCTTTCGACTATGTTCGATGAGAGCCTGTTTGAGAACGGGCAGCTGCCTGTACGCCTTGATGCGGCGGAAACCCTTCTCGGCCTCCATCATGCCGGCAGCGGTCCATCGCAGAGCCATCCCGGCGTTCCTCCAGCGCTTCACGTTGCGGCAGACCTGCCGGACCGTGCTGTTCATCGATTCGATGATGTTCGTGCTCGCCAGCGACCGCCGCAGCTCTAACGGCAGGCCGAGCCGGGAGACGGTCAGGACCTCGTCCAGGCCCTCAAGTATCGACCGGGAGACGTCCGGAGCCTCCTGTTCGAACCGCTGAGCCAGGCTGCGCATCAGCCGCTCGGCCTTGTCGGCGTCATCAAGTTCCCAGGCTTGCCTGAGCGTCCGCCGCACGCCGGCGTGATGTTCCGCGGCGAGACGGTCGATGATGTTGCGGCCCTTGTGAACCTGACAGCGCTGAATAGGGATGTCCGCGCCGAAAGTGCGCCGGATCGCCTTGCTGAGCGCCCTGGCTCCGTCGACGATGAACAGATAACAGCCCTTCGGATCAAGCCCGCGCCGGATCAGATCATCAAGCAGAGCCTGCACGGTCGCGGCGTTCTCCGTCGCGCCTTCGATGACGACTGGCGGGCGCTTACGCCCCGACGCGTCAATGCCGACGGCCCCGATCATCAGCAGGCGGTCGCTCATATGCAGCCCGTCGATCTGAATCGCGACGAGATCAAGCTCCGACAGATCGGAAGTCATCCATTCATCAAACTTCGCCTGCGTCAACGCCTTGAACCGGCGGGACACGGCCGATTTCGACAGCCCGCAGCCCGCCCCGCAGGGAACCCCGGCCTCCGGAATCCTCACCGCCCGGCGGAACTTGCGGGTCGCTGCGTTCGCGGTCATCAAGTTCACCGCCCATCGGTCGAGATAACCGTCCGCGGAGATTTCTTACTGGCTCGGCAGAGACATCTCCTTGCCCGCAGCCTTGCAGCGGAGACGCGGACGGTCGATGCCGACCTTGCCGCCGTGAAACCCGACCTGGGAACGCGTATGTCCCCAGCGGTGCCCCGGCTTGTCGGGAGAATGACTGTGACGTTTCCCGGCCAGCCGTTCGGCGTCCTCGTCCATCATCTGCCGCAGATACGCGATGCCCGTCGTCAGGCAGAATTTCTCGAAACTCTCGGTCACGTCTTCGTACGCCTCTTCGACGAGCGCGTTGATGTTCGGAGCGCTGGCGGAGGCGCCGGGGAATGTGCTAACGGTTTTCATGGTGTTGCTTCCTTTTCTTCAAAAAATCCCCGAGCTGATTCTCGGGGGAGAGGCAACACCGCCCATATCAAATTCAACATCAAGTGGGACATCCCCTCCGGTGCTGACTTTCGACTACCGGCTGGCTCCCGAGGCGCCGTTCCCCGAAGGTCTGTCGGATGTGCTCACCGCTTGGCGCGCGCGAAGACACGTCGCTGGAGCATTGGCGGCGACAGCGCCGGAGCGAACCTCGCGCTTGCCGCCGTCCTGGCTTTGCAGGACATGGACGACGACCGGCTGCCTGCCGCGGGGCTGCTGTTCTATGGCGCCGATTTCGAGACCCGAAGCTATACCAGCAATGCCGACGGCCCCGGCCTCAGCCGCGCCAAGATGATGCGATACTGGGACTGGTATGCGCCCCGTGCCAGCCGCGGCAACCCGCTTGTCGCGGCACTTGCCGCACTGCCGTCGCTTTATCTGAACGCTGCCGAACTTGATCCGCTTCTTTCCGATACCGAGAATCTGGCCGTGCGGCTGCGCGGGCTTGATCACGACGTCACCTTCGACTTGGTTCCCCGGGTTCATGCAAATGGGGGCCGTTCTGCCGGAGGCGCGACACGCCTTTCGCCGGGCCGGCGAGGTTTTTCAAAGAATCGCCGCCTGAGAAGGGCGGCCAACTGAAAGGAGAAGAACATGAAACTCAAGATACTCACAGGACTGGCTTCGACCGTGGCCTTGGCGGCGGGCATGGCCGCCGCCGAAAGCACGGTGCGCTTCTGGCATCACTTCGACAATCCCGACAATCCGATGGACGATCTTGTCGCCGCTTTCGAAGAGACCAATCCCGGCATTACCATCGAGGTCGAGAACATTCCGTGAAACAGCTGCTGTGACCAGCTTATACCAAACCAAAAAAGTAATCACCGATGGGCCTTGCTGTTCTGCTTCAGATTTTTGCCTGATCGCGCTTGGTGATACGCATGATCTCGTCGGTTTCGCAGGTGAAGTCTTCCCATGCCTGCGTTACGGTTTTCCTGACATGCTCGGCACTCTCGAACACCCGGTTCGCAAAGTGTCGATGCTTCAGAACAGAGAAGACCGTCTCGATCGGATTCAGTTCCGGACTGCAGGGCGGCAGCCGGAGCAGCGAGACGTTCGACGGGATTTCGAGATCCTTCGACCTGTGCCAGCCGGCCCCGTCCAAGGCTGTCACAGCGTGTTTGCCTTCAGGAAGCTTCCTGCCGACATCCTGCGGATGACGGTTCATTTCCTCGGTGTTCGCCCTGTCGCACACATGTCCGACCGCATTTCCGGTCTCCGGACAGGCTGCCGAGAACAGGTAGACATAGCCGTACCGGTAATCCCGCCGGATGCGCGGGCGCGTTCCCTTCCGGGCCTGGATCCGTGACAGCATCCCTTTCTGACCGATGCAGGACCATTTTATTGTCGGGCCTGGAGCACTGATACGGCAGGGAACGGGCATGCTTGAAACGCCCCGGTTTTCTGCGTGCCGGTTTCAGCAGCCGCTGTCAGCGGATCGGCGCTCCAGGCGCGCTTTTCGGAGCATCCGGGCACGGCTGCCCCGTCGCGCCGTCCGGCGGCGCGTTCCCGGCGCATCGCGCGGGGTCAGGAGCGGCGGTTCATCCGCCGGGCGGGATAAGGATCGCGTCGAGCGCGTCTCAGTCGCGGGCGGCGTAATGCCGGTCAGCCTCGGGCATACAGCTGAAGCGTCCGCCGCAGCGCACGACAGCGACAGCGGCGTTCGTCAGGCAGGACAGGTTGCGCGGCAGATGGCGCGCACAGGCCCGGCAGCGGTCCTCGTCGTAAGTGAAGTCGCGCGCGCAGTGAACCCGGTTCTCTATGACCCGGCAGTCGCGCACGAGCCTCAGAAGCGCCTCGGGTCCGGCGCGCTCGGGACCGAGCGAGGTAAGGCGACAAGTCGCTTCGACGCTGCGCTCTCCGGTCTTGATGATCTCGCGCTCGATGCGGACAGCCTGGCGGCGACCGTGGAGAGCGGCGCAGCCGTGCTGTTCGGGGCCGGAGAGGTCGACTGCGGCACAGCGGCGGCGCTCGATGCGCCCGTGTCCCTTTTCGAAGGTCTCGAACGAGGGCGCGTCCTTGAAGTCGACAGCCTTGAGGTCGTCGAGGACAGTCTCCTGGTTCTCCTTGACCGCGGTGACGACATAGTCGGCGCGCCGTTCGAGAAGCCGGCGGGCGGTCTCATGCTGAGCGCGCATCGCGTCCATGGCAGCGATGCGGCCCGCGACGTCGACGCTGCCGGCGAGGTCCCGCACGGCGGGAATCTCGTTGCTCTTCGTATCGACCTCGACTTGCCCGAGCACCGTGCCGGTCCCGTGTTCGACGGCCGCGGCTGTCATCCGCCGCCCGTCCTCAGTCTGTCTGGAAGCGCCGCGGATATCCTTGCCGTCCATGGCGAGCGGCGTGTCCGCGTCGACCTGTTGCGCAGGCTGCAAGCCGATGGCGTCGGCTGGCGTGTCGGGCGGCAGGTCGGCGAGGATGTCATGGAAGGCAGTGATCGCAGGCGCGGTGCAGCGTTTCCTCGACGGGCTGAAGAACGAAGCTGCCGCCGCGAGCTGCTCCTGAGTGAGCAGGGCGGCGAACTGAGCGAACGCGGTCACGCCGCGGCAGCCGGCGAGCCGGGCCGCGACGGCGATCGCGGGAACGGTTCTCAGCGGACAGCGCTTGCCCCGGGGCTTGCGGCACTCGGGGACCTCGCCTGAACATGCGAACAGGCTGCGCGGGCCGGACGCGGCCATCGGCCCGGCGCCGGAACTGCCGCTCCGCGGACCAGCCGATCCAGCGGTCGCGCGCGGCGAGCTTGAACGCGCCCGGCTGCCGGCCGGCTGGCGCGATCCAGGTCTCGCCGTGCAGGGCGACATGGCGCAGGCCCTTTCCGATGATGCCGTGAAACCGCAGGCAGTGATGCTCCTCCATAAGACGGTACTGGAGCCGGTGCTCACTCGCGCCGCGGGTCGGGCGCACCGCTGCTTCGCGAAGGTCGATGGAGGAATCCGGGGGCGGAAGAATCATAACAGCCGGAAGCTTACCGCATCGAAAACGGGATGCCTGGCCTGAAAATCAGCATACGCTGATCACCGGGCCGACAATTGAATAGCCCTGCAATCCATCCCCGGACGACCGTTGGGCTGGTCGACATCGACGAAGAACTCCTCGTCGAAAATCCGCTGAAGGCCGCGCTGGCGATTGACATAAAGATGCTGCAGGCCCCTGAGAACATTCTCGATGTCATCCCGCGACTTCGGATTGATCTTCAGGTCTTCGATGGCCGTCGAGCCGAGGCGGGCCGGTTTGATCAGGCGTCTCATACTGTTCTCCCGGTGAAAAACGCGGCGAAGATTGCCGCGATCAGGGCTTAATCACCGGATTCTTGGCGAAAACGCTAATTCTCTGCAAGAAAAAAACACCTCAAAATATTGAAAATGATAAGAAAAAAACACTTTTCTTGCAAGCACTAGTAGTCTGACACAGCGGGAATGATGTTAATCAGTGTTCGGCAGACGTCCTGATCCCCGGCTGTTGACTCTCCGTTGAAATTGCAGCAGCAGCTTCAGTCTGAACAAAGACAAATGCTGTCGGCCGGGCATTTCAGCTGGATTCTGAGCAGGAATCCAGCGGCTGAGGCTTGTTTCGCGCTGGCGGCGATTCAAGAGGCGGGAAGCTATGACGGACTGACGGGAACAAACCGGACGCAAGATACAGCATGTGCGGCTCGAAGATCACGAGCGGGCCGAACCAGCGGAGATCGTCTCATCCGGCCGGGGTTCGGCCGAGCGGCGGCGGCGGGCGCATGTCCTTCTTCTCACGGATCAGAACCGGAAGAGCGGCGCGCGCACTGATGCCGACGCCGCCGATTCCGTCGGGGTCGGCACGGCGACTGTCGAGCGGCTCCGCCGGCGTTTCGTCGAGGAGGGTATGGCGGCTTCAGGCGCAGGCCGCGGTTGAACCGCGTTCCTCCGAAGCTTGACGGCGAGGGCGAGGCGAAGCTGACGATGATCGCCTGTTCGGAACCTCCCGAAGGGCGTTCCTCACAGCCGCTGGAACTGCTCGGCGAGCGGCTGGTCGCGTTGAATGTCGTTGACAGTATTTCCCGGGAAACGGTCAGGAGGACATTAAAAAAAAACGATTTGAAACCGCACCTTACGAGGTGCTGGCGCATTCCGGCGGAGAACAGCGGCGACTTCGCGTACTCGATGGAGGATGTGCTTGATGTCTATCAGCGGAAGTTCAGCGAGGATGAGGTTCTGGTTTGCACAGCCGAGGCGACCAAGCAGCAGACGAAGGAAATCCGTGCGGCTTTGCCGACTGCTCCCGGCCGGCCGGCGCGCTTCGACTGTGAATACGAGCGTAACGGGACGGCGAATCTGTTCATGGTTCATGCGCCGCTTGCGGGCTGGCGGCACGTCAAGATCACCGACCGCCGGACGAAAAAAGATTTCGCTGAGCTCCTCAGGGACATCGCCGACGTTCACTTCCCTGGCAAAAAAATCGTGCTGGTCACAGCTGACCTTAACACACACAAGCCAGTGAGTCTTTACTGCGCTTTGCCGCCGGACCAGGCCGGCAGGCTCCGCAAGCGTTTCGAGGTTCATCATGCGCAGAAACACGGCAGCTGGCTGAACATCGCCGAGAGCGAGATCAGCGTGCTGAGCCGTCAGCGCCTGTCCCGGCGCATTCCCGACCGGGAGACGCTCTGCTGCGAGGTTTCGGCATGGGAAAAAGCGCGCAACGCCGACCCGGCCCCGGTAAAATGGCGGTTCACCGCCGAAGACGCGCGCATTAAACTGCATTCTCTCTATCCATCAATTCAACAATGACGGACTACTAGGTACCCTGCCGACTCGCGCATCGTTGTCGATTCAAAAAGTCCCGTCGTTGCTTGCGGCTGCCGGCAAGCGGATACAATAACCGTTGTCCTGTTCTCATAGCCGGCAGAATACCTCTGTCTTTGAAGTCTTCACGGAGTTTGCCGTCCTGTGAGCAAAGAACTTTGGCGTCACTTGCAAGCGCTAATGACAAGATATGTGAATCATTTGATCGAAGGTTCTTCTGCACAATTTGATCGTCAGCAACGGAAAGTTGCTCCGTCGAGATTTTCCGAAGCTGTCCACCTTGGTCATAGCGCCGGATAAGTTCCATAACGGCACCGTTTTTTTGCAGTTCTGTAAAGTATTGCCCGGCACTGGAGATCGCCAGTATCCCGTGCCTACTGCCAATCCACGAAAGAAACAACCTGTCGCCAAGGCCTTGCCGCTTGGCCAGTACAGAAAATGAGTCCGCATCAACGATAGCGACCACGCACATTTGCTTTACCTTTCTACTTGAGACCCAGCAGGCGCTCTGTTTCCGTCAAAAAGAACTCCCGGTAAGTGTCAGGTGGGTCCACCACATTCCCCTGCGAATCGACCGAGATATTGTAAATTCTGGATTCAGAACCATCTTCGTTCTTCTCAAAATACAGAATCACCAAATCGTCGGGCTGCAATACCCGTCGCATCACGCACAACCGAAAGCGGTCAACAATATGGTCACTGTGCGTCTCGATTATGTAGTCGTGTGACCCTTCCGCCATATACTGAGCTAATTTGGCCTGGGCCACTGGATGTACGTGAACTTCCGGTTGCTGCAGCAAGAATGTACTCGGCGTATCGGCTACAGCTATGGCGTGAATAAGAGGGAGTAGTGAATGCACACCGTAGCCCACGTCGATCAGATTATGGGAACCTGCGGCTGTAGTGACCGACACTTCCACTTCATCACCCGAGCTGGACCAGTTCAACGCTATGTCGTCCCACAAGCCTAACGCCTTACCGGCCCGGGCAACCCGTGCCCGTTCCAAAGAAACGCTCAAATGCCCCGGAGGCTTGCTGTAACTGCGCTGCCTGGGAGGCGCATCGGGCTCCAAAGCTCTAACGCAAAAACTACGTTGCGCCGGCAGTGGCATTTCGGAGCGGAAGAAGTTGACAAACTTCCCAAAGGCGGCGATTGTTTCCGATGTTTCCTGGATACTTTGACGTTTTGCAAATATCGCCCTATCCGCATCGTAGGGGAGAAATCCATGACGCACGTAACGTGACAGCCAAGTAGAAATGGGTAGAAAGGATATATGCGCCCAATCCATGGAAAACTCAAAATTCGGCCCCCGGAACATCAACTTCTTTTCTCTCCTGCTGTCACCACTGCCGGTTAACATTTCTATGCGCGCAGACGAGGCGTCTTTCCCTGCGAAAGAAAAGACTGTACGTGTTTCAAACGGCCGTCCTACATTGTCGCGTCTAAAGGAGAATTCGGCGGTGGAGTGAATGTGATCGTCATATCGACCGGCAATAGTAAAATCGGCAGTGTTCGATCGAGCTATCGAGTCGTAATCACCCATGGAAAAGGGAGGACGATCAAAGGGATGATCGTAGGTCAGGTCGATTAGATTGGAGAGATGGGCGAATGCATTGTAGCAGCCAAGGAAAGTGGATTTTCCGACACTGTTTTCGCCGACAAGCAAAGTAATGCGACCCAAGCGTGCGTACTGGGCGGAGTTGAAACATCGAACGTTCTGGATAAAGATTTCGCTTATACGAGGCATTAGCGGTCCCCTGAAAACAGTGGCAGGTGTGCAAGCAGATTTCTACACTTCTTGAGAAAACGACGCATGATGGATTCTGCGGTTAGCGTATCGTGAGGCGCAACGTGAAGGAACGGGTACTTGAATTGATCGCCGAGGGCGGTCTTCCCGACTACCGAACAGTGTTCGTTGCACTCCAAATCTTCCACATCGAGTCGGTTTGGAATTAGGCTGTAGTGCTGTCGGCCCGTGCGATCGGGCCACCAAGTGTCAGCTATCACAAGTCGTATCATCGCGATGACCATTGACGTCGCAAGGTTTGCGCTGATGGGGAAGACGTTCTGATTGCGCGACGCCTGACCGGTGTCGGTGAGTTTGCGGACATAGGTCGGATCGTCCAGAGAACCGTCATCATCAAGGACAACATCGGTACTGGTATATTGGCCGTCGCATCGCAGACAACGAAACATCGGGCCGATGGTCGTGACGCCCCAAGCCGCCTGGCCGAGTGTGCCGTCCGGCTTGTTGTCGATGAACACGCCTCCGGATATGACGGGAATGCAATGTGCATATGCGACATGATTCAGAAGATCCTTGGGAAGCGGACGATCCACGGCGGAGAATAGGATATCGCAATCGAGAGCGGCGGCGAAGGCGCGATTGTCTTGAATGGGCAAGGCGAAGGTTTGAATAGCAAACCTCGCGGCGGTCGCCGACCGGCTGGCGTGTCGGGCGACGAGGTCGACCTTCAGAGAGCCGATATCGTTTTCCGAAGCGTATAGCAGGCGGTCGAGATTATGGACCTCGATCCGATCCGGATCGATGATCGTGAGCCTTTCCATGCCCATCCTTGCCAAGGATTCGGCAATCACGCAGCCCACGCTTCCGACCCCGACGATACCGAAATGGAGGCCTGAGAGGTCTCGTTGGCGTTTGTCGCCCCAAGTGTCGACCGTGCGCTGTAGAAGTCTGCGTCGCTCGCCTGCGGAGCGTTGCTTGAACGTCACCCGAAAGCGTCGGCCGACAACGCGGACCTTTTCGCACCAAGTTCGATTGAAGGTATCGCCGTCCCAAGTCCAGAACCGAGCGCTCCAACTTAGATCCGTGCCGAGCGTCAGCCCAACGAGAGGCAGCCCGGTTGCACGAGCGGCAGGTGAGACTCGATCTCGCTCGGCGACGATGTCAGGCGCGCTCATATCCTGCCAACCGCCGGTGAAGTGGTTATGCATGAATGCCAGCCCGGCACCCCGCTGTAGGGCAATTCGAGTAGCACGGGTCAAGTAAGAGGGTTCGAAACTTGCGCCACCATGCAAGTTACGTTCACCTTTATCCGGGACCAATATCTTGAATACGATAGCAACTTTTCTGTTGGTCCCCGTTGAAGGACGCCAAAGGGCAAAACAAAGATCTTCCTGCATATGTCCGGTGTTAACGTACCGGAGCAGATGGGCGGATGCGCTTTCGTGGGCCTCCTGGGTAAGAACGGTATCGAAGGTCAAATCTGGCTCCAGAAACGAAGAAGGTGTCTATTGACGAAAGTCTTCATGTTCTTTTCCGAAGCGGGGAGATTGTCCCAGAAATCACTGGGCGGTGCGCTGAAGGCTTTCCATTGGCGATTATCATGGGTGAATGATGAGTGAATAGGAAGTTGTTCATCCGGGAGGTCAGCGACATAGATGAAGTGCGGCGGGTAGTCGGGATAACTGTCTTCCTGGAAACCGATTGCAAGGGTAAAGAGCTGATCCTCAAATCTGCCCGTTGGGACTTTTTGGGTCAGCGTCACGGCTGTTTGTTGAAGAAAGCCGCTTGCAGAAACAATTTGTGGGCCAAACCCTAACTCGCTGAGTTCAGAGCAGATCAAATCAATCGGCTTCATGGAGTCGGAAAAAATGCAACGGGCGTTGCTCCAGAGTGTACCGCCAGGAATTCGTCATCATTCGAAATATCGACAATATCAACCAAGTTTTGGTACTTCCGTCCGGTATTGATGTTTTCAACTATGTAACTGTTGAGTTGGTTAAGGTCGATGCTGGCGGGCTTCCCAGCGGCCCGGAGGATCTGTTCGACGGAGAGGGTCACATTGGTAGTTGTTTGTTGTTCTCCATTGACCTTGTAGTGAATTACTGTATCAAGTGGCAGCTTTGAATCTCGGTCCCGTTTTTCTGTCGTAAAGCGGGCGCCAGAGTGAATGTCGATACTCTGCTTGGGGTCGAGATGTTTGGTGTTGTCTTGAGAAATCAAGGAAAACTGGTCTGAGGACAAGCCGACGATAGCAAGTATCTCTGCAACGGATAGGGTGACCTTGCGAGTGGAGTAAGGTTCGCCGTCTATGATGAACTCTATGGAATCCGCCATGTTATCCTCCTTGGCACCGGGCAAACAGGTGTTGCAAACTGGATGCGGTTAGCTAGCTTGTCTACTTTCTACTGTGTCGCTACCTCGTTAAGGCAGGGGGATCAGGGGATGGGTAATGTCCCGATGTGTGTTGAAACTCGCATGAGCGATGCTGCCTGTCAGTTATCTACGCGGCGTCCTTGAGCCGGTCAAGCCGATTCTTTCGACGATGTTCGATGAGAGCCTGCTTGAGAACGGGCAGCTGCCTGTAGGCCTTGATGCGGCGGAAACCCTTCCCGGCCGCTGTCATGCCGGCAGCGGGCTGTCGCAAAGCCATCCCGCCGTTTCCACGACGCTTTCATCAGGAGCAGATATAGCGGTTGCGGATGTGAGTTTATGCCGACGTTGGGGCCGTGGCGGGGAATGTCCCGCTTGATGTTGAAACCCGCAGGAGCGATGCTGCCTGTCGGCTATCTACGCGGCTTCCTTGAGCCGGTCAAGCCGATCCTTTCGACTATGTTCGATGAGAGCCTGTTTGAGAACGGGCAGCTGCCTGTACGCCTTGATGCGGCGGAAACCCTTCTCGGCCTCCATCATGCCGGCCGCGGGCTGTCTCAGAGCCATCCCGGCGTTCCTCCAGCGCTTCACGTTGCGGCAGACCTGCCGGACCGTGCTGTTCATCGATTCGATGATGTTCGTGCTCGCCAGCGACCGCCGCAGCTCTGACGGCAGGCCGAGCCGGGAGACGGTCAGGACCTCGTCCAAGCCCTCAAGTATCGACCGGGAGACGTCCGGAGCCTCCTGTTCGAACCGCTGAGCCAGGCTGCGCATCAGCCGCTCGGCCTTGTCGGCGTCATCAAGTTCCCAGGCTTGCCTGAGCGTCCGCCGCACGCCGGCGTGATGTTCCGCGGCGAGACGGTCGATGATGTTGCGGCCCTTGTGAACCTGACAGCGCTGAATAGGGATGTCCGCGCCGAAAGTGCGCCGGATCGCCTTGCTGAGCGCCCTGGCTCCGTCGACGATGAACAGATAACAGCCCTTCGGATCAAGCCCGCGCCGGATCAGATCATCAAGCAGAGCCTGCACGGTCGCGGCGTTCTCCGTCGCGCCTTCGATGACGACTGGCGGGCGCTTACGCCCCGACGCGTCAATGCCGACGGCCCCGATCATCAGCAGGCGGTCGCTCATATGCAGCCCGTCGATCTGAATCGCGACGAGATCAAGCTCCGACAGATCGGAAGTCATCCATTCATCAAACTTCGCCTGCGTCAACGCCTTGAACCGGCGGGACACGGCCGATTTCGACAGCCCGCAGCCCGCCCCGCAGGGAACCCCGGCCTCCGGAATCCTCACCGCCCGGCGGAACTTGCGGGTCGCTACGTTCGCGGTCATCAAGTTCACCGCCCATCGGTCGAGATAACCGTCCGCGGAGATTTCTTACTGGCTCGGCAGAGACATCTCCTTGCCCGCAGCCTTGCAGCGGAGACGCGGACGGTCGATGCCGACCTTGCCGCCGTGAAACCCGACCTGGGAACGCGTATGTCCCCAGCGGTGCCCCGGCTTGTCGGGAGAATGACTGTGACGTTTCCCGGCCAGCCGTTCGGCGTCCTCGTCCATCATCTGCCGCAGATACGCGATGCCCGTCGTCAGGCAGAATTTCTCGAAACTCTCGGTCACGTCTTCGTACGCCTCTTCGACGAGCGCGTTGATGTTCGGAGCGCTGGCGGAGGCGCCGGGGAATGTGCTAACGGTTTTCATGGTGTTGCTTCCTTTTCTTCAAAAAATCCCCGAGCTGATTCTCGGGGGAGAGGCAACACCGCCCATATCAAATTCAACATCAAGTGGGACATCCCCCCGTGGCGACCGGATGGCGGAATCGTGAGGGCTGATCGGCCGGGTTGCTCAGCGTATTTCAAGGCTGGAACACGCGCGGTTCTGAAGACGGTGTTAAGAAGATTAGCGGATCAGCTCCCGGAAGCTGTCCAGCCTGAGGCGAAATCGGTGGCGTGTGGCCCAGTCCCCCTTGATGCGGTCGGCCTCCTCCACTTCGAGCAGGTCTTCGCGGATCATTGAGACCATCAGGTCCTGTGTTGCGAGGATGCGAAGACTGGCATCAGCCCCGCGCGTGGCGGATGGCGAGGCGATCATCTATGGCGAGGATGTAGCCGCGGCGGACGGCGAAGGCAATTGCAGAACATTCGCCCGCCCCCAGACGCCCGGTGGTAAACAAGGATTCGAAGAGTTTAAGCTCTTCCGGCATGGTGACGCGCGTCTCCGAAATGACGCCGGCGTCGAGAGCTTCGGCGAGCCTCTGCTGTTGGTCGGGATAGCGGTCGCTGATTTCCGCCGCGACATGATTGGTGGCGAGGAAATCGTGGGAGTGACCGGCGATCAGGTCTGTCCGGTCGATGCGCAGAAAGTTGATGAGCACCGAAGTGTCGGCAACTATGATCGCCGGCTTGGTTTCTCTCGCGACGAATGTCATCCGCTGCGGGCTGCCTCGGCTAAGTTGAGCAGGGTGTCGCCTTTGATCCGGAGGTTCTTGCTCAGTTCCAGGATCCGACCGCGGGAGATTTCCTCCAGGCGGTAGGCCTCAATGGCGAGATGCACGATTTCGCTGCGAAGCTCCCGATCCCAGTATTGTCGCTGTTCGCGCTTGCCGACATCATCGAACTTGCTGAGGGCGACAAGATACTCTCGTCCGACGTTTCCCTGATCGAGCAGGTCGCTGCACTCGCGCGCGGAAATGTAACGCAGGCTCTTCAACCGATAGGCGGCCGCTGCGTAGCTCACGCCGAAGTGGTGCGCGAGCATGGCGTTGTCCTTGTAGGTGATGCGCTGAGAGCGGGGCGGCGGACGATGGGCCGCCTCGATGTGGCCCCCGCTCGCGGCGTCGAAGATGGCATGGTCTTGGCGGCTCGGCAGGCCCTTGTCGAGGGCCCGCAGGGAAGTGCGGATTCCGGCCCTGGGCATGAGAAAGGCGGCGGCAAATGCGTTCGCGCGCTTTTCGACCATTTCGGACGAGTTGTCGGTGCTGGAAATCGTCACGTGGTCATTCCGGTCGAGGAGGGCGTGCGCGTATTCGTGCGCGTAGGAAAAGCGCTTCCGTCCTTTCGGATGGGACGAATTCACGAGAATGGCCAGCCCGATGCTCGGATGCCGCAGGAAGATTCCTGACATACCGTCGGGAAGCGTGACGCCGGATGCCCAGATGCCTTGGGAAGCAATGAGTTCGGATACGTCAGCAATCGGCGCATCAGCAATTCCAAGCCTGCGTCGCTCCTGCTCGGCCGTCTCCTCTCCCTGTGCGACGGCCTCTCCGGGTGAGCGGGGAATCGGCATGTCGTAGCCGGGAGGTCCGGATCGGTATTCGGTGCCTAGCAGACGTACGAGCGCAACGCCTTCCCGGCAGAGTTGAACACAACGGGTGACCTGCTCGCGCGTTTCCGGATCTTCCTCCAGTCCCGGGGCAATGCGGTGCAAAGCGACGAGGACATCCTGATCCTCGTCCCTCGGGCCGTCATGCAAGAGATCGAAGACGGGGTGCAGGTAGAGTTCGGAAAGCCGGATCAGTTCGAGGGTGGATACGGATCGACTACCGGCCTCAAGCTGCGTGACGGCGGTGCGGGGAAGGTCCAACGCCTGGGCGGCAGCCTGCTGGCTGAGGCCGCGGGACTCGCGCGCCCTGCGCAATCGTGACCCCAGATCTTTCGCGTGCATGGTTTCATCTCCTCCCTGCTGAGACGCCGCAGCGGCAGCGGGATGAATTTCCGATATAGAACATATAATGTCAATATCTTCCATTAAAAGACCGATTATCAAACTTAAATGTATGCAGATTCGGCGTGCTGGAGCGAAGGGTTTTGTGACATTAGGGCAGAATCGGCTGGTGCAGAACCGAGTAGGCACAATTGATAGGAGGAGACGAACGACCCGACCAAACGCACCGCCTCCTCCTGTGCATTGACGGAGGCGGCATTCTCAGGACGTTTCCGGCAGCCTTCCTCGCGGAACTCGAACAGCACCTCGATTGCCTGATCGGATCCTATTTCGACCTGATTGCCGGAACGTCGACCGGCGGTATTATCGGTGTTTCCCTGGCGCTTGGGCATCCGGCCTCGGAGATACTCCGTCTGTACGAGAACCGGGGCCCTGAGATCTTCGGCCAGAACCGGAATGATCTGGCCGGTTTTCTCGGGAAGAAGCTGCGCGGCCTCCGGTGGCTCTACCGAAATAGGTATGGTTCGGAAGCGTTGCGGGATGCGCTCCGTGATGTCCTGGGCGATCAACGGATCGGTCATGCACGGACTCGATTGGTGGTGCCTGCATGGAATCCGGTCGCGCAGTCGGTCTGCGTTTATAAGACCGCGCATCATAAGCGGCTGAAGACGGATTTCCGGTCGCTTGCCGTCGATGCGGCCCTAGCAACCGCTGCCGCTCCTACCTACTTCAGGCAGCACGTCAGGCAGCACGATGTCGGATTGCTCGACGGTGGCGTGTGGGCCAACAACCCGGTCGCCATCGCGGTGGTCGAGGCCATCGGCGTACTGGATTAGGCGCCGGAGAGCCTGCACGTGCTGAGCCTCGGGTGCCTGGAAGAAACCTATACGGTGCCGAAATGGGCGGGCCTCGGCACCCTCGGGGCGAAAGCCATCAAGCTGTTCATGGACGGCCAGTCGCACGGCGCGATGGGTATGGCAAAGGTTCTGACCGGGCACGAACACGACCGAAACGCCATATACCGGATCAATCACACGGTCCCATACAACGCCTACCCCACGGACGACAGCCAAACGATCCAGGATCTCAAGGGTCTCGGACACTCGAAGGGTCGCGACCGGCTGCCGGTCCTGGAACCCGTGTTCTTCGATGTTCCGGCTAAGAAATTCACCCCCATCTACCAGATGAGCGAGGATTGTCATGACGATTGACACGAGATCGTATGCGACCTTCCTGGAGAAGGTCGCGGAAGACATCGATATTCCACCCGGCAAGTACAAGGAGGCAGTCGACCGATACGAGGCGGTCGGGCACTGGCTAGAGGGCGGGCGCTATTCGCGCAGCGCCCGCGTGCCGGTCATCTATCCGCAGGGTTCATTCCGGCTGGGAACAGTCGTGAGGCCAGTAAGGGGCGGCGTCGAGGTAGGGCTATCGCTTTTGAGATTCCCAGTTTTCCGGCAGCATTCCGGCGGAGCTGATGAGCTTCAGCGCATAGCGGTGATACCATACGGCTTTCTTGAGTTTGCCGCGCATTGACTCAGCCTGCTTGTCCTCCGTGACCCGCGCCAGGTTGAGAGACAGCCGCCGCATCACGACTGGGTTTTCCGGCCCGGGTCCGGTCCGGTTTCGCAGATGATCTTCTTTCATCGTGACCTCAAGGAACCAGCGCAGACTGTTCTCGACCGACCAGCGCTCCCGCACGCCCTTGAGAAAACGCTCCGGATCCCGCTTCCCGCTCATGATGAAATACCGGGTTTCGGCGCTGCGCTTTCCCTTGGTTTCCCGGGTCGAAGAGACGGATCCGACAGCGGCGAGACCCGACTGTAGGTGCTTTTCCAGCCAGCCGACATCATGGCGGACCGCGGCCCGCCGGGTTTCGATCCGGCCGTGCCCCTTCTCCTTATGCGTCTCGGAAAACTGAATGTTTTCAATGTTGTCAGGGTTCTCCATATACCGTTTCACATCTTTGTGCAGATTGCCCTGATTGCTCTTCAAGGCGAGAATATACTCGCCCCCGCCGTCCTTCACGGCCTCCGATATCGTCCGCTGCGCATGCATCGCGTCAGCCGCTGCCGTCCGCCCCCGGATGTCGAGGAACTTCAGAAGCGCGGTGATCGCGGTGATCTCGTTCGACTTCCCGTCGACCGCGGTCTGCGAGAGAGCTGGCCGCGTGTCAGAGGCGAAAGCGTGAACGAGATGCAGAGGATGCCGCTTCGAAGCGTCGGCGAATGACCGGCGCAGAGTTTTGCCGTCGACGACGATGACGCCGTCCCCGTATGCTGCTGCTGAACCCTCCGCCCAGCTCTGGGCAAGGCGCGAGAGAACGACGCCGAGCTCGACTGGATTCAGACTGTTGAACAGGTCGGAAAAGGCGTCGCAGCTCGGCGTGCCGTGCTTCAGATCCATGAACTCAAGCAGGAATTTCTTCTTAATTTTGCCGTATTCGACTGTATCGGTGCATGTTTCGCCTCCCGACATGACGGTCAGAAGAGCGGTCATGAGCATTTCGTGAAGGTCGTGCCGGATGGCGTTGCTGCGTCGGGGATCGGTGATGCCGTTGAAAATATGAGATAAATCAGTCATCTGCTTGCCTCTGTTTGTATTATTGAGGCATTGATGGAACGTAACTGCTCACCCCTGCTGATCATTGATCGTTTTTCCTGACGCGCTTCCGGTCCTCGGCTTGTCTCCCTTTCCGGCCCGCGGGCGCGTGTTCAGCCCTGCCGTGCGAGGAGTCCGGCGGCATCGGCTTTCTGTCCGTTCCGCCGGGGATTTTCTCTTGACGCCATAGGGCGGACATTCCATGGACCGGCCATCGGGGCGAATCGCGTCGGAGGCGGCGGCAGCGGCATGGTATGGATCGAAGGCGACGACGGGGCTCTGCCAGGCGATCATCGCGGCCATGCCTCCGCATGACGCATACATCGAGCCGTTCCCCGGGGGCGGCGCGGTCATGAAGCGCAAGCCGCCGGCGATCCGCAACATCGGCATCGACCTTGACCGCCGGGCGATCGACGCCTTCCGATGCGACTGCCCGGTCGAACTCCGCCATGGCTGCGCCCTGGCTTTTCTCAGGAGGTTCCCGTTCCAGGGCCGCGAACCAGTTACTGCGACCCGCCCTATGTGCAGTCGACGCGCAGGTCACGGCGGCGCTACCGCTTCGACTGCACGGACGACGACCATGTCGAGCTGCTCGGCATCCTGAAGTCGCTGCCCTGCCAGGTGATGGTCTCCGGCTATCCTTCCCGGCTCTACGATACGCACCTGGCCGGCTGGCGCTCGGCCGAGATCCAAGTCAACAACCAGCGCTGCGTCGTCACTGAGAAGCCATGGTTCAACTTCGCGCCGGGCCGGCCTCGCTGGCATATATGCGCGGGCAGGAACTTCACCGACCGCCGGCGCATCAAGCGCAACGCGGAGAGCCGGGCGCGGCGCTACAGGGCGATGCCCGAGGGCGAGCGGCTCGCGGGGCCGGCGGCGGTCATGGCAGCAGAAGCGGAATGACAGCGACGGTGAACAAGGTCTCGCTGCGCGGGGAGTCCGGCGCCTTCCAGGAACGGTTCCATGATCTCCGCGGGCAGGGCAAGGTCAGCCCGGAGCGCGAGGCGCTCTTCAGCGGCCTGCTGATGCTGATGCGGCTGATGCTGACCGTGTTCATGGAGAAGACCGCGCGCAAGGGGCCGGGGAACTCCAGCCTCCCGCCGTCGCAGACGGATAAGGACGAGAGCGCCCGGCGCGCCGTCGGCAGCGGCAAGGGTCCGAAGCCGAACCTGCTGACGGGCGACAACCGCCGGAAGACTGTCATCGAGGAGACGGGCGCCGTCGGGGCCTGCGACGCCTGCGGAGCCGACCTGTCCGGCGTCGACCCCGTCGACCGGGAGCGCCGCGTCCTGCACGACATCGTGTTCGAAGTCGTCGAGCGCCGCGTCGACGCCGAGATCAAGGAATGCCCGGACTGCCGTGCCCGGACCAAGGGCCGGTTCCCCGGCGACATGCCGGGGCCTCTGCAGTACGGCGCCGGCCTGCAAGCCTTCGTCATCAACCTGCTGATCGCACACATGCTGTCCCTGCGGCGGGCCGTCGCGCTCGTGCAGGCGATTTCCGGCCTCAGGCTCTCCGAGGCGACCTGCCTCGGTTATGTCCGGCGCCTTCACGACGCGCTCGCGTCATGGGAAGAGGCCGCCGCAGCGCATCTTCTGCAACGCCCGGCCCTGCATGCCGACGAGACCGGCTTCCGGGTCGACGGGAGGAGCTGACAGCTCTGCGTCATCACCGACGGGGCCCTGACCATGAAGTTCCTGCACCGGAAGCGCGGCCGGGAGGCGATCGACGAGATCGGCATCATTCCGCGCTATAAGGGCGTCCTGATCCACGACTGCTGGTCATCGTACCCAGTCTACGGCCAGTGCAACCATCAGCTGTGCGGGAGCTGCCTCCTCCGCGAGCTGACCTTCGTGATCAAGGCTGACGACCGCCGTTGGGCGCGACTGATGAAGAGACTGCTGCGCGAGGCCTGCCGCAGGGTTAACAAGAGCGAATCCAAGACCTTGGCCGAAGCCGACCGCCGGGCCGTGCGCAAGCGGTACCGCGCCATCCTGACCCAAGGCGGCAGGGAACTGCCCGAAATCCCGCCGCGCCCGAAAGGGAAACGGGGACGGATCGCGAAGTCCGAAGCGAATGACCTGCACGAGCGCCTCGTGAAGCACGAAAAATCCGTCCTGCGTTTCATGGAACACCCGGACGTCAGCTTCACTGACAATGCCGGAGAGCGGAAGATCAGGATGGCAAAAGTCAAAATCAAGGTGTCCGGATGCTTCCGCACCAAGCGCTGCGCAGACGCCTGGCGCCGGATCTCAAGCTGCCTGAACTCTATGGCAGCGCTCGGCTGCAACCCTCTCGTCGCAAGCTGGATCGCGCTCGCCGGAAATGCCGCAGACATGATCAAGTCGCACTACGCCTGATCACCGGGGTGAGCAGTTACAACTGAGCCTATGAAATCGACTTTAGGAACAAACTCTCAAGTCTCGTCCCGTGATTTCCAGCGGCCTCTGGCGTGCGGCTGCCGGACCGAGCAGACAGATGCGCAACGGCGTCTTTTCCCGCCGCCCGGCTTGCAGTTCCGGCAGCGACGACTCCGTCAGTTTCACTGCCGCCCACCGCGTCTTCCCGTCAATTGATCTGAACCACGCCTTGCAGATACGGGATCACCAACAGAACAACGATCGCGCCGCCGATAATTTTCATCCATTTGAGATCGTTTATCATGCGGTCAAGTTTACGTTCGATCCCGGCGAACCGGGCGACGGTTTCCTTTTCGTGTCCTGTGATCCGGTCTTCCAGACGGGCGATCCTGCCCGCCGCGTCCGCGTGCATTTCGGTCATGGTGATTTCCTTTCTTGTCGGGTGTCAGAGTTTGTTCCATATGTTGAGTGGTCCCGCCGCCGTGTGGCATAATCCCGTCTTGCTGACAAAAATGGGAGCATCCACATGGCTTGGAACGAGACTGCTCAGCCGCTTTATAAGCGATCTTTCGATCGGTTTGAAACCGATGTGACCGATGCGGAATGGGCAGTGGCAGCACCGCTGCTGCCGCCGCCCTCAAGGACAGTCCGCAAGCCGATCACCGACCTCCGGGAGGTGTTCAACGCTATCCAGTTCATGCTCGCGACCGGCTGCTGATGGCGGTCAATTCCTAAATGTTGTCCGCCTTTTAGGGCCTGTAGACAATCACTTTGCCGCGATCAGGCCGGCGACCAGATAAATCGCCGCCGCGAAACTTGCATCGGTCTTGTCATACCGCGTCGCGATTGCGCGGAACTCCTCATATGAATCAAACCAAGGATAATTCCATTAGGAGTTATCCACAGGGGTTGCTCGGCGCGAGGCTGCAGCAAACTTTCATTTCACCGCTCATCCGCAGCCGTGCTGTCCTGTCGCGGGGTCCCCTTGCCGGCGGCAGCCGGCAAGGGGAAGCGGGGGCGAATGTCCCCGCAAGGTCGGGTCGGGCCGGTAACTCCTCGGTTGAAAGAACCGTGATCAAGCATGGCCGGCCCGGCTTTCCCGGTCCCTCGCGTCCTGAACAGCTGCCTGGATCCAGATCCGAATAACCATGAGAATAGGAGCATAGCACAGCAGCATCCATGTTTCAGTTCAAGGGCGTTTCAAGAAGAAATTCAGCCCTTATTTCCTCTTTTCCACAGCTTTCGCACATTTTCTCCACAGAGCGTCCGCCCGTTCAGGAGGCCGGCGCGGTAACCGCGGGCCGCCGAATCGGCAGGTCTGGAGCGCAGTTCGGCCGCCCGGACGCGGACGGGGCGTGTTTTTCCCAGCCGCGCCGTTCACGCAGCAGCTTGTTGACCAGGACCGCCGGCTTGCGCATGACGGCGGTAAGGGCGACCTTATGACATTTCCCCCGCTCGGTGAGCCGGCTGTAGAATTCGGACATATCTTTATTGGTAACTAGTAGTCTGACACAGTGATAATGATGGTAATCGTGGTTTGGCGGACGTCCTGGTTTCTGGTGTTGACGCTCCGTTGAAATCATGGCAGCAGCCTCAGTCTGAACGAAGACAAATGCTGTCGGCCGGGTATTTCAGCCGGATTCTGAGCAGGAATCCAGCGGCTGAGGCCTGTTTCGCGCCGGCGGCGATTAGCAAGAGGCGGGAAGCTATGACGGACTGACAGGAACAAATCGGACGCAAGATACAGCATGTGCGGCTCGAAGATCATGAACGGGCTGAATCAGAGGAGATCGTTTCATCCGGCCGCGGTTCGGCCGAGCGGCGGCGGCGGGCGCATATTCTTCTTCTCACGGATGAGAACCGGAAGAGCGGCGCGCGCGCCGATGCCGACGCCGCCGATTCCGTCGGTGTCGGCACGGCGACTGTCGAGCGGCTCCGCCGGCGTTTCGTCGAGGAGGGTACAGCGGCTCTGGAGCGCAGGCCGCATTCGAACCGCGTTCCTCCGAAGCTTGACGGCGAGGGCGAGGCGAAGCTGACGATGATCGCCTGTTCGGAACCTCCCGAAGGGCGTTCCTCACAGCCGCCGGCCCTGCTCGGCGAGCGGCTGGTCGCGTTGAATGTCGTCGATGGCATTTCCCGGGAGACGGTCAGGAGGACATTAAAAAAAACGATTTGAAACCGCACCTTACGCGGTGCTGGCGCATTCCGGCGGCGAAAAGCTGCGACTTCGCATACTCGATGGAGGATGTGCTCAGGGTTTATCAGCGGAAGTTCAAAGAGGACGAGGTGCTGGCCTGCACAGCCGAGGCGAGCAAGCAGCAGACGAAGGAGGTCCGCATGGCTTTGCCGACCGCTCCCGGCCGGCCGGCGCGCTTCGACTGCGAATACGAGCGCAACGGGACGGCGAATCTGTTCATGGTTCATGCGCCGCTTGCAGGCCAGGGCATGTCAAAATCACCGACCGCCGGACGAAGAAAGATTTCGCCGAACTCCTCAGAGAGATCGCCGATGTTCACTTCCCCGGCAAAAAAATCGTGCCAGCCATGGACAACGCATGAGCTGTCGAGTCTTTACCATGCTTTTCCGCCGGAGCAGGCCGGCAGGCTCTGCGAGCGTTTCGAGGTTCATCACACGCCGAAACACGGCAGCTGGCTGAACATCGCCGAGAGCGGAATCAGCGTGCTGAGCCGTCAGTGCCTGTCCCGGCGCATTCCCGACCGGGAGACGCTCTGCCGCGAGGTTTCGGCATGGGAAAAAGCGCGCAACGCCGACCCGGCCCCGGTCAAACAGCGGTTCACCGCCGAAGACGCGCGCACTGAACTGCATTCTTTGTAGCTGTCAATATAACAATGACAGACTACAAGATAGTCGACAGGCAGCATCGCTCATGCGGGTTTCAACACCAATCGGGACATCCCCGATATCCGGACCGCACTACTGTTTCGATGCTGTGATACGATCCTCCGCTCAAAACCTCATGATCCCAAGCACCGGCTTTGTTCCCGCCGTTTCAAACACGCGGCATTCGCTGAACTTCAGAATACAGGCCGAATGCGGAAATGCAAATGTATGTCTTGCACCCATTCAGACATGACCGACGGACTGATTCCGCATTCCCCCATCTCTTGCCGCGCCGCTGCCAGCGTGGTTTTCGCTGGACGGTTTTGAAATAATCACTTGGATTTTTCATACGGGAACTATACCATTAAGGTCCTGAACAGACTCAGCACGGTCAAATCCAGTGTTATATTGTTCTGTTAAAGCTCAGTTTACAAATCGTGTGCGTGACCTTCCGTCTGCGATAACAAGAAACGTACGGGAGAAGGCATTATCCAGTTCAACGCGCTGAAACCATCATATGTGATTGTCGAGATACGAGGACGAGATGCCGCGGTAAAGCCGCAGGACCGCCTTCAGCCAGTCGTGTCTGAACTTAACCGTCTGAATGCAACGGAGGTTTCGAAAGCGCATTTTCCATGAGCTTATACGATTTGCAGAAGAGTCTTTGGTACTAAGATGCGCGGCCGAGATTCAGGCCGCCACCACCGCGGTTACGGTTTGCGGCAGGAGGGGAAGATGGCAGTGTGCGGCATGGACCGGAATCCTTTCCGCCCCGGCTTCGGCGATCTGCCTCCGGTGCTGGCCGGGCGCGAGGCGCTGAAGCGGGAACTGAATGAGCGGATGGAAGCTCTCCGCAGCGGAGAGCGCCGGGTCTCCGGGTTTCAGCTCATGGGTCCGCGCGGCTGCGGCAAGACGGCCATGCTCGCCTGGCTTGAGAAAGAGGCTGAGAAAAAGAGGATTGAATCCGTTTTTTTGTCCATAGAGGCTTTCGCCGGCATTGATATGCTTGTCAGTGTGCTGAAGTTTCTGAAGGGGGGCGTGTTCGGCTTCGGCAAAGGCGACCTGCGCATAGGAGCCGGCATCGACGGGATTCCCGGGCTGTCTGTTTCCGCAGGGATCGGCGGCGGTCCGGCGGACAGGGCGGCGGCGACCGTCGCCCGGCATCTTGATGAGCTCGCCCGCCGCCGCCGTCGGCTGCTGGTGCTGGTCGACGAAGCCCACCGTTTGCCGGCCGAAACAGTCCGGCCTTGGTTCGATGCCTTCCAAGCCGTGGCGCGGAGACGTCCGATGCTGTTGGTAGTCGCCGGCACGCCGGATCTGGAGATGACGCTCAGCATTTCCGGCTCGACCTTCACCGAACGAATCATGGGACGGTCGGTCGGCCGGCTGGCCCGTGAGGATGCGGCCCGTGCTCTGACCGAACCCTTCGGGGAGCGGGCATATTTCGAGGACCGGGCCCTGTCCGCCGTCCTTGACGAAGCGCAGGGCTACCCTTACTTCGTCCAGCTGTGGGGAGAAGCGCTCTGGAACACGGTCGCCGAATCCGGCGTCGCGCGCATCGGCATGCCGCAGGTCGAGGCTGCCGCCGCGGCGGTTGATGAGGCGCGGCAGAGACTCTATCGCAGGCGGACAGCCGAGATGTTCAGTTCCGGCATTCTGATCCCGGCTGCCGAGACGGCGCTGGAAATCGGAAAGGGTCAGCGCCCGACAGCACTTAATTTCAAGTGGACAGCGGACAGGATCGCTGGCGACGGCGACAGGGCCGCGGCGCGCCGTTCGCTGCTGCACACCGGATTCATCTGGGAGACGAAATCCGGGGAATGGGAATACGGGATTCCGAGCCTCGCCGGGCATGTCGTCGAAGCGGCGGCGCTGTCCTGCACCCCTGAGGCCGCTGTCAGTCCGTCGCTGGCGGCGGCGGTGCGGCTGCTTAAGGCAAGGAGGACGGCCACGCCCGAGGCCCTGACCCGGGCGATGGCGGCGGCGGGGGCCGACGATCTTGCGGCCGATTACCTGAGCATGTTTTGTCAACAGGGCCTGTTAACCACGAAGAAAGGCGGAAAACTCACACTCGCCGCCCCGCTTCTGGCCGAACAGGTTCTGAAGCGTCTCGGCATTGATCCTGCCGCCGAGGCGCCGGCGGCGCGGAAGGACGGCGAAGAGACGGCGGCCCGGCTGGTCCGTGAGGGGCGTCTGATAACCCGGCCGGGGATGAAGCGGGCCAGCGAACTGTTCGTCGTGGCCGAGGCCGCTTTCGTTCCCGGCTCGGAATGTCCGGCGCGGCGCATCCGTGACTTTCTGATCTGGGACCCGGATAAGGACGATCCCGGAGAACTGCGGCCTCTGGGCCTCTTCTATGACGCGTTGTTTCCGGTCGGACGGGTTCAGGACCGCTGGCTGGCGGTGCGGCAGGACGCCATGATAGCGGAGTTCGAATGTCTGGCCGGGAAATCCGAAGAGAAGCGTTCCGGCCTGGACGTTTTTATCGCCGCTGTCATGCGGCGGCGGCAGCCGCAGCCGGAGCGATCGCCGCCGGAGAACGACATCGCGCCGACTCCGCCGGCGGAACCTTGGGATGACGACGGCCCCGCACCCGGAATGTGACTGCGCATGCGCGGCATACGCTTGATTAGCGAATCCATATCTGTGCAATTACGCATATTTTCTCTTAGAGCTTGTTTCTAAAGTCGATTAGTATACCGCATATAGTATGCACAAACGTGATTTAAGCGGATTCAAATACTGCACACAGCATTTCAAGCCCATCAGGGTCGTCCATCTCCAGTCGTCCGTCCAGAAGAACATGGTTCTGGACCGGAACACCGTCCAGCATCGCCGCAATGACCGGCAGGGACGGCCGTTTCTCGTCGGCCATTGCCGTTTCCGGTTCCATCTCGGCACTTAGCTCCGGGAGTTCGATCGAAGACTGCGGTCTCAGAAACATGATGTCGTCGCAGATGACTGAGGTGTACCTCCTCGCGCTCGGCTATACGTGCGATCTCCGCGACCGGGAGATCGACCAGAATCGCGTCGTAGCCGATTTCCTCAACCACGCCGTGATGAATGACATTACCACCGGCATCTGCCACTGTTTCCGCGATCCGACCGAACACAGCAGCACGATCTTTCGCGCTCTCGCGGAACCACATCTCCACTTCGATAAGATGTATTTCGCCCGGATGATTCTCCATTTCTTCGCGCCAGTAGGCGATCGTTTCCTCGGAAACTCGATCTGCGGCTCCCCACGGCCTGATATCGCGCAGACTGGCGAACACATCTCGCCACCGTGCAAATCCCCGAGGCAGGCCTTCACCACGCTGCCACCGATCCCACAAGGAAATTAGCTGTTGTAGCGCTTGAATGTCCGGCATGGCCAAGTACAGGCGCCCGCCGAGCCTCCGGTCCGTTCGGCCCTGGCCCTCTCTACCCCTGCGCGTATCAATCACAAAGAAGTCTTCATCCGGGTCGAATTCGATCTCCTCATCGCCCAGAAACTCCAAGCCGCCCACTCGCGCCACGAGTGCCTGAAAGTCTGCCATCGAACCGGCAACCTCCAGCACCAGTGCACGTTCGGGCGCGATGCTGGCTGGATCGTCACGAAGCGAGATTGCGTCATTCTTCTCGTCCAGAACGCTTGCCAGCCGCCCAAAGGCCGGGCCGAGCCGCTGCCCCTGCCGTTCGGGCGACAATTTGGCAGTGCGAGGCGCGAAACCCGACGCAACGGGCGGATCCCCGCGCTCGGATGCCGGCAGGGTCAGGAGAGGATACTCGGGCATGAGCAGTTCAGCCGGTATCGAGTTGGCTCGCTCTCGTCCGCCACAGCTTGAGCTGTTCAGCGACGATAGATTTCAGTGAAGCTTCGCCCAATGACAGCGCGTGGCGTCGGTTAACTCCGTTGCAGAATTCCTCCGCTTCCGCAAAGCTGATCGCGCCCAGAGACTTCGCGATCGTGCTCGGCGCCACCCCCAGCGGTTCGTCCATCCTGTTTGCGAACGCCTCCAGATAGCGCTTCATCTGTGCCTGTGTCGGCACAGGCAACTCCAGACGAAACTGAAATCGCCGCCACACCGCCCGGTCAAGAAGTTCCGAGTGGTTCGATGCAGCGACGACGACGGTATAGCTTGGCAAAGCGTCAATCTGCATCAGCAATGACGTCACCACACGCTTAATTTCACCGGTTTCGTTCACATCACCGCGTTCCTTACCCACTGCGTCGAACTCGTCGAAGAACAGGACGCAGGGAGTCGTTCGGGCGTAGTCGAACACACGCCGCAGCCGGCTCGCGGTTTCACCGAGAAAGCTGCCAATGATTGCTTCGTAGCGAACCACGAAAAACTGGACCGCGAGCGCTTCTGCAATCGCCTCGGCGAGTGAGGTTTTTCCGTTACCGGGAGGTCCCACAAGCAGAATCCGGTGTCGCGGCTCAAGACTATGGGAACGCAACAGGCTTGCCCGTTGTTGCTCCTCGATGAGTTCCCGGCACGCCTGTTCGCATAGTTCCGGCAAAAAGAGGTCTTCAAGACGCTTTCTCGGCAGCGTTTCGAGCACATAATCCCGTGCCCGTGCCCCCATATCCGGGAACATATGGCCCTTTTGCCTGCCGTTGCCGTTACTACGCAATGCCCGAGTCAACCGGTCGGCAAGGATGTTGTGCTGCTTGGCACGTTCCTCCGCGATAATCGCCTCGACCGCCGCCGTTAATTCCTCGCCCGTACAACAATGAAATGCATCACCGGGTTCAGCCGGCGGCTCTCTGTCAGAATCAAGCTGTAGCAGATGTAGCAGATACCCCGCAAATGCGTTTCCGGAGGCCGCGGGTCATGAGGGCGGCGGCAATCCGTCGTGATCCAGCCGCTGGCCGGGGTCAGCCGGCAGCCGGAAAGTTCAGCTCCGCCTCTTCCAAGCGGTTCGCAGGCGGTTTCAGCGGAGGGGGGGGGCAGCCCGAGCCGCCGCTGAGCCGCCGCCCGGGACCGGAAATTTTTCGAGGACGCCCCTGCCCGGCTTCCAGCGCGCGCTGGAAGCCGGGCAGGGGCGTCAAGGCTTCATCCGCCCGCGGCCGCCTCCGCAGCCTCACGGAAAGCCTCCGCCGGGGTCCGGTAACCCAGGCAGCGGCGGGGGCGGTTATCAAGCGCGTCCCGCACCCTCCGGACCTCGGCGGGATCTATCGTCCGGAAGTCCGTCGACTTCGGAAGCTGTTCTCTTGCCAGGCCGTTCGTATGCCCGTTCAAACCCCGGTCGCATGAACGGTACGGGCGGGCGAAGTGAAAGTCCGCGTCGAGAGCCCGCGAGACCTCCGCGCGCTCCGCGAATTCCTTGCCGTTGTCAGCCGTGATCGTGTGAGTCATGTCGGACACAGGCTGAAGACACTCGATGACCGCGGCCCTGGCTGAGGACGACGTCCTTCGCTCAACCTGTTGAAGCAAAGTCAATTTCGTCGCCCGGTCGACAAGCGGAACCAAGGCTCCCCGGTGCCGGACGCCGATGATCGTGTCCGCTTACCAGTCTCCCGCCCGGGTCTTCTCCTCGACGATCGCGGGCCGCTCGGATATGTCCCTACGGCCCGGAATCACGCCCCGCCCGGAGCCGTTCCGGCCTCGGCGGCAGCGCTTCCGCCCCCGGCGGCGGAGACAGCGGAACAGGCTTCCCCCCGCCGCCCGGTCCGCATAGATGTGACGGTAAATCCAGGTCGGACTCACCGTCATGACACCCGTCATCGCTGAGCGGCCCGAAATCTGCTGCGGGCCTGTCCGTACTTCAGACATATTTCGATGATCTTCCAGCTCATCGGCGACATCTTGCGGGGAACCGACGAGGCTTCCCGCCGCCGGGTTTCCGCCAGCCGCTGCGCCTGGCGGCAGCGGCAGCCCCGCAGCCCGGTGTCGCGGGCGAGTTCGCGGCTCACCGTCGACTGCGAGCAGCCGATCTCCGCCGCGATGCCTCTTTGCGAGAAACCGCTTTTCTTCAGCGCCTGAAGCTGGTAACGGTCAAACCAGGTCAAGCAGTTAAAGCCCGACGGCATGCGATTCCCTCCGTTTTCATCATAGAGAGTATCGCACCCGCTTGACCCGCATACAACATGTAGATCTGCCTCAATCGCGGTCTACAGATGAAGCGATGCATTTCGGAGTTTGGCCGGGGCCTTGTTGTCCCCCGAAGCGCCTGCACGGACCAGAGATACAAGGAGATCGCTACGCGCCATCCTGACCCACCCGCGGCGCCTGTTGCCGATCCAGTTTTTCCACCGCCGCCTCAAGCAGCCAGTTGTTGCGCGAGACCAAGACGTCTCTGCTCTTGATGAACCGGTCGATCCGGCGCAGCAGAGGTTCGGGAACCGAGATGGTGATTGCCACCCGATTCAGTCCATTCGCCACTCGCGGCGAGTGAGCCTCTTCGGACATGAGTCGATTCGCCTGATCACTGAGATGTCAGGATGACATCATACTGACTTCCGACAGTCGTATCAACACCAAACAACACACCAAACACATGGTATTTCGTATTTCCCCGGTAAGCGGTCAGGTAAAATTTTCTCTTGACTTTGTGCCCTCTGTTTGATCGAATCCGTTACCAAGATAAGAGATGACACTGAGCAGACAACACGCCTGCCTGCCGCAGACGCGGCAGCGCAAGCTGCGGATCAGCCGGCAATTAGGACTATCGCTTTTGAATTGTTTTGCTTGCTGATCAGCGCATTTTGTTCCATCAATGCCTCAATAATGTAAACAGAGGCAGGCACATGGCTGATTTATCTCATATTTTCAACAGCATAACCGATCCCTGCCGCAGCAACGCCATGCGGCATGAACTTCACGAAACGCTCATGACCGCTCTTCTGACCGTCATGTCGGGAGGCGAGACATGCGCCGATACAGTCGAATATGCCGAAATCAAGAAGAAATTCCTGCTTGGGTTCATGGATCTGAAGCACGGCGCGCCGAGCCGCGACGCCTTTTCCGACCTGTTCAACAGCATTGATCCTCTCGAACTCGGCATCGTTCCCGCGCCGGGGATCTATGATGCTGTTGAAAATACAGGATAAATCAGATGTCTTCCTGCTTCTGTTCATGTTGTTGATGCCTTGATGGAACAAAATGCGCTGACCAGCAAGCAGAAAAATTCAAAAGCGATAGCCCTATACCTGGACCGCCCCTCGCCGGCTGCTGGATGCAATATCGGCCTGCAAAAAGCCACTCGCGCTCGACGTCGCGAAACCCTGAGCACAGCAGTACCGGCCCTGCTCATCCGCAGAAAGATCCGCTGCGACCAAGCTCCCCGAGCGTCTGCCCGTTCACTTCCGCCGCCCGCGCCGCGGGCCGGCTTCCGCCAGATACTCAAGCCGCACGCTGACTTCGCTTGAGGGCAGGAACACCGTCTCATCCGACTGCCACGCCTTGAGCGCCCGGCTGAGAGTTGATTTGCTGCAAACCGCCGCAGCCTTAAGCTCATCGACCACCCAGAGCACGCCGTGTACCCGCAGTCCGTTCGCCGCGGCCACCCTGCGCAGCAGAGCGTCGCCCGTGAGCAGGATGCCGGGATAGGCTCGTGCGGTGACCAGACAGAAGCAGTCGTTGGCGGAGAGGCCCGCATGAACCTCCTTCACGGCGAGTGCCTGACCGACCTCGTACGGTGTCAGGTCGTGCGTGATCATGCCGGCCTTGTCGAGCGCCTGCCAGTCGGCTTCCGAAAAGTCGAGTACTTCTGACGCCCGCACGGGCAGTGGAATCACGAATCGATAGGGCAGATCGCAAACGACGCCCAGCAGACCTCCCTTGCGGAGGTCGATCAGGCAAGAGGCGTCGTTGACGATCACGCAGGTCACTGGATCGCAGGACCGCTGATCTGCCGCTCGACGAACTCGAGGGACTGGTTGAGCAGTGCGGCCGCACGCACTGGCGAGATCAGCCCCTCGCCCGCCGCCCGCGAGACGAGTCGCTTGAAGCGACGAGGTTTCTCGAAATCCGCGAATCCATGCCCGGCTTGGATCGGATCCGGCTCCGACTTCCGCCAAGACCGGGCAAACGTCGCGAACGCGCGCCGCACGGAGCCTTCAGACAACACGCCTGCCTGCCCCAGACGCATCAGCAGGGCCGCGGCCGACACGCCGTAGATATGTTTCAGACGGACGATCTCGTAGTAGGTGATCCTGTGCCGATCGGCTCCGACTTCGTCCCGAAGGCTCTGGCCGGGAACCAGGAACGCGCCGGCGAAGCGGCTCATCGCCTGCTCGAGGTCGATCGCGGGATTGCCAGTGGAACGGATGATCCGGTGCGCGAGCTCATGGGCCAACGTGAATCGCTTGCGCTCGATATTGATCCGGCTGGACACCACGACGGCCTCAGCGACGATCTCACCGCCTCGTAGAACGTGGCACGAGAGCCCATTGATACTTTCCGGGAGATCGGCTTCCACCACCTTGATTCCCTTGTCTTCAAGCAGTTCGCATAAGCTGGGAATCGGGTCGAGCCCGAGATCCCAGATACCGCGGAGCTCATAGGCCCGCTCGTCGATCTGGGATTCGCTCGCGACGCTGTCGTATCGCCGCGTTTCCATCCAGCCGACGCTGGCTTCGATGTCGAGGATATGCTCGATGGCCATGTAACCCTCCAAGCTGTCCATCACAACCGCTTCGGCCCTTGCGCGATCGCGGGCCGAAGCGCCGGACTGCCTGCGGAACTCGACTGCTTCGAGCGCCTCGATCTGCGCGCTCATCAGGAAGTCCAGCGAGACGTCGAGAGCCTTCCCGAGGCCGACCAGCACAGCCGAGGAGGGCAGCATCTTGCCCGCCTCGTACTTACTGATCGCCTGAGCGGTCACCTTCGGATTCGTCGCATCCGCGAGCGCCCGCATTGATAGACCTGCCCGTTTCCGGGCGAGCCGGAGCCGTTGTCCAAACATCTGTTCCTCTTTTTTCGTTAACCATTGGTTGACAAGATAGGTTATTCTTGCAATATTGTAAATCAACAGTTGGCCCTGCTGCCGGATAACGCACAGTTTATAGGACACCAAGATGGGTAAGTTCGAATTCAAGGTGAACGGCGAGACCTTCTTCGCCGACCAGCAGGCCGTCGACGCCGCCGTTCTGTTGCGGATCGCCTTCGCCGGCAAGGCCATCGGCGAAGACCCGGATAAGACCGGGTACGTACTGAGAGTGCCGGACTCGGAGATCACCTTTGTTTCTGGGCAAGTGGTCGGTCTCGACAAGAACAACGTATTTCGGGCAGCTCCAGAGAAGGGGGCGCCGTTCGCATGAGCAACAACGTCGAGCGCCTTGCCGCCGAACTCGCCGAGCTGGACTATCGCACCAGCCCGTTCACGGCACCCGAGGATCAGGGCGGGGGCACCGGCGTCCGCTTCGAATACCGGATTACGGACGGCAGCCGCGCCGGGGAGACCGTGACCCTGGCCCTCGCGATACACCCGAACGAGGGCGAGTGGCCCGAAGTCGCGCCCCATTGGCTCTATCTCTCACCCCCGGACTCCGTCCTGGCGGAACTGGTAAAGGGGTCCCGCTCCCCGGGTGCCGTCCAGGACTTCCAGTGCGCGGACGGCCACGACTGGATGGCGATGAGCGCTCCACCGAGTGACTTCTGGGATCAGATAGACACCCCGAACGGCAAGAACATGGAAGCTTACCTGAACAGGCACATCCGCAGAATCTGGGGTGCGCGTTGAAACATCGCGTCGTACTGCGAGAAGCGCTCCACGACCAGCTCGCGGATCACCTCCTGAGCGGGCTGCGCCGTGGCGGGCTGCAGGAAGAGGCTTGTCTCGCGCTGTGGCGCCGCGGCGACGGATTCAACCGCTATACAGGGATACTCGCGGACATTGTCCTGCCGGACGATGACGACCGGGATCTGCACGGCAACGTCACCGTGCAGGGCGGATATCTCAACCGTGTCTTGGACCGTGCCCTCAAGGCACAGGCGGGTGTCGCCGTCCTTCACAGCCATCCTGGTCCCGGCTGGCAGGCCCTGAGCGACATGGATGACGATACCGAACGCAACATCGTCGCCCCCTTCATTCGGGAGACAGGCTTGCCGCTGCTCGGCCTGACGATGGGCAGCGACGGTGTCTGGAGCGCCCGGTTCTGGCAGGAATCGGGAACTGGCCGCATCGTGCCCGCCCACTGCACGGACGTCCGTCGGGTAGGGCCGCGTCGTACCCTTGTGGATTGGACCCTGGACGCGCACCCGCCCTACGCTCGCCGTCCAAGCTTGGTGCGCACCGTCGATTGCTGGGGCATAGATGCACAGGCGCGTCTGGCTCGCACTCATGTCTGCGTCGTCGGAGCGGGCAGCGTCGGTTCGATCGTCCTCGAATCCCTGGCGCGCACCGGATTTGAGCAGATCACCGTGGTCGACCCCGACTTGGTCGAGGACAGAAACCTGGATCGCCTGATCTACGCCGACCGGCATTGCCTCGGCCTGCCCAAAGCGGACATGGCAGCTTCTCATCTTCGCAGAATTGCCACAGCGCGCCGTCCCGTCGTACGTTCGGTGCCCTTGTCCATCCGTACGAAGCGGGCCTACCGGCTCGCAGCCGATGCGGACCTCATCGTGTGCTGCGTCGACAATGCCGAGGCGCGTGATGTTCTCAATCACCTCGCCTATGCGAACTGCCTCCCCTTGATTGACGGCGGGGTTCTCGTGGAAGCGCGGGACCGCCTGCTCTCCGCGAAATGGCGCGTCCACCTTGTCGGCCCTGGCATGCGATGCCTCCGTTGCCGTGGCCAGTATACCAGCGACGACGCCCGAGATGAACGGATGAGTATACGGCGTCATGGATGCTACCTCAATGATGAAACCCCCGATAGTCCCGAACCAGGTCAGAATACTATCGCGTTCTGCAACCTCGTCGCGGCCGAGCAGATGCGAATGCTTGTCCGCTATGTAATCGGCGACGACTGGTGGCACGACGGAATGTCCGCCGCTGGCCGGTGGTCATTCGAACACCGCTTCGTCGAGGCCGAGACTGAGCCGTTCGAGCACCCGGGCCGCTGTGTGGCCAGCTGCGAGTTCTCGCATTCACGACTAGGGCTCGGCGAAGACGGAAGGCCCGGATACCCGTTCGCCGACGAACCTCAAGACAGCTGGGCTACTCGTATGACGCATCGCTGCCAGCAGCTCCGGATGAGGCTCGGCCGCGCAACATCTGCGCTATGCACGTGACTGGAACGGCAGGACAGAAATCTCGCCTGCTTCCGCTCACGGTTCCTCCAGACTGTCCGTCTTACATCCTCGATTTCCTGAAAAACGATGAGCACGTGTGGGTTTGAGGTCGGGGATTTTCGGGTAGAGCGATGCCAGAGCCGGCGCGGTGGTTTTGGGCGAGAGGTTGGATAAGAACGCATTTGCGGGGCATCTGCTACAGCTTGATTCTGATAGAGAGCTCCGGCTGACCCCGGCGATGCATTTCATAGTTTCATGGGCCATTTGGCAAGGGCGGGAAAATTGCAACGGTCGAGCGGAACCACAGCAACCGAGCAGCATCTTGCCCGTTTGTGCCAAAGAGCCTTCCTTCGCCCTTGGAGCCACCCAAATCCCTACCGTAACCAAGAGAGCCGAAAAGAACTGTGTGATATTCTGGTCGTATTCGATCACGACGTGATTATTTTTTCGGACAAAAGCTGTTCCTATCCCGACACCGGCGACGAGATCAAGGATTGGTCCCGCTGGTTCAAGAGATCGATCGCAGCCTCAGCCCGGCAGGTCTATGGCGCGGAGCGATGGCTACGCTGTCACACTGACCGTATCTTCCTTGACCAGAGATGCGAGTATAGGCTCCCGGCAAATCCAGAGCTGCGCGGTTGCTAGCCAGCTGCGAAGTGATGAAGCTGGATTTCCCGGAAGTGCAGCACATTGTCGGCTATTCCACCGAGCCGCTGGATGGAGAGCAACGTACACAGGATTTGGCGTATCTCGATGCCACCAACTGGACAGAGGTCGATACTCGGCAGGCCCGCAGAATCCAAGCTGAAATTGAAATCCTTTTGTCGCCGACCTTCACTCATTCTCGAGAACAAGAATATCCGACGTCGCCAAGCTCAAAGTAATCCCGGTTCCACGGCAGCACATTGACGCCGTCCCGCAGCCTCATTTCCCGCGGGCTCTACCCATCAGGAACGACAGAGGTAGCAGCGGCTCCCGCTGGGCCGCACAGATCACCGTATCACGATCCGATAGAGGTCTTGAAAGACCAATCTTTCTTTCAATCTGCCGTTTTTCCCAGCTGCCTCATCCAACATTTCACGCGGCGCTTCCCTGCAATGATTCGGCAGGGTCTTGGAATCCACAACCTTGTTCAGCACCTGAACCATGAACTCTGGATACAACCCTGCATGACCTGATTTTCTAAAGTCACGAAGGACATTTCCAGTGAGTCGATCGTTGAGTCCGTCAAGCAGAGTCTTCAGGATCTGTTCACACGATTGATCAACAACTTTGTGGACCCAGAAAAATCCCGATGACCGTCAAGCTGAAGACAGGCGCAAGAAATATTTTCATCAGCCCAAACTGGTTGTGATCCAACCGTGGACCGCGAGCAGCACCGCGACAACGCCCAAGACCGTAAGAACTATCCAGACATCGCGTTTCGCCAGGTCCGCCCGGAGCCGGTCGATGGCCGATTCGTATTTGGCTTGGTGGGTATTCATGCGCTCCTCCAGCACCGCTACCTGCCGGGCCAAGTCGTGGGGCGTTGTGTTGGTCATCTATCCTCCCGGATTTGGTGCCACCTTAGCGTCGCTGCCCGGGAACCGGCAAGAAAAATCTATACGTTCCTAAGGCCTGTGGACAAATCGGGTTGCGCTTTGGGCGATTCGCTGCCAGATCATTTTAACGAGCGCCGGAGCGGCGCCGCAGGCAAGACGGGCAGAGAGATGAATGAACCCTGACAGAACCATGCTGACTAATAAAATGCAGCAGCGGATCTAACCGCTTCTTCCCGGCAAAGTGACCGACCCCGGCGCTGCCGCGGCGGACAACCGGCTTTTCGTTGAGGCGGTGCTCCAGCGCATCAGGACGGGCGCGCCTCAGCGCGATCTTCCGCCGCGGTTCGGCAAGCAGCACAGCGTGTGCAGGCGGTTCCGCCGTCAGCCGCTTTCGGGTGTTTTTGAACGTGTTTTCAATGCGTTAACGGAGGCGTTCGACTTCGAATACATATTCATTGACGGTTCTGTCGTGCAGGCGCATCAGAAGGCTTCCGGGGCGAAAAAAAGGGGGCCTGCTGACAGGGGATCGGGCGTTCCCGGGGCGGTCTGACCAGCAAAATCGTCGCGGTCACGGACGCGTTCGGTTACTTGGTGAAGTTCGTGATTCTTCCCGATAGAAGCATGATCTCGTCGGGACGCCGCGGGTTATCGAGGGCCTGTCCTTCGGGGCTTTGATAGCCGACCGGGCGTTCGACGCGGACCAGCTGCTGAAAGAGCTTGAAGAACGCGGCTCCGAGGCGGTGATTCCCCCGAGAAAGAACCGGCGGCAGATTCGGGATTACGACCGCGATATGTACCGCTGGCGGTATCAGATCGAGAATGTCTTTGCGAAAATCAAAGAGTTCCGCGCGATCGCGACGCGGTATGACAAGACCGATACCAGCTTCGCGGCGGCGATTTATCTGGCCGCTGGTCTGATCGCGGCAAAATGACTGTCCACAGGCCCTAATGAAGTGATGCATTTCGGAGTTTGATCGGTGAGCGAAAAAACTTACCGGACCACTTACCAATTCAAAAACGAGAGCCCTGCCGAGGCGGCCCCGTGACACCAGCTCCAGATCAGACGCCGGCCATGAAACTCCTAAGGAATTCAGCCAGCCAAGGGAGAACCAGCATTACAAGAACCGCCCCGCCGATTATTTTGATCCATTTGAGTTCACTCCGCATGATAAGCAGATTTTCCTTCAACTCCGCCAGCCCCCGCTTCAACTCCGCAATATCCGCCTTGGTCGCGTTCCCGCCGGCGTTGATGCCATCTCTGACCACCTCGGTCACCGACTCGGCCAGCCGTCCCGACTTCTCCCCCTCGCGAATCTTCTCAACCGCGGCGTGCGTATCAAAAAATGTGTCCGTCATGCTTATTCAAATCGTGTAATGGCGTTTCCGCGCTCCCGGCTCCACCGGAAGGCAAGACCGGAGCGCATTGATACTCTACACTCTAAGTTAATGCGCGGCAAACTCAAAAAGGGAATTTCCCGCCCGATGGAGAAACTTTGATATAGGCGGCGTTGCCTGCCTCGGGTATCTGGCCCGTACAACTTAACTAGTAGTCCGTCATTGTTGAATTGATGGATAGAGAGAATGCAGTTTAATGCGCGCGTCTTCGGCGGTGAACCGCTGTTTTACCGGGGCCGGGTCGGCGTTGCGCGCTTTCCGCCATGCCGAAACCTCGCGGCGGAGCGTTTCCCGGTCGGGGATGCGCCGGGACAGGCGCTGACGGCTCAGCACGCTGATTCCGCTCTCGGCGATGTTCAGCCGGGTGCCGTGTTTCGGCGCATGATGAACCTCGAAACGCTTGCGGAGCCTGCCGGCCTGGTCCGGCGGCAAAGCGCAGTAAAGACTCACTGGCTTATGTGTGTTAAGGTTGTCCATGGCTGGCACGATTTTTTTGCCGGGGAAGTGAACGTCGGCGATGTCCCTGAGGAGCTCAGCGAAATCTTTTTTCGTCCGGCGGTCGGTGATCTTGACGTGCCCTGGCCCGCAAGCGGCGCATGAACCATGAACAGATTCGCCGTCCCGTTACGCTCGTATTCACAGTCGAAGCGCGCCGGCCGGCCGGGAGCAGTCGGCAAAGCCGCGCGGATTTCCTTCGTCCGCTTTCCCAGAGCCTCGGCTGTGCACGCCAGCACCTCATCCTCGCTGAACTTCCGCTGATAGACATCAAGCACATCCTCCATCGAGTGCGCGAAGTCGCCGCTGTTCTCCGCCGGAATGCGCCGGCGCCGCGTAAGGTGCGGTTTCAAATCGTTTTTTTTAATGTCCTCCTGACCGTTTCCCGGGAAATGCTGTCAACGACATTCAACGCGGCCAGCCGCTCGCCGAGCAGGGCCGGCGGCTGTGAGGAACGCCCTTCGGGAGGCTCCGAACAGGCGGTCATCGTCAGCTTCGCCTCGCCCTCGCCGTCAAGCTTCGGAGGAACGCGGTTCAACTGCGGCCTGCGCCTGAAGCCGCCATCCCCTCCTCGACGAAACGCCGGCGGAGCCGTTCGACCGTCGCCGTGCCGACCCCGACTGAATCGGCGGCGTCGGCATCAGTGCGCGCGCCGCTCTTCCGGTTCTGATCCGTGAGAAGAAGGACATGCGCCCGCCGCCGCCGCTCGGCCGAACCCCGGCCGGATGAGACGATCTCCGCTGATTCGGCCCGCTCGTGATCTTCGAGCCGCACATGCTGTATCTTGCGTCCGGTTTGTTCCTGTCAGTCCGTCATAGCTTCCCGCCTCTTGAATCGCCGCCGGCGCGAAACAAGCCTCAGCCGCTGGATTCCTGCTCAGAATCCAGCTGAAATGCCCGGCCGACAGCATTTGTCTTTGTTCAGACTGAAGCTGCTGCTGCAATTTAAACGGAGAGTCAACAGCCGGGGATCAGGACGTCTGCCGAACACTGATTAACATCATTCCCGCTGTGTCAGACTACTAGTAGTCTGACACAGAAGAATTGACGGCAAAAACAGGTTGAGAGAAGAAACCGGAAACAACAAGCTTGATATACTGGAGCGTCTACTTCACTGTTTTCATCCATCAATATAACAATGTCGAACTACTAGTGTCTGCCAGAAAACCCCTGTTTTCGGCGGCGTCCGGCGGCGGCTCGGCGGGGCCGGACGCCATTCAGCGGCGGATCCGGCCCGGATTTCGGCTTCTGAAGCGCGCCGGACGGCGTAAATTAATTGTCAACGCTGAATTAACGGGCGTCAACACTGAATTGACAGGTTGGCGGAACACGGCTGACCGCTCCCGGGTTCAGAGACCCGGGAGAAAGCTGTTGTTTCGATGAGAGGGGGGGGGGTGGTCAGGCGGCGCGTCGTCGCAATCGCGTCCTGTTCCGCATCGGACGTCTTTTCCGCAGCAGTCTTCCGAGCCGGCAGCAGTTCGCGGCGAGCACCGCTGAGGCTGCGGTGCGGGCGAAGCCGTCGCGGCCATGGCTCCGCACCCGGTCGAGACCGCGATGCTCGAGACAGCTGATCGCCGATTCAACCGCCGGATGCTGACGGCGGGCCTCGGCGAAGCCGGGTTCCGACTGCCGCTCCCGCTCGGCCTTCGAAAGATACCCTTTCTTCGGCAGCGCGTTCAGATCAAGCCTCGCAGCTGGCTCCCGGCGGTTCTCCGGGCTGTGAAAGCCGCGGTCAAAACTGCAGGACCGGAATTCCGGAAACCGCTCCTGAGCCCCCTCGACGACCGGAATTGAAAACACATTCAAAAACACCCGAAAGCACCCAGTGGCGGCACCGCTTGCACACGCTGTTCCATTTGCCGAACCGCGACGGAAGGTCGCGCTAGGGAGCGCCCGCCGGGTGCGCTGAAGCACAGCCTCAAGGAAAAGCCGGTTGTCTGCCGCGGTGACGCCGGGGTCGGTCGCTTTGCCGGGAAGAAGCGGTTCGATCCACTGCTGCATTTTATCAGTCAGCATGGTTCTGTCAGCGTTCATTTGTCTATCTGCCCGTCTTGCCTGCGACGCCGCTCCGGCGCTCGTTGAAACGATCATGGCAGCGAATCGCCGGAAGCGCAACCCCATTTGTCAATATGCCCTAGCCGGGGTTCAGCAGCTTGTGGGGCTTTTCAATTATCGGCCTTTCCGAACCGGAGATCGTGCTAAGCATACACTCTTGCCATCCCTCTCGAACATGGCGGGATAATTCTTTGCCCGAAGAAGAATCTGAAACCCCTGGACATCCGGCGTTTTTGCTCTTGCCGTTTTCTTGTAAAGGCTCCGCTCATTGACCAAACGGGCGATCTCACTTGCGGTCATCCAAGGATCGCCATGCTCGGCTAGAATGGCTGCCATTTCATCATGCAGAAAAACTCTGGCCATCAAGGGTGCTCCATGTTGTTGCGGCCGTAATTTTTTTACGAATGCCTTGTGATCCATTTCCAATCTTCTCAGCTCAGGGACTCGCTGAACCGGATTCAAGGGGTGGTGGAGGGAATGTGACTATTCGCTATAATCCCCTTTCCAACTGCCCGTGTTGCGAATGGCGGTTGAAGACCGGCTGCAGAGAGGCGCGGACAGAAGCGTCCAGGCTGGCGGATCTGTCGCCGCCAGCATTCGCGAGCATTCAGACATCATCCTGTTCCCACTGGCCAGACGCGCCATCGGGCGGTTTGTCACAGATACCCGGTGACCCGGGCGCGGAAACACCGCGAGCGGCGTACGCCGGACGATCTCCTTCCAGCGCCGCCATTTCTCAAACCCCTCCATATTGTCAGATCCCATCAGCCAGACAAACCGAAGATCCGGAAATTTCTTTCTGAGAAATTCGAGGGTGACCGCCGTGTGCCCGGAACCGATACGGGTTTCCAGATCAGTGATCGCCACGCGCGGATGAGTGATGAATTGCCGGGCGGCATGGACGCGCCGCCCGATTGACGCGGGACGTCTGTCTTTCAGCGGATTGCGCGGAGCGACAAGCCACCAGACTTGATTCAATCCAAGCCTGCGGAATGCCCAGCCAGTCACATGGAGATGCCCCTCGTGCGGCGGATCGAACGAGCCGCCTAGGAGTCCGATCTTGAGACCCGGAACGACAGGCGGCAGTCCAAGACTGTGCCGCGGATAAGCGCTGCCGGGCCCCGCAGCCATGGTTAACCGGCCAAATCGTTGGAGGGATTCTCGGTTTTCATGTCAGATGCCGCAAGCCGGGGGCCAGACCGAAGACGTTTTCGTATGGCGCGGCGCGGCCTGAGGCAGACTGAAAAACCGTGCGCGGTAAAGCAGGCGGGCCCCTGCCGCCGGCTGATTTTAGACAATGCCGATATTACGCTTTGCGGGCGCACGCCGTCACATCTTCGTGATGTTGCCGGCCGGCGCGGAAACCATTAGGGACCATGGCCGCCTCAGTTGCGCGGAGAGCAGATGTCCAAGAATGAATTCGTATACCATATGGAGGGGGTCTCCAAGACCTATCCGGGCGGAAAGAAATGTCTGGAAAACATCCGGCTGTCTTTCCTGCCCGGAGTTAAGATCGGAGTCGTCGGAGTCAACGGCTCCGGCAAATCGACCCTGCTGCGGATCATGGCCGGAATCGAAAAGGACTTTTCCGGCGAGGCGTGGGCGGCTGAGGGCGTGCGGGTCGGGACGCTCTCCCAAGAGCCGGCGCTGGACGACTCGCTGGACGTCCGCGGCAATGTCATGCTCGGCGTTGCCGAGCAGCAGGCCATGCTGGACAGGTATAATGAACTGGCGATGAATTACTCGGAAGAGGCCGCCGCCGAACTGGCGGCCCTGCAGGACGAGATTGATTCGCGGGAACTCTGGGACCTCGATTCTAAAGTGGATCAGGCCATGGACGCTCTGCGATGTCCGCCGGACGATTCCGGCATCGCCGGTCTGTCGGGAGGGGAGAAACGGCGCGTCGCCCTGTGCAGGCTGCTTCTGGAAGCCCCCGACATGCTGCTGCTAGATGAACCGACCAACCATCTGGATGCGGAAACCGTCGCTTGGCTGCAGCAGCACCTGATCCACTACAAGGGAACCTGCCTGATCGTCACTCACGATCGCTATTTTCTCGACCAGATCACCGGGTGGATACTGGAACTCGACCGCGGCCGGGGCATCCCGTTCAAGGGAAACTATTCCGACTGGCTGGAAAAGAAAGCTCTGCGTCTGGCTCACGAGGCAAGCGCGGAGAAGTCCAGACAAAAGACCCTTGACCGCGAACTCCAATGGATCCGCTCCGGCGCCCGCGCCCGCCAGGCCAAACAAAAGGCGAGGATCCATGCCTACAGCCAGCTTGCCGGGCAGTCGGTCCGCGAACGCGTCAGCAACGCCCAGATCGCTGTTCCGAACGGCAGGCGTCTGGGCAGCAAAGCGCTTGAGATCAGCGGCTTGTCAATGTCTCTCGGCGGGCGGCGGTTGATCAATGATCTTAGCCTTATGCTGCCCGCGGGAGCGGTCGCGGGCGTCATCGGCGCCAACGGCGCCGGCAAGACCACTTTGTTTCGATTGATTTCCGGTGAACTGGCGCCGGACGAGGGCTCCATCGCATTGGGAGAGAACGCGGATATCGCCTATGTCGACCAAACCCGTGAGAATCTCGATTCCGGCAAGACGGTCTGGGAGGAGATCTCGGGCGGTCATGACATCATGGATGTCGGGGACGCGGAAGTCCATTCGCGCGCCTACTGCTCTTCGTTCAATTTCCGCGGAAGCGACCAGCAGAAAAAAGTCGGCATGCTGTCGGGCGGAGAGCGGAACCGCATCCACCTCGCCAAACTCCTCAGATCCGGAGGCAACCTGCTCCTCCTTGACGAACCCACGAACGACCTCGACCTCGAAACCCTGCGGGCTCTTGAGAATGCGTTCGAAGACTTCGCCGGCAGCGCCTTGATTATTTCCCATGACCGTTTCTTTCTGGACCGGCTGTGCACGCACATTCTTGCATTCGAAGGCGATGCCCGCTGCGAATGGTTCGAAGGGAATTTCGAATCGTATCTTGAGGACAAGGTGCGACGCCTCGGACCGGAATCAATCCGGCCGACGCGGGAAAAACACCGGAAATTCACCCGCTGATGTCCGCTCGTTTTATGCAGGGCGGCGTTCGTGGACAGCCGGACGCCGGCAAGGAATGGGCAAAGGCAGGCTTCCCGCCGATGACTGCCGGGGCGCCTTGAAAATGAAGATCAGCTCGGGAGACGCACATGCGCGCTGACAGTCCTGGCCAGTCAAACCGGGAGCAGAGTATCGGCGTGATGCTCTGCGGCCACGGATCGCGGTCAAGTTCGGCGGTCGAAGAATTCGCCGCAATGGCCGCTGAGGTGCGGCGGAGACTGCCGCAATGGCCGGTCGAGCACGGCTATCTCGAATTCGCCGATCCGGTGATCCGCGCCGGACTCGACTCGCTGCGCGCACAGGGATGCGGGCGGATTCTCGCCGTTCCGGGCATGCTGTTCGCCGCCATGCATGCCAAGAACGATATCCCTTCGGTGCTTAATTCCTACGCCGCCGAGCACGGAATCGCGATCAGTTACGGCCGCGAACTGGGCGTCGACCCGAAAATGATCAACGCCGCCGCTTGCCGGATCAATGAAGCCGTCGCCGCCGCTGACCGCGGCGGCGAAGCTGTGCCGCGGGAAGAGACCTGCCTCGCCGTGATCGGGCGCGGCGCGTCCGATCCCGACGCCAACTCCAACGTCTCGAAGATCGCCAGGCTGCTCTGGGAAGGGCTCGGTTTCGGCTGGTGCGAGACCGGATATTCCGGAGTCACGTTTCCGCTGGTGGACCCCTGTCTCGAACATGCCGCCAGGCTCGGCTACCGCCGGATCGTCGTGTTTCCTTATTTCCTGTTCAGCGGCATACTGATCGACCGGATATACGGCTTCACCGATTTGGCCGCGGAAAGACATCCCGGAATTGAATTCGTCAAAGCCGGCTATCTCAACACCCATCCGGACGTGATCGCGACATTCGCTGAACGGGCGTCCGAGATCCTGGGCGGTGACACGGCGATGAACTGTTCCATGTGCAAATACCGCACGCAGGTGCTGGGATTCGAATCGGAAGTCGGCCTGCCGCAGGAGAGCCATCACCATCACGTCGAAGGCCGGGGTGCATCTGCTCCGGGATCCAATGTCCGGGACTGCACATTGTGCGGTGATTTCTGCACCGGGCTTTGCCGGCTCGAGCCGGGTCACAGCGGTCATCACGGCGACGCGCACAACGGTCATCATCATCCGCCTTATCCTCATGCGCGCCATCCGCACGGTCCGGAAAGCGTCCGCCGCCATGCAGGGAATGAATAATTGAACTATCAAAAGGATCCGGAGGTCATTTATCAGCAGAGTTTCGCTTCCGTGCGGCGGGAAGCAAGCCTCTCCAGGTTTCCCGGCAGCCTGCGGGCCGTTGTTGAGCGGATCGTCCACGCCTGCGGCATGACGGATATCGCTGACGACATTGATTATTCGGACGGTTTCGCCGAATCAGCGCGCGGCGCCCTGAATTCAGGCGCCCCGATCCTCTGCGACAGCGCGATGACAGCCGCGGGAATCATGCGCGGACTGCGGCCTGATCACTGCGAAGTCATCGCCCCGCGGTTCGATGAGTCTTTGGCGGCCCGCGCGCGCGAGGCCGGCACCACGCGTTCGGCGGTCATCGCGGAATCGTGGAAAGAGAAGCTGGGAGGAGCCGTCGCTGTGATCGGCAGCGCTCCGACGGCTTTGTTCCGTCTGCTGGAACTGCTTGATGAGGGGGCGCCGGAGCCGGCGGCGGTCGTCGGCTTTCCGGTCGGATTCGTCGGAGCGGCCGAGAGCAAGATGGAACTGGCGCGCCGGACCGGAGAAATTGAATTTCTGACGATCGCGGGCCGCCGCGGCGGATCGGCGATGGCGGCGGCGGCCGTGAACGCTCTGCTGATCCAGGCCCGCGCCGCGGACGGGATCTGAATTCAGGCCGCCCGGATCATGCGCTGGCTGGATGTGATCGGGATCGGGGAGGACGGGTATTCCGCTCTTTCGGTTCCTGCCCGCGCTGCGCTTGAGGAGGCCGAAGTCATCATCGGCGGAGACCGGCACCATGCGCTCGCGCCTCACCTTGATGCCGAAAGGATCCGGTGGTCCGGCCCTTTTTCTGAAATGGTCTCCGCCGTCACCGCTTTCCGCCCGCGCAGGACCGCGCTGCTGGTGACCGGAGACCCGCTCTGGTACTCCGCGGGCGCGAAACTGCTCGGTCAGCTGCCGCCGGACGAACTGCGGTTTTTCCCCCAGATCTCGGCATTCCAGCTCGCCTGCGCCCGCATGGGCTGGAGTCTGGCGGACATTGAAACGCTGACGGCCCATGGAAGGCCGATGGAACAGATCATTCCCTTCATGCGGCCGGACGCGCGGCTGGCTGTTCTGACCGGCGGCAGTGGAGCGGCGTTTGAAGCCGCCCGTCTGCTGGTTGACAATGGACTCGGCGGCAGCCGGATCACGGTTCTGGCGGCGATGGGAGGTCCCCGCGAGGCCAGGCTGAGCGGCGTCGCTTCCGATTGGGCCGCCGAATATCCCGCGGAACGGATCCCCGCGTTTCACACGCTCTGCATCGAATGCGTCGCCGATCAGGGCGCGGGTGTCCTGTCTCGATATCCCGGCTTGCCGGACGACGCGTTCGAGACGGACGGAAACTTCACGAAACAGGATGTCCGCGCCGTCACGGTCTGCATGCTCGCGCCGCGGCGCGGCGCGCTGCTCTGGGACATCGGGACTGGTTCCGGCACGGTTGCCGTCGAATGGATGCGCGCGGCCCGCGACAGCCGCGCCGTCGGCGTTGATCCGGACCGGAAGCGCATCGAGCTCGCGAGGCGCAACGCTGTCAAACTCGGCGCGCCGGCGTTTCAGCTCATTGAAGGCCGTGCGCCGCCGGCGCTGGAAGGCCTTCCGCCGCCGGACGCCGTATTCATCGGCGGAGGTCTGAGCCGGGAGACGGCCGCCGCGGCTATGGACAAACTGCGTCCGCACGGACGGCTGGTCGCCAACGCCGTGACCGTGGAGAGCGAATCCATTCTCGCAGGACTTCATTCAGCGCACGGCGGCGATCTGGTCCGCATAGCGGTCGCGCATGCGGGACCGGTCGGCGGCAGGAGGGGGTGGCGCGGCAACATGCCCGTCACCCAGTGGAGATACAGCAAGTGACAGGGACGCTGATCGGCGCCGGCCTCGGCCCCGGCGATCCTGATCTCATTACGGTCAAGGCCGCCCGGATCATCCGTGCCGCGGAAGTCATCGCCTATCCGGAGCCCCTTGACGGAACGAGTTTCGCGCGTTCGATCGCAGCGGCGCTGATTCCCGAAGACGCGGTTGAAATTCCGATTTCCGTGCCCATGCGGGAGGAACGGTTTCCGGCCCAGGAAGTCTACCGGAAGGCCGCCGGGAAAATCGCCGCCCATCTGAGATGCGGAACCGACGTCGTCGCGCTGTGCCAAGGCGATCCGTTCTTTTACGGCTCTTTCATGTATTTGTTCATCCAGCTGGCGGGTGACTTTCCGGTGACTGTCATTCCCGGCGTATCGTCGCTGGCCGCCTGCTCCGCAGCGGCGCGGAAGCCTCTCTGCGCCCGCATGGAAGCGCTCTCGGTCCTTCCCGCGCCCATGCCGGAGGACGAACTGCGCCGCCGGCTGGCCCAAGGGGGCGGCGCGGCCGTCGTCAAGCTGGGCCGGCACCTGCCTAAAGTCAGAAGAGTCCTGTCGGCGCTCGGTCTGATGAAAAGAGCGGTCTATGTCGCGCACGCGACGCTGATGCGGGAAACGGTCCTGCCGCTTGAAGACGCGCCCGGGAACGCGCCGTATTTTTCTGCTGTGCTCGTGCCTGGAAGAGACCCTTATGGCGCGCGGTGACAGCCCGTTGGTGTTCTGCCCGGGCGGAGCCGGCCGTGACACGGCGGTCCGCATCGCCGGGCATTTCGGCTGGACATTCGTTCTCCCGGCCCCGGACGGCGGCGCGGGTTCGTCTTTCGCCGCGGATCTGCGCGGCGCGTTCGCCGCCGGCAGGCCGGTCATCGGCGTCTGCGCCTGCGGAATCATCATCAGGGCGCTCGCTCCCGTTATCCGGGACAAACGCTCCGAGCCGCCGGTGATCTGCGTCTCGCCCGACGGCTGCGGCGCGGTGCCGCTTCTCGGCGGGCATCACGGCGCCAACCGGCTCGCGGCGCGGCTCGCGGGATTTCTGGGCGCGCATCCGGTCTTGACCACGGCCAGCGATGCGCTGCTGGGCCTGTCTCTGGACGAGCCTCCCCCCGGCTGGCGGCTGGAAAATCCGGGCGATGTGAAATCAGTCGCGGCCGCGATTCTCGCCGGAAAACCTGCCGCAGTCTCCGCCGGCTGCGGCTGGCTGCGCCCTCTGCTCAGGCTGGACCATGTCAAGCCCGGTCCGGAACCCGGCTCCGAAGGGCGGGCATGCGTCCGGGCCGGGGACGCGCCGCCGCTGTTCTACGCGAAACAATCGCTCGCGCTCGGAGTCGGCTGCGTCCGGGGCTGCTCCGGCAAAGCGCTACGGGATCTCGTGGAAACGTCGCTGGCTGGCGCGGGCTTCTCTCCCTTCGCGGTCAAGGGCGTCTATTCGATCGATCTTAAATCCAATGAAGCCGCGGTGCACGACTTGGCGGACCATCTGGGCGCGCCGGCACGGTTCTATCCGCCGCATATTCTGGAATCTCTCACCTGCCGTCTCACATCCCCGTCCGATCTGGTGTTCAGGGAAACCGGAACCCACGGTGTCAGCGAAGCCGCCGCCCTGGCCGCCGCCGGCCCTGACGGCGAACTCGTCATCCCCAAACAGACCGCCCGGGGCGCGACCTGCGCCGCGGCGCGAATCGGATCCGGCGCCGCTGAACAAGGAACTCCCCGCGGCGTTCTGATGATCATCGGCATCGGTCCCGGCGGCGTCGAGTGGCGCACGGCGGAGGCGCAGCGCATGCTGGGCATGGCCGATGACGTGGTCGGCTACAAGGGATATCTGGAATTTCTGGGTTCTGCCCTCTCCGGCAAGCGGACGTACGGGTTTGATCTCGGCCAGGAGACGGAACGCTGCCGATTCGCGCTCGAACAGGCCGGCGAGGGCAGGCGGGTCGCCTTGGTTTCGTCCGGCGATTCGGGAATCTACGCGATGGCCCCGCTGGTGTTCGAACTTCTGGACGCCGGGCCGGAACACGGCGGCGCATCGGAGGCGGCGCGCCGTGCGGAAATCCTGTGTGCGCCGGGAGTCTCCGCCATGCAGACGGCTTCGGCCCGCGCCGGCGCCGTGCTCGGCCATGATTTCTGCGCGGTATCCCTGTCGGATCTGCTGACGCCCCGCCAAGACATACTGAAACGCGTGAACGCCGCCGCGGAAGGAGATTTCGTGGCGGCATTCTATAATCCGGTCTCCCGCCGCCGCCGGACGCTTCTTGAAGAGGCGCGGGACATTCTCTTGCGGCACAGGCCCGCTGACACGCCGGTCCTGATCGCGAAGAACCTGGGCCGGCGGGGCGAGGAACTCTCGCAAGTTCCCCTTTCAGGACTGAGGTCCGGTCTTGCCGATATGCTGACGGTGATCATCGTCGGAAACAGCAGGACCCGGACCTTCCCGGCCGGCGGAACGGCGGACGGGGCCTGCGGATCGTTCATCTACACGCCCCGCGGTTACTCGCACCGGAAGGGGCGGAATTCATGACGGTGTATTTCATCGGGGCCGGTCCCGGCGATCCGGAGCTGATCACTGTCAAGGGTCAGCGGCTGATCGCCTCATGCCCTGTCTGCCTGTTCGCCGGATCGCTGGTGCCGCGCGAAACCGTGCGCCGCGCGCCGCGCGCCGCGGCCGTCCTCGACACGTCCTCAATGCATCTCGATCAGATCATGGAACTGATGGAGAATGCCGACTCTGCCGGACAGGATGTCGCGCGCGTGCATTCCGGCGATCCTTCGCTGTACGGCGCCGTCGCGGAACAGATCCGACGGCTCCGCGGGGCCGGCATCGGATACGAGATCGTACCTGGCGTGCCGGCCTTCGCGGCCGCGGCCGCGGCCTTGGGGCAGGAACTGACCGTGCCGGAAGTCGCGCAGACCGTGATCCTGACGCGCACCGCGATGAAATCTTCCGCGCTGCCTGAAAGCGAAAGCCTGCGGACAATGGGCGCGACCGGCGCGACGCTGGCCATTCATCTGTCAGTCCGCAACACGCGCGCCGTTCAGCGCGAACTCATTCCGGTATGTGGCGGCGATTGCCCTGCCGTCGTCGCGTACCGGGTCGGATGGCCCGAACAGATGATGCTGCGCACGGATCTCGACGGGTTGCACTCCACAGTGAGGAACGCCGGACTCACCCGAACGGCCCTGATCCTGGTCGGGAAGGCTTTGTCCGCCGAAGAGTTTCCTGACAGCGCCCTTTATGACGCGTCCCGTCCGCACGTTCTGCGTCCGGTCACTGATCCGGGTCCCGGGCGCAGATCAGGTGCGCGAACGAGCCGCAGACGCGCCCTCTGATTCCGCCCATGCCGGGCAGCGGTCCGCCGTCCGCGTCCCGCGCTGAGAAAAGGCATCTGTCCTCGTCTTCGCCGGCTTGCGCGGCGTAATGGAATTCATGCCCCGCGAAACAACCGGAAAACGGCGCGCCTGTTCCGGCTTTCAGCTGCCTGTAGCCGAGATGAAGCCGCGGTTTTCTGAATGTCGTGGAATGTCCGAGAAGTTCCAGCATCCGGTGACGGTTCCCGTGGTTGTCTTCAAGTCCCCTGCCCAGAGCCATGTATCCGCCGCATTCGCCGTAAATTATCGCTCCGCCGCGGGCGGCCGAGCGCATGCCCCGCCTGAACTGTTCCGCTGTCGCGAGTCGCGGCGCATGCAGTTCGGGATATCCGCCCGGAAGATACACGGCGTCGCAGTTTTTCCGCGGAGGTTCGTCGGCGAGCGGCGAGAAGAAGCCGATTTCCGCGCCTGCCCGCCGCCAGTCCGACAGCAGATGGGGGTAAATAAAGCAGAACGCTTCATCCGCCGCGACCGAAATCTTCTGTCCAAGCGGAGGAACAGCCGGGCCGGGCCGCGCATCAACGGCATTTTTCAGCGGACGGGCGGCGGCGGCGACCGCAGCGGCATCCAGATCGTTCTCCACGGCGCCGGCAGACGCGTTCAGAAACTCTTCCAGTTCTTCATTCTCCGCCGCCGGCACGAGTCCGAGATGACGCGAGGGGAGGGCCAAACCGGACCGGCGCCGCAGTGTCCCGAACAAGGTCAGGCGGTGCTGGTCCGCTGCAGACCTGATCTGAGCCGCATGCCGGTCAGATGCGACCCGGCCGGCGATGAATCCGGCGACATGGACGCCGGGACGGGCAGCCTGAAGTCCCAGTACAGGGAGAACGCATGAATGCCCTGCCTTTGCTGCGTCGACGATCATCACGACAGGTATATCCAGCAGTTCCGCCAGATCAGCTGTGCTGCCGGCGCCGCCGTGCCCGGCGCCGTCGACCGCGCCCATCGCTCCTTCAACAATGAGCAGATCGCCGCCGCCTGTTTCGGGGGGAGCGTGAGTGGAAGCGCCGTGGAACGCGAGGTCTCGGATCAGCGGGCCGCTCATCGACCAGGCGTCAAGATTGACAGACGGCCGGCCGCAGGCGGCCGTATGGTACATAGGGTCGATATAGTCAGGGCCGCTCTTGGCGCCTCGGACAGAAACGCCCAGCCGGCTGAGAAGGCGCAGAAGCCCGAGCGCGACCGTGGTCTTTCCTGAACTTGACGCCGGCGCGGCGATCATGACGGCTCTCGGCGGACTCAATCCAAGCCGCCCCAAAGCGGTCTCGCGTCTTCCGAAAGCGGATCCTTGTGTCTGGGAGGAGCGCCGTTCATCGCTGACTTCCAGTCAATCGCCAGCCTCAGGAGTCCGGTGCCGCCCACGCAGACGACCGCGGGCGAGGCCAGTCCGTATTCGCCGGCATCGCCGGCGGCGTTTCTCAACGTCGTCTCAAGCACCTTCTGGTCAGGCAGAGTGGCGCTGCCGATAACGGCGACGGGTTCGTCCGGGCTGCGCCCGCCGGCCATCAGGGATTCCGTTATATCGCTCAAATGTCTCATCGCCATATACATAACGATGACCTGCGATCCCTTGGCCAGCATCTGCCAGTCGATCGCGCCGGGCGCGGCCCCTGAATGGTCGTGTCCGGTGATGAATGTCACTGACTGGTTGACTTCGCGGTGCGTCAAGGGAATTCCCGCATAGGCTAGGCCGCCGATTCCCGCGGTCACGCCGGGTGTAACGCGGACCGGCACGCCGGCGCGCACCAATGACAGCGCCTCTTCGCCGCCCCTTCCGAACACGAAGGGATCTCCACCCTTTAGGCGGGCCACGCGCCGGCCCTGCCGGGAGAGTTCGGACAGGCGGAGAGAAATGTCGGCCTGTCTCGGCGAAGGCCGGCCGCCGCGTTTGCCGGCGAAGATGACTTCCGCGTCATCACGCCTCCAGTCCAGAACCCTGGCATCGATCAGCGAATCGTGGACGATGACATCCGCGAGCCCCAGAGCCTGCGCGCCTTGCAGCGTCAGCAGCGAAGGATCTCCGGGCCCGGCGCCGATCAGCCAAACCAGTCCCGGCGGGAACTCAACCGGATCAATGCCCGGAACCGGCAGTGAACGGCCCCGGCTTCCGGACGGCGGACAGTCAGGAGACATGAGTCAGATCAAACCGGGCAGGTTTTCCGAACCGGCCGGTCTTCGCGGCAGCCGCTGTTTCGCGGATTGAACGGGCAGGCGGAGCACGGCCTTCATAAGCGTCGATTGAGCAAATGCTTTTGAGTTTCCGATGAACCGCATATTGTCGCGCTGATGAGAGGTAAAGACAAATCCGCGCTGCGCGAGGGTTATACCACCGGGGCCTGCGCGACGGCAGCCGCCGCCGCGGCCTGCCGGGCGCTGCTGACCGGCGATCGCCCGGGTCGTGTCCGGATCCGCCTTCCCGGCGGCCGGACCGCGGCCTTCGCCGTCGAAGAGTTGGAAATCGACGGCGGCCGGTGCCGCGCCGCCGTCCGCAAAGACGCCGGCGATGACCCTGACGTCACCCACCAGGCGCTCATCGCGGTGACAATCCGGGTGCTGCCGGCGGGACAGGGAATCGTGATCAGAGCGGGCGAGGGCGTGGGAACCGTGACACGGCCCGGGCTGCCGGTCGCCGTCGGCGAGCCGGCGGTCAATCCGGTGCCGAGGCGCATGATCCATGAAGCCGTTTCCGGGGCGGCCGCGGAGCAGGGAGCGGCGGCTGATTTCGAGGTGGAGATTTCGGTTCCGGGCGGCGCGGAGCTGGCTGAAAAGACGTGGAACCCGCGGCTCGGGATCGTCGGCGGCATTTCCATTCTCGGCACGACCGGCATAGTCAAACCCTATTCCTGCGCGGCGTGGATTTCCTCCATTCACCGCGGCATTGATGTCGCCCGCGCCGGCCGCGCGGAACACGTGATCGCATCCACGGGATCACAGTCGGAGGCGGCGGCGCAGAGATTTTACGGTCTGCCTGACTGGGCGATGCTGGATATGGGGGATTTCGTCGGCGGTATGCTGAAGTATCTTCGCCGCCGTCCCTTGCCGTATCTGACCGTCGCAGGCGGATTCGGAAAATTGTCCAAACTCGCTCAAGGCGCGATGGATCTGCATTCCGCTCGCTCGCGGGTCGATTTCGCCATGCTTGGACGAATGGCAGGAGCACTCGCCGGCAGCGATGACGCGGGCCGGCAAGTGGAAGGCGCGAACACCGCCATGCAGGCGCTGGAGATCGGCGGCGCCGGTTTGGCGCATGCGGTGGCGAAGAAGGCTGCGGGCGTCGTCGAATCCAAGCTGAGAGACGCTCCGGTCCATATCGAGGTGATGGTTTTCAGCAGGACAGGCGTCATGGCGGCTCGTTTCAGCCGGATACGGTTTCCTGACGGCGGCGCGCAGTGAGGCGCAGAATCCTGGTTCTTGCGGGTACCGCCGAGGCGAGGCGGCTGTGCACGGGTCTTGCGCGCATAGAGGGTCTGGATATCTTGGCTTCAACCGCCGGCATCGTGGAACCCGCTGCCGAATATCCCGTCCGCATGCGGACCGGGGGGTTCGGGGGGGCCTGCGGGCTTGCGCGGTTCATCAAAAGGAATGCCGTCGACCTTATCGCTGACGCGACGCATCCCTTCGCCTGCCGGATCAGTGCCAGTGCTTGTCACGCATCGGCTGTCACGGGGACGCCGTATGTCAGGCTGGAGCGCCCCGTTTGGGAACGGAGCGCAGCTGACGACTGGATCGAGGCTGACAGTCTCAAAAAGCTGTTCGGTTTTCTGCCCGGCGGCAAAACCGCATTCACGCCGTTGGGGAGCGGAATGTTTCTATCCCGGAATGCCGCCGTTTTTTCATCACGTCCTGATGTGCGGTTTGTCGTGCGCGCTGTTTTAAGTCCACCCGGGCCGCTCTCGCGCAACATTGTCGAAGTCATCCTGAATCGGCCGCCCTTCTCGCTTCAGTCGGAAATAGAGACATTGTGCCGGATCAAGGCCGCTTGCTTGGTCTGCAGGAATTCCGGCGGCGAGGCGGGCATGGCGAAGATTCATGCCGCCCGGCGGCTGTGCCTCCCGGTTTATGTTCTTTCCCGCCCGCCTGTTCCGCCGATGCCGCCGGAAGCAATCCGCTGCGGCAGCGCGGGAGAGGCTGAATCGGCCGTGCTTTCGATTTTGGAGATTACCCGCTCAGGCGGATGAAGGGGCCTTGCCGGCCAGAGGTTGTCTTTGCGCTGATTCTCGGTGAAATGCCGTCTTCCTGAGCCACAATGCTGACGGTAATTTCGTCAAGGCTGACAATCTTGAAAACCCGAAACGTCGCCCGTTTCCGATCCACCGCCCTGCAGGAATGGTTAGGCGACAGGTTAAGGGTCATAGGCATGACGCATTGTTATTCCCTTGTGATCGTGCTTCGCACTGCCGGACCTGACGGTTTTGCGATTGGCTTTCCAATTCGTCGAAGGCGGCTTTGATGACATCTGCGATGTCTTCGCAGGGCGATCAGGTTCCGACTGGAGCCTTAGATACACTTCAACAAATTCCTCTTTACTCAGCTTCTCAAGCTCATCGCGATTCACCCCTAGGGGATGTCCCGATTGATGTTGAAACCCGCATGAGCGATGCTGCCTGCCGATTATCTACGCGGCGTCCTTGAGCCGGTCAAGCCGATTCTTTTGACGATGTTCGATGAGAGCCTGTTTGAGAACGGGCAGCTGCCTGTACGCCTTGATGCGGCGGAAACCCTTCTCGGCCTCCATCATGCCGGCGGCGGTCCACCGCAGAGCCATCCCGGCGTTCCTCCAGCGCTTCACGTTGCGGCAGACCTGCCGGACCGTGCTGTTCATCGATTCGATGATGTTCGTGCTCGCCAGCGACCGCCGCAGCTCTAACGGCAGGCCGAGCCGGGAGACGGTCAGGACCTCGTCCAGGCCCTCAAGTATCGACCGGGAGACATCCGGCGCCTCCTGTTCGAACCGCTGAGCCAGGCTGCGCATCAGCCGCTCGGCCTTGTCGGCGTCATCAAGTTCCCAGGCCTGCCTGAGCGTCCGCCGCACGGCGGCGTGATGCTTCACGGCGAGACGGTCGGTGATGTTGCGGCCCTTGTGAACCTGACAGCGCTGGATAGGGATGTCCGCGCCGAAAGTGCGCCGGACCGCCTTGCTGAGCGCCTTGGCTCCGTCGACGATGAACAGATAACAGCCCTCCGGATCAAGCCCGCGCTCGATCAGATCGTCAAGCAGAGCCTGCGCGGTCGCGGCGTTCTCCGTCGCGCCTTCGATGACGCCCAGGGGGCGCTTACGCCCCGACGCGTCAATGCCGACCGCCCCGATCATCAGCAGGCGGTCGCTCAGGTGCAGCCCGTCGATCTGAACCGCGACGAGATCAAGCTCCGACAGATCGGAAGTCATCCATTCATCAAACTTCGCCTGCGTCAGAGCCTTGAACCGGCGGGACACGGCCGATTTCGACAGCCCGCAGCCCGCCCCGCAGGGAACCCCGGCCTCCGGAATCCTCACCGCCCGGCGGAACTTGCGGGTCGCTACGTTCGCGGTCATCAAGTTCACCGCCCATCGGTCGAGATAACCGTCCGCGGAGATTTCTTACTGGCTCGGCAGAGACATCTCCTTGCCCGCAGCCTTGCAGCGGAGACGCGGACGGTCGATGCCGACCTTGCCGCCGTGAAACCCGACCTGGGAACGCGTATGGCACTGGCGGTGCCCCGGCTTGTCGGGAGAATGACTGTGACGTTTCCCGGCCAGCCGTTCGGCGTCCTCGTCCATCATCTGCCGCAGATACGCGATGCCCGTCGTCAGGCAGAATTTCTCGAAACTCTCGGTCACGTCTTCGTACGCCTCTTCGACGAGCGCGTTGATGTTCGGAGCGCTGGCGGAGGCGCCGGGGAATGTGCTAACGGTTTTCATGGTGTTGCTTCCTTTTCTTCAAAAAATCCCCGAGCTGATTCTCGGGGGAGAGGCAACACCGCCCATATCAAATTCAACATCAAGTGGGACATCCCCCACCCCTATGGTGAATTACATAACGGCGATACGAGCAATGAGTGAGTAATTAGTGTCTGTCAGAAAACCCCTGTTTTCGGCGGCGGCCGGCAGCGGCTCCGCTCGGCCGGCCCGCCGCCCAGCGCGGATCCGGCCCGGATCCGGGTTTTCAAGGCATGCCGGACGGCGGAAATTAATTGCTGACATTGAGTTTGCGGGCCGCCGGAGTACGGCTGACCGCTCCCGGGTTCAGAGACCCGGGAGAAAGCCGTTATTTTGATGAAGGGGGGGGGGGGGAGTCAGGCGGCTCGTCGTCGCAACCGCTTCCTGTTCCGCATCTGCTGTCTTTTCCGCAGCAGCCTTCCGAGCCGGCAGCAGTTCGCGGCGAGCACCGCCAAGGCCGCGGTGCGGGCGAAGCCGTCGCGGCCATGGCTCCGGATCCGGTCGAGACCGCGGTGCTCGAGATGATTGATCGCCGATTCAACCGCCGGATGCTGACGGCGGGCCTCGGCGAAGCCGGGTTCCGACTGCCGCTCCCGCTCCGCCTTCGAAAGATAACCCTTCTTCGGCAGCGCGTTCAGATCAAGCCTCGCAGCTGGTTCCCGACGGTTCTCCGGGCTGTGAAAGCCGCGGTCGAAACTGCAGACCCGGAGTTCCGGAAACCGCTCCTGCGCCGCCGCGACGACCGGAACGGCATGGCAGACATCGGAACCTTACTGCATGATCTCATGATGGATTATAAATTGGAACTGATCCTCGACGACAACCATCGGAACTACTGGCTCGACGGGCGAGCCGGCATTGCCCTCAGCGAGCTGCCGCGTGTGCGGCTCGAAAATCGAGAACACCTTCTCGTCCTGCGGTATCACCTCCCCCCGGAGCAGGCGGCGGCTGACCTGGTCGATCTGCCGCTCGGCGTGCCTCAGATAACTGTCGATCAAACACAGTTTTAACGCGCCGGCTCCGGCCGCCATCAAGGCTGAAAAAGTCTCAGCCGTCTTCGCGACGAGGCGGCGGCAAAACCACAGATACTCCCTGACGGCCTTCTCCGTCTGCCGCCGCCGCAGCCCGGCCTGCAGATGCGCGCTCTGCCGCTGGGCGGGAACGCCGCGCCGGCAAGCCTCCCGCGCCGTCTCCCGCACCATACGGCGCACCGCATCCATCAGAAGATTCACATCCGTCGGAAAATGAACATCCGTCTCAACGCAAAAACTGTCAACGCGCCCGCGCAACGCGGCGCCGGGCTTTTTTCCGGCGACCTCATGGCCGCTCTCCGCTGGCAGCTTGCCGACGCGCGCTGGCATCCGCGGCGTCAAGAGGGAAACATTGTCGACAAGCGTCTGCATCTCATACCCGCCGCAGTCGAAAACATCGTCATGGCCGAGCATCGCACGGATCAGCGCATGGTTGTCCGCCAAACTCTGAAGCCGGTCGAAATCGCAGTCAGTCCCCTGCTTGAGAACGCCGATCACCAGAATCGGCTGGCAAGCTGTTCCCGGACGGCCGTTATTCCAGTCGACATCGGCGCAGAACTCTTCATCGAAAATCCGTTCAAGGTCGCTCCAGTGATTGACATAAAATTGAAAATTTGCAGAGCCTTTACAAGCAGAGATTTTATGAATGTTTTTGCCCTTATTTGATAAGTAAACAGTTTGACCAGCTTTAAAATCAAATGAACTTTGGCAAATTCCAGAAGGAGAAAGCCCTAAGCAGAAAACAATTTCAGCGTTTTGAAGCGTCTGATTTGCTACACTATAGTCACTAATACCTCTTTCATTTACGACATACATATGACGCCCCATCCGGAGGAAGGTGTCTCTTTCTACAATTCTGCTGTTTCCATAAGTAACAGGTCGCTCATTGCCGGGGTACCGAATGCCCATTGTATGCCCTCCTGAGATCACCAAGTCTTTGTTCATTCCCACCTTTCCCTGGCCGTTATTGTAAGCAAGCCCACAAATATATCCATGCGGCTTTAATACTGAGAGCATATTTTTGTGTGAAAAAGTGATGCTAAACGGCAGATCTGGTGGATTATACTCAGTATGTTCAACCAGCTCTTTATAAAACCCTGCACTAACAAAGTGCTCAAAAACACGGTCGTAGTTCAGAGATATGACAGTAAGGTTTTGGAGATGATTCTGGCCAATGTCTGCCTGACTGCTGAGTTTAGCCAGATAATCCACCAAGAGAGTTTGAAATTCCGATGCCCACAGACCATCAAGTTCTTGTTCTTGACGCTCAGCTTGCGCGAGGAGATATCCGACTAGATTTATGATCAAGTGTCCTGTTGGACTAAGATGTTTTGACTTTGGTTGATCAATCAAATAGACAATTTGATCTAGTGTCGTATCAGGTTTCCGATTTGAGTACTTCTTGAACTCTTCAAAAGCCGCTTTATGAGAAGCTACCTCATCCGGTGATATTTTCAAACAATCTGCTAACTCCCGATCTATATCGAATTTGAGTATCTTTTCCTTCAATTCGTCCCATAGTGGGTAACCGTAATCAGCAGAGGCGCCTGCACCGAGAATAAGAACTGTTTTTTCATCATGTGTTCATCTATATCTATTGGGACATCCCCCGGCGACGGAATCGGGCTCCGCACCGAGCATGTCGAAAACCCGGGCCGGGGTATAGGCATCGCGGTAGGTATTTTCCGCCGCAACCGGCACGGCTGAAAGGTGCGCCCATCGGTTGCGAACGGACTGCAGTTCACGAACCTGGTCGCGCCCCTCGCGCGGCAGGGCGAGCATCTGGGAAAGCTCATGCCAATTCCGGTCGAGGACGCGCAGCAGGGTTGCAAGGTCGAGTTGCTCCAGTCTGGCGATCACGCGTTCCTCCACGGCGCGCTGCTGCTAAAAGTTCAGGCGGTCAACGACATTCTCGTTCCGCCAGCCTGCGCCAAGGGAGGGCAGGTGTTTTGCGAGCGCGGATGCAAGCTCGACCGTTGCGATATGAATCAGGTCATGCATGGTAACTAGTCAGGTAGATTTTTTCGCTTGATTCTGTTTTGTCCGTGTGATTGAATCCTTCGTCAAGAAATTAAGAAACGACATTGAGCGGAACGGCGCAAGCCGCGGATACGCAGGGTATGAGTTCAGATCATTTTTCAGCGGAGCGGGTCCGATGACCGGCGGCATTCCGGCGGCGGCGCGGGACAGGACCGCCGATCCGTTTTTCGGCCGAGCCGGTCTCAAGGCGGGACTTGCCGCCGACCGTGACGCGATTGCCGCCGAGCGTGATGCTGCCGTTGCCGAGCGTGATGCTGCCGTTGCCGAGCGCGATGCTGCCGTTGCCGGGCGTGATGAAGCCGCCGCGGCGCTTGCGGCTGCGCAGGGTCGCGTTTCCGAGCTTGAGCGGCGGCTGTTAACGAACAGCGGCAACAGTCATAAGCCGCCGTCGAGCGACGGGTTTTCCAAGCCGGCGCCGAAGAGAAAAGCTTCGTCGGGGCGGAGGCCGGGCGGGCAGCCGGGTCATAAGGGAACGACGATGAGTCTTGTCGAGACCCCGGACAGGGTCGAGGATCATCATCCCGATACCTGCCGCGGATGCGGCGCGTCCCTCGCCGGTGCGGCATCGGAGGGGTATGTCCGGCGGCAGGTCGCGGACATCCCGCCGGTTGCGCTTGAGATCGTTGAACACCGGGTTCACAGGGCGGTCTGCTCCGGCTGCGGGGCGGTGAGCGCGGGCCGTTTTCCGGAGGGCGTGAAGGCCCCGGCGCAGTACGGTCCGGGGGTGCGTTCGACGGTGCGTTACCTGTCGGCGGCGCAGATGATCCCGCGCCGGCGGCTGGCCGGGACGATGAGAGACCTGTTCGGCGCATCCTTGTCTCCGGGAACGGTTTCCGCTTTGCTTGACAGCGGCGCCGGGAAATTTTCCGGCTTCGCCGGGCATGTCGGCGCGGCGGCGGCGAGGGCCGCCGTCAAGCACATGGATGAGACCGGGGTCCGCGTCGACGGCAAGCTCCGCTGGATACACGTCGTCTGCACGGAGCTTCTCAGTTTTTTCCGTCTCGGCGAAAGCCGCGGCGATGCAGCCATGGGCGCGACCGGCATCGCGGTTCATGACTTTTGGAAACCCTGCGGGAATATAGCCGGGGTGAGCCATGCGCACTGTATCCCTCACATCCTGAGGGAACTTGAAGCTCTGACGGAGTTTCACGGCGAGGCCTGGTCGGCGGAGATGAGCGAGCTGCTTCAAAGCGCCGTGCATGAGGACAACGAGGCGGCCCGCGCCGGGAAACCGCTGTCCGCGGAGGCGGCGGACCGGATCGAAAAAGAATATGACAGGATCGTCGCCGACGCCGTCGCCTGGCACGAAGCGCTGCCGCCGCTGGCCGGCGGGAAGCGGCGCGGGAGACGGAAAAAGCGCAAAGGCCTCAACCTCGTCCTGCGGCTGCGGGATCATCGGGCGGGCGTCCTGATGTTCACGCGGAACCCGGCGGTGCCGGCGACGAATGAGCAAGCCGAGCGGGACCTGCGGATGCTGAAAGCATATCTGAAAATATCCGGCTGCTATCGGAGCGAGCGCGGCGCCCGCAACCATGCGGTCCTGCGGACGCTGATCGAGACCGCCCGCAAGCAGGGCCGGCCCGTCCTTGACGCGCTCCGGGCGGATCCGGAGGACCTGAAACTCCGGCTGGTCGATTCCTGAGGGAGCTCCGCTCCTGAATCCCGTTCCTCTGAAAAACATTCCAATGACCGCCGGCGGCGGATGCCCCCCTTCAGGGACGCTTGCCGGGTACCTGACTAGTTACCATGCATGAAGGTGTTTCGCCAAGTCCCGGTCCTGGATCATGTGTGCAGTGCCTGCATGCGCTGTTTCACAACCGTCCGTTTGCGTTGTGCTTGCGCGAGTTCGTAGCTCGCCTGCATACGCATCCAGTGGTCGGCCGTGCCCAGCCGATCTCCTCCAGTGCCAGCACCATCTTTGCCGATACCCCCGCCTTGCCGTTCATCAGGCGCGAGAGGGTCACGCGCTCGCAGCCGAGCCGCCGTTCCGGTCACATTCCCGCCTGCTTCGCCTATGCTTTCGCGGATTAATTCGCCCAGATGCGGCGGGTTCAGCATCGGTCCGCCGCGTTCGCTCGCAATATCGTTCATAGTCGGAACTCCCCTTTCTCAGTGGCAGTCAATTAAATCCACATCCACGGCCTCGCCGTCCTTGAAGCGGAACACCACGCGCTAGTTGCCGGAAACGCGAACGTTCCACTGACCCGCGCGGTCGCCCTTCAGGGGATGCAGACGAATGCCTGGCGTGGCGGCACTTAGGTGCATTGCCTCTTGCAGGTGGAACAGGATGCGCCGAAGCCGCAGTGCCAGACAGGCAGGCAACTATGCGGTATCGTTGCGTTCATGCGATGCTCGCAGACCCTTATGTCTGATCCGCATGATTTTCTGTGGCGCATCACGCTGCGCGATGCAAGCGGCTGCCAGAAATTTCTGTCGTCTGCCCGACCCTTCCAGCCCCTTGACCGATGTACTCCACAGGGTCAAATAGTGAGAAATGAAACCGGTCGCCGAGACCCCGACCTCAACTGGCCGGCAAATCAGAATACGCCGGATACGGCCAAATAATGCAACGATTATAATGCGATGTAAAGACACGCTGAGGATGCGGAGCAAGCGGCACAGCCGTTGACGATCCTGTGCCGTACGGTTCTCGGCCCCGCCTGAAGCCTTCCTTGGAAACAGCCGCGCACTCTTCCTCGTCCTGAAACCCCGCGAGACTTTTCCAGAACCTCGTGCACCGCGAGTCAACCCCGGCGGTCATCCCGGTTCCGGTGAAAGCTGATCCGGCTGAATCCCGCCGCGTCCGCCCGGCTGCCGTTTCCGTGGAAGGCAGCGGAGAACAGCCTTTCAATCGCGCCCGCTCCGGGGCTGTCCGCCCGCCGCGCGCCGGAACTGAGCGCGGAGCCTTGCCGGAGCGGACGGCGAGCCGGGCCGTGCGGGGAGTTTCCCGCCGGCCGCGCGCCGAGGACTGGGAGCGGGCGGGTTTTCCGTCAGTGGGACGCGCGCCCGGCGAAGACCGCCGCGAGATCGGGGGCGTCGATGGCGGTGTCGAACCAAGTCTCGATCTCAGCGGTCCCGGCAGCGTCGATGCGCGCCCGGACATCGCGGGGCAGGGGGCCGAACCGCCGGTCCAGCAGGCGCTCCAAGGCCTCGGCCCTGCCTTTTTCCAGTCCCGCGGTCATGCCTTTTTCCAGTCCCGCGGTCATGCCTTTTTCCAGTCCCGCGGTCATGCCGGCGGCTCTGCCGCGTTCTTCTCCCTGTTTCAACCAGACTTGGGCTGCGGTTCCCATGATGGCCTCCATCTTTTCGGGGTCAGCGCAGATCCGCCGGATCGCGGCCTTGATGCGCTCCGGCGTCAGGCTGAGCTGCTCAACGATGTACATCGCCACATAGCGTCCGAACTCGGTGTCGTCAACCGCCGCGACCGCCGTGTCCGCTTCGGCGTCGGTGATGTCGTCCGCGAAAGCCCGGCCCATGGCGAGCAGCGCGCCGCCGACCTCCGGGGAGCGGGAGAGGTTTTCCGGGGCGATGCGCGGGAGGTCGTGGAGCGTGTAGCTGCCGAAGGCGCGGGCGAGATGTCCGAGCCCCTCGGGGGCGTCGATCATCTCCTGTATGGAGAGCGGCGCGGTCCATTCCCGGGGGCCGTTGAAGAAGACCATCGGGATCACCAGCGGCAGCCGCCCGGGAGGCAGTCCGCCGCTCTCCGCTTCCATGGTCCACAGACGCAGTATGTAACGCATCAGCTGGAGCGGCGCGAGGAGGTCGGAGCGCGCCTTGTGTTCGAGCAGGACGTAGATCCTCGCGGTGCCGCCGTCCTTCGTCCGCACGCGGAAAATCGCGTCCGCCTGCGTGCTCCTGCCCTCGCCGTCGACGGCGGTTCCCTCGACATGTTCCGGCGGTCGGCCGAGATCGAGGCGCTCGGCGACTTCCGGCGGCAGGTAATCGGCGAGGAGGACGGCGACGCGTCCGGGATCGGAGACGAGCAGGCGGAACAGGGCGTCGTGCGGTGTCGAAGGCAGGGGCATTCGGAATCCCGGGCAGTTAGGTCGGTCTGCTCTTTAACGGAAACCGCCGGCCGTGACCAACGCGGCGGCTGTGAAAAATGCATCTTTATCACCCGTTCGCCGTTTCCGGTTCCGATGAAATCTGTGGATGCGCACCTATCGAACCTGTCTTGAATTGCCTGTCTGTCATATACTGAGGCTGATCCCGAAGCTTTGTCGAGACCACGGCTGCACACCAAATTTTCCGCGTTTTCCCGCCGCGTTATGACACTTAACAGATCTGCTTTCAGAAACTGCCGGGCTGCTCGGAGAACATTAACTTGGTTAGCAACGTCCGTTGCGTCGATCACCCCGATACTTGACTGGTTGTACGTTGTCCTAGAGGTATAACTCAGATATACGCGGTTAGACTGAAGACGTATTGCTTCAAAATTTTGCTTTCGGGCTGAAGTCGAGGGCAGCGAAGATGCACTGTCGGGTGTTCTATCGCGTGCAGAAAAAATTGTGGGGATGTCCCGCTTGGTGTTGAAACCCGCAGGAGCGATGCTGCCGGTCGGCTATCTACGCGGCGTCCTTGAGCCGGTCAAGCCGATTCTTTCGACGATGTTCGATGAGAGCCTGTTTGAGAACGGGCAGCTGCCTGTACGCCTTGATGCGGCGGAAACCCTTCTCGGCCTCCATCATGCCGGCGGCGGTCCATCTCAAAGCCATGCCGGCGTTCCTCCAGCGCTTCACGTTGCGACAGACCTGCCGGACCGTGCTGTTCATCGACTCGATGATGTTCGTGCTCGCCAGCGACCGCCGCAGCTCTAACGGCAGGCCGAGCCGGGAGACGGTCAGGACCTCGTCCAGGCCCTCAAGTATCGACCGGGAGACATCCGGCGCCTCCTGTTCGAACCGCCGGGCCATGCTGCGCATCAGCCGCTCGGCCTTGTCGGCGTCATCAAGTTCCCAGGCCTGTCTGAGCGTCCGCCGCACGGCGGCGTGATGTTCCGCGGCGAGACGGTCGGTGATGTTGCGGCCCTTGTGAACCTGGCAGCGCTGAACAGGGATGTCCGCGCCGAAAGTGCGCCGGACCGCCTTGCTGAGCGCCCTGGCTCCGTCGACGATGAACAGATAACAGCCCTCCGGATCAAGCCCGCGCCCGATCAGATCATCAAGCAGAGCCTGCACCGTCGCAGCATTCTCCGTCGCGCCCTCGATGACGCCCAAGGGACGCTTACGCCCGGACGCGTCAATGCCGACCGCCCCGATCATCAGCAGGCGGTCGCTCAGATGCAGCCCGTCGATCTGAACCGCGACGAGATCAAGTTCCGACAGATCGGAAGTCATCCACTCATCAAACTTCGCCTGCGTCAGAGCCTTGAACCGGCGGGACACGGCTGATTTCGACAGCCCGCAGCCCGCCCCGCAGGGAACCCCGGCCTCCGGAATCCTCACCGCCCGGCGGAACTTGCGGGTCGCTACATTCGCCGTCATCAGGTTCACTGCCCATTGATCAAGATAGCCGTCCGCGGAGATCTCTTCCCAGCTCGGCAGGGACATCTCCTTGCCCGCAGCCTTGCAGCGGAGCCGCGGACGGTCGATGCCGACCTTGCCGCCGTGGAACCCGACCTGGGAGCGCGCATGTCCCCAGCGGTGCCCCGGCTTGTCGGGAGAATGACTGTAACGCTTCCCGGCCAGCCGTTCGGCGTCCTCGTCCATCATCTGCCGCAGATACGCGATGCCCGTCGTCAGGCAGAATTTCTCGAAACTCTCGGTCACGTCTTCGTACGCCTCTTCGACGAGCGCGTTGATGTTCGAAGCGCTGGCGGAGGCGCCGGGGAATGTGCTGATGGTCTTCATGGCATTGCTTCCTTTTCTTCAAAAAATCCCCGGGCTGATGCTCGGGGCAGAGGCAACACCGCCTGTATCAAATTCAACACCAAGTGGGACATCCCCAAAATTGTTCATGCTTCATGTTTTCTGGTTTTCGGCCGCCGGGATATCTCTGGCAAATTTGCTGCGAAGGTTCTGTATCCGGGTTGGACGCACAGACGTACTCCCGCTATGGTCGTGGCCGGGAACAGAATAGGAGATGCCGCTTGACGGAAGAGTTCGACAGAGACGGACTCCGGGATTTCGTCGCTGGTGGTGAAAAATCGCCGCCGCCGGTCTTCGTCGGACGGAAGGAAGCGATCGCGGATATCGAGGCGGCAGCAAGATCGGCTTGGCGGCCCGGTCGGAGCCACGGAACGCCCGGGGCCACAAGAATTCTCCAAGGTGCGCCGGGGGCGGGAAAGAGTTCGATTCTGGCAGAGATGGATTCATGGCGCCGCGCCGCGCCCATACGCGTTAATACACCGCGGGTCCTGGCTTTATCCAGCCAGTGACTGGTCTCGGATATGCCCTCAGTGCTGGCGGCGATGGTCGCCGCGGGACGGATGGCGCACGGCGAATGGGTCGGCTGGGCCAAGAATGCCGCAGGGCGGCTGTCCGCCTCGGTCGGATTCGCGGGTGTGTCCGTCGAGCTGGCGCGCGGCACGGAGGAGGCGCCGCCTCATCTGTTTGCCTTGGCAAGGACAGTTCCCCCAAAGAGTTGGGACGCACCGCTGATTGTCGCGGTCGATGAGGCTCAGCGCCTGCCTCCAGGGACGCATTCGCCGCAGGCTCTCTTTTTTCAAGCGATTCATGACGCGTCTTCTGGCTTACCTCTGACTTTGGTTCTGGCCGGCCTCGGCGACACGCTGTATCGGGCGCAGGAGATGGGACTCACCCGCGGAATTAAGCAGCACGAGGTCGGACAGCTTGAGGCGGAGGACATCCGCACCCTGATGACGCGGTTCTGCAGGCGTTTCGGTCTTCGCGCCTCCGGATGTGCGGAGCGGCTTGCGGAGCTTGCCGCTCCGGCCGAGGGCTGGCCCCGGCACTTGCACTTGACGCTGCAGGCTCTGAGCGAGGAAGCCCTTGCCGCTGATGGCGACCTTGAGAAGACCGACTGGAAGCGCACTGCCGCGCACGCCGCCGGCAGTCGCCTCCAATACTACCGTGCCCAGCAGAGCCGGGAAATGAAAGCAAGCCGGCGGCTTGTCGGGGCGGTGATGCGGAAACTGAGCGACGACATGAAATGCGACGACATCGTTTGGCTGATTGAGGAATGCGCCGCTGACGTGCCGGGGTTCAGGCTTCCGAATGTGATGGATTCCGAAGATTTCTGCCGCCACCTTGTTCATCAAGGCGCACTGGAACAGCGTATTGACGATAGCTACCGCTGCCCGATCCCGAGTTTCCGCAGTTTTTTAATCAAAGAGGGCGCGGATCCGGGGCGATCCCCCGTTCTGTCAAAGGTCTAATAACCGCGTGTTCTGTCCAGAAATGATTCGACGAAGTATTGTCCATAAAAGTCTTGCGGACCCCCGCCCAAGGCGGCGGCGAGAAAGGGAAACATTGTCGACGAATGCCTGCATTTCATACTTGCCGCAATCGAAAATATCTTCATGGCCGAGCATCTTACGGATCAGCTCATGATTGTTCGCTAGGCCCTGTACCCAAAAAAGTTGAAGGTCTTGGCTAATATTTGGTATCGTCTGAAGAATCTGCAACAAGATGACGCTAAAGTCCCTTGCTGTCCTTTAGACGTGAATGCCCGGGCACATGTCAAAACCCAGCGTGACAAGTCAAATTTTTGGGTACAGGGCCTAAGCTGCGCAGCCGGTTAAAATCGCAGTTTGTTCCCTGCTTGAGAGCGCCGGTTAAGGGAATCGGCCAGAGGCTGTCGCCGGATGACCATCAGGCTAGTCGGCACTGGCAAAGAACTCTTCTTCGAAAATCCGCTGAAGCCCGCGCCGGTTATGGACATATTAGAGATGCTGCAGACCACCGAGCGCTTTCTCGATGTCGTTCCGCGATTTCGGATCGATTCATGGCAGACGGCAGCCCGTCGGGTTTCGATCCGGCCTTGTCCCTTCTCTTTATGCGTCTCGGAAAACTGGATGTTTTCAGGGTTTTCAGGGTTCTACTCCTCGGAGTCCGGAGCGAACGGCTGGAGCGCGGCTTCAATTCATAAAGGGAAAACCTGTTCGGCGCGCATGCGGCGTTCGAACTGCCCGGCGGGGGGGGGGGGGCTGGTCAGGGCCGGGTTTCGCCCGGTGCGGATACGACGCCCCTTCCTGCCGCTGGGCGCCGACACGAGGAAGGACACGACCGTCGCCGGCATGTGACCGTCTCGAATCGCCATCTCGATGTGTTCGGGTTCATGCCGGAAGTCACGCTCCGCCATACCACGGGAAGAGCAATATCAATCTGAACAGCTATACGTGGACGGTCTTGGAACTCGGCGTGCGACGGTCATTCTGAGCTTATGGAAATTCCGTTTAACTCTCGCCGCCGGGTTTCGGCTCTTTGTCTTTTTGTCCTTCCGGCGGACCTTCCCGTTTCCCACTGGCCTGCTGCGGGATCGTTTCGCTGCCGATGCCGGAAACCCCGGTCCCGGTATTGAACCGGGTGGCGCCGAGATCCATCTCGCTGTTGATCTCGCGAACGCGGGCGATGTAGTCTTCGTTTTCCTCAATCGGAATATCGGGATCCCAGACGAGGGCCAGTTCGCGGGTGGCGTTGCGGTCGAACTGGTAAAATGCGTGCGTGCGCCGGTGCGCCTCGTCTTCGGGAATACCCATGTGCTGCAGAATGTAGCGTCCTGCCCGCAGAGAACTGTCGAATGTCTCGCGGATGATCGCGCTGGCTCCCGCCTTGTACAGATCAAACGCATGAACCCGGTCAAAGGCGCGGGAGATGATAAACAGATCCGGTCGGCGCCGGCGCGCCAAGCGGACGATTTCAGTCGCCTTTTTCGGATCGTCTATCGCGATGACAAGCGCCTCTGCGGAATTCAGGCCGGCCGCCTGCAGAAGTTCGGGCCGGGCCGGGTCGCCGAGATACGCCTTGACGCCGAACCGCCGGAGACGCGTGATTGTGCCGATATCGGCGTCAAGCACCGTGGTGCGGATCTCGTTCGCATCTATGAGTTGGTTGACCACCTGTCCGAATCTGCCGACGCCGGCGATGATGACTGGTCCTTGGCGCGCCACATCTTCGTCCGGCGCACGGTCCACCGGATCGCCGATCCGCTTGGCGAGGTAGTCGTAAGCGATGAACATGGCAGGCGTCAGAATCATCGAGAAGGCGACAGCGAGCAGCAGGATTTCCGACAGTTCATCCGTGACGACGCTGGTCTGCGCCATGAAATTTATGAGCACCAGTCCGAATTCACCCGCCTGCGCCAGCCCGAGCGTGAACAGCCATTGGTCGCGGCCCTTGATCGAGAACAGCAGCGCCAGCACGAAAAGAACCGTGAATTTGATCATGATCATGCCGACGGTGATTCCGATGACCGCAGGAAAATGGTTTTTCAAAACGATGAAATCCATCGTGGCCCCGACCATGAGAAAAAACAGGCCGAGGAGCAGTCCCTTGAACGGCTCGATATTCGACTCCATTTCGTGGCGGAATTCTGAATTCGCGAGCACGACGCCTGCAAGGAAGGTGCCGAGAGCGGGAGACAGGCCGACGAGTTTCATCAGCAGGGCGGTGCCGATCACGAGAAGCAGAGTCGCAGCTGTTGAAATCTCCATCAGACGGGCGGAAGTGACGTAGCGGAACAGCGGATGAACAAGAAAATGTCCTCCGACGATGATGAACAGAATCGATCCCAGCATCACCCCGGCCACGCCCCAGCCCGGCAGCTGTTCAACGATTGTCCATGCTTGTTCCGGCTCCGCGCCGCGGGAATCGCCCTCTGCCGGTTGAGTTCCGGCTCCGGCCGCCAGAAACGGCAGGATCACCAGCATCGGTATGACGGCCACGTCCTGCGTAAGAAGCACGGACAGCGTGTATCTGCCGCCATTGGTCTGGGTGAGTCCTTTCTCGGACAGCGTCTGCAGGACCATTGCCGTGGACGACAGCGCCAGAGTCATGCCGATTGCCAGCGCGGTCTGCCAAGCGAGGCCCAGAAACATGCCCGCTCCTGTGATCGCGGCCGTGGTGAGGCCGATCTGCAGACCGCCGAGACCAATGAGTTTGTCCCGCATTCCCCACAGCGTGCGCGGCTGCATTTCAAGTCCGATCACGAACAGCAGCATCACGACGCCGAACTCGGCGAAGTCGCGGATTTCATGCGCGCCGTGGCCGATCACCCCGATGATCTGGCCAACGAAAATTCCAGCCAAAAGATAACCCAGAACCGACCCCAGTCCAGCGCGGCGGGCGATGGGAACCGCCAGGACAGTCGCCGACAAAAAAATCGTTGCCAATACGAAAAAGGATTCCATGGTTCACTATAATGGAATCAGCGGCGGAAAGTCTTGCTTAGCTTGATCCAATGACTGGCCTGAAATCGTGAATGTGTTGCAGTCGGGACAGGATACAGGACAAGCGCTGCGATTTGCCACCATCCAAGCGGTCTTATAATTTGCCGGGGCGCAACGTCGGAAATTCATATGCGAACATCTTTCAGATAAGTGAACAGTCTCTGGCCATGAGGTGTTTTTCCACGGGAAGCGGCCATTTCATCCAGGCCCGTACCCTTCTCAGCGTTTTCGGCGGATCGGGGCCGCGGTGTCTCCGGACAGCGCATCGCGCGGCGGAGAGCCGGAATCCCTGTTTTCGGGACATGATGGCCGCTCCGCGATGGCGGCGCGGACGCGCCTGCGGCTCTGCTTCTCGTGGAACCGATGACTTTGCCGAATGCCGGGCCGGACTGCCGAAAATGTCAGTGAGAGGAGTTGTTGACTTGGAAGACAGTTGTGGGATTAGGGCAACAGGGGGCGGTGTCTTGAGTTTTCCGAAGGGATTCCCGGACGGCTGAAACTGTCCCGGGACTTTGCGATTTGCCTTTGTCAAGAACATACCGCAAGCTGGCTCGCTCAGTTTCAGCGGCTTTGGCGTCAGTGATCCTGCCAGCTGTGTTTACAGGACCGGCCAGCGCGGATTTTGAGGCAGGATGGATCGCCTATGTGGGCGGCGACTATCCGTCCGCCTTTTTTGAATGGCTGCCGCTGGCCGAACAGGGACATGCCCCCGCGCAGTTGAATATCGGCCTGATGCTCGACCGGGGGCTGGGAGTCGGCGAGGATGATGCGCGTGCGGCCGAATGGTTCAGACGCGCAGCTGAGCGGAACTATTCTCCGGCTCTGTACAATCTCGGTGTGATGTACCGGGAAGGACGCGGTGTCAGTGAGGACGACGAACAAGCGGTTGAACTGTTCCGCAGGGCCGCCGATCTCGGCGATTCATTCGGAGAGTTCGCGCTTGGGCTGGCTTATTTGAATGGCGAAGGCGTCAGTGCGGATAAAGAAGAGGGTCTGATCTGGATCAGGCTGGCGGCAGAGCACGGAAATTCTGTTGCCATGTACGAGCTCGGGGAGCTGCACGAGAACGGCCGGTTCGTGGGCAGAGACATTTCCAAAGCCGTGGAATTTTATCGTGAAGCCGCCGAAAGCGGCGTCGCCCGCGCAAGCTACCGGCTGGGGGTCATTTATTCCAGAGGCGCGGGAGTCGCGGCGGATCCGGTCCAAGGCTATGTCTGGTTCAGTCTGGCGGAAGAACGGGGGCACAGCGCTGCCAAGTCCGCATTGAAGATTCTCCGCCTCGCGTTATCCGAAGACCAGCTGGCCGAAGCAGAATCACTCCGGGATTCCCTGATCGGGCCGGGCGGGGCCCGGGAACCCTGACACAACCGGTTGCTTTCCAGCGCCGGGACATCCCCACTGAAAAATGACGAAGAGCGACCTGTCCGTACGGAAAGCAGAGAAAGGGAGACGTCTTCGAAGCGCTGCCGGCAGTTCTTCCGCTGGTTTCAGGCAGATTGCTCCGGCCCTGTTTCTGCTCGGGCCTTGCCGCTGCCGCTGATGCCGGAACCGCTGAAAGTGCTGAGGATGCGAGTTTCTCCGTCCATTGCCGCTGCATCCCCGGGCTGCCCGCGCCGCGGTTCCGCCGAACACAAAATATATAACCGGGAAGGCGGGATGATTGCTGAAAACCGTGTTTTGACAGGGAAAGCCCGATTCATTGATCCGGTCGCTTGCAAAGGTGCGGCCGTAAATGTAGGAGCGATTCCTCTTAATCGGCATGAGATGCCGATTGCGGACAGAGAATTACGGCGGAATAAATGCGGACCCGCGCGTCCGGATAGCAGACGGCTGATGGACGAGCGAAGCCCGATAATTGAAATCCGCGGCTTGGACAAGCGTTTTGGAAAATTCCACGCGCTGTCCGATGTCCACCTTGTGGTGCGAACGGGCGAAAAAGTCGTGATCTGCGGTCCGTCCGGTTCCGGCAAGTCGACGCTGATCCGATGCATCAACCGGCTTGAAGAGCATTCTTCCGGCCAGCTGTTCGTGGACGGAGTCGAACTGACGGAGGAAACCGGCAATATCCGCAGCCTCCGGATGGAAGTCGGTATGGTGTTTCAGCAATTCAACCTGTTTCCCCATCTGACTGTGCTCGAAAACCTGACAGTTGGCCCGCGCCGGGTCCGCAAATTGTCGAGATCCGATGCCGAGGAGCGTGCCCGGCAATACCTGCGGCGGGTGCATATCCCGGAACAGGCCGAAAAATATCCCGCACAGCTCTCCGGCGGCCAACAGCAGCGGGTGGCGATCGCGCGGGCGCTGTGCATGGAGCCGAGAATCATGCTGTTCGATGAGCCGACGTCGGCTCTTGATCCCGAGATGATCAATGAGGTTCTGGATGTCATGGCAGAACTGGCCGCAACCGGCATGACGATGATCTGCGTGACCCATGAGATGGGATTCGCCCGCAAAGTGGCGGACAAAATGGTGTTCATGGAGGACGGCAGGATCTTGGAGTCAGCTCCTCCCGATCAGTTTTTCGAGAATCCGGAAAGCGAACGCTGCCGGATGTTTCTTGACAAGATTCTGGAGCATTGAGCCGGATGGCAGGTTCTTCGGGTGTTTGGGGTGCCGAAAAGATGCCGTCGTTCCGGATGCGCCGCCCGGCGCGGGCGCTGATTTCGACGCTGAATTCAAGACCGGTTTCAGCAATTCTTTATCTGATTGTCATGTGGCTGCTCATCCGGATGTCTGTTTCCGGGGCCGAGGCCATGGGCTACAACTGGCAGTGGTACCGTGTTCCGCAATATATTTACGGGCTGACGGATGACGGCTTTCAGGCCGGCGAACTGGTGCTTGGTCTGGTGAAAACCGTTGACCTGTCTCTGCGCTCTTTTCTGCTCGCGTCCGCGCTGGGGCTTGTAATCGCCCTGCTTCGGCTGTCGTCGCTCGTGGTCGGTTCCGCGGTGGCCGCCGGTTTCCTGGAGTTTGTGAGAAACCTCCCGCTTCTCGTGCTGCTCTATCTTGTCTATTATGTGCTCGGCCCGATTTTCGGCTTTGACCGCTATGAGGCCTCGATCCTCTGCCTCGCGGTCTACCATTCTGTTTTGATTTCGGAGATTTTCCGCGCGGGAATTCTCGCCGTTCCGGCGGGGCAGTGGGAAGCCGCCCGGGCCGTCGGAATGTCAACAGCTCAATGTTACCGGTTCATCGTGATGCCGCAGTCGGTCAGGTTTACCCTGCCGCCGCTTATGGGCGAAGCCGTGCATCTGATCAAGAGTTCGGCAATCGTCAGCGTGGTCGCTGTCGCGGAACTCACGACAATAGGCCGCAACATCATCTCTGACACTTTCATGAGCTTTGAAATCTGGTTCACTGTGGCTGCAATCTATCTTGCGGCCACTCTCATTCTTTCGATCTTCGTGACCCGGTTAGAAAAGAAATTCGCGGTCGCGGAATAGTTTGTTTCCAGTCCAAAAATTGAAGGAGAATATCATGGAACTGACACGACGGCATATCGGCGCGGCATTCGCCGGCCTGTTGGCGGCGGGACTGGCTCTGCCCGGACTGGCGCAGAGCACAACGCAGTCGCTCTCCGGCGAAAGCGTGATTGAAACCATAAAGAAACGCGGCGTCATCAAGATCGGTTTGTCGCTGTTCGTGCCTTGGTCGATGCGCGATAAGAACGGCGATCTCGTCGGATTTGAACTTGATGTCGGCAGAAAACTCGCCGAGGACATGGGCGTCGAGCCGGAATTCATTCCGACATCCTGGGACGGCATCATCCCCGCTCTGGTCGCCGGGAAATTTGATGTCATCATCAGCGGCATGTCGGTGACCGCGCAGCGCAACCTGACCGTCAATTTCACTGAGCCTTACGCCTATTCCGGTCAGGCCGTTCTGGCGAACCGGGAAATGACGGAAGGGTTCACGATGGAAGATTTCAACAGCGAGGACGTGATATTCACTGCCCGCCGCGGCGCGACGCCGGCGGCGACGATTCCCGTCTTGTTCCCGAAAGCGCAGCTTCTGCAGTTCGACGAGGACGGGGCCGCGACACAGGAGGTGCTGAACGGACGTGCCCATGCCACCATGGGTTCAGAGCCGGCCGGCCCGTCTCGGGAGGCCAAACTTTATCCGGAAACCCTGTATGTGCCGTTCGACACGCTGTTTGATCCGCGCGGCGAGGCATTCGCGGTGCGCAAAGGCGATCCCGATGCGCTGAACTATTTCAACAACTGGATTTCGCAACACCAGCGCACCGGCTGGCTGGAAGAGCGCCACGAATACTGGTTCACGACCGACGAATGGGAAAAGTGACCGCCGAAACACAGCAAAACTGAAACGCCGGGCCGTTGCGGCCCGGCGGTCTTCCTGACCGGTCTGCTCCTTTGCTGCGCTTAGGGCGGAAAAAACTGCATTGGGCGGATCTGCTGATCCTGGCCCTGCTGGTCTTTTGTTTCGGGTTCATCTGGCATCAGATCGACGGCAGGCTGAACTACAAGTGGCAATGGGAACGGATACCCAACTATCTTTTCCGCTATGACGAGGAAGCGGGAAGGTGGGTCGCCAACGTCCTGATTCTCGGTTTCATCAGCACGGTCCGGATCAGCATTTACGCCAGTCTGCTGGCGGTCGTGTTCGGCGTCATTCTGGGAATCAGCCGCACGGCAAGGAATCTGGCCATCCGAATGCTGGCGCGGACCTATCTGGAGCTTCTCCGCAACATCCCGCCGCTTGTGGTGATTTTCATCTTTTTTTTCTTCCTGTCGGAGCAGTTGATCACCGCCCTCAATATCGAGAGCTGGGCTTATGCGGTCGCGCGGTCGGAAAATGCGGCGGTCTGGGAGTTCTTTTTCGGCGACATGCGCCGTTTCCCGTCGCTGATTTCCGGCGTCATCGTTCTGGCGCTTTTCGAAAGCGCTTTTGTCGGGGAAATTATCCGCGCGGGCATAGAATCGGTGGATCGCGGGCAGCGGGAGGCGGCCCGTTCGCTGGGCATGAACCGGGTTGACGAGATGCGTTTCATCGTTCTGCCGCAGGCTTTCCGGAAAATTCTGCCGCCGCTCGCCAACCAGTTCATTTCCTTGATCAAGGACAGCGCGATCATTTCCCTGATCTCTGTTCAGGACCTGACGCTGCGGGCCGTGGAGCTCGCTAACTCAACGCGTATGCTTTTCGAGACTTGGATAACCGCAGCGGCCCTGTATTTCGGGCTGTGCTTCAGCCTGTCGCTGTTATTCCGCCGGCTCGAGGCCCGATCCCGGCGGGTTCGTCACTGACTTTTACGCCGATATCCTGTTTTCATCTCCCGCAGACTCCTGTTGCCACTTCCCAAGCTGATCACTGGCCGCAGCGAATGGCGGAAGAGTTTTACGCCGGCACCCGATCCCAGATAAATGCGCGGTGAATTCGTGCTTGCACGGAAAGTGTTTTTCTTACGCCGCCTTACAACTATGAAATGCATCACTGGGTTCAGCCAGCGGCTCTCTGTCAGAATCAAGCTTTAGCAGAGGTCGCAGATACCCCGCAACTGCGTTTCCGGAGGCCACCGGTCGTGAGAAGGGCGGGAATCCGGCTGGATCCAGCCGCTGGCCGGGGTTGAGCGGCAGCCGGATCAGTTCAGCTCCGCCGCTTTCAAGCGATCCTCAGGCGGTTTCAGCGCGGGAGGAGGGGCGTCAAGGCTCATCCCTCCGGGGCCCGCCTCCGGAGCCTCGCGGAAAGCCTCCGCCGGGGTCTGGTAACCCGGGCGGCGGGGGCGGTCATTGAGCGCGTTTCGCACCCTCCCGATCTCGGCCGGAGCTGTCGTCGGGAAGTCCGTCGGTTTCGGAAGCTGTTCCCTTACCAGGCCGTTCGTATGCCCGCTCACCCCCGCCGCTGTGAACAGTACGGGCGGGCGCAGTGAAAGTCGGCGCCGAGAACCTGGGAGATCTCCGCATGCCCCGCGAATTCCTTGCCTTAATCAGCCGTGATCACATGCGTCATGCCGGACACCGGCCGCAGATGCTCGATGACCGCGGCCCCGACCAGAGACGATGTCCTTCTCTCAACCCGTTGAAGCAACGTGAATTTCGTTGCCCGGTCGACAAGCGAAACCAGAGCTCCCTCGGTGCCGGACGCCGATGACCGTGTCCGCTTACCAGCCTCCCGCCCGGATCTTCTCCTCGGCGATCGCGGGCCGCTCGGATATATCCCGCCGGCCGGGGATCACACCCCGCCCGGAGCCGTCCTAGCGGTTCCGCTTCCGCCCCCGCCGGCGGAGACGGCGGAACAGGCTTCCCCCCCGCAGCCCGGTCCGCATGGACGCAACGGTGAATCCATGTCGGACTCACCGTCATGATCCCCGCTTCCGCTGAGCGGCCCGAAGTCTGCCGCGGGCCTGTCCGCACATCAGACATTTCTCGATGATCCCCGGCGCATCGGCGACATCCTGCGGGGAACCGCTTTTTTCAGTGCCTGAAGCTGGCAAGAGTCAAATCAGGTCAAGCAGTTAAAGCTCGACGGTATGCGCTTCCCTCCGTTTTCATCATAGAGTATCGCACCCGCTTGATCCGCATATGACATGTGGATCCGCCTCAATCGCGGTCTGCAAATTAAGCGATGCATTTCGCAGTTTAATCGGCGAAGTGAAAAATCACTTGGCTGCTTACGCACAGGCGGCAGTTTTTGCAGCGGATGCTTGAGCAGCGTTCAGATCGACGTCCCTTTGTCCGCGCCTTCGCGCAAAAGGGACATTATCTCTGCGCCAAGCGTAAGATCATCCCCCACGCCGAACTTTTGTTTTCTCAAAAACCCGTCCCGGTCAATGAGGAGCATGGTCGGAGTGCCCTGCATGGCGTATCGGGCCATTGTTTTTGGCAAGTGGCCGCCCTTTGATGGCGTGTCGATGCCCACAGGGAAGGTTATCCTGTATTCATGGAGAAAGGCCGCGAGCGCCTCGCGCGTTCCTTGGGCGGCATGATGTTCGAAAACCGTGTGCATCCCTATAACAGCCACTTCTTCGGAGTCGAAGGCCCGACAAACGCGCATTGCCTGTGGCAGCCCATGAGAAACACATCCTGGGCAGAGCATTTGGAAGGCCTCGACTAGCACAACCTTGCCGCGCAGTGCCTCAAGCGTGATTGGCTTGTTGCTGTTCAACCAACCCATCACTTCCAATTCGGGAGCTCTTTCAGGTTTCACCGCCCTTTCCTCCTGACTGTTCCATTCCGCCCGAAAATAAGCATGTTTGATCAAGGCTTGCAGAACGTTGCTTTGTCAAGCGGCAGCAGGGGAATGACCGTAGGGCTATCGCTTTTGAATTTTTCTGTTTTCCAATCAGCGCATTTTGTTTCATCAAGGCTTCAACAATGCAGACAGAGGCAGGCAGATGACTGATTTATCTCACGTTTTCGATGGCATCACCGATCCCCGGCGCAGCAACGCTGTGCGGCATGATTTTCACGAAATGCTCATGACCGCTCCTTCTGACCGTCATGTCGGGAGGCGAAACATGCACTGACACAGTCGAATACGGCAAAATCAAGAAGAATTTTTTGCTCGGGTTCATGGATCTGAAGCACGGCACGCCGAGCTGCGGTGCCTTTTCCGACCTGTTCAACAGCATTGATCCCGTTGAGTTCGGTATCGTTCTCGCACGTCTTTCCCGCAGCCGGGCGGAGGGTCTGGCGGCGGAATACGGGGACGGCGTCATCGCCTAGCCTCGATTCCCAACGGCCATAATTGATGTGAATCCCGTAATCGCGCGCGCCCCGTTCACAGGAAGCTGATCCGCAGCCAGCGGTTTCCGAGCCACGGGACGGCGATGTCGGTTTCGTCGTATGAGGCGTTGAGGAGGAACGGGTTGTTCGCCCGCCGTCCGATCCGGACGTCGATGCTGTCTTTTCCGATCGTGATGTCCGCCGGCGCCTTGACGAAGTTGGGGAACAGCGCGCGCGGCTTCGCGTTCCTTTTGCCGTTTCCGACGCGGACGGCCGGCAGCCGGTACAGGCCGCCGGCCATGAGAGTGAACTGGAGATCGAGATCGATCTTCATCGGGACCGCGGCGGACAGCGCGTCCATGCGGAAGAAGTCGATCGCGTCGGCGACGGCGTTCTCAATCACCATCCGCCGGACGTAACGGTCGACGGGCCGGCTCGCGGAGGTTTTCATCCAGTCAGTGAGCGGCAGGGTCGGCCGCTCACAGCCGAGACCGCGCACGGCGAGCTGGCGGATGTCGCCCGGACAGCCGGAGATCCGGACGCGCCGGTCGAGAACCCCGGGCGTGCGGCAGATGCGCCCGACATCAGTCAGACGCACCTGCTTCCAGTCCCTCTCAGGGGCGTCAGCGACAGCGTCGAGAAGCGATCCGGAACGCCTGCGAAGGGTGGGGAAGTCGATGCCTGTCTCGTTGATCCGCCAGAGATTCGCATGCGTCGTCAGCCGGGAATCGAACGCTGGTTCCCTGGGCAGGCCGCCGTTGCGCTCCTACCAGCACCCGATGAACCGGAGGATCTCGTCGTTCTGATCCGCCTTGCGGACCCGGGCGTTCGCGTAGACGAGCAGGCGGGCGTCGGCGTCGCGGGCGAGGAAGGCGAGGACGCCCTTCTGCCTGCGGCTCCGCTTGGAGACGCAGCGCCGCTCGACGGGCGCCTCCGGATCCTTCCCGTGCCAGGGTATGGCATGGAAGTCGAGGTCGAAGGAGCCGTCCCCGCCGAGGTCCGTCTCCAGGTCGTTCAGCGCCCGGTGCCGGCGGTCCATGAGGCCCGAGCACAGCTTCGGGTCGACGCGCCCGGAATACCCGGTCAAGCTCGACCGCTCAGGCATCACGTTCAGCCCGGCGAACAGGGCTGTGCCGGGATCGGGGATGTCGGCCATGACGCGCGGCGGCCGCCCGACTCACTGGAGCTTCAGAGCCGGCAGGGCCCGGAAAGCATGGCCCGCGGGGATCATCCCGCTGCCCGGCATGCCGCTGTCGGCGGCGATCCGGTCGAGATCGAGCCGGACAAGGTCGGGGACGAACAGGAACAGCCCGCCGAACCCGGTGCGCAGGCGCCGCGGCGAGAGGTCGGGCTCCCGGGCGTCGGCGACCGGGGCGGAGACCGGCCGGAGGGCGGCTTCGCGCTCGCCGGGCGACCGGCGCGGCAGCTTGCCGACGCCGTTCCTGCGGAGCGCGCGCTGCACGGTCGTCGTTCCGGCGGGCATCCCTTCCTCCCCGAGCTTCCGGCTGATCTCGCTGACCGAGAGACCGGCGGTCCTGCGAAACGCTGGGATGCGCCGCTCCCGCCGCAGCCTGAGAGGCTCGCCGGGGTTCGGCTTCGGACCCGGCCTGCGCTCGGCGAAGAAGGAAGACATATCCGGGTTCCCGCGCAGCTTCGCGCACAGGTCGCGGAAGGACCCGAGGCTGTATCCGAAGCGCCTCGCGGCCTCCGCGGCCTCTGCGCCGTCGAGGAAGCAGGCCCGGAGGGCCTCGTACTGGAGACAGGTCCGGGACCGCGGCTTGCGGAAGAGTTCGGCCAAGTCGGTCATAGCAACTCATGTAGTTCGTGCTTGCACGAAAAGTGCCTTTCTTATTATTTTTCAGCATTTTGAGGTGCTTTTTCCTTTTCGAGAAACAGCTTTTTCGCTAAGAATTCGGTGATTTCGCCTGAATCGCGGCAATCTTCGCCGCTTTTTTCACCGGAAGAACGATATGAGAAGCCTGATCAAACCGGCCCGCCTCGGCTCGGCAGCCATCGAAACCCTGAAGATCAATCCGAAGTCGCGGGACGACATCGAGAATGTGCTCAGGGGCCTGCAGCATCTTTATGTCAACCACTGGAGTGACCTTGAACGGATTTTCGACGAGGAGTTCTTCGCCGATGTTGACCAGCCCAACGGCCGTCCGGGAACAGCTTGCCAGCCGATTCTGGTGATCGGCGTTCTCAAGCAGGGGACTGACTGCGATTTCGACCGGCTTCAGAGCTTAGTAGACAATCATAAGCTGGTCCGTGCGATGCTCGGCCATGACGATGTCTTCGACTGCGGCGGGTATGAGATGCAGACGCTTGTCGACAATGTTTCCCTTTTGACGCCGCGGATGCCAGTGCGCGTCAGCAAGCTGCTGGTTGAGAGCGGCCATGAGGTCGCCGGAAAAAAGCCCGGCGCCGCGTTGCGCGGCCGCGTTGACAGTTTTTGCGTCGAGACGGATGTTCATTTTCCGACGGATGTGAATCTTCTCATGGATGCGGTGCGCCGCATGGTGCGGGAGACGGCGCGGGAGGCTTGCCGGCGCGGCGTTCCCGCCCAGCGGCAGAGCGCGCACCTGCAGGCCGGGCTGCGGCGGCGGTTTCACGGCGTCCGCACGCGGCGGCGGCAGACGGGGAAGCGCGTCAGGCAGTATCTGCGGTTTTGCCGCCGCCTCGTCGCAAAGACGAACGAGACTTTTTCGGCTTTGTCGGCGGCCGGGGCGAGCGCGTTAAAACTGTGTTTGATCGACAGCTATATGGGGCACGCCGAGCGGCAGATCGACCAGGTCAGCCGCCGCCTGCTCCGGGGGGAGACGATACCGCAGAACGAGAAGGTGTTCTCGATTTTCAAGCCGAATGCGCGCTGGATCACTGAGGGAAAAGCCGGCTCTCCGGTGGAGCTGGTAGTTCCGATGGCTGTCGTTGAGGATCAGTATCAGTTCATAATTCATCATGAGATCATGCAGGAAGGCTCTGATGTTCACCATGCCGTTCCGGTCGTCGCGGCGGCGCAGGAGCGGTTTCTGGACCTCCGGGCCTGCAGCTTCGACCGCGGCTTTCACAGCCCGGAGAACCGCCGGGAGCCGGCTGCCATGCTTGATCTGAACGCGCTGCCGAAGAAGGGGTGTCTTTCGAAGGCGGAGCGGGAGCGGCAGTCGGAACCCGGCTTCGCCGAGGCCCGCCGTCAGCATCCGGCGGTTGAATCGGCGATCAATCATCTCGAATGCCGCGGTCTCGACCGGGTGCGGAGCCATGGCCGCGACGGCTTCACCCGCACCGCGGCCTCAGCGGTGCTCGCCGCGAACTGCTGCCGGCTCGGAAGGTTGCTGCGGAAAAGACGGCAGATGCGGAGCAGGAAGCGGTTGCGACGACGCGCCGCCTCACCCCCCCCCTTCATCGAAACAGCGGCTTTCTCCTGGATCCCTCAATCCGGGAGCGGTCAGCCGTGCTCCGGCAGCAGTCCGGCGGAGTTGATGAGTTTCAGGGTGCAGCGGTGATACTGTCCGGCTTTCTTGAGTTTGCCGCGCATTGACTCAGCCTGCTTGTCCTCCGTGACCCGCGCCAAGTTGAGAGCCAGCCGCCTCATGACAGCGAAATTCTCCGGCCCGGGTCCGGTCCGGTTGCGCAGATGATCTTCGTTCATCGTGACATCCAGAACTCAATGCAGACTGTTCTCCACCGACTAGTAGTCTGTCTTTGTTGTATTGATGGAAAAATAGAACGAAGTAGACGCGCCCAAAATGTAACGAGTTTACCGTTCCCGGTTGCTGTTCCCAACCCGCTCGTGCCATCAATTCTGCCATGTTCGACTACTAGTGCTCCCGAACGCCTTTGAGAAAATGTTCTGGATTCCGCTTCGCGCTCATGATGAAATACCGGGTTTCAGTGCTGGGCTTTCCCCGGTTTCCCGGGTCGACGAGACGGATTCGACAGCGGCGAGATCAGGCTGTCAGCAGTCTTTCAGTCAGCCAACATCATGGCAGACGGCGGCTCGCCGGGTTTCGATTGTGAAGCAACGTATCGCCGATGCGATCAGGCGGGGAATGCTGCGCACGGTTATAGATGTGCTGTCCGTTATTCTGTCGCTGTGTATTCAGCTGCGCTTGTGATTGCTGTCCCCACATCGGTCATATCCTCGACGGTTTACAGCCATCCCTCAGCGTCTTGCTTGCCGAGGATGGCCATGATCTCTACTGTGTCACCATTGATCCGATAAAAAACGCTGTCTTTGCCGCACAGGCTTCGTCGATAGCCTGGTCGAATATCGATTTCGGCGTAGAGACGCGGATGTTCCGTCAGTTCTTCAAAATGATCGAAAAACGCCACGTGGTAAGCGTCGGCCGCCTCCATGCCCCAGCGTTCGACGCCGTAGCGCCAAATCCGCTCTAGGTCATCTTTGGCGTTCGGTGAAACTCTATAATTTGCCATCGCGACGGGCTCTTTCTTTGTAGCCGTCGAGGATTTCATTCGGTGTTTCCGTTACCCATCCGTATTCTTCCACGGATTTCTCACTAGCGATCAACTTGGTTCGGATATATTCAGCCTCCCGATCTTTTTCCCGGGCTTTTCGGATGAGATCGTTGACGACTTCACTGCGACTCGCGAACTCACCGTTATCGATCTGCGTTTGAAGCCACGATTCATTCGGCGTCGAGATAGAAAGGCTTGCTCGGGTGCCTGCCATGTCTGGTTCTCCTGAAAAGAGTCAATCGTATGATGTAAGAATACATCAAATCTGCACAGCTGTCCAATCAAATTAGCCAGAGGCTTGTGGGCCTTCCCCTGCGAGTCGGGCTTTTTCGCTGCGCGACGGAGCCTAAAGTCTCCGCTAGTCGGTAATGGTCCCCAGGGCCTGTTGATAATCACTTTGCCGCGATCAGACCGGCGGCCAGCTAGATCGCCGCCGCGAAGCTTGCATCGGTCTTGTCATACCGCGTCGCGATTGCACGGAACTCCTCATATGAATCAAACCAAGGATAATTCCATAGGGAGTTGTCCACAGGGGTTGCGATGACCGGCTTTTCCTTGAGGCGGCGCTGCAGCGCATCCGGACGGGCACTCCCTGGCGCGACTTTCCGCCGCGTTTCGGCAAGCAGCACAGCGTGTGCAGGCGGTTCCGCCCGCCAGGCGCATCCGAAGGCTTGGGGGGGGGGGCGAAAAAAGGGGCCCGGCGAATAGGGGATCGGGCGTTCTCGGGGCGGTCTGACAAGCAAGCGTCATTGACTGTCGGGGCGCGCGGGCGGGGGTGTGCATTTCCGCTCACAGGGAGAAGCTGACGATGCTCGCTGACGTTCAGGGCTATGAGTTCAAGGACACGGGCTCTACAGTTCCCGTGCGGCTGTACGAAGCGCTGCTGAGTCTGACCGTCGGCTTCGGGAGCGAAGCCGTTTTGCGCGGCGGCAGCGGTGCCCGGGCGAGGGTTTTCATGAGCGAAGGGGAGCGTGCGGTTGAGAGTTCGACGACCGCCACAGGCTGGCATGGACATGCCCTCGTCTGGGACATGAAGCGGCAGGGTGTGGAGGCCGGCTATGATTTTCCGGCTGACGAGGCGCTGAGCGTCAGTTTCAGTGCCGGGCGGCGGCCGGCGGGACGGTGACGCTGGGCTGGCGGCTGGACAGCGGCATTCATGCGGGCGGGCATCTGTCATGTTCGCGTTTGAGCGGCATTGAACTCAGCCCCATGGGCAGCGCCGCGGTGATTGAGGCGGCCGGGGGCACCGGCATTTCCGCCGCCGCCGGCATGCGGACGGAATTTCAGGGCATGACAATCACGCCGCGCGCCGGGCTTGAATTGTCTTCGGTGAAGGCCGGCGGTTTTGTGGAGCTGGCGGCGGTCGAAGGGGCCGGCGAGGTGTCGGAGGTCGCCGCGAAGAGCCTCAAAGGGACGCTGGGGGCGAGGATCGGCATGGCGGCCGGGGAAACCGGGACGATCTGGGCCGCGGCGGATGCAGAGCATGATTTCAAGGATAAAACGAACATCACGGTTCCCGGCGGGGAGTTCAGGTTGAGCGGTATGATGACGTTGTCAGGCGGCACCTTCTGCGCGCGGGCGGCGGCAACAAGGATGTCGGCGGTTCTCTGACGCTGAATATGAGTTTCTGAAATCCGTGCGGATAGGCTAAGGCGGTGAGTGGCCGCCCCGGGGCTGCCCGTCAATGTCGGCGACAATCTTTCTTTCCATTCTTCCAAAACTCCGGTGATGCATTCCATAGTTTCATGGGCGTATAGAAAGAATAAACTAGACGCGCCCGGTATGTCATGGACTTGATGTTTCCGGTTTCTGCTCCCAACCTGCATATGCCATCAATTCCGCCGTGTCTGACTACCGGCCGTTGGCGCCTCCGGAGATTTCGTAACCTGCGGATTCCAGAGCGTCTGCCAGCGTTCGGTGCCCGATCCTGGCATATTTCAACGGCGGGGCCTTGGCCGGATCCTGTTCAGCCTCGACAACAAACCAGCCTTCATAGCCGCGTTCGGCCAAACAGGCGATGATGCGGCGAAAATCAAGACTGCCGTCGCCCGGCACAGTAAAAGCCCCTTTGAGAACCGCGTCCAGAAAACTTTCCCGTCCCGGGTTCAGCTGATCAATCGTGCCTTGGCGCACATCCTTCCCATGAAAGTGCATGATCCGGTGCGAGTGCCGGTTAATCACCCGCAGAATGTCTCCGCCAGCAAAGGCCATATGGCCGGTGTCAAACAGGAGATAAACCGCCTCGCCTGTCCAGTTCATGAGCCGGTTGACATCGTCTTCCGACTCGATCGCAGTTCCCATATGATGGTGGAATGCGATCGGCATGCCTGACTCGGCGCACCATTCGGCGAACTCGGTGAGGTTTCGTCCAAAACTGCGCATTTGATCGTCATCAATCCGGATCCGCGTGTTCAGCGGCGCGGACGGCACGTTTTGGATCGTCCCCGCCGTTTCGCCATAGACGAGACAGGGAGCCCCCAGATCCCGAAACAGCGTCAACTGCGGGATGACTTGGTCTTTTTCCGCTTCGACCTCGTTCTGAAGAACCGTTCCAGAGTACCAGCCCCCGCACAGCTTCAATTCATGCTCGGCGAGAATGGGGCCTAGCTCATCAGAACTGCCCGGAAATTTGCCTCCGGTTTCAATCCCGGAAAATCCCGCTTCCCGCGCTTCAGAAAGGCAGGTTTCGAGCGTCGTGTCGCCGCCGAGTTCCGGCAGATCATCGTTCGACCATGCGATGGGGGCGATGCCGAGCTTGGCTTTCATCCGTCAGACACCGGTCGGCTGCCGGGGGCAGACACATTCCTGCCGTTCCGTGCGCACGGCCCGCACCTTGTTTTGGATGTTCCCTTGCGGAACAGCCGAATCCCGGAAGACAAAAATAAGGTTGTCGAATAATTCTCCGTCGAAATTCCGAAGCCGGTTGATGACGGCGAATCTGCCATCGTCGCGGGCGAAGATCGTCTTGTGGCCGGTCAGGGCCGGAGAACAAACGGCAGAGCCGGTCATAAGATACAATCCGTCGTTGACCATGAAGACTGGGATGACATCCCGCCCACGGCGGTCCGCTGGCCGCCGGGCATTGGCCTGAACCGATACATCGGCTGGTTTTCGGAGTTTGTCAAGAAATCGGTTCCAAGCGGCGGATTCGCGCTGGCCGCGCCAGAAGGGAAGCCGGTCCTGATTTTCGTTAAATGTCTCAGCAAGATCGGCGACGTCGCCGCGGCTGAAGATGCCGGACAGCCCCTCGGCAAACAGCGGCAGGCCGTCTTCCCTGTTTTCGATCGGCTGATTGCGCGGATAACCGAACAGCGCCTGCGCCATGGTCAGCCCCGCTGATTCGGGATTCTTGCCGGCTTCCGGTTTCAAATCCCCCGATTTGCGTTTATGGTCGCCCATGCGCCCCCGCAACTCGGGCTTAGGATGTGCTGAGCCCGGAATTCCCCTCAGATTACAAGGAGAAACGAATGATTGCCAATCCGGTCAAAGAACTGACATCGCAGGGTAAGCCAGTGATCAATGGCTGGCTGTCGCTGGGAAGCGCCTTTGCCGCGGAAATTCAAGCCGAACTCGGCTTTGACAGTCTGACGGCCGACATGCAGCACGGTCTTATGGATTACAGAGACGCTCTGGCGACCTTCCAGGCCATCCGCGCCAGCGGCGTGGCGCCCTTGGCCCGCGTGCCTTGGCTCGAGCCGGGCATTGTCATGAAGACTCTGGATGCGGGCGCGCTGGGAGTCATCTGTCCCATGATCAACAACCGGGCTCAGGCAGAGGCACTGGTTTCCTATGTCCGGTATCCGCCCGGGGGTGTCCGCAGTTTCGGTCCGACCCGGGCACTGGTTTCCGGCGGCGCGGATTACGCTTCGAAGTCCAATGATGCCGTTGTCTGCCTAGCCATGGTTGAGACGGCGGAGGCCTGTCAGAATTTGGAAGACATCGTCACAACGCCCGGGCTGGACGGGATTTATATCGGCCCGGCAGACCTTGCGCTCGGTTTGACCGGCGGTCGGTCGGGGCCGGGTTTCGACTGGCAGGAGCCTGAGCTTCTGGAGGCGATCAAGCGGATTCTCAACGCGGCAAAACATGCGGGAATTCTGGCTGGCCTGCATTGCGGATCTGCGGAATACGCGGCTGGGGCTGTCGGATGGGGTTTTGATCTCGTGACGTTATCCAGTGACGCGCGTCTTCTGGCGGATGGCGCGGCTGCGCGCGTGTCCGCGATCAGATCAATATTGGGAGGAAAAGGAGCCGGGCGGACTGCTCAGGGGGAATCAAGCGGATATTGACACAAGTCCGGCGCATTTGCGGGATGCCGCCGATTGAACCGGCGCTGATCGGCGGCAGCGCGGTGTCTGTTGACGGCAGAGCCGCGCTGATCACCGGTTCGTCCGGAAGCGGCAAGTCTTCGCTGGCTCTGGAATTGATATCCCGGGGCGCGGAACTAGTGGCTGACGACAAAATCCAAGCTCAGCGAATCGGCGGGGCGATTGATCTGTCCGCGCCGCCGCAGATTGCCGGACTGATAGAAGCGCGGGGTATCGGCATTCTTCGGCTCAAGAGCCGGAAGCGTGCGCGGCTGGCAGTGGTCGTTGACTTGGATGAAGAGGAAACCGAACGACTGCCGCAGAGGATAACTGAGATTCAAGGGCTGAAGTTTCCATTGATCCGCGGCCGCGGGAGAGAAGGACTGGCGGCCGCGTTAACGGCAATGCTGCGCATGGAACCGCTGCCCTGACGCTTATCGGATTTCGGCGCTGACAGCCTTGCCTGATAGTCGGCCCGGAACCGCATCCTCTTGTCCGGCCTCGGTTCGGTGAAGCGCTGCGGCGCTTCAGCGGTAAAACTGTCAAGGAATCGAAGTGCCGACGGCGGCCGATTGGTCTTGCACTTGCGGCAATACTCGTGTGAAAGGAGGCGCTTGATTTGTTGCATGCAGGGCAGCTCAGGGGGCAATGGCTTGATTGGCGTCGTCATTGTGGCAAACGGAAATATCGCCTGTGAACTGTTGGCATGCCTCAAACAGATTGTGGGCGAGCAGCCCGGCATGGCCGCGATATCCTTGAACGGCGAATACGATCGACAGCAGAAACAAGATGAAATCTGCCGGGCAGTGTCAGAGGTCGATGAAGGTCAGGGAGTTATTGTCGTCACGGACATTTTCGGCAGTTCTCCCGCCAACCTGTCGCTGAAAGCCTGCAGCCGCTCGGACCGGATCATTCTGGCAGGCGCCAATCTTCCGATGCTGGTGAAGCTCGCGAAGTCGCGCGGAGCCGGGCTTCAGGAAGCGGCTGACCGCGCCGCTGAATACGGACGCAAATATGTGAGGGTTTTCGAATAGGAGGGTTCGGTGCCGGATATTGTGCGCACATTCAAGATCGTCAATGAGAAGGGCATGCATGCGCGGGCTGCGGCAAAGTTCGTCGAAACCGTGGAGCGCTATGACGCGGATGCGGAGGTGTTCAAGGACGGCGTGTCGGCATTCGGCGATTCAATCATGGGACTGCTGATGCTGACTGCCTCAAAGGGCACGTCAATCGAGGTCCATCTCAGCGGCGAGGATTCCGAGTCCTTGGCCTCAGCCTTGGAATGCCTGATCAGCCAGCGGTTTCACGAAAGGTTCTGACCCCGGCGGGTCAGCGGGTCGGAACCGGCGTCTCGCTCGAATAGTCGTAGAATCCGCGGCGCGTCTTGCGGCCGAGCCATTTTGCCTCGACGTATTTTATGAGCAGAGGACAGGGGCGGTATTTCGAATCCCCGAGCCCGCCGAACAGAACATTCATAATTGCCAGGCAGGTGTCGAGGCCGATGAAATCCGCCAGCTGAAGAGGACCCATCGGATGATTGGCTCCCAGCCGCATTGAACTGTCAATCGCTTCGACTGATCCGATTCCCTCAAGCAGCGCGTACACTGCTTCATTGATCATCGGCATCAGAATGCGGTTGACGATAAAGCCTGGAAAATCTGAAGCTGAGACCGGGGTCTTGCCGAGACTGCGGGCGACCTCGAGAAGAGACTGGTAGGTTGTCTCCTCGGTGGCGATGCCGCGGATCAGCTCCACAAGCTGCATCACCGGAACCGGATTCATGAAGTGAAAACCCATGAACCGGTCCGGCCGGTCCGTCCGGGACGCGAGCCGGGTGATCGAAATTGACGAAGTGTTCGAGGTCAGGATCGTTCCGGGCCGGAGATGCGGCGTCAGATCTTCGAGAATCGCCGCCTTTACGGTCTCTTGCTCGGTGACCGCCTCGATCACCAGATCGACGTCGCCGCATTCCCTGAGATATGTGGTGGCGGCGATCCGGCCCAGCGCACGGTCTTTGTCGCCGTCACTGATGCGCTTCCCGGCGACCTGCCGGCCCAGATTGCCGTCGATCTGCGACATCGCTTTGCCCAAGGCATCCTTGGATATGTCGTGCAGAATCACTTCGTAACCGGACAGCGCGAAGACATGGGCGATCCCGTTGCCCATCTGCCCCGCGCCGATGACGCTGACTTTCCTGATGTTCATTTCAGTGTCTCCTTGCCGCGCGGAACAGCCCGTCCCGGCATGCTCCCGATTTAATCGATGCCGAACCGGCAGCCGCCGGCAGGGATTCAGACTATTCGAGCTTGTCAGTCAGTTCCGGCACCGCATCGAACAGATTCGCGACCAAGCCGTAATCGGCGACCTGGAAGATCGGCGCTTCCTCATCCTTGTTGATCGCGACGATGGTCTTGGAATCCTTCATGCCGGCCAGATGCTGGATGGCGCCGGAAATCCCGACGGCGATATAAAGATCCGGCGCCACGACTTTGCCGGTCTGCCCCACCTGCCAGTCGTTCGGCGCGAATCCGGAATCGACCGCAGCCCGCGACGCTCCGACCGCTGCCCCCAGCTTGTCGGCAAGTGCCGAAATCAAGGCGAAATCTTCCGGCGAACCCACGCCCCGTCCGCCGGAGACGATGATTTTCGCGGATGTCAGTTCAGGGCGGTCCGAATCAGCCGCGCTGTCGTCCAGCCATGTGCTGAGGCCGGGGTCGGGCGCGGGATCGATGTTGACGACCGGTGCCGCCGGCCCGCTGAATTCCGCTGCGTCGAACGCAGACGTGCGCACCGTAATGAATTTAACGGCGTCTGAGGATCTGACGGTCTGTATCGCGTTGCCGGCGTAAATCGGCCGTTCAAACGTTCTGGCGTCAATGACCGCGGAAATGTCGGATATCATCATTGAATCGCAAAGCGCCGCGGCGCGGGGCAGAATGTTCTGAGCCGAAGTTGATGCCGGCCCGACAATATATTCGTAGCTGTCGGCCAGCCGCACGATCAGCGCCGCTGCCGGTTCGGCCAGAGCATGCCCGTACTGCGCCCCGTCGGCGCACAGCACCTTTGAGACGCCGTCAAGTCCAGCGGCTTCTTCAGCCGCGCCGCCGCATTCTTGAGAGGCGCAGAGAACATCAACCTCTCCCAGCTGCCTTGCGGCTGCCAGCGTTTTTGCCGTGAGATCGGCAGCAAGTTCCGCGCCGTTGAGTTCGGCGATCAGCAATACGGCCATCAGATCACTCCTGCTTCTTCTTTGAGTTTGACGACCAGTTCATCGACAGACCCGACGATGACGCCGGCGTTTCTTTCCGGCGGCTCCGCGGTCTGGAGAATTTCCAGCCGCGGACTGACGTCAATCCCGTAATCTTCCGGTGATTTGACATCGAACGGTTTGCGTTTCGCTCTCTGAATGTTGGGCAGCGAGGGATATCGCGGCTCGTTCATGCGCAGATCGACGGTCACCACGCCGGGCAGTCTGATTTCAACCTTCTGCAGACCGCCGTCGACTTCGCGTGTCACGGCGGCCCTGTCCCCGTCGATTTCCAGGCGCGAGGCAAAGGTGGCCTGGCCGCATCCCATCAGCGCCGCCAGCATCTGGCCGGTCGCGTTCATATCGTTGTCGATGGCCTGCTTGCCCATCAGGATCAGTCCGGGGTCCACTTCGTCGGCGACGCCTTTGAGGATCTTCGCCACCGCGAGCGGCTCGATATCGATGTGCGGATCATCGGCGGCCTTGACGAGAATCGCGCGGTCGGCCCCGAGCGCCAGCGCAGTGCGGAGGATCGTCTGGGCCTGCTGCACGCCGATCGAGACGGCGATGATCTCCTCGGCTTTTCCGGCTTCTTTCAGCCGGACGGCTTCTTCCACCGCGATTTCGTCAAACGGGTTGATCGACATTTTGATATTGGCCAGATCCACCCCTGATCCGTCGGGTTTGACTCTGACTTTGACATTGTAGTCGATTACCCGTTTGACAGGCACAAGCACCTTCATTTCATTCTCTCCCGCGGATTCCGAATGCTGGAATTCGTTTCAGTTCAAGTCAGCCGCGGAGCAGACGCTGAGCCGGGCCCGCATCATCGTTACGGCATGACGCGGCCCATAGACTCCCGGATGCGGCGGCGCAACAGAAGCTCGGGTCCTCAAGTCACTTCCGGTTGGCGCCGGGCGTCCACAGAATGTCATCGCCGCCGTTCGCGCAGCGGGCGGCGACGAAAAACCAGTCCGACAGACGGTTCAGATAAGTGAGGGCGTGCCGGTTGACCGGCTCTCTGACCGACAGGGCCGCCGTCAGCCTTTCGGCGCGCCGGGCCACCGTGCGGCAGTGATGCAGGGCCGCCGCCTCACGGCTCCCGCCGGGAAGGACGAAACTGCGCAGAGGTCTGAGATCCGCGTTCATGGAGTCGATTTCCGCCTCAAGCCTCTCAGTCTGGGAACCGCAGACCCGGAGCGGGGGATGCTCGGAGTCCTGATCCGCCTCGGATTCCGGGCGGCACAGATCCGCGCCCAGATCAAAGAGGTCATTCTGAATCGCGGCAAGCCGTTCAGCCCGCCCGCCCGGCGCCTCGAGGCGTGCCAGACCCACCGCCGAGTTCAATTCATCGACGGTGCCGTAAGCTTCGACGCGGCCGGCATGTTTGGCGACTCTCGTGCCGTCTCCGAGAGCCGTCTCTCCGCCGTCTCCGGTCCGGGTGTAGATTCTGTTCAGAACGACCATATGTCAGTCTCCGCCGCCCCTCAGCAAAACGAACAGGAATATGAAAAATACCGCCAGCGCCTGCGCCAACAGCCTCAGCCGCATGATTTTGTTGGCATATTTTCGATTGAATTCGCCACCGCGGGCATAGCCCGCGATTCCCGTGGCGAGAACTGCCAACACCGCGAGCGAGGCGATGGCCGCGACGATGAAAAGCGGGTCTTCAGCCATGCAGGAACCTCAGCTCGCTGACGCCAGCATGCGGTTCACCGCCGAAGCGGGCAGCAGCCGTTTCATGATCCCGGCGATATAGGTCGGCGCGGTCACGAAATATCGCGCTTTCGGGCGCGGTGATTCCAGAGCGTGTATCAGCTTTCTGGTCACCGCCCGCGGCGGCAGTTCAAACCGGGCTTTGGGCGGGTTTTCCTCGTAAAGACGCGGTATGAGGACTTTGCGGTAATATTCCGCATGCGGCGATTCTTTCCAATTGATCCACTTTTCGAATTGCGGCCTGGAATTAATGCGGATTCTTGTGGAAATCGGGCCGGGCTCGATCAGGGAGACGTGAATTCCGGTGCCGCGCAGTTCGACCCGCAGCGTGTCGGTCAGCCCTTCAAGGGCGAATTTCGTCGAGTTGTAGGGGCCTCTCCACGGCAACGTGACAAAGCCGAGAATGGAAGAGCAGTTGATGATCCGGCCGCCCCCGTGCCGCCGCATGACCGGCAGAACCAGACGGATAAGGTCGTGGTAGCCGAAAAGGTTGGCTTCGTAGATTTCCCGCATGGCGGCGCGCGGGACGTCTTCCACCGCCCCGGGAACCGCGTAGGCGCCGTTGTTGAAAACCGCGTCCAGCGTTCCGCCGGTCCGCGACAGAACTTCATTCAGGGCTGTACCGATGGAATCCTCGTCCGCGTAGTCAAGGCGGGGACTCTCGAATCCTTCGCTGCCGAGCCGTTCGCAGTCTTTGCTCTGCCGGCACGAAGCGAAGACGCGCCAGCCGCGCCCGCGCAGGCATGCGGCTGCGTCGTAGCCGATGCCGGAAGAGCAGCCGGTGATCAGAATTGTGCGCGGGGCGCCCGGGTCGGAAGTCAATTTCTGCCTGCTGCCGTTTCTCGAAGATTGATGGTTTCCCGGCGCGAATCCGGTTTCGGACCGAGGGTCGAATCGAATTCCCGGCCGGCTTCGCGACCGTCGGCATCTTCGCAGAAACCATCCGCTTCCGCAACCTTCTCGAAACCCCGGAGTCCCGGGCAGCCGCGCAATGAGGGATCGGCGTCGGTGAAATTGGCAATAATCGGCGAACAGCATTAAGGAACGAGGGTATGAACGAAGAAGCCCCGGATCTTCAGCAGGAGCGCAGCGAGGCGCTCAAGGAGGCCATAAGCGACCGGTATCTTCAGTACGCGTTGTCGACGATCATGCACCGGGCGCTGCCGGATGTCCGCGACGGCCTCAAACCCGTGCACCGGCGCATTCTGTTCGCGATGCGGGAATTGAAGCTGTCTCCGAACGGCGCTTTCCGCAAATCGGCGAAAATCTCCGGCGATGTGATGGGCAACTTCCACCCGCACGGCAACCAGGCGATTTATGACGCGCTGGTGCGGCTCGCCCAGGATTTCAACATGCGCTACCCGCTGGTCGACGGGCAGGGGAATTTCGGCAACATTGACGGAGACGGCGCCGCCGCGGAACGCTACACGGAAGCGCGGTTGACGGTCGCCGCCGAAGCCCTGCTGGACGGGCTGGACGAAAACGCCGTCGATTTCCGGCCGAACTACGACGGAACTCTGGAAGAGCCGGCCGTCCTTCCCGCGAAGATCCCGAATCTTCTGGCGAACGGGGCCAGCGGGATCGCTGTCGGAATGGCGACCAACATACCGCCGCATAATATCGGCGAGCTGTGCGGCGCCTGTCTCCATCTTCTGAAGACTCCCGACGCGCGGGACGCGACGCTGGCCAAATATGTGCCCGGACCCGATTTTCCGACAGGCGGCATCATTGTCGAACCGCCCGGCAAAATCAGCGAAGCCTACAGCAGCGGGCGGGGATTCATCCGCGTCCGGGCCCGCTGGCATACGGAAAAGCTCGAACGGGGAAACTGGCAGGCCGTGGTCAGCGAAATTCCCTATCAGGTTCAGAAATCGCGTTTGATCGAGCGGATCGCGGATCTGATCCAAAACAAAAAGAACCCGCTGATCGCCGATGTCCGCGATGAATCGGCTGATGACGTGAGAATAGTTCTGGAACCCAGATCCCGCGGCGTCAATCCCGGCCTGCTCATGGAGTCCCTTTTCCGGCAGTGTGAACTGGAAACCCGATTTTCTCTCAACATGAATGTGCTGATCGACGGCAGAACACCGCGGGTCTGCTCTCTGAAAGAAATCCTTTCCGCGTATCTTGAACACCGGAGAGACGTCCTTGTCCGCCGGTCGCGGCACCGGCTCGCCCAGATCGACCGCAGGGTGGAGATCATCGAAGGATTCATCTCGGCGTTTTTGAATCTTGACCGCGTCATTGAGATCATCAGGACTGAGGATTCGCCCAAAGGCGCGCTTATGGACGAGTTCGTCCTGTCGGAACTGCAGGCTGACGCCATACTCAATATGCGGCTGCGCAGTCTGCGCAGGCTTGAAGAACTCGAGCTGAAGCGTGAATTCAACGCGCTGACGCTTGAGCGGACCGAACTCGACAATCTGCTTGAGGAGCCGGAACTCCAGACCGGACGCCTGGCCGACGAGATCAGGGAAGTCAGGAAAAAATTCGGAGCCGAAGTCGACGGCGGCGCGCGCCGCACCGGTTTCGGCGAGGCGCGGGACGCCGGGGAGAAAATTTTCCCCGAAACGATGATCGAGCGGGAGCCGATCACGGTGATTTGCTCACAGGCCGGCTGGATAAGGGCTGTCAAGGGCGCGGTGCCGCTTGATCAGGAGTTCCGCTACCGCGACGGCGACGCCGGACGGTTCGTGTTCCATGCCCGGACGACGGACCGCCTGGTCCTGTGCGGCGGCAACGGCCGTTTCTACACGCTGAACGCATCCGCGCTCCCGGGCGGCCGCGGTCTCGGCGAGCCGGTCAGGCTGATGGCCGGCCTGGCGAATGACAGCGGCATTGTGAATCTGCTGGTGCGCTCGCCCGGCCGGAAACTGGTTCTGGCGTCCCGGTCGGGCTACGCCTTCGTGGTCGAAGAGGATGAAACCGTCGCCAGCACGAAAAACGGCAAACAGATAATGAATCTGCGTTCCCCGGATTCGGTGAAAGTCTGCGCTGTGGCCGACGGCGACCATGTGGCAGTCGTCGGAGACAACGGCAAACTTGTCGTGTTTCCATTGTCGGAACTGCCTACTCTGACTCGCGGCCGCGGCAATCTGGCGCAGAAATACAAAGACGGGGGACTGGCGGACCTTCGTGTTTTCAGAATCGCCGAGGGGCTGAAATGGCTGGATTCGGCCGGACGCTGCCGTACGGTCAAAAATCTGGAACCGTGGCTCGGCAAACGCGGCAGGTACGGGGTCAATCCGCCGCGCGGGTTCCCGAAAAGCGGGAAATTCACGTAATCCCGCTTCATTCAGCGGGCTGAACATGGAGCCGGACGCCGCCTTTGGGGCGCAGGGTCAGGATCATCACCGGCTCAGGAGCCTCGCCGGGAACAGGCTCAAACCGGAATCTGGACGCCAGAGCGGCCAGCATGATTACGGCCTCCTGCATCGCGAATCCGGAGCCGATGCAGGCGCGCGGACCCGCGCCGAAGGGAAGGTACGCCGGCGAGTTCGCGGTCCGCGCCGACGCGAACCGGTCCGGGTCGAACCCGTCGGGGTTCTCCCAGTGGCAATGGCTCCGGTGCAGGGCGTATATCGGCAGCATCATGGTGTCGCCGGGGCGGACTTCCCGCCCGCCGATCCGGTCCTCGGCGCGCGCGGTCCGCAGCAGCAGAGAGGCGGGCGGGTAAAGGCGCATGGATTCCAAGACAACCTGCCGGATGAACGGCAGCCGCGCGATATCGTCCGCGTTCGGAATCCGCCCGCCGAGCGCGGACCGGGCTTCGCCGCGGGCTTTCGCCTGCGCATCCCGGTCGAATGCGAGGAGATAGAGCGACCAGGACAGCGCCAAGGCGGTCGTCTCGTGCCCGGCGACAATGAACGTCAGAAGGTTGTCGCGCAGTTCGGCCGCGCTCATGCGCTGGCCGGATTCGGGATCCGCGCCTTTGGCGAGCAGGCCGTGGAGGTCGTCCGGCCCGGGTGTTTCCGAATCGCGGCGGGCTTCAATGATCTGCTCCGCAATCCGTTTCATATCGCGGACCGCGGAATCGGTCATGAAACTGCGGAGTCGGGGAATCCAGAGCGGCGCGCCCACGATGTCGAGTATGGACACGCGCGCCGCGCCGGAGAGATAGGCGTCTATTGCCCGGTGCACCAGCGCCCGGTCCATGCCCGCGCCGTCCGCGAATGTCACGTCGCTGATGACTTCGAATGTCGCGGCGGTGATTTCTTCACACATATCCAGCGAAGCGGGCACCGAAGAACCGACCCGCTTGACGAGCCGGCGCGCGGCGGCTGACATGACCGGCGCCAAGCCGCGGATGCTGCGGCTTGAGAAGGCGCCGGCGGCGGCCCGTCTCTGACGGAGCCAACGCGCGCCTTCGGCTGTGAACAGGCTGTCGCCGATAGCGGGCCGGACGATGTTTTTCGCCGTTTCCGCCTTCGGGTAGTCGTCCGCCCGGTCACGGAGAATTCGCCTCAGGCCCGGCGGATCCATGACCATGTGCCACCGTTTGACGGTTCTGCCCGAAACCATCGGCTGGCGTGTCGCCAGCTCCGGTATGATTTCCAGCAGATTGCGCCGCGCGGTCCGTGCGATTTCCAGGATTCCAAGCGGACGCGCGGCAAGTTTGGCCTTGACCGGGATCCGGATGTCTTGACAGCGGTTCATTCAGAACCCTCCCTGCAATGCATCCCGCGGCGGGGCCTGTGGCCGGCTGGGCGCTGCTTTCGATACGGTGACGGCGCGCGGTTCAGCCGGGCAAGGGCGTTTCCAGGCCGCCGGCGGAGCGCGGCCAGCTTGAATTCAGTTGCCGGGAACCCGGCGAAATACACTGAAGCCGCCGGAACGGCAAATCGGCAAAGCCCGCGGTCAATGCCGGTTTTGTCTGGCTGGGCCGCTTTTTGACTTGTCGGATCCAGCTCGGGCCATTCCATTTCATCGGTGCCGCGCCGGCAAGCGAAGCTGTCCGCGCGGGATTTCCGGAGACATACGTATCTCCGAAGATGTCCCTGGCCGGATCCGGATATCATGCGCCGGTCGGGAGCGGCTGCCGCATGCCGCTTGCAGGGCAAAAGAGTCACGCGCTTCCTTGAACGCGAAGCGCCGGCATGTATATGGATGTTTCATGACTTCGGAGGGGCTGAATATGGATTGGAAAAGATGGGCTGCCGCCGTTGCCGCGTGCATTGCTCTGACCGCCTGCGATCCGCCGGCGAAATTGCCGCCGGATCCGACACCGATCGGCGATTTCCGTCTCGCCCATGTGAAAGTGTCTGCAAAAGGCACGCGGTGGCCTGAGATTTCACGCACGGTCGGGCAGGAGGTGATCGAAATGATTGTCAATGATGCGGTTCGTGAACGTTTCAGCCGCTACAAAGGAGACCGGTGGTATCATTTGACCGTTGCCGTCGAAGAAGTGGTTCTTGCGCCTCCGGGCGTCCCGTTTGTCGCGTCTCTGCGGTCCGCAATGGTTCTCAGAGTGGTGGTTTGGGATGATGCCGCCGCCGCCCCTCTCAACGAGGTTCCGAAGGAAATCACGATTTTCGAGCCCCCCTCGGTGGCGACCTTCATCGGATCGGGAATTTCCCGCGATGAGAATGAGCAGGCCGTGGCGCTGTCGCGCCGCGCCGCGTCAGTCATCGAATCTTGGCTGAAATCGCCGGAAGATAGTCCGTTGCCGGGGATCGGATCCGACAATAGTCCGTCGTGACTTTGCGCTGCCGCTCGGTTTCAGCGAAGGCATAAGGAAGTCTTAACTCGGCGAATCCTCCGTGCGCCGCAGATATTGCGACAGCGGGGATTCTGCCAGTGACGATTGGGTTTCCGGAATCTGCGGGCTGTGTGTGTCCGGCAAATCCGGCGGAAGTGTTCCGGAATTCGCGGCATCTGACGATTGACCGGCCGCGCATCCGGGCCGCGGTCGCGGACTCTTGAATATGCTTCAGCTCGAGGATGATTCGATGAAGACTGAACCACAGAGGCTCTGCGGCGCGGGGCATTGACTAATCCGGTCCGGCAAGAGGATTTCCGCCGTTTCCTTGGAAGAGGGGCGCAGCCGCGGCAAGGGGTTCTCACCCGCGGAGTCGGCCAGGAGAGCGCGCTGTCGGAGCCGCAAACCGGCCGGACCCGTTGCCGGCGGCAGTTTGACTGCGGCGCAGGCAAGGCTGCCGCGTTTGGCTTTTTGGCTTGTGCCGCGGGCGGCGGCTGTGATGATTTCCAAAAGGGAATCGTCATTTTGTCAGGCGCGTTTCAGCTTGCCGCGCTGCCGTTCAGCAAGAACGGAAGTGAAGCATCTTCGCCGGTTCCGGCGGCTGATCAAGTCCAGCCGCTCGCTCATGCGGTCGTTGGGCGGAACCCGCTCGACTCCGGACAAGACGCGCTGGACATGCGGCAGCGCATCGTTTTCTTTCGGCGGGGTCTGCTTTCAAACTGCGGAAGTGACGGAATTTCAGCTCGAATGCAGCCGTCGAGACATCAGACGGTCCTCAAGGCTGATGCCGCGGGACTGGCCCGGGTCTTTGATCCGCCGATTGAGCTCCGAAATGCATCGCTTCATTCGCAGACCGTGATTGAGGCGGATCCACATGTCATATGCGGATCAAGCGGGTGCGATACTCTCTGTAATGAAAAAGGAGGGAATCGCATGCCGTCGGGCTTTAACTGCTTGACCCGGTTTGACCGTTGCCGGCTTCAGGCGCTGAAGAAAAGCGGTTTCCCGCAAAGAGCCGTCGCGGCGGAGATCAGCTGCCCGCAGTCGACAGCAGTCCGCGACTCGCCCGCGACACCGGGCGGCCTCGTCGGTTCCCCGCAGGATGCCGCCGATGCGCCGGGGATCATCGAGACGTGTCTGTTTTGCGGACGGGCCCGCGGCAGACTTCGGGCCGCTCAGCGGAAGCGGGGATCATGACGGTGAGTCCGACATGGATTCACCGTTACGTCCATGCGGACCGGGCGGGCGGGGAGGGGGGAGCCTGTTCCGCCGTCTCCGCCGGCGGGGGCGGAAGCGGAACCGCCGGGGCCGCGATGGCTCCGGGCGGGGCGTGATCCCCGGCCGGCGGGACATATCAGAGCGTCCCGCGATCGTCGAGGAGAAGACTCGGGCGGGAGGCCAGTAAGCGGACACGATCATCGGCGTCCGGTGCCGGGGAGCTCTGGTTCAGCTTGTCGACCGGGCAACGAAATTCATTTTTCTTCAATAGGTTGAGAGAGGGACGTCGTCTCTGGTCGGGGCCGCGGTCATCGGGAATCGGCGGCCGGTGTCCGGAATGGCGCATGTGATCACGGCTGATGACGGCAAGGAATCCGCCGGGCATGCGGAGATATCCCGGGCTCTCGGCGCCGACTTTCACTTCGCCCGCCCGTACTGTTCACAGCAGCGGGGTGAGCAGGCATACGAACGGCTTGGTAAGGGAACAGTTTCCGAAACCGACGGACTTCCGGACGGCAGCTCCGGCCAAGATCCGGAGGGTGCGGGACGCGCTCAATGACCGCCCCCCTGCGCTGAAACCGCCTGAGGATCACTTGAAAGCGGCGGAGTTGAACAACTGATCCGGCTGCCGTTCAACCCCGGCCAGCGGCTGGATCCCGCCGGATTTCCGCCCTTCACATGACCGGTGGCCTCCGGAAACGCATTTGCCGGGAGCTTGCCGCATCTGCTTGATTCTGTCAGAGAGCCGCCGGCTGAACCCAGTGATGCATTTCATAGTTGTACGGGCTATGTAAAGACACGCTGAGGATACGGAGCAAGCGGCACAGCCGTTGACGGACCCTTCGCTGTCCGCCCGCCGCGCGCCAGGGATTGGGAGCGGGTCGGGTTTTCCGTCAGTGGGACGCGCCGCGCCCGGCGAAGACCGACGCGAGATCGGGGGCGTCGATGGCGGCGTCGAACCAGGTCTCGATCTCAGCGGTCCCGGCGGCGTCGATACGGGCCCGGACATCGCGGGGCAGGGGGCCGAACCGCCGGTCCAGCAGGCGCGCCAAGGCCTCGGCCCTGCCTTTTTCCAGTCCCTCGACCCTGCCCTTTTCCAGTCCCGCGGTCATGCCGGCGGCTCTGCCGCGTTCTTCTCCCTGTTTCAACCAGACTTGGGCTGAGGTTCCCATGATGGCCTCCATCTTTTCGGGGTCAGCTTCGGGGTCAGCGCAGATCCGCCGGATCGCGGCCTTGATGCGCTCCGGCGTCAGGCTGAGCTGCTCAACGATGTACATCGCCATGTAGCGTCCGAACTCGGTGTCTTCAACCGCCGTGTCCGCTTCGGCGTCGGTGATATCGTCCGCGAAAGCCCGGCCCATGGCGAGCAGCGCGCCGCCGACCTCCGGGGAGCGGAAGAGGTTTTCCGGGGCGATGCGCGGGAGGTCGTGGAGCGTGCAGCTGCCGAAGGCGCGGGCGAGATGTCCGAGCCCCTCGGGGGCGTCGATCATCTCCTGTATGGAGAGCGGCGCGGTCCATTCCCGGGGGCCGTTGAAGAAGACCATCGGGATCGCTGGCGGCAGCCGCCCGGGAGGCAGTCCGCCGCTCTCCGCTTCCATGGTCCACAGACGCAGTATGTAACGCATCAGCTGGAGCGGCGCGAGGAGGTCGGAGCGCGCCTTGTGTTCGAGCAGGACGTAGATCCTCGCGGTGCCGCCGTCCTTCGTCCGCACGCGGAAAATCGCGTCCGCCTGCGTGCTCCTGCCCTCGCCGTCGACGGCGGTTCCCTCGACATGTTCCGGCGGTCGGCCGAGATCGAGGCGCTCGGCGACTTCCGGCGGCAGGTAATCGGCGAGGAGGACGGCGGCGCGTCCGGGATCGGAGACGAGCAGGCGGAACAGGGCGTCGTGCGGTGTCGAAGGCAGGGGCATTCGGGATCCCGGGCAGTTAGGTCGGTCTGCTCTTTAACGGAAACCGCCGGCCGTGGCCAACGCGGCGGCTGCGAAAAACGCGCCGTGATCACCCGTTCGCCGTTTTCGGTTCCGATGAAATCTGTGGATGCGCACCTATTGAACCTGTCTTGAATTGCCTGTCTGTCATATACTGAGGCTGATCCCGAAGCTTTGTGGAAACCACCGCTGCACACCAAATTTTCCGCGTTTTCCCGCCGCATTTGCCGGGCACTTGCCGCATCTGCTGCAGCTTGATTCTGATAGAGAGCCGCCGGCTGAACCCGGTGGTGCATTTCATAGTTGTACGGGCGATCTTGTCGATCGGCTCATGAGCGGCCGCAAGAAAGCCGGGCATCGGAAGAACCCTGCGCGGAGCTTTTTCTCTCAATAATCTCTGCTCGATTCGCTTTTTGCCGCCGGCGGCCCGCGCCGGGCCGGTGACAAATGCTCACTTTCCGCTACCGAAGGAAAAATTTGCGGAATACGAAACCTTGAACAGGCATTCTGCCTTTAAGAGTTTGTTCCTAAAGTCGACTTTGTATACCATATATAGTATGAATAAACGTGATTTAAGCGAACTCACATACTGCATAGAGCATTATGGAACAAGCTCTAAAGGCTTGACTTTCCGCCATTCGTGGGAATTGCTGGCCGAAATGTCGGAATGTTAATGATGTGACCATGGCTTTCACGAGTCGCGGCAGGTGTGGGGCTTGCCGGGTGTTAAAGAGGATTGTCGGTTGCTTGGTTCTGTACCTCGCCTTGGCGGGCTGCGAGGGAGGATCAGGGAGCGTCGGCCCCCTTTCCCGGACACCTGACCCAGTTGGAGGGGATCCGCCGTCCGGTCCCGCGGGTGTCGGCCCCCTTTCCCGGATACCCGCCCCTGCAGGCGGAGATCCGCCGCTGCCGCCCTGCCCGGCCGGCACCGTCGACACCCGTCCTTCCCTTAATCGCTGTATCGCGAGAGATGAGTTTCTGGAGAAGGCGAGGGAATGGTCCCGGGACTACAGGGGCGAATCGGATTTCCAGAACCAGTGGGGTCTGGAGACTATCGGTGCCGACCGCGCCTATGCCCATCTGCGCCTTCTCAAGGGAGTTCGCGCTGAGCCCGGTGAGGGCGTCACCATTGGCTTCATCGACAGCGGCATCGACAAGAATCATCCCGCTTTCCGGGACACCGCCGTTACCGAGACATTCCTGCCCGGAGCGAAAGACGAAACCGGCAGCGAATCCTCCCATGGAACCATGGTCGCCAGCGTTGCGGCCGGTGATCGGGTGTTATTTGATCCCAATAGCCATCACGGAGTGGCTTGGGGCGCCGATATCGCCATGTTCGCCATTCCGCTGGGCAGCGGGGGCGGCGCCTATGAGCCCATTTCTCTCGCACAGTTAGACAACCGAGACTTCTACGATTCTGAAGAGTTCAAACGCGTTCTGGGGTCACAGATCGATATTTTGAATCTAAGCATCGGCTATACCGGAAATATCGAGGATTACAGCGAAAGCCAGTTACGCCGGAATTACGACAGATCTATCGCCGTTCTCGCTCAGAAAAACACCCAGGAGAAGACAATAATTGTCTGGAGCGCAAGCAACGACCACGGAGTCATATGCGACCCCGCCCGGGTCGGAGCCACACGGTGCGTCAAAGACGGCGCCAATCACGTTGTCAGTGCCTCCTCCCCCGGGTTGCGGGCCGGTATGCCCGCCCGCATCGCGGAACTGCGGGGCCACTGGATTGCGGTCGTCGCAGTGAAGCAGGACGGTTCCATCGCGGATTTTTCCAATCGCTGCGGCATCGCCGCCGACTACTGTATCGCCGCGCCGGGCGTGGAGGTTCAGACCGCCGATTTCGGACCTATCCGTCAGCCAGGCGGTGTCTGGCAAAGCGGTGTCCGGCAATGGAAAATCGCGAACGGAACATCCTTTTCCGCGCCGATGGTCAGCGGGGGCTTGGCGATCATGAAACAGTTGTTCCGGGGGCAGCTTTCCAACACCGATCTGGTAACCCGTTTGTTCACCACGGCCGACAAGACGGGCATCCATGCCGACCGGTCCGTCTACGGCCAGGGTCTTATGGACTTGGGCGCCGCCACGAGTCCTTGGGGCGTGGCCAGCTTCAGGGGAACCGGCCGGGCGGTGGCGGAGTGGGGCGAACCGGCTGGTGTGGCGGGTTCCGCCATACACCCGGGCTCGGCCTTAGGAGACAGCCTGGGCCACGCTCTCGGGGGGCGCGAAATCGCCGCCTTTGACGACTTGGGCGCGCCTTTCTGGTTCGCCGCCGGCGACTTCGTGCGGCCGTCCCCGCAGGACACCGCGTCCGCCCGCCTGCGCAGGCTCTTCGCTGATCCCGTGGACACACAGCCGGAGGACGACTCCCGATGGCCGAACGTCCGGATTGCCGGCCGGGAATCCGGCCATCTCACGCTTGCTGAAGGGGCTCTCCGCTTCAATCTCCCCACGCCCCAAGACTGGTCCGCCGTCCTACTTCACCGGCCGCGGGCAGGAGGGAACAGGCCCCTTTCCAGCTTCGCAGCGGAATGGCAGCCGGCCGGCCAGCCGGCGGTCTCCCTGCAAGCCGGCTGGCTCGCGGAACAGGACAGCCTGCTGGGCGCCTCTGCCTCCGGGGCTTTCGGGCGGCTCTCCGGTCACACCGCGTTCGTCTCGGCCGGTCTGGAGGCGGACGGCCCTCCGGGGTGGCTGCTGACGGCACGGGGGGAGATGGGCATCGCGCGTCCGGATCCCACCGGCGGAACGCTGATCCGCGATGTCTCCACACTGCGCACCAACGCCTTCCGTCTTGCGGCTGAGCGCGCCCTTTCCCCAAGGGGCGCGACGACCGTACGGTTCTCCGTGGAACAACCGCTCCGCGTCCAGCGGGGGACAGCGATCCTTGATTTGCCGAGGGGCCGCACCCTCGGCGGAAGAGTAGTGGGTGAGACTATCGGCGTCGGGCTTGCGCCGACGGGCCGGCAACTGGACCTGCGCGCGCGGATAGATCATTCACTGGCCGACGGCGCGCTTTCCTTCGAGTCCGTCTGGAGCCGGCAGCCAGGCCACCGGGCGGACGCGTCGGCGGAGTGGACGGTTTCGGTGGGATGGAGAAGACAATTCTGACGCAGACGGCGGAGGGCAAGCGCGGTATTTTTGCCCCGCATTGACGGCGGGTCGGACCGGGACGCGTCCTTATATATATCTTGCCGCGGCTGATTGTCCCGCCTCGAAACTAAATGGAACTTCATCAGCCGAAGCAAAGGATATGTTAATTATATCAGAGAGTTAGCTGATCTCAAGGCAGTTTCCTACCAAGAACGTTTTGCCGATGTCGATATCAAGCAGTGAGAAAGCCTTTCGCTGCAGAGCGGGGTCGGTTCCGCGATGATGTGGAAGCAGCAGCCGGGAGCGGCGGAGATGCCAATGCGGATCAGGGCCATCGTCGCGAGATCGTCGAGCAGCGTATCAAGGCAATGCACGGGTAAGCCATCACGGATCATCCTGCCGCAGCGCTGTCGGTAACTGCGGTCCCAGCGGCCGGCAGTGTCTCGGTTCGAAATTCTGCAAGTGGATGAAATGCAGCGAAGCTGTGTGAAAAAGCAAGGGCTGAATTTTCCCGAATCGCCCTTGAATTCGGAACATCGATGTTGACCAGTTGCCGGATCGAGTTCTTTCGGGAATCGTGATATTGGCCTTGTGCCGCTGATCGGCGGCGCCGGCTGACGCGCGATCCAGCCTCATTTCCAGCGGAGATGGCGTCGCATCCGAGCCGTGCATCGGTCTTTTGGAGCGCAGACTGGCCGTTCGGACGAGGGTATGCCGGCCGCATCGGCTCTTGCAGCATACGACAGAAGCGACAACCATGACCGATTCCGCAGGGCAGGAAGACGCTGAACAAGCGCGTCCGCGTGCTCTCGGAACAATGGAAGCGCATTGAAACGGCCGCCAGAGAATCACCCTGACGGCCAATCAGTTCCTGGTCGAATTCGTCATTGAAGCTCCCGACCGACGGGATCTCTTCGCCGCCGCCCGAATTCAGGTCGGAAGGGCGTCGCTGTTCATCATTCAGGACATGATAACAGAAGGACGGAAAGACGAAGACCGCGTGGGTCGGTCGCGACATCCCAGAGCCAGACAGCCTCAACGACCGTGCGCCGCAATGTCGCTCGGCCTGTCCGTCATGACTTCATGCCCCATGCCGATTCCCTCCGTCTGCCGGCTTTGCCCGCACGACCGCAGCGAACCTGTCGCGGCAGTCCGCAACCGACCCCGAGGCCGGTTGCGGACGAGCACCGTCAAGAAAGGTCGGGAGTGTATTCTCCGGCGACGGGGCCGAGCGGCTCATAACGCGAATCGCCTTGCGGCCCCGGCGCCGATCCGCAACACGGGCATTCAGGTTTCGAACGAGCTGAACGAACTTCGGGCTGCAGACCATGTTCGTATTGGTAGTGTCCTCCCCTTGCTCATGGACAGGCAGGCGGATAACGTGGCCACGCGTTCGACGCGGCCGTTCCGGGAAATTCGGAGCCGCGACAGGTTGAGGTCCCGTGCGCTCCGCTTGGCCGCAGGTTCCGGCGCCGCGAAGGGAGAGACCGATGACCCGCCGCCGTCTTCCGATCGGGATCCAGGACTTTCGGGCGATCCGAAGCGAGGACTTCTACTATGTCGACAAGACGTCGCTCGTCCGGCGGCTGGTGGACGAGGGGCGCCATTATTTCCTGTCCCGTCCGCGCCGCTTCGGCAAGAGTCTGCTGCTCGACACGCTGCGGTCGCTGTTCGCCGGTCACGAATCCTTGTTTCGGGGACTGGACATCCACCCTCATTGGGACTGGTCCTTAAAGCATCCGGTTGTGCGGCTGAGCTTCGGCGGAAAGTACAACGAACCCGGGGACATCGAGCGCAACATCCTGACCCAACTCGAACTGGTCGAACGCAATGCCGGCCTCCGGCCCGCTTCCTGCAGGACCGGACCCGAACGTCTTCTCGATCTTCTTGACCGCCTTCACGGCGCCGCACGGCGGCAGGTCGTGGTGCTGGTGGACGAGTACGACAAGCCTATCCTCGACGTGCTCCACGATCCGGAGCTTGCGACGGCCAACCGGGACTACCTGCGCGGCTTCTACGGCATCGTCAAAGACAGCGCCGAACATGTCCGCTTCGTCTTCTTCACTGGTGTCAGCATGTTTTCCAAGGTCAGCCTGTTCTCGGGGCTCAATAATCTGAAAGACATCAGCCTCGATCCGCGTTTCGCCACGATCTGCGGCTATCGCGACAAGGATCTGGACCAGGTCTTCGGCCCCGAACTGGACGGGCTGGACCGCGACGAGATCCGTTCCTGGTACAACGGTTACTGCTGGAGGGGCGGAGAGCGGGTTTACAATCCCTATGATGTGCTCCTGCTGCTCGACAGCAGGGAATTCCGTCCCTACTGGTTCGAGACCGGATCACCGAACTTCCTTCTTCGGGCGCTGATGGAGAAGTCCGTGAGCCCGATGGAACTGGAGGGACGACTGGCGGACATATCACAGCTCTCGAAGTTCGATGTCGGCGACATCGACATCAAGGCGCTGCTCTTCCAGACCGGCTATCTGACCATCTCGGGAGAGGAGAAACAGGGCCACAGGATCCTCTGCCGGTTGGACTATCCCAACTTTGAGGTCCGGCTCAGCCTGAACGACGAGCTGCTTGCCTGGTTGGGGAAGAAGGACGCCGAGCCGCTGGAGCGGGGGCGGGAGTTCTGCGCGTCGCTGCAGGCGAACGACTTCGCGGGCTTCGGCGAGAGGCTCCGTGCCTGGCTCTCGGGGATCCACCAGTGGCATGCGAAGGGCGGTCTGGCGCGCTACGAGGCCTGGTATGCGAGCCTTCTCTACATGTGCCTGCGCGCGGCCGGGGCAGACCTCAGCGTGGAGGAGGCCTCGCATCGCGGCCGCGCGGACATGGTGGTGCGTCTCGGCGGGCAGGTCTTCGTGCTGGAGTTCAAGATGGCCGACGGCGAGGAGGACGGCGCTGCCGCGCTTGATGCGGCGATGACGCAGATGCGCGAGCGGGGCTATGCGGAGACGTACCGCGGCCACGACGGCCCGGTCCACCTCATAGGCGTGGCCTGCGGGCGCGAGGCGCGGAACCTTCTCGACCTCCGCGCCGAGGTCGCATGAGCGGGTTCCGCGATCGCACCGCCGCTGACCTTTCATGATCGGATTCTGTCCGCGGATTCATGCGGGGACCAAGTTGTGTCGGCCCCGTCCCGGCGGAAACAGGACAGCGCATCTGCGGATGAGCGATGAAATGAAAGTTCGCTGCAGCCTCCCGCCGGACGCGCCCCAGCCCCAGTGGATAATTCCTGATGGAATTGTCCTTGGCTTGATTCATATTGAGGGAATCAGATCAGTAAGCCTGAGTTTGGTCAGGGAGTTACAGGCGATAGCCTTGGCGGCGCAGGAATTTGTGGTTGCAACCGGACGGCGAGTGGATTAAAATGAACATTCTCTGATTCGATTCGCGTCATGTATCCTCCGGATGTAGGCGCGTGTTTTGTTGTGGCGATAACCAAACGATATTAACTACAGATTGTTGCCTGCCCGGAGGCAGGCAAAAGGAATTTGCGGTATGGCGATGCGCTGGTATTCGGTGAGCGTTCTCACGAACTTCGAAAAACGCGTTGCCGGGCAGATCGCGGCCGAAGCCGCGCGGAACGGGCTTGACGACGATATCGATCAGATCCTCGTGCCGACTGAAGAGGTGATTGAACTGCGCCGCGGCAAAAAAATCAGCCGGGAGCGCCGCTTCATGCCGGGGTACGTCCTTGTCAGGATGCGGATGTCCGACGCCGGCTACCACCTCATCAAGTCGCTCAGCCGGGTCACGGGATTTCTGGGGCCGGTCGGACGTCCGTCGCCGCTGCGCGACGAAGAGGTGGACTCGATCCTGAGGCGAGCCGAGCAGGGCGCGAGCCAGCCGAGGGCGCTGATATCTTTCGATGTCGGTGAGATCGTCGCCGTGACCGACGGTCCGTTCGAGGGATTCTCCGGGATGGTCGAGGAAGTGGATGAGTCCGCGGCGCGGCTGAAAGTGTCGGTTTCGATCTTCGGCCGGGCGACGCCGGTGGATTTGGAATATACGCAGGTGTCCAAGCAGGTCTGACAGGCGCGCGCGCCTGTCCCGCCGGACAGGAACTGAGAGGGGCCGATGGCCAAGAAACTTGCCGGAAAACTGAAGCTGCGGGTGCCCGCGGGCCAGGCGAAGCCCGCTCCGCCGGTCGGGCCCGCGCTGGGACAGCGAGGCCTCAACATCATGGAGTTCTGCAAGGCTTTCAACGCGCAGACCCAGCATCTGGATCCCGGCGCGCCGTGTCCGACGGAAATCACCTATTTTCAGGACAAGTCATTCGCGATTTCAGTCAAAACGCCGACGGCCGCCTGGTTTCTCAAGAAAGCGGCCGGAACCGAATCGGGATCCGAGACGCCGGGCCGCAGCGTCGCGGCTTCCGTAACTCCGGCCCAGGTCCGCAAGATCGCCGAAGCGAAACTTGCCGATCTGAATACGAATGATCTGGATGCGGCGGTGAATATCGTGCTCGGTTCGGCCCGCTCCATGGGAATCGAAGTGAAAGGCTGATCAGATGGCGAAGAGAGGGAAACGGATCCGCGCGGCCCGTGCGGCGGCGGCCGGCAGGGAGGCCGCCTCGGTTGAAGACGCGGTCGCTCTGGTGAAGGAGCAGGCGACGGCGAAATTCGACGAGACCGTCGAAGTCGCGGTCAATCTCGGCGTGGATCCGCGCCATGCGGATCAGATGGTCCGGGGCACGGTCGCGCTCCCGAACGGCACCGGCAAGACGGTCAGGGTGGCGGTCTTCGCCCGTGACGCCAAGGCTGAGGAAGCGGCCGAGGCCGGAGCCGATATCGTCGGGGCCGAGGATCTCATGGAGGCCGTGCAGCGCGGCGAGATTAATTTCGACCGCTGCATCGCGACTCCCGACATGATGCCGGTCGTCGGCCGGCTCGGCAGAATTCTCGGACCGCGCAACCTGATGCCGAATCCACGGGTCGGCACTGTGACTCCCGATGTGTCCCGCGCCGTGGCCAATGCCAAGGCCGGCGAGGTTCAGTTCCGGGTGGAGCGCGCGGGGATAGTTCATGGCGGAGTCGGCAAGGTTTCGTTCGGGGATGCCGAGCTCGTCGAGAATATACGCGCCTTTCTCAACGCCGTTTCCCAGGCGAAACCGCCGGGAGCGAAAGGGAAATACGTCAGAAAAATCGCTGTCAGCTCCTCAATGGGGCCGGGCGTGGAGGTCGATCCGGGATCGGCGTTTGGAAATTAGGAGATTCTTCCGCCCCGTTGCCGGGGCGGGGAAACCGGCGGCGCGCTGTCTGCGATCCGCCGGACTGTCCGAGACGGCGGGTGCCGCGCGGCGGCGTAAATCCTGCCTGAGACGGGAAAGCCAAGGATCGCTCGGAACTGCCGAGAGAAACCGGTTGAACCTGAAGTCTGGGATGGAAGCCGGCCCGCCGGGCCGGTGTAATCGAGCCGGGAGGGGCGACCTTCCCTTTAACTGGAGCAATACACGTGGATAGAGCCCGAAAAGAACAGGTGGTCGAAGAGCTCGGCCATATCTTCGAGAGCTCTGGCGTGGTCGTGGTTTCGCACTATGCCGGACTCACGGTCGCCGAGATGGAGGATTTCCGGAACCGCATGCGGGAAGCCGGAGGCTCCGTGCGTGTCGCCAAGAACAGGCTCGCGAAAATCGCGCTGAAGAAATCGCGGTGCGGCGGCGTCGTGGACATCATGAACGGAATGACGGTTCTCGCCTATTCGGAAGATCCCGTGACGGCGGCGAAAGTCACCGAATCGTTCGCCAAGCACAACGGCAAACTGGAAATTCTCGGCGGCGCCATGGGCGCCTCCGTGCTTGACCGGGCGGGTGTCAAATCCGTCTCGGCGATGCCGTCCCGCGAAGAGCTGCTGTCCATGATCGCCGGCTGCGTCATCGCGCCTGCCGCGGGCCTTGCCGCATCGGCGGGGGCGCCGGCGTCGGACATCGCGTCGATTCTCAGCACGATTGAAGAGCGCGGGCCGGCTTAGCGGACGGCGAAGTGAATTCCGGCTTGGCGGAGTCAGAATGCGCCGGGCCACAGAGATGGAGTTAGGAATCAAACGAAATGGCAGATCTGAAAAAACTTGCCGAGGAAATCGTCGGGCTGACGTTGCTTGAAGCGCAGCAGCTCAAGGACATTCTCAAAACGGAGTACGGCATAGAGCCCGCCGCCGGCGGGGCGGTTGTCATGGCCGGGCCGGGAGGCGCGGAAGGCGGCGAACAGGCCGAGGAACAGACGGAATTCGATGTGATACTGAAGGCCGCGGGCAGCCAGAAGGTGCCGGTGATCAAAGAAGTCAGAGCGATAACCGGGCTCGGCCTGAAAGAGGCCAAGGAACTGGTGGAGGCCGGCGGGAAGGCGGTCAAGGAAGCCGTTTCCAAGGAAGAGGCTGAAGAGTTGAAGAACAAGCTGGAAGCCGTCGGGGCCGAAGTCGAGGTCAAATAAGGCTCCGGATCAACCAGTTTCCGGCCGGAGCGTTTCCATCTCCGGCCGGTTCCGCTCCTTCGGCGCGGCTGCCCGGCGGCAGCTCCGCCGAAGGCGCGGACGGATGTCCGGGCGCGGGCTTCAGGCGGAGCCTGCAGGCATTGGACAACGGGATCACCCACTTGCCGCGAAAACCGCTTCGGCGGCGGACGCCTCGCGGCTGAATCGGACAGGAGATTTCACGCATGGCGCTCAGACGGAAAAAACAGGAAACCGCGGACGTCCCGGCGTCCCTGAAGGCCGGCGACACCGCGCCGCCGGCAGGGGTGTCGGCGCTGGCGGCTCAGCGCAGACGGGTGCGGCGCAAATACGGCCGCATTCACGAAGTCATCGACATGCCGAACCTGATCGAAGTGCAGAAACATTCCTACGATCTGTTTCTCAACTCCGGCAGCGGCGAGAGCCACGCGGACAAGGAAGGTCTGCGCGGGGTGTTCCAGTCGGTGTTCCCGATCCACGACTACAATGAGACGGCTGAACTCGGATTCGTGGGCTACGTCTTGGAGAAACCGAAATTCGACATCGAGGAGTGCCAGAAACGGGACATCACTTACGCGGCCCCTCTGAAGGTCAAGCTGAGGCTGATCGTCTTCGACCTCGACGAAGATACCGGCGCCCGCGATGTGAAGGACATCAAGGAGCAGGACGTGTTCATGGGCGAGATGCCGCTGATGACGGATAACGGCACCTTCATCATCAAGGGCACGGAACGCGTCGTGGTTTCGCAGATGCACCGGTCTCCAGGCGTCTTCTTTGACCACGACAAGGGCCGGGCCCATTCGTCGGGCCGAATTCTGTATCTGTGCCGTATCATTCCCTACCGGGGGTCATGGATTGATTTCGAATTCGACATCAAGGATCTCGTCCATGTCCGCATTGACCGCAAACGGAAGATGCCGGTCTCGACTCTCCTGCTGGCGCTCGGGCTGGATCAGGAGTCCATTCTCGGCCATTTCTATCCCAAGGTCACGTACCGGCGGGCCGGCGGGGAACCCGGCTGGGTCGCCAGACTGCCGTTTGGCCGGTTCAAAATCAGGCAGCAGGCGCAGTTCGACATCATTGACGCGGAGACCGGCGAGATTTACGCCGAGGCGGAAAAACCGCTGACTCCGCGGGAAGCGGAGGCGCTGAACGAGACGGCCGGAGAGCGTGACATCCTTCTGCCGCCGGATTTTCTGGCGGGCAAATTCGCCGCTGAAGACATTATCGACGAAGAGACCGGGCTGGTTCTGGCCGAGGCCGGCGACGAACTGACCGCCTCGTTCGATGACGCCGGGAATCTCTACAAGGGGCTTCTCCACGAGCTGCATGAGCACGGCGTGAGCGAGATTCCCGCGCTCTATATCGACGGCGTGAACAACGGGCCGTATATCCGCAACACGCTGGCGGCCGACAAGAACACGGACCGTCTGAGCGCCCTGTTCGACATTTACCGGACTCTCCGCCCCGGCGAACCGCCGACCGAGGAGGCGGCTGAACTCCTGTTCTTCCAGCTCTTCAGCGATCCCGACCGGTATGACCTCTCCGCCGTCGGCCGCGTCAAGATGAACATGCGTCTTGATCTTGACGCCGAGGATACGGAACGGACGCTGCGCCCGGATGACATACTGGCCTGTGTCAGAACCCTGGTCGGTCTGAGGGACGGCAAGGGAGAAGTCGACGACATCGACCATCTCGGCAACCGCCGCGTGCGTTCCGTCGGCGAGTCCATGGAGAATCAGTACCGGATCGGGCTGATGCGCATGAGCCGGCTGGTCAAGGAGCGGATGGCGACGGTCGAAATCGACAATGTGATGCCTCAGGATCTGATCAATTCCAAACCCGCCGCCGCGGCGGTGAGGGAATTCTTCGGCTCGTCCCAGCTCTCGCAGTTCATGGATCAGACCAATCCGCTGTCCGAAGTGACCCATAAACGGCGGCTGTCAGCGCTCGGACCGGGCGGCTTGACGCGGGAGAGGGCCGGATTCGAGGTGCGCGACGTGCACCCGACCCATTACGGCCGGATCTGCCCTGTGGAAACGCCCGAAGGGCCGAATATCGGTCTGATCAACTCGCTGGCGACATTCGCCAAAGTCAACAAATACGGCTTCATCGAAACTCCTTACCGGAAAGTCGAAAACGGCCAGGTCACGGACAAGGTCGAATATATCACCGCCACTGAAGAGGAGAATTACAAGATCGCCCAGGCGAACGCGAAAATCGGCGAGGAGGGCCGCCTGCTCAATGACTGGGTCAATACCCGCCACGAAGGCGACATCAAGGCGAGTCCGCGCGAAGAGGTCGATCTGATCGACGTGACTCCGAAACAGCTGGTTTCGGTCGCGGCGTCTCTCATTCCTTTCCTGGAAAACGATGACGCGAACCGTGCGTTGATGGGATCCAACATGCAGAGACAGGCGGTTCCGCTGCTGCGGTCGGAGGCCCCGTTCGTCGGCACCGGCATCGAATCTGTCGTCGCCAGAGACTCCGGTGCGGCCATCACCGCGCGCCGGGCCGGGGTCATCGACCAGGTGGACGCGACCCGCATCGTTGTCCGGGTGGCGGAAGACATGGATCCGGGAGACCCCGGCGTTGACATCTACCGGCTGCGCAAGTTCCAGAGATCCAACCAGAACACGTGCATAAATCAGCGTCCGCTGGTTAATGTCGGCGACCGCGTCGAGCGGGGAGACGTGGTGGCGGACGGCCCCTGCACGGACCTCGGCGAACTGGCCCTCGGACGCAACGTGCTCGTCGCCTTCATGCCGTGGAACGGCTATAATTACGAAGACTCGGTGCTGATATCGGAGAGAATCGCCCGCGACGACGTCTTCACTTCCGTGCATATCGACGAGTTTGAAACCGATGCCCGCGACACCAAACTCGGCCCCGAGGCCATCACCCGCGACATTCCCAATGTCAGCAACGAAGCTCTGAGCCAGCTCGACGACTCCGGAATCGTGCATATCGGTGCGAAAGTCGGGCCGGGCGACATACTGGTCGGCAAGATCACCCCGAAGGGCGACTCGCCGATGACGCCGGAGGAGAAGCTGCTGCGGGCCATTTTCGGCGAGAATGCCGCCGATGTGCGGGACACTTCGCTGCGGCTCCGCGCCGGAGATTCCGGGACGGTTGTCGAGGTCCGGGTGTTCCACCGTCACGGGATCGACAAGGACGACCGCGCCATCCAGATCGAGCGCGACGAAATCATGGGTCTGAAACGGGACCGCGACGACGAGCGCACGATCCTGGAAAGAAACATTTATTCCCGGCTGAAAACCCTGCTGACGGGCAAAACCGCGCTGAAAGGTCCGAAGGGGATCGGTCCGGGGACGGAAATCACCGAAGAGTTGCTCGGGCGGCTGACCAAAGGACAGTGGTGGCAGCTGTCCCTGCAGGACGAGGCGGACGCGTCCGTGCAGGAAGCGCTCAAATCGCAGTTCGACGCTCAGAAGAAGGTCCTTGAGGAAAGATTCGAAGACAAGGTTGGCAAGATCCGCCGCGGCGACGACCTGCCGCCGGGGGTGATGAGCCGGGTCAAAGTTTTCATAGCGGTCAAGCGGAAACTGCAGCCGGGCGACAAGATGGCCGGACGGCACGGCAACAAGGGCGTGGTTTCCAAAGTCGTTCCCATGGAAGACATGCCGTTCCTTGCCGACGGCACGCCCGTCGACATCGTTCTCAACCCGCTCGGCGTTCCGTCCCGCATGAATGTCGGCCAGATACTGGAAACGCATATGGGATGGGCGGCCCGCGGCTTCGGGCAGGCCGTGGCGAAGGCGCTTGAAGAGTGCAGGAGGAGCGGCAGCGCGGAACCGGTGCGGCGAGCCATGCGCGCCGCTTACGGCGAGAGCGCCTGGAACGCTGAGCTTGCCGGCATGCGGGATGATGAACTGATCGCTTCAGCCCGCAATGTCGCGTCCGGCGTGCCTGTCGCGACGCCGGTCTTCGACGGCGCCAAGGAACCTGATGTCACCGCGGCGCTGAGTCAGGCCGGCTTTTCCGGAACCGGCCAGGTCACCCTCTACGACGGCAGAACCGGCGAGAAATTCGCCCGTCCGGTGACCGTGGGAATGAAATATCTGCTTAAGCTTCACCATCTGGTGGATGACAAGATCCACGCCCGCTCGACCGGGCCGTACAGTTTGGTGACTCAGCAGCCGCTCGGCGGAAAGGCGCAGTTCGGCGGCCAGAGATTCGGCGAGATGGAGGTCTGGGCGCTGGAAGCCTACGGCGCGGCCTACACGCTGCAGGAAATGCTGACGGTCAAGGCCGACGATGTGAAAGGCCGGAAGAAAGTCTACGAGTCGATCGTCAAAGGCGAGGATAATTTCGTCACCGGCGTGCCGGAGAGTTTCAACGTTCTGGTCCAGGAAGTGCGGGGGCTGGGACTGAACATGGAACTGATCTCCCATGACGAGGACTGAGATGGCCGGAACGTTCGAAACGATGCGCAGAGGGGTGCGGCAATCATGAACATGGAAATGACACCGAAGGCGTTCAAGAAAAACGAAGTGCCTGAATCGTTTGACGAAATCAAAATTTCGCTGGCGTCACCGGAACAGATCCTGGCGTGGTCCTACGGCGAGATCAAGAAGCCGGAAACGATCAATTACCGGACGTTCAAACCGGAGCGCGACGGCTTGTTCTGCGCCCGGATTTTCGGTCCGGTGAAGGACTACGAATGTCTGTGCGGCAAATATAAGAAAATGAAGTACCGCGGCGTGACCTGCGAAAAATGCGGCGTCGAGGTGACGCTGCAGCAGGTGCGGCGCGAACGGATGGCCCATATCGTGCTGGCGGCTCCCGTGGCCCATATCTGGTTTCTGAAGTCCCTTCCGTCGCGGATCGGGCTCATGCTCGGCATCAGCCTCAAGAATCTGGAGAGGGTTCTTTATTTCGAGAGTTTCATCGTCACCGAGCCGGGTCTGACTGAGTTCGAATTCGGCCAGCTGTTGAGCGAAGAGGAGCTCAGCAAGGCTCAGGATGATTACGGCGAAGGGAATTTCAAGGCCGGGATCGGCGCCGAAGCGATCCGCGACATGCTGAGCCAGATCGATCTGCCCGAAGAGTCTGCCCGCATCCGGGAAGAGCTCGCCGCGGCCGGTTCCGAGAGCAAAAGACAGAAACTCGCGAAACGGCTGAAGCTTTTTGAGGGTTTTCTGCAGTCCGGCAACCGTCCGGAATGGATGATTCTGACCGTCATTCCGGTCATCCCGCCGGAACTGAGACCTCTGGTGCCGCTGGACGGCGGCCGGTTCGCGACATCGGATCTGAACGATCTGTACCGCAGGGTCATCAACCGCAACAACCGTCTGAAAAGACTGATCGAACTGCGCTCGCCGGACATCATCGTCCGCAACGAGAAGCGCATGCTTCAGGAGTCGGTGGACGCGCTGTTCGACAACGGCCGGCGCGGGCGGACGATCACCGGAACCAACAAGCGGCCGCTGAAATCTCTCAGCGACATGCTGAAAGGCAAACAGGGCCGCTTCCGCCAGAATCTGCTGGGCAAAAGGGTGGATTTCTCCGGACGGTCGGTGATCGTCACCGGTCCCGAACTGAAGCTGCACCAGTGCGGGCTTCCCAAAAAAATGGCGCTGGAACTGTTCAAGCCGTTCATCTACTCGAAACTGGAAAGGCTGGGGAAATCCTCCACCGTCAAGGCGGCGAAGAAGATCGTTGAGCAGGAAGAGAACGAAGTCTGGGACATTCTCGACGACGTGATCCGCGAGCATCCCGTGCTGCTGAACCGCGCGCCGACGCTGCACCGTTTGGGAATTCAGGCGTTCGAGCCGGTTCTTGTCGAAGGGAAGGCCATCCAGCTGCATCCGTTGGTCTGTTCCGCGTTCAACGCCGATTTCGACGGTGACCAGATGGCGGTGCACGTGCCGCTTTCGCTCGAGGCGCAGCTTGAGGCGCGCGTTCTGATGATGTCGACCAACAATGTTCTGTCGCCGGCCAACGGGGCGCCCATCATCGTGCCGTCCCAGGACATGGTTCTGGGACTCTACTATCTCAGCATGGAAAGGTGGGGAATGCCCGGCGAGACCCGCCGGAGCCCGGAGAACGGGGAAGACCGGGCGGCCCTGGGCAAGGTGTATGCGTCGCTGAACGAGGTCGAGCACGCGCTGCTGGCCGGCGAACTGCATCTTCACGCGAGGATCAGGGCGCGGATCAAACAGATGAAGCGTATCGACGAAATCGACGGGCAGTGCCGGGAAGAAAACCGGATTTTTGACACCACGCCGGGCCGGGTCCTGATCGGGTCGCTGCTGCCTTTGAACGTCAACACGCCTTTCGGCCTGGTCAACCGGCTCCTGCGCAAAAAGGAAGTCCAGGAAGTCATCGACACCGTATACCGCTACTGCGGCCAGAAAGAGTCGATCATTTTCTGTGATCAGATCATGGCTTTGGGTTTCCGGGAGGCCTGCCGGTCGGGAATCTCCTTCGGCAAGGACGACATGCTGATTCCCGGGGAAAAGCGCCGGCTGGTCGAAGACGCCCGCAGGAAGGTCGAAGATTTCGACTACCAGTACTGGGACGGCAACATCACCGACGAGGAGCGCTACAACCGCGTCGTCGAGGCATGGACGGAATGTTCCGACAGCGTGCTGGGCGCGATGATGGAAGGAATCAAGTCCGTCGAATCCGGAGATGACGGCACACAGGCGGAGCCGAATTCCATCTACATGATGGCGCATGCCGGCGCCCGGGGATCGGAAGCTCAGATCAAACAGCTGGCGGGAATGCGCGGCCTGATGACGAGGCCGTCCGGCGACATCATCGAGACGCCGATCATTTCCAATTTCAAGGAAGGCCTGACGGTTCTGGAGTATTTCAACTCCACCCACGGGGCCCGCAAGGGTCTGGCCGACACGGCTTTGAAGACGGCGAATTCAGGCTATCTGACCCGGAAACTGGTGGATGTCGCTCAGGACTGCATAGTGCGGGAGGAGGACTGCGGCACGGACGGAGCCGTCACGGTCCGTCCGTCTCTGCGCGACGGCTTGGTGGTCGCGCCCCTGAGCGAGCGCATTCTCGGCCGGGTGGCCGCCGAGGATGTCAGAAATCCGGAAAATGATGAAATCATCGTCAACCGGAACGAATTCATCGGGGAAAGCGCCGCCGAACGGATCACGCGGGCCGGGATACAGTCGGTCAGAGTCCGCTCGCCGCTGACCTGCGAAGCCGAGGAGGGCGTGTGCGTCAAATGCTACGGCCGCGACCTGGCGCGCGGCGAGGCGGTGAATATCGGCGAAGCCGTGGGCATCATCGCCGCGCAGTCGATCGGCGAGCCGGGCACCCAGCTGACCATGCGCATGTTCCATGTCGGCGGAATCGCGCAGAGGGAGCAGCAGTCGTCGGCCGCCGGCTATGCGGGCACCGTCGAACTGAGTGATGTCAAAAGCATAAAGACCGAGTCCGGCGAAGAAATCGTCGTGGGAACGAACGGCGTTCTTTTTCTTAAGGATTCATCCGGGCGGTCGATCCGCTATAAGCTGGAGCGCGGCGCCCGGCTTCAGGTCGGCGACGGCAATGAAGTCGAAAACGGCGAGATTCTCTTCAACTGGGATCCGCATTCGCTTCAGATCATCGCCGAGACCGGCGGACAGGCCGAGTTCCACGATCTCCGCGTCAACACGTCATTCCGGGAGGAGACCGACGCGACCACCGGGATGACGCAGAAGATCGTCATCGAAGCCCCGACCGCGATTCAGCCGAGGACCGACGTCAGCGGCTCGGAACTCAACATCATCCGGCTGAGCGGGCGGGCCGGCGGAACTGACGATCCGGAGGCAGAGATTCTGAGCGGCGCCTGTTTGGCTCTGGCGGACTACCTGCATTCGGAAATGCCGGTGGTTTATCCCCTCTCCGGCGGGAGGATCGATCTCAAACATATCGAGGTTCTGATCCGTCTGGCGGCGAAGGACTCATTCCGCGAAGAAACGGGAACAACCACTGTGGCGGCGGCCTCGGCGTTCGCCGGAGGCGCCGAGAACTGCGTTGTCACGATGGAAGACTGCGGCACGCACAGGTCGGTTTCCGGCGAGTTTCTGGCCGCTGCCTGCGCCGCGGACGGGACGCCGCTGCGCCAGGCGCTTGAGGGGCGGACGGCGGCGCGGGACATCGTTGATCCGGCCACGGAAGGACTCATCGTCGGGGCGAATCAGATCATTGACGGGGCGGCGGCCGCGGCGATTGAATCGCGCGGCGTCGGACAGTTCCGCGTCCGGTCGCCGATGACATGCGAGACCGCGACCGGAATCTGCGCCAAATGTTACGGGGATGTCCCCGGCGCGGCGGAGCCGGTGCAGTTCGACCGGAATGTCGGGGATATCGCTTTGCGGGACATCGGCGAGCTTGCGGGCCAGGTCAGGATCCGCATCGCCCGCAATCAGGACCGTCGGGAGCATACCGTCACGGCGGAACACGGCGGCAAGATCAGCCTGCCGGGCATGGATGATTCCAAAGTCCATGAATTCGCCAAGTCTGGCAGGCTGCCGAAAGCCAAGCTGGTCTGCGAGCCGGGTCTGACTGCGGAAGTCTCGGAAACGCGCAGGATCACGCACCGCGTTCCCGCGGGATCCCGGCTGCTGGTCAAGAACGGCGAAGAGGTCAGGGAGGGTGAGCTGCTGGTCGCCGGACCGGAAGAAAAATACAATAAGCGGCATGCGGCCTCGCGGGACGGCACGGTTTTGCTCACCGACGTCAGAATCAAGGAGATCCGCGGGGACGGCGCCGCCGGCGCGACGAAGTTCGCGGTGTCGCAGAACTCGTATCTCAGACTGGAATCGGGCGGCCGCAAATCGCCTCCCCGGAAAATTCCGGTCGGCGCGAAACTGCTGGTCAGCGACGGTGACATAGTCGCCGCCGGCCGGCCGCTTTTCGAAACCTGCGCGTCAGGCAGCCTGAAGTCGGCGGCCCACGGCGGAAAAATCAGAATCAAAGCGGCCGGCGAAGACGGGGCCGTGGAACTGGCGCTGGAGTATGTGCACAGGACGCCGTACGAGCTGCCGGTCGGCGCGAGGCTGCTGGTGGCGGACGGAGAGCGGGTCAAGCAGGGGAGCGGTCTGTTCGAATGGTCGCCGCGCGTCCGTCGGGTCAAGCCGCCGTTCGCCGGCAAGGCCGAGCCGGACGACAGCGGTCTTCTGGCGTTGAACGCCGGCGGCGTTCAGATCGCGGCGCGGCGAGGGGCTTCCGTCAGCATCCGGTCGGCGAAAAAGTCGGAAACGCTGAAACTGCCGGTCGGCGCGAGGATGTCGGCCAAAGACGGCGGGAAGCTCAGGAAGACCGACGTGCTTTTCGAGTGGGATCCGTGCCTGGCGCAGATGCTTGCGCGGTCGGAGTGCGTGTCCCGGATCAGGGAGCGTGACTTCGGGGACGGATCCGAAGGGGCCGGGGCCGCGTGGCTGGCGGCTGAGTTCACCCGCTCGATCGACTACCAGCTGCCGGTCGGCGCCGTGCTGTCAATCGGGGACCGCGATCTGATCAGGCGGGGCGACGTGATCGCGCGCGTGCCGCGGGAAAGCACGAAAACGAGCGATATCACAGGCGGTCTGCCGAAGGTGGCGGAACTGTTTGACGCCCGCACCAAGGAGCCGGCGGTCATCGCAGGCGCCGACGGCACCGTCCGTTTCCACGGCGAATACAAGAGAAAGCGGAAGATCGTGATCGAACCCGCTGACGGCGGCGCGGACGCCCCCGAGTACCAGATCCCGAAAAGCGAGCGCATTCTGGTGCAGGACGGCGACCGGGTCCGCAAGGGCGACAACATCACCGAGGGCACGCCGCCGCTTCAGGCCATCCTCGATGTGCTCGGCATCGAGGCTCTCGCCGATCATCTGGTCGAAGAGGTCCAGCATGTGTACCGCCAGCAGGGCGTCAAGATCAACGACAAGCATATCGAGGTGATCCTGCGCCAGATGCTGAGAAAGGTGGAAGTGACGGATCCGGGCGGAACCGCGCTGATCGCCGGCGAGCAGCTCGACAGATCGGAACTGGAAGAGATCAACCGCCGGATGCTGCGGAGAGTGGAAGTGGAGGATCCGGGCGGGACCGCGCTGGCCGCCGGCCAGCGGCTGGGCAGGTCGGAGCTGGAAGAGATCAACCGGCAGGCGTCCGAGGGCAGCCTCGTGCCGGCCCGGATCAAAACCGCTCCGGCGCCGGCGCGGGGCAAACCCGTTCTGCTCGGTATCACCAAGGCGGCGCTTCAGACGCAGTCTTTCATCTCCGCCGCGTCGTTTCAGGAGACCACGCGGGTGCTCACGGAAGCGGCGGTCCAAGGCAAGAGGGATCTGCTCAAAGGCCTGAAGGAAAACGTCATCGTCGGCCGGCTGATTCCCGCGGGAACCGGAGGAGCGGCGAACGAAATGCGCCGAGTCGCGGGCGAGAGAGACCAAGCGATCATTGAGGAGCGCAGAGAACTGGAAGAGGCGCGTCTCGCCGCGCAGGGATTCCAGACGGCGATCGGACAAGACGGGCGGCTCGAAGACGTGCCGCGGCTTGAATGGGAAGGCCTGGAGCAGTTCGAAACGCTTCCGCCGGATTCGGAAGGGGAGTCCGTATCGGACGGATCCGGGTTTCCGCCCTCCGGCGCGGTTTTCGCGGATCCGAATTCAGGCGGCGCCGGGAACGGCCCCCCTGAAGACGACTGACGGGAAAGAAGCGGCCGGGCCGGAGGCGGCCCGGTTTTCTTCCGGAAAATCGCCGTTGGCGTATTGACATGCCCGGCGAATCGCTGCATAAGCCGCCCAGTCTGCCGGGAGATCGGTTTTTTTCCGGCGGGTCAGCCGCGTTTTGGAAATCAAGATCCTGGCTTTCCGCCATGATCCTCTGCAGCCGGGCCGCCGACGAAACAGAAGGCGGGCGGCGTCCTTTTCGCGGTTTTTTCATCGGCGGACGCCGGAATGGATATTTGGATAACTCGGAGCGGGAATTCGGCATGCCGACGATTCAGCAACTGATCCGCAAGCCGCGGAAACCGAAGGTGAAGCGGCAGAAATCAATGCACCTTCTGGGATGTCCGCAGAGGCGCGGGGTCTGCACGCGGGTCTACACGACGACGCCGAAAAAGCCGAATTCGGCGATGCGGAAAGTGGCGAAAGTCCGCCTGACCAGCGGCTATGAGGTGATATCCTACATTCCCGGCGAATCGCACAATCTTCAGGAACATTCGGTGGTTCTGATCCGCGGCGGGCGGGTGAAGGACCTGCCGGGCGTCCGGTACCATATCCTCCGCGGCGTCCGCGACACCGAAGGGGTCTCCGACCGCCGCCAGCGCCGGTCGAAATACGGCGCCAAACGGCCCAAATAAAGGAGATCCTGAAGATGCCACGGCGGCGGCGGCCTGAAAAGCGGGACATATTGCCGGATGCGAAATTCGGCGATCAGACGGTCACGAAATTCATGAACAATCTCATGATGGACGGAAAGAAATCGGTGGCCGAGGCCATCGTTTACAACGCGTTCGACCGCGTCGAGGAGAAAATGCGTCGCGCGCCGCTGGACGTGTTTCACGAAGCCCTGTCCAATGTGAAGCCGACCCTCGAGGTGCGTTCGCGCAGAGTCGGCGGCTCGACATACCAGATCCCGATCGAGGTGCGCCCGGAGCGGCGGGACGCGCTCGCCATCCGCTGGCTGATCTCGGCGGCCCGCAAACGCGCCGAATACACGATGGAAGAGCGTCTGGCCGGCGAGTTGATGGATGCCTCCAATCTGCGCGGCGGTGCCGTGAAGCGCCGCGAGGACACCCACAAGATGGCGGAAGCGAACAAGGCTTTCAGCCATTACCGCTGGTGAGCGCCGCGTCATGCCCCGGAAATATCCGCTCGGCCGGTACCGCAATTTCGGGATCATGGCCCATATCGACGCCGGCAAAACCACCACCACGGAGCGCATTCTCTATTATTCGGGCAAGTCGCACCGGATGGGCGAGGTGCATGACGGCGCCGCGACCATGGACTGGATGGAGCAGGAGCAGGAGCGGGGCATCACCATCACCTCCGCCGCCACCACCACCTTCTGGGAACGCACCGAAGACGGCGTGACGCCCCAGTCCGAGAAATACCGTTTCAATATCATCGACACGCCCGGGCACGTTGATTTCACCATCGAAGTCGAGCGCTCGCTCGCGGTTCTCGACGGAGCGATCTGCGTTCTCGACGCGAATGCCGGGGTCGAGCCTCAGACCGAGACGGTCTGGCGCCAGGCCGACCGCTACAAGGTGCCGCGCATCGTCATGGTCAACAAAATGGACAAAGTCGGCGCGGACTATCTCGAATGCGTGTCGATGATCAGGGAGCGGACGGGATCGGTGCCGGTTCCGATCCAGATTCCGATCGGCTCGGAGAACGATTTCGAAGGCATCGTCGATCTGTGCACGATGGAGGAATGGACCTGGAAGGGCGAGGATCTCGGGGCCACCTGGACGCGGCAGGACATCCGCCCGGAACTGCGCGGCCAAGCGGAGGAATGGCGTTCGAAAATGGTCGAGTGCGCCGTCGAACTGGATGACGACGCGATGGAACTCTACCTCGAGGGCGAGGAGCCGGACGCCGCGGCGCTGCGCCGGCTCATCCGCCGGGGCACGCTGAACATGGATTTCGTCCCCGTCCTCGCCGGCTCGGCTTTCAAGAACAAGGGCGTGCAGCCGCTGCTGAACGCGGTCGTGGATTTCCTGCCCGGCCCCCTGGACGTGCCGCCGTACAAAGGTTTCCTGCCCGGCGACCAGACCGAGACCCGGAATGTCGAACGCACGGCTGACGACAGCCAGCCTTTCTCCGCTCTGGCGTTCAAGATCATGGACGACAAGCATGTCGGCACTCTGACATTCACGAGGATTTATTCCGGCACGCTCGGCAGAGGCTCCGAGGTGCTCAACTCGACCAAGAACAAACGCGACCGGATCGGCCGGATGCTGCTGATGCATTCCAACAACCGCGAGGAGATCAGCGAAGCCTACGCCGGAGACATCATCGCCGTCGCCGGTCTCAAGGAAACAACGACCGGGGACACGCTGTGCTCCAGGTCGGAGCCGGTCGTTCTGGAAACAATGACGTTTCCCGATCCGGTGATCGAGATCGCGGTGGAGCCGAAAACACGGGCGGATCAGGAAAAGATGGCCCAGGCGCTGCAGCGGCTGGCGGCGGAGGATCCGTCCTTCAGGGTCGAATCGGACATGGAATCCGGACAAACGATCATGAAGGGCATGGGCGAGCTGCATCTCGACATACTGATCGACCGGATGAAGCGGGAGTTCCGGGTCGAAGCGAATATCGGCGCGCCTCAGGTCGCCTACCGCGAAACCGTGTCCCGCAGGACGGAAATCGACCACACGCACAAGAAGCAGACCGGCGGCGCGGGCCAGTTCGCGCGGGTGAAAATGGTGATCGAACCGGCGGAGCCGGGCGAAGGTTTCAGCTTCGAATCGAAGATCGTCGGCGGCAACGTGCCGAAGGAATACATCCCCGGCGTCGAGAAGGGCGTCAGATCGGTCTGCGATTCCGGACCGCTGGCCGGGTTTCCCGTGATCGATTTCAAAGTCATCCTGACCGACGGCGCGTTCCATGAGGTGGATTCGTCCGTGATGGCTTTCGAACTCGCCGCCAGGGCGGCCATGAGAGACGGTCTGCGCAAGGCGGGCGCACGGCTTCTTGAGCCGATCATGAAAGTCGAAGTGGTCACGCCGGAAGAATACACCGGCCCGGTGAACGGCGATCTCACGAGACGGCGCGGCCAGGTGCGCGACCAGTCGCTTCGCGGCAACGCGTCGGCGATCGACGCTCTGGTGCCGCTCGCCAACATGTTCGGCTATATCAACAATCTCCGTTCCATCACTTCGGGGCGGGCGAATTTCACCATGCAGTTTTCCCACTATGAAACTGTTCCCCAGAACATTTCCGAAGAGATCCAGTCAAAATACGCCTGACCAGCCGGCGGCTGTCAGACACACAGAAGGAGCGATACGATGGCAAAGGAAAAATTCGAACGCACCAAACCGCACGCCAATGTCGGCACCATCGGCCACGTGGACCACGGCAAGACCACGCTGACATCGGCGATCACCAAATATTACGGCGATTTCCAGTCCTACGATTCGATCGACCGGGCGCCCGAAGAAAAAGAGCGGGGAATCACCATCTCGACCGCCCATGTCGAATATGAGACCGAAGGCCGCCACTACGCCCATGTCGACTGTCCGGGCCACGCCGATTATGTCAAGAACATGATCACCGGCGCCGCCCAGATGGACGGCGCCATTCTGGTAGTCAGCGCGGCCGACGGACCGATGCCGCAGACCCGCGAACATATCCTGCTGGCCCGCCAGGTCGGCGTGCCGGCGCTGGTGGTCTATATGAACAAGGTCGACCAGGTGGATGACGAGGAACTCCTCGAACTCGTCGAGCTCGAAGTGCGCGAATTGCTCAGCGCCTACGAGTTTCCGGGAGATGACATCCCCGTCATACAGGGGTCCGCGCTGACGGCGATGGAGGGCGGCGACGAGAAAATCGGCCGTGACAGCATCGCGGCTCTGATGGAGGCCGTCGACGCGCACATCCCGACCCCCGACCGTCCGGTCGACCAGCCGTTCCTGATGCCGATCGAGGACGTCTTTTCGATCTCCGGGCGCGGCACTGTGGTCACCGGGCGGATCGAGCGCGGCGTGGTCACGATCGGGGACGAGCTGGAAATCGTCGGAATCCGCCCGACGCGCAAAACCACCTGCACGGGCGTGGAGATGTTCCGCAAGCTTCTCGACCGCGGCGAGGCCGGCGACAATGTCGGCGCCCTGCTGCGCGGCGTGGAACGCACGTCCGTCGAGCGCGGACAGGTTCTCTGCAAGCCGGGTTCGGTGACGCCCCACACCGCGTTTGAGGCCGAAGCCTACATCCTGACCAAGGAGGAAGGCGGCCGCCACACGCCGTTCTTCACCAATTACCGGCCGCAGTTTTATTTCCGGACGACGGATGTCACCGGAACGGTGGAACTGCCGGAAGGGACGGAAATGGTCATGCCGGGCGACAATGTGACTTTCACGGTCAATCTGATCGCCCCGATCGCCATGGAGAACAAGCTCCGTTTCGCCATCCGGGAAGGCGGGCGGACGGTCGGCGCCGGCATCGTGTCGAAAATCATCAAGTGACGGAGACAGAAGCGCGGCATCGCCGCGCTTCTGCCGTTTTGGAGCGGTGAAATGATCCAGAGCCAGAAAATCCGCATTACGCTGAAGGCGTTCGACTTCCGCATTCTGGATGCGAGCACGGCGGAAATTTTCCAGACCGCCAAACGCACCGGAGCCGATGTCAGAGGACCCATTCCGCTGCCCAACAAGATCGAAAAATTCACCGTCCTGAGAGGACCGCATATCGACAAGAAGTCGCGTGAACAGATGGAGATCCGCACCCACAAACGGCTTCTCGATATCGTGGACCCGACTCCGCAGACCGTCGACGCGCTGATGAAACTTGATCTGGCCGCCGGGGTCGCCGTGGAAATCAAGATTTAGAGAGGAATTCCGGAATGCGTTCTGGAGTGATAGCGAAAAAACTCGGCATGACGAGACTGTTTCTGGAGGACGGGCGGCAGGTTCCGGTCACGGTGCTGCATCTGGACCGGCTGCAGGTGGTCGCCCAGCGGACGGCCGACCGGGACGGCTACACCGCGCTGCAGCTGGGCGCGGGCAGGCGCAAGCTCAGCCGCACATCGCGCCAGATGCGCGGACATTTCGCCGTCGCCGGCGTGAAGGCGAAACGGGAACTGGCCGAGTTCCGGGTCAGTCCCGAAAACCTGATCGAGGTCGGCGCGGAAATCACCGCCGATCATTTCGTCGCCGGCCAGAGGGTCGATGTGTCGGGAACTTCCATCGGCAAGGGGTTCGCCGGGGCGATGAAACGCCATAATTTCAGCGGGCTGCGGGCTTCGCACGGCGTCTCGGTCAGCCACCGGTCCCATGGCTCGACAGGCCAGTGCCAGGATCCGGGAAAAGTCTTCAAGGGCAAGAAAATGGCCGGCCATTTGGGCGCGGAACGGGTCACAACTCAGAATCTGGAAGTTGTGCGCACCGACGCGGACCGCGGGCTGATCATGGTCAAAGGCGCGGTTCCGGGATCAAAGGGCGGCTGGGTCACGGTCCGCGACGCGGTGAAGAAACCGCTTCCCGAAGGCGCGGTGTTTCCGGCCGCCGTCCGGGCGGAGCCGCGGGAAGCGGCGGCCGGCGGAGAACAGGGCGCGGCGGAATGATCGCGGCGGTGGTGACATTGGACGGCGCGGAAGACGGCAGCGTCTCGCTGCCGGAGGAACTGTTCGGACTCGCGCCGAGGGCGGACATCCTGCACCGCGTGGTGCGGTGGCAGCGCGCCAGAGCCATGCAGGGCACGCACAAGGCCAAGACGCGTTCCGAGACCAGTTACTCGGGCAGAAAAATCACGCGGCAGAAGGGCACCGGACGGGCCCGGCACGGCGACCTCAATGCGCCGATCTTCCGCAAGGGGGGAGTCTACAAGGGGCCGGTTCCCCGCAGCCATGCCCACAAACTGCCCAAGAAATTCCGCGCGCTGGGCCTCCGCCACGCGCTTTCGGCTAAGTTCCTCGCCGGCGAGGCCGTGATGCTGAGCGAAGCGGTCATGGAATCCGGACGGACGTCCGAACTCGCCGCCAAGGTCGGACAGTTCGGCTGGGGACGGGCCCTGATCATCGACGGCGCCGAGATCAACCCCGGATTCGCCCGGGCCGCCGCCAACATCAAGGATCTTGACATCCTGCCCTGCGCAGGCGCCAATGTCTACGACATTCTCAAAAGCGACACGCTGGTGATCACCAGAGCCGGTCTGAGCGCCTTGGAATCGAGGCTGAAATGAACGCATCGCCGCATCATCACGACATCATCAGGCGGCCGGTGATCACCGAGAAGTCGACTCTCGCGTCGGCTTCCAACGCGGTCGTGTTCGAAGTCGCCATGAACGCGGACAAAACCGCGGTCAAGGAAGCGGTCGAATCGTTGTTTTCGGTCCGGGTTCATTCGGTCAATGTGCTGGTGTCAAAGGGAAAAAAAGTCCGGTTCCGCGGCCGGCCGGGCCGGCGGAAGAACACCAAGAAAGCGTATGTCCGCCTTGTCGAAGGCTACACCATAGATGTGACGGCGGATCTTTAAGGGAATGGAGACGGCAGGCATGAAGGCGGTTCACGAATTCCCGGACAGAGAACGGAAGGCGAGAGAATGGCGCTGAAGTCCTACAACCCGGTGACGCCCGGCCGCAGAGGTCTGGTTCTCGTCGACAGGTCCGGACTGTGGAAGGGCCGCCCGGTCAAAGCTCTGACCGAAGGGCTGCCTTCCAAGGGCGGCCGCAACAACACCGGCCGCATCACCATGCGGCGGCGGGGCGGGCGGGCCAAAAGACTCTACAGGCTGGTCGATTTCCGGCGCGGGAAGCTGGATGTCCCGGCTGTCGTGGAACGTCTCGAATACGATCCCAACCGTTCGGCCTTCATCGCGCTGATCCGTTACGATGACGGCGAGCGGCGTTACATTCTCGCGCCCGCGAGACTTGCCGTCGGGGACAAGGTGGTGTCCGGTTCCCGGGCCGACATCAAGCCGGGCAACGCGATGCCGTTTTCCGGCATGCCGATCGGCACGATCGTCCACAACGTGGAACTCAAGCCGGGCAAGGGCGGGCAGATCGCGCGGGCCGCCGGCACGTATGCGCAGTTCGTCGGCAGGGACGGCGGCTACGCCCAGATACGCCTTTCATCGGGCGAGTTGAGGATGGTTCTCCAGGAATGCCGGGCGACGGTCGGGCCGGTGTCGAATTCCGACAATGCCAACATGAATCTGGGCAAAGCCGGACGCAGGCGTCATCTCGGCAAAAGACCGAGCGTGCGCGGCGTGGCCATGAACCCCGTGGATCACCCGCACGGCGGCGGCGAAGGCAAATCCAGCGGCGGCCGCCATCCGGTCACGCCTTGGGGCCGCCCGACGCGGGGCATGCGGACGCGCAGGAACAAGTCAACCGACAAATACATCATCCGCCGCCGTCATGCGCGGAAGAAAGGACGCTGATCATGGCGCGGTCTGTTTGGAAAGGGCCCTTCGTCGATATCGACGTGCTGCGGAAAGTGGAACGGGCCCGCAAGTCGGGGCGCAAAGACGTGATCCGCATCTGGTCCCGCCGGTCGACGATTCTCCCGCAGTTCGTGGGGCTGACTTTCGGCGTCCATAACGGACGGAAATTCATCCCTGTCTTCGTGACCGAGGACATGATCGGACAGAAATTCGGGGAATACTCGCCGACGCGCACCTTTCACGGGCATGCGGCCGACAAGAAAGCGAGGCGCGGCTGACCATGGGCAAGTCAAGGCGGGAGCGGCGGACGGCCGAAAACGAAGCGGTGGCCGTGTCGCGGATGCTCAGAGTGTCGCCGCAGAAGCTCAATCTGGTGGCGGCGACGATCCGCGGCAAAAAGGTGAGCAGAGCCATCGCCGATCTCACCTATTCGCGCCGCCGGATTTCGGCGGATGTCATGAAATGCCTGTTGTCCGCCGTCGCCAACGCCGAGAACAATCACGCTCTCGATGCCGACCGGCTGGTGGTTCACGAGGCGCATGTCGGGAAAAGCCTGACACTGAAACGGATGCGCGCGCGGGCCCGGGGGCGGCTCGGCCCCATCAAGAAACCGTTCTCGCGCCTGACGGTCAAAGTGCGTGAAGTCGAAGGAGATTCCTGATGGGCCAGAAGGTCAATCCGATCGGCATGCGGCTGCAGATAAACCGCACCTGGGACAGCCGCTGGTACGCGGAGGACCGCGAATTCGGCGATCTGCTGCAAGAGGATCTGAAAATCCGCAGTTTCATCAAGGAAAGCTGCGGCCAGGCCGGAATCAGCCGCGTGGTGGTTGAGCGGCCGCACCGCAAGTGCCGCGTCACCGTGCACACGGCCCGGCCGGGAGTCATTATCGGGCGCAAAGGCGCGGACATCGAGACTCTGCGCGCCCGTTTGGCGGGCATGACCCGGTCGGAGACGCATCTCAATATCGTCGAAGTGCGCAAGCCTGAAACCGACGCCCAGCTGGTCGCCGAATCGGTGGCTCAGCAGCTCGAACGGCGGGTTTCCTTCCGGCGGGCCATGAAGCGGGCCGTCCAGAACGCCATGCGCATGGGCGCCCTGGGCATCCGGGTAAATGTCGCGGGCCGCCTGGGCGGCGTGGAAATCGCCCGCACCGAATGGTACAGAGAGGGCCGCGTTCCCCTGCACACTCTGCGGGCTGACATTGATTACGCGACGGCCGCGGCGTCCACGCCTTACGGCGTCATCGGCGTCAAAGTCTGGATCTACAAGGGTGAGATACTCGAGCATGATCCCGCAGCCCGCGACCGCAGGGAACAGGAACTGCGCGACGGCACTTCGCCGCGCCGGCGGGCTCAGTAAGGGCGGAGTGACAGCATGCTGCAGCCGAAACGGTCTAAATTCCGCAAATGCCACAAAGGGCGAATTCACGGCGCCGCGAAGGGCGGACACAGTCTCAATTTCGGTTCGTTCGGCCTCAAGGCGGTTCAGCCGGAGCGGATCACTGCGCGTCAGATCGAAGCGGCGCGGCGGGCGATGACGCGGCATATGAAACGGCAGGGACGCGTCTGGATCCGCATTTTTCCCGATGTTCCGGTGTCGAAAAAGCCGACCGAGGTGCGCATGGGCAAAGGAAAGGGTTCGGTGGAATTCTGGGCCGCGAAAGTGAAGCCCGGCCGGATCATGTTTGAGATTGACGGCGTTGCCGCGCCTGTGGCAAGGGAAGCGCTCCGCTTGGCGGCGATGAAGCTGCCGGTCAAGACGCGGATCGTCGAGCGCGCGGATTGGTGAGCGGGCGCGGCAGGCGGAACATGGAGTCCTGAAAGAATGCAAGCATCAGAACTGCGCGGGAAGACCGCGGATGAACTGCGCGGCGAGCTGGCCCGTCTGAAACGCGAGGCTTTCAATCTGCGCTTCCGCGTGGCTGGACAGGATTTCAGCAACACGGCCAGGATCCGCGACGTCCGCCGGGATACCGCGCGGGTGCTGACGGTGCTGGGCGAGAAAAAGCCGAATCAGCTGACTGACCGGGAAAAATGAAATGCCGAAAAGAGTCTTGACGGGCAGGGTGGTCAGCGACCGCAGCAACCGCACGGTCACGGTGTCGGTTGAACGCCGCTTCACGCACCCGGTGATGAAGAAAACCATCCGCAGGTCGAAGAAATACACGGCCCATGACGCTGACAACCGCGCCAGAACCGGCGATATTGTCCGCATCCGCGAATGCGCGCCGATTTCAAAAACCAAACGCTGGGAAGTGATGGCCGAGGACCCGGTCTGACGTTCCGGTTCGAACGAAACCATGGGGCCGCCGGCAGGCTCTGTAGGTCAGGAGAAACAGCATGATCCAGATGCAGACCAATCTGGATGTCGCCGATAATTCCGGCGCCCGGAAAATCCAGTGCATCAAAGTGCTCGGCGGCTCGAAGCGGAATTTCGCGTCCGTCGGCGACGTCATTATTGTGTCGGTCAAGGAAGCGATTCCGCGCGGCCGGGTCAAGAAGGGCGATGTGCGGCGCGCGGTCATCGTGCGGACGGCGAAGGAAGTGCGGCGTGAGGATGGAACGGCGATCCGTTTCGACAGGAACGCGGCGGTCATGCTGAACAACAATGACGAGCCGTTAGGAACCCGCATTTTCGGTCCCGTCGTGCGCGAACTGCGCGGACGCAAATTCATGAAGATCATTTCTCTGGCTCCCGAGGTGTTGTGATGGCCGCGAAACTCAAAACCGGCGACGAGGTGATCGTCGTGGCCGGCCGGGACATCGGCGCGGGAGGCGTGATCAAGTCGGTGGATCCGAAACGGCGGCGGGCCGTCGTCGCCGGCGTCGGCATGGCGGTGCGCCATGCCAAGGCCCGGCCCGGCCGGGAAGGAGGGCGGATCGGGGTGGAAAGACCTATCGATCTGTCGAATCTGATGTTGGTCGATCCTGAAATCCGAAAGCCGACGCGCGTCGGTTTCCGCTTTGAAGAGGGTAAGAAAGTGCGCTACGCCAAAAAATCGGGGAGCGTTCTCGATGGCTGACCGCGCGCCGAGGCTCAAACAGATTTATTTCGACGATATCCGCCCGGCTCTGAAAGAAAAGTTCGGCTACCGGAACGAGATGATGATCCCTAGACTGGAAAAAATCGTCCTCAATATGGGAGTCGGCGAGGGAGTGAAGGATTCCCGCAAGGCGAAGTCGGCTCTTGAGGACTTGACGGCGATCGCCGGACAGAGAGCCGCCCCGACCCGGGCGCGGAAGTCGATCGCCAGTTTCCGGCTGCGCGAAGGCATGACGATCGGTGCCAAAGTGACCCTGCGCGGCGGCCGGATGTACGAATTTCTGGACCGGCTGGTCACGGTCGCGATGCCGCGCATCCGCGATTTCCGCGGGGTCTCTCCGAAGTCGTTTGACGGCAGCGGGAATTTCGCGATGGGACTCCGGGAACATATCGTGTTTCCGGAAATCGATTACGACAAGGTCGACGAGATCAGGGGCTTGGACGTGGTGATCTGCACCACGGCCCCGACTGACGATGAAGCGAAAAGTCTGCTGGAGGGTTTCAAGGTGCCTTTCGTCCAGCGGACCGGAGGAGCGAACTGATGGCGAAAAAGGCGATGGTTGAGCGCGAGCGCAAGCGGCAGCGGATGGTTGAGAGGCATGCCGGGGCGCGCCGGGCGATGAAGGAGATTCTCGCCGACCGCGGGATCAGCATCGAGGAAAGGTTCAAAGTCACATTGCGGCTCGCGAAGATGCCCCGCAACTCATCCCCGACGCGGCTCCACAACCGCTGCCGGATTTCCGGCCGTCCCAAAGGCTATTACCGCAAACTCAAAATCTCGCGCATCGCGGTGCGCGAACTCGGCGGTTCGGGACAGATTCCCGGAATGATCAAGTCAAGCTGGTAAAGGGAAGCGGCGATGTCTTTCAGCGATCCTGTCGGCGATATGCTGACCCGCATCCGCAATGCGCAGACGCGCGGCCGTCCGACCACCCGTTCACCGGCGTCGAAACTGAGGGTCTGGATTCTCGATGTTCTCGCCAGAGAGGGTTATATCCGCGGCTACGAGATCATCGAAGGCGGCGGCGGGCGCAAAGAAATCGAGATTTCGCTGAAATATCTCGACGGCGCGCCGGCGATTCAGGAACTGAAACGGATTTCGAAACCCGGCCGCCGCGTCTATGCGCGGGCGCGGAATCTGCCGTCCGTGCGCCAGGGACTCGGCGTGGCGATCGTGTCGACGGCCCGGGGCGTCATGTCCGACGCCGACGCCCGGGACGCGAATGCCGGCGGCGAGATTCTCTGTACGGTGTTTTAGGAGGCCTGCCGCGATGTCACGTATTGGAAAAAACCCGGTGCGGCTTCCTGACGGCGTCACCGCCGCGATTTCGGGCCGGCGGATTGATATAAAGGGACCCAAGGGCCGGCTGACGTTCGCTGTCTCCGAGGATGTGACGGTCTCAGTCGAGGACCGGGACATGACATTCGCCCCGCGCGGAGATTCGAAACATGCGCGCCAGCTGTGGGGCATGTCGCGGTCTCTGGCGGCCAACTGCGTTGAAGGAGTCACGAAGGGATTCCGCAAAGAGCTGCAGATCAACGGGGTCGGTTACCGGGCGCAGATGCGCGGCGGCGAACTGGCGCTCGCGCTGGGGCTGAGCCACGATGTGACATTCCCCCAGCGGGACGGGCTGACCATCACGGTTCCGGCGCCGACCCGCATCGTGATCGAAGGCATCGACAAACAGAAGGTCGGCCAGCTGGCGGCGGAAATCCGCGGTGTCCGCCCGCCTGAACCCTACAAGGGCAAGGGCATCCGCTATGCCGACGAAACCGTGTTCCGCAAGGTCGGGAAGAAGAAATAGGCAAGACATCATGGCTGCAAAGAAAGACCGTCTGTTCAAACGCCGCCGGTCGCGGGTGCGCTGCCGTCTGCGGCAGCGCGCGCGGGACCGGGTCCGGCTGTCGGTCCACCGCTCGAACCGCAACATCGCCGCTCAGATCATCGATGACCGGTCGGGACGCACGCTCGCATCCGCCTCGTCGTTGCAGTCTGAACTCGGACTGGTGCGCGGCGGCGATCAGAAAGCCGCGGCGAAGGTCGGCGAATGGATCGCGAAGCGGGCGGCCGAAGCCGGAATCAAGGACTGTTATCTGGACAGGGGCGGGAATCTTTATCACGGCCGTATCAAGGCTCTGGCTGACGCGGCCCGGGCCGGCGGACTGAATTTTTGAGGAGACAGGTTGATGGCCAGAACGGAAAGAAACCGGCCCCCGCGGTCTGAAACCCCTGAATTCGCGGACAAGCTCGTCAGCATCAACCGTGTGTCGAAAACGGTCAAGGGCGGAAAGAGGTTCGGCTTTTCCGCATTGGTCGTGGTCGGCGATCAAAAGGGCCGGGTCGGTTTCGGCAAGGGCAAGGCCAAGGAGGTTCCCGAGGCGATCCGCAAGGCGACGGAGAAGGCGCGGCGCAGTCTTTTCCGGGTTCCGCTCCGCGAAGGCCGCTCGCTGCATCATGATGTCGAAGGCCAGCACGGCGCCGGCAAAGTCATTCTGCGGACGGCTGCGCCGGGGACGGGCATCATCGCCGGCGGACCGATGCGGGCGGTTTTTGAAATGCTCGGCGTTCAGGATGTGGTCGCCAAATCGACCGGTTCGCAGAATGCCTGCAACATGATCCGCGCCACGCTGAACGCGCTGTCGAAAGTGTCGAGCCCGCGCCGGGTCGCCGGCCGGCGCGGCATGAAAGTCTCTGAAATCACGCGCCGCTCCGGGGCCGAAACCGCGCAAAGTTAGGAAAACTGTCATGAACCGGACAATTGTCGTCAAACAGATTGGATCGCCGATCCGGCGTCCGGAAAAGCAGCGGCGGATTCTTAAAGGGCTGGGTCTCGGCCGCATGAACCGGACGCGCGAGTTGGAAGACACGCCTTCGATCCGCGGCATGGTGAGGAAAATTCCCCATCTTGTCGCCATCATCGAAGAACGGCAAGTCCGGCTGACGCCGGAAAAAGAACGGTAATGCGATGAAACTGCACGAATTGAGGGATAATCCGGGCGCCTCGCGCCGGCGGAAACGGGTCGGCCGCGGTCCTGGCTCTGGAAAAGGCAAAACCGCCGGCCGCGGGGCCAAAGGACAGAAATCCAGATCCGGCGTCGCGCTGGGCGGATTCGAAGGCGGGCAGATGCCGCTCTATCAGCGGATGCCGAAACGGGGTTTCCGCAATCCGGGGCGCAGACGGCATGCGGTCGTCGGACTGGGCAGACTGCAGACATTCATTGACTCGGGACGGATCGACGCGTCCAAGACCATTGATGAAGCGGCTCTGCTGGCCAGCGGTCTGGTGCGGCGGCTGCATGACGGCGTGAGAATTCTGGCCAACGGCGAAATCACCAGTAAAGCGGACATCGTCGTGACCGGTGCGTCGAAAGCGGCTGTCGCGCAGGTTGAGGCCGCCGGCGGCGCGCTGCGCCCGCGTCCGGCGGAAGAGCCGTCGGCGCCGGACGGCGGGTCATCCAGTTGAAACCGGGCGCCGCCGGGCCGGCGCGGGCAAGGAGGTGATTCATGGTTTCTGCCGCTGAGCAGATGGCATCGAATCTGAGCTGGGGAGCGTTCGCCAAGGCGACCGAGCTTCGCCGGCGCATTCTGTTCGCGCTGTGCCTGCTTATCGTGTACCGGATCGGAACCTTCATACCGGCGCCGGGTATCGACACGGTCGCGCTGAGGGAATTCGTCGAGGCCGCATCAACCGGTCTGGGCGGCATGCTCAACATGTTCACCGGCGGCGCCATCGGCCGCATGGGCGTTTTCGCGCTCGGGATCATGCCCTATATTTCCGCCTCCATTATCGTGCAGCTGCTGGTGGCCATGGTGCCCCAGCTCGAACAGCTCAAAAAAGAAGGCGCGCAGGGCCGCAAGAAAATCAACCAGTACACGCGCTACGGCACGGTTTTTCTGGCGACGTTCCAAGCTTACGGGCTGGCGGTGAGTCTGGAATCGGGCGGCCTGGCTCTGGATCCGGGGTGGTTCTTCCGCATCGCCTGCGTCGTCACCCTGGTCGGCGGCACAATGTTCCTGATGTGGCTCGGGGAACAGATCACCGCGCGCGGCATCGGCAACGGCATTTCGCTGATCATTTTCACCGGAATCATCGCTGAAATCCCCTCGGCGCTGGCCCAGTTTTTCAGCCAGGGCCGGTCCGGCGCGCTGTCCCCGGCGGTGATCGTGGGAGTCATCTTGATGGTGGTCGCGGTGATCGGTTTCGTGGTCTACATGGAACGGTCGCTGCGTCAGATCCATATACAGTATCCGCGCCGCCAGGTCGGCATGAAAGTCTATGACGGCGGATCTTCGCATCTGCCGCTCAAAATCAACCCGTCAGGCGTCATTCCGCCGATTTTCGCGTCATCTCTGCTGCTTCTGCCGACGACCATTTCGACATTCTCCGGTAATTCGACCAGTCCGGCGATGTCGACGGTTCTCGCCTATTTCGGACCCGGGCAGCCGCTTTATCTGCTGTTCTTCGCGGCGATGATCGTGTTTTTCGCTTATTTCTACACAGCCAATGTCTCGTTCAAGACAGAAGATGTCGCCGACAATCTGAAAAATCAGAACGGCTTCATTCCCGGTATCCGGCCGGGCGCGCGCACCGCCGAATATCTGGACTATGTGGTGACCCGGATTCTGGTTCTGGGTTCCGGATATCTGGCGGCGGTCTGTCTGCTGCCGGAAATTCTGCGCGCCGAACTCGCCGTTCCCTTCTATTTCGGCGGAACTTCGGTTCTGATCGTCGTGTCGGTGACGATGGACACCATCAACCAAGTGCAGTCGCATCTTCTCGCCCATCAGTATGAGGGTCTGATAGAACGGTCGCAGCTGCGGGGAAAACGCCGGAAAAGACGCCCGGGAACCCATAAGTGAACATCATCCTGATCGGGCCTCCGGGGGCGGGAAAAGGCACGCAGGCGGCGCGGCTGGTCAGCGGGCGCGGGATGATTCAGCTGTCGACAGGCGACATGCTGCGCCAAGCCGCCGGGTCGGGAAACGTTCTCGGAAAAAAAGTCGCCGCGATCATGGAGTCCGGGGCGCTCGTTTCAGACGAGATCGTGACCGCGCTGATTAAGGAACGTCTGTCGGGCGACCGGGGCGGCGGGTTCATATTTGACGGTTATCCGCGCACTTTCGCGCAGGCCGATTCGCTGGAGCGGCTTTTGGAGGATTCTGGAAGCCGGCTCGACGCGGTGATTGAGATGGCCGTTGATCCCGAGATCCTCGTCGAGAGAATCACCGGCAGGCTGTCATGCGCCGACTGCGGCGCGGTTTTTCACCTCAGAAGCAATCCGACGGAGATTCCCGGCGTGTGCGATGCGTGCGGCGGCGTGAATCTGAGGCAGCGCGATGACGACACCGAGACGGCGCTGCGCACACGGCTGTTCGAATTTTACCGGAAAACCTCGCCGCTCACCGGCTATTACTACCGGGCGGGGCTGCTTCATCAGCTTGACTGCGGGGGCGCGCCGGACGAGGTCGCCGCCGCGTTGTCTTTCTGTCTGGATTCGCTGGCGGCGGGTTGAAGCCTGTTTCTCCGGCTATTCTTCAAATATGCGGTTGTGCGTGTTGCTGCAGCGCACGAAGTTCGCTTTTTCCCTGAGCTGGCTCAGCCGGGCGGCGCCCACATAGCTGCAGGCGCTTCGGAGCCCGCCGAGAATGTCATGGACCGTGTCTGACAGAGACGGTTTCAGCTGCAAGAGCACTGTGCGTCCTTCGCTTGAACGGTAGTCTTTCAGTCCGCCGAAATGCTTGTCATTGGCGGTCTTGGAACTCATTCCGTAGAATTCCACGAACCGGCGTCTTTCGGCGATCGGTTCGCCGTCTTCAGTGACCTCGTCGCTGCGGAAATACCGGTCGACCAGCCGCCCGCCGCCTTCCGGGTGTCCGGCGAGCAATCCTCCGAGCATGACGAAATCCGCCCCCGCGGCAAGCGCCTTCGCGACATCTCCGGGCATCGTGCATCCGCCGTCGGCCACGATCCGGCCGCCATGCTCACGGGCCGCCCGGGCGCATGCGAGAACTGCGGAAAACTGCGGAAAACCGATGCCGGTTTTCAGGCGCGTCTCGCAAACGCTGCCGCCTCCTATTCCCACTTTCACAGCGTCCGCGCCCGCTTCGATCAGGCGGACGGTCTGTTCCGGGGTGACGACATTGCCGGCGATCAGCACTTTGTCCGGATACAGGGCGCGGAATTTCCGCACGCAGTTGACGAAGCGGTCGGTGTATCCGTTGGCGACGTCCATGCAGGCATAGGCGAGCGCATCTCCGATTTCGGCATTGACGGCGGCGAATTTCCGCAAATCGTCATCTCCTATTCCGATGGTCATGGCGCAGTGCGCGGACCGGTCGTCATTGCCGGAAAAGAACGCCGTCAATTTATGATCGCTGTAAAATTTGGTCAGGCAGGTGAATATGCCGTGCCGGCGCAGCGCATCGGCCATTTCCATCGTGCCCACGCCGTCCATGTTGGCCGCCATTATCGGCACGCCGCGGAACGATTTGGAACGGCGGGGAAAATCCGCTTCGATTGACAGATCCACCTGTTTCCGGCTGGCGACCGGACTCTGGCCGGGAACAATCAGGATATCGCCGTAGTCAAGTTTGATATCTTCGCTGATCATGCTGCGCGTCTTCCCTTCAGCGGCCGCTGCGCGACTGCGCATGTAACCCCGTCAACCGTCCTTGGCCTTCGCCAAGTCACGCACAACACATCCGAACCGGCTGCCGACAGCCTGAAAACGGCGCTTTCCGCATCTGCCGCGCCTGATTTCCCAGTTCGAAGGTCTTGCGGCCGCCTGCTACCAGCCGCGGAGCGGGCTGTCAAACAGACGCCGCAGCGAAAGGCCGGGCGGAAAGCGGCGGCGGTGAGAGAGACGCGGGTTTCGAACGCCGGCCGGATCTCGAACGCTGTCGGCCGGCGGGCGAAAGCGCGCGGCCTGCAGATGTGCCGCTCAGACGCCACCGGGTCGGGCGGGTTCTGTTCCGCCGTCAATGTCCCGCTGCGGGTGATGAGGAACGGCATGTGATTCCGCTGTTCATTGTCTTGACCTTCACTAAGCCGTTGCCGTCCGCCCGGAACGAGAGGCTTAGCCGCGAAGACCGCCGCCTGCCGTCAATACTCAGGGCGCACGGGCTGTTCTCAATTGCGCCTGTCTGACCTTTGGCGTTGTCGAGACAGAGCTTTCGCGGAATCGCACACGGAACGCTTGCCTTTGATTCCGCTCTCCGGTGCGGAACCGCGGCATCATCCGGCCCCCCGGCGACGGTCCTTGGCCGTGTCCGATGCCGGCGAATCGAATCGCCGCCATCAAAAAAGAGGAGGAAATTCCCGTTTTTTGCCTGTTGCAGCAGTCAAAATAAAGAAAAATATCTAAATTTGATCTATTTGATACTATTTGTCGCATTTGAGCCAATAATCCACTTGACCACTTGCGGTGAATGCTTTAGTGATTCGCATACCGTCCAGGTTCGGGCGGATAACGGAAACCTACAAGGGAGAAAAAAATGGCGTCCCTGATTATGCAAATCCAAGATATTCCGGGCGAGAGTACGCTGCAGGGATATGAAAAAATGTGCGAGGCCATCGCGCTGCGTGACACGATCGAGGTGCCGTCGGCACGGAAATCGGGCGCGCAGCGTGCTGCCCGGACTGCGGGCACCGCCCGGCAATCCGATATCCAGTTGACCCGTGTCAAGGACTGCGCGAGTCCGAAGCTGGCGGAAGCCTGCTCGGCGGGCAAGAACCTCGGCACTGTTTCGGTCTTCTTTTTCCGGACGATCGAGACCGGCGCAGTCGCGTATATGAAATTCGAACTGCACGAAACGTTCATTTCGCGGATAGAATGGAGCACGCTGGACGAGACGGGGGCGGCTTACCAGCCGCATTTCGTTTCGACTGGTGATGTATCGCCGCCATCGTCGCTCGGCGTGGTTTCGGTGCTCGGTCCATTGGCGCGCGGTTCTTCTTCACAGGTCCGGCTTTCCCCTCGGGCGATGCTGGGCGTCGGCGAGGGCGCCGAGCGCAACACGGAGATCGAACGCCTTTGGCTGAACCCGTCGCAGGTCGTCTGGACCCACACGGCTTTTGAGCAGGGCGTGTCTTCCGGGCAGGTCGCGAAGGGCTGGGACTTTGCCAAGGGCGTTGAAAGCAGCGCGGCGTAAGGCGCGCCGCTGAAATTGGATCATATCCCGCGCACAGACGGAATCGTGCGCGGACACACCAGACATTAAAGGAGAAATCACATGTCAGATATCTTGGTCAAAATTTCCTCCATTGACGGAGAAGCGACCAAAAGCGGTTTCGAGAAGCAGATCGAGTGTCAGACCATGCGTCACGCGATTGATCTGCCGGTCGTCACGCACGGTTCGACCCGGACCGAAGGCACTTCGCAGCATGGCGCCATCGAACTGCGTCACAAACTCGACAAGGCGTCGCCGGCATTGCGGCATGCATGCGCGGCGGGCGCCAATCTCGGCACGGTCACGATTTCGCGGATGCAGATGGTGGGCGGTGAAAACCGCTTGGCCGAGACAATTGAGCTTGGGGACGTCTATGTGTCCCGGGTCGACACCGAAACACCGGTGGATCCGGCCGAACAGGCGCCGGTCGAGGAGCCGGAAGAGGTTTTTGCCTTGGACTATTCCAATATAAAATGGTCTTACCGGCAATACTCCGACGGCGCCGAAGCGGGTACTGTGTCCGGCGGCTGGTCCAACACGCTTCAGACAGTCAATTTTTGATCTGGACAGCGCCAACGAAAAAGCTATCATGGGTTTCATGCCGCACTGAAAAGGAAGCGAGGATGAATGCCCGACGACAGCTTCAACACACCGTCGCTTCGCCCTGCCTTGTTCGACCGATTCGAACTGAACAGCGAAGCGGCGGTGAAACAGGATCTGATACGTCACTTGACGGATATCCTGAGCGCTCGGCGCGCGCATCCTGAACTGACCTCCGGGGTTCTGGGCTGGGGACTTCCGGATGTCTGCAATCTGACGCCCAGCGCGCAACGCGACCGCGATACGGTCGCGTTCTATATTGAAACCGCGATCGCCGGCTTTGAACCGCGGATTGAGGAAGTCAAGGTGACGCCCATTGAAGGCAGCTTGGACTTCGCCTTTCGGCTTGATGCGAGAGTCGTCGACGATGACGGCGACTGGATTTCTCTGCGCATTCTGACACCGCTTCGTGGTGGCGGGCTGGGCGCAAAAATCGTACAAGTCGAAGAACGCCAACCCGACTGACGGAAACAGATCCCTGATTGACGAACGCCTCCTGACCGCCTACGTCGCGGAACTTGAAGCTCTGCGTGACCACGGGCGTGATTTCGCCCGGGCTTATCCGGACATCGCAGGCCATCTCGATATCGGACCGCGCCGGTCACGGGATCCGCATGTCGAGCGGGTGGTGGAAAGCGCGGCCTTTCTCGCTGCCCGCCTCCGTCTGATGGTTGAAAACAGCGCCACTGAGATTCCGATGGCAATGCTGGCGACCATTGCTCCGTCGCTTTTGGAGCCGGTGCCGTCCATGGCATTGCTGACACTGGAGGGAGGCAGCGAGCCGACCGAAGTCCCGCGGGGAACCCGATTCGACTTCCAGGTCGGAGCCCAAGCGCTCGTGTGTTTCAGCACAACGTCAGCGATTACAGCCGCGCCTCTCGGACTGCGTTTGCGGCGGCTTGACGGAACAGTCAGACATCCAGACGGAATTTCGATAGAACTGGTCGGCATACCGCCGAGGAATCTTACCCTGTCGCTAGGCAACAATGAGCCTGCCGCAGCGGTGTTGATGGATGCCTTTGCCGAACATCTGACCTCAATCGAACTGTTCGGACGCGACAGCGGTGTCGCGTCGCCTGTCCCGACCGAATTGCTGCATATTCATGGATTCGGCCCTGAAGATGCGGCCCTGCCCATACGTCCGGCGACGCATCCTGCCCACCGGTTGCTGACCGAATTCATGGTATTTCCCGAGAAATTCCGCTTCGTTTCGCTGAGGGGCCTTCCGCTGGCCTCCGGATCCCGGCTGGAATTCCGGTTTTCCAGGCGCCTGCGCCTTCCGACACCGCTTCCGGACGACCTGATTTCCGTAAACCGGGTTCCGGCCGTGAATCTCTGGCGCACTGCGGCTACTCCATTCGAGATCACTGGCCGGCAGCTCGAATATCCAGCCCGCGCAGATGCCCTGCGTTATCGGACTGTGGAATGCCATTCTGTCGAGGATGTTTATCTTTACGGCCCGGACGGCGGCTCACCTGAACGGCTGGATCCGGTAATGTCCCAAGGAAACATTCGCGGGACCGCTGTTCGATGGATCGTGCGCCGGACAATTTCCCGAATGGGCGGCGAGGTGCTCTTGTGCTTTCACGGCCTCGACTATTCGAGCATGGGAACGCAACGTCTTCTGGTGGCCCCGACTGTCTTGGCAAGCAATCGTGACATTGCCGGCAGGATATCCGTGGGTTCCAAACTCGTGCCTGTGTCAAGTCTGGGCGACTGGGGATGTGCCTTGGCAAGCGCGCCGACCCCCTACAAGCTGCCATTGACGGATATTTCTTCAATGGAAACTTTGATCTCTTATCTTCGTGCCGGCTTGACCAGTCTGGTCCAGGCAGGCGGAGAAGATGCCTTGAAGGATTACCTGAACCGTTTTCCCGGCTCAGAACGCGCGAACTGGATCAGCGGCATCAATGGCATTGAACTCCGTTCCGTTGCGGCAGTACGCGCAGGCAACGTACATCCGGGATCCGCGGTTGTCGTCGCGCTTGATTCGACTCGCTCCCACACGGCCAGCCAAGCCATGATTGCGCGGGTTCTTGGAGAAGTGTTCGAAAGCCAGCGCGGCCTGAACCGGGTCGAGGATATGACCGTCGAGGCGAACTGACCGCAGTCCGCCAGTCGTTGGTAATTCGGCCCGATAAGTTCGCGTGCGGCAATCAGTTCGCCGCCGCCGTGAAGAGGGAATGATTTTCGGATTTCGAACGCCTTTGACCGGAGAATTGTTGGTGCCGATCACAAATTCATGTAGTCATGGAATCGCTTTGATCCGGTTTGTTTAGCGCCGGCCGGCAGACTGCCATAGCGGAGCACAGGGGCCGCGGGCCCGGCGCCGACGGCCTCCCGGGGAACCTGTGCGGCAACGGAGATTGGCGGCAGTTTCGCGCCGGCGCGGCCGATGGTTGAAATGGAAGAAGGGATGCGCGATGGCCCGTAGGGAGCGGTCTTGAATAACAATGCGCCGGATCTGGGCCACCCGCTGGTTCAGGATCTGCTGCTGAATCCCAGCCGCTGGCGAATCTGGCCGGCGGTTGCGGTTCTGCGCTGGATGCAGCGCGGCATGCCGCGGGACAAGCAGAGACTGATCTATCGCAGCATACCGTCGCTCGCTTTTCCGGCTTCCGAAATCAGTGATATCGCCGTATCCACCGCTTATTCGGAGTTGTTTCATACAGGGCTGGGCTTGGCTGGTCCGGGGTCGCCGCTGCCGACGGCCGATGTCGAGCATATTGTCATGAATCATCGCCGCAACGGGGCGCTCACAATGTGGCTGGACGGGCCCAGTGACCGTTTCCTGCATGCTGTGGAAGCCGCGCAGGCATACTATAATGCCGCATTCTGCATGGCGATCGGCGACGAAACCCGGTCTTTGCGCTTGGTCTGCGACCTGGCGGGATATGCGATGCCGTTCGCGGCATATCCGGGCGGTCAACTTGCCACGCTGACCGGGCAGCGGGTGCCGACTGCCACCGGTCTGGCCGCGGTGTTCCTGATGCCGCCGACAGCAAGCGGGATGCGCGAGTTGTTCAGTGCTTTCACCGGATTGCCGGCGATCGTCACCGAGTTCGCCGGCGATTCAATTCGGGTGTTGCGACCGGCGCGTATGGGCGGCCGGATGCGCATGGCGCTGGGCACACAATGCCATTCCCCGGCCGCAGCCGTTGAAATCGACATTGACGGAGGAAGCGAGCCTGAAAACCGTAATTGGGCGCGACAGTCTGCTCGGCGGCGTTCGCTCCATCTCCTTGCCAGGAGTTATATCGGAACTTCGCCGCCAGTTGCCCGCATCTTTCTTCGCCTTCAGCCGGGGAATGCCCCTCCCGCAGCCCTTGACGGGCAATCTGCGCTGGGCGGAATGGCAGTCTTGGGCCGTGCGTCTTCGCCGGTCCGGTTGCCGCTGGCAGCATGAAGCGGTATGGAGAATCATCGGTACGGGCCTTTCCCGCGGAATTTCATTTTCGGTCTCGCCCAGCCGGTCAGCCCTTTTGTCAGGAAAAGAAGAAACGAGTGTGTGCGATTTCAGTGTTCGGAGTATGGAAAAACGGCTTACGACGCAGGATTCCGCTGCTTCAAATGCGGCGAACTTGCCATGATGAATTGATGAAGAATCAAATACAACAACATCTTATGCCCGAATCTGACGAATTCTCCGATTGCCGCGAAGCCGTGCTGGGCGGATCCGGGCGAGGCGCGTCACTGCGGGAAACCATGTTCATGGCATGACGACCGTGACTGCGTATTTGACTGGCATATCGAAATCAAAACCTGTTATTGATACGCAAGACAACTCAAGATTGGAGGTTTACTATGGCCGATAGTTCAAGTCAGAAACGTGTTGGAAGGGTGCGGCCCCCACGCGTCCAGATCACATATGATGTAGAAGATGGCGGTGCGACGACGACGCGCGAGCTGCCTATGGTTACTGGAGTTATATCCAGCCTTTCCGGCGACGCTGAGGATCCGACCGCTTATGCGGAGCGGAGTTTTGTCGAAGTCGAGCAGGGCGGTGTTGACCGGTTGATGAAGCGCCTTGGCCCGAAGCTCACTTTCAGTGTCCCGGACGAAATTTCAGGCGCGGAAGATTCGAATATCGCGGTTGACTTGGATTTCGAGAGCATGGACGATTTTGACCCGATGGGCGTGGCGACGAAGATTCCGCAAACCGCAAAATTACTGGAGTTGCGGCAGCAGTTGGCGGACCTTTACGGCAAGGTTGAAGCCAACGACAAGCTGGCGGGAATCCTCGGCGAGGTTCTGGGCAATGCTGACAAGCAGGAACAATTGCGTTCTGAACTCGGAATTGAATCCGGTGACGACGAGTAACGCCGCCGCCCGAGGCCGAACGACACTCAAAAGGAGATTAAGGGTATGAATGAACAACAGGCACAAGCTGAACAAGCAGCTGAATCCGACACGATTCTGGAGCGCATTTTTGACGAAGGGCGGCTCGTGCGCGCCAGTCATCAGATGGACGGCGCCCGCAACATGCTCCAAGGTTTCATTGAAGAAGCCAGCAAGATGGGGGCGTCCGTCGATGTCAGTGCGCAGCGCATGTTGGCGGAGCGCATCACGGCCATTGACCGGCTGATATCCGCTCAGGTCAATCAGGTGCTGCATCACGAAAAATTCCAGAAACTTGAGGCGAGTTGGCGCAATCTGAACAAGCTCGTTTCAGAGAACGAACTGTCATCGTCGCTGAAAGTCCGGGTTTTCAATTGCACGCGCAAGGAACTGGAGCGTGATTTCGCCCGGGCCGCCGGATTCGACCAGTCGCATTTCTTCAAGAGCGTCTATGAAAACGAATATGGCACGCTCGGCGGTCTGCCTTACACGATCCTGATCGGCGACATCGAAATCGGCCGCGCGCCGCCGGACATGCAGTTTCTGAAGGACATGGGGGCTGTGGCGGCGATGGCTCACGCGCCGTTCATCGCCAGCGCGGATCCGTCTTTGCTGGATCTGGACAGTTTCACTGAACTGGACAGGCCCATCGATATCGCGAAGATTTTTGAATCCAGCGAAATGGGCGCTTGGAATTCCCTGCGGGATTCGGCTGACTCCCGTTATCTGGTTCTGACGGCGCCGCGCAACTTGGTCAGGCTTCCGTGGGGACCTGACACCGCGCCGGTGGACGAGATCGACTTTTCCGAGGATGTCGACGGGAGCGACCACAGCAAGTATCTCTGGGGTCCGTCGTCCTGGGCGGTCGGCGGCTTGATCATGAAGTCCTTCTCAGAGCACGGATGGCCATCGGCGATTCGCGGCACGGAAAGCGGCGGAAAGGTCGGAAATCTTCCGTTGCACCCCTTCCCGTCGCTGTCCGGAACGATGATCACGAAATGCCCGACCGAAACGACGATCACGGACCGGCGGGAGAAAGAATTGTCGGATCAGGGAATTATCAGCCTTTGCCATGCGAAGAATTCCGATTTCGCAGTTGTTTTCTCGGGATCAACGCTGAATCGTCCGCAAAAATACGTCGAGCCGGAAGCGAACGCCAACGCACGGCTTTCCGCCAGCTTGCCGTATCTGCTCGCCTGTTCGCGTTTTGCCCATTATCTGAAGTCGATCATGCGCGATAAGGTCGGCGGTTTCACATCTCGTGATGCCATATCACAGTATCTTAACAATTGGATCGCGCAGTACGTGACCTCTGATGACATGGCATCGCATGCGACGAAGGCGCGATATCCTTTGCGTGAAGCGCGGATTGAAGTCAGGGATGTTCCGGGCAAGCCCGGGGCCTACACAGCGGTTGCGCATCTGCGTCCGCATTTCCAGCTTGAAGAGTTGACCGCCTCCTTGCGCCTCGTGGCGGAACTTCCGGCTTCGGCCAACTGACGGCCTGAATGGACGGTTCCCGTCCGATGCTGTTTGACAAGACGCAGGCAGCGGTTTTTCGGGAACGGACTTCACAGGGACCGGGCATCGACCTTTTGGTTGATGCCTGGTCCGGCTTTCCCAAGGCTTACCGGGGCGCGGTTTTTGCGGCCCAAGGCGACCTGATGCGCGCCGCCGCTTGGGGCGGAGGCGGTTGGGCATGTCTGGCGAAAGGCGATGTAAAGTCTGCCTTTCGGGCGGTCCGAACCGGTCCGCAGGATGATCCGACAATGATTCTTCTCAAGGCCGAAACGCTGCTTGCGGCAGGCGCGGTTGTGGCGGGCTTGGAAGTCTTGGAAGAATTGCATGATGACGGCGATGCTGCCGGAAGCCTGGCATTGGCGCGGCGAAGGTATCTTCTGGGCGATTATGACAGAGCGCTTTCGATCGCGTCGGCGCTGCCAATGCATGCCGGAGCCGCATTGCTGGGCGCGCGGGCGGCCTTGGCGCTTGACAGACCCGACCCGGCATTGCGTCTGGTTGAGCCGTTCCTGGCCGGTGCGGCGCCGTTGCCGGAACCGGCGATGGCAGGGGCAATGGCGGTCATTGCCGCTTCGATCATGGCCAGAAAGGGATCATCCAAGGAGCTCAAGGCTTTCGTTGAGCAGTTCCACACTGCTCCGAGCGTTCCGGGGGAGATGTTGCCAACGATTGTCCGGGCCATGTGGATCGGCGGCGCAGCTGCGACTGCCTGGGACCGTGTCAAGGACGACGCGGATTCATGGAACCTGCTGGCCCGTCTCGAACTCGCGGTTCTTTCTGGAAGGGCCGAGCTGGCGGCGACGCTGCTGGAACGCGCCGGGCCGTCTGGAGTCGCAGCGGCTGCGGGAGTGGCGTTGCTTCGGGGAGAAACGGCAAGAGAGCCTGCCGGGGGCGCCGGCGGCCAAGATCTGTTCGCGGAGGGCGCTCGCGTGCATATTTGGCAAACGCACGCGCATCGCTGGTCGCCATGGATCAATGCGGCCATGCGCATGAGTTCGGATGTGGCGGTGTTCAATCTTGCAGAGGGAACGCTTCCCGACAAGGATGATATTCCACAGGTTGTTCTTGACGATGGTTCTTTGGTGACGTTGCTGCCGCCCGTTCAAGTGCCGCGGCAGACGCGTACGGGATCAGGTGTCTGGGTGGAACAAGATCTTTGCCGCGGCATCGGAATCAATCATGACTGGCCGGATGAGGAGATTTCTGCGCTTCGCGCAGCGGTTCCCGAGGCCGGCCGAGACGAAGCAGCTGTCTTGATTGTCGGCAGCGACACTGCGCTGGCGGCGGCTGACAGCGGTCGACCAATGGTTGTGGTGGCGCCGCCGGGCGATCCTTTCTGGGGCGGACCGTTTCCGGAAAGGGCATGGCCGGCCCTGTGTGTTGAACGCGCCGATCCGCGAAACGGCTGGAATGGAGCCGGTCGACGGGTGGCTGAAACCGCTAGATCGTTGTTCCCTGCAGCAACGGAAGGAAGTTTCTGAATGTTCCAGAATCCCTTGGCCGCGCACCGCAATGCCGGTGTCCCGCTGTCGGGAAAGACGTGGTCCGATCGAGAGATAGTGGACGAAGACCTGGCCGGGATTTTGTTCCACGACTGCACTTTCGAGGGAGTCCGCATGCGGCGGGTCAACCTGCGCCAGACGTCATTTATCGAAAGCCGTTTCGAGAACTGCGTTTTTGAAGATTGCGATATCCAGGAAACACTGTGGACAAGTTGTGCCGGCCAGGGATTCAGGATTGCCGGCGGAAGTGCGCCTCAGTTTCTCCTGTCCGACTGCAAGTTCGCCGGCATGCAGCTGGCGCAAAGCGGCAAGCAGGTCACGCTTGCCGAAAGCCGGATTGATGATCTCGAATTTGAAGGTCCGGGCCGCCGTCAGAATTCAATCACGGTTTCCGGCTGCAGTTTTTCAAGGATTGCCGCCGAAAATGCCGAGTGGAAAGGAGGGACGCTTGTCGGAGTCGATTTCAAGAGTTGTTCCTTGGATGGCGCACGGTTCGAACGCTGCAGTTTCATCCGCTCGACGGGAGAGGAAAAGGATTTCTCGACGGTTCAGTTCGAATCCTGCAACCTTTACCAAAGTGTTTTGCCGAAGGGGAAATTCGCCTTCGCGGAACGTTGTATATTCGCTGAATGCGATCTCACCGAAGCGGAATTCTCTGATGCTGCGTTGACAGGCGCCCTGTTTGCCAAAGCTGAAGCGCCCGGCAGTTGCTTCGAGCGCGCGGTTTTGGACGGGGCCATGTTTCCGAAGGCGGTTCTCACCAATGCCAGTTTTGAAGGGGCTGCGGCGCGGCAGAGTGTTTGGCTTGAGGCAGATCTTGCCGGTGCGAATCTTCAGCGGCTGAACGCGTGGCGCGCCACGTTCCGCAACGCGGATCTCAACGCCGCCGACGTCATGAACGCAAGCTTCGAAGAAGCGGATTTGCACGGAGTCGAGGAGAGTCTGGATGGGGCGGATCTTCACGGCGCCCGCCGGACCGAAGGTTGGCGGGCGGAACGCGAGGCTGCAATGCGGCCGAATGACGACTGAGTGTTTTATCCGTCATGCATACGAACATTGTGGGACGATTTTTGATTTAAGGGTGGATGTCCCGGATGGATGTTGAAGCCCCAATGAGCGGCTCTGCCGGTCGGTCTGAACTGTGATGAGGGCCGGCTCCAACAGATCAGAAGCAGTCAATTCATTAAACTCAAGCTGCGTCAACGCTTTGAATCGGCGGAATACGGCTGATTTCAACAAGCCGCGGCCCGGCTTGGCAGGAGCGCCCGACGTCTGAATCCGGACGGCCCGGTGGAATTCATGGGCGTCCGCGTTCGCCGTCCGTCGAGACGGGCCGTTTGCCGAAATCTCTTGCCGGCTCGCAGTGACATTCCGCTTTTTCAGTCTGGCCATTGCTACCCTGCCGGCGATGGTATAAAGCCGCGGACAAAGGGCGGACAAATATGGCAATGTCTAAAATGTCCGGCCGCCAAGGCCGGACCGAGACTGGAATGATCGATTCCGGCGAGTGCGCGGATGCGGTGTCGGTTCTCGAACATATGCTGGATCGAGGCAGCGGCGGCGGCACGATTGGCGAGACTTCAATTGTTTCCTGGTCGGGCGACTCTGGCCGGCTTTCCGACGGCTGCACTGCGCGTCTTGGAGCTTCATGCATGCTCCGTCCAATGGCTGGAGATCGGGTATTGGTTTGGGCGGCGAATCAAGACGGGTTGCGTTGGGTGCTTGCTGTCCTGCAGCGTGTTTCGGCTGATGCTGATGCCGTATTGGCGCTGGACAATCCGCTGACCTTGCAATCGCCGAAACTCCGATTGTCAGCAGACTCGGTGCAGATTTCGTCCAACGATTTGCTTGTCAGCACGCGTAATTCCCATACAGTGGCGGAAACGCATAGCGAGACCGTCCGCACCAGAGTCGCGAGTGTCGGCACGGATATCCGCCACGCGACAACAGCCGATGACAGAATCAGCGGGACACTCATGCAGCGCGCCGGGACTTGGGTCTCGAGCACGATGCGTGAAGCCCGGTTACGGGCGAGAACGTTCCTGTTTGATTAGGAGATCAAATACGCGATCGATTAATGTATGGTCAAGATTAAGCGGCCTTGGGGAGCAAGCGCCGCCAAGAGCAGGCCGAACTGGCTTGCGCCGATAATGCGGGGTGACTCGACAACGATCTCCGCAATCCCTTTGTCCGACAGCAGCCTTTCCAGTCTGGGCAGAGGCGAAACCAGCGGGTCAGCGATCTCACGGACGATTGTGTGAACATGCCGGTTGTGTTTTGCGGCCCACCGGGTCAGATTGTCGACTTGCTGATTGATTACCTTAATTTGATTGACTCCCGGCGCACAGCGCGCATAAAGTGCGGTGTTGCCGGCGGTTTCATATGGCATCAAAACATACCAGCGACCGGTCGGCGACCGTTCGGTCGGCACAGGCAGGATATTTCGGCGCAACATCCGATAAGCCGTGATCCGCGATATCCCCTGTTCACGAGCCCACTCAGAAAGTCGGACACGTCGCAACCCGTCCCCCCTCTTGACCATAACTCAGTTCCCGGAAGCCAAGTTTTTCTTGATTGCCTCAAGCAGTTGTTCCAGCGAAATTCCTGACGCTTTCATGCTCGAAGCAATTTCGACTATCCCCATCGGGCGCCAGCTCACGAGCAGCTGCAGAACAGGCAAAGCCGGCGAATGTCGATCCTGTTCCGTCATCAGTGCCGTTGCCCTTTCGAGAGTATCCCAAGCATCGGCAGTCGCGGCCTGAACAACGCCGGGAATATCTCCGCCTCCCTGTTCTGTTTCCCCGCCCGCACCGGAGGAGAGACCGCTGATCAGCTTGAACAGGCTGGTCCATGCTTGTTCGCATGAAGGCAGGTCAGGGCCGAACGCGGGTTCGAGCCGTTCCTTCCAGTGTTCAAAGACACCGCGCAACAGTTTGTCTGTCTCAAGCTGCTGTGCCAGCAACACGTCTCCGCCCCAGCCAATCCGGTGCGCCAGGCCGGGGATGTTGTTTATCAGGCGGCCGAGCGGAGCCGCCCGCATTCCCAGATCACCGTCTTCCTCATCGGCGCGGGGATACACGCCGTCATCTGCGCCTGGCCAAGTTTCGGCGACAGTCACCATATCTTCAAGCGCTTCGGCGAAAGCCGGCAGGCCGTCCGCCATCCAGCTGGCCTCGACATACGGAGCGATAACCGAAATACTCTTTGACTTGGAGCTCAATGCTTCCGCCATCTCGATCACATCATGCGGTGTCAAGGAGTTTCCCGCGACAAGTTCACCCTCGACAACTGACTCGGCATCCTCGTTCCTGATGTTTTCGAGAGCGCGTCCGTATTCGAAAATCTCTTGGGAATAAGCAAGATCCGCTCCGCACGGGTCATCCCCTTCAACAGCTGTCAATATCGCTGGATTTGGCATGATTCGATCCTTTCACCGGCTGATCAGTGTCTAACGCCCATTGAACTATAGCAACGCATCGCCGGGGTCTCCGGCAGCTTCTTTATCAGGAGCAAACATAGCAGATGTCAGGGATGTCCGGCAAACGCGTTTCCGAAAGTCGTCCGCCATGAGACGCGCGTGAATTCGGCGCAGCCGGCCACGGGCGGCGGATTCAGCGGCGGCTGGCTCAGCGCCGTTTCCGACACCGCCCATGATCCCGGGGTCGCGCACATTCCGCACCTTGCGAAGAGTCGCAGGAGTCTGAGCCTTTTCCTGATCATCGCGGAAATAATTGCGAGGAGGCGGATCATGGGGAACAGCCGGATCCGCTGACAAATCCTGCCTTGCGCGGCGCGGGTTCTATCCAGCTCGGTTTGCAAGCAGGTTATTCGCGGTTCTTCGCCAATGCCTCACCCAATGCGAAATCAGGCATTGTGATTGCCGATTCATCAGGGCGGCTCAGACGTGCCGAGACCCTCAGCGGCCGGATATTGCCTTGTTCGTCAACAACCTGCGTTTCGAACAGCAGCGCCGCAGTGTTTTTGCCTGAGAGCACGCGCAGCAGCGGACCGTTGCCTGACGCCGTAATCACCCATTCCCGATTCGCGTCGTCAACCGCTTCGATAATCCGATAGGCCGAATTCTGCGCCAGCGACATACGTATCATGAAAGGTGACCCGTAACGCCAAGTATAGATGCCGTCTTCGTCAACCTCTGGTCCGATGACCTCCAATGATACGATGTTTTCCGCAAGATTCTCCTCGTTCGGACGCACCCGCCATGCCAGCCGGAAGCTGACGGAAACCTGCTGATCGTCGCCGATTGTCCAGAAGCGCGCGTTATCCATGAGGAAAAGAGCGAACTTGTCATCTGTTGACAAGGCGGCAAGTTCGTTTTCCGCTTCCCGGATACGTCCCAAGAAATCCGCCAAGGTCGATTGTGACAGTTCAGGCGCGCCGAGATCAGAGGTATATGGCCAGAGCCAAGCCACTTGGTTGACGAAATATTCCGCCACTTGATCAATCGCCTGTTCAGAAGCCCGGGCCTCGGTTGTTCCGCAGGCCTGCTCGATCGCGCCATGGAAACGGCGGTAAGCCCTGGCGATATAGTCGTCACGCCCTTCCGGAGTGCGGCCGAGCGACTCACAAGCCCCGTCGTCCCCGCTGTCGGCATAAGTCTGAACCAGCGTCTCGAATCGCGACAGCGCCGCATCGCCGTCACCGCGCTGGTAACCGGCCATGTCCTTTTCCATTGCGAGCCACTGAACCGTGTTCCAGCTGTCTTCGCCAAGGGACGCCGCTTGAATGAAGGGGGCGGCCAGATTCTCGTAAATGCTGTTCATGCGGGCGAAACCGCGCGCCGCCCTCCGGGCAAGCGCCCCCCGGTCAGCGTCTGGATCCGGCCAGACACCCAACGGATCCTCAACCTCCAGAACTTCCGTGGCCGTGCCCAGCACCGTCTGCGCCACGCGCGAATGGACAGCGGACACCCGGTCGGCTTCCGCAGTGGCGTATCGTTGCCTCAGCCAGTCCTCAATTGCCGTGAGGTCGTCAAGGGACGGTGCGACACTCGCCAGAATCTGGGCGCGGTTGAGAGCGGTCCCGAGCGTGTTGGCGCTTCGCAATCCGTTTTCGACACCGGTCGTCACACCGACAGTCAGTTCGTTGGCCAGTTCCAGAATCAGGCCCTGAACTGCCAAGGCAGGAAGGTCTGTCGGCAGATTGGCGGCAAAAAGTTCGAACACGCGCAGCCGATTGCGAATTTTCGCGATCTCCTCGCGTTCCAGAGTCACCGGCCCGGCAATCGGAGCGCTCGGCGCGACCGGATCGCTTACGAATCCGGCTTTATCGATCCGATCAAGAAAGCCGAGCCAAGCGGCGGCCGTCGGAGCCAGCGACAGTGCGCCCTCGCTGGAGCTGGCGGCGCCCGAACGCACCATGAGTTGCCCCAGATCCGGCAATGTGAAGGTTGTGGCCGCTTTGCGCGCGGCTAGCCGTATTCGGCTGACCTCCGACCGGGCTTCGATCGCGGCGGTCTGGCCCAGCAATGACAATCCCAGAGCTTTGCCCAGCACTTCGATTTCGAAACGGTAATCGGGTTGGTCTTCCGCTGATGTCAGCCACGCGTTTGCCGGGTTCTGCAGTGCGGACCGCAGATCACGGAGCGTGGCATGCTGTGTTTCCCATGAAAGGCTCCGGTCGCCGGCAAGGCGCGCCGCCTGCGCTACCGGACCGTTGGTGTAGGTTGTCTCAGCCCACAGCCGCATCGTGCTTATCAGGTTCTGGCGGGCCAGAGCCGTCAGTCCGTCAGTGTCAAGACCGCCTTCGGAGTAAGGCGGAGGGTGCGCGCGCACCTTTTCCAAGGCAACTTCCGTGCCATCGAACCAAGCATCTTCCGAACTGCCGAAGCCGACGGAAAACAAGCGGCGCAAGTCAACTTCGCTCGGTTCATCGCCCAACCCTTGCCAAGCGACAAGGATTTCGTCCACGAGCTGAGCCTGTTCCAGCCATGCCCTGGGATCGTTTTCAGGTTCCAAGAGCCGGCGCGCCCGCATATCCAGCGCCGTGCCGAGCGGCCGGAGAACCCTTTGTTCCAGCAGCAATGCGCCCAGTTCCCGCGGTGCGCCGAAATTCGGAGCCAGAGGCGCCAAGGGCATCAACGGAGAAAATTCCAGAAACCGCGCCAGTCTGACGCCGAGACCGGAAATACGCCTGACCTGCGCTGGTCCCGGCTGCACGGAAATTCCCGCCACGGCCTGCGGTCCGCCCGCCTCCCGCGCCGCGGTTTGCGCCACTGACCGCAGCTGAAGGACATTGTCAAACCCGGCCAGCGCGACAAGACCGGTCAATGCCACCCCGGCGGCCAGCACACCGACACCGACCCAGGTCTTGAGACCGGGAGTGGTCGTCGGTTTTGTTCGCTCGACTGTCTGCGCGACAGCGCTTTGGAGCCCCGGCCCGCCTATACTGAGAGACGCGATGTCCAGCACGGAAGACGATGTTGAAGTCATCGCCCGGTCAAGCGTCGACGGGAGTTCGCGGGAACGCGCTTGGGCCAGATCCGCCAAACCTTCCCTTGAACCGCCGGAGAGCCAGATTCGCGCTGCATCGACGGCGAGTTGCGACGTGACGTCGTCGCCGCTCTCGCTGCCGTCAATAATCCGCCATACCGGTGTTTTTGACGTGCTCGGCAGCACGAAGTGGACCGCCATGCGCATTCCCGCCATGCGCGCGAAGCGGGTGGCCCGCGCCAATGCATCGCTGGGAATGCCAGCCGATGTGACCGTTATCGCCAACCCGTCCGCCGGCCGCCGCCAGGGCAGCGCCTGCGAGAGACGCCGAAGTGCGCTGCCGTCCGCTTCCGATGCGTCGACCAGGATCGTGTCGCCGCCGGCGCCGATCCCGACTGTGCCGACTCCGGGCGGGGTGACTCCCAACCCTTTGCATAGATCTGTCATGTTGCCGCCGGAGATCAGTACGATGCGCAGCGCGTCGCCTCCGGCGAAACGGCGGGCTTCGGAAAGGGCGCGCCCGAGCCTCAGCCGTGCCGACGATGACCAGCCGGTCGCGACGAACGGCGGCTTGGCCAAGCGCGCTTCGCGACGGCTGGCGGACTGTTCACGCGCTGTTTTCGCGCCGGCCCCGAACAGCCAGAGCAGTCCCTTGCCGAGCAACACCAGAAGTTTCCAGATGATCCATAAGGCCACCAGAAACAGGATCAGCGCCACTACGATCAAAATGATAAGCAGGACGATCTCGAGCGTGCCACCCGACAAGAGGCGGGAAACGAATTCCGTGACCCGGCTGAATCCGGAAGCCAGAAACATCTGCGGTCAAGGCTCCTGTACGGTTGAAATTCCGTTCGAGTCCGGAACCGCTGTCACGGGCCCCAGACTGTTGTCGAACAGATCATTTTGCAGTTCAAGCGATTCCCCCCGCTTCATCCGGTCCGCAATCTGGCTGATTTCCTCAAGAGGTTCTTCAGCCATCAATGCCCACACGGCGAAGCCGCTGCCCAGCCACAGCGCGATTCCGGCAAGCGCGAGCGGAAGCGGCGCCAGACCGACCCGTTTCGGCCGTTGATCAAGCGGTGTTTCAACCGCCGGAATCTGACGGTTTCCGATCGTTTCTTCCAGCGTCGCGATAAGTGATCTGATGGCAGCGGAATCGCCGCGCAGCGATCCCTCGAACCCGGCCTTGAACACCGCAAGATAAAGCGGCGCCAGGATTGACCCGCTGCCGCCGCCCCTGTCATCCTGCGGCGCTGCCCACTCGACTCCGGAGGAGGCGTCCTTGGCGCGCATGACGATTTCCTGCCCCGCGACCGCCGATCCGTAAAGTTCATACTCCAGCAAGCGCTCCCGCCATTTTTCAAGCCCGCCGGCCGGGTGATGAAGCATGCGCTCATCCGCGAGTCCGACCAACGCATAGGCTGCCTGCTGCGACAGGTTGGAGTCATTCCGAATCACTGTCGGAAGCGCACGGACGAACTTGTCGACCGCCCGGGCAAGCCGCTGCCGGCTGCTGTCCATGGCTGCCGCCGCGCCCATACTGTCCTTGGCATCAAGGACGCTGGCCGCCAGCGATTCCTCCTCTCTGTCCAGCAGATCCAGAAACTCCGCCGAGTCCACCGCCACCATGAAGCCGGTACTCATGCCGGAGCTCCGGCCAGACGTCTGATCCCGAAGTTCATTTCGCCGGCAGCTGTCAAGTCACATTGGCAGCGGCGCTGCCTTCTTCGGGCACTATCACCGAAAACGAAGTTCCGTCCGGCGGAGGCACCTTGGACGCGAGAGCCAGTTCGCCGTTGCTGCGCCAGAACCGGTCTTCCTCGACACGGAACAGGGCCAGAAGCGGGCCGCTCGAGATGCCGAAACGGGCGTCCCGTTCCACCGGTTGGCGGGCACATCCGGTGACCCTGCGGGTAAGCGCTTCATGAATTCTCTGCTGCGAGGCCAGCGCCGCGCCGCCCAGCCACGACCGCGCCGCGATCAGATCCGGGGGCCGAGAGGCTTCGATGGCGAGCAGGAGGGCGCCGGATATATCTCCGGCGATGTTGACACTCAATACCCGGCGGTCTTCCGTCGGCCTGAAAATATCTGCCCGGAACGGCAGACCTATGCCGGAGGTGGCGTCCTTTGCGGCTTGAAGCAGTCTCCTCATGGATCCGCGTTGGTCGGCAGGATCCCAGACCTCCTCCAGACGGTCGTAGTTGCCGGCTGCGGCGCGTACGCCGAGCGTCAGCCGCAGTGCCTCGATGCCGAGGCGGCTGGCCGAAACCGCCGGCGCCGCAAGGAGCGCGTCAATCACTCCGACCCCCTGCACAAGAGCGGCCGCGACCAGTTCCAAAGTCCGCGCGGCGGGCCGCTCCGCGACTCCCGGCATCCGCAGCGTGGTCGCGTATCCCGTGCCGAGCGCGGCCAAGGAACCGAGATTCTGGTTGAGATCCGTGCGCAGCGGGTGCTCGGAATCGACCAGCACAGCCGGCGGTGACCAGTCGGGGTCTTGTCGCCACACGCCTCCCCTTGATTCAAGGCGGACTGCCGGCAAAGTTTCGGTTGACGGTGCGGCAGTGCCCTGCGCAAGCGCCAAACCCGCGGCGTCGGCGCTTCGCGAGATATGAAAATCCAGTTTTGTGCCGTCACTCGCCCGGCGCTCGAGGTCCGCGGTCAATCCGGCGCTGCGGAAATGCCTGCCATCCGGAAACACGCCGCTGCAGCCGATGCGCAATTCAAATGATGCCAGAGCCGTTGCATCGACGGCCATCGACGCGAACCCCCATGGCCAAGGGTCGGCCACCAGGCTGGCGAGGTTCGCCATGACCGCTGCACGGCGATCGGTGCGACGGAAATGATCCGGTTCCAGTATCAGCCCGTCCTGCCAATCCACGGCCTCTGGAATTTCGGGAATGCTCATTCCAGGTCAGTCTCCGGAATTCTCAGCAATTTCTAGGAAGCTTCCGGCTTATCGACTGTGCAGCCTTTGTCAAGCACCAGCAGATTAAGAATTTCGCCGTCGGTCACTCGGATCGGCGGCGGATTGCTTCGGACACCGCAAAAGAGGATGCCCTCGTATTTCCCCGGGGCTGTAACGTCGAACGGACCGATCGTCGTGCCCGGCACGACTTCCCAGTAATGCGTGACTGCCTTCGGGTTCGCCGCTTGGAACGCGTTTCTTTCCTTGTCGAACCAGCTGGTCGTATCGGTCTGAAGGAGCTCCTTGCCCTTCAGATCGTCGATTTCGGTCCGTACCAGTTCTATCTTCGCCGGCCAGTTCTGGTTCGCGCCCGCGGGCATCGCCAGCGTCACCGTTCTCAAATTGACCCTGATTGATCCGGGTTCCTTTTTTCCCCCGGTGAACAAATCCGCGATGGAAGGGATCTGCGGGAGCTGCGGGGCGGCATCGCATCCGGCCAACATCAGCGCCAGCAGCGCAGAGGCTGCGGTTTTGCTAAAATGTGTTTTCACGGTCATGGCTCCATGATTTGCTTGGCGGGCTTGGTCGCGGAACGCGTGCGGCCGGGCCGCCGCCCGCGCGTCCCTGCTGTCATATTCCGGAAGGGGTCGCACTGTCGTCATTCACAGATTCGCCTTGCCGCTCTGTTTCCCCGCCCTTCGAATCTTCGTCAAGAGGAACGACTTTAAAATCATTTTCTGTCCGTTTCACAACCGCCGCGCCGGGTGAAATGCCCTGGCCGAGGCGGTCGAGTACGAATTCGGCAATGGTCGGCCGCAGCAGACGGGCGATGATCCTGTCAAGATACCGTGCGCCCTGCGGCGTTGTTCGGACAAGATCCGTCAGCCACGTGTTGACATCCCGGTCGAATGTCAGCGGAGCGCGGTGCGAGGCTTCATAGGCTTCCGCGAGCCTGCCGAGGCGCATATCCGCGATCTTCATCAGCGAATCCTCCAGCAGCGGCCAGTACGGCACCACCTGAAGGCGCCCGACGAAGGCCGCGGGGAAACTGTTCGCAAGCGGCTTGCTCAGCATCTTTTCCAGATCGTCCTGGCTGGGACGCGTTTCCATGGTTGCGGCGTGGTCCATGACCTTGTCACCGACATTGCTGGTCAATACGATCAGGGAGTTGGAAAAGTCGGCTTCTATGCCCTCCGCATCTTCCATCCAGCCTCGGTCAAGCACCTGATACAGCATTTCGATGACATCGGAATGGGCCTTCTCGATCTCGTCCAGCAATACGACACAGTATGGTGTCCTGCGGATGCCCTCGGTCAGAACGCCGCCCTCACCGTAACCGACATAGCCGGCGGGGGCTCCTTTCAGCCCCGACACGGTATGGGCTTCCTGATACTCGGACATGTTGATGTTGAGCAGCCGGCCTCCGAACAGCATGTCGGCCAAGGCATGCGCGGTTTCTGTTTTCCCGACGCCGGACGGGCCGCAGAACATGAGTGCCCCGACCGGTCGGCGGCGGTCCGACAGCCCTGCGAGATAAGCCCGCACCTGGCCGCTGCAAAGAGCGAGCGCACCGTCTTGGCCGACCACCCGTTCGGCCAGCGTCTGTTCCAGGCTGACGGCCAGCTTGCTGACATCGGTCAGCATAGATCCGGTCGGCACGCCGGTCAGATCGGAAATCACTCCGGTGACATCGTCTTCAATCATTGGGACCAAGCTTCGCGCCCCGGGTTTTTTGTCTTCTGTTGTGCCATCCTCGCCGTTCGGGTCGGCAGGGGTTTCGGTCGCCGGCGCGCCAGCCCCGCCCGCCGGGGCGCTGGTTTCCGGCGATTCTTCTGCTCCCCGCATCAGCGCCCGAGCCGAAGCCGCATCCAGAACGGCGATCGCCTTGTCCGGAAGTTGACGCCCGACAATATAGCGTCGGGAAAGCGAAACAGCGGATTCAAGCACATTGCCGTTAAAGCTGACGTTGTGATGCGCTTCGAGGGCCGGTGCGCAGGCTTCGAGTATTTTCAGGGCTTCGTCGTGTCCCGGTTCGGCGATTCGCACAGAGGCGACGCGTCGGGCCAGTCCCGGATCCGGTTCGAAATATCTTCTCCATTCGCGCCAGCCGCAGGTTCCGAGAATCCGCACCGTCTCGTTGCCGAGGATGCTGCGCAACGCATCGCCGCCGCCGCCTTGGTCGCTGAACAGAAGATGGATATCATCAATGAAAAGGATCATCCCCAGTCCTTGGATTTCCTTGACGATGCCCTGAAGACGCTCCTCCAAAGCGCCGCGGACAAAAGCGCCGGCACGCAATGCGGACACATCGAGCTCCCACACGGGAGAATCGCGCAAAGCGGACGGAACGGAGGGATCCCCGTGCGCCAAGGCATCAACGAATCCAAGCGCACAGGCTGATTTCCCGACCCCGGACTGTCCGACGACAACCACTGAGTTCTGTCGGCGGCGCAGGAGGATGGAAGACACGGCTTGGCGCTGAGCCTCGAATCCCCACACGGGGTCAATCTTGCCTTCGCGGGCAAGAATCAGCATGTCGCGGCCATAGCGTGACAGTTCCGGAAACTGCGCGTCGGCCGCGCCGGCGCCGACTGAAGCGACAAGGGTTTCGTCCGTGGTCCGGCCGCTGGATACGGCAAGGCTCGCGACATCGGCGCGGTTCAGGCTCGGCAGCGATGCCACCAGCTGCGGCCAGGCGTCTCCGTTACGGATAAGCGTTTCAAAGAAACGAATGGGCGAGACACTTGTTTGCCCGTATTCGTCAAAGGTCAAGGACCAAGCCTCGCGAAGCAGGTGCGCCAGTGTCTCGTCGAAGGAAGGAAGACGGCCGTCCGACAAGCGCGCTTCTGCGGCGACCTTAGTCGCCAAAGCCGACTCGACCCTCGCCGACTCGACGTTGGCACGGTCAAGCGCAGATGTCACATCGGGGCCGACTGTGCGGTCCCGCAGCAGGCCGAGAAGAAACTGCTCTATCGTGATGCTCTTGCGGCCTTCCCGGGCCGCTTTGTCCGCCGTGGCATGCAGCACACGGCGCGCATCCGCATCAAGATGCTCGTATAGCTTGCGAAGGTTCATCTAAAATTCACTTTATCCGGTTCAACATCAAGGTCACAGGCAGCAATGGCGACCGTCTGCTTTTGCAAGGTGATCCAGTTGCGGCCGAAGCTGCTAGTATATGCGGCTGATCAGATATGCAATAGGTATTGTCACGGTTCCTCATATGAATCAAACCAAGGATAATTCCATAAGCAGTCATCCACAGGGGTTGCTCGGCGCGAAGCTGCAGCAAACTTTAATTTCACCGCTCATCCGCAGCCGTGCTGTCCTGTCTCAGCTTCCCCCGCTTCCCCTTGCCGGCGGCTGCCGGCAAGGGGAAGCGGGGGCGAATGTCCCCGCCAGGCCGGGTCGGGTCGATGGTCCCTTGGTTCATGGAACCGTGACATGGAAGCTCCGCCTGTTCAGGAGACCGCAGCCGCCGCCGCGGGCCGCTGAATCGGCCGGTCTCGGAGCGCAGCTCCGCGTTCCGGACGCGGACGGGGCGTGTTTTTACCAGCCGCGCCGTTCGCGCAGCAGCTTGTTCGCCAGGACCGCCGGCTTGCGCATGACGGCGACAAGGGCGACCTTATGACATTTCCCCCGCCCGGTGAGCCGGTGATAAAATGCGGACATATCTTTATTGACGCGCACAGAGCCGTCAAAGCCGCCATGCAGAGGGCGCGCCTCGGGCGGAAGCGTCCGCCCCGGATGCGCTGGGCGTCTTTCTCAGCGCCGCTGTCGCGGGCGAACGGTGCGGTTCCGGCGAGAGCCGCGGCCTGCCGGCTGCCGAGCCAGCCGAGCAGAGCGGCGGCCGTGACCGGTCCGATGCCGGGAACGGACATCAGGATGCGGTAAGCGCGGGCCTGACCGGGATCGCTCTTGATATGCTTCTCGATGCCGGTTTCGAGAGTTTCCTTCCGCCGCTCGGCGGCTTCAGCGGCTTTGTCCATGGCTTTCTTCGCTGACGCGTCCTGCGGATCATCGCGGCGCCGGCGCAGTTTCTTAATGGTCTCAACCAGTTGCCCGCGGGCGGCTGTGAGATCATCAAGGCGGTTAAGGAACGCGGATTTCGGCTCGGTCGCCGGGAGATTCGGCGAAGGCCGCGGCGAAGGCGGCGAGCATCCCCGCATCCGTCTTGTCGGTTTTCACTGGCTGCCCGGTCGCTTCGGCGAAGCGCCGCGCCCAGTGGGGGTCAGCGACGCAGACTTCGTAACCCTTATCATGCAGCGACTGATGAGCCGCCCGGTCGCTTCGATGACGACCCGCCGCACCGCGTGTTTTCTCAGAAACCCGTCGATCGCCCGGAAACCCGGACGGTCGTTTCTGAACCGGCGGTCGACGCCGGCGGCGTGCGCATTGATCATTTCCTCAATTGTGATGCTGTGATTGCCCGTTCAAGTTAGAAACAGCGTGAATCTGGTCAAGACAGGAAAATCTTCGTTCACTGAAAGCGGTGAATCACTCTTTGAATTCAATTGGTTATAGGTTTTCTGGCAAACCTAGCTGGCGGATCGACCGGGCGGAGCCGCTGCCGGACGCCGCCGAAAACAGGGTTTTTCTGACGGGCACGAAATAACCTGAAAATGGCCTGAACGGCGGCAAACAATCGGCGAAATTGCGATTTATTGAACTATTTGATACTATTTGCAGCATTTGCACCAAAAACAACTTGACAAATCCGGATGGGACGGTAATGATTCGTGACAGTCCGATTCTGGGCAGAATGAAGATCACATAACTTATGGAGAGAGTGATATGGCGTCATTAATCATGAATATTCCGGATATTCAGGGCGAGAGCACACTGAAGGATTACGAAGACATGTGCGAAGCGATTGCGGTTCGTGACACGATCGAAGTGCCGACCGCAAGAAGATCCGGGGCACAGCGCGCAGCGCGGACAGCGGGTACCGCCCGGCAATCCGACATCCAGCTGACCCGCGTCAAGGACCGCGCGAGCCCGAAGCTGGCGGAAGCCTGTTCGGCGGGCAAGAATCTCGGCAATGTGTCGATCTTCTTTTTCCGGACGATCGAGACGGGGGCGGTCGCGTATATGAGGTTCGCATTGCTGGAGACCTTTGTTTCGCGGATCGAGTGGAGCACGCTTGACGAGACCGGGGGGGCCTATCAGCCTCATTTTGTGTCGACAGGGGATGTATCGCCGCCGTCCTCGCTCGGCGTGGTCTCCGTCCTGGGACCACTGGCGCGCGGGTCCTCTTCACAGGTTCGGCTTTCGCCGCGGGCGATGCTGGGAGTCGGCGAAGGCGCCGAACGCAACACGGAGATCGAGCGCCTTTGGCTGAACCCGTCACAGGTTGTCTGGACTTATACGGGCTTTGAGCAAGGCATGTCCGCCGGCCAGATTTCGAAGGGCTGGGATTTCGCCAGAGGCGTTGAAAGCGCCGCGGCGTAAGGCGGCGCGGCAGCATACTGAACAAAACATGCCGCCGGCGATTCCGTGCGCGGCATGAGACATGAAGGAGAATTCAAATGTCAGACATCCTAGTCAAGATTTCCTCCATTGATGGGGAAGCGACCAAGAGCGGTTTCGAAAAACAGATCGAGTGCCAGACAATGCGCCACGCCATCGACCTGCCGGTGGTCACGCATGGCTCGACCCGTACCGAGGGCGCCTCGCAGCACGGCGGCATCGAGTTGCGCCACAAGCTCGACAAGGCCTCGCCCGCGTTGCGCCACGCATGCGCGGCGGGAGCCAATCTCGGCACGGTCACAATTTCGCGAATGCAGATGGTGGGCGGCGAAAACCGTCTTGCCGAGACAGTTGAACTCGGCAATACCTATGTGACCCGGGTTGACACCGAGACTCCGGTGGATCCGGCCGAACAGGCGCCGGTAGAGGAGCCGGAAGAGGTGTTCACTCTGGAGTATTCGAACATCAAGTGGTCCTACAAGCACTACTCTGACGGCGCCGAAAAGGGCACTGTTTCGGGCGGTTGGTCAAGCGAGCTTCAGACCATCAATTTCTGATTTTGCGATGTTCAGCGCCCCGAGTCAGCATGAGGCCGCCAGAGGCTCGACGAGGAATGCAGTTCCGCACGCGCCGCCATCTTGCCGGGCCGCGTTCGAAGGTTTCGGATCGGCCGGCGAAGTGGCGGTGCCGCTGATCCGGCATGTTTGGGCGGATGGATGCTTGAAACATAATTTTTCCGGCAGGAGGCGTCCGGTGAGTCGCCGGGCCGCTCCGAACCTGCCGGGTCAATCGTCGGGACGCAGTGCGCCGCTTGGCCCGAACGGAGGAGGAAGCAATTGACAGCAACATCGCCGGCGAGCACGACCGCCGACAGAGCTCAAGTTGACTACGCGCTCGAAATTCGCAGCGAAGTGCTGAGAATTATTTCCGGAGATGACGCCAAGCATCGGGGAGACAGCGAGCAGATCGAGATCGGTTCCGGCGGTGCGAACGATCAGGTGACCGGAGACGAGACACTGGATGTCGGCGGGACTTTAAGCGAGCATGTTTCACATTCGTCTCAGGCGCGGGCTTCCGGTTTCGAGACGCATATCCAGGGCCGGATGGACCTGACGGTGCACAGCGACATGACGCTGCTCGGCGGTGCGATGACGGAAACCTGGGCCGGCGCCGTGCTTACACTGTCCGGGATGAGCGACAATATGGTCGCGGGAATCGGCACGCGCATCAGCACTCTGGATCTGTGGCTTATCGGCTTGACAGGAATGGAAGAAAAGATCGCGACGGCGGCCGCGGACCTCGCGTTCGTCGAACTTTACGTCAACCATATGGAGCGCGAGTATACGTCGGGATCACATCTGGCCGGCACGGCTTATTTCTCAGGTGCGGTGTTCACGACGATGGCGACCGGCTTCAGGCAGCTTGTCAAGGTCGCCGCTGGAATCCGTGATCTCAGTTCGGGCGGAGAGGGAGGCGGAGGCGGCGGACCGGAGGGCGGTTCGTCAACGCCGCCGCCGGTGCCGCCGGCCGGCAATCCGGGGATGCTGGATGACGTCGATAACACGGAGGATCTCAGGCGGGCCGGCGATACGACATCGTCTGATACATCTCGCCGCAGAGTCAGGTTCAGCGATGATGTTGTTGATATGGATACTGACTCCGTCCTTCGTGCCGATGTGTCGGATGGCGGCGAGGATCTTGAAGATGTGCGTCGTGCGGATGATATCGGAGACGTGGAAGGCGATGAGGGAACGCTCCGGGGCGTGGATTCCGATGAGCCGCCGCCTGAGGTGCCGGAGCGAACGGAGGGCTACCATGAGAAAATCCTGGAGACTGAGCGTGAACGCTTCGCGCGGGATAAGCGAAAGCAGACGCGTATTGAACTTGCCCGAGAACTGCAGGCAATGGAAGAGGGGCTGGATGAACAGGGGCTGAACAAATACCAGCGGCTTCAAGTCATGGAAGCCAAGCTGAAGGACATGCTGAAAAACACCGATGCCAGTGACACAGTCCGCCGCGCAGAACTGGAGCGGTTGATTGAAAACAGTCAGGACAGGCAGAGGTATCTGGCCAGGCTGGGCTGGGACAGGTCGCCGCCGGTCCCAACGGTATCCCGGGGCGAGAAACTGGATATCGTCCGTGACGTCGCGGATGATCCTGTTTATGAGAATGTGGCTACGATTTACGATGACGTGGTTTACAGGCCTCGCGATCCCGACGCGGGGGATAGGACGCCGGGCATCCGCTCCGGTTACGAGTTTCCGGACGATATGCCGCCGCCCGTCGGTCCGCGCGATCCCGACATGGTGGATGGGACGCCGGGCGTCCGCTCCGGTTACGAGTTTCCGGACGATATGCCGCCTCCTGTCGGTCCGCGCGATCCCGACATGGTGGATGGGACGCCGGGCGTCCGCTCCGGTTACGAGTTTCCGGACGATATGCCGCCTCCTGTCGGTCCGCGCGATCCTGACATGGTGGATGGGACGCCGCCGGTCCGCAGCGGCTACGAAGATCCTGACGATGTCGTGCCGCCGCCCGTCGGTCCGCGCGATCCCGACATGGTGGGGGACCGGAGGCCGCCGGTCCGCAGCGGCTACGAAGATCCCGACGATGTCGTGCCGCCGCCCGTCGGTCCGCGCGATCCCGACATGGGGGACCGGAGGCCGCCGGTCCGCAGCGGCTACGAAGATCCCGACGATGTCGTGCCGCCTGGCCGGCGCCGGGAAGGGCCTTATGATTTCATCGGTGATGAGAGCGAGATTCTTCCGCCGCCCACTGGCCCGCGCGATCCCGACATGGGATCGCCTTCGCCGAACTTGCCGCCGGGCAATCGCGATCCTTTGGCAGATCTGCCCATACCGCCGCCGCCCAGGCCTGAACCGCAGACGCTGTCAACCGAGGAATTCCGGAAACTCTATGGGATTCCGGACGACTTCGATCTTCAAGACGAATGGGCAAAGCTCAACGAACGTTATTCATCCAGCCGCGTCAAGTCCAAGCTCGGCACTCCTGGTGATCCGAACAATCCGCGCGTTATGCAGGCTTTGGCCGAAGGGCGGGATCAGCTCCAGGATCTGGCCAATGCGTATTACGATGAGGTTTTGCCGCCCGACGCCCGATTGCTCATGGGGCGGGATCTGGGTCCGAATCCCAAACCGGACCAAGTCCGGGATCTGATAGCGGAACTGCTTGAAGAACAGCGGCGAATGGTCTCGACTTGGGTAAGCGACGACACAACGACAGACCTCCAGCATCTGGAAGATCTGCTGAACAGCTATGATGCCGCATCCTACAGAATTCTGAAGGATACGACCGAAACAGCCGATGCCTATGCGGCATACCCTTGGAAAAAACTGCCCGAAGGCATTGACAAGACCAAACTCCTGAATGCGATCAATGACAAGGCCGAAGCCGCTTTCCGCAAATTCGGCACGGCGGTCACGGACGAGGACCTCCAGAGCGCCGGTCCTCGGTTCGAATACTTGGACAATCTTCGGAAAGGCGTCGAACAAGGCCTTGATCCGACAGAAGCGCTCACGATGGCCGAGGACTTCATCAAGAAGTCGATCGCGAAAGATCCCGAGAATGCCGCTAATCCCAGTTCGTACATCAAACTCGGCGTGCTGGAGGAAGTCCGGGCTTACTGGGAAGATCTCCTGCGAAGGTCGGATCCGGACTTCGACATGGAGGAATATCTCTGGCAGTTCGAGAAGAATGCCCTCTGGCAGCGCAATTCCGGAGATCAAGGCACCTACGCTTGGCATTTGGGCACGAATACGGAAGCCGCTACGGAAATCACGCAGACATTCAACAGACAACACGACTGGAGTCTGGACTTTATTGACAAATACAACATCCCGGTGACGAAGCATGAATACGGCGATCAGACCGATAAAGTCAGAAAGTGGATCAATGATCACTACGCCAAGATTTCAGACCGGGGAACCGATTTGGCCGGGCTTGAAGCGGTTACGGCAACAAAGGAGGCGCCCGATAAACGATTCATAGACATCCGAAGGTCCATTCTTGACGCCATTGAGGCGGCCGAGGGCGATCCGACGCGGGTCGAGGAGTTGCGGCAGGCGCTGGAAGAGTTTGACTCCGAGATGTTCGCTGCCATCAGCGCGGCGAAACGCAAATCCGAAGCCGCCCTGCTGAAACCCACGGTGCCGCTGGATACCCGCATTGACCCGGAATTGCTTCTCGCGAAGCTGGATGAACTCAACGAGCGGATCGCGGAGGCGATAGCCAGCGAACAGATGAGGATGCAGGAGTTGATCGAGGCTGGCAAGGATTCGAGGCCGGCGGAACTAGGGATGCAAAAACAGGCTCAGAAATTAAGCGGCATCAACCGTGTAAGGACAGCTATTGAGAACGGTCAGGATCCGCTGCCCCACATCCTTGATGCCATGGCGCGTCCGAAATACCAGGCCGCGCATCAGACAGACGCGCTGGTTCCGAGATACGTCGCCGAAGTGGAAGGCCTGCAGGAGTTGTATGATTCTGTGGCAAGAATCTTGCGGGATCCGGATGTGCGCAAGCCGCAGTCCGTTATCGGCGACCAAATCGCGGGGCTGCTCAGGAATCTGCCGCAGCGGCCGGAACGAAGAATCCTGCCCGGGGATGCGGTGAGCGTCGGAGACGTGCACCGTGCACTTGAGCCTCTCGGCGGCGACCTGACCGAACTGGAGAACTGGGAGGTGATCTGGTACCGCAGCCAGATTATCGAAAACACACGGCAGGCCGAAGCCCAGAACTGGCATGAACTTTTCACGTACGGCAGCCGCAAGGAACGGACGGCGGCTGCCGTGGAGGAATATCGCAATCTTTCCAAGTTGTATGATGAGGAATATCTGCGGCGTTTCGGATTGACCGAGCATCTCGAGGAGGTGTACCGGAAAACCTACACGGATCCGGCTCCCTACAGCGCCCACGATCTGGATCCGGTTGCCACTCCCTACGTTCAGAGATTTATCGGTGAAAGCGGGGCCCCCTTCCCGGCCGATGTCGACTTGGAAAAGTTCAAGAGCGCATTCGAACCCTTCGTGGGCCGGAACGCTGAGCTTGAAGAACTCATGTCGCCCTATTGGAGCATGCGGTCAAAGCGGACTTGGCATGACTCTATCAATCACGGCTGGACGACATCTCTGGACAAGTGGTCGCGGTTCGTGTATGAGGGAAATCTCGGAAGCCGCCCGGCTGCGTATGATGTCGTCGCCGACCTTGAAGTGGTTCTGGAATCAGTCCGTTATCAGGCGCGCCGGGGAATTGATCCGAACGCGGTGATCGACAGCTACCTCAACGCTGGCCGGCGTCTTTATTTCGATGACGACATGCTCGCGATATCCGACTCCGTGGCCGGTGTCCTGCGCGAAGCGGTCATCAAAATCATGCCCAGCACGGCTTCGCCGCCGCCGCCGCAGAGCTTCCGCACGGTTTCGAGGTTCCGCACCATAGATTCGCTGGGGCCGCACATTTTCCAGTTTTTGGCAAGCAGTTTGCGGGCGGGATATAAGGTCGGAATCTGGGAGCTGAGCCTGAATATGCTGCGGGGAGGCAATGGGCAGCCTGCGCCTTCTTCATCCACTCCCGCAGGAAACCCCGGCCCGGGAAATGCCGGCGGGGCTCCGGACATGTTCGCCGACGGCAGCTGGAGACCGAAAATCGACGCGTACGGCGTGCGTTGGGATGAGCCGGACGGCGTAGACAACTCCTCAAGCGATGAATTTGCGGTTTCGGGGGTCGATTTTGAAGACGATGACAATGAGGACGGGGAATCGGAAATACCGGCCCAGCGGAGCGGAAGACGCCGGGAGCGGACATATTTGCGCCAAGGCAGGCCATGGGACGTGCCGGCGGAAGGCGAAGAAGAAACTGAGACTGCCAGCGGGCGTGTCGATGCGACCGAAGTTGCTGACGCCGCCTATGCGGGGATTTTCTTCTATACCGGAACCACCCCGGCGGTGAGGAACGCCCATTCCGGCGAAGCGATGCCGTTGACAGCGGGCGGCGATGCCGCGGACGGCCAGACAGACGGGTACACGAAGCGGCGCGATCTGATCGGAAATGAGCTCGGGGATGATCCGGATTATGCCCGCCCCCCCAGCCAGTGCCCGCCCGGTTTCGGCGACGATGCGAGCAAGAGCCGGATTACAGCCGATGAATCGGGATCCGCGGCAAACAATGCGAACGCAGGCGACACGGCTATCGAAACCGAAGTCGGCGACGTCCTTTACGGCGCATCAACCCGCCCCCTTGCGGAGAGAAGCGCAGCGCAAGCGGGAAGGCTGCTTCTTGATGCCAGGGAAAGCAGGAACAGAGGTTTCAGATTCGCGAGCGACGTTTCGCCTCCCTCTTTTCCCGGCAGTGCGGCCGATCTGGCCGACTTCAGAGGTTTCAGCGGCCGCCGCAGAATATTGCCATGGGGGAAGCCATGGAATTCGGCGTGATTGGCCGGCATCGGAAGCAGGCCCCGGCGCCGGGCCCGCGAGGTTGTCCCCGTGCGTCAGGGAGAACGCAGCTCGTGCGCGATGCGCTCCTGACGGCCGGCGCTGCGGTTCCCCGCGCGCTGAAAGCAGAAGTTGAACGGACATGACCAAGATGAACGCTTATATGGCAGCCGTCAATACAGCGGCCGGAGACAACGGACCGGCGGCCGGCGGCGCCGATCAAACCGCCGCGAAGACTGTCAAGATCAGAAGTTTCTTCATTGACGAGTTGCGCGCCGGCGGATGGGTGGGCCGGATTAACGTTCCGATGAAAATACGGCGCAAGGGCGGACGAAGGCGGCGCGCGGACAAGCCTTGGCAGGTTTGGAATGCCGCGGGAAAACACAAGTGGCTGCCCGGAAAAGGCGTTGTCATTCAATTGAAGATTCAAAGTGACAGTGGGCTGTTGCGCACCTGGCCGGCGGTGCTGACCGGTTTCCGGACCGTGTGGATAGACGATGCGTGGGAAGCGGAATTCGGGATCAGCGATCCGCTTTCTTATCTTTCCGCGCGTCCGATCTGGGGGGTGTTCAAGGAGGCTTCGCCCGGAGAGATTCTCGGCGGAGCGCTTTCCTTGGCAGCCGGAGTCGGGCACGGTCCGACATTGGCGCCGGCTTTGCCGGACATGCCTCCCGTCAGGATTAAGCAGCAGCTGCGCAGTTCAGCGGAAGTTTTGCCGTATGCGGTCGCTGCCGGTGAGCCTCTAGGCCTGTGGCTGTCGCGATTGTTCGGCGGTCTCGGCCTGAGCATCGGCTTTCTCGGATCGGAATCGGGGGACTTGGAACTGACCCTGCGCGACGGTCGGCCGAACCTCGATCCCGTCGAATTGCAGCTTGAGACGGAAGACGAGAACGCTGCGGTTGAGGTGGGCGCGAAATACTCCACGGTTGATGCCTTGCGGGTGTCCTCAGGGGTTCCCCTGCGCGGAACCGTGCTCGACAACCAGGTGATGGGCGATGCCCGCCGCCTCGGCAATCCCGGATCGGTTGAGAACATCGAAACATCGCCCGATGTCCTGGTCGATGAAGCTGGACTGCGCGCAACCTTCAGGGGAGAACGCGCCAGCCAGAATCTGGTTTCTCTCCGGATTGTTTCCGGTCAGCCGGGCATGCTCGCCGGACGCGCGGTCCGGTTCACCAACCAGTCGGTCCTCGGCGCCACGCAATGGCAGGTTCTGGAAACTTCGCACCTGTTCGCGCGGAGACGGATTCGCAACATTGCGTCGCTGGTCAAGGATGGATTCCCGCTGCGCCTTCCGAAAATCGACGCGACGGGGGGCGTCATCGTATCGGCTGTTATTGATGACGGCAAGTCCGAGCGCGGCGAGGTCATTGCCAGAGACCGCCTCGGCAGAATCCCGGTCGTATTCCAATTCGGTTCCATCGCGACTGAAGACTCTGATGAGGCGGCAGCAGAGAACGGGCAGAATGCGGGGGATCCTGCTCCGGCCGACGGCGCGGACGTGCCTGCCGCTGAAGGTTGGACCGATCCCGTCAACTTGCCGGTCATGGAACCCATGGCGGGCGGGCAGCATGGTTTCGTGACATCCCATCGGCAAGGCGATTTGTGCCGGATCGCCGTGCACAGCCCGACGCATGCCGAAATCGTCGGCTTCAGCTACCGCGACGACCGCAAACTCGGCTTGGATGTAAGCAATGCCTCGGCGGGTGTCGTGATCCGCCAGAACACGGAAGAATGGCGGGGCTTCGGATTCTGGCCTGACAGGGATCTGGACACGGCGTTCGATGAGGATGACAATGAATGAGGGGCGCTCTTTGGTCTATCCGCAGGCAATCGGCCTCGGCGCGCGGCCGCTTGAGGTTCCCGGCCGCGGCGCCGTGCTGTGCGCCTCGGCGTTTCTGCCGTTCCGAATTTCAGACGGATCAGCCGTTGAACCGGCGGTTTGGTACAAGACGATCGCGGAAATCGGCGGGCCGGATGCGGTTCCGGATACTATGACACCGCTTCCCGGAGCGGAGATACTGGTGCTGGGTCCTGTTCCGCCGGTGACGGATGAATCGCGTGACGCTTACCTGCGCTGCGCCGAAGTCGATGCCGGATTCGTGCTGTTCCCCGATCCTGAGCAGCCCGGGGCAGCACTCGGACTGGGGCCCGAGACCGCCTGCTGGCATGAAGAAGACAACCCGGGGGGGCGGGGCGGACCGGACGACGAGCGCAAGCCGTTGATCATTGATCGTTCGGACGGCAAGCGTCCGCTGTGGCTCGGTGTCACGCCTTTCGAGCACCCGACGCGTATCCGCAGGGTCGGCGCGCCGAGCAAGGAGTCCGGCATCGGCTGGCCCGCGGATGCCGAACAGGCGGTCCTTTATGAAGCGCATGAAGCGTTCTGGACCGAGACGCTGTTCCCGGGGGCGCCGCTTGAGTTCGCGGGGCTGTCGGGCGAAGATGTCGAAACAAATCTGCCCCGTTACCGCGTGGCGGTGACGACAGGCCGCTCTTCGGGCGAGTGGGTGGCGGAGACCGTGCGCATCCACGCTTTGGCGCTGCTGCCGGAATCTGACCTCGGGGCCCTGTTCTGGCGCTGCGCCGTTGAACTTGGCGACGATCTGCTGGGGGAGTCGGTGGTTGCCGTCGTGGCCGCGCTGGAAGACGCGGCGGGTCCGGAGAAGGATGCGCAGCACTGGGCGGCGATTGCCGCGGACCGTTGGCAGGATCCGCGGGAGGCCCTCGACGACCGGCCGCTGCTGCCGGCCGCTTTGGCTGCGGCATGGGTGTCCCCGCTGGCCGCGGCAGAAGAGGGGGATCCGTTCACGGCCCGCCATGAAGCCGCGCAGGAGTGGATCAAGGAGGAAATCAACGCCCCGGAAGAGAACCCGTTCGCAGCCGGCGCGGAGACGCCCGGGGGAGCATCCGCGGAGATGGAAGAGCTGGTGAAGGACGAGGAGGTGCCGGACGCGAATGCGGTCGACGAAGTGGCGCAAGGCGTTCTCGCGGCGGCCAAGAAACGGCACGAGGAAGCCGGTTTTCCGGAGCCGGAAGCCGACCCGGACAAACCGCGCGTGCCGGTGGTCCGCGGTTCGCGGCTGGAGAATGAAATCCGTTTGCGGCTGCAGGCGCCCTATTCCAGTGCCCATGAACAGGGAATCGCAGACGGAATCCGCAACGGCAGAGCCGAGCAGCTCGACGCCAACGAAGTCTTGGCGCGGCTTGCGGAGACCCGCATGCTGACCAGCCAGCCGACGCTCTACTGGCCGGCCCTTGTCGAAGCCGAGGGCAGCCGGTTCGGTGCCGCGGCGGCGAAACGGATAACGGAAGACAGCCTCGCCCCTCACACTGACATATCCTCCGCCGTGTTCAACGGCGATTCAGATCCGAGTCTCTCGTCCGTCCGGTTCGACAGGCTCTTGGCCGAGGAAACGCAATGGCGTTCCGTGGAATTCGAGGACGTGGAATTCATTTCCTCGAGTTTCGCCGGCGGCAGTTTCGAGGATTGCGTCTTCCGGAACTGCCGTTTCGACTCGGTTAACTTCGGGCGCGCGGCCTTCGGGAACTGCGAGTTTTTCGAATGCGGTTTTCAGGATCTGCAGCCGATGGAGGCCGCGCTCGTCGACTGCCGGTTCCAGGAGTGCCGGCTTGAGCGGGTTTCATTCGTCAGCGCCGCCATGCGCGGTCTGAGCTTCCGGGGCGGCGCCTGGAAGGAAGTTCAGCTGACCGACAGTCTGATGATCGGCACGGCGCTGACCGATCTGGAGATGCAGGAGGTGACCTATGCGGCTACACATGCGCCGCACAGCCGTTTCGAGCGCGTGTCCATGTTCAAGGTCTGGGCCACTACGAAGGGATTCCCGGGCAGTGTGTTCGAGGATGTCCGCGCCCGCACCTGCGGGTTTCCGGCGCAGACCCATTTCGATGAATCGCGATTCGTCCGGACGCGGTTCGACGAGACGGGCTTCACGAACGCGGTCTTCACAAAGGTCGTGATGGACGCGGGGTGCCGGTTCGAGAACTGCGATTTCAGCGGCGCGCTGTTCGCCGATGCGGAACTGTCAGGGGCGCGGTTCCTGAAATGTTCGATGGCGACCAGCGTCTGGACGCGGACGAAGGCGGCCGATGCCTGGTTCTTCGGGTCGCTGCTCCGGTCGGTCGATTTCGCCGATACCGAACTGTCCCGCGCCGTGTTCGCCGATGCCGATGTGGACGGCGCGAAGTTCCGGCCCGAAAACATCATCGGCGCGGATTTCCGGGGCACTGTGAGAGCTATGAGCGGATGACGGATATGACTGCGGATAACGGAAACGATGCCGCCGGCGGCAATCACGCCGGAAAACTGTTCCGGCGCGAGGGGCTTGTCAGCGACTTGGATCTCAGGGTGGACGTAGCGAAGGATCTCTCGCGGACAATCACCGGCGACGAGGACATCCATCTCAATCGGCGCGAGTTGCGCTCCCGGGGCGACTACAGCCTTCAGCGGCGGAGTCGTCTGCGCCGGGTGAAGGGACGTTACGAGCGTTCGGTGACGCACTCTGAAAACATCATGGCGCTTGCTTCGATCAACGAACGCGTCGACGGCGGCGTCGGCATGCTCGCAAGCATGGAGTCGGAAGCGATCATCGGCGGGGCTTATGTCAACACCATTGCCGGCGTCAGCCTGAAAGTGTGCGCTTGGTCCGACTTCATGGCCTGGGGGGGATGGCTGGAAGCCGACCTCGTTCGCGTGGAAATCGCCGCCGCCAGCATTCGCGCCCACATGGTGTACGCGCATGCGGCGCTCGCTCGGGTCACGCTGGCGAGGAAGCTGGTCGACGACTGGGTTCTGCGGACGGAATCCTTCGCCTGCCTGGTGGATAACACCGCCATGCGCATGCAACTCAGCTCGCCGGGATCCGGTGTCACCATGGAGAACTGACGAATGGCAGCGACAGAACAACCCGCCGGCGGCGCCGGCGAGAGCCCGGATGAATTTCAGACTTGGGATCTGGAAGGCAGGCCCACGCTTGACGCGCTGATTTCGGCAGCCAATCTTTCCGACAGCCAGTTGCAGTCGGGCGGTGTTCCTTGGCTGAGGGAATTCCAGCTGGACATCATCGCGGTCGGCGGATTGCGCAGCCGCGACCGGCGGCGCGTGACCGTGGTGCCGGGAACCTACGCGAGCTATGCCCGGAAAGCCCTCAAGACCGAAGTCACCGGAGATCATGAAAACCGTTTCGATCACAATCTGGCTTCCGCTGTCGCCAAGCAGGACAAGCTGGTCGTGGAGGGTCCGGCCGAGATCGAGATCGGCGAACGGATAACCACGGTGACCGGCACCGTCAACCGTGTCTGGACAGGCGGCATTTCGCGGCTGATCGGCATGGAAGGCATCATCTGCGGCGGTGCGTACGCGCAGATCCTGGCGGGCCTGTCAACGACGGTCGCCGGAGTGATGTCGGGTGATATCTACGGAGGCTGTGCGCGGGTGGCGGGGTTCCGCAACTACACCGCGGCTCTGGGCTACCGTTCCGCCGACGGGCCGGTGGCCTGGGCGACCGGCGCTTACGTGCGGAAAACGGCGGTCGTGTTGGAGCCGATCGTCGGATCGCCCGGGCGTGAGGCCCCTGACAAGGGCGCCAAGCGCATCGGCAAGCTGATGCTCAAGATCGGCGGCGGTGTTTGTCCGTTCGTAGAGATCGGGGCCGGACTCGTTTCGCTGGTCGCCCTGATCCCGTTGCTGATCGCCGCCGCGGTCATGAAGAAAATGGGCAAGACCAAGAAACCGCCGCAGATGCTTCCGAGGAACCGTGTCCGCACCTGCGGCGTTGTCAAGGAGGGAGCGGCGATGGACATTTCAACCTGAGTCGCCGAAGACCCCGAACACACAAGGAACAGGAACGATGTTTTGCATGACCTACGGCGCCGGGATGAGCATGGCGATGCCCGACGTGTGCATGACCCCCCCGTTCGCCATTCCGGCGCCCTTTCCGAACATAGCTAACAACGGCGTTGTGCTGCCGGCTTACTTCACCATCATGATCAACTGCATGCCGGAACTCAATCAGGGCAGCCAGTACATGATGACCAACGGCGACGAGGCCGGGGCCATGGGGGGAGTCGCAAGCGGAACGATCATGATGATGGGGCGGCCGCTGCTGTGCTCCATGAGTTACTTCGTCGGCGGCATGCCGTCCTGGCGGCTGACGGCCATGACGATTCAGAATTCCACGAACGCGCCCGGCGTCACGGCTGTTCCCGGCCAGTTCGTCAAACTGGTGTTGCGATAGGCGGGTGACATCGATGCGCCGCGCTGACATGATCCGATGAGCAGGAGAAGAATGAAATGAGCACGACAACCGCGCCGGCGAATCCGAGCGGCACGAGCGTTCCGCAATTGGCTTATCTGGAAATTCCCGACCAGGATCCGGTGATCCTTAACTTGGCGGCTTTTTCGCTCGAAGAGAAATACAACGGCGGCTGGCAGGCGACGGCGGCCCTCGTCACTCGCGGCGATTCGCCGGTCAGTCTCGGAACCTTGCTTGGTTCAGCATTGTCCCAGAAAATCATCCCCGGATATCAGGCCGTACTGCATCTTGCCATGGGCGGCGATGACGATAATTTGCGGGGGATCGGCCTGCGGGCTTGGCCGTGCATGATCAGCCGGGTCGAGCCGATGGACATCGAAGGAGAGCATCTCGCGGGAGCTTGCTCCGTGACATTGGTGGATCCGGTGAGTTACCTGTCCGCGCAGCAGGTATGGGGAGTTTACAAGTCTTCCTCCGCGGGGCAGATACTCGGCGGCGCATTGTCGCTCGCCGCGGGCGGCGACGGACGTCCGAGTCTGACACCCTTGGTTCCCCGGCTTCCGGCCGTCAAAATCGTCGAGGACATGCGCAGCGCGCTGTCCGACATCCCCTATGCCATCGCTGTCGGTCAGCCGTTGTCGGAATGGCTGGGTGATTTCCTGGGGCGGGTCGGACTGCGCTTCGAGCTTCTGGGAAACGTCGAAGACGGGTCGGTTACGGTCCGTCTGTCGGACCGTGTGCCGCCAAGCAGCGGAGCTCTGAAGGTGCAGGTGCTTGTGGACGGCGGAACGGAAACCGAAGCCCAGGCGGGGCCGGGATGCGCATTGATCACTTCTATTGAAGCCCAGCCAGGCCTCGAACTTCGTGGACAGCTGCTGGACGATCCTTCGCTCGGATCCTTGCGGCGGCTGGGCCCCGGCGGCGCTGTCGGCCGGCTTTTTCTCGGGCCCAGCGTGAGCTTGGACGAAGCGCAGGATCGCGGGCAGATGGTGCTGCAGAGCGCCCACGCGGAGATGCTGCGCGTCAATCTGGTGTCCGGGATGCCTGCGATCCGACCCGGCCGTCTGCTCAGCCTGGATCTGCAGATCGGCGGCGTGCGAAACTGGCAGGTCGCCTCCGTCAAGCATAGTTTCCAGAACGGCAGTTACACGAATTCCGCCTCGGTACTGCGCGGAGACAGCAAATGGTGCCCGCCGCCGCCGCTTCCGAAACCTCCGGTTCTCGTGTCGGCCGTCATTGACGGCGGTAAGACACTCCAGACCCACGAGCCGGTCGCCCGCACGCGGTTGAGTCAGATTCCGGTATCTTTCCCGTTCGCGCCGACTCCGATCGGAGACGATCAAGATGTCGCCCTTTTCGACAGGAATTTCGACGGCAAGGTCACCACCGGCGATTTCGCGAAGGAGGATAAGGAAAACTTCGAAGCGAGCCGTCCATTCTGGGACAGCCATGCGGCCAAATATGCGGCCGGCGAATTTAACGACCCGTATCCCGGAAAGAGCGATTCGCAGCTGACTCCCGAAGAGTTGGAGAAGCGCAAGCAGCTACAGAAAAACAGAGCCGACGCGATTATCTACCAGGCCTATTCCGATGCGAAACTGCAGGAAGACCGGGCGGCGCAGTCCAACGGCAGTGATGACGGCGCGGACAACGCCGGCAGCGATGACTGGCCGCCGCGGATAGACCTGAATGTCATTCAGCCGATGGCCGGCGGACTGCACGGGTTCATTTCCGCTCACCGGCACGGCGACATCTGCCGCGTTGCCGTGCACACCCCGCTGTGGGCGGAAATCGTCGGCTTTCAGTATCGAAGCGACCGTCAGATCAATGCCGGGATTGTCGGTGCGACGACAGGAATCGTCGTCGAACACGACAACAGCAATTCCTGGTCGGGAATGGTGTTCCGGCCGACGGAAGACATCGGCGATTGACAGGGGAGCGGCTTTTCGGCGGCCCCGGGGGCTGGAACGTCAGGGACGGTCCCCCGATCATCCGGTCAGAGGGCCTGCAGGTGTCTGACGGGCGGGGCGCGAGCGCTTTGATGTCCATGCGGCCGTGCCGGCGCCGCAGCCTGCGTTCGCCGCCGATGTCCATGCCGCGGCGCGGCCCGCGGCTGCCGGGTCAATTCGGAGTGATGCCGGCGGGCTTGTCCTGATGCCCGAGGTTCCCGCCGCCGGATCAGGTTCCGACATCTCTCCGGCTGACTGTTTCTTCACCGCTCCGTCATTCCGGCGTCCGGGCATGCGCCGGGACATTTCCGATGTCCCTGGCCTTTCCGACGCTGAGGAACGGGGCAACAGCAGTTCCCGGCCGGGCGCAGCCCGCCGGTCATCCGCCGCATGTGCCCGGCGGGAATCGGCATTCAAATTTTTTGCCTGCGGACCCTTGACTTCGGCTCCCGGTCCGGATAAATCCGCCGTTTCGGAAAATCAAACGCGTCTTGATCGAATCCCGCGGAATCCCGCAGCAGCCGCGCCCCGGGGCGACGGTTTCATCTTTCCCCGCCGGGACAGGCGGCCGGCCGCCTGTGCGCCGCCGGATCTGATTCGGACAACGAAAGGATAAACAAATTGGCGCGAATACAAGGCGTTAATCTCCCGACGCAAAAGCGCGTTCCGATCGCTCTGACCAGCATATTCGGAATCGGGCATGCGACCGCCCGCAGCATCTGCGACGCGCTGAATATCAGCAGGTCAAGGCGGCTGAACGAGCTCACCGACAGCGAATTGCTGTCGCTGCGCGAGCATATTGACCGGAATTACACGGTCGAAGGCGCGCTGCGGCGCGAAACCCAAATGAACATCAAACGGATGATGGATCTCGGTTGTTACCGCGGGCTCCGTCACCGCCGCGGTCTTCCGACCAGAGGCCAGCGCACGCACACGAATGCGCGCACCCGGAAAGGTCCGGCCAAACCGATCGCGGGCAAAAAGAAGTAACGGAGACCTGGAATTGGCAGCAGATCGAAGCCGCGGCCGCCGCAAGGCGCGCAAAAACATCGCAGCCGGCGTTGCGCATGTGAATTCGTCATTCAACAACACGAAGATTTTGATTTCCGATGTCCAGGGAAACGCGATCGCATGGTCTTCCGCGGGCACGATGGGTTTCAAAGGCTCAAGGAAGTCGACTCCGTACGCGGCCCAGCTCGCGGCCGAGGACGTGGCCCGGAAAGCGGGCGAGCACGGCGTCAAAACGCTGGAAGTCGTCGTTCAAGGGCCGGGATCGGGCCGCGAAAGCGCCCTGCGCGCTCTGGCCGCCGCGGGTTTCACCATCACTGCGATACGCGATGTGACTCCCATCGCCCATAACGGCTGCCGCCCGCCGAAACGCCGCCGGGTTTAGCCCGGCGCCGCTCCGCGGCGGACCCGATTGCGGAATTTTCCGCCTCTTTTGAGAGGCCTGTGACCGATTTGGAGAAATGCAATGATTCAGAACAACTGGGACGCGCTGATCAGACCGAAGCCGCTGAATATCAATGCCGGGGCTGACAGTCTGCGTCAGGCGAAGATCACCGTCGAGCCGCTGGAAAGAGGTTTCGGCCTTACGCTCGGAAATGCGCTGCGGCGCGTCCTCATGTCGTCGCTGCAAGGGGCCGCGGTCACCGGTGTCAGAATTGACCGGGTCGTGCATGAATTCATGTCGATCAAGGGAATCCGTGAAGATGTCACGGACATCGTCCTCAACCTTAAGGATGTCAGGCTGCGCATGAAGGTCGCCGGCCCGAGAAAACTGAATCTCAGGGCCAGGAACGCCGGCGCCGTGCGGGCGAGCGATATCCAATGCACCAACGGAATCGAAATTCTCAATCCTGAACACGTGATCTGCCATCTTGACGAAGGCGCGTCCTTCGATGCCGAACTGACGGTGAATGTCGGAAAAGGATACGTCAATGCCGAACAGCAGCCTGACGACGGCGACGCCGAGGTGATCCCGATCGACGCGATCTATTCTCCTGTGCAGCGGGTCGCCTACAAAGTCGAATCAGCCCGCGAAGGCGAGATTCTGGATTATGACCGGCTGGTGCTTGAGATCGATACGGACGGGTCGGTCAATCCGGAGGACGCGCTGGCCTACGCGGCCCGCATCATTCAAGAGCAGCTGAAGCCGTTTGTGAATTTTCAGGATCCGAAATCCGTCATGGTCGCTGAACTGCCGGTGGCTGACGAGCATAATCCTGAACTGTTCCGCAAAGTTGAAGAGCTTGAATTGTCAGTGCGGGCCGCCAACTGCCTTAAAAACGACAATATCGTATATATTGGCGATTTGGTCCTGAAATCCGAAACGGATATGCTCAAAACGCCGAATTTCGGGCGCAAGTCGCTGAACGAGATCAAGAAGATTCTGGCGGATCTGGGTTTGTCCCTGGGAATGGACAATCACAATTGGCCGCCGGAAAATTTAGAGGAACTCTCGAAGCAGCATGAAGGCGGCTATTGACCGATTGACAAGCCGCGGTGATTCCGCGTAACCGCGCCGCATCGCGGCCGACTGTCATCCAAGGGAGAAGCTGGAGCCATGCGTCATTCGGGCGGATACCGCCGTCTCAACAGAACCAGTGAGCACCGCAATGCCATGTTCGCCAACATGGCGGGGTCGCTGATCGAACATGAACAGATCCGCACGACCTTGCCGAAAGCGAAGGAACTGCGGTCGATCGTCGACAAGCTCATCACCCTCGGCAAGCGCGGAGACCTGCATGCCCGCAGGCGCGCGGCCTCACGGCTGAAACAGGGACGGCACGTGGCGAAACTGTTCGACGTTCTCGGCCCGCGCTATAAGGAAAGGCACGGCGGTTACACCCGCGTGTTGAAAGCCGGTTTCCGGTACGGCGATTCGGCGCCGATGGCGATAATCGAGCTTGTGGACCGCGACAAAGATGCCCAAGGCGCCGCAGACCGGTCGCGCACGAGCGAGTAACCCTCCGGAAAGCGCGGCGGTGGGGCTGTCCGCGAACCAGGCGGGACGTCTCGCAGCCTGAACGTTCCGGCCGTCGTCAGGCAACAGGAATCGGCTCTGCAGAACCCGCGCTCATCAGGATTTGAATTCGGGGCCGCCGCCGTCTCGCAGCCGCTTGCCGACATTCTGCGGCCGTCGTCATTTGATGATTTCATCGGTCAGCCGCATTTGCTCAGCGGCGGCGGCCCGCTGCGGCGTCTCATATCGGCGCGGACGGTGACGTCAGTCATATTCTGGGGGCCGCCCGGTGTCGGCAAAACGACGCTGGCGCGTCTGCTGGCCGCGAATTCGGAGATGGAGCTGGTGCAGACGAGCGCCGTTTTTTCCGGCGTGTCAGCGTTGAGGAGAATATTCGAGCGCGCCAGAACCCGGCGTTCAGACGGCGTCGGCACGGTTCTGTTCGTGGATGAAATCCATCGTTTCAACAGAAGCCAGCAGGACGGTTTCCTGCCCTATATGGAAGACGGATCCATCACCCTGATCGGAGCCACGACTGAGAATCCGTCTTTTGAACTCAATTCGGCGCTGCTGTCCCGCGCACAGGTTCTTGTTCTTCACCGGCTCGCGGAGGATGAACTCGACAGCCTTCTGCTCCGGGCCGAGTCGAGAATCGGTCGGCCGTTGCCGGTCACCCCGGAAGCGCGGTCACAGCTGATCCGGCAGGCTGACGGCGACGGCCGGGCCGTGATCAATCTGGCCGAGCAGATCTGGCTGCAGGATCCCGAATCGCCGATGGACCCGCGACAGGCCGCGGCGGCTTTGGCTGCGCGGGCGGCGCATTACGACAAATCCGGCGACTGGCATTACAACCTCATTTCGGCGCTGCACAAATCAGTCCGCAGTTCGGATGCGGATGCGTCACTTTACTGGCTTGCGCGCATGCTGAGCGCCGGAGAAGATCCCCGCTTCATCGCGAGGCGGGTGACCCGGATGGCCATGGAAGACATCGGACTCGCCGATCCCGGCGCGCTCGCCATGTGTCTGGCCGCTTGGGAGAGTTTTGAGAGGCTGGGAAGCCCCGAAGGCGAACTGGCGATCGCTCAGGCGGTCGTTCATCTCGCCTTGTCGCCGAAATCCAATGCGGTTTACAAAGCGCTCAAGTCAGCGATTCACGATGCGAAGGAAACAGGTTCCTCGCCGCCGCCTGAGCATATCTTGAATGCGCCGACAAAATTGATGAAAGATATCGGCTTCGGGGCCGGCTACCAGTATGATCATGATGCGCGAGATGGCTTCTCGGGGCAGAACTGCTTTCCGGACGGCATGGCCCGTCCGTCCTACTACAAGCCTGTTGAGCGCGGATTCGAGCGTGATTTGAATAAACGGCTGAAATATTTCGCCAGACTCCGGCAGCAGAGGCAGTCCTGATGACAGAAGGCTTTCTTGCCGCGGCGACCCGGCCCGGTCCGGATTCCTGATCAGGAGCCGGGGACATGGGATGGGTGCTGCTGCAGGTCGCCGCGGGCGGGGCGTTCGGCGCGGTCGGCAGATTTATGACCGGCATGTTGGCGGCGCGGCTTCTCGGATCCGGTTTTCCGTTCGGAACTTTGGTTGTCAACGCGGCCGGCTGTCTGGCGATGGGTTTCGTTTTCGCGGCTCTGGCCGGCGGCAAGGCCGGAAGCGCGGAGCCGGCGCCCTTCATCATGACAGGATTTCTGGGCGGCTACACGACCATGTCCGCTTATGCTCTTGACGCTTGGAACCTGCTGAACAGCGGCAAAGCCGGCGAAGCCGTGTTTTACGCCGCGGGCAGTCTGGTTATCGCGTTCGCGGCATTGGCGGCCGGGATGGGCTTGGGCAGATGGGCTGCCGGATGAGCCGGCGTCAGACCCGGATCATCGGTTTCAGAGAATCCGGTCAAAGACTCGACCGCTGGCTTCGGGGCAATTTCCGACATCTTCCGCAGTCGCGGATAGAGAGACTCTGCCGGAAGGGCGAGATCAGGATCGGGAACAGCCGCGCGCAGCCCTCGGACCGGCTCGGAGAAGGAGATATGGTCTCGCTTCCGCCGATCGCCGACGGAGACGCGGTCAAGAATCCGGCTGCGGGAGTGAAGCCGCGCCTCCGTATGCCGGAGTGGCTTGAGTCCAGCGTCTTGCACGAAGATGATCACTTGATTGTCTTCAACAAGCCGCGCGGCATCGCCGTTCAGGGCGGCGCAGGGCAGTCGCTGCATATTCATGGGCTGGCGGCGGCGCGGTTTTCGGGACCGGAAGGCCCGCCGAAACTCGTGCACAGGCTGGACAGGGACACATCCGGGCTTCTGGTCATGGCGCGGACAAGAAGGGCCGCTGCCGCTTTATCTGAGGATTTAAGGCGCCGCCGCATGTTCAAGCTTTATCTGGCGATCGTGCACGGCTGCCCTGAACAGCGGTCAGGGCGGATTGAAACAGCGATTCGCCGCAAGTTTTCAGGAAGTTTGAATCCTGGGTTCCCGTGTGGAGATTCTCAGCCGGCAAAGCCCGCGCTCACGGAATACGCGGTAGTGGAACAGGTCGCTGAGAGCGCAGCATTGGTGGCGCTGAAACCTGTCACAGGGAGGAACCATCAGCTGCGCATCCATTTGGCCGCCATCGGACATCCGATCGTCGGTGACAGGCGGTACGGTTCCCGCGAGCTGGAAGGAGGTATTCTTGCCGGGCCGCTCATGCTGCACGCCAAGCTGCTGGAGTTCAGCCATCCGCACGATGGCCGGCGGTTCCGGATTGACTCCCCCCTGCCGACCCATATGCAGGAAAAATTCCGGCAGTTCGGATGGAGTGAAAAGGGACTGTCTCTCGGCAGTCTTGCCGGGCCGCATGTCTGAAGTCCGCCGCCGCCGAAATTGGCGAAATGTCGCTGTGACGGAAGAGGGGGGCGAATTCACGGTCTATCTGGACCGCCGGGCCGCTGAGACGCCCGGCGGGAACCGGCTGACCCTGCCGACCGGCATGCTAGCCGTCCGGGTCGCCGGCGAATGGGACTGTCAGAAAGATGCAGTTGACTTGCGAACGATGCCGTTCACCTGCCGCGCCGGCGGAGCCATTGACTGGCTGACCTTCCACCGGACCGAAGCCGTGAACCGGATATGCGAATATGCCGCTCATGAACTGTTGTGCCACCGCGCGCCGGAAAGGTCGGCGCTTTCGGATCGCCAGAACGCGGCGTGGGGGCCGGTTCTCCAATGGGCCGGATCCGATCTTGATTCTCCTCTCGCGGCCGGGCACGGAGTCATGCCGGTCCGTCAGCCGCCGCGGAGTCTGGAGAATCTGCGCCTGTCCGCCGCCGGGCTCCCGGTTTTTTCGCTGGCTCCGTTTATCGACATGGTGACGCTGACAGGGTCGTTTCTGCTCGGTCTGGCAGTGGTCCATGACAGATTGAGTCCGGCCCGGGCATGGGCGTTGTCGTGCATTGACGAAGAATGGCAAGCTGAGCATTGGGGGCGGGATGCGGAAGCTGAATCCGCCGCACAGGCAAAGCGCAGCGCATTCATCAGCGCCTGCGAGTTTGAATCCGCCGCGCGGATTGCGCCGGATTCAGCCTGACTCCGGCGCTTTCGGCAGGACGCGCGCGTGATCCCCCGCGACCGGCATTGCAAAATCAAGGCTGTATCCGCGGACGTCAGGCGCGAAGAGTTGAATCGACGGGCCGCTGTGCCCGGCGGCATGTTTCCATGCGTCCAGACGGGGCGGGCCAGCTCTATCACCGCGCTTCTGAGGCTTCCCGGCATCCGGGGCCGGACGGCAGCGGCGGGGCGATGCACGCGCAGCGGGCGTCGCCGGAAGCTGTGAAGGCCCGCGGGGGCGGCGCATTCCCGCTCTGAAGGGCAATCTGAGCAAACTGCGCGGGAATGTGAAGCGGCATATGGAAAGCCCTGATAACATTGAAAACATTCAGTTCTCCAAGACTCACGAGAAGAAAGGGCGCAGCCGGATCAAAACGCGGCGGGACGCCGTCTGTCATGATGCCGGCTGGCTGGAGGATCGTCGACAGCCGGGCCTCGCCGCTGCCGGATTTGTCGCGCCGGTCCCGGGAGTCAAAGAAAAGCGCAGCGCGGTGCCCGGTATTTCATCATGAGCGAAAAACGGGATCCGAAGAATTTCCTCAAGGGCGTGCGGCAGCATTGGTCAGTCGAGAACAGTCCGCGCCGGAATTTCGCCCTTGTACGACCAGCGGCCTTCGGAAACGCGTTTGCGGGGCATCCTTGACATTTGCTATGATCCGATTCCGGCAGAGAGGATCTTGCCTGATCCCGGTGATGCGTTTCATAGCTGAACGGGCTTGGTGAAACAGAGTTTAAGAAGCCGCATGCATGGAGGCTCCGCGGGGTGCTCGTGTGGTCTTGAAGCGGTATCTAAGGATGAAGGGCGTATGAAGCTGCTGCATCGCGCTGTTTTCGAGTTGAGCTTGAGATGTTCAGTCCAAGCCGGTCATTGACCGCTTGATTGATGAGCGCGAGGATGTCGTCCTTGACAGCGCGGCCGAGAGTGTTTTCTGATTTCTGTCCCGCTGTTATCCGGATTTTTCAGCGGGCAGTTGAAGTCCGGCCTGTGTCCGTCGGCGGTCGCAGGGCTGGTTCATCCGGATTTCCGGCAGACCTGCATACGGCGGCGTCTGGAGAGCGCGGATCAGTAAAGGCGTCGGATTAAGGAGACGATTCATGCACAGGCGCGGGCCGAAATCCGGAAAAACCAATTCAATGATTTTCCTGCTGCACGGCTACGGGGCTGACGGGCGTGATCTGATCGGACTGGCCGACGCCATGTCTGCGCATCTCCCGGACTGCGCGTTCGCTGCTCCGGATGCGCCTGAAGCGTGCCGGGTGAATCCAGGCGGCAGGCAGTGGTTTCCGATTCCGTCAATGGACGGGTCAGACGAATCCGGTGTCGAGGCGTCGCTGAATGCTTCGGTGAGAATTCTCAGCGGCGTGATCTCGAATGAACTGAGGCGGTCAAACCTTTCTGAATCTTCCGCTGTTCTTCTCGGTTTTTCACAAGGCACGATGATTTCTCTCCACTTTGCGGCGCGGCATGCCAAGCGATTCGCCGGAATCATCGGTTTTTCCGGCCGGCTGCTTGCGCCCGAGCGTCTGCGGCATGAGACGGTGTCCCGTCCGCCGGTTTTTCTTGTCCATGGTGACGCGGATCCGGTCGTGCCGTATGCTTGCCTCAGTGAAGCTGAATCATTTCTCGTATCGGCGGGTTTTTCTGTTCAGACCCACACATCGCCGGGAACCGCGCACGGCATTGCCCCGGACGGACTCGGCGCGGCCGCGGCATTTGCGCACGACCGGCTTGCCGCACAGGACAAAGGCGGGGAGAGAAATTGAATGACCGAAGCGGAAGATATCCTGAATTTCTGGTTTGAGACCCTGAAACCCGACGACCATTTCCTTGGCAACGAACGCGTGGACCAGCTGATCCGGTCAAAGTTTCATGAATTGTGGATGACGGCGGCCGGCGGCGGCCTCGCGGACTGGGAAAGCGATCCCGAAGGGGCTTTGGCTTTGATCATCATCCTCGATCAGTTCCCCCGCAATATGTTCCGGGGGACGGGCCAGTCATTTCACAGCGACGCGCTGGCGCGGGAAATCGCCGGAAGGTCGGTTGAAAACAGGTTTGACATGCGTTTCGATGAGCCGCGGCGGCTGTTCTTTTACATGCCGTTCATGCATTCGGAACGGTCGGCGGACCAAGACAGATGCGTCGATTGCATCGCGTCAAGAATGCGGAAGACAGGTGCGCACAACCTCCTCCATGCCCGGGCCCACCGCCGAATCATCAAGAGATTCCAGCGCTTTCCCTATCGTAATGAGGCGCTTGGGAGACGGAACACGCCGGAAGAAGACGAATGGCTCGCGGACAGCGGCTATATGAATGTCGTCGGGCAGATCGAGGCCGGCGACGATGCGTGACCCCGGCTGAACACCAAGAGGACAATGCGAATGGCGGATGAGAATTTCGATGTGGCGGTCATCGGCGCGGGACCGGGCGGATACGTCGCCGCGATCAGGGCTGCCCAGCTGGGACTGTCCGCGGCGATTGTCGAGCGCGAGCATCTCGGCGGCGTCTGCCTCAACTGGGGGTGCATTCCCACCAAAACCATGCTCCGGTCAGCGGAGATATATTCTCATATGAACCGCGCTGAGGAATACGGCCTGACTGCCGGCGGCATCGGTTTTGACCTCGGCGAAATCGTCGCCCGTTCGCGCGCCGTCGCCGGCCAGCTCAACGGCGGCGTCGCATTCCTGATGAAGAAAAACGGAATCAAGGTTCATATGGGAACGGCCAGGCTGCTGTCGCCGTCCCGGATCGCGGTGTCATCCGGCGAAGCGGAAAAGGAAATCACGGCGCGCGAGATCATAGTGGCCGCCGGCGCCCGCGCCCGCGAGCTTCCGGGCATGGAAGCCGACGGCAGTCTCATCTGGACCTACCGGCACGCTCTGAGACCGCCGCGGATGCCGAAGAAGCTGCTGGTCGTCGGCTCTGGCGCGATCGGGGTGGAATTCGCGAGCTTTTATAATACGCTGGGAGCTGAAACGACAGTCGTTGAGCTTCTCGCCCGCATACTTCCCTCAGAGGATGAAGACGTTTCCGCCGCCGCGAAAACGGAATTCGAGCGGCAAGGGATGACGGTTCTGGAGCAATCCGCCGTGACCCGGATAGAGCGCGGAGACGAAAAGGTTTCGGCGACGATATCCAAAAGCGGAACAGAGAAAACCGAGACATTTGACACGGTCATATCCGCGACGGGCATCGTCGGAAATGTCGAGGGCCTGGGTCTCGAAGAGGTCGGCGTCAAAGTCGAGCGGGGCCACATCGCCGTGGATGAATTCTGCCGCACGAATGTCGAAGGGATTTCGGCGATCGGCGATGTCGCCGGTCCGCCTTGGCTCGCCCATAAGGCTAGCCATGAGGGCGCGGCGGCCGCCGAAAGGATCGCCGGCCGGAACCCGCATCCTGTCCGTCCGGATTCGATCGCAGGCTGCACCTATTGCCGGCCGCAGATCGCGTCGGTCGGCATGACGGAAAGCGCGGCCAAAGCCACTGGACGCAAGGTCGGCGTCGGCCGCTTTCCTTGGTCGGCGAACGGCAAAGCCATTGCGCTCGGCGAAACCGATGGATTCGTCAAGACGGTGTTTGACCGTGAAACAGGAGAGCTGCTTGGCGCCCATATGATCGGCGCGGATGTGACGGAACTGATCCAGGGATTCGTGGTCGGGCGGCAGCTTGAAACGACGGAACTCGACCTCATGCAGGCAGTGTTCCCGCACCCGACGCTTTCAGAAGCGATGCATGAAAGCGTTCTGGATGCCTTCGGCCGCGCCATTCACGCATAATCCGGAATTTTTCATCGATCGCATGGTCCGGCCCCGGAGCGGAATTCCTTAGTATCAGTATGTTCAGCTGAAAAATGCCTCCTCCCGCACATTTTTTGTGCCGGAACCGAAAAGCCATGCATACGATTTGCAAATTGAGCCATTCTCTTTGTTAATCCGGGTTCCGTAGATGAGCGGAGCTGAACTGTTCAGTTCGCAGGCACGGATCTGATGATGGGGGTGAAGCCGGCTGCTTTCAAAGACGCGCCTCCGACCAAGACGCCGCTGACCTCCGGAACGGCGAAGATCGATGCGGCGTTCGATTGGCTGACCGATCCGCCGTACAGCAGTTTGACCATTCCGCCGCCAGTCCCGGCAAGTTGATGGACACAGGTCTGTCTGATGAAACTGTGCATTTCCCCGATCTCCCCGGGTCCGGCGGTGCGTCCAGTGCCTATCGCCCACACAGGCTCGTAAGCCACGGCCAACCGGTCCGGAGACGCATCGTCTGGGATGCTTTTCTCGAGCTGCGCGCCGACGGCGGCGCGCTCACCGCCCGCATCGCGCTCCTGCGCGGTTTCGCCGACGCAGACGATCGCCTTCAGTCCGGCGCGCCATGCGGCCCGGACTTTTCTGTTGACCATGTCGGATGACTCATTGTGATCGCGACGGCGCTCGGAGTGGCCGAGGATCACGTATTCCGCCCCGGCGTCAGCAAGCATCTGCGCGGAATGGTCGCCGGTATGGGCGCCAGATTCAGAAGTATGACAGTCTTGGCCGCCCAGACGGACTGATGATCCGGAGAGCCGGTCGGACATGCGGCTGAGCAGAGCGGCGGGCGGGAAAATCACGATTTCACATCTCGGGCTGGGGTTGTCTTCAGCAATGCGGACGGCCTCGGAAACGCTGTCAGCCAGCCCGTTCATCTTCCAGTTGCCGGCCACGAGAAAATCAGACATCGCTTTTCCTCAGAAAGAACCGCGCGGAACGGCGGTCAGAATCCCTTTTCCGGCATGTTTCCGGCAAATTCTGCCCGCTTTCAGCCGGTTTCCTTGAATTTAATTGACTCGCCGCAGCCGCAGGCTTCGGCGACATTGGGGTTTTTGAACTGAAATCCAGATTCGAGCAGGCTGACAGTATAGTCGATTTCAGTGCCGAACAGAAACATCTGCGCCATCGGCGCGATCATGACTCTCGCTCCTGACTGCTCGACCACCTCATCCAGATCGTCAGCTGCATCGACATATTCCATTGTGTATTCCATGCCGGCGCAGCCGCCTTTCTTAACTCCGATACGCAGACCGGTCTTTCCTGAATCCCGCATCAGCCGCTTTATCTGGCGGACTGCGTTCTCCGTCAGCGTCACCGCCGGAGTGTTTGCCGTTGCGAACATGCTGACCTCTGTTGTTTATTCTGTCCGTATGCTGACGCCGTTGTTTTCGGCGCCGAAGGATGGAAATTCACATAAAGCCGAGTTCAAGACGCGCTTCGTCCGACATCATCTCCATGCCCCACGGGGGGTCAAAGGTAAGTTCAACATTCACGTTCCTGACACCTTCAAGAGGTTCAACCGCGTCCGCGAGCCAGCCGGGCATCTCGCCTGCCACCGGGCATCCCGGTGCGGTCAGGGTCATGATGAGTTCAATGTCCCCGTCTGAATTGATTTCAATCGTGTAGACCAAACCGAGGTCGTAAATATTGACCGGGATTTCCGGATCATAGACTGATTTGCAGGCCTCGACGACTGTCTCGTAAAGCGGATGGTCGGTGGTGGACGGCCGAATCAGCGGTGTTCCTTCCAGCGGTAAGTTATTTGCCTGCGTCATTTAATCCCTTTCGTTTTCCTCCGCGCGCCTGTCCAAGGCAGCTTGGATCGTGTCGCGTATCCAGCCGACGCGGGACTTTCCTTCCGCTGCCGCCGCTTCGTTCATCCTGTCCCGGTACTCCTGATCCACCCACATGTTGATCTGAAATCTGGGTATCGCCGGAGTCCTCACAGGCCTCACCGCTTCAGACGCCCTTTTCCGTTCAACCATATCAATGCCCTCCTTATGTTGTGAATGCCAAGTGAAGGCGCAATACTTGAGTTAATTAATAAGGTATTTTTCGGAGAATACCAGCCCGAACGCGGGGATTTTCCATTAGAGGAACAAGCGGAGATTCCGGAAACGCGGTGTCACGGACAATTATCAAGAGCGCACGCAACACCGATGGCAACTGACAGGTGTCCGGCAAGCGTTCCCGGAGACCCGCAGGCGGCCATTGAAAAATCTGTCGGAGGCGCGGGATGCAGGAGCGGAGTGCCCTCAAGAATCGGTTGGCCGGGGGCTCGTATCCGCTGGCTTCGTCCGCAGCGCGTCAAAAACGCGCTGCTCTGGTTCCGGGGGGGGGGGGCTTCGGTCAGCGTCCGTAGCGCCGCACAGCTCCGGGCGCGGCAGCTGCCTGGCGCATTTCAGCATCCGTAAATCCCCTTAGGCCCGATCATTCATCGTCGGCGCCGCCGGATTCCGCGTGAACATCAGGCGTACTTTCGGCAGCCCCGCAGCGGCAGGGCGAGGTTCAGGCTTTCGCGCCTCCCGCGGCTATGGCCGAGCCGGCCTGCGGCCCCGGCTTGGAAAACCCGCCGCTTGACGGTGCCCTATGACTGATGTCGCGGTTCATTACCGGACGCTTCCCGGGCTCGGAAACGAAGTGGCAGGGTCTCAGTTTGAAATTTCTGTTTTTTGCCGGTAATAAATGTAAGAGACTTAAGTCGTTTATCAGGTTCCGCAAGGAGGAGAGAGGGGTGGTGCGTGATTTAAGAGCTTGGGGGAACAACACTTCAGAGGCATGGAATGGATCATTTCGTTTATCCATGCGGGCCCCCGAAGCCCAACCGGTCCGCAACTTTAGAGTGAGCGAAAATTTCAAACTGAAACACTGCCCGGAAAGTTCCGGGGGCCATCCCAGCCATACGTTCCGTTCGCACTGTCGATGGCGGTGAAATTATACACGTTATCGGAGCGCAGCAAAGACCATCGCACATCTTGCCGCCATGGATCGGCAGGCATGGCGACACGATGGACGCTTGCGTTGCGCCAAATTACATTGAGCCTGAGGATCAGACATAAATGCTGCGGGAGTTGCGCGGCTAGAACAATCTCGCACGTGCAACTTGGTTTGGCGCCTCGACTGCGACGCATCTTGTTCCGTCTGCATGCGCTGAAAACGATTTCTCGGACCATTGGAGTGTTCGCGTTTCAGGCAACAGGCGGGCGGTGTTTCGCTTCAAGGACGGTGAGGCCGTGGATGCAGGCCTGATCGAATGTCACTAACCGGAGAGAGTGCTGACCATGAACAACATTGTGCCCGAGCGCGCTGGTCCGATGCGGAACCCGCCGCATCTGGGCGAACTGATCCGCGAGCGCATGGACGCTGAGGCCGGGAACATAACCGAGACGGTGGCGTATCCCGGGTGAGACCACGTCCCGCTGCCGCGCCTGCTGAGCGGCAAGGCCGGCGTGTCCGCGGACATGGCGTTGGAGTAGGAGGATATCAGCTGGGGAGCCGATCACTGGATGCGGATGCAGGTGAGTTACGAACCTGCGCAGGCTCGCCACGACCGGACGTCTGCGGGACGGCAGATGAGGGTGTTGCGCACATGACCAAGGCTCCCGCCGCCGGTGCGGTCAGGCCAGACTGATGCGTCTGTCCTGGAACGAAGTTCGCGCCCGCGCAGCCCGGTTCGCCGATGAGTGGCGTGATGCTGTCTATGAGAAGGGCGAGACGCAGAGTTTATAACGAGTTCTTCAGCGTGTTCGGTGTTCAGCGGCGCAACGTGGCGCGTTATGAGGATCATGTCAAAAAACTGAACAACCGATCAGGGTACATTGATTTATTTTGGCCGGGCGTGCTCATTGTGGAGCAGAAGAGTGCCGGGCGCGATCTGAAAGAGGCCTACGAGCAAGCTGGAGAGTATTTCGACGCGCTGCCCGAGCATCGCCGACCTCGCTACATTCTAGTGAGCGATTTCCAGACCTTCGAGCTTCATGATCTCGATGAAGGCCGGACTGTTACCTTCTCGCTCGCCGACCTCCCCAAGTATGTCGAGGAATTCGGTTTCATCCTCGGCCGCGAACGCCGGACTTTCCGTGATCAGGATCCTGCCAATATCGAGGCGGCGGAACTAGGTTGTGTCCTCAAATATTTGACATGCTGAGCTGGTTGCGGCACAGTGCCGCGCGACCAGCGGTGAGAATGCTCAAAGGAGATTTGAAATGATCGGCAGCCGGCATGATATGACGAACGAGCAATGGCAGCGGATGGAGCGTGTGATGCCGAAAGGTCTGCCCGGGCCGCCGCGCAAGGACGACCGTAAGGTAACAGCCAGTATATTTTTCGTGCTGCGCACCGGCATGCCATGGCGGGATTTGCCGGAGCGTTACGGGCCTTACACGACCTGTTACAACCGTTTTACCCGCTGGAGCGAATCGGGCCGCTGGCAGAAGATTCTTGAAGATCTTCAACGACTTGAAGAAGCGGAAGAAGAAGCCGCGGACGAAAAGGACGACGGCGATCCGGCGCCGCGGAGCCGGATGATCGACTCGTCGTCGATCCGCGCTCACCACTGTGCCGCCGGGTCGCGCAAGGACGGCGAGCCGCAGGAGATCGGGCGTTCCCGGGGCGGACAGCCTGCGAAGATTCATGCCATGGTCGACGGCAAGGGCGGGCTGCGCCGCATGCGCCTGTCGCCCGGGCAGGCCGCCGACTGCGCCGAGGCGGCGCCCCTTCTTGACGGCCTTGAAGCCGGCAGCGTCCTGATCGCCGACAAGGCTTACGATGCCGAGGCCGTTCTCAAGCAAACGGCGGAAGCCGGCTGCCGGGCCGTCATTCCGTCGAAGTCGAACCGCAGGCAGCAGCGGCCGCTGGATAAAGCTGTCTATGCGAAGCGCAATGTCATTGAGCGTTTCTTCGGAAGAATCAAAGAGTTCCGGCGGGTCGCGACCCGCTTTGACAAGCGAGCCCGCAACTTCGCCGCCGCTGTCATCCTGACCGTCATCCGCTGCCTGCTGCGGAATGACGCAAAGGGGATAATTGAGTCCACTACCTAGTCGGGCGGCTGCACGATGCGCTCCGTGCCGCCGGGTATGCGGGGCACGACTTGGAGAGCTTCCTGGTGCGGATTGTGTTCTGCCTGTTCGCTGACGATACTGGGATTTTCGAACCGCGTGATATCTTCCTCAACTTCCTTGAGGGGCGCACCAGTGAGGACGGAGCCGATCTCGGCCTGTGGCTTGTGCAACTGTTCCAAGTCCTTGATACCCCGGAGGTCAAGCGTCAGAGCACGCTGGACGAAGACCTCGCACGGTTTCCCTACGTCAATGGCCAACTGTTTGAGGAACGGTTGCGTATTCCAGCTTTCGACGCGGCGATGCGCAGGGGGCTGCTGGATGCTTGCCGCTTCGATTGGTCTGACATCTCACCAGCGATTTTCGGTGCACTGTTTCAGTCGGCGATGGTTCCGGCGGAGCGTCGCGCCCAAGGGGCGCACTATACGACCGAGCAGAACATCCTTAAGGTGATCGAACCGCTGTTCATGGACGATCTGCGCACTGAGTTCGTGCGTTTGAAGTCTCGCAGGGACAGCCGGCGTCTGCCGGAACTTCGAAAGTTTCAGGAGAAGCTGGGCAGCTTGACGTTTTTTGACCCAGCCTGCGGCTGCGGCAACTTCCTCATCATAGCCTACCGGGAACTGCGGCTGCTGGAGATCAAGGTCATCCGGGAGATTCGAGAGTCAACTGGCAAAACGGGGTATACGGCGTTTGATGCCGCATCGGAGTCGGTGGTGGACGTTGATCAGTTTTATGGGATCGAGCTCGGCGAATTCCCGGTTCGCATCGCGGAAACCGCGCTGTGGATGATGGATCACATCATGAACAACCGCCTGAGCCTTGAATTCGGCCAGACTTTTGTCCGCATCCCGCTGAAGAAATCGCCACGCATCATGCACGGCAACGCATTGGAAGTGGACTGGGCAGATCTGCTGTCGCCGGGTAAATGTTCGTTCGTGCTGGGCAATCCGCCGTTCATCGGCGCGAAATTCCAGACGCCGGAGCAGCGCACCCAAGTTCGCAGGATCGCGGCGCTCGGCGGGAGCGGCGGCACGCTTGATTACGTTTGTGCCTGGTTCATCAAGGCCGGAGAGTATGTGCAGGGTAGCAGTAGCCGCATCGGCTTTGTTGCCACCAATTCTATTACCCAAGGCGAGCAGGTGGCGCAGCTTTGGCCCCTGCTGTTCGGACGCTGCAAGCTGGAAATCGCGTTTGCGCACCGGACCTTCGCTTGGGGGTCAGACGTGCGTGGCGAGGCCCATGTGCACGTTGTCATCCTCGGACTTGGCCGGCGGGAAGACTTGCCGGCGAAGACGAAAAAGCGGCTGTTCAGCTACCCGGACATCAACGGCGAGCCGGAAGAAAGCCGCCATGGATCGCTTTCGCCCTATCTGTTCGACGCGCACGGCCTCGCCGACCCGTATCTGACGGTGCGGAAAGAAAGCCGACCGATCAACGGGATGAGCCGGTTGGTTATCGGCTCCAAGCCAATTGACGGCGGCAGCTATATCTTTGAAGCGTCGGAACGCGCAGCGTTTCTGGAAGCGGAGCCGGAAGCCGCGCCTTTGCTCAGACCGTTTATCGGCGCACGCGAATACATGCAGGGGGGGGGGCGGTGGATTCTTGCCCTGCAGGACGCGCCGCCCGACATGCTGTCGCGGCTGCCGGAAGTGCGGAAACGGATCGCCGCCGTCCGTGCATACCGGGAGGCCAGCAAAAGTGCACCGACCCGTAAACTCGCAAAGACGCCGACGCTCTATCATGTCAATGTCATTCCTGCGGCACCGTTTTTGGCTATCCCCAAAGTGAGTACTGAGCGGCGGGAATATGTGCCGGTCGGCTGGCTGGAACCGCCGATTATTCCCAGCGATCTCGTGTTCGTTCTGCAAGGTGCGACGCTGGCGGACTTCGCGTTGCTAACTTCGGCAATGCATATGGCATGGCTGCGCTATGTCGGCGGACGGCTTGCAAGCAGCTACCGCTATTCCATCGGCCTCGTCTACAACACCTTTCCTATGCCGCGCACGAACGCGGATCTGTCGAAACTGGAGCCGCCCGCCCAAGCCGTGCTTGACGCCCGCGCTGCCTATCCGGACGCTGCTCTTGCCGATCTTTATGATCCGGATCTGATGCCGCCGAGTCTGCGCCGAGCGCACCAAGGGCTGGATCGTGCTGTGGACAGGCTCTACCAGCGCGGAGGGTTCACCGCTGAACGCGAACGCGTTGAACATCTGTTCATGTTGTATGAGAGCATGCGAGTGCCTCTGGATGCCGCCGCGCGGCGGGAATCGAAACAGCGCCCCAAGTGCCGGCTGCGCCGATCAACTTAAGGTGACTTAGTTTGTGTACCCAAATATTTGACATGCCGGGCCGGTTGCGGCACAGTGCCGCGCAACCAGCGATGAAAGCGCTCAAAGGAGATTTCAAATGATCGGCAGCCGGCATGACATGACGGATGAACAACAGCAGCGGATTAAGCGTGCGATACCGAAAGGCCTGCCGGGGCCTCCGCGCAAGGACGACCGTGACGTAACAGCTGGTATATTCTTCGTGCTGCGCACCGGCATGCCGCAGCGGGATCTGCCTGAGGGTTACGGGCCGGATGCGACTGGCTATAACGCTTTGACCGACGGAGAAAGTCGGACAGACAGCAGAAAATTCTTGATGATCTTCAAAGGCTTGAAGAAGCGGATGAAGAAGCCGCGGACGAAAAAGACGGCAGCGATCCGGCATCGGGGCGCCGGATGATCGACTCGTCGTCAGTTCGCGCTCACCGCTGTGCCGTCGGGTCGCGCAAGGACGGCGAGCCGCGGGAGACCGGGTGCTCCCGGGGCGGGCGGGCGACGAAGATCCATGCCATGGTCGACGGCAAGGGCGGGCTGCGCCGCATGCGCCTGCCGTCGGGGCAGGCCGCCGACCGCGCTGAGGCGGCGGCTCTTTTTGACGGTCTTGAAGCCAGCTGCGCTCTGATTGCCGACAAGTCTTACGATGCTGACGCCGCTCCCAAGCAGGCGGCGGAAACCGGCTGCTGGGCCGTCATTCCGTCAAAATCGAACCGCAGGCGGCAGCGGCCGCTGGATGAAGCCGCCTGTGCGGCGCGTGATGTCATTGGGCGTTTTTTCGGAAGAATCAAGAGTTCCGGCGGGTCACGACCCGCTTTGACAAGCGGGTGCGCGACTTCGCCGCCGCTGTCACCCTCACCATCGTCCGCCGCCTGCCGCGGAATGCCGCAAAGCTGATGATTGAGTCCGCAACTTGGTGCGGGATTCGATCATACGGGCGACACAGAATTAAGCGAAAAATTTGCCTGACCACCTAACTTGAATTATGACTGCGGCATTCAGCTTCGAGATTCTGGCCACAGACGGACTGGCGCGCGCGGGCGTTGTGCGCACGAGGCGGGGCCGGGTCAGCACGCCCGCATTCATGCCGGTCGGAACCGCGGCTACCGTTAAGGCGATGAAGCCGGACGAGGTCGCGGCGACGGGTGCGCAGATACTGCTCTGCAACACTTATCACTTAATGCTGAGGCCCGGCCCGGACATTGTCAGGGAGTTCGGCGGCCTGCATGGGTTCATGAACTGGAAGCGCCCGATTCTGACGGACTCCGGCGGTTTTCAGGTGATGAGTCTCAGGTCAATGCGGCGCATCACCGAAGACGGAGTCCGATTCAAGTCCCATATAGACGGATCGGCGCATGAACTGTCGCCTGAACGTTCAATGACGATCCAAGCCGCATTGGGATCTGATATAATTATGTGTTTTGATGAATGCACGCCTTTTCCCGCTGCTAGAGAGGAGGCCGAAGCCTCGATGGAGCGTTCAATGCGCTGGGCTGAAAGATGCCGCGGATCTTTCGGCGCCGCGAACGGGCGGGCGCTGTTCGGTATCCAGCAGGGGTCGGTTTACCGCGGCCTTCGGGAGCGGAGCTCGCTCTCCTTGCGGGAATCGGACTTTGACGGCTATGCCGTCGGCGGTCTGGCGGTCGGCGAGGGTCAGGCTAAAATGTTCGAGGTTCTGGATTACGCGCCAGCCATGCTTCCTGCCGATAAGCCGAGATATCTGATGGGCGTCGGGAAGCCGGATGACATCATCGGCGCGGTGCGGCGCGGCATTGACATGTTCGACTGCGTGCTTCCCACGCGGTCTGGACGGACCGCACAGGCATTCACCTCCCGCGGGACGGTCAATCTAAAAAATTCCCGGCATGCCAGAGACGGAAGCGCTTTGGATCCCGGCTGCGGCTGCTCGGTTTGCCGGAGCTATTCGCGCGGTTACCTGCACCATTTGTTCAAATCCGGGGAAATCCTGGGCGCGATGCTGCTCACCGAGCACAATCTCACCTTCTATCAGTCTATAATGTCACAGATCCGGGAGGCGGTGGCTGAGGGGAGATTCGCTGAATTCAGCGATGCGTTTCTGCGACGGTACGGCGGAAACAGGGTTGAATCGGTCTGAGTCCGGGACTTGACAGGCTGCGCGGCTGTCCCCAACTATCAACTGCGGTCGGCGGCGGCGCGGGAGCGGGAGTCCGGCCGTGTGCGGCAAGCGGCAGAGGCGGTCAAGCGGGCGCCGGCCGCGGCCAGGAAATGAAAGGAGCGGACCCATGAAAACTTTGCCGGTGCTTCCCCTGCGCGACATTGTTGTCTTCCCCAATATGATTTGTCCGCTTTTTGTCGGGCGTGAAAAATCGGTGCGTGCGCTGGAGAAAGCGGTCGGCGCCGATTCGGGGTTGATCCTCACGGCGCAGAAAGAGCCGCAGACAGACGATCCCGGTCCGGGCGATGTGTTCCAAACAGCGGTTTTCGCCAACATTCTTCAGCTTCTGAAGATTCCGGACGGCACTGTGAAGGTGCTTGTCGAGGGCAAGGCCCGGATGTCAGTTAAGAAATATTTTCTGGAAGACGGCTGCCTCAACGCCTCCGCCGCTCCGCTCGAAGACGCATTTGAGGACAGTTCGAACTACAAACTTGAAGTCAAAGTCCTGACAGACCGCCTGCGCCGGGAATTTCACAGTTTCGCCTCCCGGCAAAAGTCAGGCAATGAGGAAGCGTTCAAGGAAATCATGGAGTTCCGCGAACCTGTCAGTCTTGCTGATGCCGTTGCCAGCCACATCAATGTCGAAGTTCCGCGCAAACAGGAAATACTGGAACAGGCCGACGTGAAATCGCGGGTGGCCGCTGTTCTGCAGCTGATTCAGGAAGAAAATCACGCCGCCCAAGTCGAAAAGAAAGTCAAACGCCGCGTCCGGTCGCAGATGACCAAGACACAGCGCGAATACTATCTCAATGAACAGATGAAGGCGATTCAGCGGGAGCTCGGGGATAACGAAGAGAAGTCTGAAATCGACGAGTTCGAGGCGAGAATCGCGAAAACCAAACTGTCCAAGGAGGCGAAGGACAAAGCTCTCGGCGAACTCAAAAAGCTGCGGTCAATGGGCAGCAATATTTCTGAAGCTACGGTCGTGCGCAATTATCTTGACTGGATTCTGTCCATCCCATGGGGGGACAAGAAAGAGATTCAGCGTGATCTTTTCCAAGCCGAGAAGATTCTCGACATGGATCATTACGGGCTCGAAAAGGTCAAGGAACGGATCATTGAGTATATCGCCGTGCAGCAGCGGACCGAGAAAATCTCCGGTCCCATTCTTTGTCTGGTGGGGCCGCCGGGAGTGGGAAAGACATCACTCGGCGAGTCGGCGGCCCGGGCGACCGGCAGAGACTTTCTGCGGATCTCCCTTGGCGGAGTCGGCGACGAAGCCGAAATCAGAGGGCACCGCCGCACTTATATCGGCTCAATGCCGGGCCGGATCATCCAGTCGATGAAAAAGGCCCAGTCGGTCAATCCGCTGATCCTGCTGGATGAGGTCGACAAACTGGGCAGTTCCGTCCGGGGAGATCCGTCAAGCGCTCTTCTTGAGGTTCTGGATCCGGAGCAGAACTCCAAATTCGTCGACCATTACATGGATATTGATTACGACCTTTCAGATGTGCTCTTCATCACAACCGCCAATTACATCGGCGGCATTCCCGAACCGCTGCTGGACAGGATGGAAGTGATTTCGCTGGCCGGATACACTGAAGACGAAAAAACTGAGATCGCCAAACGGCATCTTATTCCCAAACAACGCAAATCCCACGGAATCAAGGCCAGCGAATTCCGCATTAAGGAAAAGGCCCTCACGGAGATGCTGAGGGTGTACACCCGCGAGGCCGGCGTACGTAACCTTGAACGCGAAATCGCGAAGCTGGCGCGCAAGACGGTGACAAAACTCGTGAAGGGCGAGATCAAGAGTCTGACCGTGACGCCGAAATCGCTGGAAAAATATCTCGGCTTGCCGAAACACCGATACGGCCTCGCCGAAGAAAAAGATCAGGTCGGCGTGGTGACGGGGCTCGCTTATACCGCGTCCGGAGGCGATCTGCTGTCGATCGAGGCTGTCACCACGAACGGCAAGGGTCGCATCAAAGCGACAGGAAAACTCGGCGAGGTAATGAAGGAATCCATTGAAGCCGCATTCACGTATGTTCAGTCGATCTCACCGGAACTCGGCGTGAAACCCACGGATTTCGCCAATATCGACACGCATGTGCACGTCCCTGAAGGAGCCGTTCCCAAAGACGGGCCGTCGGCAGGGATCGCCATGGCCACCGCTATTGTCTCCGTTCTCACAGGATTAAAGGTGCGGCGGGATGTGGCCATGACAGGAGAAGTGACGTTGCGCGGCAACATTCTCCCGATCGGAGGGCTCAAGGCGAAGCTGCTTGCGGCTTCACGTGGAGGCGTCAAAACTGTTCTGTTGCCCGAAAAGAACATGAAGGATCTGTCTGAAATCGCGGAAAATGTGAAAGATGCTCTCACGATCATCCCGGTGTCAGACGTCCGTCAGGTTCTGGATCTGGCGCTCGACGGCACGTTCACGCCGATCGAATGGCCTGTTGACATCGACGTGCCTGACGCGGTCAGCCAGCGGCATGAGACCGTGAGCGTGTCTCAACACTGAAGTTTTCTCCCGGCGGTTGCGGTTTATTGTCAGCGGCGGTATTTTTTGGCTGGCGGGCGAGGGTGATTAGCTCAGTGGCAGAGCGCTTCGTTCACATCGAAGATGTCGGGAGTTCGAATCTCTCATCACCCACCATACCGATCTTTGCGGAGACCGATGCGGTACGCAGGCGAGGAGCCGGGTGATTAGCTCAGTGGCAGAGCGCTTCGTTTACACCGAAGATGTCGGGAGTTCGAATCTCTCATCACCCACCAAATCCGGCCTTACTGATGTGAAGCCTTCGTCCTGGGCTTACCAAGCTTTCATACTTAATGTCTGCCAGAAAACCCGTAACATGCTGACTATGTGGGAAGAATTGCGATTTCTAAGGAACGAAGAATCGTAACTATTCAGGTTGTTTACCGCTTGATTTTTTGTCGTCTTCATGATTGGGTCTGCGAAAAGTGAAAAACAGAGCGGCGCGAGCTGCGGATCAACAGGCAGAACATCAGGCGTGAAGTTGACTCAGCTGTCAGCGGAGCCGGGCCGATGACCGGCGGCATTCAGGCGGCGGCGCGGGACAGGACCGCCGGTCCGTCTTTCGGCCGAGCCGGTCTCAAGGCGAGACTTGCCGCGGCTGTCGCCGACCGTGACGCGATTGCCGCCGAGCGTGATGCTGCCGTTGCCGAGCGTGACGCGATCGCTGACGAGCGTGATGAAGCCGCCGCGGCGCTTGCGGCTGCGCAGGGCCGCGTTTCCGAGCTTGAGCGGCGTCTGGAAATGAACAGCCGTGACAGTCATAAGCCGCCGTCGAGCGACGGGTTTTCCAAGCCGGCGCGGAGGAAAAAAGTTTCATCGGGGCGCAGGCCGGGCGGGCAGCCGGGTCATAAGGGAACGACGATGAGTCTTGTCGAGACCCCGGACAGGGTCGAGCATCATCATCCCGTTTCCTGCGCCGGATGCGGCGCGTCCCTCACCGGTGCGGCATCGGAGGGGTATGTCCGGCGGCAGGTCGCGGACATTCCGCCGGTCCGGTCGCGCTGGAGACGGTTGAACACCGGGTTCACAGGGCGGTCTGCCCCGGCTGCGGGGCGGTGAGCGCGGGCCGCTTTCCGGAGGGCGTGAAGGCCCCGGCGCAGTACGGTCCGGGAGTGCGTTCGACCGTGCGTTACCTGTCGGCGGCGCAGATGATCCCGCGCCGGCGGCTGGTCGGGACGATGAAAGACCTGTTCGGCGCATCCTTGTCCCCGGGAACGGTTTCCGCTTTGCTCGACAGCGGCGCCGAGAAATTTTCCGGCTTCGCCGGGCATGTCGGCGCGGCGGCGGCGAGGGCCGCCGTCAAGCACATGGATGAGACCGGGGTCCGCGTCGACGGCAAGCTCCGCTGGATACACGTCGTCTGCACGGAGCTTCTCAGTTTTTTCTGTCTCGGCGAAAGCCGCGGCGATGCAGCCATGGCCGCGACCGGCATCGCGGTTCATGACTTCTGGAAACCCTGCTGGAATATAGCCGGGGTGAGCCATGCGCACTGCATCCCTCACATCCTGAGGGAACTTGAAGCTCTGACGGAGTTTCACGGCGAGGCCTGGTCGGCGGAGATGAGCGAGCTGCTTCAAAGCGCCGTGCATGAGGACAACGAGGCGGCCCGCGCCGGGAAACCGCTGTCCGCGGAGGCGGCGGACCGGATCGAAAAAGAATATGACAGGATCGTCGCCGACGCCGTCGCCTGGCACGAAGCGCTGCCGCCGCTGGCCGGCGGGAAGCGGCGCGGGAGACGGAAAAAGCGCAAGGGGCTCAACCTCGTCCTGCGGCTGCGGGATCATCGGGCGGGCGTCCTGATGTTCACGCGGAACCCGGCGGTGCCGGCGACGAATGAGCAAGCCGAGCGGGACCTGCGGATGCTGAAAGCATATCTGAAAATATCCGGCTGCTATCGGAGCGAGCGCGGCGCCCGGAACCATGCGGCGCTGCGGACGCTGATCGAGACCGCCCGCAAGCAGGACTGGCCCGTCCTTGACGCGCTCCGGGCGGATCCGGCGGATCTGATCCTCAGACTGGCCGATTCCTGAGGGAGCTCCGCTCCTGAATCCCGTGCTTCCGAAAAATATTCCAATGACCGCCGTCGGCGGATGATCCCGTCCCCGGGAACGCTTGCCGGGCACCTGACTAGTTACGAAGAATCATCAATTGTGATGTTGTGATTGGAGGAATCGGACGATGTTGCGCCTCTGGTTCTTGCGGATAAATGCCGTCTATCTTGATCCGCGGTTCGCGCCGCTCTGCCTGTTGTTATTCATTATTCAGGAACTTTCAAACGGGCGTCATGGTTCCAAGTAGAAAAGTGCATGATCAGTTACGAATGAAGTATGATGAATTGATAGTTCCCGGACAGGTAAGGGCTGCAGGAACGATGCCTGGCATCAGACTGTCGGATGGCCGGACAGCAGCCGCACCTGTTATCAATCCCGCCGTTGATGCCGACAGCAAGACAGAGTCGGCGGAATTTTTCATTAACCCATTGACATGAATTTCATGATTCCGTAACTGTGCTCCGCGACTCTAATTATTTGCGCGGCTGTAGCTCAGTCTGGTTTAGAGTGCCGGCCTGTCACGCCGGAGGTCGCGGGTTCGAACCCCGTCAGCCGCGCCATTTTGTTCAGATATTCATCCGGCAAGTCACAAGCCTGATAGCAGGAATGTTCCGCTAAAATACGGCAATTTTTCTGCGGTGCTCTGGCACACACTGTCTGTTCAGCGACAATCTAAGGTGACCGTGGTGCGAGCGCGATCTGCCCATTAATCGCAATGGGCGTCATCACAAGCGGATTGCCGTGGTGCCAGTTTTACCTCCGTTTGCCTGTTGTGCATCATTTTCGGTGCATGCGGCGATTCCATGCAGTTTTCAGCACGATTTCAGAAGGTTCGTTAACCGGCCTCCATGGCCGGCAGCAAGCGTGCGCCTGACAACGGCCGCTTCAACGTGCCGGTTGCTGGCTTGCGGTACAATGTGATGTTCGGCCGCGCGGTGCCCGCGGACGGTACGGTTGATCGGAGGGGCGAGGGTTGATTCCGCCCCTATCCCCCGGCCGGAAATGCAGCACCTTTGGCTACTGGACAATGCCCTGCTTCCGCGCCGTCTTTATCGCAAGATTTTCAGAATTATCAAGGAATGCGAACAATGTGCTCAGGTCATCGATATAGTGCTGCCATTGTTCGTCGGCGGCATGCTCCCAAGCGTACCGCTTCTTCCACAGTTGCACTTCGTCATCCATGTAGGTGAAGACATCCTTCAGGCTTTGCAGCGGCCGGTTTGCGGGGCCTTCGGGGACGGCCGGATCGTTTTTGCTCAGGAACGCTACCAAGGTGAACGGATGCTCGGTCGCAGCCTGCAAGTACAGCTGCTCCAGCTCGGCTTCCGCGGCAGCCCCGCGTATACCGAGCAAGTCGTGAAGCTTGGCAAGACGATGCCCGTCATGGCCCCCCGGGGGCTTGACGGCGTTCAGGCGCAGGAGGCACTTGAGCCTGAGTTCCAGAGCGATCGCAAGATTGAAATGGCGACCGTCTTGAGGGATTCCCAGACGGTGTGCGACGGCCAGCCCGATGCGCCTCCCACAGGCGAGAGGTCTCCGTCCCTGACCTGAAGCCGGGCGATTTCGCGCTCAATCAGCCATGCGGCCTGTCGGAAGGCCCGTGTGTCGCCGATCAGTTTGAGGAACTGCACGCCGTTCATCGCTTCGCTTCTGTCGGCTTCGGGCGGTCCGCTAGCGATATTCGGACGCTGGCCTTGCCGGGCGCGTCGCGAAATTCCCATTCAGTACGTAAAGATCGGGGATCGGTAGCGCGAAGCCGCCATTCCAGCCGGTTCCGCTATCCCCGACCGGCATACCCGGTTCCCAATCGGCCCCCAGAGGGCGAAGCCGGAGGCCTAAGGCGTTCATGACCCTGACCACGGTGGCGAAACCGGGGTTCCCGTCCCCAGAAAGTGCCTTGTACAGACTTTCTCTCCCCAATCCGGTTTTTGCCGCGACGGCGGCTATCCCCTTGGATCGTGCGACATCTCCGAGCGCTGCTGCGATAATACGCAGATCGCTGTCTTCGAACGCTGCTTCCAAGTAGGCCACGACGTCGTCGACGTCTTCCAGATGGTCCGCAGCATCCCAGAGGCGGGTCTTCGTTCTTGCCGCATCGGCGCGGGTTCGCGAATCCTTCATCGGTTGTCTCCGCAATGGTAAGTGGTCAGGTAGATTTTTTCGCTTGATTCTGTTTTTGTCCGTGTAATTGAATCCCTTATCAAGATTCCGATTGAACTCCGAAATGCATCGCTTCATTTGTAGACCGCGATTGAGGCGGATCTATATGCCATATGCGGATCAAGCGGGTGCGATACTATCTGTAACGAAAACGGAGGGAATCGCATGCCGTCGGGCTTCAACTGCTTGACCTAGTAGTCTGTCTTTATTGTATTGATGGATACATAGAACGAAGTAGACGCGCCCGACATTAACGAGTTTAACGCTTCCGGTTGCTGCTCCCAACCCACCCGTGCCATCAATCCTGCCATTTGGCTCAGGCCTCAGTCGGCGGATTGCCGGCTGCGCTGGTCAGACATGGTTCGCGCGGCACATGGGCAGAGGGCTGTCAAAAGGCCCCGCACGCCGGGTTTGGTGTAGAGGAATCCAAGTCCGCGGGCTCGAGCGAGTTCGCCGCCGAGGATATGCGATTTCCATTCTTCCCAGACAGCGTCCCGGACCTGCGCGGCATGCCAGTTTCTGCCCAGCGCGGCGGACCACTGGATCTGAATCGCAGCCTTTGAATTTGCCGTTGCACGGTTATCCAAATACTGGGCTTCACGCTGTCTTTTGCGCCAGATTCGGACAGTTTCGGTGTCCGCGTGCAGACTGCCCGACCTGAGCGCAGCCAGCCACTCCTGACTGGCTGCAAACGCTTTTTTGTTCGGTCTGCGGTTGTTTTTCGCCTTGTGCTGCCGAATTTCCAAGTCGGCAAGCGCGTGCCGGTCCGGTCCGTCCTCAACCGGTGACAGTTCAATGGTCGAGTGACTCTCGGACAAATCGGAACTGCGCACCGAGAAAATATGGCAGTTTCCGTTCCGCGCTTTGCGGACATAGAGCCGCCCCACACAGTGGTTCAGACGCTTCGATTCTTCCTTGAGCTGTTCTTCGGTCACAAGATTCTGCACGATGAGACCGTTGCTGGAAGTGAAACTGCCGGTCAGGGCAGGCCAGCTCCTGCCGTCGGAATAGGCTTCGCCGCCCCCGGCTTCGTCCGGTTCATCAACCGCTTCCGCCTCCATCAGAGCCGGGATCCGGGCGGTCCAGTTTCTGGCGGCAGACAGCAGGCTCCCGGGAATGTTTTTGGCGTTACCCGCGATAATCCCGAAGGCGATCGCGCGCCCGCGGATGAACAGATCGGGCGCCGGCGCGGGAATCGGATTTCCGGCCTGATCAATCGTGCAGAGAAGCAGCGGGAAAATGACGCTGCGGCTGAAATCGTCCACCATCTCCAGCGTGTCGGCGGTTGCCAGCGCCATCTGCCGCCGGTCAAATTCATCTTCGCGCAGGCAGTAAGCGCGGGCCAGCGATGACTTATAACCTGCCCAGTCGCCTTTTGCGGCCGCGAGCACAGTGCGCAGCGGCACGCCGAACCCGGAATTTATCGGCAAAGCGCAAGCCGAAACGACGTCGATGAAGGAAGTCCATGCGGTGTCGTTATCGGGCATCCAGTTTGCTGGAAAGCCGCGGAACAGACTGAACACCTGCTCAAGGCTCAAATCTCCGCCGATGCTGTAGCGGCGCGCACGATCGATGCCCATCGGATCAGTTCCACGCGCGGCCTCGCCGAATTCGAACAGACGGTCATCAGGCAAAGGAGACTGAAGATTCTTAAGGCGCTTCAGGTGTCCCCGGCCGAGGCCGGTGCGTTCTGACAGCGCAGGTCCCAGAGGCTCCGCGCCGTCAATTCGTCGCTGCAGAACGGAATCGATCGCCAGCGCTTCCGCAAGCAGCGGATAGGCCGATGCGGCCTGCATCCTGTGTCTGTGATGCGGCGAAGTAGTGTCGCCGAAATAATGCACGGCAGCGGCCTTCGGGGCCGCGACCGCGCTCAGCGCCTCGGCTGCGGCAGTCAAGCTGACTGCGCCGAATCCGTCAGGAAGATCAATGCCGCGCCGGGTCTGGTCAGTCAGCATGATCTCAGCCCCGAGCAGGGCCGATTCATCGGCCTCCGCCCTGAGAAGAAAATCCGGGGCAGGATGAATCAGGTCGCCGTCGCGAGCCAGTATATTGGCCGAAATGCCGGCGCTGACCGTATCCCGTGTCAGTTGAAGCGGATTTTGCCGCGGCTCCGCGAATCCGGCTCCAGTCGGGCTGCCGACATTCATGAAGGCGTCGATATCCAAGAGTTCTGACCCGAAGTCTGAATCTGCCGCGTCCGCGTCGTCTTTGTCGGTCAGCGTGACGTCCGCGGCCCTCGCCAAGATCGACAGAACGAAGGCTTCGCCCAGAGCCGCCGCCGATTTTCCGTCGTTCAACAGACCGGCAATTGTCTCGCGGTCACCCTGCGCCGGACGGAACTCCGCTGACCGAAGCTGAAGAACCGGCAGTCCGACATCAATCAGTGACCGGATGGCGGCCCGGCCGGTGGTCCGGTTGATCCGGGCCCGCACTGAATCGTGCCGGGGAAAATCCTCGCCGGAACTCCCGCTGAGCCAGACAGCGGCCCAGACGGTTTCCTGGGTGACTTCGGTGGCAATCCGCATTTGCTCAGCACGGCCCTCCTGCTGCGCTGTTAATTTTTCACGCCGCGCCCGGCAGCTGGGGGCTGGGGGGCAGATGACCGGTATCAATATTCAAGCGATGGACACAATCACGGAATTTGCCGTTTGCCGCCGCTCAGACCATCAAACTGATTGTCGCGCTGCTGTCATTTCGACTTCCGTTGTTGAACAGCATCCGGCAGTCTATCTCAACAGTCAGAGGCTTGAAGGCGGAACATTCACGGTTTTGCCGCCCGGTCTCGGGCTGACTGCCTGCCGAATGTCGGCGATGCCGCGGATTTCGCTGAGTATGATCGCCGTCGCGTCCGCGCAAGAGATGCCGGGCGAGATGTCGGACAGGCTTCCGACCGTTGCCGGATCAAGCGGCAGGTTCAGTGCCGGATAGGCCGCCGCCATCGCTTCGCGGGGTTGGTGCGCCGGACCGACCATCATGACGGCGCCGAGGTGAAAACCGTGTCTTGTGATCCGTTGGCCGAGGCCGGCGACTTTCCTTCCGTTCCCGTTCAGGCTGTATTTTCCGAGGCAGTATTCATCGGGGAGGGAGCCGATGTTGAGGTTGACGCCGAGGTGCCGTCCGGCTTTCCGAATGAGGCCGGCAAAGAAACCGAAGCGCGCCATCGGGTCCGAATGTGCGCCGGCGGTCGGCGCGACAAGATCAACCACGACGGATGCGCCGTCGTAAACGGCCAAATGCCCGCCCGCCGGTCTAGGGGCCGGCTCGAAGCCCAGTTCGGAAACGATTCCGCATGCCTCGGCGTATCCCGGGCGCAGGATGTCTAGACGGGAAAACGCCGCCGTCGCCGCAGGCCGGAACACGCGCAATATGCCCCTGCGCCCGCCGCTCAGATCTGCGAGCGCGTTCTTGACGAATGCCATGTCGCCCTCGGCTCCGAGTGCTTCCGTCTCGACAAGGTCGATCGGTCCGGAAAAATGCGCCGGCATCTTTCACATCACGCGACGGCCTTCGCCGGGCCGAGCGCGCCGGCAACGCCGTATTGGCGCATTTTGTCGATCGCCGCCGCCGTCATCCGCCGCCGGCCTTCGGCCATCGCGTCTTCCAGCTGGCGGTCGCCTTCCGCGAACACAGCTTCCATCCCCGCCCGGAAAGCGTGGCGGAGGTCGGTATCGGCGTTGAACTTCCGCACTCCTGCGGCGCGGGCGGCGCGCACGTCCGCTTCCGGAAGTCCGGACGCGCCGTGCAGAACAAGCGGAATGCCGACCGCACCGCGGATTGCCTCGATCCGCGGAATGTCCAGCGGCGGAACTTTGCCGTTCACAGTCCCGTGCACGATTCCTGCTGAAATCGCCAAGGTGTCGACATTCGTCTCTTCCACGAAACGCTCGGCCTCGCCCGTGTCGGTGAGATACCCGCTCCAGTCCACGTCTTCGCCGGCATCGGGAATACGGCCGAGTTCCGCTTCGACAGGAATGCCGAAGTCGTGGCAGATCTCGACTGTCCGCCGGGTCCGGGCGATGTTGGCGCTCAGATCTAGATGCGCGTAGTCGCACATGATCGAATTGAAGCCGAGCTTGATCGCTTCCAGCACCTCGCCCCAAGTACCGTGATCAAGGTGAATGACGTATGCGGCGTCCGAAGCTTCGGCGACCCGCTTGGTCATCTCGAACGCCCGGCGGATTCCCATATGAGGCACGATCGTGCGCCCGACCTGAAGAAAAACCGGCGAATTCGCTTCGACCGCGGCCCGAACAAGCGCCTCGGTCGTTTCCTCATTGTGCATATTGAAGGCCCCGACTGCGTAGCCGCCGGTTTGGGCGTCCTTCAGAATTTCCAATGGGTCTGCGAGCGGCATCGGTCCGTTTTTCAGGTTTCGACGATGGCCACCGGTGCGCGGACGGGCACGGTTTCGCCGGTTTGCGCGAGTATACTGACCAGCTTCCCGGCAGCTGGCGAGAGGATTTCGCCTTCGACCTTTTCGGCCTCGGCGCTGGCGACAGGCTCCTCCTCTTTAACTTCGTCACCGACCTTCTTCAGCCATTCTAGGATGGTGCCCTCGTTCATGCCCATGCCCCACTGGGGAAGAAGAACTTTGATCTGCGGCATTTTACGGGTTCCTTTTCTCAGGCGGCCGGGGTCGGATTGGCGGCACGCTGCGGTCTTGATGCCCGGACCTCAGCGCCGCCGTTGCCAGAAGCGGCGCGGCGTGAAGTCGAGCGCGCGCCGCGCTGCGGCCTCGATGCGGGCGGCATCAGGATACAGCTGTTGCTCCAAGGCCGGCGCGAACGGGATCTGTGTGTCGGGCGTGGTGACGCGCATGATCGGCGCTTTGAGCGCGTCGAAAGCCTCTTCGGCTATAATCGCCGAAATCTCGGCCGCCGCGCCGCAGGTGCGGTGCGCCGGGTCAGCGATGACAAGGCGGCCGGTCTTGGCGACCGAGGCGAGGATCGCTTCGCGGCTGAGAGGAACCATGGTGCGCGGGTCGATCAGTTCGACCGAGATGCCTTGATCCCGGAGCTTCTTCGCGGCCTTCCACGCCTCGGGCACCGAGCCCGAGATGGCGATGATGGTCACGTCCCCGCCTTCGAAGATCGTTTTCGCCTGACCCAGCGGAATGCGGTACTCCTCGTCCGGCACCTCTTCCTTGATGCCCCACAGCGGGCATGCCTCGAAACAGATCACCGGGTCGTCACTGTCGACAGCGCTGCGGAGAAGGCCCTTCGCGTCACGCGGGGAAGCGGGGGTGATGATCTTCAATCCCGGCACGTTCATCAGCATCGGGTAAGGCCGGTCCGAATGGTGCGCCCCGGTCGAGAGACCGTAGAACATGGCCGAGCGGATCACCAGAGGCACCGACGCCTGGCCGCCGAACATATAACGGTTCTTGGCGATCTGGTTCACCAGCTGGTCGAAAGCCAGATACATGAAGCTGGAATAGGAAAGGTCAACGATCGGCCTCAGACCCGTCATGGCCGCGCCCGCGGCGGCCCCTGTGATCACTTCCTCCGAGATCGGCGTGTTCCGGATGCGGGTCGGCCCGAAGATTCTCAGGAAATCGCCCTCTTCCGCCCGGCTTTTGCCGCCGGTGGTGCCGTAGACATTTGCCTCGACATCCTCGCCGATGATGATGACGTTTTCGTCCGCTTCCATCGCTTCGCGCTGCGCGGCGCCGATGGCTCCCAGATAACTCATAACGCTCATGCCGGCTCTCCCGCGGGGTCTGTGTACAGATCCTTGAAGGCGTCTTCCGGGTCGGGGTCGGGGCTGCCATCGGCGAACGCGACCGCGTCTTCGACCTCGGCAAGAACCTCGGCCTCCATCGTGTCAAGCTCTTCGGCGTCCGCGGCGCCGTTTTCAATCAGCCAGTCACGGAAAATCACCACGGGATCGCGCGCTTTCCATTTCTCTTTTTCGTCCGGGTCGCGATAGTCGACGCCGAGCCGCAGACCCTCGGAATGCTCGTTGAAACGGTAAGTCACGACCTCGATCAGCGTCGGCCCGGCACCGGCGCGGGCCCTGTTCACCGCCGCCAGCGCCGTCTCATGGACTTTCAGCACATCCTGCCCGTCTTCAACCCGGACCCCGGGCATTTTGAAGCCGCCGGCGCGTTCGGCCACTGTGCCCGCGGTCACCGTGCAGGCCGGTGTCGACAGCGCGTACTGGTTGTTTTCACAAAGGAAAATCACAGGCAGCCGCCAGACCGAGGCAAGGTTCATCGATTCGTAAAATCCGCCCTGGTTAGCTGCTCCGTCGCCGAAAAACGCCAGAGCGACTTGTCCGGTGGCCTTCACCTTCGCGGTCAGCGCCGCGCCAACGGCTATCGGTATCGACGAGCCGACAATGCCGCTTTCGCCGAGAGAGCCGACGGAAAAATCCGCCAGATGCAGGGAACCGCCCTTGCCGCGGCACACGCCAGTTGCCTTCCCGGCGAGTTCCGCCATCAGCGGACCGAGTTTCGAACCCTTGCCGATGGGGTGGCCGTGGCTTCGGTGGTTGCCGGTCATATAATCGCCGACGTCCAGCGCCATCGCCGCGCCGACAACCTGCGCCTCCTGTCCGATCGAGGTGTGCACCGTGCCGGGGAGAAGGCCTAACCGGACCATCTTTGAGCAGCGTTCGTCAAACCGCCGGATGCGCAGCATCCGGCGCTGCATTTCCAACAGATCGGCCTTTTTCAGGTTCATGTCCGTCTCCGTCACAGCGCCTCGGCGAGGGCGTCTCTCAGGCGCAGGAACCGGGTGTAAGTTCCGTTGAACTCCGCGGCGCGGTCAGCGCCGGGTTCGAAACGCCTCTCGATCCGCACCATGCTGTCGATCGCGTCCGCCATATCCGTCTTCGCTCCCGCGGCGACCGCGCCGCACATGGCCGCGCCTTTGGCGCCGAACTCTTCTCCGTTCGCCAGTTCAACGGATATGTTGAGCGCATCCGCGAACATCTGCGCCCAGACACCGCTTTTCGAGACTCCGCCGGTCAGGCGCACGGACGCCGGTTTCGCGGCGTCCCTTCCGTCAAGCAGACGTTCGGTATCGAACCTGTGAGAACAGGCGATTCCTTCGAAGACCGCGCGGAGCACATCGCCGAGCCTGTCGCCGGCGTTCATGCCGACGAGGCCGGCGGGCTGGCCGTTGAAGAGGTTCGGCAGGAAGGTCATGGTGTTCGGTCGTTCCATCGCTTCGGCGACCAATCCGTTGACACGGGCGTAGAGCGAGTCGCCGTCCGCGTTCCGCCGGTCTTGCCCGGCGCCGAGGAAAGTCCTGAGAATCCATTCGAGATTGCTGGCCGAGGTCGCGCTTGCCGTGCTGGCAAGACAGAGACCGCCGCCGGGATACGGCGACTGGTGATTCGGCAAGGGATCGCGGCACGGAGCGGAATGGAGCGTCGAAGCGATGGCGAAGGTGCCGCCGATCATGCCGAGCTGGTCCGTTCGCGTGACGCCCGAGGCGAGCGAACAGGCGATGATGTCGTAGGCGCCGCGCGCGACCGGCGTGCCTTCGGCCAGCCCCGTCGCTTTCGCCGCTCCGGCCGTGACGCGGCCGGCGATCTCGGTCGACTCACCGACCTCGGGGAGGCGGCTGGCCCAGTCCGCGATCCCGAGAGCCTCCAGTGCGCCAGCGGTCCACGTCCTTCGCTGATAGTCCCACATTCCGGGACAAGAGGCGTCGGTCACGTCGGTCGAGATGTCGCCCGTCAGCCGGTTCCGCAGATAGTCCTTGCACCAGAGGACATGGGCGGTGCGTTCCCGCGATTCGGGTTCGTGTATGCCCAGCCAGCCGAGCAGGGCCGTGGTATGGCCGGGAAATATCCGCGTGTTGCCGATGGCCTCGGCCTTCTGAGCGCGTCCGGAATCATACCATTCCCCGACCAGATCCGCCGCCCGCGCGTCGGTGGATACGATCCCCGGGCGGCTTGGGCGTCCGTCCCGGCTCACGAAGAATGCGCCCGCGCCGAAGCCGGACGGGGTGACGGCGATTACGTCGCCTGCCGCGGTTCCGGTTTTTTCCAAGAGGGCGCGGATCGCTCCGGCGGCAGCTGCCCAGAGTTTGTCGGGATCGCGCTCGGTGAAACCGGGCGCGGGAATCGACATCGGCACGGCACGGCTTTCCGAGGCCAGTTCAGCGCCGTCGAGATCAAAGAGCCCGGCCTTCGTGACAGTGCCGCCGGAGTCGATGCCGATCAAACGCTCGGCTGTCACGCCGCTTCCAGCGTCATGCGGTGACGGCGGGTCAGAAGGCTGGCCGCCGCGTCAATCTCGGCCTGCCGCGCACCCTCGTCCCAGCCGAGAATCGGCGCGGCGACGTCTGCGGTCTGATCAAGAACACGGCGCGTCGCCTTTCCTTCGAACGCCATCAGCGTCCGTCGCTGGACGATGTCCTCCAGCTTGGTCACGCGCTCGTTTTTGACGATCCACGCGATCTCGGCGGGTGAGAACCCGGCGATCAGCCCGCCATCGGGATGAGCCGCTTCCGCCTCGGCCACCGCTTCGGCTCGCGCGCCGTAGCGCCGCGCCAGCGCCTCGGCCCGGCCGGGGCCGAGGCCGGTCCGCTCCGCAAGAGCCGCGGCCCAAGCGTCCTGTTCAGCCTGTCCCCGCGGGAAGCCGCGCCCGCCGCCGATGGCGAGCTCCCTGGTCGAGGCTTTGCGCGGCTTGCCGATATGCGCCAGCACCGCGTCGGCAGCGTGCTCGGCGCACGCGCGGTAGGTCGTCCACTTACCGCCGATCAGCGTGAAGACCGGAAACGGACGGCCGCGGGTTGCCGGGAACTCGTGCAGCCTGTGATCGCGGCTGATCAGCCCCGGGTCCGGGACATCCGCGCGGGGCAGGGGGCGGACTCCGGCGACAGTGTAGACGATGTCGTCGCGCGAGAAGGTCACATCCGGCAGTACCGAGCGCATCACGCCGAAGATATAGTCGATTTCCTCGTCGGAGCACCGCCTGTCTTCGGGATCATCCGTGCGGATATCGGTCGCGCCCAGAAACAGCCGGTCCCCGCCCAGCGGAAGCACGATGCATGCGCGGAAGTCGTCGGCCTCGAAATAAAGCATCCTGCCGTCGAGCGCGTCAGCCAGCGCCTTGTTGCGCACCGCGACGTGGCTGCCCTTGGTGCCGCCGACCATGTTGCCGTCAAGGCCCAGGCTCCGGCTTGTTTCGTCGGCCCAGGGGCCCGTCATGTTGACGACAAGACGCGGTTTCACCGTGTAAGTCGTTCCCGCGGCCTCGTCTCTCAGCGCGACGCCGCCGCCGTTCATGCCGGCGGCGGTCATGTAAGGCACTGCCATCGCCGCCGGACAGTCGCTTTCGCCGTCCCCGATCATCTCCATCACGAGCCGTTCGGGCTGGTCGATCAGCGCGTCATGATACTGCGCGGCCAAGCGGATGTCCGGGCTGAGCTGCGGCACCAGGCTCAGCGCGCGCGACCGGGAGCAGGTCGAATGTTTGGGCAAGGTTCGGTGCCGCTCGCCGAACCGGTCGTAAACGATGAGCCCCGCCTTCATCGCGACGGCGCCCTTTCTGCCGAGCCGTTTCGTCAGCCCGAGGAATCTCAGCGGCGCGAGCATCGCGCCGCCGAACCATGACCTGACCGGCACCCACACCGGCAGGGGCCGGACTTGATGAGGGGCGTTGATCAGCATGAGATTGCGTTCCTCAGCAGACTCTTTAACCAGCGAAATCTCGCCGGTTTCCAGATACTTGAGCCCGCCGTGCGCCAGCCGGGTCGGAGCCGCGCTGGCGCCGCTGCCGAAATCGCCCTTATCGACCAGCAGCGTCGGCACGGACTGCAGCGCGAGGTCGCGGAACAGCCCTGCTCCGTTGCATCCGCCTCCGATGATGATGATGTCCGGGTGCGCTCCGGACGCGATGCGGTCTATGAGGATTCGGCGCGGTTCCACGTCGAAACGTTCAGCGGAGCCGTTCGCCGGAGGCGGCGTCGAAGAGGTAAAGCCGCTCGGGATCAAGCGAAACCCGTTCAGTCTCGTTAAGGTCCCGGCGATAATCGCGGTCGGCTTTTACCTCGATGAGTTCGTCGCCGGCGCGGAGGCTCAGATATGTCATGTCTCCCGTCGGCTCGACGCCGTAGACGGTGCCGCTCAGCTGCTGAGCGTCGCCGCCGATTCTGCAGTCCTCGGGCCGGAAACCGAGGATGATCTTGCCGGAGCGCGCGGTCGGAAGATCGCCGGCGCGGATGCCCGCCGCCTCGAAGACGCCGTCCGTGATTCGCCCCTCGACCAAGTTCATCGGCGGAGAGCCGATGAAGTTGGCGACGAAAGTGTTGGCCGGATTGTTGTAGATTTCGTCTGGCGCGCCGATCTGCTGGATTGCCCCGCCTTCCATGATGACGATCCGGTCGGCCAGCGTCATCGCCTCGATCTGGTCGTGGGTCACGTAGACCGTTGTGATCTTCAGTTCCCGCTGGATGTGCTTGATCTGGACCCGCATCGCCTGCCGGAGTTTGGCGTCGAGGTTCGAGAGCGGCTCGTCCATGAGAAAGACCTGCGGTTTGCGCACGATGGCGCGCGCCAACGCCGCGCGCTGCCGCTGGCCGCCTGAAAGCACTCCGGGTTTCCGACCGAGAAATTCGGTCAGTTCGACGAGTTCGGCGGCGTTGCGGACCTGCGCGTCCTGCTCGGCTTTCGGCACGCCGCGCATTCTGAGAGGAAAGCGGATGTTATCGTAAATGGTCATGTTCGGGTAAAGCGCGTAGCCTTGGAACACCATCGCCGCGTCGCGGTCGCGCGCGTCAATGTCGTTCATGACCTCGCCGTCCATGCGGATCTCGCCCTCGGTCGGATCTTCCAAACCCGCGATCATCCGCATTGTCGTCGTCTTTCCGCAGCCGGACGGGCCGAGGAAGACGATGAATTCCTCGTCCTTGATGTCGATGTTGACATCCCTGACTCCCCATACCGCGCCCCAGCGTTTCTGCAGGCCGGAAAGTTCGATGCGCGCCATTGATTCGTTATCCTTTGACGGCGCCCATCGTCAGCCCGCGGCTCAGATGTTTCTGGATCAGAATGACGACCAGGAACACCGGCGCGAAGGCGATGAAGGCGACAAGGGCTATGGAATTGTAGATCACGCCGTCGGTGCCGGCGGTGAAGTTGGCGAGCGCGACCGACAGCGTGTAGGCGTCGGGAGTGGATGCGATCAGGAGGGTGAAAAGAAATTCGTTGATCGCGAAGATCATGGCGATGACGCAGGCTGTGATGATGCCGGGGAGGATCGCGGGAATGATGATCTCCCAAAGTATCCGCAGGTCGGAGGCGCCGTCGGTTTTCGCGGCGTCTTCCAGTTCTTTCGGAATATCGAGCATGTAGGATCTGATGATCCAGGTCACGACGGAGAGGTTGACGGCGGCGAAGATCAGCATCAGAGCCCAGACCGTGTCCAGGAGATTCAGGTTGCGGAACAGGAAGAAGATCGGGATCGCCACGATGGCCGGCGCCATCATCCTGGTGGACAGGATGTAGAAACCGATGTCGTCCCGGCCGCGGTAATCATAACGGCTCAGCGAATATGCCGCTGGAATCGCCAGGACCAAGTCGATGAAGACCGAGCCGATGATCGCCAGCACCGAGTTGCGCAGGTATTTCGCCATGGGCCACTGGTCCCAGAGCTGCTGCCAGGCGTCCAGCGACCAAGTCGGCCAGTAAACCGGCCGGGGCGTGATGATCTCCACGCGCGGCCGCAGTCCGATCGACAGAAACCAGAGAACCGGCGCCAGGCAGACCGCGGCCCAGGCGCCCAGGATCAGATAGCGGATGAAAAGGTTCTCTCCCTTTTTTCTGCGGACGGCCGCCATGGATCAGGTCCTTGCCGAGACGAAGGCGCGCTTCACGGCGAGTTGCGCGATGATGATGGTCAGGATCAGCATGATCACCGACATGGCCGAGGCGTATCCGAAATTGAAGAACTTGAAGCCGGTCCGGTAGATCAGGAAACTCATCGTCTCGGTGCCGAAAGCCGGTCCGCCCTTGGTGACGATGTGGACGTTGGCGAACATCGTCGTGATGTCGATGCCGCGCAGAATCAGCGCGACGGCGATGACCGGTTTCATCATCGGCAGCGAGATGTTGAAGAAAATCGCTGGCCACGAGGCGCCGTCCAGCCGGGCGGCTTCCTCGATTTCATCGTCCTGCCCTTGAAGCGCGGCGACGAAGATGATGAACAGAAATGGTGTCCACTGCCAGACATCCGCCAGAATCAGCATCGCGCGGCTCATCCAGATCGATGACTGGATCGCGAGGTTTTCCTCGATCAGCCCGGCTCTGATCAAGAGGTCGGAGATCACGCGTCCGTCCAGAAAGCCCAGTTTGAACATGAAGGCCACGGCGGACGGCATGAACAGCATCGGGATCAGGAAGATTATCCGCCAGCCCTGAACCCACGGATCGCGGTAAGTGAAGAAAGCGAGCGTCAGCGCGATCACGAACTGAAGCGACAGCGAGATCGAACCGATGATGAAGGTGTTCCGAAGCGCGCCCCAGAATTGGTAGTCATTCCAGAGTTTGATGTAGTTGGCCCAGCCAACCGGGTTCCACGGCCCGAATTTCACGGCGTGGAAGCTTTGCACGACGGCGTAGATGCCGGGATAAAGCGTAATCAGCAGAAGATAAATGACGGCCGGGGCCACCAGCAGATAAGGAAACCACGTCTTCAACTGCCTGGGACGGCGCTTGAAGCCGGCTGCGGCGGCCGGCCGGGCCGCCGGGGCGATGCTGGCCGCCCCGGAGTCCGACAAAGGTGATACGCCTATCTTCGCGGGTCCTTATTTCAGGCGCTGCGTTCAGACTCAGCCCGGCAGGGCCTTGCCGTGGCCGACATAGAGGCCGGGAGCGGTTTTGGCGTAGTCCACAGGATCGGCGCCCGCGTAAAAACCGTTCGACGCCATGATCTCGCGCACCGCGGACGCGGCGTTGTCAAGCGCTTCCTTGGCCGAGATCTGTCCCACGACGGCGCGGTTGATCTCGTTTCCGATGGCCTGTTCGATCGGGAAGGCGCCGGGCACGCGCGGGCTGCACCAGGCATGCTCGCAGCTGTCGGCCCAGACCTTGAGGCCTTGGCTGACCGCGCCGAGCTTCTCATTGCTCAGCACTGACTTATAGCCCGGAGCCACGCCGTTCGCATTGGCTTCGTTCATCGCCATGATCGAAGCGGTCGTCAGGAAGGCCAGCATCAGGAACGCGCCTTCCGGGTTTTGCGAAGACGACGCGACGCACGAGGTCGATCCTGCGATGTTCGGCGGCGCCCAGCGGCCGCCTTCGACGCGCGGTTCGTAGATCGTGACAAGATCACCGACGATCTGGCTTTGGTCAGGGCGCATGCCTTGGGTCGCGCTGTCCTGCCAGCTGATGTTGGTCGCGAGCTGGCCGCCGAGCCAAGCGGCGCGGTTCTCCGGCCAGCCGGCGCCGGCATAGCCTTCGTTCGCATAAGGAGCGAGACGCAGGATCTGCTCCAGTCCCGCCATGCCCTCTTCGCCGTTGAAGATCGGTTCCCAGTTCTCGTCGAACAGCATCATTCCATGCTGCGCGGCCAGATGTTCCCAGGTGTAGGTCGACCAGAAACCCGGCGCGGCGATCAGTCCGACGCCGGCGACGCCCGGCTCGACTTTGTGAAGTTCCGCCGCGACGCGCTCAAGCTCGTCATATGTCGGGACCGAGTGCCAGCGGTCGACTTCGCCGCCCAGAATCCGCTCCATGTATCCTTTGCGGACATGGACCATTTGTATGTCGCAGTCGAACGGTATGCCGTACATGACGCCGTTCACATAGCCGTAATTCAAGCGGAACGTGTCATAGAAATCGTCAAGCGGCAGCCCCCACTTGTCTGCGAAGTCGCCGAGCGGGGCAAGGAAGCCCGGCGCGGCGAAGTCGCCCATCCACGGCGAGAAGAACTGCAAAGCGTCGAACGAGGCATTGCCCGATATGAACTCGGCAAGCACTTTGTCATAGAGGCTGTCATCCGGAATCGGCACCAGTTCGACCTTGATGCCGGAAAGCATTTCGAAGGGAACGAGGCCCTCGGCTGCCGAATCCTGGTCTGCTGCGCCGATGGCGAAGCGGACGGTCGTGCCGGCCAGTTCTTTGCGGACCATGTCCCAGTCCACGGTGCGGATCCAGTCCTTGTCCGGATCCCAGAGCGGGTCGTCCGTCATGTTGTAAAGTTGGCGGTAATCCTCGCGCACGTATTTCGCGACTGAAATATCGTCGAGAACCGTCTGCGGATCGGGCAGGTGCCCGTCCGCGTAAGCCGGGCGCACCCGAGGCACAGCGAGAGCGGCTGCCGACGCCGCTCCGGTCATCAGCAGTGACCGCCTGGAAAAGTCGTGTTTCATGGAAGTCCTCCCTTATCGTTAATGGTTTCGGCGGAACCTGCGCCGCATAGGCCCGTTCCGCATAAGGCGCCGATTAGACAAAAAGGCGCGGATGCGCCAGCCAAAACAATTGCTCATTATGAATCTTGTGTCAAGGCGGGTTTCAGGTCTGGATTCAGTCCGGCCGGCGGGCATCCCGCGTCGAAACCGGCTGAAAACGCCGTTCCCGGTCCGGCGGCGCGCGGTTCGCGGCGTTTTCTCTGGGAACGGAGCGCTGCTTAGGAGCCGGTGCGCCAAATCCGTCCTGGCCACGTCCTCCGCAAGCCGGCGCCGGTCTCGATCTGACCTGTCTCAGCTTGAGCGCCGCGGCGCTCAAGGGCGAAGTCCGGCAAGTATCCGTCCGATCTCGTCCGGCGCTTCGATTTGCGGTATGTGCCCGATGCCGTCGAAGAGATGCAGCGCGACCCGTCCGGGCGCGCGGAGCGCGTGGCGCCACGGGATGATGGCGTCCGATTTGCCCCAGAATATACGGGTGGGGGCTTCGATCCGGCCGAGCGCCGGGCGCAGGTCAAAGGACTGAACGCCGTCCGGAAACAATGCGGCGGCCATCGCCGTCTGGGCGGCGCGCAGTTCCGGGTCGCGTCGGCCGGCGACGGCGAGGCGGACGTAGCTTTCAGTGATCCGGGATTCGTCCACGACCAGGGTCTTCAGCCAAGGTCCGAGGCTCGCCGCTTGGGCTGCCCGGCAGATGCCGGAGAGCGCCTCGCCGTTGATTTCAGGGCCGAGCCCGCCGGGCGCGACCAATGTCAGCGAGGCCACCCCGCGCGGCCGCGCATCCGCCAGCGCCATTGACACGGCGCCGCCCAGACTGTGACCGACAAGATGCGCCGGTTCAAGGCTCAGCGCGTCGAAACATCGCCGCACTTCGGCGGCGAGTCCGGCGAACCCCTTGATGCGCATTTTCGGCGATCTGCCGTGGCAGGGCAGATCAATCCTGATCAGCGGGCGCCCCTTCAGATACGCTTCGAGCGGCGCCCAGGAGGCCGCGTCGCCGGCGAAGCCGTGGATCAGGACAACAGGAGCGCCTGTTCCGTTCCGGCTGCGCGTCACGGCCAGCGGGCCGCTTTCAGACATGAAGCCGGCGGGCGCGGCGGCGGGGACGTCGAGCAGAGCGCGCACGTCATCCCGTTGGATACGGCCGCACGGCCCGCTGCCGGGGATGTCCGCGAGATCAAGCCCGGCGGCGCGCGCCAGACTCCGCGCGAAGGGCGTGGCGCGCGGCCTGTCAGGGCCCGGGGCGCGCATCGGCGCGGCATGGGCAGGCGCCGGCTCGGGGGCATTCGGTTCTTCAGGTTCCGGGGCTCCGGCGGCAATGGATGCGCCGCCCGTGTTTTCCGGCGGCGGTCCGGCCTCCTCGCCTTCGGCGCAGAGCCACGCGACGGTTCTTCCGATGGGCACGGCGCTGCCTTCGGCGGCCGGGCTGCGAAGAATGCCGCTGCCCGGGCTTTCAACCTCCATCGCCGCCTTGTCAGTCTCGATGTCGAAAAGCGGGGCCCCCTTTTCGACTTTTTCTCCCTCGGCCGCATGCCATGTCGTAATCGTGCCCGAGGCCATGTCCATATCGACCTTGGGCATAATGACTTCGACGGGCATCAGATGTGTCCCCCGGCCAGACCGCGCGCCGCCGCCAGGATGTCCGGCACCTGCGGCACGACGGCTTTCTCTAGCTCGGGATTGTACGGGACCGGGCTTTCCGCGCCGCCGAGCCGGACGATGGGGGCGTCAAGAAAGTCGAAAGCGTCCGATTCCGCCACCATGGCCGAAATCTCGGCGCCGACGCCGAGCGTTTTGACGCCCTCGTAGACGCAAACCAGCCGTCCGGTCTTGCGGACGCTGGCCAGCACCGATCCGCGGTCCATGGGCCGGACCGTGCGGAGGTCGATCACCTCGGCCCTGATTCCCTCTCCGGCAAGCGTCTGCGCGGCATCTAGCGCCTTGTGGACCATGAGCGAGGTCGCAACGATGGTCAGCGTGTCGCCCGTCCGGCGCACGGCCGCCTTGCCGATGGGCGTGGTGTAGCGTTCTTCCGGCACATGTCCCTTCATCTTATAGAGGAGTTTGTGCTCGAAGATCATCACCGGGTCGGGATCGTCCAGCGCGGCCAGCAGGAGCCCTTTCGCGTCTTCCGGCGTTGACGGCTGAACGACCTTAAGCCCCGGCACATGACCCAGCCAGGCCTCGAGCGATTGCGAGTGCTGGGCCGCCGCCCCGGTGCCGGAGCCTGAAGGAAAGCGCATGACCACGGGCACCGAAACCGCGCCGCCGAGCATGTAGCGCAGCTTCGCCGCTTGGTTGACGACCTGCTCCATCGCGAGCGCGGCGAAATCCGAGAACTGGAATTCGAAGACCGGGCGGAGTCCGGTCAGCGCCGCGCCGACCGCCGCCCCCGCGCCGCCCAGTTCGGAGATCGGTGTGTCCATGACCCGGTCGCCGCCGTGTTTCTCGACCAGACCGCGGGTCACTTGGAAGGCGCCGCCGTAGATTCCGATATCCTCGCCCATAAGCACGACGCGCTCGTCTGAAGAGAGCGCCATATCCATCGCTTCGCGTATCGCCTCGGCATAGGACAGTTCGCGTATGCCGGTCTTCGCCTGCATGTTCACGTCCCGGGCCCCTCGGTGTAGACGTCGCGCGTCGCCTCTTCGGTCTTGGGATCGGGCGAGGCGGCGGCGAAGGCGATGGCTTCATTGATGATCTGTTCCGCCTCGGCCTCGATGGCGGAAACCTCGTCTTTCGAGATGACTTTATGCTCCACCAGCATCGACACCATCCGCGCTATGGGATCGCGCCCCATCCACTCGGATATCTCCTCCTTGGTGCGGTAGCGGTTGCGGTCCGATTTCGAATGTCCGCGCCATCGGTAGGTCAGATTCTCGACAAGGCTCGGTCCGTCGCCCGCCCGCGCCCGCGCGACCGCGGCATCCACCGCCTCGGCGACGTCCGAGAAGTCATTGCCGTCGACGGTCGCGCCCGGCATCGCGTACGCCGCGGCGCGTTCGGCGATGTTCTTCACCGCTGTCGACCGCTCGGTCGAAGTCGACATCCCGTATTTGTTGTTCTCGCACACGAACACCACCGGCAGTTTCCAGACCGACGCCATGTTCAGCGCCTCATGAAACGCACCCTCGTTGTTCGCGCCGTCGCCGAAAAAACACACCGTCACCGCGCCGGTGCCGAGCCGTTTGGCCGAAAGCGCCGCGCCGACCGCCAAAGGCAGGCCGCCGGCGACGATTCCGTTCGCGCCCAAGTTGCCTTTTTCCACGTCCGCGATGTGCATCGAACCGCCCCGGCCCCGGCAATAGCCGGTCTCCTTTCCGAAGAACTCGGCGAACATCCTGCCCAGATCGGCGTTTTTCGCCACGCAGTGTCCGTGGCCCCTGTGGGTCGAGGTGATCTTGTCTGCGTCGGTCAAGGACATGCACGATCCGACCGCGCTGGCCTCGTGGCCTATGGAAAGGTGCATCGTGCCGTGGATCAGGCCGCGCATGTAACTTTCTTCCGCGCCTTCTTCAAACTTGCGGATCAGGTACATCTTTTTCAGCGCCTCTTTCAGCGCGTCAGGCTGGTAGAGGCGGATCGCGTAAGGAATGTCAGCGTCGGAAATATGCGCTGCCGGCGGCGTGTCAGGCATCGAACAGCGACTTCCCGTAAATCATGCGGTCCTGCCGGCGGCGCAGCGCGACGATTTCCGAATCGCGCGGCAGAGCGGTGTTTTCAGTGGTGATGAGTCCGCCTTTGGTGACAGGCTTGGTCACGGTCGCGCCGTGGAGCAGACCCGCCGGCACGGCCTTGGCGTCAAGTGCCCGAGAGACCTCCATCGCCCAGGCGCGGTAGGTGTATTCGCCGATCTGGTCGAGCATCTCGCCGGGGGACAGGTTTTTCTTGGCCACGGCGCAAACTTCCGCCGCCGGCGAATCCAGCGGGACCATGTCGGCCTTGCCGTAAAGCGCCGCGCGGGCGCAGGTCAGCGGCACTTCCAGCGAAGTGAGGTGATACGGACGGATGAACTCGTAATAGGGGCCATCGCCCATCTTGAGATCTTTCATCCGCTCGTGCACGCGGGGATGCTCCGCCTCGGCGACAACGAAGACGCCGGGCGAGACGCCCTCGCCGATGGAGTAATCCACCCTTCCTATGTCCGACAGGATCCCGCCGTCTTTCTCCGGGATCAGCGTTTCAGCGAGCTCTTTCGGCCCGGCCGCAGGCCCGTGCATTCCATCGCAGTCGGGGATCAGGCCGGTGGCATTGGCGATCGCCGACATTTCGACCATCGTCTTCGAACCATCGATGAATTCGACCAGAAGCCGCGGGTTCATGTTCCGCGCCTTCGCCTCGGCTTGGCAGGCATCGGGCGTCGCATCAATGGACAGCGGGTTGTTCTTGCCTTTGCCCGCGCAGACGATCTTATGTCCCATCGCCGACACGAACCCGATCAGTTCCATGCAGGACGACGGCTCGTCACCCGCGCCGAGGCTGTATACCACACCCAACCGGTCGGCCTCGCGCTTGAGATAGGCGCCGATGGTCACATCCGCCTCGACGTTCATCATGACGAGGTGTTTGCCGTGTTCCATGGCCCGCAGCCCCAACCCGGCCCCGACGGCGGGCACGCCGGTCGCGTCGATCACCACGTCAATGAGGCCCGAATTGAAGATGGCGCCGGCGGTTTCGGTCACTGCGGTCTTGCCGTTTTCAATCGCCGCGTTCAGCGCGTCCGCCGTTTCCGCATCCGCGCTGTGCCCGGCCTCGCGGCGGGCGATCTCGACCGCCTTGTGCGCGGCGGGAACATTGATCTCCGAGATCGCCGCGACATCGACGCCGTCCATCATGCCTGCCCGGGTGACGATGTCCGTCCCCATTTCACCCGAACCGATCAAGCCGATACGCACAGGGCGTCCGGCGGCGGCCCGTTCGGAAAGGTCCCTGGCCAGACCGGTCAGCGCGATATTCGATGCCATTATGATCCTTTCGCAAGACACGGACATCAAGAAGCGCACCGTCAACTTCAATTATCCGGGAAAGTCAAATGCACAGGCGGAACCCGGCGCCGACACGTGGTGCGGCGGGCGTCCCGGCGGGGGATTACGGTCCGCACCGAAATTGAAGCGGATTGACAGGCAATCGATAGAAGACGATATTCGGAATTTGCCGCGAAGCGCACCCTCGGGTTCTTGCCCGGTCCGCGCCGCGGCGCTTCAGGTCCGCTCCGGGCGGAGAGGGAAGATGCCATTCGACTACACCGCGCTGGGTTTTCACACCTTCGACGCGCTCTGCCGCCCGGTAAGCGAACTGCCAGAAGGCGGGAGCACGTTATTCGTGGACGACTTCGCGCTCGCAGTCTCAGGCGCGGCCGGGGCGGCGGCGGTGGCGGCGGCGAAACACGGGCTGAAAGTCCAGGCCGTCGGCGGGGTGGGGGCCGACCTGATGGGCGAGTGGGTTGTGCGCCGGATGGCCGATTTCGGCATTGACACCGAGATGATGCAGCTCTGCCCTGATCACTGCACGTCGTCCAGCATTGTCACCACGCGCGCGAACGGCCAGCGTCCGGCGTTGCACAAGAAGGGCGCGACAGGCGGGTTCTTCATTGAGGATGCCCAAATCGGCCAGGTGCTCGAAACCAGGATTCTGCACATCGGCGGCGTCGGGCTGATGGATCTGATGGACGCCGGCCGGAACGCGGAAATCCTCGCCGAGGCCAAACGGCGCGGATGCGTCACGACGCTCGACGTCTTCGCCTCGTCGCCGGACGATCTGAAGCTGGTGGAGCCGCTTCTGCGGAACACCGACTATTTCATGCCTTCCGAGGAAGAGGCGACGGCGCTCTCCGGCCTCGCTGATTTCGAGGACATCGCGCAGTTCCTGCTGGATCTGGGAACCGGCGCCGTGGTGTTGACGCTCGGCAGGGACGGTGTCATGTACCGCGATCATGCGGGCACGAAGATCGACCTGCCGTCATTCCGGATTGAAGCGGTCTGCACCTGCGGCTGCGGCGACTGCTTCAACGCGGGCTTCGCCACGGGGCTTCATCTCGGCCGCTCCGTTGAGGACTGCCTTCTTCTGGGGCAGGCGACTTCGGCGCAGAATGCTATGGGTCTCGGCTCGCAAGCTGTCGTTTCCTCGCTCGCAAGCACGTTGAAATTCATGGAAAACACGCCTTTGCGGGGATAAGCCCGCCTCAGACCTGATGGAACATTCCATGCGTCAGCCGATTCTGACCGGCCTGCTGCCCGATCTCCAGAAACCGCTCCGCGACGCGTTCCGCGGCATGTCGGCCATTGCCGGGGCGACTGAAGAGATGCTCGATCCCGCGGCGAAGCTTCTGCCGAGGCCGGTTCGAGACCGGTTCCGTGACGCCCTTTCCGCAGTCGGAAACGCAGGCAAAGGCTTGACCGCGGCACCTGTCGGCCCCGGCCAGATCCGGATGGCCGCTGACTTCGTCCGGGGCAGAACCGGCGGCCGGGAGGGGGCGGAAAACTGCGCGGCGGTTTTCTGCTGCGCTTGGGAGCGCCTTCAGGAAGCCGCTCCCGATCCCCGCCTTCTCATCAGCGAGACGTTTCTTGCCGGGCAGCTCGCCCGATTGCCGGCGAGTGATCCGTCTTCGCCCGGCGCGGCAGCCGCTGCGCTTGTGAGTCTGGTGCGATCCTCAAATGTGATCGGGCGCTTGCCGGGAGTCGCAGCCGGGGTTTCGGACAGAGGCAGGGATACAATTGACTTGGGAGTGACTGCCATAGTCGTGTGGCTGCTCGCGGCGCGCGATGGCCGGATCGCCGAAGAGGAGAAGTTGCTCAGCCTGTCAGCAGCCCTGGTCGCCGCGGTCAGGGATGATGTCCTCGGCGTCATCGATCAGCCTGATAAACTCGCGGAGCTGCTTCTCAACGCATCGGCGCATCTCTGAGATTCCGTCATGACGCTCCCCGATATTAAACCCGATACGCGGCAGATCCGGAAATCGGCTCAACGTCTGCGCTGGTTCGTCGACGTGTTTGAAGAACAGGTCAGCCGCATGTCGATGGAGACCGGAAATCGGTTTTCGGTCGACCGCGGCATTCTGGTGCAAGTCTTCGCTGAATGGATAAAGGCGTTTGACGCGCAAAAGCCTTCTCGCGAAGATGACAAGCTGGCCTATGTCGGCTTCGCGGCCGGTCTCATGCTGCGCGCTTTGATTAAACGGGAGCCGGTCACGCTTCTTGAAAAACCGGTCGCGGCGGACGAGACCGATCCGGCCTATTTCTGGCCTGAGGGGTATCTCTATGTCGCTTTTTGCCTTAATGTGCGCGGCCTTGTCCTTGAGCACGACTTCCATGCCGAACAAAAGCCCGGCGTGTCTCTTCAGGAATTGCGCACGTGGTGGAGTTTCCGCGAAAACGTGGCCGAAGTCCCGTCGCTTGCCATCGCTTTTTTGGACCTCTTTGCCGGCGACGATCCCGAGTGGTCAATGCCGGAGCTGTTCCGGAGCGGAAAGGCGCATGAAATCGCGGAGCGGTTCTATTCTGAGGAGGTCACCGGTCAGGACGGTCAAGGGCCGGATGACGGCTGAGCCGCGGGGCGTTTCCCCGCAGCCGCATCGCGTTCATTCGCACAGCATAAAGGGAGCGGCCTGCTCCGCTGATAAAAATGCAACACGTTTGAAAAATTGTTTCCGTCCCTTGTGCCAGATGCTCTGGAAATGTAAAGAAACAATCTCTGTTTTGAACGGGCATCAGTGAAAGTCCATGCCGCCGGCCGCCGCGGGGCGGGGGTATCGTCACACTCTTCCGGCTTTCCGTCGCCGGCCCGGTTCTCGCATGGCTGACGGCGCTGCTGGCAGCCCTGTCGGCCGCCTTGGCCGCCTGTGATCCGGCCGGCACGGGCACCCTGCCCGCGCAGACATACAGCAGCGCCGGCACGGTCAAGATCGCCTGCGACGGCGTGACGGACGGCCTGACGCTGACCGTCGGGCCGAGTGCGACGATCGGCACGGAAGCCGGCCCCGTCAGCGGCAATGGGATTGATATCGACGGCACTGACACCGCGGTGTCGGGGGCCGGCTCCAGATCGGCGTCCGGCAGCGTCGACAGTCCTGGAGATAAGGACATCACGGTCGTCAACAGCGGCAAAATCTACACGACCGGCGGAGGAACCGGCATTAATATCTCCCGCGACGGCGCAGGTCTGTTGAAGGTGGAGCACAAGGCCGGCGCCGGGATCACCGCCAAGGGATTGGGTGCCGACGGCATCAATGCCGATTACTATGGCAAGGAGGGGGCGAAGAACGAAGGCATCCATATCGTCTCGGCGGGCGACATCGACGTCTCGGGCAACGACTGTAACGGCGAAACCCCGGAAAATCGATGCTACGGCATCCTCGCCAGCTCCGGCTTCTCTGATGAACCCCTCACGACAAACCCGATCACGGTCGAGGTGACGGGCACCGTAAACGCCGAAAACGCCAATAATAAACAAAGTACCGGCGTTTTAATGAACCAATTCGGTTCGGGCACGCTCACTTTCACAAACAGCGGCACGATCAAGGCATCACAGTCAGGCTTGGTCGTGTATGCCCGTCTTACGACCCCTGTCAAGATAACGAACAGCGGCACCATTGAGGCGGGTGTCAGCGGCATCTGGGTGCAAACCGAAATAATAGCAGGGAATAAGCATAAGGGCGACACGACGGTCACGGCGACGGAAGGCAGCATGATCAGCGCCGACTACGGGGGCATCAGCGTGAATCACCAAGATGGGGCAGGCAACATCGCGGTCACCCACGGCGGCACCATCGAGGCCGGAAACCGCGGTGAAGGGGAAGGAGGTTTCGACAATTTTTCTCTTTCAGGGATCTACGTCCGGCACGCGGGAACGGGCAATATCACAGTCACGGCGACGAAAGACAGCGTGATCACGACGGATCTTGAGGACGGGATATGGGCCAGGATCACTGATTCCGACAGCAAAGGCACGGTCACGGTCGTCAACAGCGGCAGCATCGACTCGGTCAGGCACGGGATCGACGCCCGGAACTTGGGAACGGGGCCCTCACTGTCACGGTTTCCGAGGGCGCGACGGTCAAGGCAAGGAAAGACGGCGTTCATGCCGCCGGCGCCAAGGCCGACGCCGCCGGGATGCGGGCGCAGACGGTGTTCGTCCGCGGCAAGGTCACGGGCGGCCGCGGGAGTTCCGCCGGCGTGCACATGGTCAAGGGCGGCACGGTCGTCATCGGGCCGAAGGCCCATGTGGGCGCGGAATCCGGCACGGCGATCAAGGCGAATGACGAGGGTGACATGGTGATCATCCTGGAGAAGGACGGGAACGGTTTGGTCGGCCATATCGACGGCAAGATTGTCAACGCCGCGGCGACGGTTTTCAAGACCCGCGTTCTCCAGGACTCCGGCACGGAGACGGCCTTGTCCGAGGGCGGAACGGTGGAAAGGCGCGGGGAGACGAAAGGCGTCTACGATGCCGTGCACCGGCTGAAGCTCAAAAAGTCCGGGAACGTATACGAGTTCGAAAGTGACGGGGATTTCCGGACGTACCATCCCCGCGCGCGGCTGTACGAGGCGCTGCCTTCCGTGCTGCTTGATCTGAACGCCCGTTCCGGGAGCGGGGGCGAAGCGCGTGACGGCAACGGCGGCTGGGCGAGGGTTTTCATGAGCGACGGTGAGTGCGCGGCTGAGAGTTCGACGACCGCCGCGATGGGCCGGAACGGACACGGCCTCGTCTGGGACATGAAGCGGCGGGGCGTGGAGATCGGCTATGATTTCCCGGCAGATGAAACGCTGCGTCTGGGCTTCAGCGCCGGGCAGCGCACGGCTGAGGCCGCGGTCACGCACGGCGGCGGCATCAAGGCGAAGGCGGTCGGCGGGGCGGTGACGCTGGGCTGGCGTCCGGACAGCGGCATCCGTGTCGACGGGCATCTGTCTTATTCGGTTGTGAACGACATTGAACTCAGTCCCGAGGGCGGTTCGGCGGTGATCAAGACGGACGGCAGCGGCATGTCGATCGGCGTCGCTGCGGGCAAGCGGATGGAACTCCAGGGGATGATGATAACGCCGCGCGCCGGTTTTGAGTGGTTGACGGTGAAAACCGACGGTTTCACGGAGCCGGAGGCGGTGAATGACGCCGATGACGACAAGGTCGCGGATGCCGTCGCTGAGCGTCTGAAAGGGACGCTGGGGGCGAGGATTGACATGGCGGCCGGAGAGAGCGGGATGTTCTGGGCCGCGGCGGATCTGGAGCATGACTTCAAGGGCAAAACCGGCATCACAGTTCCCGGCGATGTTCTCAAGGTCGGGACGAAGTCGACCTGGGGCCAGTTCGGTCTCGGCGGCGAGTTCATGCTGAGCGACATGATAACCGTGTCGGGCAGCGCATACTACGCCGCGGCCGGCAGCGGCAACAAGGATGTCGGCGGTTCTCTGGCGCTGAATGTGAGTTTCTGAACGCGGAAGAAGACAGTTCCGGGGCGGTTCTCCGCCGCTCCGGAACCGCCGGCCTGTCATTCTGATGCATCTCGAAGACGGTTCGGCGGAAAGCCGGGTTCAGTCCGCGAACCGCATGCATGCGCCCGCCTTGACCGCGGGCCGGCGAGGCCGCCGCCTGCGTCCGCGGCATCTCAGTGATACAGCCTGTTCCCGACAGTCGTTCCTGAAATCTTTTTGTGACCCATCGCCGTCAATACGCCTGTATTCAAGGACAGCGCGGCATAAACGCGTACGATTCGTCAACCGAGACGGGAATCGGTCACGAGAGGTATGCTGCGCAAGGCTGTGGAGAGGGCATTCCGGAACACGAATCCGGTCTCCGGGTGCGTTGTCCGCTCCTGTGCGGAGGATCATGTGCGCGGCTGTATGTTCTTCTTCGTGCCGGCTGCTGCTTGGAACAGCGGACGCGCCGGCGGATTGTGCCTTCAGCTGTTTGAAGACGACGGCCGCTGAGATGATCGCGGGCGCCATGAAACGCCGGCTGACCAGGCTCCGAAGCAGGTCATTCGAAATCATGGAGGTCAGTTCAGAGCAAACTGATCCTGTGAGCGTGACAGGGACAGGCTGACTTCACGCGCATCGGCGTGAAAATTCGGAAAACCAGCGCTTGGAGAGAAAGCCGGGGCCGGATTCACCGTGAAGTTCCGGTTGGCTGTCCGGTATTCGTCCGCCGCCGGTCTGCGTGAGATCCAGCGCCTGACCGCCTCGGGGCCGGCGTGAAACGCCGATGCGCGGCGGTTCCGGTTCAGATGCGCGATGCGGCCACGGATTGATAACCGTTGAGAGCTGCGATCAGAGTTCTGCCCTCCGGCACGTCATGCCGCTCACAGAATTCGCGCCAGACGGTGCCGTAAGGAAGGTCTTTCACCTCTTCCGTGATCGTCAAGCGGCTTGTGAAATCGAGTCGGGCCTCGGCGGTTTTGAGCGCCTCTTGCGGCATCAGCATCGCCCGCAGAAGCGCCTTTTGTATGTTGCGCATGCCGACAACCCATGCGGCGGTTCGGCTGATCGTGGCATCGAAGAAGTCGAGGCCGATACGGGTCCGTTCCAGCAGATCGGCGAAGACGAGCTCCTGCGCCAAGGCCAGAACGTCGTCATTGAGAAGGACCACGTGGTCGCTGTCCCAACGCATGGGGCGGGAGACGTGGAGTAGAATTCCGTCAAGCGACAAGGCGACCGAACTGAGCTTGTCGGAGATGTTCTCGGTGGGGTGGAAATGACCTGTGTCGAGGCACAGAAGCGTGCGTTTGCGGATGGCATAGCCGAGATAAAATTCATGGCTGCCGACGGTGCAGGCTTCGACCCCGATCCCGAAGAGCTTGCTTTCGACGGCATCGAGCATGTGGGCCTTGTCGTGGCGTTCAGCAAAGATCGCGTCGAGTGATGCCTCGAGTCGCGCCCTTGCCGACATGCGGTCTACGGGGTTGTCCTTGTACCCGTCCGGCACCCAGATGTTGTTGACGGCGGGAGAACCGAGTTCCTCACCCATTCGCGCGGCGATCTCTCGCGTGCGGCTTCCGTGCTCGACCCAGAAGTCACGTATGCTTTTGTCAGGGTGGCTGAGCGTGAGATTGTCGTCGGCTTTTTCATGGGCGAAGAAAGTCGGATTGAAGTCGAGGCCCACTCCACGGTCTTTCGCCCAGTCGACCCAAGCCGCGAAATGACGGTATTCGATGCCGTCACGGTCGGGCGTCTCATTGGTGTCGAGATACATCGCATGAAGGTTCAGCCGGTGAGCGCCGGGAATCTGCGAGTAGGCGAATTCCAGATCGGCGCGCAGCTCGTCCGGCGTGCGGGCGCGGCCCGGATGATTCCCGGTCGCCTGTATCCCGCCGCCTGACTTTCCGCCCCGTTTTTCGAAACCGACGACGTCATCGCCCTGCCAGCAGTGCATTGAGATCGGAAAGCCCGCGAGGCGGCCGAGCGCCGCTTCGGCATCTACGCCCCAGTCCGCGAAAACGGTTTTCGCGCTTTCGTATGCCCCGCTCATGTCCGCCTCAACGCGTGAAGGCCTGAACGTTGCCGGCGTCGACGTTCAGGATGTTGCCGGTGGATTTCGAGGATTTGTCCGCGGCGAAGAAATAGACGGCTTCGGCGACGTCTTCCGGCAGCACTGACCGTTTGAGCATTGACCGATCGCGGTACATCTTCTCAAGGCCCTCCCTGTCGGTTCCGTAGGTTGCGGCGCGCTGGTCGAGCCACTCCCCCTCCCAGATGCGCGAGCCGCGCAGAACGGCATCCGGGTTGACCGCATTGACGCGGATGCCTGCCTCCGCCCCTTCCAGCGCGAGACAGCGCGCGAGGTGAAGCTCAGAGGCCTTGGCGGTGCAATATGCGGACGCGTCCGGGCTGGCGGCAAGGCCGTTCTTCGAGCCGACAAACACTACGGAACCGCCGATTCCCTGTCGGCGCAGCACCTTGAACGCTTCTCGGCTGACGAGGAAATAGCCGGTCGAAAGGATCCCCATGTTTTTGTTCCAGAGGGCGAGTGAAGTCTCTTCTAGCGGGGCCGAGGACGCGATTCCCGCGTTGGACACAAGGATATCGATGCCGCCGAATTCGATCGCGGCCTCGGCAAGGGCGGCGGCAACGGCAGTCTCGTCAGTCACGTCTATCTTCACGCTGCGCACTGCGTCGGCGGAATGCCGGGATACGAGTTTGTCGTGCGCGGTGTTCAGCGCGTCGGCGTCAATGTCCGCTAAAACGACGCAGGCCCCTTCAGCCAGAAATCGTTCCGCCGTGGCCGATCCGATCCCGCCCGCGCCTCCGGTGATGAGCGCGATTCGTCCCGCGAGTGATTTCGGCTTGGGCATCCGCTGGAGTTTTGCCTCTTCCAAGAGCCAGTATTCGATGTCGAACGCCTCCTGTTCGGGCAGGCCCACATACTCGCCTACCGATGAGGCGCCGCGCATCACGTTGATCGCGTTGACGTAGAACTCGGCCGATATCCGCGCGGTCGCCTTGTCCTTGGCGAACGTGATCACGCCGACTCCCGGAACGAGGTAAACGACAGGGTGCGGGTCGCGCATCGCGGGGCTGTCATCTCTTCTGCAGCGTTCGTAATAGGCCGTATAGTCGTCGCGGTATTTGGCGGCCTGTGCCGGCAGGGTCTCCAAGACCTTGTCGAGGTTGTTTTCGGCGGGATTGAAATTCACCGCCAGCGGACGGATCTTCGTGCGCAGGAAGTGGTCCGGGCACGAGGTTCCCTGAGCCGCGAGAGCCTCCATGTTCTTGGAATTCACGAATTCCAGCACGGCATCGCTGTCTTCGAAGTGGCCCACCATGTGCCGCTCGTCCGATACCATGCCGCGGATCGCCGGCATCAGGCGAGCGGCCGCGGCGCGGCGTTCAGCCGGAGACAGGCTTTTGTGCGCCGGACCTCCGAACGCTGAAACGTCTGCGGTTTCAGTGCTGAACCAGTCCATGGCGCGCTGGATGACGCCGAGAGTCAACTCATAGCATTCCTTGGAGACGTCCGCCCAAGTGAAGAGGCCGTGGGACTCGAGCACCGCGCCCTTGGCATCAGGGTTTTCGAGGCAGAATTTCTCAAGCCGAAGGCCCAGTTCGTAGCCCGGCCGTTTCCACGGCAGCCAGCCGATCTCGCCGCCGAAGATTTCTCTCGTCAACTCTCGCGAGTTTCGCGAGGCGGCGATGGCGATTATCGCGTCTGGATGCACGTGATCGACATGTTTTTTTGGAACATACGCGTGCAGCGGCGTGTCGATGGATGCCGTGCGAGGGTTCAGCCTGAACGTGCAGTGGGGGAGGTAGCCTGTCATCTCATCCTCGAACTCCACGCCGCGGTAAAGGTTTTTCAGCTTTTTCAGCTTGTCCATGTAGAGTGTGGCGAAGCCGTCCATCTTGATCGAACCGATATCGCCGCCTGAACCCTTCACCCATAGAATTTCGGCTTCCTCTCCGGTGAGCGGATCGGTCTCCATAACCTTGGCCGAGGTGTTTCCGCCCCCGTAGTTCGTTATCCTCTTGTCAGAGCCGAGGAGGTTAGACCGATAAAGCAGCTTTTCGGATTCGCTCATTCCGGCCGCCGCGCCGTCATCCCAGCAGTTCGCAAGATGTTGACTTTTAAACATCTTCCGCATGAGGTTCTCCCGGTGCCGCCGTGCGCCTGAACGCGCCCGAATACGGTTGCGCACCGCCGCCCTGAAAGTCAATCACGGACGCTTGTTTTTTCTCGTTACAGCGCTGCGGCATTATTGTTTGCGAAGTTTTGTGATTGACAGGTGCGGTGAATCCGCCCACCGTAGGGAATCAGAGGGAGGTTGTTTTGCATGAATCCGAATGCCGCAGTGTGATTTTGCCTGCTGCGCAGAACCATCCGGCCGTAACGGCGCCGGACCTGCGCGGCCTTGGGCTTCCGAAGCGGCGGGCTGGCCCGACGCGGAAATCAGCTGATCACAGCGCGGACCGCGCCGCTGCGGAAACCGGATCGGGTCGGCTGATCCTTCTTCATCGCTCATTCAAGGAGGTTACAACATGAGCATCACCAGAAGACTTTTCGGCGGCGCTGCCGCCGCGGCCATGATGATGGCAGGCAACATCGCGCAGGCGCAGGACAATGTGCGCATCGCGCTGGTTGTCAAGGCGCTCGGCATCGGTTTTTTTGAAGCAGCGGCAGAGGGCGCGAACGAAGCGGCTGAGGAACTGGGCAACGTCGAGATCATCTATACCGGTCCGACCGACACTACCGCCGAAGGTCAGATCGAGGTCATCAACTCGCTGATCGCGCAGCAGGTCGACGCAATCGCCGTCTCTGCCAACGACACCGACGCTCTGGTTCCCGCTTTGAAGCGCGCCATGAATCGCGGCATCACCGTGATCAGCTGGGATTCGGGCGTCGCCGCGGAAGGACGTGAACTTCATCTCAACCCTTCATCCAACTCGCTGATCGGGAACATGATCATCAAGCTCGCCGCCGACCACTTGCCCGATGGCGGTGAAGTGGCGGTTCTTTCAGCCTCGGCCACCGCGACGAACCAGAACACATGGATCGCCGAGATGGAAAAGGTGATGGGCAACTACCCGGACATCAGAGTCGTCGGCACGGTTTATGGCGACGATCTCGCGGACAAGTCGTACCGGGAAGCGCAGGGCCTCATGCAGACTTATCCTGATCTTGACGCCATCATCGCGCCGACCTCGGTCGGCATCGTGGCCGCGGCCCGCGCCGTCGAAGACGCCGGCAAGGTCGGCAAGGTCAATGTGACCGGCCTCGGCCTGCCGTCGGAGATGGCGGGCGCCGTCAAAAGCGGCGCATCGAAGTCGTTCGCGATCTGGAACCCGATTGACCTCGGTTACTCGGCTGCGATGCTGGCCTACCAGCTTGCGACCGATGCCGCCGAAGCCGCGCCGGGCGCCGAGATCCCTATGGGCCGCATGGGTGCGCTGACGCTGGACGACAACAATGAAGGCGCGATGGCCGACCCGTTCGTCTATGATGCGTCGAACATCGACCGGTTTAAAGACATATTCTGATTCTCCCGGCCCGGTGCGGCGTACACGCCCGGGCCGTTTCCTTTCCCGCCGGACGCGCATGAATGTTTCAGAACACGCCCTCGCTTGATTCGCCGGCGTCCGCCGCTGGCCCGGTGATGCGGCTGTCGGGAATCACCAAGACCTTTCCGGGGGTCAAGGCGCTTTCGGGGGTGTCGCTTGAACTCTACCCCGGCGAGGTCACGGCGCTGGTCGGAGAGAACGGAGCCGGCAAGTCCACGATTGTTAAGGTCCTCACCGGCATTTACCAGCCGGACCACGGCACGATCGAGATTGAGGGGCGTGAAACGCACTTCCCTGCCGTTCAAGCCGCCATGGCCGCGGGTATCACCGCGATTCATCAGGAAACGGTTCTGTTCGATGAATTGTCCGTTGCCGAGAATATTTTCATCGGTCATGCTCCGCGTGGGCGTTTCGGTCTGATCGACTGGCCGGAAATGCGCCGGAGGGCAGCCGAAATCCTTGCCCGGATCGGCGCGGATCTCGATGCCGGCATGCCGCTCAAGGAGCTCGGGATAGCGAACAGGCACCTTGTCGCCATCGCCCGGGCGCTGTCGGTCGATGCGCGGGTCGTCATCATGGACGAACCGACGGCCTCGCTCAGCCAGAAAGAGATCCAGGAGCTTTATGATCTCGTGGGGCGGCTGAAGGCGGAGGGCCGCGCGATCCTTTTCATCAGCCATAAGTTCGATGAGGTCTTTCGTATCGCGGATCGTTACACGGTGTTCCGGGACGGACGGCATGTCGGTTCAGGCTTCATCGCCGATACAGAAGAGGACGATTTGGTGCGCATGATGGTGGGACGGTCTGTCGATCAGATCTTTCCGAAGACCGCGCACGGGTTCGGAGATACCGTCCTGAAGGTGCGCGGCTATTGCCACCCGACAGAGTTCGACAGCATAGATTTCGATCTGCGGACAGGCGAAATTCTCGGCTTCTACGGGCTCGTCGGCGCCGGCCGGTCGGAACTCATGCAGGCTGTTTTCGGGATCACCCGGCCTGTGGCGGGCATCGTCGAGATCAACGGCAAGGCCGTCACGATCAGTTCACCCAGCGACGCGGTAAGCGCGGGCATCGTCTATGTCCCCGAGGACCGCGGCAAGCAGGGGACGGTGACCGGCCTGCCGGTCTTCCAGAACGTCACCCTGCCGTCGCTCGACAAGACTTCACGGTCGGGATTCCTGCGCCTTGCCAAGGAGTTCCAGCTTACGCGGGACTATACCGGACGCCTCGGCTTGCGCGCAGCCTCCCTCGATCAGGATGTCGGCAACCTTTCGGGCGGCAATCAGCAGAAGGTCGTGATCGCCAAATGGCTGGCGACCGCCCCGCGCGTGATCATCCTTGACGAGCCGACCAAGGGGATCGACATAGGCTCGAAGGCCGCGGTGCATGCCTTCATGTCGGATCTCGCGGGCCAAGGGCTAGCCGTGATCATGGTCAGTTCCGAGATCCCCGAAATCATCGGCATGTCGGATCGCGCCATCGTGATGCGCGAGGGTCTGATCGCGGCGGAGCTTTCCGAAGATGAACTGACACCCGAAAAACTGGTCCGCCATGCGGCCGGGATCGGAAACGTGCGATGAATGCCTTCCTGAAATCACGGGAAGCGCTGCTGATTTCCATTATCGCGGCACTGCTCGTCGCGATCGCGATCCGGTTTCCCGGCTTCGTGACACCGGTGAATCTGGCCAACGTCTTCAACGATACCTCGCCGCTTATCATCCTTGCCATAGGCCAGGCGCTGGTGATCCTCACGCGCTGCATCGACCTTTCCATCGCCGCGAACCTTGCGCTGACCGGTATGGTCTGCGCGATGCTCAACGTCGCCATGCCTGACTTGCCCGTGGCTGCGATCCTGCTGGTCTCACTCGCCTCAGGCGCGGTGATGGGGGCATTCAACGGGCTTCTCGTCTGGAAACTGTCGATTCCGCCCATTGTCGTGACCCTCGGAACCATGACGATCTTTCGGGGGATCATCTTCCTGATTTCCGACGGCGAATGGGTCAACGCGCATGAAATGAGCGGCGCATTCACTGGATTTCCCAGGGCCGAGATGCTTGGCCTGCCGATGCTGAGCTGGATCGCTATCGCAGCCGCAGCCCTTTTTTTCGTCGTTGTGGCGCGGACACCGCTGGGACGTGCCTTCTACGCTGTCGGCGGCAATCCTGATGCGGCCGTCTACACCGGGCTCGATGTCGGCCGCACGCAGTTCCGGGCATTCGTAGTCTCCGGCGCGCTGGCAGGGGTGACCGGGTACCTCTGGGTTGCCCGCTACTCCGTCGCCTATGTCGATATCGCCGGCGGTTTCGAGCTGGAGGTCGTTGCGGCTTGTGTCATCGGCGGCATCTCTATCGCCGGCGGCGCAGGCACCATGCTCGGGGCTGTCCTCGGCGCCTTGTTCCTCGGAATCATCAAAAACGCGCTGCCTGTTGTCGGCGTTTCTCCTTTCTGGCAACTCGCGATCTCGGGCAGCGCGATCGTGATCGCCGTGGCCTTCAACGCCCGTTCGCGGCGGACGAAAGGCCGGATCATCCTGAGACGCGCGGAGGCAGCGGCATGACCGATGCCGCCCGCAGCATCCCCGACCGGCTGGAAAGCCCGGCGGTTCGGGCACTGAAAAGCTGGGAAACACTGCTTCTCGCCGTAGCCGTGGCGATTTTCACTGTGAACAGTCTTTTATCCCCGTATTTCCTGAACGCCTGGAACCTGAGCGACGCGACGTTCAACTTTACTGAAAAGGCGATGATCGCCTTCGCCATGGCGATGCTGATCATCGCCGGCGAGATTGATCTCTCGGTCGCTTCGATTATCGCGCTGGCGTCGACAGCGATGGGGGCCGCCGTTCAGTTCGATGTCGGAACTCCCATGCTGGCGTTGATCGGCCTCGGCGCCGGTGTCGCGTGCGGCGCTTTCAACGGATTTCTTGTCACCGTTTTCGGGCTGCCTTCCATCGTCGTGACGATCGGGACCATGAGTCTCTTCCGCGGCATCGCCTACATCGTGCTCGGGGATCAAGCCTATCGAGGCTATCCGCCGGACTTCGCCTTCTTCGGGCAAGGCTACGTCTGGTGGGTGATCAGCTTCGAATTCATGCTGTTCGCGGTGTTTGCCGCGATCTACGTCGTTCTCCTGCACAAGACGAACTTCGGGCGAGCGGTCTTCGCCATCGGCAACAATCCGACTGCCGCGCTTTTTTCCGGCATTCGGGTGCAGCGGATCAAGTTCATCCTGTTTTTGCTCACAGGGCTTATGGCAGGCATCGCCGCGGTCTGCCTGACTTCGCGGCTCGGTTCGACCCGGCCGTCGATCGCCTTCGGCTGGGAACTGGAGATCGTGACGATGGTCGTGTTAGGAGGCGTCAACATCCTCGGCGGTTCGGGATCGATTCCCGGTGTGGTCATCGCCGCATTCGTCATGGGGCTCGTGACTTTCGGCCTCGGTTTGCTGAACGTGCCCGGAATTGTCATGTCAATCTTTATCGGATTGTTGCTGATCGGGGTGATCGCTCTTCCACGCCTCTGGACGATGTGGAGAAGCTGATGGAGAAATACGCCTTCAAAATGAAACTGATCCCGGGATGCCGGGATGAGTACAAGAAACGCCATGATGAGATATGGCCAGAGCTTGTGACGCTCTTGAAAGACGCGGGAGTCGCGGATTACTCCATCCATCTGGACGAAGAGACGGGCATGCTTTTTGGTGTGCTCTGGCGGACTGACGATCACGAGATGGACGCGCTGCCCGAAGCGGAGGTCATGCAGCGCTGGTGGGCGCACATGGCCGACATCATGGAAACGCAGGCGGACAACAAGCCCGTCGTCACCGAGCTCGAACTCGTCTTTCACATGCCATGAGCCATGTCGCGGTCATCGATATCGGCAAAACCAACGTCAAGTCCGTGCTTGTCGAGACCGGAACGATGTCGGAACTCGCGGTCGTCACGCGGCCGAACACAGTGCTGCCCGGTCCGCCGTGGCCGCATTTCGACTTGGACGGGCACTGGGTGTTTCTGCTCGCCGCGCTCGCCGCGTTCCAGCGCGACTATGGGATCGACGCGATTTCGATTACGGCCCATGGGGCCGGCGGAGTTCTTCTGGACGAGAATGGAAATCCCGCCGCGCCGATGCTCGACTATGAGCACAGCGGACCGGACATACTCGCTGAGGAATACGATGCGATCCGCCCTGAATTCACCGAGACGGGATCACCGCGTCTGCCGATGGGGCTGAACCTTGGCGCTCAATTGTACTGGATGTTCAATACTGATCCAAGTCTGAGGGAACGAACCGCTGCGTTCGTGACATATCCTCAGTACTGGGCCTTCCGCCTGACTGGAGTCGCGGCGACGGACGTGACCTCTCTGGGGTGTCATACGGATTTGTGGGCGCCCCGGGCAGGCGGCTTTTCGTCGCTGGTCCGGAAACTCGGCCTGGAGGGCAAGATCCCGCCCGTCCGCCCTTCTGCGGATATGCTTGGATCCGTCACCCCGGAGATTGCGGAGCAAGCAGGGCTGCGGCCCGGCACGCCGGTCCATTGCGGGATACATGACTCCAATGCGTCGCTTCTGCCGCATATCCTGAGCCGAAAGCCGCCCTTCTCAGTCATTTCGACCGGAACCTGGGTGGTCGCCATGTCCATCGGGGGACAGCCCGTCGACCTTGATCCTTCCCGCGATACGCTTATCAACATCAACGCGCTGGGAGACAATGTTCCGTCCGCGCGCTTCATGGGAGGACGGGAATTCGAAACTGTCCTTTCGGATCAGATCAAATATCCGGGAAAATCCGAAATCAATCGGGTGCTCACTAATGGAACGATGCTGCTGCCGGCCGTCAACCAGGAGTCGGGGCCATTCTCCGGGCGGCATGCGGAATGGCTGGGCGGAGAACCTGGGCCGGGAAGCGGAGAGCGCACGGCGGCCGCAAGCTTCTATCTCGCGCTCATGACCGCCGCCTGTCTGTCATTGACCGGACACAAGGGGCGCATCATTGTCGAAGGGCCATTTGCGGGAAACATCCCGTATTGCCGGATGCTCTCCGCGGCGACGGACTGCAGTGTCACAGCGGTGCGTCGCGCTGCCGGAACAAGTTGCGGCGCCGCGCTGCTTGCAGGCGGATCGCCGGTTGGCCTGTCTTCAGAAGGAGACACAAGAATTTATGAGATTTCGCCTGAAATGCGAACTTACGCCGAACGATGGATTTACGCCGCTGACAGCCGGAGTTAGGTCAAGGGTGCCGCTTTTGCGGTTTTTCGGCTTCCAAGTCAGTGGGTTTTGTCTGCCCGGCAAGGTTCGCTGAAAAAGAGATTCCCGTGCGGTTGCGACTCGCTGTGATAATACTGACGCTGGCTTGATCGCAGCCAAGCAGTTGTTAACAGTCCTTGGCCGGGATTCCCTTTTACCGCACTGTGCCCCGCGTTTACGAAACAGTATGTCGGGATGCGGATCCCCGGCGACGTCGCACAGCTGGAACTGGGCCTGGTGGCCGGATCCGGCCATTCCGGGCGCCTTGGCATCCGTGTGCGCCGGACGGGCGATTGACACCGAAGGCGAGTCTGCCTTCCGCACGGAAATGCTGATAGCTGGCACCGGGGCCGAACATGAAGACGCTCAACCGGCAGTTGTTGGTCAAGCCTTTTTTCATGTTGCCGGGCCAGTACCCGCCGGCAGCCCATTACACACAAGTTTGTCTTAACGCCGCCGGTGATACAGCAGGCTGGAGCGGTCCAGTCTAGCAGGCGTTCGTAATTCTGAGTCCAGCAGGCTGGATTCGTGCAACCCCGCTGGATGATCCGGTGTCCGGGCGGCGGGTCGCTGCGGCGGTTCAGACAACCGCCGATGATCGCCATGACCAGCACCGCATGGCTCAGGTTGTTGAGCGTCTGTTTGATTTGTGTCTAATAGGCAGCCCGCCGGGGGCCAGTCTAGCCCGGTCGAAACCGGATTGGAATCCATGGAGCGCGTCCGCGTGACCGGTCACTTTCACGGATAACTGGAAAGCCGCAGGCGTCGCCATGCGCCATGGAACCGAAGACAGCCTCGGTCACATCCGCGCGGCTGACGAGCCGTCGGCAATCAGCTTCCGAGATGATCAATATTCCATTGCCCGACATCGCTTTGCTCTTCATATCCTCAGATGCGGTCCTGTTCCGCTCGCCGGCGGACCCGTGGTCATCGGAAGCGTTTTTAGCGGCGGGACGCGCCTCCCCGGATCCGTGATGTCAGTAAGCTTTGCCGCGCGCCGAAACCGGCCAGACCGACTCAACCGTGCCGTCCCGTACGCCGACATACCAGTCGTGGACGTTGCAGGTCGGATCGCAGTGACCCGGAACGAGCTTAAGCTTCTCATTGACTTTCAGCACTCCGTCGGGGTCCGAGATCACTCCATGCTCGTCCGAGCACTTCACGTACTCCACATCCGAACGCCCGAAGATGAATGGCAAGCCGCTGTCGACCGACTGGACCTTCAGTCCGGCATCGCAGACGGCTTTTTCGGCCTTCGCGTGGCTCATCACCGATGTCAGAGCTTGTTCCTAAAGTCGATTAGTATACCGCATATAGTATGCACAAACGTGATTTAAGCGGATTCAAATACTGCATACAGCATTATGGATCCAACTCTCAGGATGAAAAGCGCGTTCTCCCACTCGCCTTGGTCGATCCGGTTGCCGTCCTTATCCAGGATCCGTCCGTAGTCGGCATCCATAAAGGCGTAGGAGCCGCACTGGAGTTCGTTATAAACGCCTGAAGTTCCCTCAAAACGGTAACTGCCCGTGCCGCCGCCGCCGACGATGTCGCACTCGATCCCCTTCATCTTCAGCATGTCGACCGCATCCCTGACCATGGCGACCGCGATATCGATTTTCGCCCTGCGGTCATCGTATTTGTCCATGTGCTGCACGGCCCCTTGGTAGGCTTGGATTCCCAAGAACTTCAAACCTTCGGCCGCATCGACCGCCTTCGCGATTTCGATGACTTCCGGGGTGGTTGCGACTCCGCAGCGCCCCGCCCCGCAGTCAATCTCGGCCAAGCACCCGATAGCCGTTCCATGTTTAACCGCCGCCGCTGACAGGTCGGAGACATTCGTGACGTCGTCGATACAGCAGATGACCCGGGCGCCGAACATGGGGATACGTGCGAGGCGGTCGATTTTGTCCGGATCGCGCACTTGGTTCGAGACCAGAACGTCTTTGATGCCGCCGCGGGCGAAGACCTCGGCCTCTGAGACCTTTTGGCAGCAAACGCCGCATGCGCGGCCAAGCTTTTCCTGCAGGAGGGCCACATCGACGGACTTATGCGTCTTGCCGTGCGCCCGGTGGCGGACGCCATGCGCCTTGGCCCAGTCGCCCATCTTTTTTATGTTCCGCTCAAGTGCGTCGAGGTCGAGCATCAGGCAGGGAGTCTGGATATCGCTCTCATGCATTCCGACGGCGGCCGGAACGTCATATCCGACTTCAAGTCCGTCAGTCTTTGTATGAGCATTCATTTTGACTGTCTCCTGCTCAGATTTTGATCCAAGGCGGCTTGCCCAAGCCGACATTGCCGCCGGCAGTGATAACGCCGACCCGCCTGCCGGCGGATATTACGGAGATTCTTATAATGACCGCCAGCGGCGCGACCGGATCGGGTTATCATTTTCAGACGTTCCCAACTGAAGTTCATGCCGTCGATAGTTTCCTGCTCGCTGGCCGTCAAAATTTCGGTGACATGGTTCGAGACGAAGTGCTGTACGAACTTCCTCAACGGTACCTTGAAACCATCCGCGATGGTCTCCGGCGCATCATCGGCGATGATATCATCGGTCTTCAGCGAACGCATGGCATCGTTTGCCTGCTAGGGCTCGGCCGCGTAAATCTCCAGATGCGGTGTAATCAAGCTGGCTGTCAGATACTTGTCGGAGACCGTGCCGCCCCGCCGATGGGCGCGACCAAGATGGTTAAATTCCCGATCTGTCCGAGGAACTTCTCCGAATAGGTCAGGAGCAGCATCCATGTTCTGATTCAAGGGCATTCCGGGAGGAAATTCAGCCCTTATTTCCCGCAGCTTCAACAATGTTCATGCACTCAGGGCCTATCGTATGCTCATGTAGAATTGCAATTTGGCAATAATTATCTTATATTACGCCAAAAGGCAAGAAAGAGTCTTGAAATGCCGCAGCTGCAACTCGTCGAGAAAACAGCTTGCCAACCCGTCGCGCCGGAAATTTCTGATGCGGAAGGCGAAGCTATGGCTCGTGCCGTCGTCAATCTCTTTGCCCGCTGGGATCTGACCGGTGCCCAAGCGTCAATATTGCTGGGTGGGTTATCTGTGCGCACATGGGCGCGGTGGAAAACCGGTTCTATTGGCCGCATTCCACGTGATTTGAAAGCGCGCCTCTCAAACCTGATGGGGATCCACAAAGCCTTGCGGACTATCTTCACAGAAACCGACCGTGGCTATGGTTGGATCGGGCGTCCGAATGAGGCGTTCGGCGGTGCCTCGGCGCTTGACGTCATGCTTGCCGGTGAACTGACGGATATCATGCGTGTGAGACGCTACGTCGATCACGTCAGAGATAGCTGACCTTGGATGATCCAACTCCAGTCCAGGTGACTTGGGCTCGGACACATCGGATCATTCGATCCCGATTTCCGCCGATTGATTTTTTCGAAGACATTGCCGATCCTGCCGATTGGGATGCCATCTTGTCCGCAGAGGCGAAGACCGACCCGCGTGTTACCGAAAGCATCGGCATGCTTGATCTCGTGCCAGAAGAAAGGCGAGTCACCGGAGAAGGGGCGTCGTGGGTGATGGCACCGTTCGTTCACATGTCGACGGATCGTCCAAGCCGTTACAGCGATGGATCCTATGGCGTCTACTATGCAGGCGACCGGACCGAAGTGGCGCTTTTCGAAACGATCTACCACCACGGCAAGTTCATGGCGGCAACACAGGAAGCGCCGGGTTGGACATCGGATTTCCGGGAACTGGTCGGCGCCCTCGATGCAGACTTGCATGAAGTTACCGACAACGGTGCTTTTTCTGCTCTATGTGATCCAGATGACTATTCCGAACCGCAGCGACTCGGTGCGCGCCTAAGACAAGCGAACTCTAAGAGTTGGATCCATAATGCTGTATGCAGTATTTGAATCCGCTTAAATCGCGTTTGTGCATACTATATGCGGTATACTAATCGACTTTAGGAACAAGCTCTAATGGTATCCTCTACAAAAGCGTTCGATATCCGGATGGTTTAGCTGTGGCGCTCTTTTGGCCGGATGTCGCCTGCATCCCTCAACAGGGTCAGCGCTTTTCCTATTATTGGGATGGATCGAAAGTTTCGCAGGTCAAGAAACCCGGGTCTAGCGATGTGTTCGCTGTTAAAGACCAGGGCCTGTTGACAAACAGGGTTGCGCTTCGGGCGATTCGCCGCTGTGATCGTCTTGACGGGCGCCGGAGCGGCGCCGCGGGCAAGACGCGCAGGAAGACGAATGAACGCTGACAGAACGATGCTGACTGACTGAATGCGGCGGCGGACCGAACGCTTCTTCCCGGCGGAGCTGATGAGCTTCAGGGCGCAGCGGAGATACCGTTCCGAGGCGGCTTTCCGGGCAAGCTGTCAGGGGCAGGCGCCGCTCCGCGCCGGGCCTGTCGGCAGCCTCGCCGCATCTTTCGTCAGAGAATTGACGCGGCGGCATGCGCCCGCCGGCAGCGGTAAAAATGCAACACTTCCGGATGAAACTGTTTCCGCCCCTTGCGCGATGCGCCGGGGCAGGGTAAGCCGCGGGTTCGTAACTCTTACATCGGAAAGGAAGTGAACGATGACGGCATCAGTCGGATCAATGCTGAAACGCGCATCGGCGGAAGCCTGCGCCCTCAATGACTCCGGGGGGGGGGGGCGTCTCATGCGCCCGGCTGTCCGCCGCCGGACTGGTTCTCGCCTTACTGACGGCGCTTCCGGCCGCCCCGCCGCTCGGCGCGCAGACGACCACGGCGGCCGGCAAATGCGTGCCAACCGTCGCCGGCAGCGCGACCCCGTTCGACTACTCCGGGCCTCTCACATACAGCGGCGATTACACGACTGCGCCGGGTCAGACAAGCAGCACCTCCAAATACGCGATTCTTTGCAACGACATTAATAATTCAAGCGGCGTGAAGCTGACCCTCGGCGGGAAGATCGGAACGGAAGCCGCGCCTGTCAGCGGCACCGGCATCGGAATTTCCACCGCCGCCGCCGCGGCTGGCAGCGCTGTCACGATCATCAACAACGGCGAAATTCACGCGGACGCGACCAGATCGGCTGACGGACGCGGCATCAACGTCTGGGTCAAGAACACGGCGAGCACGGACGGCATCACGGTCAGCAACAACGGCAGCATCGTCTCGGAAGGCACTGGAATCAACCTGAGCCAGGATGGGAAAGGCCCCGTCACGGTCGACACGGCGGAAGGCAGCGAGATCGAGGTGAAACCTCTCGGCGGCGGGCTCGCGAGCGGTGTGAACACAAGAGCAGGTATCAGGGTCATAGTCGGAGGAAGCAACTCGGACGAAATCACGGGGGCCGTCAAAGTCGACCACAAGGGCAGCATTTCGGTGACCGGGCCGGTAAACCGCACCGGTGCCGGGATTTATGTGCAGAGCTACGGCGTCGGCCCTGTCACGGTCACGACGGGAGGCGGCAGCGGAATCACTTCGGAGCGTAACGCGGGCATCGAGATCAATGCCGAAAACGAAGGAGCCGCGAACACGGGAACGGTGACGGTGACCCACGGGGGGAGGATAATCGCCGGGGAGGCGGGCATGTGGCTCACGCACGAAGGAGCGGGCGACATCGTCGTCGAGACGAAGGCCGGCAGTTCGATCGTCACGGGGCGGACCGTCGCGACGGGTTCGGGAGAGAGAACGGGTCTGTACGCGATTGTGGAGAGCACGGGCACGGGCGATGTCAGGATCACCCACGGCGGGCGGATTTCCTCGGCCACCACTGCGATCAGCGCTTGGAACAGCGGAACCGGCGGCGTCACGGTCACGTCGGCGGCGGGCAGTTCGATAGCCGCGGCGAGACACGGCATATACGCGGAAGCGTCAAGCGCGACAGGCAAAGGCGATGTCAGGATCACCCACGGCGGACGAATAACCGCGGGCGGCGACGGAATCGGCGCTGTTAACAAAGGAACCGGCGGCGTCACGGTCATGACGGGGACAGGCGGCATGATCACGGCGGAGAGTTACGGCCTCGGCGGGGGCATATTGAACGCCGAGAGCGGAAGCGGCGTCACGGTCACCCACGGAGGCACGGTCGATTCGCAGGACGCGGGCATCCTTGTTTACATCCGGGGCGCGACGATAAGGAAGCAGGGTTCCGGGTCGCTGAGAGACGCGGAAGCCGCGGGGATGATCAAAGTCACGGTCGGGGAGGGCGGCGTGATCACTTCCGCCAAGGACGGTGTCGATGTCTGGCACAACGGTTCCGGCGGGTTCGATGTCGCCGTCCTCGGCAAGGTGACGGGGGGCGTGAATGACGCCGACGGCAGCGGAGGGCATGCCGGCGTGCGTATCAGGCAGCTGGCCGACATCGCCGCGAAGGCCGCGGGCGGCATGATCGTCATCGGTTCCGGGGGTTATGCGGGTTCGGGGGCCGGCGTTTCCGGCGTTGCCGTCAAGGTCGATTCCTATTCGGGTCCTGTGAAAGTGGTTCTGCAAGAGGACGACGAGGGTTTCACGGGCCATATCGACGGCAGGATCCTCAATCCGGGGAAGGACGGCCGTTCGACGCTGACCTTTCATACCCGCGCGGGCGGGGACGGCGCGCTGACGGCGCTGACGCCCGGCACGGGCACCGTCAAGCGGCGGGGAACTGTGAAGGGCGTGTACACTCCTGTCCACCGGTCCCGGTTGGAGACGATCACCGGCGGCTATCAGTTCAAGGACATCGGCGAGGCGGAGCGGATCTACAGCCCGCGGGCGCGTCTGTACGAGGCTCTGCCTTCGGCGCTGCTGGGTCTGACCGCCGGTTCCGGGAGCGGGACCGTGACGCGCGACGGCTCCGGCGGCTGGGCGAAGTTTTTCATGAGCGACGGCGACCGCGCGGCCGGGAGTTCGACGACCGGCGCGGGCCGGCACGGACACGCCCTCGGCTGGGGCATGAAGCGGCAGGGTCTGGAGATCGGTTATGACTTTCCGGCTGACGAGGAGCTGCGCATCGGTTTCAGCGCCGGGCAGCGCACGGTGAAGGCCGCGGTCATGCGCGGCGGGGACATCAAGGCGAAGGCGACCGGCGGGGCGCTGACGCTGGGCTGGCGTCCTCCGGACGGCGGTTTCCATGTCGACGGGCGTCTGTCGTATTCGCGTCTGCACGGCATCGAACTCAGCCCCATGGGCGGGATGGTGATCAAAGCGGCCGGCGGCAGCGGCATGTCGGTCGGCGTTTCCGCCGGCACGGAGACGGAATTCCAAGGGATGAAGGTGACGCCGCGGGCCGGGCTTGAATGGTCGTCGGTGAAGACCGGCGGCTTCACGGAGCCGGCGGCGGTCGAAGGCGCCGGGGAGGTGTCGGAAATCACCGCTCAGGGCCTGAAAGGGACGCTGGGGGCGAGGATCGACATGGAAGCCGGAGAGAACGGGACGTTCTGGGTCTCGGCGGACGCGGAGCACGATTTGAAGGACGAAACGAGCGTCACGGTTCCCGGGGCCGTCCTCAAGGCGGAGATGAAGCCGACCTGGGGCCGGCTCGGTTTCGGCGGCGAGTTCAGGCTGAGCGACATGATGACGGTGTCGGGCAGCGCCTTCTACGCCATGGCCGGCGGGGGCAACAAGGATCTCGGCGGCTCTCTGGCCCTGAACGTGAGTTTCTGAACCGGGAAACGGACAGTTCCGGGGGCGGCGCAGAGCCGTCCCCGGGCCGGCTGCTCAAGGAGCTTGAGGAACGCGGTCCGCAGGCGGTGATCCCTCCGCTTCAGGATCGGCGGCGGATCCGGGACCGCGGCCGCGGCACGGCCTGGTCGCGGCCGAGTGATTGTCGACAGACCTTAGGCCTTGTACCCAAAAAATTGAACGGCTTGGCCAATATTTGGTATCGTCTGAAGAATCGGCAACAAGATGACGCTAAAGTCCCTTGCTGTCCTTTAGACGTGAATGCCCGGGCACATGTCACAACCCAGCGTGACAAGTCAAATTTTTGGGTACAAAGCCTGGTAGTCTGTCTTTGTTGTATTGATGGATAAATAGAACGAAGTAGACGCGCCCAATATGTAACGAGTTTACCGCTTCCGGTTGCTGCTCCTAACCCGCCCGGGTCATCAATCCTGCCATGTTCGACTACCATTAGTCTGACACAGCGGGAATGATGGCAATCGGTGTTCGGCGGACGCTCTGATCCCCGGCTGCAGCTTTTCCGTTGAGATTGCGGTAGCGGTTCCAGTCTGAACAATAATCCGGAGTGCGGGCCTCAGGTATCCAGCTCCAACTCTCGTATTTTTCCCTTGTCTGACGAAGGTGCGTGTACCGTTTCAGCGAGGTTCAGGAACGATGCCCTGAAACGGCAGCAGCATGCGGAACGTTGCAGCCGATCTCAAACAATCGGGAGAATGCTTTCGCGCTTGATGTCGTGGAACCGGAGGTCGTAGATGCCGAAGAACTGCATGGCGCGTGTTAACGAGGCGCTGATTGCATCTGTCGAGAAGGGGAATATCCGATTCGAGTGCTTAAGCATCGCTTTGACGGTCGCAAGCGCCGGACCAGGCAGGTCCACGCCAGACGTCGTTACTCAACTTTTCACCGGGGGTCTTCATATCGCGCACGACAACCCGTTTACCCTCCCTGTCGAGGCTGGTTCACTTGATCCACGTGATCTCCTCTTGGTCCAGCCGATTGCCTTTGCGCTGTTTTCCACATATTTGCCAATCACATCGCCGAAATTCACGTCGCGGCGGCGGTTTTCTCTTGACAGGCAGGTTTTCGAGAGCACCGGGTTTGGCAAGATCCTTCTCGTGCTTCTTGACCCAAGCCGCGATGGTCGAGTGAAGCGCGAAGGTGCGATACTACCGCCACACGGTTTTTCCGGCCCGCCGAACGGCGATCTGGGCGAGCCGGGCGCAGAGCCGTCTTTGCGCTTGATGACGGTACCCATCAGATTACAGCATGAGGCCGGATTCACAATACTTATTGTACTGAAAATGGGCGCAAATCACCACACATTAAACAGGAATGAGCTTGAGATATAAGTGATAAATGATTGATAAAGAAATAAAATCCAAAAAAATCAATATGCCCTTGTTGTCCGTCGCGCCGATGATGGACTGGACCGACAGGCATTGCCGCTATTTTCACCGCCTGATGTCCGGCAGACCGCTGCTCTACACCGAAATGGTGGCGGCATCCGCAATTATCCGTGGCGAGACGGACAGACTGCTTGAGCATGACCCATTTGAGCATCCCCTCGCATTACAGGTCGGCGGTTCCGAACCGCGTGAACTGTCGGATGCCGTCCGGCTTTGCGCCGGGAGAGGGTTTTCGGAAATCAACCTCAATGCGGGGTGCCCGTCCGACAAGGTGCGGAAAGGCTGTTTCGGAGCCGTTTTGATGAAAGATCCCCGGCGGACTTCGGAATGCCTCAGCGCCATGAGGGAGGCGGCGGATGATATTGAAATCACGCTGAAATGCCGCATCGGAGTCGACGGGCAGGATCCGCAGCGAAGCCTTCCTGAATTTTTGCGGGCCGTGAGCGGATCCGGAATCGGCAGAGTGGCGATTCATGCCCGCAAAGCCTGGCTGCGTGGGCTGAGTCCAAAACAGAACCGTAACGTTCCGCCTCTGGATTACCGGCTGGTTATCCGCATGAAAAAAGAATTTCCGCACCTGAAGATATGCGTAAACGGTGGAATCAACAGTTTGGATGAGGTGGAATACTTCCTTGACCAGGGACTGGACGGGGTCATGATCGGGAGAGCGGCATACCGCAATCCTGCTCAGCTGCTCTTGGACGCGGACCGGAGAATATTCGCCGCGGGCGGAGAGAGCCCCAGCCGCCGTAAGGTTCTGACCGGTATGATGGCGTATCTGAGGCGCCATCAGGAATCGGGCGGCAGGATCAGCGCCGTGACCCGGCATATGCTGGGATTCTACAGCGGATTGCCCGGTGCGCGGATCTGGCGCAGATATCTCTCGAATCCCGCGTTGAATTCACCGCATGGTCTCGAACTGGTTCGGCAGGCGGTCTCCAGAATTGAAGGAGACGGCGTTTTTTCTGAAATGGACAGAACTTTTGGTCCGGATGCGGCGGCGGGCAGCGTGTCAGCGTCTGCGGCGGCGTCCTCCGCGCCGGACTCTGAGGCGGCCTGACCGGTTCGGAAGCTCGTCAAGCAGAAACAGACGTTGTTCAGGCGTGAATTCGGCCCAAAGGCGAATCTCGTCAGAAGTCCGGAAGCAGCCGATGCAGATTTTGGCGGCCGGGTGTATGACGCAGATGTTCTTGCACGGGCTGTCGGGCTCTTTCCGGGTCCAGGTTTTGTTCTTCACCGGGGGGCCTCATGCCTGCTGATCTCATCCATCGCCCACTGCAGCATCATGGCCGCGGCGATGCGGTGAACCGCTTCGCTTCTGCGTCGCTTCTTCATTCCCAAATCCGTCACGGATTGGTTCGCTTCGTTTGACGAAAGCCGTTCATCCCAGAAAGTCATCGGCAATTCCGTCAGCAGTTTGAGATTGAACGCGAAAGCGCGGACTGACTGGCACTGCGGACCTTGTGTGCCGTCCATGTTCAACGGCAGTCCCAGAACGATTCCTGCCGCCGAGCGGTCTCTGCAGACGGCCAGAATTCTGTCTGCCCGGGCTCGGAATTTCTTTTCCTTGATCGTCAGTATCGGCGATGCGATGCGTCTCTCGTGATCCGACGCCGCAATTCCGACGGACTTGCTGCCGTGATCGACGCCGATCAGGCAGCCGAACGCCGGAAGACGGCCGGCGAATTCGCGGAGATCGGAAAATACCGGCATCAGTCCGAGATCCCGATGCCCGCTGAATCCGCAATCGATCTGAGGTCTTGCGGACTGTCCGCAAAAATCTGAGTTGCGCGTTCAAAGCTCCGCAGCGCCGCGTCCGTATCTCCTAAAACCATGAGCGAATGGATTAAAAGGGACCATTCCGCCGCCGTGCCTCCTTCCTCATTCAGCCTCTGCCGCAGTCCGGATACCATTCCGCTGATAAATTCCGCCCGTTCCGCCTCGTTCATTGATTCTGCGGCTGCGACAGCTTCGTCAACGGGTGCCCGGGCCCGGGGCGGCGGCAGAGCGACTGTCATGCCGGCCGTCGCCGCAGCCGCCGGAAGGCGGCGCCGCAGATCAGCGGAAATCGGCGAGTCTTCGGGCAGATCCTTCATCAGCCGGCTCCAAATGCTCACCGCGAGATCCGGCCGGCCTGTCTGGCCGAACATCAGCCCGAGATTATAGCGCGCCGTCGCATCCGCTTCGTTCAGTGCCAGAGCCTGCAAGACCGCCGTTTCCGCTTCCGGCGACACATAGCCGCCGGCTTCGGACACGAGCAGAGCCGCGAGTCTGCTGAAATCGCTGGCCGAAGCGCGGCTGCCCAGCGCGGCAATCAGTCTCTCCTGGACCCGGATGGCGCCGCGGGTGTTCCCCAAGGACAATTCGCCGCGTGCCAATATGCGCAGTCCCTCAGGATCCGGGGCCGCGCCGGACAGTTTTTCCCGCAGGTCTTGGACAAGCTGAACCAGTTCGGGGTCGTGAGAATCGCCCGGCAGCCAATCACCTCGATCTCCGGCGGCCTCTGCTTGGGAGGGACGCGATGCCCGCGCCGATTCCGCCGAATCAAGCCGTTTCTTTAACGGCATGTCTGACATGCCCGGGCTGCCTGTCCGTTGATGTATCGCGAAGGCGCCCGGTATGAGGAGCGCGATTGTGGCCGCGCAAGCGATCGCCGTGGGCAGGCGGGGGGCCGGGCCGGCCGGTCGCGCATTCACCGTCCGCTCGTGCGCGCGCAGCAGCCTTCTGGAAACTTCGCGCCTCGACTGTTCCGCTTCGCTTCCGCTCAGCTGACTGCGCCGTTTTTCCGCTTCGATCGCAGCCAGCTGCGATTTGTAAAACTCGATCTCGCGGCGGGAGTCCGCCGACAGCGTTCCGCCGCCGCGGATCAGAGCGGCTGCCAAGGCTGCCGCGACAGTTGCCGCCAAAGCTGTTCCAACCAACCAAAAAAGCATCTTTTCCCCGCGTCCGCGCAGCGTCCGCCAGAATTCAATGTTCCGTCAAGGTTGACAAGCTGAGATGCGTCTCCGGCGCGTTTTTCTCACCGGAAGATGCGCCGCGCCCTGACAGTTTCCGGCTTTCAGCGGACCGTAAAGCCGCCGGGGATTGAAATTTACCGGCTCCTGTTTTAATCTGCTGTTTCCGCGTGTTGGTGGACTGCGAATTTAGGAAGGCGGCCTGTGCAGCGTTATTCGGTCTTCAGCCTGATCCGGGAAGCCCTGCGTGGCCATTCCGGTTGGGAGAAAGCCTGGACCTCGCCGGAACCCGGCGAATTCTATGACGCTGTCATTGTCGGCGCGGGCGGGCACGGCCTCGCGACCGCGTATTATCTCGGCAGGAATCACGGCATCCGCAGTGTGGCCGTTCTTGAAAAAGGCTGGCTCGGCGGGGGAAATACCGGACGCAACACCACGATCATCCGTTCCAACTATCTTCAGGATGACTCTGCCGCGATTTACGAACAATCGCGCAGACTTTACGAATCGCTCAGTCAGGAATTGAATCTGAATGTCATGTTCAGCCCGCGCGGCGTGATGATGATCGCGCAGACCCGTCATGAGGCGCGTGCCTATATGCGGACAGCGAACGCCAACCGCCGCCAAGGCGTTGAGACGGAATACATCGACTCTTCCAGAGTCAGCGAACTGTGCCCTGTGATCTGCATTGACGGTCCGCGCTATCCGATTCTCGGCGCTTTGTGGCAGCCGAGAGGCGGAACCGCCCGCCACGACGCTGTGGCTTGGGGATACGCCAGAGCGTGTTCAGACATGGGAATGCACATCATCGAAAACTGCGAGGTCACCGGCATCGTCCGGGACGACAAGGGAGTGACCGGCGTCGCCACGACCCGCGGTCCGATCAAATGCCGGAAGCTGGGCATTGTTGCCGCCGGGCATTCCGGCGAACTGGCCGCGATGGCGGGATTCCGCTTGCCGGTCGAATCGATCACCTTGCAGGCGCTGGTCTCCGAACCGGTCAAGCCGTGCCTTGACGTGGTGGTCATGGCGAATACCGCGCATGGGTATATCAGTCAGTCGGACAAAGGCGAACTGGTCATCGGCGGCGGCGCGGACGGGTTCAACAACTATACGCAGCGCGGCTCGTTCATCCATATTGAGGAGACCGTGCGGGCGCTTGTCGAAATGTTTCCGATCATTTCCCGGTTGAAAATGCTGCGTCAGTGGGGAGGAACCGTTGATATGACAAACGACCGGTCGCCGATCATTTCAAAAACGCCTGTCGGCGGCGTGTTCATTAACTGCGGTTGGGGCACCGGCGGTTTCAAGGCCGTTCCCGGATCCGGCTGGGCAATGGCCGAACTCATGGCGCAAGGCGGGCCCGGACCGCTGGCTGCGCCATTCAGTCTGGACAGGTTCCGTGATGGCAGTTTCGTGGACGAGCGCGTGGCGGCGGGTGTTGTCCATTAAGCCGGCGCGGCCGCGGGAGAGATAGGATGCTGAGGCTGAAATGCCCCTATTGTCATCTGGAGGTTGACGAAACCGAGCTTGCCCCGGGCGGGGAGGGGCATATCGCGCGGATGGGGCCGCAATCAACGGACGAGGAGTTCTCGGACTATCTGTTCAGCCGGGACAATCCCAAAGGCGTTTATTTCGAGAAGTGGCGGCACGCATACGGCTGCGGCAAATGGTTCCTTGTCGCGCGCTGCACGCGCACCCTTGAAGTTTTCGGCTCATACGAAGCCCAGACATCCGAACCTCCGCAGTCTTTGCTGGATGAGATCGCCAAGCGGCGGAGGAATCCGCATACGGCTGCCGCGCGGAAACCGGCATGAGCACCCGGCTTGCAGCCGGCGGGCGGCTGATCGACCGCCGCCGGCGATTGGGTTTTCAGTTCAACGGCGAGCGGCTGGCAGGTTTCGCCGGGGACAGCCTCGCTTCAGCCCTGTTGGCGAATGACCGGCGGCTCGTCGGGCGGTCATTCAAGTATCACCGCCGCCGCGGCCTGGTCGGCAGCGGGCCGGAAGAACCGAACGGGCTGGTGACGGTCGCCGAGGGCAGCCTTGCCGAGCCCAACCGCCAAGCAACGATGGCCGAACTCTATGACGGCATGAAGGCGTCGTCGCAAAATCACTTTCCGAGCCTTGAATTCGATATCGGAGCCGCCGCCGGCATTGCCCCGCAGCTGTTGCCGGCAGGCTTCTACTACAAGACGTTCATGCAGCCGCGGCAGTTTTGGAAGCATATATTTGAGCCGGTGATCAGGCAGGCCGCCGGACTGGGACAAACACCGCGGCAACGGGACTCATCGGAATACGAGCATTTCTATCTTCATACCGACCTCTTGGTGGTCGGCGGCGGAATCTCCGGACTGACGGCCGCGAAGGTGGCCGCCGAATCCGGGGCACGGGTTCTCATTGTCGAACAGATGCCGCATTGGGGAGGCCGGACCCCCGTCGATCATGACATGATTGACGGCATGAACGCTGACAGCTGGACGGCGAAGTCGGTTGACGAACTCGCGGCCAGGGACGGCGTCCATATGCTCAACCGGACAACCTTGTTCGGCATGTATGACCATGTATATGCTATGGCAGTCGAACGGGTGAGCGATCACCGCCCGTCGCCGGGCGCGTTGCGGCAGAGGATCTGGCGGATTCGCGCCCGGCGCATCATCTTGGCCACAGGATCAACGGAAAGGCCGCTGTGTTTCCGGGACAATGACACTCCCGGCGTGATGCTGGCTTCCGCGGTGCGTGATTATGTCAGGAATTTCGCGGTTTCGCCCGGTGACCGCACGGTGGTGGCTGTTAATAATGATGACGGATACCGTACGGCGATCGCTCTGGCCGAAGCCGGCCTTGAAGTGTCTGCCGTGCTGGATACACGCCCGGTGGCGGAAGGCGACCTGCCTGAACGGGTGCGCGGGATGCATATTACGGTTGAATGCGGCCGGGGCATCGCGGGCGTCAAGGGAAGAAAACTCGTCAGAGGCGTGCGGGTCTGCTCGCAGGCCGGCGAGGGATCGGTCCTTAAGGAGATCGACTGCGATTCGGTGTCGGTCTCCGGCGGCTGGTCTCCCGCGGTTCACCTCTGGTCGCATTGCGGCGGCAAAGTCATCTGGGACGAATCGCTGGCCGCATACCGTCCGGATCCGGATCGGCCGCCCGTGGACGCATCGGGAAAAGCGGCCGCCGTCACGGCCGGCGCGGCTTCCGGGAAACTTACTTTGGAACAAACCGTTGAAGACGCCGGAAAAGCGGCGGAGGCCGCGCTCAAAAGCCTAGGTCTGTCCGCCCGGATATCCGTTCCCGAAGTCGAAAAAGAAAATTGCGCGGCGCCGTCCGCGGCCTGCCTGTCGCCGAGCGGCATCAAGCGGGCCGGTCGCGCCAAAGCATGGGTTGATTTCCAAAATGATGTCAAAGTGTCGGACTTGGATCTGGCGGTCCGCGAAGGCTATGACAGTTCAGAACATGCCAAACGCTACACCACTCTGGGTATGGCGACAGATCAGGGCAAGCTGTCCAACGTCAATGGATTGCTGATTTTAGCGGAGAATCTCGGCCTCGGAGCCGGCGAAATCGGCACGACGACGTTTCGTCCTCCGTACACACCGGTAACGCTGGGGGCCATTGCCGGGGATGCCCGCGGCAGCTTGTTCAGACCGGTCCGCAGGACTCCCATGGATGAATGGCATGAAAAGAACGGCGCCTGCTGGGAACCAGCGGCTTACTGGCGGCGGCCTTACTGCTACCTGAAAGACAACGAGAAAATGGAGGATGCCGTCAATCGTGAAGCTTTGCGGGTGAGACAGTCCGCCGGACTCATGGACGCCTCGACGCTTGGCAAAATCATGGTCAAGGGACCGGATTCCGGCAGGTTTCTGGACATGGTCTTCACCGGCATGATGAGCGGTCTGCCCGCCGGACGCTGCCGGTACGGTCTGATGTGCAACGAGAATGGATTCCTGATGGATGACGGAGTGGCGGCGCGCATCGACGGGACGACGTATCTCTGCCATACAACGACGGGCGGCGCCGGTCACATTCACGCGTGGATGGAAGACTGGCTTCAGTGCGAATGGTGGGACTGGCAAGTCTACACAGCCGATCTGACAGAGCAGTTCGCGCAGATCGTGCTTGCGGGCCCGGACTCGCGCAGAATTCTTGAGAAGCTCGGCGTCTCGGAGATTGATTCGGGATCGCTGCCGTATATGTCGTGGGGTGACCGGCGGATAAGCGGTCTTGACGCCCGGATTTACAGGGTTTCTTTTTCCGGTGAATTGTCTTTCGAGATCGCCTTGCCGGCTTCACAGGGATTGGAGCTTTGGAACGCCTTGATGGAAGCCGGACGGGAATTTCATCTGGAACCTTTCGGAACCGAGGCCCTGCACGTGCTGCGGGCCGAAAAAGGATTCATCATGATCGGCGAAGAGACAGACGGCACTGTCACGCCGCAGGATCTGGGGCTCGACTGGGCGGTTTCCGAGGAGAAGAAGGATTTTCTCGGCAAACGGGCGCAGCAGCGTCCGTTTCTAACCCGTTCCGGCCGCTGGAAACTTGTCGGATTGGAGACCATTGAGGCGAACGCCGAACTTCCGGCCGGATCACACGCCGCGGGCGGGGAAACAACGGCGCACGGATTTCCAAAGGCTGTTGCCCGGATCACATCCAGTTATCACTCTCCCGTGCTGAACCGCACCGTTGCGCTCGGGCTGGTTGAGCGGGGGCCGGAAAGGATGGGCGAGATCATTCAGTTCGGCACAAAGAACGGGAATGTGGACGCGAAAATCGTCAGTCCGGTGTTTTATGATCCGGAAGGAAGTCAGCTTGACGCTTAGCCGGGAAACCGTGTCCGGAGCCGGCAAGGTCTGCCGTGCCAAACGCCGCGGTATGATCATGGTGCGGGCCGATCTGGAAAATGAAAAGGCTTCGTCAGCCATTGCCGGCGTATTCGCGGCTGAGATTCCCGGCGTGCGGCGGATTGTCGCCGGTCCGGAGCGGGAGCTTGCCTGGATGTCGCCTGACGAACTGCTCGGTTTCGTCCCGCTGGACGCGGCAGGCGATACCGTGCGTGCATTGCAGGATGCATTGGCCGGCGGCCATTTTCTGGCGGCGGATGTATCCTCGCTGCGGACGGAGTTTCAAATCACAGGCGCTGTTCGCGATGTCCTCGCAAAAGGGACGCCGTCCGACGTCTCGCCGGCAGCTTTCGGCGCCGGTGAATTCCGGCGGTCGCGGATCGGCCAGCTGCAGGCGGCTTTTTGGCTGACCGGGGAGAATTCCGCGCGAATTCTGTGCCGCCGTTCTGAGGCTGAGTTCATGGAAAGCTGGCTGGCCGCTGCCATATCACCGGAGAACGCGCCGAATTTTTTCCATCGCTGACTGCTCAGCCGTAACCAAACAGCCGATGGCGTCGTTTTGCCGGCGGCTTCTCCTTTCGCCTGCTGCTGTTTAGGCGTGCCTCTGCCGACTTGGAAGTTCCGATCAAATGGAATTTCATAAACTTTCCCGATTGAACTCTGAAGCGCATAGTTTTGGTTGCAAACCGCGATTTCGGATCGACTTCAATGGACCCGGCGGTGAAAGCTCTTGCGCATGCTGTCGCCCGGCTCCGCGTTTTGCTGCCGGCCGCCTGTGCCGAGCCGGTGAAAGACGCGCAGTCCTCCGGTGCGGAAGGAAAGAAAGGGGTCAAGCAAAGCGGGTTCCTGAACAGGGCTGCCGCGCTGACATGCCTGATTTGCGACAACCAGCGGGATATTCCGCCCGGCGGTGTCGCTTTCATGCAACACGGCGTTTGTTTTTGCTGCGGGCCGGCGGTTTCAGGGATGCGTCCTGCGCGGGCCGGTGATAAAGCGGCGCGCGGAGCGGCCGCGCCGGTATCCGTCCGGATGCCGGGTCGGCGGCTGCGGATTCTGAAGACATGTGTGAATGAAGGAAAAGAAAATGGAACATTCTGAACAGTCCGCCGCGCGGCGGATGGATGTCCGCGGCATCAGCCGGGGGGGGGGCACAGTCTCTAAACGCGGCTGACTTCCGTCTGCCGGGGCACGGGCGCGGCCGTTACGCGGACCTCCTTTGCGCCGGCCTGACCGCCGCCGGGCTGGCGGCGTTTTCGTCAGTTCCCCTGACGGCTGTCGCGCAGACCGCGGCGACAGACTGCAAGTCGCTTCTCTCAAGCGCCGGCGGCAGCACTTCCGTGGCGATCGACGGGGGCGATCTGCCCGATCTCAGTTATGACGGAACATACAAGAAAGTTCTCGATTGTGACGGTTTGAATCTGTCGACGGGTTTGACGCTGACACTGGAGAGCGGCGGGAAGATCGGCACGGCGTCGGCGCCGATCATGGATGACAGCGGCATTTACATCGACGAAGACAACGGTCCGGGAAGCGCCGGAGAGAAGGCCGTGACGGTCGTCAACAACGGCGAAATCCACTTTCAGCATACTCGATCATGGCTGGTGGCGGGGATATATTTGGAGCGCAAAGGCGAAGGTCTGGCGAAAGTCCATCATGAGGCGGGCAAGATAGTCGGCAAAAGCAGCCAGACTCAGGCCGGGATCTATGTGTGGCACAAGGGGAAAGCCGGAAAGACCGACGGCATCCAAGTCATTTCATCTGCCGACATTGACTTGTCCAAAAACACCGAAGCAAGATCGGCCGGCATCTGGGTGACCACTAAAAGGCCGGCGGCCGGTTCGGAGATTCCGATCGACATCGACATCACCGGAGGGACGATACTGCTCACTGGAGCTGGCGTCTTTATAGATCATGATACTGACGGCGATATCACGGTGGACGCAGCTGAAAGCGTGAAAATCGGCACGCGGACCGCTGTGATCGGCACCTCCGGAATTCAGATAGGAGAAGCGGGCGGAGAAATCATCGGCCGTTCCGACGTGACGGTTACGAACAACGGCGAGATTCACGCCAACGGGGGCAAGTTTAGAAATGCCAGCGGCATCTGGGTCATGCACAACGGCGTCGGGACGGTGACGGTGAAGCACGGTTCCGGCGGAAAGATTTCCGCAGGCAGCGCGGTGGCTCGTGATAATAATGTTAATGAATCCGGCGGGATCAGCGTGCTTTATAAGGGAGTGACCCTGACTCCTGACGACAAGGACGGGAAACAGCGCGCCATCGTGATCGAATCGTCGGGGATGATCGATGCGGAGGTCTTCGGCATTTACGTTAAAGCCTACGGCGATGATGACAAGAGCATCCCGGTGACGGTCGATGTGAAAGGCGGCGTCATCGATGCCGTCAGGCACGGAATTTACGTTATGAACGGTTTCACGTCCGCGGGCGGCGTGATCAAGGTGACGGTTGACGAAGGGGCGGAAGTGAAGTCCCGGCAGGACGGCGTCCATGTCGACGGGGCCTTGCTCAAGGACGGGATGCGGGCGCAGACGGTCGAGGTTCACGGCACGGTCGCGGGGGGCGGCGAAGGTTTCGCCGGGGTGCACATGGTCAAGGGCGGCACGGTGGTGATCGGTCCGCGGGCGCATGTGAGCGCGGCGTCCGGCGTCGCGGTCAAGGCGAACGCCGAGGGCGACATGGCCATTGTCCTGGTGAAGGACGGCCATGGGCTCGTCGGCACGGTCGACGGCGATATCCGCAATACCGCGAAGACGTCTTTCAGGATCCGCGACGCTTCCGGCATGGAAACGGCTCTGACGGCGGGCGGCGCGGTGAAGTCGGACGGCGGGACGAAGGGCGTTTACCGCGCCGTGCGGACGTCGGTTCTGAAAGAGGCCATGAACGAGGGCGGTTCGAAGGCCGGCTATAAATTCGAGCCGACCGGTCCTGAGGAGAGGCAGTACCACGCGCGGGCGCGTGTTTACGAGGCTCTGCCGTCGGTGCTTCTGGATCTGAACGCGCCCGCGCCCCGCCTGCGCCGCGATGCGTCCGGGGGCAGCGATGTCTGGGCCGCGTTCGACGGCGGCCAAGGCGAGCGGCAGGCGTCGGGTTCGACGACTTCCGAGGGCATGGCCGGCCGGGCGCTGGCCTGGGACTTCACGCGCTGGGGCGTCGCTTCCGGGCTTGATTTCCCCGCCGGGGAGGAACTGACCGTCGGAGTGAGCGCGCATCACCGGCGGGGCAAGGCGGCGGTGAAGAACGGCGGCACGGTCAAGGCGTCGGGCACGGGCGTCGGGGCGTCGTTGACCTACGGCAGCGCGGACGCCGTGTATTTCAGGGGCTGGTTTTCGTATTCCGGCTTCAGCGGCATCGAGCTGATGTCGTCCGACGACATGCCCGGCAGCGGGGACCTGTCCAGATCGGATGTCTCCGGTTCGGGTCTCGCGGTCGGTCTGGAGGCCGGCACGCGGACGGAGCTGGAGGGAATGACGCTGACGCCGCGCGGCGGTCTCGTCTTTTCATCTGTTGATATCAGCGGGTTCAGCGACTTGTCGGGCGTCGCCGGCAGCGGCAAGGTGTCGGGTTCGGGCAGAAGTCTCAAGGGCCGCCTCGGCGTGACGGCGGAGATCGGCGAGGTCGCCGCGGGCGCGGCGGTGTACGCCTCCTTGGATGCGGAGCACGATTTCTCGGCGAAGCGCGATGTGATTGCTTCGGGGACGCTGCTCTCTTCGAAACCGAAGGCGACCTGGGGCCGGCTCGGCCTCGGCGGCGAACTAAGCCTTTCGGAGGACGGCGGGACGATGCTGTCCGGGGAAGCGTACTACGCGACCGCCGGCGGCGGCAACTCCGAGTTCGGCGGCGGGCTGACGCTCGGCTTCCGCTTCTGACTTGATACGGCGATCCCGCGCCGCCCGCCGCCGTCTGCGGCGCCGTTTGCCGGGAGTTCGGTTTCGTCGACGCCCGCGGGCGGCTGCGCACGCGCAGCTGCGGCGCGGCGCTTGCCGCGCTTGAGCGGGCGGGGGCGGCGTTTCCGTCCCTGCCCGTGCCGCGGGCCGTCTGCGGCGGCGGCGGGCGTCCCCGCCGTCTCGGGGCTCCGGTTCCGCCGCCGTCCGGCGTTCCGTCCGATGTCTCGGGCATCGCCGGGCTGCGGCTCGTTCTGGCGGACGGGCCGGATGACCGGCGTGTATGGAACGAGATCACAGTCCGCGAGCATCCGCGCGGAGCCGTTTCTCACGCCGGTCCGCAGCTGCGTTATCTGCTCGTCTCGGAGCACGGCGTTCTCGGCGGCCTGGGGTTTTCCGCCCCGGCGTTCCGCCTCGCCGCGCGTGACCGGCAGTCGGCTGGGACGAGGACAAGCGGTCGCGTTGTCTGAACCATGCGGTCGTCTGCTTGAGCCGGTTCCTCATCCGCCCGATGACGGGCTGCCGGAATCCAGCGACACGGTCCCTGAAACTGTGTTTCGACAGGCTCGGCGATGATTTCGAGAGGATTTACCGCTTCCGCCCGCTGCCAGCGGAGACGTTCGTCGATGCGCGGGAGCATGCGGGCACGGCATTCGCCGCCGCCGGCTGGGAATGCGCCGGGCGCGGGCGTTTCGCCGCCCGCGGCGACGGTCCGCGCCCGGTCAAGGCGGTCTGGCTGCGCCTCTCAGGCGCGACCAGGCAGACGGCTCGGCACGGAGCCTGAACCCCTGCGGCCTTCAGGCCCGGCCGACGGCCTTGACCGGGAATCCTGGTCGGAGAATGAATTCGGCGGCGCGCCGCTGGCTGACGGACGTCTCAGCCGGCGGCTGGCGGTATCGGCGATGACGGCGGCCGACCGTCCCGGAGAGTCGTTCCCGGCGGCCGCGCAGGGAGATAAAGCTTTGATTAAAGGATATTACCGCTTGATCGATCAGCCGGCGGAGTCGGAGGTGACGCCGGAGAACATTCTCGCTCCGCACCGCGGGCGGACGCGCCGCCGGGCCGCCGCCTGCAATACGGTTCTGATGATCCAGGACGGCACGAATCTGAATTTCGCCTCTCACGGTGCCTGCCGCGGTCTCGGCATCATCTCCCGCCGCCGGGGTTCGCCGGGAACCCTGGGGCTGCATATGCACTCGACCCTCGCGGTCGATGCCGGGAACGGGGTGCCGCCAGTAGTGCCGCGCATCGAGTTCGACGCCCCGGACGGCGGCGGGGCGGAAAGGGACAGGCCTCCCGAGGAGCGCAAGTCCGCCCGCTGGCTGCGCGGCGCGCGCGACGCTTCCGGCTTCGTGCCGGAGGGCGTGAACGCGGTCGCGGTCATGGACCGGGAAGCTGATTTCTTCGCTCTTTTCGACGAGCGCCGCCGGCTGAAGAACATCGATCTCCTGGTGCGCGCGAAGGTCGACCGGAAAATCGGCGGGGAGAAGCTGTTCGCCAGGCTCGCGGCTCAGCCGGCGCGCGGCCGCGCCCTCATAGACGTACCGCGCTCTTAGGCGCGCGGTCAGAAGGCGAAACCGCTGCGTCAGGCCCGGCAGGCGGATGTCGCCCTGCGCTGGGAAAAGGTCGATATTCCTCCTCCCGCGGACACCGGCGGAAACGCGGTCTCCCTGACGCTGCTGAGCGCCCGGGAGGAAGCCCCGTCGGAAGGCGCCGCGCCTCCAGCCTGGAAGCTGTTGACAAGCCTGCCGGCAGAAACGCCGAAGGACGCCCGGCGCATCCTCCGCTGGTACGCTCTGCGCCGGCGGATCGAAGACTGGCACAGGATCCTCAAATCGGGCTGCAAGGCCGAACATCTGAACCATCAGGAAGGCGAGCGCATCGAACGGGCGGTGACCGTCAAGGCCGTGATCGCCTGGCGTCTGCACGCCATGGTCATGCTCGGGCGGGAAACGCCTGAACTGCCCGCCGATGTCCTGTTCTCGCAAGCCGAGATAGAGGCTCTCAGGGTCTTCGCTGAAAACAGACGCCTGAAAATCCGCCCTGATGACCTGGGATCGGCCGTGCGGATCATGGTTATCAAAGGCGGCTGCATCGACCGCCCGAAGGCCCCGCCGCCCGGACATAAAACCCTCTGGAGAGGTTATGCCCGGCTGGCCGCGAACGCCGCTTTCCTCGAAATGCTCGTCGAGAACGGGCGGCTTGACCCCGATTACCGCAGTCTCCGCCCCGACAAGAAGGACGGAGACCGCTGAAAACGACGCGGAAACCTTGAAAGCTCCCGCCTGCCTCCGCGCCGACCGCCGCTGACGGACGGCCCGCCGGCGCGCGCCCGCTTTCCTGCCGCCGGCAGCGCGGATGCCCCGGTTCGCGCCGCGGAACGGCCTTCGAAAAACGTATGCGCCGACTTCCCGGCCGCCGGCCGCGGCGGAACAGCGTTCCCGCCCCGCCGCCCCGCGGAATGGTCAAACGACAGGTTAAGGGGCATAGGCAGGCTGCGCCAGCTCTCACGCTCGCAAAGTTCGCGGGCGAGCGCGGTCCGCGCCAGGTCCCCGCTCTTGCAGGCATTGTCGAACCATTCCACCGTCTCCGAAGAAATTTGACGCATACCGATCCGCATGGCCGCGTGATTCGCACAAAAACCGGCAAGGAGTTAAGTGTATATTCAGACTTCCTGACCTGACGCATGATTATCTGCCCCGTTTTTCGGGTTCCGAGCGCCTGCGATCTGACAGACGAAGCGGAGACCGCTGCCCGGACAGAGGGTTCCGGACCGGTTGAGTCAGTCAAGCGGCGGCATGATAGACTTGTCGGGAGAAAGTCCGCTGATCGGGACGGTTTCGACGGGTGCCAAGGGAAGAGACAGCATCGGATCCGCCTTTTCATGGGTCATCTATTCAATATTCATGGAAGCCCCTCGGTTAAGTGAGAAAAGCCGCTGAAACGCAGAAAAACATGGAGTTTTTGAGACTTTTCCCGGCCATGAACAGGGGATCAGGTCAGGAAGTCTGATATTATTGATAGGCCCCGGATCGGTAGTGTGGTCAGCAGGCGCCAGGCGATCGGCCGGATCTTCCGCCTCGAACACGTCCATCGCGCAGATCTTCGCGGACGAGGCCTTCTGCCGGTCGCGACCGGCCCGCGGGCGCCGCCGGAAGGAACACCGTGTCCCAGCGCACTTTCAGCCGGGCCTTGAGGGAGACCCGTGCCGGCCGAGCCTTCAGGGTCTCCCCTCGAGTTGCGGGCCGATTGCCGGTCCACGGCAACCGCCAAGACGTCCCGAACCGGCAGCTGCCGCAGGCACTCGAACAGCTTCGCCCGTCCCTCGCCCAGACGCTGGTCGTGGCGGGCCCGCACCAGAGCAGGGCCACGCCCGGTCGGGGCTCGGCAAACAACTCGAAGACATCCGCCTCTCGGTCGCACACGGCAATCACCCCTGCGCCTGATCCAACTGCCCGGCCAGCTCGACGCCCGCAGCCCCCGAAGCCAACGGCCCGTCTTGCGCTCCCCCACCGGCCTGCCGCGCTCCGCGCCGCTGCTCGGCGCATCGAACTTCATGCGCACGACCCCCGGGGGAATTCCCTCCCCGCTGACCACCAAGGTCGAGTGCAGGTGCAACCCCCGCGTTCCGGTTCCTCCCCGGGTACGGCCGATCCGGCCCAGACCTTCACAACCGCAATGCGTCGCGAGGTTCACGTCGATGCCGTCCTGCACCAGTAGCATGACCTTCTGCTCCGACATGCGCCGCAACGTCTGCTCGCGATGCCGACCCGGAATCGCCTCGGCATGGACCGCCGTGTGATCCGGGCGCTCGATCAGACGGTAATACCCTTTCACCATGGCCTCGTCTCCGGCAGCGGCTGCGAAGAAGGTTCGCGACGGCATCCGCGCCTGTACTGTCACGCACTCGACGAGCCGGCGCGAAAGACGCCGGTCCCCCAGCGGAGCCCCGCCGAACTCCTGCTGCGCCCAGCTCCCGGTATCAAGGGTGCCTAGAAAGGTCGGCACTGCGCCCGGCTTCCTGCGCCAGTTGCCGACCATGGGCCGGACCCGGATCGCCCTCGGCCGTGCCGCGACGAAGACCCGCCGCCACGCCGGCCATGAGCCCAGAAGCATGTCCCTGCGCCGGCCGGATCCACATAGTTTCGACCAGAACCGGCCCGACACCGTCGGCCTGACGAAGGTCGGCTGTCATGCGACGCAGTGCAAGCTTCCGAAGACGGAAGGGCAGATAGCGGCATCCCGGAGGGCGCACCAGGAAGCGGGCCAAGTTGAGGACCCGCGGCAAGCGCCGTTCCCGGCTCTCCCGGTCCCAGCCGATCCATTCGTCGCGGGGGCGTGACACCCGAGTGGCCGGTGCGAAGAGAACGCCGTCCGGCACGCCATGCTCCGAGGTGAACAGATAGCGGACCTGTCGACCGACATGACGCACGGCACCGCGCGGATGTTCCCGTTCCATCAGCTCGTTGCACACTCGTCGACCGTCGACATCCGTGACCCGCTCCAGCGACAGGCCCCGGATCAACCCGGCCCGCTCGGGAACGTCCTGCGGAAACGGAACCGCATCCTCCAGCCGAACCGGATCCCGAGGCCCTCGCTCCGCCTCGAATCCGGCAGGCGCAATCGCCCCTTGCGCTCCAAGGAACGCAAGGCAGCCGGACAACTCGCGGTCTGCAGGGCACTGGATGCATCTTGGAAACCGAAGGCCCGGCAAACCCGGCGCACGATCTCGGAACGGAACCCGTCGATGTCAGATTCGAGAATGTGCGTCACACAAACCAGCGCAGCCGGCCCGGAAATCGTGCGCAAGATGAATTTCGGGGCAGACATGCCTCCACTAAACAGAGAAACCGGCAAGAGTCGAGTTTCGAGAAATGGGCGTTAGGCACGGCGAAGCTGAACTGATCTGGCTGCCGCTCAACCCCGGCCAGCGGCTGGATCTCGCCGGATTCCCGCCCTTATCATGACTGGCGGCCTCCGGAAACGCATTTGCGGGGCATCTGCTGCATCTGCCCCGCAGCTTGATTCTGACAGAGAGACCGTCGGACGGCCCCGGTAATGCATTCCGTAGTTGCATGGGCGACTTTATAAGATCGGTAAAGCTGTGAAAAAATTCCATGCCGCGTTCGCGCTGATCAAATTCGGATGTCTGTCCGCCGGCCGATGCGACGGTGATATCAACTGTGACGACAGCGCGGGGCTGCCGGCCGTGCGCCGCTGAATTCAGGAAAGGCATATGTTTGGCCGTGCGCGAAATCCGCGAAATCAAGGCCATGTTCCTGGCCAGAACAAAATGGTCGCGCAATCCGTCAAGCGGATTACCATCGGCCAGCCTCAATGAATCCAGTGAGAAAGTTCCAGCGGCGACTGCATCCAGAAACCCGGACAACCAAGGATCAGACGGTTCGACCGATCTGACGCCTGACATCAAAACAGACCCTGCGGATCAAACGCCCGGCTTCCGGAAGCCCCTGAAGCACAGGGCAATCTTATGGGGAGGAGCGGAGGCCACCCTCAACCCTCCGCCAACGGTCTTATTCTGAGTTCAGAAACTCACATTCAGGGCCAAAGAGCCGCCGAGATCCTTGTTGCCGCCGCCGGCTGCGGCGTAGTATGCGCTGCCCGATACCGTCATGATGTCGCTCAGCATGAACTCGCCGCCGAGCCCGAACCTGCCCCAAGTCGACCGGATCTCGGCCGTGAGGACATCATTAGGGACCGTGATGCTGGTTGAATCCTTGAAATCATGCTCCAGATCCGCCGCGGCCCAGAACGTTCCGCTCTCACCGGCCGCCATGTCGATCCTGGCCCCCAGCGTACCTTTCAGGCTGTTAGCAGAGACACCCTCCACCTTGCCGTAGCCGTTCAAATCGTTCGGTTCGTTAAAGCTGCCGGTGCTCACTGACGTCCATTCAAATCCGGCGCGCGGCGTCAACTTCATGCCTTGGAAGTCCATCTCCGTGCCGGCGGTCACGCCGGCGGTGATTCCGTTGCCTCCGTCCGCGTTGATCACCGCGGCGGCGTCCATGGGTCTGAGTTCAATGCCGCTCAGAGACGAATAAAACAGATGTCCGTCGACATGCACGCCGCTGTTCGGCCGCCATCCCAGTTTCACCCCGCCGCCGACAGCCTTAGCCTTGATGTCGCCGCCGTGCATGACCGCGGCTTTAACCGTGCGGTACCCGGCGCTGAAACCGATGCGCAGCGTCTCATCAGCCGGCAGATCATAGCCGGCTTCCAGACCTTGCCTCTTAATGTCCCATACGAGAGCGTGCTTATTGTCGCCCTTGGCGGCGGTCGTCGAACTCTTAGCCTTGCGCTCGCCGTCGCTCATGAAAACCTTTGCCCAGCCGCCGCTGTCCTCCTGCATGAAAGTCCCGCTCCCGGAGCGGGCGCTCAGACTCAGAAGCGCCGAAGGCAGTGCCTCGTAAAGCCGCGCCCGGGGGTGGTAAAGCCGGCCCCGCAAATCCTTGTCCTCTTTGAACTCATGGCCGCCTTCGACCTTCTCCAAATTCAGCCGATGCACGGCATCGTAGACGCTTTTTGCCATCTCAACGCGTCTTTCCACCGTTTCGCCCGCGCTCAGCGTTTGCTCCGCGCCGGCGTTTGTGCGGGTCTTGAAGCTCGTGGTTTCGGCATTGACGATGGTGCCGCTAATAAGACCGACATAGCTGTTTTCGTCCTGCTCCAGGACAATGACCATGTCGCCCTCGTCATTCGCCTTGATCGCTGTGCCGGAAGTCGCGCTGACCACTGCCTTGTGTCCGATCACGACCGTTCCGCCCTCGACCATGTGAATGCCGGCATATTCTCCGCTGCCTCCTGTGACCGTGCCCTTCACGGTCACCGTCTGCGCGCGTATCCCGTCCTTTAGCAGAGCGCCGTCGGCATAGATGCCGTCCTTGTCCGATTTGACTGCCGCGCCGTGAGCGACCGTGACGCTGACGCCGCCTTTGCCCTTGTTGTCGACATGGATGCCGTTGCCGGTGGCGGTGATCGGACCGCCATTCACCGTGACCGTAATCGGCACGGTCGCACTTGTTCCGGTCGCGAATGCCGCAATGCCGTGGCCTTTCGCTCCCGCGGTCTTGATTGTCCCGGCGGATGTGATGCTGATGGAGCCGGTGTCGGTTTCGGCCCCGGCTACGGCTTGGTTGCCGAAGTGCTCCGCATGAATTCCGTAGCTGCTCTCGTCTTCCTCTCCGCCTTGATTTCTGGTGAGGATCGAGACCTCCGCGCCGACTACGATCGTGACCGCGGCTTCGCTCTTATCGTTGCCGGCGTTCTCACCTTCCGCCTCTTTGCCCGTTGTCGCGTGAATGCCGTCTTCCTTATCGCTTTCGATCACTGCGGAACCGGAAACGCGCACCGTTGATGAGCCGTTCCCATGATTGGCGGCCCGGATGCCGTCATCTGTCCCGTGGACCTTGCCGCCGGTGACCGTCACGATCGCCGGCATGGCGGCGGCAGTTTTCTCGACGTGGGCCAGAATGCCGTGCTTCGCCATGCTCCGGACGGAGCCGCTGGAGGTAATCTTGATGCTGCCCTCATTTTCGGCGGTTTTGCCTTGGTACCAAGCGTAGATCGCCGCATGATGGTCGGATGTCACGCTGCCCGAGTGATTGATGACGACATGTCCTTTTTTCCGGGTGCGGACAATGATCCCGTTTTCCTTGACGCCATCGTCAGGATGGTCAGTGACGATTGTTCCGGAATTCGTCACCGTGACGTCGCCGGGAGAATGGCGGTCGACTTTGATTCCGGATCGCTTGGCCCTGATAGAACCAGCGTTATTGACGGTTATCGCAGCTGTATTCGCGCGAGTGGGAGAGCTCTGAATTTCGACATTTATTCCGCTTTTTCCTATAGGGCTCGCTTGCGTGCCGATCTTTGCTCCAGACCCTACATCGACCGAGATCGCACCCACGCGGCGGTTGGTGTTCGTGACATGGATTCCATTCTCATCGCCCGTAAAAGTGGTTCCGCCGTCCGGCGGCGTGATGGTCAGCGTCAAGTCGCCGCTCATGCCCGTGCAGCTTATGCCGGCAGAGTAGGACGCGCCGTTATAGGTAACCGTCGGCAGGGTGCCTGAGTCAGGGGCAGGATTACACGTCTGTGCCGCGGCGTCCGGCGGGGCAGCCAGCAGCGCCGCCAGAACAAACGCAACAGTGCCGGCGGCCGAATGCCGCCCGCCCGCGCCGGTCAAATGAACTGATCGGGACATCCCCGGTTATCCCTCGGTGATGATATTCTGCTTGCAGTCACGGCCCTTAAGTCCTTATCATACGCCAATATCTTCGGAACCCGCGATATCCGAAAACTTGTGTCAGCAGCGTTAAACCGAATCACCTTGTCACACAAGGCAAAAATCGCGCCTGGGGCTGTGTTGTTGTCGGCCCGGCGGTCAGAGTGAGTTGACGGACTGCCCGTTTTGTTTCTGATACGGCAGAGGGCCGGCCGTGATGATGCCGGCTCCGGCAATTCAGTGTCGGTCTTCGCGCGGCCATGGCGCGTCTGGCACAGGGAGAACGGAAGAACTGGCGTCCCCACGCGGTCTGGTTGTTCGACGGTGCCCCTTTCCGTCTTTCCGGCTGTGTGCGAAACCGGATCCACGGCGCGGGCCCGGTCGTCAAAACCAGCCGAAGGTCAGAGATGGCTGAGCAGCAGTTTCGCTGGGAGCCTGCGGAGATCAGAAGTGGTCAGCGGTGTTCCAGTGCTCCTCCCGCTTTTTTATTTCAGTGATTCTGTCCTTGATCCGAGGGTGACTCATGATCCAAGGAGGGCCGCCGGTTTTTCCCGTCATTTCAGCAAGTTTCTCCAGCAGCGATTTTTGCGGATTTGTCCCGATCCCGGATGCTGTGAGCAGTGCGCTGGCGCAGGCGTCCGCCGCGAATTCGTCAGTTCGTGAAATGCGGCTGGCCAGCAGGGCCATGACTCCTTGGGCCAGAAAGTTGCCGAAGAAAGGAAAGAAACGGGTGAAAAGGATGCCCAGCGCCACGCGGGCCGCGTTCTGACTTGCGAAATCCGCCAAGCGTTCCTTTGTATGGCCAAGCATCAGGTGCCCCAATTCGTGCGCTGTCACCGATGACAGCTCTTCCGCGCTGATGTCGCCGCGCAGATAGCAGTTCATCAGGCCGCGGGTGATGAATATCTGCCCGTCCGGCAGCACGAGGCCGTTGATTGGCATGATCTCATATACCTTCGGCGTGACACGCTTCAGCTTTGCCGCCTTTGCGAGTCGCCCGTTCAGGCGGCAGAGTTCCGGATCGGTAATCGGACTTGAATGGCGGGACATGTGTTGCTGTGTCCGCCACGCCGACAATCGGAAAACTGCGAGCGCGTACAGCAACGGAGCCGCGAACAACAGGAATTTCAGCATCTTTCCGCATTCGATGATTGCGCGTGCGCGGCTGCGTTGTCAAAAGCGGCGATGACAGATCTCGCGCGTTTGCGGATTTTATGAAGATTCATGCCGGGCCGGTAAAGCGCGGATCCGATCCCGAAACCGGCTACTCCGGCCGCAAGCCATTCGTCCATATTCTCCGGCCCTGCGCCGCCGACCGCATAAAGAACTGCGGAATCCGGCAGTGCGGCGCGCAGTGACCTCGCCCCGCGAAACCCGATTGATGATGCGGGGAAGAGTTTCAATCCGTCAGCCCCCGAGTCCAGAGCCGTCATGCATTCCGAGGCTGTCAGCGCCCCCGGCCAGGATTCCAGACCGAGACGCTTTGTCTCGCTGATCACGGCGGGATCCGTACCGGGAGAAACGATCATCCTGCCGCCGGCATCGGCAACGGCCCGCACCTGTTCGATATTGCAGACGGTTCCGGCTCCGACATGTGCGGTATCCGGCAATTCGCGGACCATGCGCGCGATACTTGTCAGCGGCTGAGGTGAATTCAGGGGCGTTTCAATGCGCGTGAAGCCTTCATCATAAAGAATCCTCGCCGCCGCGGCAGCATGATTCGGTTTGATTCCGCGGAGTATCGCGATGAGGGGGCGTATCATGCCTGCCGCTTTCGCATTCGCCGAAACTCTCTCAGTCCCGCGACGGCGGCTTCCGCTGCGGCGAAAATTTCCGCCTTTTGCCCCTGCATGCTCAATGACAGCGCATAAGCCTCCGAAACCGGCGAATCGCCGATGATCACTATGTTTCTCCCCAGCCAGAACGGCTTGCAGGAGGCGAGTTCGGCCCCGATGATCAGACCCGACAGCCGCGCGGCCGCGCGCGCGGGCGAGAGGCCTGTCAGCAAAGATGCGGCCCGGATTCCGAACAGTTGGCCGGACAGAGCCGACGGCTGCCGTATGCCCGATTCGACCGCGCTGATGAATTCCTCGGTTTCACTGCCGCCGTCAGATACGCAGGAGCTGAGTGTGGATTGATTAGCCAGCAAGTCGTAGAGTTCGCCGCTCATGAAGGTCTGGAAACTGACGATCAAGCCGTTTTCGACACGGACCCATTTGCTGTGGGTGCCCGGCAGGCAGATGACTCCGTCAAAACCGGCCCTTTCCCCGATGTATCCTGCGATCTGTGTCTCTTCCCCGCGGATGATATCAATGCCGGGTTTGTCAGTCTTAATGCCCGGCAATATCGTAACGGACATTCTTGGATCCTGAATCCGCGGCGAAACGGTTGAAATCGGTGAAAACGGCTTGCAGGGAGCTTCGAGGTAAGGAGCCTCTTTCCACCCGGCCTTGGCGCCTGCCATGCCTGAGACAATCACTTCCGTCACCCGCGACTGATCCAGCCAAGCATTCGTCAAATCCAGCAGCGCAGGTTCGAACTCTGACGGCTGCAGACGCGCGGACCCCCGGTCCGACTTGGCGGAGGAGAAGACGTTTCCTGCTTCGTCAACGACCCATGCGCGGAGATTGGAGGTGCCCCAGTCAACAGCGATCCAATTCGAATTCATTCACCGGCTCCTGCCGCCGCCAAGGCGCGCATCTGCTCCAATACCTTGCCGTGTCCGTGAAGCAAGCAAGGACTCAGGGCAGCGACGGCATGGTCCGGCAGGGACATGCTCCGAACGCCGGGAGCCGCAGCGTCGCCGAATTATCCGTTCTGATTCAGCATAGCATGATCGGCTGTCCAACCACAGGCACTTGAAAACTGACCTGTTTCCAGTGTTTTAACCATGATACTCAGCATACGGTTGTCGGTGCTCGCCCGATGGCTCGGGAAGATTGATGCCTGCGCTGGAGATGGTGCGCTGAGTCCGGGCGCACTGGCGCATCGAGAATGAAATCCTGCAAGCCGTGAAAGCCCGCCGTTGCCGTTTTGAGCATAACTGCGGATGTATCTGATGCCGTCTCGGCGCGGTGTTGTCGATTTTGGTGAAGCCGGCGTTTCTCTTAACCAAGGGCGGCAGCTTTGCTGTCCGCGCTGTTCCACCGGGCTGTGAAGGTCAGTGAGGCGGATAGTTTTTATCCGATAACAAGCGGCGCAGGCAGGTTCGGATGCCGATTCAGGAGCGGATTTAATTGTCAACGTACTGGTTCGGGCATCGGCAAGGCATCTCTGGTTTCGAAGGCGGCCATTCCGCAGGGCCGGCAGCCGCTGATCGGGACAAAAAATGTTCCTGTGTTTTTTGGTTGACAGATTGCGGAGGAAAGTTAAACTGGGGGTGTTGGCAATGTGATCAGTCTCTGAAGAGGTGGGGAGATTATTCCGATAATCGTAGACCATGCATTCACGCATAATACGTATCAGGCTTCCGCAGGGAAGGATTTGTTCATATTCGGGACACGAAACGGCATTGATACGATCCTCGGCTTAAACAAGGGGGATCAAGATACGGTTCGTGGATCTCATGGATTTCGGCGATCTGGCATTCGAAGTGGATGCGTCGGAAAACACCATCACCATCCATTACGGCAGCAGCGATAACAAGATCGTGCTGCGAAACGCAGCTGATCTCATCGATGAAAACGACAATCAACTCCTGACGGCGAACGACTTTCATTTCTTACCAGGGAACACTGACAGGAACGTTGTTCTCAGCGACGGCGGCTTGGAACTGCGCGGCCGCGGAAGCGATGATGTCTTGGAAGGTGCCGGCGGCAACAACATCCTGCGCGGCCGCAGAGGCGACGACATTCTTGAAGGCGGTGGCGGCAACGACATTCTGCGCGGCGGCAGAGGCGATGACGCCCTTTACGGCGGCGTCGGCGACGACATTCTGACCGGAGGCCTCGGCAGCTTGCACTCTGATGAGATGTGGGGCGGAATCGGTTCTGACACTTTCGCCTTTCGGCAGGGTGACGGCGCTGACAGGATTTTCGATTTCGAGGTTGGGACCGACACAATCGCCTTTCTGGCCGAAACCGAGGTGAACCCGGCTTTCGGTAATCTGGAGGATTTCACTTTCGGCTTCAATGATCTGGACTTGCGGTACTGGGCGAGCGGAGACAATCCCGACAGCCCGGATTACCTGGACGGAACTCTCATCACATTCAAGGAATTTGAACTTGACGAGGACGGCTTTCCGCGCGCCGATCTATACACCGAAATCCTCGTGGCGGGGGTGAGACCGGAGCAGTTAACGGCGGAAGACTTTGATTTCCTGACGTTGGATGAGTACCGTGACCTCTTGGACTTCTGACGGGCCGCGTTCGGCGGTCCGTTCGCGTCCTGCGGACATCGGCGGATTTGCGGGTTGAATCATCGGTTGCCCCTGCGCATCTGATCAAGATTGCCGCGGCATGGCCAGCCAGCCGAGCGCAATCGTGATGAACAAACCTCCCAAGGCCAGGGCGATTCCGTAAACAGCCGCATATTGCAGCTTGTCTTTGAATTTGCCGCCGCGGCGTGAAGCGGAGCGGATACCAAGAAACACGCCGAAAAACGCGAATGCGATCACTATCATTTGTACCTCGCTGAACCCGTCCGGAGTGAATTGAAACCGCGCATCGCCCGCATGCGCGCCCGCCCCGTCAGCGTGTTGCGTGAAACGGGATCAGCCGCACAATCAGACCCGGAAGGATAACGGGACTGCAGCGGTATGCAAATCGACCGAAGCACTCTCAAACCACAGCAACCGCAGCGGTCCGAATCCAGAGTTCGGCAGAACCCGGCGGCGGGCATCCGCGACGGATCTGTTCCCCGGCATTAATCAAACGGCATCAGCCGCAAGGCTGTCTATCTTGAACTCCTGCCGGCTGTCCCGGATCGTGACATGGTACGCAACAGAGGATTGCGGAAACAGCGCGCAGAGAACTCAGCCGTGAAAGACCGTCTTGATGAATTCGTCCGCGGTTGCCGATGCAAACGAACCTTCACGAATGCGATATCATTCCTCCGCCGCCTAGTAGTCTGACATTGTTAAATTGACAGCTAAAGAGAATGTAGTTTGATGCGCGCGTCTTCGGCGGTGAAACGCTGCTTGACCGGGGCCGGGTCAGCGTTGCGCGCTTTCTGCCATGCCGAAACCTCGCGGCGGAGCGTTTCCCGGTCAGGGATGCGTCGGGACAGGCGCTGACGGCTCAGCACGCTGATTCCGCTCTCGGCGATGTTCAGCCGGGTGCCGTGTTTCGGCGTGTGATGAACCTCGAAACGCTTGCGAAGCCTGCCGGCCTCGTCCGGCGGCAAAGCGCAGTAAAGACTCACTGGCTTGTGCGTGTTAAGGTTGTCCATGCCCAGCACGATTTTTTTGCCGGGGAAGTGAACGTCGGCGATGTCCCTGAGGAGCTCGGCGAAATCTTTCTTCGTCCGGCGGTCGGTGATCTTGACGTGCCGCCAGCCTGAAAGCGGCGCATGAACCATGAACAGATTCGCCGTCCCGTTGCGCTCGTATTCACAGTCGAAGCGCGCCGGCCGGCCGGGAGCGGTCGGCAAAGCCGTGCGGACCTCCTTCGTCCGCTTTCTCAGAGCCTCGGCTGTGCAGGCTGGAACTTCATCCTCGTCGAACTTCCGCTGATAGACGTCAAGCACGTCCTCCATCGAGCATGCGAAGTCGCTGCTTTTCGCCGCCGGAATGCGCCAGTGCCGCGTAAGATGCGGTTTCAAATCGTTTTTTTAATGTCCTCCTGACCGTTTCCCGGGAAATGCCATCGACGACATTCAACGCGACCAGCCGCTCGCCGAGCAGGGCCGGCGGCTGTGAGGAACGCCCTTCGGGAGGTTCCGAACAGGCGATCATCGCCAGCTTCGCCTCGCCGTCAAGCTTCGGAGGAACGCGGTTCGAATGCGGCCTGCGCCTGGAGCCGCTGTACCCTCCTCGACGAAACGCCGGCGGAGCCGCTCGACAGTCGCCGTGCCGACCCCGACGGAATCGGCGGCGTCGGCATCGGCGCGCGCGCCGCTCTTCCGGTTCTCATCCGTGAGAAGAAGAATATGCGCCCGCCGCCGCCGCTCGGCCGAACCGCGGCCGGATGAAACGATCTCCTCTGATTCAGCCCGTTCATGATCTTCGAGCCGCACATGCTGTATTTTACGTCCGATTTGTTCCTGTCAGTCCGTCATAGCTTCCCGCCTCTTAAATCGCCGTCGGCGCGAAACAGGCCTCAGCCGCTGGATTCCTGCTCAGAATCCGGCTGAAATACCCGGCCGACAACATTTGTCTTCGTTCAGACTGAGGCTGCTGCCATGATTTCAACGGAACGTCAACACCGGAAATCAGGACGTCCGCCAAACCACGATTACCATCATTATCACTGTGTCGGACTACTAGCGGATAAAGAGGGTTATGTGTTCCGCGCCGTGACAATGCGAAAGGATTCTCCGGCACTTCCGCTTCCGGTGCTGCCGCCGCGCTGTATCCCGAGGGCCGCAATCATGCTATGCGGCTGCTGAACTGAATTCAGGAACGATTGCCGACGGGCGGGTCGGCATGCATTTGCGGGAAATTGCGGACATGTTGACCTTGCCGGACGAAATCACGATCACCGGTGCCGGGCTTGGCGGGTTGGCGGCGGCGATACAACTGGCGCGCTCAGGACGCCGGGTAACGGTTTTGGAACGGCGTTTTCCGCAGTGCGGATCGGGCTTCGGGATTCAGATCACGCCCAATGGATCAGCCGTTCTGCAAAAACTCGGTTTCACGCCCGGGACCGATGCGCTCGCGGCTGACTGGATGGAAATCTGTTGCCCCCGGAGCGGGGCCGCGCTGTTTCGCCACCCGGTGAGACGCGGTGAGTGCGGATGGCACGCGCATCTGCTGCTGCACCGGGCTGACCTTGTGAAGCGGCTGCGGCAGCTGGCGGCGGACGAAAACGTGACGCTGATGTTCAATTCCCGTGTAGCCGAAACGCGGCTGCTTGCCGACCGGGTCGATTGCAGGTTGTCTGACGGCAGGGTCCTGTCGGTTCCGTTTCTGATCGCCGCCGACGGACTCAATTCGCCAACGCGCCGGATGCTTAATGAACCCGCGGCTCCGCCGCGCAGCCGTTACCGCGCTTGGCGGGCGCTGGTTGAACTGTCTCAGGGCCAGAGGGAAAACAGCAATGTCGTCCGCCTGACAGCGGCTCCCGGCGGTCACTTGGTGACTTATCCTGTCCGAGGCGGTTCGGTGCTCAATGTCGTCGCAGTCAGGGAAATGAACAGGACGGTCGCGCAGGAACCGCCGCGGCCGGCGGCGCAGCCAGAACTGTTGCGTGAATTCGACCGGTTCGGCGCCGGTTTCCGCCGCGTTCTGGAGCGCTGCGGGCAGGCCGAAGTCTGGACCCTTCCGGATTCGTCGGTGGCAGATGTCTGGTTCCGCGGCCGTTCAATCCTGATCGGCGACGCGCTTCACCCAATGTTGCCGTTTTTGGCGCAGGGCGGAAACATGGCCCTGGAAGATGCCTGGTCGCTCTGCCGGGCACTGCTGTCGTGCGGCAATCCGGAGGAAGCCTGTGCGCGATTCCGACGGCAGCGCGAAACCAGAATCAGGCGGACGGTCCGCAGCGTCAGTCTCCAAGGCAGACTGTATCACGCGGGAGGCGCGGCGGACACCGCCCGGAGCCTGATTCTGCGCAGCTTGGGCCGAATGGCGCCCGGCCTGATCTGGAATCGGTTGAACTGGCTTTTCGATTATGATGTCACTTCAGAGGCGTGAGACGGCCGGTCCGCGCTTTCGCCGCGCAGTTTGACCCAGATTGGAACATGGTCAGACGGTTTCTCCCAGCCGCGCACATCCTGATCGATTTCGCAGGCGGTAAGCAGGTCGGCGCACTGGGGCGACATGAGAAAGTGGTCAATCCTGATCCCGTCATTGCGCTCCCATGCGCCGCGCTGGAAATCCCAGAACGTGTATTGTTCCGGTTCTTGGCTGCGCAGCCGCAGGGCATCGTAAAATCCGAGATTCAGTATTTTCCGCCACAGTCTCCGCGACTCCGGGAGAAAGAGCGCGTCTTCGGCCCAGTTTTCGGGATGCCTGGCGTCTTCGGCCTGCGGAATGATGTTGAAATCTCCGGCAAGCAGGGCCGGTTCCTCGAGGGTCAGAATTTCCCGTGACCGGCGCAGCAGCCTTTTCATCCAGTCGAGTTTGTAGTCATACTTCGGGCCGGGCGCGGGATTGCCGTTCGGCAGATACAGACCGCACACGCGGACCGGCGGGGTTCCCATGACAACGGCTTCAATCCAGCGCGCCTGTTCGTCCGCGTCGTCTCCGGGAAGCCGACGCGACACGTCCTCCAAGGGGAGCTTTGACAGAATGGCCACTCCGTTGAAGCCCTTCTGGCCGTGGGTCTCGACGCTGTAACCCAAGTCTTCGAAGTCCTGCCGCGGAAACGCGTCGTCCTTGCATTTGATTTCCTGAAACAGGACGACGTCGGGGCGGCGCTTGTCGAGCCATTTCAGCACTTGCGGTTTTCTGGCTCTGATTCCGTTGATATTGTAACTGGCGATCTTCATCGGGTCGGCAGCGCCTGTCCGGCGTCAGATGGAAAAACTCATGGAACAGCCGCAAGTCGATTTGGCATTGGGGTTGATGACAACGAATCGCGAACCGATGAGTTCTTCGGCGAAATCAATGGTGGCGTTTTCGAGGAACGGCAGCGAGACTTTGTCAACAAGCACGGTTTCACCGTCGCGGGCGAGCCGGATGTCATCGTCGGCCGGATCATCGAACAGGATTTCATACTGAAATCCCGAACAGCCGCCGCCTTTCACCGCGACCCGCAGGCATTTTCTGGCTTCCGGGCCGGAATTGATTTCAGCCAATCGCCGGTAGGCGCGGTCAGTGACCTTCGGCGGAACCGCTAATTCCACGCGCATCCTCAGTTTTTAATCTGCCGACGCGCCCGATATATGCCGCCCCGGGCGTTTCGGCAACCTCTTGGAGAATAATGGCAGAGTGGCAACCAGCGCGGACCGGAGATCTGGCTCCGTACGCATGCGCAGCGCCGCGCGCGAATTCGCGGAGATACAGGCATTCGGACGACGATCGGCGCACTTCGTTTCAGCGGGACTGCGACAGGATCGTGCATTCCACGGCATTCCGGCTGCTGATGCACAAGACGCAGGTTTTCGTGGCGCCGGTCTGCGGCGAGTTCCGAACCCGTCTGACGCATACGATCGAGGTGGCCCGGGTCGCGAGATCTCTGGCCTCGGCGTTGCGGCTGAATCCGGATCTGGCCGAATCCGTGGCGCTGGCGCATGATCTCGGGCATACGCCTTTCGGCCATATCGGGGAACAGACTCTGGCCGGGTTGATGAAGGATCACGGTGGATTTGAACACAATGCCCAGGCCATCAGAATCGTGACTGGCCTGGAACGGAGCTACATTGGCTTTGACGGTCTGAATCTGACTTGGGAAACGCTGGAGGGAATCGCGAAACACAACGGCCCGGTGCTGGACAGTCCGCAGACTCCGCTGGCTGATTACAACTTGCGGCACGATCTTGATCTCGGCACGTTCCCATCCGCGGAAGCTCAGGTCGCGGCGGTCGCGGACGATATCGCCTACAACTGCCACGACCTTCAAGACGGGCTGAGGGCAGGGCTGTTCAGCTGCGAAGATCTGTCAGTCATACCCGTCGTGGGCGATGCGTTCGTGCGGGTTCGGGCGGAGAATCCCGATGCCGGCGGTCTCAGGATTGCCCAGACGGCGCTTCGGCGGGTGTTCGGCGAGTTGACCGAGGATGTGTATGCGGCGTCATCGCGCAGGCTGCGTGAATTCGCGCCGGAATCGGTTGAAGATGTCCGCCTCGCAGGCCGCAGAATGGTCCGTTTTTCTGACAGCCGCTTCAAAGAAATGGCGGAGATTCGGTCATTTCTCTTCGATCGAATGTACAGAAATGAGCGCATTAACAACGAGTGCCGTGACGGCAGCGCGGCCATCAAAGCGCTGTTCAGGCATTATATGGATCATCCGTCGGACTTGCCTTCGGAACGCCGTGAAGACTATGAAGCCGCCCGTGACATCTCCGGAAAATCCCGTGCGGTCGCAGACTGCATCGCCGGGTTGACGGACAGATTCGCCTTGGACGAGCACGAACGGATCGCCGGTCCGACGCCGGCGGGCCCGGCACATTGACCGCTGTCACGACATCTGCCGGGGACCGGTCAGTTTTTTGACTAAAGGGACGCCTCAATGGATGTGATTGCCGATTTCAGACGGTCGATTAACCAGGCGCTTGCCGGATGCGGCGCGATCGAAGCCGGATCTGATGATCCGGCGGTGACGCTGGAACGGCCCAAATCCGCGGCTCACGGCGAGCTGGCCACCAATGCCGCGATAGTCCGCGCGAAACATGCGAAACTGCCGCCTCGTGAACTGGCGCGGCGGCTGTCAGCCGAGCTCGGGTCGGACGGCCGCGTCCGGACCGTTGAAATCGCAGGGCCGGGCTTTCTGAATTTTGTCCTCAAGCCCTCTGTCTGGATTGAAAATCTGCGCGCCGTCATCCGGTCGGGGGGCCGATTCGGCAGCTCGGACAGGGGCAGCGGAAAGCGCGTGAATCTCGAATTCGTGTCCGCCAACCCGACAGGTCCGCTGCATGTCGGGCACGCGCGCGGCGCGGTTTTCGGCGATTCTCTGGGCCGTTTGCTCGAGTTCACCGGTTTTCACGTGACCCGTGAATATTATCTCAATGACGGCGGCGCACAGGTTGATACGCTCGCGAGGTCAGCTTATCTGCGCTACCTTGAAGCGAACGGTGAAAAGGTTGAAATCTCCGGACGCCATTACCGCGGGACTTATCTCAGAGTGGTCGGCGCGAAGCTCGCGGAGGAATTCGGCAGCCGTTTCATCGGCAGGCCCGAAGATGAGTGGCTGGACAGATTCAGGCGGACCGCGGTTGACGCCATGACTGAGCGCATTCATGAAGATCTGGCGCTGCTGGGCATCCGGATGGACAGGTTTTTCAGCGAGGCGTCGTTGTACGACAGCGGCAAGATCGAGCAGGCGATTGACGAACTGCGGCGGCGGGGTCTGATCTACGAAGGCGAACTGCCGCCTCCGAAGGGCGGAAATCAGGAAGACTGGGAGCCGCGTGAGCAGACGCTGTTCCGGTCGACCGCCCACGGCGACGATGTGGACCGGCCGATCCGGAAATCCGACGGATCATGGACGTATTTCGCGCCGGACATAGCCTACCACCACGATAAGCTCGAACGCGGCTTCGATGAAATTATCAATGTTTTCGGGGCGGACCACAGCGGCTACGCCAAACGGATCAAAGCGGTGGTATCCTCGCTCTCGGACGGAAAAACCCCGATTGATGTCAAACTCACGCAGCTGGTGCGGGTCATCAAGGGCGGCGGGGCGCAGAAAATGTCAAAACGCGCCGGCGAATTCGTGCAGCTGCGCGAAGCGGTGGATGCGGTCGGTCCGGATGTGACGCGTTTCGTGATGCTGATGCGCAGAAACGACGCGCAGCTGGATTTCGATTTTGAAAAAGTGCGGGAACAGTCAAAAGACAATCCTGTGTTCTATGTCCAGTACGGATATGCCCGGATATGTTCGGCATTGCGGAACGCGGCGGAACTGGGCTTTCCGCCGCCTGTTGACGGGTCTGAATGCGGGGATCTGTCCCGCGTCGACCATGACAGCCAGATCGCGCTGGCGAGGCGGATCGCCGAATGGCCGCGTGTCGTTGACCAGGCATCGTTGAATCACGAGCCGCACCGCATCGCCTTTTATCTCGGCGAACTGGCTTCTGAGTTTCATTCGCTCTGGACTCTCGGCAACCGGGAGCCGCGGCTGCGCATCATTCAGCGGCAGGATCCGGAGGGAACGGCGGCGAGGATGGTTCTCGCCCGCGCGGCGGCGGTTGTCATTTCCGCAGGATTGAATATTCTTGGAATCAAGCCGATGACAGAGATGCGGGAGTAACCGCGCTTCGGCAGACAGATCAGCCGGCTTGCGGGAAGGCCGGCGCCGGAGGCGAGTTGATGGCGTATCTGGCCGCGGAACGGGCAAAAGAAAGAAACTGGAAACTGCGCACCGCGCGGCTGCTGCGGATCACGCGGATTCTTGTCGGATTCGCTGTGTCCGTCGCTTTCCTGCCCGGCCTCATTGTTTTCGGCGGCAACCTGACCGGGGCCGACGGAATTCACATTCCCGTCATCAGAGCGGCGGCCGGGCCGTGGCGCCGGCTGCCGGAGGATCCGGGCGGTAAAGTGACCGAGCAGATCGGCTACACCGTCAACCGGCTGCTGATCGGCAAACAGGCGGCGGAGCCGTCCGCCGATATCATCCTGGCCGATCCGCCCTCGCAGCTCCGCAGCGAAGACATGTCGTACCGTGAATTCATGGCCGCCCGGCCGGGCATGGACTTGCGATGGCTGTCCGGCGACGGGAAATCGGAGCACGATCTGAAGCAGGCCGGACAGTCCGTTGCGGAACTTTCCCCGGTGTCCGGCAGACAGATTGATCCGATGCATGTCGGGACGGAACCGGTTCAGGTTCATGTCGGGGCCTTCAAGTCGCGCGACGCCGCGGAAAGCGCGCGGCGGAAATTCAACCTGTTCCTGGGCGCGCTGCCGCGCGGATGCGGCTGGATGATTCAGCGTGCCGTAACGGGGGGCGTGGATGAGTACCGTCTGCGTGTCGCAGGTTTCGCGGATCAGGAAGAAGCGGCGGTCTTCTGCGGCCGTTTGACGGAGCGCGGCGCGGACTGCAGTCCCGTTGCCGCGAACTGATGAGCCGGACGGCATGCGTTTTCGGCTGTTCCGGCCCCCGTCTGACGGTGTCCGAGCGCGGCTTCTTTGAAGACGCGAAGCCTTTGGGCTTCATACTTTTCGCCCGGAACGCCGGTCCGGACGGTGACGTCAAGCGGTTGACGGACGAGCTTCAGGAAACGGCGGGCGGAGAGGCGCTGATACTCACTGACCATGAGGGAGGCCGGGTTCAGCGTTTCACCGGACCGGGCTGGCGCGATTGGCTCCCGGTTCTGGAACAGTGCCGGAAAATCAGACCTCCGGACCGGCTGCGGGCCCTTTGGCTCAGGTACCGGATCATCGCCTCGGAACTCATCGCCGCCGGCATCAACGTGAATTGCGTGCCGGTCGGCGATGTCGCTTCCTCCGCCACGCACCCTGTCCTCCGCGACAGATGCTATTCGACGGACGTCGAATTCGTCTGTGAAGCCTCCCGGGCCGTGGCCGATGCCTGCCTGGCGGGCGGTGTTCTGCCGGTGGTCAAACATATTCCCGGCCATGGCCGGCCGGACCGGGACAGTCATCTGGAACTGCCGTCCACAGACGCCGCGGAATCGGAACTGGCGGAAACGGATTTCCTTCCCTTTCGGAAATTGAACGACCTTCCGCTGGGGATGATGGCGCATGTCCTGTACCTGTCAATAGACAGCGAACGGCCGTCGTCGCAGTCGGAAAAGGTCATTTCCATTGTCCGCGGCGACATCGGATTCGACGGGCTGCTCCTGACCGACGATCTGTCGATGTCGGCCTTGACCGGCGGCATGCGCGAAAGGGCCGGGCTCTGCGCGTCAGCCGGATGTGATGTCATGCTCCACTGCAACGGCAGCCTCGCTGAGATGGAAGCCGCAGCCGACGCCGCCGGCGGGCTTGCGGGACAGGCGGAACTGAGGGCCGGGCGCGCGCTCCGGGCCGTCCGCAAGCCGGAAGATGACGGCGCCAGCCGGCATGTCGAGGAATTCCGGGCTGTTTGTGACCGGGCTGGAGTCGCATGGCCGTGAAGAATTCCGGTTCTCCCCCGCGCAGTCACCCGGGCAGTGTCCTGATTGTCGATCTTGACGGATTCGAAGGGCCGCTGGATGTCCTTCTGGAATTGTCGCGGAAGCAGAAAGTGGATCTGCGCAGGATTTCGATTCTGCGTCTGGCCGAGCAGTACGCGGAGTTCATCGAAAACGCGCGTTCGCTTAGAATCAGCCTGGCCGCGGACTATCTTGTCATGGCCGCTTGGCTGGCGCTGATCAAGTCCCGGCTGCTGCTGCCGAAAGAACCCTCCGCGGAAGAAACGGAAGATGATCCGGCGGCGAGGCTGGCTTTCAGGCTGCGGCGGCTGAATGCGATGCGCGAATCGGCAGAATCCATTATGAGGAGAAGGCAGCTGGGGCAGGATTTTTTCGCCAGGGGAGAGCCGGAAGAGGTTTCGATCGCGCGCGTCACCAGCGTCTCGGCCAATGCCTTGGATCTGGCGCAAGCCTATGCCCGGCTGCGGAGCCGGGAGCAATTCAGACCGTACATGATGAACCGCGACCCGGTTTTGCCCGTCGAGGCGGCCATCAGCAACCTCCGGAGACTGCTTGGAGAAACGCCTGACTGGGAGGAACTGGCGCGTTTTCTGCCGGATGGATGGAAGGCGGAAAGCGGCAGAATTCGTTCGGCGATGGCCTCGACATTCGCAGCCGCCTTGGAACTGGCGAAGCAGGGCCGGCTGAATCTCCGCCAAAATCATGCGTTCGGGCCGATTCAAGTGAAGGGGCTGGCGCGATCCGATGACCGGTGACGATGATCCCGAGGCCGATTTCATCGGCCGGCCGGCTCCTTTTGAAGAAGAGAGGATGCTTGAAGCGATTCTGTTTTCTGTCGCTGAGCCGGTGACTTTGTCGGAAATCAGAGGCCGCATTCCCTGCGATTTTGACGTAAAGGCCGCGATCTCCCGGCTGACCGAGACCTACGCTGGCCGCGGAGTCCGGGTGGTCCAGGTCGGCGACGGCTGGGCATTCAGAACCGCGCCTGAATTCGCCTTTCTGATGCGCAAGGAAAAGCGGACTGTCCGCCGCCTGTCCCGAGCGGCTTTGGAGACGCTGGCGATCATCGCCTATCACCAGCCGGCGACACGGGCGGAAATCGAAGAGATCCGCGGCGTGTCGGTGTCCAAAGGAACAGTTGACCAGCTGATGCAGATCGGCTGGATCGGATTCGGGCGGCGGAAACAGACGCCTGGCCGGCCGGTGACATTCGTCACCACGCGGCAGTTTTTGGATCATTTCGGTCTGGAATCAGTTCGCGATCTTCCTGGACTCAGGGAACTGCGCGAGGCCGGCCTTCTTGTTAGCGAGTCTCCGCCGGATACCTGAAGGCGAAGAGTCAGCGCCGGCTTGGCGCCGCGGGCGCGCGGAAATGTTTGGACAGTTTTAGGCTTTGACCTTGGTAATTCGAGCCGCAGCCGTATGGCCGTTCCGGCTCTTCCGTCATATGTTCGAAACAAAGCCGGCCCATCTGCTGGCCATGTTCGAGAGCGAAGGGCACTTCGTGGCCGCGGACTTCCAGAACAGCTCTGGCCTGGACGGACCGGTCACGGCCCCAGCCGAATCCGGGATCGAAAAATCCGGCATAGTGGACGCGGAATTCACCGATCATCGCGATGTAAGGCATCATTTCAGCAGCGTAGCGCGGCGGAATGCGGACGCATTCCTTGCTGACGAGGATGTAAAAGGATTCGGGGTCGAGGATAAGCTGTCTGTCGGCCGCGCTGACCGGCTCCCAGAAATCTTCTGCGCGGCAGGCGCCGATCCGGTCAATGTCGATGATTCCCGCGTGCGGTTTGGCGCGGTAGCCGACCGGCTGCCCGCCGCGGTCGAGGTCAACCGAAAATGACAGTCCTTCATCCACGGCCGGCCGGCCGGACAGGATGCCTTCGGCCTCATGCAGAGCAAGTATGGCTTCGTCGCTGAGTTTCGGATTGCCGCGCCGGAAACGCAGCTGGTTCAGTTTTGATCCGGTGCGCACCAGCACCGAAAACGACAAGGGACATATCTCGGCGTAAAGCGGTCCCTGATAACCGGCCCCGATGCGGTCGAATTCACTGCCGTGATCGGTGACGAGTCGTGTCAGAAGATCCAAGCGGCCCGTTGAGCTTTTGGCGTTGGCGGCGGCGTGAATGTCACCGGGCAGGCGGAGATGCTCCTGCAGCTGGACAAGATAAACGCAGCCTTTCTCCAGCACCGCTCCCGAGGTCAGGTCCACGGAATGCATGCGGAAGGATTCGATTCGGTCGCGCACGCGCATGCCGGCTCCTGCGAGAAACGAAGCGCGGATCCGGTGCGCTTCGGCGCCGGTCCGCAAGTCAAGACTGGCTGGCTGTATCTGGTTTTCCGCGACGGCGGTTTCCGCGGAAACCGCGCCGTCGCGGACCATCGTTCTGATGGACTGCATAGGCAGAACGCCGGACCGCCGGCGGTTCATCTCTGACCGGCTCCGGCCGGCGTCAAAGGGCAGATGGTCGGGCCAGCGAGATTCGAACTCGCGACCTCTCGTCCCCCAGACGAACGCGCTAACCTGGCTGCGCTATGGCCCGATGCGCGCAATCTACCCTCTGACTGAAGATTCGCGCAAGCCGCAATGAGGAAAAATCACTGTTTCAGGCAGTTCAAAGGGATCTGGCGGCGGATTCCATCCGCTGACGCAGTTTTTCCAGCCGGGAATAGATGCGGCTGAGCGAATCGATATCCAGCGGCATTTGTTCGGCGGCGCTCTGTTTGCCGTCGGCCGAGTCCCGCGGTTCCGCGGGCGGCATACCGGAAGTCTGGCCGCCCGAGGAAGTCTCCGAGGAATCTCGGGAGACACTTTTTTGCCGCTTCGCGGGCTCTGTCGCGCCTGCGCCCGGTTCGGGAGCGGGACTGTCAAGATTGACGGGGTTCAGCTCGGAGACATAGGCGATGCCCTTTGCCTTCAAAGTCTTCTGGACGGCTCGAATAGTCAATCCGTCCTCTTGGATCAGTTTTTTGATTCCCGCGATAAGCTGCAGATCGTCAGGCCGGTAAAGCCGCGACCGCCCTTCGCGCCGCACCGGTTGAATCTGGGCGATCTGGCTCTCCCAGTAGCGCAGCAAATGCTGCTGAACGCCGAGGATGGCTTCAGCTTCTCCTATCGTGCGGAATGCCTTTCCGGATTTCGCCATCGTCTGCGGATTCAGCTCAGCGGTCTCGATTCAACTTTGTTCTTGAGCAGATGTGACGCCTTGAAGACAACAACCCGTCGCGCCGTGATGACGGCTTCCTGACCGGTTTTGGGATTTCTGCCGATACGCGCTTTTTTGCTGCGGACGCGGAAAGTGCCGAAGGCCGTGATCTTTACTGACTTTCCCGTCGCCAGCGATTCAGTGATCATCCTGAACACATCATCAACCAGTTCCGCGCATTCGGCGCGCGGCAGGCCGACGGTGTCATAAACAGCGTCGGTGAGGTTAGCCCTGATTGTGGACCGTCTGGATCGCATCAATTCCCCCTGAACGTTCTTTTGTCCGCCGCTGACAGCGGAGATTAACAGACTCCGGTTTCCGCGGCAAGGATCAAGGGACGAATTTTCCGACAATTCAATGCTTTCACCATCTGAGGACAACGGATCCCCATGTCAGTCCGCCGCCTATGGCCTTGGCGACAACGACATGTCCCTCTTCGAGCCGGCCTTCGGCGCTTGCCGCGTGCAGCGCCAGCGGGATGGAAGCGGCGGAGGTGTTGCCGTGTCGCCCCACGGTGACGATGATTTTCTTTTCCGGGAATCCCAGTTTTTTCGCCGTCGCGCGGATGATTCTCAGGTTGGCCTGATGGGGCACCATCAAATCCACGTCTCCGGGCGCAAGTCCCGCCTTCTTGAGGGACGCCTCGGCGGATTCGGTCAGTTTTTCAACCGCATGCCGAAAAAGTTCGCGTCCGTTCATTCGAATATGTCCGGCTGACTGCGTCGCGGACACCCCGCCGTCGACATACAGAAGCTCGCGGTAGCTGCCGTCCGACCGTATGTCAGCCGAGAGGATGCCCCGGTCCGTCTTGCCGCCGGATTGTCGCTGCGCTTCAAGTATGAGCGCGCCGGCGCCGTCTCCGAACAATATGCAGGTTCCCCGGTCGCTCATATCGAGAATCCGCGAGAATGTTTCGGCGCCGATCACCAGCGCTCGTTTGGCCTGGCCGGAGATCAGCAGGGCGTTGGCGTTCGCCAGCGCGAAAACGAAGCCGGCACAGACGGCCTGCAGATCGAATGCGTATCCTGTTCTGATACCGAGTTCGGACTGCACCTTCGTCGCTGTCGATGGAAATGTCAGGTCCGGCGTCGAGGTGGCGAGCACGATAAGGTCGATGTCCGCTGGTCCGAATCCGGACGTCTCCAATGCCTGACGCGCGGCGCGCACCGCCAGATCAGACGTCATTTCGCCGTCGAGTGCGAAATGACGCTGATGAATGCCCGTACGGGTCTGAATCCATTCGTCGCTCGTGTCCAGATGCTGCTCGAATTCGCTGTTCGGAACCACCCGTTCGGGCAAACAGTGTCCCACGCCGCGCACCACCGAGCGAATCATGGCGCCGGCCTATTCCGCCGCCGGCCGCGCGTCATGCTGGCGCGCCAGTTTCGGATGGAAGAACACATCCTCCAGTCCGAAATTCTCGGCTCCGCCGGTCCGCGCCAAGCGCACCGCAAGACCGACCGCGGCGCCGACGCCGACCGCGTCCGCGCTGCCGTGGGATTTCACCACGGTTCCGTTCAAACCCAGGAAAACGCCGCCGTTCACGCGTCTGGGGTCAATTCGCATCGTCAGCCGCCGCAGCGAAGTCAGCGCGAACAAGGCGCCGATGCGGGACAGAGGCGTATGCCTGAAAGCCTCTTTCGTGAACTCGCGGATGAGCGACGCCGTCCCTTCGACGGATTTGAGCACGAGATTCCCGGTGAACCCGTCCGTGACGAACACATCGGCCCGGTCTGACGGTATGTCGCTGCCCTCGACGAATCCGACGTAATCGAAGTCGCAGTTGGTCGATTCCTTTCCGATCAGTTCGTGCGCGGCCTTGATCTCAGGGCGGCCTTTGTGAGCCTCGGTTCCGACATTGAGCAGGCCCACCCTCGGACGGCGGACGCCGAGGCCGCTGCGGGAATATCCCGCTCCCATGGCCGCGTAGCCCAGCAGATCGTGTAGGTCGGCCTTGATATCGGCGCCGACATCCAGAAGGACATTGAATCCGCTGGGATTGCGCGACGGCCAAAGACATGCGATTGCGGGCCGTTTAATGCCCGGAGCCTTGCGCAGCTTCATCATCGAAATCGCCATCAGGGCGCCTGTGTTCCCGCAGGAGACCGCCGCGCGCGCTTCCCCGTTGCGAAGCGCTTCAATGGCGGACCACATGGACGTGCCTTCGCCGCTGCGCATCGCTTGGCTCGGTTTTGACGCCATCGTCACGACTTTTTCGGCATGGCGGATCTCGCAGCGGCCGCGGAGAACTCTCCGCCAGCCGATCAGTTTTTTGAGGACGCCGCCGTCGCCGTGCACGACGAAACGCACGTTCGGATGAGCCTTGGCCGCCCGCGCCACGCCGCTGACGATCACCTTGGGACCGTGGTCTCCGCCCATGGCGTCCACCGAAATCACATCAGAACCGCTTTTCTCGGGTTTGATGCAGCCGGCCGAGCGCATTTCCCAGCTTTTCCGTGCGACAGGCTCAGATCTCGTCGTCCACGAGCTCTTCGTCATCCGCGGGTGAAAAAACCTCCCGCCCGCTGTAGCTCCCGCAGGCCATGCACACATGGTGCGGAAGCTTCAATTCGCCGCATTCAGGACATGCGGCCGAGTTCACGATCCTGATCGCATCGTGCGAGCGCCGGTTGTTGCGGCGCGAACGCGTGACTTTATTTTGCTGGACAGCCATTGTCGGATCCCGGTTGCCTCAATCCGCGGTCCCCGCGGGGGACTGCGCTCTACACAAACGACAACAGTAACACACGCTGCCGCCACATTAAATCCAAATTTCCTGAATTGTCCCGCAATTCAAGAAAATTATCGGCTGGCGGGGTTTTTCTTCAGCTGCCGGAGCACGGCGAAGGGTTTTTCCGGATTTCCGCCTTCCGGTTCCCTGATTTCCGCCGAGGCGCTGTATTCAACCGGCCCGAAACGCCTCCTGCGCGGATAGTCGGGCAGTTCAAGCAGCAGAGTTTCCCGCGCGATCTCATAAAGGTCAATTTCGTCAGTCAGCCTTTCGATGCTGTCGTCGAGGGGCATTTCTCCGTCGGCGTCCGCCAGCAGGGCCTTCGGATCATCCAAGAACCGCCGGAGGACCCGAGTCCGGATCCGGCAGCTGACAGGTTCGAGTGAAACGACGCACTTCTGGGTCGCGATCGCTCTGAGATTCCCCGAAAGCCGCCATTCACGACAGCTTTCAGCCTGAATCCGTCCTTCGAACCGCAGACGCGGAATGCCGTCCGCGCCGATCTCTTCTGCCATCCGCTCGCGGGCGGCACGGTCCGGCGCATATAGGAACGGTCTGGCATTTTCTAATTCCAGGTTTGCCGTCACGATTCTATTTTCCGGTTTGTCCGCAGATGTGTTTCGGACCTTTCGGGATTTATGGCGGGTCATTGAAGCCTCCTCGGGGGAATGAAGAAGTCACAGGCTCCATAAAGCGAAGCCGAAGCGAATTTAACCTCCTGCCGCGTCGCCGGCCGGGTTGGCCGCCGCGGTTTCGGTCCGGCTTGGTTCGGGAACGCATCGAATCCGGCATGCCGGCCCTGCTGCGCCGCGATTCCGAATCGACGTTGCGTTGTTCATTGACCGTTGATTCCGCCAGCGTAAATCGTTCGGACGGTGGACGCGCTTGCGCGTGGATGCGCGTGCTACCGCGCCCGGACCGGGCACCGGACGGCGGGATCGCCGCCCTTGGAACCGCTTGTGATGACGCCTCCTGTGACTAATGAGCGGGCTGGGTAACCCGCGGGACATGCCCTTTCGATACCGATCCGGCGAGGGAAGTTCCGCACTGGCCGCGGACATCGGGATAATAATCCCCGGCCCAGTCCGGGGTTCCGGCGTGGCTCATCACCGTTCTCTTATGACCGGGCTGCGGCCGCCCGCATCTTGACGCTCGGTGTCTCCGGTTTTAGGCGCGAATCACCGAAGCTGGGAACCGCTCCGAATTCAAGGACGTTCCGGAAAAAATTCAGCCCTCATTTCCTTTCGCACATTTCATCGACAGAGGGTTCGCGGAGCCGGTCCGGTGGCCAGCGGCATCGCGGGACCGGACCGCCGATCCGTCTTTCAGACGTGCCGGTCTCGAGGCGGGACTTGCCGAGGGGGTCGCGGATCGTGATGCGGCAGCCACTGAGCGTAAGCCGCTGAACGGCGGGAAATGGAAGCGGTGCGGGAGATGCGGAAAGCGCAAGGGCGGGAGGGACCTGCGGATGCTGAAAGTGCATCAGCAAAACATACGGCTGCTGCCGGAGCGAGCGCGGTGGATCTCAACCTCCGGCTGGTCGATTCCTGAAAGAGCTTCCGCTCCTTTATCCCGCGCCTACAGCAGATATTTCAGTGACCGCCGGAGGCGAATGATCCCGTATCCGGGAAAGCTTGCCGGTTACCTCATATGAATCAAACCGTGGAAAAGCTGTGTGAAAAAGAAAATAAGGGCTGAAATTTTCCTGAAACCCCTTGAATCGGAACATGGATGGTGACCACTTACAATCAAGTCTTATATTGAGGCGATGCGTTTCGGATTTTGATAGGGAATCTGGGCATCGCATTGAACTGATCACTGGACTTCAAGAAACCGTTTGTCTCATACCGCCGCGGGCGCCCGTCTTGACGACGCAGCTGCATTTCAATCGCGGGCGTGGGTGGTTCCGGGCGATTCGCGCCCGGCTGCTGGTGTTGCTGCCGGGACGCAGATAACAATATGAGGTCTGCCTGCACTTGTTGAATCGCGTGCGTTCATTGTAGGAGAGGCTAGCTTGAACCGGTTCTCCGGAGAGATAGAATCTGCTTTCAGGTCGACGGCGCAATTACAGTTGAGACGAGCATGATCAAAGATGTGATTTGGGTGACGGCGGCTGCGGCGTCTATTGCCGTTTTGACGGCTTGTTCGCCGATTTCCGATAGCTACGGCTACGTTCCGATGGATTATGAACTGGAAGAACTGGAAACCGGCGTCACGACGAAGGCTCAGGTAGCGGAAACTATCGGGTTGCCGGCGGTTGCTGACAAGACCTACGGAGACGACTGGTTTTACGTCTCAAGTCAATTCCAAAAGAAAGGCTTCCTTGCGTCGGAGGAAACCGCCCGCCAAGTGGTGGTCGTGTCATTCGACGGCGAGGAGATGTTGTCGAATGTGCAAACATATACTCTGCGGGACGGCCGCGCTGTCGTGCTGTCGCGCCGGGTAACCGAGACCAACCTCGGACGTCTCAGTTTGATTCAGCAGATACTTCGCGGCATCGGCCGAATCGATCTGGACCGTATTCTCGGTCAGGATTGATTATCGGTTTCGTCAGTTTGCTTTGACCGGGCTTCGAATTCCAGAGCCGCTCCATTGATGCAGTAGCGCAGACCCGTGGGGCGCGGACCGTCGGGGAACACATGACCAAGATGCGCGTCGCAGCGCTCGCAGACGACCTCAGTGCGCCGTCGGAAAAGACTGTTGTCGTCGCGTTCGCCGACAATCCGGCTGTTGATCGGCTCGAAAAATGAAGGCCATCCCGTGCCCGAGTCAAATTTCGCTTCGGAGCCGAACAGTTCGGCGTGGCAGCACACGCAGCGGAATACGCCCTTGTTTTTGGGAAAATTATCGTTTGTGAACGGCTTTTCCGTCGCCGCTTGGCGCGTGACCCGGAATGCGATGCCGGAAAGCTGCCTGCGCCACTCATCATCTGACTTGCGGATCTTTCGGTCTTTCATGTCGGTGCTCCTCATTCCTGACACGGATGCATGCCGCGCGCCTCCTGTTGAGCGGCGGCGGAAATCCGCCTGTCAGCCTCCGGTGTGGCTCATATGACGCGCGACTTTGCCGGAAACAGCTTGGCGCGAATAGTCGAAATCATGACCCTTGGGCTTGCGCTCGATCGCATCGCGGATGGCCCGGGCCAGTGGCCCGTCGTCGTCTGGATGCGCCCGCATGAGCTCGCGGAAATCCGCTCTGTCATTCTGTCCGAGGCACATGAAAAGTTCGCCGGTGCAGGTCAGCCGGACACGATTGCAGCTTTCACAGAAATTATGCGTCAGCGGCGTGATGAAGCCGATTCTCTGCCCGGTTTCTTCGGCTCTGACATAGGTTGCCGGCCCGCCGGTCGTCAGCGGCAGGTCAGTCAGCGTGAATTTCTCGCTGAGTTTTCGGCGGAGATCCGTCAATGGCCAGTAGCTTCCAAGCCTTTCCTGGCTGCCGATATCGCCCATCGGCATAACCTCGATGAATGTGATGTCCATGTCGCAGCGGTCGCACCAGTCAACCAGCGAAAATAGTTCGTCTTCGTTGAATCCTTTCAGCGCGACAGTGTTGATTTTGACCCGGAGTCCGGCTTGGCGGGCTGCGTCTATGCCGCGCCTGACCTGCGGCAGGCGGCCCCATCGGGTAATTTCAGAGAACTTTCTCTCGTCCAGAGTATCAAGCGACACATTGACCCGCCGGACACCGATATCGAACAGTTCCTGCGCGAATCTGCTCAGCTGGGAGCCGTTGGTCGTCAGAGTGAGTTCGTCAAGACTCTGGCCGAGATGCCGCGAAATGCTGCGAAAAAACCCAATGATTCCCCGGCGCACCAGAGGTTCGCCGCCGGTGACCCGCAGCTTGCGGACGCCCAGAAGTATGAAAAGGGTGCAGATGCGGTCGAGTTCCTCAAGCGTCAGAAGGTTCCGCTTCGGGAGGAATTTCATATTTTCCGACATGCAGTATGTGCAGCGGAAATCGCACCGGTCGGTCACCGAAACGCGAAGATAGGTGATCTGGCGGTGAAATGAATCAACCAATTGCGGAATTTCAAGCATATCCTCTTATTAAACGAGACGGCTCGGCGCGGCAAGCCGGGATTTTCCTATACTCTTCAGTTCCGGATCTGCCTGAATTTCCAGGCATCTTGGGACGGCTTTGCGAAGACGGCGGCGGAAGACCGTCAACGTCCGGCTTCCCGCGGCGGAAAAACGGCCGGTGCCCCGGTTGATTCAGTGTTCCGCCGGAAACTTGGCGGAACACGGGGAGAATCCGGAAAAATCACGGAAAATGTCTGCTTTATGTCAGGCTGTAACGCCGCGGAATTCACTTTAACCTCAGTTTTGTTTAAGCGGTCGCTTTCATTTTCGGCTTGTTCGGGGTGAGCCGGTATGCAGCGACAGCTGAGAGGATGCGCACCATTGCGTCAGTCGGCGAGCGGCAGCGGGTATGGACGGGACCGAGCTGCGATTTGAGCGCGTCAAAGACGGTTTCGACGATGAATCGTCTGCGCGGCAGGAGCTTGTCGATCATCGGCATGAGATAGTTCTTCATGTTCTTTCGGATGCCGGTGATCAGCCGCAGCCCGCGTTGCCGCGGCTTCATGAATGGTTTTTTCGGGATATAACCCTTGTCCGCGAAGATTTCGCCTTTCAAACCGCGGCTCACAGCGTCGAGCACGGCGCGGTCATTGACATTGCCCGGCGTGATTTTCAGTGCTGTGATCTCACTCTTGTCATTGATGATGACATGCGGCTTGAAGCCGTGAAACCAGCCCATGGAAGTGCGCCCGCGCACGGCCAGTCCGGCGAACGCCTTGTTGCGGCTGATCCTGCGGTCATGGCAGACCGGTATATGGCTGCTGTCAGCGATGCGGACGCCGGTCTTTTCACCCGAAAGGCAGGGCATCAGCAGGCACAGCGGCATGAACAGGCGCGGCTGCAGCGTCACGAACCGGCCATAGCCCGGCAGCTCGCCGAACAGGCTGCGGCAGCGCCGGCATACGCCGTACAGGCGGAACAGCTTGAAGCGGCGGAACCCGCTCAAATGAAAAAACACCATGATGAACAGCATCTCCGACATGGAGAGCTTCCCGGCCCTGCGCCGCTTCGCGGAGCCGGGGATCAGGCAGTGTTTTTACTGTTCTTCGCAGACTTTCTTGAAATCATCGGGACAGGTGAACAAGGCTTCTTTATGAATGTGCGCGGGGGATCTCCAGTTTGATAAACTGCTGAAACCGTGAATCATTTTCCAAGAGATTTGAGAATCCCCTGACTGAAACCTTAAACAGAACTGGGGTCACTTTAGCTGTTGATTGGAGTTTGCTTTCTGTTGCGGTTCGGCGGCGGGTGTAGTATTCATGCAGCGCACAGGGGCGGCCGCCTCGTCGCTTTCACTCATTGTCCGCGAATACGGAGGAGTTGAATGCTCAGCATTGCAGAAGAAATCATGCTGTTGCTTCTTGAGGACGATGAAGGAGGGTTTGTTCATTGTCCGGAACTCTCGATCCGCTGCGTGCTGTCAGGCGCGGTGCTGATGGAGCTTGCGCTCAAAGACAAGATCGACACTGATCTGGAGAAACTTATCGTCGTGGATTCAGAGCCGCTCGGCGACAAACTGCTGGATCCGACGCTGGAACTTCTGGCCTCATCCGAAGAGACCCGGGATGCGCGCTACTGGGTCGAATTCTGTGCCAGAAATGCGGACAGTATCCGCCGCCGGGCCTTGGACCGTCTCTGCGAATCCGGCATTCTGGAGAAAAAAGACGACCGGTTTCTTTGGGTGTTCAAGACCCGCCGGTATCCGATCCGGGACGGCAAGGTTGACCGCGAAGTCAAGCACCGCATCATGTCGATACTGTTCACCGATGAAATTCCCGGACCCCGCGACATCATTATAGTCGGACTTGTCGACGCCTGCGGTCTGTTCCGGCACCTGCTGTCTGAACGGGAACACAAAGGCACCCGCGAGAGAATAGCCATGATCAGGAAAATGGACCTGATCGGGCAGGCGGTTACGAATTCAGTAAGAGAAATTGAAGCATCGCTGGCTTTGGCTCTTCATCCGCCATTCTGACCGGATACTCATCTGCTTGACCCGACCCGGCCCCGCGGCAGGATAGCACGGCTGCGGGTCAGCAATGAAATGAAATTTTGCTGGATCCCCGCGCCGCATGCACCCCTGTGGATGAATTCCTAGTGGAATCATCTTCAGCTTGATTTATATGAGCCTGTCCGGCGCGAACATCTCCGTTCAGCGCTGTCAGGTTCACAAGCCCGCGAAATCACCGACCGTCTCGCCGTGCGACATCATCCCCCCGTGCGGCGGGCGCTCAGACAGGCTCAGCGATGAAAGCGTCATTGCAGCCTGTGAAAATTCCACGGTAAATAGAGTTGTTCTTTATTGTCGTACCAGCGATCAGTGAGATAAGGATGTGCAGGGATGAAGTCGATATATATGAAGAACTTTCGTTGCTTTCGTGAAGAACAAAAAGCGCGTATCGCGCCGCTGACACTGCTTGTCGGTGAGAACAGTTCGGGTAAAACGTCCTTCATGGCTATGATCCGTGCGCTCTGGAAAGCGGTCTATGAAGACGAGATTCCTGACTTCAAGGAAAATCCCTACGATCTCGGCAGCTTCGACGACATCGCGCACCATCGGGGACGGAGGGGCGGGCGCGCCGAGGCCTTCGAGGCGGGATTCGAAGCCGAAGTCAAGCCCAGAAAAGGACAGCCGTCCTTTGCGAAGCGCTTCTCTATCGTTTTCGGGCGAGAGGGATCTGCACCCGTTCCGGTACTGCGCCGCTTCGAATTCGATAATTGCTGGATTGAGGAGCACCGGACAGGCGGCAATCCCCAGGAAATACGTGTCGGTACCTCAAAGGGTTCTTGGAAATATGATTCCGCGAACAGGCTGTCTGGGCAGGGCCCAATGGGGTTCAAGATGAAATCACCTTATGTTTTTTTTGCACCTTATTTCATCCGTGGTCTAGAAAACAGCAATACAAAATTCATTCCCTTGAACGGATCTCCCGATATTACTGAGGATGATTGGAACGAAGTTGAGAAACTTCTCTCGAGTATTGGTTTCCGTCGTGGTCATGGCCACTCTTATGCAAGTGCTCCGGTTCGCTCGCAACCGCAGCGCATATATGAACCAGGGCGGCCTGTGTTGGATCCGGGGGGCGATTATGTTCCCCTATATCTTGCTGCCATGCGCTTCCAGAATAAGAAGTTCTGGGCATCTTTGAAAAAGAGTCTGGAGAATTTCGGACACGTTTCCGATCTGTTCGACGAAATTGAGATTAAGCCCCTTGGAAAGCGGGAAGGCGAGCCATTCCAATTGAGAATAAGAAAGTTTGGCGGCAAATTGAAAGGTCCTCCGCGAAACATCAAGGATGTCGGTTACGGTGTCAGCCAAGTGTTGCCGGTCATCACCGAATTGCTGCGCGAAAACGAAAACAGGCGGTCGCGGATATTTCTCCTGCAGCAGCCGGAGATCCATCTTCATCCCAAGGCTCAGGCTGCGCTGGGAAGTTTTTTCTGCGAACTTGCCAATCAAGATCGGCAAATCATCGTGGAAACGCATAGTGATCATCTTCTTGATCGTGTGCGCATGGATGTGCGCGACGGCAAAGGAAGCTTGACGACTGAAGATGTATCAATTCTGTATTTCGAGCGCAACGAACTCAATGTGTGCATCCACTCGCTTCGGTTGGATGAAAAAGGCAACGTTCGGGATGCGCCGAAAGGCTACCGCGCTTTCTTCATGGAAGAAATGAAACGGTCCCTGGGTTTCTGAGTCGTGTGTGCGATTATTGATGCGAATGTCGTTTCAGAGGTGTTCGGCCTAAACCGTTCCGGTGCCGGAGAAAAGTTCTATGAATGGCTCAATTGCGGAAATGGAGTGCTTGTGATTGGAGGCAGATTGCGCGGTGAGCTGTTGCAGTCGTCTCGTTTTGAAAATTGGGCGTATGAAGCCTATCGTGCAGGACGTTTACGGCACGAGAGCGATTAAGCTGTTAGCGAACGGACTAACGAAATCGAGAAGGCAGGTGCATATTCGTCTGACGATCCGCATGTTCTCGCCTTGGCGCAAATCAGCGGTGCTCGCCTATTATATACGAATGACCGGGACCTGCAGAGAGACTTCAATAACAACGCTCTGATTAACAATCCGCGCGGCAAGGTCTATTCGACGCTCAATAACGAAAGATTCACGAAAGCCCGCAAGCAATTGCTTGCGAACAGGGAATTGTGCCGCTCGGAACGATAGCCAACTGTTCTCTTCACAGAGCAACTGCTGTTAAGTCGAAGCCAATTTGCTCTCTCAACAACCGGCACTTACGGGACCATGCCCGGTTCCGGGTCTCCCGCCGCACCCGTCAACACGTCAATCCCGTCGGTGATTCGCTGCGCTGGCTTGTAAAGCTAGGGCCTGTTGACAAATGGGGTTGCGCTTCCGGCGATTCGCTGCCAGAATCATCATAACGAGCGCCGGAGCGGCGCCGCAGGCAAGAGGAGCAGATAGACAAATGAACGCCGACAGAACCATGCTGACCAATAAAATGTGGAAGCGGATCGAACCGCTTCTTCCCGGCAAAGCGACCGACCCCGGCGTCACCGCGGCGGACAACCGGCTTTTCGTTGAGGCGGTGCTTCAGCGCATCCGGACGGGTGCTCCCTGGCGCGACCTTCCGCCGCGGTTCGGCAAATGGAACAGCGTGTACAAGCGGTTCCGCCGCTGGACGCTTTCGGGTGTTTTTGAGCGTGTTTTCAATGCGTTATCGGAGGCGTTCGACTTCGAATACATATTCATTGACGGTTCTATCGTGCAGGCGCATCAGAAGGCTTCCGGGGCGAAAAAAGGGGGCCCTGCCGACAGGGGATCGGGCGTTCCCGGGGCGGTCTGACCAGTAAAATCGTCGCGGTCATGGACGCGCTCGGTTACTTGGTGAAGTTCGTGATTCTTCCCGGTCAGAAGCATGATCTCGTCGGGACGCCGCAGGTTATCGAGGGCTTGTCCTTCGGGGCTTTGACAGCCGACCGGGCGTTCGACGCGGACTGGCTGCTCAAGGAGCTTGAGGAGCGCGGCGCCGAGGCGGTGATTCCCCCGAAAAAGAATCGGCGGCAGATTCGGGATTACGACCGCGATATGTACCGCTGGCGGCATCAGGTTGAGAATTTCTTTGCGAAAATCAAGGAGTTCCGCGCGATCGCGACGCGGTATGACAAGACCGATGCAAGTTTCGCGGCGGCGATCTATCTGGTCGCCGGCCTGATCGCGGCAAAGTGATTGTCTACAGGCCCTAGCCGGAACTTCATTTGCCATCAAGCCTGTTAACCATTTGATTTAATTTATGAAAACAGCGTTTTTCGGCACGAAAAAGCGGCTTTCTGTTCCCATAATAAAATGCGGCGTTCTTCTCATCAAACTGTATTGACAAAAGGGTTTTCGGCCATATGTAACGGCAAAAGGGTTCCCATAACGGGGAACCTCCGCATGAGGCGGATCCAATGGCTTTCAATATCGAACACGCGCCGAATCAAACAGGAAAGCCTGCTGTTCTTTTACGGCAGGCCTGGCGCGAAGGCAAACGGCTCAGTCGGTCGTCACCCGACCGACTGAGCCGCAGCGGCGGACATTCAAACTCTTGGCAGTAGATCTGAAAAAATCGTTCCCATAAACGTGACAGTTTGAATTCACTTTCTGCAAGCTGAAAATTAAATAAAAACAGGATACTGACGGATAAAACCAAGCTGATTTTTCTGTGAAGTTCCGCCTAGCCGACGATCCGGTCGGCGGCGTAGTTTTCAGCCACGTCGGAGGGCCGGGCGTAGTTGACCAAGCCGGTTGATAATCACTCGGCTGCGATCAGACCAGCGGCTAGCTGAACCGCCGCTGCCATGACATTTACCAGGCCGTTCGTATGCCCGCTCACCCCCGCTGCTGTGAACGGTACGGGCGGGCGAAATAGAAGTCCGCGCCGAGAGCCCAGGAGACCTCCGCATGCCCCGCGAATTCCTTGCCGTCATCAGCCGTGATCGTATGCGTCACGCCGGCCGCAGACACTCGATGACCGCGGCCCCGGCGGTTCCGCTTCCGCCCCCCCCCCCGCCCGGTCCGCATGGACGTAACGGTGAATCCATGTCGGATTCACCGTCATGATCCCCGTTTTCGCTGAGCGGCCCGAAGTCTGCTGCGGGCCTGTCCGAACATGAGACATTTCTCGATGATCCCTGGCGCGGCGTCGGCCTCCCCCTCCGCCGGCCGTTCGGTCGTCAGCAGCAGCCGGTGCAGCGGCGTCACCTCAACCTCCCCCGCCCGCATGAGCCCAGCGACCCAGCGTCGGCTGTCCTCCCCGGGCTCCTCCCGGAAAGCCGCGGCTGTCGCGAACAGGCTCAGGGGCTGGCCCTCCGGCGTCACCGCCAGCCCGGCGTGAGCGAGGATGCCGGCGCTGCCCTTGCCGCCGCCGCCGATCCTGTCCATACCCTCCATCGCCGCTGGTCCGGTGTAGTCAAGCGCCGTCGTGTCCTGCACGGCGAGGACGAAAGGCTCCGCCCGGCAGCGGCCGGCGGTCGCCTCGAAATGCGCTTCCAGAGCATGTTCCATGGATATCCCCGGGTTCGACAGCAGCCGGTACGCGGCCTTCTGTTCCGCCTTCTCCGGAAACATGACCGGCAGATCCTCGCCTGTGTTTTTCATCCAGGCCCGGCCCATGTCAACGATGCGCCGCTGCACCCTGCCTATTGCACATAAGTTTTGTCTGGACGCAGCCGGTGATACACCAGGCTGGAGCGGCCCAGCCTCAGCAGCCGCTCGCAGCACCGGGTCTGATCAGCCAGGCTGGCGTATCCCCGCCAGATGATCCGGTGTCCGGGCGGCGGGTCGCTGCGGCGGTTCAGATAGCCGCCCATGACCGCCATGACCAAGACCGCATGCCCCAGGTTGTCAGGCTGCGGCTTCAGACGCCGGTCGGCGGCGAAGTCTTTGAGAACCATGATTTCCGTATCGGAGAACAGCATTTCAGCCGGCAGTTCCGGCGTTTCCCGTCCGAGCATCACCATGACGAACAGCCGCCAGGCGATCACCGCTTTTATGGTCACCGCCCGCTCGATGCGTTCGCCGTCCCGATGGTTGAGGTGTTCGGCCTTGCATCCCGACTTCAGGATCCGGTGCCAGTCCTCGATCCGCCAGCGCAGGGCATACTGCTCCACAACCCGCTCAGCTTCGGCCGGCGTCGTCACCGGCAGGCTGGTGAGCAAGGTCTGCCGCAACGGTTCGCACCCTTCGGGCGGCTGCTCCTCGCAGACGCTGACCGCGGTCAGCGACACCGGCGCCTCCCGGCTGTCCCCGCCCTTCGGCGGCGGGATGTCGAACCGCCGGAAGCGCAGCGCTGCTTCAGCTTCCCGGGCGGCGCGCTCCGGCTTCGCCTTCTGCGTCCGGGCGGAGTTCCGCGCCGACTGCCTGTCCAGCCGTACAGTCATGCGCCCGGCCGGCGGCTCGGCGGCCAGCTGATCGAACAGCTTCGCCTGATCCGGCGCCAGCGAGCGGTTCACCTTCGCCCGGACCAGCAGGTCGATATTGCCCAGCCGGCGGCGCTCGGCGAACAGGGCGAAGAAATCTCCCTCCCGATCGAGAACCGCGACCGCCCGCGCGCCTTCCGGCGTCGCCGCCGCGCTGTCCCGCAGACCCCGCAGCCAGCGCCCCGACTTGCGCTCCTCCAGCGGCTTGCCGGCCTCCGCCCGCCCGTCCGGCGCATCGTATTCGATGCGGGCGACGCCCAAAGGAATGCCGGTCGCCGCATCCACGGCCAGCGTCGTATGCATATGCAGGCCCAAGGTGCCCTTTGCGCCGATCAGACCCAGGTTTCCGCACTTCGGATGCGTCGCGAAGTTAAGGTCGGAGCCGTCCTGGATCATCAGCACGGTCCGGCAGCCGGCCATCCGCCGGCGGGTCCGCTCGCGATGCGGCGCCAGGATGTTCTCCGGCGTCACTTCCGACTCCGCCGGCCGGTCGATCATCCGATAGTGCCCGGCGACCAGCGCCCGGTCGCCTTGCGCCGCCGCCGTGAACGGGGCGCCGGGATCATCAGCCATCACCGCCGCGCTCCTTTCCAGCCGCCGGCTCAGCCGGCGGTCTCCCAGCGGCGCCCCGCCGAACTCCGCCGCCGTCCATCGCCCCCGCTCCAAACCGTCGCCGGGCACTGGCGCCTCCAAGGGCCGGGGTTCTGTTCCCAGCGCCCGCCGCCAGTCCCGGCGCAGCGGCCGCAGCCATACCGACTTGACCGGAAGGGGAGCGTCATCCGGGCCGGCGAACCGCCCCCGCCCGGCGGTCTCGCCGATGCGCACGAAGCCGGCGGCGGCGAACACCGTGCCCGCGTGCGCGCTCGAATCGACGAAAGTCTCGACCAGCAGCGGCCGCCAGCCGTAACGCGCTTCGATATCATCGGCAAGACGCGCCAGGCACAGGCCGAGCGCCCGGGACCCGAGATTGCCGCACCGCGTCATCGGACGGATCAGGAACCGGCTCAGGCAGATCACCGCATGGTTGAGATGACGCGCCCGCTGCTCCTCGCCCCATCCGACTGCCGCTCCCGGGCCGCCAGGCGGAAGGCCGGGGCGGAAAAGCCCAGCCCGCCGAGAACGCCGTGCTCCGAGCGGATCAGATAACGCAGCTGCGCCCCGGCGTGAACCGCCGCCCCGCGGGGATGCTCACGAGCCATGAGTCCGTTCCAGACCTGCCGGTCGGCGTCGTCCGCCGCCAGGTCTGCGCGCAGGTCGGCGACGCCGTCGACGCGGGCCGGCAGCGGCGCCGGCGGCGGCGCCGGCGTTCCGAGACGGCGGGACGGGCCGCCGCCCCGGGCAGGCCGCGGCGCCGGCAGATTCAGCCGCCCGGCCCGCTCCAGCGCCGCCAGCGCCGCTTGGCAGCTGCTCTCCCGCCAGCGGCCCCGGGGATCGACGAAGCCGAACTCCCGGCAGACCCGCCGGGCGACGGCCCGCCGGCTGGCGCCGGGATCGGCGGCGATGCAGCGCTGCAGGCGGACGGCGTTCTCCGGCTGAGCCAAGGCGGCGCGAACAGGTGTCAAGTTGAACATGCCCGACTCTTTGAACACCCGATGCGGCGTTGTTAAGAAAAAAATGTGTGCGCAAGGCAGGCTGCACCCGCCCGTCGGTACAGTGCGTGCGCCCGTATTCCCGCTCCGTCCTGCGGAGCGCCATCCGCCATCCGGGCTCCAGCGCCAGGATCCGCACCGTGCCGGCCTCGCCCCGGCACCCGCCGGTCCGCCCGGCGACGGGCTGGCCGGCGCAGCAGCCGCTGTACTCGGCGCCGACATGGGTGCAGGCCGCCGCCGGGCGCACCGCATAGCGGGCCTCCCAGCCGTCGGTTGCCCGCCGTGCGGCCATGCGCAGGACCCGGGAGGCCAAGCCGCAGACCCGGACGCCGGGAAACAGGAGAAACCGATGATTGCAGATCACGCGCCCGATGTCAGCGGCGCGGGCGGCGGCGGACCATCAGAGCTGTTCGTCCCGCGCCCGGAGCTGCCAGGTCGCGGACCCGAAGCCGATCCCGCCGAGCGCGCCGCAGCGCTCCGAGCGGAGCCGGCAGCGCATCTGACCTCCCGGCGACCGCGACTGTCCCAGCGGACAGCGCGTCGCTGTCATCGCTTCCCAGAGCCGGCGGTCGTCGGCGTCGCCTGCCGGATCGAGCGAGACCGCGCCGGGATCCTCCAGCGGGCAGGCTGCCTTGGTGTCGGGAATCTCTTCGGCCGGGACAGCAGGACCGGCGGTCGGATCGGGCACGCCGCGCGGCGGCGGAAGCTCGAGCACTGGGCGCTTCGCGAGCGTCGGCAACGCCGCTGCCGCCGACAGGCACAGGCGGCCAAGGGAGTTCCGCCAGCCGGTGCGCTCGCACAACTCGCGGACCAGCCCGTGACGGGTAGCATCGCCGGAGCGAAGCGCGCCGGCGAACCAGTCAAGCGTCTGCGAATCGAAATGGCGGAGACCTATTGCATGCCCGCAATATGCACGAAACAGATCACCTATATAAGTGTGAATTGTTGAAAGCCCCGGCCTCGGGTGAAACGGCAGTTTACAGCGCGAAGGCGCACGCGTTAGACGGCATTCTTTCCATCCATCATTCCAATGACGACCGACAACTGGTTTCGACTGCTATGAACACGCAGGTCCGACAATGAAATCAATTGGCTGGGGGCTTGGCGGCTCATGAAATGCCGTTTGGGTGACGGAATCATGCAGCCTCAAATCTCCGCCTGATCGCCGGCATCGCCAACTTTCGGCATAACCCGCTCATTCGACTGTGACAGATTTGGCCAGATTCCGCGGCTGGTCGACATCGGTGCCTAGATGCACGGCGGTGTGATAGGCAAGCAACTGGAGCGGCAGCGCATACAGAATCGGCGCGAATAACGGATCGACCGCCGGCATCGCGACAAATCTCCATCCGCAGGCCTCCGCAGCTTCGATTCCCTGCGAATCCGAAACCATGAGAACTTTGCCGCCGCGCGCTTTTACCTCTTCCATATTTGAGACGGTTTTGGAAAAAAATTCATCGCGGGGCGCCAGCGCCACCACGTGCGTGTTGTTGTCGACCAGTGCGAGAGGACCGTGTTTCAACTCGCCGCTGGCGAGTCCCTCGGCGTGTATATAGCTGATTTCCTTCAGTTTCAGCGCGCCTTCAAGAGCCAGCGGGAACATGGTTCCGCGGCCGATATACAAAACGCTCGCGGAGCGTCCGATTTCCCTTGCGATTGATCTGATGCGGCCGTCGCAACTAAGTGCGGCACTTGCCAGTCCGGGCAGCCTGTCAAATTCAACAAGAAGCCGGGCATATTCCCGCTCATCAATCCGCCCCCGTCTTCGTCCTGCGGAAATGGCCAGCGCGGCAAGCGCTGTCAGCTGGCAGGTGAACGCCTTTGTCGATGCCACGCTGATCTCAATGCCTGCATTGATTGGAATGACGCCAGCGGCCTCACGCGACATTGTGCTGGTCATGACATTGAGAACCGCCAATGTTCCGCAGTTTTTGCCGCGCGTGTGACGGAGAGCGGCCAGCGTGTCGGCTGTTTCCCCGGACTGACTTACGAATATCCCGAGCGTGGATTCATCTTGGGTGATACGGCGGCAGGCGAATTCCGAAGCAACTGTGCAGGAAGTCGGGATTCCGGCAAGACTTTCAAACCAGTAGCCGGCAACCTGGCAGGCATAGCCAGCGGTTCCACATCCCACGAGTTCGATGCGCGCGGCGCCGGCGGCAGCCTCAACTGCGGACTCCGGCACTGAGAGACTGAGTTTCCCAATGGCTTCGGCAAGAACTTTGGGTTGTTCATAGATCTCTTTCGCCATAAAATGCCTGTGGCCGCCCTTGCCGGCTGCGGACTGATCAATGGTGATCCGCGCTGGATTCCGCAAAGTCTCATTCCCTGTCCGGTCGTAAACAGTGATGCCGTTTCGGGTGACTACAGCCAAGTCGCCGTCATCCAGATAGGTCACTCGGCTGGACAGGCCCGCCAAGGCGATGACGTCGGATGCGAGAAACATTTCACCGTTTCCCTGACCAGCGACGAGCGGGGACCGTTGGCGGGCCGCGATGAGCGTGTCTTCCCGGCCCTCAAACAGGAAAACAAGCGCAAAGGCTCCCTTGAGCCTCAGCACAGTCCGCCGCACTGCGGCCAGCGGCTCCCGACCCTGGTCCAGGAAACGTTGGCATAGAAGGGGAATCGACTCGGTGTCGGTCTCTGTGGAATGAATGATGCCCTGTTCTGACAGCTCTTCCCGGATCTCGCGGTGATTCTCTATAATTCCGTTGTGAACGACTGCGACTCCGCTGCTTCGGTGCGGGTGGGCGTTTGTCAGCGTCGCTTTGCCGTGCGTTGCCCATCTCGTGTGTCCGATGCCCGCGAATCCGAGGATTGGATCACGAACCAGAAGATTGGAAAGAGATGCCAGTTTGCCGACAGCCCGGCGCCGGTGAAGCCTGCCGCCCTGCGCAGTCGCGATCCCGGCGCTGTCGTAACCTCTGTATTCCATCCTGCGCAGCGCCTCCAAAAGGACCGGCGCCGCTTCATCACCGCCCAGGTACGCGGCTATTCCGCACATATCCGCCTGTTCTCATTTTTTTCACGCCGGCTGGAATTCCCGAAAAACCGCTTTGCGAAACCTTTGATGACAGACAACCGCCCGCGCGCTACGCCCAGCGAACCCGCGGGAATATCCGAAGTGATAACGGAGCCGGCGGCCGTCATCGCGGATTCACCGATCTCGACGGGCGCCACCAGAATTGTGTCGGAACCGATAAACGCGCGCTGGCCGATTATCGTTCTGTGTTTCGATTTGCCGTCGAAGTTGCAGGTGATGGAGCCGGCTCCGATATTCGCGCCGTCGCCGATTTCCGCATCGCCGATATAGCTCAAGTGGGAAGCCTTGGCGGAACCGCCGATCCGGGCCTGCTTGATCTCAACAAAGTTGCCGACTCTGGCTCCGCTTTCCACAATCGAGGCCGGGCGGATGCGCGCAAAGGGTCCGATGACCGCGCCGTTCCGGATCAAACATCCCGCCAGATGCGAGTATGGCCGGATCCGGGCGCCGCTCTCGATTTTGACGCCCGGTTCGAAGACGACATACGGCTCTACGGTGCAATCCGGCTCAAGCACAGTGTCGTAACTGAAGAAAACCGTGTCAGGCGCCTGCAGGACTGCGCCCCTTTCCATAGCGGAATTCCGGGCGCGTCCTTGGAACACGCCCTCCGCTGCGGAAAGCTCGGCGCGGTTGTTGATCCCGAGAGCCTCCGTTTCAGCGCAACTCACGGCCTGACAGCGCATGCCTCTGGAACGGGCAATTCCGACGACGTCAGGCAGGTAGAACTCACCCGCCGAATTGTCGGGGACGACTTCGTCGATCAAACTGAAGAGGTGGCCGGAATCAGCAGCGATGACGCCGCTGTTACAGAACCGGATGTCTTTTTCCGCGGGACCAGCATCACGGAATTCGACGATTCTCTCAACAGCCCCGTCATCATCCACAACCAAGCGGCCATAGGATTTCGGATCCTCAGCATGAAATCCCAGAACGCGGAGATCGGCCTTGATATCCTGCGGATTCATCATCTGGATCAGAGTGTCCGGCCGTATCAGCGGCGCATCTCCGTAGAGAATCATCAAAGCGCCGCCGAATCCTTGGAGGTTTCGCCGCGCCGCAGCGACTGCGTCGGCTGTGCCGGCCGGTTTCTCTTGGACGGCGAACTCGGGCCGCATCCCGAAGTCACTCAGGCGGTTCCGGATGGCATCCTCCTGCCGGCCCGTAACCACAATGATTTTTGACGGGGACACCGTTTCAGCAGCCTTCATGACGTGCCACAGCATGGGCGCTCCCGCGATTTCATGCAGAACTTTCGGGCGGCTGGAATTCATTCGCGTACCGGAGCCGGCAGCAAGAATCACAATGGCTGCGTTCATGAAAGCGACCCTTTTCAACTGGGATGGAATCTATATATCTTGTGCCGGATTATTGGCAACGGGCGCAGAAATAGCGATATGTTGCGTTTTGTTTCACGGGGACGGAAGAAGTCACTCCGAAGAGGGCATGGTTCGCGGTATGAATTCAATGATATTTGATTTGGACGGAACACTCGCGGACACAAGCAGAGATCTGATCTCCGCTGCGAATTCAGTTCTTTGCCGCAGAGGCTTCGGCGAACCTCTTGACCATCCGGCCGACATACTGACGGCGTTTCAGGGCGGCCGTGCGATGCTGCGGGCCGGTCTCGCAAAAGCCGGCCAGCCGCCCGACGGCGATTGGGTCGCGGGAGACGGCTACCGGGATTTCCTGAAGGACTATGAAACCGGGCTGTCGGTTCACACGCACTTATATCCCGGGGTGATCAAGGCGCTGGATGAATTGGCGGCTGACGGTTGGCGTCTGGGCATCTGCACTAACAAACCGGAGCGTCTGGCCAGGATTCTCCTGGAAGATCTCGGAATCATTTTCCGGTTCCTCTCCCTGATCGGCGCTGACACGCTGTCGGTCCGAAAACCCCATTCCAGACCTTTGCTGCGCGCGATCACCGAGGCGGGCGGCATCCGCAGCAAATCAATGTTGGTCGGCGACACGCATACAGATGTCCAGACCGCACGCGCTGCCGGCGTGCCGGTGGCGCTTGTCGCATTCGGGCCACAGGGATGCGCTGCCGCTTCACTCCGCCCAGACGCTTTCCTGGAAAGCTTTGAGCAGTTGCCGGACATCGCAAGGCAGCTTTGCGGCCAAGTGCCAGCGAAGTGAGATTCCAACGGCCCGGATTTCGGCTTCTGAAGCGCGCCGGACGGCGGAAATTAATTGCTGACACTGAATTGACAGGCTGACGGAGCACGTCTGACCGCTCCCGGGTTCAGAGACCAGGGAGAAAGCTGTTGTTTCGATGAGGGGGGGGGTGGTCAGGCGGCGCGTCGTCGCAATCGCTTCCTGTTCCGCATCTGCCGTCTTTTCCGCAGCAGCCTTCCGAGCCGGCAGCAGTTCGCGGCGAGCGCCGCTGAGGCTGCGGTGCGGGCGAAGCCGTCGCGGCCATGGCTCCGCACCCGGTCGAGACCGCGGTGCTCGAGACAGCTGATCGCCGATTCAACCGCCGGATGCTGACGGCGGGCCTCGGCGAAGCCGGGTTCCGACTGCCTCTCCCGCTCAGCCTTCGAAAGATATCCCTTCTTCGGCAGCGCGTTCAGATCAAGCCTCGCAGCCGGCTCCCGGCGGTTCTCCGGGCTGTGAAAGCCGCTGTCGAAACTGCATGCCCGGAGTTCCGGAAACCGCTCCTGAGCCGCCTCGACGACCGGAACGGCATGGTGAACATCGGAATCTTACTGCATGATCTCATGACAGTTATGAACTGAAACTGATCCTCGGCGATAACCGTCGGAACTACCAGCGCTGCGGGCGATCCGGCCTTGTCCTCAGCGACCTGCCGCGCATTCGGCTCGAAAATCGAGAATACCTTCTCGTTCTGCGGTATCACCTCCCCCCGGAGCAGGCGGCGGCTGACCTGGCCGATCTGCCGCCTGGCGTGCCGCAGATAACTGTCGATCAAACACAGTTTTAACGCGCCGGCCCCGGCCGCCGCTGAAGCCGAAAAAGTCTCGTTCGCCTTCGCGACGAGGCGGCGGCAAAACCGCAGATATTCCCTGACGCGCGTCTCGGTCTGCCGCCGCCGCGTACGGACGCCGTGAAACCGCCGCCGCAGCCCAGCCTGCAGATGCGCGCTCTGCCACTGGCCGGGAACGCCGCGCCGGCAAGCCTCACGCGCCGTCTCCCGCACCATGCAGCGCACCGCATCCATGAGAAGATTCACATCCGTCGGAAAATGAACATCCGTCTCAACGCAAAAACTGTCAACGCGGCCGCGCAACGCGGCGCCGGGCTTTTTTCCGGCGACCTCATGGCCGCTCGCTGCTGGCAGCTTGCTGACGCGCACTGGCATCCGCGGCGTCAAAAGCGAAACATCATCGACGAGCGTCTGCATCTCGTATTCGCCGCAGTCGAAAACATCGTCATGGCCGGGCATCGCGCGGACCAGCTCATGGTTGTTCACCAAGCTGCGCAGCCGGTCGAAATCGCAGTCAGTCCCCTGTTTGAGAACGCCGATCACGAGAATCGGCTGGCAGGCTGTCCCCCGGACGACCGTCAGGCTGGTCGACATCGACGAAGAACTCCTCGTCGAAAATCCTCTGAAGATCGCGCCAGTGATTGACATAAAGATGCTGCAGGCCCCTGAGAACATTCTCAATGTCGTCCCGCGACTTCAGATCAATTTTCAAAGTTTCGATGGCCATCGAGCCGAGGCTGGCCGGTTTGATCAAGCGTCTCATGTCGTTCTCCCCGTGAAAAAAGCGGCGAAGATTGCCCCGATCAGGGCCTTAATCGCCGGATTCCAGCGGAAAAGCTGATTCTTCACAACCAAAAAACACCTCACGATGCAAAAAATAATAAGTAAAGAACTTTTCGGGTAGGCACGAAATAGGTAAAGATTCTTCGATACCTTGGCCGGACAGCGGCAGCGGCGGATTCTCTCGAACTTCTGACTGAAGCCGCTCTGGCGTGATCCGATGCTTGGCCACGGCATTGGCATGACGCCGGAAAACTGGCCCGCGGACTGACGCCGAGCCGCATGTTTGATCGCATCGAACGGCGCTGCCCGCAGGGACCGCCATGCGATTTGTCCTGATCAACGCCAGTCACACTCAATCGGCAGCCGCACCGAGCGGCGGCTGCCGGAAATCCCGGATATTGCCGCTGAGGATCTGGAAATCGCCCCACGGCAAGTGCTGGAAACGCCCCACTTGGCTGCGTTGGACGTCAAAGATGCGGAACGCGCCGGAATCGCCTCAGCCGAAGAGCTGCGATATTTGGCGAAGAGATGGGCAAACGTTTCTGGACCGCGCATACTTCCAACCGAACGGCGCGGTGCTGGCGCCGCGCCGGCGGCGTTCGATACGGCGCTCGGCTTTGCGCCGCAGATCGCCGGACGTCCTGGGCGGATGCCGTCGCGGCTGAAGAGGAGCGGTCTGGCGGCGCAGGGCAATCCACCGAAGAACCCGTCCGGAACTGACCGTCCCGGCTTCGGAATATGATGACTGTCTGAATCCGCTGACAGGGCAGCGACAGGTCTGTCCAGCCGGCAGTCTGCCATTGCTGGATTGACAGGTGCAGCGAACTCAGTTTGATGAGCGCGTCTTCGGCGGTGAACCCCTATTTCACCGGGCCGGCATTGCGCTTTCTCAGCCGCGCTGAAATCTCACGGCAGAGCGTATCCCGGTCCGGGATACGCCTGGACAGGCCCCGGCGGAGCCGTTCGACTGTCGCCTTGCCGGCCTCAAGAACCACGGCATCGGTGCGCCTGCCGTCTGCTCGGTTTCTGTCCGTAAGGAGAAAATTGTGGTCCCGCCGCCGGCGCTCGGACGAACCCCGGCCGGAGGAGACGATTTCCATCAGATCGTCCCGCTTATGTTTTTCAAGCCGCATGCGCTGTATTTTATAGCGGCCCTGTTCATTTTTCTGTCAATCCCGCATGTCTTCCTGCCCTCTGAGAGGCTGCCGGCGCGAAACAGGCTGTCGTGGCCGGCTCCGGCTCAGAACCCTGCCGCGATGCCCGGCAGACAGCCTTTTTCTTGTTCCGATCAAAGCAGTTACGGCAGTCCCGGCTGAAACTCCCGCTTTCCGGCATCAGAGCGTCGGCCGAACCCGTCTTGCTGTCGATCCCGCAATGACAGACTGCTGGCTGTCATTATTCGGCGGGGCTAACCGGGGCGTTCTGGATTGGTCAGGTGGCGTCGTCGGTAGCGACTTGGAGTGGTTCCACAATGCAGTCGAAAGAGCCGGTGAAAATGGCTTGTGTTTTTGAGTCCGCATTCCAAGGAAATGTCCTCAATCCTGTCTCCGCCCTCCCGCAGCCTTCGAGCCGCGTGCGCCATGCGAATACAGTTGACGAACGCCGATGGCGACATGCCGAGATGCCGCTTGGTTTCCCGGCAAACATGCTCCTGTCCGCGACCGCACGCTTCCACAAAACCTCGTGCTCCTTTGGAGAAAACTTCTTGAAGCTGGGCCGCCTCGCAGGCTGCATTCAACCAAGCAGGTGCCGGCGGCGGCAGAACCAGGGCGTCGTCGATGACTTGTGTCATCAAGAACAGCATGAACAGTTCCAGCCGGGCCAAGGTTCTGCAGTCCCCCTGCAACTCCATGGCAGCATTCACTATCCGTTCCAGCCGCGGCACGCTGAGGTCATGGCGAAAGGGCAGTTCGGAACCGCTCCAGAAAAAACGGTCGCCGAACTCTCCGCCGTACCGGTTCCGGAGATGACCGATTGTCTCCTGCCTGCACATGACATTGATGATGCGGCAAGGCGACGTCCCCACCGACTGGAAGGCATGCGAGTCCTGTGGCCGGACAAAAGCCGCTACGCCGGGATCAAGCAACTCGGTCCTGCCATTTATGAAATGGCGGAGACTTCCTTGTTCAACGATGAACACTTCGTGGAAATCATGAAAATGAGCATAGCCAGGTCTCTGCGAACCAAGTTCCTTACGCGCGAAATGGAAAGCCTCGTCAGGCCCTACATAACTGTCGACTACGAACCGACGCCGTTCCATAAGTTCACTGCCGCCCGCAATCCTCATCGCTCGATCAGTTAACGACCGAGAGTTTCATTCGCTGCGGATACTTCTGATGGAAGAGGGCGCCGAAGCGCTGCTTTTCGGTTCTGAAGCGGACCGGGAACTGGCTGCTGATGTTGATTTCCTTCTGGAACCGTATGGAATTGCTGATCATGGAACGGCCACCATTCTAATGGCGTTGCGTTTCTACCGCAAACGCGTCTTGATATCAAGAACAGTCAGGTGCGAATCAGGGCTGTTCAATTGTCGGCCCGGCGATCAGCGTATGCTGATTTTCAGGCCAGTCATCCCGTTTTCGATGCGGTAAAGTTCCGGCTGTTATGATTCTTCCGCCCCCGGCTTCTTCCATCGACCTTCGCGAAGCAGCGGTGCGTCCGACCTGCGGCGCGCGTGAGCACCGGCTCTAGTACCGTCTTATGGAGGAGCATCACTGCCTGCGGTTTCACGGCATCATCGGAAAGGGTCTGCGCCATGTCGCCCTGCACGGCGAGACCTGGATCGCGCTGGCCGGCCGGCAGCCGCGCGCGACCGCTGGATCGGCTGGTCCGCGGAGCGGCAGTTCCGGTGCCTGCATCTGATCGCGGATGATTCCCGGTTCGTCATTCTCAGCCCGAAGGGGGTGCCGAACCCAGCGTCCCGCGTGCTCGGTCTGAGCCTTCGGCGGCTGTCCGCCGACATCGAAGCCGCGCACGGATATCCGGTCTTCCTCGCGGAGACTTCCGCAGCCGTCCCGCGCTTCGCCGGAACCTGCTGCCGCGCGTCAAACCAGCGTTCGCTGGTACTGACGCACGGCTTCGGCCGCGAGCCCGGCGGCCCTGCGCGTTTCCGCTGCCATGGCCGGACTGAGGAGATTTTCATATACGAACTGACCGACGGCGCCGCCGAGGCGCTGAGCCGGGACGCGATCCCGGACAGCTGGAAAGCGGAGCGGCACGACAGCGCCGGGCCGATGGCCGCGTCCGGCCCGCGCAGCCTGCTCGCATGCTTGAGGTCCCCGAGTGCCGCAAGCCCCGGGGCAAGCGTTGTCCGCTGAGAACTGTTCCCGCGATCGCCGTCGCGGCCCGGCTCGCCGGCTGCCGCGGCGTGACCGCGTTCGCCTGGTTCGCCGCCCTGCTCAACTGGGAGCAGCCCGCGGCGGCAGCTTCGTTCTTCAGCCCGTCGAGGAAACGCTGCACCGCGCCTGCGATCGCTGCCTTCCATGACATCCTCGCCGACCTGCCGCCCGACACGCCAGCCGACGCCATCGGCCTGCAGCCTGCGCAGCAGGTCGGCGCGGACACGCCGCTCGCCATGGACGGCAAGGACATCCGCGGCGCTTCCAGACAGACTGAGGACGGGCGGCGGATGACAGCCGCGGCGGTCGAGCACGGGACCGGCACAGCGCCCGGGCAGGTCGAGGTCGACGCGGAGAGCAACGAGATTCCCGCCGTGCGGGACATCGCCGGCAGCATCGGCGCCGCGGGCCGCATCGCTGCTATGGACGCGATGCGCGCTCAGCATGAGACCGCCCGCCGGCTTCTCGAACGGCGCGCCGACTATGTCGTCACCGCGGTCAAAGAGAATCAGGAGGCTGTCCTCGACGACCTCAAGGCTGTCGACTTCAAGGACGCGCCCTCGTTCGAGACCTTCGAAAAGGGACACGGGCGCATCGAGCGCCGCCGCTGTGCCGCAGCCGGCCTCTCAGGCCTCGAACAGCACGGCTGCGCCGCTCTCCACGGTCGCCGCCAGGCTGTCCGTATCGAGCGCGAACGCGGGATCATCAAGACCGGAGAGCGCAGCATCGAGGCGACCCGGCGCCTTGCCCCGCTCGGTCCCGAGTGCGCCGGACCCGAGGCGCTGCCGGCACTCGTGCGCGACTGCCGGGTCATAGAGAACCGGGTTCACTGCGCGCGCGACTTCACTTACGACGAGAACCGCTGCAGGGCCTGTGCGCGCCATCTGCCGCGGAACCTCTCCTGCCTGCCTGACGAACGCTGCCATTGCCATCGTGCGCTGCGGCGGACGCTTCAGCTGTATGCCCGAGGCTGATCGGCATTACGCCGCCCGCGAGTGGGACGCGCTCGACGCGATCCTTATCCCGCCCGGGGGATGAACCGCCGCTCCTGACCCCGCGCGATGCGCCGGGAACGCGCCGCCGGACGGCGCGACGGGACAGACGTGCCCGGATGCTCCGAAAAGCGAGCTTGGACAGCCATAATGCGCTGACAGCGGCTGCTGAACCGGCACGCGGAAAACCCAGGGCGTTTCAAGCATGCCCGTTCCCTGCCGCATCAGTGCTCAAGGCCCGACAATAAAATGGTCCTGAGGTGCGAATGCGATTCGTTGAACGGAACCTTCGCATGGTTGTTCCGGTCGATTGTTTGTATTCTCTTCAAATGCCGGACAAAAGCGCCGTCATTGGCGAGGCGGGTACAGGCCCGTTGCTTCCGGCTTTCCATGCGCCCGGACAGACGCTGAATATTGCTGATATGGAATCAGTCGCGCCCCGTCGCTTCAAGGAACCGGGAAGGGCAAGCAGGCCGATCACCCGTGACTGTCCTAGTAGTCTGTCTTTGTTATATTGATGGGTACAAAGAATGCAATTTGATGCGCGCGTCTTCGGCGGTGAACCGCTGTTTGACCGGGGCCGGGTCGGCGTTGCGCGCTTTTTCCCATGCCGAAACCTCGCGGCAGAGCGTCTCCCGGTCGGGAATGCGCCGGGACAGGCACTGACGGCTCAGCACGCTGATTCCGCTCTCGGCGATGTTCAGCCAGCTGCCGTGTTTCGGCGTGTGATGAACTTCGAAACGCTCGTAGAGCCTGCCCGCCTGCTCCGGCGGAAAAGCGTAGTAAAGACTCGACAGCTCATGCGTTGTCCATGGCTGGCACGATTTTTTTGCCGGGGAAGTGAACATCGGCGATGTCCCTGAGGAGCTCGGCGAAATCTTTCTTCGTCCGGCGGTCGGTGATTTTGACACGCCCGTACAACTATGAAATGCATCACCGGGTTCAGCCGGCGGCTCTCTGTCAGAATCAAGATTTAGCAGATGCCGCGGATGCCCCGCAAATGCGTTTCCGGAGGCCGCGGGTCATGAGAGCGGCGGGAATCCGTCGTGATCCAGCCGCTGGCCGGGGTTGACCGGCAGCCGGAAAGTTCAGCTCCGCTTCTTCCAAGCGGTTCGCAGGCGGTTTCAGCGGGGGGGGGCTAGCCCGAGCCGCCGCTGAGCCGCCGCCCGGGACCGGAAATTTTTCGAGGACGCCCCTGCCCGCGGCCGCCTCCGCAGCCTCACGGAAAGCCTCCGCCGGGGTCCGGCAGCCCAGGCAGCGGCGGGGGCGGTTATTGAGCGCGTCCCGCACCTTCCGGACCTCGGCGGGATCTATCGTCCGGAAGTCCGTCGACTTGGGAAGCTGTTCTCTTGCCAGGCCGTTCGTATGCTCGTTCAAACCCCGGTCGCATGAACGGTACGGGCGGGCGAAGTGAAAGTCCGCGTCGAGAGCCCGCGAGACCTCCGCATGCTCCGCGAATTCCTTGCCGTTGTCAGCCGTGATCGTGTGAGTCATATCGGACACAGGCTGAAGACACTCAATGACCGCGGCCCTGACCAAGGACGACGTCCTTCGCTCAACCTGTTGAAGCAAAGTCAATTTCGTCGCCCGGTCGACAAGCGAAACCAAGGCTCCCCGGCACCGGACGCCGATGATCGTGTCCGCTTCCCAGTCTCCCGCCCGGGTCTTCTCCTCAACGACAGCGGGACGCTCGGATATGTCCCTCTGGCCGGGAATCACGCCCCGCCCGGAGCCGTCCCTTCCCCGGCGGCTGCGCTTCCGCCCCCGGCGGCGGAGGCAGCGGAACAGGCTTCCCCCCGCCGCCCGGTCCGCATAGATATAACGGTAAATCCAGGTCGGACTCACCGTCATGATCCCCGCTTCCGCTGAGCGGCCCGAAGTCTGCTGCGGGCCTGTCCGGACCTCAGACATATCTCGATGATCTTCCAGCTCATCGGCGACATCTTGCGGGGAACCGACGAGGCTTCCCGCCGCCGGGTTTCGGCCAGCCGCTGCGCCTGGCGGCAGCGGCAGCCCCGCAGCCCGGTGTCGCGGGCGAGTCCGCGGACTGCCGTCGACTGCGAGCAGCCGATCTCCGCCGCGATGCCTCTTTGCGGGAAACCGCTTTTCTTCAGCGCCTGAAGCCGGCAACGGTCAAACCGGGTCAAGCAGTTAAAGCCCGACGGCATGCGATTCCCTCCGTTTTCGACATTAGAGAGTATCGCACCCGCTTGATCCGCATACAACATGTAGATCCGCATCAATCGCGGTCTACTAATGAAGTGATGTATTTCGGAGTTTGATCGGTGCTGCAAAAAAATTCAGTCTAAGACCGACAAACGGGCTTGACAAGGGGGGGGGGGGGCGGGTCGCTACCCTTGGGCGGAAACTGAATGGAGGGATTGGCGATGGCCATTATGCGAGGGACACAAGGAAACGACAGGATCAACGGAGGCAACGACGACGACAAGCTCTACGGAGGCCTGGGACCCGATCATCTGATCGACGGGCAGGGCAAGGGCAAGCTCCGCAGTGGCAACGGCGAGGACAAGCTTTATGGAGGCGGAGGGACCGACTGGCTCTACGGCGGCGGGAACACCGACCATCTCTACGGCGGCGACGGCGGCGACAGGCTCCGCGGCGGCAAGGGCGACGACTATCTCTACGGCAACGACGGCAGCGACAGGCTCAACGGCGGCAACGGCGGCGACTACCTTGAAGGCGGCGACGGCGACGACATACTCTTGGGCTCCCGAGGAAGGGACAAGCTCCGCGGCGGCGACGGCGGCGACAGGCTCTACGGCGGCAGGAACACTGACCATCTCTACGGCGGCGACGGCGACGACAAGCTCTACGGCGGCAAAGCCAAGGACTATCTCTACGGCAACGATGGCGACGACAAGATTTACGGCGGCGACGGCGGCGACTACCTTGAAGGCGGCGACGGCGACGACACGCTCCGCGGCGGCCAAGGAATAGACAAGATTTACGGCGGCGAGGGCGACGATAAACTCTACAGCGGCGAGGGCGACGGCGTAGAGGGCGAGGGCTTCGACAAGCTCTACGGCCAAGAGGGCGACGACAAGCTCTATGGCGGCGCCGAAGAGGACTGGCTTTGGGGCGGCGACGGCGACGACACGCTCCGCGGCAACGGCGGCAAGGACGGGCTTCGGGGCGGCGACGGCGACGACAAGCTCTACGGCGGCGAGGGCGATGACAAGCTCTCAGGCGGCAAGGGAGACGACGAGCTTTGGGGCGGCGGGGGAAGAAACAGGTTCTACTTCGAAGAACTCCCCGGCGAGAAGGGCCTAGGCTATCTCGGCCATGACACCATTAAGGACTTCAAGGACGGCGACCTGTTGAAGTTTAGGCCCTTACAATCCAGCGGCATTGAAAGTGTTGACGATCTAGACCTGATCATCTCCGCCTACTCCGAAGGAGACACTGAAGGCGTTCGCATTCAATACGCCGGCGGCACCATCGACTTGGAAGGCTTTGATCGCCAAGACTTGACGGATAAACACTTCATGCTTTCTGATCCTTGGACTGACTCCTACATGCTTGATGGTGATTATGCTTGATGGTGATGGTTGACCGGGACGCCGTGAATCGACCCCTTGCGCCAGGCGCAACGATGCATTACGTTCACATTGCAAGGTCGGGTTTGGTTTGGTCCGGTTGGGCTAGGCAAGGCATAGAACACTTGGCATGGAGGGCGGCCCGAAAGCCGCCCTTTTTCATTAGGTCGTGGACTCAATTACCCCCTTTGCGTCATTCCGCAGCAGGCGGCGGACGACGGTGAGGATGACAGCGGCGGCGAAGTCGCGCACCCGCTTGTCAAAGCGGGTCGCGACCCGCCGGAACTTGATTCTTCCGAAGAAACGCTCAATGACATCACGCTTCGCATAGACGGCTTTATCCAGCGGCCGCTGCCGCCTGCGGTTCGACTTCGACGGAATGGCGGCCCGGCAGCCGGCTTCCGCCGCCCGCTTGAGAACGGCCTCGGCATCGTAAGCCTCATCGGCGATCAGGACGCAGCCGGCTTCAAGGCCGTCAAGAAGGGCCGCCGCCTCGGCGCAGTCGGAGACCTGCCCGGGCGATAAGCGCATGCGGCGCAGCCCGCCCTTGCCGTCGACCATGGCATAGATCTTCGTCAGCTGGCCGCCCCGGGAGCGCCCGATCTCCTGCGGCTCGCCGTCGTCTTTTTCGTCAGCGGCTTCTTCATCCGCTTCTTCAAGTTGTTGAAGATCATCAAGAATCTTCTGCCGGCGGCCCGACTTGCTCCAGCGGTTAAAACGGTTGTGACAGGTTGTGTAATGCCCGTAACGCTTGGGCAGATGCCGCCATGGCATGCCGGTGCGCAGCACGAAGCATATGCTGGCTGTTACCTTGCGGTCGTCCTTGCGCGAAGGTCCCGGCAGACCTTTCGGCATCACACGCTCCATCCGCTGCTGTTGCTCGTTCGTCATATCATGCCGGCTGCCGATCATTTCAAATCTCCTCCAAGCATTCTCACCGCGGGTTGCGCGTCATTGTGCCGCAACCCGCTCGGCATGTCAAATATTTGGGTACACAACCTAGCCGCGTCAAACCCGGAGAACGCCTTCGTTTCTTCGGATATCGACCGGCCGCTGCGCCGCTGCGTCCGAAATCCACAGGCGGCGAGTGCAGAAAGTCAATCCACAACATGATTTTCTCAATCAGCGTCGTTTGCCTGCCTGACGGAGTCCATTATGCACGGCGCGGCGTTAGTGAGTTAATGCGCATGCTTGAAGCGACACCTGACCTCCTGTTTCAGCCGGCAGCACCCAAACGGCTGAAGAAATTGAGCCGCGACCAGATCAGCCGATACAACAGCCATGGTTACATCCGGCCCTTCGACGTGTTTACCCGCGAAGAGATCGCGGAAATCCGTTCATATGTCGGCCGCTTGATGGCGGATATGGGCGACGCCGGCTCCTACGGAATCAATTGCTACCAGGCAAGGCTCGCCGGCATTTGGGATATCGTGACCGAACCGCGCATCTTGGATCACGTCGAAGATATTGTCGGTCCGAACATCATTTGCTGGGCGTCGGCGATTCTCTCGAAGAAGCCTCGTGACCCCAAAAGGGTGCCTTGGCATCAGGACGCGGCATTCTGGCATCTCAGTCCGGCGCGCACAGTGACCGTGTGGTTGGCGATAGACGACGTGGACGAGGGGAATTCCGCGATGATGTTTATTCCCCGGACGCACCGCATGGGTAAAGTACCCGTGGCCGCAGCTGATGATCAGAGCGTCTTCCACATAGAGACGATTGATGCCGATAGTTTGGGGGCCCCCGTGTTCAACTGCCTTAAGGCCGGTCAGATTTCGCTCCATGCCGACATGCTGGTTCACGGTTCCCAAGCCAACAAATCCGACAGGCGGCGATGCGGGCTCACTATGCGCTATTGTCCGCCGGAGGCCCGCATAATCGACGGGAGGTGGGCGGAAGGCATTGAAGCGGTGATCTGCCGGGGGGAGGATCCAGCCGGAGAATGGAAGCATCATCCGCGGCCCGGCAATGACGATATCACCATGACGTCTTCGCCCCATGTGGTCGGCAACAACTGATTGAACCGCGGTGAACAGGCTGATGACAGTCCCATCGGTTGTGCCCGGCGCAAGGGACGCGGAACCGGAGTCCTGCGCGAAGGCCGGCTCCGGCGGATCCGCTTTGTGGGATAAGCAGGTGGGCGGAATTTCCCCGGACCGGCCGGTTTCGAATGTCAGCGCCGGATGACCGGGCAACTGCAGGCATGAACGCCTGCGCGGCAGGACCGCTGCGATTGCGGTCTGACATAGGAGAACGGAAAATGAAAATGTTCAGGAAGCTTGCGTTTGCCTCGGCGGTGACAGCCATGGTTGCCGGTGGGGGATTCGCGCAGGATGTCGCGAGAGAGGACACGGTGATTTTCGACCTTGATCGCACGATCAAGGATCCGGCGAACTTCAACTGGTTCACACCCGGAACCAAACGCATGCATGGCGCCCATCAGGCCATGTGGGAGCCCTTGTTCATTCTGGACTTCTCGAATGGAAAACTGTTGCCTTGGCTGGGTCTCAGTTTCACCCCGAATGACAACCTGGATGTCTGGACTCTGACCCTCAGGGAAGGGGTCGAATGGTCGGACGGCGAAGCGTTCAACGCCGATGACGTCGTGTTTACGGTCAATATGGTGATCGACAACGAGGAACTGTCTTCACGCGAGGCCGCGACGGTCAGATCCCAAGTCTCCAGCGTCGAAAAAACGGACGATCTCACAGTTGTTTTTCGACTCAAATCGCCCAATCCACGGTTCCCGATCGAGAATTTCGGCGTGCAGTATTTCGGATCGATGCTGATCATGCCGGAACACATCTGGCGGCAGGCGGAAGATCCGGCGACCTTCGCTTTCTATCCACCGGTCGGCACCGGCCCTTACACATACTCTTCGGGAGCGACCAACCGCATGGTCTGGGACCGCAACGACAACTACTGGGGCGTGCGCACCGGGTTCCAAGACCTTCCTCAACCCAAGAGGCTGATCTGGCTGGAGACCGGCGGCGAGGAAAGCCGAGCGCAGTTAAGCGTAACCGACCAACTCGACGCCGGACAAACAGTGACGCTGGGCACTTTCGAAGCCGTCCGGGCGCAAAATCCCAATGTGATCACTTGGCATGACGGGTTGCCGTACTCGCGGCCCGACATCTGCCCCCGCCAACTGGAAATCAACACCACTGTGCCGCCGTGGGACAATGTCGAAATGAGGCGGGCCCTGTCCATGATCATAGACCGCAAGCAGATCGTGGATATCGCTTATGAGGGCACTACCGAGGCTTCGCAGTCGATGTTCCTGCAGTATCAGACCATGAGACCTTACATTGATGCGGTGGTCTCCGCCGGCTACGGGCTGTCGGACCGGGCGGATGTCGAGGGCGCCAAGGCCCTGATTGAAGCGAACGGCTACACAATGGGAGATGACGGATATTATCAGAAGAACGGCGAGACTTTCTCCGTCGACATCCATGTGAATTCGGCCTCGACGGAATACACCCGCACCATCGACGTGATCGTCGAGCAACTCAACCGGGCGGGCATCAAGGCGAGGCCCGTTCCGGTGGAAAACGGCGTCTTCTGGGGCGAAGTCCTTCCCTTCGGGCGCTATCAGGTGACTTATTCCTGGTTGTCCTGCGGCTCCATCTACGAACCTTGGACGTCAATGAACCGCTACAACCACCGCGATGTTGTCGCTGTCGGCGAACGTTCGCCTGGATTCAACAACACCGGCCGATGGAACACACCGGGCGCCAAGGCCTACACGGAAATCGTCGACGAGATCAGCGGGTTTTTGCCCGGAGACCCCGTTGTCCCGGAACTGGTCGCCGAAGCCTACAGATATCTCGCCGATGAGGTTCCCTTCATTCCGCTGGTTCAATCCGCCAAGCTGCTGCCGTTCAACACGACCTACTGGGTGGGTTGGCCGACGGCGGACAATTTTTACTCCGAACCGTGGCACTGGTGGAATTCGACGCACCTGATCATCCATAATCTCAGCAAGGCGAATTGAATGCCGGGCAGCCGGACGGAACCGAGCGGTCCGTCCGGCTGCATCTCCGGCGCAGGCCAGCCCGTTCCAACTCCGCTGCGAGGTTCCGCCAAGCGTGACAATTCCACGCAAATATCTCATCAATCGGCTGACCACCCTGCTGCTGACGGTTTGGATCGCGGCCACGCTGATCTGGGCCATCCCGCGTCTGTCTCCCGTCGACCCGGCGGAAATCATGCTGAGCCGGATGGCTGCCGGCGCCGGGTCGGTGGAGAATTCTGAAGAGATACTGGCCGGGCTCGAGGAGCGTTTCGGACTCAACGACCCTCTCATCGTCCAATACGCCAAATATATCGGCAGCATCGCAGTTCTCGATTTCGGTCTGTCGACCGCGACCTTTCCGACGCCGGTTTCGGTCCTGATCGCCCACGCTCTGCCTTGGACGTTGGGGCTGATGATCCTGTCGCTGGCAATCACATTCCTCATCGGCAACGCACTCGGGGCGCTGATGATCTGGGACCGTTCGCCCCGCCTTGTGCGCGTCGCGATTCCGGCGGCGATGATCATGACCTCCATTCCGCCGATTCTGTCGGGACTGCTGCTGATGTACGTTTTCGCTGCCAAGCTGCGATGGTTCCCGCTCACCGGCAGCTACGGGCTGACGGTGACGCCGGACTGGTCCTGGACGTTTGTCGCTTCCGTCATCCATCACGGGTTTCTTCCCGCATTGTCAATTGTCGCCGTGACATTCGGTTTCTGGGCTTTGGGTATGAGAGGGCTGATGATCACGGTGCAAGGCGAGGACTACACGCTGTTGGCGCAGGCGAAAGGACTGCGGCCGCGCTATATTCTCTACCGCTACATGATCAGAAACGCCGTGCTGCCGCAGATCACCGCCTTCGCCTTGAAAATCGGTTTGCTTGTTGCAGGGCAAATCCTCGTTGAACGCATCTTCGCCTATAACGGCATGGGTAAACTCATCTATGATGCGATACTCGACCAGGATTTTCCCGTCATCCAAGGGTCAAGCTTCATCATCATCCTGATGACTGCGTTTTCGGTGTTTCTGGTCGACTTGATCTATCCCTTGGTTGATCCCAGAATCAGACGCAGGGAGTGAGGCCGTGAACGCCTCGGCATCGTTCCGGAAGAACCCGCGCCGGGGGCGGCGCATGCGCCGATTCGAAAATCCTTGGATCAATCCGAAACTTCTCTGCGGCTTAGGCATTCTGATCGCCTTTGTTCTGCTTGGCATCGCCGGACGAATTCTGTGGAACGCTGAGTTGGTCTTCACCGGAGCCGCGCCGCTCAAATTACCGCCGGTCGGCTTTGAGAATCTGCGCCGGCAGCCGGGAATCTGGGACTTTCCGCTGGGAACCGACGGCGCTGGCCGGGATCTTCTGGCGCTGATCATCATCGGCGCGCCGAACTCGCTCCTAGTGGGGCTGCTGGCTTCTTGTATCGGCATGGGTTTGGGCATCGTTCTCGGTTTCACCGCCGGTTTCGTCGGCGGCCGAACCGACGACCTGATCCGCGTTGCCGCCGACGTGATGATAACGATCCCGCCGCTCTTGATCCTGGTCGTCTTCCAATCCGCCTATGGCGACGTGTCGCTGACGATGATGGCTCTGCTGATTGCCGCCTTCGTTTGGCAATCTCCGACACGTCTTATCCGGGCTCAGGTGCTGTCGATGCGGACATCCGGCTACGTGCGGATGGCGGAGATATCCGGCGCGTCCACAACCGATATCATGTTTAAGGAAATGCTGCCCAATCTCGTGCCTTATCTGTTCGGTTCCTTCATAGCCAACGTCACCACGTCGATAGTCACCGCCGTCGGACTCGAGGTACTGGGACTCGGGCCTCAGCGCATACCGACATTAGGGCGGGCAATATATGAAGCGATCAACGCCGGCGCCTTGATTCAGAACCTGTGGTGGTGGTGGGGCATTCCGACGATTTTGCTTGCGCTGATGTTCGTCGGTCTGCTTCTGGTCAATCTGGGACTTGATGAGGTTTCCAATCCGAGGCTGAGGAAGGCATGAGCCGGACGGTGCTGGAAGTCAGAGGACTCAAGGTCCGCTTCGCCACTCCGACGGGTGATGTGCTGGCCGTGGACGACGTGTCCTTCGATCTGTGCGAAGGCGAGACGCTCGGCATCGCCGGAGAAAGCGGTTCGGGCAAGACGACCGCTGTGTCCGGCGTTCTGCGCTTGGTTTCTCCTCCCGGCCGTATCGTCGGCGGCCGGGTGGTCCTGAACGGAACGGATCTGCTTTCGCTGTCCGACGAGGAGATGCGGAAGCGACGCTGGCGAGGGTTGTCGCTGATTCCTCAGGGGGCGATGAACTCGCTGAATCCGACGATGAAAGTGCATTCCCAGATTGCCGACGCCATTGAAACCCACGAGGGGCGGCAGGACCGCGCTGTGTTGCGGAAGCGTATCCTGGACCTCCTCCATCGCGTTGGACTGCCCGACCGGGCATACGGTATGCATCCGCATGAATTGTCGGGCGGCATGAAGCAGCGGGTGTGCATCGCGATGGCGGTGTCTCTCAATCCGGCGGTCGTGATCGCGGACGAAGCGACCAGTGCGCTGGATGTCGTTGTTCAGCGTGTTGTCGCCCAAACCATGGCGCGGGTGCGCGACGAGCTTGGGATGTCCATGATCATGATCGGTCATGACATGGGGCTGATGGCGCAGATGGTCGATCGCCTGGCCGTCATGTATTCTGGAAAGATCGTCGAAACGGCGCCGGTCGGAGAGATGTTCGCCCGTCCCGCCCATCCCTATTCGAAGATTCTGGTCGGCAGCGTGCTGTCGCTGACCGGCAAAGCGCCGCTGCGCGTTGCCGGCGGCATAACCCATGACCCCCGCAACCCACCGGACGGATGTATCTTCAGGCTGCGATGTCCTCATGCGATTGGTCGTTGCAGGGAGCGGCAATCAACGCGTGAAATCCGGCCCGGTGTGTTCGTGGCCTGTCACCGCGCTGAGGAATTGGAAGATGAATGTGTCTGACGGCCTGCTGGACATTTCAGGTGTTTCGAAGATCTACGGAAACCCCGGAACGGGTGTTGTTGCGCTTCAGGACTTCAACCTGAGCATAAAACGGGACAGGCCCGAGATCGTCACGATCGCCGGCGAGAGCGGTTCGGGCAAATCGACGCTGGTCGATTTGATACTGGGTTTCGAACGGCCGACCTCCGGCAGTATTCTCTTCGATGGCTTCAATGTCGGCACGGCGGGCCGCGGCGAGTTGAGACGCTGGCGCCGCGACGTGCAGGCGATCTTCCAGGATCCGTTCGGAAGCTACAACCCGTTCTACCGTGTGCGTCATGTTTTCAACATGGCGATCCGCAATTTTGACCTCGCGGACAGCGGGCCGCAGGCTGGAATACTGATCGAAAAGGCGCTGAATGCGGTCGGGCTGGAAGGCGGCGACATCCTGTCGAAATATCCCCACCAGCTGTCGGGCGGCCAACGTCAACGGGTGATGATTGCCCGGGCTTATCTTGTCAAACCCAGACTGGTGGTGGCCGACGAGCCGGTCAGCATGGTCGACGCATCTCTCCGGGCGATGATTCTCGACGTGATGATCAAACTCCGCGACGAAGACAGAATCAGCTTTCTGTATGTCACCCATGATCTTTCGACTGCCTACCAAGTGGGCGACCGGATCGTGCTCCTTTATCAGGGACGCATCGCTGAAGAGGGCAGGGCGGTTGACGTCATTTCCATGCCGAAGCACCCGTATGTTCAACTCCTCGTCGATTCCGTGCCTCGGCCTGATCCCCACCTCCGTTGGCACGGCGAAATTGAACTGCCTGCTGAAACGGAAGGCCGGGCCGGCTCGGCGACCGGCTGCAGTTTCGCCGGACGTTGCCCGCATGTCAGCGATAAGTGCCGCGGATCCCGGCCGTCGTTGCGCCGCGTCGGTTCCGGAGGACACCGCGCCGCCTGTTTTCTTCACGGGCCCGCGGCCTGATGAATCACGAGTTCCGGTTCACGGCGGAGAAAATCCGCTCGCGAATCGAGCTTGTCCGCGTCCACCGGTTCGCCGACAGGCGGGAACTCGAGCCGTTCCGGCTGCAGGAGGCGGCGGATTCGGGCGCCCAGACGGAATATCCGGTAAGCTCGGACGCGTTTCCCGAACTCCCGCCCGGTACGTATTGGGGCGGCGTCAACTGCCGGTTCCGGTTGATCAGCGGTTTCGCAATTCCGCCGAACTGGCAGAATCCGGCTCTGTTTCTGCCGCTGGGCGAGATCGGCGATATTTTCAATCATCCCGAGGCCTTGGTGCGCGTTGACGGGGACCCTGTGGGCTCGGCAGACCGCCACCATCACACGATCCCGCTGAAGGTTCTTGACGAAGGGAGGCACCGGCTGGAACTTGAAGGGTGGACGGGCTGGTCAGATTTTCCGCCGGATTTCGGCTCCAAGGAAAAGCTGCGGATGCGTCGTTGCTTCGCGGTCGAGACGAACCCGATTCTGGAAGAATTTCTGGTGCGCGCCGAATGTGCGCTGGAATCGGCCTTGGTGTTGAATCCGGCAACGCAGAAGCGAAATGCGCTCCTTGATGCGCTGGACGCGGCGTTTCTGACTCTTGACACCCGCCATCCTCTCGGAAGGGCCATGCATGCGAGCGCGTCTGCCGCTCTCGAAAGGCTCGCCGTTGCTCTGGACAGCGCCGGCCCGCCTCTTGATGCTGAGCTCCTCGGCATCGGCCACGCCCATCTGGACATCGGGTATCTTTGGACCGTGTCTGAAGCGCGCCGGAAGTGCGCCCGCACGTTTTCGAATGTCCTGCGGCTGATGGACCGCCATGCAGATTTTTATTTCACGCACTCGCAGCCGGCGCTCTATGCGATGACTGAGACGGACTATCCTGACATCTTCGCCCGGCTGCGGAAACGCGTGGAGGAGGGCCGGTGGGAGGCGGTCGGAGGCATGTGGGTGGAGGCTGACACCAACATGCCGGGGGCGGAAGCGCTCGTCCGGCAGATGATACTTGGCCGCCGCTGGTTCAGGGAGAGGTTCGGCGACGCCGAAACTCCGATTCTCTGGCTGCCCGATACATTCGGATTCAGCTGGTGCGTTCCGCAGTTAATGAAGCTGGCCGGCCTTGAGATGGTGGTGACTAACAAGCCCAACTGGAATCAGCACAACAGACTTTTGGCCCCTACGTTCCTTTGGGAGGGGATGGACGGAAGCCGGGTGCCGGTCCATGTTCTGACCACCCCCCGAGAGGTCCGCCATCTGCCGTTTCCCACCACCTATAAGTCCGACCTAAGCGGTAAGGAGGTCAAGGGAACCGTCACTAACGCTGTCGGAACCGACCTCCGGCCGTTGCCGATTTGTTTCGGGCACGGAGACGGCGGCGGGGGCCCTACCGAAGAAATGGTTATGCGGGCCCGCGCTTTTGTCTCGACGCCGTCAATGCCCCGGCTCAGGATGGGCCGGGCATCGGAACTGCTGAATGCGGCCGCAGGGATCATCGACCGGCTTCCGGTTCTTGATGACGAGATCTACTTCGAAGGGCATCGGGGCGTCTTGACGGGGCAGAGTTGGATCAAAAGGGCCAACAGGCGGGCGGAGGCGGCCCTGCACCGCACCGAATTGCTCTGCGTGCTCGCCGGCAGAATCGGCATGCCGCAACGCCTTTCCAGGGCATGGGAACTTCTGTGCGTTAATCAATTCCACGACATTCTGACCGGAACCTGCATACCGAGTGTGATGCAACATGCCAAACAGGACTTCGCCGAAATTCTCAGCATCTGTTCTGAACTCGAAACCGCCGCCTTGGCGGAGTTCAGCGGCGGCGACCTCGGCGTTCTAAATCCGAGCCCGCTGGCTCGCCATGACATCGCCGTGATTGACGGAACCGCGCCCGCTGGCGTGGTAACGCAAGAGAGCGATAGCGGGACGCTGGCGGCGCTTCCGCCGCTTCAGGGCCTCTCTTGCGCCCGCTTGTCCGCATCGGGGCCGCCCGGCTTTCTGTCTGTCGAACGAAGAGGCGACAGCATCGCGCTGCGAAACTCATGGTTGTCCGCTGAAATCGGACCTGACGGCGGTATCCGAAGATTGTTCGACCGTTCGGCCGCAAGGAACATGCTTGCTCCCGGCCGGAGCGGCAACCGGATATGGGCATTCGAGGACCGGCCGATCGGCTGGGACGCTTGGGACATTGATCCGTTCTTTGATGATCGGGCGGAGGAGGTCGCCGGAATTGATTCGATAACGATCACCGAATCGGGTCCGTTGCGCGCGGAAGTGACGGTTTCCCGGCGCTACCGTCGCAGCCGGATAATCCAGAAAATCCGATTGACCGACCGGTCGCCACGGCTCGACTTTCATTCTTGGATTGATTGGCGGGAAAGCCATGTGCTCTTGAAAGCCGAGTTCTCTGCGGACGTGTCGGCGCCGCGCGCTGCCTGCGGCATTCAGTGGGGCTGGATTGACCGGCCAACGACATGCGGCAACCGGCGGGATGCCAGCCGGTTCGAGATTTGCGCGCAGAAGTGGATGGCAATTCACGACGGGAACTATGCCGTGGCCGTGCTTGACGACTGCAAATACGGGCATGATGTCCGCGGCAGCGTCATGCGATTGACGCTTTTGAAATCCTCCACGTGGCCCGACCCCAGTGCCGACCGCGGCGAGCACGAATTCACCTACGCTGTCATGGGCCAGCAAGGCCATGGCTTTGCCGGCATCCGCTCCGAAGCCGAGGCTTTGAACCATCCTGTGGTCATCGCGCCCGGTTTGGGCGATGCTCCGCTGTTGGCGGCGGCCGATACGCCTGACATCGTGATTGAAACGGTAAAGCCGTCGGAGAACGGAATCGGATATGTCATACGGCTTTATGAGGCCGAGGGGCGGGCCGTGTCAGCTGCGGTGAACTTCGGCCATGATGTCGCCGCTGTCCATGTAACTGACCTTCACGAAACTGACCGGCAACCGTTGCAAGTTGACGGCCGCAGGTTGGTTCTGGCGCTGAATCCCCGCCAGATCCTTACCCTGCGGGTCGAGCCGGCAGTCGTCGATGGCCGGTTCCGACTGGGTTGATTCGGTGCAGGAAAATTTCGCGCTGACTTCCGTCGCCTTCCCGGCGCGGCCGTGAGCGCCGCCATGTTCCCGCCGGCATTCCCAGATACCGGCCGCGGCGAGGCGGGCGGAAATTCGGCATACGCGACTACGGTTTGACGGAATCCGAGTCAGCCGCGCTGCCTTCTCCAAACAGCCCTTCGGCGGCTTCAGCGGGAACCGCCGTTGCCCCTTTCAGGTTTTCCGCCCTTCAGGTACCGTCAAGGCTCATCCGTTCCGGCGCTTCGCGGAATGCCCCCGAACGGGGGCCGACAGCCCGGAGAACGGCTGGGCGGTCGTTAAGCGTGTTCCGCATTCGCCGGATCCCGGCGGAATCCGGCGCCCGGAAGTCACCGATCAGGACCATCAGGGGCTGGATGCCGACTGAACTGCGAGGCGTTTTCCCTCAACCTAAGTCGGGGATCATAGCTTTGGCTATGCATCAAGTGCTGCTGGCACATCAAAGTGCGGTCTTCAAACGGGCTTATCCGGCAGCTGTTCGCGTCGACTTGTCGTCCTCACCCCGCCGGGTCTCTTCAAATAACCGTTCGACGCCGCCGCCGACAGGGAACATCTCGACTGACTCAACGCACGTTATTCCCTTGCGGAATGCTGGGCAGGGAGACTTCATTGTTCGTTCTCATCCCTTTCCATTTATTAGGGTTTGTCCCCAACTATTTGATAGGGGTATCGCTTTTGAGATTCTCCGTTTTCCGGCAGCAGTCCAGCGGAGCTGATGAGCTTCAGCGCGTAGCGGTGATGCTGTCCGGCTTTCTTGAGTCTGCCGCGCATTGACTCAGCCTGCTTGTCCTCCGTGACCCGGGCCAGGTTGAGAGACAGCCGCCGCATGACGACCAGGTTCTCCGGCCCGGGTCTGGTCCGGTTGCGCAGATGACCTTCGTTCATCGTGACATCGAGGGCCCGGCGCAGACTGTTCTCCACCGGCCAGTGCTCTCGCACGCCCTTGAGAAAACGCTCCGGATCGCGCTTCCCGCTCATGATGAAATACCGGGTTCCGGCGCTGCGCTTTCCCTTGATTTCCCGGGTCGGCGAGATAGATCCGCTGGATATGCCGGGCCGGTTACAGTACAATGCCGCGCGACCAGTATAGAGAACAAAAAGGAGATTTGAAATGATCGGTAGCTGGCATGACATGACGGACGATGAACAGCAACGGATGGAGCGTGTGATACGCAAGGACGGCCGTAAGATGACGGCATCAGTGAAATCAATTTTTGAACGGGCATCGGCGAAAGTCTGTGTCGCCGCCTGCCGCGAGGGGGGGGGGTATCGTTTCATTCTCCCGGTTTTCCCTCGCCGGCCTGGTTCTCGTATGGTTGACGGCGCTGCTGGCAGCCCCGTCGGCCGCCTTGGCCGCCTGTGTGCCGGCCGGCACGGGCACCCTGCCCGCAGCGACCTATAGCAGCGCCGGCACGGCCAAGATCGCCTGCGACGGCGTGACGGACGGCCTGACGCTGACCGTCGGACCGGACGCGACGATCGGCACGGAATCCGGCCCCGTCAGCGGCTATGCGATTGATATCGACGGCGCGAACACCGGGACCGCCAGCAGAAGCGGCGGGGACGCCGGAGACAGCCCCGGAGATAAGGACATCACGGTCGTCAACGGCGGCCGGATTTACGCGAGCAAAACATCAGGAGGAGTAAGAGGCGTAGAAATCTTCCGCGACGGCGCAGGTTTGGCGAAGGTGGAGCACAAGGCCGGTGCCGAGATCACTGTCAAGGGCTCACGCGGACGGGGCATCTCGATCCATCACAACGGCAAGCAAAGCGCGACGAGCAAAGGCGTGCATGTCGTCTCGGCGGGTGACATCGATCTCTCGGGCACCTTTTGCCTTATCGATGCATGGTCATGCTTCGGGATCATCGCCAGCACCGGCGTCTTTGCTGCCGAACCCCTCACGATTGCCCCGATCACGGTCGAGGTGACGGGTACTATAAACGCCGATAGCAACGGGAATTACAGTAATGGCGTTTACATGAACCAATTCAGCTCGGGCACGATCACTTTCACAAACAGCGGCACGATCAAATCAGTAAACTCCGCTGTGAGAGCGATTAGCCGTCATAAGACCCCTGTCAAGATAATGAACAGAGGCACCCTCGAGTCTGCCTATGCTGGTATCTGGGCGGAAGCCAAAGCAGTTCAAGGGCATGAGAATACAGGCGACTTCACCATCACGGCGACGAAAGACAGCATGATCAAGTCCGACAGCGCGGGCATCGTCGTGGACATCGCAGCGGGAACAGGCGACATCGTGGTCACCCATGGCGGCATCATCGAGGCCGGAGCAGGCGGAAGAGGAGCCCGGAGCTCTCTTCCCTCTTGGCGATCAGGGATCTACGCTAGTAGCGCGGGAACGGGGAGTATCGCGGTCACAGCGACGAAAGACAGCGTGATCAAGACGGCGCTTCACGACGGAATCTGGGCTAGGATCACTAATTCCGGCAGCGATGGCACGGTCACGGTCAGCAACAGCGGCAGTATCGACGCGGCTCAGAACGGGATCTGGGCTAGGATCACTGGTTCCGGCAGCGATGGCACGGTCACGGTCAGCAACAGCGGCAGTATCGACGCGGCCCAGAACGGGATCGACGCCCAGAATTTTGGAACCGGCGATGTCATGGTCACGACAGGAGCCGGAAGTTCGATCGTTTCGGAAGGAACAGCCGACAAAGCCACTGTCGGCATCGGTGCCGGCATCCGCGTGTCCGTGCGGGGCGCTGACAGAACGGGCAAGATCACGGTGAGCCACAGCGGCAGGATCAGTTCGAAGGGTCAAGGCATCCATGCGGCTTTCATCGGCAGTAACCCTCCCGGCACTGCGAATCACTTCGAGACCTCGACTGTTGACCGGGACGCGGGTTCCGGCACGATCAAGGTCGAAACTGCCGCGGGCAGCGAAGTCGCCGCGGAGAAGAACGGGATCCGCGTCTGGCACCACGGCGGAGGTCTGTTTGACATCACGGTCGGCGGCAGGGTCACCGGGGGCGGCGGAACCGGCCTTGAAGCCGAATACGCCGGCGTTCATATCGCTGTGGCGAAGAACATCATCAGCGCTGAAGGGCCGGCGGGCGGCGGCGGCACGGTCACTGTTCTCCCCGAGGGGCATGTGAGTTCGAATTCCGGCATCGCTGTCAGGGTCGACCCCTATGCGGGACCGGTGAAATTGATCCTGCGGCAGGACAAGGACGGTTTCGTCGGCCATATCGACGGCAAGATCCTGAATCCGGGAAAAGACGGCAAGTCCGCCGGCCGGGCTGAACTTACCTTCCACACCCGCATGGACACGGACGGCCAGTTGAAGACGCTGGCCGCGGACAGCGAAGCCGGCGTCGTTTACCGGCGGATCGGTGCGTCAGGGGTCTACGCTTCGATTCGGCGGGAGAAGCTGACGACGCTCGCTGAAGGCCAGGGCCAAGGTTATGAGTTCGTTGATACAGACCCTATGTTGCGGCTCTACAGCAGCCGCGCGCGGCTGTATGAGGCGCTGCCTTCGGTGTTGCTGGGTTTGAACGCCCGCTTCGGGAGCGGTGATGCGGCGCGTGACGGCAACGGCGGCTGGGTGAAGGTTTTCATGAGCGACGGCGAGCGCATGGCTGAGAGCTCGACGACCGCCGCGGGCTGGCGTGGACATGCTCTCGGCTGGGACATGAAGCGGCGGGGACTGGAGATCGGCTATGATTTTCCGGCTGACGAGACGCTGAGCGTCGGTTTCAGTGCCTGGCGGCGCACGGCCGAGGCCGCGGTCATGCGCGGCGGCGGCATCAAGGCCGAAGCGACCGGCGGGACGGTGACGCTGGGCTGGCTGCTGGGCGGCGGCGTTCATGCGGGCTGGCACCTGTCATATTCGCGTCTGAACGGCATTGAACTCAGCCCCATGGGCAATGCCGCGGTGATTGAAGCGGCCGGAGGCACCGGTATCTCCACGGGCGCCGCCGTAGGCATGCAGATGGAATTTCAGGGCATGATGATAAAGCCGCGGGCCGGGCTTGAATGGTCGTCCGTGAAGACCGGCGGCTTCGCGGAGCCCGCGGAGGTCGAAGGGGCTGGCGATGTACCTGATGTCACCGCGAAGAGCCTGAAAGGGACGCTGGGCACCCGTATCGACATGGCGGCCGGGGAGGCCGGGGCGTTCTGGGCGGCGGTGGATCTGGACCATGATTTCAAGGATAAAACGAGCATCGCGGTTCCCGGCGATGTTCTCAAGGCGGAGATGAAGCCGACCTGGGGCAGACTCGGGCTTGGCGGCGAGTTCAGGCTGAGCGACATGATGACCATGTCGGGAAACGCATACTACGCCGCGGCCGGCGGCGGCAACAAGGATGTCGGCGGCTCTCTGGCACTGAATGTGAGGTTCTGAACGTGGAAGAAGACAGTTCCGGGGCGGTTCTTCACCGCTCCGGAACCACCGGTTTGTCATTCTGATTTATCTCAATCCGAGAACGGTTCGGCGAAAAGTAAGGCCCAGTTCAGAAACCGCATGCATGCGCCCGCCTTGACCGCGGGTCGGCGAGCCTGCAATCTTCTTGTGATCCATCGCTGTCAATGCGCTTGTACTTAAAGGCGGCGCGGCATAAGCGCGTACGATTTGCGAACTGAGCCAAGAATTGTTCGCGAGGGTCATGCATGCGGCGCAAGGCTGTGGAGCAGGCATTCTGACAGACGAAATCCGGTCTCCGGGCGCGTTGTCCACGCCTATACAGAGGATCATGTGCGCGGCTGTGCGTTCTTCTTCGTGCCGGTTGTTATTTGGAACAGCAGATGCGCTGGCGGACTACGCCTTCAGTTGTTTGAACATAAAGGCAATGAGATGACCGCGGTCGCCGGGAAACGCCGGCTGACCAAGCCGCAGGGCTGGTCATTCGAGATTATGGAGGTCAGTTCAGAGCAAACTGATTCAATGAGAGTGACAGGGACAGGCTGACTTAATGCTGATCGGCGTGAAAATCCAGAGTGACTGGCCAAGTATCCGTCAAGCGTTCCCGAGACGGGGTGATTCGCCGAGGGCGGTCATTGAAACATCTCAATGTCTGCCTGGTCAGCGGCCTTCTATACAAATACGGGCACCTTTGATAAGGTCTTGGATTTGAACAAAACACTCTCCGGTCAAACCGGGGGCTTCAACCGGGATGACCGGCCCATGGACGGCAGAATAAGCATCATAGCTGAAGTCTTTGAGCGTGTTCGCGCCGCGCACGGAGCATGTGCCGCAGTTCAGGAACATAGACCGGAACAGGCGTTCAACATCAATCTTGGAATCCTGAGCCGTGCGCGGCGTGAAGAACCAGCCGTTTAACACGCCGCCGGACTCTGACGGCCGTGCGCCGAAAGAGCAGGGATTCTTCTGGCCGCCCTGTGTTTCTCTGGACCTTGAAGTCGGTAAGGACGGCGGTATCCGCGCCTTGGGAGCGGTGCGCCCCGATACCGGCCGCAGCCTCGTGCATTCGGGAAAAGGTCTGGCCGGAGCATTGGCGAAGCTTGACGACTTCGCCGAGGGCGTGTACTTCCTGCTCGGGCACAATCTTATTGGATTTGACCTGCCTGTCCTGAAGGCGGCGGAACCGGGCCTCAGGCTGTTGAGGCTGCCGGCTGTTGACACGTTGCGTCTCAGCCCGCTCGCCTTTCCCAGAAACCCGTATCACAGTCTCGTCAAGCACTATCAGGACGCGGGTCTCAGGCGCGGCCGGGTGAATGACCCGGAACTCGACTCCCGCTTGGCGCTGGAACTTTTCGGAGACGAGCGCAAGGCGCTGGCGGCGTGCGCGCCGGATTTGCTTGCCGCATGGCATCGGCTGTGCACCCCTGAACCCGCCGGCGCGGATCGGGCGCTGGACGCGTTCTTCCGGCAGATACGTCGAGACAGACGGCCATCGCAAGCCGAGAGCATGGAAGCGATCGCAGGGAGATTGGGACACGAAGTCTGCGCGGTCCAAGTGCGCGGAGTCTTGGCGGAAGCGGACGGACTCGGCTGGTCGCTGGCCTATGCCTTGGCATGGCTGTCCGTTGCCGGCGGAAACTCCGTGATGCCGCCTTGGGTGCGTTACCAGTTTCCGGAAGCGGGGCGGCTGGTGCGCCGCCTCAGAGATACCGCCTGCACCGATCCGGCCTGCGGCTGGTGCCGGAAATACCATGACGCGGGCAGGGAACTGAAACGCTGGTTCGGCTATGACGGATTCCGCGCCGAACCGGCGGACAAAGCCGGCAGACCGATGCAGCGGGCCATCGTCGAGGCCGCGATGGCGGGAAAGCACGCATTCGGGATTCTCCCTACCGGCACCGGGAAGTCGCTCTGTTATCAGATCCCCGCGCTGTCGCGCTACGGCAAGACCGGTGCGCTGACTGTCGTGATCTCGCCCCTGGTCGCGCTCATGGCGGACCAAGTGGCCGGGCTGGAGCGGCGCGGCATCGGCTGCTGCGTAACCGTAAACGGTTTGTTGTCGATGCCTGAGCGGGGCGACGCTCTGGACCGGATTCGGCTGGGCGATGCCGGTATCTTGCTGATCGCGCCGGAACAGCTGCGTTCACGCGCCCTGCGGCGGGTATTGGACCAGCGCGAGATCGGCGCGTGGGTGTTGGACGAGGCGCACTGTCTGTCGCGCTGGGGGCACGATTTCCGGCCTGACTATCGCTATGTGGGCCGTTTCATCCGCGAGAAGGCGAGTGACGGGCCTGTTCCCCCGGTTTTGTGCCTTACCGCCACCGCCAAGCCCGATGTCATCAGGGACATCACCCGGTATTTCCGGGAAGCGCTCGGCATTGAACTGGCCGTGTTCGACGGCGGAGCCAAGCGCACCAATCTCGCTTTCCAAGTGATCTCGACCGAAGGCGGGAAAAAGTTCTCGGACATCTTTCAGGTGCTGATTTCCCGTCTGCCGGCTGAGCGGCCGGGCGGCGCTATCGTCTACTGCGCGACGCGCCGGCAAAGCGAAGACATCGCGCATTTCCTCAAGTCAAAAGGGGTCGCCGCGGAGCATTTCCATGCGGGACTGCCTCCGGAGACGAAGAAGGATGTGCAGCAGCGTTTCATCGCTGGTGATCTGCGCGCGATCTCGGCCACGAATGCCTTCGGCATGGGGATCGACAAGCCGGATGTGCGGCTGGTCGTCCATGCCGACATACCGGGCTCTCTCGAGAACTACCTGCAGGAGGCGGGCCGCGCCGGCCGCGACCGCGAGCAGGCACATTGCATCCTTCTTTACGCAACCACCGATGTCGAGCGACAATTCAGTTTGTCGGCTTACGCGCGGCTTACCCGCAGGGAAATTCACGGAGTCCTGAGAGCCCTCCGGAACCTTGACCGGAAAAAACGGTTTCACGGCGAGGTGGTCGCGACCGCAGGCGAAATCCTGGGCGAGGACGATGAAAAGGAGTTCGAACGCGACTCCACGACCGATGATTCCCGGGTGCGCACCGCCGTCGCTTGGTTGGAAGAGACTGAACTCCTGACCCGGGAGGAGAACTTTGTCCAAGTGTTCCCGTCTTCGTTGCAGGTGAATTCGGTCGACGAAGCTGAAAGGCGGCTTGTCCGAGCCAAGATCAACGATGCTTACCGCGGACAGTTGCTGTGCATTGCGGAAACGTTGATCGGCGCGGGCGCCGACGAAGGTTTGACCACGGACGAACTGATGATCGTCTCGGGCCTGAGTCCCGAAGCCGTGCGCGGCGCCTTGTACGATCTCGAACGGTTAGGAATCGCCAGCAATGACACGGCGCTGACCGCATTTGTCCATACCGGCGTGAATCGCTCGTCTCAGAAACGCCTCGACCAAGCGGTTGCGCTCGAAACGGAACTCATCGCTCACATGCGGGAGGCTGCTCCTGACCTCGGGAAGGGGGACGGTTCGTGTCTCCATTTGCGGATCGCCGCCCAAGCGCTGCAGGATCAGGGTCTGGCCGATCCGCTTCCGGAACGGCTGTTCCGCATCATCCGGAGCCTTGCGCGGGACGGACGCGGCGAGGACGATGGCGCCCCCGGCAGCCTCACGGTCCGCAAACGCGATTCGGAAACCGCATTTATCATGCTGCATCGCGAATGGGACATGCTTGAAAAAATCGCCGACATACGCCGAGGAGCGGCCGGTCGCCTGCTTGAGCATTTTCTTGCCTGTCTGCCGCCTGGAATCCGCGGGACGGACCTGTTGGCCGAAACTACGCTCGGCAAACTCCTTAAGGCGATCGAGTCCGATCTGCTCTTGAAGACCAGGGTTCGCGATCCGGCCAAATTGCTCGACCGGGCACTCCTCTGGCTTCACGAACAGGAGGTGTTGCGCATCAATAAGGGACTGGCGGTGTTCCGCCCGGCCATGACGATCAGGCTGGAGAAGCGAGAACAGCGGGGTTTTTCCAAAGCGGACTTTGAGCCCCTTAAGCTTCACTACCAAGGCCAGGTGTTGCAGACTCACGTCGTGAAGGAATTCGCCGAGCGCGGCCTTGTCGATGTGGGCGAGGCGCTGCGTCTGGCGTCGGACTACTTTGAGTTTGAGGAGGAGGAGTTTCTCGCCCGCTGGCTGCCCGGACGCGACAAGGAGATCGGCAGGCAGACGACGCCGGCATCGTGGCGCGCCATAGTCGAAAATTTGAGGAACCCGGTTCAGCAGCGCATCGTCGCCGATGAACGCGAACAGATCGATGTCCTGATCCTTGCAGGTCCCGGTTCGGGCAAGACGCGTGTGCTGGTGCACCGCATCGCCTATCTGATCCGCGTCAGACGGGAGAAAGCACAGGGCATCCTCGCGCTTGCCTACAACCGCCATGCGGCCGTTGACATCCGCCGCCGGCTGGGAGAACTGATCGGCGACGATGCCCGCGGCGTGACGGTGCTCACCTGCCACGCGCTTGCGATGCGCCTCGCGGGCGCAAGTTTCACTGGCCGGTCGGAGCGGCCGGACTCTGAGATGTTCAGGGAGGTGATGAGACGCGCGGTCGCGCTGCTCCGCGGCGAGGAGCTGCTGCCGGAAGAGGCCGACGAGCGCCGCGAGCGCCTTTTGGCGGGATTCCGCTGGATATTGGTGGATGAATACCAGGATGTCGGCTGCGAGCAGTACGAACTGATATCGGCGCTGGCAGGCCGGAAGCTGAAAGACGAGGCGGGCAAGCTGACGCTGTTCGCGGTCGGGGACGACGATCAGAACATTTACGCCTTCAACGGCGCGTCGGTGGAGTTCATCCGGCGCTTCGAGGCCGAGTATGGTCCGAAACCCGTTTACCTCACCTCGAACTATCGGTCGACGGCTCATATCGTGGCCGCTGCCAATGCGGTGATCAAGCCGGCGCGGGACCGTATGAAGACGGATCATCCCATCCGCGTCGACCGCGCCCGCGAGGGTGATCCGCCGGGCGGAGAGTGGACCGAACTGGACCCTGTCTCGCGCGGGCGTGTGCAGATACTGCCGGCAGGCGGCGATCCGGCCAGTCAGGCGCAGGCCGTGACAGCGGAGCTGCTTCGTCTTTCGGAATTGTCCTCGGACTGGGACTGGTCGCGCTGCGCGGCGATCGCGCGCGAGTGGAAATATCTGGCGCCGTTGCGCGCCTTGTGCGAGACGCGCGGCATCCCGGCGCAGATGGCAAACGAGGAGATCCCGGGTTTCTGGCGCCTGAGGGAAACCCGGGCGTTCGTCCAGTGGCTGCGCGGGCGGGCAACGGGGGTCGTCGACGGCGCGTCCTTGCGCCGATGGGCGGCCGCGCGGCCCTCCGATCCTTGGCACGACCTGCTGCGCCAAGCCGTGGAGGAACATGCGCTGGAAGCCGGCTGCGGAGAAATCCCGGCAGCGCATTTCATCGAGTGGCTGGCTGAGTGGGGCCGGGAAATACGCCGCCGCCAACGGGGATTGATGCTGCTCACCGCCCATCGGGCCAAGGGGCTGGAGTTCGATCATGTGACGGTTCTGGACGGAAGCTGGGAGCGCGCGGGCAGCGGCGAGGATCTTGATGCGCCGCGCCGGCTGTACTATGTGGCCATGACGCGGGCGCGGAAGACTTTGACGCTGGCGGGGCTTGACGGTTCCCGCGGCCTGCATGCCGAATTGGCCGACGGGCCCGGGGTGATCCGCCGGAAGGCCGCAGAACTCCCGCCGCGGCCTGAGGCGGCGAAGCGCCGCCATGTCCGGCTGACGCTTAAGGATGTCGATCTCGGATTTACCGGACGCTGTCCTCCAAGCGATCCGGTGCATGCCGCTGTCGCCGCGCTGTCGATCGGAGACCCGCTTGAAATTCAGCCTGAGAAGGACGGTCGCTGGAATTTGCTGGACCGTTCCGGCCGGCGCGTGGGCCGTCTCGCGAGGTCATTCAAACCGCCCTCCGGGCAGCGGTGCCTGTCGGCCGAGGTCTTCGCCGTAGTGGGCCGGAGCCGCGAGGCGGCAGAACCGGAATTCCGCGGTTTCATAAAGTGCGACGACTGGGAGGTGGTTTTGCCCGAACTTCTGTTTGAGCCGGTTCGTTGATCCATCTCCATGGTTGCGAACCCTCGGGCACTCGGCAGAAAAACGCCTCGCCTGCGTTCCTTCCGCGGCTCAAACCCGTCAATGTCGTCGTAACGCGCTCAGGCCCCAGAGGCGTAGCGGCGCAGCGGATTTCTTGCATGGCCGAAGCGGAAAACGGCACGGGAAGCGTGACTGTTGCCTGCCGGGGCGCCGCTGGCCGCAGTTGGATTTGAGATCGGCATCCGTCGGCGTATCAATGTTCGTGCCAGTCATTACAGGTTCCCTCATATGAATCAACCAAGGATAATTCCATAAGGAGTTATCCACAGGGGTCGCTCGGCGCGAGGCTGCAGCAAACTTTCATTTCATCTCTTATTTGCAGTCGTGCTGTCCTGTCGCGTGTTCCCCTTGCCAGCCGCTGCCGGCAAGGGGAGGCGGGGGCGAACGTCCCCGCCAAGCCGGGTCGGGCCGACGGTTCCTTGATTTATAGAACCGTGACGCAGCACAGTCGGTCCGGCATTGCCTGTTCCTGCGCCCTGAACAGCTGACTGGCTCAAGATCCGTATCATCTTTAAGATCAGGAGCATAGGAACATGACGAAAATATGCGCAGGCTCAGCTATCAGCAAGGACACGATCGATGCGCATGCCGCCGGCGTCGACCGCCGGTTCAGAAACGACCGTCCGGGCTTCCGGGCGATCGACGGGTTTCTGAGAAAACACACGGTGCGGCGGGTCGTCATCGAAGCGACGGGACGGCGGCACCGGGCGATTCATCAGTCGCTGCACGACAGAGGTAACGAAGTCCGCGTCGCTGACCCCGCTAGGCGCGGCGCTTCGCTGAAGCGACCGGGCAGCCAGTGAAAACCGACAAGACGGAGACCAGTATGCTCGCCGCCTTCGCCGATCTCCCGGCGACCGAGCCGAAATCCGGGTTCCTTGACCGCCTTAATGATCTCACAGCCGCCCGCGGGCAACTGGTTGAGACCATTAAGAAACTGCGTCAGCGCCGCGATGATCTGCAGGACGCGTCAGCGAAGAAAGTCATGGACAAAGCTGCTGAAGCCGCCGAGCGGCGGAAGGAAGCTCTCGAAGCCGGGATAGAGGAGCATATCAAGAGCGATCCTGACCAGGCCCGCGCTTACCGTATCCTGATGTCCGTTCCCGGCATCGGACCGGTCACGGCCGCCGCTCTGCTCGGCCGGCTCGACAGCCGGCGGCTCTCGCCGGGACCGCCCCGTTCGCCCGCGACAGCGGCGCGAAGAAAGGCGCCTGGCGCATCCGGGGCGGACCTTCTGCCCGAGGCGCGCCCTCTGCATGGCGGCTTTGACGGCTGTGCGCGTCAATAAGGATATGTCCGTATTCTATGACCGGCTCACCGGGCGGGGAAAATGTCATAAGGTCGCCTTTGTCGCCGTCATGCGCAAGCCGGCAGCCCCAGTGAACAAGCTGCTGCGCGAACGGCGCGGCCGGGAGAAATGCGCCCTGTCCGCGTTCGGACGGCCGGGCTTCGCTCCGGATCGGCCGATTCAACGGCCCGCGGCGGCGGGTGCAGCCTCCTGAACGGGCGGAGCTTCCATGGAGAAAATGTGCGAAAGCTGCATGAAAAAGGAAATAAGGGCTGAATTTTGTCCTGAAACGCCCTTGAATCGGAACATGGATGCCGCGTCCATCCGGCCCTGACCGCGAACCCGCTTCGTCAGACTTCGGCGGACAGGCCTTTACCCGGCCTTCATCTGTAACGATCCACGCCTTGCCGCCGGAAATGTCCTTTACCAACCCCGCGCTTGCCAGAGCCGATACCCTTTGATGCGAGGCTTGACGGCTGACGCCGGTCAGTCGGGAAAGCTCCGACGCGCTGCATCCCGGATTGTCGCGGATCAGGCACAGAACTGAAAGTCCGGCTGCGGTCAAAGGCAGCTCCGGAATCACATTTTGTTGGTGCCGCGGCGGTCTGGATCCGGGCTGACAAGCGGCATTGCCCTCTTCCGTCAGACACCAAGACCTGCCGGCGCGGCCGCTGCCCCGGTTGCCGGACACGATCAGTCCAAGCCGCTCAAGGCGTTCGGCCATCCTGGACGCGGCCGCCCGGTGCCGCGACCACCGCGCAAGATCGGCACAGGAACGCCGGAGTTCCAAGCGGTGTCACGCAGCATCGTCATCGCTTTCCGCGACAGCTGACCAAGGCCAGTCATATGGCGACCTCCGTCATTGACACACAATGCAAACCTAAAGGATTGTCAATATCAACGTAAGTTCGCGTTGATTATGCGCGATTGACGGTGCCGCTCCGAACCGAGTTCCCGAGTTCCGAAGCAGGAATCCGCGGCACGCTGAAATACGCTCGTCAGCGCACGGGGAACATCCGACGCCTCTGATAACAGTGCCGAAGGACGAAGAGCGTGAAACGCTATTCGGCGCTTTCCTTCATAATTCCTTGTTTTCAAAGCGGCAGCGGCTTGTTCCCGGTCCGGGAGAGGTCAACCGTGTTCCGGCGGCTGCCGGATGTCCATCAATTCAGCGGTGACGGCTGAATTCCACCGCCCGGTTTGCCCCGGGATTCTGAATCCGGGCCCGGATCCGCCGTCGACTGCCGCCGAAAACAGGAGTTTCCGCCCGGACACTATACGAGTCTTCCAGTGCCTTCTTCTCGTCTCCCGACTTCTGCGAAGACGCACGCAGGCCATCAAGATCAAGGCGAAGCGCGTCGCCCTGCCGGCTCAGCGACCGGATCTCTGAAAGTCCTGCGGTATTGCGCGGAGGGTTCGAACGTCTCTGACAGGCTCCGGATGACGTTACAAGCTGCCTCGCCTGCCGCCGGCGAAAGCGGTTCAGATGAAAAGGAAATCGTCCTCGCTCAGCGAGTCCGCCGCGACATTCAGCAGCGTGACCGTGTCGCCGGCAGTGCCATAGGCGACCACGGCGTTGCCGTTGCCGTCGTCCGTGATCGTCAGCCCGGCGAAATCGTCGCCGGCCCTGATCAGGCGGATCGTGTCCCCATCCCCGAAATCCTGGATCGTGTCGGTGCCGTGGCCCTCACGGAAGGCGAACACATCGGAGCCCGCGCCGCCATGCAGCGTATCGGCGCCCGTGCCGCCGAACAACGTGTCGCCGCCGTCGCCGCCGTGCAGCGTATCGGCGCCCTTGCCGCCGAACAACGTGTCGCCGCCGTCGCCGCCGTGCAGCGTATCGGCGCCCTTGCCGCCCCGGAGGGTATCGTCGCCATCTTGGCCGTACAGCCGGTCGTTCCCGTTGTGGCCCCTGATCGTGTCGTCGCCCGCGCCCCCGTAGATTTTGTCGCGGCCGAAAGCGCCGTGCAGCTTGTTGTCGCCGTCGCCGCCGCGGATATCGAAGCCGATGCCGAGTTCCTTGAACCGGGCCAGCGACATGCCGCCGATCTGGACGGTGCCGCCGCCGTCGCCGCTATCCGTGGTCTTGCGGCACCATTTGCCCTCTTCGTTCTTTTCAAAAAGAGTGTGAACGGTGTCGCCGTCCGTGCCGCCGTCGCCGTAGACGATGACCGCATCGCCATCGCGGTCGGTGAACCGGAAGCGTCCGACATCCGCGTCGCCCCAGACGAACTGGATCGTATCGTGCCAGTCCCAGTCGTAGATATAGTCGAAGCCGTCGCCGAGACGGAAAGCGAAAGTGTCGGCGCCACTGGAGCCGGAGAGCCAGTCATTGCCTTTGCCGCCAGCCAGACCATCGTCGCCCTCGTCGCCTATCAGATCGTCATGGCCGCCCTGGCCGTAGATCATGTCGTCGCCCTGCCCGCCCCGGACGACATCGTCGCCGCCGCCGGCGAACACGAAGTCGTCGCCGTAAAGGCCTTTGATATATTCGGAGCTGTTGTCGCCGAACAGAATGTCGTGCCCGTAGGTTCCCGTAATCCGCTTGAGATCCGCCATCGCTGTGCCTCCTCGGGGAAAATTGATTCGTTTGTCCCGGCATATTACACTGGAACATCGATGCCTTGCAAGGATCGGGAATTATGCGGGAAAGCACCGCATTCCCGTTTGATTCGTCAGCGGATGATGGAATCGAATTGCCGGGCAATGCGCTCCGCGGTTTCTTCCATGGCGGAGGCGAAGGTGGACAGCACGAAATCTCCGTCTTGACTGCCGAATGTCCGCCGCAGCACTGTGACGGCGTCGTTTTCCACTCTGTCGCTTTCCGCCGTCAGCAGCATGATGCCCTGCATGTTTCTCCAAAACTCCAAGTCCCGGCGCAGTTCGTCCGCTGCCGCTGTATCGATGAGTCCGAGTTTTCCGGCTTCAGCGAACACCAGACACGCATCCCGCAACAGGATGCCCGGATGCCGCGGGGCGTGCAGCAGCTGCAGAAACTGCGCGATGAATTCAGCGTCAAGAATGCCGCCGCGGCGGTGTTTGATGGTGGGCCGCGACGGGTCTTCCAGCTCTCTTTTGATCCGCTCCCGCATGGAACGGATGTCATCGGCGAGTTTGCTGCGCTCCCGCGGCTGTGTCAGCACGGAAGTGATGATTGAACTGAGCCTCTGTCCGAGACCGCCTTCCGCATAGATCACCCGCGCCCGCGTCAGCGCCTGATGCTCCCAGGTCCAGGCGTCGTTGCGCTGATAGTTTTCGAAACGCTCGATCGAGCAGGCGATCGGCCCGGACTTGCCGCTCGGCCGGAGTCTCATGTCGACTTCGTAAAGCCGCCCTTCAGCCGTTGGCGCCGTCACCCCGTTCAGAAAACGCCGGCACAATTTCGCGTAATACTGAGTCGGGGCCAGACTTTTCCGCCCGTCGGAATGCCCGGCATTCCAAGCATGGCTGTAGACGAAAATCAGGTCAAGGTCTGATGAAAGCGTCATTTCGCGGCTGCCGAGCCGGCCGCAGGCCAAGATGGCGAGGCGCCCGGTTTCAGTTTCTCCGTGCGTTTCGGAAAATTCCGACTTTATGTGCGCCATGAGCGAGGAAAGGCAGACTTCGGCGATTCCGCACAGCGGCAGAAAGGCCTGTTCCGGTGTCATGTCTCCGCGCAGCATATGGATGCCGATCTGGAACTTCCGGTTGCGCGCCCATCGGCGCTGGGCGTCAAGAAGCGACTGAAGATCCGGCGATGCTCCGGCCTCGGTTTCAATCTGGTTTGCCAGATCAGCCCGCATCTCTTTCGGACGGAATTCCCGCTCGTAGAAGAGGCGCACCAGTCCCCGTCGCGCAGCTTCTGAGATTTCCGGCTCCAGATCGGAATGCAGCGAAGGATCCAGTTGCTGGAAGTCCGACTGGAGGACTCCTTCGAGCAGACTCGGCTGCTGGCTGATCCAGTCCGCCAGTCTCGGCGCCGTGCCCATGATTTCCGCGACAAGCCGCAGCAGGCTCGGTTCCGCGGCCATCGCCGAAAACAGATTGATGCTGCGTGACAGACGGCCGAGAAGTCCGTCGAAACGGTCAAATGTGCGGTTCGGATCCGAGGTGGCGGCGAACGCCTTGATGAGCGGACCGGTGATATCCCGCAGGATCGCGCGGGCGCGGTTGGTCTGTGCGGCGCGGATATTGCCCGCAAGCCAGCCGCGGACCCGGATATAGACAGCGGCGCCGTCGGCGAAACCGAGAGCCGTCAGCGATTCAACGGTTTCGTGCATCGCTTCTTCGTCAGCGAAATCCAAAGCGACGTCGCGGCTGTCCGGCGGAGAATCCTCGAACATGCTGTTGTAGTGCGATTCGACAGTCCTGAGATTCGCCAGAATCACTTTACGGAAATCACCGGCGTCATCATAGCCGAGAAATGCGGCAATCCGGTTCACGCCTTCTTGATCGCCGGGCAGACTGTGGGTCTGCACATCGTTGACCATTTGGATGCGGTGTTCAACTCTTCGGAGGAACTGGTAGGCATCCCGCAGTTCAGCCGCCGCGTCGCCGGGAATACGCCCGGCAGCCGCAAGTCTGCCCAGCATGTCAATCGTTCCGCGGCCGCGGAGCGAGCGGTCCTGCCCGCCCCAGATCAGTTGGCGCGTCTGGGTAAGGAACTCGATTTCGCGGATGCCGCCGCGCCCGAGTTTGACGTTATGTCCTTCGACGGCGATCGCGCCGCTTCCTTTGTGCGCGTTGATTTTGCGCTTGATCGCCTGAATGTCCCTGAGCGCCGGGAAATCCAGGTTCCGCCGCCACACGAATCCGGCATTTTCCTCCAAAAACCGGTTTCCTGCCGCCAGATCGCCGGCAACGGGCCGGGCCTTGATCATCGCGGCGCGTTCCCAGGTCTGGGCGAGGGTGCGGTAATACCGCACAGCCCGTTCGACCGAGACTGCCGGAGGCGTGGCGCCGGGATCAGGCCGCAGTCTCAGGTCTGTCCGGAAGACGTAGCCGTCGGCGGTGCGCTTCGCCATCACGTTGACCAGACTGCGCGCCAGCCGGGAAAACAGCCGCTGGTGATTTCCGGCCGCGATGCACGGGACATCGTCCCGGAACAGGATGATGACATCGACGTCGCTCGAAAAATTGAGTTCTCCGGCCCCAAGCTTGCCCATTCCGAGCACGATCAGACCCGAACCCGGCGCGGGATCGTCCGGGTCGGAAAATTCCGCTTTGCCGCGGTCGTGCAGCTCCCGCAGCAGATGAGAGCACGAGATGTGTAGGGACGCCGCCGCCAAATCGCTGAGCCATCCCGTGACCCGCATGACAGGCCGCCGCAGTCCGATGTCAGCGATGGCCGCGGCCGTGGCGGCCGCCGTTTTCGCAGCCCGCAGCCGCGCCATAAGTCCGGTCAGCGGTTCGCTGCCGAGCCGGCGCGGATCCCGCACGTCCCGGATGCAGTCTTCGACCACCCGGTCCGGCCCGCCGGTGAAAATGCGAAACGCGAGCACCGGGTCAGAGAGCAAGTTGTGAGTCAAGAACGGGCTGTTGCCGAAAACGGCGTCAAAGCACGCTTTCACAACGGGCAGGCTGTCCGCTGTTTCGACGAAACCCCTGACAGCCGGGTCGCTGCACGACTGCCCGGCCGCATGCCACTGTTCCCAGCGGGCCGCCATCGCTTCCCGGTCCGAAGGCGGCGGGAAGACCGCTGTTTCATCTGTCCAGTCAGCGGCAAGATCCGTCATTTTTCCGCCGTAAGCCGAAACAAACGAAGAGTCACGTGAACCCCCTCTGAGCAGCGCCTGGCGTAACGCCGCGCCGCGGACTGGCGCGGCCTGAGAACGGCCCGCGGTCTGCCGGCTGCCCTGATCTGTGAGAATCGGCGTATGGGCGAATGTTGAATTCCACGAGATTCGTGCCAGATATGGACATATTGACCAAAGAGGCCGATTGAGGCAATCTAGAGAACAACATTGAGACATGGAGCAGCAGATGTCCAGAACCTATCGAATCCTGGTGGTGGACGACGAAGTGGATGTCGAACCGCTCGTTTTGCAGCGTATGCGGCGGGAAATCAGAAAAAACATTTACGAATTCCGTTTCGCCTACAACGGCGTCGAGGCTTTGAAAATCCTCAACGAAGACGATTCGATCGATATGGTGTTATCGGACATCAATATGCCGGAAATGGACGGGCTGACCCTCCTGGAGCAGATTCCTTCCGTCAATCCCAACATCCGGTCGGTGATCGTTTCCGCCTACGGGGATATGAAAAACATCCGGACGGCGATGAACCGCGGCGCTTTCGATTTCATCACCAAGCCGATCGATTTTGAAGATCTGCGCATCACCATAGACCGCACTGTGAAACATCTCCAGATGTGGCGCGAAGCCCTGCAGGCCCGGGACCGGCTGATATCAATACAGAATGAACTCGGTCTCGCCTGCGACATGCAGCAGTCGATTCTGCCGCGGACATTCCCGAAGACCGATGCATATGAACTGCACGGCGCGATGAAGCCTGCGCGGGATGTGGGCGGCGATTTCTATGACATCATCCGGCTGACTGACAGCGAGAGCGGAATCGCGGTCGCGGACGTCTCGGACAAAGGGGTCCCGGCGGCGATGTTCATGATGTCGAGCCGGACACTGCTGAAGGGCGCGGCGATCGGAGCTGTGGAACCCTCTGCCGTCCTGAAAGAAGTCAACGATCTGCTGGTCACCGAAAATGACTCAGCCATGTTCGTGACTGTCTGCTACGCCATCTACAACCACGCGACAGGCAAACTCTTCTACGCGAACGGCGGACACAACGCGCCGCTGCTGGTCCGCGCCGACGGAACCACGGAATATCTCGAAATGCCGCCGGGATTCGCGCTTGGAATCGTGCCGGGAGCTGAGATGGGCGGAGGTTCGGTCGATCTGGAAAAGGATGACGCGATTCTTTTTTACACCGACGGCGTGACAGAAGCGGGCAACGAAGAGAATGAACTGTTCGGCGAGGAACGGCTGGCGGAGCTGGGTTCCAAGCTGGCAGGAAGCGACGCGAAAACCTTCTGCGAGGAAGTGGTGCGGGCGGTGCATGAATTCTCGGGAAACGCGCCGCAGTCTGATGATATCACCAGCCTCGTGCTGAAACGGAAACAGTGACGTGAAAAACGAACTCTCGATTTCAGTCGCCGGCGGCGGAGATCAGTGGGAACGCATAGCTGAGCAGGTTGAGGAATTCGGCCGGGCGAACGACTGGCCGCCGGATATCGAGTTCGCAATCCGGCTGATACTTGAAGAACTCATCGTCAATGCCGTCAACTACGGCACTGACGACCGCTCGACGGAAGTCCGGCTGAAACTCCGGTCGGATTCCGAATGTGTCCGGATTGAACTGTTTGACAACGGCAGGCCGTACAATCCGTTTGAAGAGGCGCCGGCGCCGGATTTCGAAAGCAATGCCGACGACCAGAGGGTGGGCGGATTCGGCGTATATCTGGTGAAGCAATTCACTGATGAGATCAGTTACCGCCATCAGGACGGTTTCAACATTTTGACCATTGTGAAACGGAGAACGGTGTAGTGTTTTTTCGGCTTTGGCTGGCAGCGGCGGCGGCATGCCAGCTGGCCGCGGGAGCGGCGGCTGCGCAGGACAACAGGCCGGAGGTGATCCGGCTCGGCCAGTCCGCGGCCTTTTCCGGACCGGCGAACGAGCTCGGAAAGGAGATGAGCCTCGGGATCGAAGCGGCGGTTTTCGAGGCGAATGCGAAGCGGAGCGTGCCCGGCGTGCGTTTTCTGCTCGTCTACTACGATGACGGCTACGAACCCGACCGGGCCATTCAGAACACGCGCAGGCTGATCCACGACAACAATGTCTTTGCGTTGATCGGTGAAGTCGGCACGCCGACATCGCGCGCCGCGGCGCCCATTGCGCTTGAGGCCGGAGTGCCGTTCATCGCGCCGTTCACGGGGGCCGCGTTCCTCCGGGATGCGGAAAAGCTGCCGAATGTAGTCAACTTCCGGGCCTCCTACCGCCAGGAAGTCGACGAGATGATCGACCGGCTGCTGGAAGAGAAACTCATCAACCGCATCGGCATCCTGTACCAGAACGATTCGTTCGGAAAATCGGGTTTTGAAAACGCAAAAGCATCCTTGGCGCGCTACGGACTCGAGCCGGTCGCGTCAGGCACCTACGAACGCAACACGACTGCGGTCAAGACGGCTGTCTTTGATCTCTATCTTGCTCAGCCTGAAGCCGTGATCATCATCGGGGCCTACAAACCCGCGGCGGCAGCCATAAGGTGGTCTCGCGAGATCGGCTTCAAGCCGGTCTTTTTCAATATTTCTTTCGTCGGCAGCCAAGCTCTCGAGCGGGAACTGGGGCCGGGCGACTACAACGTTTACATGACTCAGGTCGTTCCCGACTTCAGATCGGAAACGCTGGAAATCGCGAAGAACTACCGAAGCGCGCTGGAAGGCGTTTGGCCGGGCGCTAAGCCGAACCATGTCTCTTTTGAAGGCTACGCGGCGGCGCGCATGCTGATGGCCGCCGTCAAGAGATGCAGCCCCCTCGTAAAGCGGGCATGCGTTCTCGAACAGTTCGCCCGGAACGATCCGTTCGATATCGGTGGTTTGCGGCTGGTTTTCGGCCCCGGCGACAATCAGGGTTCCGACGAGGTTTATCTGACATTTCTGCATCCCGACGGAGAATTCATTCCCATCCGCTCGATGAATGAGGATATTGACCCTTGAACAATACGCCTTACAGAGCGCTGCCGCTTCGCTCCCGGATTTCGACGCGTTTTTATTCGGCGGTTGGTCTTGCGGCTCTCACGACGATATTGATGATCGTCGTGGCTTGGCAGTCATTTGAGCGCATCAACGGGTCGCAGCAGCAGATCAACACTTCCAGCCTGCCCGCGATGGTGCTGGTCGTCAGGGTTTCGAAACTCAGCGGGGATCTGGTGTCGGCCATTCCCAAACTGGTCTCGGCGGATTCGAAAAAGGAAGTCGACGAACTATCGGAGGAGACGGCGAGACTGAGGGCCGAAATCGAGCAGCAGCTGTCGCTTCTTAAAAGTTATGAGCATGAGGTGATGACGGCGTACGAATTTTCGACGCTGGCGCTGAAACTGGACGCAGACGTCCGCGGCGTTGAATCATCGATGCTGAAACTCTTCGAATTGCGGAATCAGCTGGCTCGGCACAGGGAAGTGCTTGCGAAAACGGAAACCCAGCTGAGGCGCACGCTGATCCCGCTTGCGGACGACCAGTTCTTCTACCTCATGACGGGACGTTCTCAGATCGGAGACGCGCCCGCCCCTGAAAGTGTTCATTTCACCGAAAACGAGGTCAATCAATTCAGGTATATTTCGGTTCTTGAGCAACAGTCGAACAGCGCTCTTCAACTGCTGAGCGGCATCTCCGCGATTACTGACGTGGCCTTCGTCAAGGTGCGCAGCGAACTGTTCGAGTCAGCCATCGATACGATGCGCCGCAACATCGGGCTGATCGAAAACACAACGATTCGGGCCGAGATCGAACCGCTGTTCGAAAGCCTGGTCAGACTCGGTTTAGGCGAAGGGAACGGATTCGAGCTGAAAGAGCGGGAACTTCGGCTGCTTGACAGCCAGGCCGAGCTTGTCGCGGACAGCCGGATCCTGTCCACGCAACTGGCCGCCGACACGGAACAACTGGTGACAGAGGCGCAGAACCGCGCCACCGAATCGGTGAAAGACACGGTCCGAGTGATCCAAACCAGCCGCACTCTGATTATTTCCATCGGCATTTTCGGCATAATCGGCGCGGCCACCATCGTCTGGCTGCTCATCGGGAGGTCGCTGATCCCGCGGCTGCGGTATCTTTCGCAGCGGATGCGCAGCATGGGACAAGGCGATCTTGATGAATCGGTCGCGGTCGCCGGCAAAGATGAAATCGCGGATATGGCTTCGGCGCTGGAGGTTTTCAGAAGGAGCGCTCTGGATGCGCGCAGGCTGAATGTCGTCGAAGAACTGTCCAAAGATCTGATGGCCAAGAATCAGGAGCTGCAGTCAGTTCTTGACCAGCTGAAATCAGCGCAGTCGCAGATCGTCATGCGCGAAAAACTGGCGGCTCTCGGCGAGCTGACGGCGGGCGTGGCGCATGAAATCAAGAATCCGCTGAACTTTGTGACGAATTTCTCTGATGCGTCCAAAGATCTCATAGAAGAACTCGGAGAGGTCATGAGCGATGAAGAGATGGATGACGGGGAGCGCAGGGAGGAAATCGAAAGCATTTGCGAAATGCTGTCCGGCAATGTCGTGCGGATCAGGGAGCACGGCGGCCGCGCGGTGCGGATTGTTAACGACATGCTGCGGATGGGCAGGGGCGGCGGCAATGCCCAAGAGACGGATGTCAATCAACTCGTCGAACAGCATGCCAAACTCGCGTTTCACGGGGCGCGGGCCTCGACGGAAGGTTTCAAGATCAAACTTGGATTCGACCTGACTCCCGACATCGGCGCCATTGAGATGGTGTCGCAGGATATCGGGCGCGTGATTCTCAATATCGTGGGCAACTCATGCTACGCGACCCATAAAAAACGGCTGAGCGCTCAGGCGGAAGCCGGCGACGCGAGCCAGACCGGCTATGTGCCTGAACTGAAGATATCGACCAAGAAAGAAGAAGGCAGCGTTCTGATCTCAATCCGTGACAACGGAAGCGGTATTCCCGCTGATCTCCGCGAGAAGATTTTCAATCCGTTTTTCACCACCAAACCGACCGACGAGGGCACCGGATTGGGGCTCGCTCTTTGCAACGACATCATCCAGAAGCACGGCGGAGAAATCACCGTCGAATCCCAAGAGGGCGAATTCACGGAAATGACCATCATAATCCCGGAAAACGCCGGAAAGATTCTCGCCGAGGCCGAAGAAAGGGAATCTGACGAAGGCTGATCCGCGGAGTCAGCGTCCCAGAAAACCGGCCCGGTCAGCCTATCCGAGCGACGACACCGCGTCTGCCCGCGATTTGTATATCGGGATGATTTTGTCAAAACCGCTGATCTTGAAAACCTCTTCGACCTGCGGGGGCAGGGCGCACAACGCCAGTTTCGATCCTTTGGCGTTCGCCGACTTTGTCAGCAGAAGGACGGCCCGCAGGCCCGCGCTGCTGATATAGGCCAGGTTCGTCAGATCAAGCAGGACGGGATTTTTGCTGTTGCCCGCCTCCTCATTCACATTCTGCTCAAAACTGGACGCGCTGGAACTGTCGAGACGGCCCGACACTTCAAAGCAGAGAACGCCGTCCTCATTGAGGCTATTCAATTCCATCACAAAGACCTCCGATTCAACGGCCTCATTTTAGTCCGGCCGCATTGTAATGCAAATCACCCTCTAGAGGACACAGGGTTCGGATTTCAACACGATTCATCGCGCAAGGCGAATATCAAATTCCCGCCGCATGAGACGGACAGTTTCAGGCGGCCTCCATCAGTGCCGGATTCCGGCCGTGACGCCCGGTCAGGCATTCGCTGATCATTTCGGCGATGATTCCGGCCCACAGATCCTGGCCGGCGGCGTCCCGTATCTGGTCGCTGCGGATTTCAAGAAGAACCGTCGGCACGCCCTTGAGTTCCCCGTGCAGAGGAACGGGATGTTCGCAGTCATGGTCAACGCGGTAGGGCTGGTTCTCTCCGACGACGAGATCGCCGTGCCGCTTAAGGCAGGCGATGCATGCGCGTCCCAGCTCTGCCTGCCTGTCGAACAGGACGCCGCAGTGCCAAGGCCGCGCGAATCCCGCTGTTCTGAGTTTCGGCGCGAAACTGTGAATGCAGAGCAGGATCTTCGGGCGGTGCAGCGCGATCATCTCATTGAGCGCCCGGTGAAACGGCAGATAGTAATCTGAAATCCGCGAATTTCTCTCCTCATGGGTCAGCCGCCGGTTGGCGGGAATCGGCGTGCCGTCGCTGCATTCCAGAATGAGTTCGTCGGAATGCGCCGGTCTGTTCAGATCCACGACCAGTCTCGACACATGCCCGAGAACGGCGGGCAGCCCGGTCGCGGCGTGCAGCCGCCTTACGGTCCGGCAGATTCCGATGTCCCATCCGATATGGCGGCGGAGCTCGTGAGACGGCAGCCCCATCTGTTTGAGACGCGGCGGCACGAACACGCCGGAATGCTCGGCGCATAGCAGCACATCCGCCGGGAATCGTGACGGGAGAATTTCGTGCGATCCGGGTTTGTTTTCCATGAGCGGGCGAATCCATACAGTGAATGCCGTGCCGGACACGGCTGCCGGCCTGTCCCGACACTACCCGAATCGCCGGGCGGTTGTCATCAGGAACATTCCGCGGAACGGAGGCCGTCGGTTTAGACTTGAACTGCCGGCGACTGTCTTGATCGGCATCCTGTTTGTCGCTCTGCGGTTCGGTTTCCAAGCCCTGATGCGCTGCCTTGCTGTTTCAGGGAAGCTGTGCGTGAAGCTGGTCTCCAACAGGATCAGAGTTCGATAAGCTCAGCCGCCCGACTGAGTTGCAAACGGAAGTTATCCAGTTCTTGGAATCCGTGCCTTCCTGAACTGCATATTCAGTTCACACGGCATTCATAGCTTCCGTTTTGAAATCATATTCTCAGATAGATTCATCCGCGCAAGTCCAAGACAAACGGCAGGCTGCCTGTCAGTGCCGTCCGCCGGCGTATCCGATCCGTGCTGCAGGCGCAGACATTTATCTCGGCGTTCCATTTTGCGGCGATCCTCCGCAGCAGCGGGCGGTTCAGCATGTCGCCATGGCCGGCACCGTCCGTCAACAGCATCATGCCACTGCCGCTGTCCGGGCGGCAGTTGCCGCGCCCCCGGTTGTCATAGAGCAATTCCACCTGCGCCGCCGGCCACCGCTCGAGGCTTCGTTCTCAGTCATTCTGCGCCGTCTCGGAGCCCCTGCTGCCGTTCGGTTAGAAAGGCGATTGGCTGTCGTCCGACGGTTCTTGAGCCGGCTCCGGTCTCAGTGTCCGCACGCGCTCCGTGAAGACGTCCTGATCGGCGTACCTCGCTGGCTTTAGCGTCCATCTCCCGGACGTCCGCCAACCATCCGGGTGATTCGATATCTGAGGGCATCTTCCGATCCGGCGGCTCTGAAGTTCGGTGCGGAAATATGAAGACAAAACAACAGGCGATTTTTCGTGCCGGCTGACGAAAAACCGCCGTGGGCTCATGCCGTTCGGATGATTCCAGAATTATCGGATTCACAAGCAACATATCGCTGGCGCATCTCATGCGGTGAATCATGACCGAAGATCACCGCTTCCGGCCTTCGCTTAATGCTGCAGGCCGCCGAAAATCGCGATGCTCCCGGCCGGGAGCGGCACGCGCTCCGCCTGCCGGACCGGTCCCGGGGATTAGAATTCGCGGCTTCCCGCAGGCGCCGGTGATTCGCCGCCGCGGACGCTATTTCGGATGTTTGTCGTAGTCAGTTCTCAGCACCCTGTGGGCGTCGCCGTCCGGGTCGTTGTACTGCCGTGATCGGAGAGCCCATGCCAGAGCCAGAAGCCAGCAAAGGCCGGCGGTCAGCGTCGCCGCGATGAGGAAGATGATGCTCTCCATTTCAACGCAGCCTCATGGAATTAAGCGTAACCGCGATTGACGATGTGGACATTGCGATCGCGGCGGCCAGCGGCGTCGCGAAGCCGAGCACCGCAACGGGAACGGCGACCGTGTTGTAGCCGGCCGCGATCGCGAAATTTTCGATAACCCGCCGCTTGGCCAGACGCGCCGTCGTGATCCCGCCGGCAACCGATTCAAGGCTTTCCCCGAGGATGACGATTCCCGCCGCGACGCGCGTGGCGTCAACCGCCGATGAAGGAGCCATGGAAATGCCGGCCAGCGACATCGCCGCCGCGTCGTTCAGCCCGTCCCCGATCATGATCGTTCCCCGGCTGCGCCGTGAAAACTCCTCGATCATCCGCAGCTTGTCCGCCGGCAGAATTCCGGCATGCCACTCCTCTATGCCCAGAAACTCCGCCGTTTCCCGAACGGCGGCCCGCGAATCTCCGGAAATCATGATCACCCTCAGCCCCAAGCCTTTGAATCGGGCGACACATTCAGATGCGCCCTCCCTGAGCTGATCCGTGAACCGGAGTTCCACGGCGGGGTCTGAACCGATCCGCAGGAACGACGATGAACCACCGCCGCCGCGCCCGCCGGCCCAGCCCGCCCGGCCGAATCTGACCGTCTTGCCGTCCCATATCCCTTCAATGCCGCAGCCGGGAATTTCCCGGATGCCGCGGATGTCGGCCGCCGCGGCGCCGCGCTGCCGCGCGAAGTCGGCGACCGCCTTCGCGAAAGGATGATTGGATGTGTCCGCAAGTCCTCTTGCCACCGCGAGCATTTCGCCGTCCAGATCTTCGAACCTCTCCAGAACTGCCCGTCCGGTCGTCAGAGTGCCGGTCTTGTCAAGAATCACGGTGTCGGCCGCCGCCAGACGCTCGGCGGCATCCGCTTCCTTAACGAGCAGGTTTTTCCCGAAAAGCCTGCCGGTCGCGGCCACGGAGACTGCGGGCACGGCGAGTCCGAGGGCGCAGGGGCAGGTGATGATCAGAACCGCGACCGCGACATTCAAAGACAGCCGGATGTCGCCGGACTGGACCATCCAGCCGGCGAACGAAGCCAGAGCCAGCATGTGCACCGCAGGAACGTAAACCGCGGCGGCTTTGTCAGCGAGGCTCGTGTAGCGGCCTTTGGCCGATTCGGCGATTTCGATGAGACGGATGAGTTTCCTGAGCGATGAATCTTCGCCGACATTTGACGCCGCGAACGTCGCCCGGCCGGTGAGCACGAACTGGCCGGCAAACACGGCATCGCCCTCGCGGACGAACAGCGGCCGGCTTTCGCCGCTGAAATAAGAGCTGTCGACTTCACACGATCCTCTCCGCACGGTCCCGTCCAGCGGGATTCGGTCCCCTGAGCGGACAAGAACCAGATCGCCGGTTTCAACGGACTTCAGGGGAATTTCGGTCTCGGCGCCGTTTCTGATCACTGTCGTGCTGTTCGGCTCCAGAACGGACAGCTGCTGCGCGGCCGAGTGCGATGCGGCGCGGGCGCGGAGATCCAGGTACCTGCCGGCGAGCAGAAAAAATGTCAGAGCCAGCGCCGCTTCGAAATAGGCATGATTCCCGCCCAGATAGGTTTCGAAGACGGACTGCGCCGATGCCAGTGCGATGGCGAGAGAGATCGGGACGTCCATATTGAGTCGGGCTCGCCGGAGGGAGACGAAGGCGCTCTTGAAAAAAGGCTGGGCGGAATAGCAGATGACCGGAATCGCGACCAAGGCGGAAAGCCAGTGCATGAGGTCGCGGGTCGCGCCGTCGGCGCCCGCCCATACCGCGACCGAGAATATCATGACGTTGGAAAAACCGAACCCTGCCGCTCCGAGGCGCAGCGGCAGGCCGCGTCCGGCCTGATCGGCGGAAACAGATCTTATCGCTTCCCCGTCAAGCCTCGCCGCCGAAAATCCGGCTTTGCCGATCTGTCCGATCAGGTCGGAGGGATCGGCGCCGGCATCCGCCTCCACATGAACCCTGCGGTTCGACAGATTGACCCGCGCGTCCGTGACTTGCGGAAGCGCGGCCAGAGATTTTTCGATGGCCGAGATGCATGCGGCGCAGTGCATGTCCTGGACGGCGAACACGAACTCCCGCCGCGCCGGCATGCTGTTCCCCGCCGGCGGGGAATGCGCGCCTGACGGATGCCGGATCGCCGCTTCGGAGGACATCGCGGTTCTTATCGACTCCGGGGCGGAACCCGGATTCTCAGCCTTCGCCGGAACGGGATCCCGTCCGGGGATGTGGCGGCCGCGTCGACGTTCCAGTTTCCGTGATCCAGATCCAGCGCGGCGACATACTCTTTTCCGTCAAAGTGAAGCGCGGGCCTGATGTCGCTGCGCGGATGCGTCGGCCGCCCGACTCTGACCATGAGAGTGTCAAGTTCAGCGGGCATGCCGTTCACTGTGTTGATCGCGATTCTGAGTTCGGAATCCTCATAGACGGCGGCCGTCTGCCAGCCCAGCTGTTCCTGGAGCGAGCGGTCCCTCTCGAAATGCTGGCTCGCGATGTAGCCGTTCCTGACCTCCATTCCCGGGAATGAAACCACAGAGGCGACGGCCAGAGCGAGATTGGCCAGAACGATCACCCCGAACGCGCCGAGAAGGATAAACAGGACATGCCTGCCCTGCAGCGGTCCGCCGCCGGTCAATGCCCCGCTCCATAAAAGGCCGTGCCTTTCTTGCCCCGCGCCGCGCTGCCCAGATCTTCGATCCACAGATTGATTTCAGATTTGCCGCCGAGCGCCTGCGGGCTGCCGGCCGGGGCGGTCACGTAGACCCTCCGCAGCCCGGTCCGGTCGGCCGGAATGGCGGTGGTCAGGTTTCCGCTTCCCTCCAGCCTGACGGAAAAAGGCGAGTTTTCATCCAGGCCGATCTTGAAAACGGTTTCCTCGCCGTGGCGGTTTTTGATCCGGATCTCATAGCTGTTCCGGACTGAGCCGTCGGCCATCTTGACGTACAGCGGGTTGCGGACCGGGGAAATTGAAAACTCGATGTCGGGCCGCATGAACAGCGCCGCCAGCAGGCCGATTCCCATGCCGCACCAAAGCAAAGCATAGAGAATCACTCTCGGCCTCAGGATCCTGCGCGCCAGGTCGGTCAGCGACGTGCTTTCGGTTTTCAGCTTTTCGTCGGTCAGGGTCATGTAATCAATGAGGCCGCGCGGCTTGCCGGTCCGGCGCATGACTTCGTCGCAGGCATCGATGCAGAGCGCGCAGCCGATGCACTCCATCTGCAGCCCGTTTCTGATGTCGATTCCCACCGGGCACACATTGACGCAGGCGCCGCAGTCAATGCAGTCGCCGAGATTTTCGCCGGCTCTCGCTTTGCGGTGCCGTCCCCTCGGCTCGCCCCGCCAGTCGCGGTACGCGACCGTGAGAGAATGCTCATCCATCATCGCGGACTGTATACGCGGCCACGGACACATGTACGTGCAGACCTGTTCCCGCATGAAGCCGCCGAACACAAACGTCGTGGCCGTCAGAATTCCGACTGTCGCATAAGCGGCCGGATGGGCCGACAGGGTCACGAAATCCCTGATCAATCCGGGGGCGTCGGCGAAATACAGTATCCAGGCGCCGCCGGTTCCCACGGAAATAACGAGCCAAGCGGTCCATTTTGTGATCCGCAGCCGGAATTTTCTGAGCGACATCGGGCTGTTCCAGAGCTTGACGCGCTGATTCCTGTCGCCTTCGATCATCCTCTCGACAAGTATGAAAAGATCCGTCCAGATAGTCTGCGGGCAGGCGTAGCCGCACCAGACCCGCCCGAAAACCGAGGTGAAGAGGAACAGTCCGAGACCCGCCATGATCAGCAGACCGCCCACGAAATAGAATTCATGCGGCCAGATTTCTATCATGAAGAAAAAGAAGCGCCGGTTCGCCAGATCAACGAGAACGGCCTGGTCCGGAAGCGCGGCTCCTCTATCCCAGCGGATCCAGGGAACGACATAGTAAATTCCCAGCAAGAGCGCCATCATCCGCCATTTCAGACGCCGGAAAGCTCCCGAGACCCGGCGCGGAAATATCGGCTCGCGCGGCGCATAGAGCCGCGGAGGTTCGATTTGCGTGACTTTCATCGCCTCAGCTTTCGCATACGGTCATGCGGAAAAACCTGACAATTAACTCCGGCAGGCGGCCGGCCCGCCGTTCCCGTTTCAGCGGATGCACGGGCGGCGGATCCGGAGATATGCTACTCTCCGCCGCCCAGCTGGTGGACATACAATGCGACCTGACGGATCTGCGACTCTGTCAGTCTTTCGTTCCAGTTCGGCATCACGCCGTTCCGGCTGTAGACGATCGAATAGCGGATATCTTCCTCGCCGCCGCCGTAAAGCCAGATCGGATCTGTCAGGACGGGCCCGCCTTCTTCCCGGTTGCCTTGACCGTTCGCGCCATGACAGGCCACGCACTGTTCGGCGAAGATCTCCGCGCCCCGCGCGGCGGCCGCCGCATCGTGCTCCTGCCCGGAAATCGACAGCACATGCTGCACAAGGCCGCTGATCTCTTCGGATTCTAGAATCTCTCCGTAAGCCGGCATCTGCGAGAACCGCGCGTTTTCATCGGCCTCATTTCGGATGCCGTGCGCGACAGTGTGGCGGATGTCGCCGACGGATCCGCCCCACAGCCAGTCATCGTCCAGAAGATTGGGATAGCCGACAGATCCGCCGCCGCCCGATCCGTGGCATTGGGAACAGTGCGCTCTGAAAACAGAAGCGCCGCCCCGGAGCGCGTATGCGTACAGGCCCGGGTTCTCATGAACTGATGAGAGGTCGGCGGTGATCAGAGCTTCGTCCAGCGGGGCGTTGCTTTCCTCAAACTCCCGGATTGATTTTTCGAGAGCGCCTCTCGCCGTGTATCCGAGCAGTCCGGGCGTGGCTTTGGTGAGCAGCGGCCAGGCCGGATAAGCGATGCAGTAGCCGATACCCCATGCGATTGTCGCATAGAGAGTCCAGAGCCACCAGCGCGGCATCGGATTGTTGTATTCCTTAATGCCGTCCCATTCATGTCCGGTCAAATCCGACTCCGCCGCCGGCACGGCGGTTCCACGTCTTTTCGGATTCTGCGGTTTCATGTCCGGCCTCTGCCGTCTGGCGGTTTCTGCAGAGGTCTGTTTTCGTAACGGAACGGGATGTCGGCGCAGTCGTCATGCAGTTTCCGGCTTGAGCGGCGGAAAGTGTATAGGACAACGGCGACGAAAGCCGTCACCAGAGCGAGAAGCGCCCAGCTGTCAGCGAATTCCCTCAGTGCAGTGTACATCTCCATACCGGAATCTCATCTTTCCGGGTCGGGCACGAAGGTCGAGAAATCGACCAGTGTTCCGAGCATCTGCATATAGGCGATGAGAGCGTCCATCTCAGTCAGCCTTTCCTGTCCGTCGAAGTTGCGGACCTGCGCTTTCGGATAGCGCACCAGCATGTCCTCGAAATCCGCTTCCGGATCCGCTTGGGCCTTGAAATCCGCCTTGGCGTTTTCGATCATCTCGTCGGTGTACGGCACGCCGACCATCCGTTCCGTCCGCAGCCTGTCCTCTATATGCCTGCCGTCGAGTCTGTTGTTCAGCAGAAAGCCGTATTTCGGCATGATCGACTCCGGCACGACAGACTGCGGATCTACCAGATGGGCCACGTGCCACTCATCCGAATACCGGCCGCCGACCCGCGCGAGATCCGGGCCGGTGCGTTTGGATCCCCACTGGAAGGGATGGTCGTACATCGATTCGGCGGCCAGCGAGTAATGACCGTAGCGTTCGATTTCATCGCGCAGCGGCCGGATCATCTGGCTGTGGCACACATAGCAGCCTTCACGGACATAGACATCCCGGCCGGTGAGTTCGAGCGGCGAATAAGGCCGCATGCCTCTGACTTTTTCAATCGTGTTTTCAAGGTAGAACAACGGCAGGATTTCAACGATTCCGCCGACTGCCACGACAAGGAAACTGACAGCCAGCAGGAGCGTTGCGTGCCTCTCCAGTGTTCTGTGACGTCCTAGAATGCTCATCGCGCGGCTGCCGGTGCAGGTCCGACGGCGGCGGACCGCTGTTCTTTGCTCGCCGCCGTCATCCATAGATTGTAGCACATGATCAAAGCCCCGGTCAGATATAGGATTCCGCCCAGCGCACGGACCAAATACATCGGGTATTTCGCCGCCACGGTGTCAGCGAACGAATTGGTGAGAAATCCGTTGGCATCCACCTCGCGCCACAGCAGCCCTTCCATGATTCCAGTGACCCACATCGAAGCCGCGTAGAAGACGATTCCTACGGTTGCCAACCAGAAATGCAATGACACCAGCGGCAGGGAATAAAGCCGCTCTTTGTTCCACAGCCTGGGCACCAGGAAATACAGAGCCGCGAATGTGATAAGGCCGTTCCAGCCGAGGGCGCCCGAATGGACGTGGCCGATAGTCCAGTCAGTGTAGTGGCTGAGAGAATTGACAGCCTTGATCGACATCATCGGCCCCTCGAACGTGGCCATGCCGTAGAACGCCAGCGAGACAACCATCATGCGGATGATGGGATCAGTGCGGATTTTGTCCCATGCGCCGGAGAGTGTCATCAGACCATTGATCATGCCGCCCCATGACGGCATCCAGAGCATCACGGAGAAGACCATGCCCAGCGTTGACGCCCAGTCCGGAAGGGCCGTGTAATGCAGATGATGCGGGCCGGCCCAGATATACATGAAAATCAGGGACCAGAAATGCACGATGGACAGTTTATAGCTGTAAACCGGCCGTTCGGCCTGTTTGGGGACGAAGTAGTACATCATGCCTAGGAAACCCGCGGTCAGGAAGAAACCGACCGCGTTGTGGGCGTACCACCACTGCGTCATCGCATCCTGCACGCCGGCGAACAGCTGAACCGACTTAGAGCCGAACACCGACACCGGGATACTGATATTGTTCGCGAGATGCAGCATCGCGATGGTCACTATGAACGACAGAAAAAACCAGTTGGCCACATAAATGTGGGGTTCCTTGCGTCGGATGATCGTTCCGAGAAAAACCGCCAGATAGGCGACCCAGACGATTGTCAGCCAGATGTCGACATACCATTCGGGCTCGGCGTATTCCTTGGACTGGGTTGCGCCGAAAAGATAGCCGGTGGCTGCCAGCACGATCACCGCTTGGTAGCCCCAGAACACGAACCAGGCCAAATTGCCGCCCCACAACCGCGCCGCGGTCGTTCGCTGCACGATATAGAATGAGGTCGCGATCAGCGCATTGCCGCCGAAAGCGAAAATGACTGCGGATGTATGCAGCGGCCTCAGTCTTCCGAAATTGAAGAGGCCTTGGGACCATTCGAAATTCAGGGCCGGGAATGCGAGTTGGAGAGCGATGAACACGCCTGCCAAGAATCCTGCGATTCCCCAGAATGCCGTCGCGATAACGCCGGCCCGCACGACGCCGTCTTGGTATCCGGTCTCGGCCGGAGCCGCCGGTTCGCCCACCCGCCGGATCCGCCAGACAAAAAGTCCGGCAAGAACAGCCGTGACTGTCAGAGCATTGACCAGATAGGCCGGGTCACGGGCGAAGTTCGCGGCCATGGCCGTAAGCAGGGTCAGCAACCCGAGAATAACGATGAGGAATTGATTCCGCATAAAGCGCATCTCCTTGGAAGCGCGGCAAGTCTATAGCAGGGCCGCGGAGAATTTCAACGCCGCATCCGCAACGGCCCGCGGCGGCGGAATTCGGCTGCAGCCTCCGCCAGCCGTTCCGGTGCGACGGTCGCGTTATGAAAAACTTTGAAAAACAACACTTTCAAAACATCGAACGGGTCGCTGCGCTGATCAATGCCAGCACTCTGAAGCTTGGTCCGCCCGCAACTTGCGGAAAACGGAAAATTTCAAACTGAGACACTGCCGAAAAACGGGATCCGGAGCATTCTCTCAAGGGCGCGCGGGAATGCCTGATGGGTGGGGAACAGTCCGCGTCGGTTTCTTGCGTCAGAGCGCTGCCTCAAGGAAAAGCCGGTTGTCAGCCGCGGCGGCGCTGGGGTCGGCCGCTTTGCCGGAAAGAAGCGGTTCGGTCCGTTTTCGGCATTTTATCAGCCAGCATAGTTCTGTCTGCGTTCATCTGTCATTCTAATCATTTTGTCTATGGCGCTTACACGGCGCTCGTTGACGCGAATATGACAGCGAATCACCGAAGCGCAACCCATTTGTCAACAGGTGCTGAGTCCAATGTTCCCCGGTGTGCAAAAGAAACTTTTACAGAACGCATTTGGTTCGCACAGCACATAAGGAACATTGATTTTGCGTGCACACCGTGGAAGTCAATCTCGCGGCCGATGGCAGGGTGCGGGCGGGACTCGCGCCCGTTTCCGCGCTCAGGCGCGTTCGGAACCGCGCCGTCACTGTCTGCGGCGCGCGCCGGGAGCACGTCGCTGAATTTCACCCACGCCAGACACAGAAACGCTTCAGCCTTCCCTCTGGTCCCGCCTTCGGCGATCCCGGCGATTTTCCCTTCCGCCAGTCCTTATCTCCCGTCCCTGTTCGATCCAGGTTCCCGCGGCAGTTCCGATGATTCGCTCAATTTCTCCCGGGGTCCGCTCCGGATCCGCCTGAGCGCGGCTTCGATGCGTTCGGCGGCAGGCTGATCTGTTCGACGACATAGGTCAGAATGTCGCGTCCGAATTCGGTTTCGGCAATTCCGGCGGCGAGCATATCGGCCTCGCGGTCACTGACATTTGAGCCGGCCGTGGAAGGACCCGACGGCGGCGGCGATCGACAGCCGGCCCGCGAAGGCGGCGGAAAGCGGAGGCCCTTCCGGATCTGACGCCAGCGACGGCTCCGCTGGTGAGCAAGCTGCAGGAGGACGGCGGCTGTCAAGGGCCGAAGCCGGCCTCGGCGCTGGCGGATCCCGGGCTGGGATCGCTGATTGAGCATCCATGTGCCGATGTAAGAGCTTGTTCCGTAATGCTCTATACAGTATATGAGTTCACTTAAATCATGTTTATTTATACTATATATGGTATACGAAGTCGACTTTAGGAACAAACTCCAACGGGGCCAGATAGACGGATAAGCGTTCCCGGAACCGGTTTCGTTTGCCGGGGTGGTCGTTGGAATGTCTTTCCATGAACGGGATCAAGATCGAATTCTCCGGAGATTTCGGTCAAGCGGAGTATTGAATTTTCTGGCTGTCCTGAAGCGTATCAATGATGTGCTGTCCCCGCTTTCGTGCGGTCTTTGTCAGTGTCCTCTCTGCTGATCCGCCGGCCGCAGGCTGAAGCTGCGATTCCACCGGCCCGTCACCGCCCGCCCGGAAATTGTCGATGGGAACAGAGATTGACGGCTGGCGCTGAACTTCTGCTGCCGTCGAGCGTCGCATGAAGGCGGAACCGGCGCATTGACAACGAAATCAGCCCCCTAAAAAGACATTCAGCCATGCATGACCGCCTATAGCAGGACAAAAAACGATCGCCGCGTTCTGCGGATTTTCCGGAATCCGCTTTTTATGGAACACTGATGTCATGGCCGCGCAGGAACAATTGGCGATTCGCGCGCCGCCTCCGGACGGCGGGGTCAGACTTCCGGCAACCGGTTCCGGAACCGGAAAAAGCTTCGCACGCCGCCGAATCCATGGTCAAACGCCCAGTGCGGGAAACCCCCGCACCAGGCCTGTGTCCGTCTGCCATATTGACCCCGGCGGACCGTCTGTGTATGCACAGACGCTGCGGACAGCCAAGTCGTGAGGGCGGTGAGTTTGGAATCAATTCTCTCAGAATACTTTGCCGTACTTGTTTTTCTGGCGGTGGCGGCCGGCTTGGGCGGCGTCATGCTGCTTGCCGGCACGATCGCCGTGTCGCGGCCCGATCCCGAGAAAGTGTCAGCATATGAATGCGGATTCAACGCGTTCGACGACGCCCGCATGAAATTCGACGTGCGGTTTTACCTGGTGGCGATCCTGTTCATCATCTTTGACCTTGAGGTCGCGTTTCTTTTTCCTTGGGCGGCGGCATTCAAAGACATCGGCGCATTCGGTTTCTGGTCGATGATGGTTTTTTTGGCTGTCTTGACGGTGGGATTCGTCTATGAGTGGAAAAAAGGCGCGCTGGAATGGGAATGATCCCGTCATCTGATTCAGAGACTCCTGCGGATCCGCCGCAGCCGACGGCGCGGCCCGTCGGAGAGGCACTGCAGGACAAGGGATTCCTGGTGACCTCGGTTGAGGACGTGGTTAACTGGGCGCGGACCGGCTCACTGCACTGGATGACGTTCGGACTGGCCTGCTGCGCCGTCGAAATGATGCATACCTCGATGCCGCGCTACGATCTTGAAAGATTCGGCACCGCTCCGCGCGCGTCTCCGCGCCAGTCCGACCTGATGATCGTCGCCGGAACTCTCACCAACAAGATGGCGCCGGCTCTGCGCAAGGTCTACGACCAGATGCCCGAGCCGCGCTATGTGATTTCCATGGGATCCTGCGCCAACGGCGGCGGCTATTACCACTACAGCTATTCGGTGGTGAGGGGCTGCGACAGGATAGTGCCGGTGGATGTCTATGTTCCGGGCTGCCCTCCGACGGCTGAGGCGCTGCTCTACGGGATTCTTCAGCTGCAGCGGAAGATCCGCCGCACCGGAACGATCGCGCGCTGAGTCGGCGATGGCGGCGGTGGAAGGGAACGCGCTGGCCCGGCATCTGGGCGACTGCAAGTCAGACACGATTCTGGCCGCGGAAATCGTCCGGGATGAACTGGTGGTGACGGCGGTGCCGTCCAGCATCGTCGATCTGGTGGAATTTCTCAAACGGGACGGCAAGTGCCGGTTTTCGACTCTCATCGACGTCACCGCTGTCGATCACCCCGGCAGGGAACGGCGGTTTGATGTCATTTACCATTTTCTGTCAATGACTCTGAACCAGCGGGTCCGCGTGAAGGCGGCGGTCCATGAGGATGTTCCGATGCCGTCAATCGTCGCGGTCCATCCGTCGGCCAACTGGTTCGAGCGCGAAGTGTTTGATATGTACGGCATCCGGTTTTCGGGGCACCCGGATCTCAGGCGGATCCTGACGGACTACGGTTTCAGCGGACATCCGCTCCGCAAGGACTTTCCGCTGACCGGATTTTCCGAGGTGCGCTATGACGAGGAGCGGAAACGCGTGGCCTACGAACCCGTCAGCCTGGTTCAGGAATACCGCAGCTTCGATTTCATGAGTCCTTGGGAAGGCGCCGAATACGTTATTGACGGCGAGCCGGGGGCGGCGGACGAATGAGGCGATTCCGCGCCGGATGCCCGTCTGCCCGCCGGGAAACGGCATGATGATGGCCGCGGGAAACGACATGCCGCCCGACGGCGGGCGGATCCGGAATTTCAACATCAATTTCGGGCCTCAGCATCCAGCGGCGCACGGGGTGCTGCGTCTTGTGCTTGAACTTGACGGCGAGGTTGTCGAGCGCTGCGACCCGCATATCGGCCTACTGCACCGCGGCACGGAAAAACTGATGGAAAGCAGGACATACCTGCAGAACCTGCCGTATTTTGACAGGCTGGACTATGTCGCTCCGATGAATCAGGAGCATGCTTGGTGTCTGGCGATCGAGAAACTGACCGGGACCCGCGTTCCGCGCCGCGCTTCGCTGATCCGTGTTCTTTATTCTGAGATGGGACGCATCCTTAACCATCTGCTGAATGTGACGACGCAGGCGATGGATGTCGGGGCTCTCACGCCGCCGCTGTGGGGGTTTGAAGAGCGCGAAAAACTCATGGTGTTCTATGAGCGGGCCTGCGGGGCCCGTCTGCACGCGGCCTATTTCCGGCCCGGGGGAGTGCACCGGGATCTGCCGCCCGGGCTTCTGGCAGATATCCGCCGGTGGTGCCGGGAGTTTCCGGCGAAGCTGGACGATATCGACGGTCTGCTCACCGAAAACCGCATATTCAAGCAGCGGAATGTCGATATCGGCATCGTGACCCGCGAAGATGCCGAGAACTGGGCGTTTTCCGGCGTGATGGTGCGCGGATCGGGAATCGAATGGGACCTCCGCCGGACGCAGCCTTACGAGGGTTACGAGGAGTTCGACTTTCTTGTTCCCGTCGGCGTCAACGGCGACTGCTACGACCGCTATCTCTGCCGGATGGCGGAAATGCGGGAAAGCGTCAAGATCATGGAGCAAGCGGTGGAGAAGCTGGAAACGGCGGAAGGCGACGTGCTGGCGCGCGGCAAGATCGCGCCGCCGAGCCGCGGTGACATGAAGTCGTCGATGGAGGCCCTGATTCACCATTTCAAACTCTACACGGAAGGGTTCCACGTGCCGGAAGGCGAGGTCTACGTCGCTGTCGAAGCGCCGAAAGGCGAATTCGGCGTTTATCTGGTCGCGGACGGCACCAACCGGCCCTATAAGGCCAAGATCCGCGCCCCCGGCTTCCCGCATTTGCAGGCGATGGATCATTTGTGCGGCGGCCATCTGCTTGCCGACGTCTCGGCGGTGCTCGGATCGCTCGATGTCGTGTTCGGGGAAATCGACCGCTGATGCGCGCGTGTTCAGGCACGATATCCGCCGGGGAGGGATGAATGCGGCGCAGATTTCATCACCGTCAGCCGGAGTCATTCGCATTCACGGCCGGCAACCTCGCCTGGGCCGAGCTGCAGATGAAGAAGTATCCGCCCGGACGCCAGGCTTCGGCCATCATTCCGGTTCTCATGCGCGCCCAGGAACAGGAAGGCTGGCTGTCCCGTCCGGCCGTTGAGTATGCCGCGGATCTGCTGGGCATGCCGCATATACGCGCATACGAGGTGGCCACATTCTATTTTATGTTTCACTTGCAGCCGACCGGTTCGGCGGCCCATATCCAAGTCTGCGGGACAACCACCTGCATGATCTGCGGGGCCGGGGAACTGGTCGAAGTCTGCCGCCGGCGCATCGCCGCCGAACCGCATCGGCTGTCGCCGGACGGCAGATTCTCCTGGGAGGAGGTGGAGTGTCTGGGGGCGTGCTGCAACGCGCCGATGGCTCAGATCGGCAAGGACTATTATGAGGATCTGTCGCCGGACGGCCTGAACGGAATCATTGACGCGTTCGCGGCCGGTGATGTTCCCGAACCGGGATCGCGAATCGGACGGTTCTCGTCCGAACCCGCCTCCGGCGTGACGACGCTGGGTGAATTCCGGTCTGAAAATGTCGCCAAGAACGCCGCGGTCGCGCTGGCCTTGGAACGGGGCGACACCGTCAAGCGCATTGACGGATCTGAGTGAAGCCATGTCAGCGGGAGGCCGCATGCATTTCGGTGCAGACGCGCCGCCGGGCGCCGCCGGTCCGGAGTTGAGCGAAGGATGTCCGCGCAGCGATGCTTGACGACAGGGACCGCATATTCACCAACCTGTACGGCCGGGACGAATGTTCTCTCGCCGGCGCGCGGCGGCGTGGCCATTGGGACGGCACGGCCGGTCTGATCGCGAACGGCTGCGACTGGATCATTGAGCAGATCAAGAACAGCGGGCTGCGGGGACGGGGCGGCGCAGGCTTCCCCACCGGGCTGAAATGGAGTTTCATGCCGAAGACCGGCGACGGACGCCCCCGGTATCTGGTGGTGAACGCCGACGAATCGGAGCCGGGCACCTGCAAAGACCGTGAAATCATGCGCCATGAGCCCCACACGCTGCTTGAAGGGTGCTTGATCGCCGGTTTCGCGATGCGCGCGGCCGCGGCGTACATTTATGTCCGCGGCGAGTATGTGCGCGAAAGAGAACTGCTTCAGGCGGCGGTTGACGAAGCCTACGACGCCGGCCTGATCGGCCGCGACGCCGCCGGGTCGGGCTGGGACTTCGATATCCATATCCACCACGGCGCGGGCGCGTATATATGCGGCGAGGAGACGGCGCTGCTCGAAAGCCTGGAAGGCAAAAAGGGCATGCCGCGGATGAAACCGCCGTTCCCGGCCGTCGCCGGCCTCTACGGCTGTCCGACGACGGTCAACAACGTAGAATCCATCGCCGTGGTTCCGACCATTCTGCGGCGCGGCGCTGAATGGTTCGCCGGAATCGGCCGCCCGCGCAACACCGGCACGAAGATCTTCGCAGTCAGCGGCCATGTCAACAATCCCTGCGTGGTCGAGGAAGCGATGTCGATTCCCCTCCGGGAACTCGTTGACCGGCACTGCGGCGGGGTGCGCGGGGGTTGGGGGAATCTGAAAGCCGTGATACCCGGCGGCTCGTCCGTGCCCTGCCTTCCGGCGGAACTGTGCGGCGACGCGCTGATGGACTTTGACTGGCTGGCCGGGCAGAAGAGCGGGCTGGGCACCGCCGCGGTGATCGTCATGGATCAGTCAACCGATATCATCCGGGCCGTCTGGCGGCTGTCGAAATTTTACAGACATGAAAGCTGCGGCCAGTGCACGCCGTGCAGGGAAGGCACCGGCTGGATGATGCGGGTCATGGAGCGGATCGTGACGGGAGACGCCGAAATCGGCGAAATCGACATGCTCCTCGATGTGTCAAAACAGATCGAGGGTCATACGATCTGCGCCTTGGGCGATGCCGCCGCATGGCCGATTCAAGGTCTGATCCGGCACTTCCGGGGAGAAATGGAAGACCGGATCCGCTCCCGTGAAAGCGCGGGCGCCGCGGGTCCGGCGGCGGCATGACCGGGAGGATGCGGGCGGATGAGTGAACTGCGGGAAATCGAGATTGACGGAGCGCGGATCGAGGTCGAGCCGGAACTGACCTTGATCCAGGCCTGCGAGCAGGCCGGCATTGAGATCCCGCGCTTCTGCTATCACGAACGGCTGTCAATCGCCGGCAACTGCCGCATGTGTCTCGTGGAGATCGTCGGCGGCCCCCCCAAACCCGCGGCGTCATGCGCCATGCAGGTCAAGGATCTGCGCCCCGGTCCGGAAAACACGCCGCCGCGGATCCGCACCAACAGCCCCATGGTCAGAGAAGCGCGGGAAGGGGTGATGGAATTCCTGCTGATCAATCATCCGCTGGACTGTCCGATCTGTGATCAGGGCGGCGAATGCGACCTGCAGGACCAGGCCATGGCTTACGGCGTTGATTTCAGCCGCTACCGGGAGCCGAAGCGGGCCGTCGACGATTTGAATCTAGGTCCCCTCGTGGGGACCTGCATGACGCGGTGTATCTCCTGCACCCGCTGCGTCCGTTTCGCCTCGGAGGTGGCGGGCAACACGCAGATGGGACAGACGGGACGGGGCGAGGACGCTGAAATCACCAGCTATCTCAGCCGGTCCCTGAATTCCAACCTTCAAGGCAACATCATTGACCTGTGTCCGGTCGGCGCGCTGACATCGAAACCTTACGCTTTCACGGCCCGGCCCTGGGAACTGACCAAGACCGAGACAATCGATGTCATGGACGCGCTCGGTTCGAATATACGGGTTGACAGCAAAGGCAGGGAGGTCATGCGGATAATTCCGCGCAACCACGACGGCGTGAACGAGGAGTGGATCAGCGACACGACCAGATTCGCTTGGGACGGACTCCGCCGCCAAAGACTCGACCGCGCGTATCTGCGCCGCGGCGGACGTCTGGTTCCGGTGTCCTGGCCCGAAGCGCTCGCCGCGGCGGCCGGGGCCCTGCGGGACGGACCGGTGGCCGGGCTGGCCGGAGACCTGGCTCCAACGGAGGCGGTTTACGCGCTCGGCAGGATGATCGACGGTCTCGGCGGCTTGAAGGAGTGCAGAACCGACCGCGCCGCGCTGCCGGCGGGAAACCGGTCCGGCTATGTCGGAACAGCCCGCATTGAGGATATCGACTGCGCCGGCCGCATCATCCTTGTCGGAACCTGTCCGCGGGACGAAGCGCCTGTTCTGAACGCCCGCATCCGCAAGGCATGGCTGCGGGGAGCGTCAATAGGTCTGTTCGGACCTGATTGCGATTTGACCTACGGTTATGAACGCCTGGGCGCCGGCGCGGGCAGCTTCCAGGAATTCGTTGACCGGGGCGGCGACCATGAGGACACGCTTGTCATTGTCGGACAGGCGGGCCTTCAGGGCGGAAGCGGGGCCGCGGTTCTCGCCGCGGCGATGGAACTGGGGTCAAAGGGATCCGGCATGCTGGTCCTGCACACGGCGGCGGGCCGGGTCGGCGCGATGGATGCCGGGTTCACGAATCCCGGCGGGCTGGACTCGGCTCTGGACGGCGTCCGGACGATCTACAGCCTCGCCGTCGACGAAATCGACATTCCGGCGGGTCCGTTCGTGATTTATCAGGGCAGCCACGGCGACCGCGGCGCGGGACGGGCGGATCTGGTGCTGCCGGGCGCCCTCTACACCGAGGAATCAGGGATTTTCGTGAATACCGAAGGACGCCCGCAGATGGCCGCAAAGGCGACGTTTCCGCCCGGTGCCGCGAAAGAGAACTGGGCCATTGTCCGGGCCGTCTCCGGTGAATTGGGAGAAAGCCTGCCGTTCGACACTTTGCGGCAGCTGCGGACGGCCCTGTTTTCTGATCACCCGCATCTGCAGTCCTTGGACCAGGTCCCGGACAACGGACTCGAGCTGTTGCCGCGAGTTCTCTGCGCGGACGACGCGTTCGTCAGGTCTGCCCGCGTTTTTTATCTGACCAACCCGATCCTGCGCGCGTCGCCCCTGATGGCTGAGCTTGCCGCGCAGGCCTCTGACGGAGCAGCGGATGCGCTCGCTGCCTGAGCGGCGGACCGGCCGCGGGCCGCTGCCGGGCCGGGACCGGACGGCCCCGTGACTCCGTTCTTCGAAACAGGGATCGGGACGTTTGTCCTGATATTGGCGCAGAGTCTGGTTCTGGTCGGGTTCGTGATGATCTCGCTGCTGTTTCTGGTTTACGGCGACCGCAAGATCTGGGCGGCGGTTCAGATGCGCCGGGGACCCAACGTGGTCGGGGCGTTCGGCCTGCTGCAGTCAGCGGCGGACGCGCTCAAATATGTGGTCAAGGAGATCGTGATACCGGCGGGCGCGGACCGTCCGGTGTTTCTCTTGGCGCCGTTCTTGTCTTTCTTCCTGGCGATGGCGGCCTGGGCCGTCATTCCCTTCGCGGACGGGTGGGCGCTGGCGGATCTGAATGTCGGCATACTGTTCATATTCGCCGTGTCCTCGCTCGAGGTCTACGGCGTGATCATGGGCGGATGGGCGGCGAATTCGAAATACGCTTTTCTGGGATCGCTGCGCTCGGCGGCGCAGATGATATCCTATGAGGTTTCCATCGGTTTCATCATCGTCGGCATCCTGATTTCAACAGGGTCGCTGAATCTCAGCGATATCGTGCGGGCGCAGGACGGCTCCGCGGGTTTCTTTTCCTGGTACTGGCTGCCGCATCTGCCGATGACGGTTCTGTTCTTCGTCTCCGCGCTCGCCGAGACCAACCGTCCCCCGTTCGATCTCCCGGAAGCGGAGTCGGAACTGGTCGCCGGATATCAGGTGGAATATTCGTCGACCCCGTTCCTCCTGTTCATGGCAGGCGAGTATATTGCGATTCTCCTGATGTGCGCCCTCATGTCGATTCTGTTTTTCGGCGGGTGGCTGTCGCCTATACCCGGTCTACCTGACGGCGCATTGTGGATGGTCGGGAAGATGGCGGTCTTCTTTTTCCTGTTCGCGTTGGTCAAAGCCGTGGTTCCGCGCTACCGCTATGACCAGCTGATGCGGATCGGGTGGAAGGTTTTTCTTCCCCTGTCGCTGAGCTGGGTCGCTTTGACCGGCCTGTTCGCGCATTATGGCTGGCTGGGCGGACTTTACGTCCGCTGGGCGGTCGGGAGCTGAGAAATGCTGAAAAAGATAGATTTGGTCCGGGCGGCGAAATACACGCTGCTGCTGGATTTTCTCGCCGGTTTCCGGCTGGGAATGAAATATTTTTTCGCGCCCAAGGCGACGGTCAACTACCCGCACGAGAAGGGGCCGCTCTCGCCGCGGTTCAGGGGCGAGCATGCGCTGAGGCGCTATCCCAGCGGCGAGGAGAGGTGCATCGCTTGCAAACTGTGCGAGGCGATCTGTCCGGCGCAGGCGATCACCATTGACGCGGAACCCAGGTCAGACGGTTCCCGCCGGACCACGCGCTACGACATCGACATGACGAAATGCATCTATTGCGGGTTCTGTCAGGAAGCGTGTCCGGTGGATGCCATCGTCGAAGGCCCGAATTTCGAGTTCGCCGCCGAAACGCGGGAAGAACTCTTTTACGACAAAGAAAAGCTGCTCGCGAACGGCGACAGATGGGAGGCGGAAATTGCCGCCAACATTGAACTTGATGTGCCGTACCGGTAACGGCGCCCGGTCCGAAGCGCGCAGGAAGGCCGCCCGCTGATGGTTATGCAGACTCTGGCATTTTATCTGTTCGCTCTGACCGCCGTCTCCGCCGGCCTGTGCGTGGTGCTGGCGAGAAATCCGGTCCACGGCGTCCTGTGGCTGATTCTCGCGTTTCTGTCTTCGGCCGGTCTGTTCGTGCTGCAGGGGGCCGAGTTTGTGGCCATGCTGATGATCATCGTCTATGTCGGCGCGGTGGCGGTTCTGTTCCTGTTCGTGGTGATGATGCTAGATGTGGATTTCGCGGCTTTCCGGGCCGGAATGGCCCGCTATATTCCCGTCGGGCTGCTGATCGGCGCCGTTCTTCTGATGATGCTGGGGATGGAAATCGGCAACTGGAAGACCTCGGACCTGGCCTCCGGCCTCCGCCGGTCCGTCGCGCCCCCGGCGGATGAAACGCACAACACGCCGGCACTGGGCGAACTGATCTACACGGAATACGTGCTGCTTTTCCAGAGTGCCGGGCTGATCCTGCTCGTCGCCATGGTCGGGGCCATCGTTCTCACGCACCGGCGCCGGGCCGGCGTCAAACGGCAGGACATACTGTCGCAGATTTACCGCGATCCGGCGGAGTCAATCGAGTTGAAGGATCTCAGGCCGCCGGCGGGAGACCGGAATTGACAGGTCTGGAGCATTATCTTGCGGTCGCAGCGGCTTTGTTCGTCATCGGCGTGTTCGGTATTTTCCTGAACCGGAAGAATATCATCGTGATCCTGATGTCGATCGAGTTGATGCTGCTGGCCGTGAACATCAATCTGGTCGCGTTTTCAGTGCATCTCGGCGATTTGACCGGCCAGGTATTCACATTGTTTGTCCTTACCGTCGCAGCTGCCGAAGCCGCGATCGGGCTGGCGATTCTCGTCTGTTTCCACCGCAACCGGAATTCGATCGCCGTTGACGATGTCAGTCTGATGAAAGGTTAACGCGGGATGACGCCGATTTTTCTGGCGACGATCGTTCTGGGTCCGCTTCTGGGCGCGGCCGTCTGCGGTTTCGGCCATCGGCATCTGGGCGAGCGGGCGTCAGTGATATTCGCGACCGCTCTGCTGTTCGCGGCCGCCGTTCTGAGCTGGATCGTTTTTTTCAGCTTCGGCGGCGAAACCGTATCGGTGCGGCTGTTCCGGTTCATCGACAGCGGCGCGATGTCGTCCGACTGGTCAGTCCGTCTCGACAGGCTGACGGCTGTCATGCTCGTAGTGGTGACGACGGTCTCATCGCTCGTCCACTTGTACAGTTTCGGCTATATGAACGACGATCCGCACTGGAAAGAGCACGAATCCTACAAGCCGCGGTTTTTCGCCTACCTGTCTTTTTTCACCTTCGCGATGCTGGCGCTGGTCACTTCGGACAATCTGGTGCAGCTGTTTTTCGGTTGGGAGGGCGTCGGCGTCGCGTCTTATCTGCTGATCGGGTTCTACTACCGGAAACCTTCCGCGAACGCCGCCGCCATCAAAGCGTTCATTGTCAACCGCGTCGGTGATTTCGGACTGATGCTCGGCATTTTCGCGTTGTTCCTACTGACCGGTTCGGTTCGGTTCCCGGTGATTTTCGCGGAAGCCCAATCGCTTGCGGCGACGGAAGTCGGTTTCCTGTGGATGCGGCTCAACGCGGCGGAACTGGCCGCGGCGCTCCTGTTCGTCGGCGCCTGCGGAAAGTCGGCGCAGCTGTTTCTCCACACTTGGCTGCCGGACGCCATGGAAGGCCCGACTCCCGTCTCGGCTCTGATTCATGCCGCGACCATGGTGACCGCGGGGGTGTTCCTGGTCTGCAGGTTTTCGCCGCTGTTCGAATTCGCTCCCGGGGCGCTGGCCGCGGTCACGGTCATCGGCGCGTCGACGGCTTTTTTCGCGGCCACAGTCGGCCTTGTTCAGAACGACATCAAACGGGTGATCGCGTATTCCACCTGTTCGCAGCTCGGCTACATGTTCGCGGCGGCGGGAGTCGGCGTCTACCAGGCCGCGATGTTCCATCTTTTCACCCACGCTTTTTTCAAGGCGCTGCTGTTTCTCGGCGCCGGATCGGTGATTCACGCGATGCACCATGAACAGGACATGCGGGCATACGGCGGGTTGCGGTCGAAGATTCCCTGGACGTTCTGGACCATGCTGATCGGCACGCTGGCGATCACCGGCGTCGGCATCCCGCTCACGCATATCGGGTTCGCCGGATTCCTGTCTAAAGACGCGATCATTGAATCCGCGTTCGCGGCCGGTTCCGGGCCGGGCGGTTTCGCGTTCTGGCTGCTCGCGGCGGCGGCGCTGATGACCAGTTTTTATTCCTGGCGCCTGATGTTCCTGACGTTTTTCGGCGTCCCGCGCGGCGATCTTCACGCTCATGAGCGCGCGCATGAGCCGCCTTGGACCATGTTGGCGCCGATCGCCGCGCTGGCCGTCGGTTCGGCCGCGGCCGGCATGATCTGGTACGAGCCGTTCTTCGGCGAACACGCCGGAGAGTGGTTCGGGGAATCGGTGTTCGCCGGGGCGGGCAACAGCGTCCTGGAAGCGGCCCGCCATGCGCCTAAATGGGTCAAGGCGGCTCCCTTTGCGGCGATGGCCGCGGGGCTGGCTCTCGCCTGGCTTTTCTACATCCGGGTTCCGGCGCTGGCCGGACGGCTGGCCGCTGCGCAGCGGCCGCTTTACCTGTTCCTTCTGAACAAATGGTATTTTGACGAAATTTATGAATTTCTGCTGGTCAGGCCGGCCAAATGGACCGGGAAGTTTCTGTGGAAGCGCGGGGATCTGGGCGTCATTGACGGGACGCTGCATGCCGTCGCGATGGGGGCGGTGCCGTTCCTGACGCGTCTCGCCGGGCGTTTTCAGTCAGGCTATCTTTTCCATTACGCGTTCGTCATGGTGGCCGGCGCGGTGCTGCTGATTGCCGCGGCCGCGGTCATTGGAGGCGGCGGGTGAGCAATCTGATTTCCATCATGATGTTCGCTCCGCTGGCGGCGGCCGCGATCATGATGTTGTTTCTGCGCGGCGAAGACGAGCAGGCGCAGCGGGACGTCAAGCTGCTGACGATCACGACCACCGCGGCGACCTTTCTGATCTCCGTTTTCGTGTTCATCGAGTTTGATCCGTCCAGCGCCGGTTTCCAGCTTGTGGAGGAGGCGGAGTGGCTGTTCGGTCTGCGCTACAAGGTCGGCATCGACGGGATCAGCGTCCTGTTCGTCATGCTGACGACGATGCTGATGCCGGTCACCGTGCTGGCCTGCTGGAACGTCACCCACCGGGTGAAGGAGTTCATGGCGAGCTTTCTGGTTCTGGAAACCTTCATTATCGGCGTGTTCTGCTCCCTCGACATGGTCCTGTTCTATCTGTTTTTCGAGGCCGGGCTGATCCCTATGTTCCTCATCATCGGCGTATGGGGCGGAAAAGAGCGGATTTACGCGGCCTTCAAGTTTTTCCTCTACACGTTGCTCGGATCGATCCTGATGCTGATCGCCATGATCGCGCTGTGGGCGATGGCGGGAAGTTCCGACATCGCCGTCCTGCTGGATTTCAGCGTTCCGTCGGACACGATCGAGATTCTCGGCATCACCGTGGCCGGCGGCGTCCAGACGGTAATGTGGCTGGCGTTTTTCGCCTCCTTCGCCGTCAAGCTGCCGATGTGGCCGGTCCATACCTGGCTGCCGGACGCGCATGTGCAGGCCCCGACCGGCGGTTCGGTGATACTGGCCGCGATTCTCCTGAAAATGGGCGGCTACGGTTTTCTGCGCTTCAGCCTGCCGATGTTTCCGGTGGCATCGGAAATCCTGGCCCCGTTCGTGATGTGGCTGAGCGTGGCCGCCATCATCTACACCTCGCTGGTGGCGATGATGCAAGAGGATATGAAAAAACTGATCGCTTATTCTTCGGTCGCGCATATGGGATTCGTCACTCTGGGGATTTTCGCGGCCAACCGGCAGGGACTCGACGGCGCGATTTTCCAGATGATTTCCCACGGTTTCATATCGGGGGCCCTGTTTCTGTGCGTCGGCGTGATCTATGACCGGATGCATACCAGAGGCATTGACGATTACGGCGGGCTGGCGGTGCGGATGCCGGTTTACGCGCTGATTTTCATGTTCTTCACGCTCGCCAACGTCGGGCTGCCCGGCACGAGCGGATTCGTCGGCGAATTCCTCACTTTGGCCGGCGCGTTCCGGTACAGCAGCTGGGCGGCGGCATTCGCCGCCACCGGGGTCATTCTTTCGGCATGCTACGCGCTCTGGCTGTTCCGGCGCGTGGTGTTCGGCGATCTCGTCAAGGCGTCTTTGTCGATGATCGCGGACATGGACCAAAGGGAAAAGCTCGTTTTCGCGCCGCTCGTCGCCATGACGCTGCTTCTGGGAGTCTATCCCAGCATCGTGACGGACGTCATCGGCGCCAGCACCGAGCAGCTGGCATCGCAGGCAGCCGAAAGCCGCCAAGCGGCCGCCGGCGGAAACTAGGCTGAGCGGCTGATGTTGGCACAGGACACGGCGGCTGTTCTGCCGGAACTCGCGCTGGCGCTTTACGCGGCAGCGGCGCTGATGTGGGGCGTGTTCGGGAAGTCCGGACGGACCGGCTCCCCGGTTCACTGGATGACGCCGCTTGTTTTCGCCGGGCTGGCCGTGTGGATCGGTTTCTCGCCCGAGGGCACGCGCACCGCGTTCGGCGGCGCGTTCACCGATGATTTCTTCGCCCGGTTCGCCAAGGTCATGATTCTCTCAGCGACGGCTCTGGTGCTGCTGATCAGCCGCGATTTTCTCCGGCGGAGCCGGATGCTTGACTTTGAATTTCCGGTTCTGGCCGCCTTCGCGGTTCTCGGCATGATGGTCATGGTGTCGGCAAGCGATCTGATGGTTCTGTACATGGGTCTCGAACTGCAGTCGCTATCGCTTTACGTGCTGGCCGCGTTTCAGCGGGACAACGCGCGTTCCACGGAGGCCGGGCTGAAATATTTCGTGCTCGGCGCCCTGTCGTCGGGAATTTTGCTGTTCGGGGCCTCGCTGGCATACGGCTATTCGGGCACCACTCTGTTTTCCGGCGTGTCCGCGGCGGCGGCCGGCGAGATGCCGCCTGGGCTGCTCTACGGTCTGGTCTTCATTCTGGTCGGGCTGGCGTTCAAAGTGTCCGCCGCTCCGTTCCATATGTGGGTGCCGGATGTCTATGAAGGGTCGCCGACTCCGGTCACGGCGCTGTTCGCCACGGCGCCGAAAGTGGCCGCGGTCATGCTGCTCGCCCGGGTCCTGTTCGAAGCGTTCGGCGCGGCGTCGGCCGACTGGCGGCTCATCATCGCTATTCTGTCCGTTGCCTCGGTGTTTCTCGGGGCCGTGGCCGCGATCGGCCAGCGCGACATCAAGCGGCTGATGGCCTATTCGTCGATTGCGCATATGGGTTACGCGCTGATGGGACTGGCGGCCGCGACCGCGCAGGGCGTCAAAGCGATGCTGATTTACATGGTGATTTACGTGGCCATGAATGTCGGTGCGTTCGCCTTCATTCTCTCCATGCGGCGCGACGGCTGGCATGTGACCGACATCGGAGCGCTGAATATGTATTCGCGGCAGGCCCCGGCGCGCGCGCTGGCTCTGCTCGTGTTGTTGTTTTCACTGGCCGGCATCGTGCCGATGGTCGGGTTTTTCGCGAAATTTTACGTATTTCTGGCGGCTGTCGAGGCCGGGCTGCTGTGGCTGGCCGTCGCTGGCGGCGTGGCTTCGGTAATCGGCGCTTATTACTATCTCCGGATTGTCTATTTCATGTATTTCGGCGAGGAGAACGAAGTTCTTGACGATTCCATGAGCGCTGTCGGGGTGGCCGTGTTGCTGGCCGCCGCTGTCGCCATGGTGGCGGGAGTTATCAATTTGTTCGAACTGACGGAAATCGCCGGCGGTGCGGCGCAGGCTCTGCTTAACTGAATGGAATCCTGGCCGAAAGGCGTCGGACGCAAGTCGCTCGACATCGTCGACAGCACCAACGCTGAAGGCATGCGGATCGCTGCTGAACTTGACCGGCCAACTTGGATCATGGCCCGGATGCAGACCTCCGGCAAGGGCCGCCGGGGCCGCCCTTGGTTCTCCGCCCCGGGAAATTTTTCCGCGAGTCTGGTGATGTCCGCCGAAGATCGCGGGACAGCTTCGCTCCGCACCTACACCGCCGCGCTGGCGCTGAGGGACGCCTGCGTCGATCTGGCCGGCGACGGGTGCCGTTTCAAGCTGAAATGGCCGAATGACCTTCTTCTTAACCGCGGCAAGCTTGCCGGGATACTTCTGGAATGCGCGGCGGAAGAGGGCGGGCTGCGTCTGATCATCGGGTTCGGCGTGAATCTGAACAGCGCCCCGAACATCATCCAGCCTGACGGCGCGGCTCCGCATCCTGTCAGTCTGGTCGGTGAAACCGGCGTTTCGGTCAGCCCCGAAGATTTTCTGCGGCGTCTGGCCTGTTCGTTTCAGCGCCGCGAAGGCCAGTTTCAGGCGGATGGATTCTCAGCGGTCCGCTGCGATTGGCTCGGCTGCGCCGCCGGCTTGGGAACGGATGTGCGGATGCGCGCCTCCGGCAGAACCGTCAGCGGCAAATTCGAGGGCATCGACGGTGACGGGAGCGCTGTTCTGCTGGCTGAGGGCGAACGGTTCCGTTTCGCCGCCGGTGATATGATGCTGGATGACGGAGACGGGCATGCTTCTGGCGGTTGATGTCGGCAACAGCAACACGGTGTTCGCTGTTCTGGACGAAGACAGCGTGGTCCGCCAGTGGCGGTGCGCCACCGACGGCTGCCGCACCGGAGACGAATATTATGTGTGGCTCTCGGCGCTGCTGAAATCCTGCGGGACGGGGCCGGTTGACGACGTCGTGATCGCATCCGTGGTCCCCAACGCTTTGTTTCACCTCAAGTCGCTGTGCAGGCGGTATTTCGGAACGGAGCCGTTGATCGTCGGGAGCGCGGAATGCCGGCTTCCGGTCATGCCCAGAGTGGATGAGGGAGCGCATGTCGGAGCCGACAGGATCGTCAATGCGGCGGCCGCGTTCTCGCAGTACGGCGGCGACCTGATCGTGGTTGATTTCGGGACCGCGACGACATTCGACGTGATCGCTGAGGACGGCGCCTATATCGGAGGAGCCATAGCTCCGGGCGTGGAACTCTCGGTGCAGGTTCTTCATGAAGCCGCGGCGGCGCTTCCCCATGTCGAGGTCGCCCGGCCGGACAGGGTGGTCGGAACCAATACGCGGGACTGCCTCCATTCGGGAATCTACTGGGGGTATCTCGGTATGGTTGAAGGCATCTGCGTCCGCATCCGGAGCGAACGCGGCCGGCCGATGCGGGTCATCGGCACCGGGGGGCTTGCCGGTCTTTTCGGCAGAGAGCAGACTGTGTTCGACCATGTGAACAGTGATCTGACGGTGCTGGGGCTGGCCCTGATTCACAGATTCAACAGGTCTTGACGTCGATGGCGGAGAAGCGGCTGATTTATCTTCCTCTCGGGGGCGCCGGCGAGATCGGCATGAATATGTATGTCTACGGCTATGGACGCGCCGGCCGGGAGAGGCTCATCGTCGTCGATGCGGGAGTCGCGTTTCCGGACATGGAAACCGCTCCGGGCGTCGATCTTGTTCTTCCTGATACGGCTTGGCTGGAAAGGCGGGCCGGCCGGGTCGAAGGTGTCTTTTTGACGCATGCCCATGAAGATCATCTCGGCGCCATCGGGCATCTGCTCCGCAGTGTCAGGGTGCCCGTCCATGCGCGGCGGTTCACATCCGCCGTCGCGCGGAACAAGCTGGAAGAAGCGCAGATCCCGCCGGATGTCGTCCGCTGCGCCGATGTCAGTCCCAGCATTGTCAAAGCCGGACCGTTCAACGTCCGTTTCGTGCCGGTGACTCATTCAATTCCGGAAGCTTCGGCACTGGTCATCGACACCCCGGCCGGCCGGATCGTTCACACGGGCGACTTCAAGTTCGCCGGGCACGCGTCGGCCGGGGCTGAGTTTGACCGCGCCGCCTTGCGGGAATCCGGGGCGGACGGCATCGCCGCGCTGGTCTGCGATTCCACCAACATTTTCGTCCGCCGCAGAGGCCGCCCGGAATCCAGCGTCGGACCGCCGCTGTCGGAAATGATCGCCGGAGCCGAGGGGATCGTGGCCGCGACGACATTCGCGTCAAACGTGGCCCGCGTCCGGCGGATCGCCCTCGCCGGACAGGAAGCCGGCCGGTCCGCGGTATTGCTCGGCAGAGCCATGAACCGCATGGTCAACGTCGCTGTGGAGTCGGGCGTGATGACGGGTTTTCCACCTTTCCTGGATCCGGAGTCCGCGCTGGGACTGCCGCGTGACAGGCTGCTGCTCCTGACCACCGGCAGTCAGGGCGAACCCCGGTCGGCGACATCCCAGCTTTCGCACGGCCGGTTCCGGGGATTCAAGCTCGTTCCCGGCGACACGGTCTTGATCTCGTCGAAAACCATTCCCGGCAATGAATTGTCGGTGGCCCGCGTGGTGAACAGATTTTCCGCCGCCGGTGTGAAGGTGATCGAGGATCACGACGGGATCTACCACGTCTCCGGGCATGCCAACCGGCCGGATCTGACCGAACTGCAGCGCAGACTGTCGCCGAGACTGGTCGTTCCGATGCACGGCGAGATCAGACATCTGGTCGAGCATGCTGAACTGGCGAGGGAAAACGGGTTCAGATCGGCCGTAGCCGGTAACGGTCAGATGCTGGATCTGGTGAGCGGCTCCGTCAGCGATGAAGAGGGCGCCGCCGGCAGGCGGTATCTTGACGGCAAGGCGGTGATTTCTTCAACTTCGGGAACTGTCCGTGACCGGCTGCGGATGGCGCGCGGCGGGTCGGTCGCGGTGGCGGTCTCGTTCGGACGCCGCCGCCATGAATTCGAGGTCGCTGTGAAATGCGCCGGGCTGGAAACGGGCAGCGGCGATGCGCTCGAACCCGCGGTGATGAGCGCCGTCGAGGACCGGCTGCGGAGTCCGGATCTGAACGGAGAGCCTGACAAAGAGTTTCTGGAGCGTGAAATCGCCATCGCGGCTCGGCGGGCGGTTGCGAATGAATGTGGAAAGACTCCGTTGGCCAGCGTTCTGCTGGCCAGTGTCTGATGTCAGTGTCCGCCTTCTCTTGATCAGGCTGGCACTTGCCTGTTGAAATCGCGTTTCAGGAAATCCGGAACATGGTCGCCCATTCCGATGATCGGCGGCAGATTCCTGTCCCGCGAATCCGCGGTCACTTTATCCGGCGGCGCCGGTTCTTTCCGTCGCTTCGGCGGTGTTCCCGGCCCGCTTTCCGCCCGGCGCGGTTTCTTCGCGTCGCCGCCCGGAGTTTTCCGGGCGGCGGCGTTCGGGCCGCGGGATTCCGCAGCGGCGGATTCGCGCGAAATCCGGCATTCCGCCAAAGATTCGATGGCGTCGAGAGCCTTCAGTTCTTTGGGCCCGACCAAAGTCACGGCTGTGCCCGGCCGGCCCGCCCGCCCGGTTCGGCCGATCCGGTGCACATAGTCTTCAGGATTCACCGGAACGTCGAAATTGAAAACATGGCTGACGTTGGGGATATCGAGTCCTCTCGCGGCGACATCGGATGCGACCAGAAAACGTCTGCCGCCGTCCCGGAAATCATTGAGAACGCCGGTCCGCACCGACTGGTCAAGATCGCCGTGGATCGCGGCGCAGTCAATCTTGTGGACCCGCAGGGATTTTAGAAGGATATCCACATCCGCCTTGCGGTTGCAGAAGATGATGCCGTTGGTGATTTCGTCGTCGCGCGCCTTGATCACCTGCCGCAGCAGGGCCCGTTTCTCCTTGAACGCCGCGTTCCGCTTGGCGGGATTGAACATCACCGCCACCTGACTGATGTTCTCACCCACGCTGGCCCTTCTCGTCACTTCCACCCGGACCGGGTTGGAAAGAAACTCATCAGTTATCCGCTCGATTTCCGGCGCCATCGTCGCCGAGAAGAAAAATGTCTGACGGGTGAAGGGAGTCAAACGGAAAATGCGCTCGATATCGGGGATGAAGCCCATATCCAGCATCCGGTCAGCCTCGTCCACAGTGACGATTTGGACTCCTGAGAGCAGCAGTCGGCCGCGCTCGAAGTGATCCAGCAGGCGGCCCGGCGTCGCGATCAGGACATCCACGCCGCGGCTCACCAGGGCAATCTGTTCCGCAAAAGACACGCCGCCGATCAACAGCGCCATTGAGAGATTGGAATTCGCCGAATAGGTCGCGAAACTGTCCGCCACCTGCGTCGCCAGTTCGCGGGTTGGCGCGAGAACAAGAGAACGCGGCATACGCGCCTTGGCCCGTCCTTGGATCAGCGCATTGACCATCGGCAGAACGAACGAGGCCGTTTTTCCGGTTCCGGTCTGCGCGATGCCCAGAACGTCGCGGCCTTCCAATGCCGGCGGTATCGCTTGGGACTGTATGGGAGTCGGCTCTTCGTATCCTGCGGCGTGAACCGCGGACAAAACAGATGGAAAAAGTCCGAGGCTGGAAAATTCTGTCATGTGACCTTCAGTTTTTTGTTGCGGACGGCGCAGATCGGCTCAAACAGTTTCCAGAACAGCGGTCAGCCGTGTCCTGCGGGAGCATTCCTGCAACGGAGAGTGTGAATTCCGCTTCATGGTATTCAGCGCAAGAATTTGAAAAATTGACTTTGAACCGGCCCGTGTCGGCTTCCTCAAAAAATTGTCCGCATTTTCTTGGCAATTATATCCCGTATGACCGCTGATGTCACCAACTTTCTGCTGTTCCTTTCGGCGGAGTAAAGCGCTTCGGTAAATCGTCATGCTCATCGGTCCCGCGTTTTCCTTTGGCGACGCCATTGCGTGGAAATCCTGCAGCCTGAAGAAGAAGAGGATGGCAGACAGCAGGTATGAAGCGGGACTTGTGCCGTATTCGGACGGCTGCCTGTATTGGACCGTCCGCCGGTCCATATGACCAAACGGATGGTCCTGTTTGGAACCCGCAGTCGGCGACGGCGGCATCGGAACATTGAAACTTGCAGCAAATCCGGCGGGTTCTTCTTCTGGATTGCCTGCGAACCGCCTTGGTACTGCCCGTGTCCCTGATGCGCTGCCAACCCCCTCATGCCCAGTATTCCGAAAAACTTCCCGTAACGGCACTCTCGCAGATAAACCAAGCCGGTCGCGCTGGGAAGGTTATTACGCCCGGATGCGAACGCGGTTCGACGATTCGAAGATGCCGATTCGGACAGTACCCGGCTCACATGGCGGGCTGGCGTCGCCAAGCGTCCGGAGCATGCCAGCGGCAAGAAGCGGCAGGCATCGGCCAGTGGACCGGATACCAGCGGAGATTCCGACGGACACGCAATTGACGCCATCGGACCGAAATTCTTGGTTGTCCACGGCGGTGATATCCCTCAGCAAGGAAAGTGCCCCGGCTGAGCAGTTACGTGTGAAAAGGGAAATAAGGGCCGAATTTTTCCCGGAACGCCCTTGAATCGGAACATGGATGCTGAACAGTTAAAGTCATTTCAAATTTATCAAGCGGGTTGGAGTTGGTGTTTTGGCCGATTTGGCCCGCCGAAACGCTTCGTTTTTCTAACGTAGGCTGATCAGGGCTTTTCGCAAAAAGACTGATTTTGCAAAGGCGCGGGCCGCCAGCCAGGACATGACTACTGGCAGCCCGCTAGCGCGGCGCAAGGAATAATAGACGCGCCCGCGCATTTCAAACTCAATGCCCTTGCCTTGCGGCGCATTATTCAGAACCGTCAGAAAATGGCATTCGGATTGAACGATTCGCTGACGATCGCATACTGCAGATTAATTCTGTCCATGCAAGCCTTGGCATGGTCAAAACGGCAGAGCTGCTCGGCTCGGCGAAAGGGTTCTCCCGTGAACCAGCCGGATTCCGAAGAGTCCGAATCAGCCGCCGGGCATAGTGATGTTGAGCCAATCAGCCAGCTTCGGCAGGATAAGCACCCCGAACAAGACAACCCAAAACGCCAACTGAACTTTGTGCCAAGCATCCATCTTGGACTCAAGCCTTGCAATGTCAGCCTTGGATTCGTTCTTCACTTCCGCAATGCCAGCTTTGAGTTCGCTCTTCACTTTCGCAATTTCAGTCTTGAGTTCGCCCTTCGCTTCGGCAATTTCAGTCTTGAGTTCGCCCTTCGCTTCGGCAATTTCAGCCTTGAATTCATTCTTCACTTCCGCAATTTCAGCCTTGAATTCATTCTTCGCCTCGGCAATTTCAGCCTTGAATTCGCTCTTCGCCTCGGCAATGTCAGTCTTAAGTTCACTCTTCGCCTCGGCAATTTCAGCCTTGAGTTCGCCCTTCGCCTCGGCAATGTCAGTCTTGAATTCGCTCTTCGCTTCCACAATATCAGCTTTGGCGGCGACTCCGCCGGTAACGCCCTCCCGCACCGCTTCGGTAATCGCTTCGGCCTTTTCCGTGCTGAAGCCTTTGGCTTCAAGCCTCTTGACGGCGGCATGTGTGTCAAAGGATATGTCTGTCATGATTGTCCAGCCTATTTCCGCAAGCAAGTGCCGTCATCGGTTAAGTCGTGGGCCCCGGTCTGTCAGGAAGTATCCGGAAAACCCGGCACATCCGCTTCGAAACGCTTTACACACTCACAGAAACCTTGCCAGAGACGTGCAAAAATTTCAACGTCCGCCGGGACAAGGATATTTCCTATCAAGCTGAAACACAAGGCTCAATTTACAAATCGTATGCGCATCCATACTGTAATGTAGTTGTATACAAGGAAATAGAGGTCATAGATCATAAGCGGTTTTGCCAGATACTTCGGCAACTATTCTGCAATATTATCAGTATGTTGGGCTCAAAAATGCCTCCTACCGCACATTTTTCTGCCGGAGCCGAAAAGCTATGCATACGATTTGTAAATTGAGCCAAACACAATTGGTGTTGAGGGCTCGTTAGGAAGAATGTCCCGATTGATGTTGAAAATGAGCGGCTTTGAGAACGGGCAGCTTCCTGCAGGCCTTGATGCGGTGGAAACCCTTCCCGGCCGCTGTCATGCCGGCCGCGGGCTGCCGCAGAACTGTCCCGGCGTTTCTCCAGTGCTTCACGTTGCGGCAGACCTGCCGGATCGTGCTGTTCATCGACTCGATGATGTTCGTGCTCGCCCACGACCGCCGCATCTCGAACGGCAGGTTGAGCCCAGCGACGGCCAGGACCTCGTCCAACCTTAAGTATCGGCCGGGAGACATCCGGAGCCTTCTGTTCGAACCGCTGAACCAGGTTGCGCATCAGGCGCTCGGCCTTGTCGGCGTCAGCTGCCTCCCAGGCCTGTCTGAGCGTCCTCAGCGCGGCGGCATGGTGTTTCACAGCGAGACGGTCGGTGATGTCGCGGGTCTTGTGAACCTGACAGCGCTGAATAGGGATGTCCGCGCCGAAAGTGCGCCGGACGGCCTCATATGAATCAAACCAGGGATAACCATAAGGAGTTATCCACAGGGGTTGTGAGGCTGGTGCACCCTGGTGAAATTCTACAGGATGAAATCGAAGGATTCGGGCTGTCGGCTGGTGCGCGTCGAGGGCGTTGGGCGTGCCGATGAATCGGGTGGAGATGATCCTGAACGGCTGACGCGGAGCGAGTGCGGACACAGCCCTGCGGCTTGCGCGGCATTTAGGGACGACGCCGCAACTTTGGCTGAAACAGCAGAAGACTTGGGAGCTTCGTCGGGCGGAGATCACGGCAGGCCGCGAGGTCGCCGAGCAGGTGACTCATCTGCAACTAGTTCACAGGGAGCGGCAGCTGTTGCTTGTCCCTGATTTTCAGCCGCTGATGTCCATCGCGCTTGAGGCGATGCGTTTCAGAGTTTATTCGGGGCGAATTAAATCTGCACGGACATCTCCGACATGAATCCTTCAATGAACATCGGGTGGCTTCTCGAGCGTGTTCAGTCCCAAGATCTTCCGAAACGGAACATCAGGGTTTTGGGAATAGATCTGGGGACAACTAACTCCGTCGTCGCCGAGGCGCTTTGGGACCCGGAATGCCCGGAGGAAGTTCATATTACCTGCCTCGAAGTTGATCAGGAAACTCTAGCCGGCCGGTTTACGGGCGCATTGGTCCCCTCCGTGGTCACTTTGTTTAACAACAAACGCTTTATCGGCGAGGGAGCCAAGCGGCTGATTGCGCAGGCTCCGAGCCGTAAGCTGAAGCGTAACGCTGATTATTTTGCTGAAACAAAGAACGAAATAGGCACCAACCGGATTTACCATCGCGCTCCAGAAAGTTTCGCAACGCCGACAGAAATCGCCGGCCATGTGATTCGATTCCTGATGGACGCTGCCGGTGGACCGAAGCCGGACGCCATTGTCGTCACCGTGCCGGCCTCGTTTCAGGTTGCTCAACGCCAAGAAACAATCAAGGCAGCATCACTGGCCGGCGTTGAACTTGAGAACGGCGATCTTTTCGACGAGCCAATCGCCGCCTATGTGGATTATTTCGCGGCCCATCTGAGCGACGGGTCAAAAGATGACTTCGGATCGGGACGGCTTCTTGTGTTTGATTATGGCGGCGGTACTTGTGATATCGCGCTGTTCAAGCTTGCTGGTCCGGCAAAAAACGCGCTTATCGGCGCGTCGCCCCTGTCGATTTCCCGATTCCACCGAATGGGCGGCGGCGACATTGACGCCGCCATCGTCTACGGGCCGCTGTTCGATCAGATAATCAAGCAGAACGATCTGGAAAAGACGGGCCTTTCCTTTGATGACAAGAAGAATTTCATCGAACCCGCACTGCGTTCCGCGGCGGAATCACTCAAGATCGGTTTGTGCCGCGAGATAGAGCGCCGAAGGTCGCTTGAAGCCGACGGCGCTGCGTTCGCTGAACCGCTTGAGAGAGCGCTGCCCGACACCTACGTCATCCCCCTGCGTTCAGGCAAAGAGATTCAATTGGATCATCCCGTGCTGCAAGGCACGGAATTCAAGAAAATCCTTGCGCCATTCTTCGACCGCGACGTTCAGTATGCGAAGAGGTCCGAGTATCGTACCGAGCAATCGGTCTTCGCTCCGATTGACGATGCTCTATCGCGCGGACGGATTAAGGCTCATGACGTCGATACGGTGCTTCTGGCTGGGGGAAGTTCAAACATTCCAACGTGCCGCGACGAACTCGCAAAACATTTTTCTTCCGCCCGCATCCTGAGTTTCACCGATGCCGAAGATCGCAAACTCGCCGTAGCGCGCGGTGCCGCCCTGCAAGCGTTGACAAAGGCTCTCACGGGGACGGTCGGGCTTATTGGCCCGGTATGTCACGACGACATTTCCATTAAGACCAAGCAAGGTCTGGTGTCCCTTGTCTCTCGTGGAACGCCGCTCCCTTACCCGCCGGACGGCGGCAAGCATGCGAAGGAGGTCCTCGCTGTTCCCCGGAGCAGTGAAGACGATTACGTGACCCTCCGGGTCGAAGTCGTTGCCGGCGAAGAACAGCGACTCCTGTTCAGCCAGCCTTGGGAGATCAAATCTCCTGTGAGCGGAGGGGAACCGCTCACGCTGGAATTCAGTTACGACGCAAACCAAGTGTTGAGTCTTGACATCGCCAAACGCGGGGCGTCCGAAACGCTGAGGTTCCAGACCCGTCTTGAGAACCCCTTGAGCCATGTTATCAACCCTAATCTGAAAGAGATGGAGGTGGACAAGCTCGAGCGGCAAATTACATCCGGTGCCTTCACCGGAGAACAGAAGTTCGAAAAGGTACTGCAACTGGCCGACCTTTTGGACGATATCGGGCAGCGCGAACGATCTCTTGATCTATTCAAAGAATTACAAAAGTCTGGATTTTATTCTGTCAGTTGGATCCTTAACCGTATGGCCATCATCTGCAATGATATGTCGGACTACCAGCGCGCTGAACGGCTTTACCGAGAATCCGCCGCAGCCGATAAGCGCAGCGGAGCTCCGCTGTACAATCTTGCCCTGTTGCGGCACGGCAGAGGCGACCGTACTGAAGCGATCAAGGCGCTTGACGAAGCGATCACGCGGAAGAGAGAGGGAAGTTATTTCGTTTTTCGATCCCGTCTTTCAGGAGAGGAAGGAGACAAGGAGGGCCGCTTAGAGTTTCTCGAAGAAGCATTCCGGGTGTTTTCTTCACCTCGCGATCTTAGTGACTTTGAACTTGATGCTTATATCCGGGGTGCCCGCGCCTTGGGGGATAAGGCCCGTGTCACAGAAGGCAAGGAAGAACGCAAGCGCCGGAATTTGTCCCCCGAGCCAGAAGCAGAAGGGGACCTGCCGATCATGAAGGGCGGGGGTTAGTCATGGCTTGGCTGGTCGCCTACGCCAATCTTTCGGAAGAGCAGATTAAAGCCGTGCAGGCGCCGGTCACGCCGCACAGATTCATCATGGGCGCTCCCGGTTCCGGCAAGTCGCTGGTTCTCGTGCATCGAGCTGCGAGTCTTCGAAACCGCTGCAAAACAGTTCCGTCTCGGTACCGGATTCTCGTGTTCACTAACGTCCTCAAGGACTATATCCGCACCGCTTGCCTGCAACTCGGCATTGAGGATGAATGTATTTCAACCTTTGATCACTGGTGCCGCGAATATCATGAAGAACATATCGGCCAAACGCGTTGGGATAGCAAAAGCAGCAGGCCGGACTATTCAGCCACAAGAAGAGCAGTGCTTGAGCATGCACGCGGGCGTGAACGAAAACTTCTCGATTTTGTTTTGGTAGACGAGGGGCAAGACCTTGATGCTTCGGCCTTCGAAACGCTCACGGCTGTTGCTGATCACGTGACCGTTTGTGCCGACTACAAGCAACAGATTTACGACGGCGGCGCGACGGAGCCCGATATCGCGGCGCGACTCGGCTTAAGAGGCGCGAACATCAATCTCCTTTCAGCATTTCGTTGTTCTCCCGCACTCGTTCCGCTTGCGGCCGAATTTGTCGATGACGCTGAGGAAAGACGCATGTTTGTCGAGCAGTCTCGAACTTGGAGCGGATCCACGGAACGCCCATTGCTGTACCTTGCGCCCGACTTTGACGCCGAACGCGAACGGCTTGTTGAAATGGTCCGCGAACGGATGATCGCGACTGAGCGCATCGTGATCCTGTTACCTCTGCGACGCCAAGTCGCGGGTTTCGCGCGAGCCTTGACGGAATTTGGCATAAAGGCCGAAAGCCAAACCGCCAATCAACGGAATTCCTTGCGCAAAATCGATTTCAACAGCCCGAATCCCAAAGTCATGACCTACCACAGTGCCAAAGGCCTGACCTTCGATTCGGTCCTTATGCCTCGTCTTGTCGAGGATTCGTTTGCCAACGCTTCGTCCGCCAATCTTAAACGGCTGATGTTCGTGGGTCTCACGAGAGCCACGAACTGGGCTTATCTGAGTTGTGTCCGATCGCAGCAGCTTGGACTTCTGGACGATCTCAACCGCGACGACAAACGGGGGATAATCGAGATTCAGACCGGTGCGCACCCCGCGGCCACAGAAAAAACCGCGAGCGATGCGGGCGGTGTCGTTACAATTGACGATCTCCTTTGACTGCCGCGGCGCGCAGCCTTGTCTTGCTGCCGCCGATTTGCCCGATATCCCGAATACGCGCCGGAAAGTGAACCCCGTGCGGGCCTGCCGCCGGGAATCAAAAGGCCGTGCGCTCAATTCGACCGCATGCAAGTCCTCAAGCGGGAACCGGACCGTCCTATTGCATTCAGATTGCCCTGTTCCGCCGCCGTTCGGCGCCGCACGACAGCCGTTTCGTCGCCTTGAGGGAACCGCCGCTGCGGAGTGATGGTTCTAAGCGTTCCGCGGCGCTGGTTTGTCAATCGGGTCAGAGATGATTTTGTTCATATGATGTTCGATTGAAATTTCGGTGATTCGGGAAAGGCACCGGATTGAGGTGAATTGTGTTACGGTGGAATCCTTGTTTTGATATTGAAACAGCGGCAAAAAAGGAGAGTAGCAATGGATCTTGGAATTCACGGCAAATGGGCGCTCGTTTGTGCTTCGTCCAAGGGACTCGGCCGCGGCTGCGCTGAGGCGCTGGGCAGGGCCGGCGTCAATCTCGTGATGTGCGCACGGGGCGAGCAGGCCCTCGAATCCGCAGCGGACGACATCCGCTCAGAACACGGCGTCGAGGTGAAGACGGCAGCCGTTGACGTGACGCGAAGCGACGGCCGCGACGCGCTGATGTCACTCTGCGGGTCTCCTGATATACTGGTGACCAATGCCGGAGGTCCTCCGCCGGGCATGTGGCACCACTGGGACCGGGAAGATTTCATTGCCGCTCTGGACGCTAACATGTTGACGCCCATCGATTTGATGAAACGCGCGGTGCCCGGCATGATCAAGCGCAAATGGGGCCGGGTGGTCAACATCACTTCAATGTCGGTGCGCGCGCCGATCGGCTCGCTTGGACTCTCAAACAGCGCGCGGAGCGGACTCACCGGCTACGTCGCCGGAATCTCCCGGCAGGTCGCGGAGCACAATGTGTGTATCAACAATCTGCTGCCGGGCGTTCATGACACTGAACGGGCTGCTGTTCTGGACGCCAATAAGGCGACTGCCGAAGGGAAGACGCCCGCATTGGTCCGAAGGGACCGCGAATTCGTCATCCCTGCCAAACGGTATGGGACTGCTGCCGAATTCGGCGCGACTTGCGCCTTTTTGTGCTCACAGCACGCGGGATACATTGTGGGCCAAAATTTGCTGCATGACGGCGGCTTTACCAATCTGACGACCTGATTTCGGCCGGGAAGCGAGGTTGCTTGCCGCCCAGCGCGATGCTATCCGCTAAACCTGATTAAATTTGTAAGATACAGACATAGGCATCACGTCAGTGGCCGGATCCCCGCCAAGACTGCAGGTCAAGTCGCTGTCGCGCACATTCGGCAGAACCGCGGTCATCTCGAACATTTCCCTGAAGGTTGAGGCCGGTCAGGTCGCTTGTCTTCTGGGACCCTCGGGTTGTGGAAAGACGACTCTGCTCCGCCTGATCGCCGGCGTTGACGAGCCGGATTCAGGGCAGGTGCTGATTGACGGAGAAGCGGTCGCCGGGAAAGACCTGCATGTGCCGGCGGAAAGGCGGTCTGTCGGTCTGATGTTCCAGGATTTCGCTTTGTTCCCGCATCTGACGGTCAGAGAGAATATCGCGTTCGGTCTGATTGGGCGGCGGTTCGACCGCAGGGCGAGGATTGATGAACTCCTTAACAAAGTCAGGCTGAACAAACTCCGCGACCGCTATCCCCATGAGATTTCAGGCGGAGAGCAGCAGCGCGCCGCGCTGGCCCGGGCCGTCGCGCCGCGGCCGCGCGTCATGCTTCTCGACGAGCCGTTTTCCAGTTTCGACGACCGGCTCCGGGACAGCATCAGAGAGGAGACCTTGGACATACTCCGGGACGAAGGGGCTGCTGTGCTGCTGGTCACGCACGTGCCGGCTGAAGCCATGCGGGTCGCCGATGAAATCGCATTAATGCGGAACGGCCGAATCGTGCAGACGAGTCCGCCTTTCGAATTGTATTTCAATCCCGCCGACCGGGAAGCGGCGGAGTATTTTTCGGATCTGAACGTTGTGCACGGCGTTGTGCGGAATGCCCGTGTATCGACGATATTCGGTGAATTCGACGCTGACGGTCTTGTTGAAGGCACCGATGTGGAGATCATGATCCGGCCGCATCATGTGCGCATAGATTTTGACCGCAAAGACAGTGAGCCTGCGCCTTCCAGCCAAGACGGTGTTCCGGTCCGGGGTGAGGTCAGCCGTTCCGTGTTTCTGGGAAATTCCAGCCTTGTGGAATTTCGCCTCGAACCCGACGCTTCGGTTTTCAAAGCCTTGGTTCCGTCCATATTTCTGCCGAAGCCGGGACAGAAATTCTGGCTGCGCCTTGCGCGGAACCGGTGCTTTATGTTTCCATGCGCGATCCAGTCCCGGACCGGGAATCGCCGCGTTTCCGCTGCGGGCCGGGCATGAATCAAACAGGGCCGTCTCATGTCCGCCTTTTCGGAGATGGCGCTGAGAATTCGCCCGCCCGGGGCATCCCGACATTGAGCGCGCAAGTTCAGCGCGTGCGGTAACATGGGATTGAAAAGTTGCAATTTCAGCCGATATCGCTAGAATACGCACTTCGCCGGACGGCTTCGGCGCGTTGTGCGGGTTCTGCAGTTCCGCATGTCTGTGTGTTCGCCTTTGGGAGATAAGCAATGCTGGACAACATCGGTTTGCCAGGGCTGGTTTTGATGGCCGTGCTCATTTTTTGTTTGTTCCGTGCACTTGGTCGCAGGAAAAGGAGATAAACAATGTTCAACAACATCGGTTTGCCTGGATTGGTCTTGATCGTCGTGGTCGTTTTGGTTTTGTTCGGACGCGGCAAGATCGCTTCTTTGATGGGTGAAGTCGGAAAAGGAATTTCGTCTTTCAAAAAAGGCGTGAACGAAGGCAAGAAAGAGATCGAAGCGGCTGCGGAAGAGACACAAAACACGGCTGCGAAAGACAAAGTCACGAACTCCTGAGCATGAAAGCAGCCCTTGATGCTTGATATCGGCTGGACCGAACTGTTTTTGATCGGTGTGGTGGCGCTGATCGTTGTGGGTCCGAAGGACCTGCCGGGCATGTTTCGGACTCTGGGCCGCGTCACCGCGCGAATGCGTTCAATGGCGAGAGAATTTCAGCGCGCGATGGATCAGGCGGCTGATGAAAGCGGCGTCAAGGATGTCGCCGCGGACCTCAGGATGGCGGCTTCGGCCAAACGGCTCGGACTGGACCAATTGCAGCAGTCGGCCCGCCGCTTTCCAAGTAGTTTCACAACAGAGGAGTCCCAAGCACCTGAGGCGTCCAGCGACTCCGTTCAGACGGGCAAAGGTCACGGCGAAGACGCGCCGGCAGCTGATTCTTCTTCATCTGAACCGGCGTCTGAGATGAAACCGTCTGCCGTTTCCGCTGAGTGCGCCGGGGATGATTCCGGGCAGGAAGCGCCGGCGGGCGCAACTGATCCCATGAATTCGGATGCAAGCGGCGGCGAAGACGCTCGCAAATGAGCGACGAAGGTCTTGATCAAACCAAAGCCCCGCTGGTTGAGCACCTCGCTGAGCTGCGGACCCGCCTCATGCGGTCTGTCGCGGCGTTCCTGGCTGGAATGGTCATCTGTTTCGCGGTCTGGAATCCGATTTTTAATTTTCTGACGCAGCCTGTGTGCACGGCTTTGGAAACCCGCAGCCAGGATTGCGGCCTGATCCTGATCAAGCTCCAGGAAGGGTTTTTTGTCGCCATCAGGATTTCGCTGATGGGCGGTTTCATTCTCGCGTTTCCTTTCATCGGCCATCAGCTGTGGAGATTTGTGGCTCCGGGTCTGTACAAGAACGAAAAGCGCGCTTTCCTCCCGTTTCTGATCGCGTCGCCGATCATGTTTTTTCTGGGCGCGGCTTTCGCGTTTTACATTGTCATTCCTCTGGCATTTGATTTCTTCCTCGGTTTTCAGCAGCAGTCCGAATTAACGGCGAATCCCGACTCGGTCGGCGCATTCGCCGCCGATGCCGGAATCACTTTTCAAGGTTCCGCGGCTGAATATCTCTCGCTGACGATGAAGTTCATCCTCGCTTTCGGGCTGTGCTTTCAGTTACCCGTCCTGTTGACTCTCTGCGGGCGGGCCGGGCTCGTATCCTCGAAGGGGCTGGGAAAGGCGCGCAAATACGCGGTTGTCGGAATTCTGACCGTGGCCGCGCTGGTGACGCCGCCGGATGTCATCACTCAAGTGATTTTATTCGCTGTCGTTTACGGGCTGTATGAAGTGTCGATCTGGCTTGTCCGGCAGGTCGAGAAAAATCAGAAACAGCGGCTCAAAGAGCAGGGGCTGGATTTTGACAGCGACGATGACGAAGAGATCAAAAAACAGGCGGAGGCTGAAAAAAAGGTTGATTCGATCACCGTCAAAGACAGCGGCGGGGCAGCGGCTGAATGAGTTCCCGAACGGCTCTGGAGAGAATTGCCGCGGCCCTTGAACGGATGAATCCTGAACCGGCTGAATCGCCGGATCTGTCGTCTGCCGGCGCGTTCGTCTGGAAACCGTCGCCTGACCGGCTTCATCCTGTTCATGAGGTTAACAGAGTCGAACTGTCGCTCTTGGTCGGCATTGACCGAGTGCGCGATGAACTGCTTGCAAACACAAGGCGTTTCGTTTCCGGGTTCCGGGCGAACAACGCCCTGCTCTGGGGCGCGCGCGGAATGGGAAAGTCATCGCTGGTGAAGGCGGTGCATGCCGAGGCGGCGGAGGGCCGCCCGGAATTGAAACTCGTGGAACTCCGCCGTGAGGATCTGGCTTCGCTGGGGCGGCTTCTGGCCTTTCTCCGCGCCCGGGAAGAGCGGATCATTCTGTTTTGCGACGATCTGTCGTTTTCATACGATGAGCATCACTACAAATCGCTGAAGGCGGTTCTCGACGGGGGAATCGAAGGGCGGCCCGAAAATGTCGTCTTCTACGCGACCTCGAACCGGCGGCATCTCATGCCGAGGGACATGATCGAGAATGAGCGGTCGACTGCCGTGATTCCGTCGGAAGCGGTTGAGGAAAAAGTGTCGCTGTCCGACCGTTTCGGTCTGTGGCTGGGATTCCATCCATGTTCTCAGGAGCAGTATCTTGAGATGGTGCGCAGATACTGCGATAAGGCGGACATCAACATTGATCCGGAAGAGCTTCGGTCCGGTGCGCTGGAATGGCAAAGGACCCGGGGCGCGCGGTCAGGACGGGTTGCCTGGCAGTTTTTCCTGCAGCTGGCAGGCCGGCAGCGAGAGGTCAGCCCGAAGGCCCGTTTCCCAGAAACAGCCGGGAAGGCGAATCTCCGGCAGGCCGGTCCGTCATCGAATCGGCGATGAACGTTGCCTGCAGTTCCTATGGATGATTCTTGATCGAATCATCCTCGGCTTGAAACCAATGAATCCAACGCAGCAACCTTGGTTGAGGGCGGCCCTGAAAACCGAGCTGAGTCCAGCACTGTCTGGTTATACAGACAGGTGGGGCGCGATGGCTGACGAGAAGCTCTTGACCTTCGGGCTTGCCATTCTTCAGTCGATTTCTAACTCAGGCAGGGCCCGAACGATCTCCATTGTCTCAAGGCTGACGGTGATGACCCGCAGGAACAGGTCAAGAGGATAGCGCGGGTTGCCGACTGTTTCGGTTGCGTAACAATTTGCGTCGCTGACGATTCCGCTCGCCTTGTCGGTTTTTACACACTGGCGCTCCATGACCCAGGCAAGCGCGGGCTTGCCGTTGACGACATAGTCCCATGCCGCATTGGGAATGTCGCGAATGGTGATGTGATTGTTGTAGATTACCGTCGATCGGTCCTTTTTATTTGCCGGACCGGGATGCTTCATTTTCTTCGCGACGCGGTAGATCTCCGGGGGGGGGGCACTCTCGGAATTCACCGCCTGTGTCGATGGTTGCCGGATATAGATCGGCATCTTCGTAACAGACATGCAGTTCGCCGAGGCGTCGCCCTGCATTGCGAAACGCGCGATAGTCCTTGGCACGCTTCACGCAGGGGATGCGCGGTAATTCCTTGGCGAGGTTGGCGCGGAAACGGCTGCGATAGTCTTCAGAATGCAGAAGCCCGTAGATATAATGGAATATGTCATCGCGGCTGACAGTCTCGGACGGGTAGGCATTGCGGAAGCGTTGGAGGCCGTAGTCGGTGATGGCATCAACTCGCCTTTGGCCGGTACCGTGTTCCGTGAAAAGCCTTGGCGTCGTCAGTTCGTCTTGATTGTCTTGGTAAAGATACAGCGGGAAGCACTGGCCGGTATCAACCGTATGGAGATTCGGCAACGCGTCCATCATCAGGACAGAAAATCCAGATCTCCCGCCTTTTCCTGTCATGGCAATCACCCGGTTAGGCAGTTCGGCATTCGGGAAGATCGACGGCATCTGATAGACCATTTCATTCAGTCGACGGCTGAAGAATTGCCAGTGTTTTGTGAAAGGACGGTATATGCAGGGCACAAGCAATCCGTCACTTAATTTGAGGCATTTGCTTTTTCGAAGATCTTGCTTGAGGGAACGTGACCAGCTTATTTTGGCAGGATCGGCGTTGACGAAATCGTCAATTCCAGAGGCTTGTCCTTTGTTCGCCAGCCAGCGGGCCAACTCATTGTTGTAGAAGGAGATCGTTGTTTCAATATTCTCAGTCAATGTTGCCCGGGACGGATTGATGCACCAAGCATCCCGGCTGGTAACCACACCAAGAGAATAATTGTTGAACAGTGCATTTCCAGCTTTATCCTTCTTATCTCCGATCTTCAGATATGCGTCAAAGCTCTGGTCTCGCTGATCAAGCCAGTCGCCGTGTTCGTCAGGAACGATGCGGGTCCATCCGCAAGCCTGCTCGACTCCACGGATACTCCCGAACCCTTTGACGATATTCAGTTTTTGCTGGCGGTCAAGGTCGTCGCCAATGTCATGGAACAGTATACGACCTTGCTCCGGGGCTCCCGGGTTCTTGATAAACAGGGTGATCGCGATGCCCGTCATGCTGCCCTGTCCGAATACATTGCCGCCTTCCGCCGTGCGGCCTGAAAGTATGTTTTTGCGAATGTCACCACGAAGATGGAATACGTAAATGACGGCAAATTCTTCAGCGAGACACCGACGCAATCCGTCTGCGAAGGCCCGTTCAGTCCACGCGCTGCCGGAAACGAATGCCATCACGCCGGCATTCCCGAGCCGGTCGCTGCCCCAGCGGATCGCCCGGACGTAGCTATCGTAGAGATTTTGCAGCAAACCTGCATTGGATCGTGCTGCATAGGTGGACCGGATTCGTCGGTCCAGCCGCGCATACGCTATGTTTTTTGCATTGTCGTTTTCGCTCTTTTGGCCTACGGAATATGGTGGATTGCCCATGATAACGCGGATATCGGCCGCTTTTTGTCGCTCACGCCGGTCAGTGTTGTCCTTCATGTAATAGGACGACAGTTCGTCGTCTCGCTCGTGCAGGGCAAAGGTATCGGTCAGACAAATACCGGAATAGGGCAGGTAATCGCCCCGGCCGGCGACGGAGTGGAAAATGGATTCGATGTTGATGGCGGCGATGTAGTAGGCAAGCAGCATGATCTCGTTGGCGTGGATTTCCTCACGGTATTTGCGTGCTAAGTCTTCGGGTGCGATGATGCCGGATTGCAGCAATCGTGTGATGAAGGTGCCTGTTCCGGCGAAAGGATCAAGGATGTGGACACCTTCCGAGCCGAGAGTTTGGCTGAACTCCTCCTGTAACGCCTCGTTGACCGACCGGACGATGAAGTCAACGATCTCAACCGGCGTATAGACAATTCCGAGCATTTGCGTCGTGCGCGGAAACGCGCACCGAAAGAATTTGTCGTAGAGTTCGACGATCAAGTTCTGTCGTGCGAGCGGTTCGGTGATTCCCGCCGCTCGCCGGCGTACCGAGGCGTAGAAACCCTCAAGTGTTTCCGCTTCGCGATGGACCTGCTCTTCGTCGATCACCGACAGGACTTCGGTCATCGCGACCGAGACAGGGTTCCTGTCGATGAACGCGTGCCCTTCGAACAGTGCGTTGAATACGGGGCGCGTGATCAAATGCTGTGCCAGCATCTCAATTGCGTCGCGGTCGGTAACGGAATCATTAGAGTCGTTGCGGAGTTCCAGAAGAAAGTCTTGGAAGAACGACCGGGCATCGCTGCCGGGTTGTTTCACAATCGCTGCTATCCGAGTGATGTGACGCTCCGCAATTTCGGCCACATCGGTCGCCCAGTCTTCCCAGTAGTCGCGTGTGCCGCATTTCTCGACAATTTTAGCCATCACGGCGCGCGAGAAATCATCAATGATCGGCAGCGGTGCGGGCAACGGCTGCGGACCGCCGCCATTGGTTTCGTAACCGTCTCCTTTTCCTGTGCCGATATCCTGACCGTGCGGCCGGCTGCGCCCCGGCAAACCATCAACAATTCCGGTAATCGATTCAATTTCAGCGCTGCCGTCTACGATTTTTATGCGTTCGCTGACGTCTTGGCCTAGACTGCCTTGGTTGATTATGGCGTCGAGCCTTTCGTCATGGGCGCGCAGCGCGTTAAGGATTTGCCAGATAACGCGATATTTCTCGTTATTGTTTAACGCTTCATCTGCCGGCATATCCGGTGGAACGCCGACAGGCAGGATAACGTAGCCCATCCGCTTGCCGGGGGCCTTACGCATCACTCTTCCCACTGCCTGCACGATATCAATATGGCTATTGCGCGGATGCAAGAACAGGATCGCGTCCAGTGCCGGCATATCAACGCCCTCGGTCAAGCATCGTGCATTGCTCAGTACCCGGCAAACCTCCGGCCCCGCGTCTTCCCTGAGCCAGTCAAGCCTCTGACCGCGTTTGCGGGCGTTGTAGGTGCCGTCCACATGTCGGACTTCGCAGGCGCTTCCGGCGGGACATTCATTGCCGATCTTGGCTTGGAACTCAGACACGACCTTCCCGAACTCGTTTCGAATCAGCTTCGAACTTTTAATACTCCTGCAGAATGCCAAGGCGCGTCGCATCGGCTCTGAACCGTCCGCAGACGCTCCCGCGAGACCCGTCTTCGACAGGGCTCTCCAGCACCCGGCGATCTTCGTCGCGTCGTCGAGCTTGAGCTCCGAATTCTCGTCGGCGAGACGCTTCTGCACTGCGGCACTCACCTGACCCTCATCCATAGCCAGAACGATCACGCGGTAATCGGTCAGGATGCCGCTCTCGACTGCCCGCGAGAAGTGGTGATGAAACAGGACTGAGCCGTAGAGTTCGGTGTCGTCCATTGATGCAAGTACGGCCTGCGTGTCGTGCGCCTTTGACTTTGGGTTTTCGCCATAGATGCGGGGCGTTGCGGTCATATATAGGCGTTTACGCCCCCGGATGATCTCGTTGTCATGAACCTTCACGAAATTTGAATGGTCCTCTTCGGCAAACGTCACGCCGGTTGTGCGATGAGCCTCGTCGCAGATAATCAGATCGAATTCGGGAAGGCCGTGACTTGCCTGACCTGCGGCAATTACCGAAATCGACTGGTAGGTCGCAAACACAACGCGCATGGAGTCTGCAGCCGATTCGGCGACTGCCTGCGAGAGAGGGGCTGCGTCCGTTGTCGCCGGAAAAGCGAGATCGGTGACTTCGATCTCTGCTGTATCATTCTTATGGCGGCGGCGTCTGCCCACTTGAGTGTCCGAGCACACAGCAAAGGAAGTGATCGGAAGAACCGCATCAACGCACCATTCGCGTACTGTCTGCGCCATCAGCGCGAGCGACGGGACCAGGAACAGAACATGGCCTCCAGAACCGGCCATTTCCTCAGCAATGCGCAGACTGGTGAGTGTCTTTCCCGTGCCGCATGCCATTATGAGCTTGCCGCGGTCAGCGTCGGCCAGCCCGGACCGCACAGCCTCAAGCGCCTCTTTCTGGTCCTGTCTCAAGGTCTTCGGCTCGGGGCATGAAATTTGACCCGTCGCTGCGAACCACGACCAGTCGACGCGGCTTTCACGCAGGTCTTGGAGGCCGATCCGTATTGTGGGAATTGTCTGGCCATGCAGCATCGTCTCAGCGTTCGTGCTCCAAGGCATGTCCGTGGTTTCGACAATCATGCGTTCCACGAACGTATGCTTTGCCGAGGCCGAGATAAAACTGTCGATATCCTCCTTGCGAATTCGCCGGTCTGCGTCGAAAAACTTGCACTGAATAGCGGCGATGCCGCCGTCATGGCGTGTTGCCACCAGATCGATTCCGGTATCGCTGCGATCCTGTTGCCTGCGGCGTGCCCAGTCAGACCAGAGTTCAGCCCGTTGAAAGCGCTTGGCTTGAAGAGGATCGGTAACAAGCCAAGCGGCGATCAGCTTCTCGAAGGCCGTTCCCTTGTCGCGTTCGCTGATTGTGTCGGTCCGATAGGACTCGAGAAGGCGATCAAGTGGACTCATGACAGTGATCTGTCGGCAATTTGCGGAGTAATCGCCAAGTGCGTCAAAGTTTCAATGGAAATCAGTAGATCAAGCGGCCTTTCATCTCTGGCTATTTGCCCTGCGCCACCACCTTGGCCAAGACTTCGTACACTGAAATTGCATTTGTCCATTGGACTCAAGCACTCTTGACGGCTGTTCGCGCTCAGCTCAGCAGTCTTGAGGGGTCGAACAGGCTCGAGACCCAGGCATGCGTATTGAGAGGGATCAAAACCTGTTTTCCCAAGCATCGATTTTCTCCTTGGTCATGATCGGTTCATCAAAATCCGGCACGCTCTCGGTGGGGACGAGATGACTCAGGCATCCGAAGGGAAACGGCTTCTTGGCAACAGAAACCAGACGCACAACCGGCTTATCCCCCTGAGCGATAAATACATCCTCACCCGCTTCGGCTGCCGCCAAGAGTTCAGACAGTTTGGCTTTTGCCTCCGAAACATTCATCTGCATGATTTTCCCCAGTCATTAGACCGCATTAGGTTAAGGGAAGGGGTTCCTGCAACACCTGTGGGCAACACCTGATGAAATTATCGTTGGTTTGATTCATATGAGGTATCCGGCAAGCTTTTCCGGAAATGGTCTCGTTTACCGCTGTCAGTCATTGAAATATCTGTCTGAAACGCAGGGTTCAGGAGCGAAGTTCCATTAAGAATCAGCTGGTCGGAAGTCCAGATCCGCTGGTTCCGTCCGAAGCGCGTTAAGGACGAACTATCCCTGTTTGCGGGCGGTCTCGATCAGCATACGCAGCACCGTATAGCCCCGAGGGGGAACTCGCTCCGGCAGCAGCCGTATGCTTTCTGATGCACTTTAAGCATTCTCAGGTCGATCTCGGCTTGCTCACTCGTCGCCGGTGCGCATTTAGCCGCGGCCGACATAGGGCATGTTCGTCGCCATGATCGTCATGAACTGTATGTTCGTATCCAAAGGCAGTCCCGCGATGTAGGCGACCGCCTCGCCGCAGCGCCGCACGTCGAATGTCGGCTCGGTCCTGATATCGCCTGACGCCTGCAGGACTCCGTCCTTGAATTTGGCCGCCATGTCCGTGTCGGCGTTTCCGATGTCGATCTGAGAACATGCGATACGGTGGGGGCGGCCATCCAGGGAAATGGATTTGGTCAGACCGGTGACGGCATGTTTGGTCGCGGTGTAGGGGGCGGAGAACGGACGGGGAGAATAGGCGGACACCGAGCCGTTGTTGATGATTCGCCCGCCCTCGGGCCGCTGGTTTTTCATGATGCCGAAAGCTTGCCGGGCGCAGAGAAACGAACCCGTCAAATTGACGGAGACGCACCGCTCCCATTCGTCGAAACCGAGTTCGTCGAGAGGAACGGAGGGCGCACCGGTTCCGGCATTGTTGAAGAGGACGTCAAGGCGCCCGAATTCCTCCTTCACCCGCCGGAACAGCGATTCGACGCTTCCCGGATCCGACACATCGGCCTGCATCGGAATTATTGTCTCTGACCGGCCTTTTGATGCGGTCGCTTCAAGCTTTTTCGTCCGGCGGCCGGCGATGGCCACCGTGAAACCGCTGCGGGCGAGCTCAAGCGCGGCGGCGCGCCCGATGCCGCTGCCCCCGCCCGTGACGACCGCGAACCGGCCGCTCTGGGTATTCTCATTCATGGCAGGCGACTATCCTCCGCTGTTTCAACGCCGGATCGGGATCAAAGGATATAGGGCATCGGATCCGTGCTCTCGGTGCCGACTCTGACTTCAAAGTGAAGAAACTCCTTGTCGCCGTCCGCTACGGCCCCCAGATTTTGTCCCCGCGTGACTTTCTGCCCTTTCTCGACGGTGATGTTCTTCAAATTGGAATAGACCGTGTAGAGGTTGTCGGGATGGCGGATCAGCAGGATCGCGGTGTCATCCTTGGATTGTGACAGCAACGCCACTTCGCCGTCTTCCGCGGCCACGACAGGCGATCCTGCGGGCGCGGCGATATCGATCCCCTCATTGCCGCCGGGGCCTTCCGAATAACCTCGGATGATGTCGCCCTGCACCGGAAACTGAAACCGGGCCGCGGACTGATACTGAGAGAAGTCCGGAGATGCCGGCAGCCCGGCTATTTCAATGTCCTCCGGCAGCGGTTCCTTGGCCGCCGGCGGAGGCGGAAGGCCGTCTTCTTCGGCAAAAGGATCCCGCAGTTTCACGGCGCCTGCCGGGGAGCCGCCCCCCGGAACGGGCAGGGCATCGTCCGGACCGCCTTCAAGCGCCGAAGAGGCGATTCTGGAAATCTCCTCCGGAGTGGCGATGCCGTCGCCCGTCGGAACCACCAGGATGCGTCCGGCAGACAGCGGCGCATCCGGAAACAGGTCGTTCATCTCGGCGACTTGCTCAGGATCCGCGCCGACGCGTTCGGCGATCGTACGCGCGGTATCGTTCTCCAGCGCTTGGACATACCGCACCCTGGCAGGCCGGCCCGCGGCGACGGCTGTCTGCGGCTGCTCGGGTTCCGCAGCGGCATCCGCCTGCAACTCATCCAACGGATTGGTGTAGCGGGGTCGGGTGACATCGCTGCCCCGCATGTCACCGACGCAGCCGGCGAGAAGAAGGGCAGGCAAAACGATCGACGCCGCCGTCGTTTTGCGGCCCGCAGGACAGCTGCGCCGGCCAAAACCGGCCGTTTTCACGAATTCCAGCTTATTCATCTTTGACTCCTTCCAGCAGGGGGACGAATCGCACTTTCCCCAGATCGTTGTATTCGTCTTCACCCCCGGGTTTTTTGATCACCTGCATGAGGCACTGTTCAGAAAGGGTGCGTCCGAGCGGCAAGACCATGATTCCGCCGACTTTAAGCTGTTCGAGCAGAAACGGCGGCACTTCTTCCGATGCGGCGGTGACCAGAATCCTGTCAAACGGCGCTGCATCCGGCAGTCCCCGTCCGCCGTCAGCGTGCACGATGCTGACATTTTGCCGTTTGTGCTTGCCCGCCACCAGTTTTTTCGCGTTTTCAGCCAGTGAGGAGAATCGCTCGATGCTGTAGACATGCCGGCAAAGATGCGAGAGGACCATCGTCTGGTATCCGGAACCGGTCCCGACTTCAAGCACGCGGTGGAGTTTCCCGATGTTCAGCGCCTGCGTCATCAGCCCCACGATTGTCGGCTGGCTGATTGTCTGGCCGAGCGAGATGGGCAGGGCGATGTCTTCGTAGGCCCGGCTGGCGAAAGTCGCGGAAACGAATTCGCCCCGGTCGACCTTACGCATGGCATCAAGCACGGTCTCCGAGATCACGCCGCTTTTGGAGACCTTGTCAATAAGCGCGGCCCGCTCGTCAATCATCGCGGACACGACAACTGCCCGTTCAGTTTGTCCATGGCTTCGTGAGCCGTCATGTCCGCCCTCATCGGGGTGATGGAGATGAATCGTTCCAAATTGACCGTGATGTCGGTCCCCGTGCGGCCGGGGATATTCTGGCTGCCGGAATGAACCCACAGGAACCGTCTTTTCGCCGGGGATACCGCGGGAACGACCCTGAACCCGGCATCGGGCCGCATGCCTTGGGCGGCCGCCCGCATTCCAGCGACTTCCGCCGCCGGGCAGGGCGGAAAATTCACGTTGAAAAACAACGGGTAATCATTGCCGGCAGTTTCCAAGCTGCGCAGAATCACGCGCACGGCGTCAGCCGCGAATTCCTCGGCCGCTCCGAAAGGGTTGTCCAGACCGCGGTTGTCAGGGCCGAAATACTGCGACAGCGCGATCCCGGTCAGTCCGTGCAGCGACGCTTCAAGCGCGGCCCCCACGGTGCCGGAATAAAGAGCGTTCTCTCCTGAATTGTTGCCCCGGTTTATTCCTGACAGCACGAAATCCGGCCTGTGAGGCGGCATGATATCATATAACCCGGCCAGCACGCAGTCGGCCGGCGTGCCTTCCACGGCAAATTCTCTTTCGGAGATTTTCGAGATCAGAAACGGCCGGACAAAGGAAACGCAGTGACCTGTCCCCGACTGTTCCGTCGCGGGCGCCACCGTCCAGACATCGCCGCCCGGCCCTGCGAGCCTTGACGCCGTTTTCTTCAGAACCGCCAGACCGGGGGCGTCGATCCCGTCGTCATTTGTAATGAGAATGCGCATGAATAAGGTTGAAACCGTGCCTGCCTGCCGCTGGGCTCTCTATTCGAACTGATCCGATCAGTAAAGGCCGGAACGGAATGCGGCGGCGTCAGGAGACGAGTTCGCCCGTGGCGCTGATTCCGGTCTTGCCGCCGAGATACGGGTGAAGCGCGGACGGCAGAGCCACTTCTCCGCTTTCCTGCTGGCCGTTTTCAAGGACGGCGATCAGGGCGCGGCCCACGGCGACGCCGGAACCGTTGAGCGTGTGCAGGAATTCCGGAGGGCCGCCGCCGGGGCGGAACCGGGCATTCATGCGCCTTGCCTGAAAATCTCCGCAGGTCGACACGGAACTGATTTCGCGGTAGGCGTTCTGGCCGGGCAGCCAGACTTCCAGGTCAAATGTCCGGCGGGCGCCGAATCCCATATCGCCGGCGCACAGCACGACCGTGCGGTAGGGCAATTCAAGAGCTTCAAGCACCGCTTCCGCGCAGCCGCGCATGCGCAGCTGTTCCGCCTCGCTCCCGTCCGGGGCGGTGACGGACACCATTTCAACCTTTTCGAACTGGTGCTGCCTAAGCATCCCCGCCGTGTCCTTTCCCGCCGCTCCCGCTTCAGAGCGGAAACACTGGGTGTGGGCGCAGTACCGGCGTGGCAGGCTGTTTTCATCCACGATCAATCCGTTCACCAAGTTGGTCAACGTGACTTCAGCCGTCGGGACAAGCCATTTCCCGTCTTCAAGGCGGTAGGAGTCGGCCTCGAATTTCGGAAGCTGTCCCGTGCCCTCCATGATCTCCCCGCGCGCCAGCACGGGGGTCCAGACCTCTGTCAGGCCATGCTGCGTGACATGCATGTCAATCATGAACTGAGCCAAAGCGCGGTGCACGCGCGCCAAGTCTCCCGTCAGAACCATGAAACGGGTTCCCGAGAGTTTCGCGGCAGTCCCGAAATCCATGGCGCCGCGCACCGCGGCGATCTCAAAATGTTCGGCTGGATCGAACCCGAACTGTCTTTTTTCGCCCCAGCGGCGCACTTCGAGATTGGAAGTTTCGTCTTTGCCGTCGGGAACGTCCGGCATGGGGAGGTTCGGGATTTCCAGAAGCAGCCGGCGCAATTCTTCCGCTTTTTCCTCCGCGTCCGCGTTCAGCCGCGCGATTTTGTCCCGGTTTTCGGCGACCAAGGTTCGCAGCCGTTCGAATTCCGCGGCGTCTCCCCGCGACTTGGCTGACCCCGCCTGCCGCGACAACGCGTTGCGTTCGGCCAGGGCGGATTCGGATTCCGCGATGGCCCTTCTCCGTTCCCCGTCGATTCTGATCAAAATATCCGCCAGCGGCTGCTCTCCGAGCCGCTTCAGTCCGTTGTCAAATTCTTCAGGATGGTCTCGTATATGTCGAATGTCGTGCATCTTGGGCCTGTCTTTCCGCGGACGCTGAATTCCCATGCGGTTAATTTCATCGGGCCGCGGACTCAAACTACCTGACCGCGGCGATTGCGGCTGTCCTGCCGCCGGATCCGCTTGCTGTCTTGCAATGGCCGCCGGGCATATATAGGAAGGTCATGATTTCGGCATCCGAGAATTTTTCTGAGGTCATGAATGTTTTTCAGCCCGGCGTATGCGCAGACAGGCGGAGGTATGGGAGGACTGACCAGCCTGATTCCGCTGATTCTGATTTTTGTCATTATGTATTTTCTGCTCATCAGGCCGCAGCAGAAAAAAGTGAAAGACCACCGGGCGATGGTCGAAGCGCTCAGGCGCGGCGACCAAGTGATCACGCAGGGCGGAATCATCGGAAAGATCACGCGGATCATAGAAGACAATGAAGTCGAGCTGGAGATCGCGGACAATGTCCGCATCAGGGTCGTGCGCAGCACGATCGCCCAGCTGGTGAGCAAGACTGAGCCGGCGGGCTGATGCTGACGGCAGCCTTCAGGCTCGGGTCAATAGCGGCGCCTCTGATTTCTGACGCGCGCGACTGAGAACGGCGGACGCGACAGGGAAAGCGGCATGCTTCAGTTTGCGTTGTGGAAGCGCGTTTTGATTTTCGCAATCTGCGCAATCGGCCTCATAGCCGCACTGCCCAACGTTTTTTACACCCGCGTCGAAAGGCACAATGACGCTGCCTCGGTTTCAGATTCGGGCCGGACTCTCACTCCTGAGATGCAGCGGGATCTTGCGTCATGGCCGGGATGGCTTCCTTCGGCTCTGGTCAGCCTAGGGCTGGATCTGCGCGGCGGTGCGCACCTTCTCGCTGAAGTCCGGCTGTCGGATGTTTACGCCGACCGGATGGACGGCATGTGGCCGGATGTCCGCGACGCTCTGCGAGAGGTCCGGGACGAGGTCGGCACTGTTCGCCGTCAGGATGCGCCGGCCGGCGATCTCCGCGTCAGGATTTCCCAGCCGGAAGGCATCGCCCGGGCGGCGGCGGCCGTCAAGACGCTCGCGCGCCCGCTTGTCAGCCTGACCCAGGTCGGCGCGACCGACATCGAAGTCCGGACCGAGGGGGATATTCTCGTTGTTTTCCTGTCCGCGGAAGAGCGGGCCGCGACCGATGAGCGGACCATGCAGCAGTCTCTGGAAATCATCCGCCGCAGGGTCGACGAGGTCGGCACCAGAGAGCCGACCATTCAGCGACAGGGCAGCGACAGGATCATCATACAAGTGCCCGGTATCGGCTCCGCCGAGGAATTGAAAGAACTGATCGGCCAGACCGCGAAGCTTGCCTTTCATCCGGTGGTCCGGCGCACGACGGACGAAAGCGCGGTGCCGGGTCCCGGTAATTTCATCGCTCCGTCCCTGGATGAGCCGGGCCAGTTCTTTATTCTCGAGCGATCCGCGGTGGTCAGCGGTGATCAGCTGACGGATGCCCAGCCGGATTTTGATCAGAACGGACTTCCCGCCGTGAGTTTCAGATTCAACCCCGCCGGTGCCCGCAAATTCGGAGACTACACGGCCGACAATATCGGTTTCCCCTTTGCCATTGTTCTGGACGGCGAAGTGATTTCCGCGCCGACGATTCAGGATCACATACCCGGCGGCTCCGGAATCATCACCGGCCGCTTCACCGTCGAAGAAACGAACCGGCTGGCAGTGCTGCTGCGGGCCGGCGCTCTGCCCGCCGGAATGACTTTTCTGGAAGAACGCACGGTCGGTCCGGAACTCGGACAGGATTCAATCGACGCCGGCAAAATCGCATGTTTCATCGCTTTCGCCGGGGTTCTGATCTTCATGTTCGCCGGCTACGGCCTTTTCGGCCTGTTCGCCAATATTTCGCTGCTGGCCAATCTGACGCTGATTTTCGGTGTGCTGTCCATTCTCGGCGCGACGCTCACGCTTCCCGGAATCGCGGGCATCGTGCTGACGATCGGCATGGCAGTCGATGCGAATGTTCTGGTGTTCGAGCGGATCCGGGAGGAGCTCAAAACGGCCAAGGGCCCCGCGCGCGCCATTGAACTGGGTTACGAAAAGGCTCTGACAGCCATTCTCGACGCCAATGTCACCACATTCATCACGGCTGTGATTCTGTTTGCCATGGGTTCAGGACCGGTCCGCGGTTTCGCGGTGACACTGGGAATAGGAATCGTGACATCAGTTTTCACGGCCATTTTCCTGACGCGCCTGCTGGCGGTGATGTGGTTCACTTGGCGCAGACCGAAATCCATCAATGTTTAGGACCGCGGCATGCGCTTGAAACTTGTTCCTTCTGCGACCAGCTGGGATTTCATGCGCTATTCAAGACCGGCGATCATGGGATCTGCCGCTTTGTTTGCCGCATCCGTGCTTCTGGTCGTATTCGCCGGTCTGAATTTCGGCATTGATTTCCGCGGCGGCACCACAATCCGCGCCCTGAGTGGGAATCCGGTTGACATCGGCGAATTCAGGGACCGCATCACCCCGCTGGAACTCGGCGACGTGGTGATTTCAGAGATTTTCGACATTTCGTTCGGACCCGACGAGAATGTCGTGTCAATCCGCTTTGAAGCGCAGGAAGGGGACGAATCCGTCGCCGCCGGGACCGTGGACCGGATTCAGGAGGCGCTGAGGGACATCGATCCCGAAATGCGGTTTCCGCTGGTTGAAAGCGTCGGGCCGAAAGTGTCCGGGGAGCTTATACAGAAGGCCGTCTTCGCGGTTCTGTCGGCCATCGGCGCCGTGCTGTTCTACATCTGGCTGAGATTCGAGTGGCAGTTTTCGCTGGGGGCCGTCGCTGCGCTGGTGCATGACGTCGTCCTGACGCTGGGCGTGTTTTCAGTTCTGCAGATCAAGTTTGATCTCGCGATCATAGCCGCCCTGCTGACCATTGTCGGCTATTCGCTCAACGATACCGTCGTTTTGTTCGACCGGGTCCGTGAAAATCTCCGCCGGCACAAACGGCGGGAACTTTCCAACGTGCTGAACGTTTCAATCAACGAGACGCTGTCGCGCACCGTCATGACGTCGGTGACGACATTGATCGCCCTGGCGGCGCTGTTCGTCTTCGGAGGCGACGTCATCCGGTCATTCGTGTTCGCGATGATCTGGGGCGTCGTTGTCGGAACATATTCGTCAGTCTTCGTGGCGACGAACATCCTGCTGCGGCTGGGGGTGAAGCGTGACTGGTCGAAACCGCAGCAGAGCGCGGGAACACAATTTTCCAAGGGCGAATAGATGCCTGAGAGCCTCGCGGCGGCCTCGGCTGCGCTGGGCCTCGCGGATGCCGGGGATCTTGTCTGGCTGTTTTGCGGCTCGGTTCTGGCTGGTTTGGTGCGCGGATTCTCCGGTTTCGGCACCGCTATGGTCTTCCTCCCTTTCGCCGCGTCAGTTATGCCGCCGGTATGGGCAGTGACCGTGATGGTAGTGATGGATGTCGTCGCGCCGCTGATCATGGCTCCCCGGACGGTCAAAGACAGCGACATCGGTGATGTCTTGAGACTTGGAGCCGGCTGTCTTGCCGGGCTGCCGCTGGGAGTCGCGGTCCTGGTGATTCTTCCGGCGGAGATATTCCGCTATTCGGTGTCAGCCCTGTCTCTCCTTCTGCTCGCGCTTCTTGTGAGCGGCGCGCGGTTCCGGGGCGCGCTGACCCGGCCGATGATTTACGGCGCGGGCGGGTTGGGCGGATTTCTCGGCGGCGCAGTCGGTATTCCGGGGCCCCCCGTGATCATGCTTTATCTGGCGAGCCCGCTGCCCGCCGCCGTCATCCGGGCCAACAATTTCATGTTTCTCTTGCTGGCTGACATTCTGCTTCTGGCCGTGTTCGCTTTCCAAGGCATTCTGCACAAAACCCCGCTTCTGCTCGGAGCCTGTGTCGCAGTCGCCTATCTCGCCGGCATTGTCGCCGGGTCGCGGGCCTTCGATCCGGCCAAGGAGAAGACCTACCGTACAGCGGCGTATCTGATCATCGCCGGCTCAGCCATTCGGGGACTGCCCCTTTTTTCCTGAATTCCGTCCGCAGCTGTTCCGCAGCTGCCGCGTCCGATTCGGCCTGTCCCGCAGCTCGGTCCCTCAGAAAAACGGCCGGATAATCCGCCTCCCCGAAGCGCGTAAGTCGCGGCAGGCGGCTCTCGGCGCGGAATTTCTTTCTGAAAACCGCATTTTCACGGACGGAGCGGACGAAGGCGCCGGCGAATCATTGCAGCCGCACGGCGGCGGGTGTATCAGCGCCGTCGGCGGCCCAAGGCGGAATCGTTCCGCCGAATTAGCCGAAACAGCAAGCCGCATTCACGTTAATCAAGGAGATAGCCATGTCTTTTGTTCTGCCGGATCTGCCCTACGCCCATGACGCGCTGGCAGATTACGGAATGTCCCGGGAGACGCTCGAATTCCATCATGACCTTCATCACAAAGCTTATGTCGACAACGGCAACAAACTGATTGCGGGAACGGAATGGGAAAACAAACCGCTTGAAGAGATTGTCTCCGGAACTTATCAAGCGGGAGCGGTCGCCCAGAACGGCATATTCAACAATGCCTCCCAGCACTGGAATCATGTCCAGTTCTGGGAAATGATGGGTCCCCGTTCAGGGCCGATGCCCTCCGAACTGGAGTCGCGCATCGGCGGCAGTTTCGGGTCGGTTGATGAATTTAAGCAGCGGTTCATCGCGGCAGGGGTAGGTCAGTTCGGATCCGGATGGTGCTGGCTGGTTGAAGATTCCGGTGGCGAACTCAAGGTCACCAAGACGGAGAACGGCGTCAATCCGCTGTGCGCGGGCGAGACGGCTTTGCTCGGCTGCGATGTCTGGGAACATTCCTATTACATTGATTTCAGAAACAAACGTCCGGCTTATCTGGAGAATTTTCTGGATCGCTTGGTGAATTGGGAAAATGTGGCCGGCCGCTTGAAGGCTTGACCGGATCCGCGCTGAGAATCTGACGGGATTCGCTTTTCGGGCGGACCCGCATTGATCATGGTTGCGGGCGAGCGCGGCCGGGGCGTGGCCGCGATGCTTACGGCGGGGATGGTCTGGGGGCTGTCCCCGCTGTTCTATAAACAGCTCGCTCATATCCCGGCGCTTGAAGTCGCTTCCCACAGAGTGGTGTCGTCGTTTTTGATTTTCGCCGCCGTAATGGCGGTTCTGAATCGGTTCGGCGACATTCTGCGGCAGATTTCCGGATCGGGACGCAGCTTTCGCCAGACTGCGCTGGCGGCTGCCATGATTTCAGTGAATTGGTTCGTCTGGATACTTGCGGTCCAGCTTGGCTACACCACCGAAGCGAGTCTCGGCTACTTCATTTTTCCGCTGTTCGCGGTGTTTCTGGGCGCCGCGGTGTTCCGCGAGAAATTGACTTGGATTCAATGGCTGGCGGTTGCGACAGCCGCTGCGGCGGTCATTGTGCTGACCGCCGGACTCGGGACCGCGCCGTGGATCGCTCTGGTCCTTTCTACGACTTTCACTGTCTACGGGCTGATCAAGAAACGCTCGGCGAGCGGCCCGGCCGTGTCCGTTGCGGGGGAAGCCTTGATCATTACGCCGTTCGCGCTTCTTTGGCTGTTCGGCACTCATGTTTTGGGCTGGACCGGATTCACAGGCCGGGCAGGCGGTTATTTCGGCGCTGATCTGCGGGAGTCCGCGATGCTTGTCTTTTCGGGCGTGCTTACCGCAGGACCGCTGATGCTCATGTCTTACTCGATAAAGCGTCTGGGCTACGCCGAGATCGGTTTCCTGCAATACACGAATCCGACGCTGCAGTTTCTGGTCGCGGTGTTCATTTTCATGGAACCTTTCGGTAGTGTTCATCTCGTGGCCTTTTCGATGATTTGGCTCGCATTGGCGCTTTATTCAGCGGATCTGGTGCGTCATGACAGACGGTGGCGGAGAACCCGGACGGCTTCTGAGGGCGATCCGACGACCGAGAACAGCTGAAGGGCGCTTGCGTCCGCGAATTCTTCGGCGACGGCTTTTTCAATCAAGCCGGTCAGTCCCTCCCAGTAATTGCCGGAATTCACAAGGATGATCGGTTTGTCGTGCAGTCCGAGTTGTTTCCAGGTGATGACCTCGAAGAATTCGTCAAGCGTGCCGATGCCTCCGGGCAGAGTCACGACCGCATCCGAATTCATGAACATGATCTTTTTGCGCTCGTGCATCGTTTCGGTGATCACTAAGCTGTCCAGATCGAATTTCACTGCTTCCAAGTTGATCAGATGTTCTGGCATGACGCCGAAAACCGCGCCGCCTGCGTTGCAGGCGGATCGCGCTGCCTCGCCCATGAGGCCGATATCGCCCGCGCCGTAGACCAGCCTCCAGTTTTCCGCGGCGATCAGGCGGCCGATTTCCCTGGCTGTTTCCGTGTGGCCGGGATGGTCGCCGCTGCGGGAGCCGCAGAATAAGCAGACTGACGGCATCGCTCCGGTCTTTTTGTTCTGTTTCAATTTTACGGCAACCATTATAGTCTCCTCCCACAATAAAAAATGATCGACTGCATTTCAATCTCGGCGCATTCGTATGAGGATCGGGGAGTCTTCAATGCCGGACACTCAATCTGCCGGAAAGTCCGGGAGGTTTGCTCTGCTGGTCGGCGCAGCCGCGCTGCTCTTGGTCGCGGGATATTTCTTTTTCCGAGGTGATGAATCCGGAACGGCGTTGACGGATGCCGGTCCGCTTCAAACGATGGAAGAACAGCAGCCGGAATCTGAGACGCAGAATCAAACCGGGGCCGGCGCGGCCGGGGAATCGTCTCCAAGCGACGGACAGGAGAATAGGCGGAGCACTGCTGAGGAATCAGCCGTCGGCGCGGATGCGGAGCCGCTGGGAAGCGGCGGCCTAAAGGCGGCCGTTTCTGAGGGTTCTGACGGATCAGGTCGGGATGATTCCGCGGCGCAGGCGGGCGGGGAGTCCCAAGCGGCGTTTCCGGTTTCTGAATCGGCGGGCGGCGGCGGAGCTGGATCCGGCGCAGGGCAGGCGGCTGCCGGCGGCGGTTCCGGGCAGCGGCCGGCTGCGGGCAGTTCAGAGAGTATGCTGGCGGTCGGCCAGGAAACCGCGGAGGAATCGGCCGCTGTTCCGGGCGCGGAGGATGGAGACACGGGCGCGGATGCGGAGCCGCCGGAAAGCGGCGGCTTAAAGGCGGTTGTCTCTGAGGGTTCTGACGGATCAGGTCGGGATGATTCCGCGGCGCAGGCGGGCGGGGAGTCCCAAGCGGCGTTTCCGGTTTCTGAATCGGCGGGCGGCGGCGGAGCTGGATCCGGCGCAGGGCAGGCGGCTGCCGGCGGCGGTTCCGGGCAGCGGCCGGCTGCGGGCAGTTCAGAGAGTATGCTGGCGGTCGGCCAGGAAACCGCGGAGGAATCGGCCGCTGTTCCGGGCGCGGAGGATGGAGACACGGGCGCGGATGCGGAGCCGCCGGAAAGCGGCGGCTTAAAGGCGGTTGTCTCTGAGGGTTCTGACGGATCAGGTCGGGATGATTCCGCGGCGCAGGCGGGCGGGGAGTCCCAAGCGGCGTTTCCGGTTTCTGAATCGGCGGGCGGAGGCGGAGCTGGATCCGGCGCAAGGCAGGCAGCTGCCGGCAGTTCAGAGAGTATGCCGCCTGACGACGGGAAGTCTGTCCCTGAGGATGGAGAAAAGACCGGAACTGACGAGTCGGAGGCACCTGCCGGTCAACAGGCGGCCGCAGCTGCGCGGCTGCCGGTTGAGAAACCGGTTTTATCCGTAACACCGGCGAAAGACCCTGTTCAGCCGGCTCAGAGCGTATCAGCAGGCAAAGATGAAAGAGACAAAACGTCAGACATGGATGAACAGAAAGCGCGGCGCACGGATGACGAGCCAATCAGTGAAGCCCCTGTGACCGGATTGGATCATGCTGCTGATTCACGGGTATCCCGCCGGTCTGAGAAGGAGCGTCCCGGCCTGCGCGGCGGCGTCAAAGAAAACACGCGGGAATATGAACCGGCCGCGGAAGACGGTGTTCTGTCCGAACCTGAGTCTGTGACCGTTCCGGACGGGGCCGCCGGCGAGGCGGATCCGTTTGCGGATGCGGACAGACTGATGGAAGAAATCAGGCCAGTGCTTTCGGGAGGCGCGGCATCCGGATCCGACCGCGAATCAGGAACTGGAGTCCAAACAGATGCCGGTCAGACTGACGGCCGCAGCGTCATCGGCGAAGAAACTGACGAAGTTCCGCGGGATGAAGAATCGCTGCAGACGGCCATGCTCAAGGATCCCGGCCCCCGGGATGAAACGGTTATCAGGAGAGAGGAGAGTCCGCCTGCTTCCGCTGCGCCCGTCGCCGCGCCGGAATTTGACACAGTGAGGGTCGACAAATTCGGGATCGCCGTGATTTCAGGGCGCGCTGAGCCGGAAACGACGGCGCAGGCCATCGTGAATGGAAAGGTCATGCACCATGTTGAGGTCAGCCGCCGGGGACAGTTCGCCATGATTTTCGAGGTGGACGCAGCCAGCCCGGCTCTGGAGATCACGCTTAACACGCTGACGAAAGACGGCCGTTCCGTTCCGTCGGAACAGTCAGTGGTCGTGCTGCAGGCCGACTTTCAGCCGGTTGGAACGGCCGATCTGGATGCCAAAGATACCTTGACGTTCGACATGCCGGACGTATCGGCAGGCGGAATACAGCCTATCCGTCCGGCTGTTCTTCTGTCGTCAATAGGCAACGTCAAGCTCTTGCAGCCCGCGCTTCCCGTGCTTGATGAGCAGACTCTGGTTGAAATGATCACCTATGATGAGACCGGAGAGGCGGTGCTGGGCGGCCGGGCCGGCAGTCTCAGCGGAATCGTGCGGATTTATATCGATAATGCGCATATCAAAGACGCGGAGATACAGGCCGATAAATCATGGTCAGCCCGCCTCGAAGAAATTCTCCCCGGCAGATATACCCTCCGCGTCGACGAAGTCAGCCTGGTCGGTGATGTGGTCAGCCGGATTGAAATGCCGCTTCAGAAGGAAAGCGGGGCTTTTGTCAAAGCCATGCTCGGTGCGGCGGCGGTTTCGGCGGACGCCGAAACCGGAGTTGAAGCGGAACCGGCGGCGCGGTTGTTGACGGTGCAGCGCGGATACACGCTCTGGGGCATCTCCAGGAACAGGTTCGGACTTGGCCGTCTTTATGTGAACATCTTTGATCTGAACAGAGATCAGATCCGGGATCCTGACTTGATTTACCCGGGGCAGATTTTCAAAATGCCGCGGGGAGACAATCTGTTCGACCCGGAATACGGCCGCAGATTCATCCCCGCCCGGCAAGAGTGAGACTTCACACCGTCTCCCGGGAACCGCGGCCGGGATGATTCCGGTTTCGCATATTATCCGGCGTAATGGCCGGAATCCTTAACTGACCCGTTGCGGTGTCACTCGGCGGCGCGGATTTCCGCGTCAGGGAACGCCGGATCATCCGGATCCCGCCCGACGCCGTGGCCAGCCTGCTGAGTCTGGGCTGACGGCGGCACGGTCGGAAGGGTAACCACGGAATCCTTCGGCGGCATGTATGTCTTTTTCGCCGTCATGCCGCCCTCAAATTCTTCACCCGGATCGTCATCCCATTGAATTGTCAGGCTGCGGAGTTTTTTCAGCGACCGGTTCATGCGCAGATCCCGCGACGACGCGCTGGATTTCCCGGCCGCCGCAGCGGCGATTCCGGACGCCATCCGGTACGATCCTTTCCGGGCCCAGACCGGGATCGCAAGCATTGACGGCGTCACGATCAGGGTCAGGACGGTTGAGGTGGCAAGTCCGAACACGACGGCGGTCGCGAGATGCGCCCAGAATTTCGAGGCGGGCGCATCAACGACATAACCGCCGTCCACTATATTGATCGAATAGCCGAACATCATCGGCAGAAGGCCGGCGATTGTGGTGACCGACGTCAGAAGCACGGGACGGATGCGCATCTCGGCGGTGCGGATGATGGCTTCGATCCTGGGCATGATTTTCGAATATTCCTGGTAGGTGTCGATCAGGACGATATTGTTGTTGACCACGATGCCCGCCAGAGCGACGATTCCCAGTCCGGTCATCACGATCGAGAATTTCTGATCCAGCAGCAGGAGTCCCAGCAGCACGCCGGCCGTTGACAGGATGACCGCCAGCAGCACCAGCAAAGCATTGTAAAAGCTGTTGAACTGGGCCAGCAGGACAGCGAACATCAGGCCGAGCGCGCCGATGAACGCCTGCATCAGAAACTTCTGGCTTTCGTCCTGTTCTTCCTGATCGCCGGTCCAGTCCCAGGATATCTCTCCGGGCAGGTCCGCGTCATTCTCCAGCCATTCGGAAAGACGCTCTATGCGTTCCGTGGGCGTGATCGGCTTTCCTTCCTCATTGGTGAGGCCATAGCGCACATCGGCTCTGATGTCGATATAACGCTCTTGGTTGAAACGCGAAATTTCGCCGATCTTCGCGACCGGGGTCCGTGACAGGAAGTTGGAAATCGGCACCAGCCCGTTCGGCGACCTGACCCGCAGACTGTCGAGAGTTGACAGGTGGCGGTCGCCCTCGGGGAAACGGACGCGGATATCGATTTCATCGTCCGAAGAATCCACGCGCATGGTGCCGAGCAGAATTCCCCTTGTCACCATCTGCACCAAGGCGCCGATAGTCGAAATGTCGGTCCCGTACCGTCCCGCTTCCTCGACATCGACGTCGATTTTCCAGTCAATCCCGGGCAGGGGCCGGGTGTCTTCGATGAATTCGATTCCGTCCATTCCCTCCATTCGGTCCCGCACTTTCGCCACTGCTTCCTGGAGCTTATCCCAGTCCGCTCCCGACAGACGGAGATTCAGCGGCTTTCCTTGGTTGGGGCCGTTGGAAATGGCGTTGACGTCCGTCAAGATACCCGGCAGTTCGGCGAGATCCTGCTGGAGAGAATCCTTGATTTTGAATGAGTCGGCGGCTAATCCCCCTGTTTTCTGCCGGTCTTCCCATCTGTCGAATTCGATCTGGACCTGCCCGACGGTGTCGAGCGGTGCGCTGCCTAGAAACGAGGCTCCCAAGCTGCCGGCTCCGGTGAACGAAAACACCGATGAAATGCCGGGCGTTCCGATGACCGTGTTTTCGACGGACTGAACCAGAAGGTCTTTTTCGTGCAAGCTCAGATTGCCGCGGGCGCGCACGTAGACTTGAAGATTTTCAGGCTCGGTTTCAGCGAAAAACTCGATGCCGGCATTGTTTTCCCCGTAACTGCTGAAGATTCCCGTGACCGCCGCGGCCACGGCGCCCACGCATATTAACGGCATGACCGGGTTGCCCACCATCGCTTGCATGGCCCAGCCGTAAGGCGACCGCTTCCATGCGGCGCTGATCCGCCGCCGCCGCCGGAACTTCAATGATCCCGCCGTGACCGAAAGCAGAAATGAACCGGCCGCGAACATGACGGCGCCGGGCACGGAGGCCGCAGCGGAACTGCCGGCCGACGGGAGAAATGCCGCCGGCGCCAGCATGAGTATGACCGAACCTGTCATCAGCCCGAGAACCGCGAGGAGAATCGACAGCCTGAGCGCGATGTGAACGCGGGACAGTTTCTTCGACAGGCGGTCAATGAACTGGCTGATGCTTCCCGATACCCCGCCGACGACCGGCAGGAATATCAGCGCGACCAGCAGGGACGCTGAAAGAACGAACATCAGGGTCACGGGCAGCGTTCCCATCCACTGGCCGGGCATGCCCGGCCAGAACAGCAGGGGCAGAAACGCGCAGAGAGTGGTGGCGGTAGAGGATATGATGGGCCAGAACATCCGTTTGGCGGCATAACCGAACGCTTCGTGCGGACGCGCGCCTTCCTTCATCCGCCGTTCGGCGAGTTCCACGATGACAATGGCGCTGTCCACGAGCATGCCGACGGCGAGAATCAATCCGAACATGACGATGTTGGAAATCGCCACCGACAACAGCGCGAGAAAGGAGAAACAGATCAGAAAAGATGTGGGGATGGCGAACCCGACCAGCAAGGAAGAGCGGGCGCCGAGCACCGCCAGCACGACGATCATGACCAGCATAACGGCTGTCAGAACGGAGTTTTCCAGTTGAGTGACCATGTCATTGACATTGAAACTCATATCCTGCGAGAATTCGACCTTGACCGCGTCGCGCATCGGATCAGGCCATGTTTTCTGAAACTCGGCCACCGTCTCCCGCACCAGAGATGCCGTCTCAATGAGATTCGTGCCGGTGCGTTTGACAACCTGCAGAGCGACGGTCGGTTCGCCGTTGTGGCGGGTGTGTCCGGAGCGGTCTTCAAAGGTCATCCGCACTTCCGAGACATCGCCCAGTGTGACCACCCGTCCGCCGTTGACTTTAACGGGCAGTCTGCCGACGTCCCAAGTGTCTTCAAATGAAGCCGGAATCTTGATCGCGAACGCGCCGCTCTCGGTTTCGACTTCGCCGGCGGCGATCAGCTGATTGTTCCGGTTGACCACCCGGATCAACTCGTCCGCTGTCACATTGTAGGCGTCAAGCTGCAGGGGGTCAATGATGACTTCGACCATTTCATTCCGCTGGCCGTTGAATTTGACGTCAAGAATTTCCGGCAGCGCTTCGATCTTGTCCTTGATCCGGTTGCCGAGCTGCATGAGCATCCGGTCTGAAACGTTGCCTGAAAGCACCACCACGATGATGGGGAATTCCGAAACGCTGAATTCGCTGATCGTCGCCTTGTTGGCGCCTTCGGGGAATTCCGCCTCGGCGCGGCTCAGCAGATCCCGGATCTCCGCGAGCGTCGCGGGTTTGTCGATGCCGAAATCGAAGTTCAGAGTGACGCCGGCGTAACCTTCGGCGGCCGTCCCGAAAATGTCCTTCAAACCTTCGACCTGGACAAGCTTGGCCTCCATGGGCTTGACCAGAAGACGCTCGCTGTCTTCGGGAGAAATGCCGGGGAAAACGACGGAAACGAAAAACGCCGGGAATTCGATATCCGGCGTTCCTTCTTTCGGCAGCGTGATATAAGCGGTCACACCCGCGGTGATGGCCAGAGCCATGCAGGCCAGAACCATGCGCGCATGGTCCAGAGCCCAGTCGACGATGCGGGTCATGCCGGATTATCCCTGTAGAAAGCCGTGACAGGCGTGCCGTCGATAACATATTCATGGCCGACGACAATCACGTCGATCTGTTCCGGCAGCCCGTTGACCCAGACGCCTCCGGTTGTGTCACGGATGATGCCGACGGCGAAGAACCGCGCGGTTTCTCCGTCCACGGTGCGGACGCCGAGTCTGCCGGCGTCATTCAATGTGAGGACGGACTGGGGCAGGAGGTGAGCCATTTCGTTGTCGGTGGCGACGAAGACTTCGGCGGCTGAACCGTCTCGTATACTGAAATCGGAGTTTGCGACCGTGATGTCAATTCTGAATGTCCGGGTGTCGGAATCAGCTGAGCGTGAAACGAACCGCACCGTCCCGGACGCGGTTCTGCCGGAAAGGAAGCGGACCCGCGCCGGGTCCCCGATTTTGATTTTTTCCACTTCCAGCTCGCTGATATATCCGACCACATTGATCGGATTGAGCTGGATTATTCTCGCGCAGAGCGACCCGGGCTGCAGGAGGGATCCGAGTTCCGCCGCGTCCGATTCGAGCAGACCGTCGAACGGCGCGGTCATGGTAAGCTTATCGATGGCGTCCTGAGCCCGTTCGTAGGCGGCTTCCGCCGATTCAAGAATCGCCTTGGCCGCATTCCTGCGGGTTTCGGTGGCGAAGCCGCCTTCGGCAAGCTGTGTCGCCGTTCTCTCGTTCAGTTTCGCCTCTTCCAGCCTTGCCTCGGCTTCCGCGAGCTCCGCCTTGCTCGCTCCCGGATCAAGCGTGCATACGGCTTCGCTCTCGGTGACGAAGCTCCCTTTGCGCCTAGGTTCTGACACCACGATACCCGAACTCTGGGAACGCACGTCAACGAAACGCAGAGCCTCGGTCTGGCCGCGGATCGTCACGCCCGATTCAACGGGTTCCGCTGTCGAACGGATGGCTATCACTCTGACGATTCGATCCGTCGCGCTCCCGGCCTCCGCCGGTGCCTCTTCCGCTGTCGCGGGTTGCTCCGCCCGCGGCGCGGCACCGCCGTTCACGCTGCCGCGGACAAACCCGAGAACCGCCTCACGTTCGATCAAGAATCCGTAAAGAGCCGCCGCCGCGAGGACCGCTGTCAAAACTGGTATGATGCGCATTGCGGCAGCTTGTCAGTAGGGGCCGTTCATCTTTTTGCGCTTGGATATAGGCTTTGAGGGGGCGTTCCGCAAGGGTCACGTGATTCCGCTGCTGCGCGGAACCGGCCCGGAGCGTCAATGCGGACAATCGCCCCGCTTTCGGTTCGGCTCAGTTTGCAAATCGCACGCATGGTCTTTCGGTTCCGGCGGCAACAAGAAGATAATGTGCGGGAGGAGGAATTTCCTGCTCCAACGCGCCGCTGTCATCGCGGAATGGCTGTCGAAGTATCTGACACAGCCGCTTGTGATCCATCGCCTGTGTACAAAGGCAGCACAGCATATGCGATATGCGCGTTTTATCTTAAAATGAGCCTTCGGTTTCCAACGGCCCGGGCAGCCGGCTGAATGTCCGGAACCAGCAGCATCATGCCCCGTTCCGGGGAGCGAGTCTCTGGCTGAGGCCGCTTTCAGCGGCCCGGAACACCGCCTGCGCTGCTTCGACATTCCGGACCGCGTCCCGCACCGTTACGCATGGAGACGCGCGCCCCGCCGTGACATCGGCGAAATGCCCGATTTGTTTCACATAGGGATCCGAGTAAGGAATGTCCTGCCGGGCAGGGGCGGTCGCATGCGTCCAGTCCCCGCGGCCGCTGTCCTGCCGCCACAGCACAAGGTTGGGAAATTCAAGCGCGGCTTCGGTCCCGAGAAACCTCATGCAGTTCCGCCCCGACTTCGGGCATATGACGTTCTCTCCGGTCGCGAATTCCCATCCCCACGGCGAAATGACCCGGTCGGATGCGGCGAACACGCCCAGAGCGCCGGATCTGAACCGGAACGTCGCTGCGATCGCGTCTTCTTTTTCCATATTTTCAATGGAATTGTCTGCATAGGCGAACAATTCGTCGATTTCACCGCACAGATGCCGCAGAAGATCAATGTCATGCGTGAGATTGATCATGACAGGCCCGGCATCCCGGCGCTGTCTCCATGCCGGGCCGTAATAGCCGGCATGTTTTCTGACTCCCCATAAACCGGACACCATGACCAGCCTGCCCAGTCCGCCCGAGCGGATGATGCCGGCCGCCTCCGCGACCTGCTGATGATAGCGCCTTTGATGGCCGACCAGAACCGGTCTGCCGCATCGCCGCGATGCGTCTTCAATCTCTTCCGCGTCCCCGACTGTCGTCGAAACGGGCTTTTCCAGGAGCACGCTCATCCCGGCTTCCAGCGCTTCGACCGCGGGTTCTTTGTGGCAGTCCGTCGGGGTGGCGATGATCACTCCGTCCGGGCGCGTCCGGGCCAGGATTTCGGTCAGAGAAGCGGCGCATTCGATTCCCTGACCATCATACTGACGCAGCAGATCGTCGTTTGTGTCGGCGATGCCGGCCAGCATGGCTTTGCCGCAGTTCCTGATAGCTGAGACATGCCTGCGGCCGGCGACGCCGACTCCCGCGACGGCCAGCCTGATCATCTCTTTCATCAATCGAATCCCGTATCAGTCAATTTGCGGCCCCCTAGGCATTGAGCATGCGCCCGCATTATGTCATTCTAACTTCCTCGGCGCCATCCGGCGGCTGAGAGCATCCAGCTGATCAGCCGCAATTGGAGGTGGCCATGCGCGCTTGCCTGCGGTAAAAGCGCGCCAAACCGGAGGTGAGCGTGACGAGCACAGAGTCCTTTATTTCAGAGGTGTCGGAAGAGGTCCGGCGAGACCGGCTGTTCGCTTTGTTCCGGCGCCGCGGCTGGATCGGCATAGCAGCCGTTCTGCTGATCGTCGGCGCGGCCGGTTTCCGCGAGTGGGACGCATCGCGGAAGCAAACGGCCGCCGAATCTTTCGGCGACGGACTGCGGGCGGCAATTTCCCAAAATGACGCGGAACCCAAGATCCGGGCGCTGGCGGAGCTGGAGGCTGACGGCGACCGCAAGGCGCTGGTCGGACTCGCCGCGGCGGGTGCGCTGGCCGGCGCGGGAGACGGCGCCGGGGCTCTGGACGAGCTGGCCGCTCTCGCCGGTGACGGAGATATATCCCCGGTCTACAGGGATCTGGCGGAATTGAAGATGATCTGGATGCAGGCGGACGAGATTCCTCTGGAGGAACAACTGGAGCGGCTCTCGGCTCTGGAGGCTCCGGGGTCGCCGTTTCGGCTGCTCGCTAATGAAACCAGAGCGCATGCCCTGATCAGACACGGTCGGCTTGATGACGCCGCGGCGCTGTTGAAAAGAATCGGGGAGGAAACCGCCGTGCCCCGGAATCTGAGGTCGCGCGCCGCGCAGCTCTTGGCCACACTCCGGCCGGAAACCAACAGCAGCGATGACTCTGAATAGCCGTCAGCCTGGTCTGACGAGAGAACTTTTGGCCGGATTGACCGCGATGAGTGTAAGATATTGCTTATTTGCGCTGACGGCGGCGGTGCTGCTGTCAGCGTGCTCGGAACAGGAAAAGATACTCACGGGCGAACGTTTTGATGTCCGGGTGCCGCTGTCGGTCACGGCCGGCCGCGTGTCCGACCCTGAGTCTGAGGAAGTCGTGTACATCAATCTCCTGAAGACGCAGAACCTTCCCGAACCGGTCCGGCTTCCGGACATGCGCAGTGACCGGGCGTGGCCGCAGCTGAACGGCGGCCCTGACCACCGCATCGACCATCCGGCGCTGTCCGGCAGTCCCCTTCCGGTATGGAGAGCGGATATCGGCGCCGGAAACAGCCGGCGCCAGCGAATCACCGCGGCTCCCGTGTCAGCGGCGGGATATGTGTTCGCCATGGATTCGCAGTCCCGCGTGACGGCGCATCTTCAGGACGGCAGCCCGGTTTGGTCGGTCAGTCTTGTGCCGCCGTCTGAAGAAATAGAAGAGACAGCGGGCGGCGGTCTCGCTTATGACGACGGCACGCTGTACGTCACGACCGGATTCGGCCGATTGCACGCGCTGCGCGCATCGACCGGCGAGCTTTTCTGGTCGCAGAAATTCTCCGCTCCCGCCAGTTTCGCGCCTATGGTCGTGAACGGCCTGGTCTTCGTCGTGACTCAGGACGGTCAGGCATGGGCTGTCGAGACACGTAACGGACGGCTGCGGCAGAATTGGCAGAGCGTTCCGACGGCGACCGGCGCCGCGGCGGGTTCCACGCCGGCCGCGCGGGACGATATCGCGGTCATTCCCTATCCATCCGGCGAAGTTCAGGCGGTGGGCATTGACGACGGCGGTCTGATCTGGTCGACAACTGTCGGCGGATCCCGCGGCGCTTCCGGCAGATCCTCGTTCCGCCCGATCACCAGCGCTCCCGTGATTGACGGCGACACTGTTTATGTCGCCAACCTGGCCGGCAAAATGGCGGCGATCGACATCACGACGGGTGAAGTCCTTTGGACGGCGGCGGAAGGATCGTCCAGTCCTGTCTGGCCCGCGTCCGGTTCGGTGTTCGTCGTCTCGGACGCCGGCGAACTGGTGCGGCTGGACGGCGCGACGGGCAAGAGGATCTGGGGAGTTCCGCTGCCGTTTTACGAGGGCGGGTTTTATGGCCGCCGCGAGTCCGTTTTCACCAATTTCGGGCCGGTTCTGGCGGGCGGACGGATGGTCGTGGCGTCCGGCGACAGCCGGATACGCTTTTTTGATCCGGTGAACGGCCGGCTCGTGTCCTCAATCGAAACCCGAAGCGGGGCCGCGGCTGCGCCCATCGTTGTCAGGGGCGTCCTTTACCTGGTCGATGAAGACGGCAGTCTGACCGCGTACCGGTAGCTCCACGGCGCACGGAACCGGGCGGACCGCCATGTCTCTGAGACTCGCGATCGTCGGACGGCCGAATGTCGGCAAGTCCACTTTGTTCAACCGGCTTGCCGGCAAGCGGCTGGCGCTGGTCGATGACCGGCCCGGGGTGACGCGTGATTACCGTGAGGCCGAGACGCGGATCGGCGGTCTCGACATGACGCTGATCGACACGGCGGGACTGGAGAGCCGAAGCCGGGACGGACTGCGGATGTCCGTCCGCCGGATGACCGGGCAGGCGGTGAGCAGGGCCGACATGTGCCTGTTTCTAATCGACGCCCGCGCGGGCGCGCTCGCGGCGGACAACGAGGTCGCCGACTATCTGCGCCGTCATCACAGCAAGCCGGTGCTGCTTGCCGCCAACAAATGCGAGGGCAGCCTGGAAATGACGCTGATTCATGAAGCGTATTCCCTCGGTTTCGGTGAACCGCTCAAAATCTCCGCTGAACACGGCGAGGGCATCGGCGACTTGATCTCGGCCGTCGCCGCGGCCGCTTCAGAGTCCGGCGTTCCGGAACTTTCCGCCCTTTCTGCCGGAGATTCGGCGGACGGTCAGGGCGAACCCGTTAGGATCGCCGTCGTTGGACGTCCGAATTCCGGCAAATCTTCGCTGATTAACAGAATTCTCGGCGCGGAGCGTCTGCTGACCGGCCCGAATCCCGGCGTGACCCGAGACGCCGTTTCAGTCCGTGCCGGCTGGAAGGGCATGGATGTCCGCATCCATGACACCGCGGGCATGCGCAAACGGGCGAAAATCGATGACAGGCTGGAAAAACTCTCCGTGGCCGACGGGCTCCGCGCCGTGGATTTCGCTGAAGTCGTGGTGCTGGTGCTTGACGCGGAGATTCCATTTGAATCGCAGGATGTCCGGATCGCCGATCTGGCCGAGAGGAACGGGCGGTCTGTCGTGTTCGCGGCCAATAAGTGGGACTTAATCCCTGAACGCGGGCGGCATCTCGCGAATCTGCGCGAATTGCTTGAAATCCGGCTTCCCGGCCTTCGCGGAGCCGAGTTGATTCCGGTTTCGGCCCGGTCCGGTTTCGGGCTGGGGCGGCTCAGCCAGGCGGTCCGGCGTTCCTGGGACATTTGGAACCGCCGGATCCCGACCAGTCAGCTCAACCGCTGGCTGGAAGACATGAAGGCGGCTCACCCTCCGCCCGCGCCCCGGGGCAGGCGGATCCGCCTGAGATATATCACGCAGGTGAAAGCCCGGCCGCCGAGTTTCGTGATCATGTGTTCACGGCCCGGGGGGCTGCCGACGGATTACCTGCGGTTTCTCAAAAACGGGTTGCGGCGGAGTTTCGGACTTGACGGCGTGCCCATACGCATCACGCTGCGCGCGCAGGCCGGGGACAGCCCGCTCGGCTGACGTTTCGGCTCACCGGGGCAGCCAGCCGAAACGCCGGGGGCACAGGTTCCGCAGTTCCGCGGCGATTCGCCTCGCTTCCGCCATCGGATCGGCGAGCCGGCTGCGGTCTTCACCGGGGAAGAAGCGCGCCCGCACGGCGGTTCGCATCGGCTGCGGCTTGAAGATGTGAACGGAAATACCCAGCCGGCGGCTTTCGTTCCGCCAGCTGCGGGCCAAGGCGGTCTGGGCGGCTTTGGAACTGCCGTAGCGGCCGAAATAGCGTTCGCCGGACCGGGAATCCTCAAAAAACACCGCGCCCGCGCGGGAAGAGTTTTTCAGCAGCGGATCGCAGCAGGCGATCAGTCTTTCCGTCGCCAGCGCATTGATGCGCAGCGCTTTCTCCAGATCCGTGCGGTCGCCGTGCGCGACCGGTGACAGAGCGGGTGCATGGACGGCAGCGTGAATGAGCAGATCCAGCCGTCCCCAGCGTTCCCTCAGCTGTCCCGCAAGCTGCTCCAGCGATGAATCGGCGGCGATATCCATGACGGCGAGGCTCGCGCTGCCGCCTTTGCGGCGGATCCGGTCGTCCAGCTCTTCCAGCGCTCCGGCGGTGCGGGCCAGCGCGATAATGTGTGAATGTCCGCATGCGGCCGTCTCCGCCAAAGCCGCGCCGAGACCTCTGGATGCGCCGGTCACCAGCGCGACGGCCTTGGTCACGGGAAGATGAGCCGGCGGTTCATGCGGACAGGCTCAGGGCAACCGCGCGGTGCGCCGCCCGGGTTCAGCCGCCCGGCGCGGGAGCATCATCCGCCGCCGGGGGATCGACCGGCGGAGGAGCGTCATCCTGAACCGGGATTTCAGCAGGCAGCGCGGATTCCGCTGGAACAGGCGCGGCCTCGCCGGCGCAGACAGCGGTTATGTTGCTGTAAATCACAGACAGCTTGCTTGCCGCGTTGGACGGGAGCTGGGCCTGGATCCGCAGTTGCAGATCATGGAAGACCGTCGCGCTGCCGGACTCGGAGACTGAAGTCAGCATCTGGGTGCCGGAGAACGCGGCCTCATGCAGTATCAAGATCACGGCCACGACCAGAATGCCGCGGATAACGCCGAAGATCAGCCCCAGCCCTTGATTTATGATGCCGAGGGCGGGCTGGGAGGTCAGCTTGGCCAGCAGCGCGGTGATCAAAGAACAGACCATCAACGTGGCGGCGAAAACCAGAGTGAACGCGACGATGATCGACAGTTCGCAGCTGCCGGTGAGATATTCGCCCAAGAGGGGCAGGCCGTTGACCAGCGGAACGGCTTGAGGGGCCAGAAAATACGCGGCGGCGGCGGCGGCGAGCCAGCCCGCGACTGACATGACTTCACGGACCACGCCCCGGAGATAAGCGAAATAGGCGGATATCAGTATGATGACCGTCGCTACCCCGTCGAACAGATTGAATTCTCCCATTGCCGCCTCAATCTGTGCTGACATTGTCGGAGGCGCCGCTGAATTCGGACGCGGCGGCGCCGAGATGGGCCAGCCTTTTGACACTGATGCCGCCGATAGACAACCTGCGTTCACCTTCGGGCATGAAGGCATGGTTGAATCCGAGTCTCGCGCATTCCTTCAAGCGGGTTTCCGGCTGCGGCACCGGCCGGATCGTCCCGGACAGGCTGATTTCGCCGAACACCGCGGACTGCGGAGGCAGCGGCCGTCCGGACTGCGCCGACATCAACGCGGCCGCCACGGCGAGATCAGCCGCGGGTTCCGTCAGTCTGAGTCCGCCGGCGATGTTCAGATAGACGTCCTGTCCCGCGAAACCCAGGCCGCAGCGGGCTTCGAGCACCGCAAGCGTCATCGCCAAGCGGCCGCTGTCCCAGCCGACCACCGTGCGCCGCGCCGTGGAATAGGCGGAAGGCGCGACCAGAGCCTGGATTTCAACGAGCAGCGGGCGCGTGCCTTCTATTCCGGCGAAGGCGACGGAGCCGGGGGCGGGTGTTTCCCTGCCGGGCAGAAAAAGGGACGAAGGATCAGCGACGCCGCGCAGACCGGCGGAGGTCATTTCGAAGACGCCGATTTCATCAGCCGGGCCGAACCGGTTCTTGACGGAACGCAGAATGCGGAAATGATGTCCCCGCCCGCCTTCAAAATACAGCACGGTGTCAACCATATGCTCGACAACCCGCGGCCCCGCCAATTGACCTTCTTTGGTAACATGGCCGACAAGAACGGCCGCCGCGCCGCTCCGTTTCGCGAAGCGGACGATTTCATATCCGACCGAGCGGACCTGCGCGACGGACCCCGGCGCACCCTCTACGTTGTCCGACCACATCGTCTGGATTGAATCCAGTACCACGAGGTCCGGCTTGAGCTGTTCCGCCGCGGCGAGAATGTCCCGGAGATTCGCGGCCGCGGCGACACCGACCCTTGAATCGGAAATGCCGAGCCGGGCGGCCCGAATCCGAATCTGCGCCAGCGCTTCTTCGCCGGTGAAGTAGTACGCGTTTCGATCGGCGGAAAAGGCGGCTGCGGCCTGCAGCATCAGCGTGGACTTTCCGATGCCCGGATCGCCCCCGACAAGAATCGCCGAGGCCGGCGCAAGACCGCCGCCGAGCACGCGGTCGAGTTCGCCCAGACCGGTCGGCGAGGGCTCCGCGGATTCTACGGCGCCTGCGAGGCCGCGGACCGGAACCGGAGTTCCCCGGCCTGCCGCGAGGGTTAATGATTCCGGCCCGCTCAAATCCTCGCGCTTTTCGATGGTGTTCCAAGCGCCGCAGTTTTCGCACCGGCCTGCCCATTTTGAGCGTTCCGTTCCGCAGCTGCTGCACCTGTAGTTTTGATTCACCCGGGCCAATCCGCTCTCCTCAAGGCGAACAGGCCGGAAAGCCCTGGAACGCGTAGGCCGGGTTTTGGCGCAAAGCCGGGGCGCGGGTCAAATCGCAACCGTCATCGGTCCGTCGGACGATCCCGTGATGAACTGACGTAGGTAGGGGTTGTCGGAACCGGCCAAGCCTTCCGACGGGCCCGTCCAGACGATCTCGCCGCCGTGAAGGAGCCCGACGCGGTCGGAGACGGTCCTCACGCTCGCCATGTCATGCGTGATCGCGACGGCTGTGACTCTTGATTCACGTACAATGCCGCGGATGAGTTCGTTGATGATTGAAGCGCGGATCGGGTCAAGGCCCGTGATCGGCTCGTCGAAAAAAATGAATTCAGGATCCGCCGCGATGGCCCGGGCCAGCCCGGCCCGCTTTTTCATTCCTCCGGACAATTCGGATGGATACTGATCCGCGACATCGGCGCCGAGACCCACGCGCTCAAGCTTTTCAATGGCTACGGCCTTCGCTTTCGCCGCCGGCATCCTCCCGCTGCCGCGCATGAGCCGGAATCCGATATTCTGCCATACCGGCATGGAATCGAACAAAGCGCCTTCCTGGAACAGCATTCCGATGCGGCTGTAGTCGATTCCGTCCCGCTCCCGGATGTCTTTGCCGTCAATCAGGATTCGTCCTTTGTCCAGCGGAATGAGGCCCAGAACGCACTTCATCAAAACGGACTTTCCCGAACCGGAACCGCCGATCACGGCGAAGCAGTCGCCGCGGCTGACCGTCAGCGAAACCCCGTTCAGCACGCGGTTGTCGCCGAACGCCTTTTCCGCGCCTTCAATTCTGATCGCCGGATCAGCCACGCATCTGCCTCGGAAAACTGTTCATACAGCGAAAAACAGCTGTGTCAGGATATAGTTCGAGGCGATGATCATTGCCGAAGAGAGAGCCACCGCGCTGGTTGTCGCGCGGCCGACTCCTTTGGCTCCTTCGCCTGAACGCATGCCGGAATAGCACCCGACCAGCGAAATGATCATGCCGAACACGGCCGCTTTCACCAGTCCGGACGTCACGTCGCTCTGCTCCAGAAACCGTAGGGTGGTGCTGACATAGGTCTGGGGAGCGATGCCGAGTCTCGCGGTGCCCACCAGATATCCGCCCATGATCCCCAGGATATCGCCGATACCGGTCAGGACAGGCAGAGCCAGAGTCGCAGCGAGGATGCGGGGGGTCACGAGATATTTGACTGGATGGGTTGACAGAGTGACCAAAGCGTCGATTTGCTCTGTCACTTTCATTGTGCCGATTTCAGCCGCGATCGCCGACGCGGCCCGCCCGGCGACCATCAGGCCGCATAAGACCGGTCCGAGTTCCCGCAGCATGCCGATGGCGACAATAGTCGGCACCGCGGCTTCGGCGGCGAACCGGGATCCTCCGGTGTGGATCTGCAGAGCCAAGGCTCCGCCGGCGAACAGGGCCGTGAGTCCGACCACCGGCAAACTGAAAAAACCGATCGCCATCAGAGCATTGAAGAATTCGCGCCCGTAAAAGGGGGGGCGGAACAGATGGCTGAGCGCCGCCGCGGAGAACAGCGAGAACTTACCGGTCTCCCGGCACAGGCCGATCGCGAAGCGGCCAAGCGCGGTCAATCCGCGGACAGTCAGCGTCATGGCTGCCGGATGCGTCTACAGCGAATGTCCATAAACCCTCTTATATCTCCCGCCCAAGTTTGTCAGCACTTCATGGCCGATCGTGAAGGCATCCGAAGCCAAATCGTCCACCGTCTGGCTGTCTCCGAGAAGCTGCAGGGATTCAGGATCGCACGGCAGTTCGGTGATATCAACAGTGATGAGGTCCATGGAAATACGCCCCACGACAGGACATTTGTGATGATTCCAGCACAGTTTGGCCCGTCCGCCGAGCATCCGGAATATCCCATCGGCGTAACCGGCTGAAATCGTGGCGATTCTGCGGCTTTCCGTCGCTGTCCACGCCGCGCCGTAACCTACCGCTCCGCCGGTTTCGACAGTCCTGGTCTGAATCACCGGAATGTCCAGGCGGACGACGGGCTTTGCCGATGAGTAAGGAAAACAGCCGTACAATCCGATTCCCGGCCTGGTCATATCGAAATGATAGTCCGGCCCGAGGAGTATGCCGCCGGTCGCCGCCAGGGATTTCGGGGCGTCCAGAGGGCCGGCGATGTCATTGAAGGCTTTCAGCTGGCGCTCATTCATCCGGTGTTTCGGATCCTCTGCGCAGGCGAGGTGGCTCAGGATGAGTTCCGGCCCGGCATCCAAGGCGGACGGCATGATCTCTGACAGCTCTGCCTCGTCCATGCCTAGACGGTTCATGCCGGTATTGATCTGAAGTCCGAACGGATGGCCGGGCAGGCGGCTCATGTGCCGAGCGAACTGCTCTGTTGAATTCAGCATCGGGATCAGACGGTGGTCAGCGAGATGCCCGCTGTCGTCCTTCATATGGCCCCCGAAGACGAATATCCGGGAATTGTCCGACAAGGATCTGCGGACGTCCGCGCCCTCCGCCGCTTGGGCGACGAAAAAACTGCGCGCTCCCGCATCCCGAAGGCAGGCGGCGATTTCCGCCGCTCCGAGCGAATAGCCGTCCGCTTTGATGACGGCCCCGGTTTCGACATCAGGGCCGGACAAGCTGTTCAGAGACCGCCAGTTGTCTTGGACGGCGGCAAGATTGATCTGAAGAACGGCTTCCGCCATGTTAACATTGCCCTTGACATTCCATGCCGGGGCGGCTGCGTTCCGCGCCGAATGCGCGGTTTCGTCCTGCTCGGCAGCGCACCGGCTGCGGCGCGGGTTCATCAGGCAAAATCAGAAGAACTCATCCCGGGATCCTCATAGCCGTCCTGAGCCCTGTTCCCGAACAGCGTGAACTGGGAATCAAACGAAAGCTCGACAGTGCCGATCGGACCGTGCCGTTGTTTGCTGATGATGATTTCCGCCTTTCGTGACGTCTCTTCCATCTTCGCCCGCCACTCGGTCATCGCCGCCTTGTCGCTCTCATCGGGTTTCTTGCGTTCGTCGTAATAGGCTTGCCGAAACACGAACATCACCACATCGGCGTCCTGCTCGATGGATCCTGAATCGCGCAGATCCGCGAGCTGCGGCCGTTTGTCCTCTCTCTGCTCAACCTGTCTGGAGAGCTGCGAAACAGCGATAACCGGTATGTCCAGATCCTTGGCGATGGCCTTCAGCCCGCGTGAAATCTCTGACACTTCATGGACGACGCTGTTCCGCTCGGCCGTCGGGCGGACCAGCTGCAGGTAGTCTACCACCAGCAGGTGAAGGTCATGCATTTCCTTGAGCCGCCGCGCCCTGGTCGCCAACTGCGCAATGCTGAGGGCAGGCGTGTCGTCGATGAACAGCGGCAGCGTCTGAAGCTGGCGGGCCGTTTCAGCATAACGGTAGAAGTCATCCTTGTGAAGCTGGCCGCGGCGGAGCTGCGACGTGGTGATTCGTGAATTCTCCGACAGTATACGGGCAGCGAGCTGGGCCGCTGACATCTCCAAGGAAAACATGCCCACATGCCCGCCGTCCGAGCTTCTCGCATCGCCTGTCAGTCCGTATTTGTTGTAACTTTTCGCGACATTGAATCCGATGTTGGTGGCTAAAGCGGTTTTTCCCATTGAAGGGCGTCCTGCGACAATGATCAGATCGGAAGGATGGAGTCCGCCCAGCCTGCGGTCAAGGTCAACGAATCCCGTCGGCAAGCCGGCAAGGCCGGAATGCCGGCTGACGGCCAGCTTGGCCATTTCCACGGCGGAATTCGTTGATTTCACGAATGACTGAAAGCCGCTTGAGAGGCGACCGGACTCGCTGAGCTGGTAAAGTTGCTGTTCCGATTCGTCGATGAGATCGGAAACGGCGGTTTTGGCATCGACCGCCCGCGCCTTGTCGGCGAGTTCCATGCCGAGATCAATCAGGCGGCGGCGGCGGGCCAGATCATAAATTTCCTGCGCGTAGTCTTTGCTTGCGTGGATCGAAATCGCCGAATCGGCCAATTTGAACAGATAATCAATGCCGCCGACCTCGGAGAGACCCGGAATGTTTTCAGCGAAGGCTTTCAGAGTCACCGGAGAGGCATACGAGTTGCGGTTGATCCGATCACTTAGCAGTTCAAAAATGCTATGGTGCACGGGATCAAAAAAATGTTCGGCCTCAACGGTTTCCGACACCGGCGCGAAAATGTCGTTGTTGGAGAGAATCGCGCCGAGAAGCGCCTGCTCGGCTTCAATGTTGCATGGCCGGCGGGAACCGGAATCCGGGGCAGGGGCCAGCCGGGCGGTGCTGTCCGCGCTTCTGATCGGTGTGACGTTTTCCATGCCTGCTCCAGATGTCTTCCCCCGGCATTGTTCACAACCGGACGGCAAAGATGCAAATTGTATCTTTCAGTGAAGAATCTGTGGATAACTGCCTGTTCGGATTGTTCCGCGTGTAATCGGATGACACCGCGCCCTCTACGGCATGAATCAAACAAACGCAATCGCATGGAGCCAGAGCAATAGATTCGCGCGGCGGTGGTCTGCTTTCACGATTCAATCCGGAAGAGGGTTCCTGATCCGCCAGCTTTCCGGATCGTCGATGAATTCCCGCATGGAGTCGGATTCGTTTTCTTTGAGCGATCCCTGGTCTTCCGCTGTCTCCAGCACGTCTCTGATCCCGCACAGACAGTGCAGATTCAATCCGGCCGCCCGAAGCGCCTGCTCTTCCGCATGGAAAATTCCGTATCCGAGTATCACCGCCGTATGGCGGCATTCGGCCCCGGCGAGGCGAATCGCGTCCGCGAATCGCAGTTTTGAACCGCCGTCGGTCACAAGGTCCTCAATAAGCAGAACATTGCCGCCGATTTCAATGACTCCTTCGATCTGAGCGTTTTTGCCGTAGCCTTTGGGCTGTTTGCGTATGTAGGACATCGGCAGCCCCAACCTGTCGGCGACAAATGCGGCAAAGGGAATTCCCGCGGTTTCTCCTCCCGCGATGCAGTCGAAACACGGCTCCGAAGGAATGTCCCGGGCAATCATTTCCGTCAAATGGCTGATGATTTCCGCGCGCTCTTCCGGAAAGGAAATGATTCGGCGGCAATCCACGTAAACCGGAGACGGTTTGCCCGAGGCAAGCCGAAATGGTTGGTGCGGCCTGAAATGCACAGCCTTGATCCGCAGCAGCAGCTGGGCTACGCGTCCGGCTCGCGCCGTGCCCGGCCACGTGCCGGTTTCCGTCATTTTTCGGTCCTCGTTGTTCCAGTGGTCAGACACAGCGGAATTGGCGGCAAAGGCGGGTCGGGAGCTTTGAGCCAGAGGCGTGACGGAAGCATCTAATGCGTTTTACATCCACCAATTTAACACTGACAGACTGCCAAAGCTTCGATTCCGGCTGGCTGCCGGGAAAATCGCAGACGCCTGGAGTCAACGACTGTTTTTCGAAGGATCGGCAGGAGTCGGCAGGCTGTAAAATTCAGCTGCCGTTCTCCCGAAAATCCGCCCGCGGTCAGAAATGTCATGGCCGCGATGGCATTCATTCCCGCCGTCCGCCATGATCAAGTTCTCGGCCGTGCGCAGCCATTCAGTATATCCGGTCTTCTGAAGGCATACAGGCCAGTCTGATCCCCACATCAGCCTTTCCGGGCCGAATTTATCAAGAACATGCCCGATGTAAGGGCGCAATACGCAGGCATTCGGGTTGTCGCCGGCCTCAGTCAAGAGACCGGATATCTTGCAACAGGCTGATGTGTCGTCGGCGATTCGTGAAATCCCGTCTGCCCATTTTCTGAACGTTTCATCCGTGTGGCAGGCGATTGCGGGTTTCAGACAATGATCAATGACAGCCCGCATGTCGGGGTGTCTTTGAAACAGTTTTGCAAAATTGGCGATATGTCTCGGATATCCCAGCGCATCGAATGTCAGCCCCAGATCGGCAGCCGCGCTGAACGCCCATTGAACGTCGCCGCGCAGCATCCAGCCGTCATCCGGAATGTCTTGTATCATCGGTCTTACGCCGACGAATTTCGGATGGTTCGCGAGCCGTTCTAAAGTTCTGAGGTCGCCCTTGTCCTCAAAGTCAATCCACCCGACAACGCCCGCGACGAATGGCGAACTGTCGGCGATTCCAAGCATATATTCGGTTTCGTGCACGGTCGGAGCCGCTTGAATCAGCACTGTCTGCCGGACGCCGGCGTTCCGCAGCTCACATTCGAGGTCAGAGACGCTGTAGGTTCTGGCAAGCGTTGGATTGTCCATCGGCATCCAATTGTAATCGCCCCTGGCGGGATTCCAGAAATGCTGGTGAGCGTCAATCTTCGTCATATTCCGCCTGTGGCCTTGCGACTGTCCGCTTAACCCGGCGGTCATTGCAGGATCCACATTCCGGTTCAATGGCGTTTGAGGAAATTATTCAGTTCCGGGTGCCCTTTTGCTGCGGTTTTCGACATTTTGCCCACAGAGATCGACGCGTCCAGGAAGCAGGCGCAACCTGCCCATACCCCATCGCCGGCTCCCGCGCGGACGTCCGTCGGCGGCAAGCCGGATGAGATTAAGGCGGTCCCCGCGCTTCAGAACCTCCCCGGCATCCGGGGCCGGACGGCAGCTGCGGACGCGATGCATGCGCAGTGCACGGTATTCGGAAGCCGTGAAGGTCGGCGGAGGCGGGTACGTTGTCGCGCTGAAGGGCGGCTGAGGCAAGCTGCGCGGGGAAATGAAGCGGCATATGGAGAACCCTGATAACATTGAGTGCATTCAGTTCTCCGAGACGCATAAGGAGAAAGGGCGCGGCCGGGTCGAAACGCGGCGGGCCGCCTTAAGCCATGATGCCGGCCGGCTGAAAAACACCGACAGTCGGGCCTCGCCGCTGCCGGATCCGTCTCGCCGACCCGGGAAAATCCGGGGAACGCAGCGCCGGGATCCGCTGTTTCATCCGGCCTGCCTGATTGACGCCGAGCGTTTGTTAACAAATCTTGGAAAGCGATGATCCTGCTGGCGGCTGATTCGCGTGACATCCTATTTTAGTCCGGCGCGTCTTGTGTTAACCACGTGCGGTGTCATTACGGGAGACAGCGAATGGGCTGTTCGGCAACGCAGCGTGATCCCGTTTGCGGGTTGGCGGTATGAGCAGGTTTTCGGCTGTGTTCAGGGTTGCCAAACCCGTCATCGGCATGGTGCATCTCGGTGCGCTCCCCGGAACGCCGCTTCACAGCGAAACCGGCGGCCTCGAAGAGCTGACCTCGGCGGCGAGGGCGGATCTGAATGCGCTTCAGGACGCTGGATTCGACGCTGTGATGTTCGGCAACGAGAATGACCGGCCTTATGAACTTCGCGTCGATGCGGCATCGACTGCGGCAATGGCATATGTGATCGGCCGGCTTAAAGATGACATCACAGTGCCGTTCGGGGTCAATATGCTTTGGGACCCCGTTGCGAGCGTGGCGCTTGCCGCCGCGACCGGCGCAGGTTTTGTGCGGGAGATTTTCACTGGCCACTACGCCTCGGATATGGGGGAGTGGTCGCCCAGCGCCGCTGATTCGATGCGCTACAGAGACAGGCTGGGACGCGGAGACTTGGCCGTGTTCTTCAACATTTCAGCGGAATTCGCCCACAGCCTGGACCGTCGCCCGCTGGCCGAACGGGCCCGTTCCGTGGTGTTTTCCTCAATTCCGGATGCAGTGCTGGTCTCCGGACCCGTAACCGGCGAGGCGGCGGATCTTGCTGAAGTCAGGTCGGTCAAAGCCGCAGTTCCGGAGACGCCGGTGCTTGTCAATACCGGCGTGAGGACGGATACGGTCGGCGAAGTTCTGCGCACGGGTGACGGATGCATCGTCGGAACCGCCCTGAAGAAGGACGGAGTGACTTGGAATCCGGTGGATGCCGTCCGGGCGCGGGAATTCATGGACTGCGCGAAGGCGGCTCGGAACGCCGGCTGATGACCGCTGACATCGAATCGCTGACGAAGCGGTTGATGCTGATTCCGGGCCTGTCCGGACACGAGGACCGGGTACGCCGGGCTGTCCAGAAGAGCCTCTCGGCCATTTCCGTCGCCAGCCGGGCCGACAGATTCGGCAATCTCATCGCCACCCTGCCGGGCGATCCGGAGAAACCGTCTGTCATGATATGCGCCCACATGGACCAGCTGGGTTTTGTTGTCAGGAAAATCGAAGATGACGGGTTGTCAAGAATTGAAAGGCTGGGCGGAGTTCCGGAACGGGCTCTGGCTTCACAGGCGGTTCTGATCGCGGTGGGCGAAGGGCGTGATGTGAACGGAGTTATCGCCAACAAGAGCCATCATGCGACGTCCTCGAAAGAAAAATACCGCGTGACGCGTTCTGAGGACATTTTCGTCGATACGGGACATGCTTCCTGCCGGGCGGCGGAATCGGCGGGAATTCAGATCGGTTCGCCGGTGGTGTACCGCCCGTCCGTCCTTCCGCTGGCCGGAACGGGAATCGATGACCGCGCGGGATGCGCCGCGCTGGTTTGTCTCGCCGCTGAAGTCAGGACAATTGAATCGCGTCCGACCGTTCATTTCGTTTTTTCGGTTCAAGAGGAATTCAATCTACGCGGAGCCGTCACAGCGGCGCGTCGGCTGAAACCGGACATCGCGGTCCAAGTCGATCTCATGCTGGCAACCGACACGCCCGGCATGCGTGACAGGGGTGATATGCGCCTCGGCAAAGGTCCGGGTATGAGTCTCTACTCGTTTCACGGCCGCGGCACGCTGAACGGGGTCATTCCGCATCCTGTGGCGGTGCGGCTGGTTGAGACGGCTGCGCGGGAAGAGGGCATTCCGCTCCAGCGGAGTGCGCAGCGGGGCATTCTGACGGATCTGTCATACGTCCAGCTGGTCGGAGACGGCATAGCCGCCTTAGAGCTTGTTCTTAAAGTCGATTCATATACCACATATAGTATGCGCAAACGTGATTTAAGCGAACTCAAATACTGCATACAGCATTATGGAACAAGCTCTTAGATGTCGGATTCCCCGTCCGTTACACTCATTCGAGCCTGGAAGTCTGTGATTTGTCGGATCTCGCGCAACTCGTCCGTTTGCTGGGCAGCGTCGTCCGCCGGATCGACTCAAAGTTCGATTTTCTCAGAGAGGAGGCCGGGCTGTGAATTTCACCATGGGCATCGATATCGGGACCTTCGAAAGCAAAGGCATGATCGTCGATCAGAATGGCAGGGCGCGCGCCGCTGCCAGCGTTCCTCACGAAATGCTGGTTCCCTGTCCCGGCTGGGCCGAACACCGCCCCGACGAGGACTGGTGGGGGGACGTTGTTAAAATATCCCGGGAACTGATTGAAAAATCAGGAGTTCATCCCAAGGAAATTCTCGCGGTCGCGGTCAGCGCGATCGGCCCCTGCATGCTGCCGCTCGACAAAAGCGGCAAGCCGCTGATGAACGGTGTCCTGTATGGCGTGGACACGCGGGCGTCGGCTGAAATCGAACTGCTGACGGAACGGATCGGCGCTGAAAGAAATCTAGAAGCGACGGGAAACGCGCTGACATCACAGTCGGTCGGGCCGAAGATACTCTGGATGCGGAGAAATCGGCCCAGACTTTTCGAACGGACTGACAAAGTCGTCGGTTCCGCCAGCTATATCGTGTTTCGGCTGACTGGCGAAATCGTCATTGACCACCACACGGCATCACAGTTCGGTCCGCTTTACGATGTGTCGAGCCAGGACTGGTCCGCCGAACTGAGCAGCGGAATCATTTCATCGGACCGCCTTCCCAGACTTGGCTGGTCAACTGAAATCGCCGGCGAAGTCAATGACGCGGCGGCTCGGGAAACAGGACTGCTTGTCGGCACGCCTGTGACTGTCGGCACGATCGATGCGGTGGCCGAGGCGGTCAGTGTCGGCGTGCGCTCGCCCGGCGACATGATGATGATGTATGGATCAACGATATTCATTACTCAGCTGACGGAGCGGCGGGTTCAGGATCCGCGCCTCTGGTACGCGCCTTGGATTCAGAAGGGGATGCATGCCAGCATGGCAGGTCTCGCTACGTCCGGAACCCTGACTCATTGGTTCCAAGAAAATCTGTCGAAAGATCTGCCCCGTGAGACGGCATTCGCGCAGCTCGCCGCTGAAGCGGCCGCATCCCCTCCGGGCGCCCGCGGGCTGATTTTCCTTCCGTATTTTTCGGGTGAGCGGACACCCATACATGATCCGCTCGCGAAGGGTTGTCTGTTCGGCCTGAACCTGACCCATGCGCGCGGAGACATATACCGCGCGCTGTTGGAGGGAATCGCCAACGCGACCGCGCACGCGATTGATGCCATCCGGGAAGCCGGACACGGCCCGCAGAGGGTGCTCGCCGTGGGAGGAGGCGTAAAAAACAGCATCTGGCTGCAGGCCACGTCCGATATCTGCGATATGCGCCAGCATGTTGCAGAGAAAACCTTCGGTGCCAGCTACGGCAACGCGTTTTTGGCGGCATGTGCGGCCGGAAGCGCGGAAATGGACGACGTTGAACGCTGGAATCCTGTTGTTCAGACCGTAGAACCGAATCCGCAAGATGTTCACCGCCGCCAGTACCGACTTTTCCGTGATCTCTATGAGAAAACCCGGGATATCGCCGTTTCCCTGAGCGAAAATGCATGAGAATCACCTCAGCCTCAACGAAAATCCGCGGGTCCGGCCGGCATTATGCGGCGGCGCTGCCGGTCAGGAAGGCCGGCGGGAACCGGCCGGCCGGACCGCCGGTTCTGAATTGTCGAGCCGCTGGACGACTTGCTGAAGCGGCGGCCGCCGTGCGAACTGATGTATGAATTCGGAGAAAATCAATGCTTAAGGGGATCGATCATCGGCTGAATGCCGATGTGTTGTACGCGCTCCGCGCGATGGGGCACGGCGATGTGATTGTTATCGCCGACACCAACTTTCCGGCTGACCAAGTGTCCCGGTCATCGGTTTTGGGCGATCTGCTCCGCATGGAGAATCTGTCAGCCGCGCAAACGGCGAATGCGGTTCTTTCGGTGTTGCCGCTGGATACCTTTGTCGATGATTTCGCCATGCGGATGGAAGTTGTCGGGGATCCCGACAAGCTTCCTCCGGTTCAGCGGGAAGTGCAGCGGGAAATCGACCGCGCAGAAGGCGAACACAGGCCGATGACCGGCGTCGAGCGATTCAGATTCTATGATCTGGCGCGGGATTCTTATGCGGTGATTCAGAGCGGCGAAACCCGGTTCTATGGTTGTTTCATGTTCCGCAAAGGCGTGATTCCGCCAAGGGGCGGCTGACAGTACCGGCCTGAGTTTGACGGTCCGGCGGGCGGTTTTCTCGGATCAGTTGACTGTCCAGTGAACGGGAAATCCCGGGTCAAAGACCTCAATCCGGTCCCCGGCGACGACAGGCCCCTCCGGGGGTTGAACCGGTTTTGTCTGTTTCACAAGGCGGCAAAGGCCGGAATTCAGAGGCAGGTTGTAAAACCGGGCGCCCGATTCCGAGGCAAACGCTTCCAGACGGAAAAGCGCGCCGCCGTCATCAAAAAGCTGTGCCAGGCAGGCGAGCGCGACCGGCGCCGAATAAATTCCCGCGCAGCCGTGTGGGTTCAGCTTGTCTCTGTCGGGATGCGGGGCGCTGTCGGTCCCCAAAAAGAAACACGGCTCGCCGCTGATCGCGGCATCCACCAGCCCAAGCCGGTGACATTCGCGTTTTGCCACGGGAAAACAAAACCGGTGCGGGCGCAAGCCGCCTTCAAATATGCGGCTGCGGTTCAGGATCAGGTGGTGCACGGTTATCGTTGCCGCCATATGCGGCTGCTGATCCCTGACATAGTCTGCCGCGTCAAGGGTCGTGATATGCTCAAACACGATTCTGAGGCCGTGATTCCATCTGCGTATCTGCTGCAGGATGCGGTCGATGAAAAGAACTTCCCGGTCAAAGACGTCAATATCCGGATCATTGACCTCGCCGTGCACGCACAATGGGATATCGGCAGACTCCATCGCGTCGAGGACAGGGCGGATCGCGGCGATATCCCGGACTCCTGACGACGAGTTTGTCGTGGAGCCGGCCGGATAAAGCTTGACGGCCTGTATGATGCCCGATTCGGCGGCCTCTCTGATGACGGCGGGGTTGGTGTCCTCCGTGAGATAGAGTGTCATTAAGGGATTGAAATCGCAGTCTCCGGGTAGTGCGCTCATGATTCTGCGACGGTAATTCCGCGCTTCCCGGACGGTAGTGACCGGCGGCGCGAGGTTCGGCATGATCAATGCGCGGGCGAAAGTCCGCGCGGTCGAGGGGAGGACCGCTTCCAGAACCGCGCCGTCTCTCAAGTGCAGGTGAAAATCATCCGGGCGGCGGATCGTGGTCTGATATGGCTGATCAGTGTTGATTTCGGCCTCTGTCAGTTCTGCGCGGCGGCCTGCAGCGCCGGCATGATATGGCCGTCGAGCGCGCTTGAGGTGACCGGGCCCGCCCAGCGGAGCCGGACAACGCCGTCGCCGTCGATCACAAATGTCTCCGGCACTCCGTAGACGCCCCAGTCGATGGCGGCTCGGCCGTTTTTGTCCGCCCCGATCTTTGCGTAGGGATTTCCCAATTCGTCCAGAAATCCGAGCGCACGGCTTGGCTGGTCTTTGTAGTTCACTCCCAGAATGGGGAATCCTCTGTCCTTAAGCTGCTGCAGATTCGGGTGCTCCGCCCGGCACGGCGCACACCAGCTTGCCCAGAAATTAACGAGTTTGACCTGCGGCGCGCTGATATCGCTTTCCCCCGGCGGCTGGCGGCCGCCGAGCGGGCTCAGAGCGAGATTCGGCGCCCGTTTGTTAATCAGCGTCGACGTCAGCCCGCCGTCGTCTCTGTCGCCCAGGCCAGCGAAAAACAAGGCGGCTGACGCCGCGAAAACACTGACCGGCAGCCCCAGCAGCACTGACCGCCTAAATGTCATCTGATGTCTCCTCCAACTCCCGAAGCCGGGCCTCGGCGCGCCGGGAGGCCCTCCATGACGCGGTTATCAATGCCGCCAGCAGGATCAGCGTGATTCCGTAAGACAGAGTCACTTCCAGCCAGTATTGCCCCAAGTTCAGTTCCATTTCTGATCCCTTGCCGGGAGCAGCTGCTCGATTCGGCGGTTCCGGATTTCCGTCCGGGTGCGGTAGAGAACCAGAGTCACCGCCAAGAATCCGAATCCGGCGATGCAGATCAGCAGTGGAATATAGTAGGAACTGTGAATGTTGGTTTCACTGTCCAAGGACAATGTCGCCCCCTGGTGCAGCCCTTGGCTCCAGAAATTAACGGCATACCGGGACAGAAGAGCGAAAACTGACCCGAACAGGCACAGTGCCGCTGTCGCGTCCGCGGCCCACACTGTGTCTTCCAAGGCGTTCCACAGCGCGACATAGCCTATATAGCAGACCAGCAGAATGAAGAACGAAGTCAGCCGCGGGTCCCAAGCCCACCAGGTTCCCCACATCGGCTTGCCCCAAATCGACCCCGTCAAGATCGCCGCGGCCGCCATGAAGGCACCGACCGGCGCAGCAGCTTTGGCGGCCAAAGCTGAGACATGATGCCGACGGATATACCAAATCAGTGAAGCGGCCAGCATCATGAACCAGAGATTTACGGCCATCAGCGCGGAAGGCACATGGAGAAAAATGATCTTGACGGTCGAACCCTGAACGAAATCCGCGGACGTGAAAGCGAATCCCCAGCACAGTCCGACCGCGAGGCAAATAAAGGACGCCGCCCACAGGGCCGGGAGCAGTGATTCCGCCAGGCCGGTGAGCCTGCGGGGGTTGGCAAACGCCCACAGCGAGCCGATTCTGTTCATCGTAAACCTGAAATCCTCCGTGGAAGGCGCGAATGCGTGGTCATCGCCGCACGTTTAACCGCAAGAGAAATGAAGACGCAAAAGGCGCGGCCCCGACGGCCGCGAAAGAAATCGCCGCCAGAGCCGCCAGGGGCTGTTCCGGAAACTCTCCCCTTGCCATCCAGCCGGCCCCGATGCTTCCGAAAATGAGAGTCGGAATGCAGGCCGGAACCATCAGCGCGGCTTGAAGCAGATGCCCGCGCCTCATGCCCAGCGTCAGCGACGCGACAAATGCGCCGATGGCGCTGACCGCCGGCGTTCCGACGGCAAGGGTCGCCGCCGCGGCAAGCCCGGTTTTGAACGCAAGATTCATCAGCAATCCGACCAGCGGAGCGGCGATGCAGAGCGGGAGACAGACCAGACACCAGTGGGCTGCGATTTTTGAAAATATGATGCCTTCTCCGGGAACAGGCGCGAGCATCAAGCGTTCCAGAGCGCCGTCCTCGTGTTCACGGGCCAGAAAAGTGTCAAGCGTCAGAAGGCTGGAAAGCAGCGCGCCGGCCCAAAGAACGCCCGGCGCGATCAGTTCGTGAGCCGTGATGTCCGGGCCGATTCCGAGCGGCACGAGCAATCCGATGGCAAAGTACAGAACCAGAGCCATGCCGGACCTGCCGCCTGAACGCAGCGAAAGTCTCAGTTCCTGAAGAAATAGTTCTTTCACGCCGTCTATCTCTTCTCAGCGGGCCGGACGGCGAAATCCGTCAAGTCAATGTATCGGCAAATACCGCTTGCGAATGGCGTGTGCGTTGCCGCGATGACGGTTCCGCCCGATACGCAGTGGTTCTCCGCCAGTCCGGAAAATTCGGCGGATGACGCCTCATCAAGCCCGGTGACAGGTTCGTCTAGGATCCAGATCTTCCGCCCGGTCAGCATTGCGGAGGCGAGCGCGACTTTCCGTCTCTGGCCGGATGACATGTGCCGCAGTTGCCGGTCCACCAGCGGCTCCAAGCCGAACGGCCTGTCAGATAGCTCCAGCGGGCCGCGGCCGAAAACCCGGGCCCAGAAATCCAAATTTTCTGCGACTGTAAGTTCCGGTTTGAGTCCGTTTTCATGTCCGAGGAAAACGCAGTCGCCGATTGAAACAGACAGTTTTCCGCAATGCGGGCCGCTCAGTCCGGCGAGGGTCCGCAGCAACGTGGTTTTTCCGATTCCGTTCGGTCCGGTGAACGCCAGGAATATTCCCGGCCCCGCCTCGAACGACAGTCCCGACAGAACCGTTCGTCCGTGCCGCATGCATGCGAATTCTTCAGCCTGCACAGCGGATGTTTCCTTCTCAGGCGCAGTCTTAGTCCAGCGCCGGGCGGCGTCATGCCGGACAGAAACCGGCAATTTCAAGCGTTTGAAAGACCTCATCGGCGCGGCGTCATTGTCAAGGCCCCTTGCCCGCAGAAGCGGGGCTGCGTGAAATTTGACCGTGCGGCAAGTCAACGGTGTTTCTCACTGAACTCAGAGCGTATAGCCCATGGTGGCTGGCAGCTTCTCCTTCCAAGTCAGACCATAGCAGATATCAGTGTCGCCGCGCAAAGGCGTTTCCGGAGGCTGGCCCCCAAGAGAAGTTGTCCGCCTCGGTCTGATGGGATCGGCACAAGCGCAGCCGTTGTGACCTTGCGAGATTCGGTTCAGCGGGACACGGGCTTCGGAAAGACCGCCGAAATATCCGGAACGTCCAGCCAAGCGCCGATTTCCCAGGCCGGGCGGCGCCGATCCACGCCTGAAAATCGCGGGGCAGAGGGCCGAAGCGCCGCTCCGGAAGGCGCGTCAGTATCTCCGGTCTCGTTTTCAGCCGGCCCTCGCGCTTCGCTCTATTCGCGCAGTGCTTCCCACCAGCGTCTCCATTTCGTCCTGTCCCTCGTTCCGCAGCAGGATCCGCATCGTGTCCATGCCCGCATCATAGACGCGCAGGATATGTTCGAGAACCTGCCTCCCCGAACCGCTGCCTTCGGGCAGGGCCGCCCCGATCTCTGCCATGAAAGAGAGGCCTCCCGGGGCGGCGTGATGAATCCCGCACGGATGGCGGGATCGCACGCCAAGTCGCCGGTCTCCACGGCGCGGAGGCTTTCGGGCGGCGATCTGCTGGCTTTCCCGTGATACACGACGACCGGAATGACCGGCGGCAGTGCGCGGAGCCGCGCCGCCGATTTATGTTCGGCAGCAGTAATCTGGTCACCATCCATGTGCCATATTCAAGGGCTTTCCGGGAAAATTCGCCCCCTGTTTCCTTTCTCACGCAGCTTCGCCGCATTTCATCCATCGAAGGTCCGCCTGTTCAGGATGCCGGCGCAGCAGCGGCTGATCCGGAGCGCAGCCCGGGGTTCCGGACGCGGACGGGGCGCGTTTCTACAGACGCGCCTTTCTTCGCGCCGCTGTCGCGGGCGAACGGGGCGGCGCCGGCGTGCGCTGGCGGCTGTCGATCCGCCCGGGTTCCGGGAGCCGGCAGAGCAGAGCGGCGGCCGTGACCGGGGGCGGACATCAGGATGCGGCAGGCGCGGCCTGACCGGGACCGCTCTTGATTCGTTCCCCGATGCCGGTTTGGAAATCCTCTTTCCGCCGCTGGGCGGCTTTGATGAACCCGCTCATTTTCTTTTTCCGCTGACGCGTCATTCCGGGATCCGCCTCTTGTCTTTCCAGGATTCGGACCGTATGCGGGCGCGGATGTCCGTATCTTCGAAATCTTCCGGCGGCGGATAAGCGGAATGGCTCTGCCGGCGAACAGGCATGACACGCTGTTCAGGCTGATCGTGTCCGATCCGGGCCGGGCGGTCTCGCTGCTGCGCGGCTGTCTTCCGGCCGCGGTCGCCGCCTGCGTCGATTGGACCGCGTCGCCGACGCTTGTCGGAGAGGAACTCATCGGCAGGGAAGGGAAGAACACCCGCTGCGACGCCCTTCTCCGCGCCCGCGCCGAAGGCGGCGGCGAAGTGTATTTCCTTCTCGAGCACAAATCCTATCCCGACCCGAAGACGGCGGTGCAGCTGATCGGCTATGCGGCGCACATCTGGCACAGGCAGTTTCGGGGCGGCGCGCGGGCCCGTCTGCCGTTGATCGTCCCGGTGGTGTTCTACCACGGGACCGGCCGGTGGACGGCGCCGCTTTCGGTGTCGGAGATGATCGCCGGCCCTGAGGGTCTGGCGGGGATCGGGCGGGGGCTGGAGCCGTTCCTGCTGGTCGATCTGCGGCGCATGGACCCGGCGTCGCTGTCGTCGGATCCGGCGGTCGAACCGGGCGTCCTTGCCTTGGCGCTGGCCGGGCGGCGCGGCGTGGAGCGGGATCTTCTCGACCGGGTTGTCGCGGGCTTTGACAATGAGCATTACGGTGACTATCTCCTGAACTATGTCGTGGAGGTGTTCGACCTGCCGCGCGAGAGCCTCGAGGAGGCGATGCGGCGGGTCATTCCGGAGAAGACGGAGGAGAAGATGGCAACGGTTGCGGAGCAGTTCATCAACATGGGACGGGCTGAAGGCGAGGCGAAAGGACGGGTTGAAGGCGAGGCGAAAGGACGGGTTGAAGGCGAGGCGAAAGGACGGGTTGAAGGCGAGGCGAAAGGACGGGTTGAAGGAAAGGCGGAAATGCTGCTCCGGCTGCTTGAGCTGAAGTTCAAGTCCGTTTCCCCGGCCAGGCGCGCGCAAGTGAGTTCGGCGGGAATCGAGGAGCTTGACGCATGGATCGGCTCCGTGCTGCGGGCAGGCAGCGTCGACGAGGTGTTCGGCGGTTGACCGAGGCGCGCGCCCGGCCGGGTTTTCCGGAGCCGGATCTGTTCGCCGGCAGGGCCGCCGCCGTGTCTGTCATCAGGGCCTGACTCAGAAGCGGACCTTGAGGATTCAGGATGAGCGGCGGACCTCTCCGTGCGCGGATTAACTCTGGAGAGTTCGAACGCCTGCGGGATTAAGATCCTGCAGGTAACCGGTCAGGCATCCGGTAAGTATTCCCGGAGGCGGGGTCATCCGCCGCCGGCCATCCGAACGGCTCCGCAGATAACTCCTTATGAATCAAACCAAGGATAATTCTGTTCATCCGCGGCTTGAGCCACTCTACCCACTGTTTTCCGTTATCCATGACTTCGATCAAACGGGCGTCCTGATGTCAAGCGCGACGCCACCTGATCAGATGGCGGCAGAGCACATAGACCATGGCGCCTCCGCCGGAGGCGGGCCCGGCCTTCAGAAGCATGTCGTTTCAGCTGGCCGCGGGCGACTCGCCGATGAAAGCGCAATCGACGATCTTGGCGGGGCGTCGGCTAGGCAGCTCGGCGATGTTGCCCGGCAGACAGTGCCGCAGGAAGTCCCGTGCGCGTCCTGCACAGCCGAGTCTCTGCAGGATTCACCGCCTGCGGATTCGCATTTATGTTCAAGGCGCCGCAGTATTGACCGAAGTCGTTGAAAATCGTATTTTACGCTAGAGAAAAGACAGCGGCCCCGACGGGCGGCATGCATGATTTCTTGTCCGAAACGTAACTTGGCTGATCCGGTAAGCGGGCAGTGAAGATCAGGCCGCATGCATTGCCCTTGGATCGGGACGGCGGCAAACCGACGGAACACCAAAATGTCTGTTTCAATTGGCTCTGATTCAGGTTCGCTCCGCAGGACGCTTTCAGCGAACGGCGAGAGACACGATTATTTTTCAATCGCGGCTGCCGAAAACGAAGGGCTTGGCGATTTCGGACGTCTGCCGGTTTCTCTGGCGGTGCTGCTGGAGAATCTGCTGAGATCGCGCGACAATACGACCGTGACCGCGGATGATATTTCCGCATTCTCGAAATGGTGTGCGAATGGCGGCCGGGAACCCGCGGAAATCGGGTTCCGGCCCGGTAGAGTCCTGATGCAGGATTTCACCGGCGTCCCGGCGGTCGTAGACCTCGCGGCCATGCGCGACGGCATCGCGTTTCTCGGAGGTGATCCGCGGCGAATCAATCCGCTGGTTCCCGTTGACTTGGTCGTGGATCATTCCGTTATGGTGGATGAATTCGGCACGCCGAGAGCCTTCCAGAACAATGTCAAGCGCGAATACGAACGGAATCTCGAACGCTATAAATTCCTCAAATGGGGCCAGGGCGCCTTCCGGAATTTCCGCGTGGTTCCTCCCGGCACGGGAATTTGCCACCAAGTCAATCTGGAATATCTGAGCCAGACCGTGCTGACCGGCAGCGGTCCGGACGGCGTTTCCATCGCGTATCCGGACACGCTGGTGGGCACGGACAGCCATACGACCATGGTCAACGGCCTTGCTGTTCTGGGCTGGGGCGTCGGCGGCATCGAGGCGGAAGCGGCGATGCTGGGTCAGCCGGTTTCCATGCTCATTCCCGAAGTTGTCGGATTCGAGCTTTCCGGCGTTCTCGGCGAAGGAACCACTGCGACCGATTTGGTTCTCAAGGTCGTGAAAATGCTGCGCGACAAAGGCGTGGTCGGGAAGTTCGTAGAGTTTTTCGGCGAAGGTCTGTCGTCGCTGTCCATTGCCGACAGAGCCACGATCGCCAACATGGCGCCGGAATACGGCGCGACATGCGGGTTCTTCCCGGTAGACGAAACGACGCTGCGCTATCTTCGGCAGACCGGGCGTGAGAACAGCCGGGTCGCGCTGGTGGAAACCTACGCGAAGGAGAACAGACTCTGGAGAGACAGCGGCTATCATCCGGTTTACACTGACGAGCTGAGTCTCGATATGTCAGCGGTCGTGCCGGCGGTCTCCGGGCCGAAGAGGCCGCAGGACCACACGCCGCTGACGGAAGCGAAAGCGTCATTCAGGAAGGTTCTGGCCGGACGGCGGGCCGCGTCCGCCGGTTCTCCGGCGGGAGGCGGCGAAGAGCAGCCGGTTCAAGGCGAGTCATTCAGCATGCGCGACGGCTCCATTGTCATCGCCTCGATCACATCATGCACGAACACGTCGAATCCGCAGGTCATGCTCGGCGCGGGCCTCGTGGCCCGGAAGGCGCGCGAGGCGGGACTGACACGGAAGCCGTGGGTGAAAACATCTCTGGCTCCGGGGTCCAAGGTAGTGACCGAATATCTGAAAGCAGCGGGGCTGCAGGATGATCTTGACGCCATCGGATTCAATTTGGTCGGCTACGGCTGCACGACCTGCATCGGCAATTCCGGTCCGCTTCAGCCGGAAATCTCCGCGGCGATTGCCGAAGGAGATCTGGTCGCCGTGTCGGTTCTGTCCGGCAACCGGAATTTCGAAGGCCGGATCAGTCCAGATGTCAGGGCGAATTATCTTGCCTCTCCGCCGCTGGTGGTCGCCTATGCTCTGGCCGGCGACATGAACGTCGATCTGGTGAGGGATCCGATCGCGGTCAACCCGGAAGGGCGGCGGATCTATCTGAAAGACATCTGGCCGACTTCAGAAGAAGTCGCCGAGCTGGTGGAATCGACGGTCACGCGGGATGCGTTTGTCAAAAAATATGCGGACGTGTTCGCCGGCGATGAAGATTGGCAGGTGGTGGAGGCGCCGGACAGTTTGACCTATGACTGGCCCCCGGCTTCAACTTACGTGCAGAATCCACCGTATTTTGAGGGTCTTCAGCCGGATCCGCCGGGAATAGCTGACATTAAGGACGCGAGGATTCTCGCCGTTCTGGGAGATATGGTGACCACTGACCATATTTCTCCCGCGGGATCGTTCGCGGCCGATTCGCCGGCCGGACAGTATCTCCAGGCGCGTCAGGTTGTTCCCCGCGATTTCAACTCCTATGGATCGCGGCGCGGCAATCATGAAGTGATGATGCGCGGCACGTTCGCGAATATCAGAATTCGAAACGAGCTTCTTAACGGGGTCGAGGGCGGGTACGCCCTCGGACCGGATGGAAACCAAGTGAGCATCTTTGAAGCGGCGATGGCATTCAAAGAGCAGGGGGTGCCGCTGGTGGTGTTCGGCGGGCAGCTTTACGGTACCGGTTCATCGCGGGACTGGGCCGCGAAAGGCACAAGCCTGCTGGGCATTAAAGCCGTGATCGCGGAGAGTTTTGAACGTATTCACCGGTCCAATCTTGTCGGTATGGGAGTCATCCCGTTGGAACTCCCGTCCGGCACTGGAAGGCTGGATCTTGCGCTGAAGGGAGATGAGCAGGTTGATATTTCCGGCCTTGACGGTGAATTTCTGCCGTCTATGCAGGTTCTCTGCCGAATTTCGTACGGTGACGGATCTGAGAAAAATCTGGATCTTTTGTGCCGCGTCGACACTGAAGTCGAGGCCGATTATGTCCGGAACGGCGGCGTATTGCACTATGTGTTGCGGAACCTTGCCGCGGCAGCGTAGAAATTCACGGGATTTGCGCGGCGTCCGGCGGAAAACGAAACTTTCGTTCACTGATAACTGCCCGCACGGCGGGCCTGCAGTGGATTGCGAAAACGCATTCAACCGATTTCGGAAAGCAGCGTCGAGATATGTACGTGCGGTTGAACTGGCAGAACCGCGGGGCGGTCTGCGACCTAGGCCGGAGTGACCGGCGTTTAACCGCGTCCGGCTTGATATCGCCGCCGTTCTGATTTTCGGCTGGAGGGGAAGATGGCAACACACGGCATGGGCAGGAATCGGGTCCGGCCCGGAACCGCCGGTCAGCTGCCGGCGCTGGCCGGACGGGAATCGCTGAAGCCCCGCTTGCCGGCGAGCTGTCTCCTGCCTGCCGCGTCCTGCGGGACAGCCCGGCGGGAAGCGTGTCGGTTCAGACGGTCATATCGCAGATGTCATGCGGCATCGCCGCTGGCCTGATGGCGGTTATTTTCAGGCGCCGGGTTACGGCGATGGTTTCGCGGAAAGGCGTTATGCGCTTACGTCGGTGTCTTGAAACAATGCGCCGCGGCGCCGCGGGCTCTCTGCCCTGCCATCGCTGAAAATGGGGACATCACGCACGAATGCCGGTTTTTCACCGGTTCATTCAGGGATCTTGCTGATCATTGCCGCCGTGTTTTTTCTGACTTCGATGGACGCGACGATCAAATTCCTGTCGGAGAGCTATTCGGTGATTCAACTGGTCTGGATCCGTTATTTCGGACAGACGTTTCTGGTTACCGTTCTGTTGTTCCGCCATGTGTCTCTGCTGTGGAAAACAAGACATCCCGTCCTGCAGGTTGTGCGGTCTCTGTGCCTCTTAGGCGGGACATTCTGTTTTTTCACCGGATTTATCAATACAGACCTTGTGTCCGCAACGACTATCCTGCAGACAAGCCCGCTGGTCATAGCCGTTCTCGCCCATCTCGTGCTCGGTGAGAAGATCGGCTGGCAGCGCATACTGGGAATAGCCGTCGGACTGGCGGGGGCGCTGGTTATCATCCGGCCCGGCACGGCGGTCTTTTCACCCTACTCGCTCTTTTCCGCCGGAGCCGCGGTCTGTTACGCGGCATTTTCCATTCTCACCCGCCGGCTGAGTCGGGATGAGAACATCTGGAGCAGCTTTCTGTTCACGACCGCGGCAGGCGCCGTCATCTCCACATTGATCGCGCCGCTCTCATGGCAGGCGCCTGACCTGCTTGACATCCCTTGGTTCGCGCTGGCCGCGGTCTGCGGAGCGGCGGGCCACTATTTGTTCATAAAGGCTCATTTCCTGGCCGAGGCCTCCGCGCTTGCGCCGTTCACTTACGCTTCGCTCATTTTTGCGGCTGTGAACGGCGCGTTTCTCTTCGGCGACATTCCGGATTTTTGGACAATCACCGGTGTTTTTGTTGTTGTCGGATCAGGATTGTTCGTCTGGTACAGAGAAACCCGGCCGCGGGCGGCGTGTTGACTCCGCCATGGGCAGGCTGGAACTGCAGAATTCATGACGAACCGCCGTATCAAAGACTCGATCGTCGACCTGCCGCTGCGCATCTGGGTCCGGCTTATGCGTCTTTTGCCGTACCGTGCGCAGATCAGCCTCGGCGGCTGGTTCATGCGGCGGCTAGCGGTACGGTTCACCGATTATGAAGAGCGCATCCTGTCAAACCTGAACCTGGTCAAGCCGCATTTGAGCGAACGGCGGAAAATGGAGATTCTCAGAGGATGCCTCGACAATTGCGGCCGCATGTTCGCTGAATATTTCACGACGCCGAATTTCGTGAGTCATGTCGAAAATTCGACGCTGACCGGTCCAGGCATTGCGTGGATGAGGGAGGCGCATCTGCAAGGACGAAGCGTGGTCTTCGCGACCGGTCATTTCGGAAATTTTGAAGCCGGCCGCGCAGCCTTGATCAACCAGGTTAAGGACTGGCAGCGAGGCGATGCGCCGAGCCGTTCCCGCCGGCGCGCGGAGATGATCGAAAAAGGCTGGGTTCTGGGAGGCCTGTACCGTCCGACCAACAATGTCGCCTACGAACGGCATCATCAAACGGCATTTTCCTACATCGGCATGCCGGCGATTCCGAAAAGTATGTCAGGACTCAAGGATCTGGTGTCCTATCTGCGCTCAAGCGGATGGGTGATGTTTCTGCATGACCAGCATGACCCGAACGGGATTCCCGTGAATTTCATGGGAACAGACGCGATGACGAGCGTGTCAGCCGCCCGTCTCGCGCTGCGCAACAACGCTCTGCTGATTCCGTTTTACGGGATCAGGCAGGCGAACGGCTTGGATTTTGAAATTCTTGTCGAAGAGCCGGTCGCGCCCGGAACCGAGGAGGAAATGACCCGGAAACTGACCGAAAGTCTGGAGGCGATGGTGGAAAAGCGCCCCGAACAATGGTTTTGGGTGCACCGCCGATGGAGAGCCTGAAACGGAGATTCGCGGTCAGCCGGTTTCAAGAACGATAGCCGCCGCCGCACACGGCCGCGATCTGGACTCGGTCCAAGGCGACTTGGCCATTAGCTGCGGTCACGGCCTGCATCGCCGAACCGCGCATACTGTGGCCGTCGTGTACAGGCTCCGCTCAGGAATGCCGGCGGCGAGGCTGGCTTGGCGCGCCGGCGCTTGGCCGAAGCCTGTCGCCGGTACGCATCCCATCCGCACTGCGCCGGCCTGGCCGGCGGCAGCTCCCGGTTCCGGCGGTGATATCGGAGACGGCCCGCCCCCGAACCTGCCGATGGAGGTTCTTTCCGCAGCCGAAACGGCCACAGCCGCCATCGGCATCGCCGCGTTGTCAGCGAACTTCGGATTTTCACGCTGAATACGGGCCGGTGAAGGGGCCGGCTGCCGGCCGGGACGCAGTCATTTGGCCGGTGAGATGACCATGCACATCTGGCGTCCGTCAAGTTTGGGAATTGTTTCGACTTTTCCAATTTCGCTGATGTCGTCCGCGACCCTGTTCAAGAGGTCGCGTCCGATATCCTGATGCGCCATTTCACGGCCGCGGAAGCGCATCGTGACCTTGACCTTGTCGCCGTTGCCGAGAAACCGCGTGACGTTTTTCAACTTCGTTTCATAATCGTGCGTATCAGTGTTGGGCCTGAATTTGACCTCTTTGACTTCAATGATCTTCTGCTTGCGGCGCGATTCCGACTCGCGCTTCTGCAGTGAATATTTGTATTTGCCGAAGTCGGTGATTTTGCAGACCGGCGGATTCGCCGTTGGTGATATTTCAACCAGATCAAGGCCTTCGTCCGCGGCTAGCCTTCTGGCATCTTCCGGGGTCATAATCCCGTGATTTTCCCCTTCCGGGCCGATAACCCGGATATTCGGGGCTGTTATTCGCGCATTTGCCCGCGGACGGTTGTCGCGCTGGGCGGGAGCGTTGTATGGTCTTCTCGGTATCTTTCTTGATCCTTCTCCTGACTTGATCCAAGCCTGCTCTATAGGCGGGCCTGATTCAATTTACAATTGAAATAAGCCCTTCAGACTTCGCCGGCACGTCTGATTCATTGAATTGTCCTTCAGCGGCGCAGATCCGGCGGCGCAGCTTCCGCTTTGAGCTCAGAAATCAAAGCATCCAGATGCCGTGACCGCACCGACTTCTTTCCCAGCCGCCGGACGCTGACGGTGCCTGTTTCAATTTCGCGTTCGCCGAGCGCGAGAATCACCGGCACCTTCGCCAGAGAATGTTCTCGGACCTTGTAATTGATTTTCTCGTTCCGGCAGTCGGAAACGACGCGCAGGCCGGCTGCGTTCAACCGGCCTGCGACTTCCCGCGCGTAAGAGTCGGCGGTCGATACGATCGTCGCCGCGACGGCTTGGCAGGGCGCGAGCCACAGCGGGAGGCGGCCGACATAGTTCTCGATCAAGATGCCGATGAAGCGCTCGAAACTTCCCAGGATGGCTCGGTGGAGCATCACCGGCCGGCGCTTTTCTCCGTCGCGCCCGACATAGGCGGCGTCCAGCCGTTCCGGGAGCACAAAATCGACCTGCAGCGTGCCGCACTGCCAGTCCCGACCGATGGCGTCGGTGAGGACGAATTCGAGTTTCGGGCCGTAGAACGCGCCTTCGCCCGGATTGAGTTCATACCGGCAGCCTGCCGCCTCAGCGGCCAGCATCAGAGCTTTTTCCGCGCAGTCCCAGACCTCGTCAGATCCCGCGCGGTTCGGGGGCCGGTCGGCGAATTTTATGACGAATTCCGGAAATCCGAGATCCGAATAGACCTGGGACAGCATTTCAATGAAAGACGTCGTCTCGCTTTCAATCTGCGATTCTTCGCAGAAGATATGCGCGTCATCCTGAACGAATCCACGGACGCGCATCAGTCCGTGCAGTGCGCCCGACGGCTCGTAACGGCTGCACGAGCCGAATTCCGCCATCCTCAGCGGCAGTTCGCGGTAGCTTTTCTGACCTTGCTTGTATATCTGAACATGGCAGGGACAGTTCATCGGCTTCAGCGCGTTGCATTTCGCTTCGACGCCGCGCTCCTTCTCGATATCCACAAGAAACATGTTTTCCCGGAATTTCTCCCAATGTCCGGATGCTTCCCACAGCGACCTGTCCACGACTGAGGGCGTGTTGACTTCGACATAGCCGTTTTCGGTTTGCCGCCGCGCCATATAGTCCCGAAGCGTCTTGTAAACCGTCCAGCCGTTCGGGTGCCAGAACGCCATCCCGGGAGCTTCTTCCTGAAAGTGGAAGAGTTTCATCACGGCGCCGATGCGCCGGTGGTCGCGCTTTTGCGCTTCCTCCAGCATCCGCAGATGCCGCTGAAGATCCTGCCGGCTGCGGAACGCGATGCCGTAGATCCTCTGCAGCATCTTGTTCCTCGAGTCGCCCCTCCAGTAAGCCCCCGCGATGCTGCGCAGCGAGAAAGCATCCGCGGGTACCTGGCCGGTGCGGCGGAGATGCGGGCCGCGGCACAGATCCTGCCAGCAGCCGTGCCAGTACATGCGGACCGGCGAATCCTCCGGAATCGTCTGGACGAGCTCCGCTTTGTAGGGCTCGCCGTTCTCCTTATAATGCTGAACGGCCCGGTTTCTGTCCCATATCTCGGTCTTTACGGGGTCGTTGAGACTGATGATCTCTCTCATTTTGTCTTCGATAACCGGCAGATCATCGGGCGTGAACGGCTGCTCGCGGTCAAAGTCATAATACCAGCCGTTCTCAATCACGGGTCCGATCGTCACTTTGGTGTCCGGCCAGATTTCCTGAACGGCGCGGGCCATGATGTGCGCGAGGCTGTGCCGGATGAGTTCGAGGGCGGCAGCGTCATCGGCCATTGTGAGGATCTTGATCGCGCCGTCGTTGCTTATCGGCCAGGCAAGGTCCCAGTGCGTGTCATTAAAAACCGCGGAAATGGATTTTTTGCCGAGAGACGGCGCAATGTCCGCCGCGACCTCCGCCGCGGTGACGCCGGAGGGATATGAGCTTCGGTTTCCGTCCGGAAAAGTCAGGGTAATTGTGGAGGTCATCAGTTATCTCGTCGATTCGGCGCCCACGATGCGCCCGGCTGCGGGAAACGGCGTTCCTGCCCGGTCAGACACGGGTTGTCAATGGGATCGCGGTGGGATTGCGGGCCGGATTGGCCGACCGGGGGTTGCATTTGAGCGTCCGATGGCATTCAGGCATGTTTTTGTCAGCTGAATTCGGACGGAGCCGAAAATGCCGGAAACCGCGGATTTCATTGATCTCCCCGATGGGCGGCGCATCGCTTACCGCCGTACGCCGGGCAGCCGGCCGGGCATCGTGTTTTTAGGCGGATTCGCCTCCGACATGGACGGCTCCAAGGCTCTTCATCTGGAGACATGGGCGCAGAGTCGGGGCGCTGCCTTCCTCAGATTTGATTACACCGGGCACGGGAAGTCTTCGGGACGGTTTGAAGACGGATGCATCAGTGAGTGGCGCGAAGACGCGCGGGACGTCATCAATGAACTGACCGCCGGCCCGCAATTGCTGATCGGCTCGTCGATGGGCGGCTGGATTTCGCTGCTTCTGGCCCGGAGCCGTCCGCAAAACGTCGCAGGTATCGTCGGCATCGCCACCGCTCCGGATTTCACCCATGATTTTGAAAGCGGCAAACTGAGCGCTGAACAGCTGCGGGGAATGCGGGAAAAAGACAAGATCAGCGTGCCTTCAGAATATTCGGAGGACGGACTCGTCATCACGCGCCGGCTGCTGGATGACGGGCGCAGCAACTTTGTCCTGAACGAACCGCTGACGCTCCCGTTCCCGGTCCGGTTGCTGCAGGGAACAGACGACCGTGATGTTGACCAGTCGACCGCCGTTCGTTTGCTCAACCATGCGTCTTGTCCGGATATGAGACTGCTGCTGGTGAAAGGAGCTGACCACAGTTTCTCCAGCGGGAAATGTCTGCGGCTGATCGAACAGGCGGCGGAAGACATCTTGGGCGGCTGAAATCCGCGCCCGCATCATGTCATAAGTCCTGCCGCGGCGCATATGCCGCCGAACACCGCCAGCATGAAAGAGATCAGGTTGATTCGCACCAACTTCTCCAGCTTTGAACGCATTTCCGAGTCTTCAAGCCGCGCGCTGCGGCAGCGGAGCGCGACGGCTATGCAGTACAGGATTCCCGCCAGCCCCGCTGCGGCGAGAGCTGTTCCGCCGATGAACAGAAACAGTCCCATTCAATTTCGTCCTGAATCCGATTGAAACGTGATATGGAAACAGCAACAAACAAATATTCACTGGCTTGCCAAGAGCGTCTGCATGTGGAAGCCTTCCGCCGTTTCGGGCAGCGGGCCCGCGGGCGCAGATCTTTCGTTTCGGCTCTGCCGACGCATTGAATTAATCCGCGCCCGCAGACGCCGCCCGCACGAAATTCGGCACGGAAAGCATGGGAACACCGAGAACCGCAGGACGCGGAAAATTGCGAAAATGTCTGCCTGCCGCGTTTTCGATTCTGCTGGCGGGATTCATCGCCATGCCCGTCATCACCGTTTCCGCGCTGGCCTTGACGCCGGTGGAGGGCGTGTGGGCCCACCTCCTGTCCACGGTGCTGCCGCGGTATCTTCTGAATACGCTGGCGCTGATGGCCGCGGTCGGACTGGCAGCCGGAGCGCTGGGCACGGTGACTGCCTGGCTCGTGACGATGTGCGAATTTCCGTTAAGGCGTTTTTTCGAATGGGCCCTGTTTTTGCCGCTGGCCGTGCCGGCCTATATCGGCGCTTACGCTCTTGTGGATTTTTTCGAATATGCCGGGCCTTTCCAGTCAATGCTGCGCGCGGTTTTCGGTTGGTCCGGGGCAGACGATTATTTTTTTCCCGAAATCCGCTCGCTGGGAGGCGCCGCGGCGGTGCTGTCCGCGGCGCTGTATCCTTATGTCTATCTCTTGGTGCGGATTGCCCTGCGGGAGCAGTCGGCGCTGCCGCAGGACGTCGCGAGGACGCTGGGAGCGGGACCGGCCAGACGGTTCCTCTGGGTCGGAGTGTCCATGGCACGGCCGAGCATCGCCGCCGGAGTCGCGATCGTCATGATGGAATCAGCGAGCGATTTCGGGGCCGTGGAGTATTTTGCGGTGCAGACGCTGACCACCGGCATTTTTTCTGTCTGGCTGGACAGCCGGAATGTCGGCGGCGCGGCCCAGCTCGCACTCGCGGTTCTGGCATTGATGTCAGTTTTGGTGGCTGTTGACAGAGTCAGCCGCCGCCGCATGCGCTTCACCAGACTGACGGGTTCTCCGGCGGGTTCCAGCCGAATGGAACTGAAAAGATGGCCCGCCGCCGCCGCCGCACTGTTTTGCCTGGCGCCGGTTGCCGCCGGTTTTCTGCTTCCTGCCGGCGTGGTCTGCGCTCACGCGCTGGAAGGATGGAGGCACTGGCTGGATAATGATCTGGCGCGGTCGCTGATGAACACGCTGCTGACAGGCGCCGCCGCGGCGCTGCTGGCGACAGCGGCGGCGGTAGTCATGGTTTATTCTGTCCAGCTGTCGAAGACGGCTTTGGCGAGTTCGGTGACGCCTTTCTCGACGCTCGGCTACGCCATTCCCGGAGCCGTTCTTGGTCTCGGCATGCTGTTGCCTCTGGCTTCCGCCGACCATTTCATCGCAGAGTCGGTGACGGCTCTGACTGGATTTGATCCCGGCCTGATTCTGACAGGTTCGGCGTTTGCGGTCATTCTCGCCTACTGCGTGCGGTTTTTCGCAGTGGCGCACGCCGCTGCGGAATCAGCGATGAACAGAGTGTCGCCGTCTCTGCGCGGGGCGGCGAGATCGCTCGGCAACACGCCCTTCGCCGCCCTTCGCCGTGTCTATCTCCCTATGATCCGGGGGTCGCTGCTGACCGGATTTGTTCTGGTTTTTGTCGACTGCGTGAAGGAACTGCCGGCAACACTGCTGCTGCGGCCGTTCAATTTCAACACATTGGCGACACGGGTTTACGAACGGGCATCGCTGGAAAACCTGGCTGAAGCCGCTCCCGCTGCGCTGCTCGTGACTCTTGTCGGCTCGATGGGAGTGGTGTTGCTGGCGCGCGCGAACCGTTGACGGAATCCGCATGCGATCCGTCAGCCTGCTTGAAAAATTCGCAGTCCATGGCATATGCTAAGCCCGCGCCCCTATAGCTCAGCCGGTAGAGCATCTGATTTGTAATCAGGAGGTCGGGAGTTCAAGTCTCTCTGGGGGCACCAGAATTTCCTGCGGACCGCCCGCGCGAGACGGCGCCGCGATGTGACCGGCGGCAATGCCGGATGACCGGCCGCCGGCGCTTTCACTGCCCGGACGGCGGAACCGCAAAGCGCCGTTCTCACTTGCCGTGATCAATCGTCTGCCCCGATCGGCGATTGGAACTGACATGCGTTTTGTTTCCGCCGCGGCGCGTCTGCTCTGGAAATTCGATCAGGCGGCTCTGGAATCCTGCCGAATCGGCACAGCCTGCGAAAGGCGCTGTCCTTGTCAACTAGTCAAGGTAAGTGGTAAAGGAGCCGGCATTTGCTCATTTGCGGGCAGCTTTGAAAACGGAATAGTCTGTGATCATCGGATCCTTCAAGGAAACCGCGCCGGGCGAAGCCCGGGTCGCGGTCACCCCCGAGTCGGCGGTGCGCCTGCGCAGGCTGGGACACAGCTGCATCATCGAAGAGGGGGCGGGCCTTCTTTCCGGTTTTGACGACGCCAGTTACGAAAAAGCCGGCGTTGGAATCCGCGGCGATGCCGCGGCGGTCTGGACGGAAGCTGATGTGGCCGTCAAGGTGCGCCCGCCGGACATGGACGAAATCCGGTTTCTGCGTCAAGGCCAGACAGTTATTTCCTTTTTCTGGCCGTCACAAAATGAGGAACTGCTGAGCGCGGCGAACAAGGCCGGCGCCACCGTCCTTGCCATGGATATGGTGCCGCGCATTTCTCGGGCTCAAAAAATGGACGCGCTGTCGTCCATGGCCAATATCGCGGGTTACCGGGCCGTCATTGAGGCGGGAGGTAGTTTCGGGCGTTTTTTCACCGGCCAGATCACTGCCGCGGGCAAGGTGCCTCCATGCAAAGTTCTGGTTATCGGAGCCGGAGTCGCCGGTCTTTCGGCGATCGGCACCGCGGTGTCACTCGGAGCGGTGGTGAGGGCTTTCGATGTGCGGCCGGAAGTCGCCGAGCAGATTCAATCGATGGGCGCGGAATTTCTTTTCCTGGACTTTGCGGAAGACGGCAGCGGAACAGGCGGCTACGCGAAGCCGTCTTCGCCGGAATTCCGCGAAAAGCAGCTGGCTCTGTTCCGCGAACAGGCGCCTGAAGTCGACATCGTGGTGACAACTGCGCTGATTCCGGGAGCGGACGCCCCCAAACTCTGGCTTGAAGACATGGTGAAGGCAATGAAGCCGGGTTCAGTGATTGTCGATCTGGCCGCGGAGCGCGGCGGCAACTGCGATCTCACCGTCGCTGATCAGAAGGTCGTGACGGACAACGGCGTCATGATCATCGGCTACACTGATTTTCCGAGCCGCATGGCCGCCCAGGCATCCGCCCTTTACGCCATGAACATTTTTCACATGCTGGGAGAACTGACGCCGGAAAAGAACGGAATTCTTGTCCATGACATGGGCGATGACGTCATCCGCGGCGTTACCGCCGCTCATGGCGGCGATATCACATTTCCGCCGCCGCCCCTGAAAACGCCCGCGGCTGCGCCGCCGTCCCGGGCCCGGAAGAAAGAACTCACACTGGAGGAACGGCGTGAGCGTGAGCGGGCCGAGTTCCGCGAATCGACGCGTAAACAGGCGGTTATGCTGGTCTGCGGCACATTGCTGACAATCGGCATCGGACTTGTCGCGCCGCCGAGTTTCATGCAGCATTTCATCGTGTTCGTCCTGAGCTGTTTCGTCGGATTCCAAGTGATTTGGAATGTCAACCACGCCCTGCATACGCCGTTGATGTCAGTGACCAATGCGATTTCCGGAATCATCATTCTGGGCGCGATGCTTCAGATCGGTTCTTCGGGATCCGCCGTGCTGGCGCTGGCCGCGGTTTCAGTGCTGATTGCCAGCATTAATATTGTCGGCGGATTTCTTGTGACCCGCCGCATGCTGGCGATGTTCCAGAGGAGCTAGCGGATGCCTGCGCAGCTTCCGGAAGGCGTGCTGCTGGCAACCTATGTCGGCGCGGCGGCGCTGTTTGTCCTGTCGCTCGGCGGGCTGTCCAATCACGAAAGCGCCAAAAGAGCCATCTGGTACGGCATCGCCGGCATGGCCTTGGCCGTCGGGGCGACCGCGCTGGCGCCGGGAGTCGGCAATTTCGCCGTTTTGGCCGCCATGATTCTGGTCGGCGCGGTGATCGGAACAATCGTCGCCGGCAGGGTTGAGATGACCGGCATGCCGCAGCTGGTCGCAGCTTTGCATTCTTTTGTCGGGCTGGCGGCTGTCTTCATCGGCCTGAATGCCGATCTTGAACTGGCTGCGATCCAGACAGTCGGCGAAGGCAGGAAACTGACTGGATTCGCGCTGCAGCTGGCATCGAAATCTGCAGCGGAAATCGCTTTGCTCAGGATTGAAGTGTTTCTTGGCGTTTTCATCGGCGCCGTGACCTTTACGGGTTCCGTGGCGGCATTCGGAAAACTCGCTGGCCGAATTGACGGCAAGCCCAGAAAACTGCCGGGCGGACATTTCTGGAATGCCGCCGCGGCCGCGGCCTGCCTGGCGCTTGGATATTTCTATCTGGACGGCGCAGGAATCTGGACGCTCGTCGCGGCATCGCTGCTTGCGGGCGCCATCGGCTGGCATTTGATCATGGGAATCGGCGGAGCCGACATGCCTGTGGTCGTCTCCATGCTGAATTCCTATTCCGGCTGGGCCGCCGCCGCCATCGGTTTCACCTTGGGCAACGATCTCTTGATCGTGACCGGAGCCCTTGTCGGATCTTCGGGCGCGATTTTGTCCTACATTATGTGCCGCGCCATGAACCGGCATTTCATCAGCGTGATTCTCGGCGGTTTCGGGGGCGCCGGTGAGCCGGCGATGGAAGTCAGCGGCGAGCAGGCTGCCATTGATGCCGCCGGCGTGGCAGCGTCCCTGGCCGATTCCGGCAGCGTTATCATCGTGCCGGGCTACGGGATGGCGGTCGCGCAGGCGCAGGGGGCCGTCAGCGAACTGGCCGGCAAGCTCCGCGCCGCGGGAAAGTCGGTGAGGTTCGCCATCCATCCGGTCGCGGGCCGGCTGCCCGGACATATGAATGTGCTGCTCGCGGAAGCGAAGGTTCCTTATGACATCGTCATGGAGATGGATGAAATCAACGAGGACTTTCCCGACACGGACATCGCGATCGTCGTAGGGTCAAATGACATTGTCAATCCGGCCGCCCAGGATGATCCTAATTCACCGATCGCCGGCATGCCGGTGCTTGAAGTCTGGAATGCCAGACAGGTCTTTGTCTCGAAAAGAGGGCAGGGAACCGGATATTCGGGGATCGAAAATCCGTTATTTTACAAAGACAACACGCGCATGTTCTTTGGCGATGCGAAAGATTCGATGCTTCAGGTCCTGGCACTGCTTGACTGAGGCGCTTCAGTCCGGACGAATCAATGAGGCCGAACAGATCCGGAAACGCATCATGGGCCGGGATGCCGCGCTCAAGTGCGGGGAAACGGCGCAGGAAGCTCTCCTTCCTCATGCCGGGCCATGCCGGTGTGCGCCTCGCCGCAAATCACCATGAAAAGCCCAGTTAGCATCCCATAAAGGCCGCAGCGGGCCGCATTGCCGGTCTGGAGGTTTCAGCACCCTCGAAAATATGCTGGATACCCTGCGACGGTCTGCCCATTAGGCCGTGATCTGCTGAATGCCTGAGACGTCGATCATCTTGGCAGTGTTGCCCATCTCTTGGTTGGTTTGCACGTTCATCCGGATATTCCGGTGTTGTGTTTAACGCACAGGTCAGACGCATAGCCGTGTCAGGTGTCATTCTGGTTGTGCCTTTTATGAGACGTTGAATGCGGGTGCGCGGCACACCGAGACGGCGGGCAAATCCTATCGCTCTCAATTTCAGGGGGTCAAGGCGGAGTTCCTTCTGTGCCTCGCCGGGGTGGACAGGGTTTTCCGGTAAGCGCATCACTATTTCTCTCAATGGCAATCGGTAATCCCGCTGTCGGCGGGACTATAGGCGGCCCAGAAAAACAAATGCGTTATTGGTCATCGATCCGTACCGAGTGTTGTCCCGCACTGTTCCCTTTAAATTTCTCCAAGTCAAGACCAGGTTGTGACGCGTGGCCGGGCATTCACGCCTACAGAGCAGTAAGGCGTTTATCGGCAAATTCCTCCTCAGCGGAAATTGCGACCGGGCAGCGGTTTCCACGACAGAGGACGGCAGATCGGATATGTCCATTGATTTCACGGACGAAAGCGGCGATTACTGGCAAGAAAATGTTCCGAATGTTGGCGTCAAAAATGATTTTTCCGTATCCGGCGGCACCGAGCAATGCCAACTCAACCTCGCCGCCGTGACAAAATCATGCGCTGGAAATCCGGATTGTTACGAAAGCCGATTCTCGGTTCTCTGCGCAAGCGATACAATCTTTTGGAAACATCGGATTTTCCATACGAGAATTACACCCGGATTGTTTGCCGCTGAGCAATCTTCCGGCATTCGTTACTCAATAGCCGGAAATAAACCGGAAAACGGCCGCTCTGAGTTCAGATTCGCGGTGAAACGCCGTGACCGCATTTCAGATTCGCGGAGAACAGCGAGATGAACCGCTTCTTCAGGTATTTGATCAAGGAAGGCGCCCACCGGCGCAAGTGAGCAGCCTGAGTGGCGCATATAGGAATAAATCCCGAAATCCATTGCGGCGGGTCTGCCTCTTTCAAGTTGGACCAGCGTTGCCTGAAGTGTCGGCTCGAAATGCCAGCGGGCAGTTGTCACGATTCTGTCTGCATCTTTCGTGTCCATTCCGCTGAAGCTGCCGATGACCGGAATACCGCTTTCGCCGGCCGCCCGCGCGGCGCCTGGCGCATCTGCGTAGATGACATCGGTTCCGCTTGCGATCTGATCGTAAGTGAGTTCCGCGGCTCGGCGCGGATCATACCAGGAATTCTGGAAGTTGACGGTGATTTCAATGTCAGTCCTGAATTCTCTGGTACCGTCGATGAATGCGTTCATAAGCCTGTTGATCGTGGGAAAAGCGTGTCTTCCGACAATTCCGATTTTACCGCTCCGCGTCAGGGATCCGCCAATGATTCCGGAAAGGTGGGAGGCATCTTGGATATAGCTGTCAAATACGTGAAAATTCTGGAATTGACTGTCCGGCCGGTAAACGGATCCCATCAAATACACCACATTCGGGAATTCACGGGAAATCAGGCGCGCGCTTTCTTCGTGTGCGAAAGCATCGCCGATGATCAGATCTGTCCCGGTTTCCGAAAGCTGCCGGAGCATGCGCTCGTAATCCGCCGTCGGGACGCTATCGACATACATATAATCGACCTCTCCGCGGACCACGAAGTTCAGAGCCGCATCATGCAGTCTTCCGACCCACCGCTGGGCCACCGGCACGGTGTAGAGTCCGCCGAGTCTGACAGGACGCTGCCAATCCGCGCCGCCTGCCAAATGCGGAGCCGTTGCCAAGCAGGCGCTTGCCTTGAGAAAGTGTCGCCGGTGATACATTCGCCAAGATCACTCAATCAGCCGTGAAAAGCGGCAGTCTGCCGCCGGAGAATTTAACCCGCTGCGCCCGTTAAGTGAAGGAGCGGGCTGGCCCCGCCGGTCTGTTCAGGTATGTATTTCTTCAAATACGCGGTGAAATGCCGCCGGGCCCTGTATCTGCGGCTTGCCGCCATACCGGCAGTTTTCACTGAAGCTGGGACAGCCGGTGATTTCCGTTGACATTGAGGAGGAGGAATTGGCGGCCCCATTCCGGAATGCCGGGGACGAACAAGCGGCGCGAGAGGAACCCCGAACGGGTGAATGTCCATGATTTTCCTGCCCCCGCCCTCGGGAAAGCCATTTCCCGGGGTGCGATGTGTCCTCTGATCCGGGACGGGTGAGCGCAAGCGTGGATCACGGCACATCGTCCTTTGCGGTCGAGACAATCGTGCGATGGCAGGAGCGGATGGATGTGCGGCCTATCCGCCTGTCTTCCTTCTCATCACCGCTGACGGAGGGGTTCCAACGGCAGCCGCAGTCGGTTGCGGAAGCAGCAGTTGCGACAGTTTGCCGGCCATGCCGGGCTGAGGATTCACATTGTGTCATTTTCCTCCGGGGATAAGCGAATGGAAACGGATCAAGCATCGGATGTTCTGTCACATCTCCGAGAACCGGCGGGGTCAGCCACTGACCGGTGCCGCGGCAGTGAGCCTGATCGGCTATACGACGACACGGCGCGGTCTCACGATCCGTGAGGAACTGGATGAGAGCGCATACCCGACCGGCTGACCGGTCGCGAAGCGGCGGATAGAACGTCTCCCGCTCAAAAGAGACCGATTCCACGGCGAATGGAATTACATGCTGATGCCGAAAACCATCTGATGTTAGAACGGCGCAGTGGCGCTCTCGGGAAACGTTGTTGTCACAACCGACGGCTGCGACTTTGTCTGGTGCTCATCAATGGCTGCGCTGTGCCCGTAACCGGTTACGGGCTTGAATTTGATTCAGGGCCGGTTGACAATCACTCAGCTGCTGCGGTCAGGCCGGCGACTGGCTGAACCGCCGCCGCGAAACCGGCATTGATATTGTCATGCCGTGTCATGATCGCACGGGAGTCTTTGATTTTCGAAAAGAAGTTCTTGACTTGATGCCGCCAGGCGCACATATCGCGGTTATAATCCCGAAGCCGCCGCCGATTTTTCCGCGGAGGAATCACCGCCTCGGAGCCGCGCTCCTCGAGTTTTTCAGCAGCCGTCCGGCTGTCAAAGCCCGACCGACTTTCCATGAGCCGCGGCGTCCCGACAAGATCGTGAGCCTGGTCGGGAAGAATCACGACCGCGCCAAGCGACCGAGCGTGTCCGTGTCCGCGACGATCTTGCCGCCCGGCCCCTCAGTAACGCGCGATTCCCTGTCGGCTGCCCTTCACGGTTCCTGTTTCAGCTGAGGGTGCCGAGGTCCGCTCTGGACGCTGTCCTGACCCCGGACGTTCGTTGATGATCACCGGCGCATCAGCGGCATGGCGCGGGGAACCAGCGAGGCTTTCCGGCGCTGGATTGCGGCTAGCCGCGGCGGCGGCGTCCCTTTGGGGAAACCGCTGTTCTTCAGCGTCCGGAGCTGGTAACGGTCATGCCGGTTCAAGCAGTTAAAGCCTGACGGCATGCGGTTTCCTCGTTGTTTCGTTGCGGAGATCGTCTCACCCGCTCAGTCCGCCCATGACATATTAGATACGCCTGCATCGCGGTCTGTGAATGAAGCGGCGCATTTCGGAGTTGCATTCGGGGGTATGTGAGCATTATGATCAGGCATCCGCCGGTGCCGGGCGATGCTTTTCAGTGTCCGATCGGGGGTGGGGGGCTTGAGCTTATTCACCGGCGGGGAAACGGATCTGACTCTAATTCAGGAACAGTTGTCATGCCATTTATCACGTCATTTATATTGAAACCGAGCGCAGACGTATCCGGCCCGGCGGAAAACGGGGGGGGGGGGGCATGTCTCATAAGTCCCCGGTCTGCCGGAGCGCGTCCGCGGCCGCCGCGTTTCTGACCGGTATCGCGGCGCTTCTGGCCGTTCCGCCGGCGTCTGCGGCGCCGCTTTGTGAAACCGCCGGCACGGGCGAGCTGCCCGAGGTCGCCTATGACGGAGAGTACACGGTCAGCATTGTCTGCAAAGACCTGACGGACGGTCTGAAGCTGACCGTCGGTTCCGGGGCGAAGGTCGGCGCGGCCGGAGCTCCGGTTGACGAAGACGCCCTCGACCTCAACGCCCTTGGGGCCGGGGCCGATTCCGTCGCCATTGTCAACAGCGGTTCCCTTTACTCGAACGTCTCAGGTATCGCCGTCGTGCGCGACGGCACGGGCATATTGAAGGCAGAGCACAAGGCGGGCGGCAGGATCGTCGGCTACGGTGAAGAAGGCAAAGGCATCGTCGTCACGCACACGGGGCAAGAGAACGCGAAGACCGAGGGCATTCACGTCATATCCTCCGGCGACATCGATATCTCGAAGGCTCCCGATTCCGGCAAGATCGGCATTGAGGCGACGACCGTCGACAGCGCTGCCGGCTCGACGATTCCGATCAGGATCGAGGTGAAGGGCGGCAGGATCGACGTGAGCGACAGCGGCGGCGCCCCGGAGTACGGCACCGGTGTTGTGGCGTTTCAGCATGCCAAGGGGGATATCGACGTCACCGTCGGCCCCGGGGCGTGGATAGGCGGGAACGGCAAGCACGGTGTCCACACCCAGCTGCAGTCGGCCAGCGTCGGCAACGTCATCGTCACGCACGAGGGGAGGATCCACGCCGTCGGTGCGGGCATCATTGGATGGAGCTTCTCGACGTCGACGGCCGCGGGCACCGGCGACATCACGTTCAGGACGGCGCCGGGAAGCGAAATCCGGACGGCGTTCAACCCGCTGAACAACGTGCACCCGGCCCGCGGTATGGACGTGACCTTATTCAGCACCGCCAGTTCCGGCGACATCACGGTCGTCCACAACGGCCTGATAGAGTCCGGGCACGAGGGCATCTTCGCGGCCACTCTCGGAACGGGCGACATCACGGTCGAGACGGGAGAGACGGGCCGGATCGTGACGACGGGGACGCGTTCGGGCACCGGAGCATTCACCAAATACATCACGGGCATCGACGCCTCCCTGCGCGGCGCCGGCCGGGACGGCGACATCACGGTCACCCACCGCGGGGTGATCACCGCCGGAGACGCGGGCATTGCCGCGGCCATCGCCGCCGGCAGCATCCACGACTACCTGAACACGGAAACCACCCGGGACGCAACCAGCAACGGCACGATCGGGGTCACGACCGCCGAAGGAAGCCGGGTCGCCTCGGAGAGTGACGGGATTTTCGTTTGGCACAACGGCGGCGGCGACGCGGCCGGCCAAGGGACGTTCAGTGTCACCGTCCGTGGCAGGGTCACGGGCGGCGGCGCGGGATACGCCGGCATCCACATCGCCGCCAAGGGTGACGCGAAAGGCAACGGCGGCACGGTCACGGTCGGCCCCCGTGCGTATGCGGGCGCTGAGTCCGGTGTGGCGGTCAGGGTGGACGCGAACGCGGGCCCGGTGACCGTCATCCTGGAGAAGGACGAATACGGGCTGGCCGGTCATGTCGAGAGCAGGATTCTCAACGCCGACAGCACGGCGACGGTCTTCAAGACCCGCGCCGGGGAGAGCGGCGCGGAGACGGCCTTGTCGGCGGGCGACAGGGTGGATATGCGCGGGAAGACGAACGGCGTTTACGACAGGGTGCACCGGACCGAGCTGGAGACGATCACGGGCGGCCATCAGTTCCGGGAACAGTCGCAGACCCGTTTTTACCATGACCGTGCGCGGGTTTACGAGGCGCTGCCCTCGGTGCTGCTGGATCTGAACCGGCAGGCGCCCGGTTTCCGGGCGGGCGGGGGCCAGCGCGTCCAGGGCCGCCTTGACGCCGGCGAGGGGAAGCGCCGGGCGGCGGCGTCCGCGACCGGGCAGGGTTATCGCGGCGTCGCGTTGTCTTGGGACATGCGGCGCCGGGGCGCCGAGGCCGGTTTCGCCCTGCCGCTGGACGACCGGCTGACGCTGGAGACGAGCGTGCGCCGCGTGCGGGGCGAGGCGACGGTGAAGGAAGGCGGGCGGATCGAGGCGTCCGGTTTGGGGATCGGGCTGTCGGCGGCCTATGACGACGGGAACGGACTTTACTTTGACGTACGGATGTCGCGGACCCGGTTCAGCGACATCGACTTGTTTTCCGACACTCCGGGGCGTGACAGACTCGACCTGTCCGGGACCGGCCTCGCGGCCGGTTTCGAGGTCGGCAAGCGGATGGCGCGTGAGGGCATGGACCTGACGCCCCGGGGCGGCCTGACCCGGTCTTCGGTGAAGGTCGGCGCCTTCGACGACGTCCCCGGGATCGAGGGGAGCGGCGTCGTCTCGCCGGACGGCGCTCAAAGCCTGATCGGCGGTCTGGGCGTGCTGGCGGAGTTCGGCGGGGCGGAGGAATCCTCGGCGCGCGGATTCGTGTCCTTGGACCTGGAGCACGAGTTCTCGTCCGGGCGGGAAGTCGTCGCTTCGGGGGCGAAGCTGTCGTCCAAGGCGGAGGCGGTCTGGGCGCGCCTCGGCGCAGGCGGGTCGCTGGAGCTGGATTCCTCCGGCCAGGCGCGGCTGTCCGGCGAAGGTTATTACGCCGCCGCCGGGAGCGGCAACTCCGGGTACGGCGGGAGCGTCAGTCTGGTCTTCCGCTTCTGATCACGGGACCGCCGGGCGGCGCCGGCTTCCGATTCCGCGGGATTGTCCCGTGCGCGGCGGAAAAAAGAGGGCGGATTCCGCGTTTTCCGCTCGGACAAGGCGGCCGCAGCCGTGCCATGTCCGCCCGGCGGTTTCGACGGGCGGGACATGATTCGGCGCTTAAGGCTTTGTTTCACGACTCTATTCAGGCTGACGCTGCCGGTTCCGGCCGGCCGCTCAGGCGCTTAAGGCTTTGTTTCACGACTCTATTCAGGGAATGGCGGGTGACGGCCCGGTTCAGACGGCCGACGCTGTCCACGGACAAGCGGCGCGACCGATGCGACGCATGCGCGCCGCTTGGACCCGCATGCGTTCGTAACTGGTCAGCATCTATGTTCCAATTCAAGGGCGTTCCGGGAAAAATTCGGCCTTTATTTCCTTTTTCACACAGCTTTTCTGCATTTCATCCATGAAGGGTCCGCCCGCCTGTTCAGGAGGTCGGCGCAGCGGCGGCGGGCTGCCGAATCGGCTGGTCCGGAGCGCAGCCCGGCGTTCCGGACGCGGACGGATCCGGTTTCCAGCCGCGCCGGTTGCGCAGCAGCGTGTTCACTGGGACTGCTGGTTTGCGCATGACGGCGACAAGGGCGACCTTATGACATTTCCCCCGCTCAGTGAGCCGGCCGTAGAATGTCGGACATATCTTCATATGATGAATCAAGCTGAGGATAATTCCATTAGGAGTCACCCACAGGGGCGTATCCGGCGCAAGACCGCAGCGAACCTTTATCTCATTGCTGATCCGCAGCCGTGCCGTCCTGTCGCGTTGAATCGCGGTTTTCGGAAAGGCAGCGGGCAGCGCGTTTGTCCGGCGAGTCGCAAACCGCCGGGGCATCGGCTACAATCCTCCGTCCGGAACGAACATTGGGGGCGTGGATGGCCGTTAGAAACAGATTGGCTGAACTGCAGAGCGAAATCGCCGGATGGCGCAGAGATCTGCACCGGCACCCGGAACTGGAATTTGACACTTTCAGAACCGCGTCTTTCGTCAAGGACATACTGGAAGACATCGGCTGTGATGAAGTCGTGCCCGGCATAGGCCGGACCGGCGTGGTCGGAGTGATCCACGGAAAAGACATATCTTCGGGACAGGTGATCGGACTGAGGGCTGATATGGATGCCCTGCCGATACGGGAAGCGACCGGCGCCGGACATGCTTCTGAAAATGAGGGTAGAATGCACGCATGCGGCCATGACGGACATACGTCAATGCTGCTCGGAGCGGCGAAGTATCTCTCGGAGACGCGGAATTTTAACGGAACCGTTGCCGTGATTTTTCAACCCGCCGAGGAAAAAGGCGGAGGCGGAAAGGAAATGGTCGACGACGGAATGATGGAAAAATTCGGCATCAGAGAAGTGTATGGAATGCACAACATGCCGGGTTTGGCCGTCGGTGAATTCGCCATCCGCTCGGGACCGTTCTTCGCGGCGGCGGACTCGGTTTCCATCATCGTGAGTGGCAAAGGCGGCCACGGGGCCATGCCGCACAAAGCGGTCGACACCACTCTGGCGGCATGCGAAATCGTGACGGCGCTGCAGTCCATCGTCTCGCGCAATGTGGATCCACAGAAAGCGGCGGTTGTTTCAGTCTGCTCTTTCCGGACAGATTCCGACATTCACAATGTCATTCCGCAAAAGATTCGGATGCTGGGCACGATCCGCAGCATGGATGGCGATGTCCGGGAATTGCTGCATCAGCGCATCCGGGAAATCTGTTCGCTGACAGCTCAGTCATCCGGCGCCGAGGCGGAGGTGGAAATTGAAACAGGGTATCCCGTGATGGTCAATTCCGATGCGGAGGCACGGCACGCCGCGGAAGCGGCGACACGGGTGGCCGGGAGCGTCAACGAAAATTTTCCCATGATCATGGGAGCCGAGGATTTCGCATTTATGCTCAATGTCAGACCGGGGGCCTATATTTTGACCGGAAACGGCGACTCCGCGCCGCTTCATCATCCCGAATACGACTTCAATGATGACGCGATTCCCGCGGGCTGTTCCTGGTGGGTGGAAATCGCAGAATCCCGGATGCCGGCGGCGTGAGTGTTCTGAGTGCCTTCATCGGCGGCATCGAGCGGATCAATTCAATATTGCTCCGCGTCTGCCGGCAGATCGCCATCGTCAGCATGGCTCTGATGGTGGTTATCATGCTGCTGCAGGTTTTTTTCCGTTACGTCCTGAACAATTCACTGGCTTGGCCTGACGAGGCGGCGCGGTTCTGCATGCTGTGGATGACCGGTCTGATGGCGCCTTCAGCTTACCGGTGGGGCAATTTCGTCGCGATCAATCTGGTCAAGGATTTTCTTGGGCGGCGGACAGGCGGCGTTCTGACGCTTTTTATCCTGTCTCTGGGGCTGATCGTCTTGGCTGTGGCCCTGCAGCAGGCGGAGCGGCATATCGACAGCGGCTGGCTCTTCAACTCAAGCTCGCTCAAAATTCCGCTGCAGTTGATCGGTCAGGAGTCAGTTCGGGTCAAGCTGGCATGGATGTATCTCTCCCTGCCGGTCGGTTTCGCACTCATGATCCCGGTCAGCGCGGAACTGATTCTGAAAAATGTCCACGAGCTTATTGACAGTTCAGCCGATTACGGGCCGCCGCCGGATCGGATTTCGGCGTTGGCGGAGTAACGCGATGCTGGTGACCTTTCTGCCGCTGTTTCTGGTTCTTCTTTGTCTGGGGGTGCCTGTCTTTTTCGCCATGCTCGCGGCGCCGGGAATCATACTCTGGCTGAACGGGCAGGAGCGGGACATCGCCTTCCTTTACCGCAACGTCTATAACGGGATCGATTCCTTTCCGCTGATGGCGATCCCGTTTTTCATGCTGGCGGGAGAACTGATGAACCGCGGCGGAATCACGCGCAGGCTGGTTGATTTCGCCCAGGTAATGATGGGCCATTTCAGGGGCGGGCTGGCGCATGTGAACATTTTGTCGTCAATGCTGTTCGCCGGCCTTTCAGGATCAGCCGTCGCGGACACGTCGGCTCTGGGATCCATGCTGATACCGGCGATGGAAAAAAACGGCTATTCGCGCCGGTTCGCCGCCGCCGTCACCGCCGCGTCTTCGGTGATCGGGCCGATCATACCTCCGTCGGGCATCATGATCATTTACGCCTACGTAATGGGGGAATCAGTGGCCGCTCTGTTCCTCGGCGGCATGATACCCGGAATTCTGATGGGCGTCGGTCTTATGGTTATGACCGTATATCTGGCGCGGCGGCACGGCTTTCCGGCGGCGTCGGAACGCGCTTCGCTGAGGCAGCGGGGCGTTTCCGCGGGACGCGCTTTTTTTCCTCTGTTAACGCCTGTCATTATTCTTGGCGGCATCTTGGGCGGCGTGTTCACGCCGACCGAGGCGTCAGCCGTAGCCGTGGGCTACGCGCTGATGATCAGCATGTTCGTTCTCCGAACGATGACTTTACGCGACTTGCCCATGGTCCTGACCCGCGCATGCCTGACTTCCACGGTCGTGCTGCTGCTTGTCGGGGCGGCAATCGCTTTCAAAGCGATCGTCGGCCTCAGCCACCTGCCGGAAATTCTGGCGGGCTGGGTGCTGAGCCTTTCGTCAGATCCTCTCGTGCTGCTGTTTCTCATCAATGTCCTGCTCTTTGTCGTCGGCATGTTCCTGGATGCCGGTCCCGCCATCATTATTCTGGGACCGATCCTCGGCCCGATATTCGTCGAGCTGGGCGTGCATCCGGTGCATTTCGCGATCATCATGTCGGTTAATCTGACGGTCGGGCTGGTGACACCGCCGATGGGCCTTGTCCTTTTCGTGGCGTCGGCGATTTCCGGCGAACGCGTCGAGATCCTCGCCAAGACAATCCTGCCGTTTCTCGCGGTCGAAATCATCGTCATATTCCTGATCACTTATTTTCCTTCCGTTTCCATGTTCATTCCGAGATACTTTGGATTCGCTCAGTAGCCCCCCCGTCGGCGGTTGCGCAGGCGCAGAGGGAATCGCTCCGCAGCTTAGGCGCTGGACTCTGCCGATATGCGCTGATATAGTCGACGGAATCGAATAAATATCCGGTAATCAAGGAGGGTAACCTGTGCCGAAAGCATTTGTGAATTTATTAAAATTTGTTCTGGGAGGCAGCGCGGCCGCGCTCTTATCAGCATCCGCCGCATTCAGCGCCGACTACAACCTGCGCGCGGTCGTCGGTCCGGACCTGAATGACGAGGACTATGACGGCATCGTTGTCTTCAAAGATTATGTGGAATCCCGCTCTAACGGGGCGGTTTCAGTCGAAATTTTCGCCGGAACTCAGCTCTGCGCCAACGGCGCCGAGTGCCTGCAGGGAATTTCCGACGGCACAATGGATGTTTATATTTCGACATCCAGCGGCGCGGCGGGGATATTCCCGTATGTGCAGATATTCGACCTTCCGTATCTGCTCTCTGACGACCGGGTGGCGGAAACTGTCCTCCGCGGAGAATTCGTGGATCTGCTGAGGCAGAAAGCGCTTGATGATTCCGGGGGAACCATCCGGCTGATGACCATCGGCAACACCGGCGGCTGGAGAAACTTCGCCAACACCGTGAAAGTGGTCCGGGCGCCGGAGGATCTCGAGGGACTGAAAATCAGAACGGTGGTCGCGGATCTGCCGCAGGAGCTGGTCCGGGCCCTTGGCGGCAACCCCACGCCGATCCCATGGCCGGAATTGTTCACATCGTTGCAGACGGGTGTCGTTGAAGGCTCGAAGAACGGCATCACCGACATCATGGGCATGAAATTCCCTGACGCGGGGCTGAAATACGTCACCTTGGACGGCCATGCCTATATGGGCGCGCTCTGGTGGATGAACAACGAAAAACTGATGTCGATGCCCGAACCGCTCCGGGTCGTTGTCGCGGACGGATTCTCGCAGCTGCAGCAGGCCACTTTCGCGTCGCCGAAGCGCAAGTCAATTCAAGCTTATGACGACTTTGTGTCAGGCGGCGGGACCATCTACGTGCCGAATCCCGAAGAGAAGCAGATGTTCAAGGAAGCGGCGTCGCCGGTTTACGTCTGGTTCAAGGAAAACGTGGAGGGCGGTGAGGAAGTGTTTGACGCTCTCGTGGCGGCGGCGGCGGACGCTGAAGCGGAAATAGCCGCTGCCAATGCGGCAGCCACGCGGTGATTGACTGACCGCGTCCTGTCCCCGGACCGGTTTGCGGCAAATTGGTCATGGACGGTGCGCGGTCATCAGCAGTTTCACGCGGCAATGCGGCGGGTCTTGCGAAGACGTTTCTGCGCAGCGGGTTCCTGTCAGGAATCGGCTCCGTATCGGTACCAGAACTTGAAATGCTTCGCTCGGTCTGCGGCGAATTGCTGGACGAGCCCGTTGATGACGGCGGTTCAAGCGGCCTCCATCGCTTGGGCCTTGGAAACGCCCGGCGTTTTCTGGCGCACCGTCACGCGGAATTTCCCGCGCTGCAGAGATTCATACTCAAAGGTACGCCCGCCAGACTGGCGGCGCGGATTTTCGGCGGCCCCTGCCGCCTGTTCAACGAGCAGTTTGTTGTGAAGGGCGCGGGAACCGGGGGCGCCTTCGCGTGGCATCAGGACGGCGCCTATGTCGGATTCCCGCACAAGCCGTATGTCAGCGTATGGATCGCGCTGGATGACACGTCGGAAGATAATGGATGTCTTTACATCCTCAGCCGTGATCTGGAGGAGGCGGATTTTCTCGACCCGCACGAATGGATCCCCGGAACCCGGGAACTCAACGGCTATTCCGGCAGTGAAACGGGTTTGCCGGTTTTATGCGCTGCCGGCGAGATGGCGGCGTTTTCAAGCCTGACGCTGCACAGGTCGGGTCCGAACAGGACCGCCGCAGACCGCCGGGCTTATCTTGTTCAGTACAGCCGAGAAGTTATCCGTGATCCGGAAACCGGAGAACCGAAGCGTTTTTCCGCCCGTGTCGAGGCGCAGGACACGTTCTGAGACGCGCATCCTGAACATGCCGTTTTGTCTGTCAGCGCAGAGGGTACATCCAGCCGCGGTAGTCAGATGCCAGCCTGCGGCCCTGTTCAATCTGCTCCGGAGTCATGCGAGGAACCAGATCTTCCAGCGTCAGCCGGGCGTCAGGATCCCCTCCGATCGCGGACAGGGTGTACCAAAGATAAGCCCGGACGAAATCCGGAGCGGCGATGCCGCGCCCGGTCTCGAAATACCAACCGACGCCGGACTGCGCGCCCGGGTGTCCTTTCATCGCCGAGCGCAGATACCATTCGAACGCCCTGACATCGTCCTGTTCAACACCGAGTCCCATGGCGTACATCACGCCGATCAGTTCTTCAGCGTCAGCGTTGCCCGCCCGGGCCGCAGGTTCAAGCAGCGCGAAAGCTTCCGGAAACTCGCTGTTTTCCATCATCTGGCGCGCCTGTTCGATTTCCGCCGAGACAGGCGTCACCGTGAACAAGGCGGCGAAGGCAATGACACAGCAGAGACGTCTCATCGGATCCGACTGTTTGATTCGCTGCATTCCGTCAGCTCGGCATGCGTGTTCCCATGGCTGTTCGCGGCGGCGATTGCAATCTTATATTATATGTCTGCGGCGGCTTCCGCGGAGACTCCCGTGTTTCAGAAACTGACCGCCGACAGTTTCCGTCCGGTCAGTGACGAGACCGCTTGGCTGGGGAGGTTCCTGTTTTATGATCCGCTCTTGTCGGGCAACCGGAATATTTCCTGCGGAACCTGTCATCACCACAGCATGGCCGGCGCCGATTCGGTTTCGCTGGCGATCGGGCAGGGCGGGGCAGGAATCGGCCGCGACCGTACGGCGCCGGACGGTCCCCGCCGGATCAAGCGCCGGATGCCGCGCAACACGCCGGCGCTGTTCAATTTGGGAGCCGAAGAGGTCAGCAGTCTGATGTTCGACGGACGGATCAGCGCGGATGACATCTTCGGCAACGGGTTCAATACGCCGGCCGAAGAATTCCTGCCTCAGGGTCTGAGTTCCGTTCTGGCGGCGCAAAGCCTGTTTCCATTGACGGGCGAAGTTGAAATGGGCGGATCGCCCGAACAGAATGAGATCGCCGCAGCCGTAAACCAGCGCATTGATTACGGCTGGCCGCTGCTGACCGCGCGCGTGCGGGGCGTGGAAGGCTACGGGCCGCTGTTCGCGGCCGCGTTCGAAGATGTGCGGTCGCCTCAGGATATCAGCATCGTTCATATCGCCAATGCGATCGGCGACTTCGTGGCGTCGGAGTGGCGTTCTTTCGACAGTCCGTTTGACCGGTTCGTTTCGGGCGAGCCGGATGCGCTCACGGACGAGCAGCTGGCAGGCATGGAACTGTTTTTCGGCAAGGGCGGCTGCGCGGCTTGCCACAGCGGGCCGCTGTTCACGGATCGGGGATTTCATGCTCTGGCCGTTCCTCCGTTCGGACCGGGCCGCACCCGCCGCTTTGATCCGCACAGCCGCGATGTCGGGCACATGGGAGAATCGGACGCGCTGGCCGACGCTTACCGGTTCAAGACACCCTCGCTGCGGAACGTCGAACTGACGGCGCCTTACGGCCGCAACGGCGCGTATGCCGATCTGGAGTCGATGATCCGGCATCATCTTGATCCTTTGGCCGGACTGGAATCGTGGAATCGGGATCAGGTCGTGCTGGCTGAGGTTCCGTGGCTTGATCACATGGATTTTCTGGTGCTGGATGACCGGTTGGAAATGAAAAGATACCGCTCTTTCATTGACATCAAAAAGATCAGCCTGACGGACGGGGAAATCTCCGACGTCATCGCCTTCCTGACCGCACTGACGGGCGGGGCGAGCACGGACGGCAGGCTGGGACGGCCTGAGTCCGTGCCGAGTGGACTTCCCGTCGACTGAATCTCAGGTGCTACAACCGAGTGATTTCCACGGCTTTCCCGGTCCGCGCTGACCTCTCGGCCGCCTCGCCGACGGCGACGGCCCAGCTGCCGTCGTCGATCGTGACCAGCGGGGCCGCGATTTCGCCTTTCGCCAAAGCAAGAAACCGTTCATGCTGATAGAACGTGGCTCCGTAGTGGTCGCCTGCGCGGAGGATTTCAGGATTGACCGGCACTTCGCGCCGAATCGGCCGCCGGCCGGCTCTGGAGCTGACTTCAACCGCCGGCACCCGTTCCTCTCCATCGGGAAGAAACCGGGCGGGCCCCGGCACCATCGCGTCGATCCGCGCCCTGGGGCCGGTGACCGACACGGTTTCCTGCCAGTAAGCGCCTTCCGCGAACATGCAGAGATCCAGCATGCCTCTGGCGCCGTTTTCAAAATCCAGAATGACAAAGGCATTGTCGACGATATCGGGATTCCTGCCCTCGTATTCCTCATCCAGATGATTAACGGCGATGGATCCGGAGGCAAAGACGCGGACCGGATCACTGTCCAGAACCAGCCGCATCAGGTCCCAGAAATGGCAGCATTTTTCGACCATTGTTCCGCCTGTGCGGCAATTGAATCTGTTCCAGTATCCGACTTTGTTCAGAAAGGGATAACGGTGCTCGCGGATCGCCATCATGACCGGCGGGCCGGCCTCGCCGGAAGCGACCCGCTGAATCAATTCCGCCAGCGGCGGCATGAACCGGTATTCCATGGCCACCCAGACGGGAACGTCACATTCCTGGGCGGTCTCCGCGATCCGCCGGCAGTCGTCCAGATTCGTGCACAGCGGCTTTTCTGCTAGAACCGGCCTGCGGAGGGTGAGGATGTGTGAAAGCAGCTCGAAATGGGTGTCGTTCGGGGTCGCGATGACAAAGGCGTCGCATTCCTGTTCCGCTGTCATATCCCGCGCGTCCGAGTATGCCGTGGCCCGCCCGCCCGCCAGTTCCTGTGACTTCCGCCGCATGCCGGGGTCGGGATCCGCAAGCGCGGTGACGCATGCGCCGTCCAGCAGCGAGATATTCCTGATATGCTCTTGGGCCATCATGCCGCCGCCGATGATGCCGTAGCGAACCGTCAATTCTAGAGTTCCATCACCGGGAGTCCCAGCGCCGCCGCGACGCCGTGCAGCTGACGCCGGAAATCCCCGTACGCGACTGTGAAATGGTGCTCAAGACCGGCGTCAATGATGTCGGAAAGCGTTTCCCGCACGTGACGCTCGAACCTCAGAACGCCGGCGGTTCCGGAAAAGGCGAGCGGCCGGCGGAGCATTTCCGCGGATGCCATAACCATCATGTGCTCGCCGCGCGCCTTGGAAATCCGGGCAATCGTGACTTTTCCCGGTTTCAGGGGAAACTGGCACAGCAGCGGCAATCCCCGGTTGGAATGAACGGCGGCCAGCGGTTCGGACTCCGGATCCCTCATGGACAACGGCGCCTGTCCGCAGTGCCAGAGGACCGCCGTGTCATCTTCGAAATCCGCGTCGACCAGATCGGCGAGAAAAACCGGCGCATCGGCCACCCGTTGCATGATGAGCTGCGAAACGGCCCCGTAGACATCCGATTCACAGGCGCACGGAAGCATCTCGTCGGCAAGCATGGAGACAGGCCCGCACACCGCTCCGCCGTACACGGTAAAACATTCAGGCCAGCAGCGGACTGCGAGCGCGTCCAGCCCGCGCGCGTCCGCGAGCGACTTGAGTGCCGGAGTCAGACGGCAAGACAGCCGCAGCGCATGCTGATCCAGTTTCTCCAGGCCTGCCAAATCCGGAGGCTCCGCTTCCGGCCGGCCCGTGCCGTCGGGCATCCTGGCCGCGGCGAATAATTCGTCCAGACAGATTTTCTGGATTCCGATTCCGAAAATGCGGCGCAGCGCGTCCGGGTCGCAGCGGCATGTGTCGAATCCGGGCGGATGGCTGCCGATCTGCCCTATGCTGGCTCCGAACAGGGATTCGGCGACCTCGCGGCCGGCGTCGTCATCGACTGCGGCGGCAGAAAACGTTTCCGGGGCCTCGGCGCCGCTGTGCAGCATAGCGCGGATCTTATCCGGAGCCGTATCTTCAGGATCTGAATAAATCCACCGGAACGTTCGGCGGCGGAGACCCAGCGCATGCGAGGCGAGATTCAGCCCGCAGAGGGAATTAAGCCGCAGCCGCCCTCCGCTGCGCGGCTCGCGGACGGCCCAAATCAAAATCGGCGCGGCAGCGCGTTCGGCGACGGCAGCTGCCGCGGATGCGTCGGTAAAGGTGGTCTGCAGGACGATCCATGCATCGGGACTGAGCGGCTCAATTCTTTCCACTTCGCCGGCGACTGCCCCGTCGTCCAGCAGAAGACCGCGTGATCCCAGCGTTTCAAGTTCGCAGTGGTCAAGAGTTTCGAGCATTCCGCGGAGTTTTGAGCGCGCGAGTCCGGTGTCGAATGTCGGACGCGCCAGCGGAAGCAGGCCGACGCGCATCCGCTGATCACCCGTTCGCATTCAGGAATTCGTCAACTTCGCTCCGGCGCGGGAAGCTGGATCGCCCTTCGATCCGCGCGCTTTTGACGGCCGCCGCCGCGTTCGCGAACACGATGGCATCGTCTTCGTCCGCCCCTTCCGCCAGCCGGAGCGTGAATGCGCCGTGCCAGACATCGCCCGCGGCGAGGGTGTTCTTGGCAGTGATCCTGAAAGCCGGAATATGTTCAATGTTCCCGCCTTTGGACCGGTAGACGCCGTTTTCGCCGTCAGTCACGCAGATCCAGTTCGGATGAGCCGAAGCCAGCGAGCGGAGCGCCGAGAGAATATCCCGCTCTCCCGTCAGATATTGAATTCCCGGCCGGGAAAACGCGAGATGGCTGGCCAGCCATATGGAATCCAGTCTGACGGAACGTTCGCCGTCGATGACCGCCGGCACGTCCCGCCGACGCGCTTCCCGGAGAGCCGCCTCAAGGCCTTGTGGCCATCTCATGTCAGCCAGGCATGCGTCAAATTCCGGCAGACCATTCAGCCAGGCCGTATCCTCGCTCAGGCCGCTGCCTCTGTAGCTGACGACCTGACGCTCTCCTGATTTATCGACAAAAACTGATGAAAATGGTGATTTCGCGCGACTCGACCGCTGTATATAATCAACCCCGATCCGCTCCTTCCGCAGACCGTCCATCACGATGTCTGCAATCACGTCATCGCCGACCCGTGCGCCGAGAACCGCGCGGCCGTTCAGGCGGCTGACCGCGACTGCCGCATTGGCTCCGGTTCCGCCGCCGGAGATCTCAACATCCTGAGACACATGTTTGATCCCGCCGCGCGGGATTTCCGGTACGAAATGGATGAAATCAATCACAGCAATCCCAAGAACAAAAACTGATTTCATCGCATGACCCGTGAAAACAACGGTTTCCCGCGGACACAATCATATTGACCGTGAATCCGCAACTGCAAACCCCCGGCCGGCGGCGGTGGATTGTCACGGCGTTTGCGATTAGCAAGCCGCATGTCAGGCCGACATCTCATCAGACTCAGCGATGTTTCCGCTTCCATAGGAAGCGAGACGGTCTTCGCCGGGGTTTCCCTGAATATTCACCTTGGAGACCGTATCGCGCTGGTCGGTAGAAACGGGGCCGGCAAATCCACCTTGGCGTCATTGATCGCGGGAGACAGGGAGGTCGAAAACGGCGAAAGGCTTATATCGGGAGGTGTTTCAATCGGATATCTTCGCCAGTCTCCCGATCTCGGCGGATTCCGCACTCTGGGCGATTTCGTCGCGGCGGCGGCCGAGGACCGGTCCGTTCATCAGGCGCAGAAAGCGGCTGCCGGCCTCGGATTCGATCTCGGCGTCGCCGTGGCCGACGCGTCAGGCGGAGAAATGCGGAGAGCCGCGATTGCGGCTCTGCTGGCGGGCGAGCCGGATCTTCTCATTCTTGATGAGCCGACGAACCATCTGGATTTGCATGCGGTCATCTGGCTCGAAGAGCGGCTGCGTTCGACGGAATCGGCGGTGCTGCTGATCAGCCACGACCGGAAAATGCTCTCGGCGCTGAGCAGCCGGACGGTCTGGATCGACCGCGGCCGGGTTCGCCAGACGGACAGAGGATTCGACCGGTTCGAGGACTGGCGGGACCAGCTGCTGGATCAGGAAGCGGTGGAAAAACGGAAACTTGACAAGGCGATTCGGTCCGAGTCCCGCTGGTCGGCCGAGGGAATCAGCGCCCGGCGGAAACGCAACCAGCGCAGGCTCGCCCAGCTTGATTCGCTCCGCTCTCAGCGCCGTGAGATCCAGGACATTCATGCTTATGGAAAAATCGAGATCGCCGAGGACGGTTCGGAAAGCCGGATTCTGATCGAAGCGGAAAATATCTCCAAAAGTTTCAGCGGCCGATGTCTGGCAGAGGGATTGTCGCTGCGGATCCGCCGCGGAGACAGAGTTGCCCTGACGGGCCCGAACGGGTGCGGCAAGACCACGTTGATACGCATGCTGTGCGGCAGCCTGCAGCCGGATACCGGCAGGGTCAGACTGAGGGCGAACGCACGGATCGCCGCATTCGGCCAAACTCGGGATTCCGGAAGATCGGATATGTCCGTCCGGGAATTTCTTTCCGGCGAGGGCGCCCGGGCGCGCGATCGGCCTGACCGGATCGCAGTCGGAGATTCCTCCCGGCACATCGCCGGCTATCTAAGGGATTTTTTGTTTACGTCCAGCCAGATTGATTCGCCGCTGAAGTTCCTGTCAGGAGGCGAAAGGGCCCGTTTGGATCTGGCCCGCCTGATGGCGCGCGAAAGCAATGTGCTGGTCCTTGATGAACCCACCAATGACCTTGATATAGAAACACTGGATCTGCTTCAGGAATTGCTCGCTGAATACAAGGGCGCGGTTCTTTTGGTCACGCACGACCGCGATTTCCTGGACCGCGTGGCGACCAGCGTCATCGCTTGCCGAAGCGAAGGCAGCTGGACGGAATTCGCAGGCGGCTGGACCGAAAATTCCGGACAGCTTGCCGCATCAGGCCGCTCCCTGAAACCGGGAATCAGGCTGAAAAAACCTGCTGAACGGCGGGGAATGGAAAAGCCGGAGCGGAAAGGGCTGACTTTTACCGAACTGTTCCGCATTGATGAGATCGAAAAAGAAATTCCGCTCAAGGAAGCGGCGATTTCCCGGCTTTCAGAATCGATTGCGCGGATCAGTTCTGACGAGGGCAGCCATGCCGAACTCGAAGCCGCCTGCCGGGAACTGTCTGTGCTGCAGAAAAACCTTGAAGAACTCGAGAATGAGTGGCTCCGGCTATCTGAAAAGAAGGAAAGCGGCTCAGTCTGACAGCCGTTCTGCCGTTTCCCGTGTCATCCCGCCGCCTAGTAGTCTGTCATTGTTATATCGATGGGTACAAAGAATGCAGTTTGATGTGCGCGTCTTCGGCGGTGAACCGCTGTTTGACCGGGGCCGGGTCGGCGTTGCGCGCTTTTTCCCATGCCGAAACATCGCGGCAGAGCGTCTCCCGGTCGGGAATGCGCCGGGACAGGCACTGACGGCTCAGCACGCTGATTTCGCTCTCGGCGATGTTCAGCCAGCTGCCGTGTTTCGGCGTGTGATGAACTTCGAAACGCTCGTAGAGCCTGCCCGCCTGCTCCGGCGGAAAAGCGTAGTAAAGACTCGACAGCTCATGCGTTGTCCATGGCTGGCACGATTTTTTTGCCGGGGAAGTGAACGTCGGCGATCTCTCTGAGGAGCTCGGCGAAATCTTTCTTCGTCCGGCGGTCGGTGATTTTGACATGCCGCCAGCCTGCAAGCGGCGCATGCACCATGAACAGATTCGCCGTCCCGTTGCGCTCGTATTCGCAGTCGAAGCGCGCCGGCCGGCCGGGAGCGGTCGGCAAAGCCGTGCGGACCTCCTTCGTCCGCTTTCTCAGAGCCTCGGCTGTGCAGACCAGGACCTCGTTCTCGCTGAATTTCCGCTGATAAACCCTGAGCACATCCTCCATCGAGCATGCGAAGTCGCCGCTGTTCTCCGCCGGAATGCGCCAGCACCGCGTAAGGTGCAGTTTCAAATCGTTTTTTTTAATGTCCTCCTGACCGTCTCCCGGGAAATGCTGTCAACGACATTCAACGCGACCAGCCGCTCGCCGAGCAGTTCCAGCGGCTGTGAGGAACGCCCCTCGGGAGGTTCCGAACAGGCGATCATCGTCAGCTTCGCCTCGCCCTCGCCGTCAAGCTTCGGAGGAACGCGGTTCGAATGCGGCCTTCGCTCCAAAGCCACCATACCCTCCTCGACAAAACGCCGGCGGAGCCGCTCGACAGTCGCCGTGCCGACCCCGACGGAATCGGCGGCGTCGGCATCGGCGCGCGCGCCGCTCTTCCGGTTCTCATCCGTGAGAAGAAGAATATGCGCCCGCCGCCGCCGCTCGGCCGAACCGCGGCCGGATGAAACGATCTCCTCTGATTCAGCCCGTTCATAATCTTCGAGCCGCACATGCTGTATCTTGCGTCCGATTTGTTCCTGTTGATCCGTCATAGCTTCCCGCCTCTTGTAATCGCCGCCGGCGCGAAACAGGCCTCAGCCGCTGGATTCCTGCTCAGAATCCGGCTGAAATACCCGGCCGACAGCATTTGTCTTCGTTCAGACTGAGGCTGCTGCTGCAACTTCAACGGAGCGTCAACACTGGAAACCAGGACGTCCGCCAAACCATGATTACCATCATTATCACTGTGTCAGACTACTAGGCTCTGTACCCAAAAAATTGACTTGCCAAGCTGGGTTATGACATGTGGCCGGGCATCCACGCCTAAAGGGCAGCAAGGGATTTTAACATCATCTTGTTGCCGATTTCTTAGACGATACCAAGTATTGGTCAAGCCCTTCAATTTTTTTGGGTACAGAGCCTAGGCCGCGGCTTCTGATGCCCCGGACGGCGTTTCCAGCCCGGCGGGAATTGCCGGAATCATCTGTACGGGGATTTTCTATGCCTTGAAATCATGCCGTATGTGCTGCGCCGGCGCTCCTCATATCACTCATTTCTATTTCAAGGCAGCGCGTAAGCAGACAAGGTGATTCGATTGAAATTGTGCCGCCTGTTTGATAGAAGTCCTGAATAACGGATAATAATGAACAGAGCGGCGCAAGCTGCGGATCAACACGCGACAGGATTGAATCAGTTGTCAACGAAGCCGGTCCGATGACAGGCGGCATTCGGGCCGCTTTCCGGAGTGCTCAGCGGCCTCGGCCCACATGATCCCGCGCCGGCGGTTGGCCGAGGCGATGAGGGATCTGTTCAGCGCGGTTGTGTCTCCGGGAACGGTTTCCGCTGTGTTTGACAGCGGCGCCGGCAGATTTTCCGGCTTCGCCGGGCATGTCGGCGCCTCGGCGGCGGAGACCGCCGTCAAGAATGCAGCTGAGAACGGGTTCCGCGTCGACGGCAGGCTCTGCCGGGTTCACGTCGTCTTCACGGAGTTTCTCAGCTTTTTCCGTCTCGGCGAAAGCCGCGGATACGACCGGCATCGCGGTTTCCCCTTGCCGGCACCCGCCGGCAAGGGGAACCTGAGACAGGATAGCACGGCTGCGGATGAGCGATGAAATAACAGTTTGCGGCAGCCTCGCGCCGCATGCACCTCTGCGGACAACTCCTGATGGAATTATCCTTGGTTTGATTCATATGAGTTACCCGCGAAAAAAAGTTTGAATCCAGCGTGAAAACGTCTTGACGAAACCGGTTTCGTAGTTTAGCGAGGCAGTATGGGTTATTCTAAATGCTTCTCGCGAACGGACAGCGGAGGGAATTCAGGCAGGGTGACGGTCTCTGCGCTCGCCGATTCGCTTGCCCTGTCGAAGGGTGCTGTTTCGAAGGCTCTGAACGGCTGCTGCGATGTGTCCGCTGACCAAGGCCAGGGTCGCGGAAGCGGCGGGGCATGCCCGGCTACAGGCCGCTCAGCCACGCCCAAGCGATCCGCACCGGGCGGGCTGATCCTGCAGGCGGACAAGCATGGCGGCTACGGATTCTTTCTGGCCGGGATATCAAAGTCCGCTTCGGCTCACGGATGGACGCTGACCGTCGCGAGCACCGGCTCGCATGAGGATTGCCGCCGCTTGGTCGGACAGCGTACGCTGGACAGCTACGGTGGCTCATATGACTTTGCAAACGAAAGAGGAAAAAGTCATGGAAGGCAATTTCCGGAAAATCACCATTCAACGTTGACGTCAGAAACGGTATCGTGATCTGATTAAGCGGCTCAGTGTCCCTTGGGGAAACTCTCGGCGACCGGATGATCAGTTGAATTTGAACGGCGCCGCCGGTGCCGTTTCCGAAGAAGACTTCAAGGAGGATAATGAATGAAACGCAAATGTTGCGCCGCCGCTGCGGCGTCTCTAGCGCTGGGCGCCGGTATGGCGTCGGCGGAGCAGGTGACGGTGTTCGGACCGTGGACCGGAGTCGACCAAGAAATCGCCGAAATTGTTCTTGAGGCTTTCGCCGAGAAGCACGGCCATGACGTGCGTTACACTGGATCGGAATCTTTCGAGCAGCAGATCCTCATCGACGCCGAAGCCGGGTCCGCGCCCAATGTCGCGGTGTTTCCGCAACCGGGGCTCGCCGCCGACATGGCCAGACGCGGCTTCTTGACGCCTCTGGCCGGGGGCACGGAAGACTGGATCGTTGAAAACTACGCCGCCGGCCAGTCGTGGGTCGATTTGGGCACTAATCCTGATGAGAACGGAGATGAGCATCTCTTCGGCTTTTTCTATAAGGTCGACGTCAAGTCGCTGGTCTGGTACTCGCCGGAGAACTTCGAGGATGCCGGGTACGAAGTGCCGGGAACAATGGAGGAATTGAAAGAGCTTACCGACCAGATCGTCGCCGACGGCGAGACGCCGTGGTGCATCGGCCTGGGTTCGGGCGGGGCGACCGGCTGGCCGGCCACCGACTGGGTCGAGGATCTGATGCTTCGCACGCAGCCGCCTGAAGTTTACGACGACTGGGTTACGAATGCGATGCCCTTCAACGATCCGCGCGTGATTGACGCGATTGAGGAATTCGGCCACTTCGCCCTCAATGACGACTATGTGGCGGGCGGCGCAAACGTGGTCAGTTCGACCGACTTCCGGGATTCTCCGAAAGGCCTCTTTTCCTCGCCGCCGCAATGCTACTTGCATCGGCAGGCGTCGTTCATTCCGGCCTTCTTTCCCGAAGGGACCGAGGTAGGACTTGACGCTGACTTCTTCTACTTCCCGTCTTATGCGGGCAAAGATCTGGGCAATCCGGTGCTCGGCGGCGGGACGCTCTGGGCGATCACCAATGACAGCCCCGGGGCGCATGATCTGATTGATTTCCTGCAGACCGACGAGGCGCATGAAATCTGGATGGCTCGCGGCGGGTTCATGACGCCGCTCAAGAGCGTTGACAAATCGAAGTTCTCGGATGAAGCGGCGGCGAAGATGAATGACATCCTTCTCGGCGCCACCACTTTCCGGTTCGACGGCTCCGACCTCATGCCGGGAGCCGTCGGCGCGGGCAGCTTCTGGACCGGGATGGTCGATTATGTCGGAGGCAAGGACGCCGCAGCCGTGGCCAGCGACATTCAGGCCAGCTGGGACGCGGCCAAGTAAAACTGCCGCTGCGCAACCAGCGGTCCGGGCTTTAGCGGCCCGGACCGCATGACAGTGCGCTGCCCGGTGATCGGTGCGCAAGGAACGTCGGCGAAACGGGTGAGGTGACCCATGCATCCTGCACTCCAAGGATTATTGACGATCATTGTCGGTGTCGGCGGCTGCGTCGGCTACTTCTATCTTTCAAATTTGATTTTGGACCGCGTGATTTTTCCGGCACGGGGGACTGACATCGGGAGGAACGTGACACGGGCGAACATTATACGGCCTTGGCTTTTCCTTCTGCCCGCGCTCGCCGCTCTCGGCCTCTATCTGGCCTATCCGGTCGTCGAGACTCTGAAGCTGAGCCTGACCGACCGCAGCCAAGACAACGCCTTCGTGGGACTGGCGAATTATCAGCAGATGCTCGCTGAACCTAAGTTCTGGGAAGCGGTGCGCAACAACCTGCTGTGGCTCATCGTCGTGCCGGCGATGTCCACGGCATTCGGCCTTCTCGTGGCGCAGTTGACCGACCGGCTAAGCTGGAGCAGTCTGGCGAAGTCATTGATCTTCATGCCGATGGCGATCAGTTTCGTAGGAGCTTCGGTTATCTGGAAACTGATCTACGACGCGCGGCCCGTCGATCAGGAGCAGATTGGCTTGCTTAACGCGCTGCACATTTTTTTCGGAGGGTCCGAACCGCAGACTTGGCTGACAGTTCCGTTCTGGAACAATTTCTTTCTGATGGTCGTGTTGATCTGGATCCAGACGGGCTTCGCGATGGTCATCCTGTCGGCGGCGCTGCGCGGCATTCCGGAGGAAACAGTGGAGGCCGCGGTCATTGACGGCGCCAACCCGTTTCAGATCTTTTTCAAGATCAAGGCGCCTCAGATCTACGGGACAATCATCGTGGTCTGGACGACGATCACGCTGACCGTGTTGAAGGTCTTTGACATCGTTTTCGCCATGACCAACGGCCAGTGGGAGACACAGGTCCTGGCCAACTACATGTTCGACAAGCTTTTCCGGGCCAACGACTGGGGCGTCGGATCGGCGGCTGCAATGGTCATCATGCTGCTGGTCACTCCGATCCTGGTATGGAATGTGATCAACGCCCGCAAGGAGATGCGCTGATGGAAAATATTGCAGGCACCCGGTCGGGGCTGACCTGGGCGGTCAATATCTCGGTCGCTCTGCTGGTCGTGCTGTGGCTTTTTCCAACCGCCGGGCTCTTCGTGAGTTCATTCCGGACGGCTGATCAAATTTCAATGTCAGGCTGGTGGAACTCCCTGTTTTCAGCCGAGCAGAACTTGACCATTCGGGCAAGGTCAGCTGATTCGCAGCGCGAGGAAGGCGGAATTTTCGTCATTGACGGCAATCTGTTCGCAGAAGACGGCCGCAGCGAGGCGACGATCCGCGTCTGGGGAGTCTCGTCCCGCGAGATCAACGCTTTCCGGCCGGGCGATGAAGCCGAACTGCGGCGGGGAGGCACGCTCACCGTCCAAGCCAACGGCGACTATCGTATGGAGAACGCCGAACCGTTCGACGGAAGCCGCGGGCAGCGGATATTCGTGACCGCGGAGGTTCCGCCGGAGTTCACGCTCAGAAACTATGACTTGATGCTCTTTGACACAACGAATGTAGAGGGCATGGCCAAGGCATTCTTCAACACGCTGACGGTGACGATACCCGCGACGATCATTCCGATTCTGGTCGCGGCCTTTGCCGCCTATGCTCTCGCCTGGATGGAGTTTCCGGGCCGCGCGCTGTTAATCGCCGCGGTGGTCGGGCTGCTCGTGGTTCCGTTGCAGCTCGCTTTGATTCCTTTGCTGAAGTTTCACAACGGAATCGGAATTGGCAAGGGTTACCTGGGCATCTGGCTGGCGCATACCGGATTCGGATTGCCGCTCGCGATCTACCTTCTCCGCAACTACATGGTTGGTCTGCCGCGCGACATCATCGAATGCGCCAGAGTCGACGGAGCTACGGATTTCCAGATTTTCGTCAGGATCATTCTGCCGCTGTCGTTTCCGGCGCTCGCGTCGTTCGCCATCTTCCAGTTCCTTTGGACTTGGAACGATCTTCTGGTGGCGAAGGTCTTCCTGATCGACGCGACCGGCGACACGACGGTGATGACCAACCGAATCGTCGAACTGCTCGGGTCAAGAGGCGGCAATTGGGAGATTCTGGCCACAGCGGCCTTTGTATCAATAGCGGTGCCTCTGCTGGTCTTTTTTGCGATGCAGAGATACTTGGTCCGCGGCCTGCTCGCCGGGTCTGTCAAGTAGACATGGCATTGACGACATCCCGCCTCCTTCAAGCAAACCTGTGCGGCGGCCGCAGCGGCCGTCCAGCGGCGGAGCAGGCTCATCCGCTCAATTCTGCGCTCCTATCTAGGCATGGCCTGGTTTTCCGCTGCCGGTCCGGTTCTTGTCAGGGAAGGAGGCAAATCCGCCGAGTTTTATGGGAATCGTCCGGGAACAGTCCTGCGGCGGGACGGGAACCGCCGCGGAAATGACTCGGTTTAAATCCGGGAAGAAGCGCGTCGGACCGGTTCCGGCTCGAAAAGGGATCCGCAGTTTGACACGGACCGGGCCGGAGGCTGGATCAGCTTGACGCCGGGCCGGATTTTTCGTTCGCAATGATGCGTAGTGCCAAGGGGGAAGCATGGCCAATCTGAAACTCAAGGATGTGGGCAAGGCCTACGGCGGTACGGTCGAAGTCCTGAGGGACATCAATCTCGACATCAGCACCGGCGAGCTTATCGTCTTCGTCGGCCCGTCGGGGTGCGGCAAGTCCACGTTGCTCAGGATGATCGCCGGGCTTGAGAAGATCACCGCCGGCACGCTTGAGATCGACGATATCGTGGTCAACGACGTGCCGCCGGCGCAACGCGGCATCGCGATGGTTTTTCAGTCCTACGCTCTCTATCCGCATATGACGGTGCGCGACAATATGTCGTTTTCACTCAAGATAGCCAAGAAAAGCCGGGCGGAGATCGATGCGGCCGTCTCGGAAGCGGCCCGCATTCTGCAGCTCGAATCCTATCTCGACCGCCTGCCCAAGGCGCTCTCGGGAGGGCAGCGGCAAAGGGTGGCTATCGGGCGCTCGATCGTGCGCGATCCGAAAGTGTATCTCTTTGACGAACCGCTCTCGAACCTTGATGCGGCGCTGCGCGTGGCCACCAGGATTGAAATCGCGCAGTTGAAGGAGTCAATGCCGAATTCGACGATGATCTATGTGACGCACGACCAAGTCGAGGCGATGACCTTGGCAAGCCGGATCGTGGTTTTGGCCAACAAGGGCATTGCTCAGGTGGGGTCGCCGCTTGAACTCTACGAGCGTCCGGAGAACGAATTCGTGGCGCAGTTCATCGGTTCGCCGGCAATGAACCTGCTTCCCGGCGAGATCGCCGGAACCGGCCGGCAGACCAGCGTGACGCTGGCCGGCGGCGGCATCGCGGTGTCGGACGTTCACTCAAAGGACAGTCACAAAGGCTTGAAGGTGAATGTGGGCGTTCGTCCAGAAGATCTCGTCGAGGCACCGGGCGGGGAGAGCATGTTCATATATCAGGGGAAAGTCAACATCATCGAGGCGCTCGGTGAAGTCACGGTTCTCTATTTCAAGCCTGAGGAAGGACGCGATGCCGTGATCGCAAAACTTCCAGGCATCCATAGCAATCTCCGCGGCGAAGATGTGCGGCTGACCGCCGATCCGGCGAAGGTCCACATATTCTCTAACGGCCGGTCGCTTTACTACCAGAAGTAAGTCCGCAGTCATTCGAGCCGACGCACGATGGCGGCCAGTGTCGGGCTGTTCAGATAGCCGCCGGAACTTTCCTCTCAGCGAGACGCCTGCCCCGCAAAGACCGCCGAAAGATCAGGGGCGTCCAGCACGGCGTCCAGCCAAACGTCGATCTCCGCGAGTCCGGCTGAGCCGATACGCGCCCGGACATCGCGGGGCAGGGGGCCGAACCGACGCTCCAGAAGGCGCGCCAGGGTCCCGGCCTTGCCGAGCGTTTCGCCTTTCTTGATCCCGAGCGCTTCGCCTTTCTTGATACCTCGGGCTTCGCCCTGTTCAAGCAGCGTTTCCGCGATGGTTCCCATGAGCGCCTCCAGTTCGTTCTGTCCCTCGTTCCGCAGCAGGGTCCGCAGCGTGTCCATGTCGTCGTCGTAGACGCGCAGGATGTATTCCAGAATCTGCCGCGTCAGATCGCCGCCTCCGTACAGGCCCGCCATGACCTCCGCCATGCGGGAAAAGGCTTCCCGCCGCATCGCGAGGAACCCCGCCCGGAGGGCGGCGTCGTGCGCCAGATCGTCGATCTCCATGGCCCGCAGGTTGCGCAGGATATAGCTCTCGCCGGGCAGGAAAGCAAGACCGGGATCGTCCGCGGCGATCATCTCCCGCAGGCCCGCGGGAACCGACCAGGCGGCCTCCCCGTGATACACGACGACCGGAATGACCGGCGGCAGGGCGCGCAGCCGGGCCGCGGACGCGCCGGCGAACCGTTTCCAGATGCGCAGCATGTAGGACGCCAGCTGCAGGGGAAGGCCGGGGTCCGGGGTCGATTTGTGCTCGCAGAGAATGTAGACCGCGGCGTCGCCGCCGGAAGCCAGCCGGACCTTCAGAAGCACGTCGCTCTGGCTGGCCGCGAGGGCCTCGTCGACGAAACCGCCGTCGACGATCTCGGGCGGGGCGTCGGCCAGCAGCCCCGACACGCCGGCCGGCAGATGCCGCCGCAGGAAATCCCGCGCCCGCTCCGGATCGGAGAGCAGGGAGCGGAAAAGCGCATCGTGGGGCGTAGGCACGGCCACCGTCAGATCCTGTTCAGACGGCGGTGCGGCGGATATTGACCGCCGCGACTGCGCATAGCTCCCTCCGCTGCGTGACGGGCCGCGCCGAATTTCGGGGAATGCCGTGTCCTGCCAGAAGAAGACCAGCGTCACACATCAATGGCAGCCGCGAACCGGGCCCGTTCCTGAAGGAACTGCATTCTCGCTTCCGGCTTACGTCCCATGAGACGGGAGACCAGCGAATGTGTTTCACCCGGTTCGGTGTCATTAATAGTGACTTTAATTAATTTGCGAGTCGCGGGATCCATAGTCGTGCTTTTCAGGTCTTTGGCATCCATTTCACCGAGTCCTTTGAATCTTGAAACCTCTACCCGGCTTCTGCCGCCGCCCAGCCCCTTGGCGACGATGTCTTCCTTCTCCGCATCGTCCATAGCATAGCGTCTCGTATCAGGGGAAAGTCAACATCATCGAGGCGCTCGGTGAAGTCACGGTTCTCTATTTCAAGCCTGAGGAAGGACGCGATGCCGTGATCGCAAAACTTCCAGGCATCCATAGCAATCTCCGCGGCGAAGATGTGCGGCTGACCGCCGATCCGGCGAAGGTCCACATATTCTCTAACGGCCGGTCGCTTTACTACCAGAAGTAAGTCCGCAGTCATTCGAGCCGACGCACGATGGCGGCCAGTGTCGGGCTGTTCAGATAGCCGCCGGAACTTTCCTCTCAGCGAGACGCCTGCCCCGCAAAGACCGCCGAAAGATCAGGGGCGTCCAGCACGGCGTCCAGCCAAACGTCGATCTCCACGAGTCCGGCTGAGCCGATACGCGCCCGGACATCGCGGGGCAGGGGGCCGAACCGACGCTCCAGGAGGCGCGCCAGGGTCCCGGCCTTGCCGAGCGCTTCGCCTTTCTTGATCCCGAGTGCTTCGCCCTGTTCGAGCAGCGTTTCCGCGATGGTTCCCATGAGCGCCTCCAGTTCGTTCTGTCCCTCGTTCCGCAGCAGGGTCCGCAGCGTGTCCATGTCGTCGTCGTAGACGCGCAGGATGTATTCCAGAATCTGCCGCGTCAGATCGCCGCCTCCGTACAGGCCCGCCATGACCTCCGCCATGCGGGACAAAGCTTCCCGCCGCATCGCGAGGAACCCCGCCCGGAGGGCGGCGTCGTGCGCCAGATCGTCGATCTCCATGGCCCGCAGGTTGCGCAGGATATAGCTCTCGCCGGGCAGGAAAGCAAGACCGGGATCGTCCGCGGCGATCATCTCCCGCAGGCCCGCGGGAACCGACCAGGCGGCCTCCCCGTGATACACGACGACCGGAATGACCGGCGGCAGGGCGCGCAGCCGGGCCGCGGACGCGCCGGCGAACCGTTTCCAGATGCGCAGCATGTAGGACGCGAGCTGCAGGGGAAGACCGGGGTCCGGGGTCGATTTGTGCTCGCAGAGAATGTAGACCGCGGCGTCGCCGCCGGAAGCCAGCCTGGCCTTCAGAAGCACGTCGCTCTGGCTGGCCGCGAGGGCCTCGTCGACGAAACCGCCGTCGACGATCTCGGGCGGGGCGTCGGCCAGCAGCCCCGACACGCCGGCCGGCAGATGCCGCCGCAGGAAATCCCGCGCCCCTCCGGATCGGACAGCAGGGAGCGGAAAAGCGCGTCATGGGGCGTAGGCACGGCCACCGTCAGATCCTGTTCAGACGGCGGTGCGGCGGATATTGACCGCCGCGACTGCGTATAACTCCCTCCGCTGCGTGACGGGCCGCGCCGAATTTCGGGGAATGCCGTGTCCTGCCAGAAGAAGACCAGCGTCACACATCAATGGCAGCCGCGAACCGGGCCCGTTCCTGAAGGAACTGCATTCTCGCTTCCGGCTTACGTCCCATGAGACGGGAGACCAGCGAATGTGTTTCACCCGGTTCGGTGTCATTAATAGTGACTTTAATTAATTTGCGAGTCGCGGGATCCATAGTCGTGCTTTTCAGGTCTTTGGCATCCATTTCACCGAGTCCTTTGAATCTTGAAACCTCTACCCGGCTTCTGCCGCCGCCCAGCCCCTTGGCGACGATGTCTTCCTTCTCCGCATCGTCCATAGCATAGCGTCTCGAGGATCCCTGTGTGATCCGGTACAAGGGCGGACAGGCCAGATACAGATGTCCGGACTCAATCAAAGGCCGCATCTGCGTGAAGAAAAACGTCATCAGCAGGGCAGCGATATGCGCCCCGTCGACGTCAGCGTCGGTCATGATGATGATCTTTTCATAACGGAGTTCCCCGACATCGAATGCCGCGCCGCAATTCGTGCCGAGAGCAAGGCACAGATTGGAAATTTCGTTGTTGTTGTCCATTTTGGCCGCCGCAGCGCCGAGCACATTCAGCACCTTGCCCCGCAGCGGCAGCAGTGCCTGGCGGTTCCTGTCCCGGGCCATTTTTGCTGAACCGCCGGCGGAATCTCCTTCAACGATAAACAGTTCCGTGCCTTCTCTCTTGGAAATCGTGCAGTCCACGAGTTTTCCGGGAAGGCGGAGTTTACGGGTCGCGGATTTGCGGGCGGTTTCCTTCTCAGCACGTCTGCGGAGGCGTTCGTCGGCGCGGCTGACGACGTGCCCAAGTATTGCTCCGGCGGATTTAGGGTCAGCGGCCAGCCAGTTGTCGAAACGGTCCCGGACGGAATTCTCCACCAGACGCTGAGCGGTTGCGGTTGCCAGACGGTCCTTTGTCTGACCGGCGAATTCCGGATCGCTGATAAAACAGGAAACAAGCGCGCATCCGCCGGATTGTATGTCCTCGCGGGCAATGGCGCCCGTGCGGCGATTGGAGACGAACTCGCCGTAAGCGCGCAGACCTTTGAGAATAGCGTTCCAGAAACCGGATTCGTGCGTGCCGCCCTCCGTTGTCGGCACTGTGTTGCAATAGGAGCGCATGAAACCGTCCCGAGACGGCGTCCAGTTCACAGCCCATTCGACGGAGCCCGCGGTTTCGTCGCCGAACCGCTCAGCGAAATCGACTTTTCCGGTGAACGGCGTTCGCGAAAAAACTTCCGCGCCGTTCATTGATTCGCCGAGGAAATCATTCAGGCCGCCCGGAAAGTGAAACCTCGCGGAAACGGGCACATCAGGGCCGGTGACATCCGAGCGCCAATTGATCTCCACGCCGGAAAACAGATAGGCTTTGGAGCGGATCATGCGGAGAACCCGCAAGGGTTGCAGCTTTGCGTTCTTGCCGAATATTTCCGGATCGGGCCGGAATGTGACGCAAGTGCCGCGGCGGTTCGCTAAAGTTCCGCAGGCTTGCAGCGGCGCGAGCGGGCGTCCGCGCGAAAAACGCTGAACATGGCGCTGTCTCTCCCGTACGACTTCGACCTGCATGGACTCCGAAAGAGCATTGACCACCGAAATGCCCACGCCGTGCAGGCCGCCGGCCGTCTGATAGACTTTGCCGGAAAACTTGCCGCCGGCATGAAGAGTGCAGAGAATGACCTCAAGCGCCGAACAGTCCGGAAATTTGGGATGCGGATCAACGGGAATTCCACGTCCGTTGTCACGGACGGTCAAGGAGTGATCCTGATGAAATTCGATGTCAATGCGGTTCGCGAAACCGGCGACAGCTTCATCCATCGCATTGTCAACCACTTCCGAAACCAAGTGGTGCATCGCGGCCTCGTCAGTGCCGCCTATGTACATTCCCGGCCGCATCCGCACCGGTTCAAGTCCCTCCAGCACTTCAATCGCGGAAGCATCATACAATCCGGACTGTTCCGGAACCAGTGACTTGCCCTCAATTCCCATGTCCTGCCTCACATCTGATTGTTTTTGTTCTCTCTATGTTAACCGGACCGCGGGGGAGACGGCAACAGTTTTCTTTTGATCCGGCAGTTGAAATCTGGAATCTGCAGCCGGCCGCCCCCTCACGCTGTTCCGGTGGTCATCCTGACTTTCGCCGAAGAGGCGCATATCTCCTGATCGCGACAGAAAGACTGCCGGCTGACCACGGTGATGCGTTTCATAATTTCACGGGCGGGGGAAACAGCGGCGCAGCGAGCATCAGGAGATTTGCGGCATCACCCGCAGACCGAATGAAACGCATTGACTGCGCAACGGCCGGTCAGCGGTTGCTGATTTCACGTCCTTCTCTTAGTGCGGCGGCATGCGGCAGATAACCGGCAAAAATTTCCGTCAGCAGCTCTGGCTGACTTTGATGTTCTCCATGCCCCTGATCGGCAGCAATCTGGCGCAGTCGTCGAAACATCTCGTCGATGCGGTGATGCTCGGCCGCTATGGCGTTGAAGAACTGGCCGCCGGGGTGCTCGCAGGCACGGTTTTTTTGATCACGTTCCTCGTCGGATCGGGATTCGCGATGGCTGCGATTCCGCTGGCGGCGGAAGCAAGGGGAGCTGGGTTGACATGGAGGGTGCGTCGTGTTCTGCGCATGAGTTTTTGGCTCTCGGCGCTGTACTGGCTGCTGCTGGCAGGCCCTCTGCATTACATTGAGCCCTTTCTTCTTCTGCTCGGCCAGCAGCCTGAAACCGCTAGGCTTGCCGGCGAGTACATGACAGTCGCGCTCTGGGGCATATTTCCGGCAATAACGGTCATGGTTTTGAAGAGTTTCTTCATGGCTCTGGGAAAGCCCGGCATCATTCTGTGGGCCACGGCTTTGGGCGCGATCATTAACGTGCCGGCGAATTATGCGCTCATTTTCGGGAATTGGGGCGCCCCTGAACTCGGCATCAAAGGCGCTGCATACGCCACCATCGCCGCGCATACGGCCACGCTGCTGGCGATGGCCGCTTATCTGCTGACGGACGCCACCTGCCGCAGCTATTCGCTGCTTTCGCGTCTCTGGAAGCCGGAGTGGAAAATTCTTGCCGGTGTTTTCCGGCTGGGCTGGCCTGTGAGCGCAACGCTGATATCGGAAACCGGACTCTTCGCCGCCTGTTCGGTGATGATGGGGTGGATCAGCACGGCGGCGCTTGCGGCGCATGGTATTGTTTTGGAAACCGCGGCGTTCGTTTTCATGATTTATCTCGGATTCGCCAACGCCGCGACGGCGCAGGCCGGATACGCCGTGGGCATGCGCGACAAGATCTCGCTGGTTCTTGCGGCCAAGGCCGCCATAGCGCTGACGACCGTAACGGTTGCGGCTGTCGTCCTTGTTTTCTTCGCTATTCCGGAACTGTTGGTAAGAGCATTTCTTGACAGGAGTTCCGATGAGGCGGCCGAGGTGCTGGCGATCGGCATCCACCTTATCTACATGGCCGCGGTTTTTCAGATCGGCGACGCTCTTCAGGTTGTGGTGCTCGGACTTCTCCGCGGATTGAGCGACACCCGCGTGCCGATGATTATTGCCGCAGTCAGTTATGCCGCGGTCGGACTTCCGGTCAGCTATGTTTTGGGATTTACAGCCGGGTTCGGCGAAATCGGCGTTTGGTGTGGATTCATCGCTGGACTGGGAACCGCGGCGGTTCTGCTGCTTCTGCGGTTCCGCCGAAAATTATCGGTGCTGGATTTCGAAGCGCGTGAACGGGCCAAGCCGGCACTGGAAGCCCCGGAGTGAACCGCTGGTCAGCATACGACCGTCAATGTTATTATCTCAAACAGATGCTCGGACAGATGCTCGGCAGGATTCTCAGAATTCGTCTCAGCCGCCGGGATCTGACTGCCGCGCCGCCGTCATCCTGTTTGCCGCTCTGTGTAATTTGCAGCGATGATTCGCAGGAGCATGCCAAAGTCGGCGCAGCCAGCAAATCGGATCAGAGCTTCACAGTCTGTTTACCTCTTAATCGCTCTGCGCAACTCGCGGATCCGCTGACGGAGGTCGTTGGAAGGCCGCAATTTCAGATTGAACGGGGGATCAAGCATATCAAGGATCGTCCGTTCGATGCATTTTAGCGAACTGCTGTCTTCAACGGGGACAATCGTGACGCGCAAGTTGTCCTTGATCCATGCCGATACTCGGCGGTTCTCTTCCGGTATGAGTTTTCCGTCTGCGTCCAAGCGCAGGTTCAGCGGCCCGCGAAGCAGGGCGGAGATCGTGTGCCGTAAGGTGGAGTTCCGCGGACTGCCGCGCATGTGATGTCCGCTGATCCTCTTATCCAGCGTCTTACCGGTTTGGCCGACATAGAGGAGTCGGGTGACTGTAATTCCTCCGGTTGTCCGCAGGAAAATTTCCCGGGGCCCCGCCTCCGCGAACCAAGCATAGAGTCCCGGCTTGCAGGGGATGTCCCACTTGATGTTGAATTTGATATGGGCGGTGTTGCCTCTCCCCCGAGAATCAGCTCGGGGATTTTTTGAAGAAAAGGAAGCAACACCATGAAAACCGTTAGCACATTCCCCGGCGCCTCCGCCAGCGCTCCGAACATCAACGCGCTCGTCGAAGAGGCGTACGAAGACGTGACCGAGAGTTTCGAGAAATTCTGCCTGACGACGGGCATCGCGTATCTGCGGCAGATGATGGACGAGGACGCCGAACGGCTGGCCGGGAAACGTCACAGTCATTCTCCCGACAAGCCGGGGCACCGCTGGGGACATACGCGTTCCCAGGTCGGATTTCACGGCGGCAAGGTCGGCATCGACCGTCCGCGTCTCCGCTGCAAGGCTGCGGGCAAGGAGATGTCTCTGCCGAGCTGGGAAGAAATCTCCGCGGACGGTTATCTCGACCGATGGGCGGTGAACTTGATGACCGCGAACGTAGCGACCCGCAAGTTCCGCCGGGCGGTGAGGATTCCGGAGGCCGGGGTTCCCTGCGGGGCGGGCTGCGGGCTGTCGAAATCGGCCGTGTCCCGCCGGTTCAAGGCGTTGACGCAGGCGAAGTTTGATGAATGGATGACTTCCGATCTGTCGGAGCTTGATCTCGTCGCGATTCAGATCGACGGGCTGCATATGAGCGACCGCCTGCTGATGATCGGGGCCGTCGGCATTGACGCGTCGGGGCGTAAGCGCCCGCTGGGCGTCATCGAAGGCGCGACGGAGAACGCCGCGACCGTGCAGGCTCTGCTTGATGATCTGATCCGGCGCGGGCTTGATCCGAAGGGCTGTTATCTGTTCATCGTCGACGGAGCCAGGGCGCTCAGCAAGGCGATCCGGCGCACTTTCGGCGCGGACATCCCTATTCAGCGCTGTCAGGTTCACAAGGGCCGCAACATCATCGACCGTCTCGCCGCGGAACATCACGCCGGCGTGCGGCGGACGCTCAGGCAAGCCTGGGAACTTGATGACGCCGACAAGGCCGAGCGGCTGATGCGCAGCCTGGCTCAGCGGTTCGAACAGGAGGCTCCGGACGTCTCCCGGTCGATACTTGAGGGCCTGGACGAGGTCCTGACCGTCTCCCGGCTCGGCCTGCCGTTAGAGCTGCGGCGGTCGCTGGCGAGCACGAACATCATCGAATCGATGAACAGCACGGTCCGGCAGGTCTGCCGCAACGTGAAGCGCTGGAGGAACGCCGGGATGGCTCTGCGATGGACCGCTGCCGGCATGATGGAGGCCGAGAAGGGTTTCCGCCGCATCAAGGCGTACAGGCAGCTGCCCGTTCTCAAACAGGCTCTCATCGAACATAGTCGAAAGGATCGGCTTGACCGGCTCAAGGAAGCCGCGTAGATAGCCGACAGGCAGCATCGCTCCTGCGGGTTTCAACATCAAGCGGGACATTCCCGGCTTGCAGGCGCCGCCGGGATTGGCGGGAAATGTGCGCGGATGTTCCGCGTGGTCCGGATCTGAGAGCAGCGCGGCGATTCGCCGAACTTCATCCCGGCAGTTCAACTGAGCTCTGTCATTTGAACATCGAGTCTGTCGCTGCTTGCCGGCCATGACTTTGTTCATATCGTCTTGATGATAGTGAGATCACGGTCCGGAACAAAACTCCGGGCGCTTACCGCGCGGCAGAGGCGGATCCGGAGTGTACGCAGCATGCCATAGAGGACAGGGCGGCAGGCGTCAATCGTTTTTCCTGAGTGAATGATATCTTCGAAGGTTGTGAGTCCTCTTTTCCAAGCGCATGTTCTGGCTGCCCGCCTCAATGCTGCACGGGAAGGTCAGGAACATGCAAGAATTGCGGGCCAGTTACCGCGCCGGGCTGCTCCGCAGGCGCGCCGGAAAATTGTCTGTTCACGTGATCCGTTGAGAAACACCGGTATGAATTCAGCTGTGCGTCATTGGCCGAAGCGCTCCGCTCACCGTCGACTGAGAGAAGCTGATCTCCGCCGTGGCGGTTCTCTGCGAAAGACCGCTTTTCTTCACTCCTGAATCTGGTGACGATCATATTGGATCAGGCAGTGAAAGCCTGACAGCATGCGGCTTCCTCCGTTTGTTCACTGACAGAGGGTGCCGTGCGCACTTTGGCCCGGCCACAACTTAAATCGCAGGCCACAGCTGAAGCGCTGCGTTTCGGAGTTTGGTCAGGGCTTAAAAACAGCAAAAGGCCCCCGGAAGGGGCCCTTCTTCTGTCTTCGCGCCGGTTTCTCAGGAAGAATAGTACATTTCAAACTCCACCGGGTGCGGAGTATGTTCAAATTTGTGGATTTCTTCCCATTTGAGCTCGCAGTAGCCCTCAATCTGATCACGGGTGAACACATCTCCCGAGGTCAGGAAATCATTGTCGGACTCCAGACAGTTGACGGCTTCGCGCAGAGAGGAACAGACCGTAGGGATGCCTTCCAGCTCTTCCGGCGGAAGATCGTAGAGGTTCTTATCCATCGCGTCGCCCGGATCGATCTTGTTGCGGATGCCGTCCAAACCGGCCATCGCCAGCGCGGCGAAGCACAGATACGGGTTGGCAAGCGGATCCGGGAAACGCGCTTCGACCCGCTTCGCTTTCGGATTCTCGGTCCAAGGAATTCTCACGCAGCCTGACCGGTTGCGCGATGAATAGGCCCGGAGAACCGGGGCCTCGAATCCGGGAATGAGGCGCTTGTAGGAATTCGTCGTCGGATTGGTGAACGCATTGAGAGTTTTGGCATGACGCAGGATGCCGCCGATGTACCACAAACCCTCGTCGCTCAGATCGGCATATTTGTTGCCGGCGAAAACCGGGCTGCCGTCCTTCCACAGCGACATGTTGACATGCATGCCGGTGCCGTTGTCGCCGGCGATGGGCTTGGGCATGAAACTCGCTGATTTGCCGTAGGAATGCGCGACGTTCTGGACAACGTATTTGTATTTCTGAAGCTGGTCGGCCTGATCGGTGAGCGAGGAGAACACCAGTCCCAGTTCGTGCTGGCAAGAAGCCACTTCATGATGGTGTTTGTCGACCTTCATTCCCATGAGTTTCATGGTCGAAAGCATCTCGGAGCGCAGGTCATGACCCGCGTCGACCGGGTTGACGGGAAAGTATCCGCCCTTCACGCCGGGGCGAAAGCCGCTGTTGCCGGTGGAATATTCCGCGTCGGTGTTCCATGACGCGTCCAGCGCGTCGACTTCGTACGAAACCTTGTTCATCCCGGCCGTGAAACGGACATCGTCGAAAATAAAAAACTCAGCCTCCGGCCCGAAATAGGCGGTATCGCCGATGCCGGTTGATTTCATGAACGCTTCCGCCTTTTCCGCGGTGCTGCGCGGATCGCGCCCGTAAGGCTCGCCGGTGTCCGGTTCAACGATGGAACAGTGAATACAGGCGGTTTTTTCCGCATAGAACGGATCAATGTAAATGGACGACGGATCCGGCATCATCTTCATGTCGGACACTTCAATGGATTTCCAGCCGGCGATTGACGAACCGTCGAACATTAAGCCGTCTTCAAAAAGATCTTCATCCACATGCTCCGCCATAATAGACACGTGCTGGAGTTTGCCCCGCGGATCCGTGAGGCGCAGGTCGACAAAGGCGACCTCTTCGTCTTTGATTGTCTTCAGGGCTTCTTCAATGCCTGACATATCCGTTCCTTTCTGTGGTCAATCCGCGTTTTCAGGGAAGGTTAGGGATTACAGAGCGTCTTCACCCGATTCGCCGGTGCGGATGCGGATGGCCTGCTCAACCGGCGAGACAAAGATCTTGCCGTCTCCGATCTTGTCGGTACGGGCGCTCTCTTGGATGGCCTCCAAAGCGGCGTCAACCTGGTCATCGGGAAGCACGACCTCAATTTTGATCTTCGGCAGGAAATCGACGACATATTCAGCCCCCCGGTACAGTTCCGTATGCCCTTTCTGCCTTCCGAATCCCTTGACTTCGACAACAGAGAGGCCCTGCACGCCCGCTTCCTGCAGCGCTTCTTTGACTTCATCAAGTTTGAATGGTTTGATAACCGCTTCGATTTTCCGCATTGAGATCACTCCGGTGACTGTGTACGCATCGGCAAACAATTGACGAATTTCCGCCGACAGGCAATGATCCGCCGCTGAGACAATCGTCAAGAATCGGAGTTTCAGAAGAAAAATGCCAAAATTTGTGCGCAACGCACAAAAAATCAGCGCAATCGGGAGGTATTGACCCATTGCCGCATTGCTGACCGCTGAGCAGATGCTCCGGCTGGAAGGGATGGCCATCGGATCGGGGCGTGTGACGGCTCTGGATCTCATGGACAGGGCCGGACGGCTCGCGGCTGAGGCCATCGACCGGTCGCTGGGAACCTTTGGCGACGGACGGCGTCAGGCGGCGGTTTTGTGCGGACCGGGCAACAACGGCGGCGACGGCTATGCGATTGCCGGCTATCTGCGTCAGCGAGGTTGGAATCCGAAGGTCTGGACGCTGGGAGATCCGGCGCGGCGGTCGACCGCGGCGCGGCGTATGCGCGAACGCTGGCTGCAGAACGGTTCCTGCCGCCCGCTTGCGGATCTTCGCGCTGACGACATCACCGACATGACGGTCACTGTTGACGCGATATTCGGCATAGGCCTGTCCCGTCGCGTGACCGGCGCCGCGGCGCGGGCGCTGAATGCGGCCATGCGGCGCGGCAGGCTGGCAGCGGTCGATATATTGACCGGCATCGATTCCGACGGCGGAAGATTCATCGCCGAAGGAATCGCCGATCCGCGTCCGGCTGGAATCACCGTGACTTTTGAAACCCCGAAACCGGGTCATTTCATAGGCGCTGGCGGGCGCCTCACCGGCCGTCTCATCGTCGCGCCTCTCGGCCTCCACGAGGAACTGTCGCAGCTTGGGGACCCGGACGATCTGGTGCGGATCTGGACACGGAGCGAGATATCCCGCGGCATTCTCGCCAAGCGGGCGGATCAGCACAAATACAGCCATGGCCACGTCCTGTCCGTCGCCGGCCCGGCGGGGAAGGGAGGCGCCGCCAGGCTGGCCGCCCGCGCGGCTCTCCGGGCCGGCGCGGGACTGGTGACGGTCGCGGCGCCGCGGGAGGCAATCGCCGAACATGCGGCGCAGCTCAACGCGGTGATGCTCGCGGAAGGCGGCGGTCCGCGGCAGCTTCGGCGGATTCTTAAAGACAAGCGGATCAACGCGGTTTGTATCGGTCCCGGCCTGGGCGCCGGCGGCGGTGCCCGGGCGCAGGTTCTGGCCGTGTTGGAATCGCGCCGGAACACGGTTCTGGATGCGGACGCGCTGACCGCATTCGCCGACCATCCTCAGGCTTTGTTCGAAAAACTCCCCGGCGGCACGGTGCTGACTCCCCACGGCGGCGAATTCGCCAGACTGTTTCCGGCGGAAGCGGAAGACATCAGGCCCGGCCGCGGCGGAAATCTGATTGAAGCGGTCCGCTCCGCGGCGCGGCGCGCCAACGCGGTCGTGGTCTTGAAAGGCGCGGCCACTGTCATCGCGAATCCCCGCGGCAAAGCCTGGATTTCAGCCGCGACCGGCGGAGACGCGGTCCCTTGGCTGGCGACGGCGGGCAGCGGCGACGTTTTGACGGGTCTGATCGCAGGGCTGATGGCGCGCGGCGCCGGGGCGGAAACAGCTGCCGGCTCCGGGGCGTGCCTGCATGCCCGCGCCGCCGGGCTGTTCGGACCCGGCCTGATTGCCGAAGATTTACCGGAACTGATTCCAAGCGCGCTGAGAGAGATGCTCGCGGACAGGGGGAAGGCGGGCGCGGAACGGCAGTTCCGTGATTTTTCCGCTCGCACCTGCTAGGAGCATTTGCTAATGGGGCGCGGTTTCAGACGCGATGCAGCAGACTGGCTGCCGCAGCGCTGCGGGCGTGGCGGAATCGGTAGACGCACCAGATTTAGGATCTGGCGCCGCAAAGGCGTGGGGGTTCAAGTCCCTCCGCCCGCACCAGAACGGTTCGGAGAGTCCTGACAGATGCAATTTGAAGAAATTCTTAACGACGGCATGCGGCGCGCCTATCAGCTGGCGCTGACCGGTGAACAGGTTGAGGAACTGATAGACCGGAAGGTCGGCGAAATGCTCCCGGATGCTTCGTTTCCCGGTTTCAGGCCCGGAAAAGTGCCCGCGAACATTTTCAAAGCGAGCCGGAAAAACGCCATCCGCAGACATGTGACGACAGAACTCATCGAATCGGAAACGAAGCGGCATTTCGAAGACATGGGACATGCCTCGCTGGGCGAGCCCGAGCTGGAAATTGATGAAAATGCAGGGGATGACAACGGATTCAAGTTCCGGATCCGCTACGAACTGTATCCGTCCGTTCCTGACCTCGACTTCGGCAAGGACATCTCCCTTGTCCGCCCGGTGGCCCGTGAACTGGGCGCTGAAGTTGAAAGAAAGCTTCGGGACCTGGCCGACAGTCAGGCGGAATTCGAAAACACGAAAAGAGGTTACGCTGCCGTCAAGGGTGACAGAGTTATCTGCAGACTGGTCTTCCAGCGGGACGGAACGCCGTCTGAATCGGCTGAGCCGGAGGTGATGGATGTGATCGCGGATCCAGATGCGCCTGAGACGACGGCCGAATACCGCTGCGCAGGCGCTGTCGCCGGTCAGGTATTTACGGTTCCCGGCGTGCCGGAACCGGCGGACGGCAAAGAATTCGGCGAAGCGGCGGAAGGCGCCGTGGAAACTGTGATCAATGTCCGTTCGATAAAACGGCGGGTTCCGTTCGAATTGAACGACGAGAATGCCCGGGAAGTCGGCTTTGCGAACCTTGCGGACATGAGAAAAGTCTTTGAAGCCGAAGCGGCCGAAGATTTCCGCCAGAAATCTGATGTGATCCTCAGGAGACGCCTCTTTGACTATTTGGACGGTGTGCTGGATTTTGATATGCCGCCGACTGTCTGGGAAAGCGAGACGGAAAAAATTTACAATGAGATCACGGAGGACAGTTCATCCCGGCCGGACGATGAGACCGGATCAACCGCCGGCAAGCCGGAAACCGGGGAAAACCAAGAAGCCGGCGATCAGCCGGCCCTGTCAGATCAGCAGGATCAAGAACTGCCTTCAGACCCGGTTTCCGAGGACGAAACCGCAGCGGAAGAGAACGGCGGGCGCCGAGAAAGCGATCAGCAGCGGAAATCAAAGGATGAAGCCCGGACACTGGCGGCGCGGCGGCTGAGAATCGGCTTTCTGCTGACTGAAGTCATTAAGAGAAACGAATTGAAGACCGAGTTCACGATGCGGGAACTGGGCGGTTGGGCCGAGGCGAATTTTGTCGGCAACTTGCAAAAAGGAATAGCTGCGGCACGGCTCCGTATGGACAGGGGTTTCCGCATCCGGGCGGCAAGAGATCTGGCTGAGAAGAACGCGGTGGATTTCATTCTCAACCTGGTGTCGGTCTCTGAGGAGGAGGTCAGCATTGAAGAGCTCAGAAGGCTGGTGGACGCTGATTGAAACTACGTCCACGCGGGATCCGGATTCTGTCCGGGCCGCCGGCCGCGGGAAATTTCAGGAAACGGCGGATTAGGAAAAAACAATGCGGGATCCAGCAGAAACTTTCATGAACGTGCTTGTGCCGGTCGTGGTCGAGCAAACATCGCGCGGCGAGCGCAGCTATGATATTTTTTCACGCCTGCTCAAGGAGCGGATTATTTTTGTTTCCGGCCCGGTCAATGATTCCATGGCGACTCTTGTGGTCGCTCAGCTGCTTTTCCTGGAGTCGGAAAATCCGAAAAAAGAAATCTCGATGTACATCAACAGTCCGGGAGGAGCCGTGACTTCAGGGCTGTCCATCTATGACACGATGCAGTATGTCTCGCCGGCGGTTTCGACGCTGGCTGTCGGCCAAGCGGCGTCGATGGGATCGCTTCTGCTTGCTGCCGGCGCGCAGGACATGCGTTTCGCGCTGCCGAACAGCCGCATCATGCTGCACCAGCCGAGCGGCGGTTTTCAGGGCCAGGCCGCGGACGTTTCGATCCATGCCAAGGAAATTCTAGAACTGAACGAACGTTTGAACAGAATCTACGCCAAACATACCGGCCAGACGGCGAAGCGCGTGGCCGCGGCGCTGGACCGGGACAATTTCATGACGCCGCAGGAAGCCCGGGACTGGGGGATCGTCGACCGAATCGTGGAACAGCGCGCGGCAGAAACGGATGATGCCGCGTGACCGCGCGAGATTGCGAATGACGCCGCGTTCCGTTAGTCGGGGCCGCGAGCCAGGAACCAGCATTCGGCCCGGCCGAGCGGAAAGGGCCTGAAACGGAGCGGACATGAGCAAATCAAAGGACGCTAGCTTCGGACTGTCCTGCTCATTCTGCGGCAAGTGCCAGAATGAAGTCAGGAAACTTATCGCCGGGCCTCAAGTCTATATCTGCGACGAATGCATTGAATTGTGCATGGAAATCATCCGGGAGGAGTCGAAAGACGCGGCCCGGAAGTCGCAGTCGGACATCAAGAGTCCGAAAGAAATTTATTCTGTTCTGGATGAATTCGTCATCGGCCAAGATTACGCCAAAAAAGTTCTGTCGGTCGCGGTTTACAATCATTACAAGCGACTGCGTCCCGCTGGCCGGACCAATGAGGTCGAACTGGCCAAGTCGAACATCCTGCTGATCGGGCCGACCGGCTGCGGCAAGACGCTGCTTGCCCAGACACTGGCGCGGATTCTCGATGTTCCGTTCACGATGGCCGATGCGACGACGCTGACTGAGGCAGGCTATGTGGGCGAGGATGTGGAAAACATAATCCTGAAACTGCTGCAGGCTTCGGAATACAATGTCGAGCGGGCCCAGCAAGGAATTGTTTATATCGATGAAGTGGACAAGATCACTCGAAAGGCGGAGAATCTTTCCATAACCCGGGATGTGAGCGGCGAGGGTGTGCAGCAGGCTCTGCTCAAAATCATGGAGGGCACCATCGCTTCGGTGCCTCCGCAGGGCGGGCGCAAACATCCGCAGCAGGAATTCCTGCAGATCGACACGACGGACATTTTGTTTATCTGCGGCGGCGCGTTCGCTGGGCTGGAAAAGATCATTGCCAAACGCGGCACGAAGTCCGCGATCGGGTTCGGAGCCGACATAAAGGACGAGGAGACCCGGAACCTTGAGCAGCTTTATGCGATGCTTGAACCGGAAGACCTTCTTCAGTACGGGCTGATTCCGGAATTCGTGGGACGGCTTCCGGTCGTGGCAACCCTTCGGAAGCTTGACGAAGAGGCTCTGATTCAAATTCTTACAGAACCGCGGAACGCCTTGATCAAGCAGTTTGAGCGTCTGTTTGAGATTGACGACGTTAAACTCACGGTCACTGATGAGGCGATCAAAGCCATTGCCAAGCGGGCCATCGCGAGGAAGACAGGCGCCCGCGGCCTGCGCGCGATTCTCGAAGACATCCTGCTGGAATCAATGTACGAACTGCCGCGTGAGGACGGGGGCATAGAAGTAGTGATCAACGAGGAGGTGGTCATGTCATCCGCGTCGCCGCTGCTGATTTATTCCGAGTCGCCGGAAAAATCGGCAAAGGCGTCGTGATCTCCGTGACGGCGGCGGACATTCGCAGAGATGCCCGCTGAACTGGCTGCCCCGGGAGGAATATCCTGATGAAAGCGCTGAAACGCCTGCTGACATGGTGGGATTCCCAGACGCTGGGCACGCAGATCTACACCATGCGCAAAGGAAAACGGATCGGCGAAGACGCTGAAGGAAACATTTATTTCACGAATGCGGACGGCAGACGCCGTTGGGTCATATACAACGGAGAAATGGAAGCCAGCCGCGTGTCGCCGGAATGGCATGGCTGGCTGCACCACACCTTTGACAAGCCGCCGACGGAGAAACCGCTGATCCGCAAGCCTTGGGAGACGCCGCACCGGAGAAATCTGACCGGCTCCGCGGAAGCCTACGCGCCGGCCGGTTCGCTGCGCGCGCGCGCGCCGGCGGCGCGGCGGGATTATGTGCCGTGGTCGCCGGGAAACTCTGACGAGGAGGGGGCCGCCGGATGAGCGAGAGCCGGTTTGAGGTCATGGCCGGCGCGGCGGTTCTGCTTCTTGCGGTCGGATTCCTGTATTTTCTTCTGCAGAATGACGCGCCGCCGGGTGGCGGCGACAGTTACCACCTGTCCGCCCGATTCAACTCGGCACAGGGGGTGTCGGTAGGATCGGATGTCAGGATGGCCGGCGTCAAAATCGGCGCTGTGTCCGGCATGGAACTGAATCGGGAAGACTACACGGCGGATCTCCGGATTTCCATTCAGTCTGGCATTCTGATTCCCGAAGACAGTTCCGCGGCCATTATGACCGACAGTCTTCTGGGCGGGTATTTCGTTGAAATCGAGCCGGGAGGCTCGTTCATCAATCTGAACGCAGGCGAGGAAATCTTCGACACGCAGGGATATGTCGGCCTGATGCAGCTTCTGACTGATTTTTTCTTTTCGCAATTATGAGAATCGCGGCGGCCGCATCCGCATCCGTTCTGGCCTTGGCCGCATGGGGACAGGCCGAAGGGGAAAAGACCGGACCGCGGGAAACCGAGCGCCCGGCGGTCGCGGGAAAAAGCGCGCTTCTGCGGGGGCTTGACACGATCACCGGAACGGCCGGCGATTTCACGGCTCCGGTCGGCGGAACAGCGAAATTCGGCCGCCTGACGGTCAAGGTCTCGGCCTGCCGGTTTCTGCCTGAGAATCCGTCGACGAACTCTTACGCTTATGTCACGGTGACCGAAGGCCCGGATGCGCCGCCGGTCTTCAGCGCATGGATGATCGCGTCCGCTCCCGCTCTTTCGGCAATGGAGCATCCGCGCTACGATATCTGGCTGATCCGCTGCAGCGCCGAGACGGAAACGCCGTCGAACGGCTGAGAGGCCAGCCTGCATTTCCGCCGGAGCGCGCGGCGCAGCAGATTCTGGAATTCCGCGGCGGGGATTTCCCGTGTGCCGAACCGCTCCAGATGCGTCGAAGTGAACTGTATGTCGAGCAGCAGAAATCCGGTCTTCCGCAAATGGCTGATCAGATGAACGAGGGCGACCTGCGACGCCATCGGCTCGGAGGAATACATGCTCTCACCGAAAAACGCGCCGCCCAGCGCGACCCCGTAGAGTCCTCCTGCGAGCCGGTTTGAGACGTATATCTCCACGGAATGGGCCAGTCCGGCCATATGCAGGGCTTCATATGACGCGAGGATCGTGCTGTTAATCCATGTGGTTTCCCGTCTGCCGCAGTTTCTGATGACCGCAGCGAAATCGGCGTCAAGCGAAGCGGAAAAATCGCCGCGCCTGATTCTCCGCCGCAGCCGCCGCGGCACATGAAAATCAGCGAGAGGCAGGATCCCTCTTCTGTACGGCTCGATCCACTGGAATTCATGGTCATTGGATTCACATCCCATGGGAAAGCGGCCGATCGTGTATCCCGCCACCAGTTCGTGAACCGGTATCATCGAATTTGCCGCGGGCGCCGCGCGAGCCTCAATATGTCACCATTCTGAAGATTCCAGCCAAGATCCCAGCCAGTGGATGTCGTAGCTGCCGTTTATGATATCCCGGTTATGCAGAAGCTTCTGGAACATACTGACGTTGTGGTCAATTCCGTCAATGATCAGTTCATCAAGGGCCTGGGAGAGTTTGGCCAGGGCGCTGCCGCGGTCGCTGGAATGGACAATGACTTTCCCGATGAGGCTGTCATACCAAGGCGGGATTTCGTAGCCGGTGTAGACGGCGGTGTCCATCCGGACGCCGGGACCGCCCGGCGCATGGAATGTCGTGACCTTTCCCGGGCTCGCGCGGAAATCCGGCACGGTTTCGGCGTTGATGCGCGCCTCGACCGCATGTCCCCGGATGGTCAGGCTGTCCTGCTCGAAGCTCAATGGAAGGCCCGCAGCGATCCGGATCTGCTCGCGGACGATGTCGACCCCGTATACGGCTTCGGTCACCGGATGTTCGACCTGCAGGCGCGTGTTCATTTCAATGAAGTAAAATTCGCCGTCGGAATACAGAAACTCAATGGTTCCCGCGCCGGCGTAGCTGAGCGCGGCCGCGGCGCCGGAGCAGAGGGCCCCGATTTTTTCACGCACCGGTTCATCTATGGACGGACCCGGCGCCTCTTCCAGTACCTTCTGATGGCGCCTCTGAAGCGAACAGTCCCGTTCTCCCAGATGCACCGCCGCGCCCTTGCCGTCGCCGATGACCTGAACCTCGATATGCCGCGGCCGGTCGAGATATTTCTCGATATAGACGTCGTCATTGCCGAAGGCCGCCATTGCCTCACTCCGCGCCGCGCTGAATGCCCCGCCGAGTTCATCGGCGGTCAGGGCGATCCGCATTCCGCGCCCGCCGCCGCCGCCCGCAGCTTTGACGATGACCGGAAAACCGATGTCCGATGATATCCGCAGCGCGTCCGCCGCTGAATTCACCGCTCCCTCGGAGCCGGGAACACAAGGGATATTCAATCCTCGCATGGCTTTTTTCGCCGCGATTTTGTCGCCCATGGCGCGGACATGATCAGCTGATGGACCGATGAAAGTGATTCCGTGATCCTCAAGCACCTGCGCGAATGCGGGGTTTTCCGACAGGAAGCCGTATCCCGGATGGACGGCGTCCGCTTTGGTCACGCTGCAGGCCGACATCATGGCGGGCAGAGAAAGATAACTTTCCGCCGCCTGGGGAGGACCGATGCAGATGGCCTCATCGGCCATGCGGACATGCATGGCGTTCGCGTCCGCCGTCGAATGCACCGCCACAGCCTCGATTCCCATTTCTTTGCAGGCGCGTATGATCCGGAGCGCGATTTCGCCCCGGTTCGCCACAAGAATTTTGGAAATCATGCGGGTGCCGTTAAGTCAGTCGATGATCGCCAGCGGCGATCCGAATTCCACGATGGATGAATTCTCGACCAGGATCCGGCGCACCGTTCCGGCATGCGTGGCCGGAATGTGATTCATCGTTTTCATGGCCTCGATGATGAGCAGGGTGTCACCCTCGGCGACAGTCTGGCCGACTTCAATGAAAGGAGCCGCGTCGGGTTCCGGCTGAAGATATACCGTGCCGATCATGGGCGCGGTCACCGCGCCCGGATGGTTGGCGAGTTCCTGAACGGTCGTCCGGGCATCGGAGGCTCTTTCCTGTTCCGGCGAATCGGATTCCTGAGCCGCCGCCGCGGGCGGCGGAACGCTGACGCCGGGAGGCCGCTGGTTCAGCGCCGAGACACGAATCCGGATGTCATTGAGCTTGCCGCGCCGCCTTGTGAATTCAATCTCGCCGAGATTCTGCTCTTTCAGGATGCCCGCAAGCGATTTCACTAAATCGATATCAGAATACTGCTCGGTCATGCCGGTATGTCCTGCTGATCTGCCTCCGGGTATGGCAAATTCACGGTCATTCTTTCTTGTTTCTTTCTGATTCGATCAATTTACGCAGCTCGTCAAGCGGAGCGTAGCCGGGGTAAAGCGCTGTTCCGATCACGAACGCGGGTGTTCCGCTGATCGCGAGGGCATCGGCGAGCCGGTAGTTGGCCCTGATGATATCCTCAATCTCAGCCGACCGGGCCTCCGTCTCAAGCGCGTCTTTGCCTATGCCGGTCAGTTGGGAAACCTGTTCGACCGCGTCACTGTCTATCGGTCCGTTGTAGTTTATGAGGAAGTCGTGTGTGGACCTGTAGGCGCCGCTTCCCCCCATCCGCAGCGCGGACAGAGCGAGTTTCGCGGAGTCATAAGATTCCTGACTCAGAATAGGAAATTCTTTGACTATCATCTTGATGCCGGGATCGGTTGCCAGAAGTTCTTGGATGTCGGGATGGGCCTTCCGGCAGAAGCCGCAGCGGTAGTCGACGAATTCAACGACCGTGACGTCGCCGTCGGGATTTCCTCCCTGCCATGAATTCGGATCATTGAAAAGTTCATCGGCATTCGCTTTGATAGCAATCTCCCGCTGCCTGTTTTCCGCCTGCGCCTGCCGCTGTTCCAACAGATCGTAGGCTTCCAAGAGAACTTCAGGGTTCGCAAGCAGATAGCCGCGGAATTCCTGCCGCAGTATCGCACGGTCAGCATCTGACAGATCCTCCAGATCATGCGCGAGAGATGGCGCGGCCGCGGCCTGAAAGAAGAGCAGAGCGGCGGCCGGCAGCACTGCGGCGGCCGGCAGCACTGCGGCGGGCGGCGGCATGAAATTTGCGGCATCAAGGCCGGGCAAGGCGGCGCGGCTTTTCCAAGTCCGGAAAAGCAATGCGTATTCCGTCGCCGAGGTGATTAATTTTCGCAAGAGATGCCCTTTCATTTTCAAATGGTTCAGTTTTCCGCCGGGGAAGCGGGAGCCTGCGGCTCAGTTTCAGCGGATTCGCCGGATCCTCCGGCTTTTTCCTCCGGCTCTTTCGGCTTTTTCCTGCGCCTGCGGCCGGAAGACGGCTTGCCTGGCTGGTCAGCGGCGGATGATGCCGCGTCTCCAGCAAGGTCCGTCTGCGGATTGTCAGGCGCGTTTTCAAGGGATTCCTGAGACGGCGCCTGGCCTCTGGATCTGCGGCGGCGGCGTGAACTCCGCGACCGGCCTTTGCCTGACGGCGCCGCATCCGCCGCCTTCTGCGGAGCCGCATCGTCTGAGGACTCTTTTTCAGTGGCGGCGGCTGAGGGCCTTCGCCTTTTGCGGCCCGGTTTCCGATCGGTTTTTTCTTTGTCTTGTCTGCCCGGATCTTCGTTTTCCGTATCCGTGCCGGACTGCGCGTCCGCCTTGCCGCCGGCGCCGTCCGCGTCCCGCTGCTGTTTCCGCCCGCCGCGCCTGCGCCTGCGTTTTTGCCTGTCGCTCCGCTGCTCGCCCGCCGGTCCGACGGGCTGGAACGGCGTCTCGACGCCGATCACATGTTCCTCCTCCCCGTCGGCTTCGGAAACCGACTGGTTCAGTCTGCGGATTTCAATATCGTGATACTCAAGCGTCCCGGCGCCGCTGATGACGACGGAAACGCCGTGGCGCGCTTCAATTTCCTGAATCGCCGTCCGTTTCCGGTTCAGAAGGAGATTCGCCAGGCGCAGCGGAACAACCGCTTGGACGGTATGCTGCTGATCCTTGGCGGCCTCGGTTTCGATCCGGCGCAGAATGTCGATGGCCAGCGAGTCATCTGTCCTGACGCGCCCGCTTCCCAAGCAATGCGGACAGCCGCGGGTCGCAATCTCCTGGATGCCGGGCTTGAGGCGCTGCCGGCTCATCTCAAGCAGGCCGAATCCTGAAATGTGCCCGATCTGAATCCGCGACCGGTCGGATTTCAGGCATTCCTTCAGGCGCCGTTCCACCGACTGATTGTTCTTCTGCTCCTCCATGTCAATGAAATCGATCACGATTATTCCCGCGAGATCACGGAGTCTCAGTTGAGCGGCGATGGTTTCAGCAGCCTCGAGATTTGTCTGCAGAGCGGTCTTTTCCAGCGTTCCCTGGCGGGTGGCCCGCCCGGAATTCACATCTACGGCGACCAGGGCCTCGGTCCTGTCAATCACGATGTAGCCGCCGGAACTGAGCTGCACGACCGGATCAAACAGTTTGCCGACTTCATTTTCGATGTCGTGACAGGCAAAGATCGGTACAGGAAGCGAATGCTGTTTCACCTTCTTCGCATGCGACGGCATGATCATTTTCATGAAATTCTTCGCCGTCTTATAGCCGTCATCGCCCTGAACCAGGATTTCATCCATATCCCGGGTGTAGTCATCCCGGATTGAGCGGCGGATTAGATTCCCTTCCTCGTAAATCTTCGCAGGAGCGACGGATTTAAGCGTAAGCTGGCGGATTTCGTTCCATTGCCGCACGAGAAAGTCATAGTCGCGGCGGATTTCCTGTTTGGTACGGCTGACCCCGGCTGTGCGGATGATCAGGCCCGCCTCCTGCGGCACGGCGATATCAGCGGCAATCGCTTTCAGTTTGTGCCGATCGGTCATATTGCTGATTTTGCGGCTGATCCCTCCGCCGCGGTCGCTGTTGGGCATCAGTACGCAATAGCGGCCGACCAGGCTGATATAGGTCGTCAGTGCCGCGCCTTTGCCGCCGCGCTCGTCCTTCGTGACCTGCACCAGAAATATCTGGCTCTTTCTGATGACTTCCTGCACCCGGTATTTCCGCCGCTGTTTCTGCGTCCGGCTTTCAGCCTTGCCGGGTGCGCCCGTGCTGTCATCTGACGCGGCGGAAGCCGCTTCGGAATCGCCGCCGCTGTCTTCCGCTTCTTCCGGCGCGGCCCCGCCGGAGGGTTCCGTGCCGGCTTCGTCTTCGGCGGAACCCCGGCCGTCTTCTCCGGTCTGCGGGCCGGCGGCTTCAGAGTCCGCGTCTCTGAAGGCGGCATCTGAATCCTCGCCGCCCGCGTCAGCCGGCGGCCCCGTGCCGTCCTGCTGATCCGCCACAGGGATGTTGTAATAATCGGGGTGGATTTCATTGAAGGTCAGAAAGCCGTGCCGGTTGCCGCCGTATTCGACGAAGACCGCCTGAAGCGCGGCCTCGATCCTTACGACCCGGGCAAGGTAGATGTTTCCGATAATCTGTTGTTTTGATTCGGATTCAAATTCGAATCCGATGATTTCCCCGCCGTCAACAGCGGCAACGCGCGTTTCTTCGGCATGGGAGGCGTCGATCAGTAGTTTTTTTGCCATTTCGCTCATTCGCATCCGCAGGCGCGAAATCCCGGATCGGTGATGTCATGCCGCGGAGTCCCGTCTGATGAGCCAGACCAGCAGTTCCGTCCGGTCTGCCGGACTTTGTCTGATATTCGCGAGTACGGACAATGAATGCGTGTCTGCTCATATGTTTCTTTGCGGCCCCTGTTTTCAGGGCTCACTGTGATTTTCCGTCGCCCGGTTTCCCGGTCTTCGGGACGCTGCGGAATCGCGTTCCGCATTGTTCCGGTTCCGCAGACCGTGTCGTGACCAGACAAGGAGCCAACTTTCAGTCGCCGTCCAAGCCGCGGCAGAGCCGTGCTGAACAGCGGTTCGCTTTTCTTAATACATTTATCTTGAGGTTTCAGCAAAAAACCGCCATAATTTTGTCATTGCCGCATGCCAGTGAAACTGTCTGAAGAAAACATGCCGAATTCCGCCGGTTCACAGTCCCGCCGCGGCCAGCGGTTTGAATGAGCCGGTCGGGTCGAATTAAAACCGCTGAAGCCATGAATAAAGCCATAAGTCTGAAAGCAGTCGCCGGCTTCCTTCCGCATGCGCTGGCGGGGCTCTTCAGCTGGGCGTGTCTGGGGCTGGCGACCGGCGCCCTGATTCTTGATGCCGCGGTCTGGATATTCGCGCACGATCTGCCGCGTCACGACCAGCTGGCCGATTACGAGCCGCCGACCATAAGCAGAATTTTTTCCGCCGAAGGACGGCTGCTGGACGAATTCGCCCTTGAGCGCCGCCTGTTCAGTCCGGTCGAGGAAATACCGCCTCTGGTGCGGAATGCCTTTATTTCCGCCGAGGACAAGAACTTCTACAATCATGCCGGCTATGATCCGGTCAGCATGGTGAAGGCGGTTCTGCAGGCGATGAGCGGCGACAGGCTTCGCGGCGCCTCGACAATCACGCAGCAGGTGTTGAAAAACTTTCTTCTCAGCAGCAACCGCTCAGTTGAAAGAAAGGTCAAGGAAATCCTGCTCGCCAGCCGGCTCGAGCAGACTTTGACCAAGAATGAGATTCTTGAACTGTATCTGAACGAGATTTTTCTGGGGCAGAATTCCTACGGGGTGACAGCCGCCGCGCAGACATATTTCAACAAGCCTCTGGAAGAACTCTCCATCGAGGAAGCGGCGTATATCGCATCCCTGCCGAAAGCCCCGTCGCGCTATCATCCGGTCCGTCAGAAAGAGGCCGCGGTGCTGCGCCGGAATTTCGTGATCAATGAAATGGTGGAAAACGGCTATATTTCAAAAAGCGAGAGCCGCGCGGCCAAGCAGTCTGAACTGAGGACGGTCATGAACGGGGATTTCCCGTCGTTCCGGGGCAGTCTGCCGCCGCGGAGCTATTTCACCGATGAGATCCGCCGCGAATTGTCTAATTCGTTCGGCGAGGACGAGTTTTTCAACGGCGGGCTGACAATTCGCGCGACCATAGACGAAGAATTGCAGGAGACCGCGGCGCGGGTGCTGCGGGCCGGCCTTGAGAAATATGACCGCGAACGGGCGCGCGGGTGGCGTGGAACGGGTATGACGATCAATGCCGGAGATCTGGCCGACGAGGACAAATGGCGGAACATTCTCCGGTCTGTCGAACTGCCGCGCGACATTCCCGGCTGGAAGCGGGCGGTGGCGTTGGAATTCACGCGGGAAGGCGCGGTCGTCGGAATCGAGGGCCAGCCCCGGGGAAGCCGGGGGATTGTTCCGGACTCGGATGTGCAATGGGCGGCTCAGCCGGGCGGCCGCGGCCGGGCGCAGGCCGTCTCGGACATTCTGAAGGCGGGTGATGTCGTGTTCGTCGCCCAACCTGAAGACGGCGAAAACGGGCAGGAGAATTACTGGACACTGAAGCAAGTGCCGGAAATACAGGGTTCGTTCATGGCGATGGATGTGAATTCCGGCCGCGTGCTGGCGATTCACGGCGGTTTTTCCTACGGCGACTCCGTGTTCAACCGCGCTTCCCAAGCAGACCGGCAGCCCGGCTCGGCCTTCAAGCCGTTCGTATATGCCGCGGCGCTTGATTCCGGCTACACGCCGGCGACGATCGTGATTGACGCGCCCATAGAGCTGAGGACTGTCCAAGGGGTCTGGCGGCCGAGAAACTCGAGCGACAAGTTTTACGGCCCTGTGCCGCTGCGCACCGGCTTGGAATATTCACGGAACCTGATGACCGTCCGGCTGGCTGAGGATGTCGGGATGGAGACGGTTGCCGGTTATGCCGAGATGTTCGGACTGTACGACCATATGGACACTTATCTTGCGAATGCGCTCGGCGCGCAGGAAACCACGCTGTTCAAGATCGTCGCTGCCTACGCCATGTTCGCCAACGGCGGCGAACGGGTGATCCCGACTCTGGTGGACAGGGTTCAGAACCGCAAAGGCCGGACCGTTTACAGGCACGACCAGAGATACTGCTTCGATTGCGAGGAACCGAACCTGATCGACGGCGCGGTTCCGCAGATTTTCAGCCACCGCACGCAAGTGATAGACCCTGTCACGGCCTATCAGGTCACCGCAATGATGGAAGGCGTGGTCGAACGGGGAACGGCAAGGCTCACGGTCCGGCCAGGGGTGCCGGTCGCCGGCAAGACCGGCACGACCAATGAATCACGGGATGCTTGGTTCATCGGTTTCACGCCGGATATCGTCGCCGGCTGCTACATGGGATACGATACGCCCCGGTCGCTGGGCAAGCGCGCGTACGGCAGTAATCTTTGCGGCCCTGTTTTCAATGAGTTCATCATGGAGGCGGTGAAAAAATACGGTTCTTCGGATTTCGAGCCGCCCGCCGGCGGCATATTCGTCGCTATCGACAGATCAACCGGCGAACCGCTGTCGGCATCAGCCGCCGAAAGTTCCGGTCGGGCGATCCGCGAGTTTTTCCGTCTGGGCAGCGAACCCGTAGCCGGCGTCACGCGGATCGTTGACGGCGGATTCGCGATGGCATCCGATTTGGGTGTTTTTGATCCTGAGGACGACAGCGGTCCGGCAGGAGCGGAAAGCGGCGGGGAACGGCCGCCTGCGCGGGGCTCATTCGGATCGTTGTCGTCGGGCGGCCTCTACTGAGGAGAACCGGCTTCCATCCCGGACGCTTAACAGCCTGGCGGACGGAATTTTCCGGCGCAGCCATCGGACCGCTTTGTGGATCCTTGGAACAGACTGCGGATGGATTCTGCGGAACACGGCGATTCAGGCACGGATTGAATTCGGCGGCGCAATCGTGCAGTGATGCGGAAGGCCCGGAGCGGCAACCGGGCTGATTTGGCAGGTCAGTGAATGGATGGCAGGCATGCGCTCCGAGACACAGTCAGCGATTGACGCGATCAACAGATCTCTGGAATTGATCGGCACCCGGCTGGACAGGCCGGCGTCGGAGCGGAGGCTGGAAGAACTCAACCGGAAATCGGAGGATCCCGATATCTGGAATGATCCGCAGCGCGCCCGGGAACTGATGAAAGAACGGCAGGCGCTGGTCTCCGACATCGAGTCATTCGATGCCCTCGGGCAAGAGTTCAAGGACTGCGTGGGTTTGATCGAGCTCGGCGAGGCCGAAGGCGACGGGGAAATCGTCAGCGAAGCTGAGGACGCGCTGGCGGCATTGCTGAAGACAGCCAGGGAAAAAGAAATTGAAGCGCTGCTGAGCGGCGAGGCTGACAGCAACGACGCGTTCTTGGAAATCAATGCGGGGGCCGGCGGCACGGAGGCTTGTGACTGGGCATTGATCTTGTCCCGCATGTATGAAAAGTGGGGCCAGCGCCGCGGCTACGGCCGAGAACTGATCACTGAGAACCGCGACACGGAGGCGGGCCTGAAATCGGCGACTTACAAATTCATCGGCCCGAACGCCTACGGCTGGCTTAAAACGGAATCCGGCGTGCACCGTCTGGTCCGTAACTCCCCGTTTGACAGCGGTGCCCGCCGTCACACGTCATTCAGTTCCGTCTGGGTTTATCCGGCGATCGACGACAGCATTGAAGTTGAAGTCAATCCCGCTGATCTGAGAATCGACACTTTCAGGGCTGCCGGGGCGGGCGGCCAGCATGTCAACAAGACAGATTCGGCTGTGCGGATGACGCATTTGCCGACCGGAATCGTTGTCACATCCTCAGAAAAGTCGCAGCACCAAAACCGCTCCATCTGCATGAATGCGCTGCGCTCAAGACTCTATGAGCTTGAGATGCGGCGGCGCAACGAGAAAATTCATCAGATGCACAGCCAGAAAGGTGATGCGGGCTGGGGCAACCAGATCCGCTCCTATGTTCTGACGCCCTATCAAATGGTGAAAGATCTGCGCACAAGCTTGGAGACGTCGGACACCCAAGGCGTGTTGGACGGCAATATCGACGAATTCATGGCGTCGGTTCTCGCCCGTAACGTGTCAGGAAAAAGCCGTGCTGAAGCTGCCGAGGAATAAAGGCCGGCGGACTTCAGAACAGTGAAAAACGCAGCCCGGACCATGCTTCCGGGCTGCGGGTATTGTCGCAGGGCCGCCGTGCGTCAGGCGGCCTCAATCGGAAATCAGCTCTGGCTTGTCTCCGGACGCTGCTGCGGAGACGGAGCATATCTGCGTTTGGAAGCGGCGGCAGGCGCGCCGGGGTTCGGCTGTTCCGCCAAGGGATTGTCCTGCCGTTTGACCGTGCCTTCGAAGTGGGCTCCGGCCTCGATGGCGATCGTCTCGTGAATGATGTCGCCTTCCACGCGGGCGCCGCTGTTCAGGCGGACCCGGATTCCCCGGATTTTGCCTTTCACGTGGCCGTTGACAACCACTTCTTCGGCGGAGATTTTGCCTTTCACGACGGCTTTTTCGCCGATCTGGACCAGCTTCGCTATGAGATCGCCTTCGACGCGTCCGTCGACTTTGATGTCGCCGTCGACTTTGATGTTTCCGGTGACAAAAACGTCATTGGACAGGACGGATGGGCCGGATTTCTTCTCCGGCCTCGGAGCCGTTTGCTGGCGCACGGTCCGCGGATCGGCCCCCGGCGATGCTGCGGGTGTGGTTCCAGCTTTCGGCGGGCCGCCTTCCTCAGGTTTCTTGCTTGTGAACATTATTTTAGTCTGCCTTGATAAACTGCATCGGGTTTACGGCCTGATCGCCTAGCCGCACCTCATAGTGGAGATGGGGCGCTGTCGACACGCCGGTTGATCCCATATCAGCGATATGCTGATTTCTCCAGACTCTTTCATCAAGTTTGACCCTGATTTTGGATAAGTGAGCATAGAGCGCTTCCACGCCTCCGGCATGACGGATAACGACAGTCTGGCCGTAGGCCCCTTTGCGCCCGACGAATGTCACGACGCCGCCGCCGGTCGCATGAATCGGAGTCCCGGAAGGCGCGGCAAAGTCGGCCCCCGCGTGAAAATCGCGCCTTTTGTGGACTGGATGGATGCGCGGGCCGAATCCGCTGGTGAAACGGTTTACGCGTTTCACCGGATGGCCTATCGGCAATGAGTGATGCGCCAGTTTGTTCACATTCAGTTCATCAACCGCTTCTAAAGCCTCCTGTATGTCGCTGTCACGGAAATACTGCAGTTCGGCGCCATCATCGCCGCCGTCGATATTGACCGCCAAACCGCCCGCGCCCGAATATTCGGCCTTGATGTCGCGTGTCAGCTGTTCAGGATCCAGACCAAGCCTCTTGAACAGCGATTCGAGGCCATCGGAAGCCATTGTGACGGCCCCGGTCAGACGGGCGATTGTCCGGCGCGCCTTCTCGCGGCTGATTTCGGCCGAATCCACCAGTGTGGAATTTTCTTCTTTCTGAACCTGAAGTTCTTCCCGGGCCGTGTTGAGATCGGCGACCGCGGCTTCCAGCGCGGTCAGCAGCCGCTCGACTTTTGCGTTGCCGTCGCCCGGCGGCGTCTCGGAGTGCGCGGGTATCGCGGATTCAGATTCTGCGTCCTGCGCTCGGCTCAATTCGGCCAGTGACAGTTCAAGCTGCATTTTGTCGACAAGCGTGATGTCAGCCAATTCAAGAGCAGCAGCAACCTGCTGTTCAAGGCTCTCCGTTGATTCAATCAGCCGGCGGAAGCTTTCGGAACGGCCGTCCGATTCGGACGCGGAGGAAGAGATGTCTTGTTCAGCTGTTTCCAAGACGCCGATTCGCTCCGACAGGGTGACGGCTGTCGTAATGGTCAACCAGAAGAGCAGCAGAAATGCTGCCAAGCATAAGAAAATCTGCCCGGCGGGGCCGATCTGAAACTGGATTGATTCTCCGGATGAACTGATAGATATCTCGCGGGCCGGAATCAGCTTCCGCGGCGTCCCTGTTCCATCTGTTATTGTAGTTGTCTGCCTGTTCACCTGATCCTGCTGGCAGTCTTCGCCGCCATTCACTGCTGCTGCATCGTGATTCTCAGTCCGAATTAAGGGAACCCGGTGAAAGATGCAACAGCCTGATTCCAATTTCGGGCACTGGATTCGTCTTAAATCCGCAGAGATATTTTGTCAGAGCTTGTTCCATAATGCTGTATGCAGTATTTGAGTCCGCTTAAATCACGTTTGTTCATGCTATATGTGGTGTGCAAATCGACTTTAGAACAAGATCTAAGAGATCTCTTAGTTGCTTTGGTATAAGAGCGGTCCCGGTCAGGCCCGCGCTTGCCGCATCCTGATGTCCGCCTTCGGTCACGGCCGCCGCTCTGCTCCGCCGGCTGCCGGAACCCGGGCGGATCGACAGCCTTCTGAACGGGCGGACCCTACACGGATAAAATCCTGCAAATGCTGTGTGAAAGCGGAAACAAGGGCTCGATTATTGGGGATCATATACGACAATAGCGCCGAAACTGCCCTTTAGTGCCTGCCAGAAAACCTACAACCAATTGAATTCAAAAAGTGATTCACCGCTTTCAGTGAACGAAGATTTTCCTGTCTTGACCAGATTCACGCTGATTCTAACCTGAACGGGCAATCACAACATCACGATTGATGATTCTTCGTTCCCCAGATACTGAATTCTTCTCACATATTCAGCGTGTTACGGGTTTTCTGACAGGCACCCTTTAGGAACGCCTTGAATCGGAACATGGATTCTGACCAATTGCCAAGGGAGCTGACAAAGGCCAGTCCGTCTTCTCGCTTATCGAAAACGCACATTTAACAGTGATAAAATGAAAGGCCCGGATCCGTGCGGCCGCAGCCGGTTTCCCATGTTTCCGGCATCAACGGCGCCATTGAGTTTCAGCCCGGCAAGCGTTATAATCAGTCTGCTGCCGCCGTTTTCTTGATTCTCCGCGCTTACCGCAATCTTTCCCGTTGATGGGCGGCCGGGCTAAGAGGCTTAAGATCAAGCCGTGATCAGGAAATGTTTTCTGGAATGTGCTGACGGCGGCTGATGAATTCTGGAGCTTCCGCCAAATTGGTCAAGAATGCCGGAAATCAATCCCGCTGGAAGTCCGCTAGACTGCGGCTGGCGACGGTTGCTGTCGCGGGAATCTTTGCCGCGGGCCTGTTCACGGCCGGGATGCTGGCGTTTGGACAGTTGTCCGCACCGACTTGGATCAAACGCATCGCCGAAGACCGGATTGCCGACGCCGCAGGCGGCCGGCCCGTGGATCTGGGCCGGATTCTCCTTTCATTCGATCTGGCAGGTTTCACGCCGCTGATCACTGTAACGGATGCGGAGCTGTCCGCCGCCGCTGGTTTGACGGGAATCAAAATGACCGGGATGCGGATTGCTCTGGATCCCGGGCAGGCGCTGTCCGGGACGTTCAAGATACAGTCGGTGGCCGTGGAGTCGATGTTCATTTCCGCGGAAATCGGGGCTGCATCGGCAGACAGCATTTTGTCGTCCCGTTCCGGCGCCGTGCCTTTCGAGAAGACGGCCCTGCGCGGGATCAGCGCCTTCATGGCCGGCGCGGCGTCCGCGTTTGAAGCGGTTGAACTGGAAAATATTGAAGCGTCGGTCAAGGTTCGGGACACCGGCCGGACGGTGCGTCTGACCGGAGGACGGTTCAAGGCGTCCAAAGGGACGGCGGGCATTGATGCGTCGGGGAGAATCGCGTGGGAGACCAACAGGTCCGCAGACGCGGTCATTACCGCTGTTCTGACTTCGCCGCCGGACAGTAACGCGTTGAGATTGGAACTTGAGGTGACCGGCGTTGAACTCGGAGATCTGGAAGCGTTCGCGGTTCTGCCGGATTGGGTGCGGAAAACGGACCTGCAGATACAAACCCGGCTGGTGATGCAGTCCGATCCGTCGGAGACTCTACGCAGAGTCGAATGGCAGGCGGAAGCCGCTTCGCCGCGGGAAATAACGCAGGGTGATGACGGTTCTTTTCAACTTCAGCGGTTTGAAGCCGACGGAGATTATCATCTGGAATCAGGCCGTTTGACGTTGCGCGGCCTGCATTTCGTGTCATCCGCGGGCCAGACGGCGGGAGCCGGATATCTGGATATTGCCGCCGGCACTGACGGGATTCCTTTTGCCGCGGGCCGCTTGGAATTCCGTGACGGGCGTGTGGGCGACTGGAAATGGCTGCCGCCGGGAATTTCCGATGTTTCGGCGCAGGCCGATTTCCGGTTCAATCTTCAGACCGCCGCTCTTGATATCGCGCAGTTGTCAGTACAGGCGGAAGAAGCGGCGATGCAGGCTCGGGGCCGCATATTCCCCGCCGAGTCCGGGTGGAGCGCCGCCGCGGAATTCAGTTTCGAGAACTTGGACCGAGATGCTTTGATCGCTTTGTGGCCCGAAAACCGCGCCGGGGCGTGGCTGGAAGAACGCCTGACAGCAGGGCGCGCTTTTTCCGGCGCCGGCGGAATCATTGCGGATCCCGGCCAAGATACGGAGATTTCCGTGAACTTTCAATTCGAAGAGGTCAAGCTCGAATTCATTTCAGGCTTTCCGGCGCTGACCGGCGCCGCCGGCTTCGGCGTCTTGGAGGGCCGATCCTTCGCCATGCGGCTGGATGAGGGAACAATTGACACGGGCAATGAGAACCGCGCCGATGTCGCCGGCACTGAAATCACGCTGGATGGAATCTTCGGAGACACTTTGACGGCCGCAGTGGATCTGTCATTGGAAAGCCGTGTCGGACCGCTGCTGGTTCTGTTAAATAATCCGCCGCTTAACCTGATTCCGCAAATGCGGATCGCCGCGGATCTGGCGACGGGAGATGTGTCCGCGGCCGGCAGTTTTGAGTTTCCCGTTAAGTCCGGTCTGACCATTAAGGATATCGGATTCAGCGTGGAAGCCGATGTCCGTTCAGTCACCTCGCGCGGCATTGAGGGCAGCAGGTTTGAATCCGAGCTGGTAGAAGTCGCCGTTGACAATGAGGGCGTCAGTGCCGCTGCGGACGGTAAGTTCCGCGGAATTCCCGTCAGCGGAAAATGGCAGCATGAATTCAGTGACCGGGCGATTGTCGAGCCGATCACCGGAACCGTCGAACTGACCGCGGATGTCATTGAGGAATTTGGCATATCTTTGCCGCCCGGCAGCTTCAGCGAAGCTCAGACAGCGGATTTCTACCTTACGTTTTCTCAGGACGGCAGGCCTGAGTTCGGAATCACCGCCGACGCGAGGAGTCTGGCATTTGCGGTTCCCGGCCTGCCTGCGGGAAAGGCGGCCGGCGATGCCGCGCAGGTCGTCCTGGAAGGGCAGCTGGGGAATCCGGTCGAGCTGCACCGCGTCAGCATCGCGGGCGAGAGTTACGAAATGGAGGGCGCCGTCAAATTCAGCAGGGACGGGAGAGTCGAATCAGCTGAATTCAGCCAAGCCAGATTCGGGGACTGGCTGGACGCCTCGGTGGTCTATGCGGCTGAAGGCGAATATCCGGTGGTAATCACCGGCGGCACCGTCGATCTTGCCAAAGCTTCGGCGGCGCGGTTGGAAAACCAGAAATTCGGCACGCTGAACAAACCCCTGCGCGTGAAGTTCGATGAAGTCCGGCTGCTGTCGGACACGTCCCTGACAGATGTCAGCGGAACGGTTGTGGTTGACCGGGAGATCCGTGGCGATTTCATCGCCAAGATGAACGGGCAGACAGATGTCCGCGTCTCCATTAATGCGGGCGATTCAGGATTTTCCATGAATTTCCGGTCGGAAGACGCCGGCTCGCTGCTGCGTTCCGCCGGCATTCTCGATAATTTTTACGGCGGCGATATGACATTGCTGGTCTTTGCGGCGGATGACGGCAAGCGGCTCAACATGCGCGTGCGGATTACTGATGTCAGGGTGCAGCGGATGCCGGTGCTCGGCGAATTGCTGAACATGGCGAGCATTATCGGAGTGCTTCAACAACTCAATGGAAACGGAATTCTGTTTTCCGAAGTGCAAGCGGACATTCTTGCTGACCGGGACCAAGTGGAATTCAGGCGGGCATTCGCCTCCGGCCTGACTCTCGGCATGACGGCCGAGGGGACCATAAAGCGCGGGAACGGCGAATTGGATCTTAAGGGCGTGATCACGCCGCTGAATACGGCGAACGAGATCCTGATGCTGACGCCGCTGCGGGTCATCGGACTCGACAAAGGGGACGGGTTGGGAGCCGTGTCGTATTTCATCCGCGGCCCGGCCGATAATCCGGACGTCGGCGCGAATCCGCTTTCAGTGCTTACACCCGGGTTGTTCAAGAACATTTTTCAGTAGAAGCCGACGGAAGCGGCCTGCCGTAGATGGATCTATGGGATCTCGATTTTGACCTCCCGGATGAATTGATCGCGCTGCGCCCCGCCAAGCCGCGCCGGTCGGCGCGGCTGCTGGTCAGCGACGGAAGCGGGATGCGCGATCTGCATGTCTTTGACCTGCCGCGGATCCTGAGGCCGGGCGACCGGCTCGTGCTGAACGACACTAGGGTGATTCCGGCTTTGCTCCAAGGCACGCGCCGCCGTCCGGCCGCCGGCGCGCTGAAAATCTCTGTCAATCTGGACCGGCCTCTCGATCCTGGTGTCTGGCTGGCTCTGGCGCGTCCGGCGCGCCGGATCCGACCGGGCGACGCAGCTGATTTCGGACACGGTCTTCGGGCCGATTTCAGGGAGAGGCGCGGCGAGTTTTTCGTGCTTGAATTCCGTGGTCCGCCGGACAGCTTTGAATCCGCGCTGGCGGCGGCGGGACAGGTTCCGTTGCCGCCGTACATCGCCTCCAGGCGGCAGGCCGACAGCGGCGACAGGACAGACTATCAGACGGTCTTCGCCAAGAGACCGGGTGCTGCCGCGGCCCCGACGGCATCGCTGCATTTTGATCGAGAGCTTATGACAGGGCTGGCGGCCGCGGGAATCCGCTTTTCATATGTCACTTTGCATGTCGGGGCAGGGACTTTTCTTCCCATCCGTTCCGGCGATATCAATGATCATCAGGTGCACGCCGAGCGGGGCGAGTTATCGGAACAGGCGGCTGATGAAATCAACGGGTCCCGCGCTTCCGGTCAGCGCGTGATCGCGGTCGGCACGACGGCGCTGAGACTGATCGAAACAGCCGCCGCCGGAGGACGTGTCCGCCCTTGGCGCGGTGAAACGGACCTCTATATCAAGCCGGGATACGAATTCGCCGCCGCAGACGGTCTGATGACAAATTTTCATTTGCCTAACACCACCCTGCTCGTGCTAGTGGCGGCGTTGGTAGGCCGGAAACGTCTGAGCGACATCTACGGCCATGCCGTGGCGAATCGTTACAGGTTTTTTTCATATGGAGACAGTTCGCTTCTGTTTCCCTGACGGCCGTCCGTTCCTGAGCCGTCGGGGGATTTGAGCGATCCCGGTTCGGAGTTTCCCGCATGCTGACGGTCTTAAAGGACACTTGGGCGCTTCAGATCGGAATTCTGCTTCTGATGCTCGGCAACGGAATGCAGGCCACCCTGCTGGGCTTCCGCGGAGCCAGCGAATTTGAATCCGCGTCAGCCATGTCATGGATCATGGCCGGCTATTTCATCGGTTTCCTCGGCGGTTCCCGGCTGGCGCCGAAACTGATCCTGCGGGTCGGCCATGTACGGGTGTTCGCCGCCCTCGGATCTCTCATTTCAGCGGCCATGGTTCTTTACGCGGCGTTCCCGCATCCCGTGTTCTGGTTCGCGCTGCGGATCATCATCGGTTTCTGTTTTTCCGGAGTTTACGTCGTCTCTGAGAGCTGGCTGAACGACAAATCAAGCAACGAGTCGCGCGGCAAGACCCTTTCGGTGTATATGGTCGTGCAGATGCTCGGCGTGGTATCGGCGCAGGGGATGTTGAATTTCGGAGATCCCAGCGGCTATTTCTTGTTTGTCATCGCGTCAGTGCTGGTTTCTATTTCCTTCGCGCCGATCCTGCTTTCCGTCTCGCCGGCGCCGATTTTCGAAACCGCTTCGCCGATGTCGATCCGGCGGCTGATCAGGTTTTCGCCGTTGGGCGCCGTCGGGGCGTTCTGCCTCGGCGCGCTGTTCGCCGGCATGTGGGGCATGGGGCCTGTGTTCGGCACTGAAGCGGGCCTCGGCCTGGGGGAGATTTCAGCATTCATCGCCAGCATTTATCTGGGCGGCATGCTGTTCCAGTTCCCGATCGGGTGGATATCGGACAAACTCGACCGCCGACACTTGATCTTGGCCTCTGCCGCGGTCTGCGCGGCGATATCATTCGCCGGGGTTTTTTCGTATGACCTCTACTTCATGCTGCTGGCCATCGGATTCGCCGCCGGGGGGATCGTGAATCCGCTATATTCGCTGATCATCGCTTACACGAATGACAGTATGGACCCAAAGGACATGGCCGCGGGCGCGGGGTGCCTGGTCTTCATCAACGGCCTGGGGGCCATCGGCGGCCCGCTGGCCGTGGGAGCGATGATGTCGGCGTTCGGTCCCAAGGGGTTTTTTCTGTATCTGTTTCTGGTGACCGCCGGCCTGGCCGGCTTCGCGACGCTCCGTATGACGATGCGGCCTTCGAAGCCGGTCGACGATCCCGCGGCATTCTCGCATGTCGTTCAGAACTCATCGCCGGTCGCGCTGGACATGGCGCAGGATTACGCGATCAACCAGCAGGAGACACCGAACGGCGACCCCGGTCCGGCGGATTGACGGCGTGTTTTCCGGCGGATTTCCGTAAGGTTGCCAAATTGGCGCTGAAACCTGTATTTTCCCTGTTCGCTGAGAGCCTTTCGCTGGGGCGGAGATTGTCATGGCCACGGAATTCCGGACCGCGTTCGTGCGTTCCCTCGCCGATCCGAGAATCCATCCGGCTCTGGTGCTCAATGCCGACTACAGGCCCTTGTCCTATTGTCCGCTGTCGCTGTGGCCTTGGCAGACATCGCTCAAAGCCGCGATCCTGAAACGCGTTTCAGTGTTGTCGGAGTATGACAAGGCGGCCCGCTCTCCCTCTACGCAGATCCGCCTGCCGTCCGTCGTCGCGCTGCATGACTATGTCAGGCCGGCCGCCAAGCCGGTATTCACCAGATTCCACCTGTTTCTGCGTGATGAATTCACCTGCCAGTACTGCGGCTCCTCCTCAGAGCTGACATTTGACCATGTGCTGCCGCGTTCGCTTGGCGGGAAAACAACTTGGACGAACGTCGTGACGGCCTGCGCTCCGTGCAATCTCAGCAAAGGCGCCAGACCTCTGGAAGAAAGCGGAAAGCTGCTGCAGCGGAAACCTAGGCGGCCCACTTCAGAGCAGCTGTTGAATGCCGGGCGTAAATTTCCGCCTGATTATCTGCATCAGAGCTGGATGGATTTCTTATACTGGGACGCGGAGCTGGAGGCGTAACGGGCCTGTCCTCAGCCAGTTCCCTTCGTCCGTGCGGCTGCCAGCCGAATCCAGACCAGGCACAAAGCTGCGGACATAAGACCGTTCCATGCCGCCATCGACAAGCCGAGAAAGGTCCAGGCCGTCGCATCACAGCCCGCAGGCTGGAGCGTGACAGAGAAGTCGAGCAGCTGTTCGCCGGACAGATCCGCAATGCCGGGTCCCGCGCAGGTCGGCAGACCTTTCCACCAGCCGAGTTCCACACCCGCGTGAAAGGCGGCGATTCCTGTCCCGGTCGCGAAGGCGAGCGCGGCCGCTAGCGCGACGATCGGAGACTGGAGAAACAGGAACGCGATTCCGATGACAATGGCCGCCGCGTGCGGCCAGCGCTGCCAAATGCAAAGCGGACAGGGGTGGAGGCCGCCCAGATATTGAAATCCGAACGCGGCGGTCAGCAGGCCGGCGGGTCCGCCAATGCCGATCAGCAGCAAGAGACTCCGGGTCACAGAAGTTTCACCATAACATAGACTGCGGCAGCTGAGGCAAGACAGACTGTCAAGACGATGCCGAGGTGCCTTTCGATCAGTTTCTTCGCCGATTCACCATAGCGCCAGAGAAGGGCCGCGACCAAGAAAAACCGGATGCCGCGGGCAATGATGCTTGAAACAACGAATATCGGCAATGACAGCCCTGTCGCGCCGGACAGGATTGTGACGATCTTATAGGGAAACGGCGTGATCCCCGCGAACAGGACGGCCCAAGCTCCGTAGCTGTTGTATGTCTCCATGAAATGTTCAACTGAACGGGCCGTTCCGAACAGGCGCAGAACCGGCTCCCCGATCTGCCCAAAGGCTGCGGCGCCGATAAGATAGCCGAACAGGCCGCCGAGAACGGAACTTAACAGACAAACGCCGGCGATCAGAAACGCCCGGCGCGGCCGGGCCAGCACCATGGGAATCAGCATAGCATCCGGCGGAACGGGGAAAACCGAACTTTCGAGAAAACTCACCGCGGCCAAAGCGGGCAATGCGAATCTGTGTTCCGCCAGCCGCATCGTGAAATCGTAGAGGTTTCGAATCATGCGCATGTCTGCGAGCCGTCAATTCTGCCGGGAGACAGCGCGGACCGGACAGGTTGATTCCGCGTTCGCCGTCGGCAGTTGAACTGTTTCAGGCCCGGGGCTGCACCGGCTGCCGCATTTGACCGTACCGTAAGCTGGGCGGCTCGACGGCAAACCCGGCTGCCCCTTATGCTTGCTCAGACCGTCATCTTGGTTCTCGTTGAGCGCAAAAGTAAGATGAACCAACGTGGAAATCCGCCGCAGACGAGCCGTCGCTCGGGGTAAAACAAAAACCGGCATCAAAACGCTTCCGCGGCAGCCTGCCGCCGCCCGGACCCACTGTTTCATGAAACATTCCGCCGGCCTTTCGGAAATGCGCGTGAAACCGGCGTCTGAGGCGGCAGCGGCATTGGACATGTTCACGGCTGCCCGCGGTATTGCGGGACAGGGCATTTCAGTTCCCGGGGCTGAAATACGCTGAAACCGGTCCGGCAGTCTGTCGGCGAGTCTTTAAACAGCTGCATGATGTCACGCGCTTGCGTCAATACCATTCAATAAGTTCCGCATGATGTTGTTTGACAAGCCTCATCGCGGTCATGACGGTATCCGCTCATGCGGGTTCGGCGCGAAGCCCCAAGATATTGCGCTCCCTGCGTCCGCAGGCCACGCCGATCAGGCAGATCCGCTTGCCGTCCGCACGGTATTTCTCCGCGTAGCCCCGTTCGCGCATCTGCGCGACCGCGGCGTTCAGCGCCGCTTCCGCGCCGCCCGTGTTTTCCGCCATCTTGAATTCCAGAACGAAAACCTGCTTGCCGAGACGCACGACCATGTCCGCGCGGCCGGGACTCGATGCCTCCTCCACGATCAGGTCAACGCCGGCTGAACGCAGGCACATGTAGAGAAGGCTCGCGTACCACGCCTCGTGGCGCGCGAGAGCCCCCTTATTGTGCCATTCGCTGGGCATCCCCGAAATCCAGGCGCGGAGGCTGTCTTCGAAACCGGCGAAATCGCCCGTCTCCAGAAGCGCGCAGAACTCCCGCCCCGGCTTCGCCGGAACGCGTTCCTTCTCATCCAGCCAAGCGAGCAGCCCGCGGTTAAGACTGACCCGGACCTCGCGATTGGGATAGTCCAGCAGGTATGAAGTGTCGAATTCATCCTTTTCTTCCCCGGCGATGGTCAGATAACCGGTCTGAAACAGGAGCGCCTCAACGCTGATGTCGTTCACATCAAACCTGGAGACGAGCGACATGTCCGCCGTCCGGTTCTCCAGATCCATCGGCGTCACCGACTTCTCCGACAACATCTTGAACAGGAATTCCGGAGACCCGGTCTCGAACCAGTAGGGCCGGAACTCGCGCTTCTTCAGGAGCAGAAGAACGTCAAAGGGATTGTAGACCCGCTCATCTCCCCGCCAGCAGTAGCCGTTGTACCAGGCGCGGATCTCGTCGCGGTCGAGACCGGCCATCTCCGGACTGAAGACCCGGTCCAGATCCTCCTCCCTGTAGCCGCAGACCGCGGCGTAGCGCGGGTCAAGGCTGATATCCTCGAGATTGTTCAGACCCGAGAACAGGCTGACCTTCGAGAACATGCTCACGCCGGTGACGAAAACGAAGCGGACATGCTCTGCGCTGTCCTTGATGACGCCGTAGAAGCCGCGCAGATAGTCCCGGTTGGCCGCGGCGCGCTCCGGGTCCTCGATCATGTCGAGGATCGGCTTGTCATACTCGTCAACCAGAACCACGACCCGCCGACCCGCGGCGGCGTGCAGGCGGTCAAGAATGTTCCGCAGACGCCTGGGGGCCGTATCGGATGTCCGGGCGGGCGCCAGTCCGTGCAGACGCTCCGCGCTCTCCAGCTGTTCAATGATGTCCCCTTCTACGTCGCCCGGTTCGCTGTAATGTCCGCCGAAGCTCAGCCGCACTGTCGGATGCGGTGAGGTCCAGTCCCAGTGAGGATGGATATCCAGACCTTTAAACAGAGGTTCTTCGCACCTGAATAACGAGCCGAGTGTATCGAGCAGCAGGCTCTTGCCGAACCGGCGCGGACGGGAAAGAAAGTAAAAGCGTCCCTTGGCTGTCAGCTGTCGGATGAAAGGCGTTTTGTCGACATAGTAGAAGCCCTCGCTCCGGATCGTCCGAAAGTCTTGGATTCCGATCGGAAGCAGGCACTGGGTCATCAGTTTCTCCGTATCATGTGTTCATCACATTATTCCGCATGGCCGTTGTATGCTATAAGGATCGGCAGTGATCCGTCCGCATTATGCGGCGGGCAATGCCGCTCAACATCAGGCGAAACATTCCCTTCAACGCGAACACTGACGAAGTGGTGCAGCAGGCGGTTCTTGGCCGATATAGTCCCTGCGCGGCCCGTTCCGCCCGCGCTGCCGAAGACGACGACGCCACCTTCTTAATGCCAGCCGGCAATCCCGGCCCGCGAAGTCTTCGCTTCGAACAGTCAGGCGATGCGGGCAACGCGAATCTGTGTTCCGCCAGCCGCATCGTGAAATCATAGAGGTTTCGAATCATGCGCATATCTGCGAGCCGTCAATTCTGCCGGGAGACAGCGCGGACCGGACAGGTTGATTCCGCGTTCGCCGTCGGCAGTTGAACTGTTTCAGGCCCGGGGCTGCACCGGCTGCCGCATTTGACCGTACCGTAAGCCGGGCGGCTCGACGGCAAACCCGGCTGCCCCTTATGCCTGCTCCGACCGTCATCTTGGTTCTCGCTGAGCGTAAAAGTAAAAGGCTCAATTTGCAAATACTATGCGTTTGCGCTATGTTCACCTTTGAATCAAGGAGTCAGAACGCTATGGACAACGGACGATTTCAGGAATGGCTATCGGCAATGGAGAAACTCACCGCCGCGCAGCGGACGGAGGCGGAGGCGGCGCTCTCTGGACAGTCCCGGGCGTCGGCGTCGCTGGCCGCGGTTGAGGCAGGGGTCGGCGAAGATCGTCGTTGCCCACGCTGCGGCACGCCCGGCGCCGTGTCGCGGGGCAAAGCAAACGGCCTGCGGCGCTACCAGTGCAAGGGCTGCAAAAGGACGTTCAACGCGGCGACCGGAACGCCTCTGGCCGGCCTGCACCACAAGGATCGGCTGCTCGGTTTCGGGGCCTGTCTCCGCGCCGGGAACACGGTCCGCGAGTCGGCCGCGCACTGCGGGATCGACGTCACTACCGCGTTTCGCTGGCGGCACCGCTTCCTGGCCGCGAAAGACCGGGAGCCGGAAAAGCTCACGGGCATCGTCGAGGCCGACGAAACCTATTTTCTCAAGAGTTTCAAGGGCTGTAGAAACCTGACCCGCAAGGCGCGCCGTCGGGGCGGCAAGGCTGAAAGGCGCGGCGTGTCGAAGGAGCAGGTCCCGGTTTTGGTGGTCGCCGACCGCGCTGGGACGACGGTAGGCGCGGTTCTTCCGGCGGTCAACGCCGGCTCGCTGCGGAAGGTGATCGAGCCGGTCGTTGACCGGGACATCATCCTTGTAAGCGACGGCCATACCGCCTACCCGCCATGCGCCGAGGCGATGGGAGTCCGTCACGAGGCGCTGAACATGTCACGCGGCGAGCGGGTCCGGGACGCGTTCCATATCCAGACGGTCAACAGCAGGCACAGCTGCCTGAAACACTTCCTGCTGCGTTACCGCGGTGTTTCTGCCAAATATCTCGGCAACTATCTGCGATGGTTCCATCGCGCCGGGCTGGAGAAAGCCCCTCCCCGTGCGTTTCTCGCCGCCGCAATCGACAGGCCATGCATAGGATTCGCAAATTGAGCCAAGTAAAATGAACCAACGCGGAAATCCGCCGCAGCCGAGCCGTCGCTCGGGGTAAAACAGAAACCGGCGTCAATACGCTTCCGCGGCGGCCTGCCGGCGCCCGGACCCACTGTTTCATGAAACGTTCCGCCGGCCTCCCGGAAATGCGCGTGAAACCGGCGTCTGAGGCGGCAGCGGCATTGGACATGCTCAAGGCTGCCCACGCTATTGCGGGACAGGGCATTTCAGTTCCCGGGGACTGAAATACGCTGAAACCGGTCCGGCAGTCTGCCGGCGAATCCTAAAAAAGCTGCATGATGTCATGCGCTTACGTCAATACCATTCAATAAGTTCCGCATGATGCTGTTTGACAAGCCTCATCGCGGTCATGACGGCATCCGCTCATGCGGGTTCGGCGCGGATCGCCAAGATATTGCGCTCCCCGCGTCCGCAGGCCACGCCGATCAGGCAGATCCGCTTGCCGTCCGCACGGTATTTCTCCGCGTAGCCCCGTCCGCGCATCTGTGCGACCGCGGTGTTCAGCGCCGTTTCCGCGCCGGCCGTGTTTTCCGCCATCTTGAATTCGAGCACGAAGATATGTCCGCCGATATGCACGGCCATATCCGCGCGGCCGTGACTCGAGGATTCCTCCACGCTCAGGTCAACGCCTGCTGAGCGCAAGCACATATAGAGAAGACTCGCGTACCACGCCTCGTGACGCGCGAGAGCCCCCTTATTGTGCCATTCGTTTGGTATTCCCGAAATCCAAGCGCGGAGCCTGTCTTCGAAGCCGGCGAAATCGCCCGCCTCGAGAAGCGCGCAGAACTCCCGCCCCGGCTTCGCCGGAACGCGTTCCTTCTTGCCCAGCCAGGCGAGCAGCCCGCGGTTCAGGCTGACCCGGACCTCGTGATTGGGAAAGTCCAGCCGGTATGAAGTGTCGGATTCATCCTTTTCTTCCCCGGCGATCGTCAGATAGCCGGTCTGAAAAAGCAGAGCCTCAATACTGATGTCATTCACATCGAACCTGGAGACGAGCGACATGTCCGCCGTTCGGTTCTCCAGTTCCATCGTGGTCACGAATTTTTCCATCAGCATCTTGAACAGGAATTCCGGAGAGCCGGTCTCGAACCAGTAGGGCTGGAACTCGCGGTTGTCGAACAGCAGAAGAACGTCGAAGGGATTGTAGACCCGCTCACCGCCCCGCCAGCAGTAGCCGTTGTACCAGGCGCGGATCTCGTCGCGGTCGAGACCGGCAAGCTCAGGACCGAAAACACGGTCCAGATCCTCCTCCCTGTAGCCGCAGACCGCGGCGTAGCTCGGGTCAAGGCTGATATCCTCGAGATTGTTCAGACCCGAGAACAGGCTGACCTTCGAGAACATGCTCACGCCGGTTACGAAGACGAAGCGGACATGCCTGGCGCTGTCCTTGATGATGCCGTAGAAGCCGCGCAGATAGTCCCGGTTGGCCGCCGCCCTCTCCGGGTCCTCGATCATGTCGAGGATCGGCTTGTCATACTCGTCAACCAGAACCACGACCCGCCGGCCCGCGGCGGCGTGCAGGCGGTCAAGAATGTTCCGCAGACGCCTCGGGGCCGTATCGGATGTCCGGGCGGGCGCCAGTCCGTGCAGACGCTCCGCGCTCTCCAGCTGTTCGATGATGTCCCCTTCCACGTCGCCCGGTTCGCTGTAATGTCCGCCGAAGCTCAGCCGCACTGTCGGATGCGGTGAGGTCCAGTCCCAGTGAGGATGGATATCCAGACCTTTGAACAGAGGCTCTTCGCACTTGAACAACGAACCGAGCGTATCAAGCAGCAGGCTCTTGCCGAACCGGCGCGGACGGGACAGGAAGTAAAAGCGTCCCTTGGCTGTCAGCTGGCGGATGAAAGGCGTTTTGTCGACATAGTAGAAGCCCTCGCTCCGGATCGTCCGAAAGTCTTGGATTCCGATCGGAAGCAGGCACTGGGTCATCAGTTTCTCCGTATCATGTGTTCATCACATTATTCCGCATGGCCGTTGTATGCTATAAGGATCGGCAGTGATCCGTCCGCATTATGCGGCGGGCAATGCCGCTCAACATCAGGCGAAACATTCCCTTCAACGCGAACACTGACGAAGTGGTGCAGCAGGCGGTTCTTGGCCGATATAGTCCCTGCGCGGCCCGTTCCGCCCGCGCTGCCGAAGGCGACGACGCCACCTTCTTAATGCCAGCCGGCAATCCCGGCCCGCGAAGGTTTCGCTTCGAACAGTCAGGCGATGCGGCAAAGGCGCCTGCGGCTGCAGCGGTGTCAATTAACGACGGATCAGTATCTCCGGTCGAGAGCGTTCAAACCGTTTCGGTTGCCGCAGTCAATCCGCCGGGCTATCCGACGTCCATGCCTTTCGCACCATGCCGATTCAGCCGGCGTGAAGCCGGACACCGCTTATGTCGACGGTTCCGGTTCTTCGCAGACTCCTCTTGACCACGCCATCTTCTCCATTAACACCGATGGTGCTAAATCCGTCTGAAACTTGGTTAACAGCTAAAACCGTCAATTGAGAGCTCAATGGGCGTCATCAAATGATTCGGCTAGACTCAGTGAATATAAATCTGGACTTATGCCTGTGAATGAAGACGGCGGCTTGTAATGAAGACCGGGGAGATTGAACGATGCAGGCAGCAGGACAGATTACCGCAACCGTCAGTGCCTTGTTTCCAACGACAGCCGCTGCCGCCGGCGACCTGATGCTTGACGACAGCTGGATGAGGCAGGCCGTTGAAGAGAACGGCACGGAAGCCGTCAACAGGTTCTGCGGTCCGCGCGAAGCGCGATCCTCCGGCATGGCCCTGCTGCGCAAATCGCCGTTCAGAGCGGCAACCGGGAATCCATCAGGATATTCCGGCTGCCGGCAAGTCTGGTGCTCGTCTGGATTCGTCAGCCGCCGACAATCGCGTCAGCGTCATCCGCGAACTTCGCTGTCGCGGCATGCCGGCCAATACTGAATTGACGGCCTACAGGCGCACCTCGCTCTGCCGGGCAGCGTGGGACGCGGAAGGAACGGAGACGGCGGCGGCGCGGGAGCATAGCGCTGGCGTCAACTCGGCTGATCTGATTAATGCCGCGCCGCCGCAAATTGCCGCCAAGCGCAATTTTCCGGAGATTGCGGAACTGTCAACTGATGCCGGGGCCGACCCGACAACGCGCTCCGGGAAAGGTTTCACTCTCTATGGTTCTGGTCTCAGGAGCGGCGGGCGTGCGCTGCGCATTCACCGCAGCGAGGCGAAAAGCCAGCCGAATCGATCGCCGCCTGACAGGTATCTTATCCAGCCCCGCCGGACGCGTCCGAGCGTTTCCGGCGGAATAGGGGCGAAGGGAAAAGGCTGAGGCAGTTATGGCAAATTGGGAATTCTATGGGCGGCAGGACGAGATGGAAAAGCTCCGGGTGCTGCTTCAGCTTGGAAACGGCGCCCCGGCTGAGCGCAGCTTCACGGCCTTTGTCATCGGCGGCCGCCGCGGTGTCGGTAAGAACGCCCTGTTGACCAATACCGTCAGCCGCTGCGGCGGGCCGGCATCACCGTTGATGGTTGTCCAGCTGCCGGCCGGAGATGAAGGTAAATGCCTGAAAGAACTGTTGCGGGTTGCCGGTCGGACCGCGCCCGGAACGCTGCTGGATGACATGCCTGCCCGCGGCAGATACGACTATGATGCAGCCCGTTTCGCTGACATTGCCATGCATCTGCTCAACAAGGGTGTCATCCTGTGTCTCGACGAGTTTCACCATGCGAAGAAAGCTGAGCTGGAATCCCCCATTAAACTGCTGATCGACGATGTGGCGACAGCCCGCCGGCAGGGCGGGAGGGTTCCGCCGGGCAAGCTCGTGATGATGGGATCGCACCAGCAGCGTATCTCGGCGATGTTCGCTGATGACCAGCCGCTGCATTTGCGGGCGCGGGTCAGGCTGCGGCTGCAGCCGTGGGAAGTGCCGACGGTCCTCGAAATGGCGGGCGAGCATGGCTGGCTTTCCAATCCCGGCCGTTTTCTCACCTTGTGGTCGGCATATGACGGCATGCCTTATCTCTGGGAGAGGCTGGCGCTTGATGACGAGCGTAGACATCTCAGGGACTACAGAGTCATCACGGATGACCGGGAGTGGCGGCAGGCTTTCCTGAACGCCGAAAGGAGGACTCTGATCGGGGATGAGCGTGAGTGCTTCGACAATCGGGCGATGATCGAACTCCCCGACGAGATGCGGGATGCGCTGTTGTGGATGGGCCGCAACCCGCGCCGGAAACGGCATGTCTCCGAATTCCCCGTCTCGTTGCGGTCCGCCGGGCCCGGCGCGTTAGTGCGGATTCTCCAACGTCTAGAGAGGAATCTCCGGCTGGTAATCTGCCGCACCCGGTTCACCGGCTGGCGTCGGGAAGAACCGGTCTGGGAGATCGCTGATAATAACATCCTGTTCCAGCTGCATGTGTTCCGGGACATGTTCCAGCCCGTCCAGCCTTTCCCGCCGGGGCCGGAGAGCCGTAGGCCGCCTCCGACCGAAGCTCTTGAAACGCTGGAAGGCGCCATGCTCGAACGCCTTTCCGCCGACTGGCTGGCGTCCTGTCCAGGTGTCGAATGGAGCGTGACCTGCGCCAAAGCGCGGGGCAGCGGAGAAGCTGACATCGACGTTCTGGCGCGGTTCGGCAGCGGCGGATATTTGGCAGTCGGCAGCTGCAAGCGGAATGCCGCCTTGCACAATCCACGCAGGCTGCTGGACGACTTCAAGAGATTTCTCCGCGCAAGCGGAGGTGAAGCGAATGATATAAAGGGGCTGAGTCTTCGTCCGATTTTGTTCTCACCGCAATTCACCGCCGAGCAGAAGTCCCGCTACGCGGGCGTTGAATGCGTGGACATTCCGGCAATGGCCGGCGGGCCGCGCCGGCTCCGGGACGGTTCCGCAAACCGCATGCGGGAGATGCAGCCGGCGCCGTCTGCGGACGATACCTTCTGTTGAACGTTCTGTCTGCGGAAATTTGAAAGACCGCGCGCGGCAAACGACACCGGCTCCGAAAACGCCGGCCGGCTGCTTGGACAGCTTGTGGTTATGAAACAGGATCGAATCTACATCTTCCCGCATGTGCCATTCCGCACGGCAGCCATGCCTGCATCGCGAAATATGCGTGGGCCGCTGACTTGTCCCATGATCGCGAAACGGAAGAATCTTCAGACCGGCTGTTTTGACAGTGGGGAAACTCCGCCCGGCCCATGCCAGGGATTGTACGACCGGAGGGTGCAAGACACATATTTGTTTGAATTTCTATATTCAACGTATATTCTGAAGTTCAGCGGATGCCGAGTGTTTGAAACGGCGGGGTACCTGACTAGTTACCGTTGTTTTAACATTCTGCCGGCGGTTCTGATCTGTTTTGCGCCACCGACGTCAGCAGTTCCCATGTCGGCCGCATCGCTGCCGTTTTACATACTGCTTGAGCATGACATTTGCGAGCGTGGTTCATTGACGGAACCCGGCCGCAAAGAGTAAGGGCAGTGTCTGGCCCGAGTGGCGGAATAGGTAGACGCAGAGGACTCAAAATCCTCCGGCCTTGGGCCGTGCGAGTTCGAGTCTCGCCTCGGGCACCAGACATTTGAATTGTAGCAGGCGGACGCGTGAGATGGACTGACTGGCTGACTCATTCGCTCCGTCTGAACTGATGTGGATTGCCGGCCGGGCAGAGAGAGCGGCCAGCGCTCAGTATTCGAGGCCGGAAAGCGAATCTTGAATTGATCAGTCTCCGAACATGGATCATGCGGGTTTCGCTGGCAGCAGCAGCGGCCGCCCTGCCGCCCGGACCGTCAAGTTCTGATGAAGTGCATGTCGGCGTGGCGTCGAATTTCGTTTCGGTCGCAGAGGATCTGGCGCGGAACTTCGAAACGGCGACCGCGCATCAGATTTCAGTGGTCACCGGATCGACAGGCAAACTTTATGCGCAAATTCTCAACGGCGCCCCGTTCGCGGTGTTCATGTCCGCTGACGAGTTCCGGCCCAGGCTGCTGGAAGAGGCGGGAAAAACCATTCCCGGCAGCAGATTCACGTATGCGTTCGGAAGTCTGGCATTATGGAGCCGCCGCAGTTTTCCTGAAGGCAGCAGCCTTGCCGGAATCCTGACCCATGCGTCTGTCCGGCGTATCGCGATTCCGAATCCTGAACTTGCTCCTTTCGGAAAGGCCGCGCTGGAAACGCTCTCACGGCTGGACATAGCGGATCAAGTGGCCGAAAAGCTTGTCTACGCCGAAAACGTCGGACAGGCATTCACCTTCGCAGCCACGGGGAATGCGGATGCCGGATTCGTATCAATGTCCAACCTCGTCGGCCAGACGGCCGACGGACACGGATTCCTGGTGCCCGTGCCGGCGTCGCTCCACGCTCCGATCAGGCAGGACGCTGTCGCCCTGTTACGCGCCGACGGCAATGAAGCGGCGCTTGCATTCATGGATTTCCTGAAGAGCGGGGAAGCGCTTTCGGTGATTTCCGGCTACGGTTACCGGCTGGGCCCGGATGATTGAGCTGGGATCGGTATTCATTACGCTGAAGCTGGCCTGCGCCTCGACAGCAGTGCTGATAGCCGTGTCGACTCCGCTGGCTTGGTGGCTGGCCACGACCAATGCCCGGATCAAGCCGTTCATTGAGGCCCTGACCGCGCTTCCGTTGGTCCTGCCGCCGACGGTTTTTGGATTTTATTTGTTGATTCTGTTCAACCCCGAATCCCCGGTCGGCGCCTTCTGGCTGCGGATAAGCGGCGATACGCTGGCTTTTTCCTTTGCGGGAATTCTTACGGCGACAGTGCTGCATTCGCTGCCGTTTGTCGTGCAGCCACTTCAAAATTCGTTTGAAAGCGTCGGAAAAGGATCAATGGAGGCGGCGGCTTCCCTCGGCGCGCGTCCCTTTGACGCATTCGTGTCGGTCGCCGCCCCTATGGCGAAACGCGGATTCCTGACGGCCGCCGTGCTGGGTTTCGCCCATTCCGTCGGGGAATTCGGGGTCATCCTGATGGTCGGCGGCAACATACCGGGCCGTACGCGGGTGATTTCAATCGACATCTATACAAGCGTGGAGACGCTGGATTACGCGCGGGCGCACATTCTTTCGCTCGGGACGCTGATCTTCGCGTTCGCTGCTCTGCTGGCACTCTATCTGATCAATTTCGGAAAGTCCGAACGGGCGCGGATGATCTGACATGTTGGAGATAAAAGCGGAAATCTCCTTCCCGGGATTTTACTTGGACGTTGAGGAATTCCGGGCTGCCAAGGGCACGGTCGCGCTGTTCGGCCCGAGCGGGGCAGGCAAGAGCACGCTCCTGAGAATTGCCGCCGGAATGGAAAGCCGGGCACGGGGATCGGTCTGTTTCGGCGGGGAATGCTGGCAGGACAGTAGTTCGCGGATTTTTGTCCCGCCGCATGAGCGGGGAGCGGTTCTGGTGTTTCAGGACAGCCGGCTGTTTCCTCATTTGGATGTCACCGGAAACCTCCGATACGGCATGAAGCGGCGAAAGGGCCGCGCCGGACCGGATTGGAATCAAGTCAGAGACGCGCTGCAGTTGGATTCTCTGCTTGGCCGGCAGGTCGGAACGCTTTCGGGCGGCGAAAAACAGCGGGTCGCATTGGGACGGGCGCTGCTGGCCGCTCCGAGGCTTTTGCTGCTTGATGAACCGATGAGCGCGCTTGATGCTGACCGGCGTGACGCCCTGCTGCCGGAATTAGCGGCTCTGTTGCGCCGTTTCGACATTCCCGCGGTGTGCGTCACCCATTCGGCCGACGAACTGCGGGCGCTGGGATCAGCTGCTTTGGAGATGAGCCAAGGCCGGATAGTTTCACGGACCTGGCCTGCGGAAAAGAGCCGCACAGAAGGGATTCCAGCAATAGTCACGGGACGCCGCGCCAATGGCTTGAGCGAATGCAGGCTGGGCGGCGACATAGTTTATGCCGACATCGGGAACGACACGCAGCCTGGCGATACGGTCGCTGTCAGTTTTGACCCGCGGCACGCTGTTTTGGCGACACAGCGGACGGCAGGCGTGTTTTCCTTCGGCCAGATCAAGGCGGAGCTCCTGTCTGCCGGCCGCGGGGCGGCGGCGCGCGGTTTGATTCTTCGGCTGGCAGTATCCGGAGTCGAAATCACCCTTCAGCCTGACGAATTCATCCCAGATCCGGAACTGCCCGCTGCCGGGCAGACTCTCTACTTAATTCTGACCAGACCGGCTGTTGCCAGCCATTCCGGCAGAGAGCCCGCAGACATTGCTTAACGGAGCGGCGCGGTTTATTGGTGCCGTGTGCGGACGTGGCGGAAAGGTAGACGCGGCAGACTTAATGACAGTTGGGTGTCTGCCGGGAAACCGGCGGAACAGAACCGCTCAAATTCGGGGAAGGCTCTGACAGTGGAGTCGTGCTGATCCCGAGCCAAGCCCAGCCGGCGCTGGGAAGGTGTAGAGACTAGACGGGCGGCGCCTAAGGTTCATGCTAAGGCGAAGGGATAGTCCAGACCACGAACGCCAGACGGCGGCGGCGAAAGCCGAAGTGGTATGAAAATCTGCTTCCCGATGAGGAGTGCGGGTTCGAGTCCCGCCGTCCGCACCACGCACGGTTGTTCAGCGGCCGTCCCCCTCCAGCGAAATGAAGTCGTCAACAAGGGCTGAATCCGGGACTTGTCGTGCCTCATAACCGGTTTGCGGGAACGGCTGTGATTTGATGTTTCTGTGGATCCGTGGAATATTGAGACGTGCGCCGCATCGAAAAAATTCAACCTTCTGAAGGTCAGCCCAGACCTAACTCTTCATATTCTTCAGCTGTAACTGCTCACCCCTTTGGGGAGGGGTGATCAGGTGTAGTGCGACTTGATCATGTCCGAGGCCCTTCCGGCGAGCGCGATCCAGCTTGCGACGAGAGGGTTGCAGCCGAGCGCTGCCATAGAGCTCAGGCAGCTTGAGATCCGGCGCCAGGCGTCTGCGCAGCGCTTGGTGCGGAAGCATCCGGAAACCTTGGTCTTGACTTTTGCCATCCTGATCTTCCGCTCTCCGGCATTGTCAGTGAAGCTGACGTGCGGGTTTTCCATGAAACGCAGGACGGATTTCCCGCGCTTCACGAGGCGCTCGTGCAGGTCATGCGCTTCGGACTTCGCGATCCGTCCCCGTTTCCCTTTCGGGCGCGGCGGGATTCCGGGCAGTTCCCTGCCGCCCCGGGTCAGGATGGTGCGGTACCGCTTGCGCACGGCCCGGCGGTCGGCTTCGGCCAGGGTCTTGGATTCGCTCTTGTCAGCCCTGCGGCAGGCTTCGCGCAGCAGTCTCTTCATCAGTCGCGCCCAGCGGAAGCCGTTAGCCTCGACGACGAAGGTCAACTCTCGGAGGAGGCAGCTCCCGCACAGTCAGCAGCTGCACTGGCCGCAGCCTGGGCACGATGACTGGCAGTCGTGGATCAGGACGCCCTTACAGCGCGGGATGATGCCGATCTCGTCGATCGCCTCCCGGCCGCGCTTCCGGTGCGGGAACTTCATGGTCAGGGCCCCGTCGGTGATGACGCAGAGCCATTGGTTCCTCCCGTCGAGCCGGAAGCCGGTCTCGTCGGCATGCAGGGCCGGGCGTTGCGGAAGATGCGCTGCGGCGGCCTCTTCCCATGACGCGAGCGCGTCATGAAGGCGCCGGACATAACCGAGGCAGGTCGCCTCGGAGAGCCTGAGGCCGGAAATCGCCTGCACGAGCGCGACGGCCCGCCGCAGGGACAGCACGTGTGCGATCAGCAGGTTGATGACGAAGGCCTGGAGGCCTGCGCCGTACTGCGGAGGCCCCGGCATGTCGTCGGGGAAACGGCCCTTGGTCCGGGCACGGCAGTCCGGGCATTTCTTGATCTCGGCGTCGACGCGGCGCTCGACGACTTCGAACACGATGTCGCGCAGGATGCGGCGCTCCCGGTCGACGGCGTCGACGCCGGACAGGTCGGCTCCGCAGGCGTCGCAGGCCCCGACGGCGGCCGTCTCCTCGATGACGGTCTTCCGGAGGTTGTCGCCCGTCCGCAGGTTCGGCTTCGGACCCTTGCCGCTGCCGACGGCGCGCCGGGCGCTCTCGTCCTTATCCGTCTGCGACGGCGGGAGGCTGGAGTTCCCCGGCCCCTTGCGCGCGGTCTTCTCCATGAACACGGTCAGCATCAGCAGGCCGCTGAAGAGCGCCTCGCACTCCGGGCTGACCTTGCCCTGTTCGCGAAGATCGTGGAACCGCTCCCGGAAAGCGTCGAACTCCCCGCGCAGCGAGACCTTGTTCACCGTCGCTGTCATTCCGCCTCTGCCGCCATGACCGCCGCCGGCGCCGCGAGCCGCTCGCCCTCGGGCATCGCCCGGCGGTCAAGGTCGATGCCGATGTTGCGGATCGCCGGCGGCTTGCGCTTCATGATCGCGCCGCCCCCGAGGAACGGCTCGATGTATGCGTCATGCGGGGCATGGCCGCGACGATCGCCTGACAGAGCCCCGTCGTCGCCTTCGATCCGTACCATGCCGCTGTCGCCGCCTCCGACGCGATTCGCCCCGATGGCCGGTCCATGGAATGCCCGCCCTATGGCGTTAAGAGAAAATCCCCGGCGGAACGGACAGAAAGCCGACACCGCCGGACTCCTCGCACGGCACGGCTGAACACGCGCCCGCGGGCCGGAAAGGGAGACAAGCCGAGGACCGGACCGGTTCTTGCTGACCGGAAGCGCGTCAGGAAAAACGATCAATGATCAGCAGGGGGTGAGCAGTTACCCTCAGCTTAACATTGCGACGTCTGTTTGATCATATCCCTGAAAAGCACAAATGCGGAGCAGCGCAAGCCTCGGCATGTTTCCAACGGCACGACCGATCCTCGGCGCAGCAACGTCGTGCGCTGCAGCTTTCACGAAAAGCGCTTTCCGATTATTTCTCCTGCCACCGAATCGGCTTGCTGATCGTCGTGTTGGGAATCGGATCCGGCAACTGCGATTGCCGCAATGCGTTCGGCCGGATATGCCTCGCAAAATCCGCATGCGCCATGAGTTGACGGGACGTCCGGCCGGTCCCAGGCGTAATCAAGCCGATCCTCTTGTCGTGATGCTGCCTTACAAGGCGCATCGCTTCTGCGATGTCGCTGTCATTGCTCACGACGACTGCACAATCGTAGACGCCTAACCAGCCATCGTTGAGGAGATGCACCGCGAGATTGACGTCGGATCCCTTCTCTTCGGTGCGGATCACCTCCTCCGTGCGCTGGTCTCCGACCGGCTGCGCGAGCGGCATCCTCACCCGATGGCTGAGGAAATGCCCGAAATATACCTCTACCTCGGAACGATAGTGCTGCAGGGCGCGGATATAGACGTCCTGTCGCTGAGGCTTCGACGGATCGACGGAGGTTCCCGACACCCTTGCCGTGAAGTACTTGACCGCCATAATATCGTGCTTGGGCTGGAGAACCTTGACAAACAGCGCGGGCAGATCCAGCCACTTCCAAGCCGTTCCCTTCAGTGCTCCGTAGTAGAGATTGAAGCCGTCGACATAGACGAAGGTGCGCATTAATGTCTCCACAAAAAGCAGGGGCCTCCGAAGAGGCCCCGCGCCCTGCGGTCGAAACCGCAAGGGGTGTTGATCGCGACATAGACGTCCGAGCAACAAAAATCAAGCCCGCATGCCTAGTAGTCTGACACAGCGGGAATGATGTTAATCAGTGTTCGGCAGACGGCCTGATCCCCGGCTATTGACTCTCCGTTGAAATTGCAGTAACGGTTTCAGTCTGAACAAAGACGAATGCTGTCGGCCGAGCGTTTCAGCTGGATTCTGAGCAGGAATCCGGCGTCTGAGGCCTGTTTCGCGCCGGCGGCGTTTCAAGAGGCGGGAAGCGATGACGGACTGACAGGAACAAACCGGACGCAAGATACAGCATGTGCGGCTCGAAGACCATGAACGGGCTGAACCAGCGGAGATCGTCTCGTCCGGCCGGGGTTCGGCCGAGCGGCGGCGGCGGGCGCATGTCCTTCTTCTCACGGATAAGAACCGGAAGAGCGGCGCGCGCACCGATGCCGACGCCGCCGATTCCGTCGGGGTCGGCACGGCGACGGTCGAGCGGCTCCGCCGGCGTTTTGTCGAGGAGGGTACAGCGGCTCTGGAGCGCAGGCCGCAGTTGAACCGCTTTCCTCCGAAGCTTGACGGCGAGGGCGAGGCGAAGCTGACGATGATCGCATGTTCGGAACCTCCCGAAGGGCGCTCCTCACAGCCGCCGGCGCTGCTCGGCAAGCGGTCAGCCGCGTTGAATGTCGTCGATGACATTTCCCGGGAAACGGTCAGGCGGGCATTAAAAAAAACGATTTGAAACCGCACCTTACGCGGCGCCGGCGCATTCCGGCGGAGAAAAGCGGCGACTTCGCATACTCGATGGAGGATGTGCTCAAGGTCTGTCAGCGGAAGTTCAGCGAGGACGAGGTTCCAGCGTGCACAGCCGAGGCGACCAAGCAGCAGACGAAGGAAATCCGCACGGCTTTGCCGACCGCTCCCGGCCGCCCGGCGCGCTTCGACTGCGAATACGAGCGCAACGGGACGGCGAATCTGTTCATGGTTCATGCGCCGCTTTCAGGCCGGCGGCATGTCAAGATAACCGACCGCCGGACGAAGAAAGATTTCGCCGAACTCCTCAGGGACATCGCCGACATTCACTTCCCCGGCAAAAAGATCGTGCCAGCCATGGACAACCTTAACACGCACAAGTCAGTGAGTCTTTACCATGCTTTCCCGCCGGACCAGGCCGGCAGGATCTGCGACCGTTTCGAAGTTCATCACACGCCGAAACACGGCACCCGGCTGAACATCGCCGAGAGCGGAATCAGCGTGCTGATCCGTCAGCGCCTGTCCCGGCGCATCCCCGACCGGGAGACGCTCCGCCGCGAGGTTTCGGCATGGCAGAAAGCGCGCAACGCCGACCCGGCCCCGGTCAAACAGCGGTTCACCGCCCAAGACGCGCACATTAAACTGCATTCCTTGTAGCTGTCAATTCAACAATGACGGACTACTAGGGCTATCGCTTTTGAATTTTTCTGCTTACTGATCAGCGTATTTTATTCCATCAATGCCTCAATGACACAAACAGAGGCAGGCAGATGACTGATTTATCTCATATTTTCAACGGCATCACTGATCCCCAGCGCAGCAACGCCGTCCGGCACGACCTTCACGAAATGCTCATGATCGCTCTTCTGACTGTCATATCGGGAGGCGAAACATGCGCCGATACAGTCGAATTCGCTGAAATCAAGAAGAAATTCCTGCTTGAGTTCATGGACCTGAAGCACGGCACGCCGAGCTGCGACGCCTTTTCCGACCTGTTCAACAGTCTGAATCCGGTCGAGCTCGGCGTCGTTCTCTCGCGCCTTGCCCAGAGGGAGGGTCCAGTGGCAGCATACGGGGACGGCGTCATCGCCGTCGACGGCAAGACCCTGCGCCGGTCATTCGCCGACGCTTCGAAGCGGCATCCTCTGCATCTGGTTCACGCTTTCGCCTCTGACACGCGACTGGCTCTCGCGCAGACCGCGGTCGACGGGAAGTCGAATGAGATCACCGCGATCCCTGCGCTTCTGAAGTTCCTCGACATCCGGGGGCGGACGGCAGCGGCTGACGCGATGCATGCGCAGCGGGCGGTATCGGAGGCCGTGAAGGACGGCGGGGGTGAGTATATTCTCGCCTTGAAGGGCAATCAGGGCAATCTGCACAAGGATGTGAAACGGTATATGGAGAACCCCGATAATACTGACAACATTCAGTTTTCCGGGACGCATAAGGAGAAGGGGCACGGCCGGATCGAAACCCGGCGGGCCGCCGTCTGCCATGATGTCGGCTGGCTGGAAAAGCACCTGCAGTCGGGTCTCGCCGCTGTCGGATCCGTCTCTTCGACCCGGGAAATCAAGGGAAAGCGCAGCGCCGAAACCCGGCATTTCATCATGAGCGAGAAGCGGGATCCGGAGCGTTTTCTCAAGGGCGTGCGGGAACACTGGTCGGCAGCGAACAGTCTGCACTGGATCTTGGATGTCACGATGAATGAAGATCATCTGCGGAACCGGACCGGACCCGGGCCGGAAAACCTGGCCGTGATGCGGCGGCTGTCTCTCAACTCAGCGCGGGTCACGGAGGACAAGCAGACTGAGTCAATGCGCGGAAAACTCAAGAAAGCCGGACAGTATCACCGCTATGCGCTGAAGCTCATCAACTCCGCTGGAATGCTGCCGGAAAACTGGGAGTCTCAAAAGCGATAGCCTTACCCGCATGCCCGGAAGAGGAAGCGAAAGGCTCCGTCCCGGCGCGCGCTGCTGTAGTCCCGCTCCTGATGCTGACTTGGGCATAGCTTCGCTTTAACTGTGCTAGCGTTCTGCCGGAGCCTGCCGGCGACCAGCAAGCTGTTCGGCGACGCATATGTCAATACCATGAGCGCTGTCCGCGTTTGGGCGCGGAAATTCATGCACGAAGCCGCGGGCGGGTCGCCGACAGCATCGCGTCTGACATCCTGTAGTGCGGCGGTGTCGCACATCCAGGTCAGCGACAGTTGTCCGGGCCTTACGCCGGAACTGCCTTATCCGGGTTATTCGATCGCCAGTTCGGGCAGGGCGCGTACGATTTTCATGGTTTCTATGTCGACGGTGATGACGCGCAGGAATAAGTCGAGGGCATAGCGCGGGTCGCCGAAGGTCTTGATCTCGTCCAATTGGCGTTGCTTACTGGGCATACTGCCCGGGAGTGTTCGATCTATCAATCTAACATACTTATCTCCGTGTCTTCTTCTCCTTCCGGCCAGCCTCCTTCCCAGTCCCGCATGGCCCGGACAGCGATGACGGCCTGAGACAGGAACCTGACGCCTTCCCACAGCTTCTGCGTGCCGGGCAGCGGCCAGTGTTTCGATGGATGAAAGCCGGCCAGCCCGCCGGTGAGCACGACGAAGCCCTTGACGGTCATATCCGGCGGCGCCCGGGGAACCTTGAAGCCGTGCCGGGCGGCGAGGGCGCAGAGGACCGTGACGTCTTCCCGGGCGATATGCCGTTCGGCCGGGTCGTCCGGCCTCTCGCGGGCCGGGAGGGAAAGATCCCGGACCCGGAAGGCGGTGACCTCGTCGAAGGCGAGGCATTTGCGGAGGTCGTCGGCGTCGTTCAGTCTGCGGTCCTCGATGCGGGTGCCGACCGTCAGGGCGTGGAAGAAACGTTCAATCCGCCAGCAGAGTCCGTGCCGGCGTAGAGCGGTGCGGGCGGTCTCGAGGCCGGCTTCGCCCTCCGCAGTCAGCAGCATCCAGTGCAGCGGCGCGCTCTTCTTCCCCTTCAAGGGGCGGCGGGGCGGGTTTTCCTCGAGGGCGGAGACGGCGGTCATGCGAACCGGCGCTTCGCCCGCCCGGTCCTTCGGGGGTAGCAGGTCGACCGGCGCGCAGCGCAGCGTCAGCTTCGCCGTGCGGCCCTTCCTGCGGTTCGGGCCGCCGCAGGCGGGAACCTCGATTTTCCTTGTTCCTGCAGGGTCTGTCGCCAGCACGAAGTCCCAGCGATCGGCGTCGCCGCCCGAGGACAGCGCCGCCCCTGTCTCCCCGGCGCGCGAAATCAGTTGCTGAAAGTCGCCCTCCCGGTCGCAGACCGCTGCTGCGCGGGCATCCGGGCAGGCGCGCGCGAGTTCCTGCGCCCGGTCGAGACCGGCGAGCCAGCGGACGCTGTCCTTCCCCTCCGCCCGGCGGAATTCCGCGTCCGCCTCGAACATCCCGAGCGGCCGTCCGGCCGCGTTCACCGCGACGCCGACATGAGCGAGGATGCCCGACGCTCCCTTGCCGCCGCCGATGTCGTCGAGGCCCGACGTCGCCGACAGGCCGTCATAGTTCAGCGCGGTCGTGTCCTGCACGGCTGGCACGAGCCGCTCGGCGCGGCACCTCTCGACCGTCTGCTCGAAGTGCGAAGCCGGCATGTGCTCCATCTTCACTGCCTTGTTCGACAACAGCCGGTAAGCCGCCGCCTGTTCCGCCTGTCCCGGAAAGATCGCCGGCAGGCCCTCGCCGAGGCGCCGGGCCCAGGCCCGACTGTCCGCGCGATCCGGCGCCTGACCCTGCCGTTCGGGTGCGTGCTGCGCCCGTACTCCCGTTCGGACCAGCCCCCCTCGCTGTACAGCGATCCGGACCAGCCGAGAACCCGTTCCGGCACGCGGCTCGCCGGTCGATCGGGCGCCGAACTCGACCATGACTTCCGGAGCAACGAAGCCGCTTGTCTCGAATATCGGTTCGTACGCGACGTCGAGACGCTCCTCTTCCACTCGGCATAATGCCGCGAATCCGGCATCGGAGAGACCTTCTTCAACAATGGGGCGGGCCTCGTCCCGAACCCATTCCGCGAGACGGACGCGGCTGGCTCGCGGCTGGCGCTTCTCTTGGCTGCGCGTGGGCGGAAGCGCCTCGTCGCCGGCGCCGGAAACCAGATCCGGCGCAAACGCCCGGATGTCGTAGGTGATGTCGACATCTTCGGAGAACCGGCGGATCGCCCGCCACACTTTCGACAGCGACGTGCCGCCCTTGAAAGTCAGGTGTTCAGCGAACGCAGCCTCGAACAGCGTTGCGAGGGTGGCGACGACCCAGATGTCCTTCTCAAGCAAATGCGCCCGGTATTGTCCTTTTTCCTGAGCGACTCTCAACGCATGGAGGCGGTTGTCGGACGAAAGGCTCTGGAACGGCGTCTCAGCCATATGCAAGGCGCGCGCTCAGCGATTCGGCCATCCAGACGGGCATGACGGCCCGGGCGACCGCAAGCTCTTCCCGCTCCGCCTCGGAGAGCGTCGGCAGAACCGCTTCGAGGCTGTCCTCGATTTCTGCGGGGCCGAGCCATGCCAAGGCGCGGATGATCTCACCCGCCTTGCGGTGCGGTGCCGCCAGTTGCCAGCGCGGGGCATGACGCAGCTTCACGATGGACGAACCGAAGTGCAGCATGCGGTTGGGGCCTGAAGTGAGATAGACCTCGCGCACCGGATTCTGCGTGGTCAGGCGCAGGCGATTGGCCGCGGCGCCGCCGCACGGCACGATGGTCTCGCCCCAAAGTGCCGAAAGGGTCTCAAGAGCCTTCCCGGTGAGCGGTGCACACCTTCCGAACCGGGTCTCGACCGGGCGCATGTAGACGCCTTGGCAGATGCGCAAGAGAAAGCCCGAGCGCGCGAGGCGGGACAATGCCTGGTCGACCGCGGCCCGGTTACCGAGGTGCAGCAGGGTGCCCGGACACAGCGGCGTGGCTTCCGGACGAGCTTGGGCGTACTCCATGATGCGTTTGGGAAGGCCCCGCATCGTTTGATGTCTCCTGTTCGTTTGTCAGAAAGCTAGCAGCAATGCTGTCGAATTACAATGCCGGGAATGCCGTTTCCGCTTGGCTGCGGTGATAGGGCTATCGCTTTTGCGATTCCCGGTTTTCCGGCAGCATTCCGGCGGAACTGATGAGCTTCAGCGCATAGCGGTGATACTGTCCGGCTTTCTTGAGTTTGCCGCGCATTGACTCAGCCTGCTTGTCCTCCGTGACCCGCGCCAAGTTGAGAGACAGCCGCCGCATCACGGCCAGGTTTTCGGGCCCGGGTCCGGTCCGGTTACGCAGATGATCTTCATTCATTGTGCCATCCGATACCCAGTGCAGACTGTTCTCTAGGGCTTTCGCTTTTGAATTTTCTGCTTTTCAATCGTTTGGTATCAGAAGAAAAGCAATGGGAATTACCCCTTTAGGTTGACAGAATGAGCATGACTCCCTATATTCCAAGGTGTTAGAACAGAGGGAGTCATGCCCGGCAAATTTCACCGCGATGGCATCACCCTGGTGCAGCTCATGGACATGTTCCCCGACGAGGCGGCAGCCGTCGCTTGGTTCGAAGAGGCCGTCTGGCCGGACGGGCAGCGGTATTGCGGCCATTGCGGCAGCGCCCGCACCCGCGAGGCCAGCCATCCGAAGATGCCCTGCTGGTGCACGGACTGCCGTTCCTATTTCAGCGTCCGCACCGGCGCCGCGATGCGGAACTCGCGCGTCCCGCTCCGCAAGCAGGCCATCGCCATCTACCTGTGCCTCACGAGCCTGAAGAGCGTCAGCAGCATGAAGCTGCACCGCGGCCTTGGCGTGAAGCAGCAGACCGCATGGTTCATGCTCCACCGCATCCGGCAGGCGTGGGCGGATGACGACAACGACCGGTTTGACGGACCGGCAGAGGTCGATGAGACCTATATCGGCGGCAAGCGCGGGAACATGTCGAACGCCCGGCGCAAGGTGTTCCGCGAGGCCGGCGCCGGGCGAGGCGCGGTCGGCAAGACGGCAGTCGTCGGCATCAAGGACCGCGGCACGAACAAGGTCCGCGCCGAGGTCATTGCCGACACTACGGCGAAGACGCTGCAAGGCTTCGTCCGCGAGCACACCGAGGCGGGCGCGACCGTCTATAGCGACGAACATAAGAGCTGCAACGGGCTGCGCCGCGATTTCGACCACGAGGCCGTCAACCACTCGGTCAGCGAATATGTGGACGGCATGGCCCATACCAACGGCATGGAAAGCTTCTGGAGCATGTTGAAGCGCGCTCATAAGGGCACCTTCCACAAGCTCTCGCCGAAGCGCCTGGAGCGATATGTCGATGAGTTTGCCGGCAAGCACAACATGCGGGACTCAGACACCCTTGTTCAGATGAGGGACACTGTCGCCCGCCTCGTCGGCCGGCGGCTGCTCTACCGGGACCTGATCGCGCAGAACGGGCTTTCCTCCGGGTCCGGGGCGTAGGTTCCGGTTCCGGAGGAGCGCCTTCGCCAGCGTCTCAGGCGTCGCGCCCTTCAGGTCGCGTTCGGGGTCGAGCATCGGTCTCATGGTGTTCCAGCTCCGCGAGCCGCTCCAGCGCCGGCTTCGACGGAAGCGCGGGCGCGCCAAGGGCCGCCATACGCTGGAGTGCCGAGCCGGTCTGAACGGGTTGGGATCGAAGGCGGTCGATGACAGACATGCCGACTATTGACTTGTTGCCGAGGCCGGTTGACGCTGTAGCCGCTCTTATCGCGCGACTGTCCTGCACCGGCCTCTACAGTGCTTGCAGGACACATCGGGCCTGACCCTTGTGCGTCTGATGGTCCTTACTATGTGGATTCTCGACCGGGTGTCCATCCCCGGTTGACTCTGTGGCGCCCGAAGGGGCAGGCTTTCTCTCGCAACCTCACGAGACTCGCTCTGTCGGGTCGCCCGCTGAATAGAACAGCCGACACCCGGCGAATAGGCTGGACTCCACGAATATCCCGTGAGGCAGAAACCGGCCAGATAGTGTATTTTCCTGAACACCCGCCCATCATGTCTCGATTCCCGGCTCTGTCAGGGAATGTCCCGCTTGATGTTGAAACCCGCAGGAGCGATGCTGCCTGTCGGCTATCTATGCGGCGTCCTTGAGCCGGTCAAGCCGATTCTTTCGACGATGTTCGATGAGAGCCTGTTTGAGAACGGGCAGCTGCCTGTACGCCTTGATGCGGCGGAAACCCTTCTCGGCCGCTGTCATGCCGGCAGCGGTCCATCGCAGAGCCATCCCGGCGTTCCTCCAGCGCTTCACGTTGCGGCAGACCTGCCGGACCGTGCTGTTCATCGATTCGATGATGTTCGTGCTCGCCAGCGACCGCCGCAGCTCTAACGGCAGGCCGAGCCGGGAGACGGTCAGGACCTCGTCCAGGCCCTCAAGTATCGACCGGGAGACGTCCGGAGCCTCCTGTTCGAACCGCTGAGCCAGGCTGCGCATCAGCCGCTCGGCCTTGTCGGCGTCATCAAGTTCCCAGGCTTGCCTGAGCGTCCGCCGCACGCCGGCGTGATGTTCCGCGGCGAGACGGTCGATGATGTTGCGGCCCTTGTGAACCTGACAGCGCTGAATAGGGATGTCCGCGCCGAAAGTGCGCCGGATCGCCTTGCTGAGCGCCCTGGCTCCGTCGACGATGAACAGATAACAGCCCTTCGGATCAAGCCCGCGCCGGATCAGATCATCAAGCAGAGCCTGCACGGTCGCGGCGTTCTCCGTCGCGCCTTCGATGACGACTGGCGGGCGCTTACGCCCCGACGCGTCAATGCCGACGGCCCCGATCATCAGCAGGCGGTCGCTCATATGCAGCCCGTCGATCTGAACCGCGACGAGATCAAGCTCCGACAGATCGGAAGTCATCCATTCATCAAACTTCGCCTGCGTCAACGCCTTGAACCGGCGGGACACGGCCGATTTCGACAGCCCGCAGCCCGCCCCGCAGGGAACCCCGGCCTCCGGAATCCTCACCGCCCGGCGGAACTTGCGGGTCGCTACGTTCGCGGTCATCAAGTTCACCGCCCATCGGTCGAGATAACCGTCCGCGGAGATTTCTTACTGGCTCGGCAGAGACATCTCCTTGCCCGCAGCCTTGCAGCGGAGACGCGGACGGTCGATGCCGACCTTGCCGCCGTGAAACCCGACCTGGGAACGCGTATGTCCCCAGCGGTGCCCCGGCTTGTCGGGAGAATGACTGTGACGTTTCCCGGCCAGCCGTTCGGCGTCCTCGTCCATCATCTGCCGCAGATACGCGATGCCCGTCGTCAGGCAGAATTTCTCGAAACTCTCGGTCACGTCTTCGTACGCCTCTTCGACGAGCGCGTTGATGTTCGGAGCGCTGGCGGAGGCGCCGGGGAATGTGCTAACGGTTTTCATGGTGTTGCTTCCTTTTCTTCAAAAAATCCCCGAGCTGATTCTCGGGGGAGAGGCAACACCGCCCATATCAAATTCAACATCAAGTGGGACATCCCCCTCTGTCAACCTAAAGGGGTAATTCCCAAAGCAATTCTGAAATTTCTGTTAACCGAGTGCAACGAGGGCAGTAGGATGACGCAGCATATTCTGCAGAAGCTTCACGGTGTGGATATGGCGCTCGATTTTGGAATCTGCGGTACCGACATCTGCACGATCTGGCGCGACCTGTCGGCTGTTTACCGCCGCGACGATGTGTTCAGATTCTCCAGTCATGGCGGGTCAGTATTCTATGGCGCCACCGAACGATTCCGGGTTAGTATCGAAAAGTGAATAAAGATCCGGCAACCTCGACATCGGGGCCGCCGGCACGGCTGGGAAGGATATGAAGATGGACGAAGTGGAAGAGGTAAAGCGGCATATTGATGAGATCAAGCCGCTCCTCGAAAAAGTTTCCCGCTATCGTGTCCGCCGGTGTGCCGCTATGCTCCGACTCATTGAAAACGATTTGCGCAAAGGCAAAGCGAAGGTTATCAGGCGCCGCCCAAGCAAGCCTCGTTTTCTTGCGAAAGACAAACCGTTGAACGTTCGTCAGGCCGCGATTCTGCGGCTGTCCGCCGGGCATCCGGGATGGAGCAAAAAGGAACTTTCTGACTGCCTTGTCGCCGAACTCGGGGGCACTCCCGGCCGCTGGCGGCAGGCGATTGGGCGATTAGAGTCGCGGAAGCTGCTCGTCAATGATGTAGTCGATACCCAGCGGTCTACAGCAATGATGGTTACGGAGACGGGCCGGCAGCGGCTGGCTGAATACGATGTCGGAAACGGGACGGCGGATCGGGATTAACAACGACCGGCCGCCCGCATGTCAACAGACGGGAAGAATAGACATGATCGACATCGAAAACTCAGCAGCAATGGCAACTCAGAGGCACGAATTATTCGATACAGACGCTTATCGACAACGTTTCCGCTCTGACGCCGCGGATGCAGGTGCGCGCGGGCAAGCTGCTATTTGAGAGCGGTCATCAGGTCCCCAGAAAAAAGCCCAAGGCGCGTTGACAGTTTCTGAACACAGGCTGTGTCATGGATACAGTCGCCGGCGCGTGCATCCGGCCCGACAATACCGCGGCGTCTCAGGGCGGTTTCAGCAGATGTCGTTGGAAACTGCTGCCTTAGTTTCATTCCGACGCCAACCGCCCGGGGGGCGTCTTGTTCGTCAGTTCTTTCCGGCCAGCCACTCATCCCAGTCTTCCGGCGTGTCCAAGTCCACGCGCGCGCGGTTGCCGGGCCTGTCCGCCATTTTCATGAGCTGAATGTGGCGTTTGATTACCGCTCTGGCTCCGATGTCGCCGGTGAGCTGTGACAGTTCAGCAAACAATTCTTTGGGTAACAGAACCGGGTTTCCCGGTAATCCGCCGACGCCCGCGGCAACGATCCGGCCGGGCTTGAACGCTCTGATCAGCGCATTCAGATCTTCCGAATCAATCTCCGGCATATCGGCGAGCGAAATAACGGCTCCGTTCGCCGGTGCGGAAACCGCGGCGATACCGCTCCGAAGCGACATGGCCATGCCTGCGAATGCCCGGCGTGAGAATATGATTTGAGCGGGCAGGTCGGAAATGCAGCGCGCGCGTCGGCTCTGATGCGGCTGAAGAACTACAATGGTTTCGCAGCATTCCGAATTAAGCGCCGCAAGCGCGGCCCGCCGGATCAGCGGAACGCGTGAAATCGTCCTGAGAAGTTTATCTTCGCCGCGCATTCTGCGGGATGCGCCGGCAGCCAGAACGATGGCGGCGATCCGGGGCAGAGGGGAAGACAAAACTGATGCTTCAGACATGCCGGAGCGGTCCCGGCAGCCTTATCTGGATGGGGACTTGCCGGCAAACCGCACCGGCAGCCGCTTGCCCTCCAGAAACTGCATGCGGCAAGTCAGCCCGCAGCAGGAAGTTTGCCGCAACTTTTTCTGAAGCCGAGCTTTTGGAAAATCAGCCCCGAGAAGGATTCGTCGACGGAAATATCCCGATTGATTGCAGAGGGCGCCGCATTTGCTGCCGGGCCTTCTGGATCGCTTGCGGTTTTGAGGAATCCGCGAGACGGCGAATAAACCAACATCCATTTTTCTGGTCAGGACGCTGTTCCTGGCCGGCGATTCGGCCTTTGCGAAGCAAGTTGCGAAGCGGGAGGCCTTTTCTACTGGGACTGTCGCGCAGGAGGCCTTCACGATCAAGCCAATCGGCGGCCTCAACGGCGCGCACCTCATCGCGCCATTCGCGTTCCAGACGTTCTTGTAGATAAAGGTTGACAGCATAAAGGTCGGGCATCGGATTCTCCATGGAGTTTCAGTCAGGTGGCGTGACGGGCATCCTTAAATTGGATGCTCTGCACGGCCGTTTCACACAATGATGTAGTTCAATATCATTGTGGATCAAGCCTCGACTGAACTCCGATGTGAGTAGCCCGGCCTCGGCCGGCGACTTAAACGCCCCGCGCAATCGCTTTGCGCATCGGCTAACGTTCTGGAATCAGCCCGTTCGGCCTGAAGCGCATGACAATCAACAGGAAAATCCCCATCATCAGGTATCTCATGTGCGCAGCGGATTCGATCAGGTGCTGGCGCAGAAGCGATCCCGGGTCCATCCATGAGGTCAGAAACTGAATCGAGACAAGTCCGATCGGTTCGGCCTGGATCCAGAAGAACCAGACAAGCAGACCTCCCAGCACCGCGCCCCAGTTGTTCCCAGAGCCGCCCACGATCACCATGATCCATATCAGAAACGTGAAACGGAGCGGCTGATATGCCCCGGGCGTGAACTGACCGTCCAGAGTCGTCAATGCAGCGCCGGCGATTCCGCAGACCGCGGATCCGAGGACAAAAATCTGCAGATGGCGCCGGGTGACGTCTTTGCCCATCGCCGCCGCCGCGCGCCCGTTGTCCCGGATCGCCCGCATCATCCGCCCCCACGGCGAGTTCAGCGCCTTTTCGCACAGGACGAACACCAGCAACAGAACCAGACCCAGCAGCGCGGTGTAACACAGCTTCACCGCGATTGATGACGCTTCAATCAGGCTCAGCCCCATGGAGGCCGCGGTTTCTTGGAACCAGACGGACTTCTGCAGATTGACTTCGTAAGGAACGGGGCGCGGCAGTCCTGTGATATTCTTAACGCCGCGGGTCAGCCACTCCTCGTGTTTCAGGACCGCGACCACGACTTCAGCGATGGCGAGCGTGGCGATCGCGAGATAGTCGGAGCGGAGTCCGAGCGCGATTTTCCCGATAATGAATGCCACGCCGGCCGCCAGGACGCCGCCCGCGGGCCATGCGATCAGAACCGGCAGGCCCATCCCTCCCAGATATCCCGTGCTCGCCGGGTCGATTTTTTCGATCGTTTCCGCGGCCGGATCGAAGAGCTGCCGGTACAGCGCCAGCCCGGCGGCCATCAGCGAAATCAGAAGGACTGTGCGGACGGCGCCCGGCCTTAAACGCCGCCAGAGCAGAACGGCGCCTGCGATTACGGACGCGCCGGCTGCGAGGGCTGAGAGAATGCGCCCGCCGCCCGCGGCCCAGGCTTCACCGACCGGAGGCGCCGATGTCACGACCACGGCCAGCCCGCCGAGTGCGGCGAAGCCCATGATGCCGGCGTTGAAGAGACCTCCGTAGCCCCATTGTATATTCACCCCCAGCGCGAGAATGGCGGAAATCAGACCGAAATTGACGATGGCGAGAGCGACGTTCCAGCTCTGCACGAACCCGACCGAGACGATCAGCGCCAGACACAGAATGAAATAGACGCCTTCCCTTTTGCTCACTGGACGTTTCCCCGAACCAGGCCCGTCGGCCGGAAAAGCAGGACTGCCACCAGAATCGTGAATGAAACGGCGAATTTGTAGTCAGTCGACAAAAGCTGGATAAGGCTGTCCGGCATCCAGGAATCCGGCAGCAGATAGCTGGCGACGCGCTTGAAGGCGTAGGTGAGGACAATTTCAGAAAACGCGACCAGATAAGCGCCCAGGACCGCGCCGGCCGGGCTCCCCAATCCGCCCACGACCGCCGCCGCGAAGATCGGCAGGAGCAACTGGAAATAGTTGAACGGCTTGTAGACCTTGTCAAGCCCGTACAGCGTTCCCGAAACAGCGGCGGAGACCGCGACTATGATCCAGCAGACAGCCACTACGCGGTCCGGGTTGATTCCCGACAGAAGGGCCAAGTCCTCATTGTCGGAATAGGCACGCATGGATTTTCCGGTCCGCGTCCGGCGCAGAAACCAGAAAAGGAATGTCATGAACGCCAGAGCCGTCATGATCGTGATCGCTTGCGTGGTTTTGAACGCCAAGCCTTCCTGAAGACCGGTCAGCGCTTTGAATTCGCGGGCGGAGATGATGAAGCGGGCGCCGTCGGAAAACCGCTGTTCGCCGGGACCGATGATGAGCCGCGTCAGACCGTTCAGCACAAGCATGACTCCGATCGAGACGATCATGAATGTGGCCAGCGGAGCCTGAGCTCTCCGGAAATGCCTGTAGACAACTCGGTCAGCGGCCAGCAGCAGCGCGGCTGTGACCGCGGCGGCGAATGGAATCGCCAGCAGGGCCGTCGGCAGCGGGCCTAGGCTGACTCCCAGCGACTGCAGCCACCAAGTGAAGAAAATCGCCGCCATGGCGCCGATCGACATGGTGTCGCCGTGCGCGAAGTTGGCGAACCGCATAACCGCGTAAACCAGCGAGACACCGAGTGCGCCGAGCGCGAGCTGGCTTCCGTACGACAGTGCTGGAATGAAGACGAAATTCGCGAATACCACAATAGCGTTCAGCGCATCCATCTTGCGTCCTCAGCCTCCCAGAAAGGCAGTCCGCACCTCGGCATTGGCCAGCAGCGCCCGTCCCTTGTCCGTGAAACGGTTGCGGCCCTCGACAAGCACATATCCGATATCGGCGACTTCCAAGGCGTGTTTGGCATTCTGCTCGACCATCACGACCGCAATGCCTGTCCGGGCGATTTCGAGAATGCGGTCCATGACTTCATCCATGACGACAGGAGATACGCCCGCGGTGGGTTCATCCAGCATGAGCAGCTTGGGCGATGTCATCAAGGCGCGTCCCAGCGCGACCTGCTGGCGCTGTCCTCCCGAAAGTTCCCCGGCCGGCCGGTGCCGCCGCGCGCCGAGCACGGGAAACAGATCATAGACTTGGCCGATCGAATCGGAGATATCGTCCGTCCGGAGAAATGCGCCCATTTCAAGGTTTTCCTCAACCGTGAGCGACGCGAAAATGTTGCGTACCTGAGGAACGAAGGCCATGCCGCGCGCGATCCTTGCCTGCGGCGGCAGCGCTGAAATGTCTCTGCCTTCAAAACTGACCGAACCCGAACTGAGTCGGATCATCCCGAACACAGCCTTCATAGCCGTGGATTTACCGGCGCCGTTCGGTCCGACGATCACCACGATCTGGCCGCGGCCGACTGACAGGGAAATATCATGAATGATGTCAGCTCCGCCGTATCCGCCGCTGAGGCCCCCCGCTTCCAGAAACGTCGCAGAGCCGCCCGGAGGGCCCGTGGAGACTCCGGCGGCTTGGCGGTGGTTGAGAACGGCTGAGTTCACGGCCCGGTCTGAGTCGAAGCCGCGGCGCTGCGTCCGAGGTAGGCTTCGATCACGCGGTCATCCCGGCGGATCTCCTCGGCTTTGCCCTCCGTCAGAACTTTGCCTTCCGCCAGCACGACAACCGGGTCGCAGAGGCGGGTCACAAAAGCGAAGTCATGCTCTATGACGCAGAAAGTGTAGTTCCGTTCCTTGTTCAGCCGGATGATCGCGTCGCCGATCGTGCGGAGCAGGGTCCGGTTCACGCCGGCTCCGACTTCGTCGACGAACACCAGCGAGGCATCGACCATCATGGTGCGGCCGAGTTCAAGCAGTTTCTTCTGGCCGCCGGATAGGTTTCCGGCCGGCTCCTCGGCCAGATGAGACAAAGTCAGGAAATTCATGACATCGTCCGCTTTGGCGGAGAGTTCCGCCTCTTGGAGTTTAATCCGGCCGCGCTGGAACCAGCAGTTCCACAGGGTTTCGCCGAGCTGGCCTCCCGGAACCGTCATCAGGTTTTCGCGCACGCTGAGCGAAGAGAATTCATGAGGAATCTGGAAAGTCCGCAGAACCCCGCGGGCGAACAGTTTGTGCGGCGCGATGCCAGTGATGTCCCGCCCTTCAAAATACACATATCCCGATGTCGGGCGCAGGGCGCCGGCAATCACATCGAACAGGACGGACTTACCGGCGCCGTTCGGTCCGATCAACCCGGTGATCGAACCTTTCGCGATATCAAGGGAGACACCGTCAAGGGCCGCGAATCCACCGAACTGTTTGCGAAGGCGGCGGATTGATATCAATGAACCGCGAGGCCCCGTGAACCAGACCGCGTCCGCCGTCCGCGGAAACGCTGAAGATCAGCGATATCCGACAGTTTCCAGTTTGCCGCCGATGACTTCAATTTCCCTGTAATTTCCGGACGCCTCTCCGGGGCCGATTAATTCGACATCTGACGCGCCGACATAATCGACATCTCCGCCCCCGGCGATGATCGCCAGCGCTTTGCCGAGTTCCCCGGGCTGGATCGGTTCTCCGGGCGCATTCGCGACGTCAATGACATGTTCCTTCAGATCTGCGCTTTGAGAGGAACCGGCCGCCTGCATGGCAAGCAGGATCAGCGCGGCAGCGTCATAGCTTTCCCCGACAAATGCGGATGCCGCGTCAACGCCTTGCTCGCTGCCCATATTCATAAGGTGCATGCTGCCTTCGCTGTCCGTGCCCGGAACTTGGCCGAAAGAGCCGTCGAGAGCGTCCCCGATATTGTCGATCAGGCTTTCTCCGATCATTCCGTCCGGAAGCACGAATGTCTCGAATGCGCCTGTGTCGACCGAAGCTTGGATGATTCCGCGCCCGCCCTGATCAATGTAGCCCGCGACGACCAGCGCCTCTCCGCCTGCTGCCGCCAGCGCGCCGACTTCAGCGGAGTAGTCGCCTTTGCCGTCCTCATGCGCGGCGGCGATCGTGACGGTTCCGCCTGATGTTTCAAATGCGGAAACAAAGCTGTCGGCCAGACCCTTGCCATAATCATTGTTTGTGTAAGTCAGCGCTACTGATGCGTAGCCGCGCGCATTCAGGATGTCAGACATCACCTGGCCCTGACGGGCGTCGCTGGGAGCGGTGCGGAAGAAAAGCCCGTCATCTTCCGCGGTTGAAAGCGCCGGCGAGGTCGCGGAAGGCGAGATCATGGCGACTCCGTTTGGACGGGCGACATTCTGCAGTATCGCGCCGGTCACGCCGGAGCAATCTCCGCCTACAATCGCATTGACCATATCCGAGGTCACGAGCCGCTCGGCAGCGGCCGTCGCCGCCGCATTATCGATGCATGTCGAATCCGCTCGTATGACATTAACTGACGCGCCGCCGAGCAACGCACCCGACTCGGTCGCCTCGGCGGCTGCCAGTTCAGCGGCCCACGCCATGGCGGGGGTCAGCGATTCAATCGGACCTGTGAATCCAAGAATCACTCCCAGTTTGATTTCTTCTTCGCCGTGAGCCGCCGTTGCGGTTGCCGCGGCCAGCCCAAAAGCAATTGCACGAGCTTTCATTTTGATCTCCGTCGCTGATTTGACTGAGCAGTCGTATGCGCCGACAATACAGTGATTTTTTATAATATGCAATGAAAATGTCTGTTTTCATGAACTTTTCGCACACGTAAAGTCGCTGCGGAAATCTGCCTGGATTGAGACACGGCGGGACGAACAGGCAGCCCGCGCTTACCCCGGCATGTCGCAGACGGCTCCTTCAATCCGTGTGCCTTCTTCGCGGGTATGATGTGTCGGAGCTAACCCCGCAGCGATCAGATCAGCGGTTCGGCGGCCGAGATCGTCCAGCCACTCGGGGCGGTGAACATTTTTCAACGGCTGTCCCAGCGTCGCTGCCTTTGGTCCGATCACGGAGATTTCCCGGACGAGTTCCCTTCGTTTTTCAATGTCCAAGAGCGACAGGGCGCGGTCAAGTGCGGCCGGCGCCGACTCCGCTGCCGCGCAGAGATCGTAGAAGTCCCGCGAGACGAACTCTCCGTATCCGTACATCCGGTGTCTGAGCCCGCATGCCAGGATTTCTGCCGTAGACTCAAATCTGATTCCGAATCGCATTTCGCGGTCCGGCGGATCTGCCTCCGGCGGCAACCACGGTTCGGCGGCGGTCACGTTGAAGTCACCTTCTTCACAAAAACCGCTTAGCCAGAAACGGCCATGCCGGGGGCCCATAATGAACGAACCCGCCAGAGACTCAGCGATCCGGTTTCCAGCCCGCCGGAAGGCGGTGAGCGGAACCGTGATGTCGATATCCGTGTTCAGCCGGTGGTTCCAGTGCGCCGCCAACGCGGCACCGCCGCTGACAGCGATTTCGTCCTCCGTCCACAGGCGCAGCAGGGTCGGAGCAACGCGTTCCAAGATCGCACCCGCCGGCGGATTGATATTATAGCCCTTCATTCTTCGCCTCCGGGGATTTCTCCTTTCCAGCCGCCCGGCTTTTCGGCATACTGGTTAAGCCACCGCGACAAGGCGCCGCGTTTCACATCGCACTCCAGCGCCGCGCGGGCTATGTGCCGAATGCTGAGCGCGTCCTGCCGCCGGATCTGCGGATAATCCTCTTCGCGGATGTCGCACAGCAGTTCGGAAAGCATCAGCCGCTCTATCTCGTTCCGCGTTCCTTTGGTCAACTGGCGGAACAGCTCGGCCCCTGAAGGGCGGCCCGTAAATCCGGCAAGGTGGCTGGCGGATAGTGACGTCAGCAGCCAGTGTTCAGGATCGGGTTCCCTGAACACTGCCTTTGCCGGCGGGTTGTCGAACCAAGAAAGCGGCATCGGGTCGTAACGGAACCGTTTCTCCAGAGGGTTGACGTCATCCCGCGGCTTCGCGGTTCCCTTGCCGCTGATCAAAACGCTGCTCCGTCCTATGTCTGCCTTAGCCGGATCCATCCCTTGCTCCAGCAGCCCTTTTTCCGTCCGCCAGTGCCAGCGGGCGTAGATGTCTTCGCGCGTCGGCGCCCGATCCGTGCGCACTGCGCCCTCAGAACGGTCGAGCCGCCAAAACTCGCGCCGCGCCGCTTCAACGTCGAAAGGCATTGTGCCTCTTCCCGCTTACGAACGGATCACGCCGTGCAGACGACATAGACGGCCTCCCGGGGACTGGTCGATATGCGCATGCTGAATCACACCAAGAGTGCGGCTTGGAGAGCTGTTCTGGCCGAAATTGACACCGAAAAAATGATTCAAGTGTTATTCACTGTCCCTTAGAGCTTGTTCCTAAAGTCGATTAATATACCGCATATAGTATGCACAAACGTGATCTAAGCGGATTCAAATACTGCATACAGCATTATGGATCCAACTCTTAATCTCCTTTAAGGATGGAATTGTTCTCCAGAAAAGCAGAAACGACAGGCCGCCGCAAACCTGTCCTCGTACTGGCTGGTGTCGGAACAACAATCGGCAGCCGCGTGTTCGTAAAGTGCCTTTATGCGGTGTAAATCCAAAAGCGGGACGCTATCGATGCTGAAACCGCCGCCGGGCTTGGTAAAACAGCCGCGCGCCGCTTGAGGACGGTTCCGCAATTCCATAGTGCAAGAAGCGACCGTATTTGATAGTTCTGAAAGTGAAAATCAGGAGGCCTGAAATGTCGACAGATTTCCGAATTCAGCATCGCAGCCGTCAGCATATGGATGCGCCGGAAAATGCGGGGACCGGACGCGGAATATCGTTTGTTGCAGTTGTCGCTGCAGCGGGTCTTTTATGCCTCGGAACAGAGTCGATAGCTGGCGAAATCCGCACAATTGACGGTGCTGACGTCAAGGTCGAACGGATGGCGTCCGGGATCGATACGCCGTGGGGCTTGGCGTTTCTGCCCGACTGCGCTTTCTTGGTGACGGAACGGGCCGGCAGGCTCATATTCGTCGATAAGGACGGGAAAAAACATCGGGTGGAAGGCGTCCCTGAAGTCCGGACCGGCGGGCAAGGCGGGCTTCTCGATATTGAGGCGGCCGGCGATTTCGACCGGTCCCGCGAACTTTTCCTGACTTATTCAGCCGGCATTTCAGGAAATTCGTCAGGAACCGCGCTGAGCATCGCTGAACTGTCGCGGGACGGCCGGACCCTGCAGAACGCGCGGCTCCTTTTCAGAATGAGCGCCGGAAATTCCAGCTCCAGGCATTTCGGATCCCGTGTCGTCGAATCAGCGGACGGAACGCTGTTTCTGACCATCGGCGACCGGGGAGACCGTCCGTCTGCGCAGAGTCTCGCCAGTCACAACGGGACGGTCGTGCGCGTCCGCCGGGATGGATCCGTTCCCGAAAACAACCCTTTCGCCCAGATGCCGGACGCGTTCCCGGAAATCTGGACCTTCGGGCACAGAAATCCGCAGGGAGCGGCCTTGGATTCCAAGGGAAACCTGTGGATTTCCGAACATGGCGCAAGGGGCGGCGACGAGATCAATCTGATACGCCCGGGCGCGAATTACGGCTGGCCGGAAATCTCCTACGGCGTGCATTACAGCGGCAGAAAGATCGGCTCGGGCACCGCCAAAGAAGGCATGGAGCAGCCGGAATTCTACTGGGATCCGTCCATCGCTCCGGCGGGAATGACCGCTTATTCCGGCAAACTTTGGCCGGAGTGGCGCGATCAGCTTTTCGTCGGCTCACTCAAGTTCGATTATATCTCGCGTTTGACGGTCAGTAATGGAGTCAAGGAAACCGAGCGGATTCGGTTTCCCGAGACAAAACGCGTCAGAGATGTCCAGGAAGCTCCGGACGGCACATTGTGGTTCACCTCTGAAGGCCGCCGCTCCGTTTACCGGATTTCACCTCTTGACCGGGATGCGGAAACCGAGCCCGCATGCGCCCTTTAGCCGCGCCGCATGACAGCATATCCCGGTTCTCCGCGGATGTCATGATTGGCTGTCCGGCTGCCGCCGATCCTGTGACATTCGGACTGGAAAACCGCGGGCGGCAAAGCTAAAGATGCGGTTTCCGCGCACAGATCAGGGAGCCTGTGGAATGACTCAGAAATGGAGCAAATCCGGATGGCGTTCGAAACCGCGGATCCAGATGCCGGATTATCCGGATCCGGGTTCTCTGGAGCGCGTGGAAGCGCAGCTTGACAAGCTGCCGCCGCTCGTCTTCGCCGGGGAAGTCAGGCAGCTGAGGCGCGAACTGGCCAAAGCATGCAGAGGAGAGGCGTTCCTGCTGCAGGGCGGAGACTGCGCCGAGAGTTTTGCCGAATTCAGTGCCGACAACATACGCGACACATTCCGCGTGCTGCTGCAGATGGCCATTGTTCTGACATTCAGCGCGAAGCGGCCGGTGGTCAAGATGGGGCGCATGGCCGGGCAGTTCGCGAAACCGCGCTCAGCGGCGACTGAGCTTCAGGGGGAAAAGCGGCTGCCGTCCTACCGTGGCGATATCATCAACAACATTGAATTCGACGAAGAAGCGCGGACGCCGGATCCTGACCGCATGCTCAGAGCCTACGCGCAGTCCGCGGCCACGCTTAATCTTCTGCGGGCCTTCAGCCAAGGCGGTTACGCGGACATTCACCGGATGCACTCGTGGACGCTCGGATTCACCGAGGCAGGCGAGGCGGAGAAATACCGGGACCTGGCCGGCCGCATAACCGACGCGCTGGATTTCATGGATGCCGCCAGCGTGAATTCTGATCAGATCAGTAATCTGCGCCGCGTCGATTTCTACACCAGCCATGAAGCGTTGCTGCTCAATTACGAAGAGGCGCTGTGCAGGATAGATTCAACCTCCGGCAAACCGATCGCGGGTTCCGGCCATTTCATTTGGATCGGCGACCGCACCCGGCAGCCCGACGGGGCGCATGTCGATTTTTGCCGCGGCGTTCAGAACCCGGTCGGCGTCAAATGCGGGCCGTCAATGACGTCAAGCGAACTCAGTTGTCTGCTGGACAGGCTGAATCCGTCGAATGAAGCCGGAAAAACCGTCCTGATTTCCCGATTCGGCGCAGGCAAGGTCGGTGATCACCTCCCGGCGCTGATCCGGACTGTGCAGCGGCAGGGCGCGAACGTCGTGTGGTGCTGCGATCCTATGCACGGGAATACGGTCAAATCCGCAAGCGGCTATAAGACTCGCCGCTTCGACAGCGTGCTGGCTGAAGTCAGAGAATATTTCTCTGTCCATGAATCGGAGGGAAGCTACCCTGGCGGAGTGCATTTCGAAATGACAGGACGAGACGTCACGGAATGCACGGGCGGAGTGAGCGCGGTCTCCGACAAGGATCTGCAGGACCGCTATCACACTTTCTGCGATCCGAGGCTGAATTCCTCCCAAGCTCTGGAACTGGCCTTTTTGGTTTCTGAAGAGTTATCGCTGCTGCATCAGCCGTCCGCTGACCAAGCAGCCAGAGCCTGAGCCGCGATTTCGCGGCTGACAGCGGCGGGACGCGCGTCAGACGAATGAAAACCGGCGGTCCGCCGCGGGACGGCTGCCGCTTGGTAAGGAACAGGAAAGGCAGGCGGCTCGCATCCGCCGTTGATCCGCGGCAGGTCAGTCCGCGGCGGCAAGTCCCTCCCGCACCTTTTTTTCGCAGTACGCGGCGAGCTGCTTCCGGTCGGCGAAATCAGACGCTCTGACCGGGTCGTGAAAGATCAGATCAGCTTCACCGTTCCGGGGTTCCGAAAGCACCTTGAACAGGCTGGCTCCGAATCCCGCATCGCCCCAGAATCCGTAGAACGCGGGGTTTTGTTCCGGACGCGGACGGTAGCGGATCGTCACCGGCTGCACCTTGAGGCTGTCCTTCACGCCGGCGGAAAATAATGCCGCGAATAAGGTCGGTTTGAAGGGAAGGACCCGCAGACCGTCGGTGCTGGTGCCTTCGGGAAAGAACAGCAGTCTTTCACCCCGGGAAATGCGGCGGATGAATTCATCTCTTTGACGCAGCGCCTGACGCGGATCCCGCTTCACAAAAACCGCGCCCGTCGCTTTCGCCAAAAAGCCGATGCCGGTCCAGTCGGCGACTTCTGATTTTGAAACAAACACGATGCGCTGCGCGGAATTGCTGACAAAAATATCAAGCCAGCTCACATGGTTCGAAACAACCGCTCCCTGCGCCGGCATCGGCGCCCCCTTGATGCGCAGCTTAAGGCCGATGATTTTCAGGCAGAGCCGGCAGGCAAGCTGCGTGATGCGCGGGGAAACCGGTCGGCCCCAAGGCCATTCAAAGGCGCGGACAGCGAGCATGACCGCCAGCAGTCCGTAGATGACGGCCGCCATCAGCAGCCAGCGGCACAGGAACCGGCAGCAGTTCAGCGGCCCGTAGCCGGGCGGCTCGGGCTGTGGAACGGAATTCCACGTGCTCACTTCCTGCCCCGGTATTGCATATATCTCCGGCGGCGGTCTTCGGCCATGTTGGCAGTGTCCACGAGCAGGAACACATCCGTAGAGTTGAAATCAAAGTCGAAAAAAACCCCTTTGCCGATGAAGCCGCCCAAACGCAGGTATGACCGGATAAGCGGCGGAATCGATTTGAGGGCGGCCTGCGGGTCAACCTGTTCGCATGGAAGCAGCCGCGGCGGATCCGTCCGCTGGGGCAGGGCCGACACCCGGAGTTCCTCGGGAGCGAGATGGCGGCAATGGAGGTATGAGAGAGGATTGATCAGTTGTTCAGCATCCGTTCCGTGGAAGCTCGCCACGCCGAACATGACTTCGACGCCCCTGCTGAGCACATAGTCGGCGACGCCGTTGAACAACTGGAACATCGCCGCTCCGCTCCGGTAGTCGGGATGCACGCAGGACCGGCCGAGCTCAACCAGCGGGCGGCCGGACTCGATCAGCGGCGAAAGATCGAATTCGGACTGCGAGTAAAAGCCGCGGCCCGACTCAGCCGCCCGGCTCGTCATCAGGCGGTAGACACCGACGACATGTTCCTGCCGTGTCTCGCTGAGGCGCGGATCAACCAGAATCAGGTTGTCGACATGCGGGTCGAAACGGTCTGTTTCAATTCCTTGATCATGGTCAACGCCGGGCCCGTCCGCTCCGAGCTCTTCAACAAAAACCCGATAACGCAGTTTTTTTGAGGCAAGAATGTCCTCCTCGGTTTCGGCGATGCGGACTGCGAGTCGAACCGTGTCAGGCATGGTGAAGCCGCCTCAGATCATTTCCATCCCCCTCATTACTGATTTTTGTCATGCGAAACCTGATGTTTCAGATCGCCGCCCAGCTCCGGAAGGCTGTCCGATGCCTGAAGGAGGGACATCCCCCGACCCCGCCGGCGGATTCGCCGCGGCCTCCCCGGCGAAGGTCATTATGCCTTCACCGGATAAAGGGCTTTGTTTTTGTCGTTCATGGCCCAGATATTCCTTGTCTTCCAGGTCCGCGGGACGGAGGCGGAGGGTCGGTTTATGAAAACGGCAGTTCAGAAACGGAACCACATACTTAACACACAAACTACAATATCTCGACCCAATCCGGTTTGAAGCGCACCAGCCGCAAAACGTGAATCATTTCCAGCATTCCCGGATTTCTATTGATCCGAAACCGCGTTGCGCTGGCCGGGATGTTTTCGTGAATCGTGAATTGCGATCCGTGCGGTTGCCAAGTGAACATTGGAACATCACCCAGAAAGCCGACCAGATTGTTGTTCGGATTCAGCGTCCATTCATAATCGGCCGCAATGAACGGCGTTATTGGCCGCTCGAACATCGTGAATTCTTGGGCTCCCATATGCCGGATAAGAACGACAAGCCGCGTATCGTCATGGTCCCATTTCGCTTTGTTGATGCGCTCATTGTAAATGTTCAGGACAGAGCTTCCGGTTTGCTGAATGTCGTCAAACGGATTGTCTATTCCCGAGGAATAGACCGGACTGTTGCGTCCGGCTATCAGACGTATCTTGGTCGCTTCATGCGGCTTGTTGTGCTGAACGGTCTTGACTGACCAACAGCAACCGTTCCAAGAAACATCCGCAATGCCTACAGGCTTGCCATATGACATTCCGCCGATTGAATCCGAGAAAATGCGGCTGAACTGGTCGCCGCTCATATCGGCGTGACCAACCGCTTTCAGGTGGACTATGCGCTTGCTGATCGATTGGATGAATTCATGCGGAAACTCTCCGAGCGGGTAGGGTTCGTGTTTTTCGATCCCGTCTTTGATCTTTACCGGCGGCACTTAGAACCTCCTTGATAACGGCCCTCGCCATAGGGACCGGGACAGCATTTCCCGTCTGCTTACGGATTGCGCTGTCATTACCCAAGACTTCAAACGACTCCGGAAACCCCTGCAATCGGAGCATTTCACGCGGCGTCAACCTGCGTTCTCCGTTCACTAAAAGATAGTTGTAGCTGGCGCCGGCACGCAACGCGCACGAAAACGGGTGGCTGGATATGTTCCCCGCCTTGTTCTCATGCCAAATGGAAGGTGTGACCTTGGGCTTGTGCATCGCCCGGCGTTTCGCCTTGATCTGCGGACTGACGAAATGCCGCCTTTCCGGGTCCGGTTCCAGAATGTCGGCAAGCGGCTTGCGCTCTTTCCGTGGCTCCGGCCATTCAAATAAGTCAATCCCGTCCTGCATTCCGACGATCAGCGTCCGTTCGCGCCTTTGCGGCAAGCCGAAGTTCAACGCGTTGAGAATACGCCAGTCGTGATTATAGCCCAGCCGCTCCAAGCCCGTCAGAACCTCGTTCAGCACGGCTCCGCCGCTGATGGTGCTGAACTGCCTGACGTTCTCCAACACTACCGCCTTGGGCGTCTTGGCGGCCAGAACGCGCAATATCTCATAGAATAAGGTTCCGCGCCGATCCTCTTTCCCCTGCATATCTCCGATGATGCTGAACGGCTGGCAAGGGAACCCGGCAAACAGCATGTCGTGGTCGGGAATGGCGTCTGTCTTGACCTTGAGAATGTCGCCTGCCGGAGCGATCCCGAAATTGTGCTCGTATTGCTGTCGCGCAGGTTCGTCTATGTCCGATGCGAACACGCACCGGAGTCCGAGGCCGTGCGCCGCATAGTGAAAACCGCCGATGCCGCAAAACAGATCCGCGAAGGTGCTGATGCCCGCGTCACGCAAGGCTGATGGAACCTTGTTGTTAAATCTGACTTCAACCATCGGTCAAAGCCCTGCAGGTCAGCGTCCGGCCCGCCATCATCCAGTGTATCATCGCGACGCCGCTTCCGTCGCTCTTGTCGAATGCCGGAATGTTGCGAATCGTGCGGCGCTTTGTGAACTCGCTTATGCAGCGATGCGGATGCCGCGGACTCCAAGTGTGATAGATGCCGTAATGCGAACGTTTGGCCAAAGCGTATTCGCCTGACGAATGATTGACAGTGTTATTCTTGGCTTTGATTTGATTGTAAGCTCCCGCTTCATCCGAACAGACAGTTGATGCTTGTGTCACACGGCTATTGACGCTGCCGGAAAGCGTTTCGGCATCTGTATTCTCGACAGGGCAGGCAACAATGTCACCGCCTGTTTGCTTCATTCCAAGCACAGCGGCTTTGCCGACGCGGCCACGGCCCGCATTCAGTCGCTTGCTATTGTGCTTGCAACGGAACAGTGTGCCGTTGCGAATGCGGCAGACCTGATCATGGCCGCAGCGCGGGCAGATCACGCCATTAGGCCAACGTGCGCCAATGAAGTATTCCCCCGCGGAATCTTCGTCGGGGAGCCGCTCGAAGAAAGCAAATGCATCAGGTTGATTGTTTGCTGCATCTTTAGTCCGGGTCATTGAGATGCTCCGTTCTCTGATCCAGTGTCTCCTGTATAGGGAATCGGTCTTTGTGTGTGAAGTATTTAATTCCCTTCAGAATCGGTCAGGAGCTGTCCTCCAGCAACTCCAGATCAACCTCGCTGCCGTCGATCGTGAGTTTGCCGGCATTTTCGAAATTGACTGTGATGCGGCTGCCGATGACAGACTGAATCTGGCCCTGTCCCCATTGCGGCTGGTGCGGATTCATCACCAGATTTCCGGGTGCGAGCAGCGAATTCAGTTCCAGCATCACGGCCGTCCGTCAGCTGACAACCGGGGCCAAGCCGGTTCGATACCGGGCGATGTTGTTCCGGTACTGTTCGGCGGCGGCGCGGAAATCGCCGAGTTCTTCGTCTGTGAGTTCGCGAATGAGCCTGCCGGGCGCGCCGATGATCAATGACCGCGCCGGAAATACCTTGCCTTCCGTTATCAGCGAACGCGCACCGACTACCGAGCGCTCGCCGATATCGGATCCGTTGAGCAGAACCGCGCCCATTCCGACGAGGCTTCCCTGTCTGACCCTGCATCCATGCAGGAGCGCCTTGTGCCCGACCGTGCAGTCCGGTTCCACGGTCAGGGGAAAACCCATATCCGTGTGCAGCACGCAGCCTTCCTGAATGTTCGATCCGTCTTGAATCACGATCGGCTCGTTGTCGCCGCGCAGCGTGGAGCCGAACCAGATCGAGACATTCTCACCGATTCTGACATCGCCGATCAAGTTCGCGTCAGGCGCGATCCAGCAACTCCGTGAATGGGGAAGGGCAGGACTGGCGCCGTCAAGCGAATACAGGGTCAAGCTTCTCTCCCTTCGAATTCATGCAGCAGCTCGTCGACGAATCCGGCGATTCCCCGCTGCCGTTTCCGGCGGTTCCGCTCGGCCAGCACGATGTTCTTGATCTTCTCAAACGTCTCGTCAATGTCGTTGTTAATCAGGACATAGTCGTACTCTGACCAGTGAAGTATTTCGTCCTTGGCCTTGCAAATCCTTAGGTCGACCGCGTGTGACGCATCCTTGCCGCGCGCCTGCAGCCGCCGCCTCAATTCGGCGATCGACGGCGGAAGCACGAAAATCATCACCGCATCGCCGCCGTATGCGGACTGTTTGATCTGAATTCCGCCCTGCCAGTCGATGTCGAACACAATGTCCCGGGACGATTCTATCGCCCGCTTCACCGGCGCGCGCGGCGATCCGTAATGGTGGCCGAAAACCAGCGCCGATTCCAGAAGCGCGCCTTGATCCAGCATCTCACGGAAGTCTTCGGGCGAACAGAAATGATATTCGCGCCCGTTCAGTTCGCCTTCGCGCGGCGGCCGGGTCGTGGCTGAGACAGAAAACTGAATGGACGGATCCCATGATGTCAGCCTGCGGGAAAGGGTGGTCTTTCCGGTCCCCGACGGCGACGATAGAATTATCAGCAGGCCCTGCCGGCGGTTTCCGATCATTCCTTTAGTTCCATTGAAGAGGGCGAATTGATTTGTATTCAACGGATCCCCGTTTGCCTAAATGCGCGGTTTGTATGCCAAATGATGCGGACGTTAAAGCAAAATATACAACATGGTTATCACTTTGACGAAAAGACCGGCCGGATCAGCCTGTCCGACGCCGGGATCAAGCGGGCGCGGCAATATCCACGCAGACATTTACCGATTAATGTTCCCGAGCGGCAGTTCGCGGAATAACTCGTCAGCTGTCAGATCCGCTCCGTCGAAAAGCAGAAAGTCAGCCAGCCGGGCGAAACGGCCCGCATTGCCGCGGCAGATGCCGCCTTCCGCCATGGACGGCAGAACGGTGAATTCGTTCCACCATTTGAACAGCGCCGGCAGCGCGATTTCCCCGCCGCCGGAATCAGTCTGAGCGACTGGTCCGAATGACACATAATCCGCCCCGTTCTCTCCTGCCAGCAAAGCGGGGTGGCGGCTTGCGCCGCAGAATGCGCCGACAATCATATCGGGTCCCAGTTGGGCCCGGGCCTGCCGGACTCTCGCCGGGCCGTCCGGAAGGTGTGCGCCGTCCAAGCCGAGCTCCGCGGCAAGGTTTATTCTCGAATCGATGACGACAGCAATGTCACGGCCTCCCACGGACTGCCTCAGGAACTCCGCTGCGCGCTTCATCAGCGGTTCGTTATGCGGGTTGTTTAACAGCCGGATGCTTGCCAGCCGCCGATCATCGAGTAAGCTTCTGACCGCAGCGGCAAGCGCGGGCTTGCAGCATTCCGAGCTGACTGACAGGCAAATCCGGGCACTCCGGGAATCCGCTGTTTGTGTGTCGGGATGTGTCATGGCCTGTTCCTTTGAGCGCTTGCCGGAATTGTCCGCAAAACGGTAAAGTAAGGCAAGTCGGGGATGTCCGCCGGCGAATCGGCTGCCCGCAGTGATTGCCCGCAGTTCCCGGAAATTGAGCGGAAACCGAAGACCGCTGGGATGACGGCCGCAGGGAACGCCGATCTGGATTCCGACAGTGTTTACGGGGGCGCGGCGCATGCCGGCAGAGACGGTAAGACAATCCGGCGGAATGGCCATCGTGCTGGTTAAGCCGCAGCTCGGAGAAAATATCGGCGCCGCAGCGCGGATCATGCTGAATTTCGGGCTTGAGGATCTGCGTTTGGTGAAGCCGCGCGACGGATGGCCGAACCTGAAAGCCGCTGCGTTGGCGAGCGGAGCAGGGAGAGTCCTCGACAACGCGCTGGTCAGCGCCGACCTGCCGTCTGCGCTTGCCGGCGTTCAATATGTGTACGCGACCACCGCCCGCAGAAGAGATATCAACAAACCTGTCCTTGATCCGCCCGCGGCGATGGCCGAAGCTGGTCGGCGTATCGAACGGGGGCAGCGGGTCGCCGTCATTTTCGGCCCGGAACGGGCAGGGCTGAACAACATGGATCTGGCGTCCGCCAATGCCGTGATAGAGGTCCCCGTCAACGCACGGTTCAAATCCATCAATCTGGCGCAATGCGTCGCTCTGATCGCTTATGAGCGGATGCGTTCCGCGCCGGCCGGCGGTTCGGATTCAGGTTTTGTCCGGATGCCCGCGGACGTCACGGAAAAGGAGCGGTTTGTTGACTTGCTGGCGGAAGATCTTAAACAGGCTGGCTATTTCCGCCCGCCGGAAAAATCAGCGGGCATGCGGTTGAATTTAAGGAATTTGTTCATGCGGATGGATCTTACGGCCCCGGAAATCCGCACTTTACACGGAATTCGGCGGGCTTTGGCGCGCCGGAGTTCTCAATGCGGCGAAGATCCGGAACCGGCCGCCGCTGAATCTGCTGACGGCAACAATGGCAAAACGGCGGATATTTGAAGAGGTGGACACGCAGACCGGTCCGGAATCCGCCGCCCGGCGGGTGCCGCAGCCGGCCACGGCAAGCCGCCCCGGAATGCGGCTCTGGCTGATCGTTTTGTTAGCACTGATGCTCCTGACGGTCGTGATCGGAGGGATGACCAGGCTCACGGACTCAGGCCTTTCAATCACCGAATGGAAGCCTGTGACCGGGGTGACTCCGCCGTTCAACGAATCTCATTGGCAGGCGGAATTCGACAAATACCGGCAGACGGCCGAGTTCAATATCCAGAATTCACGCATGACGATGTCAGAGTTCAAGACCATCTATTGGTGGGAGTGGTCGCATCGGCAGCTGGGCAGGCTGGTGGGGATCGTCTGGATGGCCGGTTTCGCCTGGTTCGCCGTCCGCGGGGAATTGACAGGCCGCCGGCTGAGGAGACTAGTTGCTGTCGGAGCGTTGGTCGTTGTTCAGGGGGCGGTAGGCTGGTGGATGGTGAAAAGCGGCTTGACCGGCAGCGCGCTTGATGTGGCGCCCTACCGGCTGGCCGTTCATCTCGGTCTGGCTTTCGCGGTGGCAGGGCTGACATTCTGGGAGATTTTGCTGCTCGGCCGGGAGGGGCACGAACTCCTGCAGGCGAGGCGTTCCCGGGATCCCGGGCTGGAGCGCGCCGCGGGCTGGCTGATCGCTCTGCTTTTTCTGCAATTGCTCGCAGGCGCGATTGTCGCGGGAAACGACGCCGGGCAGGGATTTCCGACATGGCCGCTGATGAATGGAGAAATATTTCCTTCGAACAGTTTCGATTATGATCCTTGGCTGGTGAATTTCGTCAGCAATCCGTCGCTTGCGCATTTCAATCACCGTATTCTCGGATATTTGATTGCCGCCGCCGCCGCCGCGCTGTGGCTGCTGAGCCGCGCCAGCGGCGCCCGGTCGACGAAGGCGGCATTCAACTGGATGGCGGCGATTGCGCTGGCGCAGACTGCGCTCGGCATCGCGACGGCATTGGCGGCCGCGGCGCCGGCCGCGGCGATCGTGCACCAATTCGCAGCCGTCGCGCTGTTCCATGCGGTGCTGTGGGCAAGATTTGAGGCTCGGTACCCCAGACTAACGGCTAGGTGAGCAGGTCGGCGGCTTTGCCAGGCTGCAAGCGTAGTCTGTATCTTTGAATGCGGGAGAACTCTCCGAGTCGGGATTTCACTGTGATACCAGCCCAACAGATGAGCCGCACATCGGCCGGAGCGGGCTGAAGCGGCGCTTCCGCTGGCTTGTCGTCACCTGCCCTCGCAATCCTTTACCGGGAAGCGGGAATCGTCACACATTCGAGATTCTATAGGTGGTTATGAATTGTCTGTTTCGTGAAGATGCCAATTTCCCTGGACCGACTTTCATGCTTCAACAGCTGAAACTCGTGTTTCTCTTCAACTGAAGTCGTTCCAGGTGTCGATATCCGGTATTTTGGAACTCATCTGGCCTGTTCAGCCTTCTGCCGTTTGCTGATATAATGCAATTTGATCAGATCGTCCGGTATCCGGGTATAAGCTCCTCCTTTCTTGACAGTGATTTGCCACGGACCGTCCGGTACATGCGTGAGTTCCGACAAGTGGAATGGACGGAGATATAGCCGAAAGTTGGTGACGGCCTGAAGCAGGCGGCATATCATGGCGGTTTTAGAGCACCGTCAATTCTCGAAGAGAAAAGGATATGCCACCATGGGCGAATCTACCATTCTACCGTTCGAACTGCCATCTGAATTTTCGCATGATCCACTGACCGAAGTCATCCAGGCTGAAGCGAAGGAATTGCTGAGATCAAGCCGATGTGTCGGCCTTCATCGCCGAACATGCGCATCTTCTGGACGCGGCGGGTCGTCACCGTTTGGTGCGTCATGGTTTTCTTCCCGAGCACGAAGTGACGACCGGTATAGGAACAGTTCCAGTTGCAGTGCCGCGTGTGAGAGACCATGGTGCGAACTCAGACAACAGCAAGATTTAGTTCCGCTCCTCGCTGGTGCCGCCGTATCTGCGCAAGACGAAATCGGTCGAGGAGCTTCTGCCCTGGCTCTATCTGAAGGGCATCTCGACGGGTGACTTCAGCGAGGCGTTGGCCGCGCTTTTGGGACCGGATGCGGAGGGGCTGCCGGCCTCGACAATCAGCCGCCTGAAGGCAACATGGCGGGAGGAGTGTGAGGTCTGGCGCAAGCGCGACCTCACGGGCAAGCGCTATGTCTACATCTGGGCTGACGGGGTCTGCTTCGCGCTGCGCTTGGACGATAATCATCAATGCATGTCGGTTCTTATTGGCGCTGACGAGTATGGCGAGAAGGACGTGCCGGCGATCACGGTCGGGTTCCGTGAGAACGCCGACAGCTGGCGCGACCTGCTCAAGAGCTTGAAGAAGCGTGGACTGACCGCCCCGCCCGAACTCGCAACCGGCGATGGCGCGCTCGGGTTTTGGACCGCCTTGCGCGATGTCTGCCCGGAAACGCGCGAGCAGCGGTGCTGGGTCCATAAGACATCAAACGTGTTGGGTGCCTTGCCCAAGTCTCTGCATGAGAAAGCGAAGTCCGATCTCGAAGACATCTGGATAGCAGAGACGAAGAAAGAAGCAAACGACGCCTTCGACCTGTTCGTGAGCTATGCCCAAAAGTTGGTGACGGCCATCATCAGGCGGCAACTTGAAGTTGCTTGATCCCGCCTTTGAACTCAACCCCTCATATGAATCAAACCAAGGATAATTCCATAAGGAGTTGTCCACAGGGGTTGCTCGGCGCGAGGCTTGAATGACTTCGGGCAGACGGTTTGGCCCGGAGATCTTCCGCCACTTTTTCTTGGCTGACATCATCAACCGGAAGACCATGGCGAGGGCGGTTTTGCGGCTCAGATATCCCTTGGTCTTCCGTATCCGGTTCCGAACCGTGGCGAAGACGCTCTCGACCGGGTTCGTTGTCCGGATGTGCTTCCAATGCTCAGCCGGGAAGTCGCAGAAGGCTAGCTCGTCGCGGTCCTTGATCAGCTTTGTGACGACCTTTTCGTGTTTCACGCCGTAGGTTTCTACGAAGAGATCGAAGGCGGCATTGCCTTCTTTCTTTGTCTCAGCCATCCAGATGTCCTGCAGATCGGACTTGGCTTTTTCATGCAGGGATCTGGACATCGTGCCCAACACGTTCGCGGTCTTGTGGACCAATATCTCTGCTCACGCGTGTGTGGAAAGACATCGCGCAGAGCCGTCCAGAACCCGAGGGCACCATCGCCTGTCGCTGGTTCGGGTAGCACTGTCAAGCCGCGCTTCTTCAGTCCCTTCAGCAAGTCGCGCCAGCTGTCGGCGTTCTCCCGGAACCCGTCTGTGATGGCGAGAACGTCTTTCTCATCGTATTCATCTGCGCTGATAATCACCAGCAGGGTATCCGTAATTCATGGTTGTTCCAGCCGAAAAGCCGGACTTCTGCATTTCATAAAACCCCGGCCAAACTCCGAAATGCATCGCTTCATCTGTAGACCGCGATTGAGGCGGATCTACATGTTGTATGCGGATCAAGCGGGTGCGATACTCTCTATGATGAAAACGGAGGGAATCGCATGCCGTCGGGCTTTAACCACTTGACCTGGTTTGACCGTTACCAGCTTCAGGCGCTGAAGAAAAGCGGTTTCTCGCAAAGAGGCATCGCGGCGGAGATCGGCTGCTCGCAGTCGACGGTGAGCCGCGAACTCGCCCGCAACACCGGGCTGCGGGGCTACCGCTGCCGCCAGGCGCAGCGGCTGGCCGAAACCCGGCGGCGGGAAGCCTCGTCGGTTCCCCGCAAGATGTCGCCGATGAGCTGGAAGATCATCGAAATATGTCTGATGTCTGGACAGGCCCGCAGCAGATTTCGGGCCGCTCAGCGATGACGGGTGTCATGACGGTGAGTCCGACCTGGATTTACCGTCACATCTATGCGGACCGGGCGGCGGGGGGAAGCCTGTTCCGCTGTCTCCGCCGCCGGGGGCGGAAGCGCTGCCGCCGAGGCCGGAACGGCTCCGGGCGGGGCGTGATTCCGGGCCGTAGGGACATATCCGAGCGGCCCGCGATCGTCGAGGAGAAGACCCGGGCGGGAGACTGGGAAGCGGACACGATCATCGGCGTCCGGCACCGGGGAGCCTTGGTTTCGCTTGTCGACCGGGCGACGAAATTGACTTTGCTTCAACAGGTTGAGAGAAGGACGTCGTCCTTGGTCAGGGCCGCGGTCATCAAGTGTCTTCAGCCTGTGTCCGACATGACTCACACGATCACGGCTGACAACGGCAAGGAATTCGCGGAGCATGCGGAGGTCTCGCGGGCTCTCGACGCGGACTTTCACTTCGCCCGCCCGTACCGTTCATGCGACCGGGGTTTGAACGAGCATACGAACGGCCTGGTGAGAGAACAGCTTCCGAAGTCGACGGACTTCCGGACGATAGATCCCGCCGAGGTCCGGAGGGTGCAGGACGCGCTTGATAACCGCCCCCGCCGCTGCCTGGGTTACCGGACCCCGGCGGAGGCTTTCCGTGAGGCTGCGGAGGCGGCCGCGGGCGGATGAAGCCTTGACGCCCCTGCCCGGCTTCCAGCGCGCGCTGGAAGCCGGGCAGGGGCGTCCTCGAAAAATTTCCGGTCCCGTGCGGCGGCTCAGCGGCGGCTCGGGCCAGCCCCCCCCGCTGAAACCGCCTGCGGACCGCTTGGAAGAGGCGGAGCTGAACTTTCCGGCTGCCGGCTGACCCCGGCCAGCGGCTGGATCACGACGGATTCCCGCCGCTCTCATGACCCGCGGCCGCCGGAAACGCATTTGCGGGGCGGCCGCGGCATCTGCTACAGCTTGATTCTGACAGAGAGCCGCCGGCTGAACCCGGTGATGCATTTCATTGTTGTACGGGCGAAATATGATTGCGTTATGCGGGAATCCCGTATATATGTGAGCTATGGTAAGTCGCTTCGACCCCAACAAAGATTCCATTAATCTCAAGGGGCACGACCTGTCTCTGGCTTTTGGTGATGCCGTCTTTGAAGACGAAAACCACCTGATAATTCCCTTGATCCGGCCAGAAGACGGAGAGGAACGGTTCAAGGTGGTCGGTATCGTGGATGAAAAGCTGTTTACTGGCGTTTTCACTTGGCGGGACGAGCTGCCCCGTTTCATTTCTGTCAGAAGGAGCAACATAAGGTGAAGAAAGAGCATATCATTCTACCGTCTGATCCGGCAGACCCAGAAGACTTCGATGTGTCAACTGAAGCTATGGACCGCGGCCAACGTGCCCGTCTGATCCGCAAGACGCGAACCGGTCTTGGACTATCTCAAGCTGAGTTCGCCAGTCGCTTCCATGTTCCTGTCGGGACACTGCGAGACTGGGAGCAAGCGCGGGCTACCGCCCCTGACTTCGCCGTAGCCTATGTACAAGTGATTGGGCAGCACCCCGATACTGTTGCCCAAGCTGTTGCTTGAATAGTTTTCCGAGTTGGCTGTGCCATCAACACAGACAGTTTTTCTTGACTATAATGGAATCTGGCTGGAACAACCATGAATTACGGATACCCGTAAAAATATTGATGGACGTGTAATAAAAGTCGTCTCACGCGAAGCTAATTTAAAGCGCAAATTACGAAGATACCTACGCACCTTGGGCTTTGAAAAGTCTGACGAAGGCGGTGCTCAGAATTCGGGGGGGGGGGGGACTCAGTGCGACAACAAGGTTAACCCTTAAGAGTAAGGGTTATTTTCAGTCTTGGTATGATGCAGCGGGAATCCAGCCGGTCAGCGTCCGGCTGTCGGATGGAAATCAAGGAGGCGGAATTGTGAAAAGCTGTGAATCTCTGCTGGAATACTGGCGGAAGACGGCGGCGCTTGAGCAGCTTGCCGGACTGGCCGGCTGGGATCAGGAAACCAAAATGCCGCCTTCAGCAGCGCGGCAGCGGGCTGAGCAGATGGCCGCCATCGCCGAGGCTGTGCACGAACGCATGACATCGGATGAACTTGGTTCCCTGCTGGAACGCGCCACCGGCACTGCGACGGATCCTTTGAGCGGAGCCAACCTCAAGATCATCAAGCGCAGGAGAAAACAGGCGCTGGCGGTGCCGGCGGATTTGGCGGCGGCGATTGCAAAAGCAGCGTCTCTGGCCGTCAGCAAGTGGTCGGAAGCCAAGGACAAAGAAGATGTTTCCCTGTTTTTGCCGAGCCTTGCGGAAATTGTCTCCCTCAAAAGGCAGGAGGCGGCGGAACTGGCTGAAGACGGGAACCGCTACGACGCGCTTCTGAGGAAATACGAGCCCGATGTTCCTGCGGAATGGGTGAAGGAGGTTTTTGCCCGGCTGCGTCGGGATCTGGTCAGGCTGCGGGACGTGATCCCGGGATCCGGCCTGTCGCGTCCGCCCGCGGACTTCAGTTTCGCGAAAGAACAGCAGCTGCGGCTGGCGAAAGAGCTGGCGGGCGCATTCGGCTATGACTGGCAGCGCGGACGTCTGGATATATCAAAACACCCTTTCACATCCGGCGAATGGAACGACGTCCGAATCACCACGCGCGTCGATGAAACGAACATCTTTGACTGCCTGTATTCAACGATTCATGAAACCGGCCATGCGGTCTACGAGCAGAATATCCGCCCGGAATATGCGATGATGCCGGTCGGGACAGGCGCGTCACTGGGAGTCCATGAAAGCCAGTCCCGTTTTTTCGAAAACCAGATCGGCCGCTCTGAAGCCTTCTGCCGGTGGCTGTTCCGCCGTCTGAGAAAAGAATTCGGCGATTTCGGCACAGCCGACGCGCGGGAATTTTATGAGCGCAGCAACCGGATCGCTGACAACCATATCCGGACGGAATCCGATGAAGTGCAGTATAATCTGCACATCATGCTCCGGCATGATTTAGAAATGCAGTTGATTTCGGGGGAGCTGGAAGTCCCGGACATTGAAGAGGCTTGGAACGAAAGATTCGAATCGGATTTCGGTTTCGCCGTGGATAAACCGTCCAACGGCATGCTTCAGGATATTCACTGGGCAGGGGGGCATTTCGGTTATTTTCCCACGTACACGCTCGGCAACATTTACGGCGGCTGCCTGCACGCTGCCCTGAGGGCGGACCTCCCCGACCTTGATGAGTCGCTGGAGAACGGTGATCCGATGCCTGCCGTGGAGTGGATGCGGCTCAACGTGCACTGCTCCGGCGCGTGTTTTCAGCCGCTGGACATCATCCACAGGGCAACCGGCGATGAAGTCTCGGAAAAACCTCTGATTGATTATCTGCAAAGAAAATTCGGTGAAATTCACGGACTGAAGTGATAGTCCGTAGAACCGGCTGCCGCTTCAGGCTTTGCGCCTGAAAAATCAGGCGGCATTCAGGTCGCCCCCCCCCGGCGTGTGCGCCGGCAGGATCCGCTGCCGGAGCGGCAGCGGCAATCCGTGTGCCGGAGAGGGCTGTTTCCGGCCTGGCCGTGTTGATGCCGGCGGATTTTACGGTCTGTATCCTGATGCCGGCATCCGCCGGTCCGAAAAGGCGCGCATTGACCGCGAACCGTTCAGCCGGCTTCACACGCGGGCCGGAGCCTGCGGACCTTGCCGCCGAATCCCGGCTGCTGAAGAAATGCAAGCGTTCGGCTGCCAACGATGTCCGCATGTTTTCCGAAAGCGGGAAATGAGCCCGTCGCGCAGATCCGAATCACCTGCGCGGTCCTGCCCGCCGACCGATGCGAATGTTATGAGGTATTATATTACCGTAATTAAATCGATTGTAAAATCAACGGCTAATGGAAGAAAGCCGTTGACATGCGGTGAAGTTCCGCTAAGAGGACGAATTGTGGAGAGGGCAGAAGACCGGACGGAAATTCAATGCGGACTTTTTCGGCGAAACCCGCGGACATCAGCAAGAGTTGGATCATTATTGACGCGGAAGGGGTCGTCTTGGGCCGGCTGGCGGCGATTGTGGCCGCTAGGCTGAGAGGCAAACACAAAGCGATATACACGCCCCACATGGACTGCGGGGACAATGTGATCATCGTCAATGCTGGAAAGATCCGGCTGACAGGACGCAAATACAAACAGAAGACCCATTACTGGCACACCGGGTATCCGGGCGGCATCAAATCACGGACCGCGCAACAAATTCTGGAAGGCGAACATCCGGAACGTCTGGTTGCCAAAGCGGTGCAGCGTATGCTTCCGAGCAACCGGCTGTCGCGCAGACTGATGACCAATTTGCGCGTTTACGCGGGACCGTCACATCCACACGAAGCGCAGCAGCCTGAAACACTGGCGGTTGCGGCCATGAACAGCAAGAATACCCGGAGCGCATCGAAATGAACCAAACGCTGCAGTCACTTGAGGATCTCCAGGAAGCGGGTGTTGCCTCGGATGAAGAGCTGATCGTCGGAGAAACCGTTCAGCGCGAACCTCAGCGGGACCGACATGGACGCTCATACGCGACCGGCAAAAGGAAGAATGCCGTCGCGCGCGTTTGGATCAAGCCGGGCGCAGGACGCATCATTATCAACGGCAAGAATATGGAAGATTATTTCGCCCGCCCGGTTCTGCAGATGATTCTCAGAAGACCGTTTCAACTTGTCAATGTCGAAAACCAGTTCGACGTCATGGCCACGGTCAAGGGCGGCGGGCTGTCCGGCCAGGCCGGCGCGGTGAAGCACGGCATCTCAAAGGCGCTTCAGCTTTATGAGCCTTCCCACCGGGCCGCGCTGAAAGCGGCGGGATTTCTCACAAGGGACGCCCGAGTCGTGGAGCGCAAGAAATACGGCAGACGCAAGGCCCGTCGCAGCTTCCAGTTCTCCAAACGGTGAGTTCCGTCTTGTCCGTGCTGTCAGCGGCGCGGGAGTCCGCCTGTTGATTCTGCTTTCAGGTTTCGGCCGGGGCGTCCCAGCATCTCCGAAGGAGCGCCGGTTTCGGGCGCGGTTCAAATGATAATGAGGCAGCATGGCGAAAGTGGCAGTCATTGGGGCCAGCGGTTATACCGGAGCCGAACTGGTGCGGATCGCCGCCGGTCATTCCGGCTTGGCGGTGACGCAGCTTGCCGCGGACCGGAATGCGGGAAAAAATCTTGAAGAGGTGTTCCCGGGTTTCCGGCACCTTGACCTCCCGGCGATCAAGCGCGCCGAAGAAATAGATTATTCGGACATCAGTCTGGTATTTTGCGCGCTTCCCCACGGAGCCAGCCATGAGGTGATCCGGGGCTTGCCGGACGGGGTGAAAATTGTCGATCTTTCAGCTGACTTCCGCCTGAAAGACGCTGCGCTCTACCGACAATGGTACGGTCTGCCGCATTCGGCGCCGGAGATGCTGGCCGAAGCCGTATACGGGCTGACTGAATTTCACCGGGACCGGATCAGAAAATCCCGCATCACAGCTTGCACCGGCTGCAACGCGGCAGCCGGTCTCTACGGGCTGCTGCCGCTTGTTGAAGCCGGGGCCATTGATCACGACGGTATCATTATTGACTTGAAAACGGGTGTTTCCGGCGCGGGCAGGTCGCCGCGGGAAAACACGCTGCACGCGGAAGTGTCAGAGGGATTCCAGGCCTACAACGTCGCGAAACACCGTCATTTGGCGGAGTTCGACCAAGAGTTGTCGCTCGCTGCCGGGCAGCAGGTCGCGGTGACGTTTGTCCCGCATCTGCTGCCGCAGAACCGCGGCATTCTCGCGACGATTTATGTCAGGGGAAACGCCGAAGGCATCCATTCCTCGTTGAAGGAGCGGTACGCAGAGGAGCCCTTCCTGCATGTGCTGCCGTTCGGCCGCCATCCATCGACCCGTGATGTCCGCGGTTCGAATTTTGTCCATCTCGGCGTGGCGCCGGACCGCGGCGGAGACCGGGTGATGGTTTTTTCGGCTCTGGACAATCTGACCAAAGGCTCATCCGGCCAAGCCGTGCAGAACGCCAATCTCATGCTTGGAATTCCGGAAACAGCAGGTCTTTTGTCTCCGCCTCTCTTTCCCTGACGGATGCGCCGTCTGCGGAAAAGACGCCGGATTCAGCTTGCGCTGACGGCTGCCGGATTTCTTGCAGTCGCCGCGGCGCTGGTCGGATACGCTTTCAGGGACGGAATCGCATATTTCCGCCTGCCTTCGGATGTCATCGCCGAAGAGCCGCATCCGGAGGAATTGTTCCGCCTGGGAGGGCTGGTCGCGGAGGGGTCGGTTGTCCGGAAGGGAAGCAAGGTCGAATTCGAGGTGGCGGACGAGCTCCATGCGGTCAGGGTCGCCTTTGACGGCATCCTGCCGGATCTGTTCGCCGAAGGGCAGGGGGTCATCGTGCTCGGCCGCTACCGGAACCGGGTCTTCACAGCTATTGAAGTCCTTGCGAAGCATGATGAGACATATATGCCGAAAGAGGTCGCCGACGCATTGAAGGAGCAGGGACTATTCAAGTCTCCAGACGGATGAGGGCCGGCGCGAACGGCCTGCGCCTGCGGTCGGAGCGGCGGTGTTACCAGTGCCGTTCCGTTCACTACAGCAGTGCGCTGGCCGGGGTTCGTCATTGACGGCGGAACTCGGCCATTTCGCCTTGGTGCTGGCGTTCTTGTGCGCTCTCGTCCAGTGCATTGTGCCGGCGGCCGGGTGGCGGCTGGCATGGACGGCTTGGATGCGGCTGGCATCTGCCGCGGCGGCGGCTCAGTTCGCTCTGACCGCGCTTTCATTCGCCGCCTTGACGTCTGCTTTCGTCCGTTCGGATTTTTCAGTGGCGCTGGTCGCGAACAATTCCCACTCGGCCAAACCGCTCGTCTACAAACTGACCGGCGTCTGGGGCAATCACGAAGGATCCATGCTCTTGTGGGTCTTGGTGCTGTCGCTGTTCTCATTGCTTGTCGCCGGTTTCGGCCGCGAACTGCCGCTGCGCTTGAAGGCGCTGACGCTGTCTGTTCAGGCTGCCGTCGCGAGTGCGTTTTTCGCATTCATTCTGTTTACTTCGAACCCCTTTGAGCGTTTGTTTCCCGCGCCGTTCGAGGGAACCGGGCTGAATCCGCTGCTGCAGGATCCCGGGCTGGCCTTCCATCCGCCGTTGCTCTACCTGGGTTATGTCGGTCTTTCGGTGGCTTTCAGTTTCGCTGTCGCGGCATTGCTTCAGAAGCGTGTGGACGCGGCTTGGGCGCGGTGGGTCAGGCCATGGACGCTCGCATCTTGGATTTTCCTTACCGCCGGCATCGCGATGGGATCGTGGTGGGCCTATTACGAACTCGGCTGGGGCGGATGGTGGTTCTGGGATCCCGTCGAAACGCGTCCTTCATGCCGTGGCTGTTCGCAACGGCGCTGCTGCATTCGGCGATGGTTGCCGAAAAGCGCGAATCGCTTAAGAACTGGACGGTTCTTCTGGCGATTCTCGCGTTTTCTTTTTCTCTTCTGGGCACGTTTCTGGTGAGATCAGGCATCATCGCTTCGGTGCACGCATTCGCCAGCGATCCCGGCCGCGGCGCGTTTATTCTGGTCATCCTGACGGTTTTCACCGGCGGGGCTCTTTTTCTGTACGCATTGCGCGGATCCGCCGTCGCGCCGGAAGGCGCCTTCGCCGCATTCAGCCGGGAGACGGCGATGATCGCCAACAACGTGCTGCTCGTGGTTGCCGCGCTGGTTGTGTTTCTCGGCACATTCTGGCCCTTGGCGGCCGAACTGATGTTCGACCGCTCCCTGTCAGTCGGTCCGCCCTTCTTTGAAACCGCGGTCACGCCGTTTCTGGCGGCGGCCGCCGCCGTTCTGCCGATTGGAGCTGTGATACCTTGGAAACGGGGATCCGTGAAATCCGTCCTGCTGCGGATGCGGGCCGCGATGGCCGCGTCGGTCGCCTGCGGACTGGCCGTTCTCTATTTCCAGTCAGGCGGCCCGCTGATCGGACCTGTCGGCTTGGCTTTGGCTGTCTGGCTGACAGCCGGGGTGCTGGCTGATCTGCGGCAGCGCGCCGCGCCGCGGCGGGCGGGAATCAAGGTCTTGTTGACGCGTCTGGCAGGATTGCCCGGGTCAGAATGGGGGAAATCCCTGGCGCATGCCGGGCTGGCGATCACGATCGCCGGAATTTCGGCGGTCACCGCTTGGGAAACCGAAGTCATCCGAAACAGCGAACCCGGGAATCAATTCCGGATTTCCGACAGGTATTCGCTGCGGTTCGACGGAGCCGACAGCGTACGGGGACCGAACTATCAGGCTGCCCGCGGGGAATTTTCAGTGTTGGCGGACGGAAACACAGTCGGTAAGCTGTATCCTGAGCGGAGATTTTATCCCGTGTCCGGCGTCTATACCACCGAGGCCGCCATCGACATGGGATTTTTCAGGGACATTTATGTCGTGATCGGAGACCGGCAGCCGGGCGGCGGCTATACTGTCAAAGCTTATGTTAAGCCGCTGGCCAACTGGATATGGCTCGGCGCACTGGTCATGGCTTTCGGCGGCACGGTCAGTCTGGCTGACCGCCGCTACCGGCTGGCCGGCGGTCATCGCCGGCCGCGCGCGGCTCAGGCCGCGGGCTGAGCCGTGCGCTTTATTTCGCCGGCGATGCTCGTCGCGGCGGTTTGGCTGCCGGCTGCGCAGGCAGTTGAACCGGATGAGATCCTGCAGAATCCGGAACTTGAAAGCCGCGCAAGGGCAATCTCTCAAAACCTGAGATGTCTCGTCTGCCGGAACGAGACCATTGACGAGTCGAATGCCCCATTGGCGAGCGATCTCCGGGTTCTGGTGCGCGAGCAGCTCGTCAATGGCATGAGCGACGAGGAAGTCTACGATTTCGTGACTGAACGCTACGGTGAATTCGTGCTGTTGAAGCCGGAACTGAGCGGCGGAAATTACATCGTCTATTTCGCGGGTCCCGTGTTGTTCTGTTTTGCGCTGGCCTGCGCGGCCGCATATGTGAGAAGGGGATGGAAATCCCGCGGCCGGGATCAGCATCCGCTGACGGATGACGAAGAACGCAGGCTTGACGAGTTGATTCGGCGGGATTGATCCGCGCTTTCGTTCCGGTCTGCGGCCGGTGCTGAGCAGGGGTGTATATGACTGAATACGGAACAATTAAATTCGAGGTTGAAGACGGGGTTGTCGTGCTTGCCCTCAACCGTCCCGACGTGATGAACGCGTTGAACAGCCAGATGCGCGGGGAAATCGCAGATGCGGTGAAATCCGCCCCGGAATACGGGCGGGCGCTGGTGCTGACCGGAGAAGGCCGCGCATTCTGCTCGGGGCAGGATCTGGGTGACCGGGTCAATCCCGCTGACGCCGATCTGGAGCGGATTCTGAGAGACGAGTATTTCCCGATGCTGAGGGCTATCGGCGATCTGGAAATTCCGACGATTGCCGCGGTCAACGGGGCCGCGGCCGGCGCGGGCGCGAATCTGGCATTGGCGGCCGATGTCGTGATCGCCGCGGAGAGCGCGTATTTCATGCAGGCCTTCGCGCGAATCGGATTGATTCCCGATGCCGGCGGCACTTGGCTGCTTCCGCGGCAGATCGGCATCGCGAGGGCAATGGGCGCCGCGCTGTTCGCAGACAAGATCACGGCCGGGGACGCTTGCCGGATGGGTATGATCTGGGAGGCCGTCGCCGATGATCGGTTCGCTGAGCGCTGGCGGTCGCGCGCGCTGCATCTCGCACGCGGTCCGACCGAGGCTTACAAACGGATCAAGCGAGCCATCAGAGCCGGTTCCGTCAACAATTTCGAGGAGCAGGTCGCGCTTGAGGCCAAACTGCAGGGCGAAGCCGGCAAAACAAGGGATTTCCGCGAGGGAATTCTGGCCTTTATCGAAAAGCGCCAGCCTGAATTTGAGGGCCGCTGAACTCTCAGGTCGGTCCGGCTCCGCGCGTCGGCTTCGGATAAACGCCGGCGGTAAAGGAAGGCGAGTCACTCAAGGCGCTCATGCGCCGTCCTCAGACATGCGCGGTCATCGCCGCCCGCTGATCTGTCCATCTTCCAAACTGCCGCGCTGCTGTCAGCGTGGCTGCCGCTGAGCACGGCCTTTTCATCGGAAGCCGGACGGCTCATGGATGTCCGGAACCGGGGAAGCGGCGCGGGAACGCCCACGCCGCCGAGCCGGGACACAACCGGTTTACTGCAGACAGGTGTCTATGTTGTCATTGTCGCAGACATCAAGACCGGTGTAAATCGGATCGTCGACCGACTTTCCTTCCGTGATGTCTTTCAGGATGAACATGGACTTATAGCCCATTTCATAGGGGCGCTGGCCGACGAGGCCGTTGCCCAGACCGTCTTTGAGCTGCCCCATTTGCATTGGCAGAGTGTCGGCCACGACGACGGTCAACTCACCGGAAGCCATTTCGGCTTTGTAAGGCGCGGCGGCCTGACGGTAAGCGTTATCGAACCACTGGGTGAAAGCGCCGGTCGACAGGAAGGCGGTCAGATCCGGGTTGGCAGCCAGGATATCGGACATGCCCTGCACGGCGACGTTGCCGTCATCGTTGGTGATGAGCGGGCATCCGGAAATCTCGGTCCAGCCGCCTTCACCCGTGAGTTCTTTGCCAGGGGGGGGGGTGCCCGTGTCCATGCCGGAGAGCGTGTCACGCACGCCCTTCAGACGCTCGTTGTGGTTGGCTGCCGCGGCGCCGCCGGTCTGCAGGCAGATGGTGCCGCCGTCAGGATGACGCGCTTGGACCAGCTTGGCCAGATTCACGCCGATGTCGTAGTTTTTGGTGCCGATATAGGTCATGCGCATGCCGGCGTCCTCAGGCAACAGGTCCGAGTCCCAAGTGATGGCCGGGATGCCGGCATCCATGGCAGCTTCAAGAACTTTGGCCATGGCCGGCGCGTTTGAGGGTGCCACGGCGATCCCGTCCACGCCTTTGGTGATGAGATCCTGCACGATTTGAATCTGTTCGAGCTCAGTGTGCTCACTGGGGCCGATATACTCGCAGGTCACGTCAGCCAGCTCTTCCTGAGCTTGGTAGCAGCCGTCACGGGCCAGGTCGAAAAACGGGTTGTTCATCGCCTTGGGTACCAAGGCAAAGGTTTTGGCGTGACCGTCGGCCAACGCCGCGCCCGACATCGCGGCGGCCGCGATGAGGGTGGTTGCGAATAATCTCTTCATGATATCCTCCATTGGTTTTTGAAGAGCGGAGTCTTGCGGGGTTATTTCCCCCCGCGGTTGCGGATCTGTTCCAAAAGCACCGCGAGGATGAGAAACAGTCCGACAAAGAATTGCTGCCAAAGGGCCGGGATCCCGGCGAGCAACAGTGAGTTCCGAATAAGCTCGATGAGGGCCGCGCCGATGGGAGCGCCTAAGGCGAAAACGATTCCGCCCATAAGATTCGCGCCTCCGATCACTGTGGCGGCAATGACGGTCAGTTCCCAGGTGAAACCCATGCCGTTCGTGACTGAGCCGGTGTAACCCACAAAGAGAAAGGCGGAGAGACCCGCGCACAGCGAGCACACGACGTACACCGATACAATAATGCGTTCAACCGGGATGCCGGCAAGCTTGGCTGCGTGCGCATTGCCGCCGATGGCGATCACCCAGCGGCCCCAAGTCGTATAGCGCCAGACCCACCAGAAGACGGCAGTCAGGATCAACAGCACCCACACGACATTCGGCACTCCCAGAATGCTTTCACCGCCGATCCACTCGAACAGTTCCTGGTCGGGGCCGAAATTCCAGATCATCTGGTTATTGGACGCAACCCTTGCCAATGAGACGACAATCGAGAGCATCCCGAGTGTGACGACGAACGGCGGCATTTTGAGATAAGCGATCAACATCCCGTTCACGAGTCCCACAGCGGCGGCGGCCAGAATACAGCCGATGAACCCCAGTTCGATGCCGTAGCCAGCCTGCATGATCAGCCCGGTGACAATGCCTGAGAGGCCGACAAGCGATCCGACGCTGAGATCAATGCCGGCGGTGCAGATCACTGCGGACATGCCGAGAGCCATGATTCCGAAGAACGCCATGTTGCGCGTGATGTTGAAGATATTGCGCTCGGTCATGAAAACGTCCGAGACGAAGGTCATCACCAGCCCAAGGGTGACAAGCGCCAGGAACACCCAGAAGGGCTGGGCGCGCAGAATAACTGCGAAACCCGACACTTCCTGCCGTGAGGTGATGCTCTCATCAATGGCGGCGTGGTCTTTTCTGTTCTCAGTCGTGTCGGTCATGCTGCTTCAATCGCCCCGATGATAAGTCCCGTAACTTCTTCCGGGGTGGTTTCGCTGATGCGCTTGTCGGCAACTTTTGTGCCGCGGCGCAGAACGGCCACGCGGTCGCAGACTTCGAAGACATCCGGCATTCTGTGGGACACCAGGATCACCGCATGACCTGTGTCTTTGAGACGCTTGATGAGGGCCAGAACCTCTGCGACTTGACGCACCGAGATCGCCGCAGTGGGTTCGTCCATGAGAACGAGTTTCGGATCTGAAAGGCGTGTCCGCGCGATGGCTACGGCCTGCCGCTGACCCCCTGACATCTGCCGGACAAGGTCGCGCGGCCGCGTCTCCGATTTCAGTTCCGCGAAAAGTTCGCCGGCGCGTTTGTACATCGCCGCATAGTTGAGCATGGAAAACAGTCCGGCTTTCTTTTTCAACTCGCGCCCGAGGAAGACGTTGGCGCCGGCAGTCAGGTTGTCGCAAAGCGCGAGATCTTGGTAGACGATCTCGATCCCCGCTTCTCTCGCATCGATCGGCTTTGAGAATTCGACGCTTTCTCCCTCGATGCTTATTGTTCCGCTTGTCGGAGGGAAATTTCCCGCGACGATCTTCACCAGCGTGGATTTTCCCGCTCCGTTGTCACCCATCAGCCCCACGGCTTCACCCGGCTTAATCGACAGATCAACGCCTTGCAGCGCATGGATCGCACCGAAGCTTTTGGTTATTTTCTTGATCTCCAGAAGGCTCATTTCTCTCCCTGACGGATCATGCCGGCCTGTCGTTTCCGCGCATAGAGTGACGGCGTACGGGGCGGCTCCAAGGTGACTCGGGCGCCTGTTTCCAGCGAGGCGATGCCGGCCTCCGCAACTGCGGTCGCGCAATAGCCGTCCCAAGCATCAGCCGCGGACGGATCCGGTCTCTCTGCCGTCACGCCGGCCAGCCAGGCTTTGTTCTGCCGCCGGTAGGCTTCAGCGAAGCGCGGGCGCCAATCTTCCCCGTAGCGCCCGGCGGATCGCAGGGCCAGATTGTAGGTCGCGTGAACCGGCTCGCCGAAACTGATCGACCCCTGTTCGCCCACCAGCTCTCCCCGGACATCGTAGCCGTAGGCGGCATTGTTGTTCACTTCGACAGTCACAAGCTGGCCGCCCGTGGTTTCAAGCACCATCATGACCGGCATGATTGATCCGGCCCCCGCTCCTTGGAACGCGGTGATGGAGCGGTACTCGGCGCCCAGAACATAGCGGGCGATGTCGAATTCATGCGGCGCTGAGCTGGAAATGGCCATCTGGCCCTTGAACCAGTCCGGCGCTTTCATATTGCGGTGAAAATTGTGCATCATTACCGCTCTGCCCAAGGCGCCGCCGTCCAGCGCGGCCTTCATTTCCAAGTACGACGGATCGAAGCGGCGCATGAAGCCGGTTTGGATCAGCTGCCGGCCGGTTTTGATCTCGGCTTCGACCACCTGCAGGCACTCCTGCGGCGTCGGCGCGAGCGGCTTCTCGCAGAGAACCGGCTTGCCGGCCTTGACCGCGGCGATTGTCAGTTCGGCGTGTGTGTCGTCGGGGCTCGCCACGATGACAGCGTCGACATCCTCGCGGGCAACGGCCGCCATGGTGTCGGTTCCCGCGTCCGATGCGCCGAGTGCGTCCGCCACGCTGCGCGCTCTCTCTTCATCAGCGTCGCAGACAAGCTGCAGCCGCGCGCCGGGAAGGTCGCTGGCCACGATGCGGGCGTGATCGCTTCCCATGACCCCTGCTCCTATTACGGCGACGCGCACGCTCATGCCGTTACCCGGCCAGCTTCTCTGCCGGACCGGGGGCTTGGCTGTCATAGCCGCCCCAGACCGATTGATCGTAATGGATGACCGAGCCGGTCATTATGCCCGCATCGTCCGAGGCCAGGAACAACACGGCGCGCGCGACCTCTCCGGGATCGAGCAAACGGCCGAAGGGCAGACCGGCGCCGGCCTTGGCTTCCCAGTCGGGATCACCGGATTCTTCAAGCTGCAGGGCGCGTTCATGGTCTGACGCCATCCAGCCGATGTCCAGCTGATTCACGCGCACCCGGTTGCGCATCAGCGCGTAGCCCGCGCTGCGCGTTAAGGTCGAAAGCGCCGCCTTCGAGGCGCAGTAGGGTGTGATGAATGGCTGCCCGGCGCGCGACGAGGTCGAGCCGATATTGACGATGCGGCCTTCGGTCCCCTCGCGCTCCATAACTTTGACCGCATCCTGCATCAGGAAGAACGGAGCACGGATGTTGACCGCGAACATGGCGTCAAAAAGCTCGGGCGTCGTGTTCAGAAGATTGCCGCGGTCGGTCAATCCGGCGGCATTCACCAGGATGTCGACCCTGCCGAACTTCGTGTCGGCGGCCGGGATGACTCCCCGTGCGGCTTCAATATTGCCGAGATCGGCGGCGATCATTTCGACCGGCACGCCCGTTTCCGACGTAATGGCGGCGGCTAGCCTCAGACCTTTCCTCTTTCCGCGCCCGACGATTGCGATGCCCGCAGCGCCTGCCCGCGCGAAAAGGCGGGCGACCGCAGCGCCGAGACCTTGGGTGCCGCCAGTGATGACGGCGATTTTTTTGTCGATCCGGTTCATGCCGCCGTCCCGTATCCGACGGCGCCCATGACACGCAAGAGTCCGTCATGCGCCTTTCTTGCCATCGCCGAAGGCGTATCGGCGACCGGATTCTGCCTGGCTTCGCTCAACTCAGACGTCCTGGCTGATAACGCGCCCCGTTCCCCCTGTGCAAAGCGAACGGTTTCGCCGTAGACGGCGCACGGTGCGTCCGCGGCCTTGGAGAGGGTATGCTTTCCAGCGATTCGCTCTGTCCCAGTCCTGGCGGCGGCGTCGAGCGGGGGTTCCGGGAACCGGCCGACATTGACCGGGATACGATATTTGCCGGAGACCGGGCCGAATCCGCCGTTGTCGGCCGGAAAGCGGCGGCCGGTTTCAGTACCGGCCGGTTCCGCATCGGCGTCCCTGCGCGGACATTGACCGGGTCCGGCATCGTCCGTCGGGTCATCAAGGCCGCCTTTCCGCCGCGGAATGCCGTGTGCGGCCTTCAACATGTTCACACTCCGAGCCGCTGTTTTTTGCGGAATTCCTCTTGATCCCGGCGGGCTTTCCGCACGCTTTCGCGCGGGCTGACTTCGGGCGCGCCGACATGCCAGCCGGCTCCGCCGGGCGTCCAGACGAAGGGGTCGCAGGCGATGCTGATGACGGTGGTGACATCCGTCGTCCGCGCCCATTCCATGGCGGCTTCCAGATCGGCGAGGCTCTCGCAATGGCGTGCGCAGGCGCCCATGGCTTCGGCGTGCCTGGCGAAGTCCACGCGCTTCGGTGCCGCCTTGTCCGCGCCGCGGCAATCGGCCAGCAGGTTGTTGAAGGCCGCTCCGCCCATGCCGGTCTGCAGCCGGTTGATGACGCCGAACCCGCCGTTGTCGCAGACGACGACGATCATCTTGAAGCCGGCGAGCACGGAGGAATGGATGTCGGAATTCATCATCATGTAAGATCCGTCGCCGGTCATGACGATCGGCGTGCCTTTGCCGCCCATCGCCATGGCCCAGCCCCAGCCTCCGGCGATCTCGTAACCCATACAGGAATAACCGAATTCGCAGTCGAACGTGTGAGGGGCCTTGCAGCGCCAGTTCTTGACGGCCTCGCCGGGCAGGCCGCCGGCGGCGGTGACCAGCACGTCTTCGGGTTCGGCACCTTTGTTCACGACGGCGATGATCTGCGCGTAGCTCGGCGTTTCCCGGTTCGTCGGCGCCTGACCCTCGTCCAGCGCCCTGTTCCAGTCTGCGTACAGTTTCCGGGCCGTTCTCATCCGTTCCGCCGGGGCCTTGTAGCCGCCGAGAGCGGCGTTGATCTCATTGATCGATTCGAGGGCGTCGCCGACAACGGGCTGCGCCCGGTGTTTGAAGGCGTCGAAACGGGCGGTGTTGATGTTGATGAACCGCGCGTCCCGGCGGAAAGCCGTCCATGAACCGGTGGTGAAATCCTGCATCCGCGTGCCGACGGCTATAACGACGTCCGCCGATTCGGCCAGTTCGCGGGCCGCTTCGGAGCCTTCTATGCCCATCGGACCCGCGTAGATCGGGCTGTCATGAGTCACCGTGCCCTTGCCGGCGATTGTTTCGGTCATCGGAATGCCGCGCTCGGCGGCGAAGGCGGCGACGGCCTCCTCGGCGCCGGAATAGCGTGCGCCGCCGCCCGAGATGATCAGCGGATTCCGGGCGGATTTCAGAATTTCAGCCGCCGCCGCGACCTGGTCGCGCGGGGGCCGCGGGCGCGGAACTGTCCAAACCGTCTCGGCGAAGAATTCCCCGGGGTAGCCGTAAGCGGTTTCCTGGATGTCCTGCGGCAAGCTGATGAAGGCCGGGCCGCAGTCGGCCGGATCCAGCATCGTCGCGACGGCCTGAGGCAGGGACTGGATGATCTGCGCCGGATGCGTGATGCGGTCCCAGTAGCGCGACACGGCGCGGAAACTGTCGTTGACCGTGACGCTCGGGGAACCGAAATGCTCGACCTGCTGCAGTACAGGATCGGGAAGCCGGTCAGTGAACGTATCTCCGGCCAGCAGCAGAACCGGCAGACGGTCGGCGTGGGCGACGGCCGCGGCGGTCACCATGTTCGTGGCCCCCGGGCCGATGGAGGAGGTAACGGCCATGATCTGACGCCGCTTTTTCGCTTTCGCGTAAGCGATCGCGGCGAGAGCCATGGACTGTTCGTTCTGGCCACGCCAAGTGGGAAGCTGATCCTGCACACGTTCCAGCGCCTCGCCGAGACAGGTCACGTTGCCGTGACCGAAAATCGCGAAGACCCCCGCGAAGAGGGGAACGCGCCCGCCGTCGACCTCGGTGCGCTGGGCGCACAGATAGCGGACCGCCGCCTGCGCCATCGTCAAACGCATGGTTTCTGCCGCCATTTCGTCCTCCTCCCCGAAAGCCCGTTACGGCATGCTGCGGAAAGATTATTGACAATCGGGGTCTTTTGCAATGATTGTCAGGGGAGAAAATCCGGGAGAAGACATTGCTGAGAATTTCCGTGCTCGGCTGCGGCCGCATCGGCCGCATGCATGCAGGCAACATCGCCGCGCATCCCCGCGCGGATCTCGCGGGCGTGTTTGATGTCTGCGCGCCGTCCGCAGCAGAGGTGGCAGGGGAACACGGCGTTCAGAATTTCGCTGCCGCCGGGGAAGCCGTCGCTTCCGACACGGTCGACGCCGTGCTGATCGCATCGCCCACGTCTACCCATGCCGGGTATCTGGAAGCCTCGGTGAAAGCCGGCAAGCCGGTTCTTTGTGAAAAGCCGATTGATCTGTCTCTGGCGCGCGTGAACGGGCTGAAAGAACGGATCGCCGGGACGGATGTGCCGGTCATGCTGGGCTTCGCGCGCCGGTTCGATCCGGGCCATGCGGCGGTCCGGAAAGCGGCGGCGGAAGGGGAGATCGGCGAACTGCGCCAAGTGATTATAACCTCGCGCGATCCCGGAATGGCGCCCGACGGCTATATTGAGACTTCGGGCGGCATTTTCCGCGACATGACGATTCATGACCTCGACCTCGCCCGGTTCATGCTCGGGGAAGAATTCACCTCGGTGTTCGCCGCGGGTTCCCGCCTCGTGGACCCGGCGCTGATGGAGAGATGCCACGACTTCGACACCGTCGCCGTCACGCTGACTGCCGACAGCGGCAGACAGGCGGTCATCACCAACTCGCGCGAGGCGGTCTACGGCTACGACCAGCGTGTGGAGCTTTTCGGCTCGAAGGGCATGTTGATTTCCGGGAACCGGCGTGAGAATCAGGTGACCAGGCATATCGCCGGCGCGACCGGTATTTCCGCCCCCCTCCAGCATTTCTTCATCGAGCGCTACCGCGAGGCATTCGACGCCGAGATCGGCTGTTTCGTCGATTCCATTGAGAACGGCGCGCCCGTTCCGGTCGGATTCGAAGACGGGCGTCTTGCCCTGCTGCTCGCCGAAGCATGCGTCAAGTCCGCCGCCGAGGGGCGCGCCGTCAAAACCAGTGAGATCGGATAGCTGCCGGGCGCCCGGCTCTGGCGTTCCGCACGCAGCGGAAATTCCCGCTGGCGGCAAGTCAAAAGCGACCACTCTGCGACGGGAGATAAGTTCTTTCGTGCCCCGCCTTTCGTCGCAGCGCGGAGGCCGGGGAACCGCACGAATACAATTGAGGACCTTACGGAATTCAGCCATGAGCAATGGAGCGCTTTGATGGGTGCCAGTCAGGACATGTTCCTTTGTCTCGTTCGTGAGTCAGGGATCGTAGTGGAGACGAAGCGAAATTTCGGTTGGCTGACGAACCGGGTTTCGCCGTCCGAAAACGAGTTGTGGCGGCTATTCATCGCTCTTGGCGGCGATCCGGAAGCTATGAGAAGTAAAAAGTCCCGCCGGCTTCCGCTTGACGGCTACCTCCCGGAGCATGAACGCATCATTGAGTTCGACGAGTCGCAGCATTTCACAGCATATCGGTCTTTGACTCTTAAACACTATCCTGAAGACGTCTGTCTTGGCTTTGATATCGACACCTATGGATCATGGTGCGATCAACACTCAGATGACGCCTTCAAGAAGGGTCCGCCAGGTTACCGGAAGCCCAAACCTGAATTTCCATTCCATGGCGGCCGCGCTGCTCAGCGCGCGCTGTTTGACGCCTGTCGGGATTTGTTGCCGCACCGGCACGGCCTCAAGCCGACGATCAGGATATCGGAATTCGAACTGCCGTCGCTTTTGCGCGATCGGAAAAGAGCGAAGGTTGATTTACAAAAGGCGCTCAAACGCCGACTATAGGCGGGGCCGAGGTCGGCGCCGGCTCCCGCGGTTCCGGCTGTCACCTTAGATTGCGGCGATGCCGTTATTCTTGGTTGTCGTCGGACGATTGTGATGAATCGGCAGGTTGGAAGATGCGGATCTGCGGCTCTCGACCAGCAAGCTGATGATCGCCGACCCGTCAAATCCAAGGCTCTTGGCGGAGTGAACCGAAAGGATTTCCAGTCCCGCGCCGCGCAAGTGTTCGGAAAGTTCGTCTCGTGTGTAGTGACAATAGAGCCGGCCCAATGAGTCGCGGCGGGTGACCGTGCCGCGGTGCGCGGCAGCGAAAAAATAGCCTCCGATTTTGAGCGCACCGGAAAGAATCGACAACACGCCCGGCAATGCCGGCCGATCGACATGTTGAAGCGCGGAGTTCGCCCACACCGCGTCGAATTCCTGATCCGATTTCAGCTGGTCAAATCTCATATGCGCCGCGGTTACGCCCGGCCTGCGATTCGCTTCGGCAACCAGTCCGGCGGACGCATCAATGGAAACTGTTCTGAGCCCAGCCGCAGCAAACCTCTCGGAATCCCACCCGGCGCCGCAGCCTGCATCCAGAACCTTGCTTCCCCTCGGCAGCCTTTCGACCAGTCTGTCGAGCAAAATGTATGACCGTTCCCGTCCCGACCAGTCGGCGTATCGCGCGGCCTCACGGTCATAAAACTGAATCGTCTTTCGGTCGTGTGCGGATGAACCCAATTGTCAGTCCCGTGCAGGCCGCCGCATCAGCGATTCTCTTCGTCCGGCTTGAGCGCGTATTCGCTGAACTTTCGCGGCAGGGAGAATACTGTTTCTTCTTTGGCCGCCGTGACCGAGCGGATTGTCACATCGAACCTGCGGCGGAGCGCGTCGAGCACGCCTTCAACCAGAATTTCAGGAGTGGATGCGCCGGCCGTGATTCCGACCGCCGCGGCGCCGTCCAGTTGTCGCCAGTCGATATCATCAGCGCCCAGCACCAGTTGCGCGGAACCGCATCCCGCCCGCCTGCCGGTTTCAACCAGCCGCCTTGAGTTTGAAGAGTTGGGGGCCCCGACCACGATCAGCGCGTCAATCATCGGCGCGATCGCTTTGACCGCTTCCTGCCGGTTCGTGGTCGCGTAGCAGATATCGCTGGTTTTCGGACCGACGATGGCCGGAAAGCGCTCTTTGAGCTTTTTGATCGTCTCTGCGGTGTCGTCATGGCTGAGCGTCGTCTGCGTGACATAAGCGAGTTTCGTTTCGTCACGTGGACTTATGCCGCTGATTTCTTCCTTGTTCTCTATCAGGATGATTTCGCCTTCAGGCGCCTGTCCCATCGTGCCGATTGTTTCCGGATGGTCCCTGTGGCCGATCATGACGATCTGTCTGCCGGCGCGGATATGCCAGATGGATTCGCTGTGGACCTTGGATACCAAAGGACAGGTCGCATCGACGAACAGCATCTTGCGGCGCTTCGCTTCAGCAATCACCGATTTCGGCACACCGTGCGCTGAAAAAATGACCGGACGGTCATTCGGGCATTCCGACAGTTCGTCCACGAACACAACCCCTTCGGCCTTCAGCGAGTCGACCACATGCCGGTTATGCACGATTTCATGGCGGACATAGACCGGCGGACCCCAGAGCTTCAGTGCCTGCTCGACGATTTGGATCGCCCGCACGACGCCGGCACAATAGCCGCGGGGTTCGGCGAGGATGACCTCAACAGGCTGTCTGGAATCAGTTTTCACATCTTGTTCTGAAAGCATCTTTGCTGAACTCTCATTGAGAGGCGGCGCCGTTCATGCGCTTGCTTCAAGGACCCGCGCCCAACTCCGGATGCCCAGCCGGAAGCTTCTCAGGTCATATTTTTCGTTCGGCGAATGGATCTGGTCGTCGTCCAGGCCGAAACCTGCCAAGACGGATTCGATGCCCAGAATCTTCTTGAAATGCTCCGCGACGGGTATCGACCCTCCGCATCCGGCATACACGGCAGCCGACGGCCATTCTTCTGACAACGATCTCCGAACAGTTTCAAACAGGCGGTGTCGGGCCGAAAAGCGGCTTGCGGCCGCCGCGCCGTGCCCTTCAAATGACACAGAACAGTCGGAGGGCAGCATGGATCGTACATACGATCTGAATTGTTTTCGTATTTCGGCCGGATCCTGCCCTTCGACCAGCCGGAAACTGATTTTCGCCGATGCCTGAGAGGGAATCACGGTTTTGAAGCCGCGGCCGCTGTATCCGCCTGATATGCCGTTCACGTCGCAGGAGGGTCGCGACCAGACCATTTCGAGAGGCGTGCGTCCGGCTTCTCCTGCCGGCGAAGACAGCCCGACGGGGCCGAGCAGTTGTTCCTGCCGGTTTCCCAGCGACTTCCATTGGGTAAGGACGTCAGCGGGGGGATCAGCGATGCCGTCATAAAATCCGGGAACGGTTATCCTGTCGCGGCTGTCGTGGAGACCAGCCAGTATCTTGGTCAGGGCGCGGATCGGATTCATGGCGACTCCGCCGAACATTCCTGAATGCAGATCACGGTCAGGGCCGGTGACGGTGATTTCCTCGCTGAGTATTCCTCTCAGCATCAGAACGACCGCCGGCGTGTCACGATCAATCAGGCCGGTGTCGCAGATCAGCGCAATGTCAGCCCGAAGTTCATCCGCATTGTTCTCAAGAAACGGAATCAGAGACGGAGATCCGGATTCCTCCTCTCCCTCAAACAGAAATTTGAGGTTCCGGGGAACGGAACCTGTGACATTTTTCCACGCCCGGCAAGCTTCAACGAATGTCATCAGCTGACCTTTGTCATCGCTGGCGCCGCGTCCGCGGATCACTTCACCTTCCGGACGGGCCTCGATGAACGGCTCGAAAGGCGGATGCTCCCATTTTTCCAAAGGATCGACCGGCTGGACATCATAATGCCCGTAAAACAGCCGCGCATTGCCATCCGCTGAACCTTTGGCGGTCACAATGGGCTGACCAGATGTGGTCCTTTTGTAAGCTTCGAAGCCGATCCCGCGAAGTTCGCTGACAAGCCAGTCAGCGGCACGGTCACAATCGCCGCGGAAAGCGGAATCCGTCGAAATCGACTGAATCCTCAAAAAATCGAACAACCGGGCGGTTGCCGTTTCAATGGATCGGTCTATTTCTTCCAAGACATTCTGAAGTGACACAAAATTCCTCCCTCAAGCCCACGCGCCGTCAATGGCCGGAACTGTAAACCTAGCTTAACCCGCCGCCGATTCACGCTCCGGTCCAAATCCAACCGCCGCCGTAAACCCGGCTTCCTTGGGCGGAATAGAAGACGCAGGCCTGCCCCGGCGATACTCCCATCTCAGGATCAAGCAGTTCAACCTCTGCATCTGCGTTTCCTGTTGACCGGACAACCGCCTCCGCCGGCGGCCGGGTAGAGCGGATTTTGACCCGGAGATTCCACGAACGACCCGCCGTGAAGGGGTCATCTCCCAGCCAGTTGATCTGACGGACGTGAACTTCCTTTGACTGCAGATCGCTTTTCGGACCCACGACGACCTGTTTTCTGGCGGCGTCCAGCCGGACAACATAGAGCGGTTCCGAAAGCCCGCCGATGCCTAGGCCTCGACGCTGCCCTACCGTGTAATGGATGATTCCCCGGTGAGCGCCGAGCCGGTTGCCGCGGACGTCGACGATGTCGCCGGACTCCGCCGAATCCGGCCGCAGCTTCCTGATGACATCGGCATAGCTGCCGTCAGGGACAAAACAGATGTCCTGACTGTCCGGTTTTTCGGAAACGCTGAGTCCGTATTTTCGCGCGAGTTCCCGCGTCTGCGCCTTTGAACGCATCGCGCCCAGCGGAAACCGAAGATAATCTAGCTGCTCCCGGGTGGTGGTGAACAAGAAGTAAGACTGATCCCGCCGCTGATCCGCCGCGCTGTGGAGTTCCGGCCCCTTCGGACCGTTCTCCCGGCGGATATAGTGTCCTGTCGCCAAACAGTCGCCGCCCAGATCCCGCGCGGTTTCCAGCAGTTCCTTGAACTTCACCCTCTCGTTGCAGCGGACGCAGGGAACAGGCGTCGCACCCGCCAGATAGCTGTCTGCGAATTCGTCTATCACTGATTCACGGAACAGGGATTCGTAATCGAGAACATAGTGCGGGAATCCGAAGTCAGCGGCGATTCTGCGGGCATCGTGAATGTCCCGTCCGGCGCAGCAGGTTCCCTTTTTCGCGAGTGCGGATCCATGGTCATATAACTGAAGCGTGATGCCGATGACTTCATAGCCCTGTTCGGCAAGCATCGCCGCCACAACTGAACTGTCAACTCCGCCGGACATCGCGACGATTACCCGGGTCTCGGAAGGTTGCTTGGGAAACCCGAGATTATTCAGTTCCTGACTGTTGTCCGCGACTTCCAGACGCATTGTTCTGTCTCTGATTCAACATATTCCGGCTGATGATAACATAAGCAACATTCATTTCTAACCCAGATAAATATTGCGTCCCGCCATGACTGGTCAGCATCCATGTTCAAATTCAAGGGCGTTCCGGGAGGAAATTCAGCCCTTGTTTCCTTTTTCGGTTTGATTCATATGAGCGCCTCGCCTTCGACGCGGTCACCGCCGTCCATGTCGCCGACCTGACCGTCCTCGCACGGGAACGCCCCGAGACCCCGGCGACCGAGGTGTTCCCGGAGGAAGACCTCGACCTGCTCTGCGCACTGCTGGAGTCGCAGAGGCACCGGAATGTCGTGAGATTGCCCGGCGGAAAGCCACCCGACATCAGGGCGGCAGTCATAGACCTCGGGTGCCTCGTCGGCTCTCATCCCTCGCCGAGGCAGCCGCTCCCGGGAACGAAAAAGGTCTGGCAGGGTGTCGAGCGGCTGCACTGGGCGATACAGGTCCGAGACGCTGTCGCCGAGAGAAGGCGCGAATAGGATCGCCTATATTAAGTGTGGGACTTTGAAAGACCCCGGGGAAGGGGCTGTCCGGCGGCATATTGCGGCAATGCCACAGTCGTGGATTTTTTTCCGTTTCCCTGGCCCGATGCGTTGCGAAGGGTGTGCAGGGTCTGTTAGGTAGTGGACTCAATTATCCCTTTTGCGTCATTCCGCAGCAGGCAGCGGATGACGGTCAGGATGACAGCGGCGGCGAAGTTGCGGGCTCGCTTGTCAAAGCGGGTCGCGACCCGCCGGAACTCTTTGATTCTTCCGAAGAAACGCTCAATGACATTGCGCTTCGCATAGACAGCTTTATCCAGCGGCCGCTGCTGCCTGCGGTTCGACTTCGACGGAATGACGGCCCGGCAGCCGGCTTCCGCCGTTTGCTTGAGAACGGCCTCGGTGTCGTAAGCCTTGTCGGCGATCAGGACGCAGCCGGCTTCAAGGCCGTCAAGAAGGGGCGCCGCCTCGGCGCAGTCGGCGGCCTGCCCGGGCGACAGGCGCATGCGGCGCAGCCCGCCCTTGCCGTCGACCATGGCATGAATCTTCGCAGGCTGTCCGCCCCGGGAACGCCCGATCTCCTGCGGCTCGCCGTCCTTGCGCGACCCGGCGGCATGGCGGTGAGCGCGGATCGACGACGAGTCGATCATCCGGCTCCGCGGCGCCGGATCGCCGTCGTCCTTTTCGTCCGCGGCTTCTTCTTCCGCTTCTTCAAGTCGTTGAAGATCTTCAAGAATCTTCTGCCAGCGGCCCGATTCGCTCCAGCGGGTAAAACGGTTGTAACAGGTCGTGTAAGGCCCGTAACGCTCCGGCAAATCCCGCCATGGCATGCCGGTGCGCAGCACGAAAAATATACTGGCTGTTACCTTACGGTCGTCCTTGCGCGGCGGCCCGGGCAGACCTTTCGGCATCACACGCTCCATCCGCTGCCATTGCTCGTCCGTCATATCATGCCGGCTGCCGATCATTTCAAATCTCCTTTGAGCATTCTCACCGCTGGTCGCGCGGCACTGTGCCGCAACCAGCTCAGCATGTCAAATATTTGAGGACACAACCTAGGATAGCCGTACCGGAAACAATTCGACAGTGAGACATTGTCCATGAACACAACAGATAAAACTGGAATATCGTTGCCGGTGCGGTCGGCGCCGGTTGCGAAAAGGGGGGGGGGGGTAACTCCTGTCAATCCCCGGCTTGCCGGTGCGCGTCCGCGGCCGTCGCCGCGGTCCTGACCGGGCTTGCGGTGTTTGCCGGGAGCCCGCAGGACGCCATGGCGCAGACGCCGCAGCCCAACTGCGCATCTGACCCTGCGGTGGCGGGCACCCCGTCCGCCGCCCCGTCAATGTGGACCTTCAGCGGCACTTTGGAAAGCACCGGCACAGGCATCTTCTGCCAGACCCTGACCAACGGGCTGGATTTGACCCTCGGGTCCGGCCTGGCGATGGGCACGAAGGGGACGCCGCTGACGGGACACGGCGTTTCTGTTGTCGCCGACGGCGACGGCAACAACGATGTCGCCGTCAAGGGCGCGGCCGTGATCCACTCGAGCCAGAGCGGCATCTTAATGAGGCGGGACGGGACGGGCTTGCTCGGGCTGGAACTCACGGGCGGCAGGATTGTCGTGGCGGGTACCGCCACCGGTTCCGGCATCGAGGCCCGGCACACGGGGGCAGCGGACGAGGACTCGAAGGGCGTCCGTATCGTTTCGGGGGCCGACATCGACCTTTCGAGACATACGTCAACGTCCAAGTACGGCATTTGGGTCAACACGAACGGTGCGCCCTCGGCAAACGGACGCTCGACCGCGACGGTTCCCGTCACGGTCCGTGTCACCGGCGGCACCATTGACGTGGGCACATCCGCGGGCGGGAGCGACGAGGGCGGTGCCTTACGGATGGATCAGCATGCCAAGGGCGACATCGACATCACCGTGGAACCGGAGGCGGCGCTCGGCAGGGAAGGGTCCGTCGCCGCAAATGCCGGGATTGATGTTTCGATCCATCCAACCGCCGAAAGCGACATCGCGATAACGCACAGAGGCCGGATTTACGGCGGGCACGGGATCTACGTGCGGAACCTGTCGACATCCGAAAAGAAGGGCAATGTCGCGATCACGACGGATCCCGGCAGCGTGACCGTGGCGAAAGGGAAAGATAAGTACGGCATCCTCGCCGGCATCGACAAGGCGGCCGGCAGAGGCGTCCTCACGGTCACGCACAACGGCAGCATAGACGCGGCGGAAAGATCGGGAATCTACGTCTACAGCTATGCAAAGGGTGACGTCTCTGTCACGACGGGGAGGGACAGCGCGACCGTTTCGCGGGGGACCGGGGAGAACGAAACGGGTGTCAGGGCCGATGCGCGGGGGAGCCCCGGCAAGGTCACGGTCGTCCACCGCGGCGTGATTACGGCGAAGGGAGCCGGCATCCGCGCGGCCAACCGCATGAAAGCCAGCGGTACCTGGACGATAAGTGTCACGACGGAAAGGGGCAGCGTGGTCACCGCGGAAAGGCAGGGTATCCTGGTCTGGCACCAAGGCACCGGCAGGTCCGGTGTCACCGTCCGGGGCACGGTCAGGGGTGACAGCGCGCGCACGGGCGAAAGCGGCACGGAATACGCCGGCGTGCACATCCAGGTGAAGGAGGACGACACCCGGGCCGGGGGCGGCGGCACGGTCACGGTCGGCCCCCGCGCCCGTATCAGCTCCGGATCCGGGACGGCGATCAAGGTGGACGCGCGGGCCGGCGGCTGGACCGTCATCCTGGAGAAGGACGGAGACGGGCTGGCCAGTCATCTTGATGGCCGGATCCTCAACGCCGACAGCACGGCGGCGGTTTTCAAGACCCGCGCCGGTGAGAGCGGCGCGGAGACGGTCCTGTCGGCGGGCGACAGGGTGGATATGCGCGGGAAGACGAACGGCGTTTACGAGAGGGTGCACCGGACCGAGCTGGAGGCGATCACGGGCGGCCATCAATTCCGGGAACAGTCGCAGACCCGTCTTTACCATGACCGAGCGCGGGTTTACGAGGCGCTGCCCTCGGTGCTGCTGGATCTGAACCGGCGGGCGCCCGGTTCCGTGCGGGCTTCGCCGGCGGGCGGCGGCCAGCGCGTCTGGGGCCGCGTTGACGCCGGCGAGGGGAAGCGCCGGGCGGCGGCGTCGGCGACCGGGCAGGGTTATCGCGGCGTCGCGTTGTCCTGGGACATGCGGCGCCGGGGCGTTGAGGCCGGTTTCGCCCTGCCGCTGGACGACCGGCTGACGCTGGGGGCGAGCGTGCGCCGCCTGCGGGGCGGGGCGACGGTGAAGGAAGGCGGGCGGATCGAGGTGTCCGGTCTGGGTGTCGGCCTGTCGGCGGCCTATGACGACGGGAACGGGCTCTACTTTGACGTGCGGATTTCGCAGACCCGGTTCGGCGACATCGATTTGTTTCCCGACACCCCGGGCCGGGCCAGGCTCGACCTGTCCGGGACCGGCCTCGCGGCCGGTGTCGAGTTCGGAAAGGATATGACGCTTGAGGGCATGGACCTGACGCCCCGGGGCGGCCTGACCTGGTCGTCGGTGAAGGTCGGCGCTTTCGACGACGTCCCCGGGATCGAGGGGAGCGGCGTCGTCTCGCCGGGCGGCGCTCAAAGCCTGATCGGCGGTCTGGGCGTGCTGGCGGAGTTCGGCGGGGCGGAGGAATCCTCCGGGCGTGGCTTCGTGTCTTTGGACCTGGAGCACGAGTTCTCGTCCGGGCGGGAAGTCGTCGCTTCGGGGACGAAGCTGTCGTCCAAGGCGGAGGCGGTCTGGGCGCGCCTCGGCGCGGGCGGGTCGCTGGAGCTGGATTCCTCCGGCAAGGCGCGGCTGTCCGGCGAAGGCCATTACGCTGCCGCCGGCAGCGGCAACTCCGGGTACGGCGGGAGCGTCAGTCTGACCTTCCGCTTCTGATCGCGGGACCGCCGGGCGGGTGCTCTTCCGCCCGGTGGAATCCGGGCAGCCGGGCGGCGCCCGTTCCCGGCTCCGAGAGCATGCCCGCGGGATTTTCCCGTGCACGGCGGAAAGAAGGCGGTCTCCGCCCGGACAATGCGCCGCAGCCGTGCCGGCCGGCCCGGCGGTTTCGATGGATGGGACATGATTCGGCGCTTAAGGTCTTGTCTCACGGCTCCATTCAGGGTATGTCGGGTGACGGCCCGGTTCAGGCGGCCGACGCTGTCCGCGGACAAGCGGCGCGACCGATGCGGCGCATACGCCCCTGTGAATGACTTCTGATGGAATTATCCTCAGCTTGATTCATATGAGGTATCCGGCAAGTGTTTCCAGCAACGGTCTCATTCGCCGCGGACGGTCATTGAAACGTCTGTAGGAGGCTCAGGAGCCGGCTGAACGGAGGTCCGGATCCGGTTCCCTCCGGAGCGCGTCAAGGACGGACTGTTTCAGCTTGCGGGCGGCCTTGTCAGCGTCCGCGGCGCCGGCATGGGTCCCGGCTTCCGCCCGCTCCGGCAGCGGCCGTATGCGTTTTGACGCGCTTTCAGCATCCGCAGGTCCCTCCCGGCCCGGTCATTTGCCGCGGGCGCGGCCGGATTCCGCGTGAACATCAGGGCGACATCGCGATGATCCCGCAACCGCAGGGCATCGGCGTGAGCTGCCGCTTCCCGTTATCCGGCGTCTATCTGATGGTGTTCCTTTTCGATCCGGCCCGCCGCGTCCTCGGACAGCGGCCCGCTGGCGCGGGCCGCCTCGTTGATCTCGCCTACGGCCCTTTGAAGCAGCTTCTTCAGCTCCGCTGGGCATGCCTCGCCGTGAAATTCCGTCAGGCCGTCGAGTCCGCGCAGAAAAGGCAAGTACTGCGGTCGCCCGTACAATCCTGTTCGAGATGGGATCAAGCGATTTACTCAAAGCGTTCCCATCAGAAAGCGGGCAACACCGTATATAATCCCCAAAAGCAAGATATAAGTGTGATGAGTGGTGATGAGTCGATAGGCCCGGAGATATGCGATACTGTGGGTGCTGATCGAGGCCGCCCGCAAGCAAGTATAGTTCGTTCTTAAAGCGCTTCGGGAGGAATCAGACGATCTGAGCATCCGACCAGCCGATTCCTGAAGGAAATCCGCTCCTGAATCCCGCGCTTTCGACAGACATTTCAATCTTGGTGTCGATTTACAGAGATTTGCAGCGTGTTCCATTTAAGCGCCTGCATGTTGCGGAAATCCGTCACTGCCTTCCATGGCGGCAGCTGGCGGAAACGGAGTGATAGATCAAACAGCATGGCGGATATACCTTTTAACACACTGGCTGTTGCCAAGAGACTTGAGGCCAAAGGTTTCAGCACGGAAAAGGCCGAAGCGGTCACCGATGCTTTGCATACGGGCATCACGGGAGGAGTCGCAACTAAGGCAGACATTGCGGAAGTGAGATCCGACATCGTGGAAGTGAAAACCGAACTTAAATGGATGAAGCTGATCGGCGGTGGTTTCATTTTGGCAGTTTTTCCGCTTTGGCTGGCAGAAATGATCGCGCTGGTCACTAACGGCGGCTGATCCGGATTCGCAGACAGCGGGCTGGTTCCTCCATCGCCCCGTTGCCGGATGTTTCAGTGATGGAGTAAGCGTTTCGGAGTCGGCGGGTGCCTTGTCTTATTACGCCTGCCGGCGACTCGGCATTGTGCCTGCACGGCCGGTTTCGGTCTGGCACAGCATGGCGAGAATATATCAGGCAATCCGACCGGTGCATCGCTTGGATCCGTATGAGAACTTAAGGGCTTGTTCCATAATGCTGTATGCAGTAGATGAGTCCGCTTAAATCACGTTTATATATACTATATATGGTATAAGAAGTCGACTTTAGGAACAAACTCTAAGGCTTGCAGTCAGCTAGCCGGGCGGTGGTCGCTTTCGCGATTTCTGCCGGAAAGCGGGAAGTTTCAAAAGCGATAGCCCTATGTGTCCCGCTGATCAAGAAGTCCGGCGTGGGCTGAAGGCGCAACCAGCGAATCTGCGAATCTGCGGCCGCGCAGCGCGGAAGCATGTCATCTCACGGCAGTGACGATCCGAATGAAGGGCGGGTCTTCAAAGTATCCGGATGTTCCTTGAATCAATTCACGGGAATACGGGAATTCCGCAGCTGATTTCCACAGGGAATCTGCGTTCGTTGGCTACCAAAACATCATCCGGACGCATATTCAGGAATGATCAATTCTGTTCGGGACGGACCTGATGGCGAACTTTGAAACTCCTCCGGACCAGCTTTCCGAAGAACAAGCCGCCGCCGAGATCAGGCGGCTCAGCGAAAAAATCTCCGCTGCCGATGCGGACTACCATCAACGGGATGATCCCAAAATCAGCGATGGTGAGTATGACGCGCTGAAACGAAGACTGAAGGCGATAGAAAATCAGTTTCCCGAACTGATGTCGCCCGACAGCCCGAGCAAATCCGTGGGGGCTTCGGCATCAGCCGGCTTCAAAAAGGCAAGACACTACCGCCCGATGCTATCGCTGGACAACGCATTCGACTCTAATGAACTGGCGGAGTTCGCCGCGCGCGTGCGCCGGTTTCTGGGCCTGGATGTCTCCGACCCGCTGGAATTCACATCTGAGCCGAAGATTGACGGGCTTTCGGTTTCGCTCATCTACAGGAACGGCGCGTTGCGCAGGGCGGCGACACGCGGTGACGGAAACGTGGGTGAAGTCGTCACAGCCAATATTAGAACCATTGCCGACGTGCCGCAAATGATCGCGGATGCGCCGGAAAATCTGGAAATCCGCGGTGAAGTCTACATGGCGCATTCTGATTTTTCCGAATTGAACGAAACCCAATCGAAGAACAACGGCAAGACGTTCGCGAATCCGCGTAACGCTGCGGCTGGCTCTCTTCGGCAGCTTGATCCGCGGGTCACCGCAGCCAGACCACTGCGGTTTTTTGCCCATGGCTGGGGGGTGTCTGATTCACGGCTGGGTGAAGAGCAGTTTTCCGCGATGGAAGCCATTTCCGCGATGGGATTCGCGGTCAACCCGCATATGAGAGTCTGCGGCAGTCTTGAAGCGATGTCGGCAGAGTTCGAGCGAATCGAAAAGATGCGTTCCGCTCTTGGGTACGACATCGACGGAGTGGTGTTCAAAGTCAATTCGCTTGCTCTGCAGGCCAGGCTGGGAAACAGCTCGACTGCTCCGAGATGGGCGGTCGCGGTCAAATTTCCAGCGGAAACCGCATGGACGGTGCTTCGTGCCATTGACATTCAGGTCGGGCGCACGGGCGCGCTTTCGCCTGTCGCCCGGCTTGAACCCGTAACAGTCGGGGGCGTGGTGGTTTCAAACGCCACACTGCACAATGAAGACTACATCAAGGGCATCGGCTCTGATGGATCGCCGATTCGAAACGGCCGGGATCTGCGAATCGGAGACCGGGTTAAAATTTACAGGGCAGGGGACGTTATTCCCAAGGTGGCGGATGTGGATCCCTCATTTCGGAAACCTGATTCGGTTCCGTATGAATTTCCGGAGACTTGCCCGGACTGCGGCTCTCCGGCGGTCCGGCCTGAAGGCGATGCCGTCCGCCGGTGCGCGGGTGAATTTTCCTGCCGGTCTCAGCAGTTGGAAAGACTGAAGCATTTCGTTTCGCGCGCCGCTTTCAACATTGAGGGCCTCGGGGAAAAGATCATTGAGCAGTTTTTCGAGGAAGACGCGCTGCGGGAACCGGCCGATATTTTCACGCTGAGGGAACGGTTGGAGGAAAAAGGCGCGCGACTCAGCGAACGGACGGGCTGGGGAGAAAAGTCAGTTGCAAGGTTATTCGATGAGATCGAATCAAAGAGAACCGTGCCGCTGGCCCGAATGCTGTATGGTCTGGGCATCCGCCATGTCGGGGAAATTGCCGCGGAACGGCTTGCCCGTCATTTTACTGACTGGAGCAGCCTTGTGGCCGAGACCGGCAAATTGGAACTCTCAGAGCAGTGTGCCGGAAGCGACCTGGTTTCGGTGGAAGGCATCGGCAAAAAAACGGCTGAAGCCCTTTGCCGCGCTTTTCACGACCCGGAGGCCCGGGGAACCATTGACCGGCTGGCATCCCAGCTCACGATTCTGCCGGCAGAGGCCGGCGATGAATCGGAAAGCGAGCTTGCAGGCATGACGATTGTGTTCACGGGAACGCTTGAGCGCATGACCCGGGCAGAGGCCAAGGCAAGAGCCGAGTCGCTCGGCGCCAGAATATCGGGATCAGTTTCCGGGAACACCAGCATCGTAGTGGCAGGCCTCAAAGCAGGCGCGAAGGCCCGCAAAGCTGAACAACTGGGCGTGCGGACGCTTACGGAAGCTGAGTGGCTTGAGATACTTGAGCAATATGAGGGCGTCTCACAGCCAGCGGCTGATGCGGAGGCCTGACAACCGCATCGTGTGACCGCAACGGTCTGCCCGCCTGAATCCGCAAGCGCCGGGACACTGACGGGGCGAAGACCGCATCAGCTTCGCGCCGGGAACCGCCGCAAAGGGTGTGGTGCGTCAATGCAACACTGCGATTCTTTTTTCGTTCTGCGCATCAATCGGGCGCATTTTGTTCTTGTATTATGAACATGAAAAGAACATATGTCGCCTAAATATGAACATCAGAGGCAGTAATGAAAAACAAGAATCAAATAATCCACCGCTGTGTCCAATGCTGGAAAATCGCTGACTGCATCGGATGTCTGTCGGTCGCAATTACACTCGTAGGGTTTCTCTGGATTCAAGGCGGTTTGTCCTGATCAGAATGTTCTCCTCATGCCGAAGATGACAAGTGAGCTGGTCAGTTATTTGAACACATTCGGTTTATTTCGAATTCTGAAGTTGAAAACGAGGGACAGAGCCTTGCGCAGTCTCTCTGTCAGGTGGTAGGCAGCAGCATGACGGACATAACCTTTGATACGCTGGCCGCAGTGAAAAAGCTCAAGGCTCAAGGTGTGAATGAAGCGCAGGCCGAAGCTTTCGCGGAAGTGGTGCGGGACGGCATCAAAACCGGCGTGGCGAATAAGTCTGACATTACAGAGTTGAAACAGGAGATGAAAGAGTTGAAACAGGAGACTAAAGAGTTAAAGCGGGAGACTAAGGAGTTAAAACGGGGGCAGGAACGCTTGGAAAATGCCGGATGGGTTCTTGCCGGCCTCGGCGGGGCGGTTTCACTTGGATTGATAAGTGTTTTCCTGACGGAGATTCTTCCTTGGATGCTTAGAATCGAATCTTTGGTCAGTGCAGCCGCCAGCTGATTCCGGATTCTCAGTGGCCGGGCCTCTGTCGCGGGAATGAGGACCTGAAGCATTCAGTTTCCGAAGTGCCGGGGACGGTTGATGTTGGTCGGCGTTCAATCGCTCTGGATGATCACGAGGCACGGAAATTTCGTCATCTGCCGCAAAATATCGCTGAAATATCGTGGCCGCGGCGTTGCCGAAATCATGCATCGTCGCAACGTCTGCAACAACGATGCCGTTAATCAGACAGGCGGGACCGTTTCGCGAATGGCTGAAACAATCGCAGTATAAGCTTCTGATTGTGCCGTTTGCCGGCGGCCGCATAGTGTCGTTCACCGCGGCAGTGGAGAACTTGACCGATAGCGCCCTAATGATCAAATTCAATCGCGATGTGGCTGCATTCTGGAGACCTGCGCTGGAAAGCGGCGCCATGCTGCGGGATTGGATTCTGCAGATTGCACCGACCAAAGACAGCCTGCGGGAAATTGAGCAATTGCTGCCTTCGTGCCGACTGAGCATGGCTTCCGAAACCTTCCAGAAAACCAGAAAAGAGGCATCCTCCGCCCTGAGCGGGTATCCCAGCAGATATCGACATACTGAGTCAACGGGTACCGGTAGAGTCGATCCTGCTCGGAATACGCCTTCATCAGCCGCCCAAACAGGCGACCCTTTTTCTGCATCGGTTCTGGCGACCGACCGGATTTAGTCCGGTATGCGCTGGAAACCGTCGTTCATGTTCGCGGCGTCCCTTGACTGTCACAGCTACGGGTGATCTTCGTGCAGCCCGTCGCCGGATTTCACGTTGCGTCAGTCCACCCGATTGAAGATCCATCATCCATGGTGCAACCCCGTGGCGAACTCGAATCTTCGTGTGCCCTTGGTGCAGGGCGGAGGCGCGATTGGTGCGTGTTTTCACGCAACCGCACCGAGGCCGTTCTTCGCCACCAGCGTCAGCAGCTTCAACGAGGTGCCGCGGGGACGCTTCTCGCCGCGCTCCCACTGGCTCACCAGACCCGTCGTCACGTTGAGGTAGCGCGCGAACACCGCTTGGCTCGCATGCTCGCGCAGCCGAAGCGCGCGAATGTCCTCCGGCGTCATTTCCTTCACGGGCGTGAGACACATTTCGTCGAACTTCCGCATGGTCCGTTTCGACATCAGGCCCGCTTCGGCCAGGCCGAGCGCCGCCTCGTGCACCGAAGCCAGCACCTCGCTCTCATACTGCTTGGTCATCGCATTCCACCTCGATTATCGATCCAGTCGCCTGCGCGGCCGCAAGACCCGCCGCATCCAGCGCCAAGTACTCGTTTGCCAGTGATCGCAGCTCCGAAAGTTCCTTGCGCCGGGTGTTGTCCCGGTCGCTTTTTGCAAATCCGTGCACGAAGAACGCCAGTTCGTCTTGACGGAACAGCACGATCATGCGGAACCCGCCGGACCGGCCGCCGTCCTTGCGGGCGATGCGCTGCTTGATGACGCCGCCGCCGATGTCGGCGTCGATCAGCCCCTCTCCGGCGCGTCGGACGGCCTCGCACAATGCCGCATCCTCCAGCCCCCCGGGTCGGCGAAACGGGCGAACGCCTTGGTCTTGAACGTCTGCAACCCGAGCCTCGCGCACATCCGCCTTCATGCTTCTTCTTATTTTGCCTGGTTTGGCTTTTCAACTCGCGCCGCGCTACTGTCCGCCGCACGGCCGTCCTGCTGCTGCCTCCATCCACGCGCCTCCCACTGGCAGGAGGAGAAGGCTGGCCGTGAGCGGGACGGCGGTCGGCGCTCCAGAGGGAGGTGAACGCTGCCGCCGTTCCCATTCACCTGTCGGAGAGGCAATGCACGATGCAGGCAGCAATCGCACCGTGCGGCGACGCACGCACCAATCTCATCCATTTCGTCGACTACGTGCTGGCCATGGGCCGCATCGTCGGCTTCCGCTAGTCGAAACAGCAGCCGCTGCCGGGACCGCTAAATTGTTTCGAAAGAGATGACAAAATTCAGTCCGCCGTAGCGCTCATCAAAAATACACAGTTAACAGTAATAAAATGAATGGACATCGGCTGCCAGGCTGGCCGAGATTCAAAGCTGCGAAGATCGAATTGCTATGGTTTCGGAATTATCGACGTGGAACTGTTCGCCACGGTCCACCGGATTCGCGCATGCAGTTTCAAGATGAGCGGCAGTTCAGGCGGGCAATTTGCTTTCCACTGCCTGGTCAAATGCCGACAATGTCGCATTCAGCGCCAGCATGATGGATGCGTGCCGGTTCCTGTAGTCTTTGGCAGGCTCCAGCACATGCATTTCATCAAACGGCGGAGACGGCGGCATTCCGTTATCCTTGAGCATGGCCTCAAGTTCGGCCTGTGCGGAGACAATCTCCTGCCGTCTGCGCCCGATAATGTTCTTGCCGACAACGGATGCGGCGGCCTGGCCGAGGGCGCATGCCTTTACATTTTGGCCGAAGTCAGTGACAATGCCGTCTTTGACAATGATATCAACCGTGATGGTCGAGCCGCAAAGGGGCGAACGGACTTTGGCTGTGGCATGCGGATGCTCGAGCCGGGAGGTCAGGGGAATGTCCGCTGCCAGCGCAAGGATTTTCTGCGAGTACAGTTTTATGAGTTCGGTAGCATCGTTCATTCAAAACTCGCGGAACAATCGCGCTGAGCCTGAATGTAAGGCATGCACGGTGAGAATAAAAGGTCGGTCGGAATCATGAATTTACACGAACTGAAATTTAATTCCGCCGGTTTGATACCGGTGGTTGTCCAAGACGCTGAAATCGGCGACGTCCTCATGATGGCTTGGATGAACCGCGAAGCCGTGCGGCGAACCCTCGCGGTGTCGCGCATGACATACTGGTCTCGTTCACGGGAGTGTTTCTGGGTGAAGGGGGAGACAAGCGGCAATGTCCAGGAACTCGTGAATCTCAAGGCGGACTGTGACCGCGACTGCCTGTTGGCGAGCGTCAGACAGACCGGCGTCGCCTGCCACACCGGGACGCGCAGCTGCTTCAATGAAATTCTCGGACCGGCCTCCGCGGAAAGCGAGGCCGGCGGCACGGTTTGAATCACATCCCGACAAGCCGCCGGATGCTGCCGGGAGTGTGGCCTGACTGGCGCAGCTCGCTGATGGCGGTCGAACCGCTGCGTTTCGCCAACCGCCGCCCGGAGGCGTCGCGAATCAAACGGTGATGGTCCCATACCGGCGGTTTAAGATCCAGAAGCGCCTGCAGAAGTCTATGGATTTGAGTCTCGCCGAATAAGTCTTCGCCGCGGCTGATATGCGTGATTTCTTGGCAGCTGTCATCAACAACCACTGAAAGATGGTAGGATGTCATTATGTTCCTGCGCGCGAGCACGATATCGCCGCGGCCGTGCATCAAGTTCAGCGGGTCCAGGAAATACGTGCCGCCGCACTGCGCTCCGATATCCTTATAGCTGAGTTTCTTAACAGCGCGGCCGCCGCCGAGAGCTTCAACCGCCTTCGCCATATTCAGACGGATGGCGTCATCCGGTCCGGCCTGCTCAATCGCCCGCGTCCGGCATGTGCCCGGATATACGTTCAGCGACTGCGCAGCATTCCGTTTTTTGCCCGGCAGTTCCTGCGGAGCGGACTGCGAGTTGAGAATATCGCGCCGCGTGCATCGGCAGGGATAGCAGATACCCAGGTCAGTCAGCTTTTTCAGGGCGTTCGCGTAGAATTCGCCCCGTTGCGACTGACGCATCACCGGCAGCGGCCATTTCAATCCAAGCCAGGCCAGATCATGAAAAATGGCTTCAACATGCGTCTCCCGGCACCTTTCGGCGTCAATGTCCTCGATGCGGAGAAGAAACTCACCTTCCGCCCGGCGCGTATTTTCCCAGACGGTCAGCGCCGAGAATGCATGGCCTAGATGAAGCCGTCCGGTCGGCGACGGAGCGAACCTTTCCCGCCGCATTCAGGTCTTTTGCATCACGTAGACTGTCGAAGTCATGTCAATGCCGGGCAGATGATCTCCGTGCTGCCTGAACAGCAGATGCACGGCCGCGGTATCGACATACTCATAAACACGCTGCGCGAACTGCGGTTCTTTAAGCGTGCGCTCGTTGAAAGAGAACGTGAGAGTGCCGCCCGAGGGCAGGGCTCCGTACAGATCGTCCATGAGAGTCACAGGGGCCGCCCCGGCGCTGATGACGCCCACCGCCGTAATATGGCGGTAGGTTCCCGGCGGAAAGGCCACGGGATTCGCTTCTTCTGAGACCCACAGTCTGCGGTACAGGTTTTTCTTCCGGGCGGCTTCCAGCATCTGCTCTGAGATGTCACATCCGTCAATTTCCGCGAAACCCGCGCCGGCCAGCGCTTCACCGGAAATTCCGGTTCCGCAGCCGAAGTCCAGCACTGGACCGTCAAGGTCGTCCACGCTGGCCGCAAGCGCGTCCGCGCAGCGTTTCGGGGTGGCGTAGCCCTGTTCCGTTACTTCTTCTTCGTAGCTCTGCGACCATTCATCATAAAATGATTTGATGTCTGATTGAACTTGTGTGCCGCAGAGCTCTTTCAAGAACTGTCTTTTTGACAAACCTGGTCTCCGATTCTCCCCTGCTATTCAATTCTTCCGAACCGAATTCCCGCGGAGCAAAGCCGTTGGCCCGCCGCGGGAATTATTCTCCCGTCTCATTCGCGTCCGCATCAGCCTTGTCTTCCGGCTCACTGATCCGTGCGACCGCAGCGACCTCTTCGCCGTCAGCCAGATTCATGACCCGTACGCCGCCGGCAGACCGGGACTGGAAGGAGATATCAGAAACCCCGCACCTTATTGACTGTCCGCTGTCCGTCGCGATCATGATCTGGTCTTCAATCCTGACTGAAAGGAAAGCGACGATTCCCCCGTCGCGCATGGCTTTGACGCCGATTCCGCCGCGCCCCTTTGTCGGGTAATCAAAGGATGATGTCAGTTTGCCCTTGCCGTTGCGGGAGATAGTCAGCAGAAGACATTCGGCGTTAAGCATGTCGCTGTATTCCGACTGAGTCAGCGCCGCCTGCTCGTCCGAGGCTGTTCCCGTGTCTTCTGTTTCTTCCGAATGCTCGGAGTCAGCGTTTCTGGCTTTCAAAAACGCCTCTCTTTTCGGGTAACTGATTTCGTAGCCGGGAATCACTTCCATCGCGACAACCCGGTCGCCGTTCCGCAGGCGCATTCCCCGGACGCCCGTGCTGGTGCGCGAGGCGAATATCCGGACATCCCCGACCGAGAACCGGTTGGCTTGCCCATGGGCGCTCGCAAGCAGCACATTATCTGAGTCGGAACATATACAAGCATTGACGAGCGTGACTCCGTCCGGCAGCCGCATAGCGATTTTTCCTCCCGGTTTCACATTGGCAAAATCAGACAATTGATTCCTGCGGACGATACCGGCGGAATTCGCGAACACGATCTGCCGGTCTTGCCAACGGTCTTCTTCGATATCGATGGGAGTGATCGCAGCGATCGACACGCCGGGATCAATCGGCAGAACATTCACAACAGCTTTCCCCTTCGCGTTCCGGCCTGAGCGGGGAAGTTTCCAGGCTTTGATTTTGTAGACAAAGCCGTCAGTCGTGAAGAACAGAAGAGCGTCATGGGTGTTCACGACATACTGCGCGGTGACGAAGTCTTCATCCTTTGTGGACATGCCCGCCAAACCCTTTCCGCCTCGGCGCTGGGCACGGAATTCTGAAAGCGGAGTGCGCTTGATGTAGCCGCCGTGGGTCACCGTGACGACCACATTCTCAGGCTCAATGAGGTCTTCGTCGTCAATTTCTTCTTCAAATTCAGAAATCCGAGTACGCCGGGGAACCGCGAAAAGCTCTTTCACTTCGCGCAGCTCGTCGGAGATGATGGACTTGATGCGGGATCCGGAGGACAGGATGTTAAGGCAGTCGAGGATTTTCTCCGCCAGTTTCTGCAGTTCATCCGTGATTTCCTGGATTCCCATAGCGGTGAGGCGCTGCAGCCGCAGATCGAGAATCGCCCGCGCCTGGACATCCGAGAGCCGGTAGGAGCCGTCTTCACCGATCGCATTCAAAGGGTCGTCTATGAGCCGGACGTAGTCCGCGATGTCCGCCGCGGGCCAGTCTTTCTCCCTGAGCCGTGAACGCGCCACGGCGGGATCGGGCGAACTGCGGATGATATTCACGACTTCGTCGATATTGGATGCGGCGACCGCGAGGCCGCAGAGCAAATGGCTGCGGGCCCGGGCGCGGCCCAGTTCATCCGCCGTCCGCCGGCTGACAACCTCCTCGCGGAATTCGACGAATGACCGCAGAATCCTGTCCAGAGGCATCCGCTCCGGCCGTCCGCCGTTAAGGGCCAGCATATTGCAGTTGAAAGCCGCCTCCATCTGCGTGTTTTTCCACAGCTGGTTCAGCACGATTTCGGGGGTCGCATCGCGCTTCAGTTCAATCACCACGCGGACGCCGCTCCTGTCGGATTCATCCCTGACACCGGATATGCCTTCGACTTTGCGGTCCCGGACAACGAGGGCGATTCGCTCGACCATGTCCGCCTTGTTAACTTGATAGGGAATCTCTTCCACAATGATCGCGTAACGGTCCTGGCGGATTTCCTCGGTCTTCGTCTTGGCCCGGATGATGATCTGTCCGCGGCCGGTCGTGTATGTCTTCAGGGCACCCATTCGCCCTTGAATAACGCCGCCTGTCGGAAAATCGGGCGCCGGAATCAGCTCCATAAGGCGTTCAAGGGAAATGTCCGGATTTTCAATCAAAGCAAGGGCGGCGTCGATAACCTCGCCGAGATTGTGCGGAGGAATATTGGTCGCCATGCCGACCGCGATTCCGCCGCCGCCGTTAACGAGAATATTCGGATACCGCGCAGGCAGGACTGTCGGTTCCCGGTCCTTGCCGTCATAATTGTCCTGAAAATCGACGGTGTTGCGGTCAATGTCCGCAAGCAGCGGCTGGGCGGCCTTCGCCATGCGCACTTCAGTGTAACGCATGGCCGCCGGATTGTCGCCGTCCATGGATCCGAAATTGCCTTGGCCGTCCAGCAGCGGCAGGGACATGGAAAAATCCTGCGCCATGCGGACCAGAGCGTCATAAATGGCGGCATCGCCGTGCGGGTGGAATTTCCCCATGACATCGCCAACCGGCCGGGCTGACTTGCGGTAAGGCTTGTCATGGGAGTTTCCTGACTCGTGCATCGCATATAGGATGCGGCGGTGAACCGGCTTCAATCCGTCACGCAAGTCAGGGATGGCCCGTGAAACGATCACGCTCATCGCGTAGTCCAGATACGCGGAGCGCATTTCTTCAACTATGGATACAACCGGCCCTCCGGGGGCTTGGGGTATGTCGTCTTCCCCGGAGCCGGCCGGCGGCTCATCAAACGCAGTATTCAAGGTGAGAGTTTATCCCGCACAGTTCAATTTATAGTGTATGGCAACATATTTCATCACAAGATGAATGTAAAATCGGCTGGTTCCGAAATGCGCCGGTCTCAATGGAACAGCGCCTGAAAAAACCGGCCCGGCGTCTGTCAGCCGTCTTGTGCCGGTGAAGCCCGGCGGAATCAGTCGATGCTCATGCGGTCAGTCGCGTCGCCAAGCCTTCGTTGGCTGTGCCCGCGGATTCAAGACCGCGGTGCCGCAGCTATCTTCCGGTCCCGCAAACAGGCACAGCGATTCACCTGCCGCGTGCCTTATACCTTCACCGCGAGCCCGGTCTTATCAGAATGGAATTTCATCATCGTCATCTTCCAGAGGATCAGACCTGTCGGGACCCTTGGATAATCCGGGCCCGCCGCTGGCGGCACCGGCTGGGTCGGGAGGCTGACCCCCATAGCCCTGTGATCTTCCGTAAGCCGCGCCGTCAGACTGTGGCGGATCGGCTCGGGCTCCCAGCAGACATAACTCTCCGCCAAAATTGCGAACCGCGATTTCAGTCGAGTAGCGGTCCCGGCCTTCCTGATCCTGCCATTTGCGGGTTTCCAGTTGGCCTTGTATGTAAACTTTTTCGCCTTTCCGAAGATACTGTTCCGCAATTCGAACCAAGTTCTCGTTGAAAATCGTGACTTGGTGCCACTCGGTCCGCTCGCGGTTCTCACCGGTGTTGCGGTCTCTCCACCGTTCGCTGGTAGCTAATCGGAGTCGGCAATATTTCGCTCCGGAAGGAAACTCCCGTATCTCAGGGTCCGCGCCGAGATTGCCGAGCAAAATGACCTTGTTAACTGAGCCTGCCATGCCGCTCCTCCTAAGAATGCGATTGTGACGCTGCCGAACGAAAAATACTCGGCGCCGCCGCCATGATTCCTATATGACATGAAATTCCGCAAGCGAAATCATGTCTGAACCGCGCAGACCTTTCCGGATTCGCCGGATGTTCGCCGGCGGATACCGCTCTGCTGCTGCCCGGCAAATCCGGTCATGCGGTCTGCCAGCGCGGACCGGCGAATTTCAATGGCGGTTTATTATTTTGTAATTCAATAAGTTAACAAAGGTTATGATATAGAAAGTTGAGCCGCGATGAAAATCCGAGTTTCCGAATCATTGCCGCCGCACGCCGGCTGCCTTATCTGCATGCCTGATCTGGGGAGCCGGACATGACAGAAGTCAAAGCGATCTGCGTCCGCGGCGCGCGGGAACATAACCTGAAATCGGTGGATGTCGATATTCCACGCGACAAACTGGTCGTGCTCACCGGTCTGAGCGGATCCGGCAAGTCCTCCTTAGCCATGGACACCATATACGCCGAGGGTCAGCGCAGATACGTTGAGAGCCTTTCCGTCTATGCGCGGCAGTTTCTGAACGTGATGGAAAAACCGGACGTCGACTCCATCACCGGCCTTTCGCCGGCAATCGCGATTGATCAGAAAACCACCAGCAGGAATCCGCGCTCGACCGTTGGGACGGTGACCGAAATTTACGACTATCTGAGGCTGCTGTTCGCACGGGTCGGGATTCCGTATTCGCCGCAGACCGGTCTGCCGATCGAAGCGCAGCAGGTCTCGGACATGATCGCCCGGATCATGCGCTATCCGGAGCGGACCCGTATCACCATACTCGCGCCGGTGGTCCGCGACCGGAAAGGGGAGTTCAAAAAGGAATTCCTGGAATTCCGGAAAAACGGATTCCAGCGGGTGCGGGTTGATGGAACCGTTCATGATCTGGACGACCCGCCGGTTCTCAAAAAAACAGTCCGCCATGACATTGACCTGGTTGTCGACCGGCTCGTCCGGCAGCCGGATATCGGACAGCGGCTGGCGGATTCGCTCCGGACCGCGCTTGATCAGGCTGATGGAATCGCCCGGGCGCTGATACAGGCGGACGGAAGCGAACCGGAGGAACTGACCTTTTCGGAAAATTTCGCCTGTCCGGTTTCAGGATTCTCCATTCCGGAAATCGAGCCCCGCCTGTTCACATTCAACGCTCCCTTCGGCGCCTGTCCGGCTTGTGACGGTTTGGGCCGCGAGGTGTATTTCGATGTCCGCCGCATCGTCCCCGACGAAAAGCGGCCTCTCGCATATGCGGCGATCGAGCCTTGGCGCGGATCGGCTTCGCTTTACCGGGAACAGACAATTGATTCGCTGGCCCGGCACTACGGGTTCAATCCGCATGTCGAATGGCGTGAACTGCCGGACCATATCAAGGAAATCGTCCTCTACGGATCGGGAGAGGAAGAGATTGAGTTCAAGTTTTCCGATTCCAACAGTTCCTACACGGTTCACCGGACATTTGAGGGAGTCATTCCGAATATGGAACGGCGATACCGGGAAACCGATTCCCATAATGTGCGCGAACATTTTGAACAGTTTCAGAACCAGCGCGACTGCAATGCCTGCGGCGGATTCCGCCTGCGGAGCGAGGCTCTGGCGGTCAAGATTGACGGCCGCCATATCGGTGAAGTGACTCAGCTGTGCGTCACCGATGCGCTGGAATGGAGCCGCCAAGTCCGTTCGGTTCTGTCAAAGCAAAGACAGGCGATCGCCGCGCCGATCCTGAAAGAGATCAATAACCGGCTGGGTTTTCTGGTAAATGTCGGCCTCGGCTATTTGACGCTGTCGCGCGCGTCGGGAACGCTTTCGGGAGGAGAAAGCCAGCGGATCCGGCTGGCAAGCCAAGTCGGCGCCGGATTGAGCGGTGTCCTGTATGTTCTTGATGAACCGTCGATCGGCCTTCACCAACGGGATAACAGGCGGTTGCTGGCCACTCTCAGGAATCTCCGTGATCAGGGAAACACGGTGGTTGTCGTCGAGCATGATGAAGAAGCCATGCGCGAAGCCGACATGATCATCGACATCGGAGTCGGCGCGGGCCGTCATGGAGGCCGGCTCGTCGCCCAGGGAAGCCCGGCGGAGATCGAAGCCAGCAGCGAGTCCCTGACCGGGCAGTATCTCAGCGGACGCCGGATAATACCGTTCAATTCCAAGCGCCGGCCAGGGAACGGATCCAGCGTGCATGTGACCGGCGCGCGCGGAAACAATCTGAAGTCGATCGACGTGAAATTCCCGCTCGGAAAATTTGTCTGCGTGACAGGCGTGTCGGGAAGCGGAAAATCCACGCTGACCTTTGATACGCTTTTCCGCCATGCCGAGGCTTATTTCAATCCTTACCGCGCCGCGCCGGACAATTGCGACTCTGTCAAGGGACTGTCCAGTCTGAACAAGGCCATCGACATCGATCAGCGGCCGATCGGGCGCACGAGCCGGTCGAATCCCGCGACTTACACAGACGCATTCACGCCGATCCGCAACTGGTTCGCCGAACTTCCCGAGTCCAAGGCCAGAGGGTACAGACCCGGCCGGTTTTCGTTCAACGTCAAGGGAGGCCGCTGCGAAGCCTGCCAAGGCGACGGTGTCAAGAAAATAGCCATGCATTTCCTTCCTGACATTTATGTGTCCTGCGAGAGCTGCCGGGGCGCGCGTTACAACCAAGAAACGCTGGAAGTCACATACCGGGGCAAATCCATCGCGGATGTGCTGCAGATGACCGTGGATGACGCCGCGGATTTCTTCGCTGCGGTTCCGGCGATCTTTAACAGACTGAAATCGCTGAAGGATGTCGGACTCGGCTATATCTGCCTCGGCCAGTCCGCGCCGACGCTCTCGGGCGGCGAGGCTCAGCGGGTCAAACTCTCCAAGGAACTTTCAAAAAAATCGCAAGGCGGAACTCTGTATGTTTTGGATGAGCCCACGACCGGGCTTCATTTCGAAGACATCAGACGTCTTCTGTCGGTTCTTCACCTTCTGGTTAACGAGGGCAACAGCGTGATCGTCATCGAGCACAATCTGGATGTCATCAAAACCGCGGACTGGATTATTGATATGGGACCGGAAGGCGGAGAGCAGGGAGGCTTGGTCATTGCCGAAGGCACGCCCGAGGATATCGCTGCGGTTCCGGCAAGCGAGACCGGCAGGTTTCTCTCTGAAATTCTCGGAAAATATCCTGTCGCCGCCGAGTAACGTCCGTCAGCCGGCGCGGATTTCAGCATGATTCCTTAAAAATCAAGCCGGGAACTGAATTCTTCCTTAACGAATTTCTGATAAATCCGCGTGGCCTGTTGCCCGATCGGCGTGTCGGTGCCGACGGAAGCGGCAGCCGCTGCGAGAACCGGAGGTCTTTCAGCTGCAGGACAGTGCCCTCCGTGATGTCCTCCAACCGCCGGTTGCGCTGCCGGCCAGTCGAATCGGCATCCTCCCGAAGGGTGCGTGAGACAGGGACGCCCGATTCCTGAGCGCGCCGGCATCAGAAGCTTCGCACGGTCAGCAGCAGCCCGTCCGGAATCCGGCAAACCGGGATGCGGTGCCGCCATGGCCGGATGATTCGGCCAATTTCGATGGAAATCGCCCGCTGAAACATGATATGGTCCCGGCATCAGCTTCAGTCCGGCGTTGACGGGCTGATTGCAGCCAGACGGGGAATTCAGAGAATGCTCGTTAAACAGATACTTAATGCCAAAGCAAGCCGCGGAGTCCTGACCATTGAGCCTTCCGCCAGAGTGGGAGACGCGGCAAAGATGCTTTCAGAGCGCGGCGTCGGCGCATTGGTCGTCTCGGCGTCGGGAAGCGCTCCGGACGGGGTGCTTTCGGAGCGCGACATTGTCCGGGAGATCGGGCGGCAGGGCAGCGATGCGCTCCAGCATGAGGTGACCGCGATCATGAGTTCCAAAGTGATCACTTGCCGACCCGGCGACACCGCCGATGATATTCTGGCCGTCATGACCAACGGCCGGTTCAGACACATGCCGGTCATGGAAAATGACCGGATGATCGGGTTGATTTCGATCGGCGATGTGGTGAAAGCGCGGCTTGATGACCTGCATCTGGAACGGGATGCTCTTGAAGGCATGATCACCGGCCATTAGGTGCGGCCGGCGCCGCTTTTCTGTCTGCCGGCACTTTGCCTGCGCCCTCGGAGAACACGATGAAAACCGCTCTGTATCCGGGGACATTCGATCCTGTGACTTTCGGCCATATCGATGTGTTTCGTCGAGCCGCCGCGCTGGTGGACAGGCTAGTCGTGGGCATCGCCGTCAACAGCGACAAAGGGCCGCTGTTCAGCTTCGAGGAGCGCGCGGAAATGGTGAGCGAGGCTGCCTGTCTGGTGAATAAAGAAGTCGATATTGACGTCAGGGCCCGCCCGTTCCAGAATCTGCTCGTTGATTGCGCGGAGGAAGTCGGGGCCAGTATCATTATCCGGGGGCTTCGCGCGGTTTCTGATTTCGAATTCGAATACCAGATGGTGGGAATGAACCGGGCACTTAATTCAGAGATCGAAACCGTGTTTCTGATGGCGGATGCCCGCTGTCAGGCGATTTCTTCGAAACTAGTCAAAGAAATCGCTCGTCTCGGCGGCGACGTGGACAAATTCGTTCCGCCTTTTGTCGGAAACGCGCTGCGGGAGAAATACCGTTCGTCCGCCGCGGATCGGTCGTATTGATAATCAGACACATCAGCCTGACAATAACCGCAGGAAGGGCCGCTTTTCAGCGGCAATCAGGATGAAAGTCTGATCGGGGGGGGGGGGCAATAAGGCTTTCGGCGGGCTGTTCCCCTTTTGCATGATCTTCCCGTTGTCACTCTGCCGCACCAACTCATCATTCCCCCTCCGACAGTTACCACGCGAACCGCGACCTCTCCATGAGCCGGGGCTGTGAACGGATGACTTTTCCACCCAAAGGCAGCCTTCAGGGCTTCGGGGTGTCCATCCCGGCCGAGCAGTTGATCAAGGATTTTTCTGTATTCCTTGCCCCTTTGTCGGGGAATATGAATTCTGCGGGCGCAGAACTGGGTCCCATCATAGTCCGTATCCAGCATCCACATCCGGATGTTCTTCTGTTCGCGCCACCGCGCTGTCCCGGTCACGGGGTTGAACTCATTCCAGCCGTGAACAGTGCATTCGAACGTATCTTCGCCCGTGATCCGGTCCACGCTGACAGCCGGTTCGGCAACCAGCACCAGTGATGTCGTGTTCGCCTGGTCCGTAACTTCTGAAAGATGAAGGTCCGTACCTGCGTTGACACGCATGACTTCAACGCTCCAGCGATGGCCCTTCCGGCCGGGTTCCGTTCCGTCAGCGAATTCGGCGCCTATCACGATAAGCACTTCCGATTGCGTTTCGGTGCGGCGAAGAGTCTCTCGGACATTTCGATGTATTGCGGTTTCATCGACCTTCGCATCCTCTGGCCAGATAGCGATGACAGCCGGAACTTTTCTGCCCGATCTCCGATCCAGCAGAGTGGCGGTGTGGCTCAACAATCCCGGAAAGTGACCGTTGGATTCTTTGTCAACTATGCTCTGTACACCTTCAAGGTCCCAATGCTGCCCGCTGTCGCTGCGGACACCTTTTTCGTCAAGCATCGAAATGATTCGCTCCTGCCAATTCACATCGCGGCGAGCTTGAGCCGGACGGACCATCTCATCCGGGCTGCGGTAAATTTCAAGGAGTTCAGTTTCGACTGTGAAGCGGCTGCAAACCCGGCCGCTCTTCTTGCCAGCCGGCCGATCTGCCAGCCAAGTGATCTCGCGCTTGGAGCGTTTGTCAGGGCGATCTTCGTAGGCAAGGGTGGCGGCGCTTACGTACGGTATTCTCTTTACCACGAACCCGGTGGAGGGATTCTTCTCTCCTCCCGCAGGCGCGGCCTTCAATGGCTCCTGTCCCGCTTGCTTCCGACGCTTTTGCTCCTCTTCGAAACCATCCTTCGATCCGATCAGCATATATCGCGGATAACTGTGCACCAAGACACGTTCGCGCGTAACTGCGATGCTCTCGCGGGAACTGTCGATACTGATCCACCGCCTTCCCCATTGTTCAGCGACAAGAGCCGTCGTGCCGCTGCCGCCGGTCGGATCAAGAACAAGATCTCCCGGCTTGGTAGTCATCAACATGCATCGTTCAATTGCAAGATTACCGGTCTGGACAGCATATCGTTTATCGTTCGGAGAGATGCTGGCGGCCCAGTGATTCGTCAATCGCTTACCCGGCATTTCGCGCCGATAGACCTTCAAGTGAAGTTGGTTGGCGCTGGCAGTCCCCGTTCCCGCCTTGACGTTTGACCATAAGCGACCCTTCGCGGCGAGATGTTCCAGCCCTGCCCGGTCAACCCTCCACTGACTGTTTTGAAGGCCGTCGGGGCCATACTGAACGCCTTCATGGATGAACGGCTTTCCCTGCTCGCCCTCTGACGGTCCCTGGCTGAGCAGACGGCCCATACGCCATAGTTCCGTTCCTTCGGGGATGTTGTTTTTCGGATCACGCCGTTCATGCGCCTGAAGCGGCCGGCTGGTATTGTCAGGAAAATCACCCCCCCCCCCCGCAAATGTTTGCGAATCGCACCAATCCTCTATGTCCTGCTCTTCGTATAAAGCTTGGAAAAACATCGGTGCCGAAAATTCCTTCGCGTACCAGAGAATGAAGTCTCCTGCTTTCGAAATGGATTTGCTCGAACTGCCTCCTCCTCCTGTGGCATACATAATCGTGCTCACGCGATTTTCGGGCCCGAACACCTCGTCAAGAACCATCGCGCACCGATGAACGTTCACGTCTCCGATCTGCATGAAGAAACTGCCTGTTTCCGAGAGCAGCTCACGCGCTAGCATGGCAGTTTCCCTGATGCCGTCGAGATAGCTGTGAATCCCGCTCTCGTAACTGTCGCGGAACGCAGTGACCTGGATGGTATCGTCCATATAGCGTGCGTCGAAGTCCATGCCGTAGGGCGGGTCGAAGTAGACACACTGTATTTGGCCGGCCATTTGCTCATGTTCCAGCAATGATGCCATTGCCCGCTTGGCGTCGGCGTGAATCAACCTGTTTTGCCAGTTTCCGTAGTGTTCGTACCACTCCCATTTCGCCCGGCCTGGATTTTCGTAGAGATCAAAGCTGGCGAACATGTCCGGTTCTTCGGATCCGCTTCGCAATGTCTCGACCCATGCGGCAGGATCGATTTTTTCAACCGTGCTCAGCAGAGGCGCTGCGACTGTCTTCGTTTCACGTTTCCGTTTCCAAGCAAGCGTCGGAATGCTGCTCCTGTCAGATTCCTTGACATCAGTCCGGTGGCGGCCGGGCCTCCGTTTTTCATGATGGCTTGTCGTCGCCATTTCAGCCGTAGGGTTGTTTGGGCGCTGCGTTCCGCTGTGATCGTAGTATTCGCTGCCGCTCATTGTTGTTTCATTTCCTCAATAGCCGATCTTATCGCTTGTTCCACATCATCATTCGGGCCGATTTCCCGCCGATGCCAAACCTGTTGAAGCCTGCTGCCTGCGGAATTCGCACAAGGAATCCACCATTGCTCGGTCCACCACCCCTTATGTTCGCTTTTCTCGTCCGGCCGTCCTTTTCCCTCAAGAACAATATAAGGCGCTTTTCCTTGAACTTCACGGCACCTGACAAAAAAATCCGGCACGTATTTTGCCCAGCCGCCCTTGTATTTGTAAGGCACTTCAATTCGCTCGGGGCCATGATTACGGACGAAAGCCGCAACGCAGTCTAACCTGTCGAGTTTTTCGGCGATGCGGGCCTCAAGACTTGAATGACAGGCCGCGACATTCAGCTCCGACTTCCTGAGTTCGACGATGTCCTTCAAGCCGGTCAGAAAACGCTGCCAGTCGCCTGCTGACCGGTGATCATTCCGGTGATCGGCAGGAACCCCGGCCTTTTGAACTGGTTTGTCACTGATCTTCAAGGCATCAAGGATAGCGCTCTTCGCCAGATCCCGCATGCCGTCACCTCCAAGGTCGGTCTCGCTAAGATTGACGTTCTCGTGGTCAAGCCATTCGTAGACTGTGCGCAGGCATTCACTGAAAAGCACGCCGCGGCGAACTCGGCTGACCGAGTCCTTTTCTCCCTGGACTTCCGCATGGTGACCGAGCAGCCGGACGAGTTCAGCAGCAAGCTGCCATGCCCCTGCGCCGGGACGGGGGGCTCCGACCTTGCGCTTCAGAATGCGGCATTTCCCGATTGGACCGCCTGTATTAACCCATTCGATCCAAGGACCTTCCTGTCCGTCGACCGGATAGACCTCTTCAACCCTGTCATGGATCAGTTCAACGCCCGTTCCGGATACCGACACCGTATAACTCAAGAAATCCGGCACCCAGATGCGATAGTCTTCAACCCGTTCCAAAACGGGATATACCTCGTGTTTTTTCGCAGGCGGTCCAATAGGGAGAGAGCTGCCGCTTATATGCTGGCGTTCGAACGGCACACCGAAGACAGTCGCGTATTCTGCTGGGAAACGCTGCTCAACCTGCTTGGTGTCCCGCCGTTCCACACCGACCAGATTCTCGTAATCCCGCCGCCGGAGCGCCCGGCCCATGGTCTGTTCGCATAAGAGTTTGCTGCCGAATTTACGGTAGCCCAGAATGTGTGTCACTCGCTGACAATCCCAGCCTTCCGTCAGCATACCTACACTGACAACACAGCGTACCTCCGCACCTGCTTTCCCGGGCTGCGCCACAGTCTGCAAGACTTTTCTGAGCTCGTCGTCACTTGCCTGATCCGCCTGTGTGCCGATCTCCCGGAAGCCCAGCGCCCCGCCTTTGATTTCTTCACCTTCGGCTTTCTCTGGATTATTCGTCTTGCTGAGGACGAGAATGGTCTGCATGCCGCATTCGGAAGGATCGGCGCCCGAAAACGGCACATTCGACAGGAGGGGGAAGTCACTCCTCTCGTAAATTCCGTCCTCCATCCTGCGCCCGCCCAGCATTTCGAATATGGCGCGTGCGTTAATCTTATTGTTGGCAACGGCAATCAGAACCGGGTTTCCTATGCGGGCATCGCCCACATCCTGCCATGCCCTGAATGTTTGTTCGTAGTCATCGTAAAGTATTTCCGCGCCTTGACGAACGAGTGCCATGCCTTCTGTGGTATCAAGTTTCCGTCCATTGTTAGCCTCAAAGAGATTCAGCAAGGCTGATTCTTTTCCGGTATTGTCGCCGCGAGGCGGCTGAGGAATCTTTACGAGGCCGGCCTCCATGGACTCCATGAGCGCGAATTCGCTGACCACCCAGGGAACAACCTCCGACGATCTGAGTGGGGCAGTGTGTTCGGGGACTTTCGTCTTTGCAGGGTTGATAAATATGGGAGTCGCACTCAGATCAATTGACTGAGTCAACATGAACCGGCGATGCCCGCGGAGCGCATGGAGAGCCTCCATCCAGACCCCGGGCTTTTCTCCGCTCTTGCGTTCCCAGCAGTGATGGCCCTCATCATTCAGCACAACCAAGCGTTCGGAATTCTTGCTGCCGACGCCCCGAAGCAGTCGCGACCACATGTCTTCAAGCGATTCCGTAGCCTGATTTCCACCCGCAAGATTAATGGCCTTAGTTTTGCTGATGTTTCCACCCTGGCTTTTGGTTTCGATTTCCCGGTATGCCGCTCCTTTCTGCGGCTGCAGTTTTTCCCAGTTCAGGACCATGACAGGGAAGCCATTAAGCCGTTTTCGAAGCCTCGGAGGAACCAGACGCCAGTCGTCATAGATGTTTTGTTTTTTTCGCGGATTGAGACACTGAAGCCTGTCTTGGATGGTCCGGCCGGGACATATCACGACAATTCGGTCAACGTTTCTCGCAAGACCTTTGCTGTTAGCCCGGTGCTCGCGGCGGCGGTTGACGGCATACCATGCTACGAGGCAGGCCATGACCGTGGTTTTCCCGGTTCCTGTCGCCATTCGCAGCGCAAGGCGAACAAGGCCGCGATTCCAGTCTTCCGCAAGTTTTCTCAGCCGTTGCACTATCCAGTGCGAGTTATCCACAACTTCGGTCAGGTAGATGACTGTTTCCACAGCCTCCCGCTGAGCATAGAACAGGCTGAAAACCGGTCCATCTCCGGGGTCGCGCACCCAGTATTCCAGCAATTCGCGTGTTGCGTTGCTGGTTTGGGGCCAGCTTTCTTCACGCCATTTCCGGATTTCCTCACGCAACAACTCTAACGTGTTTTGTCCAAAACCTTCGAATTCAAGACCCTGATCGGCAGAACTGATCGTATCAGTCTGGAGCAGCGCATCGGCTGTCCGGCGCCGAGAGACTATTGTGTCGGTCGCGGAATTATCCACGATTTTCCAATGTCGATCAGGTTCGCTATATGGATAGCTCAATATCGGCTGTTCACGAAAATGCTCCGGAAGTGGTTCCATCGGGTATGTCCAAATAGTTTTACATCAGGCGGCGCGGCGCTTCCGCACTCTAACATCAAACATCATTACCTCAAACGCTTGACATGCTGTTTAGGAATTCAAAAGAGTGCTGTATGCCCGGAACCCGGCAATTCACGCCAAGAAAGAATTTGCGACAACCGCTTTGACTGTATCAGCCGCAGGCATCATGTCCGTCACCGGGCAGACGGAAACAGCTTCCGGTTTCGGGATTTCTTCATTGAAATGACAGACTCGGGCTTGCCCAGTGGGAAACCGCCGAAGCCCGATACGCCTTGTGAGCACGCTTCATCGCTGGCTGAATCGCTGTAGGCGAAACATCCGCCATAGCAGTGCAGACGGCGTCTTTCCCAAGCAGGGATGTCCGCGTCAAGGTTCGGGGAAGACAGCTCTATCCTTGATCGGCAGCAATGGGCCTCCGATGGCACGCGAAAAATCAAGAGTTAGGACTTTGAAAGGTGCCGGTCTGCATCCGGCCGCTCTTCTGCTGCGGAGTCGGGCCGTTTCGCTGGGTGGCGCTGTCTGGTGATCTTGAGGACATCCGCCGCACCGACGACAAGGTCAGGGAGCTTCTTCCCGACGACCGCCATCTGGACAACTGGCTGTGGCTGGCGCGCCCTGCCTATGCCCCTTAATCTGCCGCTTGACCATTTCCGCGGGGGCGGCGGACCGCGGGGAGGCCGGCAGAGGCTTTCAAGGTATCCGCTCCGTTTTCAGCGGTCTCCGTCCTTCTTGTCGGGGCGGAGCTTGCGGTAATCGCGCTCAAGCCGCCCGCTGTCGGCGGGCATTTCGAGGAAAGCGGCGTCCGCGGCCAGCCGGGCATAGCCTCTCCAGAGGGTTTCATGCCCGGGCGGCGGGGCCTTCGGGCGGTCGATGCAGCCGCCTTTGATAACCATGATCCGCACGGCGGATCCCAGGTCACCGGGGCGGATTTTCAGGCGTCTGCTTTCAGCGAAGACCCTGAGAGCCTCTATTTCGGCTGGCGAGAACAAGATATCAGCGGGCAGTTCAGGGGTTTCGCGCCCGAGCATGACCATGGCGTGCAGACGCCAGGCGATGACGGCCTTGACGGTCACCGCCCGTTCGATGCGCTCGCCTTCCTGATGGTTCAGATGTTCGGCCTTGCAGCCCGATTTGAGGATCCTGTGCCAGTCCTCGATCCGCCAGCGCAGAGCGTACCAGCGGAGGATGCGCCGGGCGTTCTTCGCCGTTGCCGCCGGCAGGCCGGTCAGCAGCTTCCAGACCGGAGGCGCTTCCTCCCGGGCGCTGAGCAGCGTCAGGGAGACCGCGGTTCCGCCGATGTCCGCGGGGGGGGGGGGGGGAGGAATATCGACCTTCTCCCAGCGCAGGGCGACATCCGCCTGCCGGGCCTGACGGAGCGGTCCGGCCTTCTGACCGCGGGCCGGAACGCGCGCCGAAGAGCGCGGCACGTCTATGAGGGCGCGTCCGCGCTCCGGCTGAGCCGACAGCCTGGCGAACAGCTTCTCCCCGCCGATCTTCGCGCGCACGAGGAGATTGATGTTCTTCAGCCGGCGGGGCACTGGTCGAAAAGGGCGAAGAAATCGGCTTCCCGGTCCATGACCGCGACCGCGTTCACACCCTCCGGCACGAAACCGGCAGCGCCGCGCGCGCCGCGCAGCCAGCGGGCGGACTTGCGCTCCCCGGGAGGCCGGTCCCTTTCCGCCCCGCCGCCGTCCGGAGCGTCGAACTCGAAGCGCGGCGCTACTGGCGGAATCCCGTTCGCGGCATCGACCGCGAGCGTCGAATACATGTGCAGACCCGGAGTTCCCGGCGAACCTTGGCGGCGGGAGATGATGCCGAGACCGCGGCAGGCGCCGTGAGAGGCGAAGTTCAGGTCCGTGCCGTCCTGGATCATCAGAACCGTTTCACAGGCGGCGGCCCGGCGGCGCGTCCGCCCGCGGTGCGGAGCGAGGATGTTCTCCGGCGTCACTGCCGATTCCGCCGGCTGGTCGATCAGGCGGTAATATCCTTTGATCAAAGCTCTGTCTCCCTGCGCGGCCGCCGGGAACGACTCTCCGGGACGGTCGCCTCGCCTAACAGACCTCAGTTCTGTTTAAGCGGTCGCTTTCATTTTCGGCTTGTTCGGGGTGAGCTGGTACGCAGCGACAGCTGAGAGAATGTGCACCATTGCGTTAGGTAGTGGACTCAATTATCCCTTTTGCGTCATTCCGCAGCAGGCAGCGGATGACGGTCAGGATGACAGCGGCGGCGAAGTTGCGGGCTCGCTTGTCAAAGCGGGTCGCGACCCGCCGGAACTCTTTGATTCTTCCGAAGAAACGCTCAATGACATTGCGCTTCGCATAGACAGCTTTATCCAGCGGCCGCTGCTGCCTGCGGTTCGACTTCGACGGAATGACGGCCCGGCAGCCGGCTTCCGCCGTTTGCTTGAGAACGGCCTCGGCATCGTAAGCCTTGTCGGCGATCAGGACGCAGCCGGCTTCAAGGCCGTCAAGAAGGGGCGCCGCCTCGGCGCAGTCGGCGGCCTGCCCGGGCGACAGGCGCATGCGGCGCAGCCCGCCCTTGCCGTCGACCATGGCATGAATCTTCGCAGGCTGTCCGCCCCGGGAACGCCCGATCTCCTGCGGCTCGCCGTCCTTGCGCGACCCGGCGGCACAGTGGTGAGCGCGGATCGACGACGAGTCGATCATCCGGCTCCGCGGCGCCGGATCGCCGTCGTCCTTTTCGTCCGCGGCTTCTTCTTCCGCTTCTTCAAGTCGTTGACGATCTTCAAGAATCTTCTGCCAGCGGCCCGATTTGCTCCAGCGGGTAAAACGGTTGTAACAGGTCGTGTAAGGCCCGTAACGCTCCGGCAAATCCCGCCATGGCATGCCGGTGCGCAGCACGAAAAATATACTGGCTGTTACCTTACGGTCGTCCTTGCGCGGCGGCCCGGGCAGACCTTTCGGCATCACACGCTCCATCCGCTGCCATTGCTCGTTCGTCATATCATGCCGGCTGCCGATCATTTCAAATCTCCTTTGAGCATTCTCACCGCTGGTCGCGCGGCACTGTGCCGCAACCAGCTCAGCATGTCAAATATTTGAGGACACAACCTAGTCGGCGAGCGATGGCGGGTATGGACGAGACCGAGCTGCGATTTGAGCGCGTCAAAGACGGTTTCGACGATGAATCGTCTGCGCAGCAGGAGCTTGTCGATCATCGGCATGAGATAGTTCTTCATGTTCTTTCGGATGCCGGTGATCAGCTGCAGCCCGCGTTGCCGCAGCTTCATGAACAGTTTTTCGAGATATAGCCCTTGTCCGCGAAGATTTCGCCTTTCAAACCGCGGCTCACAGCGTCGAGCACGGCGCGGTCATCGACATTGCCCGGCGTGATTTTCAGGGCTGTGATCTCACTCTTGTCATTGATAATGACATGCAGCTTGAAGCCGTAAAACCAGACTGTGGAAGTGCGCCCGCGCGCCGCTGGGCCAGCGAACACCTTGTTGCGGCTGATCCTGCGGTTACAGCAGACTGGTATATGGCTGCTGTCAGCGATGCAGACGCCGGTTTTTTCACCCGAAAGGCAGTGCATCAGCAGGCACAGCGGCATGAACAGACGCGGCTGCAGCGTCACGAACCGGCCATAGCTCGGCAGCTCGCCGAACAGGCTGCGGCAGTGCTGGCATACGCCGTACAGGTAGAACAGCTTGAAACAGCGAAACCCGCTCAAATGAAAAAACACCATGATGAACAGCATCTCCGACATGGAGAGCTTCCCGGCCCTGCGCCGCTTCGCGGAGCCGGGGATCAGGCAGTGTTTTTACTGTTCTTCGTAGACTTTCATGAAATCATCGAGACAGGTGAACAAGGCTTCTTTATGAATGTGCACGGGAGATCTCCAGTTTGATAAACTACTGAAACCGTGAATCATTTTTCAAGAGATTTGAGAATCCCCTGACTGAAACCTTAAACAGAACTGGGGTTAACAGGGAAAGCGAGGCGATGCGCGACGGCTCGGATACGGTGTCGGATTGGCCGCTCCTGAATGCGATGCTGAATGTGGCCTCCGGCGCGGCCTGGATGTTGATCCATCACGAAGGCGGCGTCGGAATCGGGTATTCGCAGCATGCCGGCATGGTGGTCATGGCCGACGGGACGGAATCTGCGGCAATGCGTCTCTGCCGTGTGCTCTGGAACGACTCAGCAAGCAGGATCATGCGCCATGCGGACGCTGGCTGTCCGGAGGCGCTTGAATGTGCCGCCGGCATGACGCTGGATCTTCCGTCGGCTGAAGGTTGAGTTGCCGGCCTATCCGTTTAACGGGTTCCGCGGAACCGCCCGACTGGACGGAGTTTGCAACCCTTTGCAGCCGTCGTCGGAAAAGTTGCAGGCGGGTAACTGTTCATATAATCGTCGCACGAACATGCTCTTTGGCGGAAAACGGATCGGGAGTCCGATCAAGCGTTCCGCTCCGGGCAGCCATTCGGCGGTGTTCTGGGCCGGAGAGGCGAACGAGTTCTTGAGGAGATTTCAATGGACTGGCTGAATGACACTATCAATTCGATAAATTCCTTCGCATGGGGCCCGCCCATGCTCGGCATGCTGGGCGTGACCGGCCTGCTGCTGACTTTGGGCTTGGTGTTCATGCCATGGCGGAAGGTCGGCTACGGCTTCCGGCTGCTTTTCGACAAAGAGGCCGTCGGCAACGGCGAGGTGAAGCCGTTCAACGCCTTGATGACGGCCTTGTCGGCGACCGTGGGAACTGGAAACATCGCCGGCGTCGCAACCGCGATCGCGCTGGGCGGGCCTGGGGCGATCTTCTACATGTGGCTGATCGCCTTGTTCGGAATGGCCACCAAATATGCCGAGGCGGTCTGTGCCGTCACTTATCGGGAAGTCGACGCCACAGGCAAGTATGTCGGCGGACCCATGTACTACCTGCGCAACGGCGTCGGGGAGTTCGCTCCGGAACTCGGAAAATGGCTGGGCATCGCATTCGCGGTATTCGGGGCCGTGGCTGCATTCGGCATCGGCAACGCGGTGCAGGTGAATTCGATGGCATCGGCTCTGGTGGACAGCTTCGGCGTGCCGACTTGGGCGACCGGCGCCGTCGTCGCCGCGCTTGCCGGCTTCGTCGTGATCGGCGGAATCAGACGCATCGGCGACGTGGCCGGCAAACTGGTGCCCGCCATGATCGTTCTCTATGTCGCCGCCGCCCTGCTGATTATTATCATCAACATCGCCAAGGTCCCCGAGGCCATCGGCATGATCTTCACCTATGCGTTCACGCCTGCGGCCGCCACTGGCGGATTTGCCGGCGCGGCGGTGGCGGCTGCCATTCGCTTCGGCGTTGCACGCGGTGTTTTTTCAAACGAGTCCGGGTTGGGTTCGGCGGCAATCGCGCATGCCGCGGCGCAGACGAACAGTCCGGTTCGTCAAGGCGTCATCGCGATGCTCGGCACGTTCATCGACACCATCGTCGTCTGCACCATGACGGCTCTCGTGATCTTGACCTCGGGCACCTGGGTCCTGATCGGTGCTGACGGTGGAGGCTTGACAGGGGCCGTCCTCACCTCGACCAGCTTCGACGTTTCGATTGCCGGTGGCAAATACATCGTCACCATCGCTCTGGCGGTGTTCGCCTTCACCACGATTCTGGGCTGGTCCTACTACGGCGAGCGGTGCTGGCAGTATCTCTTCAGCGAGAAGAGCCTGATGATCTACCGCGGCCTGTGGGTGCTTGCGGCTCTCGTGTTCGCCAATCTCAAGGTCGACTTCGTCTGGAACCTGTCGGACACCCTCAACGGGCTGATGGCGATTCCGAATCTGATCGGTTTGATCCTGCTGGCGCCAATGGTGTTCAAGGTCACCCGGGTCTATTTCGAGGATGCGGGCACTCCGCTCTCTCAGCCGCTCCCCAAACGCTGACCGCAGCCGCCGCACGGTCGCCGAGTGACAACAGGCCGAAGCGAGAACGAAAACGGCGGCGCTTGCAGGCACCGCCATCGACGCTCGCTCAAAACTACTGTATGCACACATCTGGCCATCGCAACCATCTTTATTTGCGATGGCCCCGCCCCACCGGCGGGGCTTCGCTATTGCACGGAAAGCGTAAGGATTCCGGCGAGATCGCCCTGAACGTCGATCTCCACCTTGCCATCAACCGGCGTGAGCACGATTTTTCGACCAGCGTTCTTATGATATCGGCCACCTCCATCCGCCTCTCGCCGTATTCGTTCTGCAATGCATCATAGAGTTGCTGAACGCGTGAGCGGTACATTTCTGCCATTGAAGGATGCAGAAGCGGCGGCGGGTCGTCGGCTGTTTCTAGTAGTCAAACATGGCAGAATTGATGGCACTGGCGGGTTGGGAGCAGCAACCGGAAGCGTTAAACTCGCGCCCGTACAACCATGAAATGTGTCAACGGGATCGGGCGGCGGCCGGATCAGCCCACCTCCGCATTCTTCCAAACGGCACTTCGGCGGTTTCAGCGACCGGGGGGGGGGTGGCTGCCTGCGCTGTTTCCACGGCTCGGGAAGGAAAAGCCTACGGGAAAAAATTCCTGAATCGGACATCGTGTTCTTATCTGGCTTGGCAAGACGAGTTCAGCCATCGTCGTCGTCCTCCTGAGAGACCGGCTGCGCGGACCGGAGGATTTCGATCTGTTTCCCGCCTTGATATATACCCGCTTCATCAGATGGTTCGAGATGAAGCGCGCCTGCGAAGGCGCGGACTTCTTCGGTCGAGGTCCGGAAGCTGTTTTTCCTGATTTCACCGCCCACCCGCAGATGGAAGCGGAGTCGGGTTACGGCTTCTGTCAGAAGCTGGATTGCCGGAACGGCTCGGACAGCCTTCGCCAGATCCAGCGGGGTGAGACCGTCCTTATCGCGGGCGGTCGCATCCGCCCCTGCGTCTAGCAGGGCACGGACGGCGGAATCTTGACCGGCCTCGGCCGCCCAGTGGAGCGGTGTCATGCCTCTTTCGTCGCGTTCACGGGGATCGGCGTTCTCTTTAAGGCAACGCATGACCGCGGCGGCGCTGATCAGAGCCGCTTCATGCAGGAACGATTGGCCGATCCTGCCCCTCCAGTCAGGAGGCAGGCGCTTGATGGCTAATCCTGATTCCGCCGCCATGCCAGGGATGTCCAAGGCGGTGAACCCGGCCCGGGCGGCGCGGTTTCTGTCCTCTTCTGTGAAGAGTGGAGAGACCACGAATTTCTTCAGTCCGCTTTCCGAAAGGGTCTGCTTGGATATTTCTTCGGCCTTTTTGTTAACTGCCTTGATGAAAGCGGAAAAGTCCCGGCTGGTTTTGTCCAGCCTGTGATTTTCCGGGTTTCGCTTGCAGCTTACCAAGGTGACAGGACGGGCCGGATCCTGCGGACGACCGCGGACGACCGCGATATCAATCTCTTGATCCTGCTGGTAGGCTCCGCAGCGGCAGTAAGTTGTGTCCGGCAGGGTTTCGAAATACTGGGCGGCTAATTTCTCAAGAGTTTTGCCCTCGATTTCCTTCAGGCGCGTCATCCGTTCGTCCGGCAACTCGTCCGGCTGCAGCTTTTCCTCTGCCTCCAATTCGTTGTCCTTCTTCGCGATTTCGGGGAAGACGCGCAGTTGGAACAGAGTGTTGTTGTTTGCCAGCCGCAAACGGTTCGGGCCTGGCCCCTTGAACGGTCTGTAGCGTTCCATCAACTCCAGATAATCGGTCAGAACATCCAGCGGTTCATCGATTTCCTCATACCCTTTCCCCCGCATCTTCAAAACAAGGTCGGAATACACATGTTTGCCGCCCTCCGGCCGTTCGCGGGCGGTCCAGAGTATCATCGCGCGCTGGGGTTGTCCGAGTTCAACATAGGCACGGTAATCCCAACGCTCTTCAGGGACTTGTTCCAAGAGTTCCGCTTGACTCTTAAGGAACGCCGCCCGCCATTCATCATCGCTGTGCCAGCCGTCCATTTGCGAAAGATGCCCGAACAACTCCTTGTCGTTTGAGAACTGCTCCCAGAGTCTGGGCAGACCGCCGAAGGCGGTCCATAAGGTCAGGAAGCGGCCGGGATGATCCAGGAACCTCTGTTCTTCCGCCATTTCCAGCACTGTCTGAGCCTTCCATTGGTTCAACTTAACTCCGGGGGCTAGCCGTCCACTCAGCGGTTGATCGCATTTGAACAGACTTTTGAGCTTTTGCTGATGGCTGCCCATAACAAACAGCTTTCCCGGCGGCCTCCATGATCTTGAAGGCCTGGCGGCGTCGATCAGCATTTTGATCGGGCCTTCAAGCTTCTGATCTTTGGCGAGATGAAACTCGTCCAGAACAATGGTGACATTCTTATCCAGCAACGGGCGCAGAATCGCAGTGAATTTAAACATAGGCTGATTTTCATCGGCGTAAGCGGCATCCAGTTCAGCCGCTGTTACGGCCGGTACCGCCCGGTGCGCCGTCTCAAGCAGACGTTCGTCTCTCTCTTCCCTTTGCTCCCCGGGAACAAACTCGAAAGTCAGGGTGGACGGATTGTTTTCCGTGAGCGTTACGGCTTCTTCAACCAAACGCGATTTTCCTACGCCTCTTGTGCCTTCAATAAGTTTGGCAGTGAAACCCGGACTTCGCATCATGAGAACCAGTCTGTCCAACTCCTCATGCCGCCCGTAGAACCGCCAGTCAGCTTGCCTCTCTCTAGTCATCTGTAACTCCGGCATTTTTTGTCCCGTCGCGCAGGCTTGCCCTCACCCCGGAAAGGGTCGGAGAAACAGATCCAAGACCGTCAGCGGGGCCTCGGTCAGCGGCGCAGGGCAGGGGGATGCGTTGTCCCATTTGCATGCGGCAGGGGCGATTTGCGGTAATCATGGGCTCTTCCTCTGGCGGTATTGGCCGTCAAAATCAACAGTCGCTTCAAAAAGGGCCGATAGCCACAGACTTTTCAGCCCGACTCCCGTCCCGATGAATTGCCCCTTTCACAGAAATACTCTACGGTCGATTGATATTAACGGAGATGACCACATGAAAAATCTGATTGCAGCCGCGATTGCCGCTGTAGCCGCTGCCGGAGCGTCTTTCGCATCTGACCATGGCGATATCCTGGTCATTGAAGTGGCCGGGCAGTCCAGCGGCCTGGTCGAGATCGAACTGTTTCCTGATGTCGCGCCGAAACATGTGGAAAGAATCAAACAGCTTGCCGTGGCCGGAGAGTATGACGGCGTCGTGTTCCACCGGGTCATTGAAGGATTCATGGCTCAGACAGGCGATGTCGAATTCGGCGACTGGACCAATTCAGGAGTTGACAGCAGAGTGGGAACGGGCGGTTCAGCGGAGGCGGACCTGCCGGCCGAGTTTTCGCAGATTCCGTTCACGAAAGGTGTCGTCGGCATGGCCCGGTCCCAAAACCCGGACAGCGCGAATTCCCAGTTCTTCATCATGTTCGGGGATGCTCCGCACCTGACCGGAAATTACACGGTGGTCGGCAGAGTCATTTCCGGCCAGGACATTGTCGATGCCATTAAGAAAGGGAATCCGGGCGCGAACGGCATGATTGCCCGAGACCCCGACTATATGGCGCGGGTCGAGGTCAAATCCGGCGGATGACGCTGTTGCGCCCGGCAGTCTCGGCTCAAGCCGTCGCCCGGCTGCGGGAATCCGGACGACGGATCCGGCTGATTGCGGCTGCGGCTGCGGTCGGGACCGCGGCGTACGCCGTCCCGCTCGATTGGAAGGCGGAATGGCCGAGGACCGATTTCAGCCGGTTGACGGTCGGGCCGGACGAAATCATCTCCGGCGGGGTTCCGAAAGACGGAATTCCGGCGATTTCCGATCCGGCGGTTATACTTGCTTCCGAAGAAACGCGCCTCGCCGAACGGGAACCGGTCATCGCCGTGGAATCCGGCGGACAATGGCGCGCTTATCCGATCCGCTACCTGCTGTGGCATGAAATCGTGAATGACTGGCTCGGTTCCCGGCCGATTGCGGTGACTTACTGTCCTCTGTGCAATTCAGGCGTCGTGTTTGACCGGCGGGTCGGCGGCGAATTGCGCGCATTCGGAGTGACCGGTAAGCTGCGCCATTCTGACATGATCATGTACGACCGGGAAACCGAAAGCTGGTGGCAGCAGGCTGTCGGTGAAGGAATCGCCGGCGCGCACGCCGGCGATTCACTGACGGCGCTTCCCGCGCTGACGTTGGGATGGGACGAATTCAGGGCGATGGCCGGCGAGGGGGCTGAGGTTATTGACCAGCCGCGCCGCGGACGGCCGTACGGTTTGAATCCGTACGCGGGCTATGACACGGCGGCGCGGCCATTCCTGTATTTCGGCGAGGATCCGCCGCATGGAATCCATGCGTTGGCCCGGGTGGTCCGGGTCGGAAACACGGCTTGGCCTCTCGAACGGCTGCGCGAGGAACAAACGATTTCAGAAAACGGGTATGAATTCGACTGGCGTCCAGGCCAGACCTCGCCGCTGGACACGCGCGAACTGGCTTCAGGGCGTGAAATCGGCAGCGTCCGTGTCAGGGATGCGAATTCAGGGCAGCTTGTTCCGCATGACATACTGTTCGCGTTTGCCTTCCATGCGTTTTTTCCGGACGGCGAATGGATGCTCGGCGGGTGACGGCTCCGCTCGGTTCCGCGCTCAGCCGCTGAGACGGATGGAGGCGTGGCGTTTGCGGCCCGCCGAGAGCACAGCCGGACGTTCCAGATCGGCGGCGTTCAGCACGGAAGATGTGTCGGTGACCGGTTCGCCATTGATCTTCACCCCGCCGCCCGCGATCAGCCGCCGAGCCGCCTTCCCGGATTCGGCGAGTCCAGACCGCACCAGAACCTGAATGACGGTCAGGCCGCCGGCCAGCTCGTTTCGGGTGAGGGTCAGTTCCGGTATGCCGGATCCGGTTTCTCCCCGGCTGAACAGAGCTTCCGCCGTGCGCCTTGACTCCCGGGCAGCTTCCGCGCCGTGTGCGAGTTCGGTCGCCTTGTCAGCCAAAACCGCCTTGGCTTCATTGATTCCCGCGTCTCCCGGCTGACCGAGCCGCCGGCATTCGGCGACATCCAGCTCTGTGAAAAGCGCAAGAAACCGTCCCACATCAGCATCATCGGTGTTGCGCCAGAACTGCCAGAATTCATAGGGCGACAGCAGATCGGAATTCAGCCAGACCGCGCCGTCCGCTGTCTTTCCCATTTTGGCGCCGCTTGCCGTGGTCAGGAGCGGCGATGTCAATCCGTAGACGCTGCCGGTTTCCACCCGGCGGACAAGGTCGACGCCGTTGACGATGTTGCCCCACTGGTCGGAGCCGCCCATCTGCAGCCGGCAGCCCAGTTGCCGGTGCAGCACGAGGAAGTCATAGGACTGAAGAATCATATAGTTGAACTCCAGGAACGACAGCGACTGTTCGCGCTCAAGCCTGGACTTAACGGATTCGTAGGCTAGCATGCGGTTGACTGAGAAATGACGTCCGATTTCACGCAGAAAAGTCAGATAGTTCAAGTCATCGAGCCATGCGGCATTGTTAAGCATGACGGCATCAGCCGGTCCGTCTCCGAAATTCAGATAGCGCTCGAATACCGTGCGGATCCGCGCGATATTCCCATTGATTTTCTCCTCTGACAGCAGCGGCCGTTCACTGGCCCTGAATGACGGATCGCCGACCTTGGTCGTGCCTCCGCCCATGAGCACGACCGGTTTGTGCCCTGTCCGCTGCAGCCAGCGCAGCATCATGATCTGTATCAGGCTTCCGACATGCAGAGACTGCGCCGTTGCGTCAAATCCGATATATGCCGTCAGATTCCCCTTAAGGAGAGCGTCGTCCAGACCTCGGAAATCGGTGCAGTCGTCAATGAATCCCCGCGATTGCATCACCCGCAGGAATCTGGAATTAGGTTGGAATGTCATCGCCGTCCGTTTCTACGGATAAAGGAATTGACCTTAAACAAACATCCGCTGAATGGGAATCGACATGAGCGCATATCCGGCGTGGACCATCGGCTGCATGTCCGGCACGTCTGCGGACGGCGTGGACGCGGCAGCGATTCGGACGGACGGAGTCGGTCTGCAGGAATTCGGTCAAACTGAATTCCGCCCCTATGCTGAAGATGAAAGAGGCGTGATTCGGGCCGCATTCGGTGACTGGGCGGGCACGCCGGCCGCGCAAGCCGCGGACGCGGTCGTTACGCGGGCGCATCTTGAAGTGATTCAGAGGTTCGACTTTGACGCCGTCATCGGTTTCCACGGCCAGACCCTGGCTCACGATCCCGGCCGCGGCAAAACCCACCAGACTGGATCGGCTGCGGGCTTGGCAAAGAAACTGGGGCGGACAGTGGTCGGTGATTTCCGCGCGGCGGACATGAAAGCAGGCGGTGAGGGAGCGCCGCTGGCGCCGTTTTACCACTTTGCCTTGGCACGGCATCTGCGGATGCGGAAGCCGGCGCTGTTCCTCAATCTCGGCGGAGTGGCCAATCTGAGCTGGGTAGATCCCCGGATCGCGGTTCCTGAGTCCGCGGAAGCTCTGATCGCGTTTGACACCGGGCCCGCGAACGGCCCGATCGATGATTTGGTGTCGGAACGACTGGGCCGGACGCATGACAGGAACGGGGAATTGGCCGACAAGGGCAATGTCTGCGGGAAAATACTGGAGCGGTTTCTCCGGGATCCGTATTTTGACCGGGCGCCGCCCAAATCGCTGGACAGGGATCATTTCCGAACGCTGGTCCGGCAGGTAAGGGAACTGGACACGGCGGACGGTGCCGCCACGCTTGCGGCCTGCGTCGCTCACTCCGTCGCCGCTGGGCTGAGGCATCTGCCGGAGACGCCGCCGCTGGCCGTGGTCTGCGGCGGTGGCCGGAAAAACCCGGCGTTGATGAGAATGCTGAAGGAAATCCTTCCGGCCGAGGTTGCGGGCGTGGATGCATTCGGCATTAACGGAGACATGCTGGAAGCCCAGGCGTTCGGCTATCTGGCGGTCCGGGCGCTGCGGAATCTGCCGTTGTCATCGCCGTCGACGACAGGATGCCGCCGCCCGGTTTCCGGGGGGCGGATTTACCGCTGACACCGGAACCGCGCGGCCGATTCAGCTCCTTCCGGAAATGGACGCGAACGGTTCCGGGAAAACGGCCTGGCTTCCCAATTCTTCCTCAATCCTCAGCAGCCGGTTGTATTTCGCGGTTCTGTCGGAGCGTGACAAAGATCCGGTCTTGATCTGTCCGCAGTCAGCGGCGACGGCGAGATCAGCGATGGTCGTGTCTTCTGTCTCTCCCGAACGGTGGGAAACGATCGATTTGAATCCCGCGGCGCCGGCGGCGTTCACCGCATCAAAAGTCTCGGTCAGCGTGCCGATCTGATTCAGTTTGATCAGAATCGCGGTTCCGCATCCTTCAGCGATGCCTCTCCTCAGCCGTTCAGGGTTGGTCACGAACAAATCGTCGCCGACCAGCTGGCAGCGGCCGCCCACGGCCTGCGTCAGGGCTTTCCAGCCGTCCCAGTCGTCTTCGGCGCAGCCGTCCTCAATGGACACGATGCGGAATTTCGAGAGCAGATCTTCGAGGAATCTGATGTTTTCATCTCTTGAGCGGATTCGGCCTTCGCCGCGGAAATTATAGCGGCCGTTTTCGAAATACTCGGTCGAGGCGCAGTCCAGCGCATAGAAAAAATGCTCGTCCGGCTTGTAGCCGGCGGCGTTTACGGACTGGTCCAGCAGATGAAGAGCGGCTTCGGTCGATTTGATCTCAGGCGCGAATCCGCCTTCGTCTCCCACCGCAGTGGACAATCCCTGTTCGGCAAGGCGCGATTTCAGCTTCTGAAAGACCTCCGCTCCCATGCGCAGCGCTTCGGAAAAAGACTCCGCCCCGGCGGGAACGATCATGAATTCCTGAATGTCCAGATTGTTGTCCGCATGCGCTCCGCCGTTGATCACATTCATCATCGGAACTGGGAGCGTGCGCGAGAAAACGCCGCCGATATAGCGGTACAATGGAAGTCTCTTGGAATCAGCCGCGGCTTTGGCGACAGCGAGAGACACGCCCAATATCGCGTTGGCGCCGAGTCTGGATTTGTTTTCGCTCCCGTCCAGCTCAACCATGCGGGTGTCAACGGCTTGCTGATCGACGGCGGACATGCCTTTAAGGGCTGGGGCGATTTCTTCTTCAACCGATCTAAGAGCCTTGGTGACGCCTTTTCCTCCGAATCTGGCCGGATCTCCGTCCCGAAGTTCAATGGCTTCATGCGCGCCGGTTGACGCGCCGGATGGAACCGCGGCCGAGCCGGCCGAGCCGTCTTCAAGATGGACTTCGGCTTCAACGGTCGGGGTGCCGCGGCTGTCAAGTATTTGCCGCGCCTTTATCGAATGGATCGTGCTCATGATTTTGATTCTCGTTCCGGATTGGAGGGGACGCCGTAAAGTTCCATGCGATGGCCGCGCAGTTCAAACCCCAGCCGGCGGGCGATGCGCAGCTGAAGAGCTTCAATTTCCTTGTCGAAAAACTCGATCACGCGGCCGGAACTGATGTCTATCAAGTGATCATGGTGTTCGCGCTCGGCATCTTCGTAGCGGGCAAGGCCGTCGCCGAAATCGTGTTTCTCAATGAGTCCGACTTCTTCAAGAAGTTTGACGGTGCGGTACACGGTGGCGATCGAAAGCTGCGGATCCAGTTCCAGCGCCCGTTCATGAAGTTCCACGACGTTCGGATGATCTGACGAATTCTCAAGCACCTGAACCACGGCGCGGCGCTGGCCGGTCAAGCGGATGCCCACAGATTCGCAACGGTCTAGCAGTGCTTGAGTCATGACTGACTTTATTCCGCCGGACACCGGGTTGAAACCCGAATTGTCACGCAGCGGAAACGTGTTCCGGTCATCAGGCAAGGCGCGGTCTTTGATCAGCCGTTGCCGACCGCGGCGCATGTGCATATTGCACGCCGGATGGAAACGCGGAAAGACATGGATGCCGCGGGCGCGGGCAGGCTGATTTTGCTCTCGATGCTGCTCGGCCTAAACCAAGTCGCCATAAAATTCACGAATGAAGGCCTTCAGCCGATCTTTTGGGCCGGTCTGCGTTCGCTCCTGTCAGCCGGTTGCCTCGTTCTCTGGCTGAAATTTCAAGGAAGGCCCGTTTGTTTCGCGAAGAGCGCGTTCGCGGCGGGTACCTGCGCCGGCCTGGCGTTCTCGCTTGAGTTCCTGGCGCTTTTCGTCGCATTGGATCTGACCACTGTGGTCCGCACCTCGGTGATTTTATATTCAATGCCGGTATGGCTGGCGGCCGCGGCGCATTTTTTGATTCCCGGCGAACGGTTGACCCCGGCAAAGACCGCAGGACTTGGACTGGCGATGACCGGCGTCGCAGTCGCGATGTTCGGTCCGGGCAAATCAGAATCGGACGCCTCCTTTATCGGAGACCTCTGCGCGCTTGCAGCCGCAATGGCCTGGGCCTGCATTCCTCTGTGCGCCAGACTGACGAATTTCAGTCGGGTCGAACCGGAAATGCAGTTGATGTGGATGGTTACCGTGTCCGCGCCCGCGCTGTGCGCGGCTTCACTGTTTTTCGGCCCGCTGATCAGAGACATTCAGTTGATCCATTTGCCGGCGTTCCTGTTTCAGGCCGCTGTGGTGGTGACGGGCGGCTTTATGCTCTGGCTGCACATGCTGCGCACCTATCCGGCAAGCAGCGTGGCGAGTTTCAGCTTTCTGGCCCCGGTCTTCGGCGTGTTTTTCGGCTGGCTGCTGCTGGATGAGACCGTCGGTCCGGAACTGCTGGCGGCCCTCGCACTGGTGTCGACGGGAATCGTGCTGATCAACAGGCCTGACCGCGGGAAAGCGTGAAGCGATGTCCCGTCGGCTGAAGCCGTTCTGAAAGTTCCCGGTTTCAGCGGATACGCCGGGCGGCATGGCGGCCGTCCGGGTAATTCAATGATTGTCCAGGCCGCGGCCGCTTGCGTGGACCTGAGCGGGCGCGTGAACCGCAGCCAGCCGGCGCCGACGGTTGGCTGTCTGCTCACGCGGTCATGTGCCGCAGAAGGTGACGGCGACACGTTCACTGACGAGCGGCGGTTTCTGAAACTCCCGGAAATCCGGGTCCTCCTCGAACGGCCTTTGCACAGCGGCAAACAGGCGGTGAAAATGCGCAAAGTCATCCCGCAGCGCTGACTGGATGGCTTTTTCAATCTGATGATTGCGCGGAATCACTGCCGGATTGACAGTCCGCATCAAGGCCGCGCAGTCCGGCAGCGCCGCCTTTCCGCTGCGCAGCCGCGCCTGCCATTCAGCTGTCCATTTTCTGATTTCTTCATTATTTCCGAACAATGCGAAAAATTTGTCGGCAGCCGGCTGATCGCCGATGCAGCCGGACAGCAGCCGGAAAGCCAGTGTGAAGTCAGCCTGCCGGCCTTCCAGTATGAGCAGCAGACGGGTGGACAGATCAAGGTCGCCGTCTCCGGGATCCCGGATCCCGATTTTGGCGCACAGCCCGCGCTCCCAGTGGGACCGGTAATGGTCGGGGAACGCATTGACGGCATCCGCAGCGAGCTTCACGGCTTCGTCTCTGTCAGAATGAATCAACGGCAGCAGGGCATTCGCGAACTGCGCCAGATTCCAGCAGGCTGCGGTTGGCTGGCGTCCGAAGGCGTAGCGTCCGCCGTGATCAATTGAACTGAACACTTTGTCTGATCTGAACTCGTCCAGAAAAGCGCACGGACCGAAATCTATCGTTTCGCAGGCGACGGACATATTGTCCGTGTTCATCACTCCATGAACGAAACCCGCGTTCATCCACTTGGCAACCAGCTGCGCCTGACCGTCCACTGCCGCGTGCAGAAACTCCAAGGCAGGATTTTCGGCGTCCCTCAGGCGCGGATGCAGGCGATTGACGGAATAACCCAGCAGCAGATCAAGCGCTTCGGTGTCGTGCCGGGCATAAAAATACTGAAATGTTCCGACGCGGACATGACATTTGGCGACCCGCGTGAGAACCGCGCCCGGCAGTGCGGATTCACGGCGGACACACTCGCCCGTCAATACGGCGCAAAGTGAGCGCGTCGTCGGAATGCCGAGCGCATGCATGGCTTCGCTGACCAGATACTCGCGCAGAACAGGCCCGATCCACGCCCTGCCATCGCCGCCCCGCGAGAACACAGTCGGCCCGGACCCTTTCAACTGAATGTCACGCCGCTGCCCGGCGGGGTCGACGGCCTCTCCAAGCAGATGGGCGCGGCCGTCACCCAGCCGCGGCACCCAATTCCCGAACTGATGCCCCGCGTATGCCATGGACAGCGGCCGGGCGCCCGGCGGAATCCGGTTTCCCGAAAAAATGTCCGTGAATTCCCCGGAGTCCAGACGCTCAGGATCAATCCCGAGTTCACCTGCCAGTGAATGGTTGACCGCAACCAGCCGGGGTTTTCTGACCGGAACCGGAAACTCCCGGGAATAGAACCGTTCAGGCAGGGCGGCGAAGCTGTTGCGGAACCGGAGCAGAGGCGCAGCCGGGTCGGCCGCCGATATCATAACTTTGCAATCTGTTGCGACAGCAGCCTGAAATATCCGTCGGCATCAATGTCATTCATGAACATCGCATTGACCGGACGGTCGGTGATATGCCACCAGTCTGAAACGGTCATTCCCATTGTCAGTTCGGACCGGGTTTCAATTGAGACATTGATGTTTTTTCCGGAAAACAGATCCGGCTTCAACAGATAGGCGATGACGCAGGGGTCATGCAGGGGAGCCCCGCCTTTGCCGTATTTTCTGATATCAAAACGTTCATAAAACGACATGAGCTCAGCGGCTGCCCTGCCGGCACGGTTTCCGATTGAACGGAACGTTTCAACCCGCGCGGGCGATGCGATCGCCTTGTGCGTCACATCCAAGGGCATCACAGTGATCGGAACACCGCTCTTGAACACCGCATCCGCGGCATGGGGATCCACGAAGATGTTGAATTCCGCCGCGGGCGTTACGTTCCCGCGCGCGAAATTCGCGCCGCCCATAAGAACGATTTCCTGAATTTTCGGAACAATCTCCGGGTCGCGCTCCATTGCGGCGGCGATGTTGGTCAGCGGGCCGAGAGGGCACAGAGTGACGGTTTTTTCCGGGCAGCTCCGCAATGACCGGACAATGAAATCCACGGCATGGGATTCCTGAAGCGGCATTTTCGGTTCCGGCAGAACAGGCCCGTCGAGTCCCGTTTTTCCGTGGATCTCTTCCGCAGTCGTCAAAGGGCGTCTGAGCGGTCTGTCGCATCCGGCGAAGACTTTGACATCCGGCCGTCCCGCCAGTTCGCAGATTTTTCTCGCGTTTATCTCCGTCAGGCGGAGGGGCACGTTCCCGGCGACTGCCGTGATGCCCATGACATCAAGTTCAGAACTGGCCAGCGCGGCAAGGATGGCAACCGCATCATCCTGGCCGGGATCAGTGTCGATTATGATTTTCCGGGCAACCGCCATGACGTGTCTCCCAAAAAAACCGCCGCCGCCCGCATCCGCTTCGATTCATCAGCAGGCGGCGGTATCTTTAATTCACCTGCAGTCTTGAGTCATGCGCTGTTTTTCCTCCGGAACTTTCCTGTCATCGGTCGAAATCCTCGTTCTGCACCAGTTTCAGCGCGTCCGGACGAAGGGAGGAAATCTCCGACAGACTGACTGTGTCGGCGACCGGGGTGCCCCAGCTCGCCACCAGATCTGAAAGCGGAACCGATGGATCCACAGGATATTCATAGTTCGTTTCAGCGTAGATCTCCTGGGCCTGAGGCGATGCCAGAAATTCCATCAGGCGCAGCGCATTGTCCTTGTTAGGCGCGGCCCGGGTCATGGCCATTCCCGACACATTCACATGCGTTCCTCCGCCGGTGAACACCGGAAAGACGATTCGCACTGAATTCGCCCATTCCGACTGTTCGGCGTCATCCAGCATCTTGCCCATGTAATAGGTGTTTCCCAGAGCGATGTCGCATTCTCCGGCCCATACCGCTTTGACCTGAGCACGGTCGTTTCCTTGCGGTTTACGTCCCAGATTGGCGCGCAGTCCGGCGAGCCATTCACGCGCGGCGTCCTCGCCGTGATGCGCGATCACCGCTGAGAACAGCGCGAGGTTGTAAGGGTGGGTGCCTGAGCGCATGCAAATGCGGTCGTTCCATTTCGGATCGGCCAGATCTTCATAGGTCGTGACCTCGCCGTCTGGAACCCGGTCTTTCGAAGCGTAGACGACCCGGGCCCGCAATGTAAATGCGAACCAGGCGCCGTCCGGATCCCTGAACTGAGGCGCGATGGCATTTGCCAGCGTTTCTGACTGAACAGGCTGAGTGACGCCAGCGTCAACCAGCGCCTGAAGCCTTGAGATATCGACTGTCATGACGAGATCAGCCGGCGAACGGCTGCCTTCAGCCTGCAGCCGCTCGATCATGCCTTTGTTCAGAAACGCCACATTGACCCGGATGCCCGTCGCCTCGGTGAAGGCGTCGAACAACGGCTCAACGAGTTCCGGCTGCCGGTACGAATACACATTCACTTCATCGCTGTCCGCGGAAAGCGGCGCAGCGCAGGCGATCGCCGCGGCTATAGCCAGCGGCAGGATTCTTTGAGTCATTGGAATTCACTCCTTTATACTTGACTTTTTTAGTCAAGTATAAGGCCCGGGAAGCGGCGGCAAGTAAAAAATTCGCTCAGCGCGGCGACTTTGACATTTTCCAGTAGCGGTCGCGGGTTTCCGGCCCGGAGGTTTCCAGAGTCGTTCCGTCCCGTCTCATCCGCTCTTCCATCGCGGCGAACCGGCTCTGGAATTTGCCGTTGGCGCAGCGCAGCGCCGATTCGGGATCAATGCCGGCATGGCGGCCGAAATTCACCATAGTGAACAGAAGGTCGCCGAATTTCTCAAATGCGTCGGAGTCGTTGCCGGCATCCAGTTCATGTGACAGTTCAGCGGCCTCCTCGGCTATCTTGTTAAGCACGCCTTGGATATCCGCCCAGTCAAAACCGGTCCGGGCCGCGCGTTTCTGAAGCTTCAAGGCGCGTGTCAGGGCGGGGAGAGCTGTCGCGACGCCGTCCAGCGCGCTGACCGGCTGTTCGGAATTTGCCCGTTCAAGCTTCTTCACCCGTTCCCAGGTTTCATTTTGTTCTGAAACTGTCGGTCTCTCGGCGTCGCCGAATACGTGCGGATGACGGCGGATCATTTTGCGGCAGATTTCCTTAACCACGTCTTCAAATCCGAACAGACCTCGCTCCGATGCGATCTGGGAGTGATAGACCGCCTGCAACAGCAGGTCGCCGAGTTCGGATTTGAGTTCGGGCCAGTCTTCCCGGCTGATCGCGTCGGCGACCTCGTAGGCCTCCTCGATCGTGCACGGGGCGATGGACTTGAAGTCCTGTGCCATGTCCCATGGACATCCGCTTTCCGGGTCCCGCAACCGCCGCATGATTTCCAGCAAACGCTTGATGCCGAAGTCATACGCGGATTCAGATGCGGTGTCACCGCAGGGTTCATCAACTGCTGTATTTTTTCGCATATTCGGTTGAATCAGCCTGTCCAATCACGAGCCATACCATTATCACAAATGAATCACACCGGCCGGGTCAGTGTGCAGCGGCGGTCAGAATGACAGCCCAAGCAATGGGCGGCAGTTCGTCTGTCGGTGACGAGGGTCCGCAGTCCGACAAGAGTCGCTGGCAGCAATGACGAGTTTCCGGCGGCTTCATTTGATGTCTGCGGTTGCTTGGACATGCTTCTGCGAACCGGCGGCAATTCGCGACGATGTAACTTCAGACTTCTTGGCCTGATCTTCCGGTTCGGTCAAGGGGCGGTCTCGACAATGACATGCTTTGGCAGTGTTTTCCGCGTGTCAGTTGCTGAATGTGTTTGGTTGGGAAGCCCTCGTTCACCAACTGATTCGAACTGTCGTTCTTGCATGTCAAGCGGGTTATCAGGCTCCGCGCAGCCGAAGGCGGAGACAGCTTCGGGAAACCGCGCCGCCGACCCGACGCCCGCGCCGTTGCCCGACACTGCTCCGACCGGACCGGAAACCTCTGTCCGGGTGCTGAAAATGGGCGTCTGATCTTAAATCGATTCAGGAAGTTTGAAACTTCGGCGTCACGACCTTCGATTCGCCGGCGCGATCCATCTCAGGTGTGGCAGCTTCAGCGTGATTCCTGTCAGCCGGTTTCGGATCAGAAAATGCTTTAAATTGTAATTTATAGTCAATATAATAACATTTTTTTGCTGAATTAAAGGTAACTAGTCAGGTACCCGGAAAGCGTCCCTGAAGGGGGCATCCGCCGCCGGCGGTCATTGGAATGTTTTTCAGAGGAACGGGATTCAGGAGCGGAGCTCCCTCAGGAATCGGCCAGCCGGAGTTTCAGGTCCTCCGGATCCGCCCGGAGCGCGTCAAGGACGGGCCGGCCCTGCTTGCGGGCGGTCTCGATCAGCGTCCGCAGGACCGCATGGTTGCGGGCGCCGCGCTCGCTCCGATAGCAGCCGGATATTTTCAGATATGCTTTCAGCATCCGCAGGTCCCGCTCGGCTTGGTTGTTCGTCGCCGGCACCGCCGGGTTCCGCGTGAACATCAGGACGCCCGCCCGATGATCCCGCAGCCGCAGGACGAGGTTGAGGCCTTTGCGCTTTTTCCGTCTCCCGCGCCGCTTCCCGCCGGCCAGCGGCGGCAGCGCCTCGTGCCAGGCGACGGCGTCGGCGACGATCCTGTCATATTCTTTTTCGATCCGGTCCGCCGCCTCCGCGGACAGCGGTTTCCCGGCGCGGGCCGCCTCGTTGTCCTCATGCACGGCGCTTTGAAGCAGCTTGCTCATCTCCGCCGACCAGGCCTCGCCGTGAAACTCCGTCAGAGCTTCAAGTTCCCTCAGGATGTGAGGGATACAGTGCGCATGGCTCACCCCGGCTATATTCCAGCAGGGTTTCCAAAAATCATGAACCGCGATGCCGGTCGCGGCCATGGCTGCATCGCCGCGGCTTTCGCCGAGACGGAAAAAACTGAGAAGCTCCGTGCATACGACGTGTATCCAGCGGAGCTTGCCGTCGACGCGGACCCCGGTCTCATCCATGTGCTTGACGGCGGCCCTCGCCGCCGCCGCGCCGACATGCCCGGCGAAGCCGGAAAATTTCCCGGCGCCGCTGTCAAGCAAAGCGGAAACCGTTCCCGGAGACAAGGATGCGCCGAACAAGTCTCTCATCGTCCCGGCCAGCCGCCGGCGCGGGATCATCCGCGCCGCCGACAGGTAACGCACCGTCGAACGCACCCCCGGACCGTACTGCGCCGGGGCCTTCACGCCCTCCGGAAAACGGCCCGCGCTCACCGCCCCGCAGCCGGGGCAGACCGCCCTGTGAACCCGGTGTTCAACAGTCTCCAGCGCGACCGGCGGGATGTCCGCGACCTGCCGCCGGACATACCCCTCCGATGCCGCACCGGCGAGGGACGCGCCGCATCCGGCGCAGGAACCGGGATGATGATGCTCGACCCTGTCCGGGGTCTCGACAAGGCTCATCGTCGTTCCCTTATGACCCGGCTGCCCGCCCGGCCTGCGCCCCGACGAAGCTTTTCTCTTCGGCGCCGGCTTGGAAAACCCGTCGCTCGACGGCGGCTTATGACTGTTGCCGCTGTTCGTTAACAGCCGCCGCTCAAGCTCGGAAACGCGGCCCTGCGCAGCCGCAAGCGCCGCGGCGGCTTCATCACGCTCGGCAACGGCAGCATCGCGCTCGGCGGCAATCGCGTCACGGTCGGCGACAGCCGCGGCAAGTCTCGCCTTGAGACCGGCTCGGCCGAAAGACGGATCGGCGGTCCTGTCCCGCGCCGCCGCCGGAATGCCGCCGGTCATCGGACCCGCTCCGCTGAAAAATGATCTGAACTCATACCCTGCGTGTCCGCGGCTTGCGCCGTTCCGCTCAATGTCGTTTCTTAATTTCTTGACGAAGGATTCAATCACACGGACAAAACAGAATCAAGCGAAAAAATCTACCTGACTAGTTACGGCTGAAGTTCAAACCGCAGCACGGAACCCGTGCAACAGCGATTTCGAAATCTTCTTGCGGTGGTTTGGACTGCTGCCCGAGTAATGCTTGGAGCAGTGCTTACCCACTTGATCATTTGCCGCGTACCTCTTTATTATATCCAGTCAAGTGTCGGGATCAGGATACGGACAGCAGTTCCGGCGGTGCCGCAGGTATTCAGGCCTGTCCGGATTATTGAACAATAATCCGGTTCAATTCCCGAGGGGGGGGGTGGATCCGCCGTTCGGCGAGATCGGACGGTGCTTTCTTTTGCGGAGACACACGCGGATTCTGTAAGCCCGAAAGGCATTGTCACGTCCGCTTGGCGATGATCCGGTACCTTTTCCAGTGAACAAGGGGGCAACTTATCAGTGACCGGGAGTTGATCGGAACAGCATTTGCCTGTGCTTCTTGAAACGGCAGTTGGTTCAGACGCCCGGCACCGCCGGGGAGAACGGATCATAATTCCGGGATTCGCCCCTTGTCTTTCCGGCATTCAGACCGTATACGGACGCGGATGTCCTTATTTCCCTTGAAATCTTTCAGTGCTGGATAAGGCGGCATGGCTCTGCCGGCGAACAAGCATGACACGCTGTTCAGGCTGATCGTGTCGGATCCGGGCCGGGCGGTCTCGCTGCTGCGCGGCTGCCTTCCCGCCGCGGCCGCCGCCTGTGTCGACTGGACCTCATCGCCGACGCTTGTCGGAGAAGAACTCATCGGCAGGGAAGGGAAGAACACCCGCTGCGATGCCCTTCTCCGCACGCGGGCCGAGGGCGGCGGCGAAGTGTATTTCCTTCTTGAGCACAAATCCTATCCCGACCCGAAGACGGCGGTGCAGCTGATCGGCTACGCGGCGCACATCTGGCACAGGCAGTTCCGGGGCGGCGCGGGGGCGCGTCTGCCGTTGATCGTCCCCGTGGTGTTCTATCACGGTACCGGCCGATGGACGGCGCCGCTTTCGGTGTCGGAGATGATCGCCGGCCCTCAGGGCCTGACAGGGATCGGGCGGGGATTGGAGCCGTTCCTGCTGGTCGATCTGCGGCGCACGGACCCGGCTTCGCTGTCGTCGGATCCGGCGGTCGAGCCGGGCGTCCTGGCCTTGGCGCTGGCCGGGCGGCGCGGCGTGGAGCGGGATCTTCTCGATCGGGTTGTCGCGGGCTTTGACAATGAGCATTACGGGGACTATCTCCTGAACTATGTCGTGGAGGTGTTCGACCTGCCGCGCGAGAGCCTTGAGGAGGCGATGCGGCGCGTCATTCCGGAGAAAACGGAGGAGAAGATGGCAACGGTTGCTGAGCAGTTCATCAACATGGGACGGGCTGAAGGAAAGGCTGAAGGCGAGGCGAAAGGACGGGTTGAAGGAAAGGCTGAAGGACGGGTTGAAGGAAAGGCTGAAGGACGGGTCGAAGGAAAGGCTGAAATGCTGCTCCGGCTGCTCGAGTTGAAGTTCAAGTCCGTTCCCCCGGCTAGGCGCGCGCAAGTGAGTTCGGCGGGAATCGAGGAGCTTGACGCCTGGACCGGCTCGGTGTTGCGGGCGGGCAGTGTCGACGAGGTGTTCGGCGGGTGATCCGGACAGGCGGCCAGTTTTTCGGAGCCGGGTTCGTTTGCCGGCAGCGGCCGCAGCTGTGTCCGTTATCAGGCCTGATCCAGAAGCGGATCCCTTCAGGATCTAAAATGAACGGAGGACTTCTCCATGCGCGGATCAACTCCGGAGAGTTCAGACGTCTGCGGATAAGGCCCGCAGAGCAAGCCCCGTGACGCTCGGGGCCGCCCGTTTCATGGCTCCGGCATGGGATTTCCGAAAGCGAAGCGGACATGTTTGGCGCAGGCTCTTGAGGATGCCGCGTAAGCCGTGCGGATAGTCCTGGTTGACCGCCTCTAAGGGGCGGAGCAGGTCAAGGGACCAGCTTTTTTATTCTTGTCCGCCGTAGGCAGTGGCAACCCGCCTCCCGCCAGCATTGTACTGGTGGATTCATCATACGGCCAGGCTGGTCTTGCCAGAAGCGAGCGGGAGACCGCAATAGCCTCCGACCCCCTGAAATCGACTGGCATGTCGTGCTCAATATCTTCTGGATCATTGTGTTTTCCGTCGAAGATCAGCCGCGCCGCCGGATGCGGGAGGGGCTGGTTCCGGCGAGGGCAGGCGTCCAGTTTCTGAAAAAGGGATCTGTGGTGCCGGAGAAATTTTTGCAACGGTTCATTTGTCGCCGACTTTCAGCCAGCCCTTCATGCGGGCGCGGAACCAGGTTCTCTGCCGTTTGGCGTATTGCCGCGTTGCCGCTGCGGCACGACTCACTGCTGCGGCAAGCGACACATGCCCTTGCAGGTATGCAATGAAATCAGACGCTCCGATGGCCTTTGACGAGGCCTGGTCAGGATCCCAGTCCGCGAGCGCGGCGGCGCACTCCTCCAGCGCTCCGGCCGTCACCATCCACTGCAGCCTGGCGTCAATGCAGTCCGAAGTCATTCGTTTGTCAGGGTCGAGGAGGAGCGGATAAGCGTCTGAGACCGGAAGAAGGGGCGGCGGAGTCTCATTTTGCCACGCCTTCAATCCCTTCCCGGTGGTCTCCAGAACTTCCCAGGCCCGCAGCAGCCGGGCAGGGTTCCGTTTGTCGAGTTCCTGAAATGTATCTGGATCAAGCCGCCGCAGGCGCTCCGCGACATACTCGGGGCCATGGATGTCAAGCAGCCGCTGTCCTGACGCGCGCGCCTGCGGATCGGCTTGCGGAATGGCGGCCAGCCCTTCGGTCAGAGCTCTGAAATACAGCCCTGTGCCGCCGACGATGACCGGCAGCCTGCCGCCGGGGTCCGACAGGATCTCCGAAATTTCTTTCAGCCAGTCTCCAACGGAATATTGATCCTGACCGCGGATATGCCCGAACAGTGCGTGCGGAACCTGCTCTTCCTCGGCTTTGCTCGGACGGACCGTCAGAATGCGCCAGCGGTTGTAAACCTGCATAGAATCGGCGTTGATGACAATTCCGCCGCGCGCCGCCGCGATTTCCAATGCCAGCCGGGATTTTCCCGATGCGGTGGGGCCGGCGATAAGCACGGCGCGGCAGTCTGGAATGTTTTGTGGATTCAGCATATTGTGACGGATACCGCATTTTGGGACGGCTGCCCGCGGGCCTTTTCAGTTGTCTTCGCGCATTCATTCGATCATGAAGCGACATTAAGGACAAACGGGGCAGGGGCAAACTCATGGAAGCAGGCAATTCCGTCGGCCGGATCGAATATTCACGCGTCATGGTGAAACTGTCGGGCGAAGCCCTGATGGGCGACCAAGCCTACGGTCTGCATCCGCCGGCAGTCGAGCGCATCGCCGACGAATTGCTGCTGATCCACAAGCTCAGAGCGCGAATCTGTCTAGTGATCGGCGGCGGAAATCTTTTCCGGGGCATACAGGGCGTGGCTCACGGCATGGAGCGCACGACCGCCGACTATATGGGGATGCTGGGGACGGTGATTAATGCGCTGGCAATGCAGTCATCTCTTGAAGCGCGCGGCATTGAAGTCCGGGTGTTGTCGGCGATTCCCATGCATGAAGTCTGTGAACCGTTCATCCTGAGGCGCGCGATGCGGCATCTGGACAAGGGGCGGATCTGCATATTCGCCGCCGGAACCGGCAGTCCCTATTTCACGACCGACACCGCGGCGACATTGCGGGCGTCCGAGATGAAATGCGAGGTGATTTTCAAAGCGACGAAAGTCGACGGCGTTTATGACCGCGACCCCGGCATTCATCCTGAGGCCCGGCGCTATGGCGCGGTTTCTTATGACGAGGCTCTGCAGAAGAATCTGAAAGTCATGGATGCTTCTGCGCTGGCAATCGCCCGTGACAACGGGTTGCCGATCATTGTATTCTCCATGTTGGAGAAAGGCTGTCTGCAAAGAATTCTTCAGGGCGGCGGAACCTATACAATCATCCGCTGACTCTCTATAAAATATACGACTCGATCAGGTTGCCCCGCGCGAGGTTGATGCCGATGACGGACGACGATTTTGAGCTGGATATGGATGACTTTCAACGCCGGATGAAGGGAGCGGTCAGCGCCCTCCGGCAGGAATTCGCCTCATTGCGAACCGGCAGAGCTTCCTCGGCGATGGTGGAATCCCTGACGGTGCCGGCTTACGGCGCGGCCATGCCGCTGAACCAATGCGCGACAATCAACATTCCTGAACCGAGGCTGATATCAATCAATGTCTGGGACAAGGATCTGATCGCTGCGGTCGTGAAGGCGATTCAGGAGTCCGGGCTGGGAATTCAGCCGGTGACCGAAGGGACCGTCATCCGGCTGCCGATCCCTGAACTCAATGAAGAACGGCGCCGGGAGCTGACCAAAACAGCTGCCAAACATGCCGAAAGCATTAGAATCGCGATCCGCAACGTGCGCAAAGACGGAATGGAGCAGCTCCGACGCGCCAAATCCGACGGTTTGAGCGAGGATGAAGTCAAACTTTGGTCTGACGATCTGCAGGAACTGACCGACAGCATGATCGCTGAGATAGACCGCGCGCTGGAAGCCAAACAAGACGAAATCATGGCTATCTGACTATTCCGGAGGGAATCGGTCAATGCCCGCGAATCTGAATCATCGTGATAAACCCCGTCATGTGGCCTTGATCATGGACGGCAACGGGCGGTGGGCGGCGAAAAAGAGAATGCCCCGGCTTCACGGACACCGCGCAGGCGCCGAGGCGTTGCGCAACATTGTCCGGGAATGTCCGAATCTGGATATCCGCTATCTTACGGTCTTCGCGTTTTCGACGGAAAACTGGAGGCGCAAGCCGGAAGAAATCAGCGGGTTGATGTCTCTGATGCAGCTCTATTCCGATTCGGAAATCAGCCAGCTGCGGGAAAACGGAGTCCATGTGGAATTCATCGGCGATCTGACGAGACTGGATCCCGGTGTCAAGGAACAGCTTGAAACCCTTGCCTGCGAGACAAAAGGAGGCCGTCGACTCAAACTGACGGTGGCGGTCAATTACGGCGGGAGGGCGGAACTCACCGGCGCGGTGCGCCGCATCGTCTCCCGCGTCGAACACGGGGAACTGTGTCTGGATGAGATCACGGAAACGGTGATGCAGGATCATCTGATGACCGCGGATCTGCCTGATCCGGATTTGATTATCCGGACCTCAGGTGAAATCCGGCTGTCCAATTTTCTGCTGTGGCAATCGGCCTACTCGGAACTCGAATTCGTTGACACCTTGTGGCCGGATTTCACCCCCGAGATTCTGAAATCAATTCTGGTCCGGTATCCCGAACGGTCGCGCCGTTTCGGCGCCGACGGCGAATGACGGCCCCGCTTCCCATCCGTTCTGAACTGGCCGCGCGGATCTTATCAGGCGGAATTCTCGCTTTGGCCGCGTGCGCGGCCCTCTATTTCGGCGGGCCGGCATTTTCTTTCCTTTGCGCCGCGGTCGGCGGCATCATGGTGTGGGAGACGTCCCGGTTGTCTGATTCGCGCATCCCGCAGCCCGCGGCCGCCGGCCTCGGCATCTGCGCCGCGGCGACGGTGGCCGCCGCCTCAATTCCAGCGGCCAACATCGTTCATCCGGCGGTTCAGCAGATTGCGGCGCCCGCCGCGGGAATTGTCCTGCTGCGTTCCGGACGGATTCGGTTTTTTGTTTTCAGTTTTCTGATTCTGCTGTCCGTGCGGATTCTTGACTCGGTTGAGAATGAACTGGGAGCGGGCGCCGCGCTGTGGATCGTCATCACGGTTGCCGCAACCGACGTCGCCGGATATTTTGCCGGCAGAAAATTCGGGGGCCCCAAGCTCGCGCCGAAACTCAGTCCGAACAAGACTTGGTCAGGCGCAGCCGCCGGATGGACATGCGCGGCGCTGATCGGCTTGATATTCCAGTCGGCTGTGCCGCATGCGTCGGCATTCGCGGGGTTCTTGATCGCCGTTGCGGCGCAGGCCGGCGATCTTGGAGAAAGCTGGCTGAAGAGAACCGCGGGCGCCAAGGACAGTTCGTCTCTGCTGCCGGGGCATGGAGGATTTTGTGACAGATTCGACGGTATGGCGGGGGGATGCCTTGGATTTTACGCGTTTTATGAATTTCGGACGCTGGCCGGCGGCGGAACCGGCGCGCTGTTGTGAGTTGCCGGGCTTCGCGGCGATGCCGTCAGACCCGGTCCGGGCGGTGAATCCGCGGGTCGGCGGAACGCGTCCGTCGACGAGACTGTGAACTGATGACCGGCCTGTATTCCGCGCTGGGCGCCTTGCCGTTGGCGGCGGCCGCCTTTCTGGCCGCCGTCGGCATCGTCGTTTTCGTGCACGAGGCCGGGCATTATCTCGCGGCGCGCGCTTCGGGGATTGAGGTGTTGGTGTTTTCTGTCGGATTCGGCCCGGCGCTGATCAAGAAAACGGACCGCCTAGGCACGGAATGGCGGATAGGGCTGCTGCCGGTCGGCGGCTATGTCAAGTTCTCCGACGGCAGCGGTTCGGGTTCGCCTGAAAGCGGAATCCGCCGATCAGACGGCACTGGCCGCCGCGGAGTCGCGCTGGCTGACGCCAGTTTGTTCAGCAGGGCGCTGACGGTCGCTGCCGGGCCGATCGCGAATTTCATCGCATCGGCTCTGGTTTTCGCGGCTCTTGCGATGGCTGTCGGCGTCGTCCGGGATGAAGCGGTGATCGGTGCCATTAAGCCGCTGCCGGTCTCCGCGGACGGATTCAGGGTCGGCGACAGCATCATCGCCGTCAACGGCGAGCCGGTCGACAGTCTCGGGGCGTTCTTCAGAGCGGCGGACAACATTAAGCCCGACGCTGAGATTATCTACACTGTCAGGCGCGGCGATGAGACGGGCCGGGTCGCCGGACCGCATCCGCTTCTGCCCATTATCGAATCCGTGAGGCCGGTGTCCGCCGCGGCGAGCGCAGGACTTCAGCGCGGCGACGTCGTTCTAGCGGTTGACGGCGCGCCGATTCGCACTTTCAGCGAACTCGGCCGGTTCATACAGTCTTCAGAGGGAAAGGAACTGTTGCTGGATGTATGGAGACATGGACAGACCATTCCTGTCAGGGTGCGGGGACGGCTGCAGGACGTTCCGCTTCCAGACGGCGGTTTCAGACAGCAGGTTCTGATCGGCGTGGGCGGCGGCACGTTTTTTGAACCGGGCGTCGACGTGCCCGGAATTCTGGATGCGGCCCGGATCGGCTTTGTTCAGACGGTGTCAATCGTCACGGGAACGATCAATGGTCTGGCCTGGATCGCGAGAGGGGATATCAGTTCATGCAACATTCAAGGGCCTATCGGCATAGCGCGGGTTTCCGCGGGAGCCGCTGAGCAGGGGCTGGAGACATTCATCCGATTGATCGCTTTGTTGTCGACCGCGATCGGTTTCGTGAATCTGCTGCCGATTCCGGGACTTGACGGCGGATACCTGCTCTTCAACCTTTACGAGGCGCTGACCGGGAGAGCGCCCTCGGACGCTTTCATGAGATATGCGATGGCGCTGGGCCTTGCCGCCATCGGGCTGCTGCTCGCTTTGGGCATTTTCAACGACTTGACATGCTGACAGTTCTTGAACTGCGTCCGTATGCCGCCGCGTTCCTGCGGGAAATTGAAATCAAGAATTTACGGAACTTTAGCAGCTGAACTCAGCGGCGGAACCGGCGGGAAGACATGACACTGCCCGTCAAGCGTTTCAGCCGCCGGGAATTATCGATTTCCCATGCGGAACACCGTGAAATTCGGGCGCGGATAACCGGTTTGATCAATGATCTGTTCACGGGTCTGCGGGCGGCGCCTTGATGGCAGCGTACGGCAACTCTCAGCCGAACGGATTCCACAGTTCCGCGCTTGATTGAAGACCCGGTGATTCTGCGGAACTGACGCCGGTCCGGCAAAACGTGAAATTCAGGCGCATTCCTCATATGAATCAAGCCAAGGATGATTCCATAAAGAGCTATCCACAGGGGTTGTGCGACTCGAAACCGAGGGAAACCTTTGTTTCACCGCTCATCTTCAGCCGTGCTTTCAGAACTCTCCTCTTCCGCATCCGGGCGTCATGCAGATTTTGACAATCTGCGACTTTGGCTCTAACAGGCTTGACGCCACGAGGGAGAGTGATGGAGTCATGGGGCAAATTGATCTGACCTGCCTGAGCAAGGCTGTCGCCGGCAGAATGTTCGCAGTTTTTTTCTGCGGTTTTCTGATGCTGACCGTGTCCGTGCCGCCGGCGCATGCCCAGAGCTACAGTTACGATGAAATCGTCGTCGAAGGAAATCTCCGCGTCGATAAGGAAAGCGTGCTGCGGTTTGCCGGCCTGCCGCCTGCGGGGCAGGCGTCGGCGGATGAACTCGGCGACGCGTACCGGCGGATCTCCGAGGCCGCTCTCTTCGAATCGTTGGAAATCCGGCCGGAAGGCCGCCGGATCGTGATTGAGGTCGTTGAGTTTCCCGTGATCAACGAAATCTCGATTGAAGGGAACAAGCGCCTCAATGACGAGCAGCTGCTCCCGCTCATCCGATCCGCACCCCGCCGGATATACCTGCCTTCCCGAGCGGAACAGGATGCCGTGGCAATCGCCGAACAATACAGAATCGCGGGAAGAATTTCCACCGACGTCACGCCCAAGATCATCCGGCGGAGCGATAACCGCGTCGATTTGGTCTTCGAAGTCATCGAAGGCGGCGTCATCGAAACCGAACGCATCAGTTTCATCGGAAACCGGGCTTTTTCCGACAACCGCCTGCGCCGCGAGTTGAGTTCCCGGCAGGCGGGGATTCTGCGCGCTTTCGTTAAGAGCGACACCTTTGTCGAAGAACGTATCGAACTTGACCGTCAGAAGCTGACTGAATTCTACACCAACCGCGGTTTCGTTGATTTTGAGATCCTGTCCGTTTCGGCCGAGATGGCGGAGAAGCGTGACGCGTTTTTTCTGGTCTTCACGGTGAGGGAAGGACCGCAGTACAGATACGGGAAAATCAGCGCGAGCAGCGAGGTGCCGGATTTGGTTGCGAATGATTATCTCGGAGAATTCCGCGGCGAATCCGGAGAAATTTTCTCTCCCGCGGTCGTGCTGGACGGTTTGCGGAGAATGGAGTTTCTGGCTGCCGACAGAAATCTCCGCTTTGTTTTCGTGGAGCCGGAGGAGAGGAGGAATATCGAGAACCAGACGATCGATCTGAATTTCCGCATTTACCGCGGCGAGCGCACGTTTGTCGAGCGCATTGACATCACGGGCAATACCACGACTTTGGACAGGGTCATCAGGCGGGAGTTTCAATTCGCCGAGGGAGACCCTTTCAACCAGAGGGAAATCGCGGAGGCGGCGGATCGCATCCGCGCGCTCGGTTTCTTTTCCTCTGTGGTCGTGAACAGCGAGGAAGGCTCGTCGCCGAACCAGGCCGTCATCAAAGTCGATGTCGAGGAGACACCGACCGGTTCGCTGAGTTTCGGTGCCGCCTGGTCGCAGGATTCCGGAGTCACCGGCAAAGTTTCCCTGTCCGAGCGCAACCTGCTGGGCCGCGGCCAGTTTCTCAGTTTCAGCGTGGAAACCGGCGACGCCGCAACCTACTCGCTCGTGTTCATCGAGCCGCGTTTTCTGGACCGCGATGTGTCCCTGCGGCTGGCCACGTCTTTGACCACCACCCGCGGCTTGGGGCAGAGATTCAGCACTGAGCAATGGCGGCTCACCGGAAGCCTGACATTTCCGGTTTCGGAGGCAGGCCGCCTCACTGTCGGGACAGGATTCTCGACATACAGAATTGAAAATGTGTTTTCCCGCTCGTTCATTGTGCTCAGTGACGTCGTCCGCGGTCCCGGAGACAGAGTTTTTGTCGATTACAGCTTGGAGTTTGACAGCCGGCGCACGGGTTTTGACCCTGACACCGGTTACGTTCTGAGACTGGGACAGGAGCTGGGTCAGGGGACCAAAGACAAATCCACGATTTTAACGACCACGGCTCTGCTCGGTGCCCAGACCACGGTGCTGGGCGAGGGGGTGACGCTGACCGGCGAGCTTGAAGGCGGGGTCGTGACTCCGTTGACCGGCGATTCCCGGATCCGTGACCGGTTCCGGGGCAACAGCCGGATCATCAAGGGATTCGCCAGCAACGGCATCGGACCGCGGGATTTCGTTCTCACGGGGACAAGCGGCGAATTGAGCAGGACTTACCTTGATCCGCTGGGCGGAAATTATTTCGCGGCGTTGCGGCTGGAGAGCCGCTTCCCGCTGGGACTTCCTGAGGAGATCGGAGTGGGCGGCGGGTTGTTCCTCGATATGGGTTCGGTCTGGGGACTGGACGAGAACAAATGTTCGAACTACGTCACCGGCGGAACCAACATTCCGTCTCCTGTGGGCGCTCAGCCGGTCAATCAAGAAGTCAAAGACGCATGCGTGGTCGACGACTCTTTCAAGCTGCGCGCATCGGTCGGATTTTCTCTGTTCTGGGACACGCTGTTCGGGCCGTTGCGGCTGAACTTCTCGCGGCCGCTCAAGAGCCAGCCCTATGACAACGCCCAGAATTTTGACTTGACCATCGCATCCATCTTTTAGCGATGCCGGTCCGGTTTGCAGTGTGTGCTGCGACTGCCGTGTTCGGGGCGGAGGCGTTCGCTCAGGACGCCGGTTCACTCGACCTGCGCGGTGCCGAAGCGGACAGGGTCGCCATTCTCGATTTCAATGCCGCCTACAACGGCTCAGATTTCGGCAGGCGCATACAGGCGGAATTCACGGCGGCCCGGGAGAGTTTGGACAATCAAAACAGGTATTTCGACTGCGTTCTGGTCAAAGAGGAAAATGAGATCGCGGATGCGAAACCCACAATGGACGAAGACTCGTTCAATGAGCGCCGGAGCGAGTTCACGGCGAAAGCCGGCGAACGCCGGAGGGTGCAGGATGAAAAGCAAAATATGCTCGTCGAATGGGCCGACGCGGAAATCGGCAAATTCCGCGAAGCCGTTGCACATGTCAGCGAGGAAGTGGCTATGGGCCGTGATTTGGACGCCATCTTGTTCGATGAAGGTTTGGCCTGGTACGACAGGGGCTTTGAGCTGTCCTGGCTGTTCGTGCAGCTGCTGAACCGTGATTTCGGTGACGGAACAGGGGGCGATTATGTCGCTGCGGCAGTTCATGCCGGACTTGACGCCGCGGATATCGACCCTGTGGACGCAGACTGCGCCGATGAGCTTGCCGCGCGATGAGCGATAAGAAACCGGCCCCGGGGCATGACATTGATCATCACATGATCCAACGGATGATTCCCCATCGTTATCCGTTCCTGCTGATTGACAAAGTGACTAATGTTCAAACCGGTAAGAGCGCTGTCGGAATCAAAAACGTGACTTTGAATGAACACTATTTTACGGGTCATTTCCCGGGAAATCCTATCATGCCGGGTGTTGTCATTGTCGAGGCCATGGCTCAGACGGCCGCTGTTCTGGTCAATTTCACGCTGGACATGATTGACCGTGAAATCGGAATCTATCTGATGGCTGTGGACAACGCGAAATTCCGCCGGATGGTTGTGCCCGGCGATGTGCTGGAACTGCATATGTCGGTGGCAAGGCGCCGCGGCAAGGTGTGGAAACTCGAAGGCCAAGGAAAAGTCGATGGCCGGGTCGCGGCGGAAGCGGTCATCACGGCCTTCTGGGAATCAAAAGACGGCGCCGTCTGAATGTCTGGTCCGGACAGCCGGCATGCCGGTCCGGGCCGCAGGCGCTGCCGGCAAGACAAGGCGAAGGAAGTTTCCGATGTCAGGCGATCAGTATGGTATGAAAGGCGGGAAGGGGCAGTTCCGGAACCGGATGGTCTCCCATCTGCGGTTCGCCCGCTCCGCCAAGCTGTTCGGCTGTTCAAATTCAGCGAGCCGCAGGATCTTCGGGGTGGGCCGGCGGCGAGGATTGATGCCGCGGGGCGGCGCGCATTCATCAACCGGTTTTTCAAGGCAGCCGCGGATTCGCGCGTCGTCGCCGCTGCCCGCTGTCTGCTGCGGGAAACCGCAGAGTTGAAGGCCGGGCACGCAGCCGTCTAGCCGATGCCTATTTCGCAGTCAGCATTCGTGCATTCCACGGCAATTGTGGAGCCAGGCGCGCGAATCGGCGACAGTTGCCGTATCGGGCCGTACTGCACCATAGGGCCGAACGTGACTCTGCGTCCCCGCGTGACGGTCAAATCTCATGCGGTCGTCACCGGTCAGACGGAAGTCGGGGAAGACACGGTGATTTTTCCGTTCGCCTGCGTCGGCGAAGTTCCTCAGGATCTTAAATTCCGGGGTGAGACCACGGAATTGCGGATAGGCAAACGCAACCGGATCAGAGAGGGCGCGACGCTGAATCTGGGAACCCAGGGCGGCGGAGGCCTGACGCTGGTGGGAGACGACTGCCTTTGCATGACCGGTGCGCATGTGGGGCATGACTGCCGGGTCGGAAACCGGGTTGTGATGGCCAATCAGGCGGCTCTCGGGGGGCACTGCGTTATCGGAGACAATGTGATCATCGGCGGACTGTCCGGTGTCCATCAGTTCGTGCGGGTCGGCACAGGCGCCATCATCGGTGCCGTCTGCATTGTCCGGCGCGATGTCATTCCATACGGAATGGTTCAGGGACCGGGCGCGGCTTTGTCGGGTTTGAACCTGATCGGGCTGCGCCGCCGCAATGAGGATAAGCAGGCGGTCGCAGACCTTCAAAAAGCCTACCGCAGGCTGAGTGAGTCATCGGGCCCGTTCCAGGACAGCGTGGCAGCGCTTGGACAGACCGGACAGGCGTCGGCGCTGGTCGATGACATCATTCAATTTGTCGGCGCTGGATCCGGCAGGTCATATCTGACGCCGAAAAAATAATTCCATGCAGGCGAACGAAATTGACCGCATCGCGGTCGTTGCCGGGGCCGGCAGATTTCCCGAACTGCTGCTGGACGCTCTCCTCAGAAGCGGAACTGATGTCAGCGTTCTGGCTTTGCCCGGATTCGACCCCGGAAAAAGATACTTCCGGTTGACCACGCGCCGCGTGTCGCTGGAAAGTTTTCCGGAGCGTCTGGCGGAACTCCGTTCGGACGGTCACCGCCGACTGACTTTCGCCGGCGCAGCGCGGCGGCCGCAGACCGGAGCGAAGCCGGAGAAATCTGAACATCCGCCCGGTCTGCCGAATATCCATGCCGGCGATGATTCGGTGTTGCGCAGTATCGTGGATTTGGCGGAAAACGCCGGATTTGAAGTCATTGGCGGCCATGAGCTGCTTCCTGATCTGGTGTCGGCCCCCGGCGCGCTGACGCGCAGCCGTCCGGGGGCCGAGGACCGGCTTGATATCGAGCGGGCCGCAAGCATCGTCCAAACCATCGGGCCCGCGGATGTCGGCCAGGCAGCCGTAGTCGTCTGCCGTTTGTGCGTGGCGATCGAAACGGTGTCAGGAACCGACGCGATGCTTGATTTCGCAGCCGGCACGATCAACCGGGTCAATCCGATGCCCGGCCAGGCCCGCGGAATCATGTACAAAGGGCCCAAGCCCGGCCAGGAGCTGAGGCTTGACATGCCGGCGATCGGCCCCGGCACCGTGCGGGGCGCCGCCAATGCAGGCCTGTCCGGTATTGCCGTCGAGGCGGGCACAGTTCTGATTCTTGACCGGGATGAGACTATAGCCGCCGCTGACCGGAATCAGATGTTTATCTGGGCCAGACATCCATCCGGCAGATGAACCGCCATTACTTTCTTGTGGCCGGTGAGGAATCCGGCGACCGGCTCGGCGCCGGGTTGATGGCCGGGATTCGATCCATTGACGGCGGAGCACGGTTTTCCGGAGTCGGGGGCGCGGAAATGTCCCGCGCCGGTCTGACGTCTCTGTTCGACCAGAATGATCTGGCAGTGATGGGAATCGCTGAAATTCTTCCCCGGCTGCCTACCCTTATCTCCAGAATCAAAACAACCGCTGACGCCGCCGTTTCAAGCGGAGCCGATGTCCTGATCACGATCGACAGCCCGGATTTTTCGCTTCGGGTTGCGCGGCGTGTCCGCAGCGCCCGGCCTGAAATGCTGATTGTCCAATATGTCGCGCCATCGGTTTGGGCATGGAGGGCAGGGCGCACGAAGCGGATGCAGGGGATCGTTGATCTGGTGCTGACTTTGCTGCCGTTCGAGCCTGAACTCTTCCGTTCGTCAGGCATTGAAGCCGGATTCGTCGGTCATCCGGCGGCCGAACTGCCTCAACCGCGCATAAAGGATGAGTCTGAGATCCGGAGACAGTTGAGAATCGGCGATACCGACCCTATTCTTTTGGCGCTGCCGGGATCACGCAAAACAGAAATCAAGCGCCTTGCGCCGGTGTTCGGATCCGCGGCGGCTCGTTTCGTTGACTGTAACCCTTGCTACAGAGTCGTTGTTCCGGTCGCTGATTCCGTCAGCCAACTGGTTCGCCGGGAGACGGCGAAATGGAAAGTCGACACCCGCCTCTTTTTTCCCGCCCGCCACAGCAAGCGGCAAAAGGCTGCGCTTTTCGCGGCCTCAAGCCTGGCATTGGCCGCGTCGGGAACAGTGACGCTTGAACTTGCGGCCGCAAGAACCCCGACAGTCGTCGCCTATGATGTCAACTGGCTGTCCCGTATGGTCATTTCAAAACTTCTGCGCACCGAAACGGTCACGATTGCCAACGTTGTCCTAGGCGCGAAAGTTGTGCCGGAACTGTTGGGAACCCGCTGCGGTCCGCAGCCGATCACTGAAGAACTTGAGAGATTGCGCTCAGATCCAGATGCGCAGAATTGCCAGTTCACAGCATTCGATGAAGTCTTGCGGAGACTGAGAGCACCCTCCGGAAACTCTAGGCAAGCTGCTGCGCAAGCCGTGATTGACTTGATCCGGGAGCGGGAAAAGCAATGAAAGTTGATCCGAAGATAACGCAGATTCGGATGTTTAAGGGACCTTTCGCGTTTCGGCCGCTTTCCGCGCCTGTCTGGAGCGGAATCAGCATTTCCCTGCTGGTCTGGAGCAAGGTCTCCGGCAATGGCGTTTTCAATGCGGGTTTCCCATGAAAGGCCGGCATCCGGCTGACCCGCGTGGTCTGATTCAGGAAGCTTTCAATATCGAGGGCATCACAGAGGCTGAATGCCGCTCAATCTTTTTTGGCTGGGTGTTTGGGAGCGAAGACGGCGAGGATCTCAGCGGCCCGGTGATCGCGCTGCATCGGTTCTATGCGGCTGAGTATCCTGAGCATCCGATGACGCGCGTTCTGGCCGAAGGTTTGATGCCCAAAGCCAGAGCCGCCGGAAGGCGGCGGAAGAATCGCCGCCGCTGAAGTGATACGGACAGGCTCAGCGGTCGGCGACCGCAACGTACCGGCGCTCGGTTTTGCCGACATACATCTGCCGCGGGCGTCCGATTTTCATCGCGGGGTCAGCGATCATCTCTTTCCATTGTGAAATCCACCCGACAGTCCGCGACAGAGCGAAAATCGGGGTGAACATCTCCGTCGGAAAGCCAATGGCATCAAGAATGATTCCGGAATAAAAATCGACATTCGGATACAGACGCCGCTCTTGGAAATATTCGTCTTCCAGAGCGATCCGCTCCATTTCTCTGGCTACCTGAAGGGTCGGGTTATTCGAGTCACCCAACCCGTCCAGAATCTCGTCCGCCGACTGTTTTATGATCTTGGCGCGCGGATCGAAATTCTTGTAAACTCTGTGTCCGAATCCCATAAGCCTGAAACTGTCGGCGGGGTCCTTCGCGCGGTTGATAAACTCCGGGATTTTGTCAGGTGACCCGATTTCGCGAAGCATCAACAGACAGGCTTCATTGGCGCCGCCATGCGCGGGGCCCCACAGGCAAGCGATACCGGCGGCAATGCAGGCGAATGGATTCGCGCCTGATGAGCCGGCCAGGCGAACCGTGGATGTCGAAGCGTTTTGCTCGTGATCGGCGTGGAGAATGAATATCCGGTCCAGCGCCCGGCTGACGGCAAGCTCCGCCTTGTATTTTTCAGGCGGAACCTTGAAACACATGCGGAGAAAATTCGCTGCGTATTTGAGGTTGTTCTTGGGAAACACGAACGGCTGGCCGATTGAATACTTGAACGCCATCGCGACAATTGTCGGCAGTTTGGCGATCATGCGGATCGAGGCGATCTCCCGCTGCATCGGGTCAGAAATATCTGTTGAATCATGGTAAAACGCCGACATGGCGCCCATCACGCCGGTGATGATCGCCATTGGATGGGCATCTCGGCGGAATCCGCGGAAAAAATACGTCATCTGGTCATGCACCATGGTGTGCATTGTCACGCGGGATTCGAAATCCTCCAATTGCGTCCGGTCGGGCAGTTCTCCATAAAGCAGAAGGTAGCACACTTCGATGAACGAAGACTGTTCGGCGAGTTCGTGCACGGGATAGCCCCGGTAAAGCAGTTCTCCCGCTTCGCCGTCGATAAATGTGATTTTGGAATCACAAGACGCCGTCGATGTGAATCCGGGGTCGAATGCGAATATACCGGCCGCTTGATACAATTTGCGGATATCAACCGCATCCGGACCGATGGAAGGACTCAGTACCGGCAGCGTGTATTGCGCACCGTCAACAGTCAGGGTCGCTGTTCGGTCTGAATTCAATTCTCGCACTCCATTGTCAGCGGTTAAGCGGCTGCAGCTTGGCGGGTACTGGCAGATTAAGCCGCCGGCCCGCGCAGCGCGGCATCATGCCGTGTCTGCGCTTATTTCAAATGCCGCAGCAGGCAAGAGATCCGGACGCACGGCCAGTAGGGCGCACCAATATATCATTTGGCCCCGGAACGCAATGCATCGGGACATCCCCGGTCACGAAAGGCAAGCGGATTAAGTCAATGCGCGTCAAACTCAAAAAAGCCGGCTGGTATCGCCGCAGCGCGCTGAAGCTCATCAGTTCCGCCGGACTCCTGCCGGAAAACGGGGGATTTCAAAAGCTATAGCCCTGCTCCTGACCGGCTTCCGACGCATGGAAGGATTGGGGTTGGAGCGTACCTGGCTGGACGAAGAAGAATGTGCTATCCGCCTTCCAGATGCCAAAAGCGGCGCACAGATTTGTGTGATCGGCCAAGCCGTCATCGATCTGCTTTTCGATCAGCCCAAAACCAAGTCCCCGTTCTTCTTTCCAGCCTATCGGGGCGAGAGTCATTTCATCAGTGTGGTGCGTGTTCTTGGTCCTGTCTGTCGGAAGGCCGGGTTGCCGGACATCACCCCGCACACCTTGCGCCACACGGGCGATTTCGGTTTCTCCGAACTGACAATCGCGGTGCTGTTCGGCCATTCCGCCAAGGGTGTCATGCAGTGCTATGTCCACATCGACTAAGCTCTCAGGATGACGGTTGACCGGGCGGCCGACGAAATGGCTAACTTGCTTGATGGGCGGGCGACGCCAACGCGCTTTCGTTTCTCGTGCCGTGATCGGTCTGAGCGGAAGCTGGAAGCGACTGGGCGTGAATGTCCGAAGTTTGCGACAAACTTCAGACACTCACGCTTTGTCCGAAAAATATAAAAATCTTCGGACGCAAACTTGCCTCTGTCCAAAAAATGCATTATATTTCGGACATGGCAACTTTAGCGCATGATACCAACCTTCGATCTCGGCTGTTCGCCCGGGGGATGTCCCGATTGATGTTGAAACCCGCATGAGCGATGCTGCCTGCCGATTATCTACGCGGCGTCCTTGAGCCGGTCAAGCCGATTCTTTTGACGATGTTCGATGAGAGCCTGTTTGAGAACGGGCAGCTGCCTGTACGCCTTGATGCGGCGGAAACCCTTCTCGGCCTCCATCATGCCGGCGGCGGTCCACCGCAGAGCCATCCCGGCGTTCCTCCAGCGCTTCACGTTGCGGCAGACCTGCCGGACCGTGCTGTTCATCGATTCGATGATGTTCGTGCTCGCCAGCGACCGCCGCAGCTCTAACGGCAGGCCGAGCCGGGAGACGGTCAGGACCTCGTCCAGGCCCTCAAGTATCGACCGGGAGACATCCGGCGCCTCCTGTTCGAACCGCTGAGCCAGGCTGCGCATCAGCCGCTCGGCCTTGTCGGCGTCATCAAGTTCCCAGGCCTGCCTGAGCGTCCGCCGCACGGCGGCGTGATGCTTCACGGCGAGACGGTCGGTGATGTTGCGGCCCTTGTGAACCTGACAGCGCTGGATAGGGATGTCCGCGCCGAAAGTGCGCCGGACCGCCTTGCTGAGCGCCTTGGCTCCGTCGACGATGAACAGATAACAGCCCTCCGGATCAAGCCCGCGCTCGATCAGATCGTCAAGCAGAGCCTGCGCGGTCGCGGCGTTCTCCGTCGCGCCTTCGATGACGCCCAGGGGGCGCTTACGCCCCGACGCGTCAATGCCGACCGCCCCGATCATCAGCAGGCGGTCGCTCAGGTGCAGCCCGTCGATCTGAACCGCGACGAGATCAAGCTCCGACAGATCGGAAGTCATCCATTCATCAAACTTCGCCTGCGTCAGAGCCTTGAACCGGCGGGACACGGCCGATTTCGACAGCCCGCAGCCCGCCCCGCAGGGAACCCCGGCCTCCGGAATCCTCACCGCCCGGCGGAACTTGCGGGTCGCTACGTTCGCGGTCATCAAGTTCACCGCCCATCGGTCGAGATAACCGTCCGCGGAGATTTCTTCCCAGCTCGGCAGAGACATCTCCTTGCCCGCAGCCTTGCAGCGGAGACGCGGACGGTCGATGCCGACCTTGCCGCCGTGAAACCCGACCTGGGAACGCGTATGGCACTGGCGGTGCCCCGGCTTGTCGGGAGAATGACTGTGACGTTTCCCGGCCAGCCGTTCGGCGTCCTCGTCCATCATCTGCCGCAGATACGCGATGCCCGTCGTCAGGCAGAATTTCTCGAAACTCTCGGTCACGTCTTCGTACGCCTCTTCGACGAGCGCGTTGATGTTCGGAGCGCTGGCGGAGGCGCCGGGGAATGTGCTAACGGTTTTCATGGTGTTGCTTCCTTTTCTTCAAAAAATCCCCGAGCTGATTCTCGGGGGAGAGGCAACACCGCCCATATCAAATTCAACATCAAGTGGGACATCCCCTTCGCCCGGATAGACTCCAGCCCGAACCAGGTCTGGACGCCCAGCGATTTTGCCGACCTTGGCAGCCGGGCTGCCGTCGACAAGACCCTGCAGCGCCTCGCCGCCGCAGGCGAGCTGCGCCGCATCGACCGCGGTCTCTACGATCAACCCCGCAAGAATAAGCTGACCGGACGCCCTGCCGTGCCCGATTATCGCGCCGTCATCCGCGCCGTCACCCGCCGCGGCCAGACGCGGGCCGTGGTGGACGGCATGACCGCCGCCAACGATCTCGGGCTCACCACTGCTATCCCGGCGCGCATCGAGGTGCTGGCCGACGCGCGCCTGAAACCCATCAAGCTAGGCTCTGTAACCAAAAAATTGACTTGCCAAGCTGGGTTATGACATGTGGCCGGGCATCCACACCTAAAGGGCAGCGTAACTAGTCAGGTAGATTTTTTCGCTTGACGCTGTTTTGTCCGCATGATTGAATCTCTTGCTGAGAAATCAAGAAACGACATTGAGCGGAACGGCGCAAGCCGCGGATAAGCAGGATATGATTTCAGATCAGTTTTCAGCGGAGCGGGTCCGATGACCGGCGGCATTCCGGCGGCGGCGCGGGCTAGGACCGCCGGTCCGTCTTTCGGCCGAGCCGGTCTCAAAGCGAGACTTGCCGCGGCTGTCGCGGACCGTGACGCTGCTTTCGCCGAGCGTGATACGATCGCTGCCGTTGCCGAGCGCGATGCGATTGCTGACGAGCGCGATGCCGCCGTTGCCGAGCGTGATGAAGCCGCCGCGGCGCTTGCGGCTGCGCAGGGCCGCGTTTCCGAGCTTGAGCGGCGTCTGGGAATGAACAGCGGCAACAGTCATAAGCCGCCGTCGAGCGACGGGTTTTCCAAGCCGGCGACGAAGAAAAAAGCTTCGCCGGGGCGCAGGCCGGGCGGGCAGCCCGGTCATAAGGGGACGACGATGAGCCTTGTCGAGACCCCGGACAGGGTCGAGGATCATCATCCCGATATCTGCCGCGGATGCGGCGCGTCCCTCGCCGGTGCGGCATCGGAGGGGTATGTCCGGCGGCAGGTCGCGGACATCCCGCCGGTCGCGCTGGAGACCGTTGAACACCGGGTTCACAGCGCGGTCTGTTCCGGCTGCGGGGCGGTGAGCGCGGGCCGCTTTCCGGAGGGCGTGAAGGCCCCGGCGCAGTACGGTCCGGGGGTGCGTTCGACGGTGCGTTACCTGTCGGCGGCGCAGATGATCCCGCGCCGGCGGCTGGCCTGGCTGATGAGAGACCTGTTCGGCGTGGTTGTGTCTCCGGGAACGGTTTCCGCTTTGCTCGACAGCGGCGCCGAAAGGTTTTCCGGTTTCGCCGAGCATGTCGGCGCGGCGGCGGCGAGGGCCGCGGTCAAGCACATGGATGAGACCGGGGTCCGCGTCGACGGCAGGCTCCGCCAGTTTCACGTCATGTGCACGGAGCTTCTCAGTTTTTTCCGTCTCGGCGAAAGCCGCGGCGATGTGACCGTGGACGCGACCGGCATCGCGGTTCATGATTTCCAGCAGCCTTACTGGAAGATAGTCGGCGTGAGCCATGCGCACTGCATCGCTCACCTCCTGCGCGAACTCGAGGCTCTGACGGAGTTTCACGGCGAGGCCTGGTCGGCGGAGATGAGCGAGCTGCTTCAACGGGGCGCGCACGAAGTCAACGAGGCGGCCCGCGCCGGGGAAACGCTGTCCGCGGAGGCGGCGGTCCGGATCGAAAGAGAGTATGACAGGATCATCGCCGACGCCGTCGCCTGGCACGAAGCGCTGCCGCCGCTGGTCAGCGGGAAGCGGAAGCGGCGCGGGAGACGGAAAAAACGCAAGGGCCTGAACCTCGTCCTGCGGCTGCGGGATCATCGGGCGGGCGTCCTGATGTTCACGCGGAACCCGGCGGTGCCGGCGACGAACAACCAAGCCGAGCGGGACCTGCGGATGCTGAAAGCATATCTGAAAATATCCGGCTGCTATCGGAGCGAGCGCGGCGCCCGCAACCATGCGGTCCTGCGGACGCTGATCGAGACCGCCCGCAAGCAGGGCTGGGACGTCCTTGACGCGCTCCGGGCGGATCCGGAGGAACTGAAACTCCGGCTGGTCGATTCCTGAAGGAGCTCCGCTCCTGAATCCCGTTCCTCTGAAAACATTCCAATGACCGCCGGCGGCGGACGACCCCTCTCCGGGAACCTGACTAGTTACAGGGCAGCAAGGGATTTTAACATCATCTTGTTGCCGATTTCTTAGACGATACCAAGTATTGGTCAAGCCCTTCAATTTTTTTGGGTACACAACCTAGGCAACCAAGAGATCTGCTTCAAGTTCGCCGCGCCTAGCCGCCTCTATTGGGCTGGCCGGCCGGCGATGCGCGTTGTTCAGGCACTGCACTGGATGCGGGACATGCTCGCGCAGGACGATGAGCGGATCCGCGTTCATGCCGCGCTGCGCCGCTTCTTCGCCGACCCACGGCACGGGCAGGCGATCCGCGACGATCTGCGTGCTGGTCTGTCCGCACTGCCCATCTGGATGCAGGAGTTCTTGCGAGGCCTGCTCAGCGCAACCGATGCGGACAAGGGTCAACCATGACCAGCTCCGCATACAGGCAAGTCATCGCCGCGCCGCCGGGTGACCGGCTTGATCTGTTTCTCAACACCGCCAATCGGCTCGGCACACCGATCGGCAATGTCGAAAAGGATTTCTGGGTCTGCTGGACGCTGAATGCCCTCTATCACGCACGACCTGCTGAAGTGCCTCGCCTCCTGTTGAAGGGCGGCACATTGCTGTCGAAAGCCTATGGTCTGATCAAGCGTTTTTCCGAGGACATCGACGTCACGGTCTTCCGCGGCGACCTCGACGAGGCCGCTTCGGTCGAGGAACTGGAGGCGCTGTCAAACAAGAAGCGTCGTGCCAGGCTCGACGCGATCCGGAAGGCCTGCCGTGCCTACATTACAGGCCCGCTCCACGATTTCCTCAGCGGGCAACTCGCCGAGGCCACCAATGGCGCCGGACGTGTCGAGATCGACGAATCCGATCTTGACGGACAGACATTGCTCGTCTGGTATCCCGAGGCCGAGCCGTGCGATAACGTCTATGTTCGACCCGCCGTGAGGATCGAATCCGGCGCGAAGTCAGCGCTCGATCCCCACCGTCACGCTGCAATTCGGCCTTATGTCAGTGACGAGGTCGGCAGGCTCGATCTGACAGTCGCCGACGTCACCACCATCGAAGCCACCCGCACCTTCTGGGACAAGGTGGTGATCGCCCATGGCTTGCGGCGCTGGTACGAACGGCGTGGTGTGCTCCGGCAGGAAGGCCAGCGCGTGTCGCGGCATTATTACGATCTGCACTGCCTGCTTGGCTCCGAAGTCGGAAAAGCGGCGCTTGCAGATCAGGATCTTGGCGCTGATTGCGTGCGCCACGCACGCATGTTCTTCGACCGCCCAGATTACGATTTGGCTTCCGCCGTCCCCGGCACGTTTGCGGCCGCGCCGGTCGGCGAGATGATAGACGCGCTCAGACGCGACTATGCCAACACGATGGCCATGATCTTTGGGGTATCTCCCACATTCGAAGAGGTTCTGGTATCAGTTGCTCAAATTGAGTGGATCATAAATGATGGAATCTAGCAGTCTGACACAGCAGAATTGACGGCACTAGTAGTTGAACATGGCAGGATTGATGGCACAGGCGGGTTGGGTGCAGCAACCGAGAGCTGTAAAATCGTTATATTTCGGGTGCTTCTACTTCGTTCTGTGTATTCATCAATACAACAAAGACGGACTACTAGGGCCTGTGGGCAAATGGGAATGCGCTTCAGACGATTCGCTGCCAAAATCATCTTAACGAGTGCCGTAGCGATGCCGCAGGCAAGACGGGCAGCAGGCTTCGGGGGCGAAAAAAGGGGGCCTGCCGACAGGAGATCTGGCGTTCCCGGGGGCTGTCTGGCTGGCAAGATCGTTGCGGTCACAGACGCGCTCGGTCACTCAGCGCGGTTCGTGATTCTTCCCGGTCAGGCGTGTGATCTCGTCGGGACGCCGCGGTTTATGGAGGGTCTGTCCTTCGGGACTTTGACAGCCGATCGGGCGTTCGACGCCGGCCGGCTGCTGAAGGATCTTGAGGAGCGCGGCTCCGAGGCGGTGATTCCCCCACGGAAGAATCGGCGGCGGGTTCGGGATTACGACAGCGATATGTACGGCCAGCGGCATCAGATCAAAAATTTCTTTATGAAAATCAAGGAATTCCGTGCGATCGTGACGCGGTATGACAAGACCGATGCCAGCTTTGCGGCGGCGATCTATCCAGTCGCCGGTCTGATCGCGGCAAAGTGATTATCAACAGACCCCCTAGTCATTGTCCTCTGCTTCCACGATTTGAAGTCGAGCAAGCAGCAGGCTGGAGACAGCCATGATCTGGAACACCTCAACCCGGCCAAAACCGTTCCATCCGTGGGAACATGGGTTTCTCACGCCTTTGTAGAGACCTTGGATGATTAACTTAAAGCCATCTGTGACCTGTTTTGTGTTGTTGTTCTGGCAGTCGCTGAATGCGAGTTTGCCATGTTTCGTGCCCACGACTTGGCGGATAAGAGCGTCGCCGTCTGAGTCTAAACCGGATATGGATCGCTGTCTTAACTCATTCAGGAGCAGTTCTATAGTGGTGCGGGCTGCTTCTTGATACTTGCGTCCAGCGATTAGTTCTGCACAGGCGTCTTTGATCTGCGGATGGATCATATCGGACACCGACGAGTTGAAGTTCAGACGCTCCAGTTCGTTGCCAATGAATGCAGCGCTTGTTCGTCCGTACCGCTGGACGGATTCCACCACAGCGGGGATATCAAATTTTTCGATGTCTGAAAAATCCTGCTGCTCAGCAAAATCAATATGGCGATTGAGACAATCTGCCCGGTTCGGGCACAAATCTTCGGGAAATAAGTCTTGAATTTTTTGCCAAGCTGCTTCGAAATCCGCCTTGAAATCCGCCTTATCTTTAAGCTTGGGCAGATCATTCGCATCCATGAATTGCCGTATATGTTGTGCGCAAGCCTTGAGAGTCTCCAGCCGCGATATCACTTCATTTCGCCATTGTTCGAGCTGAGCCGGTTCCATCATCAATATATAAGTTATCACTTTTCCAAGTTGAGTGCCAAAAAACGACGCAACACCTCGTCCTCAGAAATTTCCGCATCCCACCCGTAGGCGGCCGCGACGGCGGTGTCGAGGGCGGCATGCGCGTCGGTGAGCCATTGCGGGCGGGCGTTGTAGAGTTTGGTCAAAGTGCGGGTCTTGAGTTGCTTTGCTGCCGCTTCATTGCGGGCGACCGGGCGCTTCGGATAGTCCGGCACCGGCTCGGACACCCACGCCACCCATTCCGGCGGGTTGAGCCAGCGATCGCGCAACTCCACCAGCCGCCGGGCGGCCCCGGCGATGGCAACGGCGCACGGGTCAGTGGCATAGTCGGCAGCGGGGATGTCGGGCGAGAGGCCGTCCGGGAAAGGAAAGGTCTCGAAGGTAGTGGTCGGCGTGTAGCGCGGATCGTTCCCCTTGCCGAGCCATGTCCCTAGTCGCAATGACCATGCCTCGTGAAATCGGCTATGTAGGATGCCGAAGATTGTATCGTCGTTGCGGGCGATGGCGATAAGCGCGTGGTCGGGGCAAATGCGGGCGTCGAGCCAGACGAACAGCCGATGCTTGGAAAGGGTCGGTGTTGCGATGTAGCGCGGCAGCCCGTCGAGCGCGCGCCACATGCCCGGTCTTGGTTCGGCATGCCGCCACCAGTTGACGCGATATGCTTCCCGGCGGTTCCGCTGCCGCATCGGCCAGACATATTCCCTGACGTGGGCGAAAGGCGCTTCATAGAGCGCGGCATCCGCCTCCGTCATGTCCCACCCGAAATCCACGATCCACTTCCCCGCCGGGCGGCGGGTGAGATCCATGCCGTTGACCCAAGGCTTGAGGACATCGGCGTTGTGCCGGCCGTTTGGATTAGCCGGCAGGCTGAGCCATTCCCGAGTAAGATCGCCAGGAACGTCGAACGGCCCGCCCTTGGTGTCACCCATGAAGGCAACCCCAATGTTCGCCGGAATGCGCTTAGCTTCGGTCAGATTGACCCCGGTTCCGCCGCGTCGAGCCGTGAGATCAGAATGGATCTCGTCGGCCGGTTCGCCATCAAGGCGCGTCTCAGGTCTGTACGCATCGCCCGCGCCCGAGAAGCAGACCAGCGACACCCGCACCGCCGCGCCGTCAATTACCCACGGCTCATCGGACCAAACATCAAAGATCGGGCGACCCAGGGTCGCGGCTTGCAAGGCCCGGCGGTTCGCACCGCCGCGTATCGAGTTGGTGGCGACGAGACCGACACGCGTCGCCCTGTTCGATGCGACTTGCTGGCCCGCCTTCACGAACCAGTAGCAGACGAGATCAGCTTCGCGCGGCACAATGTCCCGCCACGCCGCGAACATCCCGGTAACGTAGTCCTCACCCAGCCCGCCGATCAGCAGCTTGCCGCCGAGAAACGGCGGATTGCCGATCACCGCGTCGGTCTCCGGCCAGTCCGGCTCAGACCCGTCCGGCGCGAGGATCGCGTCCCGGCATTCGATGGTGTCGAGCGTATTGAGAACCGGATCGGTCGATGCGCCGAAGCCGTTGCGCCGCATCCACTGGATTTCGCCGATCCACACCGACACGCGGGCTAGCTCCGCCGCATAGGCGTTGATCTCGATCCCCTTCACATTCGCCGGGCCGACTGCCGGGAACCCGCGCGGGAGGCCCAGCGCCTCCGCTTCAAGCTGGACCCGGTGCTCAATGTCCTTAAGCGCGTACAGCGCAAGATATAAGAAGTTCCCCGACCCGCAAGCCGGGTCAAGCACGGTGAACCGCCGCAGCCGTTCGAGGAAGGTGCGCAGCGTCTTGTCCGCCCGGCGCCGCAGCCGTGTCCGAGCCGCTGGCGACCGCGCCGCGTCTGCGCGCTCGACCAAGGTCGAGATTTCTGCCTTCGCCGTGTCCCATTCCGCTAGCAGCGGCCGGACCACCACCGGTTCAACGATAGCCATGATTTTATCGCGGTCGGTGTAGTGGGCCCCAAGTTGCGAGCGCTTGTCCGGGTCGAGGCCGCGCTCGAACAGCGTGCCGAGGATCGATGGGTCGATCTCCGACCAGTCGAGCGCCGCGGCCTTGAGCGCCGTCTCGATCCCTTGGCGGTCGAGGGGCAGCGCCGCATCGTCGTCGAACAGCCCGCCGTTGAACCAAGCCACCGATTCAAAGCCAATCCGGCCACCAGTGGACATTGCGCTGAACAGATCGCCGGCCAGTTCGGCAAATTCGTCGGGCTGCCTGCGTGCCTGTTCCAGCATCCGGGTGAACATGTTGCCGGGCAGCAGGCCCACATCCTCCGCGAACATGCAGAACACGAGCCTGTTCACGAAATGCGCTACCGCCTGTGGCTCGTGCCCCCGGTCGCGCAAGCCCTGCGCAAGCGCCGCGAACGTCGCCGCCGCGCGCTCGGTCACCGCCTGCCGCGTCTCGCCCGGACGCAGCCGCTCCGGATCCGCCATCGCCCATTTGAGCTTGTCGCGCGCAGCGCCGTCGGCGAGCTCGTCAAGCGCGAACTCGTGAGTCATGCTCACGCTGTTCGTCCAGTTGGTGCGGATGCGGAACCGCGACATGTCCGAGACGATCAGCAGGGGCGGGTTCTCCAAGGCCAGCGCATACTGCCGCAACTGGTTGAACGCCGCGTCGAGGTCTGCGCGGCGGCCCTTGTATTCCCACGCGAAGCAGCCGCGCTTCCACACGTCAGCCCAACCGTCGCCGCCTGTGTCCTTAAGCGCACCGCGCTCGAAGCAGTACCATTCGCCTGCCGGGTCGGCCTCCGCCGGCGTCGGCTCGCCGAGCAGGCGGCATAAGTCGATGAAATGCTCCTGCGACGCCGAACGCTCTTTCAACGTCGATGACCGCCACTTGGCGATGAACGCGCCCGGCGTCATCGCGACGGGTGCCGCAAGGGTATGGACGCGGGTCGGCAGCGCCGATCGTCTACACTTTCGGAGGGCACGGTACAGAAAAATGGAACGTCGCCGCGCACGTCCGCAGTGAAAAGCTTTTTACGGTTCTGACGCACGCCGTAGTCTGAAGCCATCCAAGTCTGCGAAACCGTGCTGTGACCGGGCAGGAAAAAGTCGTCCAGAACCTGTTCGCCAAAGCCGCAAGCGGGAAATCCCTTGACATTTTCAGCAATGAATACGGCTGGTTTCAAACTGCGGACTGCTCCCACTGATCTGTTTGTAGAGTATCTTGCGCTTGCCGTTAACCGGCACATTCTGAAAGGGAAACCCGCCGATGAGAATGTCACAATTCTTCGGCAGATGCGCTTCGATACTGTTAACATCCCCTTGAACAATGCAGTCCCCGAGATTGTTCCGGTAAGTCCGGCAGGCCGCAGCGGAAATGTCGTTTTGCGAACGCATACGATTGGGCAACCGGTCATAAAACTGGCCCGGAAATTCAAAACCGCCGATAAAGCCGAGATCCATGCTGTCGCAGCCGGAAAACAAGCTGATCGGCGCACGGGCAGTCGGCTGTTCGGAATCCGCAGGTATGCCGGGGTGCGGGCGTTCATTTCAAACCCCGTGCGCAGACCGGCCCGGTTTCTGCTTTATGCCGTCGTCGGCAACCGCGTCCCGGATACGCTCCATTGATTCGCCGCGGCCCAGAACAAGCATCACGTCGATGACGCTGGGTGATGACGCCTTGCCGGTCAGCGCCGAACGCAACGGTTGCGCAATATAACCGAATCCAACTGATTTCTGTTCACAGGCGGCGCGGACGGTGCTGTCAAGTGCTTCGCGGGTCCAGTCCGCGGCTTCAAGTCCCGGCAACAGCTGCGTCAGGCGGGATCTGCCGTCTGCATCCAATGCTTTCCATGCCTTGTCTTCAAGAGGAATGGGCCGCTTCGCTTCGACGAAGGCGACTTCAGAATCAAGATCGGCATATGTTTTCGCGCGGGTCTTGAGCGCCGCCATGGCCGCCAGAACCCTGTTCCGGGCATCGGAATCGAAACTCGGTTTCCCCCGCATTTTTCTGAACCGCTCCAGATCTTTGAGCAGGTCCGCGTCATCTGCGGCAGCAAGGTGCCGCCTTGAGAGACTCGTCAGTTTTTTCGCATTCAACCGGGCCGCGGACTTTCCCAGTCCTTTCAGATTGAACCAAGAGACGGCCTGTTCAGTGGTGAAGAATTCATCATCGCCGTGACTCCAGCCGAGGCGCGCCAGATAGTTTCTCATCGCCGCCGGTGGAATTCCCGCCTTCATATAGGCATCGAGTCCGACGGATGATGTCCGTTTTGAAAGTTTTTTTCCGTTTTCGTCCAGAATCAGCGGCACATGTGCGAATGCGGGCGCGTCCCATCCGAAAGCCGCGTAGACATGGAGCTGCCTTGCGGTGTTGCTCAAATGATCGTCGCCGCGGATGACATGCGTAACGCCCATGTCGTGATCGTCAACGACCACCGCGAAATTATAGGTCGGGCTGCCGTCCGTCCTGAGAATGATCATGTCGTCCAGAAGACGGTTTTCCCATTGGACCTGTCCGTGAACGAGATCATTGACGACCGCGCTGCCGGAACGCGGCGCCTTGAGCCGCAGGCAGTGCGGCTTGTCGGGATGTCGAGACTCGTCTGCATCGCGCCAAGGGCTGATAAACGGCGGACCGCGGTTTTCCGCTCCGGCCTTTGCCCGCGCCTCCGCGATTTCTTCGGCGGAAGAGAAACATTTATAGGCGTCTCCGGACCGCAGCAGTTCATCAGCGGCGGCGCGGTGACGGCTCCGGCGCGAATGCTGGCTGATGATCTCTCCGTCCCAGTCAATGCCCAGCCACTTCAGCCCCGCGGCAATCTCTTCAGCGGCCTCCGGCGTAGATCTGGCCCGGTCGGTATCCTCGATGCGCAACAGGAATGATCCCTTGCGTCCCCGTGCGAACAGCCAGCTGAAAAGAGCGGTGCGCGCCCCGCCGATATGCAGCGCGCCCGTGGGTGAGGGCGCGAACCTGGTCACTGTCTTTGAAGATCTCACAACCCCTCCGTCTTCCGCGGCGACGCGGTCAGTAAGTTCTCAGCAGCCCGATCAGGCGGCCCTGAACCGCGACTTCGTCGGTGCGGTACATGCGGGTTTCATAGTTCGGATTCGCGGCTTCGAGCGCAATTGAACTGCCGCGGCAGCGGAGCCGCTTGAGAGTCGCTTCCTCGTTCCTGATCAGCGCCACGATGATGTCTCCGCTGTCGGCGGTGTGCTGACGGCGGATAATGACGGTGTCATTGTCCAAAATCCCGGCGTCAACCATTGAATCGCCGACGACCGTAAGCGCGAAATGATCTCCGATTCCGCTGATCATATGCGGCGGCACGCCGATTTCGGCCTCTTGCGTGCTGATGGCTTCAATCGGTGATCCGGCGGCGATTCGTCCCATCAGAGGCAGCAACGTGTCGCCAAGCGTGTCGCCGGACGGCCAGTGAATCCGCGATGACGGATGGAGAACATTTGCGGATGAAGAACGGCGCCGGCTGCCGGGAACCTTGAGAACCTCCAATGCCCGGGCTCTGTTTTCCAGCCTGCGGAGAAAACCGCGCTCCTCCAATGCTTTGATTAAACGGTGAATTCCTGATTTCGACTTGAGATTCAGCGCCTCCTTCATTTCTTCGAACGAAGGGGAATATCCGTTCAGTTTGACTTGTTCATCAATAAATTTCAACAGGTCGAGTTGACGTTTAGTCAGCATTTCCGCCTCCTTCTTGCCTTCATTATATATGTCCGCTGTAAGCAAGTTCTACAACTGTTCGTAATTTGTGTCAACAAGAAAATTCGAGGTCGATATACTCGACGGCTTCCCCGGTCTGCCGGGCCTGATCGAAGGGAGGGCGCACGGCCAGCGCGTCCGCTTCAGCCAGCACGCTGACCAGCGAACTGTCCTGCCGGGAGAACACTTTCAGCCGGCTGAGGCCGCCGTTCCGCTGCAGCGCGGCCCGCATGAAGTGCTCGCGGGGGCCGTTTGCGTTCACCGGAGCGGCCAGCGGAGCCCGGCTGCGCGGGGCCGGCCGGCGCTCGAGACGGAGCATCCCCTGTATGGCCGGAACCAGAAACACACGCCCGCAGACCATGGCTGAGACCGGATTGCCCGGCAGTCCGATGAAAGGTTTGCCGAACAGTCTGCCTGCCAGCATCGGCTTGCCCGGCCGCATCGCGACTTTGTGAAAGGACAGGGACAAGCCGAGTTTCCTTGCCGCCGGAACCACCAAATCATGGTCGCCGACTGACGCTCCTCCCATCGTGACGATCAGGTCCGCATCCGCCGCAAGCTCCAACACGGTTATCAGCGAGGATTCGCTGTCCCGGGCGATCGGCAGAAGTCTGGGACTGGCCCCGGCCCGCTTCAGCATTGCCGAAAGGCCGAAGCCGCTTGATGAAACAATCTCATGTTCGGCAAGTGTGTCACCGGGCATCCGGAGTTCATCGCCGGTGGGGATAATCGCCACATCCGGCCGGCGCACCACCGTGACTTCCGGCGCATTCATGGATGCGATCAGCGCCGTCACTTCCGGCGTGATGATTTTCGGGGGCGCGATTACGGTGCCGGCGGTGAAGTCGGCTCCCTTGGGACGGATGTGATTTTCCGAGCCGGCATCTGCATTGATAATCAGCCGGCCGTTCTCGGTCCGCGTGTCCTCCTGCACGATGATCCGTCCGACTCCGTCTGGGACCGGCGCGCCGGTGAAGATACGCACCGCCTCTCCGGGGGCCGGCGCACGTGCGCATCCGCGGCCTGCGGCGGCTTCGCCGATAATCCTGAGACCAGCGCCTTTCGCTGCGTCGGCGCTTCTGACAGCGAACCCGTCCATCGCCGAAGCGGCGAACGGCGGCTGGTCCCGTTCGGACCGGACCGGCTCCGCAAGAACCCTGCCGCCAGCCTCGGCCAAGGGAACGGTATCGGTTTCACTTTGATCAGGAGCCAAAGCGAAAATGCGCCGCAGCGCCTGATCGGCGGAGATCATCGGCGGTTCTCGAAACGGCCGGATTTCCCTCCCTCCTTGAAAACCAGCCGAATCCCGGTGATTTCCATTGAACGGCAGGCGGACTTGACCATGTCATAGACGGTCAAAGCGGCGGTCGAGACGGCGGTCAGCGCTTCCATTTCCACGCCTGTCCGTCCGGTCGTCTTCGCCGCAGCCTCGATTTCAATGCGCGGCGGTTCCTCAGCGGGCCGAAGCGTCAGTTCGACGCTGGTCAGGGGGAGGGGGTGGCAGAGCGGAATCAGCTCCGCGGTTTTTTTCGCGCCCATGATCCCTGCAAGCTGCGCGACGGCAAGAACATCCCCCTTTTTCGCTTTCTGTTCCTTGATCAGCCGCAGCGCGGCGGCGTCCATCATGACCGTGCCGCGCGCCGCAGCCGTCCGGAAGGTGACGTCCTTGTCCGAGACATCAACCATGCGGGCGTTTCCTTCCGGACTGATATGCGTGAGTCCGCTCACCGCCCCGGTCCTCGGGAAAACGGCGGCGTTACGAGACCGCGCACCGCGGATTCAGGGTCTTCGGCCCGCATCAGGCTTTCGCCTATGAGAAAGCACCGCGCTCCGGCAGCCGCCAGCCTGTCGAGGTCGTCCCGGCCGGCCAATCCGGATTCCGCGACCGGAAGGGTTCCCCGCGGCATGTGCGGCAGAAGGCGTAATGCCGTGTTCGTGGAAACGCTGAATGTCCTGAGATTCCGGTTATTGATACCGATCAGCCGCGACCGCAGCGATTCGGCCCGCTCAAGTTCCTCTAGACAGTGGACTTCGATCAGGCAGTCCATGCCGCATTCCGAGGATGTCTGCTCAAGCTCGCCCGCCTGCTCATCAGATACCATTGCCATGATGATCAGGATGCAATCGGCGCCCGCGGCCCGGGATTCCCAGACCTGATACGGATCCAGCATGAAATCTTTGCGCAGACAAGGCAGCGGAACCGCGGCTGAAACATCTCTCAGATGTCCGAGGGAACCCTGAAAGCTCGGCGTGTCAGTCAGAACGGACAGACACGCCGCGCCTCCCCTATGGTACGCTTCCGCCGTCGCGGACGGATTGAAGTTCTCACATATCAGCCCTTTCGAGGGGCTGGCTTTTTTGATCTCGGCGATCAAGCCGTAACCGGAGCGGGAGGCGGAGAGCAGCGCATCCTTGAAGCCTTTGGGAGGCGCCGCGTCAGCAGCTGCCGACTGCAATTCGCTGACCGGCCGCTTCCGCTTCACCAGCCTGATTTCGTCCCGCTTATAGCGGGCGATGCGATCAAGAACTTCTGTCATTCCGCGGCGTTTGAAGTGACATCGGCAAGTTTTTCAGCGCAGCCCCTTGCCCGGCCGGAATCAATGCTGTCGCGGCACCGCTCGACCCCTTCCGGCAGGGTTTCCGCGGTTCCTGCCACTACCAGCGCGGCGGCGGCGTTAAACAGCACAGCGTCCCGGTAGGCGGATTTTCCGCCGTCGAGAAGGTCTTTCAGCGCCTGAACATTGAAATCCGGGCTGCCGCCGGCGATCGCGGAAAGCGGGTGTTCAGGCAGGCCGGCGTCGCGTGGTTCAACAGTGAATTCAATGAATGCGCCGTCTCTGAGTTCCACGACATCGGTTGCGCCGCAGATTGAAATCTCGTCCGTCCCGTCCCGGCCGTGCACAAGCCAGGCCCGCTCTGTGCCGAGGCGGCGCAGCGTCTCCGCCATCGGCCGCAGCAGGCGGAGCGAAAACGCCCCCGTCAGCTGCCGCTTGACGCCGGCCGGATTCGTCAACGGACCGAGAATGTTGAAGATTGTCCGCGTTCCGAGTTCCCGGCGGGCCGTCATCACGTGCCGCATGGCCGGATGGTGCGCCGGTGCCATCATGAATCCGATGCCTGCCGATTCCAGCGCGGCTTCGACGGTCTCCGGCCGGGCTTTGACTGTGATGCCCAGTCCCGCGAGCGCGTCGGCGGAGCCGGATCTGGACGACAGGTTCCGGTTTCCGTGTTTGGCGACCGGAACGCCTGCGCCGGCCGCCACAAGGGCGGCGGCGGTCGAAATGTTCAACGTGCCTTTGCCATCGCCTCCTGTGCCGACGATGTCGATCGAATCGCCGGGTGCTTTGATAAGCAAGCATTTGCCGCGCATCACGGCCGCCGCCGCGGCGATTTCATCGACCGTTTCACCGCGGGTGCGCATCGCCATAAGGAGACCAGCGATCTGTGCGTCGGTCGCCCGCCCTTCCATGACGATATTGAACGCCGATTCGGCCTCGCCGGCAGCGAGAGGGCGTTCACAGGCCGCGGAAATCAGCGGTTTGAGAGCGTCAGTCATCCTTGCCCCCGATCACTTCCAGAAACTGGGAGAGTATGACATGACCGTGCTTGGTCTCTATGCTTTCCGGATGAAACTGCACGCCGAAAATCGGCAGCGATCTGTGTCTTATCCCCATGATTACGCCGTCTTCAGTCCATGCGGTCACTGCAAGCTCGTCCGGAAGTCCGTCTCTTTCGACAGCTAGGGAATGATAGCGCGTGGCGGCGAACGGCGCGGGCAGGCCACGCACCGGAAGGGAATTGTCGTGGTGGATTTCAGAAACCTTTCCATGCACGATTTCGTGGCATTGCGTTACCTGTCCGCCGAACGCCTGGCTGATCGACTGATGGCCCAGGCAGACGCCGAACAGGGGCAGTTCCGCTTCCGCTGCCGCTGAGACGAGTTCAAGGCAGATGCCGGCCTTTTCAGGGCGGCCTGGGCCTGGCGACAGGACGATGGCGTCCGGTTCCAGAGCCATCGCCTCGGAACAACTGAGCTCGTCGTTCCGCTGAACCGACAGCGATGCGCCCAACTCGCCCAGATACTGGGCGAGGTTGAAGGTGAAACTGTCGTAATTGTCGATCAGGAGTATCATCGCCGGACGGTCAGTTCCGCTGTTCTGGCGGGGCGGCGGCACCGGGCCCGCGGAACATGGCCGCGTCTTCGGCGGCTCTGCGCAGCGCCTTCGATTTGTCGACGGTTTCTTTCCACTCAAGGTCAGGATCGCTGTCGTGCACGATTCCCCCGCCGGCTTGGATATACAGCTGTTTGTCCTTGAGAACGGCGGTCCTGAGCGCGATGCACATGTCCATATCGCCGTTCACCGAAAAATAACCGACGCCTCCGGCATAGACGCCCCGCTTTTCCGGTTCCAGTTCGTCGATGATTTCCATTGCCCGTATTTTCGGCGCTCCGGAGACGGTGCCCGCTGGCAGTCCGGCCAGCAGGGCCGACAGGGCATCCTCGCCTTCCTCCAGTTCTCCGGTCACGTTCGAGACGATATGCATCACGTGCGAGTACCGCTCAATGACGAATGTCTCCGTCGGGCGGACCGTGCCCGTCCGGCTCACGCGTCCGACATCGTTGCGGCCGAGATCAAGCAGCATCAGATGCTCGGCGCGTTCTTTTTCGTCAGCCAGCAGTTCTTCCGCCAGAAGCGCGTCTTCCGCCGGGCCTGCGCCGCGCGGCCGGGTGCCCGCGATGGGGCGGACCGTGACCTCGCGTCCGAAGACCCTGACCAGAATTTCAGGACTCGCGCCGATCACTTGGAAGTCGCTGAAATTGAAAAAGAACATGAATGGAGACGGATTGGTGCGCCTCAGAGCCCGGTAGAGCGAGAACGGCGGCAGATCGAAACGCTGCCTCCACCGCTGGCTCGGCACGACCTGAAAGATGTCGCCCTCCCGGATATATCGCTTGGCGCGCGCGACAATCTTCCCGTATGCTTCTTTGGACAGATTTGAGACTGGATCCGCTTGGACAAGGGGAGAGCCGAGATCTCGGCAGCGGGGTTCCTGCCGCGATTCGATTTTCCGCACCGCGCTCAAGACGCGCCCGCGTGCTTGGTCATAGGCATCGCGGGCGGACAGGCCGCTGTCCGCCCAAGACGGGCTGACCACTGTCACATCGCCTTTTACGCCGTCGAGAACGGCGACAATCGCGGGCCTGAACAGAATGGCGTCCGGCAGGCCGAGCGGATCCGGATTGATTTCAGGAAGATTCTCCACCAGCCGGATCATGTCGTAGCCGAGGTAGCCGAAAAGACCGGCTGAACTGGCTGGAAGTCCCGCCGGCAGGTCGATACGGCTGCGACCGATAAGGCTCCTCAATGAAGCGAACGGGTTTTCCGGTTCGTTTGACCAGTGGTCGACACCTGCCGCCGCGTTCCGGCTGACGCGCACCCGGCCGTCCCGGCATTGCCAGATGACATCGGGATTCATTCCGACGATGGAATAGCGTCCGCGGATTTCACCCCCGGTGACGGATTCCAGAATGAAACTGTGGTTTCCCGCCGCGGCGAGTTTCAGCATGAGCGAGACGGGCGTGTCTAAATCAGCCGCAAGCGGTGTGTAGACCGCTTGGTTCAGTCCGCGTTCGAACCCTGCCTTGAATTCTGAAAAGGGAGGAAAAACTGCCATAATCCGGGCTCAGGGAAGTTGCGCGTGAATGGCGTCGATGACCCCCAGTTCAAGCTTCAGTTTTGCCTCGCGCCTCAGGTGGTCGCTGTAAAGGGCGATGAGGTCGTTGCCGGTTCCCGATATATATTGGCTGTTCAGCGCGTTGACGGTCTGCACGGTATCCTCGGCGCCGGAATCAGGCGGGGATTCTGAGTTGACCCGCAGCACTCCCCATACGGCACCCTCGCCGAAGGCGGCTGTTTGCCGGATTCCGGTCGAAAAAGCCGCCGCCGCCAATCCGCCGGGCGCTCCGTCAACGAATTCGTTGCGGGTCAGGCCGGTCTCGGTCACCGGTCTCAAGTCCAGATCCTCAAAATCAACCCCGCTTTTCAGTTCAGCAGCCAGCTGTTCGGCTTTTGCTTCAAATCTCTGAGAGAGTTGCCACTGCGCCCATGCGTCGGCGACCGCATCCCGGACATCTTCGAAAGGTTGCACGGCCGGTGGAGTGATCTTGTCGATCCGCATAGCGAAAAGACCTCCGCCGGGCAATTCCGACAGTTCAGGAAAATCACCGGTTTCGGCTGCCAGCGCGGCCGAGTGGAATTCAGCGAAATCTGTGATTCCGCCTGATGAATTCCCGTCGAATGCGATTTTTTCAAGTGCCATGTCCGACTCTGCGGCGAGCTCCTCGACAGTGGCGCCGCCGGCGAGCAGATCCTCGAGAGCCGTGATGCTGTCGATGATGTCGGACTCCGCGTCTTGCCGCGCCAGTTCCTCGGCCAATCGCGTCCGCGCTTCATCAAATGAGGTGAGTTCGGCTCCGAGAACGGCGTTGATTCGGAACAGCGCCGGTCCGAGGCTGGATTCGACAGGTCCGATGATGTCGGCGGATTCACTGGCGAACACGACATCGGCGGCGGCGGCCGACAGGCCGCTGCGCTCAACCGGTCCCAGCGATATATCGGCGATCATGATTCCCAGCTCATCCGCCAGTTCTTCGAAGTCGATTTCTTCCGCGCCCAGCCGCTCGCGCGCCGTTTCCGCGGCCTGCCGGTCGGGAAACACCATCCGGTCGACATCCCGCCGTTCGGGCTTGGAATATTGCTCCTCGCGTTCGTTATACAGAGTGCGGATCCGCGCCTCCGCGACGGATTCGGGATCTTTCAGCATTTCGGGTGTGACCCAGGCGACCGTGATATCGCGTATCTCCGGCAGCGTGAATTCCGGCTCGTTTTCAGCATGGTAGGCCCGCAGATCCTGATCCGTCGGTTCTGGCGCGTCGCTGTCCAGCATGCCGGCGGGGACCTCCGCCCATGTCACTTCCCGGGTGCTGAGATAATGGTTGAGCAGGTGGTCAACATAGGTTTCAGCGGGCGGAATGCCTCCGGATACAGTATCTTGAATCAGGTTGCGGGTCTGCGTCTCCCGGATGGTCTGGTCGAATTCGGCCGCCGTCATTCCCGTTCTTTCCAGCGTGAAATCGTAGGCGTCTCGGTTGAAACGGCCGTCAGGCCCGTTGAACTGCGGCATTGCCGCCAATTCTTCCATGATTGTCCGGTCGCCGACGGAAACGCCGACCCGCACGGCTTCGTTGTCCAAAGCCGCGCGCAGAACCAGAGTCTCGAGAGCGTTCTGGCCGAGACCGGATTGAACGGCTTGGGACGCCGTCAAGCGCCGTCCGGTCAGACGTGCGTATGAATTAATTTCACGCTGCAGCTCTTGATAGTAGTCGTCGACCGTGATTTCTTCGCCACCCACTGATCCGATCGCCGAGACGGAACTGGTGAAACTTCCGATGCCGAATCCAGCCAGTCCGAGAATCAACAGCCCGATGAGAATCCAGACAAACATGTTGGCGCCTTTGGCCCGCGCTGACCTCGCCATTCAACCTGCCTTTTTCCACTCTTTCTGATGCTGTAGACGTCTAGGGATAGGATTCACAATACACAAGACCAATGCGCCAGCCCGAACATTGAGAGAGGCATTTATCGGCTCAACGGGAGATATCCCGGACTCCCTCCTTCAAGATATCTCTAGTAGTCTGACACAGTGATAATGATGGTAATCGTGGTTTGGCGGACGTCCTGATTTCCGGTGTTGACGCTCCGTTGAAATTGCAGCAGCGGCTTCAGTCTGAACGAAGACAAATGTTGTCGGCCGGGTATTTCAGCCGGATTCTGAGCAGGAATCCAGCGGCTGAGGCCTGTTTCGCGCCGGCGGCGATTCAAGAGGCGGGAAGCTATGACGGACTGATAGGAACAAATCGGACGCAAGATACAGCGCATTCGGCTCGAAGATCATGAACGGGCTGAATCAGAGGAGATCGTTTCATCCGGCCGCGGTTCGGCCGAGCGGCGGCGGCAGGCGCATATTCTTCTTCTCACGGATGAGAACCGGAAAAGCGGCGCGCGCGCCGATGCCGACGCCGCCGATTCCGTCGGGATCGGCACGGCGACTGTCGAGCGGCTCCGCCGGCGTTTTGTCGAGGAGGGTACAGCGGCTCTGGAGCGCAGGCCGCATTCGAACCGCGTTCCTCCGAAGCTTGACGGCGAGGGCGAGGCGAAGCTGACGATGATTACCTGTTCGGAACCTCCCGAAGGGCGTTCCTCACAGCCGCCGGCCCTGCTCGGCGAGCGGTCAGCCGCGTTGAATGTCGTCGATGGCATTTCCCGGGAAACGGTCAGGAGGACATTAAAAAAACGATTTGAAACCGCACCTTACGCGGTGCCGGCGCATTCCGTCGGGGAAAAGCGGCGACTTCGCATGCTCGATGGAGGACGTGTTTGACGTCTATCAGCGGAAGTTCGACGAGGATGAAGTACTGGCGTGCACAGCCGAGGCGACGAAGCAGCGGACGAAGGAGGTCCGCTCGGCTTTGCCGACCGCTCCCGGCCGGCCGGCGCGCTTCGACTGTGAATACGAGCGCAACGGGACGGCGAATCTGTTCATGGTCCATGCGCCGCTTTCAGACCAGGGTACGTCAAGATCACCGACCGCCGGACGAAAAAAGATTTCGCTGAGCTTCTCAGGGACATCGCCGATGTCTGCTTCCCCGGCAAAAAAATCGTGCCAGCCATGGACAACCTTAACGCGCATGAGCCAGTGAGTCTTTACCATGCTTTGCCGCCGGACCAGGCCGGCAGGCTCTGCAAGCGTTTCGAGGTTCACTGCACGCCGAAACACGGCACCCGGCTGAACATCGCCGAGAGCGGAATCAGCGCGCTGAGCCGTCAGCGCCTGTCCCGGCGCATCCCCGACCGGGAAACGCTCCGCCGCGAGGTTTCGGCATGGCAGAAAGCGCGCAACGCCGACCCGGCCCCGGTCAAGCAGCGGTTCACCGCCGAAGACGCGCGCATCAAACTGCATTCCCTTTAGCTGTCAATTTAACAATGTCAGACTACTAGGTGCGCTCAAAATATGTTCATATGGACTTGAAATACATACCATATGGCCTTACTTTATTGCTCGGTTTACTGAGGAGCGCTGACAAATGGAAAATCTCGTTCTGGAACGTGCCACACCGGATCGGCAGAGGGTGGCTCTCAAGGCCTTCGCGCGGATCGCCGATGCATGGTCGTTGAATCTGCGTGAGGCCGCGGCTCTGGCAGATATGTCGGAATCCACTTGGAAGCGGGCCAAGAAGTCCGATTTTGCAGGTGATACGACACGGGACCAGATGCTGCGCTTGAGCGCGCTCATCGGCCTTTTCAAGTCGCTCGAGCTCTACTTTGACGAACCGATTTCGCGGGAGTGGGTGAAGCTGCCGAACCGGGGGCCGGAATTCGACGGTGCGCGTCCCGTGGACGCGATGATCGCTGGCGGGTTGCCCAAGATCCTGCGCGTGCGGGGATACGTTGATGCGCTCAGGGGCGGTGTGTGAGGATCACATCGGTCAATGACCGCGCCCTTGTCCGGTTGATTTCCGCGACCCACCACAAACCCCCGGTACTGCGAGGCCTTGTTGACAGCGACGAGGAGGCGGAGATCCTCGCCGAGATCGAAGGCGAGACCAGCGCCCGCCTGATCGCGGAGCACGAGGGCAGTCGTGCGCTTGACCGCCGCGAATTGGCCTTCGCCCGGCGGTCGCATGACCTTAAACTCTATGGGCAGAGCCACATCAACGCGGCCTTCACATATACGAGGGCTTCGGGTAACCGGTTCAACGACGGCGACCGGGGCGCGTGGTATTGTGCCTGTGATATGCTGACGAGCGCACAAGAGGTCGGGTTTCACCGGACCCGTGAGTTGGGTTTCATTCGCCGCTGCGAGGACGAGGCGCGCTACGTGGAACTCCTGGCGGACTTCATCGGCGACTTTCCGGATCTGCACGGGGAGACGCATCCGGCGCTCCATCCGGATCCCGAGCGAGGCTATCCGGCCGGCCAGCGCCTTGCCGCCAAACTGAGGGGAGAGGGGTATCGCGGGCTGATCTACCCCTCCGTGCGCCATCCGGGCGGGCGATGCCTTGTCGCCTTCGATCCCGGGATCATCCAGAATGTCCGCCCGGGCGCGAGTTGGAAGCTTGTCTGGCAAGGTGCGCCCGCGTTCACTGTCGAGGGGCTGTAGCGTCCCCCGAAGGTTTCATGCAGTGCTTCAGCTTATCGCGCTAGAGTCAGAGTTCCTGACTTGATCCCCTTGCTGAGTCCCCTGTCTCCGTCGACGATGAACAGATAACAGCCCTCGGGATCAAGCCCGCGCTCGATCAGATCATCAAGCTGAGCCTACACGACCGCGGTGTTCTCCGTCGCGTCGTCAAATGATGGCCAGCGGGCGTTTACGCCCGGCCGCGTCAATGCCGACGGCCCCGGTCATCAGCAGGCGGTCGCTCACGCGCAGCCCGCCGATCTGAATCGTGACGAGAGCTGTATCCGACAGATCAGAAGTCATCCATTCATCAAACTTTGCCTGCGTCAGAGCCTTGAACCGGCGGGACACGGCTGATTCCGACAGGCCGCAGCCCGATCCGCACGGAACCCCGGTCTCGGGAATCCACATGGCCCAGCGGGGCTTGCGCATCGCTGCGCCTGCCGTCATCAAGTTCACCAACCATTGGTCGAGATAGCAGTCCGCGGAGACCTCTTCCCAGCTCGAGGGACATCTCCTTGCCCGCAGCCTTGAAGCGGAGCCGGGGACGGTCGCGACCTTGACACCGTGAAACCCAGCCCAGGAACGCGTATGGCACTGGCGGCGCTCCGGCTTGTCAGGAGAATGACTGTAACGCTTCCCAGCGAGCCGGTCGGCGTCCTCGCTCATCATCTGCCTCAGATGCGCGATGCGCGTTGCCAGACAGAATTTCTCGAAATTCTTCGTCACCTCTTCGACGAGCGCGTTGATGTTCAAATCGCTGGCAGAGGAGCGGGGGAATGTGCTGGTGGTCTTCATGGTGTTGCTTCCTTTTCTTCATTAAACCCCCAAGTTCGATGCCCGGAGGAGGCAACACCGCCTATATCAAAGTTTCTACATTAGGCGGGACATTCCCTGAGATCGGCTGTTCGTATTCGAAGATGGGCCGTGAATTTGCCCTCAACACGGTGCGACGTTGGCATCGCGGTTAAAGGACATCTGCATAAATCCGAAGCTCTGAAGCGAGCTTTATCATGCCCATCCTTTCATATGCGTCTAAATGCTCTTCCCTTGATCTAGGCGTGCGTACCAGCGCGGCCCGGTGGTCTCGGACAGTGCCAGGGTAAAGGTTAAAGAGGCCCAAGGCGAATTGGTCCGGATGCTGAGCTTCAATCTTGTAGGGGTCAAGTCGCTCCTGCGGAAAGTCCTTCAAATTTTGTGTGATGATCACATCGGCCTTCCCGCTGATGGCAGCTGCCAGAATATGTCGGTCGCTTGGATCCGGCGGGCTCAAGCCTTCAATGAGCGGTTCAAACCCTGCTACCAACGCATCCGGAAAATGACGGTCCATCGTGTTCCGGGTTCGCTGGAGTTGATCCGCGGTTAAATCGGGTCGGTCTTTTAGTACGTTTCGAATCCACTCTTCATGGACCATGGCGCTCCAAAGAACGCGATAGAGATTGCGATCGGTGAGCCGAAGAAGGAGGTCTCGGAGACCAGCGGGGTAGATGACATTGGCATCTAGAAACGCAGTGAACCGATCCATGCCCTAATTGAAGGCCAAACTCTTGATCGAGTTCCGTTAGCTCGTCAAGTGCCTCACGGCGCACGCCGACCTTCCGGTGTGGGATCTCCGCCTCGTCAAGCAGCTGAACAAGATGCGTCCGCGATACATTCAGAAGATCAGCTGCTTGTTGAGTTGTCAGTTCGGCCTCGGCATGGACAGGCATCAGCGTCACCGCATTGCCACGCGCCATCTGTTCCAGGATATTAAGGAGCAATCGCACCGCAGCGACCGGCAACTCGACGTTCACGGCTCCTTTCGGGCCAAAATACGCCGGTACAGTCTCCGCGTTGCTAATGACGGAGGCAATCTGACGGCTAGTCTCAGCGGCAAGCGCTGCTTCCTTGTCGGTTGGCATACCAGCTCAACTCCCTATTAAGACGGCGAGGTTTATGGCCGATCTCCTTCCCACTGGAATATAGGTCATAAACGACGCAGACGAAACTCTGATTTTGCGCGAGGGCTGAAGAGATTTCAGCCCTTTGCTCTGACATTTGACAACGTTCAAGCGGACGGAATCCGGAACTGGTTCTTATCGCGGTAAAGATCGACGAGCGGGCGGCTGCCTGCTGGAGCGAGGACGGGAGGCCCGTTTCAGCTAGATAATTTCTTGAACATCTCTTCGGAGATCGGTCCGGGATGCATACCTGCCCGAGTTGGACAACCTGACCAAAGAAGAGGCCGCGGCCATCGTTGGGCTGGCCCCATATGCGAAAGACTCAGGGAACTATCAGGGCCGTTGCCACGTCGCAGACGGACGCAAGGATGTGCGGGCGAGCCTCTGCATGGCGGCACTGCCTGCCCTATTTTGCAGCCAAATTAAAGACGCGGGGCAAACCATCAAAAGTGATCCTCATCGCCATCATGCGCAAGCGTATCGTGATCATGGACGCTGTCCTCGAAGAAGGGCAGGCGTCAAATCGCTGCGACGCAGCATCATAACGACTCCCGCCATTCGCTGCGGGCTGTTCGAACGAGTAAGAGGCGGGATAAAACTGACATTGCTCCGATCAGGTCACATGACCGCATTTTCGGCCAAGTTTGACATGCAGTAAAAATACTGCATATCTGTCGCTGATGACGGATGAGCCGCTCGACATCATTTTCAAGGCTCTTTCTGACAGCACGCGTCGCCGCATCATCGATCATCTGAGCAAACAACCTGCTCAGTCATTGTTCGAGGTATGCGTCGCTTCGGTTGCAGAGGACGGTATTGCTTTGTCCCGTCAGACGGTCTCCCAGCATCTCGCCGTTTTAGAAAAGGCTGGGTTGATCGAGACAACATGGAAAGGACGGACGAAAGCCCATTCATTGAGCATCAACGAAGATCATATCGCTGCTGCATCGTGGCTCATGAAATACAAACAGAACGGAGAGAAAACGTGAAAATCTATGTGACCAGCGTCTTTGTCGATAACCAAGACAGCGCTGAGAAATTCTACACTGACGTCCTCGGCTTTACGGTGAAGAACAATACCCCATTGGGTGATAATCGTTGGCTGACAGTCGTGTCGAATGAGGAGCCTGAAGGAATTGAGTTGCTGCTTGAGCCAAGCGACCATCCTGCCGTGAAACCCTACAAAGAAGCACTGGTTTCCGATGGCATTCCTGCCCACTCTTTTCAGGTAAAAGATCTTGATGCGGAGCGAAAAAGGTTGGGCGATCTGGGCGTGGAGTTTACTGTTGAGCCGATGGATGCCGGGCCTGTCCGGATGGCGATCTTCGACGACACCTGTGGAAACCTTATTCAGCTGATCCAGATGGTGGACGCTGCCCAATAGTCAATGTGATACAGTCGGCATGATCTCGACCCGTACGGCGATACCAGCCGTTCGGTTAAACCGCAGAATCCGGTAGAAGGGGCTCAAAGCTCGAATTCGCCGCACAAAACACGAACGGCTGCTCTGCTGAAGTCGCATGGGCAGATAGCGTTCCGACAGAAGAGTAGTCTGACACAGCAGAATTGACGGTAAAAACAGGTTGAGAGAAGAAACCGGAAACAACAAGCTTGGTATACTGGAGCGTCTACTTCACTATTTTCATCCATCAATATAACAATGTCGGACTAAGAGGTCTGTGCGCTCTTTGCCGATGCTTTCGTTGAGACCGGGTGTTGGCCAAAGCAACACGGTAGATATAGGCCATAAACGACGCAAACGAAACTCTGATTTTGCGCGAGTGCTGAGGGGGTTTCAGCCCTTTGCTTTGACATTCGGCAACGTTCGAGCAGACGGAATCCGAAACTGGATCTTATCGCGGTTAAGATCGACAAGCGGGCGGCTAACTGCTGGAGCGCGGACGGGAGGCCGATTTCAGCCAGATAATTTCTTGAACATCTTTTCGGAGATCGGTTCGGGATGATGGCCGACAAAGATAAACTTCGGTTGATTTGGAGCGACCCGGACAGCAGGATAATTTTCCTTACACAACTTGAAAAGCGCAGCTGCGACCAAGACAAGCTGAATGATATTCGCCAACTCGTCGACGCCTCCGACAGTGATCTGTTCGATGTTTTGGCCTATGTCCTTATGCAAGCGAGCCGATGACATGCGCTGATCGCGCTCAACGTGTAAGAGAGGGCGAACTGGACGAGGTCTAGGACGGACTGCGCGAATTTCTGATCGGCATACTTGAAGACTGCGAGCGGAGCAGGGCGGGCGGGCTGGCCCGCGAAAAATTTTTTGAGTTTCTGATTGCCCGCTGCGGATCAGTCATGGAGAGCAAACCGGCACTCGGAGAGCTTGGCGCTGTTTTGGGGCGTTCAGGGAGATGCAGCATGAGCTTTACCGCGCACCTCTTTAGGCGGTTTCCCGACACAGCGGCGAATCCTCGGCATCTTTGTGCGGGCCTCTGGCATTGCAATGCCGCCAAAACCCGCCGTCGCTTCAAAAGCGCTGCCGCAATCTTCTCAGATCAGTTCCCTGTCCCCGCATGTCGCCCCGATTTTCCGCGGCCGGACCGGGCTATTCAGATGCCCAGCTTCCGGTTCACGAGTTCATTGACCGTTTTCGGATTGGCTTTGCCGTTCGTCGCCTTCATCACTTGACCGACGAAAAAGCCGGCGACCCTCGGGTTGGACTTCGCTTTTTCCGCCTGCGCCGGATTGTCCCGCAGAACTTTATCTACGGCAGCTTCGATCAGTTTGGCGTCGGTCAGCTGCTTCATGCCCCGCCTCTCGGCGATCTCCGCCGGGCTGCCGCCTTCTTCCCAGACGATTTCAAACAGTTCCTTCGCCATTTTTCCCGAGATCAAGCCGCCGCTGATCAAATCCATGATCTGTCCTAGCTGCTCTGCCGACACGGGACTGTCTTCGATGGCAAGAGAGTTTTTGTTCAGCCGCCCGAACAGTTCATTGATCACCCAGTTCGCCGACCGCCTTCCGTCGCGACCATCCGCGGCCGTTTCGAAATAATCGGCGCTCCGCGGTTCGGCGGTCAGCCTGAAGGCATCATCCCTGCTGATTCCGTATTGACTGACGAAGCGGTCGATTTTTTCGTCCGGCAGTTCCGGAAGGCCGGCGGCGATGCCGTCGATCCATTCCTGGTCGAGTTCCAGAGGCAGCAGGTCAGGGCAGGGGAAGTAGCGGTAGTCGTGCGCTTCTTCCTTGGAGCGCATTGACCGGGTTTTGCCGGAAGCGGGATCGAACAGGCGCGTCTCCTGACTGACCTGTCCGCCGTCTTCAAGCAGCGCGACCTGGCGTCGCGCCTCGCAGTCGATCGCCTGCTGGATAAACTTCGTGGAGTTCATGTTCTTGATTTCGCATCTGGTGCCGAAATCCTCTGATCCGGCGGGACGCACTGAAACGTTCACATCAGCCCGCAGGTTGCCGTTCTGCATGTTGCCGTCGCAGGTGCCCAGATAGCGCATGATCTGCCGGAGCTTGAGAATATAGGCCGCCGCCTCGTCGGGGCTGCGGATATCCGGACACGACACGATCTCCATCAAGGCGATGCCGGTGCGGTTCAGATCCACGAACGAGAGGTTCGGATCCATGTCATGCAATGATTTTCCTGCATCCTGCTCAAGATGGATATGGCCGATCCGTACTTTCCGTATGCCGGCTCCGCCCATATCTACGGACACCTCTCCGGGGCCGGCGATGGGGTGGTACAGCTGGGAAATCTGGTAGCCCTGCGGCAGGTCCGGATAAAAATAGTTTTTCCGGTCGAACACGGAATACCGGTTGATTCCTGCATTCAGTCCGAGGCTGGTTTTCACCGCCTGCTCAACGCAGAATTCATTGATTACCGGCAGCATGCCCGGCATCGCGGCGTCGATCAGATCCACATTGGTGTTGGGTTCGGCCCCGAATTCGGTTGAAGCCGGCGAAAACAGTTTGGACCGGGACGCGATCTGGGCGTGGACCTCAAGTCCGATCACCATTTCCCAGTCTCTGTTGATTCCCTGAATGATTCTGGGCGGCGGCTCGCATATATCTCCGTCATTCATACTGCAGTCACTCCAATTCGATCATCCGCCCGGCCGCAGCCGGATATACCGGCATCCGCCGCCCGCCGTCCACGAGGTCGGGAAAGGCTTCGGCGGTTCAGGCAGCCCGCATCATCCGGTCCAGCATTTCGGAACTGTCGGCCGACAAATTCCCTGAGTTCCTTATCCGCTGCATTTGCCGCAGCATCAGTTCCTGCCGGTTCCGGTCGTATAGGTGCCGGGACTCGAACGCGGCGCAGTGCCGGGCCGCCACCTGCGGATTGACCGCATCGATCCTGATCAGCCAGTCTGCCAGCAATGCGTAGCCGCGGCCGTCAGAAGAATGGAATCCGGCGTTGTTGCCGAATGCGAACGCTGCGATCACCGCCCGGAAACGGTTCGGGTTCATCCATTCGAAGTCTGAATGCTCAGTCAGTTCCAGAGTGAGATCCACAGCCGCGACCGGCCGGGCCTCGAGAATTTGAAACGCGAACCATTTGTCCAGCACAAGCCTGTCCCCGGACCAGGAGGCATAAAAATCGGCGGTCTGGTCTTCACCCTTGGAGATCGACAGCAGCGAGCGCACGGCGCCGATTTTTTCCGTCATGTTATCAGCGGATTCGTACAGCTTTTCGGCTTCGGTCCCGCCGTCGATCCTGCACAGCAGCCGCAGCAGCGCAAGCCGCAGACTTCTTCTCCCCGCCGCGCGGCTGCCAGATGAGTAAGGGGCGCCGTCCCCCAGTTCGCGGCATCGGCGCGCCAGACCGGACGACATTGAGTCCGCGATTTTGTCTGTCAGTTCTTCGCGGGCGCTGTGAAACGCATTCGGATCCAGCACATGTCCCGCTTCCGCCAGAGTCCGCCGCACTTCGTTTTCGGGCGGCAGTTCCAGCATCAGCGCGCGGAACGCGGGGTCGAGCGACTGGTCGGCGACCAAAGACGCCAGCGCGCGGATGATTTCAATATCCGGCTCCGCCTGTTCACGGATCATTCCGGTCAGTGTCTTCTTCAGCAGCCGCTGCCCCGCGTCCCAGCGGTTGAAACTGTCGCTGTCGCGGCGGAGCGCGAACAGGGCGTCCTCGTTCGACTGTTCCGTCATCAGGATGACCGGGGCCGAAAATCCGCGCAGAATCGACGCTTTCGGACGGCACGGGAGATCTTTGAAACAAAACGTCTGCCGTTCTCCGGTCAGCAGCAGCACGCCGGGCGGCCGGATCTCACCGCCGCTTTCATTGATCAATCCGGCTGAAATCGGAATGGTCAGGGGTTTTTTGCTGTCTTGGCCGGGAGTAGGAGCGGTCTCCTGCTCAAAGGTCAGCCGCAGTTCATTGTTCTGAAATTCCGAACGCCAGCGAATCCGCGGCGTGCCCGCCTGGCTGTACCAGAGTTTGAACTGGGACAGATCGATATGCAGAACGTCTTCAAACGCCTTGATCCAGTCCTCGATCGTGCAGGCTTGGCCGTCATGGCGCTCGAAATACAGATCCGCCGCTTTGCGGTATGCGGCGGCGCCGGCCATCTGATGCAGCATGGAAACCACTTCGGCCCCTTTCTCGTAAACCGTCGCGGTGTAGAAATTGCTGATTTCGCGGTAGGCGTCGGGACGCACCGGATGGGCGAGGGGACCGGCGTCCTCTGGGAACTGCGCGGTCCGAAGCCGGCGGACATCCTTGATCCGCACGACGGCGGCAGACCGTTGGTCGCTCGAAAACTGCCGGTCCCGGAAGACTGTCAGGCCTTCTTTCAGGCTGAGCTGGAACCAGTCGCGGCAGGTGACCCGGTTTCCGGTCCAGTTGTGGAAATATTCATGCGCGATGACACTTTCGATGCGTTCGTAATCATCATCGGTCGCCGTGTCCGGGCTGGCAAGCACCAGTTTGGAATTGAAGATGTTGAGCCCTTTGTTCTCCATGGCGCCCATGTTGAAATCGTCGACGGCGACAATATTGAATTGATCCAGATCATATTCCCGCCCGTAATTGTCCTCGTCCCATTTCATGGCGCGTTTGAGGGCATCCATCGCGTAGCCGCATTTGCCTTCGTCGCCCCGCCGCACCCATATCCGCAGACTGACTTCCCGCCCGCCCGTCGTCGTGAAACTGTCGTTTACCGAGACGAGATCGCCGGCCACGAGCGCGAAGAGATAAGACGGTTTAGGCCACGGATCATGCCACTCCGCGAATCCGTCGCCGGCGGCGACGAGATTTCCGTTCGACAGCAGGACCGGCTGCGGGCTTTCAATCCGCACCGTGAACCGGGACAGGACATCCGGCCTGTCCGGAAAATGACATATCCGGCGGAACCCTTCCGGTTCGCATTGCGTGCAATACATGCCTTTCGACATGTAGAGGCCGTCGAGGGACGTATTGCGCACGGGGCTGATTTCAGTTTCCGCCTGCCAGAGAAATTCCTCTCCGGAAAGAATCTCCTTCGGCACTGTCAGGCCGTTTTCCGCGCGGCGGAGATGCGCGTCGTCCAAACAGGCGCCGTCAATTGACGCATGAACGAGCTTTAATCCCTTCCCGTCCAGCCGCAGGTCCTCAATTTCCGGAACAGCGGGATTGCGGCGGAACACGATTACTGTTCTCACCCGGGTCGCCTCCGGATCCAGACTGAAGTTAATCCGGGTCCGGAATGCCAGCCACGCCGGCGGGCGGTAGTCTTTTCTTCTGACGGTTTTGTCAGGTTCGTGCGGCATGGCGGCGGTCTCCGCTGGCTTTGACTGCGGCTGAAAGCAGCCGGGATTGATCGGATCGGCGCACGGCCGCATCCGTTGATCCCGCCTGAGACTCCGGCGGCATGATCCTGTGCCGGCCCTGCCGGCCGCGATACGCCGTTGGAAATTTCATCCGGTTTATGTCAGAATTTACCGCCATCACAGGAAAGTCAATCACTCATGCGGCGTTTCCGGCAAAAATCAGTTCCGGAATTCCGTGTCTTGCGGCGGGCAGCCTGCCGCATCAAAGGGGCGATTTCTTTGTCCGGGTTCCGCGGGCCGGCCTGTAGACTGGAGTTGAGCAAAGCATTATGGATGCGTGACTGCTGTCTTGCGGCGCGGCGTCCGATCGGAGATTTTCGTTGTCAATCCAGAACATTCAGATGACGCGACGTCAATCCGCCGTTTGTCCTTGTCCGCGGAATCAGCTTGTCCGCATCGAGCAGGTTCCGCCGCGGGCCGCGGCAGGGATATTGCCCTCTCTGAACCGCGCGGAGATAATTTGCGCATGAACAAACGGGCAGAGGAAGATCCGCGGTCCGGCCGGCATTGGCGCCTGAGGCGGATACAAGTCGGACTGTTCGGATATGTCGCCCTCGTATGTTTGGCCAATCTGATTCTCTTCCAACAGCCGTTGCTGAGCTACGCCGTTCCGTTATCCGGATTCCCGTCCTTACAGGGATGGGCCGTTCTGGCGACGATCGAAATGATTCAGATCTGTTTCATGGCAAGTCTTCTCTTCTTCGTTTCATTGCTTTCGTCGGCGGTTCTGCGGATTTTCTGCGCCGTCCTGTTTCTGATCAACGCCGCGGCCCTGTATTTCATGGTCACGTACGGGGTGCATCTCGACCGCACCATGATCGGCAATATCTTCAACACGGACACGCGCGAGGCCGCGGAACTCTGGCACCCGACGGCGCTGCTCTATATCGCGGGTCTGGGCGTTCTGCCGTCCGTTTTCATTCTGGGCGCGAAGATCAGGATGGTGCGCTGGTTCTGGAGACTGCTGGCCGCCTTCGGTGCCTTGGCCGCCTTCGCGGCGTGGTATTTCGCCTTTTCGTTCACGTGGCTGTGGTTCGACCGCTACGCCTCGTCGCTTGGCGGGAAGGTCCTGCCTTGGTCCTACATCATCAACTCCGGGCGCTACGCAGCGCGCGCGCTGCTGGACAACAGGGTGCAGGTGGATCTTCCCGACGCCGTGTTCATCGACGATGACGGCGAGAGCCGGGAATTTGTCATTCTCGTCATCGGCGAAGCCTCGCGGGCCGCCAGCCATTCGTATTACGGCTATGAACGCGAGACCAATCCATTCACCTCCGAAATGGGCATGCAGGCGCTTCCGCCCGGCGAGTCCTGTTCGACCTACACGCGCGCATCTGTTTCCTGTATCGTTACCCATGAAGGCCGGGATGCGCCTGCTTGGACTATGCACGAGCCGCTTCCCAGTTATCTGACCCGGCACGGCGTTGAGACGATTGTCCGAACCAACAACACGGGACTGCCGCCGCTCAAGGTGGACCGGCAGGAAACGTTTTCCGAGATCACGGACGGCTGCCGAGGCGGCGACTGTCCCGACGATCCGTTTGATACACGGCTCCTTTGGGGTTTGGCAGATCATCTGCGACAGTCTGATTCGCGGCGCGTTTTCATTCTCCTGCAGCTGACAGGCAGTCACGGACCTGCCTATTACACCAAGTATCCGCCGGAATTCGAGCAATTCACGCCGGTTTGCGAAACGGTTCAGTTCGCCGACTGCACCCGGCAGCAACTGGTGAACGCTTATGACAACACCATCCGGTTCACGGACAGCCTTCTGGCGGATATAATTTCTGTTCTGGAGTCATTCGAAGATGTCAGTTCGACGCTCATTTATGTTTCGGACCACGGCCAGTCCCTCGGCGAGAAAGGGTTCTATCTGCACGGATCTCCGGTTTTGATCGCTCCTGAAGAGCAGCGGATGATTCCGTTTCTTGTCTGGATGTCCGAGAAATTCCGGCGCAGGCACGGAATAGGCGAAGCGGGAATCACGGTCTCCGAGTCTTATCCGCATGACTTTCCCTTTCACAGCGTGATGGGCGCATTCGGGATGCGGAGCGACATCTACAAGCCCGAATACGATATTTTCGGGCCGGCGGTGAAGTGACATGACTTTTGCGGAAATTCTCAAGCTTCCGCGGGCGCAGTTCCGCCGCCGCCCCGCCGCGTTCCTGCTGGCCTTCGCGCTCATCTTCGCCGCCGCGGTTTATCCCAGCGACTTGGAGGTGCGGCGCGCGGACGCGGACGGCGGGGCCGGCTATCAGACGGCCCGTTTCGCCGAAGACACCGTGCGCCACGTAAACTGGATTCTTCCGCTGGCTCTGGCCGCGGTCAGCCGGGATGCGTCCGGATTCAAGCAAATCGCCGCAATAGCGGTTGCCGCGACAGCGGCGACGCACGTTCCGAAGCGTCTGCTGAATGATGTCATGGTCATGGGCGTCCGCCTCGGGCAGCGGCCTCACTCGGCGAACAGCAGGCACAATATGCCGTCCGGCCATTCGGCCATGTCCGGTGCCGGCGCCTATCTTATGGTCCGCCGCTACAGCCTGTGGTTCGCCGCTGTCGGCATACCTGTCCTCCTGCTGACGATGTATGCCCGCGTCATGCTGGACGCCCACACTGTTTCCGCGACCATCGCCGGCGCCGGGACGGGCATGATAACGGCGGCGCTTTTCAGCACGAAAATGGTCGATTTCAGACAGCGGGCGAGGCGGACGCTCCTCCAGTTCAAACTATGAGCCGCAAGTCCTCCGGCGATATCCCTATCGTTCGGCTGGTCCCGAACATCATTACATTTTTCGCCATCTGCGTCGGTCTGACCTCGCTGCGAATCGCGATGCACGGCAATCTCCCGCTCGCTCTGTACCTGTTGCTGCTGGCGATGGTGCTTGATGCCCTTGACGGAAAAATCGCGCGGGCCATGCAGAGCGAGAGCAAGGTGGGCGCCGAACTGGACTCGCTCGCCGATTTTTTCAATTTTGGAATCGCGGCGCCGTTGATCGTGTTCTTCAAGGTCTTTCTGAATTCGGCGGTTCCGACACTCGGATGGCTTGCCGTGATGACGGTGGCGGTCTGCTGTGCCTTCCGCTTGGCGCGATTTAATGTCGTCGTCGCCGAGGCTGGTCCCGATGACAAAATCAGTCCGGATTTCGCGGGTGTTCCGGCGCCGATGCTGGCCTGCCTGACGATGTCTCCCCTCTTTCTGGTGATGCTGGGCGTCGAAGTGACCGAAGACTATGCGGCCCCGGCCGCGCTTTATCTGGTGTTCTGCGGACTGCTCTCCATCGGCAGCTTTCCGACCTTGTCGATCAAGAGTTTATCCGTTCCTGAGAAATTCCAATTTCTCCTGATGCTGGCGGCGGCATTGGCTCTGGTCACTATCGTTGTCTATCCTTGGCATACTCTGCTTGCCTTCAACGCCGCATATCTGGTGTCGCTGCCGTTTTATGCGCTGACAGCCAATCTCCGTAAGCGGAAATCAGACGGATAGCGCGGGATATCCCCGCGCCGCGGAATTTAGATCCGCGATGACTGTTTCGCCGGCGACCGCCGTCTGCCCGACAGCGACCGTCACCGCCGCATTCGCGGGCAAATAAACATCGAGGCGGCTTCCGAACCGGATCAGGCCGAATCTCTCGCCGATGCTCAGGCGGTCTTCCCGCGCGGCGAAACAGACGATGCGACGCGCGACTAGTCCGGCGATCTGCACCACCCCGATCCGCACGCCTCCTCCGCAGTCAATGACAATTCCGTTGCGCTCGTTGCTTTCACTGGCCTTGTCGAGAGATGCGTTCACGAACGATCCCCGCCTGTAGACAGCGGCGGCGACCCGGCCGCTGGCCGGCGCCCGGTTGACGTGGCAGTTGAACAGATTCATGAACACAGACACGCGATTCATCGGCTGATCACCCAACTCCAATTCCGGCGGCGGAACAACGCTGGTGATCTGCGAGACGATTCCGTCCGCCGGGGAGACGACAGCACCTTCGCGCTGCGGAATGACCCGCGGCGGATCCCGGAAAAAGTAGTAGCACCAGACGCTCAGTCCGAGGCCGGGGATTGCCAGCGGCGGCCACAGAAGTCCCAGAAGGGCAGCGGCCGCGAGCGCCGTAAAGACAAACTTTCTGCCTTCGCGGTGCATCGGCACCAGAACGATGCGCATCATGTCCATTATGCCTTCAAGGCCCTGTCATCTGCCGTAAATGCCTGCCGGGCACGGATCGGTTTCATCCGCCCGCTTATCATGTCTGACCGAAAGAAAACTGAACAGGCGGTCGAGCGGCAGATTCGTCCTGAATGGGTGCGTTCCCCATGCCTGCGCTTCTGTAGCTGAGAAATTTCAACTCCCGGGACGCCGCGCCAGCAGTCGAGGCGTTATTTTGGATCGAGACTGAGTAAATATTCTTCCGCCCGAATTCTGGCTGAACGATTTCCGTTGTTGCCCCCGAGCGTTGAGAAACGGCTCTTTACTTTGACGGAATTAACCGTGAACCAATTGCGGGCCATGTCAATTACCTGCTTGCCAGTGAGTCCATTCGATGCTGCGCCGGCAGGAAAGGTGACGATGACACCAGCTTGACGCTTTCCTATGGTCTCCAGTAAATCATGAAGGGCGCGCGCTGATTCAGAAGACAAACTGTATCGTGACTGATGTCGCAATTCGCGCGGCGGATAGCGTCCGCTTCCCGAGACTTGAACATTGTACCCATCAGCGATTGTTTCCAAGACGTGATAAAATCTGCTATATTGAACTGATGAATAGGGAGGGTCAATAAATACAAGGTCGGAGTCTGTGAGATCATGTGCAATTTTGTTCGCGTCACCTTTCGCGGCAGTACCTTCAATATTGGAAACGGTATTTGACAAAAGTTCTGCATAGCTGCGGACACGTCCAAGGACATTTTGCGACCACGCGCGGCGCAGAAATGGTTCCGCCGACAGTGTCGCTCTAAAAGGTTGAGCGGTATGACCCGGCGAAGCTGCGCAATCACTAGCCGCTTGCACGAGAGCGGCCAGCGCTGCCAAGCGGTAAGGACGGCGGGACGGCAGGGAACTGCGTAAGGAGTCGAAATAAATTGCTTGCAGCGGGCTGAAGTAATATCCGCCGTAAGCCGAGGTTGCCGGTGTGCCCGCATTGGCGCACAATGCTCTTGCAGCGTCTGTGAATTCCATGATGGTCATTTGTTTGGTGTAACGTTCGAAGTTGCTCGCACGCACGAACATTTGGTGGTTTTCCGCGCAGGATGTTGCCTTACCGCCCCATTTTTCGATCCAGTTGTGGTCAAGAGCGACCGTTCGACAGACAATCGATCCGGCTAAAACCCGGCAGAACTCTTGGAGGTCGTTGGCCAGTACCGGCACAGCGTGTTTGCTTGCAACATGCCATGATACCGCAGCTGAACCGGAAAAGAGATCAACAAACCGTTTGTGCTGCGAAATGCGGGAATGAATGAGGTCAGCCAAGCCGTTGCGCAGCATCCATCGCTTGGATCCCATATACTTCATGCGCCGATGCCCCAAATGCACGCTCTTTCTGCTTGGCTCAAGATTGTAAGTTGATTTCTCAGCGAATCCGAAAATCTCCGTTGATCAACAATGTCCGTGAAGTTTTGCGCTTCTACATCAGCTACAACATATGACACCTCATCCCACAGTTCTTCGAACTCTTCAGGGGGATGGTCGGCCGACCAAAAACCTCTGTCAATTCCCACTGTATCTAACCGCGGCTGCAGATCATCACCTTCCAAGTCAAATTGCGCATCAAGGAATGCAGAGCGAACAACGCTGACTGCCAATCTGAGCAGAAGCAAGGCTCTGCTGACCATAGCGTGAACATCACCCGGTAGCCGGCTGTCGGCATTTGCTAAGACCGGAAAATCTGTCGGGTCGCTCTCAAGGAATTCAATGTTTACAAACGCTTTCACCTGAGGAGGCAACCTCCGAAAGACTGTTTGCCAAGGAGTGGTTTGAGAATTGATTTTCAATTGTTCCTTTCGCATAAGGCCCAAAAATTTCCGCAAGAGATGGCGGTCCAGATTAGGAAAGCCGCCACGTCCGTCCGGTTCAAGTCCGCGCCAAATCGATTGCACGAGTTCCAACCGAGATGGTAACGAAGAGTATGCGGTGTTGAAGGCGTGCACGCAGTAGCTGGAGATGTTCCTGGATTCATGATCTTCGGCCGACCGCTTCAAATCAACTCCCCAGCTATTGATAGTTTCAATTACCGGCTGAGCTTCTTGTGCGCTTGGCCAAACGGCATTAACACAGTCCAGCAAAGATACATCGCGGAACCTCACCGCTTTTAGAAATACACCTGCTTCTCTCTGACCAGCCCATTCGCGCAGCGCTTCCCAAGTGGCCGTATGTGTTCCAAGACCTTTGTCTGCCGGCTTGCGTTTGCCGATGTGAAACGGTTTGCCCAAATCATCTACCGCGAAGTTGACGCCATTGAAAATGCCGATGCCATGACAATTCAGGATACTCAGCGCGGCTCTTAACTGAGCATAATATGAAAGGTGCCTGGCAGGCAGTGTGGGTGTCGCCGGATAGCAATGCCGCTAAGGCCCGTGCAAAAAAAGTCCAGCCGTCCGAGCAGTGACTCGGGCCCGTGGCGGCAAGGACATCAACAATATGTCGGGGAGTGAATGCCTCTGTCATTTCTGTGTAGCATCGGCACTTTATTCCATTCTTTTTCAGGAACTGGCCGGTGGCGGCCGGATGACCCGTCGGCAACCAGACATTCGCGGCCTTGCCAGCCAAACCGGAAAGTGCGCCAATCACCGGCTCTCGGCTCGCCCGCTGCAGATTCGTGATGTCAAGTTTGGGCTTAGGAACTTGCATTAAGTCAGCGACTGGCTGGGCCCTTGGATCAAAGTCGTATTCGTTCCAGATATCCAGCCACTGCGTCAGCCGCAGCACAGAGATTTGATTGTCATAAGGCATCCATTTTCTTCCATTTTGATCTCGGTCCAGCCCGCGCGGCATCCGATTTGTCCGCTTGGCTTTCGGGTCCAGAAAACGGTCGCCGTCGAAACAGACCGGGTCATTTGCTGTCTCGCAGAGCCATACCACCGTCTTCCATAAAATGTTTCGCGTACGCTTGCGGAACGCTGCACAGTCCAGAGACGCACTGGGGAAAAACGCAACCGCCGAGCAGGTTTCCAGTAATGTCCCTAGTAGTTTGTCATTATTGTATTAATGGATAAAAAAGTGAAGTAGACGCTCCCCTTGTGTTACGGGCTCAATGCTTCCGGTTTCTGCTCCCAACCTGCTATTTTCGTCAATTCTGCTGTGTTTGACTACTAGGTCAGCCATGCGGCTCGGTGGAGCCGGCCGTTGACGTAACCCTTCAGACGAGAAACAGCCGTCCGCGCTTCCTGTCGTATAGCGTGTGACACCGCATCCGGGAGTTTACACTTGTCAAAATAAAATAAATTGTTGGTTTGAGCTCTGCTTGTGGTGCGATGCCAATCATTGAAAGGTCGGCAAGTCAAGTGGTGGTGGCAAAGTTCATTGAGCCCGGCTCTTTCTGAATGAACAGAGCCGCCGTCGATGGCAGATGGGCAGTTGTGGAGTCATAGGACATCGGATGCGGCGGGGTTGAGCAGGCAGGCTTGGAAGCGACTCGATTGCCGTGCACCTCAATCCAATTCAGCCTTAAGGAGTGAGATCGGAGCCGGAGGATGCACGGGCACTGGTACCGCAATCCCGGATGGTGCCTGATGTCTGAAGCTGCCGCGCATTGACTAAAGCCGCTGAGGTCGGGTCACGGCGAAGAGATCTCCAGAGGCCGGGCTTGGACATGCCTGCCGGATCATACAGAACCTTCCCGCTGATTATTGATTCTGTTTTTCACTTCAATTCGGCTGGGCGGGTGGCAGCCGGCCGATTCACAGTTAATGGCCGCTGCCGTGTTGGCGACGGTCAGCATGGAATCCAGTTCCGACTCGCCGAGCGAATCAAGTTCGCGGCGCCGTGTGGCATTTCTTTCGGCGAGCCATGCGAGACTGAAACCCATGATCGTGTCTCCGGCGCCGACGGTATCGCCGCCTTCCGCCCGCAGGCCCTTCACGGCTGCGCTGCCGGATTTTGTCCATGCCGCCGCTCCATTCGCGCCGTCTGTGATGATGACCAGGTTTGCGCCGCGTGCGAGACGCTCTTCGGCGAATTCCTCGCTGCCCGTGCCCGGCGCGAAGAAATCAAGGTCTTCTGTGCTGATTTTGATGATGGCCGAGGCTTCCATCAGCCGGAGCATGCGCGGCCGCCACTCGCCGCATCCGGCGATCATCCCCGGACGCACATTGGGATCCAGAGCAAGCGCAGCGGTCCGGGACTGCGCCACAGCGAATTTCTCGATTCGATCGGCTCCCGGAGAAACGATGAGGGAGATCGAGCCGATCACCAATATATCGCCTTCCCGAACGGTGTTTCGCGGAAGATGCGGATCCATGTTCACCATGCAGCTGTCCCGGTCGAAGAACGCATAGCTCGGATGCTCGTCTTCGCTGACCTGTATGAATCCCAGGACAGTCGGCAGGTCTGATCTAGGCGCATGCGTGGAATCCACCCCGTATCGTTCCAAGTCGGCCAGAATCTTCTTGCCGAACAGGTCGCTGCTGACCGCCCCGCAGAAATACGAGTCCGCGCCTGCCGCCGAGGCGGCTTTCGCCGCGTTGAAAGGCGACCCGCCGGTGGCGGCGCGGTAGCTGGTTCCGTCGGCCGTGATGAAGTCGATCAGAGCTTCGCCGCAAAAGTAGATTCTTGGATCCATAAGATATTCACTCAGCCAGTTTCGTTCATGCGCCGGCACGGTTCGAAAAGCCGCCGAAGCTCCGGCGCCCCGGCGGCGGATCGGTCGCCGGACAATTTCCCAAAGATACTGAAGTTGATCAGGAATTTGGAGTCTTGAAATCGCGGCTGCGCCGTTCCGCCGCGCGGCGCCTCAGGGCAGGGACCGGAATTCACTTCAATTCGCCGGCATTGTCCGGTAAGGCGGTAAGTCTTTATGAGATGGGCATTCAATCTGTGACCATTCCAGTCGCCGGCATAATCGGCAACCATTACCTGCTTGAAGACAGCTATCCCGTTCACGCGTCGGGCACGATGAACAGTGCGGCGGTCGCCGGCGTCGCCGGTGCTTTGCCCATGATCGTGCCGACCAGCCCTGATTTCGTTGCGGTGGATCATCTGATGGAGATCTGCGACGGATTCCTCTTCACCGGCGGCCGTCCGAACGTCCATCCTGAGGAGTACGGAGAAAAGGAAACCGGCGCACATGGGTTTTTTGACCGGGACCGGGACAGGGTGGTTTTGCCGCTGATCCGGTCATGCGTGGACCGAGGTCAGCCAGTGCTGGGCGTGTGCCGGGGATTCCAAGAATTCAATGTCGCGTTCGGCGGCACGCTGCATCCTGAGATCCGTGAACTTGAAGGGCGAATGAACCACCGGATGCCGCCGGAAGGCACTCTGGACGAGAAATTCGCATTGCGTCACACGGTGACCTTCCGCCCGGGCAGTGTTTTCACGGAAATCATCGGTTGCCGGCAGGTGCGGGTCAATTCACTGCACGGTCAGGGAATCAAGAGAGAAGGCGCGCGGGTTCGGGTGGAAGGAACGGCCCCGGACGGCACGCAGGAGGCAATCAGGATCAAAGGAGCCGGCGGGTTCGCTCTGGCGGTTCAATGGCATCCCGAATACCGGGCCGCGGAAGATCCGGTGTCCCGTCCGCTGTTTTCGGCTTTCGGAGATGCCCTCCGCGCCTGGCGGCGCGGCAAACCGGACTGAGACGGCGGCCCGCTTTCCGGGATTTTTCAGCCGTTCCTAAAATTCATAGGTCAGGCCGGCAGCGGCTCCGGCAGACCGGCCGCTCTCTCCCTTGCTCCATGACAGCAAGGCATGGCCGGTCAGGTCGCCTGCGGGCGGCCCGAACCGGATGCCGATCTCCGCATTCAGACTTGACCGCGGAAGAGTCGTCGTTGAGCGGACCAGATCCAGTCCTCCGGCGAATTTCGAGTCGGTCTGAATTTTTCGTGAAAAAACATTGTGCCAACTCAGGCGGAAATGCGGGGTCACTTTCGTTCCCGGCGATTCGAATCCGATTCCCATTCGGGTTTCAACTGCCCGTCCACTGACGCCGTTCACCTTCAGCGAAAGATCTCCTGCTCCGGTTTCAGTGTACGGACCGCTGCGGTAGCTCGCGGCGCTGAATCCGGCAAAGGGCGAAACTGTCAGGCTGCCGACAGCGACCGGATAAGCCGCTTCGGCATCAAACACACGGGTGACCGTGCGCATCAGGCCGGCTGATATCTGTGAGTTGAATGGAATCACGCGCGAGATCCTGTGTTTCGCGGCGCTGGCGGCAGCGGTCGCTCTGTAGCTCACGGGTCCGGCCGTTCCGAAAAGCGTGAGACCGGCCTGGACTTCTTGAATGTTTGACGATGCGAGATTCCGGATTTCCGTGTGCCCCCGGTCAATTCCCAGCGACAGTTCCAGCCCGGCGCCGGCGTCGTCAAGAGTCCATGCGGCGGCCGTCAAAAACCTGTTGAATCTGGCCCGGTGTCCCCGCTCTTCAAAACTCCGCTCCCGGGAATGTTTCACCGCCGTGCCGGTGATCTCGGTGCAAAGAGCCATTTGAGAGGACGTGTCCAAGTCTTCCAGGCAGGACGGAACGGCGCCCGCGAACTCAAACAAAGAACGGATGCCCGCCTGTATTGAGACGCCCGCGATTTCGTTGCCGAGCCCGTCAAGCTCGAACTGGAGGCTGCTCAGCACGGTTTCGTCCAGCAGGCTGACATAGACGGAACGGATTACAGAACTGGAGCTGTACGCGGCTGTGACTTCACTCAATACATTGCGTTGGTTCTGATTGAGTCCTTTGATGTTGTTGTCAACCGATGCCCAGACGAACAGCTTTGTTCCTGAGACATCCTTCCTGACTCCCCGCTTAAGCAGCAGAGAGTCGGCGGCCTCAACGGCGGGAAGGCCCGTGATGCCTCCTGAGACGCTCATCACAAGGATTTCCAGCGGTTCGCCTTCGTTTAGATCGGCGGCCTTTTGAGGACTGAACAGCGCCAGAGGGTTGATTCTCAAGGAACCTGACAGCGTTGCCCGTCCGTCCACGGTAACGGAGTCAGCGGTCTCTTCAGACCAATCGACGTCCAGTTCCAGAAGTCCGGTTTGTGATTGCACGTAATCCGCTCTGATTTCTGTCCCGGCAATCGTCCCGATCCCGCCGGGGGACAGTATCCCGAGGTTGGTCAGCTTTCCGGCAGTCGGAACGGAGTCCGCGCCGATTCGCCCGCAGCCCGCTGCGGACGGGTCGTCGTAGAGAATCAGATCGACATCAGAGCCGGAGTTGAATGTGCCGGAATTGGTGAATTCAGGAGCATTGCAGCTCTGAGCATAAATCTCCCCGGTTACGGTTCCGTAGTTCTTGATCGACACCGAGGCGATCGCTCGGTCACCGGCGAAATCCTTGACGTAAACAGCCTTCGCGATGGGTTCGGCTGTATATGCGTCAATTTTCTCCCAGCCGGGCTTCGCTTTGCCGACGTGAATCGAACCGTCTTTCCGCACGGTGACGTCAATTTCAGTTTTGAAACCTTCAACCGCGATGCCGTGCGATTCCCAGCCGCTGGTGCGGACATCGCCGTTGACCGCGATCGAAATCGGCACCCGCACGACATCGCCTTCGCGTGCGTAACGCAGTACTGAGACGGCATGCGATCGGTTTCCCGCGGTTTCGACGTCATTGACGGCGATGTTCACCGGTCCCGGATTCACTTGGCCGTCGTTCAGCGTGACCTTTACGCCGCCGATGTCGTCGCCGGTTGTCGAGATTTTTCCCGTTGAACTGACAGTTACTTTGCCCAGACTGTCGACGAGCACGCCGGCAGTTTCATAACCCGCGGGATTCGCGACGGTGGAAAAGATGTCATGGACGGAAATTTTCGTTTCCTGATTTCCCGTGAAGCTGTTATCCTCCAAGCGGACATGCACGGCGCCGTTGCTGTCGGCGTCCGACGCTTCGCCGCTGACCCTGATTGTGCCGCTGGATTTTATGTCGATGAGCCCCCTGATGCCCGTCACTCGGATTCCGTCAGCCGACCCGGTCACATCGCTGACGCTGAGGTTGACCTCTTTGCGCTTGCCGCTGTCGTCAGTGACATGGACTCCGTGCTGATTCCTGCCGCCCGTGACCGAAGTCGATGGGCCTTGGGCCTGTACGCTGATTTCAGCGCTGTCGCCTGCTTGAATCTTGATTCCCGCCTGTCCGTCTCCGATGATTCGCACATCTTCCGCTAATGTGATGATGAGCTGTTTCTTTGCGGGAATATTGGCCCCTGAACACGAAATTCCAGATGTATACCGGCTGTCGCCGGGCTGCACCGGATCTCCGGATGCGGGACAGTTCGGGACTTGCGCTGCAGCGGAGCTGACAACCGCGGCTGATACTGCCGCCAAAAAAATGCGGGACATCAAATGCGGGAAACACACCGGTGACTCCGATAACGGACCTCCCCGATGCGCGGGCCGGGAAGCGACCGTGATCCGGAACGGTTCCGGACGCGGCATCTCAGCTGCTGACCGGATGTCGGGCCGAGCCGCGAAACAAGCCTCGCCGCCGATTTCAGAGCGGCAAGCGAAAGGGTGGCCGGCACGTTGCCTTCCAGTTAAGAAGTCCAATTGTGCGGATCTCCCCCCGTTGGGCGCAATCCTGAAGGCAGCGGCGCATGAATGTCAAGCCGGAAATTTTTCAGGACGGCCGGCCTTGCCGGTTCCGCGGTCCCGCGCCGGGAAATCGCGGCGTGACACGAGCGTCCGTGTCGTCCCGGAATTCAGAGTGCGACCCGCGGGGACCTGCTGGAGAGAGAAAGAAATGGATGTCGCGGCCCTTGGAATCCGAATCGGCTGGAACGGTGCGCTTCCGCGCTGTAATTTTCAGTGATGCGGCAGGCAGAAGCTCGGGAAGACCGCGGAAAAGCCGGGGATTCAGGCTGTGCGGATATGGAATCGGGCTGGAACGCGCCCGCCGTTCGAGTTCCCGCGTTTCGGCGGGAGGCAGTGCGCTCGGCGGCTTTCAGCGGTTCGATGACGGAATGGCACTGGCTGCTGTTTTACGCGGCAGTGGCAGCCGCTTGGTGTGGTCTGTTCGGATTGATCATTCCATTCACGGAATGGCGCAGTGTTGGAGTTTACGGATGGGATCTGCTGTTTGCCGTCTGCTCCGTCGGAGCCTCCGGGTCCGGTTTGATCCCACTGACAGGGATGTGGGCGCTGATGTCAGCCGCGATGATGCTCCCGACATTCGTTCCCGCACTGCGGTGCTATGAAGGTTTGCGGTCAGCCGGCGCCGGACACAGACTGGGATTCGCCGGGCTGACTGCCGGCTATCTCGCGGTCTGGCTCGGATTCTCGCTGCTGATGGCCGCGCTGCAGAACGCCGTTCACGCAGGCTGGGCGGCGGATTTTTTCGCGGGCGCGGATGCCCGGAACTTTGCCGCGGCTCTTCTCTTGTCGGCGGGGCTCTACCAGTTCAGTGGATTGAAGGAGGCCTGCCTGTCCAAATGCCGGAACCCGCTGGCCGTGTTCCTGACGCATTGGCGCGAAGGCAGGTTCCGCGAGCCTGCGATCGGGCTGCTAATGGGGGCATTCTGCCTCGGTTGCTGCTGGCTTCTGATGTCGTTCGCCTTGATCAGCGGGACCATGAGCTTGATATGGATGGGGCTTGCAACAATCGTCATGACAGTCGAAAAGCTGCCCGCGCTCGGCAGGTATGTATCCGCCCCGCTCGGCGCGTCGCTGATCGCGGCGGCGATTCTCGTCGCCTTGTCCGGGCAACTGACTTGAAGAAAGGGCGCGCCGTGACCGACCCGGAATCCAAAGCGCAGCGGTCTGACCGGCTGTCTGTGCCGGCACGAATTGACAACCGGCATCCGTCGGCGGAAAAATCTGACGGCGGAATGGTTCCCTGGCATATCAAGGGCGAACTGATACTGAACTGCAACTGCACCGTGTTCTGCCCATGCGTGATCAGTCTTGGCAAACATCCGCCGACGGAGGGCGACTGCCTGGCATGGGCAGGAATTCGAATTGATGACGGCGCTTACGGCGATGAAAGTCTGTCGGGTCTCAATGTGGGAATGATTCTGGAAATTCCCGGACTGCTGGCCCGGGGCAACTGGAAGGCGGCGGCGTTTATTGATGACAGGGCCTCCCACAAGGCCTGTCATGCTTTGATTCAGATCCTTTCCGGAAAGGCCAAGGGAACAACAGGGCTGTTCAAACATCTGGTGAGCGAATTCCTCGGCGCGGAGTCCGCGCGGGTCGAGTATGAAAGTGACGGACCGGCGCGCAGACTGCGCGTTGGCCGGAAAATTCAGGGAGAGGTCTGTCCGGTGGAGGGAAAGGAACCTGGCAAAGACATTGTGGTGCGCAATACGAAATACTGGATGGGACCCGACATCACGGTTGCGACGGCGTCCCAGGGCCGGGTCCGCGCGTTCGGCAGAGTCTGGGACTTTGACGGGCGTTCAGCGGAAATCTGCGCCATAGACTGGAGCGGCCCCGTTGTCTGAAGGGAGCATGCTGAATCAGCTGCCGCCCGGGAGCCGGATCATGAAATGAGCGTGGCCTTATGTTCCAGCGCCGGGCGAAATCCGCAGCCCGGCGATCTGGTCCGGTTCGCCGGTTGACGCAAATGAATCTCGGAGAAAAATATGAATTTCAATGCATTGGTCGTGGACAAAAACGACAGCGGAGAGACGTCCGCATCGGTTCGGCAGCTGAGCGAGACACAGCTGCCGCAAGGCGACGTCACAGTTGCCGTCAGCCATTCGACTCTGAACTACAAGGACGGTCTTTGTCTGGGATCAGGCGGCGGGCTGGTGCGCAAATACCCGCATGTGCCCGGAATCGACTTTTGCGGGAAGGTCGTGCGCTCCGGCGATGAGCGTTACAAGTCCGGAGACTCCGTGATTCTCACCGGCTGGGGAGTCGGCGAGAGATGGTGGGGCGGTTATGCGCAGAAAGCCTGCGTGATGGGCGACTGGCTGGTGCGCCTGCCCGAGGCTCTGAACGGCAGACAGGCCATGGCCGTCGGCACGGCGGGTTTCACTTCCATGCTCGCGGTCATGGAGCTGGAGGCTCATGGGCTGAAACCAGACAGCGGACCGGTTCTCGTGACCGGCGCGGCAGGCGGGGTCGGCTCGGTCGCGGTGGCGATTCTGGCGAATCTGGGATACCAAGTGACCGCGGTGACCGGCCGTCCCGAAACAGAGCCCTATCTGCGGAGTCTCGGCGCGTCCCGCATCCTGCCGCGAAGCGAGATTGCCGAGACGGTCAAACGTCCATTAGAATCTGAAACTTGGGCAGGATGTGTCGATGCGGTCGGCGGTTCAATGCTAGCGCGGCTGTTGGGACAGATGAAATACGGAGCAGCGGTCGCGTCGGTAGGTCTGGCAGGCGGCGCCGCGGTGCCAGCCTCGGTCATTCCGTTCCTTCTCCGCGGAGTGAAGCTGCTTGGCATAGACAGCGTGATGCGGCCGCACGGCGATCGGGTCAGAGCATGGGAGCGCATCTGCAGGGATCTGCCTTTGGGCAAGCTGGAATCCATGATCCGGACAGTGTCGCTCGGCGACCTTCCGGAATTGGGGCGCGCGATCCTGAAGGGCCGGGTGAGAGGCCGGATTGTCGTGGATGTCAATAGATGATCCGGGCTGAGGCCGGTATGATTCTCCGGAGAATTCCGCTGTGAGCCGGGTCGGGCGGCATGGACTGCGGGTCGATTCCGGCTTTGCGGAGTTTATCGAGAACCGGGCCCTTCCCGGAACCGGCGTCGATGCCGGCGGTTTTTGGCGAGGTCTTTCGGATATTGCGCATGAACTGGGTCCCGAGAACGCTTCCCTGTTGGAGAAACGCAGCGAAATTCAGCGAAAAATCGATGAGTGGCATATCAAGCGCCGGGGCGAAACGCTGGATCCGGATGAATATCAAACGATGCTGCGCGAGATCGGCTACATTGTTCCCTCAAAAGGCGGTTTCTCTGTGGATACCAGCGGAATCGACGCCGAGATCGGGGTTGTTTCCGGGCCGCAGCTGGTCGTGCCGGTCACCAATGCCCGGTTTGCGGTCAATGCCGCCAATGCGAGATGGAATTCGCTGTACGATGCTTTGTACGGCACTGATGCGCTCGGCAGCCCTCCGCCCGACGGGGGTTTCGACCCGGAACGCGGCAGCCAGGCAGCGGCTTGGGGCAAAGCGTTTCTGGATGAGGCCTTCGCGCTGGAGCGGGGCAGCCACGGCGCCGCTGTATCCTATTCCGTGGCTGACGGCGTGCTGGCGGTCGGATTGGGCGACGGCAGCCGGGCATCATTGAAGGATCGGGAAAAGTTCGCCGGTTTTACCGGCGAATCCGCCGATCCTGATCAGATACTGCTGCGCAACAACGGTTTGCATGCGGAAATCCGGATCGACCGCTCTAAAGCCACCGGTTCGGCTGATCCCGCGGGCATCGCCGATATAATTCTCGAATCAGCGGTGACCACGATCATGGACTGCGAAGATTCGGTGGCGGTCGTTGACGCCGAAGACAAAATCCTGGCTTACAAAAACTGGCTTGGTCTCATGAAGGGCAGCCTTGACGCGCATGTCGCCAAGGACGGGGATTCGTTTGTCCGCGGACTCAATGCGGACAAGAAATATCGGGGCCCCGCCGGCGGGACAGTGACTCTGAAGGGGCTGTCGCTTTTGCTGGTGCGGAATGTCGGACTTCTTATGACTTGCCCGGCGGTTCTTGACCGCCACGGGAACGAGATCTTCGAGGGTCTGCTGGATGATGTCTGCACGGTCATGATCGCCTTGCACGATATCAGGGGCAAGCGGCGGAATTCGCCCTGCGGATCGGTTTATGTCGTCAAGCCGAAACTGCACGGTCCGGAAGAGGCCGCATTCGTGGACAAGGTCTTCGCGCGTGTGGAGAAGTGGCTTGACCTGCCGCCGCACACGGTGAAAATCGGAATCATGGACGAAGAGCGGCGCACCACGGTCAATCTCCGGGAATGCATGCGGGCGGCGGCCAAGAGGGTGGCATTCATCAATGCCGGGTTTCTTGACCGGACCGGCGATGAGGTCCACACTTCGATGGAAGCCGGGCCCTTCATGCGGAAAGCCGACATCAAATCCGCCGACTGGCTGGCAGCTTATGAAGACTGGAGCGTGGATGCGGGAATTGCCTGCGGTCTGGCGGGATCAGGCCAGATCGGCAAAGGCATGTGGGCAATGCCGGATCAGATGCGCGACATGCTGGCACAGAAGATCGGCCATCCCCTGGCAGGGGCCGGCACGGCCTGGGTGCCGAGCCCGGCCGCTGCGGTTCTGCACGCCACCCATTACCACCGTGTCAGTGTGGCGGAGCGTCAAAACGAAATCCGGGCAAGCGGCCGCCAGACTGATCTGAGCCGCATTCTCAGAATTCCTCTTGCTGCTGACCGCCCTTGGTCTGAAGATGAAATCCGTCAGGAGGTCGAGAACAATCTGCAGGGCATACTCGGATATGTCGTCCGCTGGGTCGATCAGGGAATCGGTTGCTCCAAAGTGCCGGACATTTCCAATGTGCAGCTGATGGAGGACAGGGCGACCTGCCGGATCTCGTCGCAGCATGTCGTGAACTGGCTCCATCACGGAATCGTCGACCGGGCATTCGTCGAAGCCGCCTTCCGGCGAATGGCGCGGGTGGTTGACCGCCAGAACCGGGGGGATCCGGATTACCGGCCCATGGCGCCGGATTTCGACGGCGTGGCCTTCAATGCGGCGAGAATGCTTGTTTTTGAGGGCCGGAACCAGCCCTCCGGCTATACCGAGCCGATACTGCACCGCTGCCGCATGCGCGCGAAGCGGCGGGCGGCGTAAGCGCCGGTGCTCGGAGATCAGGCACGACAGTGCCGGCGGATCACTCCGCCGGGCGCCTCTTGAAAGATGATTTGACCTATGAGAGTATGTGAAAGCCTTCCTGACGCAATCGGACGCACGCCGCTGATTCGTCTGAACGCGGCATCGCAGGCGACCGAATGTGAAATCCTCGGCAAGGCGGAATTCCTGAATCCGGGGCAGTCGGTCAAGGACCGTGCGGCATTGGCGATTATCCGGGACGCTGAAGCGAAGGGGATTCTGCAGCCCGGCGGCGTGATTGTGGAAGGCACCGCGGGAAACACAGGCATAGGACTGGCTCTTCTCGGATCCTGCCTCGGATACCGGACGGTGATTGTCATTCCCGACACCCAGAGCCGGGAAAAAAAGGACATGATCCGCATCGCCGGCGCTGAGATGGTGGAAGTGCCGGCAGTCCCTTACCGGAACCCCGACAATTACGTGCGTTATTCGGCGCGGCTGGCGGCCGAGCTTGCGAAGACGGAAAAAAACGGAGCTCTCTGGGCCAACCAGTTCGATAACACCGCCAACCGGAAAGCCCATGCCGACACCACAGGGCCGGAAATCTGGGAACAGACCCAAGGAGGGATTGACGGTTTCATCTGCGCGGTCGGCACCGGGGGCACGCTCGCCGGAGTTTCCATGGCTCTGAGGGAAAAACATCCAGACATCAAGATCGGACTCGCCGATCCGATGGGCGCGGCCCTTTTCCGCCACTATGCCTGCGGCGAGCTGAAAGCCGAAGGATCATCCATCACCGAAGGCATCGGGCAGGGAAGGATCACCGCCAATCTTGAAGGGCTCGAGATTGATTTTCCTTATCAGATACCTGATCAGGAAATGCTGCCGGTCATTTTCGATTTGCTGAGATATGAAGGCCTGTGTCTCGGCGGCTCTTCGGGCATTAATGTCGCCGGAGCCGTTCGGCTGGCCCGCGAACTTGGTCCGGGCCACACGATCGTGACGATTCTGTGCGACTACGGCAACCGGTATCAGTCGAAACTGTTCAATCCGCGGTTTTTGAAGGAAAAAGAACTGCCGGTTCCTGATTGGCTTGACCGGTCTTCCGCTGCGCTTCCCGAGGTGTTCAAGGTTTGATGACCGTGAACCCGATCCGCGTCTTTGCCGCTTTTCTTGTCCTGATTTGCGCCGCCCCGTCTTATTCGCAGACAGCCGGGGAATTGGCTCTGGATGTTCAGGAATGGGCCAGACTGGCCGAGCGCGCCGAATCCGTAATTGCGGCGGCAGCGGCGTCGAATCCGGCTCTGGAGATTCTGCGGGCGGATCTGTCGGGGTGGAGCCGGCGGTTCAGCGCCAGCCAGATTCCGCTGAAGGAGGAAATCGACCGGCTTAATGCGCGGCTCGCGGCTTTGGGCGAACCGATTGAGGGCGAAGGCGAAGACAGCGATCTGGAAGCCCTGAGAAGCGAGATCAAAGCCAGGCTGTTCGAGGCCGAAAGGCCGTACCGGATTGCCGAAGACGCGGTCCGTCACGCTGAAGGTCTGATTGATCAGATCGACACCATTAAACACGCCAGGTTCAGAGAGGCCCGTGCCGCGAGAGGAGCGACTCCGCTCAGTCCGGCTGACTGGCTGGCGGCCGCTGGTCTGACAGCGGATTATTTTGCCGCTGCTTTCGCAAAGATCGGCACCGCCTGGGCCAGCGCGGCACAGCGGAAGCAACTCATTCAGCAGTTGCCGGTCACGCTGGTCTGGCTGGCGCTGGGCGGCATGTTCCTGACCGGGGCGAGGCGGTTTGTCCGGCGTTTCGCGGACAGGCTGTTTCCGGCTGCGGAAGGAAAGCCGCCGCGCGGCGGCGGTTTCCGTGCTTTCGCCGCAGATGCGGTGTTTCCGGCCATTGGAATCTGGCTGTTTGTTCTGGCGGCCAATTCAAGCCGCTTGGTCCATTATTTCAGTGAGAGCTTTGTCGTCATGGCGGCCATCGCGGCATCCATCGTGTATGTCGCCAACTGGCTCGCGAAGGCGCTGTTCGCGGGGGACGGCTCGGAACTCGTCCTGTCCTGTCTCGGAAATGCGTGGAGCAGGTCAGCGCACCGCATCGCGGTGTCGCTGGGCGGGGCTGTGGCTCTGCGCACGGCAATCCAAGGGATACAGCTGGATACCGCCGCCGAACAAGCGAAAATCACCTTGCTGGAATTTCCCGCGCTGTTTGCCGCCGCTGTCCTCATGTTCCAGTTGAGCCGCCGCCTGTCGGAGAACCTGGCTGCTTTGGCGCAGATTGATGATCAGCGGCCGTTCAGCGATGTCGTGTTCGCCGGGATAACGTGGCTGGTCCGCGCAGCTGCCGTCGCCGGCGCGGGGCTGGCTGCCGCCGGCTATGGCGCGGCGGGCGATTATCTCGTGTTTCCAGTGCTTTACTCTCTGGCTCTTCTCGGCGCGTTCTTCGTCCTTGTCGCGATCATCACCGGTCTGATTTCCGGGTTCGCGTCGCGTGGAGGCTTTGAAATCAGTTCAGTCAGAATCGGGCTGATCCGGGTCCTGACGGGCGCGACGCTGTTTGCCGCCGCCGTGCCGGCGTTCGCTCTGGCCTGGGGGGCGACTTCGGCGGACATCGCCGACGCGTGGCAACGGGCCCTTGAAGGCATACCCGTCGGCAGCCAGCGGATCACGGCGGCCGATGTGTTGCGGTTTGTGGCCACGTTTGCGGCCGGCTGTGTTCTGACGGCCCTGATCCAATCAATCCTGCAGCGGTCCGTGCTGCCGAACACGCGGCTGAATACAGGCGCGCAGCGCGCCCTGATCACCGGCACCGGCTATGTCGGCGTCATACTGGCAGGCATTGTCGCAGTGGCGATGACGAATTTTGATTTCACCAGCATTGCCATTGTCGCGGGCGCTCTTTCCGTCGGCATCGGCTTCGGCCTGCAGACGGTCGTGTCGAATTTCGCGTCGGGAATCATTCTCCTGATTGAACGTCCCATCAATGTCGGAGACTGGGTTGAGGTCGGCGGCGTTTCCGGCACCGTGCAGAATGTTTCGGTGCGCGCGACCCAGATTGAAACCTTCGACAGATCGCGGGTCGTCGTGCCCAACACGGACCTGATCGGCGGCCGCGTGACGAACTGGACCTTGGTAAACCGCCGCGGGCGGGTCATTCTTCCCGTCGGTGTGGCATACGGGACAGATCCGCGCAGGATCGAGCGCATGCTTCTGGATATCGCCATGCAGCACCCGGCGGTTCTGGAAGATCCGCCGCCGGCCGCGCTGTTCATGAATTTCGGCGCTGATGCGCTTGAGTTTGAGTTGAGAGTCATACTGAATGATGTGAATCTCATGTTGACCGCACGGTCCGATCTCAACTTCGCGATCGCTGAACGGTTTGAGCGGGAAGGCATTTCGATACCGTTCCCTCAGCGCGACATCTGGGTCCGCAACGCATCTGATCTGTTTCCGAATTCGCATGAAGACAGGCCGGATGAACAGACGGGAGAGTCAGAAAAATGACAGAAAAGCTCTTCCATTCGGAGCCGTACGCCGTGCGCTGCGGATCAAGAGTGGCAGCGATCGGTCCCAGCGGGGGAATTCTTGTGGACCGCAGCGTCTTTTTCGCCGGCGGCGGGGGGCAGCCGGGCGACAGCGGCTGGCTGAAATGGGATTCCGGGGACGTTCAGGTGTTGGACGCGCGCAAGGCGCCGGATGACGGAATTGAGCTGATTCTTGAAAGCGGAGCCGGTCTGCCTCCGGTCGGCGCCCATGTGGAACAGGAACTGGACTGGCCGCGGCGTTTTCGCCATATGCGCATGCACACCGCGCTGCATCTGCTTTCTGCGGTCATTCCATTGCCCGTGACCTCCGGAGCTATTTCGGAAGAGAAGGGCCGGCTTGATTTCGACATGCCGGAGCCGCTTCAGGACCGTGGCTTGCTTGAATCAAAGCTGAACGGGCTGATTTCGCGCGAATTGCCGGTGACAGAAGACTGGATCACCGACGGAAAGTTGGCGGAAAATCCAGGACTGGTGAAAACGATGTCTGTCAAACCGCCGACGGGAACCGGACGCGTGCGGCTGATCCGGATCGGCTCGGGCGAAGATCAGGTTGATCTGCAGCCCTGCGGCGGGACCCATGTCTCTGATACATCTGAGATAGGCAATGTTCGTCTCGGTAAAATCGAGAAAAAAGGAAAGCGAAACCGTCGTTTCAATATTTTCTTGGACTGAAGGCCCGCCGCTCCGCGCCGAGAGGTTGTCAGCCCGGATTCATGGAATCGGCCCTCCGGCATGCAGCGGACGACCGTGTTTCAGCATTCGTCACAGCCGGCCGTTCAGGAAAATTCTGAACAGATCGGTTTCCCTGATTCTGCTGGGTCATCAGTCTATCCGTGACAAGGGGCGACTTGTCGGTAAACGGGGCTGGTCCGGGGCATGCTCCGTTATTCATGAAAGGACAGTTCTTCCCTCAGGTTGATTTCCTGATTCGTTCCGCCTGCAGCCGCCGGAAGCGTCAGCATGCGGCGCGGATGAGTTCGGCGGGACTCGTCCCATCCGGGCGTCGGCAACTTCGAAGCGGTTCTGCAGACGGTTTTGGAAGGACATGCCGGGCGTGTCGCAGGTTTCCATGGCTCCAATACAGCCGTCCCGGGGCGTGAGTTCTCTTCAGATGCGGGTTCCGAATGAAATATTCCGCCGAATGAAATGATTCAGGATGTCGCGCTCTGCGCCGTTTGAATGAAGCGGCACATCTGGATCGGAATCAAGTACGTGCGGAAACTCGTCCCTGTCCGCCTTCAGCCGCTCTGACAGCTTGTTGAGTTGGCGTAACAGGTTCGCTGCCCGTATCTGTGTTTTGCTGCCGGCAGCCTGTGCCGAACCAGCGAAAGACGCGCAGTCCCCCGGCGCGGAAGGAAAAAGGCTGCGCGAAGCGGGTTCCTGAACAGGGCTGCCGCGCTGACATGCCTGACTTGCAACAGCCGGCGGGATGTTCCGCCCGGCGGTGTGGCGTGAATGCAACGCCGGATGTATTTCCGCTGCGGACCGGCGGTTTCAGGTGGAATCCAGCACTGATCCGGTGATAAAGCGGTGCGCGGAGCAGCCGCGCCGATATCTGTCGGATGCCAGTCAGCGGCTGCGGATTCTGAAGACAAGCGAATGAAGGAGATGGAAATGGGATATTCTGAACAATTCGGCAATAGGGGGGGGGGGGCACAGTCTCGCTGCGCGGCTGACTCCTGTCTTCCGGGACATGGGCGTGGCGATTATGCGCGCCTCCTCTGCGCCGGGCTGATCGCCGCCGGATTTGCGATGCCGCTGCCGGCGGCTGCGCAGCAGACGAAATGCAAGTCGGTGCTTTCAACCACAAGCGGCACCACTTCCACAGAGCTTGGTACGGGCACCTTGCCCGATCTCAGCTACGGCAAGCAATACAAAGCTGTTATCGACTGCGACTCACTGGGTCTGTCGACTGGTTTGACGCTGACCGTGGAGAAGGACGGGAAGGTCGGCACGAAGGCCGTTCCGGTCAGCGAGAGCGGCATTTACATCGACGAATCCAACGGCGGCGCGAATGCCGCCGGGGACAAGGCCGTGACGGTCGTCAACAGCGGCGAAATCTACGCGACCCATGACGGCAGCTGGATAGGGGCGGGAATAACCTTGCGCCGCAGCGGCGAAGGTCTTGCGAAAGTCCATCACAAGGCGGGCAAGATAGTCGGCGCAGGCACTTCTCTTGATGCCGGGATCTATGTGGAGCACAAGGGAAAGGCCGGCGAGAGCGAAGGCGTTCATATCATCTCGGCCGCCGACATTGACATAAGCGGAAGCAGTGATTCAAGTGCGGGGGGTATCCGGGTGACCACCAGGGGCGCGGCGGTCGGTTCGGAGATTCCGATCGACATCGACATCACCGGGGGAACGATACTGAGCTACCCCAAGATATTCTCCTCGGGCGTTTTAGTGCTGCACTTTACTGACGGCGATATCACGGTAGACGCGGCCGAAGGGGTGGAACTCGGCACGCGGACCGCTGTGACGGGCGGCTCCGGAATTCACATAGGAGACACGGGCAAAGAAATCAGCGGCCGTTCCGATGTGACGATCACGAACAACGGCGAGATTCACGCCAACGGGTACGGATATGTAAATGCCGGCGGTATCCGGGTCATGCACAAAGGCGTCGGTACGGTGACGGTGAAGAACAATTCCGGCGGAAAGATTTTCACGGGTGGCGCGTCTCCTCGTAATAATGAATCCGGCGGGATCAGCGTGCTGTACAAGGGAGTGACCCTGGACTCGGACGATAAGGACGGGAAGCCGCGGGCCGTCGTGATCGAATCGTCGGGCATGATCGATTCGGAGGGTTTCGGCGTCTATGTCAGGGTCTACGGCGGTGATGACAAGAGCATCCCGGTAACGGTCGATGTGAAAGGCGGCGTCATCGATGTCGTCTGGGACGGAATTTACGTTATGAACGGTTTCACGACCGCGGGCGGCGTGATCAAGGTGAAGGTTGACGAAGGCGCCCAAGTGAAGTCCCGGAAAGACGGCATTAAAGTCGACGGGGCGTTGCTCAAGGACGGGATGCGGGCGCAGACGGTCGAGGTTCACGGCACGGTCGCGGGCGGCGGGAATGAATACGCCGGCGTGCACATGGTCAAGGGCGGTACGGTGGTGATCGGTCCGCGGGCGCATGTGAGCGCGGCGTCCGGCGTCGCGGTCAAGGCGAACGCCGAGGGCGACATGACGGTCATCTTGGCGATGGACGGCGACGGTTTCACCGGCACGGTCGACGGGGATATCCGCAACGCCGCGGAGACGGTTTTCAAGATCCGCGATGCTTCCGGCATGGAAACGGCTCTGACAGCGGGCGACGCGGTGAAGTCGAACGGCGGGACGAAAGGTGTCTACCGCGCCGTGCGGACGTCGGTTCTGGAAGAGCTTGAAGAGGGCTATAAGTTCAAGCCGACCGGTGCGGAGGAGAGGCAGTACCACGCCCGGGCGCGTGTTTACGAGGCTCTGCCGTCGGTGCTTCTGGATCTGAACGCGCCCGCGCCCCGCCTGCGCCGCGATGCGTCCGGGGGCAGCGATGTCTGGGCCGCGTTCGACGGCGGCGAAGGCGAGCGGCAGGCGTCGGGTTCGACGACTTCCGAGGGCACGGCCGGGCGGGCGCTGGCTTGGGATTTCACCCACTGGGGCGTCGCGTCCGGTTTTGATTTTCCCGCCGGGGAGGATCTGACGGTCGGAGTGAGCGCGCATCATCGGCGGGGCAAAGCGTCGGTGATGCGCGGCGGCACGGTCAAGGCGTCGGGCACGGGCGTCGGGGCGTCGTTGACCTACGGCAGCGCGGACGCCGTGTATTTCAGGGGCTGGCTGTCTTATTCCAGGTTCAGCGGCATCGAGCTGATGTCGTCCGACGACATCCCCGGCAGCGGCAATCTGTCGAGGTCCGATGTCTCCGGTTCGGGTCTCGCGGTCGGTCTGGAGGCCGGCATGCGTACGGAGCTGGAGGGAATGACGCTGACGCCGCGCGGCGGCTTCGTCTTTTCGTCCGTTGATATCAGCGGGTTCAGCGATCTGGAGGGCGTCGCCGGCAGCGGCAAGGTTTACGGTTCGGGCAAGAGCCTCAAGGGCCGCCTCGGCGTGACGGCGGATATCGGCGAAGTCGCCGCGGGCGCGGCGTTGTACGCTTCCCTGGATGCGGAGCACGATTTCTCGGCGAAGCGCGATGTGACGGCGTCGGGGACGCTGCTTTCTTCGAAACCGAAGGCGACCTGGGGCCGGCTCGGCCTCGGCGGAGAACTGAGCCTTTCGGACGACGGCGGGACGATGCTGTCCGGGGAAGCGTACTACGCGACCGCCGGCGGCGGCAACTCCGACTTCGGCGGCGGGCTGAGGCTCGGCTTCCGCTTCTGACCTGACAGGGCGGTCCCGCTCCGGCCGCCGGCCGGGGCGGGATGTTTCTAGTAGTCTGACACAGCGGGAATGATAATAATTGGTATTCAGTGGACGTTCTGATTCCCGGCTGTGGACTCTTCATTGAAATCATGGCAGCGGCTTCAGTCTGAACAAAGACAAATGCTGTCGGCCGGGCATTTCAGCTGGATTCTGAGCAGGAATCGGATGGCCGCTGCCTGTTTCGCGCCGACGGCGATTCAAGAGGCGGGAAGCTATGACGGACTGACAGGAACAAATCGGACACAAGATTATAGCATGTGCGGCTTGAAGATCATGAAAGGGCCAAATCAGAGGAGATCGTCTCGTCCGGCCGGGGTTCGGCCGAGCGGCTGCGGCGGGCGCATGCTGCCTATGCCCCTTAACCTGTCGTTTGACCATTCCCGCGGGGCGGCGGACCGCTGCGCATCGGCGCTGAAGGCGGGTTCATGTCCGGCGGCCGGCGCGTCCCGCCGGGCCGGAAAGGCATATGGCGGCGCGGTAACGCTGTTCCGCCGCGGCCGGCGGCCGGGAAGTCGGCGCATACGTTTTTCGAAGGCCTTTCCGCAGCGCGAACCGGGGCATCCGCGCTGCCGGCGGCAGGAAAGCGGGCGCGCGCCGACGGGCCGTCCGTCAGCGGCGGTCCGCGCGGATGCCGGCGGGGGCTTTCAAGGTTTCAGCGTCGTTTTCAGCGGTCTCCGTCCTTCTTGTCGGGGCGGAGCTTGCGGTAATCGGGGTCAAGCCGCCCGTTCTCCACGAGCATTTCGAGGAAAGCGGCGTTCGCGGCCAGCCGGGCATAACCTCTCCAGAGGGTTTTATGTCCGGGCGGCGGAGCCTTCGGGCGGTCGATGCAGCCGCCTTTAATGACCATGATCCGCACGGCCGACCCCAGGTCATCGGGGCGGATTTTCAGGCGTCTGTTTTCAGCGAAGACCCTGAGAGCCTCTATCTCGGATTGCGAGAACAGGACATCGGCGGGCAGTTCAGGTGTTTCCCGCCCGAGCATGACCATGGCGTGCAGACGCCAGGCGATCACGGCCTTGACGGTCACCGCCCGTTCGATGCGCTCGCCTTCCTGATGGTTCAGATGTTCGGCCTTGCAGCCCGATTTGAGGATCCTGTGCCAGTCCTCGATCCGCCGGCGCAGAGCGTACCAGCGGAGGATGCGCCGGGCGTCCTTGGCCGTTGCCGCCGGCAGGCTGGTGAGCAGTTTCCAGTCCAGAGGCGCGGCGCCTTCCGGCGGCGTCTCCTCCCGGGCGCTCAGCAGCGTCAGGGAGACCGCGCTTCCGCCGGCGTCCGCGGGAGGAGGAATATCGATCTTCTCCCAGCGCAGGGCGACATCCGCCTGCCGGGCTTGACGCAGCGGTTTCGCCTTCTGACCGCGCGCCGGAACGCGCGCCGAAGAGCGCGGCACGTCTATGAGGGCGCGGCCACGCGCCGGCTGAGCCGCGAGCCTGGCGAACAGCTTCTCCCCGCCGATCTTCCGGTCGACCTTCGCGCGCACGAGGAGATCAATGTTCTTCAGCCGGCGGCACTCGTCGAAAAGGGCGAAGAAATCAGCTTCCCGGTCCATGACCGCGACCGCGTTCACGCCCTTCGGCACGAAGCCGGATGCGTCGCGCGCGCCGCGCAGCCAGCGGGCGGACTTGCGCTCCCCGGGAGGCCTGTCCCTTTCCGCCCCGCCGCCGTCCGGGGCGTCGAACTCGATGCGCGGCACTCCGAGCGGCACCCCGTTCGCGGCATCGACCGCGAGGGTCGAGTGCATATGCAGCACTGGGGTTCCCGGCGAACCCCGGCGGCGGGAGATGATGCCGAGACCGCGGCAGGCGCCGTGAGAGGCGAAGTTCAGATCCGTGCCGTCCTGGATCATCAGAACCGTTTTACAGGCGGCGGCCCGGCGGCGCGTCCGCCCGCGGTGCGGAGCGAGAATGTTCTCCGGCGTCACCTCCGACTCCGCCGGCTGGTCGATCAAGCGGTAATACCCTTTAATCAAAGCTTTGTCTCCCTGCGCGGCCGCCGGGAACGACTCTCCGGGACGGTCGGCCGCCGTCATCGCCGATACCGCCAGCCGCCGGCTGAGACGTCCGTCAGCCAGCGGCGCGCCGCCGAATTCATTCTCCGACCACGATTCCCGGTCAAGGCCGTCGGCCGGGCCTAAAGGCCGCAGAGGTTCCGGCTCCGTGCCGAGCTGTCTGCGCCAGTCCCGCCTGAGAGGGCGCAGCCAGACCGCCTTGACCGGGCGCGGACCGTCGCCGCGGGCGGCGAAACGCCCGCGGCCCGCGCTGCGCCCGGCGCATTCCCAGCCGGCGGCGGCGAATGCCGTGCCCGCGTGCTCCCGCTCATCGACGAACGTCTCCGCCAGCAGCGGGCGGAAACGGTAAATCCTCTCGAAATCATCGCCGAGCCTGTCGAAACACAGTTTCAGGGCCCGTGTCGCCAGATTCCGGCAGGCCGTCATCGGGCGGATGAGGAACCGGCTCAAGCAGACGACCGCATGGTTCAGACAACGCGACCGCTTGTCCTCGTCCCAGCCGATCCATCGATCACGCGCGGCGAGGCGGAACGCCGGGGCGGAAAACCCCAGGCCGCCGAGAACGCCGTGCTCCGAGACGAGCAGATAACGCAGCTGCGGACCGGCATGGGAAACCGCCCCGCGCGGATGCTCGCGGGCCATGATCTCGTTCCATACCCGCCGGTCATCCGGCCCGTCCGCCGGAACGAGCCGCAGCCCGGCGATGCCCGAGACATCGGACGGAACGCCGGACGGCGGCGGAACCGGCTCCCCGAGACGGCGGGGACGCCCGCCGCCGCCGCCGCAGACGGCCTGCGGCACGGGCAGGGACGGAAACGCCGCCCCCGCCCGCTCGAGCGCGGCAAGCGCCGCGCCGCAGCTGCGCGTGCGCAGCCGCCCGCGGGCGTCGACGAAACCGAACTCCCGGCAAACGGCGCCGACGGCGGCGTTGCGGCTGCTGAAGACCTGGCCGGCGAAAAGCCGCCGCAGACGGCGGCGGGCGGCGGGGGCTTTCAAAACCGAGGGAATCGACGGCAATTCTGACATGCGGCGAATCATAGCCGCGGCGAAATGCTTGGTCAAGAAAAAATTACGGGGAACTGGCAGGGCGCATGTCCTTCTTCTCACGGATGAGAACCGGAAGAGCGGCGCGTGCGCCGATGCCGACGCCGCCGATTCCGTCGGGGTCGGCACGGCGACGGTTGAGCGGCTCCGCCGGCGTTTCGTCGAGGAGGGGATGGCGGCTCTGGAGCGCAGGCCGTAGTTGAACCGCGATCCTCCGAAGCTTGACGGCGAGGGCGAGGTGAAGCTGACGATGATCGCCTGTTCGGAACCTCCCGAAGGGCGCTCCTCACAGCCGCCGGCCCTGCTCGGCGAGCGGTCAGCCGCGTTGAATGTCGTCGATGGCATTTCCCGGGAAACGGTCAGGCGGGCATTAAAAAAACGATTTGAAACCGTACCTTACGCGGTGCCGGCGCATTCCGGCGGAGAAAAGCGGCGACTTCGCGTACTCGATGGAGGATGTGCTTAAGGTCTGTCAGCGGAAGTCCGGCGAGGACGAGGTCTTGGTGTGCATGAACGAGGCGACCAAGCGGCAGACGAAGGAAATCCGTACGGCTTTGCCGACCGCTCCCAGCCGGCGCGTTTCGACTGCGAATACGAGCGCAACGGGACAGCGAATCTGTTCATGGTTCATGCGCCGCTTTCAGACCAGGGCATGTCAAGATCACCGACCGCCGGACGAGGAAAGATTTCGCCGAGCTCCTCAGGGACATCGCCGACGTTCACTTCCCCGGCAAAAAGATCGTGCTGGTCACAACTGACCTTAACACGCATGAGCCAGTGAGTCTTTACCATGCTTTCCCGCCGGACCAGGCCGGCAGGATCTGCGACCGTTTCGAAGTTCACTGCACGCCGAAACACGGCGCCCGGCGGAACATCGCCGAAAGCGGAATCAGCGTGCTGAGCCGCCAGTGCCTGTCCCGGCGCATCCCCGACCGGGAGACGCTGTGCCGCGAGGTTTCGGAATGGCGGAAAGCGCGTAACGCCGACCCGGCCCCGGTCAAACAGCGGTTCACCGCCCAAGACGCGCACATTAAACTGCATTCCCTGTACACATCAATTCAACAATGACGGACTACTAGACTGTTCCGGCTGGGTAAGCAATCCCGTGTCGGCTCAAAATCGCTGCGCGGCGGGCAGGACATTCCAGCATGCGGTCCGAATGCGCCGAGGTTGGCTGATCACATCCGCGCCGTGTGCCCCGACGCTTTACGACAGGACGGAGTGTAACAGGTATTCGCTGCTGTGAGCGACTCGGCAGCACTAGGGCGTAGTTCAAGGGCAGCTTGTCGGGAAAACGCGCATGGCCAAGGGCCGGCTCTGGCAGTTCAATCTATTTCTCCTGCTCCTGCCGGGAGTGCCAAGCCGCCAGAGCGGAAACCTGTCGCAAAATCCTGGTAAGTTGGCCGTACTCTTCCGGAACAGTTCTTTAATTCCAGCTGCAGATCCCGGCAAGACGATCCTGTCATGTCCGTCCGCGGAATTTTCCTGCCGCTTTACGGAGCCGTTCAAACTTCCGAAAATCAGCCGGTGCCTTCGTGACTTTCTTGCACGACTTGGTCGATAGTGGATCGAAGCGCATCCCCGATTGAGTCGCCTTCCAGTTTCCGGAGCAGGAAATGATCAATCTGGCGGTCTGCCGAACTGCCGTCCCGTAAAATGTTGTGCGCGTGCTGAACTTCTTTCTGACAGCCTAGAGCTTTGGCTTCACCGGAAACCATGATAAGAATGCGCTCGATCGCGTCCGAGATGTCGATCATGCCTCCATCGCGTGTGTCGCTGAGCAGAGCGAACACGCCGTAGCGCTGCGCGAGCCATTTGTTAGCGGTGAGGATTTCCAGCAGCGGCTCAGGCGGCAGGGCACCCTTCGCGCGGAGTTTTGACAAGGCGCGGATCAAGCAGGCGAAAAGCGCGATGACGCACATCGCATCGTCAATTCTAGGACAGACATCGCAGATTCGGAGCTCAATCGTCGAATAGGTGTGTGAGGGCCGGATGTCCCACCAGATTTCGCTGGCGTCATTCGCGAACTGCATCTGCTGATATTCCTCGAGCAGTTTTTCAAACTCCAGCATGGAAGACATGGCCGACGGAATTCCAGTGCGGGGCAGGTTGCCGATCATGTTGAGTCGATAGGATTTGAATCCGGTCAGTCTGCCATCGCAGAACGGCGATGAGCTCGAAAGCGCCAGCAATATCGGCAAATAACGCCGGAGCGCGGTCATCACTTGGATGCGTGAATTCTGGTCACCGAAACCGGCATGAATATGCATGCCGCCTACCATCATCTGCCGGGAACTATGCTGCAGTGCCGCAGTCAGTTTTTTGTAGCGCTCGCCTTTCGTTATAAGCTGGTCATTCCATGAAGATGTCGGGTGGAGCGATGACGCGATGACATCGGCTCCGTGTTTCCGGGCCGCTTGCCTCACCGTTCGCCTCATCTCGGCCAGTGACTGACGTACTTCGGACAAGCTGCCGCAGACTTTGGAATTGGCTTCGATCTGTGATCGCAGAAGCTCAGGGACGAAATTGTGCTCTCCTCGATTCTCTTTGCAGTAATCCAGAATGCCGGGATCGGGATCAGAGATTAATTCGCGGCTCTCCGAGTCAATGAGAAAATACTCTTCTTCGATTCCCAATGAGACATTCAGATCACTGGCTGAAATGACCATTGAATTCTCCATCTATCGCCGCTGCGGTACCGGAAGCCGCCAGTCGTGAATCCTTACTATGTGATATACGGCAGCACGGCAATATCAATCCCGCGGCGATTTGACTGCCGACGGCTTCGGCTGAAGATTGCGGGCAGCGTTGTCTTCATGGATTCCGGCTCCACGAAGACCGTCCAATACGCATGGCGGGGCCTCCCCGCAGGGAATTGTTCCAATGTCTGCGCGGCTCGCAATCCGACCGGAAACGCGTCTGTGTGGATAAATCAGCATTTTCTGCGGCAGAGGCGGCGGCAGGAAGCAACTTGCCGCTGTATTCCGCAGCCGGACATTCTGTGTCTCAAGCGCAGGCATTTACTGATATCTTGCAAAGAAATGCAGCGTTCTGCTCTGTTTTTCAGTATTTACATCTTTTTATGACGCAGGCCGCGCCATGTTGTAAGGTGAGCACAGGAACGCAATCGTATATTGATTCATAAGGGGACGATGGCATGGCGGTGCAATTGAAGCCAGAAATTCGAAGAGACATTTCGCATTGGCGGGAACGGATTGAATTGGCGGCGGCATTCCGTTGGACAGCGCGACTGAACATGCACGAGGCTGTTGCCAATCATTTCAGCCTTTCGGTTAACGGGGACGGGACCAAATTCCTGATGAATCCCAATCAGGTGCATTTTTCCCGAATCCGCGCGTCTGAACTACTGCTTCTGAATGCCCGGGATCCTGATAAATTTTCAGGATCGAATGCGCCGGATCCGACCGCGTGGTTTTTGCACGGAGCTGTACACCGAAACTGTCCTCACGCCCGCTGCGTGATGCATGTTCATTCAGTTCACGCCACCGTTCTGGCGAGTCTGGCCGATTCAACACTGCCGCCGATTGATCAAAACACCGCAATGTTTTTCAACCGGCATGTCATTGACAACCATTACGGCGGGCTGGCTCTTGCCGAAGAGGGCGAGCGCTGTTCGGCGCTTCTTGCGGATCCACTTCACCGAGTCCTGATCATGGGCAATCATGGAATTCTCGTAATCGGCAAAGATGTCTCCGATACATTCAACCGTATGTATTATTTTGAACGCGCGGCTGAGACATACATCAAGGTGCTTCAGACAGGCCGAGAACTTCGTGTCATGCCATCCCGCGTCGCAGAGAAAACAGCTGCTGAAATTGAAAGTTACCCGGAACAGGCGGAAAGACACTTCTCTGAACTTATTGCAATACTTGATTCCGAGGGTTCGGATTATGCCTGCTGATAGCTGCAGCGGGGATGTCCCGATTGGTGTTGAAACCCGCACGAGCGATGCTGCCTGTCGACTATCTACGCGGCGTCCTTGAGCCGGTCAAGCCGATCCTTTCGACGATGTTCAATGAGAGCCTGTTTGAGAACGGGCAGCTGCCTGTACGCCTTGATGCGGCGGAAACCCTTCTCGGCCTCCATCATGCCGGCCGCGGGCTGTCTCAGAGCCATCCCGGCGTTCCTCCAGCGCTTCACGTTGCGGCAGACCTGCCGGACCGTGCTGTTCATCGATTCGATGATGTTCGTGCTCGCCAGCGACCGCCGCAGCTCTAACGGCAGGCCGAGCCGGGAGACGGTCAGGACCTCGTCCAGGCCCTCAAGTATCGACCGGGAGACGTCCGGAGCCTCCTGTTCGAACCGCTGAGCCAAGTTGCGCATCAGCCGCTCGGCCTTGTCGGCGTCATCAAGTTCCCAGGCCTGCCTGAGCGTCCGCCGCACGGCGGCGTGATGTTTCGCGGCGAGACGGTCGGTGATGTTGCGGCCCTTGTGAACCTGACAGCGCTGAATAGGAATGTCCGAGCCGAAAGTGCGCCGGATCGCCTTCCTCAGGGCCTCAGCTCCGTCGACGATGAACAGATAACAGCCCTCCAGGTCAAGCCCGCGCTCGATCAGATCATCAAGCAGAGCCTGCACCGCCGCGGTATTCTCAGTCGCGCCCTCGATGACGACTGGGGGACGCTTACGCCCCGACGCGTCAATGCCGACCGCCCCGATCATCAGCAGACGGTCGCTCATATGCAGCCCGTCGGTCTGAACCGCGACGAGATCAAGCTCCGACAGATCGGAAGTCATCCATTCATCAAACTTCGCCTGCGTCAGAGCCTTGAACCGGCGGGACACGGCTGATTTCGACAGCCCGCAGCCCGCCCCGCACGGAATTCCGGCCTCCGGAATTCTCACCGCCCGGCGGAACTTGCGGGTCGCTGCGCTCGCGGTCATCAGATTCACCGACTGTCGGTCAAGATAGCCGTCCGCGGAGATCTCTTACCAGTTCGGCAGAGACATCTCCTTGCCCGCAGCCTTGCAGCGGAGCCGGGGACGGTCGATGCCGACCTTGCCGCCGTGAAACCCGACCTGGGAACGCGCATGGCACCAGCGGTGCCCCGGCTTGTCGGGAGAATGACTGTAACGTTTCCCGGTCAGCCGTTCGGCGTCCTCGTCCATCATCTGCCGCAGATACGCGATGCCCGTCGTCAGACAGAATTTCTCGAAACTCTCGGTCACGTCTTCGTACGCCTCTTCGACGAGCGCGTTGATGTTCGAAGCGCTGGCGGAGGCGCCGGGGAATGTGCTGATGGTCTTCATGGCATTGCTTCCTTTTCTTCAGAAAATCCCCGAGCTGATGCTCGGGGGAGAGGCAACACCGCCCATATCAAATTCAACACCAAGTGGGACATCCCCGCTGCAGCCAGTAGTTTGTCATTGTTTTATTGATGAATAAAAAGTGAAATAGACGCGCTCGGTATGGTGCGGGCTTAATGCTTCCGGTTTCTGCTCCCAACCTGTTCATGCCATCAATTTTTCCGTGCCTGACCACTGGTGCGCCGCGGAGCGATATGCCGGAACGCCATGATCCGTATGCTGCCTTAACAGTCTGCGCAGGTTGCTCGATGTCACAATGAACGAAGATGATCTGCGCAGCCGGACCGGCCCCGGGCCTATCAACAATACACACTTGACTTCCAGCACGCTTCCGTGCGAATCATGCTGCCATGCAGATCGGTATGCGTCAAATTTCTTCGGAGACGGTGGAATGGTTCGACAGGGCCTGCAAGAGCGGGGACCTGACGCGGACCGCGCTCGCCCGCGGACTGTGCGAGTGTGAGAGCTGGCGCGGCCGCACCGGCAAGCTGTGCCTCGCGTCGGCGCGCAAGCTCTTGCCGACGCTTGCGGAGAGGCTGGGCGCGCGCCTGCCGGAAGCGAAGGAGACGGGGCTCGATCCACACTCGCGTCCTGCGGCGGACTTTCCCGACATCTCTGTCGCGTGCGCGCTCAGCGAGCTCGGCGCCCTGTCGCTGGAGCCGGTGACGGACGCGGATGACCGCCGCCGCTGGGAGTCGATGATCGAGACACATCATCCGGAAGGAATGCGCCGCCCGCCGGGCGGCCAAATCCGGTATCAGCTCCTTTCTGAACGTTTCGGGGTTCTGTGCGGCATCGGTTTCTCCGCGGCCGGGATCCAGCTCGGTCCCCGCGACGGCTTGATCGGCTGGTCGGCCGACGCCCGCGTCGCTAATATCGGCAAGGTCGTGTGCAACAACCGGTTTCTCCTGCTTCCCGGCGTCCGGGTGAAGGGTCTCGCGTCCCGGGTCCTCCGCCTGGCGACGGAGCGGATCGCCGGCGATTGGGCGGCCGCCTACGGCGAGCGTCCTGTCCTGGCGCAGACCTTCACGGGGCCGGAGATGTCCGGCCTGAGCTACAGGGCCGCGGGATGGCAGCGCTGCCCGGAACTGACTTCCGGGCGGCGTTCGGGCGTGCGCCGCGCGGTCTGGCTCAAGCCGCTTTCGGAGGACTGGCGCGAGGTTCTGAGCCGCGGGCCGGAACGGGTTCTCGGCTGGTCCGGATCGCTGTACAGCGAGGGGGGCTGGTCCGAACGGGAGTACGGGCGCAGCACGCACCCGGACGGCAGGGTCAGGCGCCGGATCGCGCGCATGGGCGCGGCCTGGACCCGGCGGCTCGGCGAGGGCCTGCCGGCGATCTTTCCGGGGCAGGCGGAACAGGCGGCGGCTTACCGGCTGCTGTCGAACAAGGCGGTGAAGATGGAGCACATACTGGATTCGCACTTCGAACAGACGGTCGAGCGGTGCCGCGCCGAGAGGCTGGTGCTGGCCGTGCAGGACACGACCGCGCTGAACTACGACGGCCTGTCGGAGACGTCGGGCCTCGACGACATCGGCGGCGGCGGCAAGGGAGCATCGGGTATCCTGGCGCATGTCGGCGTCGCGGTGAACGCGGCCGGACGGCCGCTCGGGATGTTCGAGGCGGATGCGGACTTCCGCCGGGCGGAGGAGAAGGACAGCGTCCGCTGGATCGCCGGTCTCGACCGGGCGCAGGAACTCGCGCGCGCCTGTCCCGACACCCGCGTGGTGACGGTCTGCGACCGGGAGGGGGACTTCTGGGAACTGATCTCGCGGGCTGAGGAGACCGGGGCGGATCTGCTGATCCGGGCGAGCCGGGGATCGAAGCGCCGGGCAGCGCTGCCCTCGGGCGGCGACGCCGATTGCTGGGACTTCGTGCTGGCAACGGAACCCGTGGGAAGACGGAAAATCGAGGTTCCCGCCTGCGGCGGCCCGAACCGCAGGAAGGGCCGCACGGCGAAGCTGACGCTGCGCTGCGCGCCGGTCGACCTGCTCCCCCCGAAGGACCGGGCGGGCGAGGCGCCGGTTCGCATGACCGCCGTCTCCGCCCTCGAGGAAAACCCGCCCCGCCGCCCCTTGAAGGGGAAAAAGAGCGCGCCGCTGCACTGGATGCTGCTGACTACGGAGGGCGAAGCCGGCCTCGAGACCGCCCGCACCGCTCTGCGCTGGTACGAACTGCGCTGGCGGATCGAACGTTTCTTCCACGCCCTGAAGGTCGGAACGCGGATCGAAGACCGCCGCCTCGACGAGGCCGACGACCTGCGCAAGTGCCTCGCCTTCGACGCGGTCACCGCGTTCCGGGTCTGGGATCTCTCCCTCCTGGCCCGCGAAAAGCCGGACGACCCGGCCGGACTGCATGTCTCCCGGGAGGATGTCACGGTCCTCTGCGCCCTCGCCGCCCGGCACGGCTTCAAGGTTCCCCGGGCGCCGCCGGATATGACCGTCGCGGGCTTCGTCGTGCTCACCGGCGGGCTGGCCGGCTTTCATCCTTCGAAACGTCAGCCGCTGCCCGGCACGCAGAAGCTCTGGGAAGGCGTCAGGTTCCTGTCTCAGGCCGTCATCGCTGTTCGGGCTGTGCGGGACTGGGAAGGAGGCTGGCCGGAAGGAGAAGAAGACACGGATATAAGTATGTTAGATTGATAGGCCCCGGGCGGAGAACTCAGTCGTAATCCGGCGTCCGGCTTTCAACCCGGCGCGGGTCACGAAGAATACGGAGGCTGAATCAATGCGCGGCGAACTCAAAAAAGCTGTACAGCATCGCCACTGTGGAGCTGAAGCTGACCGGCTCCGCCACCCTCATGCTGGAAAACGGGAAGTTTTAAAAGCGGCAGCCCTGCCTCAGCGGCTGCTGACGCCTGTGATTTCCGCCGTGCTGTAAAAGACCTTGAGGCGAACGCGGAATTGCTGAGCGTCACCTCGGATGCCATCGTCGGCGGCAGGGACATCATCGCCCCCGGTGTCATCTTCGACCGGCCCGACCGAATATGCTCCAAATGCGGCGACATAGCGCCTTCATACGGCGGGCGGCCCCGAGTTGGAGAAAAATGCGGATAATCCCGGCGGGATTTGCGGCATATGCTGTCTTTAGTTGCCTGCCGGACATTGAAAACAGTGCAGCCGTTTCATAGAATCAGTTTAACGGCGCAACAACATCAATGGAATGAATGATGCTCAGGATCAATGACACAGCACCTGATTTTACGGCTGAAACAACGGAGGGCACAATCAATTTTCACGAATGGATCGGAGACGGATACGCAATACTGTTTTCTCACCCCAAGGATTTCACCCCGGTCTGCACAACTGAACTTGGAGATATGGCCGGCATGATGGATGAATTCGCCAAGCGCGACGCAAAGATCATCGGGATTTCCGTGGATCCGGTGGAAGATCATCTGGCGTGGAAGTCAGACATTGAGACGGTTTCCGGGAATCAGGTGAATTATCCGATGATCGGCGACAGTGAACTCAAGGTCGCGAAACTCTACAATATGCTTCCGGCTTCAGAAAGCGGCAATTCCCAAGGACGAACCGCGGCGGATAATGCGACAGTTCGCTCCGTTTTTATTATCGGCCCGGACAAGAAAATCAAATTGACGCTTACCTACCCAATGACTACGGGCCGGAATTTCGGTGAATTGCTCCGTGTTCTGGACTCCATTCAGTTGACGGCGAAACACGCCGTTGCGACACCGGCGAACTGGAAACAGGGCGAAGATGTGATCATCACCCCGTCAGTATCAAACGAAGCTGCGAAGGAGAGGTTCGGCGAATACGAAACCGTGTTGCCCTACTTGCGCACAATCAAACAGCCGTCGTGAGCGATACGGAAAATTCATCCGCCGGAGGATTCGCTTTGTCTGTTCCGGCGTATGCCCTGCGTGTAATCGTAGTGCTGCGGAGAATATCCCTCAAGCGGGGACGGCCGGGATATGATTCCTGTTCACCTGCGGGGCATGACTTGGGATCATCCCCGCGGACCTGATTGTCTGGCGGTCGTCTCCGAAGTTTATAAGGCCCGGAGCGGTGTTGCGGTCCGGAGTCTGCAGGCGTTCGCGGATGCGCCTGTGCGGGAATTGGCCGGGATGTATGATCTGATTATTCTCGATCATCCCCATGTCGGGTTGATCACCGAAAACAAATGCTTGGTACCCTTGGGGCATTTGCATGATGTCTGCGGAAATTCAAAGGATTACGATGTCGTCTTTGAAGCCGGCGGGTCGCTGTAGGCCATTCAACCACGGGCTGGATGCGTTGTGCAGGCAAGGAAGAGTGTCGGCAGTCTCGATAGCTCAGCCTCAGGCGCAAAATGCTGATCTTCATTTCGTCGTCATGAAATAGATTTCCGCTGTCGGCATCGTGTTCCAGAATGAATTCAGTCAGGCTCTGGAACTCCCGGTCTCAAAATTCATGGATGCGGAGTCAGTGACCGGCGCGGCCATGGGGAATATCCCGGACACAGGAAGTCATAGAAGCGGACGCAGGCGGAAAAACGCAGGAAAAGTCCTGCTTTCCCCCGGACGTGCCGGAATGACCGGAGTTATCCTTTGACTGCGCCGGCGGTCATTCCGGCGATGATCTGTCTCGCCGCAAAAAAGGTGAAAAGCAGGGGAGGGATGACAATCAGCGTGCCCATGGCCATGATCCGGCCCCATTCAACGCCGGTGTCGGTAATGAATCCGGCGGCGCCGACCGGGAGAGTCCGGGTTTTCCGGCTGGTCAGGAGCAGGGCGAGAATGAACTCATTCCATGCGATGCGGAAAGTGAAGATTCCCGCGACGGCGTAGCCGGATTTCATCAGCGGCAGCAGCACGCGGAAAAACACCTGCAGCGGCGTCGCCCCGTCCACTATGGCCGCTTCCTCAAGCTCAACCGGGATCTGTTTGTAAAACCCGAAAAGCAGCCAGACGGCAAACGGCAGATTCAGTGCCGTGTAGAAAAAGACCAGCACCGCGCGGTCATTGTCGAGACCGAAATTGACCACCATCGCGAAGGCGGGGACCGCGAGCACGGCGGGAGGAACCATGCGCACAAGAAGCGTCGTGTTGGCGGTCAGAACCCGTCCGCGGAATTCAGTGCGGGCGAGCGCGTAGGCGCAGAAGCCGCCGAACAGCAGCGTGAACAATGTGGAGGCAAAACCGACGATGACCGAGTTGATCAGATACCGGTCGAATTTGCCCCTCGTCATGATGTATTCATAATTCTCAATGGTCGGCACAAAGAAAAACCAGACGGGTTCCTTCTGCTGCACCAGCACGTCATTCTTGAAACCGGTGGTGACCATGATCCAGATCGGCATCAGCGTGATCACCGCGAGCACGGTCAGCGTCGCGTAATGGCTGAGCCGGCTGTAAGGGTTTTCGATGCCGCGCCTGGTGCTCATATGTCAGCCTTGTCTTTCATCGGGTTGCCGATCACCAGTATGGCGAAGCTGAGTCCGAACACGATCAGAATCAGCAGAACCGAAATGGCGGAAGCGTAGCCGAGCTGCTGGGTGTCAAAAGCCCGGTTGTAAATGTGCAGAGATAAAAGTTCCGTGGCCCGTCCCGGACCGCCGCCGGTCAGAATGTACATGACTTCCATGGCCCGGAAGACATCGATCAGGCGCAGGAGAAGCGCGATCACGAGAATTGACCGGATCATCGGGAGTTTGACGAACAGGATATGCTGCCACCAGTTGGCGCCGTCGATTCTGCTGGCTTCCAGCACTTCCGAGGGCAGAGCCTGCAGCCCGGCGATGACGATGATGAAGATGAACGGCGTCCATTGCCAGATATCGGTGAACACGATGGCGAAAAACGCCAGTCCGGCGTCGCCGAGCCAGACCTGCGGCTCGATGCCGATCATCCCCAGATAATAGTTGATCCAGCCGATGCGGGCGTCAAAAAGATAGCGCCAGATCAGGCCGACGACCACCGGAGAAATCATCAGCGGAAGAATGAAAATCGTCCGGAACACGGATGCGCCGCGAATGGGTTTTTCCAGCAGCAGCGCCAGCGCGACCCCGAGCAGCATTTCTATGGCAATGGTCCAGAAGCCGAATCGAAGCGTGACAGTGATCGACTCCAGAACATCCGCGTCCGACACCATGCGCAGGAAATGCCGCATTCCGACAAACGGAGCGTCTTCGAAGTCGGTGCCGATTTTCCAGTCGAAAAAGCTGAGATAAAACGCCTGCAGAACCGGATAGACCAGTCCGCCCGCCATGATCGCAGCCGCCGGCAGAATAAAGAAATACGGAGCAAGCGTCTGCATGCTTTTCCGGGACCGTTGCGGTCCGCCTGTTGACAGAGCCGGGGTCACATCCGGATTCCAGTCTGCGTCTCAGCGGCGGGGCCGCCGGCGGCGGCCCCGCGAAGCTGCGTCACATTCTGTATTCAGCCCACTTGTAGTAGCCCTCGCGCTCCATGATGGCGCGCGCTTTTTCGTTGGCTTCGTCCATGATCGGCTGGATCGGGTCGTCGGTTGTGATGACCTTGGTCAGAGCTTGGCCGAGCACATCGATATTCAGCTCGTTCCACTCCGGAATGAGAGGACGCCAGTCCGGGTCGGCGCACGGCAGTTGCTCGGCCACGACCGGATAGTCCTCGAATTTGCCGGCATTTTTCTCCAGCGTTGAAATCCGCACCGGATCACCGCCGAGCTCGACCATGCGCTGGTCGCCGGCCTTGCTGGTCAGATACTGGATCAGCAGAAATGCCGCTTCCTGATTCTGCGAGTTGGCCGGAATGCCGATCGCGAAGCCGCCGGTCTCGGAGCCGCAGCGCACATCAACAGGATGCAGCGCGAATCCGACTTTGCCGTCAACCTTGGACAGGCTCGGATTGCGTGACATGGCGGCGATTTTCAGCGTGTCGAGATACAATGCGGCGTCGCCCTGCAGAAACGCAGCGGAAGCCTCGCCGAAACCGAATGTCTCAATGCCTTTCGGTCCCGTTTTGACGACATGCCGCATGAATTCGGCGGCTTTAACGGCTTCCGGCGAATTAATGACCGGGTTCCATTCGTCGTCAAAGATTTTTCCGCCCATCGGAGCCAGATGAAGCAGCCATCCCGCGGTCACCTGGTGACCCGTTTTGCCGCGGGAGGTCATGGCCGGATAGCCCGCTTCGGCCAGTTCGGTCATGACGGCGCTGAGTTCATCGTACGTGCCCGGCGCTTCCAGCCCCAGTTCCTCGAAAATGTCCTTGCGGTAAGCCAGAATGGATGTCTCGGCACCGAACGGCACTCCGTACAGGGCGCCGGACTTTCCGGGCATGTAGCCTTTCTTGCCGCCGACGACTCCGCCGTTCTGAAGATAGGCGTCGGCGATGTCGTCGATGTCATAGTGCGGATCAACCAGCGATCCGCTGGTGAAAAACTGCGACAGCGGCGTCAGCAGCCCTTTGGATACGTATTCGCCTTTCCACATGACGACCCAGGACACGATGTCATACTCGCCTTCCGGCTTGGACATTTCCAAGAGCTGCCGGTCGCGCAGTTTCAAATACTGCAACGCGTCGACTTCGACCTCAATTCCCGTTTCCTCGGTGAATTCTTCAAGCAGCGTTTCAGCTGCGGTGAAATGGGCCAGAGCCGGCCAGCTCACCACAAGCGTTGTTCCCGCGTACTTTTCGTAAGGGTTGGCGTATGCGGCGCCCGCCAGCAATGCCGCCGCAGCGGCGCCGGCGGCGAATTTCATGACTTTCGGCATCAACATCAAGGATCTCCTTTTGGATTTTGGATCTGCGTTCAGGATATTGCGGCTCCTGACGCTTTGTCGAAGAGGTAAATCCGGCTCGTGTCGAACTGATATTCACCGCTTGCGAGGGGAGGGCTGTCGGGGCCGACTTCAATAGAAGCCGTCACCGGCGCGTCTTCGATGCGGGCTGCCAGGAACTGGCTCGACCCGATATATTCGGCGACATCGACCGACAGCCGGATGGAGGCGAAAACAGAGGAGTCGGTTCCGCCGGCTCCAGGCAGCGAGAAATGCTCCGGTCGCAGACCGACAATCACATCCGCGGAACCGTGCGTCTTGGCGGCTTGCCCTAGACGGCCGTGCAGGGGCAGCCGGAATCCCTGGCCGCGGACTTCCAGCGATTCTCCGCCGGTGATCGCGCCGTCAAGGAAGTTCATCGAGGGCGAGCCGATGAATCCCGCGACAAAAAGATTGTCGGGAGCATTGTAAACCTGCCGCGGCGAGCCGATCTGCTGGACGATGCCCCGGTCCATGATGACGATGCGGTCCGCCATGGTCATGGCTTCAATCTGGTCATGCGTCACATAAATCATGGTGCGTTCGAGCCGTTTGTGAAGGATGGCCAGCTCAGTGCGCATCGCGGACCGCAGCTTGGCGTCGAGATTCGACAGAGGCTCGTCGAAGAGGAAACAGTAGGCGTCGCGGACGATCGCCCTTCCCATGGCGACGCGCTGCCGCTGGCCCCCTGAAAGGTCTTTCGGTCTGCGGTTCAGATACTCGGTCAATTCAAGCATTTCGGCGGCGCGCTCGACGCGGCGCCGCACTTCGTCCTTGGAAGCGCCCGCCAACCGGAGGGCGAAGGACATGTTGCCGGCGACGTTCATATGCGGATAGAGCGCGTAAGACTGGAACACCATCGCGATGTCCCGTTCCTTGGGCACGGCCCATGTCACGTCCTTGCCGCCGATCTCGATGGCCCCGCTGGAAACCGCTTCGAGGCCGGCGATCATCCGCAGGGTTGTTGATTTGCCGCAACCCGACGGGCCGACGATCACCGCGAATTCACCCTCCGTGATTTCCAGATCAAGAGTCGGGATGACTTCGGTATCGCCGAATGACTTGGTGACCTGCCGCAGCCGTACGCCGCTCATGACTCATGCTCCTCCCGCACAGCGGTGCCGGCCTCAGGCCGGTTCCGCCCCGCGGTTGATCCTGACACGGCGCGCGATTTCCTCATCCCTGCGCTTCTTGAACTGCGCCGGATCGCGCACTGTCCAGTCGTAAAATCCGCTTCCCGATTTCATGCCCAGATTCCCTTCCGCGAAAATTCGGCCCACCGGCGTGTCCGCCGGGTCAGCGGCGCTGGACAAATCCCTCCATACCGCCTTCGCGGCTTCGCCGTTCAGCAGATCCAGTCCCGCGAGGTCCGCATGTTCAAAAGCCCCCATTGCAGGAAGACGCGCCGCATAACCCGCCTTCAAGACGGTATCGCAGGCTTCCGGCGTCGTCAATCCGCGCCCCACCAGGGATGCGAATTCCCTGAGAACGGCGTGCTGAATGCGGGCCCATAGGAAACCCGGAACGTCGGGGCATACGACAGGCTGCTTGCCGGTGCTTTCGAGAATCTGAATCGTGAACGCGGTCGAGGCGTCCGACGTCGAACGTCCAGGCACGACTTCCACAAGCTCGACGAGATGCGCCGGCTGGGCATAATGAGCCACGCAGAAATTTCCCGGATGTTCCAGCCCGGACTGCAGATCCGTGGGGCTCAGGGCTGACGTGGTTGACGACAGCACTGCCTCCGGGGAAGCGCAGCGTTCGGCTGTCCTCAGGAGTTGACGCTTGGCATCCAGGTCCTCCGCGACCGCTTCCACGATGAACCCGGCTCCGGCGGCCGCCTCGGCCAGATTTTCCTTCAGGGAAATCAGCGGCAGCGCATCGGACGACGCCGCGAGCAGGCCATGGCCGACAAGGAATTTCTGCGCGTCTTTCATCGCTGCGACCGCGTCGCCGAGCGATTCCTTCCGCCTCGCCCACAAATTCACCGGAATGCCGCCCAGCGCCAGGGACAGCGCGATCTGCGGCCCCATCACGCCGCATCCGAGGACTGCGGCTTTCAAAGCGATCTCCACCCCGGAGGCATCTCAAACCGGCCCTCCGATTCAAAGGCCCGAACACTGGCATCGATCGAAATCAGGGCCCGCCATTCGGGCACTTTCCCGTTATCCTCGCAGACGCGGTCCCGGAGCGCCGCGAAACCTATGCCGGGATCGGAATCGATGTGTCTGACGATCGACCTTTCGACGTCGTCGACCCGCCGCCGGCAGTCGGCGATTAAGTCGGCCGCGGAGTCCGCGTCACACGGCTCGTCATGGGCTGGAATCACCGTCTGAACGTCCCGCTCTTTGAGGAATCGTTCAAGTTTGTCGAAAGTCTGCCGCATGACGGTCGGATCTTCATAAAGATACAGCACCGGATTGAAGTCCGGCAGAAGCGGATCCGCAATGATCAAAGACCGGCTGGAATGCTCGAAGAAACCGAGTTCCCCCATTGAATGTCCGAAACATTCAACGGCTTCCAAGACAATCTTCCCGCCGAGTTCGACTTGATCTCCGTCTTCCAGGAAACCGTCGAGCGGACCTTCAAAGGGCGCCATCCAATCGAGATATTCGGATTTCAGGTCGAATGACCTTCCGGCCGGGAAGGCGTGAACGATGGTTTCAGCGTTCAGCATATTGTCGGCGATGCGGTCGGCGCGGGCTTCATGTCCCAGTATCCTGCAGCCCGTGTCCCGCTTGAGCGGCCCGTTGTTGCCCACGTGGTCCATGTGCTCATGGGTGTTGAGCAGAAGGTCCAGATCGCCCGGCTGACGTCCGATTTCCCGGAATGCCTGTATGAGGGACGGATAGCCGGCGTAGATTCCGCTGTCGATCAGAGCCAGGCGTCCGCTGCCCTGCACAAAGAACGCCCGTGTCGCGGATTTTCCCTCATGATCGCCCGGCAGCCCCATGCTTACCGAGGAAATCGGTCCGGACCGATAGCTGATGACGTTGTTCAAACCCATGTGAATCTCTCAATTTCCGGTGAAGTCAGGGGTCCGTTTTTCCATGAAGGCGGAGATTCCCTCTTTGGCGTCTGATGAGGCGAACAGCGCGCTGAGAATTCTCTGCTCAAACGTCAACGCGGCGGAAAGTGATGCGTCGTGTCCCTGATCGACGAGCCTTTTCCCGTCCGCGAGGGAAAGCGGAGCCTGGGAGGCGAATTCGGCCGCCATTTTCCAAGCATGCGGCAGCAACTCGTCATGCGGCAGCGATTTCAATGCCGCGCCGCACCGCACCGCCTCTTCGGCATCCATGAATCTGCCTGACAGGATCAGCTCCTTGGCGCGCATTTTGCCGATCAGACGCGACAGCCGCTGCGTTCCGCCGCCGCCGGGGAGAAGTCCCAGTTTGATTTCGGGCAGTCCGAGCTTCGCCTGTGTTGACACCAGAACGATGTCGCAGCAGAGGGCCAGTTCAAATCCGCCGCCGAGCGCGTAGCCGTTCACCGCGCAGATCGTGATCTGGGGAAGACCCGCGATACGGTCGAATGTCGCGCGCGAACGGAGCTGAAACGCGTCAAACTCCGCTTGGCTGACGTCATGGTAGCCTGCGATATCCGCTCCCGCCACGAATCCCCGCCCGGTTCCGGTGAGAATAAGGCAGCGGCACTCCCGATTCTCGCTCAACTCGGCCGCGAATCCGTGCAATGCGCCCATGATTTCCGAATTGAGGGCGCCGAGGGCGCTTTCTCTGTCGATGCGCAGTTCCCAAACAGCGTCTTGCCGGGTCAGAATCAGATTCGGATGCAGCCTCTTGCCGCTCATGCGACCGCTCCGCTGGATTTCAATTCGGCAAGACGGGCGGCGCCGACGAGATCCTCAAGAACTTCATCCGTGTGCTCGCCGACGCGCGGCGGCGCATCGGTCCGATCCGCCGGAGTGTCCGACATCCTGATCGGGCAGGCGATGGCTTTGATGGCGCCGGCTTCGGCGTGGTCCATCTCGATCAGAAGGTCCGGTTCGGATTCGGCGATATATCTCATCGCTTCGCAGGAATTCCGGATAGGCGCGCACCAGAGATCGGCTTCCCGGAGCAGGTTAAGCAGTTCGCTCGTGGTCATCTTTCTGGTGCGGTTGTCGATCCGGTTCTTGATCGCGTCGCGGTCGGAAAATCCTTCCATCCCGGCAATCGCGGGATCGTCGAGCAGTTCGGCGAGCTTGCTCAGCGGACTCATGGCGATGGCGACATACCCGTCTGAGGTGGGGTGGGGGCCGTAGGGCGCACTGTTCCAAGGGGTGGCGAGACCTGTCTTCGACCGCCGGAACCGGGCGTTCTGATTGAGGACCGCGAAATTCTCCTGAGCCATGGCATTCAGCGTTGAAGAGAACAGGTCGACTTCGACATGCTGTCCGGTCCCCTGCCGGTCGCGGGCGATAAGCGCCGCCAGGATTCCGGCGACCATCGACTGAGATGCCGCGAAATCGGCGATCGGCGTGCCGCAGGGGGTGGGCTGGTCTCCGGCCTTGCCGGTATTGTACATAACGCCGGACATAGCCTGAATGAGCAGGTCCTGGCCCGGCCAGTTGTCGCGGGCGAGTTTCGTCGCGCTGCCCCAGCCGCAGCCGGAGGCATAGATGACGTCATTCCGCGCTTTTTTGAAATCCGCATAGCCCAGCCCGATCCGGTCCATGACGCCGGTGCGGAAATTTTCTGCGACCACATCGAATTCGGGCGCGATATCAAGCAGCACCTGCCGGCCCTTTTCATGTTTGAGATCGACTGCGATGGATTTCTTGTTGCGGTTGAATGACAGGAACGCCGCCGAGTCCTTGCCGACAAATTCCCCCAGCATCGGCATGCCGCGCATCCAGTCGCCGCTGCCGGGCCGCTCGACTTTCACGACGTCGGCGCCCAGATCCGCCAATGTCTGCGTGCATAGCGGTCCCAGCATCATTTGGGTGAAGTCCAGAACGCGCACTCCTTCGAGTGCGCCTTTGCCGGTGTTTTCGCCCGGTTCGGCAGTGTGATGGTTTTCCGTATTGTGGCCGGACCTTGGCATGTCGTGCACCGCGAACTGATAATCCGGTCACCCTGCGTCAATCCGCGGCCAGCTGTCAATCAAAAATGTCTGCGTCCGAAATGTTGTGTGCTCTGTCAGTCCGGCGTCGCTTGCCGCAGGTATAAATGAAATTTTCAGATAGACGGCACGGAAACGAAGCGCGCCGCGCCGGCCGAAAAATTTGAACTCTGTTCAGCCCCCCCCCCGGTGCGCCGCTGGCAGATGCAGCCGTCGGATATGGAGGACGCCCACGGAGCCGGCAAGGTCCGGCACGAAACCGAATCCGGGCTGGCAGCTGTTGACGCATTATCCGGTATCGGCGCCGGTTCTGCTTGTTCAGAACGGGGGAAACGCGGCGGACTCCGCCCGCGATCCTTGACTTGCCGGATTTTCCATGGTGGGGAGAGTGTCGCGCAGCAGAATATAGGCGAAAGCTGGTTCTGACGAACGCCCGAAGGCTTGCCGGACTCCGCAGCGGAAAATGACGGAGTTCAAGGCATTTCCGTTGGGTCCGGTTCCAGCGGCCGAAATCCGTAACGGCGGCGCGGCCGCGGACTTCAGCCGGAACGGATCGGCCCCGTTGCCGGCCATGCCGCGCAGGTGAAGGTGACAAGACACAGCCGGCTGCGCGTCGGCCAAGGCATAATGATACCGGGAACAGCAAGAGATGACGACAATCAAGGGAGCCGGGATATTCCTGGCGCAATTCGCCGCCGGCGAACCGCCGTTTGATACGCTTGAGAGTATCGCCCGCTGGGCGGCAAGCCTCGGATATAAGGGGGTCCAGATACCCACATTCATCCCTGCGCTTTTCAATATCGACAGAGCCGCTGAAAGCCAGGTATACTGCGATGAAATCAAAGGCATATGCGCTGAGGCAGGTGTCGAGATCACGGAACTCTCCACGCATCTTCAGGGTCAGCTGATCGCGGTGAACCCTGCGTACGACAGGGCTTTTGACGCATTTGCGCCCGCTTCCGTACGCGGTAATTCCGCGGCGCGGACCGAATGGGCGGCTGCCCAGGTCAGGCAGGCCGCCGCCGCCAGCCGCAGACTGGGCCTTGATAACAGTGTCAGTTTCACAGGGTCGCTGGCATTTCCCTTTCTTTACCCGTGGCCGCAGCGCCCGGACGGCTTGATTGAAGAGGCATTCGCTGAACTCGCGCGGCGCTGGCGACCCATTCTCGATTTCTACGAGAGCGCCGGCGTGAATATCGGATTCGAAATCCATCCGGGTGAAGACGTATTTGACGGCGCGACATTCGAGATGTTCCTGGAAGCGCTTGACGGACATGAAAGAGCCCGAATCAATTATGACCCGTCGCATTTTCTGCTTCAGCAGCTTGATTACCTGGGATTTCTGGATCTGTATCACGACCGGATATGCGCTTTTCACGTCAAGGACGCCGAATTCAACCCGGATGGCAGACAAGGCGTTTATTCGGGCTATCAGCCCTGGATCAAGCGCGCGGGCAGGTTTCGGAGTCTCGGCGACGGACAGATCGATTTCCCCGCGATTTTTTCCAAGCTTGCGGAGTACGGCTACGACAGCTGGGCGGTGCTTGAATGGGAGTGTTGCCTCAAATCACCGGAGCAGGGCGCCGCTGAAGGTGCGCCTTTCATTGAAAACTGCATCATAGATGTAACGGACAAAGCATTCGACGATTTCGCCGGCGGGGACACCAGCAAGGCGGAGATTCGCGGCATGCTCGGAGTATCGGACTAAACGATGACGGGCAGGCTGAAACTCGGAATGGTCGGAGGCGGCAAGGACGCTTTCATCGGGGCGGTGCACCGCATCGCATCAAGGATTGATGACGAATGGGAACTGGTCGCGGGAGCATTGTCCTCGACGCCCGGAAAATCACTGGCATCAGGAAGGCGGCTCGGGCTCCAGACGGACCGGATATACGGAAGCTACGTGGAGATGGTCCGGGCGGAGTCTGCCCGTTCGGACGGGGTGGACGCGGTATCGATCGTAACGCCGAATCATATGCATGCCGATCCGGCGGTTGCGTTTCTTGAGGCGGGGATTCATGTCATATGTGATAAGCCGATGGCGCATCGGACAGCCGATGCCGAACGCATCGCGGCTGCGGCGCGGGCGAGCGGCAAGCGGTTCATTCTGACGCACAACTACACCGGCTATCCGCTGGTACGAGAGGCGCGTGAGATGGCGACGCAAGGAGAGTTGGGAAAGCTGCGGCTGGTCGTGGTCGAGTATCTGCAAGACTGGCTGGCGGAAGCTCCCGGTCCGGAAAACAAGCAGGCGGTGTGGCGGCTGGACCCGGAGCGTTCGGGCGCAGGCGGCTGCATCAGCGACATCGGAACCCATGCATTCAATCTTGTGCAGTTTGTCACGGGCCTTGAGGTCAAAACACTTTCCGCCGACCTTACATCGTTTGTCGACGGCCGGAGTTTAGATGACAATGCGTACGCGCGCTTTCGGTTCAAGGGCGGGGCCAAAGGCACGCTCATGGCCAGTCAGGTTGCCGTTGGGCACGAGAATGATCTGACGCTGCGGGTTTACGGCGATAAGGGTTCGGTCTGCTGGGCCCAAGAGAATCCGAACATGATGCTGTTTACGCCGTATGGTGGGCCGAAGCGCGTGCTGACACGGGGCGGCGCGTCGTCATCGACGGTTACACAAGAACTGCTGCGTGTCCCTTCCGGTCACCCTGAAGGCTACCTTGAGGGGTTTGCCACGATTTACAGGGAAGCGGCTGCTTTGATCCGTGGCGAAAAAGTTGAAAACCTGCCGGGAGTCGAAGCGGGGCTCGCCGGTATGCGTTTCATTGAAGCCTGCATCGAAAGCAGTGCACAGGACGGTGTTTGGATCGAGTTCTGACAGGTGCCGACGGATGCGTTGGCAGGCTTTCACCGATCAGTTGAGCCCCGCGTGCGATTTATCATGTGCCGTTTCTTGAGCAGCCTGAAAGCATGTCTTTGTCGTTGGCGGTGAATCCCGCTGATTCGTGTGTGCCGGAAGCACTGGCTGTGTTTCCTCCGCAACTGAACCGGAGACGGTGCCAGATTGCGGCCGGGAGGTGAGGAATGGCTGAATCAGATCAAGAATTTGTCTTTGAAGATCAAAGATTTCCGTGCGGTAGAGACGCGCTGTGACGTGGCTTGCGCCAGTTTTGCGGCCCGTTTCATCCGGTTGCCGGCGTGATCGCAGCCGAGGGATTGTCAGCGAGCCTTGGAAAACCGGTGGAATCGGACGCAATTCCGGCGGTTTTCGCCGGGGGGGGGGGCAGGATGGGGGGGGGGGGGGATTGGTCAGGTCCGCCGAGCTCGGCGCGACGGCCATCAAGAACACCGGAATCTGCCCGAATTACTGGGACGGTTGAGAACTTTTTAAGAGGTCTGCAGTATCTTTACGCCCGTCACTGAGGCAGGTCTTGGCGGAACTTCGGCAAAGCCTTTCTTGTGATGTCGCTTGATCCAACGGCCTTTGGGCATGGACTGCTTGTTAGGTTTTGTGGCCAGCGTTGCCGTTTTGGCAAGTCTGTTCGATGCGTTTGACCAAGTGACCGTTTCGCGGTTCGATGTCGGTTTTCAGCCGGGGCGATTAACTCAGAAAGCTGATTCACGACGCGAATACAGCCTCGGCATGACCGCAACGCGTGAGTCTCCTCACGGTTTCGCAGTGACGCCGGCTTTGACCCACGGCAAGCGCAATTACGGCGCAATACTGTTAATTCATGGCCCGGGCGCGCGGCAGGACACGATTCTGAACGCCCGAATTGTGGTCTCGAGCCGCTATGCCGCCGCTGTCGGTTTTATATCTGAAGCGGCAATTCGCCATGGACGCCGCAAGAACAACCTGAATCCTCACTGCTATACGAAAACGGCTCTGGAGACCGGATTCGTTTGGCTGTTTCAGCGGTCCGGCATTTCGGGATTTGTGGGAAGGCGGGTTGGGCCGAAATATCCAAGACGCGGGGAAGTGCGCTGGCCGGCGCAGCGGCTTTTCAAGATTCGGCGGCTCCCCTTCCATGCTCTATACCCAAAAATTTGACTTGTCACGCCGGGTTGTGACATGTGCCTGGGCACTCACGCCTCAAGAGCCGCGAGGGACTTTAGCGTCAACTTGTTGCCAATTCCTTAGCGACACTATATATCGGCCAAGCCCTTCAATTTTTTTGAGCCAGGGCCTAAAGGTGCGAGGTTGAGATCCCGGAATATGCGCCGCTTTTCCCGGGGATGTCCCGATCGGTGTTGAAACCCGCAGGAGCGATGCCGCCTGTCGACTATCTACGCGGCGTCCTTGAGCCGGTCAAGCCGATTCTTTCGACGATGTTCGATGAGAGCCTGTTTGAGAACGGGCAGCTGCCTGTACGCCTTGATGCGGCGGAAACCCTTCTCGGCCGCTGTCATGCCGGCCGCGGGCTGGCGCAGAGCCATCCCGGCGTTTCTCCAGCGCTTCACGTTGCGGCAGACCTGCCGGACCGTGCTGTTCATCGACTCGATGATGTTCGTGCTCGCCAGCGACCGCCGCAGCTCTAACGGCAGGCCGAGCCGGGAAACGGTCAGGACCTCGTCCAGGCCCTCAAGTATCGACCGGGAGACGTCCGGAGCCTCCTGTTCGAACCGCCGGGCCAGGCTGCGCATCAGCCGCTCGGCCTTGTCGGCGTCATCAAGTTCCCAGGCCTGTCTGAGCGTCCGCCGCACGGCGGCGTGATGTTCCGCGGCGAGACGGTCGGTGATGTTGCGGCCCTTGTGAACCTGGCAGCGCTGGACAGGGATGTCCGCGCCGAAAGTGCGCCGGATCGCCTTGCTGAGCGCCCTGGCTCCGTCGACGATGAACAGATAACAGCCCTCTGGATCAAGCCCGCGCCCGATCAGATCATCAAGCAGAGCCTGCACCGTCGCAGCATTCTCCGTCGCGCCCTCGATGACGCCAAGCGGGCGCTTACGCCCGGACGCGTCAATGCCGACCGCCCCGATCATCAGCAGGCGGTCGCTCAGATGCAGCCCGTCGATCTGAATCGCGACGAGATCAAGCTCCGACAGATCGGAAGTCATCCATTCATCAAACTTCGCCTGCGTCAACGCCTTGAACCGGCGGGACACGGCTGATTTCGACAGCCCGCAGCCCGCCCCGCACGGAACCCCGGCCTCCGGAATCCTCACCGCCCGGCGGAACTTGCGGGTCGCTGCGTTCGCCGTCATCAGGTTCATCGACTGTTGATCAAGATAACCGTCCGCGGAGATCTCTTACTGGGTCGGCAGAGACATCTCCTTGCCCGCAGCCTTGCAGCGGAGCCGGGGACGGTCGATGCCGACCTTGCCGCCGTGAAACCCGACCTGGGAACGCGCATGGCACCAGCGGTGCCCCGGCTTGTCGGGAGAATGACTGTAACGCTTCCCGGCAAGCCGTTCGGCGTCCTCGTCCATCATCTGCCGCAGATACGCGATGCCCGTCGTCAGACAGAATTTCTCGAAACTCTCGGTCACGTCTTCGTACGCCTCTTCGACGAGCGCGTTGATGTTCGAAACGCTGGCGGAGGCGCGGGGGAATGTGCTAATGGTCTTCATGGCATTGCTTCCTTTTCTTCAAAAAATCCCCGGGCTGATGCTCGGGGGAGAGGCAACACCGCCTGTATCAAATTCAACACCAAGTGGGACATCCCCGCTTTTCCCTCTCCGGCACAGGTGCCGGAGACAGCGTGCCCAGCCGGTTCAGCGCACCTTATAAACGAAACGTCCGGATAGTCCGGGTATTTTTCTCCTTAATATATCCGATAGTTTCGCGGCCGATTGCGGCATGGTCAATTGTTTACGTGGCTGGAAATCTGTGCTGAAATCAAGGACTGTCCTGTCTGATGCTCAGCGTTGCTCGCCGGCCGACGGCAGCGGGCGAAACAGTCGGATCCGCCGTGCGACCGGTTGTGCGCTACTTGCTAATTCGGAGCCGGGCATGCCAGATGTTGCGTCCGGCTGTAAAGTGTGGCAATCAGCTTTCCGGTTTATGACAACGATAGGAGGGTGGTCATGAAGAAGAAGCGGGTAAGTTTCGCATGCGCGTCTGTATTGGCGGCAGGGTGCGCCCATGCGGTTGATCTTGAGGTCACGCATTGGTGGGTATCTGGCGGTGAAGCGGCGGCTGTCGCTGAATTCGCCAAGGCATTCAACGAAAAAACCGAGCACACATGGGTGGATGGTGCGATTGCGGGATCAGGAGGAACTGCGCGTCCGATCATGGTCAGCCGCATATTGGGCGGAGACCCGATGGGAGCGTTCCAGTTTAATCACGGACGGCAGGCCGAAGAGTTGATTCAAGCCGGCTTGCTGCTTGATCTTACCGATGTGGCGGAGGCTGAGGGCTGGAAAAATATCGTTTATCCGTCGAAACTGCTTGACGCATGCACTTACGAGGGCCGCATCTACTGTGCGCCGGTCAATATCCATTCGACTCAGTGGCTTTGGCTTTCCCATTCAGCTTTTGAGAATGCCGGCCTGCCGGTTCCGGCGAACTGGGATGAGTTCGTGGCGGCCGCTCCCGTGCTTCGGGAAGCGGGTGTCATTCCTCTGGCGATGGGGCAGCAGTCTTGGCAGACCAACCTTGCCTTCGGCGCGATCAGCGTCGGGTTGCTTCCGAAGGAAGTCTGGGCCGCGGTCAATTTGGACAAGGACGCGTCGGTCGCCGCCGGCCCTGAATACACGCGTGTGTTTCAGGCATTTGACGAGGCCCGGAAGCTGTCGACCGGGTCGAATGTGAATGAATGGAATCAAGCGACCAGTCTGGTGATCACGGGGAAAGCCGGCGGACAAATCCACGGCGACTGGGCCCAAGGGGAATTCCAGGTCGCCGGTCAGGTTGCCGGCGTTGACTACAGTTGTCTTCCCGGCTTGGGCTTTGAAGGTGTTCTCGACACCGCCGGCGACGCCTTCTACTTTCCGGCCGTCGATGACGAGGAAATTACCGCGGCCCAGAAAGAACTGGCCGCCCTGCTGCTCAGCCCGGATGTCCAGGTCGCGTTTAACTTGAAAAAGGGTTCTTTGCCGGTTCGGGGTGACGTTGACCTTGGAGCCGCGAATGACTGCATGAAAAAAGGGCTGGATATCCTCGCTTCCGGCAATGTGCTCCCTTCCACCGATATCGTCTTTTCCCAGGACACCACCAATCAACTCAACGATTTGATGACGGCGTTCTGGAATGACCACTCAATGAGTGTGGAAGAAGTTCAGGCGTCCTACGCGGATATCATCAGAAACGCCGATTGACTGCCGCGAAAACGTCCGGCGCGCCGCCTCGGTTCACAATGCCGCCGGCGGCGCGTCGGTTTCAACTCAGAGGTGCTTTTGAATTGATGACGTCATTGCCGGACAGGTCAGGAAAAACCTGAAATGAAACCTCGCCGGCGATTCAACAGAGCCTGACAGCGGGCAGGGCCGGGATTGCACGAAATGCAGCGACCGGGAATCGAACTCTGGTTCATTCGCCTGGCGGCACTGGCCGCGGCCTCCTTCGTTCTGTCTCTCGTGGGCGTTTTTGCCGACATCACGGGGGCGGCCGCTTGGCTGTTCCTGTTCGGTTCCATGGCGTGTGCCGGACTCCTGTTCCGCCGGGCCGCCGGGATCAGCCTGCCGGGCCGGCTTTCACGTCCGGTTCTCGGCTGGCAGGCAGCTGCGGCCGCTGCTCTGGCGCTGTGGGTTTTTGGCCAGAATTGGTGGCAGTCGACATTCCCTCTCTTCAGGGAGGGGAGGGAAATCTGGAGTGTTTTTGAGCCTTTGGCTTTGTTCGGCGCGGCCTTTCTCTCGGTTGTCGGTTTCGCCGTCCTGACAGTTTCCTCGCTCGACAGGGCACGGTCCAAACCCGGAAGGATCGAACATGCCTTCGCCGTGAACCTTCCGGCGAAGATCGCTGCCGTTCCGATGGCCTGCACCGCCGTCGGAGTCTTTGTCATCGCTACGGCATGGACAATTTACCATTCCTTCACGAAATCGAAGCTGTTGCCGAACAGCAGGCTGGTCGGCTTGGATCAGTACGAACGTCTCTGGTCAACTGACCGGTGGATCATATCGATCAAGAATCTGGCGATCTACGGCGTGTGCGCTTTGGTCTTTTCTCTGGTCATCGGTTTTCTGCTGGCGGCGCTGATGGACCAGAAGATCAGGTTTGAAAACACATTCCGCACGATATTCCTCTATCCATACGCATTGTCATTCATTGTGACGGGACTTGCCTGGCAATGGATCCTCACCCCCGAGTTCGGCGTGCAGAACATTGTCCGCGGCTTGGGCTTCGAGAGTTTTGAGTTCAATCCGCTGTTCGATGCTGACATTGTTATCTACGGCATTCTGCTCGCGGGCCTGTGGCAGGGGACCGGCCTGATCATGGTGCTGATGCTTGCCGGGCTGCGCGGGATAGACCAAGAAATCTGGAAGGCCGCGCGCGTCGACGGGATTCCCGCTTGGAAGACCTACCTGTTCATAGTGATTCCGATGATGCGGCCGGTCTTCATAACCACTCTGGTCATCCTCTCATCCGGTATCATCCGTGTCTACGACCTCGTCGTGGCGCAGACATCGGGAGGTCCCGGTCTCGCTTCGGAAGTTCCGGCGAAGTATGTTTTTGACTACATGTTCGGCGGACAAAATCTCGGGCAGGGGTTCGCCGCATCGACAATGATGCTGCTGAGCGTGCTGATCATTTTGGTTCCTTGGGCGTATCTGGAGTTCGGAGGACGCCGCAGTGCGTGAACCGCCCCGCATGCGGGAAGAGCCCAGAGGACCAGCTCCGAGAAAAACCCTGTCACGGCGGAATATCTTCCTTTACGGCACACTGATCGTTATCGCGGTCTATTATCTGGTGCCGCTCTACGTTATGGTGGTGACGAGCCTGAAGGGAATGCCTGAAATCCGGGTCGGCAACATATTTTCCCCGCCTCTCGAAATCACCTTTGAGCCATGGGTCAAGGCATGGTCCGAAGCCTGCACCGGCCTGAACTGCGACGGGTTGTCGCGCGGCTTCTGGAATTCGGTGCGCATCACCGTGCCTTCGGTCATCGTGTCGATCGCCGTGGCCAGCGTCAACGGCTACGCGCTGGCGAACTGGCGTTTCAAAGGGGCCGATCTGTTTTTCACGATCCTGATTTTCGGCGCGTTCATTCCCTATCAAGTGATGATCTATCCGATTGTCATTCTGCTGCGGGAAATCAATCTCTACACGGAACTGTCAGGGCTGGTGATCGTGCATACAATTTTCGGCATGCCGATACTGACTCTGCTTTTCCGCAACCACTTCGCTTCTCTTCCTCAGGAACTCTTCAAGGCGGCGCGCGTCGACGGCGCCGGGTTCTGGGGAATTTACCTGCGCATAATGATGCCGATGTCGCTGCCCATATTTGTAGTCGCGGTCATTCTCCAGGTGACCGGCATCTGGAACGATTTTCTTTTCGGCGTGATCTATGCCAAACCGGACAGCTATCCGATGACGGTGCAGCTGAACAATATCGTCAACTCGGTCCAGGGCGTGAAGGAATACAATGTCAACATGGCGGCGACGATACTGACGGGACTGGTTCCTCTCGCGATCTATTTTGTTTCAGGCAAGCTTTTTGTGCGCGGGATCGCGGCCGGGGCGGTCAAGGGTTGACGGCATGGCGTACTCGGTCGAAATCAAGCATCTGGATCTCAGCTTCGGCGCAGTCGATGTGCTGAAGGATCTGAACCTTGGAATCCATGAGGGCGAGTTTCTGGTGCTGCTGGGAGCTTCCGGCTGCGGCAAGTCGACTTTGCTGAACTGCATAGCCGGTCTGCTGGAAGTCACCGACGGCCAGATTTTCATCAACGGACGGAACGTGACCTGGGAGCAGCCTTCCGAGCGCGGCATCGGTATGGTGTTTCAATCCTATGCGCTCTACCCGCAGATGAGCGTGAAAGGAAATCTCAGCTTCGGCCTGAAGAACGCTGGTCATGCGAAGCCGGAGATTGAGAAAAGGGTCGCCGAGGCGGCGCGCCTCCTTCGTATCGAACCTCTGCTGAGAAGGCGGCCGGCAGCGCTTTCCGGCGGGCAGAGGCAGCGCGTGGCCATAGGCCGGGCGCTTGTGCGCGATGTCGACGTCTTTCTGTTTGACGAGCCTCTGAGTAATCTGGATGCGAAACTGAGGAGCGATCTGCGCGTTGAGATCAAGCGGCTGCATCAGCAGCTCAGGAACACCATGATTTACGTCACGCATGATCAGATCGAGGCGATGACACTCGCCGACCGTATCGCCATACTGCGCGGGGGAAAGATACAGCAGCTGGATTCCCCTGGCGAAATCTACAACCGGCCGGAAACCAAGTATGTGGCTGAGTTCATCGGCTCCCCGGCGATGAACTTCTTTTCCGGTAAAATTGAGAACGGCGCTTTTCTCGCCGAGGGCGCGCGAATCGGGCTGGACAGTTACCGCTGGACGAACGGGCCTGTGGAAGGAGCGGCTTGGCTCGGCATCCGCCCTGAGCATGTTGTCATCGGCGAGGAAGCGGCAAACATGCCGTTTTCCGCCGGAGTGGAGGTTGAACTGTTCGAGCCCATGGGCGCGGACACTTTGATATGGACTTCGATCGGCAGGCAACCCTTTCATTTCTTTCTTGACGGCCGGAAAAGAGTCTCTGTCGGCGATAAATTGACAGTCGGATTGGATGTTGAACGCGGCTCGATTTTCGATGACGCGAATGAGGCCCGGTTATAGTCCCCGCCGCGCAGGCGAAGAGACGGCGTCCCGCATAGTGAATTCTCACGATTCCGGAATCTCTTGGGCGGATGCGCGGCACAGCGGGTTTCCCGGTCAGAATCATGCTGCGTACCCTCCGTGACAAAAGGCGATATCCATGAGCAAATATTCTTACCAACTGTATTCATCGCGGAAATTCGGGCCGCTTCATGAAACGCTCGGAATGCTGGCTGAGACCGGTTACGCGCATGTCGAGTGTTTCGGCGCGCTGCTGTCGGACCCTGATCTGGCCCTCGGGCTGTCAGACACAGGTCTCGGCATGCCGACCGCCCATGTCAATCTTGAAACGGTCGAAGCGGAGCCCGGACGGGTGATCGCGCTTGCGAAACGGCTGGGAGTGGGACAGTTGTACGCGCCCTATCTGATGCCCGGGGAACGGCCGTCGACATCACAGGGCTGGGCCGGATTCGGGCGCCGGCTTGCGGCTGCGGGCCGACCCCTTTTTGACGCGGGCTTAGGCTTCGGCTGGCACAATCATGATTTCGAGTTCCACGCCTGTGATGACGGCCGCATGCCGATCACCTGTATAATGGAAGCCGATGAGAGACTGCTCCTTGAGTTGGACGTCGCATGGGTGCAGGCGGCGGGCGGGGATCCGTTGCACTGGATCAGCCATTTTACGGGCAGGATCGGCGCGGTGCACATCAAAGACATCGCTCCGGAGGGATGCTGCGAGGACGAGGACGGGTGGGCCGATATCGGCTACGGGGTGATGAACTGGAAAACGCTGCTTGCCGCGATCGGTGACGCGCCGCATATCTGCCGGGTGGTGGAACACGACAATCCCAGCGACGACCAGCGCTTCGCGGAAAGATCTTTGTCGTCGATCAGGGCTATGGAGGAAGAGGCGCAATGACTGCATTCGGCATAGGAATCATCGGGTGCGGCAACATCTTTCCGACCTATATCAATCTTATGCCTGTGTTCGCGGGAATGGAAGTTCGAGCTGTAGCGGACATTGACAGCGGGAAAGCCCGCCGCCGCAGTGAGGAATTCGGCGTCCCCGCACTGTCCCCGGATGATCTGATGGCTTCGGACGACATTGATGTCATCGTCAACCTGACAGTTCCCGACGCGCATTATCGGGTTTCCAGACAGATTCTTGAGGCGGGTAAGCATGTCTACAGCGAAAAGCCGCTGGTTCTGCGTCTTGAGGACGGACGGGAGCTTCAGCGTCTGGCAAAAGAACGCGACCTTCGGATCGGTTCGGCTCCCGATACCTTTCTCGGCGCCCCCCATCAGCAGGCGAGAGCATGCATAGACGATGGCCGGATCGGCGAGATCACCGCGGGGACAGCTCACGTCATGAGCCGCGGCATGGAGCACTGGCACCCGAATCCGGACTTCTTCTTCCTGCCCGGCGGCGGACCTGTGCTGGATATCGGTCCGTACTACGTCACCAACCTGATTCAACTCGCCGGTCCTGTCCGGCGTGTCGCCGCGCTTTCCACGATGCCCCGCCCGACGCGTACGATCAGCGCTGACTGCCCACGCAAAGGCGAAGACATTCCCGTCAGAACGCCGACGAACATTCATGCGCTGCTTGATTTCCGCTCCGGCGCCTCCGTGACGCTGTCAGCGAGTTGGGATGTATGGTCGCACCGGCATTCCTGCATGGAGATTTACGGCTCCGAAGGGTCCTTGTTCATTCCCGATCCCAATTTCTTCGGCGGAAAGCTCGAATTCGCCGGGAAGGACGGGGTTGTGAAAGAAATTTCCGCCCGGGACCATCCGCTCGGCAAACCGAATCAGTTCCAGTCCTCATCAAACGGGTTGTCGAACTATCGGTCCGCGGGACTTGCCGACATGGTTCAGGCGATCCGGAACAACAGGCCGCACCGCTGCTCCTTTGATCTCGCGCTTCATGCGGTCGATGTCATGACCTCGATTCTCAATGCCGGCGAAGCGGAGGCATGGATCGAACTCTCCACTGACTGCAGCCGTCCGGAACCACTCGGTTCCCACGAAGCGTGGAAGCTGCTGGCGCCAGGCTGAAAGGCGGAGGAAAATCAGGCAACACGCATCAAGCTGCATCTGGATTTGCGGAATGTAATGACGGTTGGTTTGATGAATGGTATCTTGCGATATTCGTTATTACCGCATCGCTGATAAAATCAGCGTCGTGGGTCTGACGACATTGTAGTCGAGCTTATCTGAGGACCGGTTTCAGGACAGTGTAGGGACGCGATGGGACAACAGGACGCCCGTACAACCATTAAATGCATCACCGGGTTCAGCCGGCGGCTCTCTGTCAGAATCAAGAGTATCGCACCCGCTTGATCCGCATACAACATGTAGATCCGCCTCAATCGCGGTCTACTAGGTTGTGTCCTCAAATATTTGACATGCCGAGCTGGTTGCGGCACAGTGCCGCACGACCAGCGGTGAGAATGCTTGAAGGAGATTTGAAATGATCGGCAGCCGGCATGACATGACGAACGAGCAATGGCAGCGGATGGAGCGTGTGATGCCGAAAGGCCTGCCCGGGCCGCCGCGCAAGGACGACCGTAAGGTAATGGATGGGATATTTTTCGTGCTGCGCACCGGCATGCCATGGCGGGATCTGCCCGAGCGTTACGGGCCTTACACGACTTGTTACAACCGTTTTACCCGCTGGAGCAAATCGGGCCGCTGGCAGAAGATTCTTGAAGATCTTCAACGGCTTGAAGAAGCGGAAGAAGAAGCCGCGGACGAAAAAGACGACGGCGATCCGGCGCCGCGGAGCCGGATGATCGACTCGTCGTCGATCCGCGCTCACCGCCATGCCGCCGGGTCGCGCAAGGACGGCGAGCCGCAGGAGATCGGGCGTTCCCGGGGCGGATGGACGACGAAGATTCATGCCATGGTCGACGGCAAGGGCGGGCTGCGCCGCATGCGCTTGTCGCCCGGGCAGGCCGCCGACTGCGCCGAGGCGGCGCCCCTTCTTGACGGCCTTGAAGCCGGCTGCGTCCTGATCGCCGACAAGGCTTACGACACCGAGGCCGTTCTCAAGCAGGCGGCGGAAGCCGGCTGCCGGGCCGTCATTCCGTCGAAGTCGAACCGCAGGCAGCAGCGGCCGCTGGATAAAGCTGTCTATGCGAAGCGCAATGTCATTGAGCGTTTCTTCGGAAGAATCAAAGAGTTCCGGCGGGTCGCGACCCGCTTTGACAAGCGGGCCCGCAACTTCGCCGCCGCTGTCATCCTGACCGTCATCCGCTGCATGCTGCGGAATGACGCAAAGGGGATAATTGAGTCCACTACCTAATGAAGTGATGCATTTCGGAGTTTGATCGGTGGTTTGCAAAGAGGGAGGATGTGGAGCATATGGTTCAGCTGCTCCGCGGTCTAAGAATCCTCAACAAGAGGATCGCTGATACCGCTTACGTCACGAGTGGATTTTTGGTCGCCGTGATCACCGTCGTGGTCGCCGCTGGCGTCTTCTGGCGCTACGTGCTGAACGATTCCCTTTCATGGACAGAAGAAGTCGCGCGCTACCTGTTGATCTGGCTGGCAGCGGTCGGGTCTATTGTTGCCATGCGTCGCCGCCGGCATGTGGCGATCGATATCATTCCAGACATGTTCTCTGGCATTGGCAGTCGGATGATCCGTTTTCTGATCGCCATCGTCATCATCATGACCTGCGCGGTCATGAGCTATTTCGGATGGATCCTCGCCTGGAACGCCTGGGGGCAGACAGCGTCGAGTTTCTACTTGCCCCTCTTCTACACAACTGCGGCCATCCCCGTGGCGACATCTGGTTTCTTGTTGATCGCAGTCGAGCAGGCCCTTGAAGAAGTATTGAACGACAGCGCGGAGGGGGCCGCATTATGACCCCTGCATTTGGCCTTGTTCTGCTTCTGCTGATCGCTCTCGGTGTTCCGGTCGTCTTTGCGCTCCTCGCGGGCCCCATCTTTGGGTTTTTCTACGACGGCAAGGAGATCTTCCTGCAAACGCTGCCGCGGCGTCTCTACGCAGGTATGGATCAGTTTCCGCTCTTGGCCATTCCACTCTTCATTCTTGCCGGCAACCTAATGAACACCGGCGGTATCACAGTTCGGCTCGTGGATTTTGCCAAAGTACTTGTCGGACATCTGCGCGGCGGCTTGGCCCAGGTCAATATCGTTTCAAGCGTGCTCTTCGCCGGGCTAAGCGGCTCGGCCGTCGCCGACACGTCGGCGCTCGGCTCCATGCTGGTACCCGCAATGGAGCGTGACGGTTACACGAAGAGATTTGCTGTCGCTGTGACGGCCGCCTCTTCGATCATCGGACCGATCATTCCGCCAAGCATCATCATGATTGTCTATGCCTATGTGATGAATGTCTCGGTTGCCGCGCTCTTTGCCGCGGGCATCGTGCCCGGGCTTGTCATGGCGCTCGGTCTGATGGTGGTGACCTCTTACCTGGGCAAGAAACGTGACTTCCCGAAGACTGAGCGACACGCGACTTTCAAGGAATCGACGGTCGCCTTTCGAGACGCATTCATCCCATTGATGACGCCGGTCATCATCTTGGGCGGTATCGTCAGCGGCGTTTTCACGCCGACAGAAGCGGCTGGCTCTGCGGTTATCTATGCGCTTTTTGTCGGGTTCTTCTACACCCGGACGCTGAAACTATCCGACTTGCCGAAAATCCTGACGGGGACGGGCGTGACCTCGGCGAGCATTCTCATAGTCGTAGGTGCCGCAGCTGGTTTTGGCTATGCGATGACCCTTTCGCAGTTGCCCGCAAAGGTCGCCGAGGCTCTCCCAACCATCACGACAAATCTCATGCTGATCCTGCTTCTGGTGAACTTGCTGCTGCTTGCGACCGGTATGTTCCTCGATTCCGGGCCGGCCATCATCATTCTGGCCCCACTGCTGGGGCCTGCGTTGATCAAGCTTGGCATCGATCCGCTGCACCTTGCTGCAATCATGTCGATCAACCTGACCATTGGTTTGGCAACCCCGCCCCTTGGGCTGGTTCTATTTGTCGGGTCGGGCATCTCTGGTGTACCGGTTGCGACGATCGCGCGCGAGATGATTCCCTACTATGCGGTCCACCTTGCTGTGATTTTGGCGGTGACGTTTGTTCCTGCCCTGTCGCTTACTGTCCCACGGCTCTTGGGACTGGTCTAGCCCGGACGGCTGGACAAAACATAAACCACCTTGTGTCGCGCGAGAGCCGAGCGTGAAGGAAACATAAGAAACCCAAAAGGGAGGAGAGTTATGAAACTCTTTAAATCCATCCTGGCTTGCGGTGCCGCTGTTGCCCTTTCAACCGGCGTCGTATTCGCACAGGAATTCACACTCAAATACGGTCATGTCGGCCCTGCGGCGGACAATTCCGATGACCATGTGCCGGGCGTTTGGCTGAAGAGCTATCTCGAAAGCCGTTCGAACGGCCGCATTGCCGTCGAGATTTTCCCGGCGGGCCAGCTTGGCAATTTCAAGGATATGATCGAGGGTGTGCAGCAGGGAACGCTGGAGCTGACGCATACCTCGCTCGGGGGTATCGCACCCTTCGTGCCTGAGCTGCAGGTACTCGACATTCCCTATATGCTGACAGATGACCGCGTGGCCGAGAAGGTTCTGATTGGAGGTCCGTTTATCGACCAGATGCGGGAGGCGGTTCTGGAAGCCACAGGTACAGTGCGGCTAATCACCGGCTCAAACACTGGCCGCTGGCGGTCTTTCTACACGACCTCAGATCAGATTAAGAGCGCAGCTGACCTCGATGGCGTGAAGATCCGGACCATCAACTCGCCTTTGCAGGTGGAGTTCGTGAAGTTCTTGGGTGGCAACCCGACCCCTGTGGCTTGGGGCGAGCTTTACGGCGCTCTCGGCTCAGGCGTTGTTGACGGCACGAAGAACGCCGCGCTCGACGTCGTGTCAAACAAGCTCAATGAGCACCTGAACTATGCTGTGCTTGACGAGCATGCCTATCTCGCTGGTTTCTACTGGATGAGCCAGGATTTCCTGGAGAGCCTGCCGGAATATCTTCGCGCTCTGGTCATCGACGGCGTGATTCAGATGGCTGAAGTTCAGACGAACTTCAACAAGCAGCAGGATGGCATCGCCCAAGCGCAGTTCATCGAAGCCGGTGGCACCGTTTATGTGCCTTCGCCGGAAGACAAGGCCACCTTCGAGGCCGGCAAGGAACACATGATCGGCTGGTATACCGACCAGTATGGCACTGAATGGTTTGATAAGCTGAACGCGGCAATCGCGGACGCCAACGCCGAGATCACCGCTCAGCACGCGATCAACTAAGAACAAGTCCTTCCCGGGGGCGTGCTTTCGGGTGCGCCCCTTGGAACTTGAGCGCTGGAGAAGCCATGTTTTTTGAGTCCTTAAAGAATAAGACCGTCGTCATCACAGGTGCGGCTGGCGGCATTGGCACGCCTCTGACGCATTTCTGTCAGCAGGCCGGTGCTGATCTCCTGCTGCTTGACTGCAATGCAGAGAAGCTCTCCAAGCTTGAAGGCAGTTTGGACGGCTCGAAGACATATATTGCAGAAGCCTCTGATCTTTCGAATTTCAACGAATGCAAGCGGCTGGTTGGGCTCTCGCCAAGCGTCCCGATTGCGCTTGTTCATTTGGCGGGCGTTTTTGAGCCTGACCATGATGCGGGCGATGACTATGAAGTCTGGGACCGCGCCATCGACCACAACCTGAAGAATGCTCGCGACATGTGCTTGGCATTTGCCGAAGCAAAATCCGATGATGATCTTGCAAAAGTCGTGCTCACCAGTTCCCTCGCCGCCAATCGCGGCGCCTTCGATCACTATTCTTACACCGCCGCCAAGGCCGGCCTGATCGGTTTGACCCGAGCCTTTTCCAAGAGATTTGCGCCTGCTGCTGTCGTCAATTGCGTCTGCCCGGGCATCATCATGACCGGCATGCCCGACCGCGTTCTGGCCGATAGACGTGACCGTGTTCTATCCGAAATTCCCCTCAGACGGTTCGGCGAACCCGAGGAGGTGGCCAATGTCATCATGTTCCTGATCAGCGACGCGGCTTCTTATGTCTCCGGCCAATCCATCAACATTGATGGCGGCACCATCAACGGCTGAAATTTTTCGCCCTGAACTGAGCTTCTTGCGAAATTACCGAGTTGAAACGCTGGCGAACGGGGTCTTCATTTTCTGCATGGGATTGCGGACGCCAGACGCCGCGAATCGTCATGGCCATTCCGCGCCTCCGACGTGTGCGAGCGACAAAAAGCGAACATGTTGGAGCCTAAACCAAGCATCTCCGCCCGCCGGCCTTTCGGTGCGTTTCCAAGGAAGGTCGTGGGCGCCGGAACCGTCCCGAAGGACGGGGAGGCGGGTATCGCCGCGACCATCCGTGCGCACCCGCCCGGAGGGTCGAGGTCACTGACAAGGAGGCGCGCATCATCGGATCGAAGACCGGATTGCTCAACACCCTGAACGCCGCAACCGGTAAAGCCCAAGCGGCGTTGCCTTGTTCCATACTGAAGTGGCGGAGAGACAGGGATTCGAACCCTGGAGACGGTTACCCGCCTACACGCTTTCCAGGCGTGCGCCTTAGACCGCTCGGCCACCTCTCCACAGATCAAAGGCTTATATCCTCGGCTGCGGTCAATGCAAGTTGCGGCGGCGGGGAGGACTCCCGCTGCAGGCGACGAATCATTGAGACTGGTCAATCGCCTTGAAGCTGCGGGGGGGGGGGGGGGCGGCAGATGTCATGGTTCGGAACCGCATCAGACTTCCGGAGATGATCATTACCGCATAATTTCCGTTTTCCCGGCGGCGGTTGGCATACCGGGCGGCTGGAGCCTGTGTTTTGCGTGCAAAGGCTGCCGGTTCCGCTTGTTCTTATCGAGTAGGGCCGATCGCGACGGAGCGAAACGATTTGGCGGCGCGCTGATTCAGTCTCGCTGAGATTCAGTTTCTGAGCTGCGAATCCGGCGCCCCCGCTTTCGAGATCCGCCGTGACCCGGCCCCGCGGCCAGACAATCATTGAATGGCCGTGGTTTCTGCCTCCGTCGGGGCAGCGGCCGACCTGCGCGGGAGGGTGATCCAGCATCCGTTCTCAATCGCGCGGGCGCGAAGCATCGGAGCCCAGTGAGCGCGGCCCGTCGCAACGGTGAACGCCGACCGAAGGAAGATCAGCCGCGCGCCCAGCTTCGCATAGCCGCGGAAAAGACGGGGAAATCTCAAATCGCGGCAGATCGACATGCCTTGGGGGCCACGGGCGTATGCATGCCAACCGCTTCGCCGCCCGCCGCGTAGCGGTCGGATTCCCGGAACGGTTCGCGTCCGTCCGGCGTATAGCAATAAGGTGTGTTTTGTTGAGACGGCAGCGTATTTCTCCTTGAGAATTAAAACCGAATGATTGAGCAAGCCGTCGCTGTCCCTCACGGGAGTCAAACCGGTATGCAAGCCGGATACCGCGTGTCCGTGCGCATTGCCGCGCCGTCGCGATGCAGGGGTCATCGTCCGCGGTATAGGCTGCTGCTTGTGTTTCTTAGCCGGCGTTCGCCATGAGACCGGACACTTCCGGCAATGCCGGCAAATCAAAGCCTGAATCAGATGCCGCATGTCCGAGACGCCTCAGCGTCCTGATATTCGTATCGCGCCGGCAGTCCGACGTGGTTCGGGCGATGCTTGGTCTAAGCTGTTCCGCATGTGCTCCTGCCGGCTGCGTTTCCTGAGCATTCACTAAGCAGGATGCTGCGGCGGACGGCTCCTTCAAAGCCGTCCGAAAAACTCATCGGTTTCGGCCTTCGTCGGCATTGACGGTGCCGTTCCCGGACGCGTCACGGCAATGCCTGCCGCGGCGCAGGCGTACCTGGCTGACTCAAACGGGTCGAATCCCGTGGTGACAGCGTGGGCGAAAGCGCCGCAGAAACTGTCTCCGGCTCCGGTTGTCTCGACGACGCGGCCGTAATCAGCCGGTTCGATATGACGTCTGCGGACGCCGTCGTCAAAAAAGGCGCCGTTCGATCCCAAGGTGATCACCACCGTTCCGGCGCCGCGGCCTCGGAGAATGTCCGCAGCGCGGCCGGCGTCTCCGGGTGTGTCAATTCGCACGCCGGTCAATGCCGCGGCTTCGGTTTCGTTAGGCGTCAGGAAGTCGCAGAGGGATATCATGCTGTCGCTGATCGCCGCCGCCGGCGCCGGATTCAAAACAGTTGTGACTCCTGCGTCCCGCGCCGCCTGCAAGCCGTAATGCGCGGCTTCCGCCGTGGTTTCAAGCTGGGTCATGAAGAGAGAGGCGGATTCTATTTCCTGTCTGCACGCATCAATATCAGCGTTTGAGACCTCGCGGCCCGCTCCCGGAACGACAATGATCGCGTTGTCTCCGGTCGCGTCGTCAAGGAAAATGTAGGCGGCGCCGGTGAAACTGTCGGGATCCGTCCGGGCAATGGACCTCACGCCCTCTTTCCTCCACATGTCACGCGCCATCTCGGCGAATGAGTCCTCTCCGAGACGGGTCAGAAACGCGACATCGGAACCGAGCCGCGCGGCGGCGACAGCTTGATTGGATCCCTTGCCTCCGGGTCCAAGCGCGAATCCGTTTCCCAACAGGGTTTCGCCGATTCCCGGTTGCCTCTCAGCGCGGAACGCGACATCGGCCACGAACACGCCGAGAATGACGATTCCTCCCATTCCGTTCTCCTGTGCGGGTCGCGGCTGCGGCTTCATAGTGAAGCATGCGGCAGCAAGATGTCAACAGGTCAGCGGCACCGGCGGAACCCGATGCCTCCTGTTCCCGGGAATCGTCCGCAGGCGCGGATGGTGAGTTAACGGAATGCCGGAAACGTGCCTGGAAGAGCGGGACGTTTCTTTCCGCGTACGGTTTCTTGCAGCTGAATGTTTCACGTGAAACATAATAAGTCTTAAAAAAGAACAAAACCGTTCATCATGAAATGCGCCGCATCCGGCTTGCCGCGCGGCGGCAGGCGCTTTGATCCCGGAAGACGAAATCGGCGCCGTCGCCGGGAGGGCCGCCGGCTGCTCGAAGCGTGGCGCGAATTACGGCGTGAAAGCATGTGCCGTTTCAGCTATGCTTGAAGACAGCCGCTTGCTCTTGGTTCCAAACAGGATTTTGGCGCCGCTCCCGAGTGAGGAGACGATCCGCCGCGGTCAAACATAGGAGGTGACAAAATCATGAAACTGCCAGGGCTTGCCGGGAAAAGGGTCGCTGTGACGGCGGCAGCGTCCGGAATCGGATACGTCATCGCCCGGACTTTCACCGACTCCGGCTGCAAGGTCGCGATCTGCGACATTGACCGTGACGCTCTGCAGTCGGCAGCGCTGAATCTGCCGGATGTCATGGCCGCGGCTGCGGATGTGTCTGATGAGGCTGACGTTCAGAAATTCTTTGACAGCGCGGAAAAGTTTCTCGGCGGTCTGGACGCGCTGGTGAACAATGCCGGGATCGCAGGGCCGACCGCGTCCTTGGAGAACGTCAGTCTGAAGGATTGGCAGCGGTGCATAGACGTCGGGCTGACCGGGCATTTTCTCTGTTCCCGCGCCGCAGCCCCTGTTTTGAAATCGGCCGGCGGAGGATCCATCGTCAATATGTCATCGGTGGCCGGAGAACTGGGACTTGCCCTTCGGACGCCGTATTCAGCGGTAAAATCCGGGGTCATCGGTATGACACGGTGTCTGGCCAAAGAGTTCGGACCTCATAATATCCGGGTTAATGCCCTGCTTCCGGGATTGGTTGAAGGGCGGCGCATAAGGGAAGTGATTGACGCGAGAGCGGACGCGCTTTCTTTAACGTCTGAAGAAGTTGAGAAAAAGCTTGTGTCCTCAGTCTCGTTGAGACGAATGGTCACCCCCGGGGATGTCGCCGCGATGGCAGGCTTTTTGATATCAGATCTAGGCCGGAATCTTTCCGGCCAGTCGATTGCGGTGGACGCCAATGTGGAGACGATCTGAATTCTCCCCGCCGTCAGTATCGCGGATCCGGCCCCGATCAACGCCTGCGCCCGCAGTCCGCCCGCCTCGCGCTTCATCCGCCGCCTGGACATTCAGCGCGCAATCTCCGACGGCAAAAAATTCCTGATCTTGAATTCCGGTATGTTCTTCGAAAAGCGGCGCTGCTGATGTTCTCAAACAAACAAACGAAAAAATTCGCGGACATCCCCGCCGGGTTTGACCATCGCCGTCGCCGCTTCTAATGAGACGGCCGAACAGGTCGGCGAAGAAGATGCCATGACAACCGACACCGCTGGCAGGCCGCGCTGTTTCCAAGACATCGTGCTGCGCCTCCAGAATTACTGGTCTGCCCGCGGCTGCGCTCTCCTGCAGCCTTATGACATGGAGGTCGGGGCAGGGACGTTTCATCCCGCGACGACCCTCAGGTCCCTCGGCCCGAAACCTTGGGCCGCGGCCTATGTCCAGGCATCGAGGCGACCGGTGGACGGACGCTACGGCGAAAATCCCAACCGGCTTCAGCATTACTACCAGTATCAGGTGATCATCAAACCGTCGCCGGCGGATATCCGTGAAACATATCTCGGCTCGCTGGACGCCGTCGGCATCGATTCGGCGCTGCACGATATACGCCTTGTCGAGGATGACTGGGAAAGTCCGACCTTGGGCGCATCAGGCCTTGGCTGGGAAGTGTGGTGCGACGGAATGGAAATCTCGCAATTCACCTATTTCCAACAGGTCGCCGGCTATGAATGCAGCGTGGTTCCGGTCGAAATCACTTACGGGCTGGAACGTCTGGCAATGTACGTCATCGGCGCCGGCCATGTCATGGACATGCCGTTCAATGATCCCGACTCTCCGCTTCCGCTGACCTACGGTGATGTGTTCGCCCAGCCGGAGGCGGAATATTCGCGCTGGAATTTTGATATCTGTGACGGCCCGGCGGCCCGGCGTCATTTTGAAGACGCTGAAGCCGCTTGCCGGCATACTCTGGACCAGCCCGCCGCCGATCCCAGAACGGGCAGAAGAATCATTATGGCACAGCCGGCCTACGATCAGTGCATCAAGGCCTCACATCTGTTCAATCTCCTTGATGCGCGGGGGTTGATTTCTGTCAACGAAAGACAGGCGCTGATCGCCCGCGTCAGGGCTCTCGCAAAACTCTGCGCGGACGCGTATCTGTTGACTCCGGACGGCGGATGGTCGGAAGATATGCCTGTCTCAGGCGAATCATGACCGGCCGTCTTGCGGTTATCGGCCTGCTGGCGGCGGCCCTGACCGCCGGCGCGGTCCTTTGGCACCGTCAGGTCTTCGTCGAATATTCGCGCTTTGAGGGCTCTTGGAACGGTTTCGGAACTGTCCTGAAGCTGGCTGGCAGCGGGAACGGGATTCCGCTTAGCGGCATCGAAGGCATTCAGGGACCGTCAAGTCCGCTCAAATTCAGAGCTTGCTTTCGAACCGATCCGGCCAGCGTGCCGAAACCCGCCGGCGCGACATCTTACCGCAATCCGACTCCCCTGACGGTTCCGGACTGGTTTGACTGTTTCGACGCTGCTGAACTGGGTGCCGATCTTGAAGCCGGCCGGGCGCAGGCTTTCCTCGTTCAGGCGGAAATCGCTGACGGGATCGATCTTGTGGCGGCGTTCTATCCCGACGGACGCGGGTTCGCCTGGCGCCAAGTCAACATCAAATGAGATAACGCCATGCCTGACGCCGTGCTCGAAATCTATTCTGAGGAGATTCCGGCTGGAATGCAGAGGCCGGCGGCCGAGGAATTTCTCCGCCTGCTGACGGAACGTCTGCGGAATCAAGACGTTGAAGCGCGGTCTTCCGCGGCCTTTGTCACCCCGAGGCGGCTCTGTATTGACCTGCGCGGCCTTCCAGAGGCGAGTCCGCCCGCGGTTGCGGTAAGGCGCGGCCCTCGGGTCGGCGCGCCGGAATCCGCCGTCAGCGGATTCGCGCGGGCTGCCGGAACCGATCCCGGCCAGCTTGAAATCCGCAAAGAGCCCAAAGGAGAATTTTATTTCGCGGTCACCGAGCGGCCCGGATACGCGATCGTTCAAATACTGAATCAGACCGTGCCGGACGCCGTCTCGGCGTTCCGCTGGCCGAAATCTATGCGCTGGGGCGCTGATCCCTTCCGATGGGTGCGGCCGCTGCGTTCAATCGCGGGACTTGTATGCACTGGTTCCGAACGGAATGTTCTGGATTTTTCTGTCGGCGGGATCCGCGCAGGCGACAAAACCCGCGGCCACGCGTCAATGGCCCCGGACGAATTTTCCGTCAGCTCCTTTGATGACTACAAAGCCCGGCTCTTTGAGAAATTCGTCATCATCGACTCGCACGAGAGGGAACGCAGGATTTTCGAAGGCGCCCGTGGCTTGGCGGAGTTCCATGGTCTGGAACTGGTCCGGGATCAGGCGCTTCTGGAGGAGATTTCCGGCCTCGTCGAATGGCCGGTGCCGATGATTGAAGAGATTGATCCCAGGTTTCATTCGCTGCCGCAGGAAATTCTGGTCACATCAATGCGCTCGCACCAGAAATATCTGGCGGCGCGGTCTCCGGAGACAGGGCGGATCACGCATTTCATCGTTGTCGCCAACCGCGAGGCGGCGGATGGAGGGGCTAAGATCATGGAGGGCAACCGGCTGGTGCTGACCGCCCGTCTGGAAGACGCGGCTTTCGTATGGAACAACGATCTGCGGCGGATTTCGGCTCCCGGAGGCATAGGGTCGATGCAGGCGGACATTGAACAAATCAGCTTCCACAGCCGACTCGGCAGTCTGGCGGCCAAGGTCAGGCGGATGGAATCACTTTCGGCGGAGATCGCCGGCCTGCTGGGAACTGACGCCGCAGCGGCGCGGCGCGCCGCCGCGTTCGTCAAGGCCGATCTCGCTTCAGACACCGTCAGTGAATTCCCCGAACTTCAAGGCATGGTCGGGCGTCGTTTCGCAGAGGCCCTGGCAATGGAAGATTCTGTCGCCGCCGCGTGCGAAGAGCATTATCTTCCGTCCGGTCCGTCTGACCGGGTGCCTTCGCAGGCTGTCTCGGCAGCGGTCGGACTTGCGGACCGAATCGATCAGCTGGTCGGATTTTTCAGCATAGGAGAAGTCCCGACGGGATCCAAAGATCCGTTTGCGCTGCGCCGCGCCGCGCTCGGAATCATCAGGTTGTGCGTTGTCAACGGTCTGCGGATCCCGCTGGCATCCGTCCTCGAAAAAGCCTGCCGCGAATATGCCGCGCAGTCGGCGGACGGCTTAGTGAAACATGCTCCTGACCCAGTCGGAACCGTCCGGTCTGTGATGGGTTTTGTCCATGAGAGATTGGCCGTGCATCTGCGGTCGCAGGGAATCCGCCATGATATTGTCAATGCCTGCGTCGCGATGGACGATTCTGACGATTTGACGCTGCTGTCGCGCCGCGCCGAGGCCTTGGCGGGCTTTCTCGGCACCGAGGACGGCGAACGGCTGCTGCGCGGTTTTCGCCGCGCCAACAATATTTTAGAAGCGGAACGCGGCAGGGATATCCCCGCGGCGCGGGATCCGTCCGAACATCTTGCCAGCGAATCCGCCGAAAAGAATCTGATTGCCGCGCTCGCCGCGGCTGATGTCAGAATCAAGAACGCGCTCGCGGAAGAAAACCTGGAAGCGGCAATGGTCGCGATGGCTGATCTTTCAGAGCCCGTTGACCGGTTTTTTGAACAGGTCCGGGTCAATGCCGACGATCCTCAGCTGCGCGAGAACCGGCTCCGGCTGCTGGCCGCTGTGTGCCTCGCGGTCCGTTCCATCGCGGATTTGACACGAATCGAACGCTGATACTGACCGAAGCCTGCGCTCTAAAGTCTTGCCTGCAAGAGCTGAACGTTTATGCTGCGATGCAGAAATATTGTGCGCGGGGCTCGGTTTGGCGGACATTGCGACGATTGCCATCATCGGCAGCGGAACCGCGGTTCCCCGCGGACAATTCGGGGAACGCGCTGCAAGGCTGCATGATCTTGCTTCGCACGGATTTCCCGTTCCCAGATCTGTGGCTGTTGCCGCGGAGGAAGTTGACCGGATTCATCAAGGATCCGTTCCGGGCCTCGAGCAGGCGGCGGCGCTGTTCCCGCCCGGCATCCTGCTCGCGGTCAGGCCCAGTCCTGAGTCGCCGATATTGAACGGCGTCAAAGCGAGTTTCAATATCGGAATGTCCGATGCGGCGCGGGATGTGATTGCGGAACAGACCGGCGAAATCACAGCGTATGCGATCTATGCGGATTTCATCCAGACGTTCGCGGTCGATGCGGCCGGGATTCCGCCGGAACGCGTGTCGGCGGTCGAAGACGCTTTCCCTGACCCGGACGAACGGGTTGCCGGACTGCTTACGCTCTATGAGCGGGAAACCGGAGAAACATTCCCTCAGGACACCCTGGCCCAGCTTGAGCGGATTTGCCGGTCGGCCGCCGGCAAGTGGAAATGTCCTGGGAGAGCGGCCCTGCGCGGCGCTGAGCCCGGCGCCCGCGAACTGCGGCTGGGCTTGATCATCCAGGCCATGGCGGATGGATCGCGGAGCGACGGCTGCGGTTCCGGCGTGCTGTCCTCAATCGACCGGGAAACGGGAGAGGCGAAGGAGTCCGGTCATCTTACGGTATTTCAGGGCGGCAGGCCTCTCTATGGAAGCGGCAGCGAACCGGCCAAGGAATACCTGCCCGGGCAGGCGGATCGCATGTCGTCGCTGCTCGCGCGGCTGCGCCGCCATTTCAAGGACCCGCAGCAAATTGAATTCGCTTGCGACGGCAGCAGGGTTTGGCTGCTTGATTCGGTTCCAGCGGAACGGTCGATACCGGCTGCGATTCGCGCGGCGGTCGAACTGGCCGGTGACGGCATCATTTCCAAAGAGGAATCACTGTGCCGGGTCAGTCCCGGCAGTTTGGGCAGGGTTTTGCATCCCCAGGTCAAACCGGGATCACGCAACCCGGTCATTGCGAGAGGAATTCCTGCCAGTCCCGGCGCGGCGGCCGGCATGATCGCGTTTTCTTCACGGGCGGCGGAGAGATTCGTCGCCGCCGGAAATGCCTGCATTCTTGTGCGGGCGCAGACCGGTCCTGAAGATTTCCGCGGCATGCACACGGCCCAAGGGGTTTTGACAGGGCGCGGCGGCCTGACCAGCCATGCCGCGGTCGTGGCCCGAGGTCTCGGAGTTCCGTGCGTGGTCGGAGCCGCTGACATACAGATCGGGCGGCATGAGTCCGGCGCGGCGGAAGAAGAGTGTGTCCTGAAAGCCCGGACGGGCGCGCGGCTGCATGAGGGCGATGTCATCACCGTCGACGGAACCACCGGCACGGTTCTCAAAGGCAGCGCCGGCCTTGAGGAGCCGTCGCTCAACCGGTATTTTGAAACCTTTCTGGCCTGGGCCGACGAAGTCCGTGATATGGGAGTGCAGGCCAACGCCGACACCATTGACGAGGTAAGGGCGGCAAAAAAATTCAAGGCGGACGGAATCGGGCTTTGCCGCACGGAACATATGTATTTTGAAGAGTCCCAGCTGACCGTGATGCGCCGCATGCTGTTCGTGGAAACTCCGGAAGAGCGCATGGTCGCGCTGCGTCAGCTGACTCGAATGCAGAAACGGGATTTCACGAAAATTTTCCGCGAAATGCCCGGCCGCACTGTCTGCATCCGCCTGTTCGATCCGCCGCTGCATGAGTTCCTGCCGCGCGCTCGCCGGGAAATGCAGCGTTTGGCGGAAGAGTTGGGGCGCGACCTGGAACATGTCATGCAGCGGGCTGATGAATTGAAGGAATTCAATCCGATGCTCGGAATGCGCGGCGTAAGGGTCGGGATCGTCATGCCTGAAATTTATGAGATGCAGGCAAGAGCGATTTTCGAGGCGGCGGCGGAGGTAAGCCGTCAAGGTCTGGAAACCGTTCCGGAAATCATGATCCCGCTGGTGTCTGCGAACCGTGAAGTCGAACTCGTCCGCAGACGTGTCGACAAAGCGGCCGCCTCGGTCAGGGACGCCGCCCGGTCGCAGTTCCAGTATCGTCTCGGGGTCATGGTCGAAACGCCGCGCGCCGCCCTCCGGGCCGGCGATTTGGCCAGAAACTCTGATTTTCTGAGTTTCGGCACCAACGATCTCACACAGATGACATACGGTCTGAGCCGTGACGACTCGCAGCGTTTCATGGAAGATTATATCAGCTTGGGCGTCTATCCGGGCGACCCGTTCGGCACGCTTGATAAAGAGGGGGTCGGGGAACTGCTCAAAATCGCGGCGGGCCGTGCCCGAGAGGTCAGAAACAAGCTGACATTATCCATCTGCGGGGAACATGGAGGCGACCCCGAAAGCATTGAATTCTGCAGGGAAATCGGATTCGACTATGTCTCCTGCTCTCCCTACCGGGTGCCGATCGCCCGCTTGGCCGCGGCGCAATGCGCCGCTGGAAAGCGCAAAGATTAAATGCAATGCTGATCAGTGAGCCGCTTTGACGTTTTTCACGACGGACTGTAACAAGACATTTCAGCTGTCGGCGGTCCCGGCCTCTGCGGCAGGCGCGGGAGTTTGAAACACAGGCTTTGAATACCATTGTTTGACCTTCTTTCACGCGCCTGCGCGATATGCCGCCCGATGCCCGGGGAACCGGCTGACGGCCAGCCGCTCCCAAGCCAGAGAACCGTCCAAGACACACTTTGAGCATTGGAGACCCGGGTTTTGCGCAATGCGTGTTTTCGTTCCGGCGGCCTGTCCGCGCACATCGTTCTTCGGCGCGTCAGCGGCGCGCCGGCGCCGCTGTCCATGAAAAACCGCGCGGCGCGCGGCCGTTTGTTTCTGGCGGCGGCCGTTGCCGTTTTTCCTCTTTTTGCCGTGCCGGCGCCGGCGAAGGCCGGAACTGATGATCTGAAACGGCCGGACATCGCACAGGCGGCGAAACTGGCCGCGCCGGCGCTGAGGGCAGGCATCATGGCTGAACCGGCGAAACTGCCCGGCAGCCGGCCCAAGCGGCGTCCTTCCGTTCATGCGCCCGGCAACGCCGGGACTCCTGAGATGAAACCGCCGCGTCTCAAGCCTGAAGATCTGCCGGTGCCCGAAAATGCCGTAAATCTGGCGGCCCTCCGGCCGGGCGCCTACAAACTCAGCTTCCTGTGGTCATCGGATGAGGCGGAATCCGCGTTCTCCGGAAGAACGCTGAATCTGCCGCGCCCTCGGCGGCGCCCGGCGGTGCCCGCCGAAATCAACTGTCTGGCGCAGGCGATATATTTCGAGGCGCGCGGTGAGACGGCGCGGGGACGGACGGCGGTGGCCGAGACGATACTGAACCGGGTCGTGTCAGACCGCTACCCCGACACTGTCTGCGGGGTGATCCGGCAGGGCATGGGCGTACGCAATCAGTGTCAGTTTTCCTATTATTGCGACGGCAAAGCCGAAAAGATAACCGATTCGGGAACCTATGCCGAAATCCGGCGTTTGGCGGTGAGAATGATCTCCGGCGGCAATCGTGAGGTCACTGGCGGCGCTACGCATTTCCATACTGTCGATGTCCGCCCGCACTGGGCGTCCGAGTTTGAAAGGACGGTCAGCATCGGAAGGCATGTTTTTTACCGCGGGAACCGCTGAGTTTTGAGATTTTCGGGTGCGCGTCACCGGGAATCTCGTTATTCCCGATTGAGCGCGCGCCGGCGGATCGGACACCGGGTTGAGATATGGGAAAGAGCGGCAGGATCATTTTCGGCACCGACGGCATTCGCGGAAAGGCGAATTCGCCGCCGATGACAGCGGGCGGCGCTTTGCGGATCGGCATGGCGGCAGGCCGGTATTTCCGCCGCAGCCGTTCAAACAGACACCGGGTCGTTATCGGCAAAGACACGCGCCGGTCCGGTTACATGCTGGAAAACGCATTGACCGCGGGACTCACGGCGACCGGGATGAATGTGCTTCTGCTGGGGCCGGTGCCGACTCCCGCGGTGGGTCTGCTGACCCGTTCGATGCGCGCAGATCTGGGAATCATGATCTCGGCATCCCACAATCCGTATTTCGACAACGGAATCAAATTCTTCGGCCCGGACGGCTACAAACTGTCCGGAACCGCGGAAAAGGAAATCGAAACTTTGTGCGGCGCCAGCTCTGATGAACCCGTCGAAGCCTCTGAAATCGGCCGGGCGAAGCGGATAGACCACGGCCTTGGCCGCTATGTGGAGTTCGTCAAGACGACGTTTCCCAAGAGTCTCCGCCTGAACGGTCTCCGTATCGTCGTCGACTGTGCCAACGGCGCCGCTTACCGCGCGGCCCCTGACGTTCTCTGGGAACTGGGCGCGGAAGTGGTTCCGCTCGCCGTTGATCCGGACGGCTTCAATATCAACGCCGAATGCGGTTCAACGAACCCGTCGCAGGCTGTCGAAAGGGTCTTGGCGACCCGCGCAGATGTCGGCATCTGCCTTGACGGCGATGCGGACCGTCTTGTGGTCATTGACTGCAAAGGCCGGGCTGTGAACGGTGATCAGGTGCTGGCGCTGCTGGCGAAACGCTGGTCCGGATCAGGCCGTCTGAAAAAGAACACTCTGGTCGCCACCATCATGTCGAATCTGGGCATGGAGCGGCATCTGGAGGGAGAAGGCATTGCGGTTGAGCGGACACCTGTCGGGGATCGGCATATCACCGACGCGATGCGGAAGGGCGGGTTCAATCTCGGCGGCGAGCAGTCCGGGCATATTGTCATGTCCGACTACACGACAACAGGCGACGGGCTGATTTCGGCCCTTCAATTTCTCGCCGCGCTTGTCGAGTCGGGGACGCCGTCAGCTGATTTGACGGATGTGTTCGACCCTTTGCCGCAGGTCTTGGTCAACGTTCCGTTTCCAGAAGGCCGCCGGCCTTTGGAGGAGGGACATGTGAAGGCGGCCCTTCAGGAAGGCGAAGCCCGCCTGAAGGGCAATGGCCGTCTGGTCGTGCGCCGGTCCGGGACCGAACCTTTGGTGAGAATCATGGTTGAAAGCAGCGACGAAGGCATAATGCGCGCGGCCGCGGATGAAGTGGCGGCGGCGGTCGCCAAGGCTGTTTGAAATGCGCGCTGCGCCAAGCGGGCGGATGATGACCCATGACTGCGACATTGCGGTCGTCGGCGGCGGCCTTGCCGGACTGACGGCGGCGGCAGTTTTGGCCGGCGAGGGGTTCGACGTCATCTGCTGCAGCATGCAGGAGCGTGCCGGCGGTCGCGCCCGCGACAACCGGGTGACGGCTTTTCTGGGGACTTCAATAGATCTGCTCAAGGAATCCGTCGACTGGGAATCGGTGGCGTCTCACGCCAGGTCATTGACCGTGATGCGCGTAGCTGACGCCGCTCCAGAGGCATCGCGCGGCATTCAAATCAGGGAATTCCGCGCCGATATGATCGGCGAAACCCGTTTCGGCTACGCGGTGCCGAACCGGATTCTGGCAGCGGCCCTCGAACAGCGGATTTCCGCCTCGCCGAATGCCGGGATATTGCGCGGCGCGGAGGCGACCGGCATTTTTGCCCGGCTGTCAGAGGTGACGGTCAAGCTGAAAGACGGGTCGCGCGTGCGGGGGCGGCTGGCCGTCGCCGCCGACGGCCGCGACTCGGTCTTGCGCTCCGCCGCGGAGATACCAGTTAAGAGAATCGGATTCGGACAAAAATCGCTCAGTTTTGATGTCACCCACGACAGCCCGCATCAAGACGAAACGATTGAGATTCACGCGTCGGGCGGACCGTTCACTTTGGTGCCGATTGAGGAAATTCATGGAAGACCCGCCTCCGCCGCCGTCTGGATGGAATTCGGGCCGGAAGCCGAGCGGCTGCAACGGCTCGGAGCCGGTGAATTTGAAGCCGAGGCGAACCGGCGTTCGTTTGGACTCCGCGGCAAGCTGTCGCTTTCCGGACCGCGCCGTCTGTGGCCCGCCATTGGCCAGATCGCGTCGCGATTCGCCGGAGACAGGCTGGCATTGATCGGGGAGGCGGCGCATGTCGTGCCGCCGATCGGCGCCCAAGGCCTGAACATGACCATGGCAGATATCCGCGCCCTTGCGGACCTTGTCTCCGGCAACCGTTCCGGCCTGGGTTCGGCGGACGTTCTGGAACGCTACAGCCGGGTGCGGCGCGCCAGCGCGACCGCCCGTCTCGCCGGGGTGATGGCGCTGGACTGGGTGTCCTCCGTTGACGGCGGCTGGATGCGCAGTCTTCGCCGGCGGGGGCTGTCGTCACTGGTTTCCGCGCCTCCGGTCAGGAACCGCCTTATGCGGCTCGGCATGACGCCGGATGCGCCGGCGGGACTTTCACCTTGGCCTTGTATCCGGAAAATTTATTCGTAATACGGCGGCAGCCGGTTTGGTGCTCAGGAAATTCTGGAGAGACATATGCGCGTCTATTACGATCGGGACTGTGACGTAAATCTGATCAAAGACATGAAGATCGCCATTCTGGGCTATGGATCCCAAGGACACGCCCACGCGCTGAATCTCAAGGATTCCGGCGCCCGGCATATTGCGGTCGCCCTCAGAAAGGGATCTTCGTCCGCTTCCAAGGCCGAAGCGGCGGGGCTGCCGGTCATGGGAATTTCCGAAGCGGCGGCGTGGTGTGATCTGATCATGTTCACGATGCCTGACGAGCTGCAGGCGCGGACTTACCGCGAGCATGTCCATGAAAATCTGCGGGAAGGCGCGGCGGTCGCGTTCGCTCACGGCCTGAACATTCACTTTCAGCTGATCAATCCCAAGCCCGGCGTCGATGTTGTCATGATCGCCCCGAAGGGGCCGGGCCACACAGTGCGCGGCGAGTATTTGAAGGGCGGAGGCGTGCCGTGCCTCGTCGCCGTTGACCGTGACGCTTCAGGACGGGCCTTGGAAACCGCGCTGTCATATTGCTCGGCTATCGGCGGCGGACGCTCAGGCATCATCGAAACAGACTTCAAGGAAGAGTGCGAAACCGATCTGTTCGGCGAGCAGGCGGTGTTGTGCGGCGGTCTGGTTGAACTGATCCGTTGCGGGTTCGAGACATTGGTCGAAGCAGGTTACGCTCCTGAAATGGCGTACTTTGAATGTTTGCACGAAGTCAAACTGATCGTGGATCTGATTTATGAAGGCGGCATCGCCAATATGAATTATTCTATTTCCAACACGGCGGAATACGGCGAGTATGTTTCCGGGACGCGGATTCTTCCTCATGATGAAACCAAGGCCCGGATGCGCGGCATTCTGCGGGACATTCAGACAGGCCGTTTCACGGCGCAGTGGATGCAGGAATGCGCAGTCGGACAGCCCTCATTCAAGGCCATGCGGCGCGTCAATGACGCGCATCAGGTCGAGGAAGTCGGTGAAAGGCTGCGCGGCATGATGCCTTGGATCAAGGCGGGCAAACTGGTCGATCAGGAAAAAAACTGAATTCCGGCGAAACGTCAGGCTGAGGCTGTTTCAGGCGTCCGAGCGGGATCCGCGGCGGCGCAGCGCCTCGGCGAATCGTTCGAAGAGATAGAAGCTGTCTTGCGGCCCGGGGCTGGCTTCAGGGTGGAACTGCACTGAGAAGACCGGTCTGTCTTTCATCCGGATTCCGCAATTGCTTCCGTCGAAGAGGGATACGTGCGTCTCTTCCACGCCCGGCGGCAGAGAGGCGGTGTCGACCATGAAACCGTGATTCATTGAGGTGATTTCCACCTTTCCGGTCTGCAGATCCTTGACCGGGTGGTTGGCGCCGTGGTGGCCGTGCCGCATCTTGACTGTGCGGGCGCCCAGCGCGAGGGCCAGCAACTGGTGCCCGAGACAGATTCCGAAGACCGGCAGGTCCGTATTGTCAATGATCTCTCTCACCATAGGAACAGCGAATTCTCCGGTCGCAGCCGGATCTCCCGGACCGTTGGACAGCAGCAGTCCGTCCGGTTCGAACGCGAGGATTTCAGATGCCGGCGTCTGCGCTGAGAATACCCGGACCTCGCATCCCGCATCGGTGAGGCAGCGCAGAAGGCTGCGCTTCACGCCGTAATCGATCGCGGCGACTCTCAAGTCAGCCAGTCCGGCATCAGTGAATCCTGCCGGCCATTGCCAGCGCTTCCCGCGCCAGCTGTACCCGGCCCGGCAGGTGACGTCGCTCGCGAGATCAGCTCCTTGCAGGCCTGAGAAACCGGCGGCGCGGTTCTTCAGTGCCTCAATGTCGAAGTTTCCCTCAGGGCTGTGCGCGACGGCCGCATGCGGGGCGCCGCCGCTGCGGATATTCCTTGTCAGGCGCCGGGTGTCGATTCCGCCGACTCCGATCAGGCCCGTGTCCGACATCCAGCCGGAGAGATTCCCGGTTGCCCTCCAGTTGGATTGTTCCGAAGGATGCCACTTGACGATGATGCCGCGCGCGAACGGCGTGTCGGCCTCGCTGTCTTCCGGCGTGGAGCCGACATTGCCTATATGGGGAAAAGTGAAGGTCACTATCTGGCCGGCATAGGACGGGTCGGTGGAAATCTCTTGGTAACCCGTCATGGAGGTGTTGAAACAGACTTCGCCTGCGGTCTCCCCCGCAGCGCCGAACCCGGTGCCGAGGAACACCGTCCCATCGGCGAGGGCGATGCAGCCGGTGGCGGCATTCAAACGCGTTTCAGGCATCATGCGGTTCTCTGTTCTTCTCTGTATCAACGACTCAATAAATGCTTCAGTATGTTGCGGCAAACGGAATTGACAAAGCCAAGCGATCCTCCGAACCCGGCCGGCGGAATTGCCCGAGCGGTACACGGGCCGCGCATATCGAGCGGGTCAGCGCTTCAACGTCGTTTCCAGACCTGTTCAGCGCCGTTCCCTTGAACTGTCCGTTCATCGACCGTTTTCCCCGCAAAGGCGTTTATTGATTTTTCCCCGCATTTCGGGAATTCCAAGAATCGATTCACTGACAGGATGCGCCGGATGCTGACGCGGATTGCGGGATTTACGGGATTGATCTATAAACGGGCGCAAGGCGATGTCTTGGAGATCCCTGCGCATCAATGCGTGAAATTATAAATAACGAGCTCAAGACCGCCGCAGCCGAGCGCGATCCTGCGCGGCTGTCAATGCTGCGTCTGATCAACACAGCCATCGCCGACAAGGACAATGCGGCGCGTGCCGCCGGCCAGTCGGAAGGCGTGTCGGACGAAACGATCCGCGGTGTGATCGACACGATGATCAGGCAGCGTGAAAAGAGTGCGCTTAATTACGAAGAACACGGCCGGCTGGATCTGGCAAGCAAGGAACGCGAGGAGATCGCTGTTCTGACCGATCTCCTGCCCAGACAGCTCAGTCTGGAAGAAATCGACCACGCGGTCGAGAGGGCGGTCAAAAGCACAGGAGCCACCGGAATCCGGCACAAGGGCCGTGTGATGCACGACCTGAAGTCCCGCTATCCGGGCCGTATGGATTTCCGGTCAGCGGCCTGCCGCGTAGAAACTCTGCTGAAGCGCCTGTCAGAGCTTGTTCCTAAAGTCGATTAGTATACCGCATATAGTATGCACAAACGTGATTTAAGCGGATTCAAATACTGCATACAGCATTATGGATCCAACTCTCAGAGCCGGATCAGCGGCGAACAGGATAACGGCAGTTCAGGCCATGCCCGTCCCCGACCGGGAATTCTCGGGAAACGCGGGATCAAATATGTCCGCCTGTCCGTTGATTCGCCGGCAGTCGCAGCGCGTGAGCCGAACGTCCGGTCACTCCGCGCCAACAGTTTCCGAATACGGCTTCGGCGGCAATTCGCCGGAACGCTCAAGAACGCATTCGTCGTAGACCTCGTCGGGGGCGCGTCTCCGGAGATAGTCAAACGACAGACCGATCCCGATGCTGGTTGAAAGATGCCCGTCCGAGTCTGCGCCGATGCCCAATCTGGCAGAGGGCGAAGCCGCCTTGCGCGCCCGTTCAAGGCAGAGCGCCGACGCTTTCTCGACTGAAACCGGTTCCCGGTCACATCCGGCGGCAAGACCGGCAACCAGTATCAAGGCGGCCAGTCCCGGCCCTTTGGCGGATAAGCGCTTCCGGCCTGATTCTTGATACATTAATGCCTCCCCGGCCGGGTGCTGACAATGATTGTGCGTGAGCCGGGCCTTTATCCGGACATCTCCCGGCGGTTTTTGTCTACGCCGGTTCACGAACGGCGCCACGCCTTGCCGCCGCGGTCCGAGCAGCGCTCGTCTGGCGCTGCGTCTCTCACTTCTTGCCCCGGCTGAAACGATCATCGTCAGCAGAACCTGTTTTGATCCGAGGCGGGGCATCAGGACACAGTCCATTCAGGAACAGGCCGCGCCGGATGTCGAGAACCGCGTTCTCGAGATCGGAAACCGGCCTGCCTGCGGGCCAGCTGGCCTCATCAATGTCGTCATCCGCCTCGACTCCGGCATCTGCCCTCGAACCGTACACCGGCAGTTTCCGTCGCTTGTGCCCTCCGCTGTGACTATGCGTTTGGACTCCCATCGGTCAGATGACTCAATGCGGCGCAAGGCGCCGCTTAGAAGGTCCGCGCCAAGCCGTTCGTGCGCATAATCTTGCGACACGGCTGAAGTGATATCAGCGGTTTAAGAGAAACGGGCCGGGCGCAGATGTTGTTCCGGTTAACGATGCCGCTGCCGCAGCTGCCATGCTTCCGGGGTGGGAAGGGTCTCATAAGTGTGCTGCGGCGGCGGATTCGAATGCAGCCATTCCATCGTATCAGCATGCTCGCCCCAATAGGCGGGCTCGTCGACCCTTTTGCCCGCGAGCAGAGTGTAGGCGACGATGCCGAAGAACAGAATGAAAGAGGCGAATGAAAGGAAAGCGCCGTAGGACGAGATTTCGTTCCAGAAGGCATAAGCCTCCGGATAATCGATATAGCGGCGCGGCATTCCTTGGCGGCCGAGGAAATGTTGAGGGAAAAAGGTGATGTTGGAGCCGATGAACATCATCCAGAAATGCAGTTTTCCGGCCCATTCAGGATATTGGCGCCCGCTCATCTTGCCGATCCAGTAATAGATTCCGGCGAAGATGCAGAAGACAGCCCCCAGAGACATCACATAGTGAAAATGAGCCACCACATAATATGTGTCGTGATAAGCCCGGTCGATTCCGGCCTGGGCCAGCACGATTCCGGTGACCCCGCCGACAGTGAACAGGAACAGGAAGCCGAACGCCCAGAGCATCGGAGTCTTGAATTCAATGGATCCGCCCCACATGGTCGCGATCCAGGAAAATATCTTGATGCCCGTGGGCACCGCGATGACCATCGTCGCGAGCATGAAATATGACTGCTGGGTCAGGCTCATGCCCACGGTGTACATATGGTGGGCCCAGACAACGAAACCGAGGGCGCCGATGGCGACCATCGCGTAAACCATCGGCAGATATCCGAAAATGGGTTTTTTCGAGAATGTGGAGATGACGTGTGAGATGATTCCGAAACCCGGCACGATGATGATGTAGACTTCGGGATGGCCGAAAAACCAGAGCAGATGCTGGTAGAGAACCGGATCCCCGCCGCCTGAGGGCTCAAAAAACGTGGTGCCGAAATTCCGGTCCGTGAGCAGCATGGTGATGGCCCCCGCAAGCACAGGCAGCGACAGCAGGATCAGCCAGGCGGTCACGAAAATCGACCATGCGAATAGGGGGACCTTGTGCAGCGTCATGCCGGGCGCGCGCATGTTGAGGAAAGTCGTGATCATGTTGACGGCGCCGAGAATCGACGAAGCGCCGGACACATGGACGGCGAAAATCGCCAAATCCATCGACATGCCGGCTTCGCGGGTGGAGAGCGGCGCATAAAGAACCCAGCCGACACCCGATCCGGCCTGACCGTTTCCGCCGGGCGCCAAGACCGATGCGACCGCCAGCGACGAGCCGGCGACGAACATCCAGTAGCTGAGATTGTTCAGACGCGGAAACGCCATGTCCGGCGCACCGATCATCAGCGGCATGATATAGTTGCCGAATCCGCCGAAAAGCGCCGGGATGACGACGAAAAACATCATCAAAATCCCGTGCCCGGTGATCAGCACATTCCAGAGATGGCCGTTCGGCGTGCAGTTTTCCGCCGCCGCGGCGATGAGGCCGGCTCCCTCGGCGCACATATACTGGACCCCGGGGTCCATCAGTTCCATGCGCATATAGACAGTGAAGAGCACCGAAATGAAGCCGACCAGCGCGGCTGTGACGATATATAAAATTCCGATGTCCTTATGGTTCGTCGACATGAACCATCGCGTGAAGAATCCGGCGTGCCTTTCTGCGGCGCCAGCCTCGGCAGCATGCGCTGTGATGTCAGCCATTCTATCCCTCGGTCAAAAGCCTGATCCGCGGCTTCAGAAATTCTTCAGCCGCGGTCCGGCTCCGTTTATTCGAATTTGCCGGTATTCTCAACCAGCGGGAGCGGTTTTTCGACATACGCCGCGTTTGCCTGGCGGCCTGTGCCGAGACAGGATTCGAATCGATTCCGCAGCGCAGCGTCAAGGTCTGCCATATCCGCCGTTTCGGAACTTTCGGCCAGGCTGGTCACGCCCCTGTCAAGGATTCCGCAGGGCACGATGGACCGGTAATGGCTCAGCTCCGGATTCACATTGACGGATGCGCCGTGAAAGGAAATCCACCTCCGGATACGGAATCCGATGGCCGCGATCTTTGACTCCTCTCCCGCGCCGCGCACCCAGACTCCGGTGTGGGGCGGCGATCTGAAAGCCGTAACTCCGAGATCAGCCAGAGAATCGATGATCCACTGCTCTGATTGAGTCACGAAACTCCTCAGATCGCGGCCGCGCTTGTTGAGATCGAGCATGATGTAGATGACCCGCTGACCGGGGCCGTGATAAGTGACGCGTCCGCCCCGCCCGGAACGGTGACACGGAAACGGCAATGTGCGGGGAATGTCTTCCGGGGAGGTTCCGGTTCCGGCCGTGAACAGGGACGGGTGCTCAAGCAGCCATACAGTTTCATCGGCTTTGCCCGCCGCGATGGCTTCGACGCGCGATTCCATCCAAGAGACAGCTTCGGAATAATCGACGATTCCGCCGGATGTTATCCATTCAGCCAACTGCGCCACCGCTCAAACCACGGCATTGAGAATTCCGGTATCCGGTGGCATATGCAAGCCCCCGGCAAAAAGAATCAGGCCGCGTCTTCACAATCGCCCCGGCGAATCGTATACCGCACGGATCTGAAATTGCGTGCGGTCGTGGCGGAATTGGTAGACGCGCAGCGTTGAGGTCGCTGTGGGATAGTATCCCGTGGAAGTTCGAGTCTTCTCGACCGCACCATTTTCCGGGTCCGATCCGGCCGGCCTCCGGCAGGTACGCGGCCATGTTGATGCCAAGGTCCGGGATCCGCTTGGATTTCAGTCGTGGAAAGGGAGTTCTAAGTTTGGCAGGGACCTCGGCAAAGAACGGATTTGTCCGATTCGAGAGCGTTCAGAAGAGTTACGACGGAAAAGTTCCGGTCATTAAGGATCTCAATCTTTCAATTGGAAAAGGGGAGTTCCTGACGATGCTCGGCCCGTCAGGATCGGGCAAGACAACTTGCCTTCTGATGCTTGCAGGATTTGAAACCGCGACCCACGGAGAGATTCTGCTCAATGGCGGTTCCATCAACAACATTCCCCCGCATAAGCGGGGGATCGGCATGGTCTTTCAGAACTATGCGCTGTTTCCGCATATGTCGGTGGAAGAAAATCTGTCCTTTCCCCTGGAAATCCGCGGCATGGACAAATCGGAGCGCGAGCGGAAGGTGAAACGCGCTCTCGACATGGTTCGGATGGGTGGATTCGAAGGCCGGCGCCCCTCGCAGCTGTCCGGCGGCCAGCAGCAGAGAATCGCTCTGGCCCGGGCGCTGGTTTTTGAACCGGAACTGGTTCTGATGGACGAACCGCTGGGCGCGCTCGACAAACAGCTTCGCGAGCATATGCAGTTTGAGATCAAGCATTTGCACGAGAGACTGGAAGTGACCGTTGTTTATGTGACACACGACCAGACGGAAGCTCTGACCATGTCGGACCGGGTGGCTGTCTTCGATGACGGCATTATCCAGCAACTCGCGCCGCCGGACCGCCTCTACGAGGCGCCCGAAAACAGTTTCGTGGCCGGGTTCATCGGCGAGAACAACAGCTTGACCGGGGTTGTGGAAACGATTGATGAGAAACTTGCGACAGTGCGGCTGGACAGCGGCGATGCGATTGCCGCCATGCCCGTGAATGTCAGCCGGATCGGTGAGCGGACAAGAGTTTCGATCCGTCCGGAAAGGATTGAGACCGACTTGGCGAGGCTGCCCGGCGGTGCCCACACAATCCCGGCCCAAGTGCTTGAATTCATTTATATGGGAGATGTGTTCCGCACGCGGCTGAAAGTGGCCGGGAACGAGGAGTTCATCGTCAAAACTCGCAATGCGCCGGACCAGTCACGTCTGACTCCGGGCGAGACTATCGAAATCGGATGGCTGCCCCGGGACTGCCGGGCGCTTGACGCCTGATTTCGATTGCGCGGATGAGGCCGGAACAGCGGCCGGCGGCAACGGCTGTCTTCGGCGTTTCCTGTGAATCATTGCCGTAAAATTTGATTTTGCATTCTCCCGTATCTGTCCATATCTCCCGGAATCGGAATTTTCATATTTGTGGAAGATCAGGGCATCCGCTTCGGGAAAATTTCCGCTCACGATCTTTGCCGGATAGAGCCAGTGCGCTGAAAACAGAAAGATGAGGCAGTCTGACTAAGGAAGATCGGCGGCTTTCCTCGGGGGATCGGGGATGCCCCGGGCAGCGGCCCGGCCCGCCGCTTTTATCAATGATGCCGGCTGCGAGCGGGTTCCAACGCCGCTGCCGTGTCCGGAAGGACGCGATCCGGTTGTATCACTCATGCTTCTGTTTTACCATGCTCGGTAATTCCAACAAATGACAGAAGGTCAAAATGAAAATTTCAAGACTCAGCGCGGCTGCCGCGGGAACCCTCGGGATGACGGCGGCTGCGGCTGCGGCCATGGATTTGACGGTGGTTTCTTGGGGAGGAGCATATTCACACTCGCAGGTCAGCGCGTATCACGATCCCTACATGGCGGCGAATCCCGATGTGAATTTCATATATGATGAGAGCGCCGCTGAAGCGGTGGCCAGGCTCAGGGCGATGAATGAGGCTGACAATCTGACTTGGGATCTGGTTGATGTCACTGCATCCGACTCCATACGGCTTTGTGATGAGGGACTGGCGGCGCCGGTTGATGTTGATGCGGTTCTTGCGCCCGCGCCCGACGGAACGCCGGCAAGTGAAGATTTCGGTGAATTGGTGATCAACGACTGTTTCATTCCTCAGATCGTGTATTCGACCGTGTTCGGCTATCGGACGGATGTCGAAGAATGGGATGGACGCACTCCCGAAACTGTCTGCGATGTCTTTGACCTGGAGAATTTCCCGGGCATGAGATCCTTGGAAAAGCGTCCGATCAACAACGTCGAATGGGCTCTGCACTGCGACGGCGTGCCGCTTGCGGAAGTCTATGGCGTCTTGTCGGAAGACGGCGGCCTTGACCGAGCCTTCGCCAAGCTGGACACCGTCAAAGATCATGTGATCTGGTGGAGCGCGGGCGCGGATACCCCGCAGCTTCTTGCCGACGGTGAAGTCGTTATGGGTTCGGCTTATAACGGGCGTCTGTTCAGTTTGATCGAGGAAAAGGAAGCGCCGGTCGCCATGCTCTGGGATGCGCAGGCATTCGACCTTGACGGCTGGATCATCCCGGCGGGACTGACGGAGGAAAGGCAGGAGGCGGTGATTGATTTCCTGTATTTTGCCACCGATACCCAGCGTCTCGCTGACCAAGCGAAATATATTCCATATGGTCCGGCCCGTGTTTCATCGGCTCCGCTTGTGGGACAGCATGCCGAACTTGGAGTCGACATGGGGCCTCATATGCCGAGCGCTCCCGAAAACGCTCAGAACGTGCTGATTTATGACTACACTTGGTGGGCGGACTACCGTGATGACATAGATCAGAAATTCCAGGCTTGGCTGGCGCAGTAGACCGCAGCGGAATTTATCCGGAAGGGCCGTTCAACGGCCCTTCTTTCACTTGGCAGTTTGAGTATGACCCGCGTGTCGGCCGTGAAAAAAGGGGCCGGCGGCAGTGAGACCGGTTATGCGGCCGGCCCGGAACTGCGTCGGCGGCTTCATCGGTCTCTGCGGCGGCAGAAACTCCGGGCGCTGCTGCTTATTGGGCCTTTGCTGGTTTTTGTGCTTGTGTCCTTTGTCTTTCCGATCGCGGACATGCTTCTCAGATCGGTCGAGAACCGCATCGTTTCTGAAATCCTTCCCAGAACCGCAGCCTCGGTCAGAAAGTGGGATCCCGATCTGGACAGCCTGCCGGATGAAAATGTCTATCGCAATCTGTTTGTTGATCTGACCGTCGCAGTCAAACTGCGGAAACACACGCGGGTCGGATCGCGCCTGAATTATGAAACATCCGGGATCTCATCGTTATTCCGCAAAGCGGGGCGGGGCATCCGGAAATTTGAAACCGAACCCTATGTCAGCCACTTCACCGATGTGAATCCGGATTGGGCTGACAGCACCTTTCTAGAACGGATTTTTGCCGATGCGGGCATTGCCGAGGCGCTGAAAGGGTCGACGGCGGCATTCCGGGACTGGCAGCGGAATTTCGCCGGGCCGCCGGGTGAACGGCCCGGAGACTTCGTCTATGTCGCCCTTGCCGCCGATCTCGACGCGTTGACGCCGGCTGAATTGAAAAAACTGGACCCGCCGGAGTTGCCGGCGGTCTACGCCGGCATTGATCAACTGCGCGCCTTATCAATCAAACGGGCATTCATCGAGTTCGACGATGACTGGTCCAACGCCGGAATATGGCGGACCGTAAAAATGTTTTCTCCGCCTTTCACGGACGGTTATTTTCTGAATTCAATGGATCTCAAGAAGGGCTTTAACGGAATTGAGCGGCGCGATCAGTCTGAACGGATTTACCTGGTGATTTTCGGCCGCACCGCGGTCATGTCACTGACCATCACGCTCCTCTGTGCGCTGCTCGGCTATCCGGTCGCGTATTTTCTTGCGCATTTGCCCCTGAGAAAGGCCAATCTGTTTCTGATACTGGTGCTCTTGCCGTTCTGGACATCTTTGCTGGTGCGCACCTCCGCCTGGAAGATTCTCCTTCAGCGGGAGGGCGTTATCAATGACATGCTGGTGTCAATCGGACTTGTCGACGACAGCGCCCGGCTGATGATGATTAACAATCAGTTCGGCACGATTGTGGCGATGACCCATATCCTTCTGCCTTTCATGGTGTTGCCTCTCTATTCGGTCATGAAGATAATTCCAGCGTCCTATGTGCGGGCCGCGGTGTCACTGGGAGCGAGTCCGGCTGCGGCTTTCCGGCGGGTGTATTTTCCCCAGTCATTGCCGGGAATCGGCGCCGGATCGGTGCTCGTTTTCATTATGGCGATAGGATATTACATCACCCCTGAACTGGTCGGCGGCATCAAGGGCACATTCATTTCAAACCGAATCGCCTACCATATTTCGACTTCTTTGAACTGGGGCTTGGCGGCGGCGCTCGGCACGATCCTGCTGACGGCTGTTCTGATTCTTTACTGGCTGTACGACCGCGTCGTCGGAATCGACAACGTCAAGCTGGGGTGACTCGTGAGTAAGTTTCCCTCATACGCCGGTTTCGCCGAACGGGCTTGGTATTATTGTCTTCGGACAGTCTGCGCTCTGGTCTTTTTCTTCCTGATGTTTCCAATTCTGGTCATTCTCCCGCTGAGTTTCAGCGCGGGTGATTATTTCACCTTTTCGCCGGAGATGCTGAAATTAGATCCGGCGGGCTTTTCCCTCAAACATTACGAAGATTTTCTGTTAAATCCTGACTGGCGCGTGGCAGCGTATAATTCTTTCCGGATCGCCCCGGCGGCCACGCTGCTGGCGGTGGCGTTCGGAACCCTTGCCGCCATCGGACTCAGCCACAGCCATGTGCCGTTCCGCCACGCGATTATGGCTGTATTGATTTCCCCGATGATTGTGCCGACGATCATTTCGGCGGCGGGGATGTATTTCTTCTATTCCAGAATCGGATTGCAGGGCACATATATCGGTCTCGTCCTGGCGCATACCGCTCTCGGAATTCCGTTCGTCATTATCACGGTGACGGCAACGTTGGCCGGTTTTGACAAGAATCTGACACGGGCGGCGGCGAATCTCGGGGCAGGCCCGGTCAGGACGTTTTTCAAAGTGCAGATGCCTTTGATTCTGCCCGGCGTGGTATCCGGGGCTCTGTTCGCTTTCATCACATCTTTTGACGAGGTGGTCGTAGTGCTGTTCGTCGGCTCGGCGCGCCTCAAGACGATGCCGTGGGAAATGTTCAGCGGCCTGCGCGAGCAGATCAGCCCGACGATTCTCGCGGTCGCGACGATTCTCGTTGCTTTGTCGGTGCTTCTGCTGACGACGGTGGAATTGCTGCGCCGCCGATCTGAAAGGCTGCGGGGGGTCAGCACCGAGTAAACGGCGACATACGGAGGATCAGGCCAGAATCAGCAGCCATCCTGATGCGGTGAGGATCGACAGAACGGTCGCGAAAAGAACGGAACTGGCGACAACCCTCCGGGCCCTGCCGTACATGCTTGAAAAAATATAAGCATTGACTCCGGGAGCCATGGCCGACGTGATCACGGCGCTCCGCACCAGATCCGTCTCAAGCCCGAACACCGGGCCGGAAAAGAGCCAGGCTATCACCGGATGCAGACCGAGCGAGAGGGCGCAGACGAACAAAATGAGGCGGATATCGCCTTCCGGACGGTAACGGACAATCACTCCGCCAAGACCGAACAACGCCGCGGGCAGGGCGCTCGCGGCGATCATTTCCAGCGCGTCGCCGACGATTTCCGGCAGCGGGATCCCGAAGATATTGAAGATGAACCCCAGAAATATGCCGGCCATCAGAGCGTTCCGGAAAATTGCCCGGCTCACCTTGCGCGCTGTCGGCAGTGCGCCGGCTCTGTCTGCCCGCGCGGCCTCCATGGCGGTGATTCCGATGAAATAGCAGAACGGCGCATGCAGCGAGACCAAGGCGAAGGTCGCTTCAAGGGCAGAACCGCCGTAGGCGCGGCTGATGATCGAGAGTCCGAGCAATACGGTGTTGCCGAATAAAGCCGTGAATCCCACGACGATGGCATCTTCCCAGTCGCGCTTGAACAGATAGCGGCATCCCAGAAGTCCGCACAAAAAACAGGCGATGGATCCGACATAAAACGAAGCGATGTACGCCGGCTGCAAACCGTGCGCGAGATTCATGTCGAAGATGGCCGAAAACAAGAGGCAGGGAACCGCGAATCCCTGAGCATAACCCATGATCCCCTGAATATGGCTGTCTGTGAAAAAACCGGCCCAGACCAGAAAATATCCGGCGCCTATCAGCAGAAACACCGGCGCCGTGACCTCAAAGAGAATCGTCAACGGCGCATCTCGTAGTGCACTTCCAGTCCGTCATAGGCCGGTTCGACATTCGGCGGGGTTTCTTCAAGCACAGTCCGGTAATCCAAATCGATATGCATATTGGTGAGCACGGCTCTTCTCGGCGAAGCCCGTTTGATCCATTCCAGCGTCTGCCGCAGATGCGTGTGCGAAGGATGCGGCTCGCGCCTGAGAGCATCGACGATCCAGCAGTCAAGATCTCTGAGTTTGTCCCAGGACGTCTTGCCGATGGCGGATGCGTCCGGCAGATAGGCCAGCGATTCAATAAGGAAGCCGTTGCTGGATGCGCTTCCATGTTCTACCGGGAACGGTTCCAGAGTGATCGGTCCGGCGTCCCCGGTTACCGTGACGGGTCCGCGTAGTTCCTGAAGGTCAAGCATCGGAGGGTAGGGGCTGCCGGGCGGCTGCACGAAGGCGTATCCGAACCGGTTGAGAAGGTCAGATTTGGTCGCTGCGTCCGCCCATACCGGCAGGCGCGAGCCTCTGTTGTGAAAAATCATCCGCAGGTCATCAAGGCCGTTGACATGATCTGCGTGCGCATGGGTGTAGACCACGCCGTCAAGCAGTCCGGTTTCGGCGTCGAGAAGCTGCTGCCGGAGGTCGGGAGACGAATCGATGAGAACCGCGGTGGAGGCATCCCGGTCAAGCAGGCGGACCAGCAGGGAGCAGCGGGTCCTCCGGTTGCGCGGATCTGAAGGATCGCAGTCGCCCCAGTTTCCCCCCAGCCGCGGCACGCCTCCTGATGAGCCGCAGCCGAGAATCCGAAAGACCAGCCGCGGCATCAGCTGTCCGTCTTTCCGGACGCTTTGCTGAACAGGCGGTCGAAGTTTCCCGTGGTCAGCGCGGCGAAATCCGCCGGAGAGCGGTCAAAGAGCCGCGCCCCCGCCGCGGCGACATCCGCTGCGAAGGCCGGCTCGTTTCTCCGGCCGCGGTGCGGCACCGGAGCAAGGTACGGCGCATCGGTTTCTATCAAGATCCTGTCGGGCGGAGCCGCCGCGAATATCTTGCGAAGTTCTTCGGCGCTGCTGAATGTCGTGATTCCCGACATCGACAGATAAAAATCCAAGTCCAATGCGGCGCGCGCCAGATCCGGCCCCGAAGAAAAGCAGTGCATGACGCAGCTGAAAGCGCCGGCGGCATGTTCCCGCGTCAGTATGTCGGCCATGTCAGAGCAGGCATCGCGCGAATGGACAATCAATGGAAGGCCGGTGCGGCGGGCGGCCTCAATATGCACGGCGAAACTGCGCTTTTGCCGGTCCGCGGTTTCGCGGGTGTAATGGTAGTCAAGCCCCGACTCGCCGATGGCGATCATTTTCGGATGCTGCGCGAGTTCTGTCAGCCGTTCGACAGTCGCCAGCGGGTCGGACGCGGCCTTGTGCGGATGCGTGCCGGCGGCGAAATAAACCCCGGAATAGGATTCGGCGATGTGCGCGACAGCGTCAGATCGGCCTAGCGAGGTGCAAATGGTCACAATGCGGCGAACCCCGCGCTCATTCGCGCGGGCGACGACGCCGTCCAGATCGTCTGCGAAGTCAGGGAAGTCCAGATGACAGTGGCTGTCCGTCAATTCCGGCTGTTCGGCCATGTCCATGGGTGATACCTAAAGGGCCGCGTCCGCAGCGGTCTTGTCGATGGCGAACATCATGTCCAGAACGACCGAAACCGGATCAAGATTAACCAGTTTCGCATGCCGCGCCCTTTGCGCCAGTTCTGAATTCAAAGCTGACCAGACACGCGCCTGTCCGGCGGCGCCCAACCTGGATAAACAGTCCTTCTCGCCGGCGACAGCCTCACCCATCCGGACCCCTGCCGCCGACTTGGCCAGTCTTGACAGAAACATCAACAGGGACATGACCGCGGCTGTATATTGCGTTTCCGCCCCGTGACCAGCGCATTCTGACGCCAGCGCGAATGCTTGGTCGCGGCGGAGACCCGCCGCGCCGCTGAATATACTCACCAATCTGCGGTACATCTCGATGCCTTCGTTGACATGCAGGCGGACCGCCGCGCCGACAGATCCGCCGGCCAGTTCGGCGAGGCCCGCCGCATCCGTCACTTGGAACGCGCCGCTGGCTTCGACCGCCCGTTTCAGATCCGCAGGCGCCAAAGGCTGGCAGCGCAGAAACCCGCAACGGCTGCGTATTGTCGGCAGAAGCATCTCGGCGGAATGGCTGATCAGGAAGATATACGAATTGGCCGGCGGTTCTTCCAGAAGCTTGAGCAGGGCATTGGCGGCGAAACTGTTCATGTCATCCGCTGAGTCTATGATCGCCACGAGCGGCTGTCTGTCCGGCGGCGACAGCGCGAACTGATTTCCCAATGCGCGGATTTCCTCGACTGTGATCTGAGATCTTATCCGCTTCCGGGCGGGATCGTAGGGCCGCCGCACCAATGACAGTCCCGGCTCGGAGAGCGCCCGGACGCGGCGCGCAGCCGGATGATCGTGGTCAACGTCGAGAGACTCCAGAGCTGCCGTCTGGACGGCGCCGCTGTGAATCCGGCTGGCCCGGACCATAAGAAATCTGGCGAGTCTCCAAGCCAGAGTCGCTTTGCCCACGCCGTCAGGGCCTGTCAACAGCCAAGCGTGGAGTATCCTGCCGCTTCGGACCGCGGCCAGAAATCTGTCCTCAGCGGCGCTTTGGCCGAAGAGGCGTTCGGCAAAACGCGGATGAGGCGCTCCGGCGAGACAGTCGGATTCGACGGGCGCGGATTCGCTCACTGCAGTATCCTGGCCGCGTAATACAGAATCTCATCCGCAACTTCCTTAACGTTGCGGTTTCCGTTGACGATTCGGCACCGCTGCGGATGGCTGTTCGCATGTGCGACAAAGCTCCGGCGCAGTTTAGCCAGCCTTCCGCCGAAAGCTTCAAGCCGGGAATCTCCGCCGCTTCTTTTCTTAACACGCGACAGGGCCAGTTCCACGGGAATGTCGATAATGAATGTCAGGTCGGGCTCTATTCCGATCATCAGTTCATGCAGCCGTTCGATTTTCTCGCGCAGTTCCGGATCAGCGAATCCCTGGTAGATTCTTGTGGAATCGGCGAAACGGTCTGTGATCACGGCTTTGCCTTGCCGAAGCGCCGGGAGAATGAAAGTATCAAGGTGATTCCGCCGGGAAGCCGCGAAAAGCAGGGCCTCGGTTTCCGGTCCCCACCGCCCTATGTTCCGCCCCGTAAGCATCTGGCGGAACAGGCCGCCGCCGTTGCCGCCTCCCGGTTCGAAGGTGGTTAAAGCTTCAATGCCGCTCGCCGCCAGGTTTTCCGCCAGCAATCCGGTTTGCAGGGATTTCCCCGCGCCATCGATTCCCTCAATGGAGATAAGCCTGCCGCCGACCTGCATCAGCGGTTCACAAGCTCGTTCAGGCCGGTCTTGGCCACAAGGCTGTCCAATGCTGTCAGAACTCTGACGCGGAATCCGCCGCGTTCCACGGTCTCATTCGCGACAAGCGGGAAAACGACTGTCTGCGAAAATCCCGGAACCTGAATCTCCAGTCTGCCGATCTCTTGACCCTTGACGACCGGCGCCTCAATTCCTTTGCCGAAGACGGCTTCGGCGGTGATCTCTCCGGACTGTGACGCCGCGACCAGCGCACTGGCGCGTTCGGCAACCGTCGCCTCGAATTTACGTTTTTCACCCATCCAAAGCGGGACGTCGACGACGGCATCGCCCGGCCGGAACAGCTCCTTGTCAGCGAATTGAAAGAAATACCAGTTGACGATTCTCTCCGCCTCGTTACGCCGCACTGCGCTGCTTTCCAGACCTGTAACGGCGAAAATCACGCGACGGTTGCTGCGCAGGGCGGATCCGACAATTCCGTAGCCGGAGGCCTGAGCGTAGCCGGTTTTCAGACCGTCCGCGCCCAAATCCAGCTTCAGCAGGGGGTTCCGGTTGCGGCGGTTTTCCGGAGCCCGGTTGTCGAAAATGAATTCGCGTTCTCCGAAATAGCGGTAAAGGTCCGGGAACTTCCTGATGAGGCGGCTGGAAAGCGCCGCAAGGTCCCTGACGCTCATCCGGTGTTCCGGATCCGGCCAGCCGTTAGAGTTGCTGAAGTTTGAATTGGTCAATCCGATCTCGCGTCCGCGCTCAGTCATCAGCCGCGCGAAACCGGCTTCGGTTCCGTCCGGCGACATGGCTTCGGCGAGGACGGCGCTGGCGTCGTTGCCTGACAGAACGATGACTCCGCGGATCAGGTCTTCAACGCTGATACGTTCGCCTTCTTTCAGAAACATGGTCGAACCGCGGTACGCGGCCGCCTTGCGTGAAACCGGGAACTTATCAGTGAGAGACAGCCGTCCTTCCGTCAGCGCTTCGAAAACCATGTAGATTGTCATTATCTTTGACATCGATGCGGGCGGCAGCGGTTCATCGGGGTTTTTTCCCGACAGGACCAGCCCGGTCGCGTGATCAATGACGATCAGCGCTTTCCCCGATGTCTGGAAGGCATGCGCCACGGAAGCGGCGACTATCCATAAACCCACCGAGGCGATAATGTAGCGGACAGCGTGTTTCATGTTCAACCTGCGGATTTGCCGGTGCCATATGGCAAGAATTCCCGGCAATTGCAAAATCCGCTCTGTTTCCCCGGATATGTCTGCCAGCCCTTTGTTTTCGCCACCGGAGTCTTTATCTTCAAATCTGCCGGAGGAGTGACAGAGTGGTCGAATGTACCGGTCTTGAAAACCGGCGTGGGGGCAACTCCACCGTGGGTTCGAATCCCACCTCCTCCGCCAGACTGGAAACCGGCCCGAATTCTTGCTTGATAGGACCTATCTCCATAATATTGATTGGAAATCCTGGTGCGCGTTTCCGGTCCGGCTTCATTTCTATGCTCGCTTCGGGGCTACTGTCACGCCACCTTGTGAATTGGTTTTCTCAGCCCTTGAGGGGATATCCACTTTGAGAACAATCGCTCATCCCACCAGATCGGGGTTTCCAATCCAGTCTTGATCTTCCGGAACTCCGTATGTTGTGTGTTGAAAACGACATTGCGTTCCATACGCGCAACAACAGATGGAACGACCAAAATGGCTGATCTCATTTCCAGATACCAGCTGCGGCCGAACCGCCGGGCTGCCTCACCGTCTGCAGTCGCCCAGCCGTCGATGAGGTCGACGTTCACCACCTCATAGCTGGTCGCTGCCGGGATTGTTATTTCGATGAAATGCTGCCCCTGCGGCAACTCCCCCTGATAATGGACAAGCTTCTCCAGCATTGCCGTCGAATAGTGTTCTGAAGCGTAGATGACGGCCGCGCCGGCTTCGTGCCAACGGCCGGAGCTCAGCCGGGCGCCGCCATCATCCCATATCGGAAACTCGCCGTTCGGATCTCCAATGCGGCAGGCCGCAAGGGGGCTGTCCAGTGCACGGACAAACGTCATACAGCGAAGCCGGATCCTGCCCGCCTGAGCAAATTGATAACGGCTTCGGCGCCGGCAGAGTTTGACTGAGCCATTTCCATTGGAGTGCGACCACCCAGAAGCTTGTGTGGTCCGTTAAAGAAGCGTGAAATTGCCTCTTCGTCGCCATGATAGACTCGACTGACAGCATCGACAACGCGACCGACCTCGTAAAGGCGTTCGCTCATTTCCCGAGACAGCGCCTTGCGGCCTTTCTTAGCCCTTCTAAGAGTTGCTTCGGGAATAAGAGGTCCGACGACGGCGGCCCGTCCGAGCGCGACGCTCAGGGCTTCCGCCGCAGACACGGCCAGTCCATTAGCAATCCGGTCGGCCAAACCGACATCGTCAAGCGGTTCCTTTGTCTTCAACCCTAAGAGCATGCCGATGCGGCCGGATTCGGTGCCGGGCAGACTTTCAGGTGTCGTGTAGGCATGTAGCGATGCCAATTCAACCTCCATTCAAATTGTCATATGACGAATAAATAGGCGTCAAATGACGATTTGTCAAGACTCACCGTGTCTGTTGCGTGCCCCTCGGATCGAGCGCCGACCATGGTTTTTAGCTCTATTTGTCGAATGCAGTGCACCAGATGAATATCATCAGACGCGGCCTCCGAACCGGTTGATCCGGCCGGCCGCCGGTCAGTTTGGCCGATGGCCAATCTACAAAATTACAAAGAGAATCAGGTAAAGATGACCAAGGTTGCAGTACATCTGGTAAAAATGTCTCCCTTAAGGATGATCTGAACCGGAATCAACTTTGTCAATGCATGGGATGACATCCAAAGAACCAAGCTTTCTCAATAATGGGAGATTGAAAGGTTGCGCGCGGGGGCGAACTCCCGCAGCGGCAGATTGTCCAGCAGGTCGCCGGCACCGTTACCGTCCGTCAGCAGCATTACGTACCATTCGCTTTCCGGACGGTGGTCGCCGCGCGTCCGGCTGCCATAGAGCAGCATCGTATGCGCCGCTGGCCACTGCCTGAGGCTCCGCTTGCAAGTGCGCCGCAGCGCTGCCAGTGCCTCCTCGTTGTTGGTCCGCGCTGACTCCTGCTTTCCCGGTCAGAAGGGCGACGGGCCGTCGCCTTTCGGCTTCGGCGACTCTGAAGTCGGCTGCAGCGTTCGCATGCGGCCGGTGAAGCCTTCCCAAGACCGGTGCAACTCGTTCGCCTTCTCGTCCATCTCCCGAACCGCTGCCGGCCATCTTCCAGCAGCCATGTGGTATTGGGAGCGGCCTTCGGGCCATTCCCGGTTTGGCAACGTCCGTAAACGGGCCGCTGAGAGGCGGGATATCTCCCGTGCGGTCTTGGCCAGATTTCCTGCCAGTTCGGCGATTCGCGCATCGCCGTCTGCCAGTGCTTCCGCCAGCTCCTCGGCCCAAAGCTCAAGCACGCCGCCGATCCGCCGCACCGCCCGGATCCCGTCGTCGGCGCCGACATCGCCGATATAGATGGCGACATGGAGTGCCTTGGTGTCGCCGTTCAGCCGCCGCAGCCGTCCGGCCAGATCAGCGGCTTCGGTGTCGCCAGGCCGCTCGGCCTGCAGCTGGCCGGCCAGTGCCGCCACGTCGTGCACCGTCCTAGGTGTGACGCCTCGGCGCATCAGCACCGCCTTAGCCAGCCGCTCAGCGGCATCGGCGCTGTCCGCCATGAATTGCACATACATATTAAAAGCTGCCAGAATGTCGGACACCTCCCGCGCTCTGACACAACAATCTCCCGCCGCGGCCGCCTTGCTGAGAGCGTTTTGCATGTGCCGTTGCCAGTCTAGGACATCCATTCCGTCCTCCTTGTCCAGATCCGGCCGCGTCCAGTGTCCTGCCAGCAGCACGCTGTCGCGGGCGACGCTGCGGTCGAAGCTGCCGGCCAGCACGGTCCGCCGGCGTAGCCTCTCGGCCCCATAAGCGCAGACATTGACCTCGGCACCCCGTTCGGCGGCGAACTCTTGCAGCGGCAGGCGGTCCGGCAGGCGGCAATCGCCGCTGCCGCCGCCGTCGGTCAGCAGCATCACGTCCCAGTCGCTGCCCGGGCGGTGGTCGCCACGCGCCCGGCTGCCATAAAGCAGCGCCGCCCGGGCCGTCGGCCACTGCTCAAGACTCCGTTCGCAGGCGCAGCGCAGCTCCTCAAGCGCCTTCTCGTCCTCCGTCTGGACCGCCACCGCTGGTTCCTCCCCTTACTCCGCCGGCAGCCGCAGGCTCTCGGGCGTGATGCCGTTGAGTATGGTGATTTCGGGCCAACGGGCCTGGGTGCCCAGTGCCACAGTGTTCCGCAGCAGCCAATTCTGTTTGCGGAAGTCACAGGCAGTTTTCTGCGGACCATTGCAGTCGTGCGCCCGAGAGCGCAGCGACAGGTCGGCTCCGAGCTCTAGGAGTGCCTTGACCATGCGCGGCGTGCTCTCCTTTTCCGTCCGCATCAGCGCTTTGACGCCGTTATGGCTGTGACTGTCGATCCTAGCCCCGTACCGGACGAGCAGACGCAGCGTCTCTGGATCGGCGGCATGCGCCGCCACAACCATGAAGAGCGTTTGGTTGTGGTTTTTGAGTGCGTCGACGGATGTCCAGCAGCACCGCCATGACATCGCGGTTGTCGAGCTTGACCGACTGTTGCCGGGCGGTGTTGCCGTATATGTCGCGGGCGGCCGTGTCGGCACCGAGCCGCTGCAGCACTTGGACGGCCCCACCGCGCAGGTGTGATGTGTCGCCGTCTCGCCATCGCTGGTTTCAACTGCTCGGTTCGGATCGGCATCCAGTTCGTCGAATAGCGCCCGGTTGGCAGCGGGTTCGCAGACATAAGCAGCGACCAGGCTTTTGGCAGCAGCGTCTTCGGGTCGGCGCAGCGATAGAAGGCCAGCAAGTTGTCGCGGTTAGCCCGGTTAGTCTTGTGAAAGGAATTGCCGTAGACGGCAGTGCAGCCTGCCGTGATGAATGCCGCCATCCTCGTCTCCTGCCCGGTCACTGGGCTAAGGCCATTGATGCGCCGACGCTGGTTCGCCGGCGGGAATGCGGTTCTGGGACGGCCAAGGGATCAACCTCGACATGTTAGAAGCTCTCTGGCAATGGTGCCGACCAGCGCATTGTAAATCGGATTGAGCAGATTGTCGAGATCCCGCCCCCTGCCGCAGTTGGCGCATACGGAGACTGACACCGTTCCGGTGATCATCGGCCGCGGATACCATTCGGCGCGGATCGCCCATGCCGCTTTGTTAAACCAAGCCTTGTAGGAGCAGGACCGCCAGCAGGGGCCGTGGAAGCGGCAGTTGATACTGATCGGAAGGCACAGCTCGAATGCGACCGGGCCACAGCGCGTGTCATGTCCCGTCCTCCCCGCTTTTTGTCCGTCAGTTCCTCCATTCGGCTACGCATGACCGCTCTGTCGCGGTGTTCATGCCGGTTTTCTACGGGTCGCAGCCGGAGTGCCGTTCGCTTTCTTCGCGGGTGCCGCGTTCCGGCAGCTGTTCATATGGAGCCGCAGGGCAGCGTTGATGCGGGTCTGGTAGCCGCGCCCGTCAGCCTTGAAGAATTCAATGATGTCGGGGTCTAGGTTGTGTACCCAAAAATTTGACATGCTGAGCCGTTTGCGGCACAGTGCCGCGCGACCAGCGGTGAGAATGGTCAAAGGAGATGGCTCAATTTACAAATCGTATGCATCCATACTGTAATGTATTTATATACAAGGGGATAGATGTCATAGATCACAAGCGGTTTTGCCAGATACTTCGACAATTATTCTGCAGTATTATCAGTATGTTGGGCTGAAAAACGCCTCCTCCCGCACATTTTTTCTGCGGGAACCGAAAGGCCGTGCATACGATTTGTGAATTGAGCCAAGGAGATTTGAAATGATCGGCAGCCGGCATGACATGACGAACAAGCAACAGCAGCGGATGGAGCATGTGATGCCGAAAGGTCTGCCCGGGCCGCCGCGCAAGGACGACCGCAAGGTAACAGCCAGCATATGCTTCGTGCTGCGCACCGGCATGCCATGGCGGGATCTGCCCGAGCGTTACGGGCCTTACACGACCTATCATAACCGTTTTAACCGCTGGAGCAAGTCGGGCCGCCGGCAGAAGATTCTTGATGATCTTCAACGGCTTGAAGAAGCCGCGGACGAAAAAGACGACGGCGATCCGGCACCGCGGAGCCGGATGATCGACTCGTCGTCGATCCGCGCTCACCGCTGTGCGGCCGGGTCGCGCAAGGACGGCGAGCCGCAGGAGATCGGGCGCTCCCGGGGCGGCCAGCTGACGAAGATCCATGCCATGGTCGACGGCAAGGGCGGGCTGCGCCGCATGCGCTTATCGCCCGGGCAGGCCGCCGACTGCGCCGAGGCGGCGGCGCTTCTTGACGGCCTTGAAGCCGGCTGCGTCCTGATCGCCGATGAGGCTTACGATGCCGAGGCCGTTCTCAAGCGGGCGGCGGAAGCAGGCTGCCGGGCCGCCATTCCGTCGAAGTCGAACCGCAGGCGGCAGCGGCCGCTGGATAAAGCCGTCTATGCGAAGCGTGATGTCATTGAGCGTTTCTTCGGAAGAATCAAGCCTCGCGCCGAGCAACCCCTGTGGATAACTCCTTATGGAATTATCCTTGGTTTGATTCATATGAGGAGTTCCGCGCGATCGCGACGCGGTATGACAAGACCGATGCCAGCTTCGCGGCGGCGATCTATCTGGTCGCCGGTCTGATAGCGGCAAAATTATTGTCCACAGGCCCTTGTGAGCTGTTCAGTATCCTGAGTGCTTTTGTCACCCAAGCCCAAGGCTTGCGCTACGGCCCGTAATCTTTCCAAGCTGTTGAGAAGGTGCGCGTGCATGCATTCCCGTGCCGCATCCGGGTTCTGCTGTTCGATTGAGACGACAACGGCTTCGTGCTCTTCATGGATCTGGCTGTAGTATTCGTCTTTCAATTCCTGCCTTACCAAGCGCCCAAGCCGGAAGCGGGGCACGATGATCGGCTGAAGGAATTGCAGGAAACGGTGATAATATACATTATCGGCGGCTTTGGCGATGGCAAGATGAAACGGATAATCATAGTGAACTTCTATATTGTCAGGATCTTGATGCATCGCATCGATCTTTTCCATAAGCTGCCGGATTTCAACGGCTTCGTCTTCGGTTCTGTTTTTTGCGCATGATGCGGCGGCTTACGCCTCGACACACATGCGCAATTCAAGCAGGGCGATAGTATCGGGCAGGGTCTTCGAGCCGGCGATGTCAATTTTGAACTTCCCGGCATGCGGATGTTCTGCGACGAACATGCCCCGTCCTTGGATCGAAACAAGCAGACCTTCAGAGCGCAACCGGGCAATTGATTCTCGGACGACCGTGCAGCTTACTTCATACTGGCCGCAAAGTTCCAACTCTGTCGGGAGGCGTTCGCCGGGTTTCAGAATCCCGTCCAGAATTTTCTGAGATATGTCTTCCGCCGTCAAGCCGCCTGATTCGTCGCTCTGCAACCCGCTGCGCAGCAGTCATCAACCTTGTAAACGGCTTATGCGCAGCTTGGCTAGTAGTCTGACACAGCGGGAATGATGATAATCGGTGTGCGGCGGACGTTCTGATTCCCGGCTGCAGCCTCTCCGTTAAAATCATGGTAACGGCTTCAGTCTGAACTAAAGACAAATGCCGTCGGCCAGGCATTTCAGCCGGATTCTGAGCAGGAATCCGACAGCTGCCGCCTGTTTCGCGCCGCCGGCGATTCAAGAGGCGGGAAGCTATGACGGATCAGCAGGAACAAACCGGACGTAAGATACAGCATGTGCGGCTCGAAGATCATGAAAGGGCTGAATCAGCGCAGATCGTCTCATCCGGCCGGGGTTCGGCCGAGCGGCGGCGGGCGCATGTTCTTCTTCTCACGGATGAGAACCGGGAGAGCGGCGGGCGCACTGATGCCGACGCCGCCGATTCCGTCGGGGTCGGCACGGCGACGGTCGAGCGGCTCCGCCGGCGTTTCGTCGAGGAGGGTACAGCGGCTTCATGCGCAGGCCGCAGTTGAACCGCGCTCCTCCGAAGCTTGACGGCGAGGGCGAGGCGAAGCTGACGATGATCGCCGGTTCGGAACCTCCCGAAGGGCGTTCCTCACAGCCGCCGGCCCTGCGCGGATCCGATGCTGTCTCTTCCCCTGACACCCATCGAAGCCGTCCCGGTCAGCGGACTTTTCTCCCGACAAGTCTCTCATGCCGCTGCTTGACTGACTCAGCCAAGCCTGGAACCCTCTGTCCGGGCAGCGGTCTCCACCTCGTCTATCAGATCGCAGCCCCTCCGAACCCGGAAAACGGGTCAGATAATCATGCGTCAGGTCAGGAAGTCTGATATGATTCCACCGTTTCGAGTGCCAAAAGTTACTTCGACACGCTAATGGATATATTCACGGAAGCGGATACGCCGTGACAGGTGACTTTCTTCCGTCGCCCAACCTTCGGGCGGGAAATCGCCGAACCCGGCGCCTTCGGGCAAACCCGGTCGGGAACACTCGGAGGATGTCAGAATATCCATGATGAGCTGCAAGAGCGAACCTAAAAAACGGTTTTGGGATTAGCCAATGCAGACTCATGTCTTCCTGGCAATCCTCGTTGCGGCATTCCTTCACGCGGGCTGGAACTCTATCGTCAAACTGAACGTGGACCGCCGCTCTTCGGTGTTGCTGCTTGTCATGGTTCAGGCATTGGCTGCATTATCGATACTGCCGTTTGTGCAGGAACCCGCAAGCTCCGCTTACGGCTGGATTGCGGCGGCCGCGGTGCTTCACACCGGCTACAATGTATTCCTGATCGAAGCCTACACCAGAGTGGACCTAAGCCAAGCCTACCCTCTGGCAAGAGGTGCCGCCCCGCTTCTCGTGACGGTTTTCTCCGTGTCGGTGTTGGGACAGACGTTCAGCGTCGGCAGCCTTCTCGGAATAGGCATGATATCCACCGGTATGTTCGTGATGGCCCTAAGGGGCCATATCCATCAAATCAATGGGACAGCACTGTTCTTTGTGATCGGAACCGCTGGTTTCACGGCAAGTTACACCTTGGTCGACGGCATCGGGGCGCGCATTGCGGGAACCCCGTCCGGCTACATACTTTGGATGATGGTTGGCAACGCCCTCGGGATGATCGCGTACGCCTTAGTCACAAGAGGGTCGGCAGCCTTTGCCGGACTGAAACCGGCGTGGAAAACCGGCACCGCCGCCGGTCTGATGTCTTTAGGATCGTACTGGATCGCTGTTTGGGCATTTACAAAAGCTCCCATCGCCCTCGTCGCCTCGCTTCGTGAGTCCGGCATATTGTTTGCAATACTCATTTCAGCATTTCTCTTGAGTGAAAACGTGAACCGGTGGAGATGGATAGCCGGCTGCGCGATTTTCTGCGGAGTCATTCTAATCAAGGTGCCCATTTGACTTCAAGTCACATCGTCTTGATTGCAGGCCGCGATTTGGTTGGTTCCGGATACTCTGGAACGTATCCTGCATCGCGGATGGCCGGTTCAATTCCCTTTTTGCAGACCTCGTTCATACATTCTCCGAACCACATCGCGACAAAGGTCTTGGTTGAGGATGACATCGGATATATCGTGGGATTCGGCGAGCGTCTCCCATACGAAGCATTCCATGGTTCTTTCGTTCATGTGCCAGTGCCTGTTGACAGCCAAGTGGCCGCGATCACGCGGAACTCCCCGGGTTCCGCAAGCAAATTCTTTATACGGTAACGCCGACGATACAATTCCCGATCATACTTTCGGATCCGTTTGCACTTCTTCCGCGAAAGAATCACCACCTCGGCACCGTGTCCATCAAGATCCTTGAGCACCGATCAACATCGAACGCCTTGTCCCCGCTTAAGGCCCAGAAGGAAAGACGCCCGAGAGCCGTCGCACACCGATAAGACCGTCCGTTTGCCCCGGCAGGCTTTGGAGCCGCGCACGTCCGCAATTGCGACGACCTCATATGAATCAAACCAAGGATAATTCGAGGCTCAGTTTACAAATCGTATGCACGGCCTTTCGGTTGCGGCGATAAGAAACGCACGGGAGAGACATTCTCCAGTTCAGCACGCTGAAACCATCACAGGTAATTGTCGAGATATTCGGCGGAAACGCCGCGGGGCCGGCGCAGCAACATATTCAAGCAGCCGCAGCCGCTGTTAACCGCTTGGATACGGAAGGCGTTATGAAAACGGGCATGCAATGAGCGCATACGATTTGTAAACTGAGCCAATACTAATGCGTTGCGGCAGGAGCAGCCCTGCATGCACGCGCTGTATCCAGAAAAAACCAAGCCTTGACTCCATATTATAAAAGTATATTATCATATTATGGAATCTGATAAAAAACTGGCAACTGTTGGACCGTGTGGCGAATCCAGTTCGAAAATCCCGGGGTCACAAAGCGTTTATCGGGCCATCAGCGTTTTGCGCGGCGTTGCGCGTCATAACCGGACGGGCGTCGCGGCAAAGCATCTTGCCGATGAAATAGGCCTGACACTGGCGACAACACATCGTCTGTTGAAGGTCTTGGTCAGCGAGGATATTCTGACAGTCGACCCCTACTCCAAGAAATACCACCTTGGCTACACGCTCTTTCAGATGGGCAGCGCAGCGCATGATTTCTCGATCATCCGTTATTTGGACGCGCCATTGCAGAAACTGCGTGAAGTCACGGGGGAAACCGTGTTTCTGTTTATCAGGTCGGGAACCGATGCGCTGTGTCTTCGGCGCATTGATGGCGACTACCCCATACGGGCTCTGACCCTGACCATAGGGTCGCGCCGTCCGCTCGGCGTCGGCGCCGGCAGCATGGCGCTTCTTGCCGCGCAGACCGAAAACATGCGCACACGCATTCTCGCGAGCAATCTTGAGCGATTCAGCGACTATTTCGAAACCAATCTCGAAGACATGCGACAACAACTCGCGGCAACACGGCGGCGCGGCTTCTCTTTCAATGACGGCTATCTGCGGGAATGCGTGCAGGCAGTCGGCATGGCTATTGGTCCTGAAGGCCGTGAACCGATCGCAGCGGTGTCCATTGCTGCTTCTGACCGGCGTATGGCGCCGGACAGAAGGCAATTTCTCGAAACAAGCCTCGGCGCGGAGTTTGCCGGGCTGGATTGGAGCTTGTTCAATCCCAACCCAAACATCTGAAGGAGAAGAACATGAAACACATGACACTTTCGCTGGCATTAGCTGCCGGCCTGATCACCGGATCAGTCAATGCCGGTTCCGAGGACAACTCTCTCTCCATTGCCTGGGGCGGAGAGCTTGCAACGCTGGACCGCTATTACAACACCCTTCGCGAGGGCATCATTGTCGGACGTCTGGTTTGGGATTCTCTGCTTTATAAGGATCCTGAAAGTCTTGAATTCAAGCCATTGCTGGCAAAATCGTATGCATTTGTTGATAATACGACAATCGATTTTGAACTGCGCCAAGGCGTCACTTTTCACAATGGCGAGGCGTTTGACGCCGATGACGTCGTCTACACATTGACGCGCATGTCCAATCCCGAGAACGGCGTCCTTACACAACGAAACGTCAATTGGATAGCTGACGTCGAAAAGCTGGGTCAGTTCAAGGTGCGCCTCAGGATGAAAGCCCCGACGCCTACGGCGCTCGAGTTTCTCGCAGGCCCGCTTCTGATCTACCCGAACGAGTATTATGCGGAGGTTGGGCCGGAAGGCATGGGAGCCGCGCCGGTCGGAACCGGACCATACTCCGTGACAGACTTCAAACCGGGCGCCGAAATCAAATTCGCACGCAACGATGACTACTTTGACAACTCCCCCAAGGGCAAGCCGCACATCGCCGTCATTCATCAGCGCACCATCCCGGACAACAACACGCAGATTGCGGAATTGCTGGCGGGTACAGTTGACTGGATATGGAAAGTGCCGACTGATCAGGCCGAACGGTTGAAGGACCGTCCCGGTTTGTCCGTGGTCAATGAGCAGACAATGCGTGTCGGCTATCTGAGCTTCGATAGTTCCAACAGGACAGGCAACAACTCTCCCGTAAATAACCTTCTGGTGCGGCGTGCAATTGCGCACGCGGTTGACCGTGATGCCATAGTCGAAGCGCTTGTGGGCGGCAGTTCAAAAGTCGTCCATTCAGCCTGTCATCCAGCGCAATTCGGGTGCGAAAAGGACGTGAGAAGATATGCGTACGATCCGGAAAAAGCAAAAACGCTTCTGGCGGAAGCGGGATATCCCGATGGCTTCGCGATAGACTTCCACGCTTATCGCAACCGTCCCTACGCAGAAGCGATCATGGGCTATCTGAATGCCGTCGGTATCGAGACCAACCTTGTCTACCTGAAATATGCCGCCTTGCGGGACAAGGTGTATGACGGCCAGATCGACTTCAACTTCATGACTTGGGGCAGTTACTCCTTTCACGATGTGTCCGCGATCACCAGTCACTTCTTCAAGGCCACACGTGATGATTACGCGCGTGACAGCAAGTTGATTTCCGATTTGAACGCGGGAGACAGCTCAGTAGACCGGCAAGAACGGGAAGCCGCATATTCACGGGCGCTGAAATCCATTGCGGAAAACGCCTACTGGTTGCCTTTGTTCACTTACAACGTAAATTACGCCTTCAATGAAAAGTTGAATTTCGTGCCGAATCCTGACGAGATTCCACGGTTTTACGCTTCCAATTGGAAGTGAGCGCTGTTGCAGTCAGGCGCCTGAGCAAAAAGGCGCCTGACTCGCCCATTCGGGCGGTAATGCCGCAATCCCGCTGATCCTGCGAGGGCGCATATGCATATCTTCATTCTGAAAAGGGTCGGTCTTGCGTTTCTTGTGGCGCTGTTCGTTTCGTTTGTCAGTTTCATCATGCTGCGGGCCGCCGGAGACCCTGCCATCGCGATCGCGGGTGAAGGGGCATCGGAAGCGGACATAGAATTCATCAGGGTTCAGTTCGGCTTCGACAAACCGTTGATGGCGCAGTATCTTCACTGGCTATCTGCCGCTCTGCAAGGCGATCTGGGCCGCAGCACCTATTTCATGTCATCGGTCACTGAGTTGATTGCCGAACGCTTGCCCACAACTCTGAAGCTGGGCCTTGCGTCGCTGGTATTCGCCATCACGCTGGCAATGCCCTTGGGAATGATTGCGGCAGTCTATCCGAATTCGCTTGTCGACCGGGCCGCGCTGGCGCTGTCGGTGCTTGGCCAGGCCCTGCCCAATTTCTGGTTCGCTTTGATGCTCATCGTGCTGTTTTCCGTATGGTGGCCGGTACTGCCGCCGTCCGGAAACTCAACCTGGGAGCATTTCGTAATGCCGACGGTCGTCCTAGGCTACTACGCCACACCTGCAATCATGCGGCTGACGCGCTCGGGAATGCTGGATGTGCTGCGATCTGACTATATACGGACAGCCCGGGCCAAGGGGCTGACCCCGTTGCAGGTGGTCGGAAAACATGCGATGCGCAATGCGGTTTTGCCCGTTGTCAGCTTGGCCACCGTGCAATTCGGGTACATGCTGGGCGGTTCAATCATCATTGAAAGCATCTTTGCTCTGCACGGGATCGGGCAATTGGCCTGGGAAAGCATCTCACGGGCCGACTTGCCGACCGTGCAAGCTATCGTTCTGGTGCTGTCGCTTATCTATGTCGGTCTCAACCTGGCCGGAGACCTCTTGAACGCGTGGCTTGATCCGCGCATCCGGATAGCTTGAAATGAGCGGTATAACAGGGTTCGAACAAGACCTGCCCGAACCCGCGCAATTGTCGCCCCGGCAGATCATTTGGCTGCGCGCGCGCAGCCATACAGGTTTCCTTATGGGGTGTTTCGGGCTGTTTGTGATCATCTGCCTGGCTGTTTGCGCGCCTGTTATTGCTCCATATGACCCGTTTGAGCAGAATCTGCTTCAGCGATTGAAGCCGCCAATGTGGATGGACGGCGGCAGCGCAGCGCATATTCTCGGTACAGATCAACTGGGCAGGGATTATTTCAGCCGTCTGCTTTACGGTGCGCAGCTTTCACTGATCATCGGCTGCGCAGCCATGTTGATTTCGGGTTTGATCGGCACTGCTCTCGGTGTTGTTGCAGGATATTTCGGCGGCAAGATTGACTATTTAATCACTTTCTTGATCACCTCGCGCCTTTCGATGCCGATTGTTCTGATTGCGCTTGCGGTGGCGGCCGTATTCGGGTCGTCGCTCAGGATCGTGATTGTAATCCTCGGACTGCTTCTTTGGGACAGGTTCGCCGTCGTGGCGCGATCCACCACCATGCAAATAAAGGATACTGAATATCTGCTGGCCGCCAAGGCATTGGGAATGCCATTGTGGCGGCAGATTCTGACAGAACTTCTGCCGAACATAAAAGATGCGCTAATTGTCGTGGCAACGCTCGAAATGGCACATGCCATCCTGCTGGAATCTGCGTTGTCCTTTCTCGGCTTGGGAGTGCAGCCGCCCTTGCCGTCCTGGGGGCTGATGATAGCCGAAGGCAAGGATTATCTGTTCTTCGAACCTTGGCTCATCATGGTTCCCGGCGCCGCTCTATTCTTCTTGGTCATATCCATCAATTTGCTGGGCGACGGTCTGAGAGACATTTCAGCGCCTGAGGGGCGTACATAAAAATGTTGAATGTCAGGAATCTGTGTATCGCCTTCAAGACACAGAACGGCGTCTTGAAGGCGGTTCACAAAGTCGATCTTGAACTCGGTCATGGTGAAATACTGGGAATCGTCGGCGAAAGCGGATGCGGTAAATCCGTTACCATGATGGGGCTATTGAATCTGCTTCCCAAATCCGCGACGCGCAGCGCCGACTGGATCAAATTCGACGGAAACGACCTGACTCACGCTTCCCCGCGCGAGATGCGGCAATTGCTGGGAAATGAAATCGGAACGATCTTCCAAGATCCGATGACGGCACTGAATCCCACCTATACAATCGGCAATCAGTTGACAGAAGTTTATCTGCGACACCGCAGCTCCAGTCGCAAAGAGGCAGAAGAACGCGCCGTCCATCTTCTGGATCGGGTCGGCATCACGGCGGCGAAGAACAGACTGACACAATATCCGCATCAATTGTCTGGCGGCTTGCGGCAGCGGATCGTGATTGCGCAAGCTTTGATGTGCAGCCCGAAACTGATTATCGCAGATGAGCCGACGACGGCGCTGGATGTGACGATTCAGGCGCAGATACTGCGGCTGCTCAAGGATATACAGGCTGAATATAAGGCCAGCGTGATCATCATCACCCACAACCTCGGCGTCGTGGCGCAAATGGCGGATCGCGTTTCGGTGATGTATGCAGGGCAGGTCGTTGAATCAGGGGGCACAGGAGATGTATTCAGCGCCCCGGAGCATCCTTACACGCGAGGGCTTTTTTCCTGCATACCTGATGCGCAGACCAAGGGGCGCCTAGGCCAGATCCGGGGCACTGTTCCTTCATTGGTTGGAAACGCAAGCGGTTGTCTATTCCGAACCCGTTGCCCAAGCGCGGCAGAGGCATGTCGCAGCAATGTGCCGGACAGAACAAGAGAAAACGGTCATCGCTGGCGGTGTGTTTTGGGCGGTGAAGAACAGTGAGCGACCCTGTCCTGTCCATTGACCGGGTGTCAAAAACCTACTTGGTCAAACAGGGCCTGTTCGGCAGGAAGCTTCCTTTGCACGCACTGCAGGATATTGTCTTTTCATTGCGAAAGGGCGAGGTTGCCGGCTTGGTCGGCGAAAGCGGCTGCGGAAAATCCACCCTGGCCAGAATTCTGCTGGGTCTGCTCAAACCTTCCTCCGGAACTGTTTCATTGTCCGGTCAGCCGATTTCGGATGTTCCCCCGCGCGAGAGGGCCAATCTGATCCAGCCGATATTTCAGGATCCCTACGCATCGCTGAATCCACGGAAAACCGTTACGCAGATTGTGGGAATTCCTCTCGCCTTGCAAGGAATTTCCAATGATCAACGCATCCGGCGGGTAAGCGAGATGCTGGATCTGGTCGGTCTGCCGCAACGCGCCGCCAACGCGTTCCCGAGTCAGATGTCAGGCGGCCAGCGTCAACGCGTTGCGATTGCGCGCGCTCTGATCTCAAGGCCGAAGATCGTGGTTTGCGACGAACCGACCTCCGCCCTGGATGTATCGGTCCAGTCACAAATTCTGAATCTTCTTCAGGATCTGCGGGAGGAAATGAATTTAACCTATCTGCTGATCAGCCATGACCTTTCTGTTGTCAAACATATGTCCGACCGCGTAGTTGTCATGTATCTGGGGCGGATTGTCGAGGAAGCTGAAACACAGGCTCTGTTTGAGCGGCCGAAACATCCCTACACGCAGTCGCTGTTGGAAACGGTACTGCTGACAGAGCCGGGCAAGGGGCTGCCTGATCTGAGCATTCGGGGGGATTTTCCGAATCCGATCCACCCGCCGTCGGGGTGCGCCTTTCATCCACGATGCAGGCTTGCGTCCGAAGACTGTAAATCCGGGCGGCCTGAACTGACTCCCTCACGCGGCCACCGCGCGGCCTGCATTCTGGCTGAAACGAACTGATCAGGCGCAGGCGGACGAAAGCGCACAGGGCGCCGCATCACTGTGAATGCTGCCAACGAAGGCATGCGCATCGCCGATACACCGGCTGCGCCAAAAGCAGCGGCAACCACATGCGAAAAAACGCATTCCACGAAGAGCGGCAGCGAAACGGCGCCACCGCGGCGCGGGGACCGGTCGAAACGGACGCACCGACATTTTTCGCAACGAATCGGCGGCGTGATGGCCTGGGCTGTCGTCTGCGGGCACCGCAGCGCAACCGCTTTCCGGCTCTGCCTGACATCTCAATGCGTTTCCTATTCGTTTTCCCCGGCGGCAACGGAGACATGAAGTTCGTCGAAACCAGAGCGGGCATAAGGATATTAATCGATATGAACATCCGGGTTGTCACAGACGATCCGGACAAGACTCACTGGCAAGAGCTCAGCCATTTGCACTTCCGGGTTCCCCGGACGAATGACCGAGGCGGACTTACAAGATACTGATCCGGGAGATATAGTCGTCGCCGACAGTCTTCCAGCACGCCTCGCAGCAGCCCGTGCTGTCCGACGATGCGACGGCGCCAAGAATCTTGCCCGACCGAGCGCCCTGCCGAAAAAAACGGGGCTTATACGCAAAACTAGTAGTCCATCAATGATGAATTGAGGGATAATAGGGAGTGCAGTTCAGTACGCGCGTCTTCGGCGGTGAACCGCTGTTTTACCGGGGCCGGGTCGGCGTTGCGCGCTTCCTGCCATGCCGAGACCTCGCTGCAGAGCGTCTCCCGGTCCGGAATGCGCCGGGACAGGCGCTGACGGCTCAGCACGCTGATTCCGCTCCCGGCGATGTTCAGCCGGCTGCCGTGTTTCGGCGCATGATGAACCTCGAAACGATTGCGGAGCCTGCCGGCCTGCTCCGGCGGGAAAGCGCAGCAAAGACTCGACAGCATCATGCGCATAAAGGTCAGCTGCAGCCGGCACGATCTTTTTGCCGGGGAAGAAGTGCATGACTCTGTGACCAGCATCCATGTTCCGATTCAAGGGCGTTCCGGGGCAAAATTCAGCCCCTATTTCCTTTTTCACACAGCTTTTGCACAATGGCCTTATATGCGGTTGCGGGCAGTCCTGCAGGCGCATTTGTTGGTACTCGCGCGAGGACCGCCGCTGCAATATATGAATGTATTTGGGCCACAGTCCGATTTCGTGTCGGTATTCAACGGCACGGGTGCAGTTGACGATGTGTGCCACGCGCTCATTGGCGCTCGGGTAACGCGTGAGTGGGAAGTCATCGCCGGCTTCCGAAATGAATTGACACCGCAAGACGCTTATCGTAGATGCTGATACTCGTTCTTGCAAACAAGCGGATAATCACAAGGGGAGATCGATGTTCGATTCCAAACTTGCACGGATTTTTTCTTCTGCTGCCGCACTGATATGTACAGCGCTGATGATTGCGGCGTTACCGGCAAATGCCGCCGAGGACTGTGCTCGCGGTTTTCTCGACGAACGCTACTGCGACCGCGATGGGAACCTGACCGCTGATCTGCCGCTGAATGATGATGAGTGGGTTGATCCCGGCACGATCGTCTTTTCTTACACACCTGTGGAAGATCCCGCTGTCTACCAGAAAGTCTGGGACGGCTTCATCAAACATATGGCCGAAGTCACTGGAAAAAAGGTGGTGTTCTTTCCCGTCCAGTCCTACGCCGCGCAATACGAGGCCATGCGGTCCGGCCGCCTGCATGTCGCCGGCGTGAACACAGGCGGCAATCCGATCGCAGTGGCCTGTGCCGGGTTCGTGCCTTTCGCGATGATGGCATCGAAGGACGGCTCGTTCGGCTACGAGATGGAAATCATCGTTCCCGCCGACAGTCCTATAGCTTCTCCGTCCGACCTTAAGGGAAAATCGCTCGCATTTACCTCGCCGACATCGAATTCCGGGTTCAAGGCCCCGTCAGCGATTCTCAAATCCGAGTTCGGGCTGTTGGCGGATGAGGACTTCGAAGCCGCGTTCTCCGGCAAGCATGACAACTCGGTGCTCGGCGTCGCCAACAAAGACTACGAAGCCGCGGCGGTCGCCAATTCGGTGCTCAATCGGATGATTTCCCGAAATGTCGTCGATCCGGCAAAACTGCGCACGATCTATCGGTCGCAGACTTTCCCGACGACCGGTTATGGCCATGCCCACAACTTGGATCCCACGGTTGTCGCGAAGATAAAACAGGCATTCTTCACGTTTCCCTGGGAAGGTTCGGACCTCCAGACCGAGTTCCAGAAGGAAGGCAAGTTCGTCTCTATCCACCATAAATCTGACTGGGACATCATCCGCAAGATCGATATGGCCAACGGCGTCAGCTACAGTTGCAAATAAGGCCCAATCGAATCAATCGCCTAGTGACTCCGCTCCAGAGACCGTGCCGGCCAAAGCTTCATGCGGCACTTGATATGTGGCCTTCGTAAGTCGCCGCTTCCCAAGTGCCGCGCCTCCTTCCGATCGGGGAGCGCGGCTGTCGGTTCTCCGTTCCGGTGTTTGGCATTGAACCGCCGGCAACGGTTATGCTGCGTATTGTCGATCTGATAAAGCGGTTCCCGACCGGCGATCTTGCTCTCCAAGGTGTCCGGATCGAAGTGCCCGACAATCAGGTGATGGCGCTTATCGGCCCGTCGGGAGCTGGAAAATCAACGCTGATACGGTGCGTCAACCGTTTGGTGGAGCCCACATCGGGCAGCGTATTTCTGGACGATCTGGAACTCACTCGCCTTGGTAAACGGCAATTACGCCGCGCACGTCGGCGCATGGGCATGATCTTTCAGGAATATGCGCTGGTCGAGCGGTTGACGGTGATGGAGAACGTGCTCTCGGGGCGGCTCGGCTACACAGGTTTTTGGCGAAGCTGGTTCCGGCTGTTCCCCCAATCAGATATCGACGAAGCCTTCAGGCTGCTTGAGCGAGTCGGTCTCGACCATTTGGTTGACAAACGTGCCGATGAACTTTCCGGAGGACAACGTCAGCGAGTCGGCATTTGCCGTGCTCTGATTCAGAATCCCGAGTTGCTTCTGATCGACGAACCGACCGCATCGCTCGACCCTAAGACATCACGCCAGATCATGCGCCTTGTCTGCGAGCTGTGCGCCGAGCGCAATCTGTCGGCAATCATCAACATTCACGACGTGATGCTGGCACAGATGTTTGCTGAGCGCATTGTCGGTCTCCAGCACGGCACGATCGTTTATGACGGACCTCCCGATCAGCTGTCAGCCGATGTTCTGACCCGGATCTACGGCGAGGAGGACTGGGAAGCGACCATCCGCAAGGCTGATGACGAACGCGCTGGAGGCGATTCAGCAGGCGCCGATCACTCGGTCCCGGAAATCGACCGTGATCGCATGGCCGGTATGACCTGAGCGTTTCCGTTGACCACGACCACATCTTCCACCGCCGGCAGAAGTTGGAAGAAACCGCCGTTCATCAAGAATCCGCGGCTGCGCTGGGCAATCGGGATCGGGACCGCGGTATATATAGCGGTCGCTTTAGGTACGATAAATGTGGACTGGCCCCGGGTGATAGATGGACTGCCGCGAGGAGCGCAGTTCATCGCTGCATTCTTTCCTCCCGACTTCGGATCGCGCTGGAGTGAGATCGTCGACGGAATCTACGAAAGCCTATGGATGACAGTGACATCGACCGTCATCGGCATTCTGATCTCGATCCCCGTTGGGCTCGGCGCAGCGAGGAATCTGGCGCCGGCCCCCGTTTACTATTTCTGCCGCGGAATTCTCGCTGTGTCACGCAGTTTTCAGGAAGTGATCTTAGCGATTTTTTTCGTAAAGCTGTTCGGGTTCGGTCCCTTTGCCGGCTTCGTTACCCTTTCTGTCGCCACCATCGGCTTCTATGGGAAGCTGCTGGCCGAAGATATCGAAGACATGGATCCAGAACCGGCGGAAGCGGTACGTGCTACCGGCGCGAACTGGTTCCAGTGGCTTGATTACGCCGTACAACCGCAAGTAATGCCGCGAATGATAGGCCTTGGACTCTACCGCCTTGACATCAATTTCCGGGAATCGGCGATCGTAGGCATCGTCGGCGGAGGCGGTATCGGCGCGACCTTGAACACCGCGTTCGACCGCTACGAGTTTGACTCTGCCGCAGCGATTCTGCTGTTGATAATCGCCATCGTGATGGCGGTCGAATACAGTTCGGGATTCATTCGCAGGTGGGCGCAGTAATGCCGACATTGCAACTTCGGGGAAACCATGCCTGGCGACGGCGCAGCCGCCGCATGCAACTGATGGTCTGGGGCGCGTGGCTCGTCTGTGTCGCGGTCTTTGTCGCCTGCTGGCAACTGATTTCGGAGAGGACCATCTGGGCATTCGTCAAGGACGCACCCCAGCAGGCGGCTGATCTGGGTGAGCGAATGATTCCTCCCAAGCTGTCCTTCATGTCGCAGCTTTGGCTCGCAATATGGGATACACTCAATATTGCGACCTTGGGTACGCTTCTGGCCATCATCCTTGCCGTTCCGACAGCCTACTGCGCGGCTCGGAATACCACCCCGAGCCGCGCATTTGTCCGTCCGGCGGCATTATTCATTATCGTTGCCTCACGCTCCATCAACTCGCTGATCTGGGCCCTGATGCTGGTCACGATCGTCGGTCCCGGTGTGTTCGCGGGCATCATCGCGATCGGTCTGCGTTCCATCGGGTTCTGCGGAAAACTGCTCTATGAAGCCATTGAAGAAATCGATCACACCCAGGTCGAGGCGATAACCGCGACCGGCGCCACTAAACCGCATGTCGTCGCTTACGGCATCGTGCCCCAGGTTCTGCCGGCGTTTGCCGGAATCTCGGTGTTCCGCTGGGACATCAATATTCGCGAATCCACCGTGCTCGGCCTTGTTGGAGCCGGAGGCATCGGACTCCAGCTCAATGCCTCGATCATGACCCTTGCTTGGACGGAGGTCTCAATGATCCTGATTGTGATTATCGCGACAGTGATCGTCAGCGAGTGGGTATCGGCGAAGATCCGTCATGCCGTCATTTAAGGACTGTCCGGCATCAGCCAAGACATTCATATGAATCGCATCAAGGATAATTCATCAGGAATTGGCCACTCATGATCGGCGGGCAGAATTCAAGGATCTGCTTGCGGCGCGCTGAAATTCTTGATCTGCGGGCGCCTGAACTCCAGCCTTGCAGCCGTCGCACGCGGTCTCATGAATCTCGGTTTGCGGCAGGAGCTAAGAAAAATGCTTCTCTTGCAAACACAAGCCGGTGAGCTGTTCGGTATCCAGAGTGCTTTTGTCACCCAAACCCAAGGCGTGCGCCAGGGCCCGTAATCTTTCCAAGCTGTTGAGAAGGTGCACGCGCATGCATTCCCGTGCCGCATCCGGGTTCTGCTGCTCGATCGAGACGACAACGGCTTCGTGCTCTTCATGGATCTGGCGGTAGTATTCGTCTTTCAATTCCTGCCTTACTAAGTGCCCAAGCCGGAAGCGGGGTACGATGATCGGCTGAAGGAATTGCAGGAAACGATGATAATATGGATTTTTGGCGGCTTTGGCGATGGCCAGATGAAACGGATAATCATAGTGAACTTCTATATTGTCCGGATCTTGATGCATCGCATCGACCTTTTCCATAAGCTGCCGGATGTCAACGGCTTCGTCCTTGGTTCTGTTTTTCGCACATGATGCGGCGGCTTCCACCTCGATACACATGCGCAATTCAAGCAGGGCTATAGTATCGGGCAGGGTCTTCGAGCCGGCGATGTCAATTTTGAACTTTCCGGCATGCGGATGTTCTGCGACGAACATGCCCCGTCCTTGGATCGAAACAAGCAAACCTTCAGAGCGCAACCGGGCAATTGATTCTCGGACGACCGTGCGGCTTACTTCATACTGATCGCAAAGTTCCAACTCTGTCGGGAGACGTTCGCCGGGTTTCAGAATCCCGTCCAGAATTTTCTGAGACATGTCCTCCGCCATCAATGTCGTAAGTGTATTTCTCTTCGCCATTCTCTCACCCGCCCTGACACTTCTTTCCGGGCATCAACCAATGATATTCCGGATGCGGATACCGCTCTTGCGGTTCTATAATACTTGAATACTTGCAAGGGTTGATCTATCGTGTATGATGTCATACAAATTTATGCGAAGCAAGGAATCCACCGTCATTCGGACCATGCTGATTACAGGCGCGACCAGTGGTTTGGGCCGCGCAATGGTCACGGTACTGGGCACGATGAATCGTCTGATCTGTATCGGGCGTGATCAGGATGCATTGGATGAGTTGGCCAGTCTGCCCAACGTGATCGAGGCTCTTTCCTGCGATTTGTCTGATCCTTCTGTCTGCGCCGCGCTTCTGCAGGACCGGCCCGTGGACGTGCTGATTAACAATGCCGGGGTGCTGCCGTCCCGCGCAGGTTTCGCCGACCTGTCGGGCAGCGCGATTGACGCGATGATCGATATCAATTTCCGTGCCGTCGTACATCTCAGCCAAACGGCGTTGAGGCACATGCAGGCACGGGGACGCGGGCATATTGTGTTCATCGGTTCCAGCGCAGGGCGGTTCCCGCATCCCGGCGCTGCGGTTTACGGCGCCTCAAAGGCGGCGGTGTCGCTTTTCGCCGACGCGCTTCGGGCCGAACTGGCGGATCGCTATATCCGGGTGACCGAAGTTGCGCCGGGACGCATGCGTTCGAATCTTTATCGTGACGCGATCGGCGCCGCGGCAGCCGGCGAGCTTTATGACGAATACGAACCGCTGGAAACCGAAGACGTGGCGAATGCCGTCGCTTACGCGGTGAATGCGCCGCCGCATGTGGATGTTTCACGGATCGAGATCATGCCCGTCGGACAGGCCGTCGGCGGCGGCCGCACGATAAGAAAATCCGAAATGAAATAGACAGTAAATCTTAAGGAGACCGGAAATGGAAATGAAGGGCCTGGCCGTCGCCGTGGTCGGCGGCGGTTCCGGCTTCGGGCGGGAAATCGCAGTGATGATGATTGAGCGGGGCGCGCGCGCGGTGTCGATAATTGACGCTGACTTGGAAGGGGCGCAGGAAACTGTGACGCGTCTGCAAAAAGCGGGCGGAACCGGCTATGCGATCAAGGCGGATATTTCGACGAAAGAGCCGGCGCATGCATCGTTCAGTGAAGCGGTCGAAGCCATGGGACAGGTGGACAGCATGGTGAACTGCGCGGCGATTTATCCGCGCGCGCCGATGCTGGAAATCACCGACGAGCAGTGGGATCTGGAAAACGCCGTCAACATCAAGGGCACATACCATACGTGCGTGGCGGCGATTAACCATATGAAAACGCGCGCTGGCGGCGGTAACATCGCAGGCCGGATCGTCAATATCACCTCAGTCGATGCGTTCAAGGCGCATCCGCAGAACTCACACTATGCTGCTACCAAGGCTGCGGTTGTGAGTCTCACGCGCTCGTTCGCAAGTCTGGTGGCCGCTGATCAGATCCTGATCAATTCCGTTGCCCCCGCCGGCATGGCGACCGATCGGGTTCTGGCGTCCGGAACACTGCCGGAAATGGCTGCCGCGAACCCGCTCGGCCGGGGCGCGGAACCGCGCGAGATCGCGGAATGGGTGGTCATCGCCGCATCCAACCGCAACACCTATATGACCGGCGAGCAGATCATCGTGTCAGGCGGTTACGTCTACGCCTGAGTTATGCCGGGGACGGGCGCCGACGTCAGAAGCGCCCGCGCCCGTCTCGCCTAATCGGAATACGGCAGGTAGCGCCGCCGCTCGACGTCGGGAAAAGCATCGTCTCCCCGGAGGAACGACATCAGGGCCGGAGCATTGGGTTCAATATCCCAATCGAAGCCTTTCCCCTTGCTGAGCGCCCGGTGCACCAGTTGCCGCGCCTGCTGGTTCCTAATGACATCGGCGCGCAGTGCATCAAGATCCCATGTGCGCCGCAGAAAAGCCAGACAATCGGCATAGGCGTCGCTGACCGCTTCGTTGCCGGACAGATTGGTTGTTTCCCCCGGGTCGGTTCGCAGGTCATAGAACTGCGGCGGATAAGCAGTCGAAAAAACCAGCTTCCATCTGCCTTTGCGCACCATGACCCTTGGCGCCTTGACTGCGCCGTCGAGATGTTCGGCACAGATCAGACGGTCTGGGTCGTCCCGCTCCAGCAGAGGCAAGAGGCTTTGCCCTTCGATATCCGTGACGATCCGGCCGGTGTCGCCATCGGCGATGCTGACCAGAGTGGGAAGCAGGTCTATCAGCGAAACGGGCGCCGCGATCCGCTGTCCTTTTTTGCCCGGGCGATAGAGAAGGATCGGCACCCGGACCGCCGGATCGAAGAGAGTCTTCTTGAACCACAGGCCGCGCTCGCCGATCATGTCGCCATGATCGGAGGCGAAGACGATAACCGTGTTGTCGGCGATACCCGCTTCGTCCAGCGTCCGGCGCAGCATTCCCAGCTTTTCGTCGATGTAGGCGACCATTCCATAATAACCGCGTCGGGCCCGGCGATAGATTTCTTCCGTCACCTCGAAGTGATCAAGGCTGTAGTGCTTGCGCAACTCGACGCTATGGGGATCGAGCTGATTTCTGGGAATGTCGGGCACGAGCGGCGGATCGATTTCTTCGATTCCATGGATGTCCCAATAGGGGCGGCTGATCACATACGGGTCGTGAGGCTGGGTGAAAGAGACCATCATGAAGAGCGGCCTCGCGTCGCCAGAACGATTCCAGTCGAAAATATGCTGCCGTGCGCGATGGGCGACCTCGTCATCGTAGTCGAGTTGCAGCGACCGCGCCACCGGTCCCGCATCGGCCACGGTTTCCACGCTCGAAACGCCCAGATGCGGCTTGCCGTCACCTTTGTCGGGATTGCCGGCCAGATCGTCGAAGGTCTTGTCGGGGGTCCAGGCGAAGCTGGCGGGGTATATCTCGGTGGTCAGCCGGTCTTCAAACCCGTGCATCTGGTCGGGGCCCAGGAAATGCATCTTTCCCGAGATGCAGGTGTAGTAGCCCGCGTCGCGCAAGTAATGAGCGATGGTGGGGACCGAGGCAGGAAACTCTGAGCCGTTGTCATAGGCGCCCACGCGTGAAGGCAGGCGGCCTGTCATCATCGCGAAGCGGGATGGCGCGCAAAGAGGGTAGGGGCAATAGGCGTTCTCGAATACCGCCGCATCCTTTGCCAGGGCGTCGATATGCGGCGTACGGCAGACCGTATTGCCGTAGCTGCGCAGGGCGATCGCGGTCAGCTGATCACACATCACGAAGAGGATGTTCGGGGCGGTCATGGCAGTATCCTATTGTCAGCGTCGGTTGCTTCCTTTTGCGCCGGACGCGATTCAGATCACGGCAGTCAAGATCAGCTCCGCCGGCGCCGGCGTGGCCGGGCGTGGCCGGAGGAGTCCGCAGCGGCATATGCCATCGGCTTCCAGGCGCATTTGAACGTGCGGCATGCTTATCTTACCGATGCCCGCCCGGGACGGAAGACCGCCGGTCTTTGCCGGAAATCCGCGCACCGGATCGGACCGGTCCGGCAATCTGCCGAGCCGGCCGGACCAGTCCGCCGTGATGACCGCGGGCGTCGACGGCATGGCGTGAGATTTCTGTTGTTTGGAAAGCGATTCAAGAAAGTGATCCCATGGCGTGGCGTCAGTCAGTGAGAGGCAACGGCAAGCCGCGGATCGGATTGCCCCGCAGGTAACTGGCGTAAGGAGCCTGCACGAGCCAGCCGGCATCCACGGGCAGAGTGACGCCGGTGATCGATGCGGCCCGGTCCGAACAAAGGAAGGCTGCGGCGTCGGCGACATGTTCGGGTTCGACGAAGGCGCGCAGGGCGGTCGTAGCCTTGATCGCCTCGGGGTTGCGCTCACCCGCGGCGATTCTGGCCTTCAGCCCGTCGGACATGGTGTAGCCGGGCGCCACGGCATTGACGCGCACCCCATGCGGCCCGAGCTCGGCGGCGAGGATCTGTGTCAGCCCTGTCACCGCCTGTTTGCCCGGCGTGTAGGCCGGCAGCGATAACGGCGCGAAAGACGCCAATGAGCCGAGATTGAGGATTGCGCCGCGTCCGGCGGACTGCATCTGGCGGCCGAACTCCTGACAGGCGATCAGGGTGCCGCGGTAATTCACCCGCCACAGCGCTTCGTCCTCGTCAAGCGCCTGATCAAGCACGCGCTGACCACTTTGCAGAATACCGCCGGAATTGATCAGCACATGCGCAGGGCCGTGATCGGCCATCACGGCGGCGGCCAGATCGGCGATGCTGTTCAGGTCGGCCAGATCGGCAGCGATGAAACGGCTGTCCGCCCCAGCTTCGGCACAGGCCTCGACCGTTTCCGCGCCGCGCACGGCATCGCGGCCGGAAACAATAACAAAGTCTCCCTCGTCGGCGAGTTTTACGGCAATGGCCTTGCCGATGCCCGAGGTGCCGCCGGTGACAACCGAAATACGCGGATCAGTCATCACGCTTCGGCCCTTCCAACACCTTGAGGAATTCACCGATCGCCTGCATCTGACAATCCATCATCGGCTGACCGTATTGCACCCGGCAGCCCAGATTTTTGGCGTGTTTCAGCAATTCAGTCTCAACGGGATCCATGATGATATCGATCACTGTCATCTCCGGTGACAGACCCGTGAAATCAAGAGGGCAGGGGTCGTCCGGCTTCATGCCGGCGGGTGTGGCGTTCACCACGATGTCTGCCCCGCGCGGGTCGGGCCGGCCAGTGGTCAGGCTGCATTCAGGGAAGGCCGCTTGCACCAGCGCAGCCAGCTCCTCGGCCCGGTCCGTATCGATGTCGCTGATTGTAATCGCACGGGCGCCTTCTTCGGCCAGGAAATAGGCGATCGAGGCCCCGGCGCCGCCGGCGCCGACCTGAAGCACTGTCTTGCCCGCTGCCGAGATGCCGGCATCGCGCAGTCCCCGGACAAAACCCACGCCGTCGAAATTGTCCGCATGCCACGTACCGTCCGGCATTCTCACCGCTGAATTGGCCGATTTGACGCATGCGGCGCGCGGTTCGGCCGAGCGGCATTTTTCGAAAACCCGTGTCTTGTAGGGTACCGAGACAATCATGCCTTTGAGATTTTCCATCGCCGTCAGGCCGTCCCAGAAAACGTCGAAATCCCCGGGCTTGCAGGTGACCGGCACCATCAGGCTGTCGATCCCCTCTCGTTCCATCATCGCGTTGAACATGCCGGGTGATTTCGTATGCCCGATAGGGTGAGCCAGCATCACGAAGACATCCGCCTTGCCGCTTCCGCGCATTGTTTTTCCTTATCCGATCTCATATTTTGCCGGGCGTTCCAGCGCACACGCGAGGCCCGCGCGGTCGATCTCGGCTGCGCCGAGGCGGTGCCGGGCAAGCCGGCGCCTGACGCTGGCGCGCTTTGTCGGGCCAGATTCAGATCCATCTAGTGCAGGCATATGCGAAAGCCGGGATCTCATGGTGCGTTGATCATGCCTCCGTCATGGGCATCCAAGGTCTTGGAGGCCGTAAACCGGTCCATCAGCGTCTCGTGCGTATTGGCTGAGCCGCAATCCGCCCTTCAGGCGAAGGCCGGCTCCGCGGCGACCGTTTCGATATTGAACGCTGAGAAGATCTGATTCGCGATCTTGCAGGTCTGGACCGCGCCGCCGCTCTCTCCGAGCAAGGCGGTGTTCTTATCCATAATCTCGAAAAAGGGACGGCGTGGTCAGATACGTCCTGTGCGCCGCCGCACATGACAGTCAGCGATGCCGCCTTGATGCCCGCTGCTCCGCCCGAGCCCCTCGCGTCGACATTATCGACATCCTTTTCAGCGAATACGGCGGCAACTTGAGCGGCTTTGATCAAGTTGATCGAAGGCATGCCGATTACCGGCTTGCCCGCCGGAACAGATTTGTCATCCAGCCTGATCCGGATGACATCTGGCGTGTCCGGCAGGATGGCGATGACGGTGTTCGCCCGTTCCGAAATGTCCGCCGGCGTGTCGAGAATCGCCGCGTTCAACCCTGCGTGCGACGGCGAGCGGTCGCGCGTCGTGAGCGACTCATGCCCGACTTCAACCGAGCGTCTTGCTGTCGACGTGCCCATCACGCCAGCCTGATGAAACCGATCGTCATTCTGTTTTCGTTTCCGCGGTCCGCCGATACGGCTTCCTTGCCGAAACCCGGATCAGCTTTGAATTTTTCTGGACATTAATACATAATACATCATACGAATGCAAGTTGGGAAACAGTCGGCCGACTCAAGTGAAGGCGCGAATGAAAGAGAATTTGAATGCGGTGAAGGCGGTGCCGGCCTATGAGAATGCGAGCATCAGAACACGGCGTTCTCCGGGCTCGGCTCCGGCGGTCAGAATCGTTGCCGGACCGGGCTGCGAGCGGATCCCGATTAACGGCAGGCACGGCCCGAATGACCTGCCTACCGTCCCGGCACAGCGGTCCGGACATTCTTCGCCTGCTGTCCCGCGGCTTCGTCCGCGCAGAGCTGACCGCTGTCCTCGCCGAAGTTCCGATATCGGATGCCACATGAAACTGGTTTTTCTTTCCGCAGAATGCCCCGGCGCTTCGCCGGCTTCGTCCGCGAACGTTTTTTTGAGCACGGGCCGGACTGTTTCCCGGAAAATGATGTCAAAAAGGTTCAACGCGGCCGACTGGCCGCCGGGCCGGCTCATCTGCGGTCTGCGTCCCGGCGAAACCTCCCGATCATGATCGACAAAGCGCCGCGGGAGCCTCTCGAACGCCGCCACGGCGATATCATCATCGGCGGTTCCGCTGCCCGGCCGGTCCTTTTCCGCGAGAATGAGAACGCCCACCCGGCGCCGGCGTTCGGCCGGGCCACGGGCGGACTTGACGATGTCTTTCAAACCGGTCCCGTCCTTATTCGCGGAACGGCACATGCCGTTTCTTCCGGCCGATCCGCGTCTGTTCCATCGCTGCCGCATACGAATATGCGTCCGGCCCTTCGATCGGATGCGTTTATGGACGGTTTAGCGGAGCCTGAGACATGACATACCGAGGCGAACAGATCCGGTTGGGCGTGGATATCGGCGGCACGTTCACGGATGTCGCAGTGGAAATCGGAGAAGAGCTTTTCTCGACCAAGGCTTTGACCAACTATCAGGCTCCTGAACAGGCGATCATCGACGGAGTGGCGCGCGTGGCCGGAGATGCCGGAATCCGCTTGAATCAGATTGACCTGATTCTTCACGGCACCACGCTGGTTACCAATGCTCTGATCGAGCGGCGGGGTGCCAAGACGGCGTTTCTGACCACCAAAGGGTTTCGGGACGTGACAGAGATGCGCACTGAAAACCGGTTCGAACAATATGATCTCAATATCATTCTTCCCGAGCCGCTTATCGCCCGTGACAGCCGTCATGCGGCGGCCGGCCGGATCGGCGCTTCGGGCCGTGAGTTGCAACCGCTCGACGAAGCAGCCGTGGTTGATTTCGCCCGCGGGGCCGCTGATGCCGGATATGAATCGGTCGCCGTCGGTTTCATCCATTCCTATGTGAACCCGGCCCATGAACAGCGCGCCCGGAAAATCATCAACAGCGAAGCGCCCGGGCTGAGCGTGTCGATCTCGTCCGAGGTTTCGCCCCAGATGCGGGAATTCGAGCGATTCAATACAGTCTGCGCGAACGCCTTCGTCAAGCCTCTGATGGAAAGCTATCTGAACCGTCTGGCGGACAGGCTGAAGGCGATCGGAGCGGATTGTCCGGTTTTCATGATCCATTCCGGCGGCGGGTTGATCTCGGTCGAGACAGCCGCCGCCTTTCCGGTGCGGCTTCTGGAATCCGGACCGGCCGGAGGCGCCATTTATGCCGCTGATGTGGCCGTTCGGCACGGGCTGAGCAGGATCCTCAGTTATGATATGGGCGGCACCACCGCGAAGATCTGCCTGGTCGAGGACTTCAAGCCGAAAACCGCGCGCACTTTAGAAGTGGCCAGGACCTGCCGCTTCAAGAAAGGTTCCGGCATGCCGATTTCGATTCCCGTGATCGAGTTGGTTGAGATCGGAGCGGGCGGCGGATCGCTGGCACATGTCGACGGCATGCGGCAAATCCGGGTCGGGCCGGAAAGCGCAGGTTCAGAGCCGGGGCCGGCCTGTTACCGGCGCGGCGGCGAGATGCCCGCCGTGACTGACGCAGATCTGATCTTGGGCAAACTCGACCCAGACAACTTCGCGGGAGGGGATATCGCACTGTCGGCGGAGAAATCCGCCGAGGCGCTTGCGGAGCACGTCGGGCGCAGACTGGACATGGATACCGAAATGGCGGCGGCCGGTGTGGCCGAGGTTGTTGATGAAAACATGGCCGCCGCCGCCCGCGTGCACGCAGTGGAGAACGGCAAGGAACTCGGTGAATTCACGATGATCGCCTTCGGCGGCGCGGCGCCGCTTCATGCTGGCCGGCTGTGCGAGAAGCTGGGGATTGACACGCTCCTCGTGCCGCCGGGGGCGGGCGTGGGTTCGGCCATCGGGTTTCTGAGGGCGCCCTTCGGTTACGAGGCTGTGCGCGGGGCTTACATGAGACTCAGCCAGTACGATGCCGCGTGGGTGAATACGGTGCTGCGGGGTCTGGAGGAAGAAACGGTCTCCGTCGCCCGCGCCGGCGCGCCGGAGGGTGCGCTGGAAATCGAACGCAAGGCCTATATGCGCTACGTCGGCCAAGGGTGGGAAATTCCGGTCGTTCTGCCGAATGGCGGTCTGAACGCGGATGACGCGGCGCGGTTGCGGGAGTTGTTCGAGGCTGAGTATGAACGGCTTTTCGGCAAACCGATCGATGGACTTGATATCGAGGTCATGAACTGGTCGGTCAAAGCCGTCTCAAAAATGATCTCGGCCGAGCGGGCCGCGCCGGTTGCGGCCAATGGCGCAGCTCCGGTCAGCGCCACGCGCAAGATTTTTGATGCGCGCGCAACCGAGTTCCTTGAGGCTGGAATCGTCAACCGCGAGGATATGGCGCCCGGTGCCACAGTCAGCGGCCCGGCAGCGATCGTTGAGGCTGAGACCACCACCATCGTGACTGCCGCCTTTGCCGCGACCATGCAATCGGACGGCTGTCTGCTGCTCCGTAGAAAGAAGGTTTCCTGATGAGCTCCGATTTCGCGGACGTGCACTTCCAGATCATGTGGAACCGCTTGATTTCGGTCGTCGAAGAGCAGGCCCTGACGCTGGTGCGGACCGCGTTTTCCACTTCGGTTCGCGAGGCCGGCGATCTTTCGGCCGGGGTATTCGACCGCGAAGGCCGGATGCTGGCCCAAGCCGTGACCGGCACGCCGGGGCATGTCAATTCCATGGCGGCTGCGGTGAAGAACTTCATTGAGGTTCTGGTCGGTGACGGCATCAATGAGGGCGATGTCTATATTACCAACGATCCTTGGAAAGGCACCGGGCATCTGCTGGATTTCACCTTCGTCACACCATCTTTCCGCGCAGGCGAGTTGGCAGGTTATTTCGCCTGCACCGCGCATGTGGTCGATGTCGGCGGCCGCGGCTTCGGACCGGATGCGAATGAGATTTATGAGGAAGGGATTTTCATCCCGATCATGAAATTCGCGTCGCGGGGCACGGTTGACAAGAGTCTTATCAACATCATCCGTCACAATGTGCGTGAAGCCGATCAGGTGGCAGGGGATCTGCATTCCCTGGCTGCCTGCAACCATATCGGCCATCTCCGTTTGATGGAGATGATGGACGAGTTCGGCATCGACCGGCTGGACGCGCTGCGCGATTTCATTTTCGACAACAGCCGTCGAGCGACTTTGGACAGGCTGGCGGCCCTTCCAGCGGGTTCTTACTTCAACGAAATGGACGTCGATGGCCACGATGTCCCGGTCCATATGCAGGTACGCCTCGATGTCTCAGCCGACGGGGTCCATGCTGATTTCGACGGAACCTCCGGGCAGAGCGCATTCGGCATCAACGTGCCGCTGATCTATACGACCGCCTATTGCGGCTATGGGCTGAAATGCGCGCTTGCACCGGATATTCCCAATAACCACGCTTCGCTGGAGCCGTTTACCGCGGCTGCCCCCGAAGGCTGTATCCTCAACGCGCAACATCCCGCGCCGGTGGCGGTGCGCCACGTTCTTGGGCATTTCATTCCCGATGTGGTGCTGGGCGCGGTATCGCAGTTTCTCCCGCATACAGCGCCTGCTGAAGGCGCGGGCGCGCTCTGGAACATCCAGATTTCCGCGCGTCCCGTTCCCGGCGCCCAGGCGCCGACGGGTGAACGGCTGCAGTCGGCGGAAATCCTGATGTTCAATTCGGGAGGATCGGGTGCACGGCCTGCGCTTGACGGGCTCAATGCCACCGCTTTCCCGTCAGGTGTGCATGCCATGTCGGTCGAGGCTACGGAACAGGTAGGCCCGGTCACCGTGTGGCGCAAGGAGTTCCGCGAAGGTTCGGGTGGTGCGGGGCGTTTGCGCGGAGGCTTGGGTCAGGTGGTCGAAATCGGTGCGAATGAGGGGCACGAGTTACATATCAAGGCGATGTTCGACCGGGTGAAAAACCCCGCGCGCGGAAGAGAAGGCGGCCGGTCCGGGGCCGCGGGCATCGTCCGGCTGGATGACGGCACGCCGATGCAGCCCAAGGGCCGCCAGAAGGTGCCGGCAGACCGGCGGCTGGTGTTGGAACTGCCCGGCGGCGGAGGTTTCGGCGAGCCGTCCGGGCGCGATCCGGAGGCGGTCGAACGCGATGTAAGGCTGGGATATCTGAGCGCCGAGCAGGCCGTGGAGGAGTATGGCCGATGAGATTCGAATCCGCCCGATTGCAGCGGACTTAACCTTCGCCCGGGGCCGCAATGGAAAAAACACTGACGACACCATGCTGGCGGGGCCGCTTGCCGCAGGGCGGAAAAGTTGCTGGTGTGCAAAAGGCTGCTTTCGTTCGGGCATCCAGTATCCGGTTTTGCCGCACTTCGTCGCGCGGGGATTTGGCTACAACCGTCGGCTGGTTAACCGAAGCTCGCGACAGTTTGACATGATAGGACGGCAGATATGATCAAACCGAACTGTATTCCCCCGACCGCCGCTTCGTGCGGAAACCGCCCCTGTGCGCATGCATCTTCATTCGTCCCGCCGTCGCGGGACAGGACGGGCCGCTCCGAACGGGGAACTTTATTCTGCGGTCTGCGCGGCGGCGGCGCGGTGATGGAGGCGACGCGCGATCCGGAAATGACGATCAGCATGGGCGGCACCGGCAAGAATAATATTTTCGTTGCTGTTCCGCAGTCGGATTTCACAGGGTTCCGCAAACTTCATGAAGGCCGCCGGAAGAATTGCGCCAAAAGGGTGATCCTGGATTTTTCCAGCTATGCCGCCGGCTTCCGTCCGTGCACGCGACGTATTGACGTCTCGGTGCCTGACTATCGCGGCGTCTCCAGAGTTTTCAGCGAGCAGCGTGCGCGACACTGCCGGGATGAACACAGACTGAAAAGCGTCTCGGTCCGGATTTGTCCGCGCTTTCCTGAGCCGGTCGGCCGGCGAACACCGACCGCTTGGATCAGTCATCCTGACTCCGCGCATCTGACCGAATGCGGCCTGAGTGCGCCGCCGGCGGAGCATGCCGGTGTCTATGGCGTATCGAAGAATGACAGCCTGTCGCGGGACAATCAACCGGCTGCGCATCTGGGACGCCGGCCTGGGGATAATGCCGGAAACCGCCGCTCCGAGTTGGAATCACCGGCCGAACCCCATGGTCGAGACGATTTGACAACCGCCGTTCACGGTTGCGGGTTCTCGGCAGCCGGCCGCTGCAAAGATTGAGCCGTGGGAATTCCGCGATATCGCGGGCCGTCCCGGTCCCGCTATGATGTTGTTGTCGTCGGCGGAGCTGTGATCGGCTCATCCGTCGCTTACTGGCTTACTGAAGATCCCGGCTTCAACGGTTCCATCCTGGTGGTCGAGCGGGACAGCAGCTATGAGTTTTCCTCGACCGCGCTGTCAACCAGCGCGATCCGACAGCAATACTCCAATCCGATTAACGTGAAGATCAGCCAGTTCGGTGTGGAGTTTATCCGTGGTTTTGCCGAGCGGATGCAGAAATTTTACCCCGGTGACCGTGCACCCGGTTTGGGGTTCAAGGAATACGGTTATCTCTATTGCTGTTCGCCGGAGGGCGCAGAAGTCGCCAAAGACCGGGTCGAGATGCAGCGCAGCCAAGGGGCGCATACGGTATTTCTGGATCCCGGACCGCTGAAGGACCGTTTCCCATGGCTGAGTGTCGACGATCTCGGGGGCGGCTCGTGGGGGGCCGAAGCTGAAGGCTGGTTCGACAGTGTCGGTCTGATGAACGGCTTCAAGCGCGGTGCCCGCGCCAATGGCGCGGAATACGTTGACAACGAAGTGACGGCTCTCGAATGTGACAGCAGCCGAGTGACCGGCGCCGTTCTGAAGACTGGCGAGCGGATTTCCTGCGGCTTTCTGGTCAATGCCGCCGGGCCGCGCGCCAACATGGTCGCCAATATGGCGGAGCTGGATATTCCCGTCGAGCCTCGCAAGCGCCACAGCTTCGTCTTCGCTTGCGAGACAGCGATCCCGGCGCCCATGCCCAATGTGATCGATTTGACCGGAACCTTCGTACGGCCCGAACACGATCTGTTTCTCACCGGCAACACACCAACGCCCGATGGCCCGGCCGCGGTGGACGATTTCGAAACCAAACATGACGAATTCGAAGATTACATCTGGCCGGCGCTCCACAATCGGATCCCGCAGTTCGAAGCGATCAAGGTCCGGCAGTTCTGGACCGGGCACTATGCCTACAATACGCTTGACCACAATGCGATCATCGGGTTCCATCCCGAAGTGACCAATTTCATGTTCGCCAACGGATTTTCCGGCCATGGGCTTCAGCAATCGCCCGCTGTCGGGCGCGGTGTAAGCGAACTGATCGTACACGGGGTCTTCCGGACACTGGACCTTTCATCGCTGCGCTACGAACGGGTGCCGGCAAACGCCCCATTCTGGGAAGAAGCCGTCATCTGACACCGAAGCGACGACGGTGATGACCGGGGCGGACGCGGATGTGTGCAGCAGGGCAATTACTTGACATTCTCGGCCCGAAGGGCTGGCAGATGGCTGTCCAATAGACCGGCCGGGTTATCGCGGCCATCCGCCACCGGGGCCGCTCGGCCGGCACTGGAGAGGCGGTGTCGGCCTCGCGCCGTACAACCCCTGTGAACAACTCCTGATCGAATCATCCTTGGTTTGATTGATATGAGCGGCTGAAAAAGATTTCCGCCGCATCAAAGCCTACAGGCAGCTGCCAGTTCTCAAACATCGCTGAAACGATCCGCTTGACCAGCTTACGGACACCACGTAAATGATCAACTGGCAGCGTTGCTCATGCAGGTTTCAACATCTATCGGGACATTCCCGTTTCTTTGGCGAGAACCGCGTAGATAGTGCCTGCCCGAAAAGTTCTTTACTTATCATTTTTTCGTTGTGAGGTGTTTTCGGTTGTGAAGAATCAGCTTTTCCGCTGGAATCCGGCGATTAAGGCCCTGATCAGGGCAATCTTCGCCGCTTTTTTCACCGGGAGAACGACATGAGACGCTTGATCAAACCGGCCAGCCTCGGCTCGACGGCCATCGAAACTTTGAAAATTGATCTGAAGTCGCGGGACGACATCGAGAACGTTCTCAGGGGCCTGCAGCATCTCTATGTCAACTGCCAGCGCGACCTTCAGCGGATTTTTGACGAGGAGTTCTTCGCTGGTGTCGACCAGCCTGACGGCCGTCCGGGGACAGCTTGCCAGCCGATTCTCGTGATCGGCGTTCTCAAGCAGGGGACTGACTGCGATTTCGACCGGCTGCGCAGCTTGGCAGACAACCATTAGCTGGTCCGCGTGATGCTCGGCCATGACGATGTCTTCGACTGCGGCGAATACGGGATGCAGACGCTCGTCGATGATGTTTGCCTTTTGACGCCGCGGATGCCAGCGCGCGTCAGCAAGCTGCCGGCAGCGAGCGGCCATGAGGTCGCCGGAAAAAAGCCCGGCGCCGCGTTGCGCGGCCGCGTTGACAGTTTTTGCGTTGAGACGGATGTTCATTTTCCGACGGATGTGAATCTGCTCATGGATGCGGTGCGCCGCATGGTGCGGGAGGCTTGCCGGCGGGGGATGTCCCACTTGATGTTGAATTTGATATGGGCGGTGTTGCCTCTCCCCCGAGAATCAGCTCGGGGATTTTTTGAAGAAAAGGAAGCAACACCATGAAAACCGTTAGCACATTCCCCGGCGCCTCCGCCAGCGCTCCGAACATCAACGCGCTCGTCGAAGAGGCGTACGAAGACGTGACCGAGAGTTTCGAGAAATTCTGCCTGACGACGGGCATCGCGTATCTGCGGCAGATGATGGACGAGGACGCCGAACGGCTGGCCGGGAAACGTCACAGTCATTCTCCCGACAAGCCGGGGCACCGCCAGTGCCATACGCGTTCCCAGGTCGGGTTTCACGGCGGCAAGGTCGGCATCGACCGTCCGCGTCTCCGCTGCAAGGCTGCGGGCAAGGAGATGTCTCTGCCGAGCTGGGAAGAAATCTCCGCGGACGGTTATCTCGACCGACAGTCGGTGAACTTGATGACCGCGAACGTAGCGACCCGCAAGTTCCGCCGGGCGGTGAGGATTCCGGAGGCCGGGGTTCCCTGCGGGGCGGGCTGCGGGCTGTCGAAATCGGCCGTGTCCCGCCGGTTCAAGGCTCTGACGCAGGCGAAGTTTGATGAATGGATGACTTCCGATCTGTCGGAGCTTGATCTCGTCGCGGTTCAGATCGACGGGCTGCATATGAGCGACCGCCTGCTGATGATCGGGGCGGTCGGCATTGACGCGTCGGGGCGTAAGCGCCCCCTGGGCGTCATCGAAGGCGCGACGGAGAACGCCGCGACCGCGCAGGCTCTGCTTGACGATCTGATCGAGCGCGGGCTTGATCCGGAGGGCTGTTATCTGTTCATCGTCGACGGAGCCAAGGCGCTCAGCAAGGCGGTCCGGCGCACTTTCGGCGCGGACATCCCTATCCAGCGCTGTCAGGTTCACAAGGGCCGCAACATCACCGACCGTCTCGCCGTGAAGCATCACGCCGCCGTGCGGCGGACGCTCAGGCAGGCCTGGGAACTTGATGACGCCGACAAGGCCGAGCGGCTGATGCGCAGCCTGGCTCAGCGGTTCGAACAGGAGGCGCCGGATGTCTCCCGGTCGATACTTGAGGGCCTGGACGAGGTCCTGACCGTCTCCCGGCTCGGCCTGCCGTTAGAGCTGCGGCGGTCGCTGGCGAGCACGAACATCATCGAATCGATGAACAGCACGGTCCGGCAGGTCTGCCGCAACGTGAAGCGCTGGAGGAACGCCGGGATGGCTCTGCGGTGGACCGCCGCCGGCATGATGGAGGCCGAGAAGGGTTTCCGCCGCATCAAGGCGTACAGGCAGCTGCCCGTTCTCAAACAGGCTCTCATCGAACATCGTCAAAAGAATCGGCTTGACCGGCTCAAGGACGCCGCGTAGATAATCGGCAGGCAGCATCGCTCATGCGGGTTTCAACATCAATCGGGACATCCCCTGCCGGCGCGGCCTGCCTATTACACACAAGCATCCATGTTCGGTTTCAAGGGCGTTTCGGGGGGAAATTCAGCCCTTGTTTCCTTTTTCCCATAGCTTTTGCACATTTTTTCCACAGAAGCTCCGCCCGTTCAGGAGGCCGGCGCCGCCGCCGCGGGCCGTCGAATCGGCCGCTCCGGAGGGCAGCTCGGCCGTGCGGACGCGGACGGGGCGTGTTTTTCCCAGACGCGCCGCTCGCGCAGCAGCGTGTTCACCAGGACCGCCAGCTTACGCATGACGGCGACAAGGGCGACCTTATGACATTTCCCCCGCCCGGTGAGCCGGTCATAGAATGCGGACATATCTTTATTGAACCGCACAGCCGTCAAAGCCGCCATGCAGAGGGCCCGCCTCGGGCGGAAGCGTCCGCCGCGGATGCGCCGGACGCCTTTCTTCGCGCCGCTGTCGCGGGCGAACGGCGCGGTTCCGGCGAGAGCCGCGGCCTGCCGGCTGTCGAGCTGCCCGAGTTCCGGCAGCCAGCCGAGCAGAGCGGCGGCCGCAACCGGTCCGATGCCGGGAACGGACATCAGGATGCGGTAAGCGCGGGCCTGACCGGGATCGCTCTTGATATGCTTCTCGATCTCAGCTTCGAGAGCTTCCCTCTGCCGCTCGGCGGCTTTGATGATTTTATCCATGGGCTTCTTCGCTGACGCCTTCCGGATCTCATCGCGGCACTGACGCATTGTCTTAATGATCTCAACCGCTTGCGCACGGGCGACCATGAGGTCATTGAGACCGTCAAGAAACGCGGATTTCGGCTCGGTCGCCGGGAGATCGGCGAAAGCCGCCGCGAAAGCGGCGAGCATCCACCTTGCCGGTCTTCGCTGGCTGCCCGGTCGCTTCGGCGAAGCGCCGCGCCTGGCGGGGGTTGACCACGCAGACTTCGTAACCTCGGTCGTGCAGCGACTGATGAACCGCCCGGTGCAGCCGTCCGGTCGCTTCGACAGCGACCCGCCGCACCGCGTGTTTTCTCAGAAACCCGTCGATCGCACGGAAACCCGGACGGTCGTTTTTGAACCGGCGGTCGACGCCGGCGGCGTGCACATCGATCATTTCCTCATATGATTCAAACCAAGGATAATTCCATAAGGAGTTGTCCACAGGGGTTGCTCGGCGCGAGGTTGCAGCAAACTTTCATTTCACCGCTCATCCGCAGCCGTGCTATCCTGTCGCGGGTTCCCCTTGCCGGCGACTGCCGGCAAGGGGAAGCGGGGATATCCGTCCCCGCTGAGTCGGGTCGGGCCGATAAGGCCCAAGGTTGAAAAGAACCGTGCGCAAGCGTGGCCGGCCCGGCTTTCCCGGTCCCTCGCGTCCTGAATGGATGCCTGGATCAAGATCCGAATAACCATGAGAATAGGAGCACAGGGACATGACGAAAATATGCGCAGGCCTGGATATCAGCAAGGACACGATCGATGCGCATGCCGCCGGCGTTGACCGCCGGTTCAAAAACGACCGTCCGGGTTTCCGCGCGATCGACGGGTTTCTGAGAAAACACGGGGTGCGGCGGGTCGTCATCGAGGCGACCGGACGGCTGCACCGGGCGGTTCATCAGTCGCTGCACGACCGAGGTTACGAAGTCTGCGTCGTCAACCCCCGCCAGCCCCGGCGCTTCGCCGAAGCGACCGGCCAGCCAGCGAAGACCGACAAGGCGGATGCGAGGATGCTCGCCGCCTTCGCGGCGGCCTTCGCCGATCTCCCGGCGACCGAGCCGAAATCCGCGTTCCTTAACCGTCTCAATGACCTCATGGTCGCCCGCGGGCAACTGGTTGAGAATGCTGCAAAACTGCGCCAGCGCCGCAATGATCTGCAGGACGCGTCAGCGAAAAAGCGCATGGACAAAGCTGTCAAAGCCGTCGAGCGGCAGAGGGAAGCTCTCGAAACTGAGATCGAGGAGCATATCAAGAGCGATCCCGGTCAGGCCCGCGCTTACCGCATCCTGATGTCCGTTCCCGGCATCGGACCGGTCACGGCCGCCGCTCTGCTCGGCTGGCTCCCGGAACTCGGGCAGCTCGACAGCCACTGGGCCGCGGCGCTCGCCGGAACCGCCCCGTTCGCCCGCGACAGCGGCGCGAAGAAAGGCGTCCGGCGCGTTCAGGGCGGACGTTTCCGTCCGAGGCGCGCGCTCTACATGGCGGCTACAGCGGCTGTGCGGTTCAATAAAGATATGTCCGAATTATATGACCGGCTCACCGAGCGGGGGAAATGTCATAAGGTCGCCCTTGTCGCCGTCATGCGCAAGCTGGTCATCCTGGCGAACACGCTGCTGCGCGAAAGGCGCGTCTGGGAAGAACACGCCCCGTCCGCGTCCGGACGGCCGAGCTGCCCTCCGGAGCGGCCGATTCGACGGCCCGCGGCGGCTGCGCCGGCCTCCTGAACCAGCGGAGCTTCTGTGGAGAAAATGTGCAAAAGCTGTGGGAAAAAGGAAATAAGGGCTGAATTTCCCCCCGAAACGCCCTTGAATTTGAACATGGATGCTTGCTTATAGCTGAGCCTGCGCATATTTTCGTCATGTCCCTGTGCTCCTATTCTCATGGTTATTCGGATCTTGATCCAGGCAGCTGTTCAGGACGCGAGGGACCGGGAAAGCCGGGCCGGCCATGCTTGTGTACGGTTCTTTTAACCCTGTTTGTCATCGGCCCGACCCGGCTCAGCGGGGACATTCGCCCCCGCTTCCCCTTGCCGGCTGCGGCCGGCAAGGGGAACCCGCGACAGGATAGCACGGCTGCGGATGAGCGGTGAAATAAAAGTTTTCCACAACCTCGCGCCGAGCAACCCCTGTGGACAACTCCTTATGGAATTATCCTTGGTTTGATTCATATGAGTTTGTCTTAACGCCGCCGGTGATACAGCAGGCTGGAGCGGTCCAGTCTCAGCAGCCGCTCGTAATTTTGAGTCCGGCAGGCTGGATTCGTGCAGCCCCGCCGGATGATCCGTCATCCGGGCGGCGGGTCGCTGCGGCGGCTCAGATAGCCGCCCATGATCGCCATGATCAGCGCCGCATGGTCCAAGTTGTCAGGCGTCTGTTTGAGACGCTGGTCGGCGGCGACATCTTTGTCAAGACAGAACTTGTGTGTAATAGGCAGGGCGCGGCGTTTCCGCCCAGCGGCAGAGCGAGCATCCGCAGGCCGCGCTGCGGCGGCGGTTTCACGGCGTCCGCACGCGGCGGCGAACCAGACTTTTTCGGCTTCAGCGGCGGCCGGGGCCGGCGCGTTAAAACTGTGTTTGATCGACAGTTATCTGCGGCGCGCCAGGCGGCAGATCAACCAGGTCAGCCGCCGCCTGCTCCGGGGGGAGGTGATACCGCAGAACGAGAAGGTGTTCTCGATTTTCGAGCCGAATGCGCGCTGGATCACTGAGGGTAAGGCCGGCTCGCCGGCAGAGCCGGTAGTTCCGATGGCTGTCGTCGAGGATCAGCATCAGTTCATAACTGTCATGAGATCATGCAGGAAGGCTCCGATGTTCACCATGCCGTTCCGGTCGTCGCGGCGGCGCAGGAGCGGTTTCCGGACCTCCGGGTCTGCAGCTTCGACCGCGGCTTTCACAGCCCGGAGAACCGCCGGGAGCTGGGTGCGAGGCTTGATCTGAGCGCGCTGCCGAAGAAGGGATATCTTTCGAAGGCGGAGCGGGAGCGGCAGTCGGAACCCGGCTTCGCCGAAGCCCGCCGTCAGCATCCGGCGGTTGAATCGGCGATCAGCTGTCTTGAGCACCGCGGTCTCGACCGGGTGCGGAGCCATGGCCGCGACGGCTTCGCCCGCACCGCGGCCTCAGCGGCGCTCGCCGCGAACTGCTGCCGGCTCGGAAGGCTTCTGAGGAAAAGACGGCCGATGCGGAACAGGAAGCGATTGCGACAACGCGCCGCCTGACCACCACCCCTCAGCGAAACAACGGCTTTCTCCCGGGTCTCTGAACCCGGGAGCGGTCAGCCGTGCTCCGTCAACCTGTCAATTCAGTGTTGACGCCCGTTAATTCAGCGTTGACAATTAATTTCCGCCGTCCGGCGCGCTTCAGAAGCCGAAATCCGGGCCGGATCAGCCGCTGGCTGGCGTCCGGCCCCGCCGAGCCGCCGCCGAAAACAGGGGTTTTCTGGCAGACACAAGTTAAGGGGCATAGGCAGGGCGCAGCAGCCGGGGCCGCCGGCTGTCAATCCGCACGGGTCCGGAAACCGACGGAGCAGAGCGGCGGTCGTGACGGGTCGAATGCCGGGGACGGACATCAGGATGCGGCAAGCGCGGACCTGATCGGGCTCGCTCTTAATATGCTCTTCGATGCCGGTTTCGAAATCCTCTTTCCACCCCTTGGCGGCTTTGATGAATGCGCTTATTTTCTTTTTCGCTGACGCATCATTCCGGGAACCGCCCCTTGTCTTTCCGGGATTCAGACCGTATACGCACGCAGATGTCTGGATTTTTCTTGAAATTCTTCAGTGCCGGATAAGCGGAATGGCTCTGCCGGCGAACAAGCATGACACGCTGTTCAGGCTGATCGTGTCCGATCCGGGCCGGGCGGTCTCGTTGCTGCACGGCTGCCTTCCGGCCACGGCTGCCGCCTGCGTCGACTGGACCGCGCCGTCGACGCTTGTCGGAGAGGAACTCATCGGCAGGGAAGGGAAGAACACCCGCTGCGACGCCCTTCTCCGCACGCGGGCCGAGGGCGGCGGCGAAGTGTATTTCCTGCTCGAGCACAAATCCTATCCCGATCCTAAGACGGCGGTGCAGTTGATCGGCTACGCGGCGCACATCTGGCACAGGCATTTCCGGGGCGGTGCGCGGGCCCGTCTGCCGTTGATCGTCCCCGTGGTGTTCTACCACGGGACCGGCCGGTGGACGGCGCCGCTTTCGGTGTCGGAGATGATCGCCGGCCCCGAGGGTCTGGCGGGGATCGGGCGGGGGCTGGAGCCGTTCCTGCTGGTCGACCTGCGGCGCATGGACCCGGCGTCGCTGTCGTCGGACCCGGCGGTCGAGCCGGGCGTCCTGGCCTTGGCGCTGTCCGGGCGGCGCGGCGTGGAGGGGTATCTTCTCGACCGGGTCGTCGCGGGTTTTGACAATGAGCATTACGGGGACTATCTCCTGAACTACGTCGTGGAAGTGTTCGATCTGCCGCGCGAGCGCCTCGAGGAGGCGATGCGGCGCGTCATTCCGGAGAAAACGGAGGAGAAGATGGCAACGGTTGCGGAGCAGTTCATCAGCATGGGACGGGCTGAAGGAAAGGCGGAAGGAAAGGCTGAAGGAAAGGCGGAAGGAAAGGCGGAAATGCTGCTCCGGCTGCTTGAGTTGAAGTTTAAGTCCGTTTCCCCGGCCAGACGCGCGCAAGTGAGTTCGGCGGGAATCGATGAGCTTGACGCCTGGACCGGTTCCCTGCTGCGGGCGGGCAGCGTCGACGAGGTGTTCGGCGGTTGACCGAGGCGCGTTCGGACGGTTTTCCGGAGCCGGGTTCGTTCGCCGGCAGGGCCGCCGCTGTGCCTGTCATCAGGGCTTGACTCAGAAGCGGATCCCTTCAGGATCCAGGATGAGCGGAGGACTTCTTATTTTCCCGACAGCCCTCAAGTCCGGTGTCCGACAAACTGGGAGTATGAACTGATGAGGTATCGGGCAGTAACGTTATCGACTTTCGTTCACAGTGCGCTTTTGACGCTTGCATTTGCAACCAGTCCTGCGTCTGTCAAAGCTGAAATGGGTGAGATTTGGAAATGCGGCTCATTTTTGACTTGTGGCATGTATAGAAGAGATTGTCCTATCACGCTAACCTCAAGCATAAAAAAGGCTCAGTTTACAAATCGTATGCATGACCTGTCGATTGCGTCAGCTAGACACGTGCGAGGCGATGCGTTGTCCAGTTCGATCTGCTGGAACCACCGCAGGTAGTTGTCGAGGTATTCAGTCGCGATCCCTCGGCAACGCCCTAGGAAACCTTTCAGCTGGCTATGCCGGCTGTTGACCGTCTGGATGTGAAAGGCGTTCCGAACCCGCTCGCCTCGGGACAGGTTTAACCCCAGTTCTGTTTAAGGTTTCAGTCAGGGGATTCTCAAATCTCTTGAAAAATGATTCACGGTTTCAGTAGTTTATCAAACTGGAGATCCCCCGTGCACATTCATAAAGAAGCCTTGTTCACCTGTCTTGATGATTTCATGAAAGTCTACGAAGAACAGCAAAAACACTGCCTGATCCCCAGCTCCGCGAAGCGGCGCAGGGCCGGGAAGCTCTCCATGTCGGAGATGCTGTTCATCATGGTGTTTTTTCATTTGAGCGGGTTTCGCTGCTTCAAGCTGTTCTACCTGTACGGCGTATGCCAGCACTGCCGCGGCCTGTTCGGCGAGCTGCCGAGCTATGGCCGGTTCGTGGCGCTGCAGCCGCGCCTGTTCATGCCGCTGTGCCTGCTGATGCACTGCCTTTCGGGTGAAAAAACCGGCGTCTACGTTGCTGACAGCAGCCATATACCAGTTTGCCATAACCGCAGGATCAGCCGCAACAAGGTGTTCGCCGGCCCAGCGGCGCGCGGGCGCACTTCCACAGTCTGGTTCTACGGCTTCAAGCTGCATGTCATCATCAATGACAAGAGTGAGATCGCAGCGCTGAAGATCACGCCGGGCAATGTCGATGACCGCGCCGTGCTCGACGCTGTGAGCCGCGGTTTGAAAGGCGAAATCTTCGCGGACAAGGGCTATATCTCGAAAAAACTGTTCATGAGGCTGCGGCAACGCGGGCTGCGGCTGATCACCGGCATCCGAAAGAACATGAAGAACTATCTCATGCCGATGATCGACAAGCTCCTGCCGCGCAGACGATTCATCGTCGAAACCGTCTTTGACGCGCTCAAATCGCAGCTCGGTCTCGTCCATACCCGCCATCGCCCGCCGACTGACGCAATGGTGCACATCCTCTCAGCTGTCGCTGCATACCAGCTCACCCCGAACAAACCGAAAATGAAAGCGACCGCTTAAACAGAACTGAGGTGGTTTAGCACTTCGTGGCGAACGCCCATTGCTGCGGCGCACGGCGGATATGCGCGGCAGCCGTCACTGACCAGGATGATGTCCTCTTTCACGGCCGGTTCGATGACCCTTCGCAGGGCGTCGGCATTGACCGCCGGAAGAACCGCGCTCACCGTCGTGCCGCTGCGGTCGGCGGCAACCAGCACCGGAACCTGCTCGGACGACAAGCCGCGCTTGCCCGCCTTCCCGCCGCGGCGGCGCGCCTTGCGGTCAAGGTTCCGCTCGCCCTTGCGGCTTTCCAACACATAGGTTTCATCGGCCTCGACAATGCCGGCGAGCTTTTTCGGACCCCGGCTTCGGGCGGAAAGGAACCGGCGCCGGCGGCGGAAGGCCGTGTTGACCGCGAGCCCGCAACGCGCGGCGGACGCGCGCACCGTCTCCCCGTCCGCGAGACAGGTTCCGAACGCCAGCTGTTTCTCCTTGCGGTGAAGGCCTGCCAGCGGCGTGCCTGTCGCTGCGTTGAACGTTTTCCCGCAGTTCTTGCATTGATACCGGCGCAGGCCCCGGGCCTTGCCGCGCGAAACAGCGCCGGGCGCGCCGCAATGCGGGCACCGGCGGTCCTCGCCGACACCCGCCTCGATCGCGGCCAGCGAAGCTGACGCCTGCGAGCTTCCGGAGAGCGCTGCCTCGCTTTCCCCGCGCTGCGCTGCGCTGAGCTGGTCAACTTGGGAAAGCCAGGTTTGAAATTGCTTGTGATCCATCATCCATGGTCTCCTGATGCTTCGCTCAGGAACATATCATAAATACATACGATTTGTAAACTGAGCCTTCGCTTTTGACGCCGCGGATGCCGGCGCGCGTCAGCAAGCTGCCGGCAGCGAGCGGCCATGAGGTCGCCGGGAAAAAGCCCGGCGCCGCGTTGCGCGGCCGCGTTGACAGTTTTTGCGTTGAGACGGATGTTCATTTTCCGACGGATGTGAATCTTCTCACGGATGCGGTGCGCCGCATGGTTCGGGAGACGGCGCGGGAGGCTTGCCGGCGCGGCGTTCCCGGCCAGCAGCAGAGCGGGCATCCGCAGGCCGGGCTGCGGCGGCGGTTTCACGGCGTCCGCGCGCGGCGGCGGCAGACCGAGACGCGCGTCAGGGAGTATCTCATATGAATCAAAGCAAGGATAATTCCATAAGGAGTTATCCACAGGGGTTGCTCGGCGCGAGGTTGCAGCAAACTTTTATTTCACCGCTCATCCGCAGCCGTGCTATCCTGTCGCGGGTTCCCCTTGCCGGCGGCTGCCGGCAAGGGGAGGCGGGGGCGAAAGCCCCCGCCAGGCCGGGTTGGGCCGATAGTTTCTTGGTTCATGGAACCGTACCGCAGCATGGCCGGCCCGGCCTTCCCGTCCCTGCGTCCTGAATGGATGCCTGGATCAAGATCCGAATCATCTCTGAGAATAGGAGCATAGGGGCATGACGAAAATATGCGCAGGCCTGGATATAAGCAAGGACACGATCGATGCGCATGCCGCCGGCGTCGACCGCCGGTTCAAAAACGACCGTTCGGGTTTCCGGGCGATCGACGGGTTTCTGAGGAAGCACGCGGTGCGGCGGGTCGTCATCGAAGCGACCGGACGGCTGCACCGGGCGGTTCATCAGTCGCTGCACGACCGAGGTTACGAAGTCTGCATCGTCAACCCCCGCCAGGCGCGGCGCTTCGCTGAAGCGACCGGGCAGCTGGCAAAAACCGACAGGGCAGCTGCGAGGGTGCTCGCCGCTTTCGCGGCGGCTTTCGCCGATCTCCCGGCGACCGAGCCGAAATCCGCGTTCCTCATATGAATCAAACCAAGGATAATTCCATAAGGAGTTGTCCACAGGGGTTGCTCGGCGCGAGGCTGTGGAAAACTTTTATTTCACCGCTCATCCGCAGCCGTGCTATCCTGTCGCGGGTTCCCCTTGCCGGCGGCAGCCGGCAAGGGGAAGCGGGGGCGAATGTCCCCGCAAGGTCGGGTCGGGCCGATCGTTCCTTGGTTTATAGAACCGTGATCAAGCATGGCCGGCCCGGCTTTCCCGTTCCCTCGCGTCCTGAATGGATGCCTGGATCAAGATCCGAATAACCATGAGAATAGGAGCATAGGGAAATGACGAAAATATGCGCAGGCTTGGATATAAGCAAGGAAATGATCGATGTGCACGCCGCCGGCGTCGACCGCCGGTTCAAAAACGACCGTGCGGGCTTCCGGGCGATCGACGGGTTTCTGAGAAAACACGCGGTGCGGCGGGTCGCTGTCGAAGCGACCGGACGGCTGCACCGGGCGGTTCATCAGTCGCTGCACGACCGAGGTTACGAAGTCTGCGTCGTCAATCCCCGCCAGGCGCGGCGCTTCGCCGAAGCGACCGGTCAGCTGGCGAAAACCGACAAGACGGATGCGAGGATGCTCGCCGCTTTCGCGGCGGCCTTCGCCGATCTCCCGGCGACCGAGCCGAAATCCGCGTTCCTCAACGGTCTCAATGACCTCATGGTCGCCCGTGCGCAAGCGGTTGAGACAATTAAGACAATGCGTCAGTGCCGCGATGAGATCCGGAAGGCGTCAGCGAAGAAGCCCATGGATAAAATCATCAAAACCGCCGAGCGGCAGAAGGAAGCTCTCGAGGCTGAGATCGAGGAGCATATCAAGAGCGATCCCGACCAGGCCCGCGCTTACCGCATCCTGATGTCCGTTCCCGGTATCGGACCGGTCACGGCCGCCGCTCTGCTCGGCTGGCTCCCGGAACTCGGGCAGCTCGACAGCCGGCAGGCCGCGGCTCTCGCCGGAACCGCCCCGTTCGCCCGCGACAGCGGCGCGAAGAAAGGCGTCCGGCGCATCCGGGGCGGACGCTTCCGCCCGAGGCGGGCCCTCTATATGGCGGCTTTGACGGCTGTGCGGTTCAATAAAGATATGTCCGCATTTTATGGCCGGCTCACCGGGCGGGGGAAATGTCATAAGGTCGCCCTTACCGCCGTCATGCGCAAGCTGGCGGTCCTGGCGAACACGCTGCTGCGCGAGCGGCGCGTCTGGGAAAAACACGCCCCGTCCGCGTCCGCACGGCCGAGCTGCGCTCCGGACCAGCCGATTCGGCGGCCCGCGGCGGCTGCGCCGGCCTCCTGAACGGGCGGAGCTTCTGTGGAAAAAATGTGCAAAAGCTGTGGGAAAAAGGAAATAAGGGCTGAATTTTCTCCCGAAACGCCCTTGAACTGAAACATGGATGCTTGACCGCCTTAATGATCTCATGGTCGCCCGCGGGCAACTGGTTGAGACCATTAAGAAATTGCGTCAGTGCCGCGATGATCTGCAGGACGCGTCAGCGAAAAAGGCCATGGGGAAAGCCGTCAAAGCCAACGAGCGGCAGAAGGAAAATCTCGAAACTGAGATCGAGGAGCATATCAAGAGCGATCCTGACCAGGCCCGCGCTTACCGCATCCTGATGTCCGTTCCCGGCATCGGACCGGTCACGGCCGCCGCTCTGCTCGGCTGGCTCCCGGAACTCGGGCAGCTCGACAGCCGGCAGGCCGCGGCTCTCGCCGGGACCGCCCCGTTCGCCCGCGACAGCGGCGCGAAGAAAGGAGCCCGGCGCATCCGCGGCGGACGCTTCCGCCCGAGGCGCGCCCTCTACATAGCGGCTTTGACGGCTGTGCGGTTCAATAAAGATATGTCCGCATTTTATGACCGGCTCACCGGGCGGGGGAAATGTCATAAGGTCGCCCTTGTCGCCGTCATGCGCAAGCTGGCGGTCCTAGCGAACAAGCTGCTGCGCGAACGGCGCGGCTGGGAAAAACACGCCCCGTCCGCGTCCGCACGGCCGGGCTGCGCTCCGGAGCGGCCGATTCGGCGGCCCGCAACTGCTGCCGCGGCCTCCTGAACCGAAGGAGCTTCTGTGGAGAAAATGTGCGAAAGCTGTGGGAAAAAGGAAACAAGGGCTGAATTTTCCCCCGGAACGCCCTTGAAACCGAACATGGATGCTGCGGTTTTGCCGCCGCCTCGTCGCGAAGGCGAACCAGACTTTTTCGGCTTCAGCGGCGGCCGGGGCCGGCGCGTTAAAACTGTGTTTGATCGACAGTTATCTGCGGCGCGCCAGGCGGCAGATCGGCCAGGTCAGCCGCCGCCTGCTCCGGGGGGAGGTGATACCGCAGAACGAGAAGGTGTTCTCGATTTTCGAGCCGAATGCGCGCTGGATCACTGAGGGCAAGGCCGGCTCGCCCGCAGCGCTGGGAGTTCCGACGGTTATCGCCGAGGATCAGTTTCAGTTCATAACTGTCATGCGATCATGCAGTAAGACTCCGATGTTCACCATGCCGTTCCGGTCGTCGAGGGGGCTCAGGAGCGGTTTCCGGAACTCCGGTCCTGCGGTTTCGACCGCGGCTTTCACAGCCCGGAGAACCGCCGGGAGCCGGCTGCCATGCTTGATCTGAACGCGCTGCCGAAGAAGGGGTATCTTTCGAAGGCGGAGCGGGAGCGGCAGTCGGAACCCGGCTTCGCCGAGGCCCGCCGTCAGCATCCGGCGGTTGAATCGGCGATCAGCTGTCTTGAGCATCGCGGTCTCGACCGGGTGCGGAGCCATGGCCGCGACGGCTTCGCCCGCACCGCAGCCTCAGCGGCGCTCGCCGCGAACTGCTGCCGGCTCGGAAGACTGCTGCGGAAAAGACGGCCGATGCGGAACAGGAAGCGGTTGCGACGACGCGCCGCCTGACCCCCCCCCCTCATCGAAACAACAGCTTTCTCCCGGGTCTCTGAACCCGGGAGCGGTCAGCCGTGCTCCGTCAACCTGTCAATTCAGTGTTGACGCCCGTTAATTCAGCGTCAGCAATTAATTTCCGCCGTCCGGCGCGCTTCAGAAGCCGAAATCCGGGTCGGATCCGCCGCTGAATGGCGTCCGGCCGCGCCGAGCCGCCGCCGGACGCCGCCGAAAACAGGGGTTTTCTGACAGACACGAGTTAGTCTGGACGACCCTTCCCGGGAACGTATCGAGCGAGGATGTTCTCATATACTTCCAGGACGAGGCCCGCATCGGTCAGAAAGGGATGCTGTCACGGATCCAGGCCCGGAAGGGAACGCGCCCGTGCATCCGGCGGGATTACCGGTACGGCTATGCCTGCCTGTTCCCGGCAGCCTGCCCGGAGACCGGAAATGCAGTCGGACATGTGTGCGACAGGGCGAACACCGAGGAAATGAACCGTCATCCGCAGGATGTCGGCAGGAAGCTTCCTGAAGGCAAACACGCTGTGACAGTCTTGGAGGGTGTGAGTCTAGTATGTCAGTTTGAAAGTCAGTTTCATTGTTTCATTTCATGCGGCCAGCGCCTGGGTGTGATGTGGGCTGATGTTATCGTTGGCTGGTGCGTTGTCTGCCTTGATCATGGCTTTCCACGCGCTTTCGAAGCGGCCGGATTTGGTGAGGGCGCGGAAGGTGAGAACGGCTTGTCCGCCAACGATGCGCCAGCGCATGCCGGAGCGTTTCATGCGCTGTGCGACGAGGGTCTTGTTGGCCGCCTCGACAATTCCCGAGCCGATCGCGATCCCCTGTTGCTTCAGCGCGTGGCAGCGCATGCGGTGGCGATGCTTGCGGAAGAAGGCCGGTTCCCTGTCGATGTCGGCTCGGCCCGCCGGCGCGGCGGTGTCGCGAAGGCAGCGCAGCGCCCGGATCACCCTGTCGATGCCGCGAGGGTCGCAGCGCAGGATCTCGCGGTACTTCTCGAACCGGCAGGGCGCCGTTGCATGGTCGGCCGCCACGCGCAGATGCTCGCAGGCATGCCGGAAGTCGATCGCCTCGGTTTCGGGCTCAAGATCGGAAAGGAATGTCCAGTTGTCGGCGGCTCCGTCGGCGATGGCGCTGATCCTGATCTCGGGACGCTTGCGCCTGATATGCGCGACCCCGCTTGCCAGCTGCGCCTTCAGCGCGCGCTTGCCGCGCTCGGGCATGCGGCCGAGACAGACGGTCTTCAGGCGCTCACAGACGGCGTCATGGCGCCGAGCTTGCCGAAGAACGCCTCCGCTTCCCGCGCCGTGCAGCGGACCATCATCATCAGCCCGAGCTGAGCCGCCGGCCGTGTCAGGCAGTCATCGACAAGGCCCGGGCTTTCGTCCACCGGCATCAGCGATCGGCAGCGCCCGCCGGTGCGGCAGCGCGCGCGCCGAAAGGTCACCGGGCCGAGCGAGGTCATGATCGTCTTCGGCGTCGGCGCTGCACGGAACCGGTTCTGCCCGTCACGCTCAATCCGGGGCGCGCCGTCGTCCCGGGCCTCGGCACAGGCGCCCAGGATCTCGCAGCCAAGCGCGCGCTCTCAAGCACCCGCCGCTCCGCTTCCTCGAAGGCCTCGGCAGAGCACTCTGAACCGAACTGCCGATGACAAACCGCGGTCACTTGCGTGACCGCTTCGACAACCCGAGGCGGCAAGCCGGAAAGATCGATGGACGCGGAAGGCCGAGGCTGTGAAACTGACATGGGAGCGCTCCTGATGTTGCAGGTTCAAACCAGCATCATATCGCATCTTGCGGTGCGGAGCGTTCCCGCATCCACCGCTGAACCCTGCCGTCGTGACAAAATCCGGTCCCGAAACGGGCGATTGTCACGAAAACCCGTTTTCGCCGCTGCCTCGCGACCGCACAACCGTGCTAAATCAATGGCCTGGCTTCGCCATACGAGAAATGCACCCGTCTTGGACGGGGCCGGCTGGCACAGGTCGAAGGATCTCGAAATCCCGTCGAACGTCTCGCTGCTCCGGCTGCCGCCCTGCAGTCCGGAACTGAATCCGATCGAGACGGTCTTCTCTGTTCTGAAGCATCGACACTTTGCGAACCGGGTGTTCGAGAGTGCCGAATATGTCAGGAAAACCGTAACGCAGGTATGGGAAGACTTCACCTGCGAAACCGACGAGATCATGCGTATCACCAAGCGCGATCAGGCAAAAATCTGAAACAGAACAGCAAGACCCATCGGTGATTACTTTTTTGGTTTGGTATAAGTCGGTGACGGACGCTTGCACCACGATATTTTGTGGCACTCTCTGCGCAGCTTCAATTTTACAGTCGGTCTTATCAATATCTATTTCGGCCCACCCGACATCAGCCTTATATGGGAATGCTCGCAGAGGCTTTCCGGCTCTGTAGTTGTCATAAAATGACGGCGCTGACATATAAGCCGATAATACCAAAATTGAGACAAGCGCAGCAGCATTAGGTGTAAAAATAATCTTCATTGGGAATATCCCGACGGATATTGAAACTTTGATAGGGTCCGCGCGGCTATATAGATGTTGAGATGCCCCGCAAATGTGTTTCAGCCCCCCTCACGCCGGACAGCTTTTGGAAACGTATTTGCGGATTATGCCTGAGATTTGCTATGTCCTGATTCTGACAGAGAGGCTGCCAGCTGATCTGGTGATGCATTTCATATTTGACGGGAGCTTGATAATACATCATACATATTATAAATCGGCGAATTGCCAGAACCGTAACAGACAAACACAAGGGAGGACGAGAACATGAAACGACTTACGAACTGGACGGCTGCGGCCGCGCTGGGCGCCGCGGCCTTGGCTTCGCCAGCCCTCGCGCAGGACGGATCGACCCTGAAAAGGGTCATGGATCGCGGCACGCTGCTCTGCACGGGCCATAACGGCAGTTTCCAAGGTTTTGCCGAATTGGACGACCAGGGCAACTGGACCGGTCTGGATATTGATCTCTGCAAAGGCTTAGCGACAGGTCTGTTCGGCACCCATGAGGGGCATCTGGAAATCGTGCCGATCAGCTGGGCTCAGCGCTGGCCCGCTCTGCAATCGGGCGATGTCGATGTGATCATCAAGGCATCGGGCTGGACCATGAGCCGTGATACCGAACTGAACCTCAACTTCAGCCGCCCCTATATGATCGGCGCGTTTCAGGTGATGGCGCTCAAGGAACTGGGCGCGGAAAACGTGGCCGACCTTGACGGCGGGTCAATCTGCGTCAGCGCAGGCACTTCGACCGAGAAGGTAATGGCCGCGTTCATCGAGTCGCACGGGCTTGAGATCGAGTTGATCACCTTTGAGAAAACTGAAGAAGTGAACTCGTCTTATTTCGCTGGCCGTTGCGACGGTCTGATCGAATGGGCGCCGGCGCTGGCTGCCTCGCGCCTTCAGGCGGAAGACCCTGCCATGCATATCATCCTGCCCGATGTTATCGCTCTGGAAGCGGAGGGCATTGTCGTTCCGCATGGTGACGATAACTGGCATGACATTCAGAACTGGCTGCTGGCGACGCTGTGGTTTGCCGAGCAGGAGGGTGTGACTCAGGCCAACGTGGATCAAATGAAGGCAAATCCTCCATCGACCGCCGTCGGCACCATGCTGGGCGTGACGCCGGGTTACGGCAGCCGCCTCGGCCTGTCCGACGACTGGGGCTACAACGTGATCAAGGCCGTCGGCAACTTCGGCGAGATCTACGAGCGCAACCTCGGTTCCGGATCGCCCTACCAGCTTCCGCGGGGCATCAATAATCTGTGGACCAAGGGAGGCGTGCATTATCCGATGATCATCGACTGATCCGGGGCTGAAGCGGCGCTCCGGGCCTTCAAGGCTCCGGAGCGCTTCTTATCCTGTATGCGCAAGACACCGGCTCTTTCGCTCGATTCCTGATCGGGAAAGGCAGGATGTTTGCTTTTCTGAATAGTCAAAAGGTCCGAAAAATCACGATTCAGGCCGTGTTCGTTACGACGATCGCAGCTGTTTTTATAATCTTCACAGTAACAGCGAAGAAAAACCTCGATGCGCAGGGCATCACTTCCGGATTTGGATTTTTCGAGCGGGCCACAGCTTGGGATGTCAGTTTCTCTTTGCTGGAGTTCAAACCGAGCGACACCTATCTGAAAGTGCTGATCGTCGGGTTTTTGAATTCGCTCTTCGTGGGAGCCATCGCCCTTTCCTCAGCTACCGTCTTCGGCGTGACCGTCGGCGCCATGCGGACATCCGCCAATGCCATGGCGCGGCTGGCGGGCACGATCTACGTGGAAATTTTCCGCAACGTGCCGCTGATCCTGCAACTGATTTTCTGGTATGCTCTGCTTCTGGAACTGCCGCATCCCAAAAAAGCGGCTGGCCTGCTTGGTGACAACCTTTTTGTTTCAGGACGCGGCATTTACTTCACGGGATTGAATGTCAACGGACTGTCCGCCTTCCTCGGGATCATGGCGTTCCTGATCGGCGTTTCCGCGGTTCTATGGATCGCCAAGAGCAAGAAATTCCAGAAATCCGGGTCCGTCCGTCGCCGCCTTGGATGGCTGACGACTGGCGGCGTCGCAATGCTGATCGTCATCATTTTCTATTTCGGCAGGATTCCCGAAACCGGGCTTCTGAACGAACCCTATTTGAAGGGTCTGAACATAAGGGGCGGCATTCGCGCGACGCCCGAGCTTCTGGCCTGTGTGGTTGCGATCACGGTCTACGGCACCGGTTATATCGCCGAGATCATGCGGGCCGGTTTTAACGCGGTTCCGAAGGGCCAAGTCGAAGCGGGATCCGCCCTCGGTCTGCGCACAGGGCAAATTTTCTGGCGAATCCGTCTGCCGCTGGCTGTCCGCACGGTCATGCCCACGCTGATCAATCAGTATATTTGGCTGTTCAAGGCCACGACGATCGGAATCGCTGTTGGATTCGCCGACTACTTCTTCGTGATTTCGACTTCGATCAACCAGAGCGGGCAGACCCTTGAACTGATCGCTTTGCTCATGCTCGGCTTCTTGGGGGTGAATTACTCGATAGCCTGGGTTTTGAACCGCGTGAATGACGCGATCAAACTCAAGGGCGCGTAAGGGAGGGAAGGCATGCTGACCGGAATCAGCCTCGGCAAACGCATAAGGCGCGATTATTTCGCGACGCCGCTGAGTTCCGCCCTGTCGGTGATATTCGGAGTCTTGCTGATCTACGCTTTCTACAGCATCCTGAAATGGAGCATTGTCGATGCGACATGGGGCGGGGACAGCGCGGAGGCATGCCGCGCGGAAGGTTCGAAGGACGGCGCCTGCTGGACCGTGATCAATGTCCGGTGGAGGCTGATCCTGTTCGGGCTTTATCCTTACGAGGAACAGTGGCGCTCGGCGCTTGCATGCCTTGCGATTCTGGTGACGGTCATTCTGTCGTGCATTCCGTATTTCTGGTCGGGCAAGCGGCTGGCAACCACGTGGATTCTAGGATTCGCGACTTTCTATTTGCTGATGAAGGGCGGCATCCCGGGTCTGCCGCTGGTCGTCGAGCGGGATTGGGGCGGTTTATCGCTTACGGTATTCATTTTCTCGTCTGTGGCGCTGATAGGCATGCCTTTGTCGATTGTCATCGCGCTCATGCGCCGGTCCAAGATGCCGTTCATCGCCAAACCGACGGCGCTTCTGATCGACGTCACGCGGTCGCTTCCGCTTCTGTCGATTATGTTCACAGCCGCAGTTGTAATCCCTTTCATTCTGCCGCAGTGGCTTCAGGGAGACAAACTTTACCGTGTCATCATCGGTTCAGCGCTCTTTTTCGCGGCGTATCAGGCCGAGATCATCCGCGGCGGTTTTCAGGCGGTTCCGGCCGGGCAGGAGGAGGCCAGCTCGGCGCTCGGTCTGAAGTATTGGCAGAATCTATGGTACATCATGCTGCCGCAGGTGTTCCGCGCCGCTCTGCCGCCGACCATCAACCAGTTCGTCATCACCTTTAAGGAAACCTCCTTGGTGGTGCTGATCGGATTTTTTGAGATCCTTGCGTCAGGCGGCGCCGCTTTTGGAACCGCCGAGTGGAAATTCGCCTATAAAGAAGTCTACGTTTTCGTGGGTCTGATCTTTTTCGTCTTCGTGTTCAGCCTGTCGCGCTACGGCGCGTTTCTGGAGCGCAGGCTGAGCGTCGAGCAGAGATAGGAGAAGGAGCCGGCTATGATGACCGCCGCCGATACCGCTATCAAAATATCCAATATGAACAAGTATTACGGCAGCTTCCACGCGCTTAAGGATATCAATCTTGAGATATCAAAAGGCGAGCGTGTGGTGGTATGCGGCCCGTCCGGGTCGGGCAAGTCGACCATGATCCGCTGCATCAACCGGCTTGAGGAACATCAGGATGGCACCATCATCGTCATGGGAACCGAGTTGAACGACAACCTTGACAATATCGACGAAATCCGCCGTGAAGCCGGCATGGTGTTTCAACATTTCAACCTGTTCCCGCACCTGACCGTGCTGGAGAACTGCGTGCTGGCGCCGATGCTCGTGCGCAAGGAAACCCGCAAGGACGCCGAGGCCGCTGCGATGGAGTTTCTCGAGAAGGTCAAGATTCCCCATCAAGCCGAGAAGTATCCGGGCCAGTTGTCGGGCGGCCAGCAGCAGCGCGTGGCCATCGCCCGGGCGCTGTGCATGAAGCCTGACATCATGCTGTTCGATGAACCGACATCGGCGCTGGATCCCGAGATGATCTCCGAAGTGCTGGACGTCATGGTTTCGCTGGCCGAAGACGGCATGACCATGATTTGCGTCACGCACGAAATGGGCTTTGCCCGCAAGGTGGCGGATCGCGTGATTTTCATGGATGACGGCGAGATAGTTGAACAGAACAGTCCCGCGGAATTCTTCGATAATCCTCAGAATGAGCGGACCAAAGAGTTTTTGTCTCAAATCCTCGGGCATTGACCGTTCACGCGATCAAGGCTGCGAAATGCCGAGGTTTCAGCGACGGCCGCGAGACAGAGCTAAATTCCGGGCGACGGCCAGTGCGGATATTGCCGGGCAAGCCTATTAGGGCCTGTGGATAATCACTTTGCCGCGATCAGACCGGCGGTCAGCTAGATCGCCGCCGCGAAGCTGGTATCGGTCTTTTCATACTGCGTCGCGATCGCACGGAACTTGATTTCCGCAAAGAAATTCTCGGTCCAGTGCCCCCAGCGGTACATATCGCGGTCGTAATTCCGAATCTGCCGCCGATTCTTCATTGGAAGAATCATCGCCTCTGCGCCGCGCTCTTCAAGCTCCTTGAGCAGCCAGCCGGCGCGTCGAACGCCCGGTCAGCTGCCAAAGCCCCGAAAGACAGATCCTCGATAAGCCGCGACGTCCCGAAGAGATCATGCTTCTGACCGGGAAGAATCACGAACTTCACCGGATCTGACGTGCGCTGAGGATCAACGGCGGCATCTGTGGACAGTGAGGGCAGAGGCTGCGAGGCTCGCCGGTGAATCAACCGCCTGCATCGCCGAACCAGACCTGGAGCGGGTTCTTGAGTGACTGCGCTGTCAGTTTCCCGTATTCAACCGGTGCCGCCGGCATCTACGGTAATCACCCCTCCCAAGGTATCGCCGCGGGTTCGATGGGTTCATGCAATGAGGGTGAGCATTGCGCCCGCGTTGGCGGCCGCCTGGTCCGGAAGTCCGTCTAGCGACATCAGGAATCCGTACAGCGCGAAAAGACAGAGATCGCCAAGTCAGAAAGCCCGCGGTCTGAAAAGTCAAATGAGAACCGCAATGCCTCCAGCCGCCACCGGGACTATGGCGGCAAGTCAGGTGAGATGCGGATTGATCTCCCACTTCCCGCAGTTAACCCAAATGATAGCCGCCGAACAGGCGGGGACAAAGGAAACAGCCGCTGTTCGGACGGGATCGGCGGGAAATCTTACACCCGGGTATACGCCGTCAGTCGAACGGTGAGGGCGGCTTGAAGGAATCAGGGACGGAAGGAAGGCTGAATTGATCCTCCTTGTTCTCCGGCGCGGGAGTGTTTTCAAGTTCGGAGATCAGAGTCTGAACCGTCAGGCGCATTTCGGGAAGGTCAAGAACGGCAGTGTCCCAGACAGTCTCAGGGTCGGTACGGTGATACTCATGGGCCGGATGGTTGCGGAGACCGACAGCCTGCCGCAGCCCGGGAATCCGCGCCGCTAGTTCGGGCGAGTCCTGACCAAGGCGCGTCAGTGCTTCGCCGATTATCAGGAACCGGCGCTCGACCGTATCCTGTTTTTCTGTGTCGGCAGCATAGGTTTCGAAATCAGTATTCGCGATGTAACCCTTGATCGCCGCCGCGGACTTTTCGACATCCCGCAGCGAGACCAAGGGTCTATGCGCCATAGACAGTTTTCCGCGAGCGATCGATGGCCGCCAGCAGATATTCGTTGTCGATCGTGCCCAATCGGACCAGATCGACTTCGCGGCCGAGCGCATCTGCCAGGTCATCTTGGAGCCCGAACAGGCGGCGGGCAATGCCGGGCAGAAGCGGCGGCAGGAACTCAACCAGGAAATCGGCGTCGCTGGTTTCCGGATCGAAATCCGTTCCCCGCGCCGCGGAACCGAACAGATCCAGCCGCCGTACGCCGTGGCGGCGGCAGATTTCCGCGATCTTGTCTTTTCTGTCAGCGATCTCGGTGCGCACAGACGGTCTCCGATTGTACTATGGATTTCTGGCTTCAATGTAACGTCTGGCCGCGGTGACTTCCAGCCGGAAGACCGCCCGCTCACGGCAGAATGAGGCAGTTGCCGGAACTGTGCTCGTCCCGCCCGCAAAGCCGTTCAGTTCCGCGGTTTCAAGCCAGCGCAAAGCGTCGCCGAGGGTAGGGCTATCACTTTGAAATTCTCCGTTTTCCGGCAACAGTCCGGCGGAGCTGATTAGCTTCAGCCCGTAGCGTTGATACCATACGGCTTTCTTGAGTTTGCTGCGCATTGACTCAGCATGTTTGTTCTTCGTGAATCCCGGTTTGCAGTTGAGGCTATGCATTTCGGAGTTTAATCTGAACTTTTTTGCAGTGATTTTGTAAGTATCTATATTCATTCAATAATTTTAAGATTCGACGGCGTTTACCAGCCGGGTTTCAGCGTATTCGGGTTCCCAGGAGCCAGCATGCTTTTTCCTGCAGGGCTGTCGGCGCCGTGAACATGTCGAATTCCGCTGCGGTCTCCGAGGCCGGTTCAATGCGCATTTTCGAGAGGCCGGCGAGATGTTTCATAAGGCTGTGGAAGCTGAGAGCCGGCAGGCCGCCGGACGCGCGTTTTGATGACGCTTTGCGTTTTGCGCCGGGTGACGGCTCGGCCGCGGCTGCGGCGGATTCCCGCGCCGGCGGGTCTTCGTCATCGAACAGGATCGGTTTCAGGTCTTCCCGCATATGCTGTTCGACACAGCAGCGAGCATGCATGGCAGAACATGCGCCCGCACCCGGTCCGCCAGACGGCAGCAGACCGGACGAACCTTCAGATCGACGGTTTTCACAGCGCGGAACGCCCGTTCGACTTTTGTCAGACGCTTGTATGAGCGGACTGTTTCATCGGCGCTCATCACTGTTTCGGGCAGGCTGGTCCGCACGACATAGAAGCCGTCGAGCGCGGCTTCGGCGGCGATGTTTTTCCGGTTCCGGCGCTGAGTGAAACCGTCGTGACGGACCGTCACCATGAAATGCTTTCTCATCTTGTGCTTGTCCAAGGCCTTATCGACGCGGCGGGTGATCGCAACGGCGCCCTTGAGAGGGCGCGAAGCCCGTCCGGTCGCTGCTTCAATCAAGCGCAGGCGGGCTTCTGCCGCGTTCAGAAGCTCATCGCGGCGCCGGCGGCGCTCCTCCGCCGGCAAGGGGTTCCGGCAAACGACGAGACGCTCTCCGGGGAACAACTCCTCACAGGTGATTTCAGCCAGGTCCCGTTCGTCGAAGAGGGACGGCCGCAGGGTCCGGTTTTCCGCAAGCCTGCGCACAGCCGGAGCCCTCAGAGCGCTGATCCAGTCCAGCCCGGCCGGCTTGACATCCTCCCTGATCCGGGCTTCGGTCAGCATTCCCCGGTCGCCGATGACAACCGCCCGTTCAATGCCGAAACGGCAGCGTATCCGCCGGATGACGGTCGATGCTGTCGCCGGATCGGAAACATTGCCTTTGAACACCTCGACCGCGACGGGCCGCCCGTCCCGGTCGCAGAGCAGGGCGGACGCTGCTTGCATCTTGCCTTTTTTCTTATCCCGCGAGTGTCCGTACGCGGCTGGCCCGCACTTTGTTCCTTCCAGCTGAAATGACGTCAGATCCCAGAACATGAGAGCTCCCTCGGCGATATGACGGCCCGCGAGGCGGGTTTCGATCCGCTCTCAGCGGGCTGGCAGCCAGTCCATCGCGGCATAAAGTTCAGCGGCATCGGTCTTGCCGAGGCCGAGCATGTCCCCGAGACTGCCGGCTCGGCTCTCGGGAGACAGAGCCTGAGCGGTAGCCAGCTCAGCTCTGGGATCGAGGATGCGGGCCGTGATCATGGCGGCGGCTGGATCGCGGTTGCGCGACCTGCGTGACGCGATAAGTTCCTCAATGCGCAGGTCCCTGAGTTTCCCGAGCGCCGCGGCGACATGGCCGTGCGGCTGCGAGGCTGTGACTTTGAAAGCCTTCGGAAGGCTTCGGGCGGATTTTCCTTTCACGCAGGCGCGGATCTCTTCGATCAGTCCGTCCGGCAGCTTGGAGAGGTCAGGAGAGTCCGCTTGCGGGATTTTTCAGCATTCTTAGACTGATAGGATTCGCGCAGCAGGATCGCGGGCGGCGAGTTTCGGTTCGGCACGGTCTCAATATACATGAACAGCTATTTAGTGTTATAAAACATATTATCAATGTATGAAATGAAATTAAATCATTTTTACATGGACAGGTTTTGAGGCTTGCTGAACCGCTGAATGATCTCTATATTACTGAAAACACGCCGTTTTTTGAGTGCCGTCCGCCAAATTTCCAAAAAAGTTCAGTTTAATCGGAAAACAGTATAGCTGCACGGATTCCGGAATTAAGGAGCGGCAACATCAATTACGCAAATCTTGATCTTGCGTTGTTCGTCGACTGACAATGTAGCCGTCAAACGTTTCTCAAGTTCCTGCGAATCACGCGGCGAATATCCCGTCGCAGGTGGGGTTGGTCGGCAATCTTCAGTATTTCCGAACCAAAACACAAGATAGATGCCATGCCCTTCAGTTCCAGGATCCCTGATGTAGCGGGGGATTAACTGTGATCTTATCGCACTCCAGAGGTGGCGATCACAGCTTTTCTTGATCTCGATGGGCACATTGTATTGGCGATGGGAAACACGAATGTCCACGCGGCTGTCATCAGCGCAGCGGGCTTCTGCTTCTGCTTCGATTCCAAGCCGCAGCAGCTTGGTCCTCAGATCCGACAACAGAGCATCACGGCAAACATTTTCCGGACGAGTATTCAGTGGGGTTTTTTGCCCACGGATATTCCAATACTGCCGCCAGTCGGACATGTTGCCGTCGCGTATGTCGCGCGCGATTTGGCGCAGGTGCTCAAAAGTCAGCGCAGCCAAATCCGCCGCATTCGCCGGCTTACCGTTTTTAAGTGTATCAAGCACCTGAGAGGTATCGCTGTAGACAAATTCAGCCTCTCGGCGGAGCGCCCTTTGTTTGTAGGCGGCGTTTTTGAGAAGGGTGTGCCAAGGGCGCAGGTCGTCGTCGGAAGACAAGGATTCGAGAGCGCGGGAAGCATCTTCCGTCAAAATAGCTGAAAGTCGTTCAATGAAGACCTTGACTTGGTCCGCAGCAATTATTTCCGGTGTGGCGAATGAGGGTTCTTTGAATGAAAATGGTCTGCAGGAGAAACCGATGAGTCGGATCAACAGTCGGATCAACAACTGTAAAGCAGGCACACTCTGATGGCACTGCAGATCGGGCGAGCGGCCGGATTGCCAGCTCACGGCCTCTGCCAAGAAACCAATGCGGCGTTCTGTGGCGGAGACATAGTCATTCAGCCGATCGACGTAAGTATCAGGCGCAATGCACAAGCCAGCGGCAAGCCAATGTATGCGTTGTGCTACGTTCATATTAGGAAGTGCCTGTTTTTCATCAATCAACTCAAGAAGCTGCTCGGCATCGCAATAACGCCTTGCTGCCAGGAAAAGGCGGCGCAGGCTCGACAACTGACTGGATCTGCAACGCTTGGGGAATCGCTTGAGGAGGGGTATGGCAGCGATCCGGGCAACATCCGCGTGGTCCTCAAATTTCAGTTTATAGAGGCCTGCGGGCGATTCAGTTCCGTTGCGGAGTTGAGAGAGAACGGATCGTGACAGAACGTCGGCGACCAGGTCAGGACGGCGGGACAGCAAACAATCGAACCAACGAGGCGGACGGTCTGCGGGAATTCGCCCGGCTAGCTGAATAGGCACGGTGTAATGAACTGCCAGAGCCAGCCGCAAGAACTTTTCATCGACATCCATTTCGTCGAACAGCGCCGTCTCGCTAATCTCTTCCATACCCGCCATGAATGGCAGCGCAAGGAAGTGCGTTCGTTTTGAGGTTCCGAGTCGTATGATTTCCCTGTCCGAGGGAAGTTCTTTCCGTTCCATGGTTTTACGGAAGCTGAATAAGACTGCCTCGACCAAGCTACTATCGCCGGCCAGGAGAGCATTCAGTCTTTCTCTTGGCGAACTGCCCTGAACGTCAATGTAACCGCCGAAATATACTACGGCAAGTTCGTGCAACAGCGCGGGATCAGCTCTGTTTCCGAACAGGTCATCCTCAAGCGGTTTCACTTCGTCATGCCAGTTCGGCTGCAAGGCCTCCAGCTGAGTTCGCCTGCCGTTCCCGGAAGCGTTCCCGTCGGGAGCGCGCACTTCAAATTCTGAGATTTTCCTGGTAAATATATGTTTGAGACCAGCGTATCCAGCCAGACGCCTCAATACAACTTCGCGGGAAAGGTCGTTACTGGAGCGGCCGTAGCGGAGGTACTTCGCAGTTTTGCCTAAGAGCCAGTCGGCAGCGGCTGCGTTTTCAGCGACGATCGCTTGATCAAGGCACCAGAGACCGAAATCCGGCGGAGGTGCGGCACCGAAAAGCCTGCCCTTCTGTTCCTTGTACATGCAGCTTGTGAACCCGTACTGCTGGGCGCATTCGGGCTGGCCGATACACCTCTTGAGGCCCATGGCCAGCAGGGCCTTCCACGTGCTCGGGCGGTCTTCCAGCCACTCCCGAATAACTCGAAATTGTTGTCCGCCGTGCCTACGGAATTCCAAGCCGCCTGCGTATGCTGCCGATCCCAGCCGGTTGAATAAGAGGGTCAAGTCCGCCTCGGCCCCGGGCAACTCAAGAAATCCGATTAAGAGCTTTGAGGACAACGAGTCGATTAAAGAAGCGTTAAAGCTAAATCCGTGTGCGCTATCTTTTAAAGACAGTGAATCGCAGCGTTCAGCAAATTGGTCAAGAAGCACGACGAGTTGGTCTGTTGTCGACTTCTTAAAAAGTTGCTCGGTCCAAAAATATTTGTACAAATAATTCCCTGGTATTCGCCGGAAACGGAGATATCGCATGATCTCTGTCTCTGATATTATTGCTGGATAGAGAGTTGACAGCAGACGGCAAAGCAGAGAGTCGTCGGGATCCGGCACTTCGCCCGTAAAGACGTCGTCAGTGAGCGCTTTGAGTTCAGCGGAAGCGCCAGCGTCGTTTTTCCTTTGCCGCAGGAACGCTTCTATGGCGCGATGCCTGATCCTCGGCCACCGGGTCTCATCGCGCAGCAACTTCATCAGCGGATCGGCGAGTCCCGGAACGGAAACTCCGTATCGGAAAGCCTCGACTAAGATGGCGATGAAGGATTGCTGCGAGTCCTCTCGGGACGGCGCGGTCAGGATTTCACGGTAATGCTGTTCCATATCGGGGGAAATCAGATCGCCGAGCCGTGAATCCAGTTGAAGGGTTAAGATAAATTGTGGATTTGCGGCAGTTTCTCGCCGGAGGCCTTCAAGCAGCGCACGTTTTTCACTTTGTGAAAAGTCGCGGGCGTCTCCGTAAAGAACCGTTCCCAAAGGATCGCGCCTGATGACCTCCGCCCGGCTGGACTTGCTGTGAGCCGCCAGCCATGCTGACAGGCCCCGCAGCGCTGAAACTACTGCACTGTCATGCCATGTGATCAATGCGAGAATTCGCCCGACCGGCAGTCCTTCATCAATAAGACCAGCCAAATATCCGGCCGCGAGAAACTCCGCGGTCTGGCGATGAACGGGAACCGCCCGGCGCTGCGTCTGGGTCTCGAACAGTTTGCTCCGAAGACAACTGCGAAGCATCGTTTGATTTTGTCCCGGTATGTCATCAAGTTTAAGGAAGCGGTTGTCGCTGTCTTCCGCGGACAGCGTGTAACCGTCGGCCCCGGTCAGCAGAAGTATGGCGCAAAGTTTCCCGCTTGCATGCATCAAATCAGAAATACCGCTACTGTCGGGCTGCGCTATTCGATGATCATCATTGTGTTCCCGCAGCAGGGTGCGGCAAGCCATATTGAATGTTTGCTTCCTGGACACAGGCCAATCCCCTTGCGCTCCGACTGCGGCCGCAAGCATTTTCAGGCTTTGAGGATTGGCCAACAGCCCTTGGACGTCCCGATCCTGGGCCGAGGAGATGAAATTCTCAGGATCATCGATTGCGGCGGCCGCAGTAAGAATTCTGTGAATATCTTGACCGGACAGCGGCTCAAGGCGCAGAACCGTAACGGTTTCGTCGGGCGATACTGTCTTGAGATTAATGCTGTCGTTCGCGCCGAACCAGTCCGCTTCCCGACAGGACAGGCGGAACCGCGGGCGCCCCATTCGGTCGAGTTTGGCGCGGATGCTGTCAAGAGGCGTACGTCCGTCGGCTTTTCCAGCCCGGCTCTCATCCAGTCCGTCGATAAAGAGGATTTTATCGTGCTGCTCAGGCTTTTCTTTGAAGGTCAGAAAATCGCGCACGGTTAAGAAAATGCCGCCTTGGCGTTCGGATTCATGTTTGAAAACAGTAGTCTTGCCGGAGCCCGGCGGGCCGAGCAGCACATAGGCCGCCTTATCTGCCCACTTTTCTACAGGTCTTGACAGAAATTCTGATCGGTCAGAAGGATCGCTCTGCGAAATCTGCGCAATTTCGCGGCACTTCCGTGGAACGAAATCATTCATTGGTAATCGAACCATTCAGAAGCGGGCGTTGAAAGAAACTCCGAAACCGGAACACCATCCTTCCCGACAACGACCGCCGCTAAGACTGGGAATCGCTCTGCGAATCGTTGAAGCCCGCTTGTCTTTGTCTTGTGCGCTCCGCTCTTCACCTCGAAGACAACCAGTTTTCGCCCGCGTGTCAGAACGAAGTCCACCTCGCAGTCGTTTTCGCGCCAATAGTGCAGGCTGTGTTCGGGCGCACCCGTGTTGAACAGGTGTGCGCCTGCGGCGCTTTCGACAAGGCGTCCCCAATAACTCCGGTCTGCTTTCGCTTCCTCGAACGTATATCCCGAGGCAACCGACGTCAGCGCGGTGTTAAGAACGTTTAGCTTGGGACTGGAGGATCTCCGTCTATGAGACCCGGCGGCGTATTTGGTAAGACCGGCAATCAGACCCGCGTTCGACAGAAGGTCCAAATACCGCGCCAGGGTCGTCGTGTTGCCGGCGTCCTGAAGCTGACCGAGCATCTTGTTGTATGAAAATATCTGCCCGGAATATTCGGCGCCGAGCTGGAACAGCCGCTTCAGGAGCGCGGGTTTGTCCACCCGCTGCATCGCAAGTATGTCGCGCTCGATATTGGGTTCGACCAGTGCCTCGGCGATGTACGCGCGCCATCGACTTTGTTCTGCAACGAGAGGAGCCGCTCCCGGATAGCCTCCGAAATAGACGTAACGCTGGAGATCAAAGCCGAATGCCGCCGACATTTCGGCGAAGGACCAGTGCATGAGACGGACGGTCTCATACCTGCCGGCAAGACTTTCGCTCATTCCTTTCTGCACAAGCAAAGGAGCAGACCCCAATAGAATGACATGGATAGGGCGGTCATGCCGACGGTCTGCGTCCCATAGACCTTTGACGGTCTCAGACCAGTTCGGAATTTTCTGAATCTCGTCAATCGCCAACACATAGCCCTGGCCGGACCGCCTGGAGACCATCCGCGCCTGTTCCCAAATTCGAACCAGCCATCGTGTGTCTCGCGGGACGTTTGGCCGGCCCGCGGATTCAGCAGTCAAACCGCCTAAGTCCGGGAACCGGGGAAGCACGGCGGGATCAGGTTCGTCGACGGACACATATTCAAATGGCCGTTTCAACTGCCCGAGCGCCTGCTGAACCAGCGTGGTCTTGCCGGTTTGGCGCGGACCGGTCACGATAATGAGCCGTTGAGGTTTCTCACTCAAGCGGTTGAGTAAAGTGGAAATCTGGGTTCGTTCATAAGTTCGCATATGAGATTTCTATTATATTGAGTAAAATTACTCAAGAACAATTCAATATTGGCAGGATCCGAAAATCCCAACGGCGGCAGGGATAGAACCCGTTCATGGTTCAGTGCTCGCATGGCTCTTGAAAACGGCCACATCACGACCCTTGGAGTCGGCCGCCCTGCGGGTTCGATCGCCAGCGCACGGATAACGTCGGCCGGAGGCGCAGAGATGAACAAATTCTGAAATTTGCTAAGCATCCGGCAAGTGTTTCCGAAAACGGGATCATTTGCTGCCCGCGGTCATTGAAACATTCATCGGAGGTGCGGAATGCCGGACCGTCGTTTCCTCATGAATCGACTGGTTTGAAATTAAGATCAACTGGCTCTTCCCGAAGCGCGTCAAGAACGGGCTGTCTCCGCTTGCGGGCGGTCTTGATCTGTGTCCGCGGCACCGCACAGATCCTGGCGCTTCGCTCGCTCCGGCAGCGGCCGGATGCTCTTTGGCGTGCTTTCGGCATCTGCTGGCCCTGCCGCCGAATGGTGGGGTCAGCTCACCGACACCGAACGCGACGAATGGCGCGACAAGGTGGGCCGGTTCATGGTCGGGAAAAATGGCGAAGAAGTGCGGATTCGCGGGAAACGAACCGAGCGCAGGGATAGTGACATTGCCAAAGATGCCTATGATCACACGGTCACCCACGTTCACTGACCGGTCAGTGACCGTGGATACCCCGGAAACGCTGGCGAAACTGGCAGCAGAAGCTCGTGCGGACGCGGCGGAACGGGCGCGGGATCAGGCTGAGACCGACCGGGATCATCGGCGTGACATGGCTGAAAAACCGGCAGAGCGTCGCCGAAGCCGGTGGCCGTGGCAATGCTTGCATTTTTTGCAAGCATGTCTTATCTGACCTCATGCACAACAAACACCGCAAAACCCTTGCGACGGTTTTCACCGACCCGGTGTCAGCAACGGTCGAATGGTCCGCTATCGAAAATCTGCTGATCGCAGCCGGGGCGCGGGTGATCAAAGGCGGCGGCTCACGGGTTCGCTTCGAGAAGGACGGCGAAGTCGAAACCTTCCACCGCCCGCACCCGGCCAAGGAAGCCAAGCGGTATCAGGTCCGCGCCGCCCGCACGTTTTTGGAAAGGATCGGAGTCACACCACGATGACGAACACCATGACCTACAAAGGCTATTCTGCCCGCATCGAATACGACGACGAGGACGGCATTCTGACCGGCCAGATCGCGGGCATCCGCGACGGGATAGGTTTCCACGCTGACAACGTGGAGGAGCTGCGCGCCGCATTTCATGAGGCCGTGGATGACTACATCGAAACCTGTGCCAAGATCAGCAAGGACCCCCAGAAGCCCTATTCTGGCCGGGTCATGTTCCGCGTCGATCCCGATGTTCACCGAAAAGCCGCTCTGGCGGCGGAACTGGCGGGCAAAAGCCTCAACCAATGGGCCGAGGATGTGCTGGACCGCGCTGCACGTGAGACGGCCTAGCGGTCTGTCATTGTTATATTGACAGCTACAGGGAATGCAGTTCAGTACGCGCGTCCTCGGCGGTGAACCGCTGTTTGACCGGGGCCGGGTCGGCGTTGCGCGCTTTTTCCCATGCCGAAACCTCGCGGCAGAGCGTCTCCCGGTCGGGAATGCGCCGGGAAAGGCGCTGACGGCTCAGCACGCTGATTTTGCTCTCGGCGATGTTCAGCCGGGTGCCGTGTTTCGGCGCATGATGAACTTCAAAACGCTCGTAGAGCCTGCCCGCCTGCTCCGGCGGGAAAGCGTAGTAAAGACTCGACAGCTCATGCCGTTGTCCATGGCCGGCACGATTTTTTTGCCGGGGAAGTGAATATCGGCGATGTCTCTGAGGAGCTCGGCGAAATCTTTCTTCGTCCGGCGGTCGGTGATTTTGACATGCCCTGGTCTGAAAGCGGCGCATGCACCATGAACAGATTCGCCGTCCCGTTGCGCTCGTATTCGCAGTCGAAGCGCGCCGGCCGGCCGGGAGCGGCAGGCAAAGCCGCGCGGACCTCCTTCGTCTGCTGCTTGCCCGCCTCGGCTGTGCAGATCAAGACCTCGTCCTCGCTGAATTTCCGCTGACAGACCCTGAGCACATCCTCCATCGAGCATGCGAAGTCGCCGCTGTTCTCCGCCGGAATGCGCTGACACCGCGTAAGGTGCGGTTTCAAATCGTTTTTTTAATGTCTTCCTGACCGTCTCCCGAGAAATGCTGTCAACGACATTCAATGCGACCAGCCGCTCGCTGAGCAGGGCCGGCGGCTGTGAGGAACGCCCTTCGGGAGGTTCCGAACAGGCGATCATCGTCAGCTTCGCCTCGCCCTCGCCGTCAAGCTTCGGAGGAACGCGGTTCGAATGCGGCCTGCGCTCCAAAGCCGCCATACCCTCCTCGACGAAACGCCGGCGGAGCCGCTCGACCGTCGCCGTGCCGACCCCGACGGAATCGGCGGCGTCGGCATCAGTGCGCGAGCCGCTCTTCCGGTTCTGATCCGTGAGAAGAAGAATATGCGCCCGCCGCCGCCGCTCGGCCGAACCGCGGCCGGATGAAACGATCTCCTCTGATTCAGCCCGTTCATGATCTTCGAGCCGAATGCGCTGTATCTTGCGTCCGATTTGTTCCTGTCAGTCCGTCATAGCTTCCCGCCTCTTGAATCGCCGCCGGCGCGAAACAGGCCTCAGCCGCTGGATTCCTGCTCAGAATCCGGTTGAAACACCCGGCCGACAACATTTGTCTTCGTTCAGACTGAAGCTTCTGCTGCAACTTCAACAGAGTGTCAACACCGGAAATCAGGACGTCCTCCAAACCACGATTGCCATCATTATCACTGTGTCAGACTACTAGTCCGCACAGAATACGGTCGGCGCGGTGCGCATGGTTCATGCCCAGGATATTCCGGTATGCTCGTTGAAAGCCGTGCACCGCAGTGCCGTCGCATCCGCGGTTGCGTCCCCGGGATTTTTACCCAAACGGAAGCCGCTGAGAAGCTCCCTGCGGATGACATGAACCTTCTTTAGCTTGCCGCCGAAGCGCGAATATGTCGGGCGAAGCTAAAAAATTGGCGTTACCGGTGTTAAGAACGGTCGAAATCGTCCCCGGGAGACAGCCGCGCTGGAGTGATCCTCTATAGCCTCGGCCATCGACCAGGTGCGCCGCGACCGGTTAACGCACGGCAGAACGCGGTCTTGAAACGCAGCGCGCCAAGCTGCCGCGCCCTCTAGAAAACGGCCCGCGTACATCTCCACGCATTGAGCGCAAGCAGCCCTGCGAATTCGTCGCTCCAAAGTCCCGAGCGTAACCGCGTGATGTTCGCGGGCTGCCGTCGGGTGCGAGCAGCCGACCTCTGCCACGACGCCCCAATACGAAAAACCGTTTTTCTTCAGTGCCTGGACACAGCAACGGCCGTGCCAAGTCACACAGTTAAAGCTTGACAGCATGCGATTCTCTCCCTTTTCTCATTGCAAAGAGCATCGCAACCGCTTGATCCGCATGTAATATATAGATCCACCTGCGTCGCGATCCACAATTGAAGCGGTGCGTTTCTGAGTCTAATCGGGGTAATGACGAATGACCGGTCTGAAGTGATTCCATCCAACCGAGGAATAAGACAAGGCTCAATTTACAAATCGTATGCATCCATACTGTAATGTATTTATATACAAGGGGATAGATGTCATAGATCACAAGCGGTTTTGCCAGATACTTCGACAATTATTCTGCAGTATTATCAGTATGTTGGGCTGAAAAATGCCTCCTCCCGCACATTTTTTCGGCGCTTATATGTTTGACTAGCCGTAACACAAAATGTAGTGTTCAGAGAACAACAAAATACACAAGGAGTAGTTTTTGGCTAATTAAGTATATAAGCCCCATTTTTTCTGCGGGAACCGAAAGACCGTGCATACGATTTGTAAATTGAGCCTAAGACAATGACCGTCAAAAAGTCAGTGATCATCACCGGTGCGTCATCCGGCATCGGCGCGGCGCTATCGCGTCGGGTAGCCGCACCCGACATCGGCATCGTCGTTCACGCCCGGAAATCAGCGGACCGGCTCGAAGGTGTCGCAGCTGATTTGACGGCGCGGGGCGCCGTAGTTTCGCAGGTGTTGGGCGACCTCGCCGAAGCGGCGACCGCGGATCGTATTGTGAATGCAGCCGTGACTCGTTTCGGCCGTCTCGACGCGTTGGCAGCCAATGCCGGGTTTCCGATTCTGAAGAGCTTTGAGCAGGGAACGGACGCGGATCTTGATTATGCGTTCCGCGGTAATGTCATCAGTTTCATGCGATTGGCGCGCGCCGCTCATGAGGCTTTGAAAAAGTCGGGGCAGGGCAGAGTGGTCGCGGTGGGCAGCTTCACCGCGCATGTGTTCCGGTCCGATATGCCGCAGTTTCCGATGTCAGCCGCCTCCAAGGGCGCGCTTGAGGTGGCGGTGAGAAGCCTTGCGATGTTTATGGCACCTGACGGCATCACGGTGAACTGTGTCGTGCCGGGATATATCGCTAAAGATCATGGCACCGCAGACGGTCTGCCTGATGACGCTCTGAGCGAACTGGCCGGACGGATTCCCCTGGGACGAGTTGGCCAGCCGGACGAAGTCGCCGGCGCGATCGCCTTTCTGCTCGCTCCGGACGCCGCTTATATCACTGGACAATGTCTGCATGTGAACGGGGGGCTGGTTTGAACCGGCATGAGTTAAGCGCAGGGCAGACGCTTTCGCTGCCAAGTTCTATCAGTCGGGATCATACCCGCGGGGTTACGCGTGCAGCCGTGCGGATATCGGCGATCTGAACGCCAAGGGCCATGAGTGTCTGACGCAGGTCGTTGAAAACCGGCTGAGCCCCTTCAGGATCAGAGATTGTCAGGATCGCCGTGAAGGGCACTCCGTCGTCGGGCATCTCCTCTTCAGCCCGCGTGAGATAGTTGACGGAAAGGCGCCAGCTCGAGGTCTTGCCGACGCCGAGCGGCATTTTCTTGGTGAAAACTTTGACCTGGCTCCACTTCATACTGTGCTTAATCAGTTCGGCTTCAATCATTGGAATCTCGCTCCGGCTTGGAAGGTGGACTAGATCCAATCGGCCTTGCCATCTGCCGTCAGGCTGTTCTTGCTGAAGGGCAGCGTTGAGATTGATCCGCACGAATTCAGATCCGTATCTCTGATCAAGCGGCGGCGTGGATATAAGTGTCAAGCGAACGGCCCCGCGACACTTCCCTCCGGGAGCGGCAAGAGAGGAAGGCCAGTAAAACCTGAAAGTCACTTGCTGATCACGCCTTATCCGTGACGCGAACACCAAGGTGATCTCGTGATCGTCTGTTTCCAGGATATCCTCCATTGACATCGGAACGCCGAAACCTGCCAAATGACGGGCTACCGGGGCCAATGCTTTCATCTGAAGCGGCTGCGGAACCCAGGCGTTATGAATCAAGAGGCCGATCAGCGTCTCCCTTGAGACGTCTCCCTCAATGGCGTGGTCCAAGGCGGCAGCCGTTTTTGCAGCGAGAGGGGCCGCATAACTTGTGCCGCAATCACTGATGACATCGCCCTCAAGGTTAACGGAGAAGAGGGCATGGTCAAGAGGAGGCTGCGGAGAACCGGAACCGCCGACGTGAGCGATGTCAGTTTCACGCCGGTTCGCAAACCCGGCCCCCGCCGGCTGAAGCGGCATGGCGAAAAAGGCACAGAGATCGGATGGCCCGGCGGATTGACTGCGGTAACCGAAACATTTCGGACGCTCTCGGCCGGAGAGAGCAACCCGTCGTTGATTGACGCCGCTACGTCCGCAAGCGCCTTTGTCGTGTCCTCTGACCATTCAGGGCGAAGATCGCGTGGATCAAGATTGCCGGCTGAAACGAAGATAATGGCATCGTTTTCTTCGGCAATGCGGTCGAGACGGGCCGCATGGAGACTGTATCGGTCAAAGGCCGCTTGCTGGATAATGTTCAGGCTCATGTTGAAGATGCGGACACCGTTACGTGCCCGCATTTCGCCTATCGCTGTTTCCACTTCGTCAAAAAACCCAGGCTAGCCCTGTGGATAATATGAAGCAAAAGCATCGGTACCTTCACTTGGAAACACTGCGAGATCGACGAGTTCGGCTCCGTCGGATTCAGGACAGCACCGGGGGCCGTTGAGTGTCCTGCCCAAGACGGCGAGACCACCGATAAAAGAGCCATGAGCAAGGTTTTTATGTTCTTCAGCAAGGAGGCCCCAACGGTCAATCACCCAATCCGACAGCACCGAGCCCATACCGCCGTCTATAATGCCGATCTTTGGATATGTTCCGGCCTTTTTCCGGGGCGGCACCACCGCCGTGACCGGGCGCACACGGCCTTGAAATGCAGTTGTTCGCGTGATGATGCCAGGGAGCGAAATCTTGCGAACAAGAGGATGACCGTCCAGGAAAGTCAAGAGACGGTGATTTCGCTCCCGTGATGGATCGAATGCGGCAGCCGTACGATGCCGATCCGCCTGAGGCGGCGGATCGAGGAGATGTGTCTGAGCAGACGCCGTGCGGGATACCCGGACCGACAGAAGCGGCTGGGAGCGGGCGTGGGCGGGAAGTCTACGAACCTTCAACCCTTCGCCAAGCGAATCGAGGCCAGCCGTGAAAGACGTGAACAGGCGACGATGGCTTTCACTGAGTGAATCCCGATCGCTCTGTGCGGGAAGCGTTTTGAACAGCTCCACCTCATAGCTGCCGCCAGTGATCGGGTTTGACAACCAGGCCACAGCTTCTTCCAGTGAGAAGTCTCTTCTGTCGCTTTCGCTGTAGATCTCAATTCGTTCGATGGCACCCGATTCGCTGCGGCGCGTTGAGGGATACGGAACCTGCATTCCTTGGATTTGACGGAATCTGGTGTTGTCCTCGGTGCCTGCGATTTCCTCGGCGACCTGCAGCAATGCGGGAGGCCGCGCTTCGACAAGGATAACGCCAAGGTCGGTTCCGCCTGCGATTGGAGTGCGCTCCGGCTTGAAGAGCGTCCTGAATGGTCGATGGCTTTTCGCCAATGCCGTACGGCGCAGAATCACCTTCACGTAGCCCAGGTCGGTGTGAGGTTGATTGGCCAAGCCGTGCGCCAGCGTTTTAAGTTGCTTAATAAGGCGTGCCTTGTGCTGTCGAAATTCCCGGTCGCGGTTCGCAAAAAAATCCTTTCTCGGTCCGCCCCCGGCAGTTTCCCGAGATTCCTCGTAATTCTCAGGATTCAGGATGATCTGGATCGGGTTACCCATCGTCGCTCACCTCGCCGCCGGCTTCTGGATAACGCTCTCCCAATTTCCCGATCCTACGGCTTACTGTGGATTTGTCGCGTCCGGCGACTTCCCCGATGTCGGCAAGTGAAAAGTCGAGTTCGGGATCATGTTTCATGGCACGGAACAGGTTCGCCGTATCGCTGAACAACAGCTTCCGCCGGGTGCTGTCAATGCGAGCGCTGTTAAGCGTCGCGAACTGCCTGAGCGTGTCCAGCAATCCCCGCCGATCCTGACCTTTGATTATGACAGCCCTCTTATACGTCCGCGACAAAGACTCGATCTCAGCGCCTGTGCAGCCAGCCGTGAACCATGCGATCAGTCGTATGTGGTTTTCAGGAACGCTGATCGGGGGCATTAAATGCCGGGCGATGGCAGTTCGCAGTTGGAAGTCCGGCTTCGGAATTTCGAGTTGCACATCAAAGCGCCGCCAGACAGCAGGGTCCAGCAGACGCTCATGGTTCGTGATCCCGACGGTGAGGCCGATGTCCTTGCGCATATCCAGATTCTGAAGCAGGGCGTTAACCACACGCTTGATCTCCCCCACCTCCTGCGGATCATTGCGAAGCTTCGCAATGGCATCGAACTCATCAAGAAGCAGCAGACAGCGATGACGGTTCGCGAAAGCGAAAAGATTGCCTATGTTGCGTGCTGTCGTCCCGAGAAACGAAGAGATCAAACCGTCCAGTCTTGCCAGCACGACGGGCAGATCAAGTTGGCATGCGATCCATTGGGCGAGGCGCGTCTTGCCGGTGCCGGGCGCGCCAAAAATGAGGCAGGCCTTCGGCGGCTGAAGCCCGGCGGCGGAGAGAGCTTCAATGTTGGCCCATTCTTCAATGACCGTCTTAATCGCGGCAGTGACCGTTGAGTTGAACAAAGGCGGGTCGGCGCGGATGTCCGCGGGGAATAAGAGTTCGGCCAGCGACGCAGCTGTTTCGCGGTCCACAGGGAGCGGCGTATTCGGGCTGAGGGTTTCCCCGGGCATTTGCGCTCTTGAACGCGTAAGCCGGCCCGGCGCTATCTCCTTGGTCCGTTCGGCTGCGGTGAGGAGGCGGTTCAGCGCCGCTGCTTGCCTGGTCTCTCCGTCCCGGGCGAGCGCGTCCTTCAGTCGCTCCACCTGCTTCCGCAATGCGGGGGAGGCATCCGCCATCGCTGCCCGGCAGAGGGCCTGGATTATCGGGAAGTGTTCCATTTTGATTCCTGATCGGGGCAAAAAATTGTTTTGTTGCGCATAAATTATAATTTGTTGCGCGTCAATAACAATTAATTTCTTAATATTATAAAATCGTTGCTTAGTAATGACTTCCTTGCCGTAAATTCTCCACCGGCTATGAAAAGCGCCGGGGAACGACTGCCCGGCCGGACCACATACTCATAATATTACATGAGCTTGTCGGAAAACCTGTTTTGCCATCCGGCATTATGCACCCCCTCTGACCGACAGCCCTTTACTTTTCAGAGTTACCTATAGTGTTGATTGTAGTGACGCATCGCAAGATCCTGCTCTCATGAGCACGGGAACCGGAAAATCCCCGCAGGGGTGCTTACGACATTTTCAAAACGAACCGTCGATGCACTCAAGCCCGTCAGCAAGCCTTGGATCGCGTGGGACGACGAGGACCACCAGCTTCCGAGTGCGCATCCACCCCTCTAAAACCAAAGCCTCCATCGTCAACTACCGCGCCGGCGACGGCAGTAGGAAAGCACCCGACAAGCGCGTCTTGATTGACCACCACGGACAGCTTCCCCCGGCCATGCGCGACGGAAGGCGCGGGAACTGCTCGGTAAGGTTGCAAGCGGGGATAACCCCGCGCCGAAGCGCAGGCCATGCCGACTTTCAGGTCGCCTTCGAGGACTACATGGCGGCCAATCCCCATCGCTCCGTCTGCACCGACGAACTGTATCGCTGCGAGGCGAACCGCTATCTGGCCGACTGGCTGCCCCCCTAGGGCTATCGCTTTTGAATTTTTCTGCTTTCCAATCGGCGCGCCCGTACAACTATGAAATGCATCCCCTGCATCCGCGCTGCACTGTGACGGCAATGGCAGAAGACTCGCCTGCGCCGAGGCCTCCAGTGGCTGACGAGGAGGCGAAAAGGCGTGGTTCTTCTGCGGCTTCAACAAAAACGATGCAAGGTCCCCGGAATCAAATGCAAAGGCAAAGCGTCTTTTCTGATCGGGATATCGATCCGATACTTCGCCGGCGACATGGCCGGCGACCAGAAAGGCGTGGGAATGGTCCGCGGTTGAAGACGGCGGAAGGGGCGATCGACTATTGTGCGCCGCAGGTTGCCGGCACGGCCGAGCCGTTCCGCGCGGCCTTTCTGTACGCGACATCGAGGATGCCTACAGGGACGAGGAGGGCCGGCTGCTGTTGTCCAAAACGGCGGTGTCAAAGATCGACGAGCGGCTGCAGGCGGATTATCAAGAGTTCGCCAGCCGCGACCTGTGCGAACATGACTTCGCCTATCTGTTCATCGACGGCGTTGTCGAGCGCATCCGGCCGGGCCGGAAACGCGAGCCGGCGCTTGCGGCGTCGGGCTTTACCGGCGAAGGCCGCAAGGTTCTTCTGCATCTGATGGCCGGATCGAAGGAAGACCACGAGACCGTCAGTGCGTTCTTTCCGGATATGCGCGGGCGCGGTCTGGGCGACCCGCCGCTGCTGGTTCCGGACGGTGCGCCGGGTATCGTCAAGGCCATCGAGAACTGCTTGCCGAGATCGGCCGGGCAACGCTGTCTGGCGCATCGCATGGGCGATCCGGCGGCCAAGGTTCCGGAGGATCCGCAGCCTGATTTCAAGGCCCGCGCCACGGCCGCCTGTCATGCTCCCAGCCGCGCCATCGCCCGCGACTTGGCCGCCGGACCGGCGGACGATTACGACGATTACGATAAGAAGCCGCCCGGCGCCGTTGCCTGTTTTATGGACGGCTTTGAGGCCTGCATCGCGCATCTGAGAATGCCGGTCACCCGCCGCCGGGCGGTCCGGACGACGAATCTGCTGGAACGACTGTTCGTCGAAGAGCGCCGGCGCTTGAAGATCATCCCCGACGCGTTTGGCGAGAAGGCCGTGTTGAAACTCATATTCGGCGCCATGACACGCGCTGCCGAGCGGTGGAGGCCGATCTGGATAACCGAATTCGAGCGCCGCCAGGGCCGGGCTCGACAATAAATACGAGGCTCGGATCGGCCTCGGCAAACCCGCCTCAAAGGAAAAGCCTTCCAGACAAATTCCCAGCACTTTTCGGACTTGACCAGAGATATTTGATTCGTATATCTTTAAGATATATCATTGAGCCGCAACATGACAGATCCATTCGACTGGAACGAAGACAAGAACGCCTCACTCAAAGCGCGTCACGGTGTGAGCTTCGATGACGTGGTGATTGCGTTTCAGGAAGGGCGCTTGCTAGCCGATATTGACCACTCCGGCGAAGACTACGCGCACCAGCGCATGGCCGTGGTTGAGATCGAAGGCTATGCTTACGCCGTGCCGTATATGACGGACGGCGAAACCCGCTTCCTGAAGACCCTCTTTCCCAGTCGAAAACTGCAAAAACGATATTTGGCTGACCCAGATGACCATGACCGCTGAACCTCTCTCCCCGATCCTGACCCGCGCAGACTTCGACAGCGACGCGGAGTATCAAGAATATCTGGCCGTTGAGGCGGCGGACTATGACGATGCGCCCGCTGCCAGCGATGCTGAAAAGGCATTTTGGAAGGCGTTGGCGGACGAGCATATCAACGGCGAGCGTGAGAAAATCTCCCTCAACGTCCCCAAGCGCAATCTGTCGCGCCTCAAGGCACGGGCGCTGGAACAAGGCTTGCCGTACCAGACCCTCATCAACGCGGTGCTGCAACAATGGCTGCGCGACGGCCACCACCGCTGAGAAAGGCCGTGCCTTACACCCTTCATAACGTGCATTGCGTAGGGTCTTGATAAACTGGCACATATCCAAGTGATCAAACCAAGCGTTCCTTCTCACTGGTTTGATAAAGCGCTGGACTGTGCGATAAACCGCGAAAGGGCTTCGCGTCTCGAAGTTCGGTCCAGGGCGCTGGCAGTGCGGTAGAATTCAATCCTCGCGAGAAGCCCTGCGGATGTAGCCGGAGACGGTATCCGCCGCCATCTCAAGCACACTACTGAGTAAATGGATCAATTTAGTGTCTGTCAGAAAACCCCTGTTTTCGGCGGCGTCGGCTCGGCGCGGCCGGGCCGCCATCCGGCGCCGGATCCGGGCTCCTGAAGCACGCCGGACGGCGGAAATTCATTGCTGAAATCGGGTTTGCGTGCCGCCGGAGCACGGCTGACCGCCCCCGGCTTCAGAGACCCGGGAGAACACTGTTATTTCGATGAAGGGGGGGGGGTCAGGCGGCGCGTCGTCGCAATCGCTTCCTGTTCCGCGTCTGCCGTCTTTTCCGCAGAAGGCTTCCGAGCCGGCAGCAGTTCGCGGCCAGCGCCCGCTGAGGCCGCGGTGCGGGCGAAGCCGTTGCGGCCATGGCCCCGGATCCGGTCGAGACCGCGGCGTTTGAGATGATTGATCGCTGATTCAACCGCCGGATGCTGACGGCGGGCCTCGGCGAAGCCGGGCTCCGACTGCCGCTCCCGCTCCGCCTTCGAAAGATACCCCTTCTTCGGCAGCGCGTTCAGATCAAGCATCGCAGCCGGTTCCCGGCGGTTCTCCGGGCTGGGAAAGCCGCGGTCGAAACCGCAGGCCCGGAGTTCCGGAAACCGCTCCTGCGCCGCCGCGACGACCGGAACGGCATGGTGAACATCAGAACCTTACTGCATAATCGCATGACAGTTATGAACTGATGCTGATCCTCGACGACAGCTGTCGGAACTACTGGCTCTGCCGGCGAGCCGGCCTTGCCCTCAGTGATCCAGCGCACATTCGGCTCGAAAATCGAGAACACCTTCTCGTTCTGCGGTATCGTCTCCCCCCGGAGCAGGCGGCGGCTGACCTGGTCGATCTGCCGCCGCCGAGTGCGGACGCCGTGAAACCGCCGCCGCAGAACTTCCTGAAGATGCGCGCTCTGCCACTGGTCGGGAACGCCGCGCCGGCAAGCCTCCCGCGCCGTCTCCCGCACTATGCGGCGCACCGCATCCATGAGAAGATTCACATCCGTCGGAAAATGAACATCCGTCTCAACGCAAAAACTGTCAACGCGACCGCGCAACGCGGCACCGGGCTTTTTCCGGCGACCTCATGGCCGCTCGCTGCCAGCAGCTTGCCGACGCGCGCCGGCATCCGCGGCATCAGAAGCGAAACATCATCGACAAGCGTCTGCATCTCATACCCGCCGCAGTCGAAGACATCGTCATGGCCGAGCATCGCGCGGATCAGCTTGTGGTTGTCAACCAAACTCTGAAGCCGGTCGAAATCGCAGTCAGTCCCCTGTTTGAGAACGCCGATCATGAGAATCGGCTGGAAGCTGTCCCCGGACGACCGTCAGGCTGGTCGACATCGACGAAGAATTCCTCGTCGAAAATCCGCTGAAGGTCGCGCTGGCGATTGACATAAAGATGCTGCAGGCCCCTGAGCGCATTCTCGATGTCATCCCGCGACTTCAGATCAATCTTCAAAGTTTCGATAGACTTCGTGCCGAGGCGGGCCGGTTTGATCAGGCGGCGCATACCGTCCTCCCGGTGAAATAAGCGGCGAAGATTGCCCCGATCGGGGCTTAATCGCCGGATGTTCAGCGGAAAAGCTGATTCTTTACAACCGGAAAACACCTCAAAATACTAAAAATGATAAGCAAAAAACTTTTCAGGCAGGCACTATTTCGGCGGTTTGCAGGAACATTTTGGTCGAGATCGGCAGTTGGACGACGTTGCTGAACTGCCTCATCCCTGCCCGCTTTGTCCCTCGGCAACAAAAACAACCTTGAGCGGCCGCTTGACCGCCGTTCATACACTTATGTAAGAAACCGCTTATCGAATTTTGCCTTTTGAAGAGATGTAACTCCGCGATGACGGCTCCGAAGATTTTTGATTCCTGCCACCCGCGCCCCGACGTTCTGGATGGCACTTTGTCAGAGGCCGATTTCGCGGCCGACTTGGCGCAAGTGGTTTCCGGTAAGGGACCGGCCGAATATACGAATCCGGCACGGTTTTTTGCCAACACCTACCCGACAAGAGGGTTAAAAGACCTTTTGAAGAATGTCTGCGCCCGGTTGAACGGCGCCGGCAGTGAAGCCGCGTCAATTTTCCGTCTCGACACATCCTATGGCGGCGGAAAATCGCACGGTCTGATTGCGCTCTGCCATGCCGCTCGCCGTGGCTCCGAGTTGCAGGAACTTTCCCGTTTCGTCGATCCCGAAATGATTCCCCGGGACCGTGTGCGCATTGCCGCCTTTGACGGCGAGAACGCAGACCCGGCTAACGGCCGTCGTATGGGCGCAGGTCATCTCGCCTATACGCCATGGGGTGAGATCGCTTGGTCGCTGGCCGGCGCCGAAGGTTATGAGCGGGTCCGCCTGAGCGATATGAAACGAGTCGCTCCAGGCGCCGAGACGCTGCGCGAGCTGTTTGGCGGCGAACCGACGCTGATCCTTTTAGATGAACTTTCTGTCTACCTGCGCAAGGCGGCCGCTCTCGGCCAGGCTCGCGAACAGCTGACCGCTTTCTTGACATCTCTGTTCAGGGCCGTGGAGGGTGAGCCAAACGCAGCTCTCGTCTTCACTCTGGCGATCGGCAAGGACGGGCGGGCAGGTGACGCTTATCGTGAAGAAAACGAGTTCATCTTCGACATCATGGCGGAGGCAGAGAGCGTGTCGGCGCGTAAGGCGACGTTGTTGAATCCCACCGAAGAAGACGAGACGATTCAAGTGCTTCGCCGCCGCCTGTTCGAATCCATTAACGACGCGGCCGCAGCCGCCGCGGCAGAGGCTTACCTGGCGCAGTGGAGGGCTCATTCTCAGGCCTTGCCGGAAAAAGTCGCACGGGCTGAGGCCGGCGCGGAGTTCCGTTCGAGTTACCCCCTTCATCCCGAGGTGCTTGACGTCCTGAAGGCCAAGACGGCGACGCTCGGCAATTTCCAGCGAGTTCGGGGAATGCTGAGGCTGCTGGCCCGCACCGTGGCCCATTTATGGAAGCAGCGGCCTGCTGACGCGACAGCCATCCACCTGCACCACATTGATCCCGGCCATGAACCCATACGCCAAGAGATTGTGACGCGCCTCGGCCAGTCTCAGTTCGCGCCTGCGATTTCCAATGACGTGTCCGGAGGGTCAGCGGACAAAGCAGCGCTCGCTGAGGAAATTGATAACGGGCATTACGGGCGAATGCCGCCATACGCTTCCTATGTGGCCCGCACCATCTTCATGCACACGCTGGCATTCAACGATCCTCTGAAAGGGGTATCAGCGGAACGGCTGCGTTACTCGGTTCTTTGCCCGGCAACGGACATCAGCTTCATTGATGATGCGCAGAAGAAATTCATCGCGGATTCCGCCTATCTGGACGACCGTCCCGGGGCGACGATGCGTTTTGCGGCCGAGGCCAACCTTCAAAAAATGATACGCAATACGCAAGATGGCATCGACGCCGGGGAGACGCGGGCGGAACTGAACGACCGGATCCGCACCATATTCAACGGCAGAACGCTGTGTGCGGTGCCATTTCCCGGCGGTCCGTTCGATGTAGCTGACGATGTCGCGGACGGGCGTCCGAAGCTGGTCATTCTCGGTTACGAGGCTGTGACAGTGGGCGAATCGGAAGATTCCGTTCCGGAGCTGATCCGGCGCATCTACAAGAGGAAGGGATCGGACAGCTCTGCGCTGCGCATGCTTCGCAACAATCTTGTCTTTGTGGCCGCCGATGAGGCGCGCAAGGAAAACATGCGCCGCAATGCCCGCCGCCGGCTGGCGCTGCGCGAGTTGAAGAAGCCGGAACGCTTGGTCGAATTAGCGCAGCACCAACAGGAAAAAGTCCGTGAGGAGGAAGCGCGCTCAGAGCAGGAACTCGCGCTTGCCGTTCAGCAATGCTACCGGCATGTATACTATCCGTCGCGTAACAGCAGCTCCGGCGGCGTAGATCTGGCGCATACAGCCATCGATATGCCCTCGGCCTCCGAAAGACCGGGCACGGGGCAGCAACAGGTCGTGCAGGCTTTACGGCGTCTGAACAAGCTTCGCCTTTCAGAGGATAAACCGGATTCTCCGACTTATGTGCGCGACCGGACGCCTCTCAAAAAGGGACCAATGACGACGCTGTCGTTGCGCGATGAATTCCGTCGTGACCCTGCGTTGACAATACTTGTAGGCGACGGCATCTTTGTTCGCGGCGTGAAGCAAGGCATCGAGCAGGGCGAGTACGTGTACCGCCGTGGAGAACTGCTTTGCGGGCAAGGCGATCCGGAGGTCGAGATCGAAATCGATGAGCAGTCAACGGTCCTGACAACAGCCTATGCGAAAAATAAGGGAATTTGGCCACGACCACCGTTACCGCCACGTCCCAAGAAAAAACCTGAAGACAAAAATGGGGGTAACGACAAACCCCCGGGCCCAGACGGCCCTGAACCGGATTCGTTTTATGCCGAGGGGCCTCTCCCAGAAGCGCTCGTGTGTATTTGGGACCAAGCCCGTGCGAAAAAAACCGAGTCCATCGCCGTAATGACCGTTCGCATGTTCGAGGCCGGCGACGCCTTCCGGCTTCTCGGTGCTGTCAATGCAGTCCAAGGAGCGAAGCCTATTGTCACGCTGGAAGGCGGTTACGAGACCCAAGACAACGGTACTCTCGAATTGGATTTCCGGGGGCCGGTTTCCGACGCGCAGCCGCTCCGGGAATTCTTGGAGCCGCAGTTACGGGCCGCCGTTTCGCAGAATCTTAAAGCGGGATTTGAGTTGACCTACGAGAACGGTTTGCCGATGAAAGGCGACGCTGCGGAAAAACTGACCGAACGGCTCACCCGGTTCGCGCGCGGTGCGGCATTTGTTACGGCCATAGCGAAGGCGAGGACGTAAATGGCGCGGCTGGATCGGGTGTCGGATGCGGAGACGCCCGCGCTTTCACCGCGCTACGAATTGCGGGTGCGGCGTCATGGGCCGGCAGACTCCTCCTATGAGGTTTGGCAGCTGCCGTCAGCTGCCTCGCCGCATTTGTCCTGTGCGCAGCGTGTCGCCGGGCTGCGGGGCCGCAATCTCGACTTTGTCGAGCACCGGGTGCTGAGAAGGCTGTCACAGGCCGGCATCCGACTGGGACAGCATAAGGATGCGACGAAGCGCGGTTATATGCTTAGCGAAGACGCGGCACTCATACTGGGCCTGCTTTTCCGAGCTCTGGCGCCGATGCGCAGCCGTGCCAACATGCGGGCCGTAACGGAAGGTATCGAGGCGATGGGCCGCGAAGAGGCGGCTTACTGGCTGGGCATGGCCATGCACCGCAGGAACCCCCGGAGGGTTTTAACGGCTCTCAGGTGCCTTTTGACGGAGCCGAAGCGGCGGCACCAATGCCGCAGAACAAGTTCAGAGAAAAAACCTAATGGATAAAGAGACGCTTGGTCTATCCAATAATGACGAAGAACCGGAAGGTCTGGATCAAGACAGCGTGTCGTGGGGAGACTATCCGCTTGATGACCTCTTGATCAGATACGAGAGCCGGACAGTCCATGACGTTATCCGACGCATCGACCAGTCCAACTATGTCATGGATCCGGACTTCCAGCGAGACTTTATCTGGCCGGAAGATAAACAAAGCAAACTCATTGAGTCAGTGATCATGCGTATACCTTTGCCTGTTTTCTATATGGCAGAGGACGATCGAGGACGCATGGTTGTGGTGGACGGTTTGCAGCGCCTTTCGACTTTCCATCGCTTTGTCAAGGATGAGTTGAGATTAGAACTTCCCGCTAGGGAGGCGATCAATGGCAGGAGATTCAAGGATCTGCCGCCCAAGATCCAGAATCGTGTCGAGGACTGTAATCTCATTTTTTATGTCATCGATTCGAAGGTGCCGGAACGTGCCCGGCTGGATATATTCGAAAGGGTCAACGGCGGCGTTCCTTTGACCGGGAATGTCCCGCTTGATGTTGAAACCCGCAGGAGCGATGCTGCCTGTCGGCTATCTACGCGGCGTCCTTGAGCCGGTCAAGCCGATCCTTTCGACGATGTTCGATGAGAGCCTGCTTGAGAACGGGCAGCTGCCTGTAAGCCTTGATGCGGCGGAAACCCTTCTCGGCCGCTGTCATGCCGGCGGCGGGCTGTCGCAGAGCCATCCCGGCGTTCCTCCAGCGCTTCACGTTGCGGCAGACCTGCCGGACCGTGCTGTTCATCGATTCGATGATGTTCGTGCTCGCCAGCGACCGCCGCAGCTCTGACGGCAGGCCGAGCCGGGAGACGGTCAGGACCTCGTCCAAGCCCTCAAGTATCGACCGGGAGACGTCCGGAGCCTCCTGTTCGAACCGCTGAGCCAGGCTGCGCATCAGCCGCTCGGCCTTGTCGGCGTCATCAAGTTCCCAGGCTTGCCTGAGCGTCCGCCGCACGCCGGCGTGATGTTCCGCGGCGAGACGGTCGATGATGTTGCGGCCCTTGTGAACCTGACAGCGCTGAATAGGGATGTCCGCGCCGAAAGTGCGCCGGATCGCCTTGCTGAGCGCCCTGGCTCCGTCGACGATGAACAGATAACAGCCCTTCGGATCAAGCCCGCGCCGGATCAGATCATCAAGCAGAGCCTGCACGGTCGCGGCGTTCTCCGTCGCGCCTTCGATGACGACTGGGGGGCGCTTACGCCCCGACGCGTCAATGCCGACGGCCCCGATCATCAGCAGGCGGTCGCTCATATGCAGCCCGTCGATCTGAACCGCGACGAGATCAAGCTCCGACAGATCGGAAGTCATCCATTCATCAAACTTCGCCTGCGTCAACGCCTTGAACCGGCGGGACACGGCCGATTTCGACAGCCCGCAGCCCGCCCCGCAGGGAACCCCGGCCTCCGGAATCCTCACCGCCCGGCGGAACTTGCGGGTCGCTGCGCTCGCGGTCATCAAGTTCACCGCCCATCGGTCGAGATAACCGTCCGCGGAGATTTCTTACTGGCTCGGCAGAGACATCTCCTTGCCCGCAGCCTTGCAGCGGAGACGCGGACGGTCGATGCCGACCTTGCCGCCGTGAAACCCGACCTGGGAACGCGTATGTCCCCAGCGGTGCCCCGGCTTGTCGGGAGAATGACTGTGACGTTTCCCGGCCAGCCGTTCGGCGTCCTCGTCCATCATCTGCCGCAGATACGCGATGCCCGTCGTCAGGCAGAATTTCTCGAAACTCTCGGTCACGTCTTCGTACGCCTCTTCGACGAGCGCGTTGATGTTCGGAGCGCTGGCGGAGGCGCCGGGGAATGTGCTAACGGTTTTCATGGTGTTGCTTCCTTTTCTTCAAAAAATCCCCGAGCTGATTCTCGGGGGAGAGGCAACACCGCCCATATCAAATTCAACATCAAGTGGGACATCCCCGGGAGATTAGCCGTGTTAGCGTTGTGCTTGTGGGGAATTTAATCCAGAGATTTTTACCCCCGCGTGGTTTGCATTAAACGGTCTTTTGCCGAAGAGTGCCGCCGAGACAGCCGAAATTAGGATTGCGCATCATCAGGCATCCAGTTTCTGCACTGAATGGCTCCAGCTTGATGCCGCCCCCGACCGTTTCCAGGCCGCGACTCAATCGGCCCCGAATATCCGGGTCCGTGACTTTGTGTTACGTGCCTTCAAGGAGCAACTCGTCCACACTCCCATCAAGGCGCTCGGAATCAATCGTGATGCGCATTTTCGTGCACCAAACCAGAGTGCCCGGAATCATGTTGGCAGAGTGTTGGCACCGGTGGAACCATGACTTCCTTGCACTGAGGAACTCGGCTTGGGACTGGACAGCGAAAACGGCGGGATGCGGTCCTTGACTATGGTGGATACTCAGCCCGAAGGCCGGCCACCGGGAGGACAGATCAGTGTTACGGTGGAACCGTCTCAACGAATCGGCAACGGAATCACAGGGATATATGTGGGTACCAACGATCACTACGCAGTTGACTTAACTGATGCCAAAGGTAGGGCTATCGCTTTTGAATTTTTCTGCTTTTCAGTCAGCTTTTTTGTTCCATCAATGCCTCAATAATACAAACAGAGGCAAGCAGATGACTGATTTATCTCATATTTTCAATGGCATCACCGATCCCCGGCGCAGCAACGCCATCCGGCATGACCTTCACGAAATACTCATGATCGCTTTTCTGACTGTCATGTCGGGAGGAGAAACATGCACCGATACAGTCGAATTCGCTGAAATCAAGAAGAAATTCCTGCTTGAGTTCATGGATCTGAAGCACGGCACGCCGAGTCACGACGCCTTTTCCGACCTGTTCAACAGTCTGAATCCGGTCGAGCTCGGCGTCGTTCTCTCGCGCCTTGCCGAGCTGGGCGGAGGGTCTGGCAGCAGCAGACGGGGACGGCGTCATCGCCGTCGACGGCAAGACTCTGCGCCGGTCATTCGCCGACGCTTCGAAGCGGCATCCTCTGCATCTCGTTCACGCTTTCGCCTCTGACACGCGGCCAGCTCTCGCGCAGACCGCGGTCGACGGGAAGTCGAACGAGATCACCGCGATCCCTGCGCTTCTGAAGTTCCTCGACATCCGGGGGCGGACGGCAGCGGCTGACGCGATGCATGCGCAGCGGACGATATCGGAGGCCGTGAAGGACGGCGGGGGCGGGTATATTCTCGCCTTGAAGGGCAATCAGGGCAATCTGCACAAGGATGTGAAACGGTATATGGAGAACCCCGGTAATATTGAAAACATTCAGTTTTCCGAGACGCATAAGGAGAAGGGGCACAGCCGGATCGAAACCCGGCGGGCCGCGGTCTGCCATGATGTCGGCTGGCTGGAAAAGCTCCTACAGTCGGGTCTCGCCGCTGTCGGATCCGTCTCTTCGACCCGGGAAATCAAGGGAAAGCGCAGTGCCGAAACCCGGTATTTCATTATGAGTGAGAAGCGGGGTCCGGAGCGTTTTCTCAAGGGCGTGCGGGAATGCCTGGTCGGTGAAAACAGTCTGCACTGGGTACTCGATGTCACGATGAATGAAGATCATCTGCGAAACCGGACCGGACCCGGGCCGGAAAACCTGGCCGTGATGCGGCGGCTGTCTCTCAACCTGGCGCGGGTCACGGAGGACAAGCAGGCTGAGTCAATGCGCGGCAAACTCAAGAAAGCCGGATGGGATCACCGCTATGCGCTGAAGCTCATCAGCTCCGCTGGAATGCTGCCGGAAAACTGGGAATCTCAAAAGCGATAGCCCTATGCCAAAGGGAGCGCACAATTGCTGGGGTTTCTAGAAAGCAATTTTAATGATTCAATGCAGCGCAGCGATGGCATAATTGATCACATCATGTCATTAGCAGTGGATAAAGGAGGATAAGTTTTATGAAACAATCAGTCAACTCCACTGCGAACCGAAGGTTCAACCGGGTGCCGGGTGGAAATGGAAGTTCCCCTAGGAAGTTTCAGCATGGACAATCGGCATTCCGGGTGCCAGAAGTGAAGGCCGCAGTGGATCGGGCGTTGGCATCCGCCAAACATGCGAAACATATGACGACGCATGATTTGCGGGGCGGAAACTGTTTGTCTCCTGAGTCGCTTCTTGATCATACTCATAGCCGTGATCGGGCCGTTCCAGCCGTTGATTTTCCTCCATTGGCAAAATCCGAGCCCCGCATGAGCACGCTCTATGCGTTGCAGGAATGGGAAGGATATGTTGTTCAAATCGAAGCTGACGAATTCGTAGCACGCCTGGTCAATTTGACAGCAGGACATTCCCATGAGAGCCAAGAAGCGACTATCCCTCTAGTTGAAATTTCCGAGTATGATATCTCCTGTATGACTGTCGGTAGTATTTTCCGCTGGGTGATCGGTTACGAACGTTCTCCCGAAGGAACGCAGAAGCGGGTATCGCAAATTGTTTTCCGGGATTTGCCCAGAATGACCGAAAGTGACTTTTCGGAAGGCAAAGCGTGGGCGCGAAAGATCGTACAAGCCATCAGCCCATGAAAAATGCAAGAAAACCGCCGGAGGATCAGGAGTTCGAACTGACGCTTCTTGGTCCCGGTTACGGCGAGAGTATCGTAATGCACGTCGGTGGCGGTGAATGGGTTGTCGTCGATTCTTTTTTGGACTCTGCTGGAAGGCCCGCAGCGGTGCGATATCTGGAGGAAATCAGCGTCAATCCAGCGGAGTCCGTTGTTCTGATCGTGGCGACGCATTGGCATGATGACCACATACGCGGGATCGCGCGTCTAGTTACACTGTGTTCAGCAGCTGGATTTTGTTGCGCTGGCGCACTATTTTGCGAGGAGTTTCTGACACTGGCAGGGGCACTGGAACGCCGACATTTTTCTGCGTCCGGTTCCGGGATGCGCGAGATGCACGATGTGTTTTCTGTGTTTGAGGTGACAGGGAAGAGGCCAGCGCACGCGATGGCAAACCGTGTCGTGCTTCGAACCGACGCATGCACCGTTTCGTCTCTGTCTTCCAGCGACGCGGTTTTCCAGAGCTTCTTAAAATCCGTCGAACGCCTAATTCCCGGACGAGGTGCGAACAAGACGCGGATTCCAACCCTTTTTCCCAATCAGGCTGCGGTTGCGCTGCGGGTAAATGCCCAACCTGTCTCCTTGTTACTCGGCGCCGACTTGGAGAGAAGCGGCTGGGTAGCAATTTTTGAGGACAAAACACGTCCAGCTGGCCGGGCATCAGTTTTCAAGGTTCCTCATCATGGCTCGAAGGATGCCGACGAACCGGGAATATGGAAATTTCTGTTGGAACCGGACTCATATGTTGTTCTGACTTCTTGGCGTCGAGGCAGCCGTGTATTGCCAACGCCACAGGGCACCAGGCGTATTTCAGCCGCTACGGCAAACGCCTATGTGTCGGCTGCGAATACGCAGCCGGTCCGGCGGGGCCTCAGGCATGCGGAAAGATCAGTGGCGAAGACTTTGCGGGAATCAGGAGTCCAACTCCGTTCGCCTGAATCTCAAGATAGTTCAGTTCGGCTGCGGCGCCGCTTCGTTTCTGCACGCCCGTGGTCGCTCGAACTACGCGGGGATGCGCGCCACTTAAAGAACTTTGCAGCGTAGCGCGCCCATGCCGGAAGACCCCCGTCTGATCGAACGCTGGCTGCCGATTGCGGCACTTGGCGAAGAGAGCACCCGCGAGCGGCGGTCCATGACAGCTTTGCCGCCGACGTACTATCTCCATGTCTGGTGGGCGCGGCGGCCGTTGGTGGCGTCGCGCGCCGCCGTTCTGGCCTCGCTGCTGCCCGCGGACGCCGACCGAGAGATGTTCATGCATGCGCTGGGGATCCATGGGGATCCGGTGGCGGCAAAACGGCGAATCTCGATTGCCACTCGAAAAGGTGAGCGCCTGGGGGCTGCCGCGTACGGATACTCACGTGCCTTTGGCTATACGCCTAATTTCGAGGACAAGAAATGGGTGTTTTCTTTATTACTTGGAGAAGCAACAGTTCTTGACCCGACAGCAGGTGGCGGCAGCATACCCTTTGAGGCAGTTCGCCTAGGCTTGAAGGCCATGGCCAACGACCTTAACCCCGTGGCGTCATTAATTGAGCGTGCCACCATCGACTGGCCTAGCAAACATGGGAGCGAAATCAAGATAGTCTTTGAAGAGCTGGGTATCAAACTTACGGCCACTGTACGAGAGCGGCTGGCCGGAATTTTTCCGTTGGAACCTGAAGAGAATACTCGATCTGACGGCTATCTCTGGGCCCGCACGGTCACTTGTCCGTATTGCGCCGGCCTTGTGCCGCTTTCGCCGAACTGGCGTCTGGCACCGGGCGGGACAGGGGTGCGATTGCAGCCGGACCTGTCTGCGGGGCCGGGTTCCGAAGGCCGGGAATGTTCGTTTGAGATCGTTGAGAGCGAACGGGATCAGTCGCCGGGCACGGTTTTGAAAGGCGCCGGTTCCTGCCCGTATCCGGACTGCGGGCGCGTCATCGACGGCAAGGAGATCAAGCGTCAGGCTCAGGCCGGCCGGATGGGCGAGCAGCTTTACGCCGTGGTGTACAAGCGGCGCGTGCCGGGCCGGATCCTCAAGTCGGGCAAGCGGGGCAAGGACAAATGGGACCGCGGTTACCGGGCCCCGCGGCCGGAGGATGACAACAGCGCGGACATCGCCGTCCGGCTGGCCGGCAAACTTCCCGAGTGGGAAGCGTTCGACATGGCGCCGGGGGAGAGGTTTCCGGAAGTCAGTAATGACGATCGCCCGATACAGTATGGAATGCCGCTCTGGCGCGATCTGTTTTCGCCGCGTCAGCTTCTGTGCCACGGAACCGGCGTCGAGGTGTTCCGGGAGATGCTGGAGGCCGACCGCCGGGCCGGCAGGCTGACCGATGTCCGCCGGGCGGCCTACGGGTATCTGGCTTTGATGCTTGATAAGCTTTTGAACTACAATTCCCGCATGACTCGTTGGATATCGCAGCGAGGAGTCATCGCCGGGACATTTGATCGCCATGATTTTGCGTTGAAATGGTCCTACGCGGAAATGGCCCCGCTCGTCGCCGGGGTCGGCTACGACTGGGCTGTCGGCCAAACCGCGAAATGCATCAAAGAACTGACGGCGCTTGTCCGTCCGGAAACCGGTAACGAGGGCGGCCTGTTTAAAGCCGAGTCTGCCCCGCCCCCGGTCACCGTCTCCTGCAAATCGGGAGACAGCCTTGATCACATAGAGGACGGCAGCATTGACGCAGTGGTCATGGATCCGCCCTATTACGACAACGTGATGTATGCTGAGCTTTCGGACTTCTTCTATGTCTGGCTGAAGCGCACCGCCGGGCATGTCTTTCCCGAACTGTTCCGGCGCGTTTTGACCGACAAGGAGAATGAGGCGGTCGCGAACCCGGCGCGGTTCCGGGGCGGGAAGAACGCGAAGGAAATGGCCGGCCGCGAATACCGGGAACGCATGGCGTCGATTTTCGCGGAATGCCGCAGGGTATTGAAGCCTGACGGCATCATGACGCTGATGTTCACGCATAAGGCGAAGGGGGCGTGGGACGCGCTCACCGCGGGCCTGATGGAAGCGGGGTTCGCCGTCACCGCGTCTTGGCCGGTCAACACGGAAGCTGAAGGCAGCCTTCATATCCGGAATAAGGCGGCAGCCAACAGCACGGTTTTTCTGGTCTGCCGCCCGCGGGCCGCCGCCGGCCCGGAACAGGGTCGCTATTGGGAGGATGTGGAGCCGCGGGTGGCGCAGGCGGTCCGTGAACGGATCGGGTCGTTTCAGGAAGCCGGGATCGCCGGGGTCGATCTTTATCTGGCCTGTTTCGGCCCGGCGCTGGAAGAATTTTCCCGCAGTTGGCCGCTCAAACGCGGAACGCCGCGGCAAATGTCCAAAGAACGGCGAAGGAGCAGCAGCGGAAATCGTCCCGAGGATGATCCGGATCCATATGCGGTGACGCCGGAGGATGCGCTTGATGCCGCGCGCCGGGAGGTGACGCGCTGGCGGATGGAAAAGCTGACGCGCCTGAAGGTTGACGCCGGTCTTGATGCTCCGACCAACTTCTTCGTGCTCGCTTGGGACGCTTTCCGGGCGCCGGTGTTCTCGTACGACGAGGCGTTGCGGCTGGCGCGCGCCGCGGGTGTTGATCTTGACCGCGACATCATGGACCGGCTGGCCGGAAAGAAGGGCAGCGACATCGTCATGTGGGACAGCGCCCGGCGCGCGGCGGCGGCGAAGCTCGGCCCCGCCGACGGTTCACGCGGCATGATCGACGCGCTCCATCACGCCGCCCATACGGCGCGGCGGCGCTCACTGGCCGCTGCCCGGGAGTCGCTGGCCGACGCGAATCTGGATCAGGACGCGGGTTTCATCGCGGCGCTGACGGCGGCCCTCGAGGTGCTGCCGGTTTCCAGGTCAATCACGGGCATCGAGCTTCAAGGCGACGCCGCCGCGTCGGGCGATGACTTCGAGGCGCTCAACAATCTGAGACTGCTGGCCTACAGCGACCGGGTCGCCGAGCCGGAGCAGCTCTCGTTCTGGCGGGATGACGAGTAGCGCCGCATGTTCCGTGACCGTCCATGGCGCCTCAAATACACGGTCGATGACGGTGATCTCGTTAAGCTTTTCCACATCCCTGCGCTTGAGGACGCGGTCCGCTACGACCGGCTGACCGGCTATTTCAACGCTCAGGCGCTCGCGCTCGCGGCGCGCGGCATTGAGGGGCTGGTGCGCAATGATGGAAAGATGCGGCTCGTGGCAGGATGCACGCTGGAGCCTGACGAGATCACAGCGATTGAACGAGGCGAGGCCCTCCGCGCCGTGGTGGAGCGGCGCCTTGCAGGCGAACCGCTCACTCCGCCCGATCCGGCATCGGCCGGTGCGCTGGAACTTCTGGCGTGGATGGTCGCGCGCGGGTTTCTTGACGTGAAAGTCGCCGTGCCCCGAAATGCCTCAGGCGAGCCGGATCCGGAGAGCGGAATTTTCCACGAAAAGTCCGGGATCGTCGAGGACCGGGCCGGCAACCGGCTTGCCTGGACCGGCAGCCTTAACGAGACCGGCGCTGGCTGGCGGAACAACTGGGAGAGCTTCAGCGTCTATACCAGCTGGGGAGCGGAGCCCGGACGGGTCGATGCGGAGGAGGCGAACTTCGCCCGCCTCTGGGCCGGGAGGACGGAGCGCATGTTCGTTCTGGATGTGCCGGAGGCGGTGCGCCGCGACCTGATGCGTTTTATGCCTGAGACCGGCCTGCCGGCGCGTCTGGAGCGGCAGTCGACGGTTGCGGGCCGAAAACATTCCGCGCCGAAGCCGGAACACCGGCCGGACAACGGCGCGGGAATGCCGGCGTCGCTGCGCGGACGGGTATGGGCGTTTATCAGGGAAGCGCCGTCGCAGCCGGGCGGGGAGGGGATCGGCGAGGCCACCGCGCCGGTCGTGCCTTGGCCGCATCAGGCAAGGGCGTTCGAGCGTTTGTACGGTAACTGGCCGCCCCGGCTCTTGATCGCGGACGAAGTCGGGCTGGGCAAGACCGTTCAGGCCGGACTGCTGTTACGCCAGGCTTGGCTCGCCCGCCGCGCCGAGCGGATTCTGATTCTCGCTCCGAAGGCCGTGCTCGGCCAGTGGCAGATCGAACTCCGGGAGAAGTTCAATCTCAACTGGCCTGTCTACGACGGCGGAAAACTGATATGGTATCCTTCGCCGGCGCTGAAGGGGCGGCATGAACGCGTCGTCGGGCGCGGGGAGTGGCATCGCGAGCCGGCTGTGATCGTGTCCAGTCAACTGATGCGCCGGCGCGATCGGGCGAAGGAACTCTTGGAAACGGCGGAGGCGTGGGACTTGGCAGTGCTTGACGAGGCGCATCATGCCCGCCGCAAGGCCCCCGGAAGTCAGCAGGAAGGGGGACCGAACACGCTTCTCCGACTTATGCGGGGTCTTAAGGACCGCTCGAAAAGCCTGCTTCTTCTGACTGCGACGCCAATGCAGGTGCATCCGGTAGAGGTTTGGGACTTGCTTGATCTGCTCGGGTTGCCGCCCGAATGGAACGAACAGGCGTTTCTCACGTTCTTCGAAGATATCGGGAAGCGGAATCCTTCGAATGATGCCATGGAACGGATGGCGGCGCTGTTCCGCTCTGCCGAGCGTGAATTCAGCGAAATTGGAACGGAGGATGCGCAGCGTCTGACCCGCCTCTCGCGGCTTAAGGCGAACAAAGTGCTCCGCGCCCTGCGCGATTCCGCCAGCATTCCGCGCCGCCAACTGGAAACCGGCGAGCGTCAGGCGGCGGTGGCGATCATGCGGTCCGCCGCCCCGGTCCGCCGGCTGATCTCGCGAAACACCCGCGAGCTGCTGCGGCGTTACTTCCGTGAAGGGATGATTGAGACGCCGATCGCGGAACGCCGGGTTGAAGACCGCTTTCTGGAGATGACGGCCGGCGAACGTGCCGTTTACGAAGCGGTCGAGGATTACATCGCAGGCGCGTACAGACGGGCGAGCGGCCGGGAACGCACGGCGGTCGGTTTCGTCATGACGATCTACCGCCGTCGGCTGGCCAGCAGCTTCACGGCGTTGCGCGAAACCCTGCGCAAACGCCGCGATGCCGTCACCGGCGCCGTGCGCATGAACGCCTTCGGTCTCGCGGAGGATCTGCCGGACGATGAAGCGGCCGACGAAATGATTGACGCCGACAAGGCGGCTGACCTTGAACGCCGATCCCTCGACCGCGAGCATGAGGCGGAAATCGACCGGCTGCTCGGTGCGGCCGGGAACCTGCCGCCGGACAGCAAACTCGGCGGTCTCAAGGAGGTTCTGCGCGAACTGCGCCGTGCAGGACATGACCGGATGATGGTGTTTACCCAATACACCGATACCATGGATTTCCTTCGCGACGCGCTCGCGAAGGATGCTGAGTGGGCGCTGCTGTGTTTTTCCGGCCGGGGAGGAGAGGCGCTTGGGACAGACGGCACATGGCGCGGAATATGCCGGGACGATGCGAAACAGCGTTTCCGGGACGGGCAGGCGGATGTCCTGTTGTGCACCGATGCGGCGGCTGAGGGCTTGAATTTTCAGTTCTGCGGCGCTGTGGTCAATTACGACATGCCGTGGAACCCCATGCGGGTCGAACAGCGCATCGGGCGCATAGACCGGCTGGGTCAGAAGCACGAAACCATCCGTATTGTCAACCTGCACTATGAGGGGACAGTCGAGACAGACATCTACCGCGCGCTTCGCGACCGTATCGGCCTGTTTGAAAAAGTGGTGGGACGTCTGCAGCCGATCCTGGCCCGTTTGCCCGGCGCGATATCGCAGAGCGTGCTCTCGGGGCAGGGCCGGGAAGAGCGCGGGCGCGCCGGGCTTATCGCCGATATCGAACAAAAAGCGAATGAAGCCCGAGACAGCGCAGGATTTGATATCGATGGCGTGACCGAGGATGACTTGACTATGCCGACGCGCCCGGAGCCGACCGTAACGATGGAAGATCTGGATCGGATCATCGTATCAGACAGCTTGACAGCGCCCGGGGTCGATGTTCAGGCGATGAGACATCGCGAATACGGACTGCTGGCGCCGGGCATGGACGCACAGTTACGGGTGACTACAGACCGGAAATATTTCGAGGAACACGCGGAGAGCATGGAATTTTGGTCGCCCGGCAATCCATTGTTCAGCAAATCGGAGCCTGCGGACAAAGCGGAACTGGACCCCGCGCACAAGACGCTGAAGGACATCCTTGATGATGCCGGGCGTTGAGCGGCAGGCTGCTGGAACAGACGGCGCATGAATGGCGAAGACGCTTATGAAACGACGGTCAGGAGGATGGCGGCAGCCGCGCTGTTTTTGTTCCGGCTGTCAGCTTGATTTACCGGGGCCACACTGAAGCGCGTCGTCAAGAGTAACTTGTCAGCCTCTCTGTCGGAAGGCAGGTTGTCGCAGATGCCCCGCAAATGCGTTTCCGAAGACCGTCGATCGTGAACAACAGGGCTGAAATTCGGCGCATGCGCACTCAGGCCGCGGATTCAGCGGCAGCCGGATCAGTTCGATTCTTCTATGCGGCCCTTCGGCGGTATCAACAGGGGGCTGCCGGAGTTCTTATCACCGCTCAGAGGCCGTTCAGGCTCATCCCCTCGGGCCGCCGCCGGGTAGTGAAGCATTCCAATAGCAGCCGTCGCGTTCGGCAATACGACAACATAAGCAGATGCCGCATCTTTATGATGTGGATTGATGGAAAGGCGAGACATGCTGAACGGCCAGCGACATGATTGTCGAAGATCAACGCGCATCCGCGCTGAACTGCTGCGGCAATGACGGAAGACTCGCCTGCGCTGAGCCATCCAGTGGCAGACAAGAAGGCGAAAAAGCGGCGTTATTCAGCGGCTTCAACGAAAACGATACAAGTTCCCCGGAATCAAATGCAAGGCGAAGCGGCGTTTCTGGTTGAAATATCGATTCCGATGCTTCGCCGGCGACATGGTCGGCGATCAGAAATGCGCGGGAATGGTCCTCGATCAGATTGATCTTGTCCATGCGCAGGAAATTGATCATGCCCCGTTGATAAATGGATTGCGCTTCGGGCGATTCGCTGTCATGATCATTTTAAAGAGCGCCGGAACAGGTATCCTTTCATCTCCGGAATGGAATCTCGGCGGATGACAAGAAGGAATGGACATAGTGGCTGATCTTGAGATCATTCTGGCAATCTTGGGCGTAGGGGCAGCGCTGGCGGCGCTGACGATATCTCAGAATGCGGCACGGGCGCGGGAAAACGCAGAACTCCGCAGGGAGATCGGCGACGTCCGCAAAGAAATTGTTGATGTCCGCAAAGAAATTGTTGATGTCCGCAAGGAGGCCGGGGATTTCCGCAAGGAGATGCATGATCAGCTTGGACACATCCGGGAGCGGCTCGCCCGTCTTGAAGGAATCATCGACATCATCCGCACCGGCATGCAGCTGCCCAAGCCGGATCCGGCCGACGGCAGCCCTGACAGAACTTCCTGAGTCGAGCCCGCTGCCCGCCCGTGCGAACCGGGCCGCGGGTTTCAGGGATCGGCCGCCTCGCGTTTCGCCCGCCGGAGCCTGAGCGGGAGCGGCGTAACGCCGCCGTTCCGTGCGGTTTTTCAGTTGAAGCGGGACGGCCGGCAACAGGGCGCCGCCGTTGCTGATTGACGTGTCGTACGCGCCGTAGGTTCAGACTTTCCAATTTGTCTCCTGCGTCCTGAATGGATGCTGGGATCAAGATCCGTATTAACTCAGCGAGTAGGAACATGACGAAAATATGCGCAGGCTTGGATATCAGCAAGGAGATCATCGACGTGCATGCCGCTGGCGTCGACCGCCGGTTCAGAAACGACCGTTCGGGCTTCCGCGCGATAGACGAGTTTCTGAAAAAGCATGCGGTACAGCGGGTCATCATCGAAGCGACCGGACGGCTGCACCGGAAGATTCATCCTTCGCTGCATGGCAAGGGTTACGAAGTCTGCATCATCACCCCGCTCCAGGCACGGCGCTTCGCCGAAGAGACCGGCCAGCTGGTTAAGGCCGACAAGGCGGATGCCAAGATGCTCGCGGCCTTTGCGACGGCCTTCACCGATCTTCCTGCGACGCAGCTGAAATCCGGGTTTCTCAGCCGTCTCAATGATTTAACAGCCGCTCACCGGCACTTGGTTGAAACCGCTGAAGAAATACGTCAGTGCCGCGATGATATCCAGCACGCGTCAGCTAAGGAAGGCTTAGATGAAATAATCAAAATTGCTGAGCAGCAAAAGGAAGTTCTCGAAAATGAAATTGAGGAGCATATCAAGAGCGATCCCGATTAGACCAGCGCTTATCTCATCCTGGTGTCCGTTTCCGGCCGCCGCTCTGCTTTGCCGGTGCCTGAACTTGAGTGGATCGACAGGCGGCGGTGCTCGCCGGGACTGCCCCGTTCGACCGCGACAGCGGCGCGAAGAAAGGTGCGCCGTGCGTTCAGAACGGACGTTCCGCTCGAGGCATGCGCTCTGCATGGCGGCTGCAGCGGCTGTGCGCTTCAATGAAGGTATGTCCGAATTCTACGGTTGGCTTATCGAGCGGGGGAAATTTCATAAGGTCGCTCTTATCGCCGTCATGCGCAAGCCGGCAGTCCTGGTGAGCACGCTGCTGCGCGGCCGGCGCACTTGGAAGAAACGGAATCCGTCCGCGTCAAGAACTCAGCCCGGTGTTCCGGGCTGCGCTCTGGATCAGCCGCTTCGGCGGCCCGCGGCTACTGCGCCAGCCTCTTGATTGGACGGATCCTCTGTGGATGAAATACAGCAAAGCTGTGTTAAGGGCGAGGGAAAATAGTGGCTGAATTTTCCCGGAACGCCCTTCAATCGGAGCATGTATGCTGCCCCGGCGGATCTCGTCATGCCGCGTTATGAGTGATGTAGTTGATACAGAACCTGTCGTTTCGTTCGCAAGCGTTGATCCGGTATCAATCACATTGTGATCAACTCGAGGGTTTTGATTCTTCGGATCCTCATATGCGCCCCGCGTGGCTGGTCAGAGACTGACCTTTGAAAATCGACCGTGGGGTTTGTCAGGAGAATTCAATCGTTGGAAAACGATAGGTTCGGTTTTCGCCGGGTTGAATCGATCCGGTCCGGCTGGTAGATCACACCGCATACTTCACAGCGGAAGATCACTTTCTGCACGCCTTTTCGGAAATCAGGAAGGACATGCGGGCCAGCGTGGCGGAGTTGTGCGGCCGATATAGGTGATCTGAAAAAAGATATTCAGGCGTTGAACAGGTGGAAGTGGGCCGCCGCCGGTATAGTCGTCCAGGCCGCGGTTTCCGCGTCTGTGCTTGTCGTTTTGCGTGCGTGCTTGGTCGGACGGATGATATGACCGCCCGTCGAAACGCGTTGACCCAGACGCTGATATGCGTCCTGGCGTCCGCGCAGGGCTGATCCGGTCGAGGTCGAACTCTCAATCCGGATATCCGTCGCTGACAATCGTTCTTGAGCCGTCTCACGCTTTCAGGCGTCTGTTCATATCCGGCGGAGCGGCCGCCTGCCGCCGGCCTGTTTCGGCGGCGAACCTGCCGGGCGTGTGGACCGTCGTCATCGGGCGGGATTTCACGGCCCGGCCGGCGAAGTAAGGGAGATATCTTGCCATGCTTGAGATTTGCGCGGCGATGTCGGCGGACGGAGACTCTCCTGCGGGAATGCCTGCCGGCATAACCGTTTATCTGTTCATTCCGGCCGTTTCGGCAGCCGATGACGCCGACTAGTAGTCTGACACAGCAAAATTGACGGCAAAAACAGGTTGAGAGAAGAAACCGAAAACAACAAGCTCGATATACTGGAACGTCTACGTCACTATTTCCATTCATCAATATAACAATGTCGAACTACTAGCCGGAACTTCACAGAAAAATCAATCCGGTTTCATCCGCCAATATATTGTTTTTATTTTATTTTCAGCTTGTGGAAAGTGAATTCAAACTGTCACGTTTATGGGAACGATTTTTTCAGATCTACTGCCAAGAGTTTGAATGTCCGCCGCTGCAGCTCAGTCGGTCGGGTGACGACCGACGGACCCGTTTGCCTTCGCGCCAAGCCTGCCGTAAAAGGACAGCAGGCTTTCCTGTTTGATTCGGCGCGTGTTCGATATTGAAAGCCATTGGATCTGCCTCATGCGGAGGTTCCCTGTTATGGGAACCCTTTTGCCGTTACATATGGCCGAAAACTCTTTTGTCAATACAGTTTGATGAGAAGAACGCTGTATTTTATTATGGGAACAGAGAGCCGCTTTTTCGTGCCGAAAAACGCTGTTTTCATAAATGAAATCAAATGGTTAACAGGCTTGACGGCAAATGAAGTTCCGACTAGCTTTCAGCGGTGGGTTTGATCCGCCGGGTGTGGTTCGCCTGTCATCAGAACGCAGCCGCAAGATTGTTTCAGGAATCATCCTTCCATTTTATGGTGCAGCCCATGGACGGAACTTGGGAGGCGGGGCCGGAGCCGGTCTCCGCCACCATTTTCATGGCCTCGTACAGTTCGCGCCGGGTTGACGCGTTCGCGGCGGCGCGGCCGGCGTCATCCAGGCGTCCCCGGTACTGAAGTTCAAGTCCGGCGTTGAAGCCGAAAAAGTCCGGCGTGCAGACCGCGCTGTATGCGCGGGCGACGTTTTGGCTTTCGTCATGCAGATATGGGAAAGTGAAACCGGCACGCTCCGCGAAGGTGACCATATTGTCAAAGGAATCCTCAGGATAGCTGACCGCGTCGTTCGAGCAAACAGCGGCGACCCCTATGCCCAGCGTCCGCAGTTCCCGAGACTCAGAGACAAGCCGGTCAATGACTGAAGTGACATACGGGCAATGATTGCAGATGAACATGATCAGGGATCCCTTCGGACCGGACACATCCGCCAGTGACAGTGTTTCACCTTTTGTCGAAGGCAGCGAAAAATCGGGGGCTTTCCAGCCGAAATCGCAAGTCGGTGGTCGTGCAGCCAAGACAAATACTCCTTTTTGTTTCCGTTAACTTGTTGCCGCGAACGGCGGCAGGACTCGTCCTTTCCGCCCCGCTCAGTGAGAAGCGGCGGCCTGCCTCAGCGCCGAGATCCGTTCGCCGATCCCGGAAGGTTCGCCGTTAAATACGGCTGAGCCGGCGACAAAGACATTGGCTCCGGCTTCCGCCGCCGCCGCCGCCGTGTCCGGCGCAATGCCGCCGTCCGCCTGAATGTCAATCGGGCGGCCGCTGATCATTGAACTGATTTCTGAAATCTTGTCCAGCTGGCTGCGCAGGAATTTCTGCCCGCCGGCGCCGGGATTGACCGTCATGACGCAGATCAGATCCGCTAAGTCCAGCACGTTCGCGACTGCCGCCGCGGGCGTTCCGGGATTCAAAGCGACGCCGGCCCTGCAGCCTAGGTCACGGATGGTCTGCAGTGATCTGTGCAGATGAGGCCCGGCTTCCGCATGCACCGTGATGATGTCCGCGCCCGCTTCAGCGAAATGAACGAGCTGGCGGTCCGCCGGCGAGATCATCAAATGGACATCCATGACTTTGCGGATATGTGCGCGCAACGCGGCGCAGACAGCTGGACCGAAAGTGATGGCCGGCACGAAATGACCGTCCATCACGTCCAGATGCAGCCAGTCGCATCCGCCTTTTTCAGCCATGCGGCAGGCTTCGCCCAGCGCGGCGAAGTCCGCGCTCAGCACGGACGGCGCGATGATTACGCTGTTTTCAGCAGCATCCATTGCGCTGATACAGCCGCTGGTCGGCGTGGCAGGACAATGTTCCGGTTTCCCGGGGCTTAACTGGACGTGCGGTTGGCGATCAGGTCTTCGACTACCTCAGGTTCCGCCAGGGTGGAAGTGTCGCCCAAAGCGCCGTAGTCGTTTTCCGCGATCTTGCGCAGAATCCGCCGCATGATCTTGCCGGACCTCGTTTTCGGCAGACCGGGCGCCCACTGAATGACATCGGGTTTAGCGATCGGGCCGATTTCTTTGCGCACCCACTGCATCAGCTCAGCTTTCAGCGCATCATTCGGTTCAATGCCCTTCATCAGTGTCACATAAGCATAGATGCCTTGGCCCTTGATATCGTGCGGAAATCCGACAACCGCGGATTCCGAGACCGCGCTGTGGGCCACCAAGGCGCTTTCGACTTCCGCAGTGCCCATGCGGTGCCCGGATACATTCAATACATCGTCGACCCGCCCGGTGATCCAGTAATAGCCGTCGGAGTCGCGGCGACACCCGTCTCCAGTGAAATAATAGCCGGGATAATGGCCGAAATACGTGTCCATGAAACGCTGGTGATCGCCGAAGACGGTCCGCATCTGCCCGGGCCAGCTGTCCTTGATGCACAGCACTCCTTCCGCCTCGTCCGTATGGACTTCCTCCCCCGTTTGCGGGTCCAGAATTGCCGGCACGACTCCGAAAAACGGCTTTGTCGCGGAACCGGGCTTTGTAGGGATGGCTCCGGGCAGCGGAGTGATCAGATGACCTCCTGTCTCGGTCTGCCACCAAGTGTCAACGATCGGGCATCGTCCGTTGCCGACGACATTGTGGTACCATGACCAGGCTTCAGGATTGATCGGCTCGCCGACCGTGCCCAGAACCCTGATCGATGACAAGTCGCATTTTTTAACCCATTCGTCGCCTTGGCCCATCAGGGCGCGGAGAGCGGTCGGCGCAGTGTAGAACTGGTTGACTCTGTGGGTTTCGCAGACTTGCCAGAAACGTGAACAGTCCGGGTAGGTCGGCACGCCTTCAAACATCAGGGTGGTCGCGCCGTTTGCCAGCGGTCCGTAGACGATGTAGCTGTGGCCGGTCACCCAGCCGACATCGGCTGTGCACCAGAAAATGTCGCCTTCATGATAATCGAACACGGTTTCATGGGTCAAGGCCGCAAACAGTAGATATCCGCCGGTCGTATGGACGACTCCCTTCGGCTTTCCGGTGGAGCCGGACGTATACAGGATGAACAGCGGATCTTCGGCTCCTGTTTCCCGGCATTCGCAGTTGACGCTGAGTCTTGACGACATTTCGCTGTAATCAAAGTCCCGGCCTGCCTTCCACTCCACTTCGTCGCCGGTGCGGCGGACAACCAGAGTCCGCACGTCGCCGCCGCATGACTCCAGAGCCGTGTCGGTGTTCTTTTTCAGCGGCGTTTTCCGTCCGCCGCGCGGCGCCGCGTCGGCGGTGATCACCAGTTTCGCATCCGAATCCTGAATGCGGCTCGCTAAGGCGTCGGGACTGAAACCGGCGAAAACGATGGAATGCACGGCGCCTATGCGGGCGCAGGCCAGCATCGCGTAGGCGGCTTCGGGAATCATCGGCAGGTAGATGACCACGCGGGATCCGGTTTGAACGCCCAACTCCAAGAGCGCATTCGCCATGCGGCAGGTGTTTTCGTGGAGCTCCCGGTAGGTGATGTGTTCAGCTTTCTGGCCGGGGTCGTCAGGCTCCCAGATGATCGCTGTCTGGCCGCCCCTGGATTCAAGATGCCTGTCTATGCAGTTCCAAGACGCATTGATTTTTCCGTCTTCGAACCATTTCACCGAGACATCAGGAATGTTGAAATTCACTGATTTGACTTGGGTGAAGGGTTTGAACCAATCGAGCCGGCCGGCTGCTTTTCTCCAGAATTGTTCAGGATCATTGATTGATTTGGTGTACATATCTTCATAGCGTTGTGCATCGACATGCGCTTTCGCGGCAAAACGCGGATCAGGGTTGTGGATTTCGCTCATCTTTCGGCCATATTTTCGATCATGTTCCTGCTGTTTCGGATGCTGACGGCATCTGATCGGGTTGAATATACGAACCGCGTGGAAATATTAAGCCAAAACTGGACGCCGAGCCCGATTTTGCTTGAATCCATCTTGTTCGCCGTGATTCCGTGCGGCGTTCCGGCTGAACGTCGGACAGTCGCGCTTTGGTCATTTGCGCCGGCGGATTGCCGTAATGCCTGAATCGGAAAGCTATCCGCGCATCCGGCCGGCCGGCGACCAAGCTGTCTTGGTCGAATTCGGCGCGGCCTATTCGAAGGAAGTTAGCCGTGCCGTTATGGCTTTTGACCGCATGTTGCGTACGGCTCCTGCCGGGGTGAGCGAGACCGTGCCGACAATCCGTTCCGTGCTGATCACTTTTGATCCCGCCTCAATTGACCCGGAGCGTTTGGAAAGCTGGTGCGCGGAAAAACTTGCCGGCGCCGACTGGTACGATTCGCCGTTGATCGGGGAAGGGCCCCGCTGGCGGATTCCGGTGATATACGGCGGAGGGCACGGTCCCGAGATATCGGAAGCGGCCGCAATGGCAGGACTGACGGAAAACCAATTGATCGAAAGGCATGCATCCGTCGATCTGACAGTGCTGTGTCTCGGGTTTTCGCCCGGACTGGCATATCTCGCTGAATTGCCGGAAGAATTCGCGATTCCGCGGCGGCAGGCCTACGGCCGTCCGGTGCCGTCAGGCTCCGTTCTGATCGCCAACCGGCAGACTGTGTTGCCCGCGACGCCGATACCCACCGGCTGGCGGCGCATCGGCGTCACGCCACTGCCGACTTTCCGGCCGAGCCGCAGTAAGCCGTTTCTTCTCTCGCCCGGCGATGTCGTCAGGTTCGAGCCGGTCAGTGAATCAGAGGCCGCGGAATTCAGGCCGGATACTGTTTGGGACGCTCTTGGCGATAGCCGGACTTGAAATCAAGCGTCTGCAGCCCGGGGCGTCGATTCAGGACAGGGGACGGGCAGGCTTCCGCCGGTTCGGGGTGACGAAAGGCGGCGTGATGGATCAGTTCGCCCTTGCGGAGGGACAGGCGCTGCTCGGTAACGGCGCTGACTGTGCCGCTCTGGAAATGGCTGGCCGGGGCGGGGAATTCCGTTCGGTCGGACGCAACGTAATCGCCTGTACGGGTGCCGAGATGAAACTTTCCGTTAACGGCCGGGAAGCCGCATGGCGGCAGACAATGGCTCTGCGGGACGGAGATATGCTTGAGATCGGCGCCTGCGCGGAAGGCAGTTACGGCTATCTGCATCTGCCCGGCGGCATTGACGGTCCGGTCGTGCTCGGCTCCCGATCGGCGCATGCGCACGCTGAGCTCGGTTGGACGCCGAAGCCGGGCGAAAGGCTGGTTCCGCTTGCGGATCGCTGGCCGAAGGAAGGCCTGCGTTTGCCGCGGCCGGCTTATTTCACCGACCGGATTATCCGGATCATGGAAGGTCCGCAATCGAAACTGTTCGCTGAGCAGGATTTCCGGTCCCTGCGGCAGGCGGAATTCCGCGTGACGAACGCGCGTAACCGGGTTGGAATGCGGATTGAGAGTTCAATGGGCCCCATAAGCGCGGATCTGGGGACGGTCATTGCGTCCGATGCCATCGTCGCGGGAGACATCCAGATCGCCGCTGACGGGATCGCCGCGGTGCTGCTGGCGGATTTTCAGCCTGTCGGCGGCTATCCGAGGATCGCGACCGTGATCACTGCGGATTTGCACAAACTTGCTCAAATGCCTGTCGGGACGGCGTTCAGAATGCGTATGGCGGATCGGCGGCAGGCTCTGAAGGAGCTTGCGGACCTCAGGTCGCTGATTGCCGGTCTTCCCGGCCGGATCGAATCCGCCGTCCGCGATCCGAAAGACATGGCGGATTTGCTGGCGTATTCGCTGATTGACGGTGTCATATCGGGAGATGAACAGGATGAAGATTGATCTGAATTCAGACCTTGGCGAAAGTTTCGGTCCATGGAAGATGGGTCATGACGAAGAGCTTCTGGCCGTCGTCACCTCCGCCAATATCGCCTGCGGTTTCCATGCCGGAGATCCGCTGCATATGCGCGAAACCGTCCGCACCTGCAGGGAGAACGGCGTCGGGATCGGCGCTCACCCGGGATTCGCGGATCTCATGGGATTCGGTCGGCGGGAAATCTCCGGAATCCCGGCGGAAGAACTGAAAGCCGTGATCATTTACCAGATCGGGGCCCTGAGGGCGCTCGCAGAGGCTGAGAGTTCATCTGTCCGGCATGTCAAAATGCACGGCGCCCTCGCCAATATGGCCAGCCGGAGCCAGAGTCTGGCTGACACAGTTATCGGCGCGGTGCGGGAGTTTGACAAGTCGCTCATCATCGTCGCGATGGCTTCAACCTGTCTTGAACGGGCGGCCAAAGCCGCCGGGGCGGCCTATGTGGCTGAGATTTTCGCTGACCGCGCCTACAATGATGACGGCACGCTGGTTTCCCGGAGAGAACCCAACGCGTTGATTCGCGACCCGCGAACCTGCGCCGACAACATTCTCCGCGCTGTTGAGACCGGATCGCTGATCTCACGCAGCGGAGCCAAAGTGCCAGTGAATGCCGGCACGGTCTGCGTGCACGGTGACAAGCCGGAAGCCGTCCGGATCGCGTCCGAGGTGCGGAACCGTCTTGATCAGGCCGGAATTGAGGTGGCGCGGTTCGAATGAGCGCGGAGGCCTGGCGCGTATCAGACGCCGGCGGATGTCTCTTCGGCCTCTTCGGATCCGTCCTCGGCTGCCTCCTCGAAGTCAGAGGTTTCGGAAGGGATGACGCCGCTCTCCGGCTGATCCTCGTCGCCTGGCGCAGGGATATCCTCGCCCTTGGCTTGAAGCGCGGCCTCTTCCTTGGTCCGTGCCACATTCACTTTGATCCTGACCGTGACTTCGGGATGCAGTGTCACGTCCACATCGTGAATTCCCAGAGCCTTGATCGGACGCTCCAGCCTGATCTGCCTGCGGTTGACGGAAATGCCTTCTTCGCCGGCGACTTCAGCGATGTCGCGCGTTGTCACGGAGCCGTAAAGGGAACCGACTTCGGATGCCGAACGGATGAGTACGAGTTCGCGTTCCCTGATTTCAGCCGCGGCTTTGTCGGCTTCGCTTTTAAGTTCCAGATTCCTGGCCTCGAGCTCGCTCCGCCGGGATTCGAAGTCTGCCAGATTCTCCGCCGATGACCGCAAGGCCTTGCCCTGGGGCAGCAGGAAATTTCTAGCGTAACCGCTTTTGACTGAGACCACATCGCCCATCTGGCCGAGTTTCGACACGCGTTCAAGGAGGATGACTTGCATGCCCCGGCTCCTATTTGATGGTGTAAGGAAGCAGCGCGAGAAACCGGGCGCGCTTGATCGCCGTGGCGAGTTCCCGCTGTTTCTGCGATGACACGGCGGAAATCCTGCTGGGAACGATCTTGCCGCGCTCCGAGATGTAACGCTGCAGGAGCTTGATGTCTTTGTAATCGATTTCAGGGGCGTTCTTGCCGGAAAACGGGCAGACTTTCTTGCGCCGGAAAAATGTCTTTCTGGCCATCTGAATTGTCCTTGTTCTGTTAATGCTCAGCGGTGACGGCGCGGTTGCTCCTCGCGCTTCTGGATCATCGGCGACGGATCTTCGGAATGTTTCTTGACCTTGATGGTAAGGACACGCAGCACGTCATCATGCAGGCGCATCAGCCTTTCCATTTCCTGGACAGCCGCCGGCGGGGAATCGGTCTTCAGCAGAAAGTAATGGCCTTTGCGGTTCTTCTTGACCTTGTAGGCCATCTTCTGAAGTCCCCAGTTTTCTTTGCCGACCAGATTTCCGCCGTTGTCGGCCAATACGGAAGCAAACGACTCGGACAGTTCGTCAGCTTGGGCGTGGGATAAGTCCTGCCGCGCAATCATCACGTGTTCGTAAAAGGGCATCTCAACGCTCCTGATCCGCGCACTTCAAAGCATGGCGAAACAAACTTCCGCCGCCATGCACGAGAGGTGCATCCTGCATAATTTCCGCGGAAGCGGACCCTACATACACCGCCGCCGCTGAAGTGCAACACCGGATCGGGTGAAATTGAAGAAAATAATCGGATGATCGAACGGCCGGCAGTTCGCCGCAGTGAACCGCGCTTGAATTCTGAGGATCCTGCCCCCCCCCCCCGGTTTTGACCGCGGGAGGGGGAGGGATTGACGCAGCCGTTCTTTCGTTTCTAAGCGATTTTCCGGCGGTTCGACCGGATCCGCGGAAAGCCGCTTCCTTGGAACAGGAATGAATCTCTCCAAGAACTTTCCATTGGACGCTATCGGTGGAATTATGCCCGGCCCAACTGATTTTTTCAGCGATATTTGATGAAAGCCTGCCAACCTTGATGCGGGGGAAGCCTCTCTCAGCCTCTGATATACTGACTGGAAGTTGTCGAAGGACTGCTTTGGCATTCCTCCGGCGCTTTAACGTTGCGGCAGACCTGCCGGAGCGTGCTGTCTATCGATTCGATGATATCCGCGCCCGCCGCCGACCTTCGCAGTTCAAGCGACAGACCGGGCTTGGCGATGGTCAGCGTACGCCGGGAGATTCCCGTTCTCAAGGTCGGCAAGCGCTGCAGAATAATCTCGTGCTTATCCGTACATTCCGTTCTATCTTCAGCGTTTCGTATTCTGAATTTCCAGGATCCATTCCGTCACCAATTCCAGACCGGTTATATTGTCGAAGTCGCGAGCGTTGTGTGTTAACAGCGGTATTTCATGCTTGACTGCGCATGCGGCAATCCAAGCGTCATTTGAGGAAATCTGGGGATGTCCCACTTGGTGTTGAATTTGATATGGGCGGTGTTGCCTCTCCCCCGAGCATCAGCTCGGGGATTTTTGAAGAAAAAGGAAGCAACACCATGAAGACCATCAGCACATTCTCCCGCGCCTCCGCCAGCGTTTCGAACATCGACGCGCTCGTCGAAGAGGCGTACGAAGACGTGACCGAGAGTTTCGAGAAATTCTGTCTGACGACGGGCATCGCGTATCTGCGGCAGATGATGGACGAGGACGCCGAACGGCTGGCCGGGAAACGTTACAGTCATTCTCCCGACAAGCCGGGGCACCGCTGGTGCCATACGCGCTCCCAGGTCGGGTTTCACGGCGGCAAGGTCGGCATCGACCGCCCCCGGCTCCGCTGCAAAGCTGCGGGCAAGGAGATGTCTCTGCCGAGCTGGTAGGAGATCTCCGCGGACGGTTATCTCGACCGACAGTCGGTGAACTTGATGACCGCGAGCGCAGCGACCCGCAAGTTCCGCCGGACGGTGAGGATTCCGGAGGCCGGGGTTCCCTGCGGGGCGGGCTGCGGGCTGTCGAAATCGGCCGTGTCCCGCCGGTTCAAGGCGTTGACGCAGGCGAAGTTTGATGAATGGATGACTTCCGATCCATCGGAGCTTGATCTCGTCGCGGTTCAGATCGACGGGCTGCATATGAGCGACCGCCTGCTGATGATCGGGGCCGTCGGCATTGACGCGTCGGGGCGTAAGCGCCCGCCAGTCGTCATCGAAGGCGCGACGGAGAACGCCGCGACCGTGCAGGCTCTGCTTGATGATCTGATCCGGCGCGGGCTTGATCCGAAGGGCTGTTATCTGTTCATCGTCGACGGAGCCAGGGCGCTCAGCAAGGCGATCCGGCGCACTTTCGGCGCGGACATCCCTATTCAGCGCTGTCAGGTTCACAAGGGCCGCAACATCATCGACCGTCTCGCCGCGGAACATCACGCCGGCGTGCGGCGGACGCTCAGGCAAGCCTGGGAACTTGATGACGCCGACAAGGCCGAGCGGCTGATGCGCAGCCTGGCTCAGCGGTTCGAACAGGAGGCTCCGGACGTCTCCCGGTCGATACTTGAGGGCTTGGACGAGGTCCTGACCGTCTCCCGGCTCGGCCTGCCGTCAGAGCTGCGGCGGTCGCTGGCGAGCACGAACATCATCGAGTCGATGAACAGCACGGTCCGGCAGGTCTGCCGCAACGTGAAGCGCTGGAGGAACGCCGGGATGGCTCTGCGACAGCCCGCTGCCGGCATGACAGGGCCGAGAGGGGTTTCCGCCGCATCAAGGCTTACAGGCAGCTGCCCGTTCTCAAGCAGGCTCTCATCGAACATCGTCGAAAGAATCGGCTTGACCGGCTCAAGGACGCCGCGTAGGTAGTCGACAGGCAGCATCGCTCCTGCGGATTTCAACACCAAGCGGGACATTCCCAGGAAATCTCTCTGCCAAGTTTTCGCCTTTCGTTCAGGATGCGGCCGTAACAGCGGGCAATCTCTTGATGGTAAGGGAGCACGATAAAATTCCGTAACGTCTCTTCGAGTTGACGTTGCCTCTTTTGGCCCCAGCACGCCTTCTCCGCTCCAAAGTAAAGTTCGCCGACCGTAATGAACGTAACAGCAAGCAACCGACCCTGAATATGCGACCCATAGGCATCCGCTAAGCGTCCTCCCCTCATAAGGTACGAAACAGTGTTCGTGTCGAGAAGGGCAGGAGCTTGCCGCACGGTTACATGCCATACCTTGGTTGAGCACGTCGTAAATCATCGATTTCTGCCTCAAAACCATCGTTCTCATCTCCCGGCCAAGTGCCAAAGAGCGCGCGGACATCAGCTATAGGCTGCACACCTTGTTCGTCGGCTAGTTCCTGCAATGTCGGTGATTCCCAGAAGGACTGAAGTATACTTGTGCCTTTAGGCAACAGATCAATGGCTTCATTCGATTTTTCTTCCATCGGCTCGATGTCTTGAATGTTTACGCTGGCAATCTTTCCAGATGCCGAATCTTCCGTTGCTTCTCCGGAAATTCGGACATAGCGCAATATATTGTCTAATACGGCATCTTTCTGTTCTTCACCAAAAAGGCACAGAACCGGGTCTCCGACCGACGGATGAACATGGCAGCGGGTTCCTTGACCTTTGAAGTCCGCCATCAACAGGCGGCCTTCAATAATCCGAACGTTCTGTTGCGGGCCTCTGATGCGTTCCCGAATCTGGGCAACGCCGTCCGGCGTAAATGATATCTGACAAACCGGACCATGGCTCGTCAGCGTAAACAAAATCCGGTTGATTCCTTGACCAAATACCTTTCCCGCATCTCGCCAAGCCATCAAGACGCCTGAGTCATATCCGTTCGGCAGTGCCGACGCTTCATCGCTTGTCTGGATTATTTCCAGTCCATGCAGTGCGCACTCCAGAATTTCCCAACCAAAATCCATTCCCGAAAAGCGCGGTTCGGAAATGGTTCGTTCAAAGCCAAGCACTGCAGCAGCGCTTCCCTCGGTCAGCGACACTAGTAGTCTGTCATTGCTATATTGATGGGTATAAAGAATGCAGTTCAGTGCGCGCGTCTTCGGCGGTGAACCGCTGTTTGACCGGGGCCGGGTCGGCGTTGCGCGCTTTTTCCCATGCCGAAACCTCGCGGCAGAGCGTCTCCCGGTCGGGAATGCGCCGGGACAGGCACTGACGGCTCAGCACGCTGATTCCGCTCTCGGCGATGTTCAGCCGGCTGCCGTGTTTCGGCGTGTGATGAACCTCGAAACGCTCGCAGAGCCTGCCGGCCTGCTCCGGCGGAAAAGCATGGTAAAGACTCGACAGCTCATGCGTTGTCCATGGCTGGCATGATTTTTTTGCCGGGGAAGTGAACATCGGCGATCTCTCTGAGGAGTTCGGCGAAATCCTTCTTCGTCCGGCGGTCGGTGATTTTGACATGCCCCAGTCTGCAAGCGGCGCATGAACCATGAACAGATTCGCCGTCCCGTTGCGCTCGTATTCGCAGTCGAAGCGCGCCGGCCGGCCGGGAGCGGTCGGCAAAGCCGTGCGGACCTCCTTCGTCTGCTGCTTGCTCGCCTCGGCTGTGCAGGCCAGCACCTCGTCCTCTTTGAACTTCCGCTGATAAACCCTGAGCACATCCTCCATCAAGCATGCGAAGTCGCAGCTTTTCGCCGCCGGAATGCGCTGGCACCGCGTAAGATGCGGTTTCAAATCGTTTTTTTAATGTCCTCCTGACCGTTTCCCGGGAAATGCCATCGACGACATTCAACGCGACCAGCCGCTCGCCGAGCAGCGCTGGCGGCTGTGAGGAACGCCCTTCGGGAGGTTCCGAACAGGCGATCATCGTCAGCTTCGCCTCGCCCTCGCCGTCAAGCTTCGGAGGAACGCGGTTCGAATGCGGCCTGCGCTCCAGAGCCGCTGTACCCTCCTCGACGAAACGCCGGCGGAGCCGCTCGACAGTCGCCGTGCCGACACCGACGGAATCGGCGGCGTCGGCATCGGCGCGCGCGCCGCTCTTCCGGTTCTCATCCGTGAGAAGAAAAATATGCGCCCGCCGCCGCCGCTCGACCGAACCGCGGCCGGATGAAACGATCTCCTCTGATTCAGCCCGTTCATGATCTTCGAGCCGCACATGCCATATCTTGCGTCCGATTTGTTCCTGTCAGTCCGTCATAGCTTCCCGCCTCTTGTAATCGCCGCCGGCGCGAAACAGGCCTCAGCCGCTGGATTCCTGCTCAGAATCCGGCTCAAATACCCGGCCGACAGCATTTGTCTTCGTTCAGACTGAGGCTGCTGCTGCAACTTCAACGGAGCGTCAACACTGGAAATCAGGACGTCCGCCAAACCACGATTACCATCATTATCACTGTGTCAGACTACTAGCTCAAGCTCAACTTCGCTTTCAATACCGCGCGGGGGACGGCCCTTGCGAATGCTTGCTGACTCGCCGTGAAGCACCCGGCCGACCCTCTGCAGCGCCTTGTTGAGATTGGGAAGAAAACGCAGCAAATGACTGACCGGAATGCTTCCCGGCCCAACCGCGCTTCCATCGAAGCGAATTTGCAGCAAAGGGTGCGGATTGCTCATCGGAACATTCTCCTCTTTTTCCATGGCAGCGTCTTGAAGTTCTGTCACGTATTTCGCCCGTCACCGCAACGCGCCCATGTTGTTTGAGAGTTTCGGAAAAGTTCTTCATGGCGGCATCGTCAGTGAAGGCGTTGCGTATACTCTTGTCGTTCCCCGCTGTCAGCCGGACCAGTTCCTTGATCATTGCCCTCCGTGATGCCGACAGAATGCTTGTCTCCCGGTCCGTCCTTGCTGCTCTAAGCCCTATGGACAAATGGGGTTGCGCCGGGGTCGGTCGCTTTGCCGGGAAAAAGCAGTTCGATCCGCTGCTGCATTCTATCAGTCAGCATGGTTTTGTCAGCGTTCATTCATCTCTCTGACTGTCTTGCCTGCGGCGTCGCTCCGGCGCTTGTTAAGATGATGCTGGCAGCGAATCGCCCGAAGCGCAACCCCATTTGTCCACAGGCCTTAGAAGCAGGGATGACTACACCCGATTCTTATGCGAGTTCAAAGCCAGCCTTGATTCAAACAGATCAGCAAGAGAAAAAGCGGCAGAGCCGGATCCAGCGTTTCCGGCCTGGTCCGGATGAAAGGCCGGAGTCATGAGCGACGCCGCGGCGATCCGACCGTTCGTGCGTCCGGTTTGGAATCGCCGGCGGTTCGTCAGCCGCCTGCCAGCGGGGAAAATATCAGTAGCAAGTTCACGGCGGCGATGATGACGATGACGCCGACAGTGATTGTCGCGACGATCCAGCGTGTGTTGACGACTTCGCGGCGTGCGGCGGCCGTTTCGCGCTCCGCCATCTTGCGGTCTCGCTCTGCTGTCTGTCTGGCGGCGGCCTTCTCGCGCTCTGCCGTCTGTCGGGCGTTGTCTATCTCGCGGTCCGCCATCTGACGGTCTCGTTCCGCCGTCTGCTGGGCGGCAACGGTATCGCGCTCCGCATATCCGGCGTTCGAGACGTTCTAACGCGGCTGCGTATGTCGCCTGATGCGTGTTCACGCGCTCCTCCAACACAGCGATCTGGCGCGCGAGAGTTTCAATTTCCATCGCTTCGCTTCATATATTGCGTCTGCGTTCGCTTATCTGACAATCGAGCGGTTATTCAGCGTCAAAGACTGATATTGCTGAAACGGAAGCATGACCGTGACTGCCGCGGTGATCTGCTCATTCGTGCTGCCGGTTTGGAATCACTGGCTGCCGGTCAGCCGGCCGGCGACGGGGATGTCCCACTTGATGTTGAATTTGATATGGGCGGTGTTGCCTCTCCCCCGAGAATCAGCTCGGGGATTTTTTGAAGAAAAGGAAGCAACACCATGAAAACCGTTAGCACATTCCCCGGCGCCTCCGCCAGCGCTCCGAACATCAACGCGCTCGTCGAAGAGGCGTACGAAGACGTGACCGAGAGTTTCGAGAAATTCTGCCTGACGACGGGCATCGCGTATCTGCGGCAGATGATGGACGAGGACGCCGAACGGCTGGCCGGGAAACGTCACAGTCATTCTCCCGACAAGCCGGGGCACCGCTGGGGACATACGCGTTCCCAGGTCGGGTTTCACGGCGGCAAGGTCGGCATCGACCGTCCGCGTCTCCGCTGCAAGGCTGCGGGCAAGGAGATGTCTCTGCCGAGCTGGGAAGAAATCTCCGCGGACGGTTATCTCGACCGATGGGCGGTGAACTTGATGACCGCGAACGTAGCGACCCGCAAGTTCCGCCGGGCGGTGAGGATTCCGGAGGCCGGGGTTCCCTGCGGGGCGGGCTGCGGGCTGTCGAAATCGGCCGTGTCCCGCCGGTTCAAGGCGTTGACGCAGGCGAAGTTTGATGAATGGATGACTTCCGATCTGTCGGAGCTTGATCTCGTCGCGGTTCAGATCGACGGGCTGCATATGAGCGACCGCCTGCTGATGATCGGGGCCGTCGGCATTGACGCGTCGGGGCGTAAGCGCCCGCCAGTCGTCATCGAAGGCGCGACGGAGAACGCCGCGACCGTGCAGGCTCTGCTTGATGATCTGATCCGGCGCGGGCTTGATCCGAAGGGCTGTTATCTGTTCATCGTCGACGGAGCCAGGGCGCTCAGCAAGGCGATCCGGCGCACTTTCGGCGCGGACATCCCTATTCAGCGCTGTCAGGTTCACAAGGGCCGCAACATCATCGACCGTCTCGCCGCGGAACATCACGCCGGCGTGCGGCGGACGCTCAGGCAAGCCTGGGAACTTGATGACGCCGACAAGGCCGAGCGGCTGATGCGCAGCCTGGCTCAGCGGTTCGAACAGGAGGCTCCGGACGTCTCCCGGTCGATACTTGAGGGCCTGGACGAGGTCCTGACCGTCTCCCGGCTCGGCCTGCCGTCAGAGCTGCGGCGGTCGCTGGCGAGCACGAACATCATCGAATCGATGAACAGCACGGTCCGGCAGGTCTGCCGCAACGTGAAGCGCTGGAGGAACGCCGGGATGGCTCTGCGATGGACCGCTGCCGGCATGATGGAGGCCGAGAAGGGTTTCCGCCGCATCAAGGCGTACAGGCAGCTGCCCGTTCTCAAACAGGCTCTCATCGAACATAGTCGAAAGGATCGGCTTGACCGGCTCAAGGAAGCCGCGTAGATAGCCGACAGGCAGCATCGCTCCTGCGGGTTTCAACATCAAGCGGGACATTCCCGCCGGCGACAAGTGCAAGCCCAGCGACAGGCTTATAGCGGCGATGACGACAATGACGCCAAAAGCGATTGTCGTGATTATCCAGATCGTGTCGGCGGTCTTGCGGCGGGCAGCTGCCGCTTCGCGCTTTTCCACCCAACGTTCGTGCTCTTCAATCAAGCGTTCGCGCTCTTCCATCAGGCGTTCGCGCTCTTCTATCCGATGCTCGCGCCTTTCTATCCAGCATTCGCGCTTTTCCATTCGGCGGGCAGCGTCCTTTTCGCGCTTTTCCATCCGGCGTTCAAAGCCCTTCAACGCGGTTTCGTAAGTTGCCTGATGTATGTTCATATGTGCCTCCGACACAGCGAACCGGTGCGCAACAGTTTCAAAGTCCGACGCTTTAAGCGTGTGCTTGATTTATGCCTCCGAATGCACCGCTGTCAACCGTCCGGAGGTTGTCCGGCGTTCAAAACGGACAATCAAGCATCCATTGAGATGTCAGGCTTCATGCTTTACCTCCCCGTCCGGCCGGCTCTGAACCCCTGCCGGGTGACGCCCGTCGGCCTTGCCTCGTCAGCGCCTGGAGGGCAGACATTTTACACCGCTGAGCCGAAAAAATCGTGAAGCGGGCTGCAAAACCGCGCGTCGGTGATTCCTTCGGAGCTTTCCCCGGCGGCGGACACGCTCCCGGCGCCGGGAAACGGTCAGGCATTTCAAAACGTCCGTTCCGTGAGCTGAGCCGCCCCGGACAGCGATCACGTTTACGGTTTTCCACATGCACTGATTTGAAGTATTACCGCCGTTCTGAATCGTGATTTTCCGCGGTGTGATCCGCGATTTCGTATCGGCAAGGATGGAATCAAACCCGACAGACATGCCGGCGCAGAGGCGCCGGATCGCCGTTATCGGTTCAGGCGTGTCGGGCCTCGGCGCGGCGTGGCTGCTTTCCCGTGCCTGCGATGTCGTGCTGTTCGAGGCGGCGGACAGGCTCGGCGGGCATGCTTGGACCGTCACGGTCAGCACGCGCGGGCGGGAGGTTCCCGTCGATATCGGATTCATAGTTTTCAACCGGGTCAACTATCCCAACCTTTGCCGGCTGTTCGGAACCCTCGACGTTCCGGTTCGCAGGAGCGATATGTCCTTCGCGGTGTCGGTAAACGATGGCGCCTTAGAATACGGCTGCCGCAGCCTCAGGGCGGCGCTGGCGCAGCCGGCCAATGCGGCGAAGCCCGGCTTCTGGCGGATGATCCGCGACATTGCGGTGTTCAACCGCACGGCGCTGGCGGACTCATCCGCGGATCCTCGCATGACGCTGGAAGGCTTGATCCGGCGCCGGCGTCTGGGAAAGTGGTTTGAGCGCTATTACCTGCTGCCGATGAGCGGCGCGATCTGGTCCACGCCGCGAACGCAGATGTTGAAGTTTCCGGCCGGCGTTCTGGCCCGCTTTTTCTCCAACCACGGACTGCTGTCCTTCACGGGCCAGCATCAATGGTGGACGGTCGAAGGCGGGTCGCGGAATTATGTCTCGAAAATTGCGGACAGCATGAGCGCTCAGGTGCGGCGGCGCACGCCTGTGAAAGCTGTGATCCGCGGTCCGGAGGGAATCCGCGTCAAGGCGGCCGGGCAGAATGTCGAAGGTTTCGACGGAGTCGTGTTCGCCTGCCATTCGGACACCGCGCTGGAACTCCTCAAGGACGCCGGACCTGACGAACGGCGCATTCTCGGAGCCATATCATACCGGCGTAACCGGATCGTTCTTCACACCGACTCCCGGCTGATGCCGCGGCGCAGGGCATGCTGGTCAAGCTGGGTGTATCTGGCGAATTCGCCGGCCGAAGAGGAACAGGCGTCGGTCACCTACTGGATGAATTCCCTTCAAGGCATCCCGGATGACACGCCGCTGTTCACGACCCTCAACCCGCCGTCGCCGGTGGATGATCGCTGCGTTCTCGCCGAACATCCGTTCGAGCATCCGCAATACGATTTCAGCGCCGTCGCGGCTCAGGCGGAACTGCCTTCCATACAGGGCAGGGGGGGCGCTTGGTACTGCGGGGCATGGACCGGCATGGGGTTCCATGAAGACGGTCTTGCAAGCGCGGTCCGCGTCGCCGGCTGCTTAGGAGTGTCGCCGCCATGGAAATGACCGGCTCCTCGGTCGTACGCGCCCGGGTCGTCCATTCCCGGCGGACTCCGGTGAACAACAGCTTCGCCTACGAGGTCGATTATCTCATGCTTGACGAGGCGGCGCTGATCCGGAACGAAGGCCCCAGGCTCTTTTCCTACGGCAGACCTAATCTGGTTTGCCTGCGGAAGTCGGACCACGGCGCCGCAGGGTACGAGAATATCCATGCGGTTCTCGGTCTCGTGAAGAAAGCGGGCGTCAGCGGCGCAGACCGTGCGCTGCTTCTCACCCATCCCCGCTACTGGGGCTACACCTTCAATCCTGTGAGTTTCTGGCTTGTCTTCAGTTCCGCCGGCAACCTGCGCACTGTCTTGGCGGAGGTGCACAATACGTTCGGAGACCGCCACGCTTATCTGTGCACAGCGAAGAACGGCGCCGATATCAGAAGCGATTCCTGGACCGATTCCAGCAAGCGTTTCCATGTGTCTCCTTTTTTTGACATCACGGGCAAATACCGCTTCCGCTTCCTTGTCGAAGAAGCCCGGATCGCCATCCGAATCGATTACGACGACGGCGCGGGCGGCGGGTTGTCCACAGCGCTTTCAGGTTCCCGCCGGCCATTCACTGACCGGGAACTCGCCCGGGCCCTGTTACGCCACCCGTTGGGAGCCGCCAAGACGACCGCGCTGATTCACTGGCAGGCGCTGCGCCTGTGGCGGAAGGGCGTGCGCTACCGGAACCGTCCGGAACCGCCAGAACGGGGCATCACGACATGAGCATGCAGACTGTTCCGTTTCAAGGTCCGGCGACGCTGAGCGCTGTCAGAAGTCTGCCTTGCCGGCGGTTTGTCTATCCGGTCGGCCGCCGGAGTTTTCAATGCGGATGTCGGGAACGTGCGCCGCGCTCCAGGCTGTCTGACGGAGCGGAGAATTCAGCGGCTCAGGGGATGCTGCCATGACCGGTGCCAGCGCTCGGCAGATCGCGCGCCGCGACCTGGTTCCGCCCGCGGCCGTCGCAGCGATGCTCGCCTTCGCCGGGCTGCCGCTCTACATCCATGTTCCGCGTTACTACGCGGAAGAAATGGGCGTCGGCCTCGCGGCGCTCGGAATCGTCCTCTTGGCGGCGCGGGCGGTTGACAGTCTTCAGGATCCGCTCCTCGGCCGGCTGGCGGACCGCTGGCCGCGCCGCCGTGAGGCCTGGGCGTTGTGTTCAGGTGTTTTTCTCGCGGCCGGAATCGCAGTGCTGTTCGCGCCGCCGGAATGGGGCGAACCGCTTCCGCGTCTGATCGTCGGTTTTCTGGCGGCCTTCACCGGTTTCAGCGCTATGCAGATCGCGCTTTACGATCACGGCCTCGCTCAGGCGGAAGCGGCCGGGGGCGGCTACACGCGCATCGCTCTCTGGCGGGAGGCAGGCGGGCTGGTCGGCATATGCCTCGCCGCCGCGGCGCCGGCCGGTCTCTCCGCGGTCTTCGGCACTTCTTTCGCATACAGCGGCTATGCCGCGTTCCTTGTCCTTTTCATCCTGTTCGCTCTGGTGCGCATGCGCATGCGCTGGCTCGCATCCGGCAAATCCTTGCCGGCTGCCGGCTTCGCGTCCGCGCTCCGCGTTCCCGGCGTCGTGCCGATCCTCGCCTTCGGTTTCATAAATGCCCTTCCGACCGCGGTGACTTCGACGCTGTTTCTGTTTTTCGTTTCCGACATCCTCGCGGCCGAAACGCATGCGGGTCCCATGCTGATTGTCTTTTTCGGCGCGGCCGCCGCCGCCGCGCCGTTTTGGGCACGCCTCGCTGACCGCGTCGGGCGCAAGGCGGCGCTCACGGCTGGAATGTCACTGTCCGTTCCGGTCTTTGTTTGGGCTTGGACGCTCGGTCCCGGCGACATCGCGCCCTTCTATGCCATCGCCGCGGCATCCGGCGCGGCCCTCGGAGCCGACATGACACTGACGCCGGCAATGCTCGCGGCCCGGATCAGGGGCGGCGGCGGGCAGATGTTCTCGCTCTGGACATTCCTGCAAAAGACCGCTTTGGCAGCGGCAGCCGGCGTGACCCTTCCGGTCCTGGCTCTTGCGGGCTACGATCCCGGATTCCCCGGGCAGGACGGCCGCGCCGCTCTGGCTGCGGCTTACGCGCTGATCCCCTGCGCCCTGAAGCTGGCTGCGATACCGGCGCTGCTGATTTTTGTGAATGAAAAAGGAGGCGGAAAGTGAGAACGAGGCATTTTCCCGGTTCGAACCTGCCGTTCGATTTCGGATCGCAGAGCGTAAGTGATTATGTCGCGGAAACGCCGGTCCTGGATTTCCGGGAATTCCTGAACGGCCGGCTGTCAGCGTCCGGCGTCTTTTTCGGACTCTCCGGCCGGGTCGAGCGGCATTTCACGCTTGATATGACCGGCGACTGGTCAGGCGGGCGGGGCACGCTCGACGAGAAATTCCGCTACAATGACGGCGAGACCGGCGAAAGACGCTGGAGTCTGACCTTCACCGGAGAAGGCGCCTTCACCGCGACCGCGCCTGATGTCGAAGGCGAAGCGGTCGGGGCTCAGTGCGGAAATGCGGCCGTGATGCGCTACCGCCTGAGGATTCCGCGGGCGAAAGGCGAAATCATCGTCGGCATGGAGGATTGGTTCTATCTCATGGAAGACGGCACGCTCATCAACCGGGCCCGCATGTCAAAATTCGGCTTCAAAGTCGGTGAATTGCTCGCCTCCTTCCGCAAGCGCGATGGAGATAAAATTTCAGCCGGGCGGGCGGGGCCGGAATGATTCAGCTGGCCGGAAAACGTTTCTGGCTGGTCGGGGCCAGCGCCGGCATCGGCCGGCAACTCGCCCTGCGCTTGGCGCGGGAAGGAGCTGCTGTGGCCGCTTCCGCCCGAGACGGGGCGGCGCTCGCTGCCTTGATCCGGGAGCTGCCGCCGGTCGAGACTGAAGCGGGCGGCCATACCGCGGTGCAATGCGATGTCGCTGACGCCGCTCTGACGGCGAATGCCTTCGACCGCGCCGGCCGGATCGACGGTATCATCTACTGCGCCGGCGCCTACGAGCCGATGTCGGCGCGCAGCCCCGATCTGCGTGCGCTCGAGTCGATTGTCGAAGTCAACCTGACAGGCGTTCTGCGCGTTCTGGCGTCCTGTGTTCCGGAATTCCACAGGCGCGGATCCGGCCATATCGTGCTGTTCGGCTCTCTTTCGGGTTACCGCGGACTCCCCGATGCCTGGGGATACGGGGCGACCAAAGCGGCGCTGATCCATCTGGCGGAAAATCTACGCTGCGACCTGCGGGGATCCGGCGTCACAGTGCAGGTCTGCAATCCCGGATTCGTGGAAACGCGCCTGACCGACAAGAACAGTTTCAAGATGCCGCTCATCATGTCTCCAGCGGAAGCGGCAGACCGGGTCGTGCGCGGAATGGCCCGCGGACGGTTCGAAATCGCGTTCCCTTTTGCCATGACCGCGGGTCTCAGGCTTCTGGCGGCCCTGCCGCGGCCGCTTTATTTCGCGCTGCTGGGGTTGGCCGGCGGCAAACCTGGTAAGCGGCCGTGAGCGGACCTTCCGGCGGGCGCGGCTTTTTCACGCGGCGGGAGCCGGCCGGACCGCCGTTACCGCGCCGGCTGCGGATGCTCCATTACATCCTGAACCGCATCGAACGCGGTTCGATGGAACTCCGTCTGCCAGACGGAAGCCGGCTCCGGGCTGAGGGCAACGAACCCGGTCCTTGCGGAAGCATCCGCGTTCTGAACCCGAAATTTTTCCGGCGGCTGCCTATCGGAGGCGAAGTCGGATTCGGCGAGATGTTCATGGATGGCTGGTGGACCACGCCGGACCTCCAAGGTCTTCTGGATGTCATCATGCTGAACAACGAGAACATGGCGCGGCGCCTCCCCGGCGCCGGACTGATCCGCCTGAGAGAGCGGCTGCGTCACTTCCTTAATTCCAACAGCCGGACCGGCTCGCGGCGCAACATCGCGCGCCACTATGATCTCGGCAACGACTTCTACAGCCTGTGGCTTGACAAAACGCTGACTTACTCTTCCGCGCTGTTCCGCAACGGCAGCGAAAGTCTGGCGGAAGCGCAGCGGAACAAATACGCGGCCATCTGCGACCGGCTCGCGTTGGTTCCCGGAGACCGGATTCTTGAAATCGGCTGCGGCTGGGGAGGTTTCGCGGAATTCGCGATCCGTGAACGCGGCGTCCGCGTGACGGGGCTGACGATTTCCCGGGAACAGCAGAATTTCGCCCGGCGGCGTCTGTTCAACGCGGGACTGGCCGAACGGGCTGAGATCCTTCTGCGCGATTACAGAGATGAACGCGGCGTTTATGACGGAATCGCTTCGATAGAGATGATCGAGGCGGTCGGCGAGAAATATTGGCCGGCATACTTCTCGTCCCTCCATGATCGTCTCCGGCCGGGATGCGTCGCGGCCTTGCAGGCCATCATGATAGCGGACAAGCTGTTTCCGAAATACCGCAAAGGCGCCGATTTCATCCAGAAACACATTTTTCCCGGCGGCATGCTGCCGAGCCCGGCGGCCATGCGCGGACATGCGGACGCAGCCGGTCTCCAGCTGATAGGACAGGAGAGCCTCGCCGACAGTTATTCCCGCACCCTCCGCGCATGGCGCAGCCGGTTCAATTCGCGCTGGAGCCGGATCGCCGCGCTCGGCTTCGACGGCAGGTTCCACCGTATGTGGAACTTCTATCTTGCGGCCAGCGCCGCCGGCTTCGCGGCGGGAACGACTGATGTCGTTCAAGTCAGCTACCGCCGGGATGCTTGACGGTCCCGGCGCGCCGTGTCGCCGCCGGGCAAGACTCCGCCGCGGGTTTCCGGATTGCGCCGGCAGACATTAACTGCATCATGTTGAAGGCGGTTTCTGACAGGATTCGCCGCCAGCGCGTCCGCTGCGGAACGGAGTTCGTGGTTTCGGCCGGCTTGACACCCGCTGGCGGGCAGTTCCAATTCCGCTTGTGCGCCTCAGTCAGACATGGCGCGGTGAAAGCTCCGGCATGTATGGCCGGGAACGTCATGCCGTCCGCGGACGGCATGACGGTATGCGGCGGGTCTATGTTTTTTCATTCGGGGAGAGGCATTTGAAACGGACTTTGGTATTTCCCGGTCAGGGCACGCAGATCGTCGGTATGGGCAAGACTGTCGCTGATTCCTATCCCGCGGCGCGCGCGGTGTTCCAGGAAGTCGATGAGGCGCTCGGCGAAAGCTTGTCAAATGTGATCTGGGGTGATTGTCAGGACACTCTGAATCTGACGGCCAATGCCCAGCCGGCGCTGATGGCGACATCCATGGCCGTCTTGAAAGCCGTTGAATCAGAAGGGTTTGACATCGGTTCGGCGAGCTTTCTGGCGGGGCACAGCCTTGGCGAATACACTGCTCTCTGCGCGGCGCGGTCGATCACTCTAACCGCCGCCGCGAAGCTGTTGCGGATACGCGGTGAAGCGATGCAGAAGGCTGTGCCGGTCGGCGAAGGGGCCATGGCGGCGCTTTTCGGACTGGATATCGAGTCCGCCGAGCTGATCGCCGCCGAAGCGTCGGAGGGCGGAGTCTGCGAGATTTCCAACGACAATGATCCGAGACAGATCGTGATCTCGGGTCATGTCCGTCAGGTCGAGAAGGTCATGGAGATCGCCGCCGGCAAAGGCGCGAGGCGGACTGTGCGGCTCAGCACCTCGGCGCCGTTTCATTGCAGCCTGATGCGGCCGGCCGTGGAAAGGATGAGGACAGCGCTCGCCGAAACGGAAATTCTTCCGCCCGTGATTCCCGTGATCGCCAACGTTACCGCTGAACCGGTTGTGGACGGCGGCATGGCGGCGCAGCTGCTGGTCCGGCAGATCACGGGCCGCGTGCGCTGGCGGGAAACCGTTCTCCGGATGCGGGCGGAGGGTGTTGAGTCGGCGGTGGAAATCGGAGCTGGGAATGTTTTGTCAGGAATGATCCGCCGCACGGCATCGTCGATTTCGACGGCCGCCTGCGGATCCCCGGAACAGATCCAGTCACTTGCCGCCGGCATGCGGAGGGAATTCAATGTTTGATTTGACCGGTAAATGCGCGCTCGTGACCGGAGCGACGAGCGGAATAGGTAAAGCCGTGGCGCTGGCGCTGCATGCGCAAGGGGCGAAAGTCGCGGGCGCTGGGCGCCGGGCGGAAAATCTGGCTGAGATCAAGAACGACCTCGCGGACGGATTTGTGCCGCTGCGCTGCGACCTCTCGGACAGGGCGGCTGTTTCGGATCTGCCGCGCCGGGCTGAGGAGGCGCTGGGTGAAGTCTCCATTCTGGTCAACGCCGCCGGACTTACGCGGGACGGTCTCGTTCTGCGGCTGGCGGATGACGCTTGGGAGGAAGTGCTGGCCGTCAATCTGACGGCGGCCATGGTTTTGATTCGGCAGGTTCTGCGGGGCATGATGAAAAAGCGCTGGGGGCGGATTATCAGCATCACTTCCGTGATTGCAGCGACCGGCAACGCCGGGCAGGCGAGCTATACCGCATCAAAGGCCGGTCTCACCGGACTGACGAAATCTCTTGCCTTTGAAGTCGCGAACCGGAACATCACCGTCAACGCCGTGGCTCCGGGCATGATATCCACCGCCATGACGGAGATGCTGCCCGCGGAAAGAAAAGAGTCGATCATCGGCCGGATTCCGCTGGGCCGCCCGGGATCGGTTGAGGAAGTGGCTGCCGCAGTGGCCTTTCTCGCATCGCCTGAAGCCAGCTATGTCACCGGATCGACATTACACGTGAACGGCGGCATGGCGATGCTGTGAACAGACGCGAGGTCAATTTATGGTTGCGGAGTTCCGCGTTGCCGTGATATACGGAGTCGGCTTGGCCGGCTTCGGTTGCCTTGAGCCGAAGATGGTGTCTGAGAAGAAGACACCGCCGGGGCAGCAGGGAATGTGAAATGTTTAAGTGCGGCAAGACCGCGTAGAAGTGCGCGTGCAGCGCGCCGCGTTATAAAGGAACTGATATGAGTGACATTGAGGCACGGGTGAAGAAAATTGTCGTCGACCATTTGGGAGTCGACAACAAACAAGTCAGCAAGGGCGCGTCGTTCATCGGCGACCTAGGAGCTGACAGTCTTGACACCGTTGAGCTTGTTATGGCGTTTGAGGAAGAATTTGGCATTGAAATCAAAGATGAACATGCCGAAGCCATAAACACGTTCGGCGACGCAGTCGATTTCATCACCAAACAGTCGGCTTCCTGAGTCTGCGATGACTGTTTCTGTCCAGCCGGGGCTTCCCGGAGAGATGAGGCGTTTCCGGCATAGGATGATGCGCTGAGCTGAATATGCCGCCGTCAGCGGCCCGCGGCTTCTCCGGATTTTCCTGCTCTTGCCGCCGCATTCCGAGACTGCGGCGGCTGAGTGCGCCGCCGCCGGCCGGCTGGTCCGGTTTGCCGTGCACAGTGCGCAGGATGCTGTCGGCGGCGGGTTCCGGTCCGGAGGTCGGGTGATGATGGTTTTTCCTTCCATGGAAATCCAGAACGGGTGCTGTGTCAGCCTTAAACGCGGACGGACTGACGAACCTGCGGTGTGGCATATCGATGCTGCGGAAAAAGCGCGGGAATTCGCGCTGGCCGGTGCGGAATGGATACATCTGACAGACATTGACGCGGTTCTCGGCCAGAGTGACAATGACGAGCTGAGTCTGGAGATTATCCGCACCTCAGCGATTGCGGTGCAACTCGCGGGCGGATTCAGGTCTCTTGACCGAATCAATGAGTGGATCGAGCTGGGCGCGGGCAGGATTGTCGTGGGCACGCTGGCTGTGATTCGGCCCGACATCGTGAAGGCGGCAGCCAAGCTTCATCCGGATCAGATTGTCATCGCCGTCGATGTCTGGCAGGGAAACGTCATGATTCACGGCTGGCATGAACCGAGTGCCATCACTCCGCAGACGCTGATCAGCGAATTCGCGTCAGATCCGCTCGCCGCGATCATTGTGACCGACATTGACGCCAATGTTGAATTCCGGGAGAGCAGTCTGGATCTCATCAGTGAATTGTCGGCGCTCTCCCGCACGCCGTTCATTGCCAGCGGCATGGTGACTTCGCTGCGGGACATCGAACGCCTCAGAAATATTCCCAACGTGTCGGGATTTCTGGTGGGAACCGCTCTTTACAACCGTTCAATTGATCTCACGGAGGCTCTTGAAGCGGTGCGTCCGCAATATTCACGCGATCCCGGGAGTGCGTGAATGCGCGGACGGAAGATCTCGGCACAGGCGGGGTTCCGGAGCCCGGCGGCGGCTGGCCCGCGCGACAATATGCGGCTTCGGGAATCCTGACAATGCGGCGTGTCGTCGTAACCGGCTTGGGAATGGTGACGCCGCTGGCATGCGGAGTGGAGCCTACTTGGGAGCGTCTTCTGGACGGTCAGTCGGGAGCGGGGACGATCACCCGGTTTGACGCCTCTCATCTGGCCACGGACTATGCCTGTGAAATTCCCGTTGGCGACGGAGAGGACGAGTTCCATCCTGACGACTGGATGTCCGCTAGGGAGCGAAAAAAGACGGATGATTTCATACTGTACGCGGTCGCGGCCGCGGATCAGGCGGTCCGCGATGCCGAATGGCAGCCGGACGGCGAAGAGGATCAGATCAGAACCGGTGTGATGATCGGCTCCGGCATCGGCGGACTGACAACCATATCGGATGCCGCGGAAACCCTGCGGGACCGGGGGCCGCGGCGGCTTTCACCCTTCTTTATTCCCAGTTGCCTGATCAACCTGGCGGCGGGCCAGGTTTCGATACGGTACGGTTTCAGGGGGCCGAACCATGCAGCGGTCACTGCCTGCGCGACCGGCGCCCATGTGATCGGAGACGCTGCCCGGCTCATTGCGCTGGGCGATGCGGAGGTGATGGTCGCCGGCGGCACCGAGAGTCCCATCAGCGAATTGGGCATCGCCGGGTTCAATGCCTGCAAGGCGCTGTCGACAAAGTGGCGCGACGAGCCCTGCCGCGCCAGCCGGCCGTTCGATGCTCGCCGCGACGGATTTGTGATGGGCGAGGGCGCCGGTATGATGGTGCTGGAGGAGCGCGGTCACGCGGCCGCGCGAGGGGCGCGGATCTACGCGGAAATCATGGGCTACGGCCTGTCAGGCGATGCTTCGCACATCACCGCGCCCGCAGCCGACGGAAACGGCGGTTTCAGAGCCATGAAAACAGCTATGGAAAGAGCGGGTCTCGCTCCTGAAAAACTTAGCTACGTCAATGCGCATGGCACATCGACCATGGCCGATCCGATTGAAGTGTCGGCAATTGGCAGGCTGTTGGGGGAGAACACCGCCCAAGTCACAATTTCTTCCACTAAATCCTCGACCGGACATCTGCTCGGCGCCGCCGGTGCCATTGAAGCCATTTTTTGCATTCTCGCCATTCGCGACCAGATTGTGCCGCCGACGATTAATCTGGAAGAGCCTGCAGTTGACCCCGTCTTTGATTTGGCTCCGCAGACGGCGAAGCCGCGCGAGGTGGAATACGCGTTGTCGAATTCTTTCGGATTCGGCGGCTCCAACGCTTCGGTTCTGTTCGGAAGGTACGCGGTGTGAACTGGCGTATATCCGTGATCGGGGCCGCGGTGTCGGCGATGCTGGCTGGAGGCGCGGCATTTGCCATTGTTGAAATCGGAAAGAGACAGTTTTCATCGCCCGGCCCTCTGGAGTCTGCCGTTTTTTTTGAAATCCCTAAAGGCGCCGGCGCGGCCGGCGTGGCGGCGGATCTCGTTGCCGGCGGGATCATTGACTCATCCGGCTTGATTCCCGCCGATCTGGTGTTCCGGGAAGGGGCGAAGCTCACCGGCCGGGCCACATCCATCCGTTACGGCACATTTGACATTCCGGCGGCTGCGTCAATGGATCAGATCCTTGAGATCATCACTGCCCCTGAGGCGGGCGGCCCGCGTTTCCGCGTCCAGCTGCGGGCCGGCGCAGACGGCGGGAAGATCCTGATCGGCGAGCGGCGGCCGGGCAGTTCGAGTTATACCGAAATCCTGGCTTTTTCAGCGGATGAGGAGCAGCCGCAGACATACAGGGACATAGTCGGGTCAGAACCGTCTGTCGGTTATTGGGTGTCCGTTCCCGAAGGGCTGACCTCTTGGCAGATTCAGGAATCGCTGAAATTCGCCGACTTCCTTACCGGAGACGGGGGGGAGACGCTCCCGGAAGGCTCGCTGGCGCCGGATACGTATTCCGTTCATAACGGACTGGACCGGAAGGGCTTTCTGGACCGAATGCAAGCGGCCCAAAGGGAAATCCTAGCCGCCGAATGGAGCGGGAAATCCGAGAATCTTCCGATCAGCAGCCCTGAAGAGGCGCTGATTTTGGCATCGATCATCGAAAAGGAGACAGGCCTGAATGCGGAACGTGGACTTGTCGCTTCCGTTTTCGTCAACCGGCTCCGCGAAGGCATGCCGCTGCAGACAGACCCCTCCGTGATCTACGGCCTCACCGGGGGCAAAGGGCCTTTGGGACGTGGTCTGAGGCGAAGCGAACTCAAGAAAGACACGGTCTATAACACATATCTCCACAAAGGTCTGCCGCCGTCGCCGATCGCTAATCCCGGCAAGCTGTCGATCCGGGCCGCCCTGAACCCGGATGATTCTGACTTCTTTTTCTTTGTCGCCGATGGAAAGGGAGGCCATGTTTTCTCGGCCACCTACAGGGAACACAGAAAATATGTCCGCGAATGGCGGAAGATCGAGGCTAGCGCCTCTACCGGCGATTGACGGCGGTGGAACAGACGGCCGCTGCCGGTTTGCCGCCGCCGCCGGTTCTGCTGTATTCTGCAACGGCAGGATTCCGGGCATGCGGCGTTGATGCCGGCGCACGGAGATTTTTGACGGATGATGCGGATGGAATTTGAGACACTTCCGGGAAATGATCTTGTGTGGAAACGGATCCGCTCAGAGGCAGCGGAGGCCGTGGCGCGGGATTCTCTTCTGAAAGCCGTCTGTGACCGAGCCGTGTTCAGCCACCGCGCCTTTGAAGAGGCGCTGGCCAGCCGGTTCGCGGACAAGCTGGCTTCGGCGGAACTGGGCGCCGTCGGCCTGAATGAAATTGCCCTTGAGGCACATGCGGCGGATCGAGACATCGGTCAAGCGGCCCGGGCTGACATCATCGCGGTCTTTGACCGCGATCCCGCGTGCAACACGTTCATTCAGCCGCTGCTGTATTTCAAAGGTTTCCAAGCCATGCAGTGCTACCGGATCGGCCACTGGCTCTGGAATCAGGGACGCAAAGAGTTTGCTTACCATGTGCAGATGCGGGTTTCAGAAATGTTCGGCGTCGATATCCATCCCAATGCGAAGCTCGGACGCGGCATTCTCATTGATCACGCGCATGCCATCGTGATCGGCGAGACATCAGTGGTAGGCGACAATGTTTCCATGCTGCATTCCGTCACCCTCGGAGGCACCGGGAAGGAAGGCGGCGACCGTCATCCCAAGGTGGAGCAAGGTGTCCTCCTCGGCGCAGGAGCCATCGTCTTGGGAAATATCAGTGTCGGACACTGTTCGCGGGTCGCAGCCGGATCTGTCGTTCTGCAATCGGTGCCGGCATGCAAGACAGTGGCGGGCGTTCCTGCCAGAGTGGTCGGCGAAGCCGGGTGTGACCAGCCTTCGGACACAATGGATCAGTATTTTCATCCGTCCGCGTGAAATACCGTGCGGCAGATACCGTCCTTGGGGAGACTATAACAGCACCGCCGCGGATTCCGGAAAACAGCGACCGGACGCGGCTTGCCGCCATCCAAGGCCCATGATGTCGTACAGTGCGGCCCGGTTGTCGATATCAACGCCAGGCACCGGGCGGCCTCTCTTGGTCAACAGAGCCATGGGTGCTTTCTTAAGCGCACCCTGCACATATTCCGCCAAAACACGCTCGATCAGATTGCCGAGCGTTTCGCCCCGCTCCGCGGCGTATGCCTCCGCATCGCGCACGAGGCCATCGTCAAATTCCACGGTCATCTTTATTGCCGATTCTATATCATCCTTCCCCGCACGGGGTCAATTGCCGCCGCCTCGATGGCCGGATTCACTTTCCGGAATCTCGTCCTGCAGCGCACGGTCGTCTGCGGCCAATCGGTCTTCCCGACTCTCGTCGAGCATCTTTGTCACAGTGATGCGTGCCTCACCGTACGGATATGAATACCGCTTTTGAACCGTATCTGGTCAGCGGTATATCTTGACAACATTGAAAACATTCGGTTTTCTGAGACGCATAAGGAGAAGAGACACGGCCGGATCGAAACTCGGCGGGCCGCCGTCCGCGATGATGCCGGCTTGCTGGAAACACATCAACAGTCCGGTCTCGTCTCTGTCGGATCCATTTCGTCTACCCGAGAAGTCCGGGGAAAGCGCAGTGCTGATCCCCGGTATTTCATCATGAGCGAAAAGCGAGATCCGGAGCATTTTCTCAAGCTGTTCGGGACCGCTGATCGGTCGGGAACAGTCTGCGCCAGCCCCTTGATGTCACGATGAACGAAGACCATCTGCGCAACCGGACCCATCCGGGCTGGAAAACCCTGGTCGTAATGCGGCGGCCGGCTCTCGACTTGGCGCGGTTCACGAAGGACCGGCGGGCTGAGTCAATACGCGGCAAACTCAAAAAAGCCGCCTGGTATCACCGCTGCGCCCTGAAGCTCATCAGCTCCGCCGGACTCCTGCCGGAAAACGTTACTCAAAAGTGATAGCCACGGAGTCTCTCCGCGCCGGAGTTGCCTGAAGCATATGTCATCATGTTCTTGAACCTTGTTCTGTGGCTGAAGACCGGATACACTGACGGATGTAGACCATTCCGGTCAGGAGTTTTCCTTGGTTCCAGAATGTATGCGAGTCCTGAAATCCGGACGGAGCACTGAACGGCAGATTCATGCGCTTCGCATCCCCAGATGCGGACGTATACTTGAGGGTCACGCCACGGGCGCGTTCCGGGAGAAGAGTGTCGCCGCGGTTTTCTCCAGTCCAAGAGATACCGCGGAATGCGAAATGCAGGCATCTTCATCAACGAAGCGGCCCACAATCTTTCAATCGGGCGCACGGTCTCTTGCTGCCGGTTCCCGAAGGAGCAGGTACATGAACTCAGCGCCTGACGGCAGGAGCGGCAATTCCGCAGTTCAGGCTCTGATCTATGTCTGATCAAGTCAAACACCTGAAAACGATTGAGAAACGCCTACTGTGGCTGTCGCATTTGATGATTCATCACGCGAACCACCTGCGCCATAACGCTGACGGCATCAAGGTCGGCGGACATCAGGCCAGTTCCGCTTCAGTGGTTTCAATCATGACCGCGCTATATTTTTCAGCTCTCAGACCGGAAGACCGCGTTGCCGTGAAACCGCATGCGTCTCCGGTATTTCACGCCATTCAGTATCTCATGGGCCGGCAGACACGGGAGAATATGGAGAACTTCCGGGGTTACGGGGGAGTCCAAAGTTATCCAAGTCGCACCAAAGATGTTGACGATGTCGATTTTTCAACGGGATCTGTCGGCTTGGGCGTCGGAATGACCGCGTTCGCCTCCTTGGTTCAGGACTTCATTCTGTCCAAACCGTGGGGCAGGGACATCAGGAAGGGCCGAATGATCGCGCTGGCAGGCGATGCGGAGTTAGATGAAGGAAACATATATGAAACCCTTCAGGAGGGCTGGAAAAATGATCTGAGGAACTGCTGGTGGATCATTGATTACAATCGGCAGTCGCTTGACGGAATTGTCCGGGAAGGTCTGTTCGAGCGGATCGAGAAGGTTTTCGATACATTCGGCTGGGATGTGGTTCGTGTGAAATACGGCGCATTGCAGCGTGCCGCGTTCAAGGAACCTGGCGGCATGAAACTGCGCGGCTGGATCGACGGCTGTGACAATGCGGAATACTCGGCTCTGACCTACATGGGAGGTTCGGTTTGGCGTGAGCGGCTGAAAGACGATCTGGGCGGCCAAGGAGATGTCGCCGGCCTGATCAGCCGCCGCAGCGACAAGGAACTGGCTGAGCTGATGGAAAATCTCGGCGGCAACTGCGTCTCTACAATGGCCGACGCTTTCGCAGCGGTCGGTGGCGACCGTCCGACATGTTTTCTTGCGTACACGATCAAGGGCTGGGGAACGCCGATCGCCGGCCACAAGGATAATCACGGCGGACTGATGACTCCCCGGCAGTTCGCTGACTGGCAGGCGGCGATGGGTGTGCCGGAGGGCAGGGAATGGGACCCATTCAGCGGTGTGGAAGATTTGGATTCTCTGCGCTCTTTCCTGCGGGAAACACCGTTCTTCTCCGAAGAAGCGCGCCGCTGCAGCGCACGACCGCTCAAGGTTCCGGCAATTGATTCAGGCGCGGACAGGCAGGTCTCGACCCAAGCCGCTTTCGGTAAAATTCTTGATGAACTGGCGAAAGGGGACAGCGAGCTTTCCGGGCGCATCATGACGACATCGCCGGATGTCACCGGCACGACGAGTCTGGGTTCTTGGGTAAACCGGAGAAAGCTGTTTGCCCGCGATGAACTGCCTGACGCATTCATTGAGCATCGTATTCCTTCCACCGCCAAGTGGGTATTCGGTCCCGAAGGACAGCATATCGAACTCGGCATCGCCGAAATGAACCTGTTCCTGCTTCTCGGCGCGGCGGGTCTGTCCCACTCCCTCTGGGGCAAACGTCTGATTCCAGTTGGAACGGTGTACGATCCGTTTGTCTGCCGTGGCCTCGATGCTCTCAACTATGCCTGTTATCAGGACGCCCGTTTCATCATCGTCGGGACGCCTTCCGGCGTGACCTTGGCGCCGGAAGGCGGTGCTCATCAATCCGTAGGCACACCCTTGATCGGCATATCTCAGGACGGACTGGCGGCCTTCGAGCCCGCGTTCGCCGATGAACTGGCAGTTATTTTGGAGTGGGCCTTTGACTACATACAGCGTGACGGCGAAGGTCATCCTGACGAAAAAACGTGGCTGCGTGACGAGACGGGCGGCTCGGTTTATCTTCGGCTCAGCACCAATCCGGTCGAACAGCCGGTTCGCAGTTCTGAAGAAGAATTCAGGACAGGCGCGATCAACGGCGCTTACTGGCTGCGGGAGCCGGGTCCCAATTGCGAACTGGTGATCATCTATCAGGGAGTTGTCGCGCCGGAGGCGATTCAAGCGGCCGGCCTGCTGGCGGAATGGCGGCGTGATATCGGTGTGTTGTCTGTCACTTCGGCTGATCGGCTGAATGCCGGATGGACTGCCGCGCAGCGTGACCGTCCGCGCGGAAACCGAAGGGCAAAAAGCCATGTGGAATCATTACTGTCCCGGCTGCCCGCTCATTCTGTTTTGCTGACGGTAATCGACGGCCACCCCGGCACTTTGTCCTGGATGGGATCAGTCGCAGGTCACAGAACCATTCCATTAGGTGTTGAGCATTTCGGCCAAGCGGGCGCGATAGGAGATCTTTACCGTCATTTCGGTATCAACCGCGACTCTATTGTTCAACAGGCTCTGGGCGCACTGTGGACACCATCTGATGTTCGGGCTTCAGCGAGGTGAATCGTGTCTGCCGGACAAGCCGGCTGTTGCGGCAATGAACAATCAGCTTATGATGCCGGGCGGCGATCTTGAATCCAGATTCAACAGGCGCAGATCCGGAAGCGTCAATCGCCCGTCTGAACGGGGAGCAGCGGCTTGTACGCCTGTAATCCAGCGAAATTGACGGCTAGACCGAAGTTCCTTCTGATTTCCAGCTGATATTCAGGTTAAGTTGTTGATTTTGCGTAGTCTGCGGGATTTGCCGGATATCGTTATGTACCCATGTATAAATGTATTTTATACTTGATATGATTTAACTGAAACCTATATTAAGTAGTCATGTATATCGAATCAGTCCCCAACCGCTCCTCTCCACCCGCCGTCCTGCTCCGCGAGTCCTATCGCGAAGGCGGAAAGGTCAAAAAACGCACCATCGCCAACCTCTCCAAGTGGCCGCCCCCTCTTATCGAGGGATTGCGCATCCTGCTGAAGGGAGGGACCGCGGTGCGGCGCCTCGACGATGCCTTCGACATCGTCCGCTCCCTTCCTCACGGCCATGTCGCCGCGGCGCTGGGAACACTGAAGAAGCTGGGACTGGACAGGCTGATCGACCCGAAGCCCTCATCCAGGCGGGATCAGGCGCTGGCCATGATCGCGGCACGGATACTGGAACCCGCCTCGAAGCTGGCCACCGCCAGGGGACTGGCCGAGGCTACCGCGGTGAGCACCCTCGGCGAGATCCTCAATGCGGAACCGGACGAGGACGATCTCTACGGCGCCATGGACTGGCTCTTGGAGCGCCAGGAGAGGATCGAGCGGTCTCTGGCGAAGCGGCACCTCGAAGAAGGCTGTCCAGTGCTCTATGACCTGACCTCGGCATGGATGGAAGGGAGAGCGTGTCCCTTGGCTAAACGCGGTCATTCCCGGGACGGCAAGAAGGGCAAGCTGCAGATCGAGTTCGGCCTTATGTGCGACCGGAACGGGTGTCCGGTGTCGGTGCAGGCGTTCCCCGGCAATACGGCGGATCCGGCCGCGCTTTCCTCGCAGGTCGCCGTGCTGCGGAAGCGGTTCTCCCTTGCGAAGGTGGTGCTGGTAGGAGACCGGGGGATGCTGACCGAGGCGCGGATCCGCCAGGATGTGAAACCTGCGGGGCTGGACTGGATCAGCGCCTTGAGGGGACCGGCTGTCCGTTCACTGGCGGAGGCCGGCGACGTGAAAATGTCGCTCTTCGACGAGAGAGACCTGGCGGAGATCACCAGCGATGCTTATCCCGGCGAGCGCCTCATGGTGTGCCGCAACCCCCTGCTGGCCGAGGACCGGGCCCGCAAGCGCCGGGAACTGATCAAGGCTACCGAAGCCCTGCTCGAACCGATCGCAGCGGCGACACGGCGTGAGAAACGCCGTCTCAAAGGCGCCGGGAAGATCGGGGAGCGGGTCGGCAAGGTCATCGGCAAGTACAAGGCAGCCAAGCACTTCAAGTGGTCCATCGGCGATGACGGCGCCTTCACCTTCCGGCGAGACGAAGCCTCCATCGCCGCTGAGGCCAGGCTCGACGGTCTCTATGTGATCCGCACCAGCCTGCCGGAGAGCGAACTCGACGGCCCCGGCACGGTGAGGGCCTACAAGCGGTTGAGCTCCGTGGAACGGGCTTTCCGCAGCCTCAAGACCGTGGACCTGAAGGTCCGCCCCGTCTGCTGTCGCACCGAGCCGCGGGTCCGGGCACACATCTTCGTGTGCATGCTGGCCTACTACGTCGAATGGCACATGCGTCAGAGGCTCAAGCCCATGCTGTTCGACGACGAAGATGCCGAAGGCGCCGAGGCCCGGCGGCCATCCGTCGTGGCTCCGGCGCAGGTATCGCCGAGCGCCAGGACTGAAGCGGCAACGAAGAGGACGCCCGAGGGGGATCCGGTGCACAGCTTCCGCACCCTCATCCGTGATCTCGCTGCTGTCACCCGCAACACCGTGGTGCCCCGCCTTGCGGGCGCCGAACCCTTCCAAGTCACTGCACGGCCCACGCCGCTCCAGAGAAAAGCATTCAAACTCCTGGGTGTGAAGCCGTAGTGTACCCTGTAAAACACCGCTGAAATCTATCGAACGTCATTTATATCAGATACTTGCGCTTTATCGGCACTGGAACTTCGGGCTAGAATCCGGTATTAAACTGAACTTTTTAATCTCAAAATACTGAAAATGATAAGAAAAACACTTTTCCTGCAAGCGTTACTTTGGGAATTATATACTTAACTACACTTCCAGCCGCTCACGAAACGCGTCCGCGACACCGCCGTCTGGCATGGTCTGTAGGAAAGAGCGCGGTTTGCAATCGCGTCCGGTTCCTTCGGAATCGGCCCGGTCATGCCGCCAGTTCCTTGTAGGTGATGCGATGCCTGAAGGAACTGCCCGCGATGGAGTTAAGTGTATAATAATTCCCATTACTTTCGCCCGCAGCGTCCGCTTTTCATCCTGCGGCCAAGACAGAGGGTGTTTAAATGAGTTAATCAAGCGTATGCCGCCACATGCGCAGTCACATACCGGGTGCGGGGCCGTCGTCATCCCAAGGTTCCGCCGACGGGGTCGGCCACGACGAACAGTCCGCTAGCCCGCTTCATCCCCGGCCGGGTTATCAGACGCCCCTCGCGGATCAGCCGGGCCGCCGTCTCTTCGCCGTCCTTCCGCGCCGCCCGGCGCCTCGGCGGCAGGATCAATGCCGAGACGCTTCAGAACCTGTTCGGCCAGAAGCGGGGCAGCGAGTACGAATTTTTCGTCTTCCTCAGCAACTAAAATGCCCTGCCGCTGTAGTATCTTCAGGTGGCTGGCAGCTTTATTGCCGGCCCCCGCCGCCGCCATCGTCTGGATCAGGTTCTCCGGCGTCGCCGTCTCCTTAGCCTTAAGCAAACGCGCCGCCGCCGCCAGCGACGGACCGGCCGCGGCATTGTCGGCGCAGCGCCCTGCCGCGGCTTGGACGACATGATCAGCGAGGCTCGGAATCCCGTACTCCCATTTATCGGGTTCCTCATCCCAGATAAAACCGGTGTGCAGCAGCGCCCGGCTCGCCGCATTCCAGTCGCCGCCGCCGGCGGCTTCAATCCTGTCCGCGGTTCTCATCAAGTCAAATTCGTTCGGGCGCCGCCGGCCCCTTCTGATTTCCAGCGCCGTCTCGGCAACCGGGACCAGCATGCCCATGCGAAGCATCTCGCCTATCCGCCGGCTGTAAAGCCTTTGCCGCCGCTGGCCGGCAGCCGCCGCCGCCGTCTCGACCTGCGGCATGCCGATGCTGGAAACGCCGGACTCGGCGACCGTGTTCCAGATCGCCTCTCCCCACAGCTGGATGAAATAAGGGTAGCCCTGCGTTTCGTCGAGGACGGCTGACAGGGCCCGGTCCTCGAAACGCGCCCGCTCGCCGAAGGGCTCGGTCAGAGCCCGGGCGGCATCCTCCCGGGCCAGCCGGCCGACCGGACAGATTCCAAAACGTTCGGTGAAGGTCGAACCCGAAACGTCGAGAACCATCTGCAGATCCGGCGTGCCGGCGATCACCAGCAGCATCGGATGTCTCCGCGCAGCGGCTTGGAAGGCGTCATACCAAGGCCGGGCTGTTTCAGCCGGCAAACCGTGGGCCTCGTCGATCAACACGAGCAGCCGGCGGCGGCGGCGGGCGAGCGCATCCAGATGCCGAGAGACGGTCGCCGCCGCCCTGTCCGCCGGGACGCCGCCGCCGATTCCCGCGGAAACAGAGAATCCGGGAATCCCGTCAATGCCGGCTCCTATGCGCAGGTCGCCTTTGCCAAGGCCGAACATGCCTCCCTTAAGAAACCGCAACACGCCGACAAGCATATCAAGGCTGGCGAAAGCCTCTATGGACAAAAAGATGGATTCAATCTTCTTTTTCTCAGCCTGTTTCTCAAGCCAAGCCAGCAGGGCCGTCTTGCCGCAGCCGCGCGGACCCATGAGCTGAATCCCGGAGACCCGGCGCTCTCCGCTGCGGAGAGCGTCCATCCGCGCATTGAGTTCCCGCTTCAGCGCCTCGCGGCCGGCCAGCACCGGAGGCAGATCGCCGAAGCCGGGGCGGAAAGGATTCCGGTACACGTCGCCCGCCATTTTCTCCTCCTTTCGTAAACCGTAACCCGCGGCTTACCGAGTTTGTTTAATACGCCCGTACAACAATGAAATGCATCACCGGGTTCAGCCGGCGGCTCTCTGTCAGAATCAAGCTGTAGCAGATGCCGCGGATGCCCCGCAAATGCGTTTCCGGCGGCCGCGGGTCATGAGAGCGGCGGGAATCCGTCGTGATCCAGCCGCTGGCCGGGGTCAGCCGGCAGCCGGAAAGTTCAGTTCCGCCTCTTCCAAGCGGTCCGCAGGCGGTTTCAGCGGGGGGGGGGCTGGCCCGAGCCGCCGCTGAGCCGCCGCACGGGACCGGAAATTTTTCGAGGACGCCCCTGCCCGGCTTCATCCGCCCGCGGCCGCCTCCGCAGCCTCACGGAAAGCCTCCGCCGGGGTCCGGTAACCCAGGCAGCGGCGGGGGCGGTTATCAAGCGCGTCCCGCACCCTCCGGACCTCGGCGGGATCTATCGTCCGGAAGTCCGTCGACTTCGGAAGCTGTTCTCTCACCAGGCCGTTCGTATGCTCGTTCAAACCCCGGTCGCATGAACGGTACGGGCGGGCGAAGTGAAAGTCCGCGTCGAGAGCCCGCGAGACCTCCGCATGCTCCGCGAATTCCTTGCCGTTGTCAGCCGTGATCGTGTGAGTCATGTCGGACACAGGCTGAAGACACTTGATGACCGCGGCCCTGACCAAGGACGACGTCCTTCTCTCAACCTGTTGAAGCAAAGTCAATTTCGTCGCCCGGTCGACAAGCGAAACCAAGGCTCCCCGGTGCCGGACGCCGATGATCGTGTCCGCTTCCCAGTCTCCCGCCCGGGTCTTCTCCTCGACGATCGCGGGCCGCTCGGATATGTCCCTACGGCCCGGAATCACGCCCCGCCCGGAGCCGTTCCGGCCTCGGCGGCAGCGCTTCCGCCCCCGGCGGCGGAGACAGCGGAACAGGCTTCCCCCCGCCGCCCGGTCCGCATAGATGTGACGGTAAATCCAGGTCGGACTCACCGTCATGACACCCGTCATCGCTGAGCGGCCCGAAATCTGCTGCGGGCCTGTCCAGACTTCAGACATATTTCGATGATCTTCCAGCTCATCGGCGACATCTTGCGGGGAACCGACGAGGCTTCCCGCCGCCGGGTTTCGGCCAGCCGCTGCGCCTGGCGGCAGCGGCAGCCCCGCAGCCCGGTGTTGCGGGCGAGTTCGCGGCTCACCGTCGACTGCGAGCAGCCGATCTCCGCCGCGATGCCTCTTTGCGAGAAACCGCTTTTCTTCAGCGCCTGAAGCTGGTAACGGTCAAACCAGGTCAAGCAGTTAAAGCCCGACGGCATGCGATTCCCTCCGTTTTCATCATAGAGAGTATCGCACCCGCTTGATCCGCATACAACATGTAGATCTGCCTCAATCGCGGTCTACAGATGAAGCGATGCATTTCGGAGTTTGGCCGGGGATATATTAACGGTATGGTTCCCGTATGGAAAACCGAAGTGATTATTTCATAATTGTTCAGCGAAGCGGCTGTCTCTCAGCCTAGCGCCGGTCACGGAGGACAAGCAGGCTGAGTCAATGCGCGGCAAACTCAAGAAAGCCGGACAGCATCACCGCTATGCGCTGAAGCTCATCAGCTCCGCCGGAATGCTGCCGGAAAACTGGGAGTCGCAAAAGCGATAGCCCTAGACGCAACGTGAAGCTCCGGAGGAACGCCGGGATGGCTCTGCGCCAGCCCCGCGGCCGGCATGACAGGGCCGGGAAGGGTTTCCGCCGCATCAAGGCCTGCAGGCAGGTGCCTGTTCTCGAACAAGCGATCATCAAACATCGCTGAAAGAATCAACTTGACTGGCTCAAGGACAACGCGTATAAAATCAATAGGCAGTGCCGCTCAATCGGGATCTCCCCACGTCAACTGCCCCATGCTTTTTGATCCGTCGGGTAATTCAGCATCTAAATGACTGGATGCCCGTCAGGCCGCAATTGTTCAAATTGTCAGCCTCCGACATTCGGCTTGTCAGCGGTGGGTGTCCCAAAGATGATGTTGATGATTCTGTATTCCTGTCTTCATGCCCTGACTCATCGGCATCAAAATCAACTGATTTGCTGTTTTCATCATCAATGCTTCACCCACTTATTCAAACTGGAATAATAACGCCATGCATCGCCCAAGCTCACATCTTCCTGCAACCGATCGCCGACCGGCACATTGAAGGCATTCTCGACCCTGCGGATCCGATCCATCAGCGGTCGCAGAATCAGGCTGCTTACCCGTTCATGGTCGCCGACCTTGATCGCGTTGTCAATCCGAATAGCCCAGTCCGGCCGGATCCCAGCCACGAATCGAGATATGAGCGACTCGAACTCGGCTGCGGACATTCCAAGGGAGTTCGCTATGTCTTGAGTGTCAGCCATTAAGACTTTCTCCTCTGTTACCGGATTAGGTGTATCACAAACGTACACGGCCGGTTGAGGGGATGTCCCACTTGATGTTGAATTTGATATGGGCGGTGTTGCCTCTCCCCCGAGAATCAGCTCGGGGATTTTTTGAAGAAAAGGAAGCAACACCATGAAAACCGTTAGCACATTCCCCGGCGCCTCCGCCAGCGCTCCGAACATCAACGCGCTCGTCGAAGAGGCGTACGAAGACGTGACCGAGAGTTTCGAGAAATTCTGCCTGACGACGGGCATCGCGTATCTGCGGCAGATGATGGACGAGGACGCCGAACGGCTGGCCGGGAAACGTCACAGTCATTCTCCCGACAAGCCGGGGCACCGCTGGGGACATACGCGTTCCCAGGTCGGGTTTCACGGCGGCAAGGTCGGCATCGACCGTCCGCGTCTCCGCTGCAAGGCTGCGGGCAAGGAGATGTCTCTGCCGAGCCAGTAAGAAATCTCCGCGGACGGTTATCTCGACCGATGGGCGGTGAACTTGATGACCGCGAACGTAGCGACCCGCAAGTTCCGCCGGGCGGTGAGGATTCCGGAGGCCGGGGTTCCCTGCGGGGCGGGCTGCGGGCTGTCGAAATCGGCCGTGTCCCGCCGGTTCAAGGCGTTGACGCAGGCGAAGTTTGATGAATGGATGACTTCCGATCTGTCGGAGCTTGATCTCGTCGCGATTCAGATCGACGGGCTGCATATGAGCGACCGCCTGCTGATGATCGGGGCCGTCGGCATTGACGCGTCGGGGCGTAAGCGCCCGCCAGTCGTCATCGAAGGCGCGACGGAGAACGCCGCGACCGTGCAGGCTCTGCTTGATGATCTGATCCGGCGCGGGCTTGATCCGAAGGGCTGTTATCTGTTCATCGTCGACGGAGCCAGGGCGCTCAGCAAGGCGATCCGGCGCACTTTCGGCGCGGACATCCCTATTCAGCGCTGTCAGGTTCACAAGGGCCGCAACATCATCGACCGTCTCGCCGCGGAACATCACGCCGGCGTGCGGCGGACGCTCAGGCAAGCCTGGGAACTTGATGACGCCGACAAGGCCGAGCGGCTGATGCGCAGCCTGGCTCAGCGGTTCGAACAGGAGGCTCCGGACGTCTCCCGGTCGATACTTGAGGGCTTGGACGAGGTCCTGACCGTCTCCCGGCTCGGCCTGCCGTCAGAGCTGCGGCGGTCGCTGGCGAGCACGAACATCATCGAATCGATGAACAGCACGGTCCGGCAGGTCTGCCGCAACGTGAAGCGCTGGAGGAGCGCCGGGATGGCTCTGCGATGGACCGCTGCCGGCATGACAGGGCCGAGAAGGGTTTCCGCCGCATCAAGGCGTACAGGCAGCTGCCCGTTCTCAAACAGGCTCTCATCGAACATAGTCGAAAGGATCGGCTTGACCGGCTCAAGGACGCCGCGTAGATAGCCGACAGGCAGCATCGCTCCTGCGGGTTTCAACATCAAGCGGGACATTCCCCCGGTTGATCTTTCTCTCGACTTTATGCCATCCGTACTGGATACACAGGTACAGCAAGCGCAGTTCGGCAGGTGTGTCTTCGGCGTGGGACAAATATTCGTTCTTGCGCGATCAATATGTTACTTCGCCAAGCCTGATAGCTCTGGTAAAACGGTTCGCTATGCAAGGGGTGAACTGCTGCACGGAGAAGGGGAAAATTGCGGAATGGCTGAAATCAGGGACAGCTCCGCCCTGCGGGACTGGTTGAATGGAAGGGCGCCAGGATTGGCTTGTGTCTTGGCGGCGCGTGTCGCGCTCCGGGCCGCGCCCGTGCTTGAAATTGCGCTTCACGAGGACGGAAGGGAACGGTGCCGGGATATCATACTGCCGTGGTTTCGCGCGCTGGCGGCATCGGGGTTCGCGGGCGCGTGGCCAAGGCGCATGGAAGAAGTCCACAGGATTGCCCGGTCTGCAGGGCAGGATGCCGGGTCCGCGGTCAGCAGCCTGGCCTTTGGGGCTCGCATGACTTTCCTGGAAGCGCGTGACGCGGGCAATGACGAAGAAGAAGCCAAGCGCTGCAAAAACGAAGCTGACGCGCTGAGTGCCGCGCAACATGCCGTGGATGCTGCGGTAGAAGCCGCGCATTCGGTTAATGCTGCCGTTGAGGCTGAGAAGGGAACAGGCGGTCAGACTGCGGTCTACGAAGCAGCCGTTTCGGCCGCGGAGACCGCGCACATTGCGATCGACGGCATCCATGGACAAACCGAATTCTTTGAAGGCCCAGAAAAAGACAATTCGGATAAGACCGTCGCCCCGCATATCAAGGAATTCTGGAACGCGGTCACGCTGGATGTCGAGTGGCTGGAGTCAAGCGAGAACGCACGGGAACGGTCTGAAGAGACGGCAGCGGGGCTGAGCGAGAAAGCTCTCTGGCTCGGCGGGACGCCGGTCTGGGCGAGCCGACGGTGGGCGGGCTTCAGGGACAGATTGCCCCACACCGAAAGCTGGCAGGTCTGGATCGAGTGGTACGAGGCGCGTCTCGCGGGCCGGAAGTTGGATGCGGTGCTGGAAATCATGCTGTTGACGATACCGGATGAGGACTGGGCGCAGGGACCTGCCCATGTTAATGCGATTATCGCGGATCTGACCAAGTCGTTGTCGAATCCCCGGGTAGCTGCCATGATGCGCGTTTTCGAGGAACTAGAGGAGGTCAGACAGAATTCTTCAATCGACTTGGCGCGACATATAGACCGGATAAAAAATGCTTTGCCGGATGATCCGCGCCAAATGGTCCGCGCGACTATCGATATGCTGGAAACGACGACGAAGACCGTCCTATATAATCGGGGCATCGGGGAAACGGACAGCCTCGGGTTGCCGGACTTGCTTAAACTTTGTTTGACGGAATTTGGACGCAGTGAAATCCCTCCCACGGAAGCTGAGAAGCGGTGGAGAAAGCTTGCGGACAATTCGTCAATGATGAACAAAACTATCAATGAATTCCGCAACTTGGCGGGAAGCGGTCATGAGCAGACGGCAGGCGAAGATCCAATCCTCACGGCAGGGGAAGCTAGTTTCTTCGCGATTGTCGGGTATATCTTGGCAATTTGGCTGCTGCGTCAGGAGCAGAGAGCTGAGTGAAGCGGACCTTGAGACAACCCCTATTCAAAGAGGCTTCCAGTTTCGGATTCATGGGCGTTTTCGATAAAATTCAGCCTTTTTTTCTTGCCCGTGAATTAAGGATAATTCCGTCAAGAGTCATCCACAGGGACGCATCGGGACATTCCCGCTGGGAATCAGAACGTCCGCTGCACCCTATTATCATCATTCCCGCTGTGTCAGACTATTGGCGGCGATTCAAGAGGCAGGAAGTTATGACGGATCGACAGGAACAGATCGGACATCAGATACAGCGCATTCGGCTCCAAGATCATGAAAGGGCCGAATCAGAGGAGACCGTCTCATTCGGCCGAGCGGCGGGCGCACCGATGCCGACGCCGCTGATTCCGTTGGGGGCGGCACGGCGACGCCGGTGTTTCGTCGAGGAGGGAACAGCGGCTTCAGGCGCAGGCCGCAATTGAACCGCGTTCCTCCGAAGCTTGACGGCGAGAGCGAGGAGAAGCTGGCGATGATCGCCTGCTCGGAGCCTCCCGAAGAGCATTCCTCACAGCCTCTGGCACTGCTCGGCGAGCAGCTGGCCACGTTGAATGTCGTCGATAGCATTTCCCGGGAGACGGTGAAGCGGATATTCAACTGCATTCCCTATAGCTGTCAATCCAACAATGACGAACTACTGACTGGCCGCTGGTCTGATCGCGGCAAAGTGATTATCGACGGACCCTGAACCGGCATCCAAGTGTGAATGCAAAAATGACCTGAAGGCCTCGCGCCGAACAACCGCTGTGGATAACTCCTGATGGAATTATCCTTGGCTTGATTCATATGAGTTGCCATCACAGCAGCATTGACACCGGATTCTCGATCCTGCCGGCGATTGCGCCAAGGAATTCCGCGCCGACGGCCCCGTCAATCAGCCGGTGATCGCACGACAGCGTCACCGGCATGACCGTAGAAAATCCGATTGATCCGTCTTCTTTCTCCACCGCCCTGCGCTGCGCCGCGCCGACCGCGAGAATTGACGCATGCGGCGGATTGATGACGGCATCGAAGCCGGTGATGCCGAACATGCCGAGATTAGAAATCGAAAACGTTCCGCCGGTATATTCATCCGGCATCAGTTTCCGCGCTTTGGCCTTGGCAGCGAGGGACTTCATTTCGATCGCAAGTTCCTGAATGGATTTGGTTTCAGCGTCAAAGATGACAGGTGTGAACAGCCCGTCCTCAACCGCGACCGCCACGGCGATGTCTGAGGGTTTGAGCCGCAGAATCTGATCTTCCGCCCAGACCGAATTCGCCTCCGGCACCGTTTGAAGCGCAAGAGCCGCCGCGCGGATAACGAAGTCGTTGATCGAAACCCGGACATTCCGTTCAGCAAGCGCGTCATTGACCGAATTCCTCAGGCCCAGAAGCGGATCTATGTTGAATTCGCGGCGGAGATAGAAGTGCGGGATGGTTCGGTTGGCCTCGGACAGCCGTGCGGCAACTGTTCTGCGCATGCCGCTGACGGGAATGGCGGTGAATTCCCGGCCCTTGTACCGGGCGGCGGTATCCGGCAGCGATGCGGGAAGAGCGGGTGGGACGTCTATGGTCCGGACCCGCGCATCTTCCACGTCAGACTTTACGATGCGGCCGTGAGGTCCCGATCCCGTGATTGAACGCAGGTCAATATTCTTTTCTTTTGCGATCCGGCGCGCCAGCGGAGAAGCGAAAATCCTGTCCCCGCCATGTGACGCGGTTTTCTCAGCCGGCGTCTGCGGGCCGGCCGGCTGCGGCTCAGGAATTGAGGCCGGCTGCGGCGAGATGTCTTCAGACATATTCTCGACATTGTCCGTCATCGATTCGCCCTCTTCGAGGAGGACGGCGATCGGCTGATTGACGCTGACCGGCTCGGACCCTTCGGGAACCAAGAGCTTTCCGATTATGCCGGGATCAACGGCTTCGTATTCCATTGTCGTCTTGTCGGTTTCGATTTCAGCGAGCAGATCCCCCGCGTCAACCGAATCGCCTTCTTTAATATGCCATTTGGAGAGGAACCCTTGTTCCATCGTGGGAGAGAGAGACGGAAGTTTGATCAGTTGTGCCATGATGATTGACTTACCTGTAAGCGACCGACCGCGCCGCTTCGACTATCTCGCCGGGCGTGACAAGCGCAAGTTTCTCTAAATTAGCTGCATAAGGCATCGGGACATCTTTACCGGTGCAGTTGATAACCGGAGCGTCAAGCCAGTCAAAAGCCTGCTGCATGATGACGGAACTCAAGTAACTCCCGATTGAGCAGACGGGCCAGCCTTCCTCAACCGTCACGCATCTGTTGGTTTTCTTGACGGATGAGATCACGGTTTCGGTGTCCATCGGGCGCAGTGTGCGGAGATCGACCACCTCGGCGTCGATACCGGTCTCTGCAAGCTGCCGGGCGGCTTCCAGCGTGTGGGACATCCCGATACCGAAAGAGATCAACGTGACATCGTTTCCTTCCCGCTGGATTTTGGCTTTGCCGATCGGAACCGTGAAATCTTCGGCCAGCGGCACATCGAATTCGCGTCCGTAAAGAATTTCGTTTTCAAGAAATATCACCGGGTTCGAATCGCGTATCGCGGACTTCAGAAGACCTTTGGCGTCGGCGGCCGAGAAAGGCTGAATGACTTTCAGTCCGGGCACATGCGCATACCATGCCGCATAATCCTGGCTGTGTTGAGCGGCGACGCGCGCCGCTGCTCCGTTCGGTCCACGGAACACGATCGGGCATCCCATTTGACCGCCTGACATATAGAGTGTCTTAGCGGCGGAATTCACAATCTGGTCAATGGCCTGCATGGCGAAGTTGAATGTCATGAATTCAACGATGGGACGCAGCCCGGCGAATGCGCTCCCGACGCCCAGCCCGGTGAATCCGTGTTCAGTGATCGGGGTGTCAACGACACGTTCCGGACCGAATTCTTCCAGCAAACCCTGCGAAATCTTGTAGGCACCCTGATATTCGGCGACTTCCTCTCCCATCAGGAACACATTCGCGTCACGGCGCATCTCCTCCGCCATGGCTTCCCGCAACGCGGCCCGCAGTGTCGTGCGCCGGGTCTCTCCGGTCGATTCGGATTCCGCGGCCTGCGCTGGCGGGGCCGGCGCTGACGGCGGGCTCGGCGTCGCTGACACCAGCTCTTTTATTTCCGGTTTCGGTGCGGCTGTCTCCGTTGCCGGCGCAGCCCGACCGGTATTCCGTTCGGTCGGACTATCGGTCTCAAGGACAGCGATTGCCGAGTTTACGGGAATGTCGGCTGCCCCTTCGGCGACCAGCAGTTCAATAATCTGGCCATCTTCATGGGCGTCGACCTCCATTGTGGTTTTGTCGGTTTCGATTTCGGCGAGGATATCTCCTGCTGACACCGCATCGCCGGTGGTGACCAGCCATTTCGCCAGTGTGCCGGTTTCCATCGTCGGAGACAGCGTCGGCATCAGCACTTCGGATTTCATTTTATCTTCTCCGCCGCAGCCGGGGCACTTCGGCCCCCGCATGCTTTATGCATAAACATCCGTGTAAAGTTCCTTCTCTTCGGGTTCCGGACTTGTCCTCGCGAACTCCGCTGATTCATTGATAACTGACCGCACTTCTGAGTCTATTTTCTTGATGTCATCCTCTGTGACATCCGGGAGCGCGAGCAGCCGCGCACGTACCGCATCGATCGGATCCTGTTCGCCGCGAACCTTCTGGACCTCTTCACGGCTCCGGTATTTTGCGGGATCTGACATGGAGTGCCCTCGGTACCTGTAGGTCAGCAGCTCCAGAATATATGGACCTTTTCCCGAGCGGCAATGTTCAGCGGCCCGTTCTCCCGCTTCTTTCACCGCAAGGACATCCATGCCGTCAGCGATTTCGCCGGGGATTTCGAATGACGCGCCGCGGGTGTGGAATTCCGGTGTTGAGGATGAGCGCTCGGTCGAGGTTCCCATTGCGTAATGGTTGTTTTCGATGACAAAGATCACCGGAAGCTTCCACAGGGACGCCATGTTGAAGGATTCGTAAACTTGGCCTTGGTTCGCCGCTCCGTCGCCGAAATAGGTGAAAGTGACATTTCGTGTGTTCAGATATTTGTCCGCGAAAGCGAGTCCGGCGCCGATGGGCACTTGGGCGCCGACGATGCCGTGCCCGCCGTAGAAACGGTTTTCTTTGCTGAACATATGCATGGAGCCGCCTTTACCGCGCGAATAACCGCCTGATCTGCCGGTCAGTTCCGCCATGACGCCGTTCGGATGCATGCCGGACGCCAGCATGTGCCCATGGTCGCGGTAAGCCGTTATGCGTCTGTCTCCTTCCGCGGCTGCCGCTTCCAAGCCTGTCACCACCGCTTCCTGGCCGATGTAAAGATGGCAGAAACCGCCGATCTGCCCCATTCCGTACAGCTGGCCGGCTTTTTCCTCGAAACGGCGGATCAGCAGCATCGTTCTGAAATACCCGAACAATTCGTCTCTAGCAGCGCCGGACTCCTTTTTGCGCCTTTTGTTGGCCATTTAGCTGGTTCCTCCTTGGCCGGCCGCCTCGCGGCGGCTATCTTAGAGTCGACTGCGGATGATTTCCAGAGCGCATGAGCGACGGAGGCGCAGAACTCTGCCTGCGGTCAATTGATGATGATTTCGTCGGTCCGGATGTAGCCGAGAACCTTGCGGGCCCGTTCGTCAAGCAGGTCGAGATCAAGATAGTCATCGGAAAGGCGCAGCGTCAGATTCCGCATTTTGCCGATTTCCGTGTTCAGCCGGTCCAGTTCCTTCTGGAGTTCGGTCGCTTGATCAATGATCTGAATCCTGCGGAAAATCCCGGAATCTCCCTGCAAAGCAGCGTATGAAAAATAACTGCCCAGCAACAGGGCGCCGCCGACCCAAGCCGCGGCTGTCACTCCCGGAAGTCTGACTCTTCTGATGCCGACCTTCATACTCCGCAGCCCCGCTGAGCGCTGTATGCGCCTGATTCCTCTCATCGTGCCATGTTCCGCGCCGGATGTGAATTCAATTCCGCCGCGATGAATATGATCTGTCCAGCGCCGTGATTCCGGGAAGCCGGCGGCCTTCCATCCATTCCAGGAATGCGCCTCCCGCGGTCGAGACATAAGTGAAGTCATCCAAAACGGCGGCGCTGTTGAGCGCGGCGGCTGTGTCACCGCCTCCTGCGAAGGACAAGAGCTTGCCTCGGCGGGTGAGTTCCGCAGCCGCCTGCGCCAGCGATACCGTCGCCGCGTCGAATGGCGGATGCTCAAACGCTCCGGGCGGACCATTCCAGACCAATGTCCGGACCCTTTCCATCAGTTGTTTGATCCGCGCCGCCGAACGCGGTCCGATATCCAGTATCATCATGTCGTCAGGGCACTCGGAAACCGGTGCGGTGAACCGGTCGGCTCCGGCTTCCAGACGCGGAGCCAAGACTGAATCGACCGGCAGAACAAGCTCGCAGCGGTACCCGGCGGCTTTGCTCAATATTGCCCGGGCAGTCTCCGCATGGTCCGGCTCGGCCAGTGACGCGCCTGTCGGCATTCCCTGCGCGAGATGGAACGTGTTCGCCATGGCTCCGCTGACAACCAATATGTCAGTTTTATCCAAAAGATTGTTTATCAGTTTGATTTTCGTAGATATCTTTGCACCGCCGATGATCGCCAGCAGAGGGGGCTCAGGGTTGTCCAGAGCCGAGGACAGCGCCGTCAGTTCAGCTTCCATCAGGCGCCCGGCGCATGAAGGCAGCAATCCCGCAATGCGGTCGATTGAGGCGTGGGCGCGGTGTGAGACCGAGAACGCGTCGTTGCAGTACACATCCCCCAGACTTGCCAGAGAAGCCGCGAATTCCGGATCGTTCTCCTGTTCGCGGGAGTCAAACCTGAGATTTTCCAGCAGGACGATATTGCCGGATTCCGCGCGCCGGACCGCCGATTCCGCCATCGGGCCCACGGTCTGGCCGCAGAAAATCACCGGCGCGCCGGAAAGCCGTTCAATTGACACCGTCAGGGCGGCCAGGGAATGCCGCCGGTCGCCGGCTGATTCGGGACGTCCGAGATGGGACATCAGGATCGGAATTCCGCCGTTGCCGAGAATGGTCTCAAGCGTCGGAAGCGTCCGGACGATGCGGGTCTCGTCGGTGACCCGGCCATTCCGCATCGGCACGTTAAAATCCACCCGCGTCAAGACCCGCTTGCCGCGAAGATCGACATTGTCCAGACTGTCCCAGTTTCCGGTCATGCAGGTCCCCTGCGTATTATAGTGCGTCAGGCACTGGCCAGATGGACGGCGGTGTCCAGCATCCGGTTGGAGAAACCCCATTCATTGTCGTACCAGCTCAGCACCCTGCAGAATCCGCCGTCCATGACTTTGGTCTGATCCATGTGAAAGACCGACGAGTGCGGGTCGTGATTGAAGTCCATGGAGACATTCGCCTTTTCAGTGTAGCCGAGAATACCCGCGAGCGCACCGTCCGCGGCCTCCCTGATGTGCGAGTTGATCTCTTCCGCAGTTGTCTCGCGCGTCGCCTGAAACGTCAGGTCCACAACCGAGACGTTGGGAGTCGGCACACGTATAGCCACTCCGTCGAGTCTGCCTGCCAAGTCCGGCAGAACCAGTCCGACCGCGCGTGCTGCGCCTGTGGAGGTTGGAATCATTGACATGGCCGCGGCGCGTGCACGGTAGAGGTCCTTGTGGACGGCGTCCAGCGCAGGCTGGTCCCCGGTGTAGCTGTGAATCGTGGTCATGAAGCCGCGCTCAATCCCGACAGTCCCGGCAAGCGTTTTGGCAACCGGCGCCAGACAGTTTGTGGTGCAAGATGCGTTCGAGACGACCCGGTCTCCGGCTTCGATGCTGGAATGATTGACTCCGAAGACCACGGTTCTGTCTGCGTCGGTCGCAGGGGCTGACACCAAGACCTTAGCGGAACCGTTGGCCAGGTGGCGCGCCGCCCCGCCGCGGCTGGTGAACAGTCCGGTGCATTCCATTGCGATTTCGACGCCGTTCCAGGGAAGCTCTTCGGGATCGCGCAGCGCCGTGACCTTTACCGGACCGTCACCCAGATCAATAAAATCATTGCCGGTACGGATCTGCCCCGGAAACCGCCCGTGCACTGAGTCGAATTCCAGCAGATGGGCCAGATGCCCAACGGGGGCCAGATCATTAATTGCCGTCACCTGCAGGTCCGTGCGTTTCGTTTCGGCAAGCGCCCGCAGAACATTGCGGCCGATTCGCCCGAATCCGTTTATTCCAGCTGTTACCGTCATGTTTTTACTCCTTAATTTCATTTCCATACTTTCAGCGGCGATCCAAAGACCCACCGTTCAAAGGAAGGCGCAAGCCGATTCTTTCACAAGAATTCAGCAAATTTCTTTCCGCCTCTCGAATTCGACGCCGTCGGCCAGCATCCGAATCAGCCCTGCAGCAGCGCCTCGGCTTTTTCCGCGACAGTTTCGGCGGTGATTCCGAAATGCCGGAACAGTTCCGGACCTGGCGCCGAAGCGCCGAATCCGCTCATGCCGACGAATACCGCCCGCCTTTCGCTGCCGCGCTCGCCGTACAGCCATTTGTCCCAGCCGTCCCGTACCGCAGCTTCTACCGCGACTCTGACCGCTGTCCGCGGCAGCAACCGCCTCCGGTATGACTCGTCCTGAGCCGCGAAAAGCTCTTGGCACGGCACGGAGATCACGCGGGTGCCGATTTGCCTGCCTTCGAGAATTTGCCGGGCCTTCATTGCTACAGAGACTTCTGATCCGCTGGCTAATAGGATCGCGCGCCTAGGGGCCGCGGATTCGGCGAGGATATAGGCACCCCGGGCGCATTTGTTGGTTTTGTGATGCGCAGTGCGGAGAGTCGGCAAGGACTGCCGGCTCAGCACAAGCACGGACGGCGTGTTTTTGGAAGCCAGAGCCAGCTGCCAAACTTCGGCGGTTTCAACCGTGTCGCAGGGTCGGAACACATTCAGATTCGGCGTCGCGCGCAGCATGGCCAAATGCTCCACGGGCTGGTGGGTGGGGCCGTCTTCCCCGAGACCGATCGAATCATGGGTCATCACATAGATGACCGGCAGCCCCATGAGGGCCGACAGTCGGATCGACGGGCGCGCATAGTCAGTGAAACAGAGGAACGTGCCGCCGTAAGGTCTGATCCCTCCATGAAGAGCCATGCCGTTCATGGCCGCGGCCATGGCATGTTCGCGCACGCCGTAATGGATGTAGCGGCCGGCTCTGTTCTGCTCCGAAAACACGCCGAGATCCGGGGTCTTGGTGTTGTTCGATCCAGTCAGATCCGCTGAGCCGCCGATCACTTCGGGAAGGATGGGGTTGATTCGCGAGAGAACGAACTCGGATGACTTCCGGGTGGCCGCTTTCGGTTGAGAGGCGGAGATTTCCCGCTTGATCCCGTTGATGGCCGGAGTCAGCCGCCGGGGCAGGCCGCCGCTGATCATCCGTTCGAAGCGGCGGCGGCGGACGACGGACATTTTCCTGAGCCTTTGCTCCCAGGCAAGTCTTTCACTGCCACCCCTTTTTCCGGTTTCGAGCCAGTTATCCCGGACGTCACGGGGAATTTCAAATGGTCCGTGCGGCCAGAACAGAGCTGACTTGGCAGTCTTGATTTCATCATCGCCGAGTGGACTGCCGTGCGCCGAAGCGGTTCCCTGCTTGTTCGGCGATCCGAATCCGATGACGGTCCGGCATGCGATCAGCGACGGAGAGCGGCTCGATTTTGCCAACTTCAACGCGGCGTCAACGGCATCCGGGTCATGCCCGTCGCACTGCAGCACGTCCCAGCCGTAAGATTTGAACCGAGCCGGCTGGTCGGTCACATCGGCCAGCGATACGCTTCCGTCGATCGAGATGCCGTTGTCGTCGAAGAGAACAGTCAGGCGCGAGAGGCCGAGTTTGCCGGCCAGCGCCGCCGCTTCGTGGCTGATTCCCTCCATGAGGCAACCGTCCCCGGCCAGCGCGTAGGTCCGGTGGCTGACGATTTCCGGGCCGAATCTTTTGCGCAGAGATTCTTCGGCGACCGCCATGCCGACGGCGTTCGCCAGTCCCTGTCCCAGCGGCCCGGTTGTGGTTTCAATCCCCGCGCCATGTCCGAATTCCGGATGGCCCGGCGTCACAGATCCAAGCTGGCGGAAGTTTTTCAGCTGGTCGAGCGTGAAGTCCCGGCAGCCGGTAAGGTGAAGCAGAGCGTAAAGCAGCATAGATCCATGGCCGGCGGACAATATGAAACGGTCGCGGTCCGGCCAGTGAGGATCGGAGGCGTCGAATTTCAGATGTTTTTCGAACAGGACCGTGACAACATCTGCCATGCCCATCGGCATGCCGGGATGGCCTGACTCGGCTGCCTGCACGGCATCCATCGCCAAAGCGCGAATGGCGCAGGCGCGTTTCCAGTGGTCCGGATGAAGGTCTATGATCTCATTCAGTTCCAAGTGATGCCCTCTCGCAGTTTCCACCGCAAGGTATTGACCGAAGCCGTGCGAAAGGCAACCGAAAGTGTCGATTCCGTATCAGTGATTCCGCCTTGAATGCGGTTCCTGCGGCGGCCTTGATCCCGTTGTCCGTTTTGGATTCGCAGTCGGGTGCGCAGGAGTCTCTGTACCACTTGGTTTGGTTTCGTCGGCTCTCCGCTTGGATCCAACGCCTGCGGCCTTGGCGGGGATCTGGCAGCGCAAGCGGCGAATCCTTGATCATGGAACGGCTGCAAGCAGGCGCGGCGCATGCGTTCTGTTATATCATTGACGGACCTGCCGGTCTTATTCAAGGCAGCACCAGCCTGAACCAGCCGGCGACAGTCCGAAAGCCGGGCTCGGCACCGGTAAGGGAACATCCTGATTCTGCGATCAATGTTATTGCGTTGGAGAGGATTGTACATGATAATGAGTCGGCGGAGGAAGCGGCAGGTTCAGCATGGAAGACAACGCAGCGGAATTGTTAACCCGGATTGACGCCGCATGCCGCCGGATGATGTCGTGCATCGAATCGCGGGATCTAGCGACGATCAAAGAAGTCGAAAAACTGATGTTTGAGTTGGCCGCGGAACGCAAAAAAACTTCAGAACTGGAGGCCAAGCTCGAAAAAACCGAAGATCAATCAGAAACACTCGAAAGTCTGAGCCGCGACTTGACCGAACTCAGGGCTGAACGATCCAGAGATCTGGAGGAACTTGATTCGATCATGTCGGAGCTACGGCCGATTATCAAGAGCGGCAACCGTGCCTGACATTCAGATTTCCGCTGGCGGGAGGCTTCTTCCGGTGGCGGTGGACAACTTGGAAGTGGAAGCAGCGTCCAGAGCCGCCGAAGTACTTCAGGCGGCACTGGACGAAGTTAAGAACGCCCAGAATTCGCAGGGTTCGGCAACCAATGAACTGTTGCTGGCCGGGCTGAAAGTGGCAGACCAGCTGGTTGAAGCGGCCAAACGGCCGGGCGCGGTGAACAGCGAAGCTGGCAACATCAAGGAGGGCTCCGGCGACTCGGCGGCGCGTGACAATAATAAGCGGGCGGATCCTCAGCTTCTTGAGTCGCTGGAGAATTTCGCCAGGATGACCGAAAATTTGGCGGACCGGCTCGAAGAAATGCTGACGTCCGAGAAGGGCCAGTCCGAGGCGGCGCTTTGATTACGGATTTTACGGCAGAGAAAGGTCTGGGCAGGGACCAAAGGCTCTGTCTATGCTGATAGCGCCCTTTGCAGAATGCAGAAAACACAGAAACGGAGATCCACCATGAAAAAGCGCACGTCAAAATTCATTTCTTGGATCCATCTTTCAGAGGATGCACGGCTGCGGATAACTCGTCGTCCGTTCTGGCCGTTCTTCGCCTTGGGCTTTGTCCCCGCATTGCTCAACATATCCTTCCTGCTCGGCAATATTCCCGTGATAAACGGCGTTATGTCGTTGCTGGCCACCCCTGGCACAGTGGTTACCCTTCCGTTGCACAATGTCGTTCCCGGTGGCGGACTCGGTGTGACGGGATTGATTGCGCTCGCGAACGGCCTTGTCTACGGATTCGCCGCGCTCCTGATTGCACGGGCGCATCGTCGCAGGCTTGCCGGCGGCAAGGGTGAAGGCGGCTGAATTCCCGCCGATCGACGCCATCCAAGCGGAACTTCATCGGCCTTTTGACTGGCTGATGTCCTTGAATATACTGACATTATTGCGTTTTCGAATGTTTTCGGCGGACTCGCACGGGATTTTGTTTCACCGATTAAACTGCGAAATGCATCACTTCATTAGTAGACCGCGATTGAGGCGGATCTACATGTTGTATGCGGATCAGTGAATTTTTCACCTCTGCTTATGGTCGTTAAATGCGGCTTTGTGAATTCATGAACTTGTGATAACATTAATGTCTATACACATGATTCATTTAAGAATGAAGATACTTTCAATAATCGCCCATGAATTTACCTTTTTACTCCGAATGCCGTTCTTGCAACACTTTCCGGGTCTTTGCCGGCCATCCCGGTGTTAGCAGGACGATTGAGCATCCGGATTCTCGGCTTTTGCCTGAACGACCCGCAGTTTCAGCCAGACAGATCATAAGCACCGTGATATTCAGGACGGATTATGACAGACACACACTTTAACACACTGGCTGTTGCCAAAAGACTTGAGGCCGGAGGTTTCAGCGCGGAAAAAGCCGAAGCGATAACTGACGCGGTGCATATGGGCGTCACGGGAGGAGTCGCGACTAAGGCTGATCTCGCACGGGTCGAGAACAACCTTAAATGGGTCATATGGGTAGGTGGCGGCGCCTTGCTTCTAGCTGCTCCGCTCTGGATGAAAGCGACGCTTTCGCTCTTTTCAAGCGGCGGTTAATTGCATCGACTTTTTATTTCGCCAAAACCGCGACCTCGCTGACCGGGCGCTCGGCACCGAGGCGAATCGCTGGAATATGCGCAAGCATTTCCGCATCAAGGTGAGCGAGAACGGCATGAGCTGGTCCCGCGACAGCGACAAGATCGCCGCCGAGGCCGCACTCGACGGCATTTACATCATCCGCACCAACTTTGATTCTGAAACCGCCGGCGCCTCCGAGGCGGTCGAGGTGTTCACAAGCCTGTCGCAAGTCGAGTGCGCCTTCCGTTTCATGAAAACAACGCGCCTCGGGATGTGGCCGGCCCATGTTTATAACGCCGACCGCGTCCGCGCCCATGTCTTCCTGTGCATGCCGGCATGGTACATCGAATGGCATCTGCGCCGCAGCTTGGCACCGCTTCTGTTCGAGGATGACGACCGCGAAGCGGCGCGGAACAAGCGCTGCCCGCCGGCTGAGAAAACCGCGGTTTCCGACAGCTCCGAAGCAAAAGCTGATTCTGAGGTGAACCGAGACGGTTTTTTCGTGCACAGTTTTGATACACTGCTCAGTGATCTCGCGACGCTGACGCTGAACCGCATGAGCCTGTCCGCCGCTCCCGACTGCGGCTTCAACATCGTCGCGGAACCGACCCCGTTGCAACGCAGGGCTTTATCCCTGCTTGATATCGACGCCGAAAAAATGTTCCTGTCATGACGCTGCTTTGATATCCGCTGACAAACAGGTGCCGCTGGCATATCAGCTGATTCAGCCGATTAAGTTCCGCCTGATTTTTCCGGTTCTATAAGCTCTTATACATCTTGACGCGCTGACCGTGGTCCGTTGGTACCGTTGTCGTCTGCCGCAACCCGAGTCTGCGTCTCAGGGGAGATCGATAGGAAAGAAAGACGGGAATAAAGCCTCCTGAATCATGGCATGGGAATTTCAGAAATGGCTTTGGAGAAAGCGGATTCAGGGGGCTGGTTGTAACTGCTCAGGCTTCCCGGTGCCGGGTTCCGGCCAGCCGACGGTCCTTCGCGAAAACCGCGTTTCTTCAGCGCCTGAAGCCGGCGACGGTCATGCGGGGCCAAGCAGTTAAAGCCCGCCGGCATGCGATTTCCTCCGTTTTCACCATACAGAGTATCGCACCCGCTTGATCCGTCATGACATAATAAATCAGTCTGAACCGCGCTCTGCAAATGACGCGGTGCATTTCAGAGTTTGATCGGGGGCTGATTCGATGCAGGAAGTTGAATCAACTGTTGTGCTCGCGGATGCGCGCCGAAGCTTCCTTGCTGTAGGCAACATCATGCTCGTCGAACAATGTGTCGAGTTCGCCTGAAAGGGTCATCTCGGTGACAATATCGCAACCTCCGACGAATTCTCCTTTGACATACAATTGTGGTATCGTCGGCCAGTCGGAAAAGTGTTTGATTCCTTCACGAAGGTCTTGATGTTCAAGAACATTAATATCAGAATAATCGACTTCCATGAAATTCAGTACACCAGCGACACGTGAAGAAAAACCGCATTGCGGGGAATGCCGCGTTCCTTTCATGAAGAGAACAACATCATTGTTTTCAACAGCGTTGCGAATCTGATTTTGAATATCTTCCGGCATTTTTCACTCCGTGACTTTAGTGTTCAGCGCCAAAGCGTGCAACGCGCCGTCCGGCCCTTTCATGATGTCTTTCAGCGCTGCATAGACGGCTCTTTGCTGCTGAACGCGGTTCATTCCCTTGAATCCTGCATACACGACCTCTGCGGCGTAATGGTTGCCGTCCCCGGCCATATCCGTGATGGTCACTTTTGCTTCGGGAAACGCCTCTTTAATTAAGCGTGTGAGTTCAGAAGCCTCGACAGGCATGAGGAGTCCTCCTGTTTCAGAGATTATCTTAGTATTTCATAACGGTCCGCACAAGGCCGAATGCCTTGGAAAACGGAGCGACTGAATGGAAATCAACTCACATTGCCGCAGGCTTGCGGAGCCGTTCGGCGGCGAGCTTGATCGGTTGCGCGGTTCATCCGCCTGAGCGGTGCGGATGTGGATTAGAGCGGATACCCGGCTGGCCGGCTGGTCTCGGAACAACAGACAGGCCGCGTCTCCCGCCGCTTCGACTGTCAGAATGGCCGTCATTGAAACACTTGGGTATCAACTGCGCTAAGTGACTCGACTGTGTAAATGACGCTTCATGTCAGCGCCGCGATTCCAAGCGGATATCATATGAATGCAGCTTAATCGCTGGGTTTGCCTGCCGGAAACTTACTGAATCTCCGGGAATGTCTGCAGACGATGTTGAGGTGCCCGGTTAATTCCGTCAACCGTCCGGCACTCCGTAGTCAGCCAGCATTTTCATGGTATCATCGATCTGCTCACCGGTCAGCATGAACGGACTGCCGGCCCGCATCGCCAGGTAGTACTGCCGGGCGATAGTTTCCAGCTCCACGGCGCGCCACATGGCCTGCTCGATCCCCAGTCCGGCCGCCACCATGCCGTGGTTTGCGAGCAGGCAGGCGCTGCGGCCTTCGATCGCCTCCACCGCCAAGTCGGCAAGTTCGGGCGAGCCGAACGTAGCATAGCCCGAGCACCGCACGTCCTTCCCGCCGAACGCCGCAATCATGTAGTGACATGACGGAATGGCCATGCGCAGAATAGCCAAAGCGGTGCTGTAAGGGGGATGGGCGTGGACGACGGCGGTGACATCAGTCCTGTTCTTCATCAGCAGCCAATGTATCCGCCACTCGGTTGAAGGCTTTCTCGGCCCGTCATAGTCCTCGGTCATTCCGCCGGAGAGATCAATGGAAGCGATCATGTCCGGTTTCAGCTTCCGGTAAGGCGTAGCGGATGGGGATATCAGCATTCGATCCCCGTGCCGGATCGATATGTTGCCTGAGGTTCCCTGATTCAATCCAATTGAATTCATTTCGATACAGGCATCGATGATATCCCTGCGGACATCAGTTTCCGTGCTCATGAATTATCCTTCCATTCTGGCTGCGAGCAGGTGATCGGCGATCTCGCGGAATCCGGTGCCGCCCTCGGAATCGGCTACCCATCTCGGCGCCGCGGTGAGGAAGTCCGCGAATGCAAGAACATTGGCAACGCCGCAGGCGTTCTCGAAGAAACCGAACATCGGAGCGTCGTTGGGGCTGTCGCCCACAAATGCAAAGTCGGAATTTCCGCTGTCGATATCAATGTCAAGAATTTCTGAGGCGAAAACGCGCGTCATGGACAGTTTGTCATATTCGCCGAACCATCCATTGACATGGATGGAAGAAACTTTAGCGACCGCACCCTCTTCCACAAATATATTCGCTATGCGGTCAATATCCTTCCGGGGGAGGGGAGACACATCCTCGCGGAAATCCACGGCTAAATCGGCAATGCGGAACGGCTGATCAGCGGATATCGCCGCTCCGGGGACTTCATCGGCAATTCTTGCCCTGATCCGGTCAAAGCGGGCAGCATCTGCCAGGTATCGGTTCAGTTCCGGATGAATTCGGCGGCGCATCCGCCGTGCGCCCGCATCATAGGAGTAATAGAAGGCGCCGTTTTCTCCGACCACTCCGCACACCGGCCAGAAGCGGGCGATCATGTCGCACCAGCCGGCAGGGCGGCCCGTCACCGGGGCCACGGCGATCCCTGCGTTATCAAGATCTTCAATGGCCTGATACGCGTTCCCCGGAAGCCGCCCGCCGGTCGTGATGGTGTCGTCAATGTCGCACAGGACAACCCGCACGCGGCGGGCAGCCTCCATCGGCATGTCGGCTATCGGCCGCAATCTTTATGTCTCGCTTTGCGCTAAGCCGGACAGGACGCCGGCTCCGCAGGCGATGTCGGCGAAGGAAAACCGGTTCCGCATCTCGTGCGCGTGGCATACCGCCTCCCGGTAGAATTCCACCGGAATTCCCAGTTCCCGGGCAGTCACCGGTCCGCCCGCTTTTTGAAGCCGCGCTCCCAGCTGTTCTGCCTGAACGGTCATTTCCAGACATTCCGAGCGGAGCTCGGGCCAGATACGGGCCAGTTTCTTGTTGAATCTGTCGGCGGCTCTTTCATCCAACACTTTTTTTTGTATTTGCTTGACGCACAGATCCGCAATTTCCTTGCCCATACGTCGCGCCATGTCATCTGGATCAATTGCCGTCGGGGCGATTTCCGGCGGTGTTTCACTCGCTAGAAAATGCCGCTGAATGCGCGCCATGCTGAGCGTCGCAACCCCGACCTGTTGGCCATGAGTCGACCCTGAATGTCTGCCAGCGGCGAAACAGTCAATGTAATGTGATATCTGATGCTCGCCCATTGATCCGTGGTTTGATACGCCAGTGAAAGTTATACCCAAGCCGCAGAGCGTGAGCACCCTGAATAGGGCACCGACCGCGTTGATGTCGCCTCTGGCAATGCCTTCGGCCTGTTCCATCAGTATCAACTCGTCGGGAATCTCGATGAGATACGGTTCGTGGCGGTACGGCGTTCCGCGCAGCCTGTGGGCCATCCACCAGTCAATCTGGGCGACGGAACGGCACACCGAATCGCCGAATCCGGCGGCATTCAGCCAGAAAGGCGCTTGTGCGGAGACTTCAAGGTCCACGAAAAAGCCGGCAGGCAGGCGGGCTGGCAACGACACCTTGAGACCGCTGTCCAAGGTGATTGAGGCTGTTGAAGACGCATATCCATTCATAGAGCCGGCTGTCGCGAAAATGCAGTAACGCCGCCCGGCATTGAACGCCGCGAATTTCACCAAATCATTGACAGTGCCGGATCCGACAGCAACGATCGACGACTGCGGCTTCAGCCGGCTTGAGAGACTCCGGACCGACTGCATATCGGCATGGGGGCGATCAAGAACGATCTCGGCTACTTTGCCAAGTTCTGACAATGCCCGGGCGATGCGCGCGCCCATCACCCGGTGCGTCGTTTGATCCGAAACCACAACAAATGGCGCATTGAATCCGATGCCGGCGATCAGCTGAGCTTCTTTTCCGGCAAGCGACTCTTCAATCACGATCCGGCTGTCGAATGCGGATGCCGGCCTGTGGCCGGTCAGGGGATTGATCCAGGTGCCGGCACAAATATCGTCAATCAGACTTGTCCATCCGGATGTCGGCCGTCGGACGGCATTCAAAGTCCGGGAGACGTCTAAGCCGGGCATGTCCGCATCCGGAACATTGCCGCTTTGGAACTGCATCCGTGATTGCGGAACGGCAGCCGCACAGCGCCGGTCAGTCGCCGGACCATTGCAGCATCCGCCGGAACTAGAGACTTGAACAGCTGTTTTTCAGCCGATTTCCCGTTCCGCCTGTCTAGTCTGTCCGCTGGCTGCGGCATCCGGATAAATCAGTTGACGCGGCAAGCGCGCCCGGATCTGCTCCCGGCGCCTTGCCCGCCTGGACCGGCGAAATTCTGATCGGCTGCGCATGCGGGAACGCCGGGCGGCGAATAGTCAATGACATGCGACACGCGCTTCATCAAAGTCAGTAGTGAGCCATCGATTCTCTGTACAGATCCAGCTGCCGATTCAAGCGCATGGGGGTTTTCAGCCGGGGATTTCCGGCTGGACCGAAAGTCATTTTTGACGGCAATCTCAGCCATGACTATAGATCGCATGAGAAGGTCTGATTTCAGGCATGGCGCCCTCCGTAAGTCCGGGCACTCCTAACTGGAATACACGGCAATGAAAAACTTGTTGATTCAGTCGCTGGATTCCCCTCTGACCCGGTTTTATGTCCGCCGTCATCTTAACAAAAGTCGTCCATTAATGGAAATTGTCAAGTCTGTTCATTTGTGCCCGGCGTTTTCCGCTCTGACGGCGGGGTGACGGGAACGCGGAATGGGGATTGAATTCGCAGGCAATCCGGTCAGGGCGGCCGTATGGCTGTATTATTCGGAAGGCCGCACCCAGGAAGAAATCGCCGATGTCTTGGGATCCAGCCGGCAAACAGTGGCCAAATATCTCAAGGAGGGCCGGAAGAAAGGCTTGGTGTCAACGAGCCTCGATCCGAATCTGCTGCAGGAGCAGGATCTTGCGGTCCGGCTCCGCGGTAAGTTGTCGCTCAAAGGGGCGCATGTGGCTCCATCGGACCGGAACGTGGACAGGATTCGGCAGAGCGTGGGATGTGCCGGTTCTTTCGTGCTGCGCTCGCTTGCCCGCGACGGCGACACGTTGGGGGTGTCGTCAGGCCGGACCGTCGGCGCTCTTGTGCGCAGCATGCCCCGGACCGCGCTGCCGAATTCAACGGTCATTGAGGTGGCGGGGAGTTCGATGCTCGCTGGATTCTTCACACCTGAGGCCTGCGCCGCTGAATTGGCCGGGCGTGTGACAGCCCGCTGCCTGGCCCTTTACTCGCCCGCCTATCTCTCAACAGCCGAACTTGCGAAATCACTTTCCTCAGAACCGACCATTGCGAAGCATTTCGAGTTGATGAACCAGTGCAGTCTCCTTGTTTTCGGCATCGGAGAACTGACGCCGGAAACAGATCTCGATCAGCCGCCCTTTCTGAATCACACTGTCCGGGATCACTACGTGGCGGCCGGAGCCAAGGCTATCGTTTTCGGCAGGTTCATCAACGAATCCGGGCGCGAAGTGACAGGTCCGCTGTGCGACCGCACTATGGCGATTTCACTGGATACGGCGCGTCAGGTGCCGCTTCGGCTCGGTGTCTGCGGCGGCAAGGTCAAACGGGAAGCGGTGCGCGCCGCCGCCGCCGCCGGTTTGCTTACCCATATTGTTGCGGATACGTCCTTGGCAGCGGCTATTCTGGTTTGAAAGTGACTGACCATGACAGTTGAATTCGTAATCGGCATTGACAGTTCAACCCAATCGACCAAGGCGATTGCCTGGGACCGCCACGGCGCAGCCCTCGCGGAGGGCCGTTCGGCGATTCCGATGAACCAGCCGAGCGAAAATCGGTTCGAGCAGGAGCCCGCTGACTGGTGGTCGTCATGTGTCAATGCCCTGAAGGAGCTCAGCAACAATGTTGATATGGGAGCCGCCCGGGCTGTCGCCATTTCCAATCAAAGGGAAACCATTGGATTTTTAGACCGCGACCGCCGGTCAGTGCGGCCGGCAATGGTTTGGCTTGACGAACGCGCTCAAGATTCCGTTGCGGAATTCTCCGCGCGGTTCGGCGCCGATGCGCTGCATCGGATTTCAGGCAAACCTGTTGACTTGACGCCGGTCGTGTACCGTCTGCACTGGCTGACGCGGCATGAGCCCGAGACCTTGGATGCGACTGATCTGTTCGTCGATGTGCACGGTTACCTGACCGGCCGGCTGTGCGGTAAATTCACAGCCAGCTGGACCAGCGCCGATCCGACAGGAATGTTCGACATAACTTCAATGAAGTGGTCGTCAGAGATACTGACGAGCCTGAATCTGGATTCCCGCCGGTTCGCGCCTGCTCTTGCACCCGGCAGCAGGGCCGGTTCCGTATCTGAAAGAGCCTCCATGGAAACCGGTCTGCCGGCGGGACTGCCGGTTATCACCGCCGGAGGCGACGGGCAGTGCGCGGGTTTGGGAGTCAATGCGGTCCGCCCCGGGAGAGCCTACCTCAATCTAGGGACCGCCCTGATCACCGGCGCTTGGGGAGCGGAACCAACCGCATCACTTGCCTGGCGCACCATGACCTCGCCGACAGGCCGCGGTTATTTCTATGAAGGGGTGCTGCGCGCCGGCACTTTCCTAATCGACTGGTTCATGAAACAGTTTGTCAAATCCCGGAAGAATGCCGCTTTTTCATCGCTTGAGCAAAAGGCCGCGGCCCTGCCCGTCGGCAGCTCAGGAGCGATTGTCACCCCCTATCTTTGTGGAAGCATGAACCCGCATTGGTCGATGGATGCATCCGCCTCGATTGCAGGGCTGAGAGCGAGCCACGGACCAGAACATATCTACAGAGCGATCTTGGAATCACTTTCCGGCGAAGTGGCCCGCACAACAACAGCCATGAAAAAAGCAGGCGTGGAAATTGACATGGCGGTTGCCGTCGGCGGCGGAGCGAACTCGGCATTGTGGCAACAAATGATAGCGGATGCCACTGGTCTTCCGCTGCGCAATAGCCGTTCGCTTGAGGCATCCTCGCTCGGTGCCGCCATCACGGCCGCAAAGGGAATCGGCTGGCATCCGGATTTTGATGCAGCCGCCGAAGCGATGTCAAGAATGGATGATGCCCTGAAACCATCTCCGCGGCACCGGGGCAAGTGGGATATGCTGTTGAAGCGGCAAGACCGGCTAAACCGGCTGCTTGTAGCTGAAGCAAGCAGTTTCGAAACTTAGAATTTGTCAGACGGCGGATAGTTCGGTTCCGGGTGTCGACGGCATGGCATTTAGCTGGCAGACCGAGTCCAGCACCGTTTGAAACACTTTCGCCGTATTCAGTAGCGCGCAAACCTTTGGTACGGCGGCATTTTTCGTAAACGGGGCGTCACAAGCCAGTATCTGATGGCGCAGATGCAACTTGAAATCATCGCCGAGATCGCGCTGGTCTCCATGACTGCGCGGGTGTCTGGTCAGCTGGGCGCGGACCCCGCGAAGACCGCCGAAAGATCCGGGGCGTCCGGTGCGGCATCCAGCCAGGCATCGATCTCCGCGAGTCCAGCGGCGCCGATCCGTGCCTGAATATCACGGGGCAGGGGGCCGAACCGCCGTTCCAGAAGGCGTCTCAGTCCTTCCGCAAGACCTTCCGCCCTGCCTTTCTTAATCCCTCGGGCTTCGCCCTGTTCGAGCAGCGTTTCCGCGATGGTTCCCATGAGCGCCTCCAGTTCGTTCTGTCCCTCGTTTCGCAGCAGGGTCTGCAGCGTGTCCATATCGTCGTCGTAGACGCGCAGGATGTATTCCAGAATCTGCCGCGTCAGATCGCCGCCTCCGTACAGGCCCGCCATGACCTCCGCCATGCGGGAAAAGGCTTCCCGCCGCATCGCGAGGAACCCCGCCCGGAGGGCGGCGTCGTGCGCCAGATCGTCGATCTCCATGGCCCGCAGGTTGCGCAGGATATAGCTCTCGCCGGGCAGGAAAGCAAGACCGGGATCGTCCGCGGCGATCATCTCCCGCAGGCCCGCGGGAACCGACCAGGCGGCCTCCCCGTGATACACGACGACCGGAATGACCGGCGGCAGGGCGCGCAGCCGGGCCGCGGACGCGCCGGCGAACCGTTTCCAGATGCGCAGCATGTAGGACGCCAGCTGCAGAGGCAGACCGGGATCCGGGGTCGATTTATGCTCGCAGAGAATGTACACCGCGGCGTCGCCGCCGGAAGCGAGCCCGACCTTCAGAAGCACGTCGCTCTGGCTGGCCGCGAGGGCCTCGTCGACGAAACCGCCGTCGACGATCTCGGGCGGGGCGTCGGCCAGCAGCCCCGACACGCCGGCCGGCAGATGCCGCCGCAGGAAATCCTGCGCCCGCTCCGGATCGGACAGCAGGGAGCGGAAGAGCGCGTCATGGGGCGTAGGCACAGCCATCTTCAGGTCTGGCCCATGCGGTTTTATCTGACCATGGCGGCCACGTTCCCGCCGTCGACAGTCAGGATCGCGCCGCTGGTCTTGCGCGCCTTGACGAGATGGAGGAACGCCTCGGCCACATCCCGGGCTGTGACCTCCCGTTTCACAAGATTCCCCCTCATATATTCCCTTGGTGTGATGCCGCGGGCCGAAGCGCGTTCCGCCACGAACCGGTCGGTTAACAAGTTAGTCCGAATGCGGTCGGCATTGACGGCATTGGAAGTGATTCCCGACGCGCCGTGTTCGATGGCATACTGTTTGACCAGCGCCAGCAGCGCCGCCTTGGACGTGCCGTAGGGACCGAGGCCGGGACCGGGATTCAGAGCCTGCTTGCTCACATTGAAAACCAGCGCTCCGCCGGTTCCCTGCCGTTCCATCACCTTCACGCAAGCGCGGGCCATGTAGTGGTGAGCCCAGAAATTCAATTCATGTGAACTGCGGAAAGTTTTTTCCTCAACGCCGGCCAGTCTTCCCTGGAAAGCTGCGCCGGCGTTTGAAATCAGGATGTCGACTCCGCCGAACCGCGCGGCAACCGCGTTCACCGCGGTTTCCACTGCCGATTCGTCTGTGACATCGCACTGATATGCGTACCCGCCCACATCCCGGCAGGCGGATTCCAAACCGGCAGCGTCCACATCGAACATCGCCACTTCCGCGCCGTCCTGCTTCAGTATGCGCGCGGCTTCGAGACCGAGTCCGCTGGCCGCTCCGGTCACGATCGCCACCTGCCGGTTCAGGGGCTGTTCCGTCGCCTTTGCGAGCTTGGCCTGCTCAAGGTCCCAGTATTCGATATCGAAAAGCTCTTCCTCTGAGAGGGCCTCGAATTTCCCGATACCTTCGGCCCGGGTGATGACATTGACGGTCGCCTCGGCAATGTCCGCGGCAACTGCGGCTTCCTTGGCCGTCTTTCCGACTCCGAAAAGACCGGCGCCGGGCACATAAACAACCCGAGGAACGGGGTCGAGACATTTGCGCCCGCCGCCTACACGGGCATTTTGCCGGTCGAAATATTCTCTGTAGCCGCGCACATAATCTTCCACCGCCCTGCGCAGTTTGACGCCGAAGCCGTCAAGATCAGCGGCATCCGGGGCAGGGGCCGCCAAGCCGAAGCGTTTGATCCTGATCACATGGTCAGGAGTCGCGTTGCCGCGGGCGGCGTATTCGCCGAGTTTTTCGCCGTCGACAAAATGACGCACTTCATCCGAAGTGCGGAAGTTCAACACCCACCGGTCCGGGTTGCCCTCGATCTCTGTCTCTCTGGCCAAGGCTCCGCGCAGAAAAGGGGCGAAAGCTGACACCGCGGGAGCTTTTCCAGGCAGGAGGGCGGCGCCGAACGGCCGCGCATTTCCGCCGTCCAAACGCCTTTCGGCTTTGTCGCACATCGCGATCATGTCCTCATAGGACTGCCGGGGATCGTCATTGAACGTGAATATGCCGTGGTTCAGCAGGACAAGGCTTTTCACACCCGGAACCTCATCCAGAATGGCGCGGCACGCCTTGGCGAGCACGAATCCCGGAAACACATACGGCACGATCGTCGTATCCGGGAACAGGTCTTGGACCAGCGCCGCGCCGTCCGGTTGGTTGGTAAGAGATATTATGGCGTTGGCATGGGTGTGATCGACATGTTTGAACGGAATGATGGCGTGCAGCACCGCCTCTATCGACGGATTGGGCGCGTAGGGGTCAAGCAGCATCCGCCGCTGCGAAGCCACAAGATCATGATCGCTCAACGTCTCGTGCCTGGCAAGCGCTGCAAGCGGCTTCAATTCGACCGCCGGCAGGCCGGCGGGTTCTATTGTGCCCATGTCCCAGCCGGAGCCTTTGACACAGAGAACGTCATGCCGCGCTCCCAGCGCGTCGGTCATGCTTGTCTTGACCGACGTATTGCCGCCCCCGTGGAGAACCAGTTCCTGATCCTGACCCAGTAACCGGGTGGTGTATGTCCGGACCGCCAGATCCTCCGGTATTCCTCGGCGGGAATATTCTCTGACCATTGCGTTCAACGCGGACTGGTTCCACTTGGACTGCATCAGTTTCTCCTAACGGTTCATAATTATCTGATCATAAAGGCCGGAAGACCGCAGCGCGTTTGGCAGGCGCCGCGGCGTGCCGGCCGCTTGAGCAACCCGACCGGCGACTGTCTATTCGGGCGCATACAGCCGCGGCATGCGCCGGTTTGCCAACGGCCCGGCAAATGCCGAATTTATCCGGCCTGATGCGGAAATTCAATCAAACGCCGTAACAGCTCTTAGCGGTATGGCCGGAAATTCCGGATGTGAACCCCGTGCGGTTGTTGTCTTCCGCAGCTGGAAGTCAAGCACCAATCCTGATGCCGCTTTCCCGGTCAAATACGTGCACGTATGACGGATCAACCGCAAAGCGCAGCCAGTCTCCGGGACGTCCGGGGGTTGATCTCGGCGCCGTCGCCAAGAATTCGGAACCGGACTCGGCTGCCAGATGAAACTGCACCTCGTTGCCGGTTTTTTCCACGATAATCACCTTGCCCCTGATCGGCCCTTCTTCCGCGATGGACAGTTCCTGGGGCCGGACGCCGCAGACAACCGGCCGGTCCGCGTGTTTCCTGAATGACTGGGGCAGCGGAAACCGCATGTCCGGCGCGGCGAACTGAACCCCGCCCGCAGATTCCTCAATCACGCCTTCCAGACAATTTATCGCCGGAGTGCCGATGAATTCCGCGGCGTACCGGCAATTGGGACGGTCGTAGAGGTCGTCGGTTGATCCGACCTGGACGATATTGCCGTCATGCATCAGCACGATCCTGTCGGCCATGGTCATGGCCTCGATTTGATCGTGCGTGACATAAATTGTCGTTGACCCCAGACGGTCGTGCAACTGCCGGATCTCGACCCGCATATTCGCGCGCAGTTTGGCGTCGAGGTTGGACAAAGGTTCGTCGAACAGGAACACCCGGGCGTCGCGGACCATGGCGCGGCCCATGGCCACCCGCTGGCGCTGGCCGCCGGAAAGTTCGGCCGGTTTCCTGTCCAGCAATTCCGAAATGTTGAGAACCTGCGCCGCCTCCTCGACCGCGGTCTTGATCTCGTCCGGGGTTTTTCTCGCCACTTCAAGGCTGAAACCGATGTTGTCGCGGACTTTCATGGTCGGGTAGAGGGCGTAATTCTGGAAAACCATGGCAATGTCGCGGTCACGGGGGTGGACGTCATTGACCACCCTGCCGTCAATAACGATTTCGCCTTCGCCGACCGTTTCAAGGCCCGCGGTCATGCGCAGGAGAGTCGTCTTGCCGCAGCCCGAGGCGCCGAGGAGGACGATGAATTCCCCTTCGGTGATGGCAAGGCTCAAATCCTTCAGAACCCGGACTGATCCGAAGGACTTGCCGACTTTGCGAAATTCTACGGCGGCCATGGAACGCGCTCAATATCTCTGGCGGGTCGGCGTGAGGCAGATTTCCTGGATCAGCGCGTTCTGCGGCAGCTGGTAGGCATCGAGTATTAATTTGCCGACAATGCCGGCTCCGATGCCGCCGCCCATCTCAGCCTTGTTCTTCTTATAAGCCTCAAGCGTGCCGCCGTCCAAGACGCCGGACAGGATTTCTGTTTCAATGACGCCGGGCGAAAGAACCAGCACCCTGACATTGTGCTCTGAGAGGTATTCGCGCAGCGATTCGGCCACGGCGTGAACGAAATATTTAGTGCCGCAATACACGGTGTGATCGGGGTAGACCTTGCGGCCCGCAATGGAACTCATCATTACCAAGGTGCCGGTTTTCCGTTCGATCATGCCGCGCATGACCGCGTGAACCGTGTTCATGACGCCCTTGGTATTGATGTCGATCATCTCGTCCCATTCATTCGGAGGCTGTCTGCCGATGTCGGCGAGCCGGGCGATTCCGGCATTGGCGAACATCATGTCCACCGGTCCGAACTCGCTCTCGGCCTCAGCCACCGCCGCCGCGATCTGACCGCGGTCTCTGACATCGACCTTCCTGCACATGGAGCGGGGAAGGTTCATCGCCTCCATCCGGTCAAGCCGGCGGGCCATAAGCAGAACCGGATGTCCGGCAGCCGAAAACGCGCGCGCGGCCGCTTCCCCGATCCCGGAACTGGCGCCGGTGATCGCTGCAAGCGGTTTGTTCAAAATCCTGTCTCCCTTTATCGCTCTGAAAAACCGCGCGGCGGGGCCGGCCCGCCGCGCGGCGAATTGCGCGCCCGCGGCTGTCAGCCGGACACGACGCGGTCGGCGGCGGCGGCGATATCGTCCATCGCCTCTTTCGCCGAACCGTATTCACCGGCGAAATATTTGCCGAGCCTGACCGGAATCGTGTCGTTCGACAACTCGGCCCATTGCGGCAGATCGGGTTCTGACCCCATATCATAAGCGATGGTCTCGCGCACGACATTCAGGTGGCGGGTGGTGCCTGCTCCCACCCGGTTGTTGGCGATGATGCGCGGATCATCATACACGCTTGCGCGCGTCGGACCCGTGCCGCCGCCCAAGGCCGTAATCAGCACTTGGGTGTCGTAACAGGTTGCCCACTGCATGAATATCCACGCCGCGTCGGGGCTTTTGGAGTTCCTGGACACCGCCAGTGAAGATCCCCCTTGGTGGCCGACACCCGGAATCTCGCCGAAACCGCATTCGGCCGGTGTACGGAGGGCTTTGGGCTTCGGACAGCGCGCCGCCTCCATCAGCCCTGAAACCTTGGTGGCGCTCGGATCGTCGAAATACGGGAAGAACTCGCCCCAGCTCATCATCGATGCGGCGACGCCTTGGGCAACCGACTGCCCTTGGCCGTCCCAGGTCCAGCCGGTCACGCCCGGAGGCATGGTTGCGTACAAACGGTCCCAGTACTCCATAGCGGCCAGTCCGGCGTCATCGTTTCCGGAAAACTTCTCGTCGGCCCCGAAAATCGAACCGCCGTGGCCCCAAAGCCAAGCGGTCCAGTCACATTCCAGCGAATAGTGGCCGGATTTCATCTGACCTGTGGCTCCATACACTTCGGGCGCCATCGCGTCCGTGATCGCCTTCGCTTGTTCGTAATACTGTTCGAGCGTCTCAGGAGCCGAGAAGCCCATGTCATCCCAGATGTCCTTGCGGTACTGCATGATGAAGATCGGGATATCGTAGGGAACGCCGACCCAGCGGCCCTCGTAGAGAGCGATTCCGTCGACGAGGGCGGTCAGGAAATCGTCGATGTTGTAATCCGGCATGGCAAGATCAGGCTTGTCGGCCATCTGCTCGCGGGGGTCGAACACATCGCGCGACACAGACGCCGCCCATGACTGGTCGATATAGTAAAGGTCGTAGGTGCCGAGCTGCGAAGCGATGTCAAGGGTGAGTTTCTGCAGCACCTGTTCGAGCGGCAGCACTTCAATTTCAACTTTGATGCCGGAGGCTTCTTCAAAAAACTGCTTCAGCTGGCTGTTTATCGCGTTCGACGGAGGCGTGGATTCAGTCGCCAGCCGCAATGTCGTGCCCGCGAACGGCTTGGAGACATCCTTGACCCACGCGAGCACGTCCGCTGACGGTTCGAGCATCATATGGCCGGATGCCAAGGATCGGGCAGGCCGCCCCCCCCCAATTCCCAGCGCCCCTGCGCCGAGACCAAGCGCGGATGCGTTCCGCAGGAACGTCCTGCGGTTCATCCTGCCGCGGACGTAGTCATCGACTATTTTGGCGCGGTAGATTTTTTTGTCATTGTCATTCATGACGTTTCCTCTCCTGTTGGAAGACGGGCCGCTGCCGGCCCTATTGTTTAATCGATCCCAGCGTCAAACCTCGGACCAGATGTCTCTGGACCAGCAGGATGAACACGAAGGCTGGAATCACTGCCGCCGCGCTCAAGGCGGCCATGTTGCCCCAAGCGGTTCCGGTCGAAGTCACGAATGTCGATGAAACAACCGGGACAGTCTTCAGACCGGTCTGGGTCAGCGTCAAAACGAACAGAAATTCTGTCCATGAGAAAATGAAACACAGCACAGCCGTCGCCGCCATTCCGCCCTTCACCATCGGGAGAACGATGCGCCGGAACACCAGCCAGCGCGAAGCGCCGTCAATCAACGCGCATTCGTCGATTTCCTTCGGTATGTCATCAAAGAAACTCTTCATCAGCAGAACCGCCAGCGGCAGGTTCATCAGCGCGTGGATCAGGATCACTCCCGTGAATGTGTCGAGAAGCGACAATTCCTTGTAGATGAAAAACACGGGGATGGCAACGGCGACCGGCGGAAGCATGCGTGTCGACAATATCCACGCCACGAAATGGTGCCGCCCGCGGAATGTCATCCGGCTCAGCGCGTAAGAGGCCAAAGTGGAAATCGAGACCGCCAGAACCGTGGAAAACACGGCGATGATTATCGAGTCCCAAAGCCGGGGCGCCATCCGCCAGTTGCCGCCTCCGGGCAGGACCTCGCGCTGCTCGCCGAAGCCGAATCCCAGAGAAATTCCGAAGACCTCCTCGAAGTTGCGCACCGTCGGCGTGAAACTCCACACATGGGGAGGATAATTGAAGATTTCGTTGCCGTCTTTGAAGGCGATCGTGAGCCAATAGTACAACGGAAAAGCGAACAGCGCCACGGTCGCCCAGCCCGTTACGGTCCTGAGCGTTCGGTAAAATCGGGACTGCACGGCCATGCCGGATCACCAGCGGACCTTGGTGACCGCGATGAAGAGATTCGCGATCACCAGGATGATGGCCAGAGTGAAGAGCGAAAGCGCCGCTCCGTAGCCCCATTTGATGAAGCTGAAAGTCTGCTGCCACGAATAGAGCGACAGCGTGTATGTGGAAGTTCCCGGCCCTCCGCTGGTCATGACGAAAACATAGTCAAACATCCGGAATATGTCGATGCCGCGGATAAGCACCGCCACCGCAATGACTTTGCCCATCAGCGGCAGCGTGATCCTCCGGAAAGTCATGAACGGCGAAGCGCCGTCCAGCATCGCCGCCTCGTAGGGTTCGGGCGGAAGCGACCGCAGACCGGCGAGAAAAATCAGGAACATGAACGGCGTCCACTGCCAGATGTCGGCCAGCATGACCCCCCAAAGGGCCAGAGACCCGGTGGCCAGGATGGGGGTGGTCTTGTCGAGGATTCCCAACGCGTCCAGTACGTAGGTGAGCACTCCGAATTCGGGATCCTCAATCAGCAGATACATCATGCCGACGATAGCCGGCGGAACCACCAGCGTCAGCGTCAACACCACGCGAAGCAGGCCGAATCCGAACTCCTCGGTATCCAGAAGCAATGCGATGGCCATGCCCAGAACCAGTTCGGCCGACAGAACGACGATGAAATAGAACATCGTCGTCCGCAGCGCCTCCCACATCCGGGAATCCGAAACCAGCAGCTGCCAGTTTTCCCAGCCGACGAATTCCAGCCGGCGCTTGAACGGCGCGTATTCGTGAAAACTCAGCCAGATATTGTAAAACAGAGGGATAATGGTGAAAGCCGCGAGCATGGCGACAAGAGGCAGAATCCAAATCAGAGGACGGTCGGTTGACAGGACGCCGATCTTCAATTTGCCTCCCCCGAACATGAAACGAAACGTTGTGTACGCTGCCTCGCACAGATTATCCGCGGATGCAACATTTTTCTTGCACCGCTAACATTTGTTAACTTGATGCGGACCTCTGCCGATTCTCGCACATGACGCACGGCCAGGGAGACCCTGCCGGCGCAGGAAGCGACAGGCACGACGAATCAGTCAGGAAAGCGAAAGCACAGATGAGATCACCACCGCCCGCCCAGCGTCTGACCGGCTGCAATCCGCATTCTTCTGCCTACCGGCGCCTGTGCGGCATCCGCGGGGCAAGATTCTTCACGCCCGGCTTGCGAGTGCCGGGCCGTCTCTTTCTCGAAGCCGCCGATTCGGGCGAATGGCCGGGACTGCGGGAACCCGTGACGCAGTATTCGCAATGACCTCAGATTCGGAATGCGATCTTTTCATTATCGGCGGCGGCATTAACGGATGCGGCATCGCGCGCGATGCCGCGGGCCGCGGACTCGCGGTCAAGCTTGCCGAAATGGCCGACCTCGGTTCGGCCACCTCTTCGGCGTCAACGAAGCTCTTCCACGGCGGGCTGCGCTACTTGGAGCATTTCGAGTTCCGGCTGGTCAGGGAAGCGTTGATCGAGCGGGAGATGCTTCTCCGCGCCATGCCGCACATCAGTTGGCCGATGCGGTTCGTCCTGCCGCATGCGCCCGAACCCCGTGCGTTCCGAAACGGACTCCTGCCGTGGCGGCGCGGAAAACGACCCGCATGGATGATCAGGGCCGGCCTGTTCCTATACGACAATCTCGGCGGACGGGAACTCCTTCCGGGAACGCGCAGGCTTGACCTGCGCCGGGCGCCGGAAGGCATCCCCCTGCAAGAGCGTTTCCAGCTCGGGTTTGAGTATTCCGATTGCTGGGTTGATGATGCGCGGCTTGTGGTTCTGAATGCCCGTGACGCGGCGGAAAGAGGCGCGGAAATCATGGTCCGCACCAAAGTTCGGTCCGCCCGGCGGCGTCAAGGCCGCTGGGAAGTGGAAACCGAGGACCTCTTTACTGGCCGGACCGGGACGCACCTTGCCCGGGCGGCAGTGAACGCGGCGGGGCCTTGGGCAGCCGAGATTCTGAGCGGCAGGATGGGCCTTGCATCCCGTTCCAGAGTGCGTCTGGTACGCGGTTCGCACATTGTCATCCGCCGCCTTTACGAACACGACAGAAGCTACATTCTGCAAAGCGATGACCGCCGTGTCATTTTTGTCATTCCATACGAAAACGAATTCACCTTGATCGGAACGACCGACACGGAACATGACAGCCCGGACTGTAAGCCATGCTGCACCCGGGAAGAACGCGAATATCTGCTCGGCGTCATCAACAGCCATTTCCGCCGCAAGATCGATGACAGCGACGTGGTCTGGAGTTTTTCGGGGATCCGGCCCTTGCATGACGATGGTTCCAACAGTGCCAGTTCGGTCACGCGCGATTACACGCTGGAGCTGGATGTGGCCGGCGGCGCACCGGCTCTGAGCGTGTTCGGCGGCAAGATCACAACCTATCGGCGTCTCGCGGAAAACGCCCTCAACCGGCTTTCACCTCACTTTGAAGGCCTGACCGGGGGATGGACAGCGGGGGTTCCGCTTCCCGGCGGCGACTTCGCGCATGATGGAATGCCGAAACTGGAGGCTGGCCTGCTGAAGACCTATCCGTTCCTTAACGACGACTGGGCTCGCAGACTTGCACGCAGTTATGGGACCGATGCGGCATACGTTCTCGGCCAAGCTGAAACTGCCAATGATCTCGGCGCTGAGTTCACCGGCAACCTGACGGCGTCAGAAGTCAGCTGGATGGTCGACCGGGAATTTGCCCGCACCGCCGAAGACATCCTCTGGCGGCGCAGCAAGCTAGGTCTCCATGCGACTCCTGAGGAAGACACGGCTCTTGAGCATTATCTCAAAGCTTATCTGAACCGGCCGGACACCGTATCCCGTGCGGATTAATCCGGCCGACCCATTGATCAGCCGGCTTTGTCGGGTGGCATGCGCGCACAGTACGGATTCAGGTCACAACCCGTCTGCCCGCATTGACTGAATGAGAGTCATTTTACCGGATGACGATACATTCAATGCGACGAAGAGATCGTCGCCGATGTCAGCCAGCCTGACGGTCATCCGGGGACAGCCCGCTGGTCGATTCTCGTGATCGGCGTTCTCAGGCAGAGGACTGAATGCGATTTCGGCCGGCGGCGGAGCCATAGCCGCAGCGGATTTGCCAGCACCGCAGCCTCAGCGGTGCCGGCAGCGAACTGCCGCCGTCTTGGAAGGCTGCTGCGCAAAGGGCAGCAGATGCGGAACAGGAAATGTTTGCGACGACGCGCCGCCTGACTCCTTTCATCGAAACAGCGGCTTTCTACGGGATGTCTCAGATCAGGAGCGGTCAGCCGTGCTCCGGCGTCCCGGCAGTTCAGTGTTGATAACTAATTTCCGCCGCCGGCCAAGCGGAACCGCTGCCGGTCCCCGCCGAAGACAGGGGTTTTCTGACAGACACTATAATATTGCTTGGCAAAGTCTTGCGAGCATCAGCAGTGCTATGTGGTGACCACGTGACGGCGGGATCGCTGAGGGCGCATTCACCGGGAGCGCTCCAGAAGCTCTGAGAGGCCCAGCTGTTCGGCGACTTGGCCAGTTCCAGCCCAACGCCGACCTGGAAGGCGTTCGATCACGCAGGTGAAAATCCTGACAAAGGCTGCGCGGCCAGCAGCGGCATCAAGCGCATCTGCGCGATCCGGGGGCAGCAATGCACGTATATCACCCAGCAGATCAGGACGTGCGAATTTGGCGAGCATCCGCTGCTCCGCCTCCGCCCGCGATATGACCTGACACTGCTGATCAAGATATTGCGCGAACAGTGCCACAACACGGTCGACATCGAGAACGGGCAACGCTCCGAGCGCATGATCAAGATCGAAAAGATCTCGTCCCCTGTCTCTTTGCAACAAGGCTCGCAGTTTTGTTGCGAAAAGCTCTTCCGGGGAAAATGAAGCAATGGCCGCGCTGCCCGCGAACCAAGGATTTTCGACGGCATAGGAAATAGAGACAGGCGGATCGAAGGGTTCGGTCTCTGCGATGTTGATCTCAACCTTCAAGCGGATCCACGCTTCGGGATCATCCTCGGCCGGAACACGAAAGCGCAGCTTCGGAGCTGTTCGGCTCGACACAAAGTTCCCTTGTCCCAACCAAGGCTCGAGCACCTCACGCACGGCGTCAAGGACAGGACCGATCGGTCCTGCCGTCGTGCGAACAAGATCAATATCCTCCGAATAGCGCAGCGGTTCCGGGAAGATGATCTTGTTGAGGGCCGTGCCGCCTCTGAGTCTCAACCCCGCGCCCAATAAATCGTGATTGAAGATTTCGACGAGCGCGCGCGAGATGATCAAGTCTTGTTCCACTTGCCTTGGCTCGGCCCATGGCACTGTCAGGCTCCATGCCGTGATGTTCGTTTCAGGGATTATTGTTCGTCTGCCTTTATCGGGCGACGGACGATGATGCGCCAACGCGGGTTGCGTTCCCGCTCGCCGTTTGAGGCTATCGCGCTCGTTTCTCCCGAATCAAGTTCAACCCACGGCGCGTTGCCGTTCGGGAGATATCTCTCCAAGCCGCTTGCGGTTTCGTCATGTCCCAAGCGCGCCATAATGTAGCCTAGACGTTGAATGATAGACCGCTCAAACTTTGACGCTAACGCGTCAAGCTGCACCGGGTCGATCTTGGCGGCAAGCTCATTGAGAACGCTCACGGCATTATCCATGCCGCCGCTCGCACGAGGATAGCGCAGTAAGTCCAGCGCAGTGAGCGCCGGCGATGAGATCCGCATTGCGCCTGTGGCTGTCTTCCGTCGCTCAACGCCTTGTTCGATCCGTTTCATGTCCTTGCGGAAATAAAAGGCGAGCTTGGAACGCCCGGCCCGAACAGGTTTCCACTGACTGTCTGTCACGACCTGAAATTCCATCACCGCCTGATGCGCTGCGCCGTGAAATTCCGCGGCTTTCAAAAGAGCGACATAGTATGGTCGTCCCGCCCCCTTCATCATGGCATCGATGTACCAGCTTGGCGGGGGCGCGCCCCATTTCAGAAATCGGGTGGGCGTGATCACGTAAAAGCCGCGGCGCGGCGCGAAGATATAACTCCGCCTTCTGAGGCGCGCAGCCGCGTCGAGAAACGCCCCGTGGCTGACTCCAAGGGCCTCCATCGCTTCTTCGCGGGTGAAACAGGTGTGTCCGCTGGAAGCCAGGTCTTCGACATAGGCCGCCAAGGTGGCAACGCGTTCGGTCATCATATTGTAAAGTCCGTTATTTCAGCCGAGTTTTTATTATGATATTGCTGTCTTGGCAAGTTCAATATGGCTGACTCCGCATACATCGCACAATTTGGCATATGTTTCTTACAGTCAATCACAGCGGAATTGATAGCACAGGCAAGTTGGGGACAGAAACCGGAAGCCGTATACGGAGAACCCTGATAATATTGAAAACATTCAGTTTCTCAGATACGTATAAGGAAATGAGACACGGCCGGATCAAAACCCGGCGGGCCTCAGTCTGCCATTGATGCCGGCTGGCTGGAAAGCTGCTGACAGCCGGGGTTCGCCATTGTCGGATCCGTTTCGTCAACCCGGGAAATCCGGGGGAAAGCGCAGCTCGAGCCTCGGCTGTTTCATCGTGAGCGAAAGACGGAGTCCAGAGCATTTTCTCAAGGGCCACGGGAATGCCTGGTCAGTCGGGAACAGTCTGTGCCTGTCCCTTGATGTCATGATGAACGAAGGTCATCTGCGCAACCGGACCGGACCTAGCCCGGAGACCTGGCCGTAATCCGACGCCCCGGCTCTCAACCCGGCGAGGGTCACGGAAGACGGGCAAGCTGAGTCAATGTGCGCGGCAAACTCAAAAAGCCGGACAATATCACTATCACCGCTGTGCGCTGAATTTCATCAGCTCCGCCGGACTCCTGCCGGAAAACAGGCGATTTCGAAAGCGACAGCCCCAAGATGGCGGAGAGACAGGGATTCGAACCCTGGGTGCCCGTAAAGGCACAACGGTTTTCGAGACCGCCCCGTTCGACCGCTCCGGCACCTCTCCGACATGGCGTTTAATATCAGGAACTGCTGAAACCGCAACTCATCCGAAGTTCCGGTCCGGGCATGAACCGTGTCATAGTTCACCGAACTGTTACATTTTCGTCGTCAATGCATCACATGCCGTCCGTATCTGCGCCCGTGAAACAATCGCTCACCGAAAGGAAATTTGATGACACTCGCAGTGAAATTCGCCAAGACCGGCGCAGCGGGCCTTGCGGCGGCTGCCGTCTGCGCCGCGGCCGCATCGGCCCGCGACCAGATTAATATTGTCGGTTCTTCGACCGTGTTCCCCTATACTCAGGCTGTTTCCGAGCAGTTTTCCAACATGACCGGCGCCGCGTCGCCGGTGGTTGAATCAACCGGAACCGGCGGAGGAATGAAACTGTTCTGCGCTGGAATCGGCGAATCTCATCCCGACATCACCGGAGCATCGCGGGCCATGAAGTCTTCAGAGTACGAACTTTGCCAAGGCAACGGAGTTACAGACATCACGGAAGCGTTGATCGGTTTTGACGGTCTTTCAATTGCCGTGTCGCGCGGCAACACAGCGGACTGGGATCTGACGCTGGGAGAGATCTATCTGGCACTTGCGGCCCAGGTTCCGGGAAACGGCACGATGCAGGACAACCCGAACCAGAAATGGTCCGATATCAATCCGCGACTGCCCGACAGTCCGATTCTCGCCTACGGGCCTCCGCCTACCAGCGGTACCCGGGACGCTTTTGTTGAGCTTGCCATGCACGTCGGATGCAAGGGCCAAGCTTGGGTCAAAGAGCAAGGACTGGACAAAGACAAGAACTGGGTCAAAGAAAATTGCAGCCGGATGCGTCAAGACGGGCCGTTTGTCGAAGCCGGCGAAAACGACAATCTGATTGTCCAGCGGCTGAACGCCGACACCAGCGCGGCCGGCATTTTCGGTTATTCGTTCCTGTTTGAGAATCTCGATACGCTCAAGCCGATCAAAGTGAACGGCGTCAGTCCCGATGCCGGCACGATCGGCGATAATTCATATCCGATCTCGCGTCCGCTGTATTTTTACACCAAGAACGCGCATCGGGGGGTGATCCCCGGTCTTCAGGAATTCATCGAAGAATATATGTCCGAGGATGCGCTCGCCCCCGGTGGATATCTCTCGGAGCGCGGACTGGTTTCGCTGACTGACATGGACCGGGCCGCGCTTCAGGATTCTGTCATCGCCGGTGAAACTATGTCGGCCAAGTGACCGCACGTCCAAAGTTTCAATTTCATGCGGCGCCCTATATAGGCGCCGCATTCGCATTTCGGGCGGAATGAATGGTCCCTGCCGCGTTCACATTGCTGCTGCTCTTGGCGGCTCTGTCCTACGTCCTCAATCTCCGGGCAGCGAATTCGATACGAGTCGGCGGCAAGCGGCTGAATTCCGTGCCGCATTATCACGGACTCTACGGCTTCCTTGTGGTCGGACTTCCGGTCTCAGCCATGCTCCTGATCTGGCTTTTGCTTCAGGGCGCCGTTGTCGAGTGGCTTGTGGTCCGCGGCATAGAACCGGAGAGAACCGCCGGGCTCGGCACGGGCGAAAGCCAGCTGATGATAGCGGAAATCCGCTCAGTGGCCAGGGGACGGATATTCGGTGAACCCGCCGAATGGGTTTTGGAGGCGGCCGACCGCTTCAACCGTCTGGACGGCGCAGCCAGCAAAGCGTTGGCACCGGCTGTCCTGATTGCCGCTTTGGCGTTGGCCGTCTATTCCCGGCGCCGGGTGGCCGCCGGATTCCGCTCAAGGGATATCTCAGAGCGAATCGTTCTGGCGCTGATGATCGTGTGCGCCGTTGTGGCAGTTTTCACGACAGTCGGAATCATCGCTTCGCTGCTATTTGAGTCGATCCGGTTTTTCTCTTTGGTGCCGGTCAGCGAATTCCTGTTCGGTTTGAACTGGGAGCCGCAGATTCCGATGCGCGAGGACCAAGTGGCCGCAGAAGGCGCATTCGGCTGGATTCCGGTCATCGCCGGAACATTGCTGGTAATGACGGTCGCTGTCACTCTCGCGGTTCCGGTCGGTCTGCTGTCGGCGATCTATCTCAACGAGTTCGCCGCCCCGCGGCTGCGAGCGGCGGCCAAGCCGGTGTTGGAGATACTGGCCGGCGTGCCGACCGTGGTTTACGGTTTTTTCGCCATACTGGTCATTGCGCCGGCTGTCCGCTCATTCGGGATGTCGATCGGTCTGGACATCGCCCCGAACACCGCTCTGGCGGCGGGAGGGGTAATGGGCATCATGCTGATTCCTTTCATTTCCTCGTTCGCGGATGATGCGTTGAGCGCTGTACCGCAGGACCTCCGGAACGGAGCGCTGGCACTCGGCGCAACGCGCGCGGAAACTGTGATGCAGGTGCTTTTTCCGGCGGCGCTCCCGGGAATCGCCGGCGGAATCCTGCTTGCCGTCAGCCGGGCGATCGGAGAAACCATGATTGTCGTGATGGCGGCCGGCCTGATCGCCAAACTGACGTTCAATCCGCTGGACAGCGTGACCACGGTCACGGTGCAGATCGTCACGCTGCTGATCGGCGACACATCCTTTGACAACCCGAAGACGTTGGCTGCGTTCGCGCTGGGCCTGATGTTGTTCATCGTGACATTGGCCATCAATGTCTACGCTCTCAGGATTGTCCGCAAATACCGTGAAGTTTACGAATAAGTGAAAGCTGCGCCCATGGAATCCGCTGACCGTGACTCCACGGAAAAAATAGTCGCCGCCGGGCTTCCCCGGAGAAGGCGGCGTCAAGCGATGCTTCGCGCGCTGGGCGCCGGAGCGATACTGTCCGCGCTGCTTATGCTGCTGATTCTGGTGGGATCGCTGCTGCTGTCCGGATACCGGGCCTTCACTCAGACACATGTCGATCTGGAGGTTTTCGTCGATCCGGAAATTATCAATGCGGAAACACTGCCGCGCGGCAATTTCCGGGCGCTTCTCACAAAGTCGCTGCAGGACATTTTCCCGGAAGCGGAATCAAGGAGCGAGAAAGCGGAGATCTTAAAGATCCTCAGCAACGGCGCACAGTTCACGCTGCGCGACCGGATTGTTGAAAATCCCGCGCTCATCGGCAGATCAACGTCACTGACAATTCCGGCATCGGACCCTTACGACCAGCTTAACAAGGGCCTTATCGACCGCGACACACCGGAGGAGAACCGGCGGCTCAATGATGCGCAGATACGTCTTTTTGACCGCCTCAAAGAGTCCGGCGCGGTGTCTTCGCCGCTGAATGTCGGCATGCTCGTCAACCCGGACAGCCGGTTCCCTGAACTCGCCGGCCTTCGGGGAGCGCTGATCGGATCATTCTGGGCATTGCTGGTCTGTTTCCTCATTTCATTTCCGGTCGGAATCGGCGCGGCGATCTATCTTGAGGAATTCGCGCCCCGGAGCCGCGTGAATGATTTCATCGAAGTCAACATCAACAACCTTGCGGCTGTTCCGTCGGTGGTTTTCGGTCTGCTGGCTCTCGCGGTCTTCATCGGCTGGTTCGGCTTGCCGCGTTCGGCGCCCTTTGTCGGCGGAATGACTTTGGCGCTGATGACCATGCCGACAGTCATCATCGCGGCTCGCAATGCGCTGAAGAGCGTACCCGGTTCGATCCGGGAAGCCGCGCTGGGCGTAGGCGCTTCGAAACAGCAGGTCGTGTTCGGCCATGTGCTGCCGCTTGCGATGCCCGGTATTCTGACGGGAACCATCATCGGGCTCGCGCAGGCTCTCGGAGAAACGGCGCCGCTTCTATTGATCGGGATGAACGCTTTCATCACCTCTGCCCCGGCAGGCCCGTTCGACAGTTCAACGGCTTTGCCGACGCAGATTTTCATCTGGGCCGACAGCCCCGAACGGGGTTTCGTCAGCCGGACATCGGCCGCCATTCTGGTGCTGCTCGGATTCCTCATCGCCATGAACGGCTTGGCGATTTTTCTCCGCAGCCGGTTCGAGCGCAAATGGTAGGCCTCGCAGGATCTTTATCCGTTCATGACAGCCTTGAGAATCCCGAGAACATCCTTCTGCCGGTGAGGGCCAGCCGGTCCGTGGGCCGCAAATTTTTCAATGACCGGGACCGAACATTGCCCTCCGGATCAAGAATGTTGAATTCCCCCTCTTGGACGATTTCCAGAATGCACCCGTCCAGGTCTGAAAACCGTGCCGCCGTACGGTTGGCGAGCAGATTCCGTATGGCTTCGATTGTCGCAGGCTGTTCGGATACCAGACTGTGCACTTCCATGGGGAGTGATTCCAAGAGATCGCTGTGCATCTGCCGTCGGTCGGTTTCGCTGAAATTGAACAGCGGCGGAACCTTCGAGTCCTGCAGCTCATCCCACCCCAGCATGTTGAAATCTCCCGGGCCATAGTGTAAAAAGGTATTGTTGCACTCCCAGTGCTGCCGGATCATGACATCCCGGGCCGTCGGGTGCCGGGAAAGATGAAGAATCCACAAGGCGCGCCTTGACTGCCCGGGCCGGATGAAGAACGGGGTGTCATAGGCCGCGCCGGTCATGATCCTGATATGATCGAGAAGCGACCTCTGAACCAGCGCTTTGCCGCCGTCTCCGTCACGCCGTTGGATGGTATCGCGTATCCAAGCCTCGGTCAGCCCCAGCGGCGCTGTCATTTTCACGGACTGCGGGGTTTCGGCCAAGTGATTGACAAGCGCATCCGCAGCGAAAGTCAGTATCACTTCAGCCGCCTGAAGTTCTCTCAAGATCCGGGCGACCAACGACATGCTGACTTGCGAGAAACCTGTCTGATCAAGCAGAAAAATCGCGCGGCGGGCACGCGGCTGCCTTTGTTTGATGGAGTCGATGATATGCCTGGCCTCGTTTTCGAAGCGTTCGTTCCTGACAATGATCCTGTCACCGTCAACGGTATGGCCGCGCTCCGCAAGGACCCGCCGCAGGCAATCCGTGTGCGCCTTTTCCTTGTCGGTGAAATAGAACTTGCAGTCGATCTGAAGCGGCTTCGAACGGTTGGCATTCAATCTGGTATCTGCCTTTCGGGCTTCTTCCAACATTACCAAAGGTGTTCCTGACACATCAGAGCCATTTTGGTCACGGAACAGGCCGCCGCCGGCGAATCCGTCAACCAAGTCGAGCTTGAACTGTTCACGCTGCGGATTGACGTTCAAACGGTCGAAGTAAGTCCGGAGGTAACGGCGCAAGACATCCAGCTTTGCCTTGCTGTGCGGTTTGATTACCGGAGGCGGTTCGTCAGGATGCCAATTGAAGGGCATGACCGCCTTGCTTCTCCGAGTGTTCAGGCATGGCGTTATGTTCCACGCCTTCCAGCTTGCGTCCGCCGGATTTTGGCCGGCGACCGCCCCATTGCTTGAAAAAGAAAGGTATGGCAGCTTTTGCGCATTGGTCCCGTATGTCCCGGACCCATTCAGGCCGCATGGGCCGGGCCTTCGGACCGCTTTCTCCGCCGACAATAACCCATGAAATTCCCTCCAAGCTGATTTCCCCAACCGGACCCAGAAGCGGCTCGATCGAAAGGAAGCGGACCGCAGCGGGAGTCGTCCTCAGATGATCGATTCTTGCGGTGGCCGAACAGTCTTCAACGGACACGCCGCACCAGATATGTCCGGGAGCCTGGAGAGGAGCGTACCTAAGCCGCAGGTAGTCTCTCATGAGTGAACTGCGCTTCGTCAGTATCTGGTACACATGCCAGTCCGCAGCTTCCATCGTGTCAAATACGCTGTCAATGAAGCTGCGATCGACATTTTTATGAAAAAGATCGCTCATGGAATTGACAAAAATCCTCCGCGGTGTGCGCCACCGCGCCGGCTGATCAAGGCGCGACGGCCACAGCCTCAGGTCGAAGCCTTGCTCGTAAGCGTGCCCGGAGACGCCGCGCCACCGCTCGGCGAACCGCTCGGCGTAGCAATTATCACAGCCGCGGGTGATTTTCGTGCAGCCGGTCACGGGATTCCATGTCGCATCGGTCCACTCGATTGACGATCTGTCGCCCACTACACTCCGCTTCCTTCTGATTCATCAAGGTGCAGTTCATTGAGCCGACACCGGTAGACTCCCAGTTTACGCGGCTTGAACTGTTGCCGCAACCTAACGGAACTGCGATGCCTTCGTCGGTCCTGGAGAACACCAGATGCCCGTCCGTCCAATCGGTGCCGACGGAATAGGATGTCTTGTCAGAATGACATCTCTATCAAATGACAGCACATCATAGTCTTCGCAAGGTCCTCATGAGCCGGATTGTGATGGTGCCTGGCGACTATCGGGGGTGAGCCGGCATTGTGTTCCCCAGTATGAGACGGAGCGTTTTTCCGGTGCCGATTCCTGACGTCTGTGCAAGCGAATTCCTGCCAACCTCCTCCCTGCTTGGAAACCGCAAGTTCTCATTCGGTTCAGTGCTTGACATACGCTTCCAATCCGGACATATGGCCCATGTTCGGCACATCTGCCGCAGAGGCGCAGCCGAGGGATTTTCACGTGGGAATCATGAACGATGACGGATGCGGAAACTGAAGAATCCGGCAGCGGGCATCAGGAGCATACAGCAGACGCTTCTGAAGAGCGGATCACCGGGGAATCCGAGGCCGCGGGCGACAGCAGCGAATTGCCGGGCGAAGACGGTGCGGTCGATGAAGGCGATTCGGAGTCTCTCACCGCCGTCATGCTGTATGAAGGAAAACAGTATGTTATCCGACAAGGAAAGGTGGTTGTTCTGCCCATTGCGGAGAAAATTTACGAATCGCAGATTGTCTCCAGCGAAATCCTGATGGCCAAGTGCGGCAAAACAATCCTGGGGACGCCGTTTATCGAAGGCGCATCCGCCAGTCTGACCGGCATATGGCCGCAGGTCCGCAGAGAGGTGAATTTCAAACGCCGCCGCAGGAAAAACTCCTCAAAGCGGACAAAGGGAATCCGCATCTATTCCATGCAGTACCGTGTCGACGACATCACCGTGCCGGGATTGGAAAACCAGCCCCGAGAAGCGGAAAGCACATTTTAGCGCAGGGGAGACCACGAAATGGCGCATAAGAAAGCCGGCGGCTCTTCAAGGAACGGCCGCGATTCCGCAGGCCGCAGACTCGGCATCAAAAAATTCGGCGGTCAGGTTGTCCGCCCCGGAAACATCATCGTGCGGCAGCGCGGCACGCGTTTCTGGCCGGGTGAGGGCGTCGGGATAGGAAAGGATCATACCATCTTCGCCCTCACAGGCGGCAGGGTCGTGTTCTCGAAGGGCTTCAAAAGCCGCAGCTATATTTCCGTGCAGCCAAGCCCGGAGGCCGGTTAGACCTTTGTTTCCGTCTGCCGCCGCGGCAGCGCGGCGCTGGGCTTGTCTGACATAGCCTTGTGAAACCATGCGGTTTCTTGATCTGGCGAAAATCCACATCCGTTCCGGATCGGGCGGCGGCGGCGCATCAAGCTTCCGCCGCGAAAAGTATGTTGAATTCGGAGGGCCGGACGGCGGCGACGGCGGCGACGGCGGCAGCGTTTACGCCGAGGCCGTCCCGAACCTGAATACCCTGATTGATTTTCGTTACCGCCGCCATGTCATCGCGCCGAACGGCCGGCCGGGAAGCGGCAAACGCTGCTGCGGAGCCAAGGGCAAAGATGTCACGATAGCGGTTCCGGTGGGAACGGAAATTCTTGATGAAAGCCGCTCCAGGCTGTTGTGCGATCTGGCCCGGGAGGGTCAGCGCGAACTGCTGGCGCCGGGCGGGAAGGGTGGTTTCGGCAACCGCCGGTTCCTGTCCTCGACCAATCAGGCGCCAAAAGACGCCAATCCGGGGGAGGCGGGCCTTGAGATCACTGTCTGGCTGCGTCTCAAACTGTTCGCGGATATCGGCCTTCTCGGCCTGCCCAATGCCGGCAAGTCGACTTTTTTATCTGCGATCACAAAAGCCCGCCCGAAAGTAGCGGATTACCCGTTCACCACGCTGCACCCGGTGCTGGGAATGCTGATTCTGGACGGCGCCGAACTGGTCGTTGCCGACATACCGGGGCTGATTGAAGGCGCTCATGACGGGCGCGGAATCGGCGACCGGTTTCTGGGCCACATTGAAAGATGCCAAGTTCTGATCCATCTGATTGATATATCTTCCAAGACAATAATCGATGATTATCAAGTGATTATCAATGAAATTTCACAATATGGCAACGGGCTTTCGAAAAAACCCCGCCTGACGCTGCTCAGCAAGGCCGACTCCGTCCCCGCCGCGGAGTGCGATTCCAGCCGGAGAATCCTCGAGCGATGCTGCGGACACAGCGTCGGGGCCATTTCGGCTTTCAGCGGCGAGGGCGTCCGCGACTGTCTTCGACAGGCCGCCGCGTTGCTGAACGAGACCCGCGGATATTCTGCGGAATCAGCGCCTTGGACGCCGTAACACGCATCGCTTCGAGCCGGAGAATCGTTGTCAAGATCGGCTCCGCACTGCTTGTCGATGATGCAAGCGGCGAAATCCGCCGCGATTGGCTGCTCGCACTGGCACGGGACATCAGCCGGCTGAAACAGCGGGGAAGCCGTCCTCTGATCGTGTCGTCGGGATCAATCGCTCTCGGCCGCAACCTGCTGGATCTCCAGAGCGGTCCTTTGCCTCTTGAGCAAAGCCAAGCGGCGGCGGCGGTAGGACAGATCCGCCTCGCCCGCGCTTATGAAGAGGCCCTCACGCCGCACGGTCTCCTGGCAGCGCAGATCCTGCTGACGCTGGACGACAGCCGCGACCGGCGGCGCTACCTCAATTCCCGCGCGACTTTTGAAAATCTTCTGGCGCAGGGCGTTGTTCCTATTGTCAACGAGAACGATACCGTGGCCACCGATGAAATCCGTTTCGGCGACAATGACCGGCTGGCCGCCCAGGTGGCCGCGATGACCAATTCAGACTGCATGGTGCTGCTTTCGGACGTGGACGGGCTGTACAGCGGCGATCCGCGCCGTTGCCGCGCCGCCAGCCGTATCGGCGTGGTTCCGAAGGTCACTTCCGATATTGAAGCGATGGCTTCCGGATCGGCATCGGAAATTTCAAGAGGCGGGATGAGAACCAAAATCCAGGCCGCGAAAACCGCTTGCAGCGCCGGCTGCGCAACCGTCATCGCCGACGGCAGAATCGCCTCGCCGCTCGGTGCGCTGTTGGAGGGAGCGGACTGCACGCTGTTTTTACCGCAGGGCGACCCGCAGTCGGCAAGAAAGCACTGGATCGCATCCATGAAACCGCTGGGCAGGCTGAACATCGACCACGGAGCCTTGAATGCGCTGAAAAGCGGCAAGTCACTGCTTCCCGCAGGAGTGGTGCGCGTCAGCGGCGAATTCGGGCGGGGCGATCCCGTTGAAATCTGCGGCCCTGATGACTCGGCTGTCGGCATCGGCCTCACACGTTACACGAGCGGAGAGGCATGCCGCATCCTCGGCCGGAAGTCACCGGACGTGTCGCGGATTCTCGGTTATCCTGCCCGTGCCGCTCTTATTCACCGGGACGACATGGCGACCTTGACGTTCAGTTAGAAACATAAAATTGATCACTGCCGCCCGCTGCTCCGAACGCGTGTCGGTCAGTCAAATCACCGGAGAAACACAATGTCTGAATTGACGGAGCGGATGCTGGTGATCGGCAAGGCGGCGGCTGAGGCGTCCGCGGTGATTGCCGCCGCCGGGAGCGACAGCAAATCCGCCGCGCTTCATGAAGCGGCTGAGACGATAGATTCGCGGATGGATCTGATTTTGGAAGCCAATGCTGAAGATCTTAAAGCCGGGAGTTCGAAAGGTTTGTCCTCGGCGATGCTTGACCGGCTGATGCTGAACCGGGAAAGGCTGCGGAATATCCGCGACTCGCTGGCCGCCGTCGCTGACATGAATGACCCTGTCGGCGCAACGCTCGCCGAATGGTCACGTCCGAACGGGCTGAAGATCAAGCGCGTCCGCACGCCTCTGGGCGTGGTGGGCGTCATTTTTGAATCCCGCCCGAACGTCACCGCCGATGCCGGGGCACTGTGCCTGAAGTCCGGGAACGCCGCGATTCTCCGCGGCGGATCCGACAGTTGGCACTCCTCAGCCGCGCTGCACCGATGCCTGACTGAAGGGCTGGCGGCGGCATCGCTGCCGCAGACGGCAATTCAGCGTATTCCGACAACAGACCGGGCCGCCGTCGGCGAAATGTTGCGGATGAGCGATTACATCGATGTCATCGTGCCAAGGGGCGGGAAGAGCCTTGTCGCGCGCGTTCAGAAAGAAGCCAGAGTACCGGTTTTCGCGCATCTGGAAGGCATCTGCCATGTCTATGTCGACAAGGACGCGGACACGGAAAAGGCCCGCCGGATTGTCGTCAACGCCAAGACCCGCCGCCCTGGCATCTGCGGGGCGGCCGAGTGTCTGCTGATCGACCGGGAATTTTACAGCCGGAACGGGGCGCCGTTCATTGCCGATCTGGCAGCTGCTGGCGTCGAAGTGCGCGCCGACGGCGCTCTGGCTGAGCTGGAAGGCACGGTTCCGGCTTCATCTGATGATTTCGGCAAAGAGTTTCTCGATATGATCATCGCGGTTCGGTTGGTTGACGGCGTGGAAGATGCCATCGGCCATATTCAGCGTCACGGCTCGCAGCACACCGATGCCATCATCACGGAGTCTGACCGGGCGGCCGAGGTTTTTTTCAGCCGCCTTGATTCATCGATATTGATGCGAAATGCGTCGACTCAGTTCGCCGACGGGGGCGAGTTCGGTATGGGCGCCGAAATCGGCATCGCCACAGGCAAGATTCACGCGCGCGGGCCGGTCAGCGCGGAGCAGCTCACAAGTTTCAAATACATCGTGGAAGGGGACGGGGCGGTCAGGCCCTGATTCGCAGGCAGGATCGGGTTAGGCCGCAAATCGCCGGACAGCCCGTCTGTAAGCGTCTCATGACGCATTCAGCGGGCCGCATTGCGGTTCGGCCGCGCCCTTCGGATGTTACGGATGCCCTGAATCGGTATTGTCTCATGCGCATACTCCTCCGGCAAATTCGCATACGTATCGGCTTTCCGGTCCCGGAGGTACGGAAATATCCGCATCGGTTCCGTCCTGACCGCCCTCGTATCCCGTTTGACGGAGTCGCATTTGGCGGCTTTTGCGGTTAAGATGCCGGCACAGGCAACCCCAACGTCGGAGCCATGCCCCTTACCATCCGCGAAATCGCAGGCGCGCTCTCAGCCGAAGCATTCGGTGACCAAGAGCTTCGTATATCGGGCATTTCGGAACCCGCTGAGGCCGGATCTGATGACTTGGCGCTGGCCATGACGCCTGCTTACGCGGAAGAAATCAAATGCGGCCGGGCTGAGGCCGCGCTTGTGGCAAAGGGCTCGGACTGGAAATCGCTGAGACTGAAGGCCGCGATTGAAGTGGAACGGCCAAGGCTCGCGCTGGCGCAGGTCAGCGCCCTGTTCGCCGCGGAACAGCGCTGGACATCCGGAATCCATCCCTTGGCCTGCGTTTCTTCTGACGCCCGTATAGGCAGCGGCACAGCCGTGGGGGCGTTCACAGTCATCGGCAGCGGAGCCGTTGTCGGCAAGAGATGTAGAATCGCCTCCAATTGCACTATCGGTGACAATACGGCCATCGGGGATGACGCGGCGATTCATCCAGGGGTCAGGATCGGGCACGGGATCACGATCGGAAACCGGCTGACCGCGCAGGAGAACGCGGTGATCGGAAGCGATGGATTCTCATTCGTGGATGAGGGCGGGAACCGGATCGAACAGGTCCGCGCGGCTTTGAGCAGCGATGCGGCCGGAAGAAATTCCCGCCAGATTCGGGTCCATTCACACGGAACCGTACGCATCGGCGACGATGTGGAAATCGGCGCCGGCACGGCCATTGACCGCGGCACAGTAGCCGCGACTGTCATCGGCGACGGCTCCAAACTCGACAATCAGGTCCATGTGGCCCACAATGTGCGGATCGGGCGCGACTGCCTGATCTGCGGCCAAGTCGGCATCGCGGGTTCAGCCGTGATCGGCGACCGGGTGGTGCTCGGCGGCATGGCCGGCGTCTCAGACCATGTCTGCGTCGGCGACGATGCGGTGGCCGCTGGGGCGTCAAAAATCTATACCCGCGTCCAGCCGGGCAAGGCAGTCATGGGATCGCCGGCGGTTGAAATGGAGAAGAACATTGAGCTTTACAAGAGTCTGCGGCGGCTGCCCCGCATGCTCAGACGGATCGCCGTTCTTGAGTCCCTTGTTTCAGACCGGCGGAAAGATGACTGATTCTCAGTCTGCGCGTTCGGAGTTCGCACATGGATGATGTTGTCGCCCGGCAGGTCATGGAGATAATCGCGGAACAGGCGGCAGTGGACGCAGGTGCGGTCTCCGGCAATTCCACGCTGTCGGAACTGGGGATCGATTCGCTCGGCGTCGTCGAAACCATATTCGCGATTGAAGAGCGGTTCGGCGTGGACGTGCCGTTCAACGCCAACAATCCGGCGGAAAGCGATTTTGACATTTCAAACGTGAATGCGGTCGTCGCAGCCGTCCGTGATCTCTTGAAACAGAACCCCGGCTGATTCTTCATGCGCCGCGTCGTCATCACCGGTCAAGGGGCTGTCACACCGCTCGGCCGAACCGCCGCGGAAACCTGCGCCGGATTTCAGAACGGCGTCTGCGGAATCGGCCGGATCGACATCCGGGACGTCGACAGGCTGACCATTAAAATCGGCGGGCAGGTGAAGAATTTCGATCCGTCTGAATTTTTCGACAGGCAGAAAATCTCCCTCTATGACCGCTTCACGCAGTTTGCCCTGATTGCCGCGGCGGAAGCCGTTTCGCAGTCCGGCATTGAATTCGATGAGCCGCTAGCAGAACGTTCAGGTGTGGTTCTTGGCACTGCAGGCGGCGGATTGAACACTTGGGATGACAGCTACCGCGATGTCTATGAAAAGGGCAAGAACAGAGTTCATCCGTTCGTGGTCCCGCGTCTGATGAATAACGCCGCGGCCAGCCATTTGTCTATGAACTTCCGTCTGACAGGGCCCAATTTTTCGGTATCCACGGCATGCGCGTCATCCAATCACGCCATTGGGCTGGCCTTTCAGTTGATCCGCTCAGGAATGGCCGATGTCATTCTGACGGGCGGCTCCGAGGCAATGCTCTGTTTCGGCGGGGTCAAGGCATGGGAAGGTCTGCGCGTTATGTCCCAGGACGGCTGCCGTCCGTTCTGCGCCACCCGGAACGGCATGGTTCAGGGCGAGGGCGCGGCCGTATTCGTGCTGGAGGAGTTTGACCGCGCACGGAAGCGGGGCGCCGGCATAATGGCCGAAATCGCGGGTTTCGCCATGACATCAGACGCAGCAGACATCGTGATGCCGTCGGTTTCAGGCGCCGCGCGGGCGATCGGCGGCGCATTGGCGGATGCCCGTCTGGCAGCCGGGGATGTCGGCTACATCAATGCCCATGGCACCGGCACGGCGGCCAATGACAAAACCGAATGCGCGGCGGTCCGGGCGGTCTTCGGCTCCGACGCTGATCAGCTGATGCTGTCCTCCACGAAATCCATGCACGGCCACCTGATCGGCGGAACCGGGGCGGTCGAACTGCTAGCCTGTGTCATGGCCCTGCATGAAGGCGTCATTCCGCCGACCATCGGCCACCGACAAAAAGATCCCGAATGCGACCTTGACATTGTTCCCAACGAGGCCCGCCGGCGGAATGTCCGGGCAACTCTGACCAACGCGTTCGCCTTTGGCGGTCTGAATGCGGTTCTGGCCCTCAAGCAGGTCTGATGCGGCCGCCAGCGGCCCTTACAGCGAATTGAACGCCCTGGTGAAACCGATCAACGACGCGTCGAAATCGAACTGCAGTTCGTTCTCGCTGCCTAAACTGGTGTAGAAGACCAGCCGCATAGCCGTTCCAGCTTTCATTCTTTCCAGTTCCGTGTCCGTGAATCCGATGCGCGCCAGACAGCCGTCCAGCACGCAGGTTGAGAACTGATAGCGCCGGGGGAGGGCGTCGTCGATCTGAATCTCCAATCCGTCTTCAAGTGATACGCCGTGCGGCAAAAGGAGCTCGGCCCCGGCTTGAAAACGCTCGTCACCGGTGATCTTGAATATCTCAATGTTCGCCAGAGGGATTCTCGATTCGTTGACAATGGTCTGGCGGATCCGGCATTGCTGGCTTCCCTCTTCATCGACCAAGCAACTGCGGACCCAGTCATCAAAAACCTCGATTTCGGGTTCTGCGATAACTTCGCCCTGAGCCACTTCCGCCTCCGCGGATTCATCAGGCGCGTCAGGATTGTCGGCCAGCAACTGGTAGGCTTCGCGGAAGCCGTCAGACGAAATGTCAAGCTCGACGACCGGAGGTTCGGCCTCAAAGCCGACACGCACCGTTATCCTCGCGTCCGCGCCTTCAGTCATCCGCCGGACAGCCAGATCCGAAAGGCCGATTCGGGCCAGACAGCCGTCACTTTGGCAGATCGTGTAATCATACCGCACGGTCGGCGCACCCTCGATACGAAGTTCAATGCCTTCACGCAAAGAGAGGCCCAGAGGCAGCGCGATGGCGGCCCCGGCAGTGCTGGCGGAATCTTCCGGCGCGTTGAAAATTTCAACTATCGCTACCCTTCCGCCTTCATCGTTGTTAAGGATTTGCTGAACCCGGCAGCTGTCCACGCCCGCGTCATCCGTAATGCAGATATAACTCCAGTCTTCGAACTGCTGAACTTCAGGCTCGATAATGATCTGGCCGCCGGTGAGGCCTTCAGCCGATTGCTCTTCCCCTTCGTCCGACTGTTCTTCCGATGAGTCCTGCTGAACATCCGGCCCGGCGACAGTCTCGTTGCCGGCCGGCTCTTCCGCCGTCTGCTCTTCCGCCGCGTCCTGAGCAAACGCCAGCGATGACACTGCTGCCGCGACAGCAGCCAGTCCGACTATTTTTTTCATACTCGCTCTCCGAGACTGCATCGTTGATAAATTTGTTTGCCTGCCCGCAACGCAAAATAATCTTCATCAGCAAAAAACGCAAACTCTTCGGCCGAACTCGGCGCCTTCACAGCCGGGTCATTTTAATTCTTGTGATTCTCTGCGCCTGCCGCTGCAGCACCTCGAATCGGAAACCGTGATAGATGAAGGTCTGCGACTCTTCGGGAATGATCTGCGCCTCATGAATGAGCAGTCCGGCTATGGTCGTCGCCGAATCCTCGGGAAGCCGCCAGTCGAAGTCCCGGTTGAGGTCGCGGATCGGCGCCGCGCCGTTGACGATGAAACTGCCGTCCGTCTTGACCACCGGTTTGGTCTCCGGACCGAGATCGTGCTCGTCCGTGATGTCGCCGACGATTTCTTCGAGTATATCTTCCAGCGTGATAAGACCCTGCAGTGCGCCGTATTCATCAACCACCAAGGCGAAATGCGTTTCATTTTCCAGGAATTCCCTCAACTGCTCGTCCAAAGTCGCTGTCTCAGGGACAAAGTACGGCAGTTTCACCGACCATGGCCGCTTGTCCGTGAAGAGATCGCTCATCGCGCTTTTCTCATCGAGAATCCCGCTGATGACAGTCAGAAGATCCTTGGCATGAATCACTCCGGTGATTTCCTCAGTCCCGGCCTTATGGACCGGAAGACGCGAATGTGATGAAGCTGAACAGGTCTTGATCACTGATTCCAGAGATGAATCGTCGCTGATCATTTCAATTTCCGACCGGTGCCGCATAACATCTCTGACTGTCAGATTGCCCAGATCTAAAGCCCCCAGGACTCTGTCGCGGTATTCTTTCTTTATGGCGCCGCTCGAATGCACCAGAGCGATCGTGCCGGCGATTTCCTCCTGCGCCGCCTTGACCGGACTGGTCGAATCCTGCCGAACGCCGAACGCCCGAAGCACTGACACCGCCAGCCAGCGGAGGACCGCGACCATCGGATGAAACAACATAATGATCACCGAAATCACCGACGAAACCAATCTGGATGCGGTTTCCGGATTGGTGATCGAGTAAGTTTTGGGGAGCAGTTCGGCGAAGAACAGTATAAGAAAAGTCATCACCAGCGTCGCCATGGCCACGCCGGATTCTCCGAACATCTTCGTGAAAAGACTGGTGGCCAGCGCCGCGGCGAGAATGTTGACGAGATTGTTGCCGAGCAGAACCGCGCCGATCAGCCGTTCGCGGTTGGCCGTGATCCGCAGAGCCCGGGCCGCGGCCCGGTCGCCCTTGTCTGCCTGGTTCCGCAATTTGCCGCGCGAAGCTGAGGTCAGGGCGGTTTCCGAGCCGGAAAAAAACGCCGAGAAACAGATCAGCAGTCCGATCGAAGCTGCGTAAAGCCAAAACGACCCGTCTGCGAGATTATCAGTTGATGCCATCATTTGCTCTGTTGCGTCGGAGGGGGCAGGCCGGATCCTGCCGCGGTGTTGTATCCGCCGGGAATATCATCCGGCATCCGCGGTCCGTTTTGACAGCGGATGATGTTCTAAGACCAACGACTTCAGCCGCTGGTTGGCGACATGGGTATAGATTTCAACCGTCGATATATCGGAATGGCCGAGCAGGACCTGGATGGAACGCAGATCCGCGCCGTTTTCCAGCAGATGGGTGGCCAGCGCATGCCGCATCGTGTGCGGCGACACCCGGCCGGGATCCAGGCCGGCCGCCAGCGCCGCTTGCTTGACCAGCCCGTAAATCCGGTGGCGGGTGATGTGCCCGGTCTTTCCGTGCGAGGGGAAAAGGTAGCGCGACGGCGGAATACCCTCTTGCCCGCTCCCGCCGGCGGTTTCATCTCTGATCCGCAGCCAGCAGGCGGCCGCACTCCGTGCGGGGAGGGTCAGCGGGACCATTCGTTCTTTGCCGCCCTTTCCCCGGATCAGCAGCATCTGCGGGTCGCCGCGCAACGCGGAGGCCGGCAACTCCGCCAGTTCGCTGACACGCGCGCCGGTCGCGTAAAACAGTTCCATCAGACAGCTGTTGCGGGCCCGGTCGGAATCGGTTTTTCCCAGTGATTTCGCCGCATTGAGCAGCCGGCTGACCTCTTCTGCGGTCAGAACGCCCGGCAGCCGGCGGCCTGTTTTCGGATTGCGGATATTGCGCACCGGCGAATCTTCCCGCCAGCCTTCCTCGCAGGCGAAAGCGAACAGGCGCCGGATCGCCGAGAGGCAGCGGGAACGCGAGGGCGCCGAAAGGCCGGCGGCTTTGAGAGCGGCCAGATAAGCTTCAATATCCGGGCGCTCTGCGGATTTGAAATTCCGGCCCTTTTCCTCAAGAAATCCAGAGAACCGCCTGAGGTCGCGCTGATAAGCGAGACAGGTGTTGAGCGAGGCGGAGCGCTCCGCCTGCGCAGCCTCCAGAAAAGCGTCTATCCAGTGGTTCATTTGGGGATGTCCCACTTGGTGTTGAAACCCGCAGGAGCGATGCCGCCTGTCAGTTGTTTACGCGGCGTCCTTGAGCCGGTCAAGCCGATTCTTTTGACGATGTTCGATGAGAGCCTGTTTGAGAACGGGCAGCTGCCTGTACGCCTTGATGCGGCGGAAACCCTTCTCGGCCTCCATCATGCCGGCGGCGGGCTGCCGCAGAGCCATCCCGGCGTTTCTCCAGCGCTTCACGTTGCGACAGACCTGCCGGACCGTGCTGTTCATCGATTCGATGATGTTCGTGCTCGCCAGCGACCGCCGCAGCTCTAACGGCAGGCCGAGCCGGGAGACGGTCAGGACCTCGTCCAGGCCTTCAAGTATCGACCGGGAGACATCCGGAGCCTCCTGTTCGAACCGCTGAGCCAGGCTGCGCATCAGCCGCTCGGCCTTGTCGGCGTCATCAAGTTCCCAGGCTTGCCTGAGCGTCCGCCGCACGCCGGCGTGATGCTTCACGGCGAGACGGTCGATGATGTTGCGGCCCTTGTGAACCTGACAGCGCTGGATAGGGATGTCCGAGCCGAAAGTGCGCCGGATCGCCTTGCTGAGCGCCCTGGCTCCGTCGACGATGAACAGATAACAGCCCTTCGGATCAAGCCCGCGCCGGATCAGATCATCAAGCAGAGCCTGCACGGTCGCGGCGTTCTCCGTCGCGCCTTCGATGACGACTGGGGGGCGCTTACGCCCGGACGCGTCAATGCCGACCGCCCCGATCATCAGCAGACGGTCGCTCATATGCAGCCCGTCGATCTGAATCGCGACGAGATCAAGCTCCGACAGATCGGAAGTCATCCATTCATCAAACTTCGCCTGCGTCAACGCCTTGAACCGGCGGGACACGGCTGATTTCGACAGCCCGCAGCCCGCCCCGCACGGAACTCCAGCCTCCGGAATCCTCACCGCCCGGCGGAACTTGCGGGTCGCTACGTTCGCGGTCATCAAGTTCACCGCCCATCGGTCGAGATAACCGTCCGCGGAGATCTCTTCCCAGCTCGGCAGGGACATCTCCTTGCCCGCAGCCTTGCAGCGGAGACGCGGACGGTCGATGCCGACCTTGCCGCCGTGGAACCCGACCTGGGAACGCGTATGGCACTGGCGGTGCCCCGGCTTGTCGGGAGAATGACTGTAACTTTTCCCGGCCAGCCGTTCGGCGTCCTCGTCCATCATCTGCCGCAGATACGCGATGCCCGTCGTCAGACAAAATTTCTCGAAACTCTCGGTCACGTCTTCGTACGCCTCTTCGACGAGCGCGTTGATGTTCGGAGCGCTGGCGGAGGCGCCGGGGAATGTGCTAACGGTTTTCATGGTGTTGCTTCCTTTTCTTCAGAAAATCCCCGAGCTGGTGCTCGCGGGAGAGGCAACACCGCCCATATCAAATTCAACACCAAGTGGGACATTCCCTCATTTCCACACGCGTCCGCGGATCCGGCAGTGTCGGACCGTTAGGTTCATGCGGCATTTGTCCGGATGTTCCGTTCAATCAGCAGCTTTGCAAATCGTTGGATTCAGTTCGCTGAGATCGCCACCGGTTCACGGGCGGTTCCCTCGGGAGGTTCCAGATCCACGATATATGCATATCCGACCAACGCCGCCGCCGCGACAAAGAATAGCCCAAACAGCCAGCGAATCACGCGCCACAAGGGACTGTCTCCATTTCCATCACTTCGTTCTCCTTAGATACGAAGGCTCAGTTTACAAATCGTATGCATGACCTGTCGATTGCGTCAGCGAGGCACGCGCGAGGCGATGCGGTGTCCGGTTCGACCTGCTGGAACCGCCGCAGGCAGTTGCCGAGATATTCGGTCGCGCCCCCGCGGCAGCACCCCTGGAAACCTTTCAGCCGGCCATGCCGGCTGTTGACCGTCCGGATGTGAAAGGCACTCCGGAGCTGCCCGCCTCCGGACAAGTTGATCCCTTCGCAGCGAACGCCTGTTGCTGCGGCGCATGGCGGATATGCGCGGCAGCCTTCGCTGACCAGGACGATGTCCTCGTCCACGGCCGGTTCGATGACACCTCGCAGGACGTCGGCATTGACCGCCGGAAGAACCGCGCTGACCGTCGTGCCGCCGCGGTCGGCGGCAACCGGCGCCGGAACCTGCTCGGACGACAGGCCGCGCTTGCCTGCCTTCCCGCCGCGCCTTGCGATCAAGGTTCCGCTCGCCTTTGCGGCTTTCCAGCACATAGGTTTCGTCGGCCTCGACAATGCCGGCGGACTTTCCCGTATCCCGGCTTCGGGCGGCAAGGAACCGGCGGCGGAGGCTGTGTTGACCGCAAGCCCGCAACGCGCGGCCAGCGAAGCTGACGCCTGCGAGCCTCCAGAGAGGGCTGCCTCGGTTTCCCCGCGCTGCGCTGCGCTGGGCGGGTCAACCTGGGACAGCCAAGCCTGAAACCGATTGTGATTCATCATCCGTCGTCTCCTGCTGCTTCGCTCAGGAACATATCATGAATGCATACGATTTGTAAACTGAGCCAAAAGAAATAAAGGCTGAATTTCGCCCGAAACGGCCTTGAATCGGAACATGGATGTTGGCTAGTCATGATACCTGTTCAATTGTTATGTCTAAAACCTAGAATCAGTTCTTTCCACTCGAGATCCCTGTCTTCACAAATCTTCTTCAGTATGCCTTGCCGGCAGAGATCTTGAGCTGTCTCTAGTTCTTTTTCGAGTTTGATTATCCTATCCTCACTTGATCCATCGATATACCCTGCATGAACTACAGTGGATGCAAGTTTGTATAGTCTATGGAGCGAATCAAAAATCTGCTGTCGTTCATAGTATGTCTTTCCAAGATGCCACGCACCTATTAGTGCAAGCCGAAACCGCAACTCTCCTTGTCCATCATCAATATACAGAGCCTCCAGAGCAATTCGCAATTCGATAAGCCTATCAATGAGCCTGATATTCGAACGCTTGGACCGCCTCCATCGATCAATGGCAGTATCCAGTTCCGATATCTTGCCCCTGTCACTGGGAACGCGTTCCGAACATGTCTGGCCAGAAGCGTGATAGCGAGAAAGGATCTCGGCCGCTTTATCCAGATGGCCTTGAGTGAGTAGCTTGCTAGCCGGATACATCCCAGTATCCCATTCTGCCATGCCGCTTCCGGATTGATACTCCTGAAGGTCGCCGAAATCATTCCACATAAAGCGAACGCGAACGTCATGGTTTTGCGCAAGCGATAGTGCTTCGCAGAACGACTGCGGCGACAAGTCCTTCACCGCATCGCGAAACACTTCGTTGGCTTGTTTTATATCTTCTATAATACGGCTTGATATCGGCGGTCTGTAAAACTTCGGAAACTTCTCATGTTCGACGGACAACACGGTTCCGGACAGAAGATTGATTTCTCCGTATTGATAACGCATATCAAGCATATCAAATGGAAAATGGGCAGACAACTTGTCGGATGAGCAACGAAAATTCTTTATGCTTATTCCTTTGGCGAGAGACAGACTCTCCTCGACGTGCGTACCGACCAGCCACATCTTTCTCCGGAAACGGATCGGTTTTTCAGCTTTCCAGTCGCAGAGGTTTTGTATGACCTGATCCGCCCCAAGGACTACAGAGGCGCGAACCAGCAGCTTCGCAAAATCGGGAACTGACGGTTCGGCTTTACCGCCCATGATATTCACCAAACCGTTACCGATACGTCCCGTATCCGGACAAATGTACTCGGACATGAATTCGGAGATCAGATTCGATAGAATCGAAATCTCACTTTCCGCGAACTCGTAGGTCAGTAATATCTTCAGATCATAGTATGCCGCTCTGTCGTTTCTGTACATGTGCCGCAATCGGTCCAAGCCGATATTTTCCCGGCGATGTTGAAGGCCGAATGACATGCTCAGGGTAGCACGGTCCAGGGTTTCGACAAGCTGTTTTATCATGTTGTGAATCAGAGGCTTCGTATAATACGGCAACCCAATCAACCTATGGCCATCATGCATGATGATGTAGAAATTGTTGATGACGGCATCCGTGATTACTTCCCATTCCCGAAGACAGACCACAAGACGACCCGCGTCCGAAAAGCGAAAATTTTGTCCCATATGGACAGAAAGTGTCTTCCCAAATCCTGACGGCGAACCTGACAGTAAATGATATGCGGGCTGTTTCCAAGCTTGCCTCCGTGGCAGATTGCCTCAATGACATATACACCAACACAACCCTAGAATCGTTTCACTTTCGCTTGTAATGATTTTTTACCGAACCCCGCGGCGGCACAAAATGAACGTTCAACAGCGCAGATTGAGGACATCAGTCGTGTTCGTCGGCATGATGGGAGCCGGCAAGACCACCGTCGCGCGCGGTATCGCAAAGATATTCAATGTCCCGTTCGCCGACACCGACAAGGAGATCGAACGCGTCGAAGGGATGCCGGTCTCCGCGATTTTCGCTTCACGCGGCGAAGCTTATTTCCGGAATCTGGAGACGGACACGATCCGCAATTGTCTGCGGGACGGACCGAAATCAGTCGCTGTCGGCGGCGGAGCGTACCTGCGCGAGGACAATCGGCGCATCATCGAAAGCTCAGCCCTCACCGTCTGGCTGCGGGCGGACACCGGAACTCTCTGGAGCCGGGTCAGGCATAAATCAACCCGGCCGCTGCTGCGGACCGAAAACCCTTTCGCGACTCTCGGCCGGCTTGCCGAAGAACGCAACCCCGCCTATAGCCTCGCGAAAATCCACGTTCTTTCAGAAGATGCCGCTTTGAAAACCGAAACCGTCCAAAAGACCGTGAACGCGCTCCTGTCAGCTCCGGAAGAACTCGGGATTTTCATGTAGAGAATTGATATGATGTCACAAACCGTCGAAGTCGGACTTGACGGGCGGAGCTATGAAATCCGTATCGGGAACAATCTGATCGAACGCATCGGCGAAGAGATCGCGCCCTGTCTCGCCAGGCCTCGCATCGCAGCGATCGCCGACGAGAACACCGCCGATCTTCATCTCGGGCGGTTGCGGGACAGTTTGAAAAAATCAGGCATCGAATGCGCCGCGCTTATTCTTCCTTCCGGCGAATCCACTAAATCTTGGAAAAAACTGCAGGAGACAGTGGAGTGGCTTATCACGGAACGAGTGGAGCGGAGAGACGCCGTGCTGGCACTCGGCGGCGGGGTCACCGGCGACTTGGCCGGTTTTGCCGCCGCAATTCTGCGCCGCGGTGTCCGCTGCATTCAGGTTCCGTCAACTCTGCTGGCGCAGGCGGACAGCTCCGTCGGGGGCAAGACCGGCATCAATTCGCCTGCCGGCAAGAATCTGATCGGAGCGTTTCATCAACCGAAACTCGTGATCTGCGATGTCGGGCTGCTTCGGACTCTGCCCCGCCGGGAGTTTCTCGCCGGATGCGGCGAAGTGGCGAAATACGGATTGATCCGGGACAAGGAGTTTTTTCTGTGGCTGGAGAGCAACGTTTCGAGTTTGCATTCAGACAGCCCCGGCGTTGTCGCCGAAGCGGTGCGGCGTTCCTGTGAAATCAAGGCGGCGCTGGTCTCGGAGGACGAGAGAGAGCAGGGGGAGCGGGCGCTGCTTAATCTCGGCCACACATTCGGCCACGCCCTCGAAGCCGCCGCCGGATACAGCGGCCGGCTGCTGCACGGCGAAGCGGTCGCCATCGGCTGCTGCCTGGCTTTTGAACTGTCCTGCCGCCTCGGTTTCTGCGGGAGGAATGATGTCAGCAGAACCGCCGCGTTTTTCCGGTCGCTGGGGATGAAAACAGCCATTCACGAAATCAGGGGCGGGATGCCGTCAGTTGATGAACTCGTGATGCACATGCGGCAAGATAAAAAGGTCATATCAGGGCGGTTGAGATTCGTGCTTGCGAGAGGCATCGGCGATGCATTCGTGACCGACCAGGTGGATTCGGCGGCATTGCGGCGGGTTCTTGAGGATTCGCTCGAACGGTAGCCTCAGGCAGAGTCATACGCGGCTGCAGGACGCGCCGCCGAGGACGCAGAACTGCGCGCAGTTCGGATGATTGAGCCGCACCGGTGTTTCGGCGTCTTCCAGCCGAGGACCGAGATCAAACCTGGGATCGTAGGGCAGTAAAGTACAGGCGACCACGGTCGGCTGAGAAGAACCTTTGCGCTTGACCACCATACGCGACGACGCGCACATCATGTCCTGAGGTCGGACATTCAGAATATTCCAGCAGTCTTCGGTGATTTCCGGCACCCGGGCGTCCGGATCGATTTCCGGGAACAGAACGGTGGAAACCGGGTCATAGGCATCGATCGCGTAGCCCCGCTCCCGGAAAAGACGGGCAAACCCGGCCCGGCACTGGTCTTCGCTTTCACTCCAGATCGTCCTGCCCGCGGCCGCCATTTCGATGCCGCGGTCGCGAAGCCAATCCATCCCCCTGATCGTCGCCGCGAATGAACCTCTCCCGCGCTCCGCGTCGTGCAGCCTTTCGCTGTAATGGTCGAGTGACACGCGTATCCGCAGTTTCCCGGGCCACTCGGCATGAATCGCTGTCAATCCATCCTGCACCCGGGGGCGCATCATCGGCCGCATGGCGTTGGAGAGGGCCAGAACGCTGTAGCCTTCGGACAGGCTGCGGCTGAGCATTTCGATGATCTCGGGATTCATGAACGGCTCGCCGCCGGTGAAACCGATTTCCCTGACATTCCAGCCGCGCTCCCGCAGCTGCCGCAAATAGTCCGAAACCTCGTCTGCGGAAATATAGACCAGCCGGTCGTTAGTCGGCGTGCTTTCGATATAGCAGTTTCGGCAGGCGATATTGCATAGCGTGCCGGTGTTGAACCAGAGCGTGGCGGGCCGGGTCAGTTCCACGACCGCGCGTCTGGCCCCGTCTGCCGTGACATATGGATCATCAAAAGCCCGACGGACAGGCGAGGGAACGGAAGGCTGGACCTGCATATCTGCCGCGTCGACAAAATCGCTGTGTTTCATATCCGCCGTGACTTTCTGGCCTGACAGCGGAATGCTGCCTCAGCGGTTGAAAATAACTGGCCGGACCTGAAATGAAAACTGCAATCCGGTGCTTGCCGCAGGTGGCCGCGTATATCAGCTCTCCTCGGAACGCGTCCGGCAGCAGGCCGGACTTTGGTCCTTGATCAGCTCCGACAAGTGGAACCCTGCCATCCGAATCCATTGATTATTCCGTCATCTGTTTGATTCACAATGTTTCTGCGTAAGAGAAGGCCTGTTCAGTTGTCGGGCATCATCGGGTTCAGTCCGGGCCGGACGGATCAGCCTGGCGGCGGCCGGCGCAGAAGTGCATCGGCCGGTGGCGTGTTCATCTTCGTCTGAATCGAATAAAGAACCGAAAAACCGCAGCCATCGGCGGAAGGACATCGTGCACAGGATCATTCCCGTAGAACCGTTCGATTTGGTACTGTTCGGCGCGACCGGCGATTTGGCGAAACGCGAAATCATTCCGGCCCTGTTCAGAGGTTTCAGAATCGGCCAGGTGCCGCCGGAATTCCGGCTGGCCGGCTCATCACGCTCGAAACTGAGCGATTCGGAATTCCGCAGCCTGGTCCGGACGGCCATCGCCGCCGCCCATCCGGAAGAGGAAACCGACCCGGGCCTGATGGAGAAATTCTTGGAGCGTCTCTGTTTTTTTCCCTGCGATGCGGCCACCGGCGAAGGGTGGGGACGGCTGGCCGGCTGGCAGCGTCCGGGGAGTGTCTGCGCGTATTACCTGTCCGTCGGTCCGGCGATCTTCGAAGACATTGTCAAACGCGTCGGCGCGGAAAACCCGGCGCGGGCGAACGCGAGAATAGTCGTGGAGAAGCCGTTCGGGCAGGACTTGGAGTCGGCTCAGCGGCTGAACCGGATCCTTACGCGGACATTCGATGAATCCCAAATCTACAGAATCGACCACTACCTCGGCAAAGAAACCGTCCAAAATCTCATGGCTCTGAGATTCGCGAATGTCCTGTTCGAACCCTTGTGGAATTCCGAACATATCGACCATGTGCAGATCACGGTTTCCGAGTCCATCGGGATCAAGGGGCGCCAAGCCTATTATGACACTGCCGGAGCGATGCGCGACATGGTGCAGAACCATCTCATGCAGCTGCTGTGCCTTGTCGCCATGGAGCCGCCTTCGGCCTTCGAAGCTGACGCCGTCCGCGATGAAAAAGTCAAGGTTATCCGTGCGCTGGACGCGGTTTCTCCCGATGATATCGTGCGCGGGCAGTACGGAAGCGGGGACGGAGCCGCCAGTTACCTGTCCGATTCACAAACGGCTTTCAGCGATACCGAATCATTCATCGCGCTGCGCTGCAGGATCGGCAACTGGCGCTGGGCGCGGACGCCGTTCTATATCCGCACCGGAAAGCGGCTCCGGGCGCGGATGTCCGAGATCGCTGTCGTTTTCAAACGCCCGCCGCATTCCATATTCGGGCAGCGGGAGCGGCGGCGCAACAATTTGCTGGCGATCCGTCTCCAGCCCAATGAGGGCATTACGATGCATGTGACCATCAAGGAGCCGGGCCCGGGCGGAATGCGCTTGACAGGGGTTCCTCTGGATATGAGTTTTGCCGACACGCTCAGCCCGGAAATCGGAACGCTGACCAATGCCTATGAACGGCTGATCATGGATGTGATCCGAGGCAACCAGACACTGTTCATGCGCAATGACGAGGTTGAAGCGGCTTGGAAATGGACTGACAATGTCATCGCTAACTGGCGCAGCGACGGCAGCCGTCCGGAAATTTACGCGCCCGGCAGCGAAGGTCCGTCCTCGGCTGGTTCGCTGATGGACTACGGTCGGCAGTGGCGGTTGATCGAACCATGAAACTCGTCCGCTATTTCAGCCGCGGCAGTTGGATCCGCCGGACCGCGGCGCAGATGGCGTCGGTGCTGGAAGACGCGCTGCTCAGGAAAGGCAGAGCCGTAATGATCGCAGCCGGCGGGTCAACGCCGGCCGACATATATGCCGAACTCGGAAACATTGATTTGGGCTGGAGCGGAGTGACCGTCATTCCGTCAGACGAACGCTGGGTCGAAGAAACTTCCAGCCGGTCAAACATCGCAATGATCAAAGCGGGTTTCAGCGCTGGCCTTTCGGCGGCTCCAGACTTCCATTCTCTTTACATTCCGGACCGCGCGCCTGATTCGGCGGCTCCGGAGATCTCTGCCCGACTCAAAGATTTGCTGCCCGCCGATCTCTGCGTTCTCGGCATGGGAAAGGACATGCACACCGCCTCGCTGTTTCCCGGCGCGCCGGAACTTGGCGCCGCAATGGCTGACGACGCGCCGTTCGCCGCTACGGTCCGCATGCCGGGTTCCGGCGAGCAGAGAATGACCCTGACCCGCCCGGCCCTGACAAGCGCCGGGCGGATTTTCTTGCTGATCCGAGGCGAGGAGAAACTGGCCGCTTTGGATACGGCGCTGGAATCGCGCGATCCTGTCAGCAGCCCGGTGTTCCCGTTTCTGGAAAACGCGTTGGTCCATTATGCGGATTGAGCGATGAATCTATGGAACCGGCTTGAGGCGCACCGTCAGCGTCTGAGTCTGACGTCAATCGCGGATTCGTTCGCAAGCGACCCCCGGCGGGCTGAACGGTTTTCCCTTTCGGCCGGAGGTCTGTTGCTCGACTATTCGAAAACACTGATTGACGGCGAGGCGCTGGCCTCGCTCCTGTCGCTGGCCGCAGCCCGCGGCGTGGAACGGCAGCGGGACTTCATGCTCGCCGGCGGCAAAATCAACACCACTGAGGACCGGTCCGCGCTTCACACGGCGCTGAGGCGGCCGCGGAGCGACCCGCTTCATGTCGACGGCGCGGATGTCACGGCGGAGGTTCACGGGATTCTGGAGAGAATGCGGCGGTTTTCCGATTCCGTCCGGCGCGGCGGTATCCGCGGGGCAGGGGGAAAATTCACGGATGTCGTGAATATCGGAATCGGCGGGTCCGATCTCGGCCCGGAAATGGCCTGCCAGGCGCTTTGGCCGTACCGGGACGGACCGGCGGCCCATTTCATCTCCAATGTCGACGGCGCCCAGGCGGCGGAATGTCTGTCGAAGCTGAATCCGGCCACGACTCTGGTTATCGTCGCATCAAAGACCTTCACGACGGTCGAGACCTTGACCAATGCGTCGGCTGTCCGCGCTTGGATGCGGCAGGGCGCAGGGGTCGAAACTCCGGAACGGCAATTCGCCGCGGTTTCTGCTGACGTTCAGAAATGCGTCGAATTCGGACTGGATCCGGAACAGGTTTTCGCGTTCAAGGACTGGGTCGGCGGGCGCTATTCCATTTGGGGCCCTGTCGGCCTGCCGCTCATGATCCGCATCGGCAGCGACCGATTCCAGCAGTTCCTGGACGGCGGCTGCAGCATGGACCGCCATTTCGCCGCCGCGCCGCCGGACAGTAATCTTCCCGTACTGCACGCTCTTATCGGGATTTGGCACAATCAGGTCTGCGGGCACGCTGCCCGCGCCATTCTTCCCTACGACCACAGGTTACGGAGGCTGCCGGCCTATCTCCAGCAATTAATCATGGAATCGAACGGCAAGTCCGTCACCCGGAACGGCGAATATCTGGAACATTCCTCAGCCGCGGTCATCTGGGGCGAACCCGGGACCAACGGCCAGCATGCGTTTTTTCAGGCTCTGCACCAAGGCACGCAGGTGATTCCCTGTGAATTCCTGGTTGCCGCCGCCGGCCATGAACCGGCATTTTCGTATCATCACGACCTGCTGGTCGCCAACTGTCTGGCTCAGTCTGAAGCTCTGATGACCGGCAAGAGCGGAGGTGAAAACGGTCCGGAGGGCATCGGCGCGCATCCGGGCGGCGCGGGCCGGATCTCCGCGCACCGCCGGTGTCCGGGAAACCGCCCGTCCACCACTCTGATTTATCCCCGGCTCACGCCCTTCGCGCTCGGACAGATCATTGCGCTGTACGAGCACAGCGTCTTCGTTGAAGGATCTATTCTCGGAATTAACAGTTTTGACCAGTGGGGAGTCGAACTCGGCAAAGAGATGGCGAACACGCTGACGCCCCAAGTCTCCGAAGGTGAAAAACCCGGATCCGGGAACGGATCCACTTCCATGCTGTTGAATTTCGTCCACGCAGTGCGTCAGAAACTCTGAACTGAACCCCGCGCAGCGCCGCCGGTCACGGCTCCCGCGTCAATGCCGCCTTCACTCTATGCCCTCTCGCCCGAACGTTTTTCCGAAAGCGCGCCGGGAACCGGAATCCGCCGATTTCCTGCGCGAACGGCGGCCCCTGCCGTTAGACGGCGAACCTGTTCCACCGCGGCGGAACAGCCGGGTTCCCAGTTTCACCGATTTCGCCAGTTCAGGGAACCCGTCGGTCGCGTGGGGAAGGGCGCTGGCATTGATAAAATGCTCTTGGAACTTCGGCTCGACAGCGGTTTCGACCTTTTGGATCGATCTGACCGCGCGTTCGACTTCCCGCCGCGCGGCGACCGAACACAGAGCGATCCGGGCGCCGGCGCCGGCAGCGTTGCCGACAGACATCACTTTGTCCAGACGGCAATCGGGAATCATGCCGATCACCATCGCGTGGAGAGGTGATATATGGGAGCCGAACGCTCCCGCCAGAACAATCCGATCGACTTCATCGGCGCCGTATTCGTCCATCAACAGACGTGCGCCGGCATACAGAGCCGACTTCGCCAGCTGCACCGCGCGGATGTCGCTCTGAGTGATTTGTATGCCGGGTTTGTCGGCTTCTCCGGCGCCATGGAGAATATACGAGTAGGTTCGCCCGTCCGCGGACATGCGCCGGCAGCCGGTCTCTTCCGGCGAGCCGATCAGGCCCGAAGAATCCACCAGACCGTTGATCCGCATCTCCGCGACCGCTTCAATGATACCTGATCCGCAGATTCCAGTCACGCCGATCTCAGCCGCGGCTTCATTGAATCCATCCTCGTCCGACCAGAGGCTGCAGCCGACAATCTTGAATCGGGGCTCTTTGGTCTCGGCATTAATTCTCACCCGCTCAATCGCGCCGGGCGCGGCGCGCTGTCCCGACGAAATCTGCGCGCCTTCGAATGCCGGGCCGGTGGGCGATGAGCATGCCAAAACGCGGGACTTATCGCCGAACACGATTTCCGCGTTCGTCCCGACATCCACAACGAGAGTTTTTTCGATGGAACAATGCGGCATCTCAGCCAGGACGACTGCCGCGCAATCGGCCCCGACATGCCCGGCGATGCAGGGCAACATGTAAACACGGGCGGCTGAGGGCAACGACTTAAGGCCCAGCGAACCGGCATCGAAAGAAACTGAATCCGCCGCCGCCAGAGCGAACGGCGCCTGTCCGAGCTCCGTCGGATCCACTCCGAGAAACAAGTGATGCATCACAGGGTTGCACACCACCGCCAGTTCCAAAATCTGACCGGCGCAGACGCCTGCTTCATCCGCGACAGCTGCAAACTGAGAATCAAGAGCCGCGAGCACGGATTCACTCATTTCCCGGCTCCCCCCGGGATTCAGCATGGCATAGGAAACCCGGCTCATCAGGTCTTCTCCGAAGCGGATCTGCGGATTCATGATCCCCGAAGATCCGACGACGCTGCCGTCGGCAAGATTGCAAAGATGAGCGGCGATGGTCGTCGATCCCAGATCGACGGCCAGTCCGTAAATGCCGTCATCGAAATAACCCGGCCAAACGCCGGTGATCCGAGGCTGGCTGCGGTGGTCCTGATGGACAGAGATCGTTGCCGACCAGCCGCCCTCGCGCAGTATCCGCTGGAGCCGCCGCAGCACTGACACGTCAATTTCCGCATCGCCGATCTGCCGTTGCGAATGCAGAGCGGCACGCAGCCTTTCAAGATCTCCTGAAGGCCGGCGCATGTTCGGTTCAGCAACTTCAACATAATGCAGCCGCACCGCCGGATCCATTTCGACCGGCCGTTCATCGGCGGTTTTTCTCACGATCTGTTTGTGCACCTGTGATTCGACAGGTACGTCAATCACGACATCGCCGGTGATCCGCGCCTGGCAGCCGAGCCTGCGGCCCGCCTTGAGGCCGCGTACGCGGTCAAAGCGGGCCTCGGCATGATTCCACGGCGAAAGCGCACCCTCCGCAGCCGATATCCCGTGTTTCGGAAATTCGCCGAACGACGGCTCGACCTGGCAGCGGGAACATATTCCGCGGCCGCCGCAGACGCTGTCCAGATCGACCCCCAGACTGCGCGCCGCCTGCAGGACCGGCGTGCCGTCCGGAAACCGCCCGCGTTTGCCGGAGGGCGTGAACACGATGAGATGCTGCGGTGTATTCATCTGTCAGCCGGCGCCTTGCTCCGACGGCGGCGTCTGCCGCGTGAACGCCCGCGGCTCATCTCCTGAGCCTGTTCAGGTATCGGTCTGCAACTGCGGATCCAAGAGGCCCCGTGCGGATCGCGGTCCATAAGGAGATTGGCCGCCCGGATAGCTTCCATTTCCTGCGGGCGCACGGGATTCATGATGGCCGACGTCATGCCCGCGGCTATGGCCATAGGCAGAAAGGCGGCATTGATCGCGTGCCGGCTCGGCAGGCCGAACGAGATGTTCGAGGCTCCGCAGATCGAGTTGACATACAGCTCCTCCCGGAGACGGCGGACCAAGGCGAACACTTGGCGTCCGGCATCAGCCATCGCTCCGACCGGCATTACAAGCGGATCAACGACGATGTCATGGGCTGGAATTCCGTAGTCAGCGGCTCTCGCGACGATTTTGCGCGCCACTTCGAAACGGACATGGGGATCTTTGGAAATCCCGCTGTCATCGTTGGAGATCGCCACTACAGGCACATTGAATTTCTTGACCAAGGGCAGGATCGTTTCCAGCCGCTCTTCTTCGCCGGTAACTGAATTCAGCAGCGGCCGTCCTTCGCAGGCTTCCAGTCCGGCTTTCAGTGCCGCGGGCACCGAACTGTCGATGCACAGAGGCACATCGACGGTTTCCTGAACCAGCTTGATGAGCCGGGCCATCAGCGGCGGTTCGGTCTCGTTCGGATCCGGGTTCGAATTGTAAACGACCCCGGCATTCACATCAAGCATCGCCGCTCCGCATTCAACCTGCGCCAAGGCATCCTGGACGACCGTATCGAATCGGCCGGCCTCCAGTTCAGCGGCCAGCAGTTTGCGCCCGGTTGGATTGATGCGTTCGCCAATGACGCAGAACGGCTTTTCAAAACCGATCACCGCTGTTTTGAGTTTGGATTCAATGATTGTCCGGGCCATGGCCTGTTCTCCCGCCGGGTCGGCCGCCGGACTGAGCGGCCAGCTTGCGCCCCCATTCCGCGCTGGCGCGGATGCCGCCCAGTGGAAAGATGTGCAGTTGCGATATCCTCGAGTCGGGATGCTTCATTTTGTATCGTGCAAGGCCGCGCACGATGTCGGCAGCATCGACCGGCGTCAGCAGGCGGGAGAAATCCTCAGCGCGCCGCCGCAAAATCCGCAGCGACGGGCCGACACCGCAGGCAACGGCGAATTTGATCAATGTCCGGAGTTTCGCGGGACCGGCGACGCCGACGTGTATCGGAAACAGAATGCCTGATTTCTCAAGCCTTCGCGCCCAAGCGATGACCGGCTCTTCAGAAAACGCGAACTGAGTGACAAGCGCCATGCGGGCGCAGCTGCTGCGCGCGATTTCCCATTTTTCCCGCAGCGCCGCATCCGTGTTTTCCGTGCCGCCTCCGGGATCTATGTCCCTGTTTCCCTCGGGATGGCCCGCCATATGGATGTCAGTGTAGCCGGCCTTGTCGAACAGTTGTGTTTTCAAGAGCTGGACCGAAGAGTGAAATTCGCCCGCCGGCTTTTTCATCCCGCCTGCCAGCACCAGCGCTTGGCGAACCCCGGCCTCTTCCCGATACCGGTATATCAGCCGTTCAAGCTCTGCCTCATCGCGGATCGCTCTGGCCGTGATATGCGGCATGACAGGGAAACCTTCAGACGCGATCCGTTTGGCGGTCGCTGCCATACTGTCGACCGGCGTACCTTCGATGTGGGCGATATATACGCGGGTTCCGCGGGGAATGATCTGACGGAAATCCTGAATTTTCTCCGCCGTACGCGGCATGACTTCGATTGAGAATCCCGATGCCAGCGCGCTGGTCCCTTCCGGGCAGAGGTTTGTTTCCGCGCACTGTGTCTCGGGCACCGTTTTCACGTCTCCGGAATTCCGGCCTTGATTCCCGAATCCCTGTCGGCATAGCCTCCGTCATTCACCAGCTGTTTCAGTCGGGCATCGTCAATTTCCCTTTCCAGTCTGTCTGCTTCCAGCCGTGCCAGTCCGCGTGCGTCGCCGTTCAGACTGCGGGGTTCGGATTTCCGCCATTCGGCGAGATAGGCATCGGTGTCTCCGGCACCGGTTTTCATCGCGCAGCGGTCGATGGCTTTTTCAAACCGCTCCGCCAGTTGGACTTTCGCGGCGCGGCGACCCTTGCCGACTATAACTTGTGCGGGAATATCGCGCCAATAGACGATTGTGATTTCAGGCACCGATCACGATCTCCATTTGCGAATCGGGCGTCTTCTACAGTCTTGCCGGGGAAATAAAGAGAGGGAATTGCAGTAGTCCGAAAATTTTTGTTCAATGAATTCGGCTTCGGTATTTGCCGGTGAGTCTGCCGCAGAGCCGTTGCCATCGCCCTTCAGGCATTGGAACCGTCCATCCTGCGGCGGTCGCCGGCATTGCGGATCACACCGCCTTCCTTCAAAGTCCGCGGATTGCGCCGGCGCCCGGCGTTTGAATTCGGCTTCGGGTTGAAAGGAATGACATGACCGCAAAGCGAGGATGCGGACGCGGCGCCCGTGAATTGAAGATCCGGGTCAAAACAGCGAAGGGCAGGCCGACCGGCTCGACCCGTTGGCTTGAGCGGCAGTTGAACGACCCGTACGTGAAGCGCGCGCGCAGCGAAGGCTGGCGCAGCCGTTCAGCATTCAAACTGATGGAAATCGATGACAAGTACCGGATCCTCAAGCCGGGATTTTCCGTGCTTGACCTCGGCTGCGCGCCGGGCGGGTGGTGTCAGGCGGCGGTGCTGCGTGTGAATTCGCTGGGCGAGCGACAGTCAGTTCCAGCCGGTCGGGTCATTGGAATCGATCTAGCTCCCACCGAGCCGATTGCCGGCGCGGAACTGTATGAGGAAGATTTTCTCGTTGACGGCGCGGATACGCGGATAAAATTGATACTTAACGGGCCGGTCAATGTTATTTTGTCCGATATGGCCGCGCCGATGATCGGCCACAGACAAACCGATCATCTGCGGACCATGTCGCTGGCGGAAGCTGTTTTTGAGTTCGCCGAGGACGCGCTGGCTGAAAACGGCGCGGTCATCGCCAAGGTTCTGTCGGGCGGCGCGCATCTGTCTCTGCAAAGACATCTGAAACAGGCATTTCGCAGTGTCCGGCACGTTAAACCGCCCGCCAGCCGCGTCGAAAGCTCGGAAAGATATGTGGTGGCGCAGGGATGCAGGATCCAGCGAGGGCCAAATCCGGGTGTTCCGGCTGCGGTCAAAATATGAAACAAAGTTCGCTGAGTCAGGTACAACTGGCCGCCTGCCGGTTTCTGATACGCCGGCTGGCGCGGAATGCCGCATTGCCGGAAAAATAAATGATATCAACAGCTTGTAAATGTCCACGAATTATGATTCAAACTCTAAGCCTTCTTTGCCGTCCCTTTCACAAAATTTACGGCGCTCTCTGACACGAGCCGCGAGCTTTGGCAGCCCCTTTGCCGTTAGATCCAAAACAAGCCCAGACGGAGTGTAAGCTGGATTCTTGTAATGAGCCCGAAGGTCCCATAGTACTCTCATTGCTTCTGCTGTGTACAGGTCGAATGTTCTCGCTAGGAACTCGTCAGCTTCAATTGCCTCTATATCGAACTGGTCGAGCTCAGAAAACGGAAAATCTCGGGTATTGTCGGTGATGATGTGTTGAGCTCCGCATTGTATCGCAGCCGCCAGTACGTGTTTGTCGTTGTCATCTGGAAGCATTAGTCCCGCTTCAAGATGTTCAAAGCCGACCACAAGCGCCTCCGGAAAAACCTCTTTCATCTTACTCCGTTGGGCATCGATGCTTGGTTTCAAGTCAGGACGCGCGTTGAGCAGACTTCTGGTCCATTCGTCCAGAATCCGCTCGGTCCAACGTGCCCTGAATAACCCTGCATCGTAGAACCTAAGGAGCACGTCTCTCTTACGAAATGGATAGAGTACGTTCGCGTCGAGCAGGACAACGAAGCGGTCGGCAAAGTGGCTCAACTCGCGTCAAACTCTTGGCCCAAATCTGCCAATTCGTCCAGCGCTGCCTCTCTAACGCGGTCTCTCTTTGTTTTATATATCATTAGATCCTCAAACATAACACGTCGATGCGATCCGACAGGAACATGCGGTATCTCGTTTTCCTTCAGCAACTTGCTGAGGAAGGGGCGTGATACATTTAAGATGTCTGCCGCCTGCTGCGTTGTAAGCATTGCGCCTGTGGGAACCAAGGTGACCATGTTTCCCTGTGCAATGTGCCCAAGCAGGTCGACAACAAGATCGGCAATCGCTGGCGCAATCTGAACCTGATCACCATTCATTCCGCTGAATTGCAGGCTGCCATGTTCCGCTTGGGCCTGTGCCAGCGCACGCGACGCTTCAGCCGCACTCGCAACTTCATCATGCGTCGGCAATCTTTGAGTCAGGTCTGTTACGTTGGCTGGTTGCGTCATGGTTCCCTCCATCATCCATAGTTGCAGAGCATATAACCAATCACGTTCTTGCGCACAACTGCAATAAGTGTAATAAATGTAAACACACTGATTCTTGCTTGAGATCGGGAAAAAGCAGACCGATCACAGCCAAGCCTGCCATCTCCACCTCTTCACGTATCTTAACAAACCTTTAAATGTTCTTCTATCGTTCCCATTTAACGGAAAGTGGCCACTCAAAAAACAGAGCAGTTCGACATGACCGCGACCATCACCTCATTCCCAATCGGCAATGCCGACTCAACAAGACTGACGCTTGCAAACGGGCAAAGGCTACTTTTTGATTGGCTCAATTTACAAATCGTATGCATGACCTTTCGGTTCCGGCAGAAAAAATGTGCGGGAGGAGGCATTTTTCAGCTCAACATACTCATAATATTGAAAAATAGTTGCCGAAGTATCTGGCAAAACCGCTTATGATCTATAACCTCTATCTCCTTGTATATAGGTACATTACAGTATGGAAAACATGACGCGCTGCGATTACCGGGGATGTCCCGATCGGTGTTGAATTTGATATGGGCGGTGTTGCCTCTGCCCCGAGCATCAGCTCGGGGATTTTCTGAAGAAAAAGGAAGCAATGCCATGAAGACCATCAGCACATTCCCCGGCGCCTCCGCCAGCGCTTCGAACATCAACGCGCTCGTCGAAGAGGCGTACGAAGAAGTGACCGAGAGTTTCGAGAAATTCTGCCTGACGACGGGCATCGCGTATCTGCGGCAGATGATGAACGAGGACGCCGAACGGCTGGCCGGGAAGCGTTACAGTCATTCTCCCGACAAGCCGGGGCACCGCCAGTGCCATGCGCGCTCCCAGGTCGGGTTCCACGGCGGCAAGGTCGGCATCGACCGTCCCCGGCTCCGTTGCAAGGCTGCGGGCAAGGAGATGTCTCTGCCGAGCTGGTAAGAGATATCCGCGGACGGCTATCTTGATCAATGGGCGGTGAATCTGATGACGGCGAATGTAGCGACCCGCAAATTCCGCCGGGCGGTGAGGATTCCGGAGGCCGGGGTTCCGTGCGGGGCGGGCTGCGGGCTGTCGAAATCAGCCGTGTCCCGCCGGTTCAAGGCTCTGACGCAGGCGAAGTTTGATGAATGGATGACTTCCGATCTGTCGGAGCTTGATCTCGTCGCGATTCAGATCGACGGGCTGCATATGAGCGACCGTCTGCTGATGATCGGGGCGGTCGGCATTGACGCGTCGGGGCGTAAGCGCCCCTCAGTCGTCATCGAAGGCGCGACTGAGAATACCGCGGCCGTGCAGGCTCTGCTTGATGATCTGATCGAGCGCGGGCTTGACCCGGAGGGCTGTTATCTGTTCATCGTCGACGGAGCCAGGGCGCTCAGCAAGGCGATCCGGCGCACTTTCGGCGCGGATATCCCTATCCAGCGCTGTCAGGTTCACAAGGGCCGCAACATCACCGACCGTTTCGCCGCGAAGCATCACGTCGCCGTGCGGCGGACGCTCAGGCAGGCGTGGGAACTTGATGACGCCGACAAGGCCGAGCGGCTGATGCGCAACTTGGCCCAGCGGTTCGAACAGGAGGCTCCGGACGTCTCCCGGTCGATACTTGAGGGCTTGGACGAAGTCCTGACCGTCTCCCGGCTCGGCCTGCCGTTAGAGCTGCGGCGGTCGCTGGCGAGCACGAACATCATCGAATCGATGAACAGCACGGTCCGGCAGGTCTGCCGCAACGTGAAGCGCTGGAGGAACGCCGGGATGGCTCTGCGGCAGCCCGCCGCCGGCATGATGGAAGCCGAAAAGGGTTTCCGCCGCATCAAGGCGTACAGGCAGCTGCCCGTTCTCAAACAGGCTCTCATCGAATATCGTCAAAAGGATCGGCTTGACCGGCTCAAGGACGCCGCATAGATAGTCGACAGGCAGCATCGCTCATGCGGGTTTCAACACCAAGCGGGACATCCCCCGATTACCTTTTGGTTGCTGATAGTGAAAACGCTCGCTGCTTGGTCGCAGTGCTCGAATTGAAAACGGAACAGTTGCAGCATATGGATCAGATCGTCAGGCAATTGGGGGCTGGCGCGTGTGAAGCTGAGAAGCTCGTTCCTCAAGGCGAAGCCCTCAGGTTTCGGCCCATTGCTGCCGTGGGCAGAGTACACAAGCACTGCTACTCCAAGCTCAAAGACAAATCCAACATGAGCAAGTTCCACGGGCAGAAGGAAGCTATCCGAGTGATGAAGTGCGGGTAGAGGCTGATTCATGTGCTGCGCAGCGATTCCTTCGTTTGAATTCTAAAACGCATAGTCCAGTGCTGATTGTAGCCTCTCTGTCTTGATCAGGCCGCAGCAGATGTCATGGCACCCCGCAATAGGCTTTTTTGTTCAGCATAGATTGTATCATGCGCCGCGCCAAGCTCCGGGAGGGGCGTTTGCCTGCGTTCAGCAGCGGTGGAATCCACTGCAGACGGCGGAACCGAGCGGGATTGCACTTCTTCAGGCAAGATATATTTGTACGTGTCAATCAAATCAAACATGGAGAACGTGATGAGCCATATCTCAAAATCCCAAGTCGGTGAATTTGAGGTCATCGTGATGAAAGACGGCGGAACGGAGTTCGGAAACGAAGTGTTTCCAGATCTGGAAGAGGACAAAATCAGCGGTCTTCTAGCCGCTGCCGGGAAGAGCGCAATCGAGACAAACGTCCACGCCGTGCTTTTGCGTTCAGCGGATCAGTGCATCCTTATTGACGCCGGAGCGCGCGATTTTTTCGGCCCGGGCTGCGGACAGTTTCCACAGGCCATGGAAGAGGCCGGGTTCTTCCCAGAAGATGTTCAGGTGCTAGTGGCCACACATCTTCATCCCGACCATATCGGAGGAATGACCGATAAAGACGGCTCTCCGGTTTTCCCGAACGCCGAACTGGTTCTGACCGAAAGGGAGCACAGCTACTGGACCAACAAGGACAATTTTGCCGGTGCCGATGAAACCAAGGCCCAATGGCAGTCCATCGCGGCCGCGGTTCTCGACTGTTACGGAGAGAGAGTCAGATTGACTAGCTCCGCCGGTGAAATCGCGCCGAATGTCATATTTGTCGACCTGCCCGGCCACACCGCCGGCCATGCCGGGGTGAGGTTGGATTCGGATGGCAGTCAATTCATTCACGCAGCAGACATTCTGCATGCGCCCGACCTTCAGCTCGCCGACCCTGGCATCTCAGCGATATTCGACAGCGACAAGGCGGCTGCCGAATCGTCGCGCAGGCGCATACTGGACATGATCGCTGCGGATCATATCCTGTTCACAGGAACTCATTTCCTGAACTGTCAGTTGGGTCACTTGGAGAAATCGGGCGCCGGCTACAGACTCGTTGATTCGTAAAACACACTTCGATCTATGCGAAAACCGCACATGCAAGATTGAAATTGTGCGGAAATTTGCCGATTTTTCATCTGCGCCGCTGGCTTGATGACAGCCGATAACCTATCTGCTTGATCCGAAAAAGAAAAATTTTTGCGCATTTCCAGCTTCTCTACTTGAAAAGTTCATTTTTTGTTCTTATGAATACACCAAGAACAGAAACAAAACATGGCGCTGCTGTCAAATTTTCAGCGCCGGCTCTATAAGGAGTGTGGAAATGGCCGGAAAAGTTATCAACTTGGAAAGACAAGCAATGGACAAGTTAAAGGCGCTGGAATCAGCGCTGGGGCAAATTGAGCGAAATTTCGGTAAAGGCTCAATCATGCGCCTCGGTCAGGAACATGCGGTGCTGGACATAGAGGCGGTTTCGACCGGATCGCTGGGATTGGACATCGCGCTGGGAATCGGAGGCCTTCCCAAAGGGCGGATCATTGAAGTTTACGGCCCCGAATCGTCAGGAAAGACCACGCTCGCGCTGCATGTCGTGGCCGAACAGCAGAACGCCGGCGGCATCTGCGCATTTGTCGACGCCGAACATGCGCTGGACCCCGGTTATGCGAAAAAACTGGGCGTCGATTTGGATGAACTCTTAATCTCACAACCCGATACAGGCGAACAGGCGCTTGAAATCACCGACACTTTGGTGCGTTCCGGCGCTGTTTCGCTCGTCGTCGTCGATTCGGTGGCCGCGCTGACTCCGAAGTCAGAGCTGGAAGGCGAGATGGGAGACTCTCAGGTCGGAACCCAAGCAAGGCTTATGAGTCAAGCTATGCGCAAATTGACCGGCTCAATCAGCCGGTCGAATTGCATGGTGATCTTCATCAACCAAATCCGCATGAAGATCGGCGTCATGTTTGGCTCGCCTGAAACGACAACCGGCGGAAACGCGCTGAAATTCTATTCATCTGTGCGGCTCGACATCCGCCGGATCGGAGCGATCAAGAACCGTGACGAGGTGATCGGCAACACAACTCGGGTGAAAATAGTCAAAAACAAGATGGCGCCGCCGTTCAAAACCGCGGAATTCGATATTCTGTACGGTTCCGGGATTTCAAAGACCGGGGAGTTGATTGATCTCGGCGTCAATGCCGGCATTGTCGAGAAAGCCGGATCTTGGTTTTCGTACGGAGACGAGCGCATCGGTCAAGGCCGGCTTAATGCCACTGCATTTCTTGAGCAAAATCCGCATATTGCAGCAAAAATCGAAACTCAGATCCGCGAAGCCCACGGGTTGGCCGGGACAGAGGAACTCTCTGACCCGCAGCCGGAAAAAAGCACGGCCAGCTAATTCGGATTGATTGTTCAGTGTTTGCATGAAAGAAATGTTCTAATATTATCAGTATCTTGTATGGTTTTTCTCAGAGAATTTTCACTCTTTCGCTTATCCATGCAACGCAACGCGGACGATTTCAAGCGGACGTGTCCGCATTGCGGGAGTTTCAACAACACACGGAAGGGAAACTGCAAGCCCATGCCTTTCCGATGCCGCGATTGCCGCCAGTTCTTTTCCGTACGGCGAGGTTTTGTCATGGAACATTCCAGAATCCCGTTGCGCAAGTGGGCCATCGCGATCTACCTGAACGCGACCGGTCTGAAGGACGTATCGTCCATGAAGCTGCATCGCGACCTCAAGATCACGCAAAAGTCCGCTTGGTTCATGGCGCATCGCCCTCGGGAGGCGTTCCGTAGCGAAGACGGGCTGTTTGATGGCCCGGTTGAAGCCGACGAGACCCACATCGGCGGGAAGCGCAGGAACATGAGCTTGTCGAAGCGGAGGGGACTCAAGGACGCCGGGCGCAGGCCGGTAGGAAAAGAGGCCGTTGTAGATGTCAAGGATCGCAAGACCAACAAGGTGCGGGCAAAGGCGGTTCCTGTCACTGACGCGCCGCATGTCGCGGTTTTCGTGGCCGAACAGATGAAGGACGGCGCGAAGGTCTACACCAATGACGCCGTCAATCACTCGATATCGGAATACGTGCGCGATATGGCGCACACGAACGGAATGGAGTCGTTTTGGGCCACGTTGAAGCGAGGCTATCAGGGCACGTTCCATCACATGTCGCTGCAGCACTTGGATCGCTACGTGAACGAGTTTGCAGGTCACCAAAACATCCGCAACTCTGATACCATCACACAGATGCGGGACATGGTTGTCGAGATGATCGGCAAGCGGCTGATGTATTCCGACTTTGTAGGGGAGAAGTCTTGATGGATGCTGTCATTCCACCAGTGGTCAACGACCCTGTTGCACTGGCCAGATCTTTGTTTCCGAAGCCACCTGAAACGTTCAGGGACAAACGGGGTCCAGTCATGGCCTGTGTCGACAACATGAAATTTCTGAAAGACCTGCCGGACGGCCATTGCAAGCTGATCGTCACGTCGCCACCCTACAATCTCGGAAAAGACTACGAATCCCGAACGCCGCTTGACGATTATCTTGATCAACAGGCAGCGGTCATTTCGGAGTGCGTCAGGATCCTGCATCCGCAAGGCTCAATATGCTGGCAGGTCGGAAACTACGTTTCCAACGGCGAGATCATGCCGCTTGACACTTTGACCTATCCGATTTTCCGCCGTCTCGGACTGAAACTCCGCAATCGCATCATTTGGCATTTCGGGCATGGCCTTCACTGCAAGCGGCGTCTGTCCGGGCGATATGAAACAATCAACTGGTGGACGGTTTCTGACGATTACACTTGGCATCTTGACCCGATCAGGGTGCCGTCGAAGTATCCCGACAAGAAGCACTTCAAGGGACCGAACGCAGGGAAGCCGTCAGGCAATCCATTGGGAAAGAACCCCTCGGACGTCTGGGAATTTCCGAACGTGAAAAGCAACCATCCCGAAAAGACTGATCACCCCTGCCAATTTCCCGTCGAACTGGTCGAGCGGCTTGTCCTGTCCATGACGGACGAAGGCGATGCCGTGCTTGATCCCTACATGGGAGTCGGGTCTGCAGTCGTTGCTGCGCTCATGCACGGCAGGGACGCCTATGGATGCGATATCGTGCCGGAGTATGTCGAGACGGCGAATGAGCGGGTTGAGGCGTGGCGCAAGGGCGAATTGCGCACACGTCCGATGGGCAAGCCCATCTATAATCCGGCTTTGCCGAACGGCGGGCACTGATGAAGATTGCGGCCACCTATTCGCATCTGAACGGCGTTGAATACCTGCTAGTCCACAAGCCGAAGCTATGGGGACAGGTGAAATGCGTGATCGGACAGGTGGACGCGGAAGCCTGCAAGACGAAGGTTTCCCAGGAAAAGTCGATGAAGGGGAAAAAGCTCTATTCCCCGCCTGATATGAACAAGGCTTTCAAGACCGGACTGGAAACGTTGGGCTGGAAACAACGGCGAAACAGGTTTTGGGTTACAGATGATGAAAAGCTGTTGCGGGCCGTCCACGACCAGAATGAAGCTAAACAGAAGGCGGAAATCCTTGAATCAGGCAAGACCCCGATCCACAGTTACAATCAGACCGATTTCGTGAAGGAACGTGTGGCCATTGAAGTCCAGTTCGGCAAATAGGCCTTCGTCGCGCATGACCTATTCGTCAAGCATCTGTCATTCTATGTCTCTGATATCATTGATGTGGGCATTGAAGATTCTGCCTATGAAGTCGCTTGAGTCGGAAATGTCGAGCGGTGTTCCCTACTATGAACGCGACTTGTTAAACGTAATCCGGCAGGGCCGGGGTGTTCCGGCCGTTCCGCTTGTCATGATCGGGGTCGAACCGTGACTGTGGCAAAAGTTTGTGGTTAGACAAGTATATAATTCCCATGGGAAATCTCCGACGGGATCCGGTAACCCAAGCAGCGGCGGGGCGGTTGTTGAGCACGTCCAGTATCTTCCAAACTTCGGCGGGAACTGCCGCTCGAAAGTCCGTCGGTTTCGGAATCTATTCCCTTATCAAGCCGTTCGTATATTCGCTCACCCCCGCTGCTGTGAGCGGTATAAGCAGGCGAAGCAGCAGTCCGCGCCGGGAACCCGGAAGACCTCCGCGCGGCGCGAATTCCTTGCCGTTATCAGCCATGGTCGCATGCGTCATGCAGGCTGCAGACAGTCTATGACCGCGGCCCCCGGCCAAGGACGTCGTCTTTCTATCAACCCGTTGAAGAAATGTGAATTGTCACTGCCCGATCGATAAGCGGAACCAGAGCACCTCGGTACCGGACGCCGATGATCGTGTCTGCATGCCAGCCTCCTGCCGGGATATTCTCCTCGATGGTGGCGGGACACTCGGATATGTCCCTCCGACCGGGAATCATGCCCCGGCCGGCGGCGACGGCGGAACCCGCCGGGTTCCGGCCAAACGCTGCGCCCAGTGGCATTCGAAATAATGGCGCAAGCAATCGTGAACTCAGGCATCTGCATGCCGCAATTACGTCAAGCGCGCACCCCACGGTTTGGCGGGAGATGCAGCGGCAACAGTCTGACAAGGACGATTTGCGGGATCTGTTCCAGGATGTCCCGGAGGTACTGAATTGGTGACGGCGTTCGTCATGGGAATCATGGCTGGAGTAGGGCTATCGCTTTTGAATTTTTCTGCTTTCTGATCACCGCATTTTGTTTCATCAATGCCTTAAAAAGGCAGACAGAGGCAGAAACATAGCTGAGTTATTTCATATTTTCAACGGCATAACCGATCCCCGGCGCAGCAACGCCATGCGGCATGACCTTCACGAAATGCTCATGACCGCTCTTCTGACCGTCATGTCGGGAGGCGAAACAAGCGCCGATACAGCCGAATATGCTGAAATCAAGAAGAAATTCCTGCTTGGGTTCATGGATCTGGAGCACGGCACGCCGAACTGCGACGCCTTTTCCGACCTGTTCAACAGCATTAATCCTCTCGGGCTCGTCATCGTTCCCGCGCCGGAGATCATTTATGCTATTGAAAATATGCGATAAATCAGCTGTCTTCCTGCTTCTGTTCATATTGTTGAGGCCTTGATGGAACAAAATGCGGTGATCAGAAAGCAAAACAATTCAAAAGCGATAGCCCTATGGCTGGAGTATGATTCCCATCGCAGGAACCGCATTCACAACCCGCCGTTCCGGAAGAACATGCCGATCGACCGCAGCCAAAAACGCAGACATGGAGCTGTTTGTGTTTGCCGGGCAGGTATAGACAATGCGGCCCGCAATAGTGTCCCTGTCCACCGTGGCGGACAGAGACTGTCCCGCTCAATGGCTCGTTCGGTCAATCCAGGCGCCGGCGGACGCAATTGACAGAATTCGGTGCCAGTCGGCTGCGGCCCTGAAAATCAGCTGGAATTGCGAGGAACCGCTTCAGCATGAGTGATGCTGAATACCGGAATCTTTCGCCTTTTCGACAAGTGCGTTGATATTCTGAACACTGGAAAAATTCATGTTTCAGACGCCAAACTTCAATTCAGAAACTCGGACTCACTTGCGAGACTTCTGAAATATTCCAAGGTGCGCGCCAAGTTACAGACGTTGGCCGGTTTCGTCATCGAAGACCATGGCGGCGTCAGTACGCGGGCGCAGTTTCACCTTCTGTCCGGGGTGAAGGCTGTGCCGCTCATGAAATACGGCAACCACTTGGCATTCACCTATCCTTGCAAACAGTTGTGTATCGGCCCCGGTCGGCTCCACCACGACCACTTCCGCATCCAGTCCCGTGTCCGACAACTCCAAATGTTCGGGCCGTATGCCGTAATGCACTGGCCGTCCCCCGCCGGCTCCCTTGATGCTCCGGACCGGGAGCGTGATGCCGTCATTGGTGATAACGCCTTCTGTGCCCAGCCGGCCCTTAAGAAAGTTGGTGGCCGGAGAACCGATGAATCCGGCAACGAACATGTTGCGGGGATCGTCATAAAGCTCCAGCGGTGTGCCGATTTGTTCAACTATGCCGTTGTTCATCACCACGATCTTGTCGGCCATGGTCATCGCCTCGACCTGATCGTGAGTGACGTAGATGGTCGTAGTCTTGAGACGCTGATGCAGTTCTTTGATCTCGGTGCGCATGGCAACGCGCAGTTTGGCATCCAAGTTCGAAAGCGGTTCGTCGAACAGAAATACCTGCGGGTCGCGTACGATCGCCCGCCCCATGGCAACACGCTGACGCTGGCCACCTGACAGCTGGCGGGGATAGCGATCCAGAAACGGCGACAGGTCAAGGATCTCCGCTGCCTCCTTGACGCGCCTGTCGACCACCGATTGCTTGATCTTACCTAACATCAGCGAAAAACCCATGTTGGCGGCCACGGTCATGTGCGGGTAGAGTGCGTAGTTCTGGAACACCATGGCCACGTCGCGCTCCTTGGGGTGCACGTCATTAACCACGCGGTCGCCGATTCTGACCTCTCCCGCGGCAATTTCCTCTAGTCCTGCCAGCATGCGCAGGAGCGTTGACTTTCCGCAGCCCGATGGGCCCACCAGAACTACGAATTCTCCGTCGACGATGGACACGCTGATTCCGCGCAGGACTTCGACTTGTCCGAAGGATTTGCGGATTTCGACAATATCGACTGACGCCATGGTCTTGCCTGCTCCCTTCGCGGTTCCGACCCGCGCACGACTCTCTACGCCTTGAAATGAAACGTCAGCGTCAGACGCCGACTGCCCCTGCCAGGCACTTCGGCACGCAACCGCAGCCAGTTTCCAAAATGATTGACGCGTGCAAATGCTCCCGGCATGTCGGACGCGATCTCTAGGCGGCTTCCCTCATCCAGCCAGTTTATCCCGTCGGCTGAGATCTGCACATGCAGCGCAACGGCGGGGCCGCCACCGGCATCCTGCGCGAACACGATAGCTTCGCTGGCCCAACCGGCTTCGTAAGGTTCCGTTACATATCCGTTAATGATCGTGTCGGCGCGTGCGACTACCGCCGAATAGCTTTCTCGAAGCGCAGGCATTATTCCCAATCTCCCGATACCAGAACGGAATCCACATAGAGGCTGGAGCGGCGATCCGTGTCGCTCTCTACGAAGAATGCGACGTTGAGCATTCCACGCAGATTCGGCATGGCGGGAATAGTCAACGAACCGATGCCGCCGACGTCGTAGATCACGTCGTTACATTGAAACTCGAGATAACGCATTGTGCGCAGGTCAAACTTCAACCGCGCATACTGCCAGTTCACTTTGGTCGGAATCTCGTTGTAGCAGAGCGCTTGTCGTTCGGATCCCAAGTTCTCCCAGTCTCGATCCGCCAAGTGATAGTGTGTGACGGTCTTATCGCTGAAACGTTCGAACGGAACCCGCTTCTCCTTGTACTGCCAACGCTCGACCCGTTCTCCCTCATAGGCGTTGAGGTAGCGCAAATGGGGCATGACCCGATACCGGTCATCCTGCAGATCCAAGAGAATTCCGACCGAGCGCAGGTCTGTCTCAAGCAACTGTGCGGCGCTTGCTTCCGGCTTGAATGTGAAAAAGAACTCGATCTGGATCGGACATGGTTTGATATACGTGATGCGCTTGATGGCGACGTTTTGCGAACCTGTCTTGGCCCGGCTGGCGATCTTCAGGGTATAGCTGCCGTCGAAGCTCCCATGTGAGCCCGCGTCCCGGAACGATAGGTTGGAGAGCATCGGCAAAGTCAGCTGTCTATAGCCAGGATGCATGTTGTCGATATCGTCCTCGTAGTTGCCGATAAGAGCCGTCCATCCGTTGAGGCCAGTGTCGAAGTCATCGAAATACATGATCCGCGGCAACGGACTGAACCGGGACAACTTTGGATCTGCCCGAAAGAGCGCCGTCGTCTGGATATTATTCAAGGCGAGTCTCCTTTATTCAACCTTTCAGTGATCCGGCTGTGAGGCCGGCGATTACGTATTTCTGAACCGCGATCACGAATATCAGGATAGGCACGAGTTGGACCGTCGCAGCCGCGAAGAGAATGCCCCAGTCGACGCCGTCAATCGCACTGACCATCTCGCTGATCACGATCGGGGCGGTCTTGGCATTCGTCGTTGTAAAGATGAAAGCGAATAAGAACTCGTTCCACGAGAAGATAAGGACAAACGTCGAGGCCGCGATCATACCCTGAGCGGAAAGCGGCACGATGATGTGGCGCAGGACTTGACTTAGCGTCGCCCCGTCCGCGGTCGCCGCCTCCTCCAACTCCACCGGTATTTGGTCGATGAACGCCTTCATTATCCATGTGTTCAGTGACACGAAAAATGTCGCGTAAAGGATAATGAGGACAATTTGCGTGTCGGCCAGCCTCAAGATGTTGACGAGAGGAAATAGCGGCAGCGTAATGACTATCGGCGGGATCATGCGGATGAGAATCATAAAGAACGACGATGCGGCCGCGGCCCGGGTCCGCACCCGGGCGTAGACGTAGCCGGCCATCGTAGTAGTGATCACCGTGACGACGGTGGCGCCCACCGTAATGATCAGGCTGTTCCACATGGCGTCAAAGAAGCCAGGCCAGCGGGAAGCCAAGGCCCGGTAATTGTCGAGTGTCGGTGTGAAGATTATGGTCGGAGGAAAGGCGAGAATGTCGCGCGGTGGTTTGAACGACGAAATCACCAAGAGCGCGATGGGTGCGCCAGACCATAGAGCTATCGTCAGGTAAGCCAGCCTCTTCAGCAACCGGAGAGCGGGATTACGTTCACGCATCGCTGGTAAGCATCCGTTTGTACATAGTGCGCAGATAACCAGACGCGATCAGCAGCGTTCCGATTACCATCAGCCAACCGATGGCCGAGGCGACGCCGAACTCGTGGTAACTGAAGGCGTGACGGTACAGGTAGATAGCAAGCACTTCCGTCTGCCGCGCCGGACCGCCTCCGGTCAACAGCCATACTTCGGCGAACAATCGAAACGCGAACACGTAGCGGAACATCAGAGCGACCAGTATCGCCGGCATAAGCAGAGGCAGGGTAATACGGCGAAAGTGATCCCAGGGAGTTGCGCCGTCTATTGTGGCTGCCTCGTAAAGCTCTTTGGGCAAGCCTAATCTTGCGGAGTAGAGGATCAGGAAACTGAACGGCAGGTTCATCCATACGCTTAGCAAAGCCACTAGACCGAGCGCCGCCCACCGGTCAGTCGTCCAAGCCAATTCCGGCAAACCGAGAAAGGCCATCAGGGCCGATACGAGCCCGATGTCCGGTTCGAACATGTATTTCCAGATCGCAACCGCCACGACCTCGCTGGCCGCGTAAGGCGCGATGACCAGCGAGATCATCACGCGCCTGAAAGGTACCCCGCCGGCGAATAACGACGCCATGCCGATGGCGACGGTGATCTCCACATAGACGACAATGTTGACGACGATGAAAGTGTTGAGAAATGCCCGCCAAAAATAGCGGTCGGTCAAAACGCTGTAGTAGTTGGCGAGGCCGACAAACTGCGGTTCCTGGCCGAACGAGGTTTTCTGCAGGCTGAGCCACAGCACGTAAAGCGACGGTATGCCGATTACGAGGATAAGGAGTGACAGGACCGGCGCCGCGAGGAGAACGTGAATCAGGCGGAGCCGCATAGACGACTGACCAATCACTTAAGTTGAATGCGGCCTTGGCGGCACCGCGGGATGGTTCGATCGCCGCCCCGCGGTCCATGTTGAGCTATTTCGGTAACAATGGCGTGACACGCTTCTTGATCTCGGCCATCGCCTCGCCGACAGGTTTCAGACCCAGAACGGCGGCCTGAATCTCTTCGACGAAGACGTCAGTAGCGCGGGCGGAGTTCTCGAACGGCGGCAACGGAACGCGTCCTACGAGCAGAACCGCTTTTTCTTCGTCAGCATAGGAGAGTCTGTTCTTCATCTCCGGCCGGTCATAGGTCGACGCCCGTACAGGACCGTTACCATTCAGGGCAGCCATCAACGTGCTTTTTTCCGAAAGCATCGTCTTTACCAAGTCCCAAGCGAGTTCCTTGTTACGCGAGTTGGCCGGGAGCACGATGGTCCAGAACTCGACCTTGGCGGGAGCCACGTCGAAGGCATCCTGGAATTCCTCGCTGACCGGCAGCGCGACCGTGACAATGTTGCCGATCTCCTGTGATTTCTCGGGATCATTATACAGGCGATTGCGCCCGCACGAGGTGATCGTCATGGCCGCCCGCCCGGTCTGTATCCACGTGTTCACTTCTTCGTTGGCGATTGCCGCCCAGTTCTTGGGCAGAACACCTTCCTCGTAGAAAGAACGCAGCAGGTTGGCGGCATTCATCATGCCGGTGTCGGTCGTCTTGACCTTGTAGTCGAGGGTGACAAAATCGCCATCCCAAGCCCGCGCCAGATCGACTACATTGGCATATCCCTGACCGTCGATGACGAAACCATGCACCTTGGCGCCATCCGCCTCGTAGGTCGCAGCGCGCGCCGCTTCCGCGAACTCCTCAATCGTTGTCGGCGGCTCGATTCCACGCTCTTCAAGGATGCGTTTGTTGTAGTGAAAGCAACTCGATGCATGGCGGAACGGCACCCCGAACATGGTGCCGTCGAATGTCATCGCCGCCCTCAGCCCCGGGAAAATGTCGTTGATGTTCTCAATCGGGTTCGCATCCTGATGTGCGCTCAGAGGCTCCAGCGCGGAAGTCACGCTCGCGACAGCGCGGGTGTTCAAGAGAAACGCGATATCAATGCCCGTTTCGGAAAGTTCGAGTTCGCGGAATAACCGTTCATGGAGCGGTCCGGTTCCCAACGTCACCCATTCCACGTCCACTCCGTTAGCCTCACGCCAAGCCGCCGTGATGTCGCCGCCCTGAGAACCGGTCGCGACCGACTGGTGCACGCGGTGCGAAATGATGGTGAGTTTCTCCGGCTTGTCCTCGGCCGCTGCCGAATTGATCGGTGAAAGGGCCAGGATACTGGCAACGACAGTAAGTGTAAGCGATCTAATTCGCATGGTTTTCCTCCGTTCATATATCAAGGGGTCTGCACTTCACGACGCGCTTCATCACGAGGCCGTCGCCTCGAGCGTCTGCGCTCCGCGATCCACTGATCGCTCAGGGATTCCTTAATGCGCTCAAGCCTGGGAACGACGGCCGGGCCCCGGCGCAACGCCACCAACGTCGTCAAGAGGTCGATTATGACCAGATGCGACAACCGCGATGTCATCGGTGCGTATAGAAAGGTGTCTTCGGGCGGATCGACCGCGATTACGAGATCCGCAGCTTTCGCGACGGGCGAGCCGGACAGCGTGACCGCAATAACGAAAGCGCCGGATCCGCGCGCGGTTTTTACCGCGCGCAGGACGTCTTTTATCTGTCCGTTGTAGGAAAAGGCCAGTGCTACGTCTTCGGATCCAAGCGTTGCCGCCGCCATGGTTTGCAAATGAGCGTCGCGCTGGGATTCGCAGACAACGTCCAAGCGCATCAACTTCTGCTGAGCATCAAGTGCGAGAACACCGGCGAGTCCCACGGCGAACAGTTGAACGCGCCGCGCATCGCTGATGCGGTCAACAGCCTGCTTTACCGTTGCATCTTCAATTGACTCCTGCAGGCGTGTCAAGGCATTCACCGACGACTGGATCAGCTTGGTCCGGACGATGACTTCGTCGTCATCGAACGAAACGTCGCGATGCACATAGGCGGCGCCGCCGGCGGCAAGGGCCCCGGCAAGTTCTACCTTGAAGTGCGCGTAACCGTCCAATCCGATTGAGCGGCAGAAGCGCAGGACTGTCGGCTCGCTGACCCCTGCGCCCTCGGCAATCGTCGCCAAGTTCTTGCGCGGAATGCTTGAAGGATCCCCGAGCACAAAATCGGCAACCCGCCGTTCGGACGCGCTGAGGTTCTCATAGGCTTTGCCGAGGCGGCCAAGCAGCGTTGTGTCGCCTACCTGCGCGTCCATTTTTCCACTTCTGCCATATTGAGTTCGACTCCCAGCCCAGGTCCTGAAGGCAAAGGCAGTGTTCCGTCCGCGATGTCATCGGGGCCCGGAACCGGCGATATCAGAAGTTCATCCCGCAGCGGATTGGGAAACACCATGCATTCGTAGGTCCAGAAGTTCGGCATGGCCGCGGCCAGATGCAGGCTTGCGGCGGCGCAGACGGCGCCGGACGCCCCGACATGAGGAGCATAACGGACGTGCATCGAATCCGCCAGGAGCGCGATTTTTCGTGTTTCGGTGATGCCGCCGGAACGCGCGACATCGGGCTGAACCACTCCCACTAATCGTCCCGCCAGAAGCGGCACAGCACCGGCCGCGGTGTGCTCGCTCTCTCCGGCTGCCAGCCTGATCGGCAATCTGTTCCGCAGGTAGCGGTATCCTTCGAGATCTTCCGGCACAATGGGTTCTTCGAACCACATGAATCCGAGCTCCGCCAAGCCTCGTCCGACTTGCAGCGCGTCGTCGACGTCGAAGATCCAATTGCTGTCGGCCATCAACCCGATATCCGGACCTGCGACTTCATGGACGAGGCGGGCCCGGGCCAATGCGGCTTGCGCAGACGCCCCGATCTTGACCTTCATATCCTTGAACCCGGCCTTGAGGCATGTTTCGACAACACGGATCGCGCCGTCATCATCGACCCAAGGGATCGACGAAGCATAAGCCGCAAGGCGCTTCCTGCCCATATGGCCGAGCAGATCGTAAACAGGCCGTCCGGTCTCCTTGCCCATGATGTCCCACAAAGCCATATCGATACCGGCAATCGCCTCGATGAGGACTCCGCCGGAACGGCCGGTGAAGGATCGGAACAGCGTTTGCCAGATGCCGGCGACGGCGAACGGATCCGCGCCAATGACCTTTGGCGCCAGAAGATTGTCGATCAGATCGGCGTAGGCGGTGGGACCGCGGCGCGCGAGGGTCTCGCCGACGCCGGTGATTCCGGCATCGGTTTCAACAATAACAGCTAGAATCGAAATGGTGCCGAACGAGCCCTGCGAGGTGCGCTGCAGGTTGCCGATGGGGACCGTGAGCGGATAGGTCTTGATGTTGACAATGCGCATATCCGGTCCATTTAAGTAACTGCACTACATTTACGCGCAAAAACTTAGTTGTCAATTCAAAATATATCATCTCAGGAACATTTTAGGGAATGTCTCGATGGATGTTGAAACCCGCATGAGCGGTGCTGCCTGTCGAGGATTTACGCGGCATTCTCGCCAGCCGCCGCATGCCGCGCCTCAGGGACTGGACCCTCCGTGGCGCGAGGACCGCCTGCCGTCTATGACTGTGCGCTGACCATGGGCCGCATCGTCGGCTTCCGCCCGTCGAAACGGCAGCCGCTGCCGGGACCGCTCAAATGCTTCAAGGGAGATGACAAAATTCAGTTCGTCATACCGCTCATCGAAAACGCACAGTTAACAGTGATAAAATGAAAGGCACTGCAGGGCCTGACACCGCGCAAACGCGACGCCGAGCCAGCACACTCCAACCCCGTCAGCACCCAGGTTCACCGTCATTGAAGCGAGAGTGGTACGCTTGGAGAAGGAACTCGCCACCGCACACACGATTCTCGAAGTCCAAGGTAACGTTCCACGGCCGTCAAAGGCCCACTCCCGGGCACCAGCAGCCCCGAAAGACGCCCGCCCGGGCACTAAGTGAAGGCGAGCGCGAGCAGGTATCCCGGAAAGAAAGCCGGACGTTCCGGGCTATACACCGTCAACATCCGGCCGTGGAGTCCATGATCGACAATCTCGAGCAGCGCGGCATGGACCGGATCCTGTCCTGTGGAGCGGACGGCCTTGCCCGGATGGTGGCACTGTCCATAATGACCTTCAACGTCCACCGGATCGGACTGTTGCTGAAGCAGGCCCGGACCCGGCGAAGACGAGCCAACCGAAAATTTCGTGGACAGGTCAGCAGAAGCTATCGTTTCCGGGCGGGCACAAGTTACATGGATAACGAGGCGAGTGGACGAGACTCACGAAAGTTTGTCGGGGAAATGATCATCTGCAAGGAACGTGTTGCCGTTCATATCCATCGCAAGACTGCAACGCCAAGGCTTACAGGCACAGAGTAAGGAGTGGATGACGTGACCTCGGTAGAATTTGACATCAAAGCTTGGACTGAGCGCGTTGCGCAGTTGCTTCCGCTGCTGGCGCAGGTGCAGGGGTCTTATCTTCGCGAATATCAGGAACGACATGCGCGCGTAATTGACCTGAGGGACGGGAAACCTCCGCCTTTTCCCTTGGACGATCTGCGCCTGCTCTATGATGAGGTTCACAACAGCAGGCTCTGGGGTATGGAAGCCCGCTACACGCCTCTACGCGCAGTGCTGGATCCCGTGCGTTACGAACTGCTGGGTCATCCGGTAATCGGGCGGGTTGCGGTAACCGGTCGCCTGATCGGTGACAACGACTTCTGGATGCAGATCCTCGGTTCCGGCGGGTCGATGTCTACGAGGATCCTTATTGCCGGACTGATGGCGCGGGCTGCGCAACTGCCGAACGACGGATTCCGGACAGCCCTACGCGAACTGGATGCGTTCCTCACGCCAGAGGGAGACGTGGCGGCGGCAGATACGCTCGGCAATCTTGATGAGGCTTGCGACATGTTCCTGTTCTATGGTCTCATCTTGTCTGGGAGGATTGAGGTGGCGGACGGCATGGTGCTGCTGTCGTACGAAGAAGTGTTGCGGTTCGTGGACCAGAATCTGATCAGGGATTTTGCTCCGTCAGACGCCGAGTTTCATGGTTGGCGGGCGGTGGGAGCGATCATCAGACCGTTCCGCTGGCGGCCGGAATTCCGCCGAAGAGGCAGTGTGAACGATCCGGTACGGCCGCCGTCACCGTTTTTCCGAGAGGCGGCGGCATTCCTGGATTTGCTATCGGTGAGTCACGCAACACGTATTGCACCGCTTGCAGCGTTGTCAAACCGCATCGACGCTTCAGCCGGCCGGCTCTTTGGCCGTGAGATGCAAAGTCCGGGCTTCTATCGGAGCTGGTCGGCAGAGGGCTTCGGCAGTTTTGATGGATATCCGCCGATAAACCCGGCGGCACTAGCGGAAGCGCAGCAGGCTTTCCGCTATCGCGATAGCGCACGTTATGAGATGATGGCACCGATCGTTACGCGGCTGTCGGAGGCGCTTGCCAGGAACGGGCCGTTCGCGACTGCCGACAGGGTTCAGGATGTCGCGATGGCACTTGAGCGGATGTATGTGGCGGATGAGAGTAAGATTGGACGCAAGTTGCGCAATCGCGCTGCGCGACTTCTGGGAACGGATGCGGCGAGCGAGAACAGAATCGTTGACGATGCGAAGGAACTCTATGACGTGCGATCGGACATCGTTCACAATCGACTGCACAGGCTGACACCGGAAAGAGTCCATACAGCGTTCGTAAAGGGCTTCGACATTGCGCGGCAGTCGCTGTTCAAGCTGCTGCGCGAGGACCCGCCCAAGGACTGGGCTGAGCCAAGGAGTAACCGGAGCCAGCGGACCGCAACGGACCGGGAAATCGGGGAACGGCCCGATTGACGCCCGGACACTTGAGGAGCGGTTACTTGGAAAGAGGCGGCATACCATTGACGTTCAGGTGTTCGCCAAACTTGCGAGCTTGCCGCCTTCAGTGCAGTATGTGACCTTGCTCGCTTCGGCAGGATAAGCCGTACTCCAGCCAGAACAGGTTTTCGTCTGAGTCCTTTGCTGGGTACGAGGGGCGGTTGCCAAGCCCCATAGGATCGGACGTACCCGCATTAGCAGGTTGTGGAAGAACGCGGCGAGTCGTGATTCTTATCGGCAACTTTCGGCATGAGCGTGTTGGTTGGATCGATTTGTTCGGAGGGAACGCGGCGGTGAACTTCGGTGCAGTTATGCAAACCTGCGGCCGGGGAGCCTTGCTGGCCGCGGTGCCCGCGTAACGGATCGCCCGACGGCGGGCCTGCACCGGGTCTCGGCGGTCATGCAGCAGCCTTCAACAGCTTCGGCAGACGAATCAGATCGTAGGCTGCAAGCGCCAGAGTGAATGGCCAGTCGACCCGCGCCAGTCCGCGATGCCGGATCTTCAAGAGGTGCCTCAACGTCTTCATCCAGCCGAAGACCTCCTTGATCCGTTTGCGATGAATCTAACTCATCTTCGACAGTTTGTTGTGTGATTTTGGGCTGGGAGGGGTGAGAAGAGCCAGTATTTCCGGGCTTTTGCTGGTGCGGGGACGTGGAATGGCAAAATATGTAGTGCTGCTAGTTCGGACTTGATCAGCCGCCTCAACGAACGTTTCGGCACCGCTTTCACTGAAGCGGACCAGCTGTTCTTCGACCAGATACGGGCTTCGGCAGAGAACGGCCAGAATATCACTGAGGCCGCCCTCGCTAACAGTTTTGTGGATTTCCACGCTCATCTGGATCGTATTCTGGACAATTTGTTCATCAAGCGAATGGAAGATAACGAAAGGATATTTGCCAAGTTGATAACAGATTCGGAGTTTCGTTCTGCCGTGCATGAATACTTAGCGCGCGAGCTTTTTCGACGGTCCCGCGAACAACAACCAGCCGAGCAATCAGAATCCCGGCGAGCTGGAGGTTAACCCGAAATTCTGACGCCCATGCAGCTATGAAGTGCATCACCGGGGTCAGCCGGCAGCCTCTCTGTTGGGACCAGTTCAGGAAATCTGAACTTACGGCAAGCGATATCACATCCAGATCGGCTCTGCCGGCTCCAGCGGAGCAATAGGACGGCGGATCTTCGTGTAGGGTATGCGCGCCGGATCCGGCGGATAAGGACCGCCGCAGTTCACATAAATGATATCTGCCGCGATCGGCGCGAAAGCGGTGTGAAAGTGACTCGCTGACTTAACCGCCACGGCTTTCTTAACTGCGAGCCTGATCCCCATCCGCTCAAATACTTCGGGGTGGAAGGTCTGAACCCGCTTGCTGGCGAGGACAACGTCTAAGTTGGCGGTCCGCACGGCGGCTGCAGTGCCCAGAGAGACGCGGCTTTCCGCAAAGGGCACTTCGAGATTACCGCAAAGCCCGGTCACCGTCACGCGGGCATCCACCGGCGCTCCGGCACCCGGTCCGCTCTTGCCGCCAAAACGCAGATCAAACGAAGCGCCGATCCCCGCCGCATAGCAGAGGGAGACGGCGATTGGATCCCACAGAGCTCCCAGCGCTGCTTCGATGTCAGGTCGCGCGAGGCAAGCTCGCAGCAGGAAAGTGCTGTCTCCTGCCACACCGCCGCCGGGATTGTCCCAGCGATCCGCCAGAATGATCGGACGTCCGGGCAGCGCTGCAGCTCGGCTGAGGGCTTCTTCAGGCGCCGGCATCGGCGGCAGGCGATCTTCACCGAAATTCAGAATGCGCTCTGCGACATCGGCCGCAATATCCCGGCCCCGTTGCGGATCCGCGTCGGTGATAACCACGACCTTGGTGCCTGCATCGTACACGTCCGCGGCAGGAAATCCATGAATGATCGAAATATTCAGCACGCCGTTCTGGCGCTCTTGTGCAATGATGTCGTCGATCAGCGACCGACCAGGCTCGCGGCTAGTGATGAAATTGGCGATCGACCGGCAATCCAAGACGGTCGTGACCGGGGCGATTTCGCAGCGCGCGCAGCGGATGCAGAGATCCACAAGATCCCTGGCCCGATCAAGAAAATCATCATGCGGCACTTCTTTGAAGGCGACCATGATGTCGGTGGCAGCAATCATCGCCGCCGAAAGATGGCAATGGGGATCAAGCTCAATTCCGATTGTCACATCCGGGCCTACGATCGCGCGTGCCCGGGTTAGCAGATCACCTTCGCAATCATCATAATCCTCTGCTGCCATGGCGCCGTGCAGGCCCAGAAGCACCACGCCGAGTGGTCCGGCCTCCATAAGCTGACCCAGAATCTCGTCGCGCAGACTTTCGTAACCCGTGCGCGAAAGCAGTCCGGCAGGTTCGGCCCAAGCCGCCGTCCCCTCGATCAGTTCCAAGTTTTCCGTTGTCGCCCGTTCACGCGCGGCGATGATCGGTGCCGAGCAGAGTGTGGGCGTGGATGGGTGCTTGCCGGGCGGAGCATAAAACGCGCCCTCGAAAGCGGACCGGTTAATGCGAATGGGTGAGAATGTATTGGTTTCGGTCGCCAAAGAAGCGGTGAATATCCTCATTTCGTGAATCTGCCGCGCGGCGCTCCGCAGGCAGCCTTCTCGGTCACTCGCAGATACGAAAGGCCGTCCTTGGTCAACCTGAAACGTTCGAACTCTCTGGATCCCGGGCGAAGAATCAGGCCCGTCGTAACGATATCGGTCATCGACGCATGAGCAACACGGGAAGTCATCGGCACATAGATCCAGGCGTTTTCGCGGGCGTCGATTTCCAACGTAAGACCAGCCGCATTCGCCAGCGCCGGATCGGTTCGGATCGGTGCATTGATTCCCGACGGTCATTCATGAACTGTTTGTTATCGATCACCGTATATCTCTTTGTTTCACAAAAAACGCACCGTGAACTCATACGGTCTGCAGACTGAGCCTTTGCATTTCTTCTGCAATTGTCCAGAGTCGATACGGCAGCATGAAGCCGGATGTACATGATGACAACAATGATTTCAGATAAAATGACGGGGCTGGAAAGGCTTGAACTGGCCCGCTTCCCGACACCTCTGGAACCCGCCCCAAGGCTCGCGGACGCGCTGCGCCTTGATTCCCTGTGGATCAAGCGCGAGGATCAGTCGGGCTACGCATTGGGCGGCAATAAATTGCGCCAGCTTGATTTCATTCTGGCTGAAGCCATTCAAAAACAAGCGGACGTGGTGATCGCAACGGCCGGAAGCCAGTCCAATTTTTGTCGCTCCCTCGCCGCCGCCGCCGCGAAATTGGAACTTGGATGCCACCTGCACCTTCGGGCCAAGACAGGAACAGAACTGGCGGGGAATCTGCTGCTTAACCACATTTTTGGAGCGACGGTGACTTTCACCGAGCATACCGACCCTTGGGATCCGTCAATCGCCGCTGAACTCGACGCCATTGCCGCGAAGTACCACGCCGCCGGCCGGGCGCCGCAAGTTGTTCAATTGACCGGGGTAAGCGCGAATGTCGGGATCGCGGCTTGGGCCACAGGCGCAGGGGAGTTGCTCGACGATTTTATGTCCCTGCCGGGTATGCCGGACCATGTGGTCGTGACATGCGGCTCCGGGTTGACACTCGCCGGATTGGCACTTGGATTTAAACGACTCAACGTCTTAACTCGATTGGTAGGAATCAGTGCGCAACAGCCCGAAAACCGGCTGAAAGCGTGGATCATAAAGGCTGCCGGCGAGGCGGCTGACTGGCTTGGCTGGCCCGAACGCATCTTGCCTGACGATTTCGACATCATAGACGATGCGGTTTTCCCTGGGTACGGTCAGTCTTCGCAGACGAGCGTCTCGGCAGTGGAACTTGCCGGCAAAACGGAAGGACTTGTTCTGGATCCGGTCTATTCAGGGAAAGGATTGGCCGGGATGCGGATTGCGCTCCGCGACGGCCGGCTGTCTGCAGGCGGCAGCGCCGTGTTCCTCCATTCAGGCGGGACTCCCGGGCTCTTCACCCATGCCGCAGCTTTCGCTTCCGACGGAAAGGTTGTGAAATGAACACGCCGACACCCGTTTACAACGCTGGTCCGGCGACCCTTGCGCTCGAATTCAAGACTCTGGGACGCCATTTCGGCGCGCTGACTCTGCCGCATCCGCAAGAGGATTCGGCCTATGGCCAGATCGTCATACCCATCGCCGTGATCAACGGTGGAGAGGGCTCAACCATGCTGTTCACGGGAGGCGTGCATGGGGATGAATACGAAGGCCAGCTGGCCCTTCGTGAGATAGCTGTCAGCCTTGATCCGGCAACGATCCGCGGCCGGGCGATCATTGTGCCGGTGGCAAACCCCGCCGCATCACGGGCCGGACGCCGCCTTTCGCCGTTCGACAGCGGTGACCTTGCGCGCAGTTTTCCCGGCCGGCCGGATGGAACGCTTACCGAACAGGTCGCCTGGGCTTTCACGGAATTGCTGCTGTCACGCGCGGATTATCTCGTCGATCTGCACAGCGGCGGGCGGTCTTTGGAATATTATCCCTGCGCCTTCGGCCGCCTGCCTGAAGATCCGGCACAGGCGACGGCTGTACGCGATCTCATGCTCGCCTTCGGGGCGCCCGCGGCGGCGTTCATCCTCAATCCCGTCGGTCGGGGCACTATGGTGTCGGAGGCCTTGGATCGCGGTGTCATCGCTATGGCCGCTGAACTGGGCGGAGGCGGAGGCGCAACGCCGACAACCCTTGATATCGCTCGAACCGGGATCAGGCGGTGCTTGGCTGCCGCCGGATTGACCGATCCGTTTTCCGGCAGAGCCGCGAACAGCCGCCTGATGGTCGTGCAGCCGGAGCATTTTGTGCGCGCGCCGCACCGTGGCGCATTCGCGCCCGCCGTAGGATTGGGAGATCAAGTCGAAGCTGGGGACATTGTCGGCCATATGCACGATCTGGAGCGATTCGGCCGGGCAGCGGAACCAGTTCATGCAACGGGGTCGGGGATCATGTTGTGCCGCCGCATTCCGGCACGGGCGGCGCCGGGTGATGTTCTGATGCATTTGGCACAGGATATCGCCCCTCAAGCTCTTGTCGCCACGGTCTGAGCAAAGGATCTACAGGGGCAACGAGATCATCCATGCCCTGCTGGGGCGCTTCATTTCCAGAAAGACTGCCGCGGCCCGGCCGCCGACAGCCGGACAAGCGCCCGTATCATCAATCTGCCTGGCAAGAATTTCCGGGATTTTGGCGGTTTCACATGCTGTTTCCGCGGTGCGTCGCTTTCATGCGTGTACACCAGTGATCATTGAGACGATTTCATTCTTGTCGGTTTCGGCGGTGTTTCGCAAGCCGATTTGACGGCCCTGCCGTAACACGCAAATTCTGTCCGACAGACGAAACACTTGATCTAAGCTGTGACTGATCATCAGAATCGCGAGGTTGCGCCGCTTCAGCGAGACAACCAGTTCTTCGACCTTGGCGGTTTCCGCTACGCCAAGCGCCGCAGTCGGCTCATCCAGCAAGATCAACTTACTTGCCCAATGTGTCGCTCGGGCGATGGCGATCGCTTGCCGCTGGCCCCCGCTGAGATCGCGGATGGCCGACCTCACTGAGGGAATGCGCACGTCAAGCTGGTCCGCCATCGACTGGCTTTCCCGGCGCATGCGCTCTTTGTCCAGAAGACCGAAGGGCTTTCTCGTCAGTTCCCGTCCCAGAAACATGTTCATATAAACCGGCTGTTGTTCCGCCAGTGCGAGATCCTGATAGACAACCTCGATCCCGAGGTTGCGGACCGAACTGGCATCGGAGAAAGTCACCGCCTCGCCATCAAGCCGGATATCGCCGGAGGTCGGACGATGGACCCCTGAGATCATCTTGATCAGAGTCGATTTTCCGGCGCCGTTGTCGCCGACCAAAGCGACGATCTCACCTCGGAAAAGTTCCAGCGAGAAATCCTGAACGGCAACGACGCCGTCGAAAATCTTTTGGATGCTGCTGAGAGAAAGGAGGGGCGGGGGTTTCACGGCTCCCAGCTCCCGGGCCAAGTCACGGCGTCACCGAAGCCGTTTTCAATGGCGGTCACCGATGGCGCGCCGGAAGCTGCGCCCCGGACGCCGACGACCATCGCGCGCGTGACGAAAGCTTGGCCGCGGAACCCGAAGACAACGGCGGCGCCGGGGGGTGGGCTGTCCGCGGCGTCCGCATCAATCATGGCATAGTAATCAATAGCTGAATAATCGGGAAGCTCTACGCTGCGCAGGGCAGATCGATCCGAAGTCGGCGCAGGCGAGACCAGCGCCCGGACTTGGTATTCCGGAAAGACCGGATCAATGTAGAGTCCACCGCCAAAGCAATAGGCTTTGCCGCCGTGATGGTGAGATATTTCGGACAGGTAAAGAACGGCGGGGTCTTCGGGCAGGTCTTCGACCGCATGAAGGGGCGTGGTGCCGTGCAGACCGTTACCCGGCTCCACCTGTGTGGCGCCGGCCTCGGCAAGTGCGGACAGAACCGTCAGGGAGGTTGTTCCCGGCGCGTTGATCTCAATGCCGGTCCGCCCGGCTGCGGCCAGCGCTTCGGCGGCGCGGTTCAGCGTGACAAGATTCGGCGTGGGCTTTATCTTGCGGCTTTCGTTGTCGAAGAGGAGGGCAGGGAAGGTGGTGATCCCGGCGAAACGGACGCCTTGGAGCTCATCAAGGCGGTCCGCGACTGCTACGATTTCAGAAGCGTCGAAACCGCCTTCGTGTCCGCGATAGAACGTGTCGCCCTCCGTCTGGATCCGCGCCATCAGCGCTTGTTCTCGCCCGGCGCGGTCAGAGGCTTCAGCAGTTTCTTCGGCTTTGGCGTCCGAGAATACCGTCCAGTAATCGGGCTGCAATTCGGCGGCCGCAAAGTTTGCCTCCCGCGCAGGCACCTGCACCAGATGGCCCAAATGCCCGGTTTTAAGCCCGGCCCGGTCACAGGCAACGGCGCAGGCCATATCGACGGCGACCGAACGGTTTATTCCGCCTTTCATCACCGCTTCGCAAAACCCTGAATGGCGTCCAACCTGCTTGGTCATGGCAAAGGCCGTCAGTCCGTATTTGTCAGCCTCGGCCCTGAATAAACGAGCGTTGCGCTCAATCGTGTCCAGATCAAGGACATAGGCATTGGCCGGAATACGTCCGTCCTGATGCAGCGCGATCGCCGTTTCCACAAAACCGGGATTACGGCGGATGAGAAGATCAAGAAACATGTTTTTCCCAATTCTAACGGTTGGCTTCACGCAGCGATACGGCGACGGCAATGAGAATGATAAGGCCCCTGACGATCATTTGGTCCGAGACTTTGAGCCCCATGAGGATAAGCCCGTTGTTAAGCATCCCCATCATAAGCGAACCCAGCAGCGCGCCGATGACCGATCCTTTGCCGCCATTCAGAGCTGTGCCGCCGACGATCACGGCGGCGATAACCGTCATCAGGTCGCTCTCTCCGAGAGTATATTTCGAGGCATGCAGCCGCCCGGCGTAAAGCAGGCCGGCCAGACCCGCGGTCGCGCCGCAGATGGTGAGCACATAGAGCCGGATCCGTTGCACCTTAATGCCGGAAACCTGCGCCGCGCGGGCGTTGTCTCCGACCGCCAGCACATGGGCACCAAAGCGGGTGTTGCGGTAAACCATATGACCCGCGGCCACAGCGGCCGCGGTCCAGATCACAAGCGAGGGAACCGAAAACAACTTTCCCGATCCGAAGAATCCGGTGAAGCTTTCGTTGACTACCGGAATTGACCGCAAATTGGTCATTGACCGCGCGATCCCTGCAAAAAGACCCATCGTCGCCAAAGTCACCAGAAAGGAGGGAAGCCGAAGATAAGCCACCAGCACACCGTTGAAGGCACCGATCACGATGCCGGCGCCGAGTCCCGTCAGCACGCCGAAAATCATGGGGCCGTTCTGCAGAGCTACGGCAGCAGCGAGCGCTGAAACCGCTACGGCAGAGCCGAAGCTCAGATCAATCTCGCCCGCCGAAAGAGCAAAGACCAGCCCGATGGCCATGATTGTCGCCGGCGCCGTTTGCAGCACGATGTTGGTCAGATTCCGCGCTGTCAGAAATCCGTCATCATGCAGCATGGCGGCAAAAAACAAAAAGATCGCCAAGAAGCCGAAATAAATCACGCTTCGTTGAAGGTCTAATTGTCTAAGCCTTATGAGGGCTCTTTCCATCCTCCTGCCTCATCGCATGACGGATTGGAAGAGGGCCGCGCGATGCGGCCCTCTTCGGGAGGTGTCTAATTCGCTTGGGAAACGCTGGCGGGCGGGTCAATATTGAGCGACCGCTTCCAGCCTTCGACGACATTATCCGCTGTCACAGTGATCGCCGGCGCGACGACGAAAGGCGGCACGTCAACGCCCAACAGGTCAAGCGCGGCGCTTGCCGCCATGGCGCGTCCCAACTCATAAGCCTCGTCCGCGACAATCGCCGCCACATTGCCCCCGCGCACCATGTCAAGCGCGATCGGTTCGGACAGGTCGAGTGTCACGATCTTGACAGTGTCGTTTCCATTGGCTCGCAGCGCGGCCAGGACACCTTCGGCCGGTCCGGCCCAAGTGACGTAAATGCCGTTCAGATCGGGGTTTTTCAGCAACATGGCATTGGCGATCTCTTCAGCCCGGGCCGGATCGCTGATTCCCTGTTCAGCAACGATCGAGATGTTCGGATAGTCGTTCTCTATCGTGGTTTTGAAGGCATTGTCGCGCTGGTTGGTCACATAGTAGGCGGCGTCGTGGTATATCCAGCCGACGGTGCCTTTATTGCCCATTGCCGCAGCCAGCGCGTCAGCGGCCTGCTTGCCCATCTGGAAGAGGTCGTCAGTCACGATGGCAGCGTAATCGGCGGGATGCTCATAGCCCTCAGGCAGGTTCGACAGAAAGACGAGCGTGACGCCGGACTCCTTCGCATCTTTGAACGCCGCTGCCGAAGTCACCGTGTCAATCGGCAAGGATAAGATGATATCCGGCCTTTTAGCCATGGCGGTTTCTATGTCGCTGCGTTGTTTGGCTACGTCAAATCCGGCGCTGGTAACGGCAACGATCTCGATCCCGAGCCGTTCGAATTCATCGCTGGCTCCGGCGGTCACCGCATTCGCAAAATCCGACTGAGTATGCCAGAGCAGGGCAGGGCAGCGCTGTATTTCGCTGCCTGCACCTCGGCGGCCTGATCGTCAGTCACAAAGACTGAAGATGTGGGTATGCCGCTTTCGCCGTTGGGGCCTATGGTTTCCGCAAATGCCGCCGCCGCGGCAAGGCCGGCCAATGTCGAAGCTGCGAGTGTTTTGGTGAACCAAGTCATGTTTTCCTCCTTCAGGTTAGGATTTCGGACTGTGTCTTGACGCCGCAGTAGCAGGCTGCGAACGAAGCGAATGCCCGCACGGCGGCAAGGTATTCTTTAACACTGATCCGTTCTTCATAAGTATGCGCCACGGCGATGTCGCCCGGTGCGCAATAGACCGCCGGGCAGCCGATCTGATCCGTCAGAAAAGGCATTTCCGACCAGTAGGGCGCACCGCCGATCCGCCCTGCTTCGGGGTATGACTGCCGCACGCATTTCTGCAACAGCAGCGCCGGCGCGGTGTCTCGGGGAATTTCAACAGGCGAGCCGCCCTTGGGGTGGTCGCGGCCCGCCGGGTAGTCGACGACGACGCTGATCCGATCAGCCAAGTCCGCTGCGGATAAAGCGGCCTCAAATCCGGCTGCCGCGTCGTCAAGCGCCTCGCCCGGGCGCAGTTTGCGGATGAGAGAAAGCCTGCATTCTCCCGGCACCGCGATAAAGCCTCCGCCCGCGACGGCGGTCACCAAAATGGAGGAGGCGCCGACGAGGTCATGGCTGGGGCCTGTGGCCAGTTCCGCCTCGTGCGTCCAGATCCGCGACAGCGCCTCATGCGTGGCTTTCAGGGCATCAACCCCCTGTTCGGGCGTACCGAAATACGCGGTCTTTCCCGTGATTGTGATGTCGGCGATAAAGAACCCGATTTGCGCGGTGTAGACATCCAGTTTCGTCGGTTCGACATAGAGGGCGAAATCGGGTTTGGCGATCTCGCCCCCGGCGACACGGCGCACGAGGTCTTTGATCCCGGCGCTGACACCTTTCCCCGGCTCACCGCTCTCTTCGTCGCCGATGAATGCCAGAGTGATGCCGCCGGCGAGTTCCACCCCGGCGCGCTGCAAGAGCCTGATCCCGGAAATCGCCGCGCATATTCCGCCTTTGAGGTCACTCGCGCCGCGCCCCCAGATCTGAGCGTCCTGTTCTATGCCGCCGAAGGGATCGCGGCGGAGATCGTCCTGCCAATGCTCTTCCCAGCCGCGCACATGAACCGTATCAGTATGACCGATGATCATCAGGTTGGGACCGCTGTCACCTTCCTTCGCGCCCCACACGTTCTCGCGGTTTTCAAGGAATTCGCCTCTGCCCGTGGCAAAGCCAAGGCCTGACAACCGGGTCTCCAAGAAGCGGGCAAATGGTGTTTCATTGCCCGTGACGCTTTCTATCGCCAAGGCGTCCTTGAGGAGCGCGATATCGGACTCTGTGTCCTGTGCCCGTGCGAGCGCGGCGCTCAGCGTGTCCAGTCTCATGATGCGCTCGCCATGAATTTCTCGATCTCCGGCGGAGGAACAGAGATTGCCGCCCCTTTTTGCCCTTCAGCGAAAAGCGAGATATGCAGATGTGAAAGCGCCGTATAAACTCCTCCCGCGAGAGCAGCGTGATTGCCGAGCCGGGACTGTTCGATTCCGACCTGACGGGGACAACATTCGGACAGGAACCGGGTCAGCCCCTCTCTGAGGCCTTCGTGCGCCCCGATCGAACCGCCGACGACAATCACCGCAGGGTCGATCACGGCGACAATGGCCGCAGCTGCTCGTGCGATTTGTCCGGCGATTGCGTCGAGAGTGCGAATTGCGGATTCATCTCCGGCACCGGCGCCCTCGAAAATGCCGAGGACGTCAGTCTTCCGCCCCGAGAGTGAATGATAGAGATCGAGTATCGCGCCAGCCGCGGCAACGCGTTCCAAAGCACCCGTTTTAAGGCTTTCTGCTTCGAACGGGTCGGCTCCGAAGGGCAGGAATCCAATTTCGCCCGCGCCTCCCGAACTGCCGCGCAGAAGCTGGCCGCCGATGACAATTCCAGCGCCGATTCCCGTGCCGACTGAAATAAAAACGAGATCTTCACCTTCGCCGCGGCCGCCCAGCCAGTATTCGCCGAGCGCTGCGAGATTGACATCATTCTCGACAAATATCTCGGCATCCAACAGTTTGGAGAGCGAACCGGCAATGTCGATCTGGTCGATGTCAGCGATGTTCGGCGCCAGCAGAACCGCTCCGGACTTGGGGTCAGGAACGCCCGGCACGCCGACTACAACGATACGCAGTCCACCGACATCGCCTCCGAGGTCTCGCACTGTGAGCCGCACCATGCGCGCGATCTGCTCCACCGCGTCCATTCCGCCGGCGCGCTCGGTCGGCTCGACACGCTCCGCCAGTATTTTGCCGGTCAGATCACAAATCGCGGCCCGCACTTTGGTGCCTCCGAGGTCCACACTGGCAACGGTTGCCGCATCAGGAGCAATCTCATAGATGATAGCTCTGCGGCCGACATGGCCGCCAGTCTGGCCGACAGTGCGCACCCAGCCGTCGGTTTCAAGATTGGCAACGATTTCCGAAACAGTCTGTTTAGACAAGCCCGTGATCTTGGAAATACTTGCTCTGGACACGGGACCGACATCAACAATCGCCTGCATGACAGCGCTCTGCGACATACGTCTTGAGATTTTCGACTGGCTGGACAATAATTCAATCTTTAGTTCGTTCTTCTACCGAACCAATAACGGCACAAAGATCCGCGGTCAAGCCAAATGCGTCTCCTGCATTGCAATGTGATCCTGCGCTGATCAAAGGGCGGAATTGACCGGGTATTCCTCATATCCGGCTTGCGACAGCGCCGGGTGTTGCCGGAGGCGGCGCCGCGTTTTGCGAATCAATCCGGACTTTCTCTGGGCGCATCGGCATGGGCTGCGCCCTCTGAACGGCCGCCCGTACCGAGCGGCCGGTCCGGTTGAGAAACCGACGCCGCGGACGGCGTCACTCAATCCGGGCAACGAGACGTTCAGCGGCTGTTCAGCGCAACCGCTCTCCAGGAACGGATTCGAAATCATCCTGGGCATGCCGAGGAACGGTCCGGTGCGCGTTCGCTCCGCCCTGCCGATGCTTGCTGAAATGACATCGGCCGTGTGGCGCGGGCAATGGACAGAACAGCCATTTAAGGTTATGGCAGGCCGGTGAATGAGCAGAAGAATCGAAAGGCCGGCCATGACAGGTCTGAATGAAATCAGATCGACATTCTTGAAGTTCTTTTCTGACAACGGCCATGAAATCGTCAAGAGTTCGCCGCTTGTTCCCCGGAATGATCCGACGCTCATGTTCACGAATTCCGGCATGGTGCAGTTCAAAAACGTCTTCACAGGCCTTGAGAGCCGTGAATATGCGCGGGCCGCGACCAGCCAGAAATGCGTGCGGGCAGGCGGCAAGCACAATGATCTCGACAACGTGGGATACACGGCGCGGCACCACACATTCTTTGAAATGCTCGGAAACTTCTCTTTCGGCGACTATTTCAAAGAGCAGGCCATCGAATATTGCTGGAATCTGGTAACCAAGGAATTCGGGGTGGACCGCGGACGACTGATCGCAACGGTCTACCACGAGGATACAGAGGCGGCGGATCTCTGGAGATCTATCGCGGGACTTTCCGATGGCAGCATCATCAGAATTCCGACCGCTGACAATTTCTGGTCCATGGGTCCGGTCGGTCCGTGCGGCCCTTGTTCAGAACTGTTCTACGACTACGGCGACGAGTTCCCCGGCGGCCCTCCGGGAAGCGCCGATGAAGACGGAGACCGGTTCATCGAAATCTGGAATCTGGTTTTCATGCAGTTTGAACAGCGTGAAGACGGAAGCCGGATCAGCCTTCCCCGGCCGTCAATTGACACTGGAATGGGCCTGGAGCGAATCGCGGCGCTTCTTCAGGGCACGAATGACAACTACCGCACTGATCTCTTCCGGTCATTGATTGAGGCCGTCGCCGAGTTGACATCCAGCGATCCCGGCGGACCGGGAATGGCGCATCACCGGGTGATCGCCGACCATCTCCGCTCCAGCGCGTTTCTGATTGCTGAGGGCGTCATGCCCTCCAAGGAAGGACGGGGTTATGTTCTCCGCAGGATCATGCGCCGGGCCATGCGTCACGCATATCTTCTGGGAGGCGATGAACCGCTGATGCACCGTCTGCTCCCTGAACTTATCTCGCATATGGGAGACGCGTTTCCGGAACTTGTTCAAAGGCGCGAAACCATTGAATACATCATGCGGGATGAGGAAGAGCGGTTCCGCCGAACTCTGGGACGCGGCCTCAGCTTGCTGGACGACGCTCTTCAGAATCTGACCGAAGGCGCCGAACTCTCCGGCGAGACCGCGTTTAAGCTTTACGACACATACGGGTTCCCGCTTGATCTGACGCAAGACGTCGCGCGGGAAGCCGGGTGTGCTGTCGATGCCGATGGATTTGACGCGGCAATGGAAGAACAGCGGCGGCGCGCCCGGTCGGCTCTGGGCGGAATCGGCGAGGCGGCTGAGGACGTGGTGTGGATTGAACTTGCGGATCGCCTTGGCGCAACTGAATTTCTCGGCTACGAAACTGAAACTGCCGAAGGGCGGATACTCGCCATTGCCTCGTCCGGCCGAACCGTTGAACACGCTCATGAAGGCGAGACGGTCGGCGTGATCGTCAACCAAACACCCTTTTACGCAGAGGCGGGCGGGCAGGCCGGCGACAGCGGAATGCTCGTCTCCGGCACCGGGCGGGCAGACATCACGAACACATTCCGGAGGGCAGGGCTCTTCGTGCACACTGCGCTGGTGCGCGAAGGCTGTTTGGCAGCGGACGCGGCAGCGCGGCTGACGGTCGACAGCGCGAGGCGGCAGCGGATCCGCATAAATCACTCCGCGACTCACCTGCTGCATGAAACTCTGCGGCGGATACTCGGCAAACATGTCGCTCAGCGGGGCTCGCATAATGACGCCGACCGGCTCCGGTTTGACTTCTCACACAACTCTGGTTTGGACCTCGAAACACTGTCCCGGATTGAAGCTCAAATCAACTTCCTGATCCGGGAAAACTCTCCGGTTCTCACCCGCATAATGACGCCTGACGATGCCGTCAGGGAGGGGGCTGTCGCCCTCTTCGGAGAAAAATACGGGGACAGAGTGCGGGTCGTTTCAATGGGACATGACCCGGATCACGGGAGCGGAGCGGAAAAGCCGTTCTCGGTTGAATTGTGCGGCGGCACGCATGTCCGCTCGACCGGGGAGATCTGCCTGTTCGTGACGACAGGGGAAAGCGCGGTAGCGGCCGGAATACGGCGAATTGAAGCTCTGACCGGCGAAAGAGCTTATGCATACCTGTCCCGCCAAGACCGCAGATTGGCTGAAATTTCACTGCTTCTCAATACACCGGGGGCTGATTTGGCGTCCCGGATCAAGGCATTGCTGGAAGAGCGGAGAACATTGTCATCGCTGGCAGGACAACTCCGCAGGGAAATTGCCATGGGCGGCGGGCGGCGGGAAGATGGAACTGAAACCAAGTCGGTTAACGGAATACAGTTCATCGGTCAGGAATTGAAGGAGATTCCGATGCGCGACCTGCGACTGCTGGTCGACAGCCACAAGAAAAAACTTAAGTCCGGCGTAGTCGCGCTGGTCTCGTCAGTCAACGGCAAAGCCGCGGCGGCTGTCGGCGTGACTGACGATTTGACTGACCATGTCTCGGCGGTCGATGTCATCCGCGCCATGACACCGGCTCTCGGAGGATCCGGCGGCGGGGGAAGAGCTGACTTCGCCCAAGGGGGCGGATCGGACCCGAATGGCGCCGCGGACGCGCTGGCCGCAGCGGAAAACCAGATCAAAGTGAACTGAGATGAAAGCCTACTGGATCGCTCATGTCGCGGTTTCGGACATGGAAACCTACGCGAAATACGCCGAGCTCGCTGCGAAAGCCGTTCAGGAGCACGGCGGCAGATTTCTTGCCCGCGGCGGACGCTGGGAAGTCATGGAAGGAACGGCGAAGGCCAGAAACGTGATCGCGGAATTTCCTTCAATGGACAGCGCACTGTCCTGTTACCGGTCTGAAACTTACGCCAAAGCGCTGGAATATTCACGGGCGTCGTCGGAGCGTGACGTGATCATAGTGGAAGGAATACCATAGTCACTGTCAGCAGGAAGCGCCGTTCCGGCAGGATTCGTCCGCAGGCGCTTCTGCCCTCTCTGCAGGCCGCCGTCAGATCTGCCCCTTCCGGAAGACGTGATTCAGTGCACGCGGGATCCGCCCGCAAACAGTCAATCAAGCTCTTTTCCCAGCCGCTCTTCGATCTTATCCAGGAATGCCTGGGTTGTGAGCCAATTCTGATCCGGGCCGACAAGCAGAGCCAGGTCTTTTGTCATATGACCGGCTTCCACCGTCTCCACGACAACCCGCTCCAGTGTCTGCGCGAAATTCGACAACGCGCTGTTGCCGTCAAGGTCGGCCCTGTGGCGCAGTCCGCCGGTCCAGGCAAAGATCGACGCAATCGAATTGGTTGATGTGCGTTCGCCTTTCTGATGCTGCCGGAAATGACGCGTGACGGTGCCGTGCGCAGCTTCGGCTTCGACAACTTTGCCATCAGGAGTCATCAGCTTCGATGTCATCAGTCCCAGCGAACCGAAACCCTGGGCCACCGTGTCGGACTGCACATCTCCGTCGTAATTCTTGCACGCCCAGACGAAGCCGCCGCTCCATTTCAACGCCGCGGCGACCATGTCATCGATCAGACGGTGTTCGTACGTGATCCCGGCCTCTTTGAACCGCTCCGCGAATTCCGTGTCGAAGACTTCCTGGAAAAGATCCTTGAACCGTCCGTCATACACCTTCAGGATCGTGTTTTTTGTTGATAAATATACCGGCCAACCCATTGATAATCCGTAGTTGAACGACGCTCTGGCAAAATCCTTGATTGACTGGTCGAGATTATACATCGCCATTGTGACGCCCTGCGAAGGGGCTTCAAAGACCTCACGCTCGATCACGGAACCGTCAGATCCTTCAAACCGCAGAATCAGCTTGCCGTCGGTGGGGAAACGGAAATCCGTCGCCCGGTACTGATCGCCGAATGCATGGCGGCCGATCACGATCGGTTTGGTCCAGCCGGGAACGAGCCGAGGGACATTCCGGCAGATGATGGGCGCGCGGAAAACGACTCCGCCGAGAATGTTGCGGATCGTGCCGTTCGGCGAGCGCCACATTTTTTTGAGTCTGAATTCCTCGACCCGCGCTTCATCCGGGGTGATCGTGGCGCATTTGACGCCGACCCCGACTTCACGGATCCGGCGCGCCGCATCGACTGTGACTTGGTCATCGGTCCGGTCACGCTCTTCGATTCCAAGGTCGTAATAGAGCAGATCAACGTCGAGAAACGGCAGGATTAGTTTCTTCTTGATCACGTCCCAGATGATGCGCGTCATCTCATCCCCGTCGATTTCGACAACGGGGTTTTCCACTTTGATTTTGCTCATTGCCGCCTTCTTCTTGTATGCATGATCCGGCGGCATCATATAGCGGACTGGAGCGGACGTGAACTCGCCGGCACTGGCGCGGTGTGGGATTTTCGAGATTTTCATTCGATCAGCGCCGGGAATTCGCTATGGTTCCGAAATTTATCTGGATTGAGGTCGGTCGAACCGCATGGGCACACGCATCCGCCACCCGGAAAAGGTGCGCAAAACAACTCACGCCGCTAAACGCAAGCCGCCTTGGATTCGAGTCAAGGCGCCGACTTCAGAGGGCTACCGGCGCACCCGGGATATCGTCCGGGAGAATCGGCTGAACACCGTTTGCGAAGAAGCGGCCTGTCCCAATGTGGGAGAGTGCTGGTCCCGCGGTCATGCCACATTCATGATACTCGGCGACATCTGCACACGCGGTTGCTCGTTCTGCAACGTCGCCACCGGCAAACCCGAAGACGTTGATATTTTCGAGCCGTCCCGAGTGGCTGACGCGGTGGCGCGCTTGCAGCTGAAACATGTGGTGGTGACCAGCGTCGACCGCGATGACTTGGAGGACGGCGGCGCCGAGCAGTTTGTCCGCACGATCCGGGCCGTGCGGAGGAAATCAGAGGACACAACCATTGAAATTCTGACCCCGGACTTTCTTCGCTGCCCGCCTGAAGCCGTAGAGTCGGTCGTGGCGGCCCGGCCCGACGTCTTCAATCACAATCTGGAAACCGTGCCCGGCCTTTATCCCGAAGTGCGGCCCGGCGCCCGCTATTTCACCTCGCTGAGACTGCTCCAAAGAGTCAAAGAGATCGATCCCGCCATGTTCACCAAATCCGGCATAATGGTCGGTTTGGGGGAAGACCGTTCATCCGTGCTTCAGGTCATGGATGACCTGCGCTCAGCGGACGTGGATTTCCTGACGATCGGACAGTATCTGCAGCCGACGCCGAAACATCTTCCGGTTGAACGGTTCGTGCCGCCGGAAGAGTTTGAACAGCTGGCCTCATCGGCCGCAGGCAAAGGATTTCTGATGGTCTCCGCATCGCCGCTGACACGGTCCAGTTATCACGCCGGTGATGACTTTCTGCGCCTCCGGAAGGCAAGAAAGATGTCCGCGGCGGGTGCTTGACGCCATGTCTCAGACTGTCTGCCCGAGGTCGGCGCCGCGCTGCGCTGAAGAGGGACGCGACGGGGGGCGGAATGTCTTCACAGCCCGGTTGAGCCATGCGTCAACATGAGGAAGCGCGGATTCTGCCCTATGCGGCGGACAAGATGTTCGACCTGGTGGCCGACATTGAGTCCTATCCCGAATTCATACCTTGGTGTGCCGATGTCCGTGTGATTTCGCGCGGCCCTCATCCCGCCGGCACCGAGATCCAGTCTGAAATGGTGGTGTCCTTCAAGTCTCTGCAGGAGAGCCTTCTCTCGGAAGCTGTTCTGGCAAGCGATAAATCTTCAATTGAAATCAGATATTTGGAAAAGGTTTTTAAATTTTTCCGCAGCAGATGGAAATTTTACGGGCGGGAAGACGGCTCAACGCTCGTTGAGTTCAAGACGACTTTCGAGTTCAAGACCGGATTGCTTGAAATGCTGGCAGGAGCGTTCTTCCAGCGCGCTTCGCAGAAAATCGTGTCCGCATTCGAGAACCGGGCACGTAAAATTTATGGCGGCCCCGGCTGATTCCGCGGCGTCTCATCGGGGGCTGCGCATCTATCCATGACGTAGGCGTTCACCTCGGCCACCAACTCATCCATGACCGGTCCTTCAAAAAAATGATCGGCTCCTTTGATCGTGCGGTGCGTGATGTCGATTCCTTTTTGATTCTGCAGCCGTTTGACCAGCGTCAGTATGTCTTCAGGCGGGGTCACCGTATCCTTGGTTCCGTTGATGATGATTCCGGACGAGGGGCAGGGCGCGAGAAACGTGAAATCCAGTGAATTCACCGGCGGCGCCACTGAGACGAATCCGTTGATTTCCGGACGCCTCATCAGCAGCTGCATTCCGATCCAGGCCCCGTAAGAAAATCCGGCGACCCAGCATTGTTTGGAGTTCGGGTTTTTCGACTGCAGGAAGTCCAGTGAAGCGGCCGCGTCTGACAATTCCCCGATGCCGTCTTCCAGCGCTTCTGACTCCCCTTGGCTGCGGCCGACGCCGCGGAAATTGAACCGCATCACCGCGAAACCCAAGCGGTAAAAACTGTAATACAATTTGTAAACCACCTTGTTGTTCATGGTTCCGCCGTAGGCCGGATGCGGATGGAGAATCAACGCGATCGGCGCATCGAACGCCGACTGGGAATGATAACGGCCCTCCAGCCGGCCCTCCGGACCGGAAAAAACAATCTCCGACATGCGATATTCCGTCCTCATCTGCAGCCCGTTCCGGCCGCCTCCTTGACCAGCAGGCGATCCCGGTTTAAGCTGATTTACAATAGCAGCGCCGGCCGCATCAATAGACGATGCTTCTAATTGAGGGCCTGCGGCGCGTCAACGCAGTCGGCTAAGTCCATGAAACTAAGCACAAAAGGCCGATACGCCATGGTGGCGCTGGCCGATCTGGCTCTGGCTGAAAACGGCGCCACTGTTCCGCTGGCGCTGATCTCGGAACGCCAGAAGATTTCCGTCGCGTATCTTGAACAGCTTTTCGTCAAACTGCGCCGGGCGGGACTTGTGGAATCAGTCCGCGGACCGAACGGCGGCTACCGCCTGGCCATGAACGCCGAAGCCATCAAGGTTCTGGAAATTCTGCAGGCGGTCGATGAGGGAATCGGTGTCAGCCGTCTGGGCGACGGCTATTCTGGAGGGTTTTCAGGAACCAAGGCGCAGTCGCTGACCAACCGGCTCTGGGAAGGGCTTTCAGCGCAAGTGTATGTGTTTCTGCACAAAGCCTGCCTGGCCGACATCGTAAAGAACAGACTGGATCCATGTCCCGCCGTTCCCAGCATCCTGAGTGTAGTCGATGAGTGATGCCGGAACGCGTCTATTTCGACTGGAACGCGACCGCGCCGATCCGGCGATCCGCCCGCAGGGCAATGGCAAACGCCTTGGATGTCATCGGCAACCCGTCGTCAGTTCATAAGGAGGGGCGGGCGGCCCGCGCGGTCATTGAGAACGCGCGGCGGCAGGTCGCCGAATTGTGCGGCGTCGATTCTGACCGCGTCGTCTTCACCTCCGGCGCGACAGAAGCGGCCGCTCTTGCGCTGGCCGGCGCAAGACTGCTGTCGGCTCCCATAGAACATCCGGCGGTGATGGCCTGGACGGCCCCTGTTCTGCCTGTCGATGCGGACGGCCGGATCGTCGCCGAATCGCCCGGCTCCAGCGCCGTGCAGCTTGCCAACAGCGAAACCGGCCGGCTGCAGGACATACCTGCCGGCACGAGAATGACTGACGCTACCCAGGCCCTCGGGAAAATCGCTGCGAAACCGCAGATCGCCAAAGCTGATTTCGCCATTGTGTCCGCACACAAGATAGGCGGTCCGAAAGGCGTCGGCGCGGTGATACTCGGACCCGGAAAGGAGTTTGCGGCGCAGATGAAGGGCGGCGGACAGGAATTCGGCCGCCGTTCCGGCACCGAAAATCTTTACGGGATCGCCGGATTCGGAGCCGCCGCGGACGAAGCGGACAGAGATCTGGCGGCCGGCAGGTGGGACGAGGTTGAATCATCGCGAAATAAATTGGAAAATATGTTGAAGGATGAGGCTGAGGACATAGTTATCTTCTCAGAGAACGCGCCGCGGCTGCCCAACACCAGCTGTTTCGCAGTTTCCGGCTGGAAAGGAGTCGCGCAGGTCATGTTGATGGATCTGAATGGGTTCGCCGTATCCGCAGGTTCCGCCTGTTCGTCGGGAACAGTGCGGTCAAACGGAACGTTGGAGGCCTTCGGCGCGTCCCCGGAACTGGCCGAGTCGGCGATCCGCGTGTCAATCGGGCCGTCTGCAACGCACGGAGACATTGAGAATTTCGTGAGCGCTTGGTCGCGAGAGCACAAACGGGCGAAGTCACGGTCCGGAACCTCTGGCAGGACGCAGAACGTCCGGAAAACACAGGGAGTTTGAATTGCAACACTCAGAAGAGACTGCGCTGCGCGAGGGCGTTGACCGCGAAACGATCAGGACTGTCGAAGCCGTCGGCTCCCATTATCGGCACGGATGGGAAACCGACATTGAAACCGAGTATGCGCCCAGAGGACTGGACGAAGAGATCGTCCGGCTGATCTCAGCCAAGAACGAAGAGCCCGCATGGCTGACGGAATGGCGCTGCGCGGCCTATAACCGCTGGACCGGTCTGCGGGAGCCGGCTTGGGCCATGGTCGACTATCCTGCGATCAATTACCAGAACCAGTATTACTACGCCAAACCGAAAGGTTTCGAGAAAACGCCGAAATCACTTGATGATGTTGATCCGAAGCTGCTTGAAACCTATGAAAAACTGGGGATTCCTCTGCGCGAGCAAATGATTCTGGCAGGCGTGGAAGGAGCCGATCAATCGCCGGCCGACGCCCGTAAAGTCGCCGTTGACGCCGTGTTCGACTCAGTCTCGGTCGGAACCACCTTTCAAGAGGAACTGCGGAAGGCCGGCGTGATTTTCTGCTCGATGTCAGAAGCCGTGAGGGAGCATCCGGACTTGGTGCGCAAATATCTCGGCACGGTCGTTCCGATCACCGACAATTATTTCGCCACACTGAATTCGGCGGTTTTTTCAGACGGCTCCTTTGTCTATGTGCCGCCCGGCGTCCGCTGCCCGATGGAGCTTTCGACCTATTTCCGCATCAACGCCAAGGACACCGGCCAGTTCGAGCGGACACTGATCATCGCCGACGAGGGTTCCTATGTCAGCTATCTGGAAGGCTGCACGGCCCCGCAACGCGACACTTCGCAGCTTCACGCGGCCGTGGTGGAACTGGTCGCGCTTGAAGACGCGGAGATCAAATATTCCACGGTGCAGAACTGGTTCCCCGGCGACGAAAACGGCAAGGGCGGGATCTATAATTTCGTGACCAAGCGCGCGGATTGCCGGGGAGCGCGCTCCCGAGTGATGTGGACGCAGGTGGAGACGGGGTCGGCCGTGACTTGGAAATATCCGTCCTGCATCCTCCGCGGCGTCGAAAGCCAAGGCGAATTTTACTCGATCGCGATCACGAACAACCGTCAACAGGCCGACACCGGAACCAAAATGGTTCATCTGGGCGCGAACTCGCGTTCACGCATCGTGTCCAAAGGAATATCGGCTGGAACCGCGCAGAACACTTACAGGGGCCTGGTCTCGGTACATCCGAAGGCAGGCAATTGCCGCAACCACACTCAGTGCGACAGTCTTCTGGTCGGAGATAAATGCGGCGCGCACACTGTCCCGTATATTGAACTCCGCAACAGAACATCGCGCATCGAGCACGAAGCCACGACATCAAAAGTGGATGAGGATCAGCTGTTTTACTGCCGGCAGCGCGGCATGGACGAAGAGGAGGCCGTGGCTTTGGTCGTCAACGGGTTCTGCCGGGAAGTGCTTCAGGCCCTGCCGATGGAATTCGCCATGGAAGCGCAGCAGTTGGTGGCGATTTCCCTTGAGGGATCAGTCGGATAGAGAGACAGTTGAATTGACAGGAAGGAGTGTATGACGATGGAAAAGCCAGTGGCCAGCATAAATCCGGCCGGCGAGTTTGATATCGGACCGGAGGGTTCCAGCGTGTTCGCTGGCAAGATCCAAACCATCGGCCAGAAGCTCGGGCTTTCCGGGCTCGGCTGCATGCATATCGCCGTGCAGCCCGGCAAACGGGCATTCCCTTTCCACAACCATCTCGGCAACGATGAAATGTTCGTGATTCTGGAAGGATCCGGGACATACCGTTACGGAGACACAGAGTTCCCCGTTTCCGCCGGCGACGTCTGCGGCGCTCCGAGAGGCGGGCCCGATACCGCCCACCAGTTGATCAACGACGGTGCGATTCCGCTCAGGTACCTCGCGATTTCAACACAAAACGATCCTGACGTGGTGGAATATCCGGACAGCGGAAAATTCGCCGCGCTGGCCATCCGCCCGGGCCCCAGCTTCATGCAGGCGCATCTGAAATTCATCGGACGCGCCGGTGACAGTCTTGATTATTATGACGGCGAGGCGGTCTGACCCGGCAGGCAAGCATTGGCTTTTGCCGCCGCCGGTCTGAATTCCGCAGGCAAATTCAAGACGGTGAAACACGGCGCTGTTTTCTATTGATCATTCGAGGTTAATTCATGCTTTCAATCCGCAATCTGCACGCCAAATTGGATGACGAAGACATAACCATATTGAACGGCGTCAGTCTGGAGATTTCCGCCGGCGAAGTGCATGCGGTCATGGGACCGAACGGCTCCGGAAAATCGACATTGTCGTATGTTCTCGCCGGCCGGGACGGCTATGAGGTCACGCAGGGCATGGCATGGCTGGACGGCGAAGATCTGCTCGACATGGAACCTGAAGAGCGGGCTGCGAGCGGTCTCTTTCTGGCATTTCAATATCCCGTGGAAATCGCAGGCGTCGGCAATATGACTTTTTTGCGCACCGCGCTGAACGCGCAGCGCAAGGCCAGAGGAGAAGAGCCGGTCTCAGCCGCTGATTTCCTTCGTTTGGCGCGCGAGAGGGCGAATCATCTCGGCATCGGGCCGGACCTGCTTAAACGGCCGGTGAATTACGGATTCTCCGGCGGCGAGAAAAAGCGCAACGAGATCCTGCAGATGGCCGTCCTCCAACCGCGCATGTGCATCTTGGATGAAACGGATTCCGGCTTGGATGTCGATGCGATGCGGCAGGTGGCTTCAGGGGTGAACAATCTGCGCGGACCGGACCGGGCCATACTGCTGATCACCCATTATCAGCGGCTTCTTGACCACATCGAGCCGGACAGGGTCCATATCATGGCCAACGGCAGGATTGTCGAAACGGGCGGCCCGGAACTGGCCCTCAAGGTGGAAGAGGACGGCTACGGACTGACGTCAGGAGAAAACCGTTGATGCCGTTTTCCCCGGACATCGCTGAGCATCTGTCGTTCTTCGCGGCGCCTGAGGCGGCGGGACCGGGCGGCAGGGCCCGCGAACCGCGCTGGCTTGCAGCGGCCCGATCGGAAGCGGAGGCGCGTCTGCGCACGGCCGGTCTGCCGAACCGCAATGATGAGTCGTGGAAATACACGGACCCCGGAATGTTTCTGAAACCCGACGGGCAGCAGTCCGGTTCGCCGCATGTCGTTCCCGCATTGATGGATGAAGCCGTTTCCGTCACCGATGACGGCTGCAAGTATCGATTTTCCGGCCGGGAGCTTCTGGAGTCCCAAGGCGTCACCGTTCACTGCTTGCTGGACACACCGAATTCCGGCGGCGGGGGGGCGTGCGGACTGTTCGGAAAACTCGAAGCCGCGGCCCACGAGATCGTTCCCAGAGGAATCGCAGCCGTCAACACCAGCCGTTCCGAGCGGGGACTGATCATTGAATGCCGGCCGGAAAGCCGTGCCGCCATCCAGCTGTCGCATCGCCCCGGGATACAATCCGCCGGCTTAATCACGCACCATGTCATTGATGTTCAGCCGGAATCTGAACTGCTTCTCGCCGAATCCGGCACCGACGCCGCATGGTCCAATGTCGTCTATGAAATCCGGGTAGGCAAGGGAGCCAGTTTTCACTTCGTACGGGCTTCGGGCGGCGCTGACGGAAGTTCAGCCGGCGTTTGTTCGGTGTTCACAGACGTGGAAGAGGGCGGCCGCATCAATTTGTTCGGCATGTCCGCATGGTCGCCGTGGGTCCGTAACGAATGTTTCGTCAGACTCAAAGGCGACCGGGCAAAGGCGAATCTCGCCGGCGCGGTCCTCGGCGGCAAAGGCTGCCACCACGACGACACCGTGATGATCATCCATGAAGGGGAGTCTTGTGAAAGCCGCCAAGTCTATAAGAAGGTTCTCCGCCAAGGCGCCAGAGGAGTCTTTCAAGGCAAAATCTTGGTACGGCCGGGCGCGCAAAAGACTGATGGCTACCAGATCAGCCAAGGTTTGCTTCTTGATGACGATTCACAGTTTCTGGCGAAACCCGAACTTGAAATCTACGCCGATGACGTGGCTTGCTCGCACGGCTCGACCTCCGGCGGAGTCGATGAGACTGCGATGTTCTATCTGCGGTCGCGGGGAATTAAGGAACCAGAGGCTCAGGAACTTGTGGCGCTGGCATTCCTCGCTGAAGCCGTCAGCGAGGTGGAAGACGATCAGATTCGCAGCAGACTGACCGGCCTTGCCAGCGACTGGGTGTCCGGATCCGGCTGATGTCAGTCGTGCAAGATGTTCTCACCTTTTATTACCGGCCGAGGCTGGTTGCCCGAAAGCGCCTTGCCGAAACCGCAGGAGAAGGCCACGCGTTGCTTTATCTCATGCTGGCCTGTCTGCTGTTTTTCGTGGCGCAGATTCCGGAAATCGTCCGTCTTGATCTGCTCACGGAATCTCAGAACCCGTTCAACGGCATCGCCGCCGGACGGCTCGTAGGGGCTGTGGCATTCGCGCCGCTTATGTTTTACTTGGTTTCAGTTTTCGCCGCGCTTGCGTTCCGCGCCGCGGATCGCACGCTTGGATGGCTTGATTCCAGGATAGCGCTGTTTTGGGCGCTTCTCGTGATTTCGCCGGCCATGCTTGTTCTCGGCATGCTGCGCGGACTGACGCAGTCAGGCGGCATTATCATTCCGGCATCGGCGCTGGTCGGAGTCTTGTTCGTTTTTTTCTGGGCGGTCGGCCTTACTGAGGCGGTTTCAGTCCGGCATGGCTCCGAAGACCGCGCCGGTCCCGCCCGGGCCACGTTGAAGGCGGACTCGATATGGCTGCAATAATTGCTGAACTTATGATCCTGTCCGTGATCGCCCCGCAGCGTGTCGGACAGATTGTCCTGAAGCAGCGCTTCCCACCGCGTGCAGTCGTGCAGCTTACCGCGCTGGTCATCGTTCTGAGCAGCATGGTGATACTGCTCGGTCAGATCGTCAACCAACCGATTCCTGTTTCCACCGGCGTGTTGATCGGATTACAGATCGTGATTCTCGTGACCACGATATTGGCAACGTTTCTGATCGGCAGGATGTTCGGGGGCACCGGGAGTCTGGCCGACACGGCCCTTATCCTGTGCTGGATGCATCTGATTGTCTCAGCGGTTCAATTTTTCCAGATCACGCTGCCGGCTTTGTTCAGACTGGTTTATTGGCTGGACGCCGCCGTCATGGTGGAGAATCTGCTTACGGCATTTTCCCTGTTTTTGTTTTTCTGGCTTTATGTCCACTTCGTCACGGTCCTTCATTCGTTCAAGTCGGCGCTCAAGGTGCTGGGCGGGGTTGCGCTGACCATGATTACCGTTGCGTTCGGCGGCGTGGGTCTGATGCTGCTGTTTTTCTCCTGACTGGAGCCGCTCCGATGTACGATGTGGAAGAAATCAGAAAGGATTTTCCCATCCTCTCCCGGCACGTGAACGGCAGGCCGCTGGTGTATTTGGATAATGCCGCGTCGGCGCAGAAGCCTAAAGCCGTTCTTGATGCTGTTTCGAAGGCTTACAGCGAAGAATACGCAAACGTGCACCGCGGTCTGCATTACTTGTCGAACGCGGCCACGGACAAATACGAGGCTGTGCGGAGCAAGATACGCGCCTTCATCAACGCCGGTCAAGATAAAGAAATCATCTACACCACCGGCAGCACGGAGAGCATCAATATCGTCGCGTACAGCTGGGCAATGCCGAATCTCCAAGCGGGCGATGAGATCATACTTTCTGTTCTGGAGCATCACGCCAACATCGTGCCGTGGCATTTTCTCCGTGAGAGACAAGGAGTCCGCCTGATCTGGGCTGAACCGGACGACTGCGGCGCACTCGATCCGCAGAAAATCGCCGACAAGGTGACCTCTGCCACCAAGCTGATCGCTGTCAGCCACATGTCCAACGTGCTCGGCAGCAGAATCGATATCAAACAGATCACCGCCATGGCCCGCGGCCGCGGCATTCCTGTTCTGGCCGACGGGTCTCAGTCGGCTGTTCACGGCCCGGTGGATGTCCGGGATCTTGATGTCGATTTCTTCGCGCTGACCGGCCACAAGCTTTACGGCCCTTCGGCTTCCGGAGCCCTCTATGTGCGGCCTGAACGCCTGAGTGAGATGAGGCCGTTCAAAGGCGGCGGAGACATGATTCGCGAAGTGCGCCGGGAGCAAGTCACGTTCGCTGACCCGCCGCTGATGCTGGAAGCGGGAACTCCGCCGATTGTCCAGATGATAGGACTCGGGGCGGCGCTGGATTATCTACAGGAACTGGGCATGGAGCGCATTGCCGGTCACGAAGCGCGTATTTCCGCCTACGCTTCCGAACAGCTCGGCCGCGAGCCTTGGATTCGCCTGCAGGGGACCGCACCGGACAAAGCCGCCATATATTCCTTCACGTTGGACGGTGCCGCGCATCCGCACGATATTTCGACAATTCTTGATCAGCAGGGCATTGCCGTCCGGGCCGGACACCACTGTGCGCAGCCCTTGATGGATTTCCTGGGCGTCAATGCGACCTGCCGGGCTTCATTCGGCCTCTATAACACGAAGGATGAGGTGGACCGGCTAGTGGAAGGTCTCCGTGTTTGCCGCGATCTGTTTGCAGAGAGATCTCCGCGGCGCGTTCTCCAAACCGCGTAGAAAGCGGAATGAATTTGCCGTCGTCACGGCTGGACGGGAACAATGCTTGCGACATCATACCTGCGAATTCGCTATCCGGCGGCGCACTCCGCCATTCGCGCCGAATATCAATAGCCCATGAAACTATGAAATGCGTCACCGGGTTCAGCCGGCAGCTTTTATGTCGGGATCAAGCTGCAGCAGATGCGGCGGTAGTGTCTCAGGTTGAAATTTTTCGCTTTCCGCAAGTTGCGGGCGGATCGGGCTTCGGAGGTGCTCGCATTGATAAGCACAACGATCGATTCCATGTTTCTAAAGTGTTTTTGTTAAGCCTCATATGAATCAAACCAAGGATAATTCCATAAGGAGTCATCCACAGGGGTAGCTCGGCGCGAAGCTGCAGCAAACTTTCATTTCATTGCTCGTCTGCAGCCGTGCTATCCTGTCGCGGGTTCCCCTTGCCGGCCGCCGCCGGCAAGGGGAGGCGGGGATGACAGTCCCCGCCAAGCCGGGTCGGGCCGATACGATCCAGGTTGAAAAAACCGTCAGTAAGCGTGGCCGGCCCCGCTTTCCCGGTCCACGTCCTGAACAGCTGCCCAGCTCACGATCCGAATAACCATGAGAACAGGAGCATAAGGACATGACGAAAATATGCGCAGGCTCAGCTATCAGCAAGAACACGATCGATGCGCATGCCGCCGGCGTTGACCGCCGGGTTGAAAACGATCGTCCGGGCTCCCGGGCGATCGACAGGTTTCTGAGAAAGCGCACGGTGCGGCGGTTTGTCATCGAAGCGACCGGCCGGCTGGTTAAGACTGATAAGGCGGATGCGAGGATGCTCGCCGCCTTCGCGGCGGCCTTCGCCGATCTCTCGGCGACCGAGCCGAAATCCGGGTTCCTTAACCTGAACTTTTTTGGAAATTCAGTGGACGGTACTAAAAAACGACGTTTTTTCAATAATATAGAGATCATTCAGCGGTCCGGCAAGCTTCAAAGCATATTCATGTAAAAATGATTTAATTTCACTTTAACTATTGATATAAAGTTTTAAATCACTAAATATTTGTTCATGTATATCGAAACCGTGCCGAACCGAAACTCGCCGCCCGCGATCCTGCTGCGCGAGTCCTATTGGGATAAGAATGCCAAAAAATCCCGCAAGCGAACTCTTGCTAACCTCTCCAAACTGCCGGACGGACTGATCGAAGAAATCCGCGCCTGCGTGAAAGGAAACTCCGCCCGCAGCCTCCCGGAGGCTTTCAAAGTCACAGCCTCGCAGCCGCACGGCCATGTCGCCGCGGCGCTCGGAAAACTCAGGGATCTGCGCATTGAGGAACTCATCGCGTCACGCAGATCGCGCAACCGCGATCTGGTAACCGCCATGATCACGGCCCGCATCCTGGATCCCAGAGTCAAGCTGGCTACCGCCCGATCTCTGTCTCCCGAAAGCGGAGCCGGCAGTCTCGGGGACATGCTCGGTCTCGGCAAGACCGATGCCGCTGAACTCTATGCCGCGATGGACTGGCTTCTGGAACGCCAAGAGCGGATCGAAACCCGCCTCGCGGGCCGTCATATCGCCGAGGGAGCTCTCATGCTCTGGGATTTGACGTCATTCCAGATGGAAGGAACAAAGTGCGGGCCAGTCGTGTACCGCCATTCGCGGGACAAAAAAAGGGGCAAGATGCAAGCAGCGTTCGCCCTGCTTTGCGACCGGGAAGGGCGGCCCGTCGCCGTCGAAGCATTCAAAGGCAATGTGTCCGACCCGGCGACAGCATCGACCGCCATACGGCGGATACGCTGCCGTTTCGGCATTGAGCGGGCGGTTGTCATCGGCGACCGGGGAATGCTGACCGAAGCCCGGATCAGGGAGGATATCAAGCCGGCCGGGCTGGACTGGATCAGCGCTCTGAGGGCTCCGGCTGTGCGCAGGCTTGCGGAAAACCGGACCCTGCGGCCGTCCCTGTTCGACGAACGGGACCTGGCTGAAATCACCTGTGAGGAATTGTTCCCCGGAGAGCGTCTCGTCGTTTGCCGGAACCCCTTGCTGGCGGAGGAACGCCGCCGGCGCCGCGATGAGCTGCTGAACGCGGCAGAGGCCCGCCTGCGCTTGATTGAAGCAGCGACCGGACGGGCCTCGCGCCCTCTCAAGGGAACCGTTGCGATCACCCGCCGCGTCGATAAGGCCTTGGACAAGCACAAGATGAGAAAGCATTTCACCGTGACGATCCGCGATGACGGTTTCACTTGGATCCGGAACCGGGAAAACATCGCCGCCGAAGCCGCGCTCGACGGCTTCTATGCCGTGCGGACCAGCCTGCCCGAAACAGTGATGAGCGCCGACGAAACAGTCCGCTCATATAAGCGTCTGACAAAAGTCGAACAGGCGTTCCGCGCTGTGAAAACCGTCGATCTGAAGGTTCGCCCGGTCTGCTGCCGTCTGGCGGACCGGGTGCGGGCGCATGTTCTGCTGTGTATGCTCGCTTACTATGTCGAACAGCATATGCGGGAAGACCTGAAACCGATCCTGTTCGATGACGAAGACCCGCCGGCGCGGGAATCCGCCGCGGCCGCAGCCGAGCCGTCACCCGGCGCAAAACGCAAAGCGGCATCGAAACGCGCGTCCGGCGGCCTGCCGGCTCTCAGCTTCCGCAGCCTCATGAAACATCTCGCGGGCCTCTCGAAAATGCGCATCGAACCGGCCTCGGAGGCCGCAGCGGAATTCGACATGTTCACGGCGCCGACAGCGCTGCAGGAAAAAGCATTCCAGCTCCTCGGAACCCGAATACGCTGAAACTTGGCTGCTAAACGCCGCTGAATTTTCAAATTATTGCATGAATACAAATACTTACAAAATCACTGCAAAAAAGTTCAGCTTAGGGGATGCGATGCCTGAAGGAGTTGCCCGCTATGGAGTTAAGTATATGATTCCCTGAGTTTTCTGAATTCGTTAACGGCAAGAAATAAATTTTGGCTCAATTTGCAAATCGTATGCATGGTCTTTCAGTTCCGGCAGAAAGAAACGTACGGGAAGAGACATTTTTAGCCTAACATACTGATATCATTTCAGAATAGTGTTCAAGGTATCTGGCAGAGCCGCTTGTCATCTGTCGCCGTCTATCTCTTTGTATACAAAGACATTACAGCATGGGCGCATACGATTTGCAAATTGAGCCTAAATTTTAACCTCAGACACTACCATTCATTTGGAAGGGCAGATCCTGAAACAACAGCGACTGCTGCCGCAGTCTCGAACGGATTGCAACTGAACTGGTCAAAGTTGGAACCGCTTGACACGCCTGTGTAACGTTCTTACGTTAGGGGTAAATTACTTTTGGCTCAATTTGCAAATCATATGCATCTTTACTGTAATGTATTTAGATACAAGGGGATAGAGGTTATAGATCACAAGCGGTTTTGCCAGACACTTCGACAATTATTCTGCAATAGTATCAGTATGTTAGGCTAAAAAATGCTTCCTCCCGCACATCTTTTCTGCCGGAACCGAAAGACCATGCATACGATTCGCAAATTGAGCCTTACTTTTAGAGTCCTTGTGAATCTTGCGCCTATAAATCAACTGGATAGGACCTCGCTCTCCAAAGGCAGATATCAGGGCCGGGATCGAAACAGGAGGTAAAAACATCATCTGAAACAACGCCTTGGTGACGGCGGCGATTTGGATGCAAGAGTGGATAAGTTCTTATAAGTAGTTCGACATGGCTAGGCACCCATAGCTCAGCTGGATAGAGCGCTACCCTCCGAAGGTAGAGGTCTCAGGTTCGAATCCTGATGGGTGCGCCATTATCCAGTAAAAGAACCGCTTGTATTTCCAAGGCTGTCCCGGCTGTAGCTCGCGATTCCTGAAAATATCTCGTGCTTGCACGAAAAGTGATTATCTTCTACATTTTCAGTATTTTGAGGCGTTTTTTTTTCTTTTCAAGAATCAGCTTTTCCGCTGAGAATCCGGCGATTAAGCCCTGATCGGGGCAATCTTCGCCGCTTTTTTCACCGGGAGAACGGTATGCGCCGACTGATCAAACCGGCTCGCCTCGGCTCGAAGTCTATCGAAACTTTGAAAATTGATCTGAAGTCGCGGGATGACATCGAGAATGTGCTCAGGGGCCTGCAGCATCTTTATGTCAATCGCCAGCGCGGCCTTCAGCGGATTTTCGATGAAGAGTTCTTCGCCGATGTCGGCTGGCACAACGGTCGTCCGGGGGACAGCCTGCCGGTCGATTCTCGTGATCGGCGTTCTCAAGCAGGGGATCAACTGCGATTTCGACCGGCTGCGCAGCTTGGTGAACAACCATGAGCTGGTCCGCGCGATGCTCGGCCATGACGATGTTTTCGACTGCGGCGAATACGAGATGCAGACGCTCGTCGATGATGTTTCCCTTTTGACGCCGCGGATGCCGGCGCGCGTCGGCAAGCTGCTGGCAGCGAGCGGCCATGAGGTCGCCGGAAAAAAGCTGGCGCCGCGTTGACAGTTTTTGCGTTGAGACGGATGTTCATTTTCCGAAGGATGTGAATCTTCTCATGGATGCGGTGCGCCGCATGGTGCGGGAGACGGCGCGGGAGGCTTGCCGGCGCGGCGTTCCCGACCAGCGGCGGAGCGCGCATCTGCAGGCCGCGCTGCGGCGGCTGTTTCACGGCGTCCGCACGCGGTGGCGGCAGACGGAGAAGGCTGTCAGGGAGTATCTGCGGTTTTGCCGCCGCCTCGTCGCGAAGACGGCTGAGACTTTTTCGGCTTTGTCGGCGGCCGGAGCCAGTGCGTTAAAACTGTGTTTGATAGACGGCTGTCCAGCGCACGCCAAGCGGCAGATCGACCAGGTCAGCCGCCGCCTGCTCCGGGGGGAGACGATACCGCAGGACGAGAAGGTGTTCTCGATTTTCGAGCCGCACACGCGATGGATCACTGAGGGCAAAGCCGGCTCGCCCGTGGACCCAGTAGTTCCGATGGCTGTCGTCGAGGATCAGTATCAGTTCATAACTGTCATGAGATCATGCAGGAAGGCTCCGATGTCTGCCATGCCGTTCCGGTCGTCGCGGCGGCGCAGGAGCGGTTTCCGGAACTCCGGGCCTGCAGCTTCGACCGCGGCTTTCACAGCCCGGAGAACCGCCGGGAGCCGGCTGCCATGCTTGATCTGAACGCGCTGCCGAAGAAGGGATATCTTTCGAAGGCGGAGCGGGAGCGGCAGTCGGAACCCGGCTTCGCCGAGGCCCGCCGTCAGCATCCGGCGGTTGAATCGGCGATCAGCTGTCTCGAATGCCGCGGTTTCGACCGGGTGCGGAGCCATGGCCGCGACGGCTTCGCCCGCACCGCGGCCTCAGCGGCGCTCGCCGCGAACTGCTGCCGGCTCGGAAGGCTTCTGCGGAAAAGACGGCAGATGCGGAACAGGAAGCGATTGCGACGACGCGCCGCCTGACCCTCCCCCCTTCATCGAAATAACGGCTTTCTCCCGGATATCTCAACCCGGGAACGGTCAGCCATGCTCCGGCAGCCTGTCAATTCAGTGTCAGCAACTAATTTCCGCCGTCCGGCGCGCTTTAGAAGCCCGGATCCGGACCGGAGCCGCCGCCGGACGCCGCCGAAAACAGGGTTTTCTGACAGACACTATATAGTCATGCACTTCTGGTCCGGGGGCGAACCGGCTAACAATAAAATGTTCTTTCCGTAGATCTGGCCAGTCGACCTGCCGTCTGCCGGCTAATGCATGGCCTTTGGGCAATGCAACATGGACACGCTCTTCCCAGAGTGAAGCTGTTTCACAATCGGAAACCGCACGATCTCCTGTAACGGAGGCGACATCCAGTCTTCGCCTTCTGATCGCGCTCAAATGTTCGTCACGACCACCATCCCGAATGTCGATCGCGATTTCCGGATGCTCTACGGCGTAGCTGCGGATCAATTCGCGCAAGAACCCTCCAGCGAGCGAAGTGAGTATTCCCACACGCACAACGCCAGCCTCCGCACGGCCAGCGGCGGCGGCTGTCTTTGTTGCCAGTTCAAGTTGCTCCAGTGCTGGTCGCGCCTCGCATAGCAAACGCTGTCCGGCGTCCGTCAGACGGGAGCCCGTAGATTGCCGTTGGAAGAGCGAGACTCCCAATTCATCTTCGAGTTGCTGGATTGCGCGACTGATACTTGACTGCTGTACCCGCAGTGCCTCCGCAGCCCGCCGGAAACTTCCGTTCTCCGCCGCTGCAATAACGTACCGTAGTTATCCGACATCCATCTTCATTCGGTTCGCTCACGCCCGCGTGGTAGCCCGGTGTTTCCAGAAGTTTGGTTGAGGTGACGGAGTTGGATCCTATTCCTTCGAAAGTCTCCGTTTTCGTTTGCCGCGCGCCACCTCGGTGGCCAGCGCGTCCAGCTTGGGCTCCCAGTGGGGGTACAGTTCTCGTATGGCGAAGCCAAGCCATTGATTTAGCACGGTTGTGCGGTCGCGAGGCAGCGGCGAAAACGGGTTTTCGTGACAATCGCCCGTTTCGGGACCGGATTTTGTCACGACGGCAGGGTTCAGCGGTGGATGCGGGAACGCTCCGCACCGCAAGATGCGATATGATGCTGGTTTGAACCCACGACATCAGGAGCGCTCCCATGTCAGTTTCACAGCCTCGGCCTTCCGCGTCCATCGATCTTTCCGGCTTGCCGCCTCGGGTTGTCGAAGCGGTCACGCAAGTGACCGCGGTTTGTCATCGGCAGCTCGGTTCAGAGTGCTCTGCCGAGGCCTTCGAGGAAGCGGAGCGGCGGGTGCTTGAGAGCGTGCGCGCGCTTGGCTGCGAGATCCTGGGCGCCTGTGCCGAGGCCCGGGACGACGGTGCGCCCCGGATTGAGCGTGACGGGCAGAACTGGTTCCGTGCAGCGCCGACGCCGAAGACGATCATGACCTCGCTCGGCCCGGTGACCTTTCGGCGCGCGCGCTGCCGCACCGGCGGGCGCTGCCGATCGCTGATGCCGGCGGACGAAAGCCTGAGCCTTGTCGATGACTGCCTGACACGGCCGGCGGCTCAGCTCGGGCTGATGATGATGGTTCACTGCACGGCGCGGGAAGCGGAGGCGTTCTTCGGCAAGCTCGGCGCCATGACGCCGTCTGTGAGCGCCTTGCAGCGCCTGAGCCTGACCATGCGGGAGCGCTGGGAACGTCTCGGCCCGCAGGCCCTGGACGGCATCCGGGAAGCCGAGGACATCCCGCAGGACGCGGTCACCGCCTCGGTCTCGCCAGCCGGCGTCATGGCAGCGCTGCGGGCCGGCGAGGACGGCCGTTGCGAGGCCTGCCGGCGCGAGGCGGCCTGTGGCACAGTCTCCTTCCACGACGCCGACGGCGAGCGCCTGAAGACCGTCTGTCTCGGCCGCATGCCCGAGCGCGGCAAGCGCGCGCTGAAGGCGCAGCTGGCAAGCGAGGCCGCGCATATCAGGCGCAAGCGTCCCGAGATCAGGATCAGCGCCATCGCCGACGGCGCCGCCGACAACTGGACATTCCTTTCCGGTCTTGAGCCCGAAACCGAGGTGATCGACTTCCGGCATGCCTGCGAGCATCTGCGCGTGGCGGCCGACAAGACCCCTCGTCACACAGCGCATGAAACGCTCCGGCATGCGCTGGCGCATCGTTGGCGGACAAGCCGTTCTCACCTTCCGCGCCCTCACCAAATCCGGCCGCTTCGAAAGCGCGTGGAAAGCCATGATCAAGGCAGACAACGCACCAGCCAACGATAACATCAGCCCACATCACACCCAGACGCTGGCCGCATGAGATGAAACAATGAAACTGACTTTCAAACTGACATACTAGACTCACACCCCCCAGTGGCTGCGAAAGCGTTCGAGCCACTGGTCTATTTCACGCAGTGGCCCCGTCTCGACCGCGTAGATGCGTTTGGCGCCTTCCGGTCGCACGCTGGTAAACCCGCTTTCTCGCAGAACTCGCAAATGCTGCGAAACCGCCGCCTGTGTGATGCCGAACTCGGCATGGATGACTTCGACGATTTCGCCTGACGAATGCGCGCTGTCCGCCAGAAGCTCCATGATCCTGCGCCGAACTGGGTCACCAAGAACGTCTAAGGCGTGCATGCGCGATCTAGTCCTCCTGCGAGGTTTCGCCGGTGTAGAAGCCTGCTGCCCGTTTTGCAGCAGCGCGTGCCTGCGTCGGATCTTCACCGCGCGCAATGTCCGCCTCGCCCCAGGCCGTCGCACTGCGCTGCATGAACGCCTTGCCGTCAGGAGAGTGCGCGAATGCTTCTTCGTCCAACTTCGGTGCGTCAGGATCAATCAGGTGAAGAGCGAGGCCAATCAGGCCGAGCTCCCATCCAACGCCGGTCGCCCCAGGTGCGTACTGATCCCAGAACGGATCGACAATGGCCGTATGGGTCAGGGTCAGGCGGGTTCGACTATCGCCTTCGGTCGCCAATTGGACTTCGACCCAACTGACATTTTCCTGCCACTCCCAGGTCGCCGCAAGATGTTCTGGTGGCTCGCATGCGGTTATCTCACCCCCGGCATTGCCTTTGAACTGGTATCGCCCGCCCAGCCGAAGATCGCCCTCGATAGGCAGGAACCAGCGGGGAATACGCTCCGCAGTCGTCAAGGCGTCCCAAAGATCGTCCTTGTCGGTGTCATAACTACACGAAAGTATGACCGCTCGCGCAGATTTGCCGTCTTTCTCCAAGTCGATCACCGAGCGGTCTACGCACCCGAGATGATGTTCGATATCAAAGGTCATACTCGCCTTCCTATAACTCTGCACGAATATAATTTGTAACTTATACGATTACGTGATGGAGCTCAAGCACAAGGCACCCTTGGAATGGTTGGGACGAGAATGCCCAATGGTCTGGCCATCCAGGCGGCCTGCTGAGAAATTGAAGTCGGTAAAGAGAGTCCCTTCCACTGGAACCTACCTTCTCAGCGCTCGTCCGGCCCAATGATGCCGCCCGCGACCATCACGTGCACGAGCCACGCCCTGCCCATTAGTCATAAAAGGTGTCATCACAAACGGTTCCGGAGGGCGGCGATTCCGCCGTCTTCCGCCCGGTCCGGGCGCGTTTTCCGGTCTGCGAGGGACGGTTCGGCGCTGATATTCAGCCTTGAGCGAGAAGTTTCGCCACGCGGCTTCCCTGGCCGGCAGCAAGCGCGCGCTCGACGGCGGCGGCGCCATGGGAGAGGAAGGCATAACCTTCCCAGACGGTCTGAGCGCCGGCGGGGTCGTCATGTTTGCGGCCGAGATCGCCGGGCGGCGGCAGATGCAGGGTGTCGGCGTAGTCCGCCATCACCGCGATCCCTGCGCTTCCGAAGCTCCTCGACATCCGGGGCCGGACGGCAGCGGCTGACGAGATGCACGCGCAGCGGGCGATATCGGAGGCCGTGAAGGGTGGCGGGGGCGGGTATATTCTCGCTTTGAAGGGCAATCTGCGCAAGGATATGAAACGGTATATGGAGGACCTTGACAACATTGAAAACATTCAGCTTTCCGAGACGCATAAGGAGAAAGGGCACGGCCGGATCGAAACCCGGCGGGCTGCCGTCTGCCATGATGTCGGCTGGCTGAAAGGTCGGGTCTCGCAGCTGTCGGATCTGTCTCTTCGACTCGGGAAACCGGGGAAAAGCGCAGTGCCGAAACCCGGTATTTCGTCATGAGCGGGAAGCGGGATCCGGAGCATTTTCTCAAGGGCATGCGGGAGCGCTGGTCGGCAGAGAACAGTCTGCGCTGGTTCCTTGATGTCACGATGAACGAAGATCATCTGCGCAACCGGACCGGAAAACCCAGTCGTGATGCGGCGGCTGGCTCTCAACCTGGCGCGGGTCACGGAAGACAAGCAGGCTGAGTCAATGCGCGGCAAACTCAAGAAGGCCGTATGGCATCACCGCTATGCGCTGAGGCTCATCAGCTCCGCCGGACTGCTGCCGGAAAACGGCGAATCTCAAAAGCGATAACCCTAGGCTCTGTACCCAAAAATTTGACTTGTCACACTGGGTTGTAACATATGCCCGGGCATTCACGCCTATAAGGACCGCAAAGGACTTTTGGCATCATCTTGTTGCCGATTCCTTAGCCGATACCAAATATCAGCCGAGCCCTTCAACTTTTTGGGTACAGGGCCTAGTAGTCTGACACAGCGAGAATGATGGCAATCGGTGTTCGGCGGACATTCTGATTCCCGGCTGTTGACTCTCCGTTGAAATTGCAGTAGTGGCTTCAGTCTGAACAAAGACAAATGCTGTCGGCCGGGCATTTCAGCCGGATTCTGAGCAGGAATCCGGCGGCTGAGGCCTGTTTCGCGCCGACGGCGATTATCAAGAGGCGGGAAGCGATGACGGATCAGCAGGAACAGATCGGACGTAAAATACAGCATGTGCGGCTCGAAGATCATGAACGGGCTGAATTAGAGGAGATCGTTTCATCCGGCCGCGGTTCGGCCGAGCGGCGGCGGCGGGCGCATATTCTTCTTCTCACGGATGAGAACCGGAAGAGCGGCGCGCGCGCCGATGCCGACGCCGCCGATTCCGTCGGGGTCGGCACGGCGACGGTCGAGCGGCTCCGCCGGCGTTTTGTCGAGGAGGGTATGGCGGCCTCAGGCGCAGGCCGCATTCGAACCGCGTTCCTCCGAAGCTTGACGGCGAGGGCGAGGCGAAGCTGACGATGATCGCCTGTTCGGAACCTCCCGAGGGGCGTTCCTCACAGCCGCCAGCGCTGCTCGGCGAGCGGCTGGTCGCGTTGAATGTCGTTGACAGCATTTCTCGGGAGACGGTCAGGAGGACATTAAAAAAAACGATTTGAAACCGCACCTTACGCGGTGTCAGTGCATTCCGGCGGAGAACAGCGGCGACTTCGCATGCTCGATGGAGGATGTGCTCAGGGTTTATCAGCGGAAGTTCAGCGGGGACGAGGTCCTGGTCTGCACAGCCGAGGCGAGCAAGCAGCAGACGAAGGAGGTCCGCACGGCTTTGCCGACCGCTCCCGGCCGGCCGGCGCGCTTCGACTGCGAATACGAGCGCAACGGGACGGCGAATCTGTTCATGGTTCATGCGCCGCTTGCAGGCTGGCGGCATGTTAAAATCACCGACCGCCGGACGAAAAAAGATTTCGCTGAGCTCCTCAGGGACATCGCCGATGTTCACTTCCCCGGCAAAAAAAAATCGTGCCCGCCATGGACAACGCATGAGCTGTCGAGTCTTTACTGCGCTTTTCCGCCGGAGCAGGCGGGCAGGCTCTACGAGCGTTTCGAGGTTCATCACACGCCGAAACACGGCAGCTGGCTGAACATCGCCGAGAGCGGAATCAGCGTGCTGAGCCGTCAGTGCCTGTCCCGGCGCATCCCCGACCGGGAGACGCTCTGCCGCGAGGTTTCGGCATGGCAGAAAGCGCGCAATGCCGACCCGGCCCCGGTCAAACAGCGGTTCACCGCCCAAGACGCGCGCATCAAACTGCATTCCCTGTAGCTGTCAATATAACAATGACAGACTACTAGGGAGAAGCTATAATATCCGGGTTGAGCGATCGGTCGTCAGACATGGCCGGCCCGGTCCCCGCGTCCTCAGATGACCTGCGGAATACGGCGAGGAGGATTGTGAGCTCAGCCCGCGCCGTAAATCCTGCGCGCGGTTCCGTATCCGATCGCACGCATCTCACTTTCGCTCAGGCCGCTGAGGATTTCTCTCGTCACCGCAATCCAGTCCACAATGCCATTCGCCATATTCACAACCGGCCAGTCGCTGCCCCAGACCATGCGGTCCGGGCCGAATGTCTCAAGCACATGATCTACATACGGTCTGATCGCCTCATAAGTGGCGCTATCCGGCGCACAGTAAGCAGGCAGGCCCGAAAGCTTACATGTGATGTTTGGTGCGCCCGCCAAGCGGCTGATGTTCTCTCGCCACGGATCCAGCCCGCCGCCCGCGATGTCGGGCACGCCGCAATGGTCAAGGATCATGGATGTGTTGTCGCAGGCCTGCGCAAGATCCAAGGCCAAAAACAGTTGCCGGGCGAGGAAGCACATATCGAAGGTCATTCCGGCGTCTCCGATCCGCCGCACGTTTCGGCGGAATGTGTCACTCGTCGACATTTCGTCGTCGACCACGTGCAGAACGCGGCGGAAGCCGACAGAACCAAGCGACTTAGCAAGTTCCAGCCATTCTTCGAAACCGTCTTCCGTTTCCGGCCGACAAGTCGCGATCATACCCTGAATGCCGTTGGCCGGATCCCGGGCAAGGCTCGATACAAATCGTGTCTCACGTTCGGTGAAGGCATCATCGACCGCCGTTTCCATAAACAGAGATCCTGCAACCCCGAGATCTTTCGTCTGCGCCTTGTAATCCTCTGCGGTGAATGCCTTCCCAGCCAGAACCGGAATGCCTTCCGTCCAGGAGCAAGGGGCGGCATCAGGATATATCAGGTGTTTGTGGGTATCGAACAGTCCGATCATCACGCGGCTCCTTCAGTATCGTTAATGACTTCTTGCCGCTGTGTGCCCAGTCCTTCGATTCCCAGCTCAACGACGTCTCCCGCCCGCAGAAACCGGGCGGGTGTCTGCCTCAGTACGACACCCGGCGGTGTGCCGGTCGAGATGACGTCGCCCGGGTGCAGGGTCATGAATTGACTGATATGGCTGACGAGGCGGGCGGCCCCGAACACCATTGTCCGGGTCGATCCCTCCTGCATGGTCTTACCGTTCACGGTCAGCCACATGCCGAGGTCCTGGGGGTCCGCGACCTCTTCGCGCGTGACAAGCCAAGGTCCGATTTGACCGAAGTTGTCGCAGCTCTTGCCTTTGGTCCACTGGCCCGAACGTTCAAGTTGGAACTCGCGCTCCGACACATCGTTCGCGACAGCATATCCCGCCACGCAATCGATCGCGTCGGCCTCGGACACATATTTGGCGCGACGACCGATGATGACCGCTAGCTCAACCTCCCAGTCCGTTTTCCGGGATCCGCGGGGAATAACGATCGGATCGTTCGGCCCGCAGATCGCGCTGGACGCTTTCATGAACAGAATTGGCTCCGCGGGGACTTCCATGCCGGATTCCGCAGCGTGGTCGGAGTAGTTGAGTCCGATGCAGATGAATTTCCCCGTGCCGGCCACACAAGGCCCCAGCCGAACCGACGGAGGCGCCTCGGGAAGCGCCGACAGGTCAGTCTCCCGGATCGCGGCGAGCCTTTCTTCAGACAGTGCCGCACCGCTGATATCGGGCACGACACCGCTTAGATCCCGTAGCCGGCCCTCGGCATCGGCGATCGCGGGTTTTTCGGATCCCGGTTCACCAAATCGCGCAAGTTTCATTTATTCTCTCCTTCAGAGGTTGGTCTATCCGCCGTCAATGACGCGAGCGACACCGGCGGTGCGCGCACTGTCTTCGGACGCCAAGCAGACGGCAAGAGCGGCGATTTCCTCAGGCTTTCCGATGCGTCCGATCGGCTGACGGGCAATGAACGCTCCGCTTGCGGCGGCATAGCCGCCTATGGCGCGAATCCAATCTCTCAGCGGCGAAGACTCGGCTGTGCCCGGGCAGATCGCGTTGCGGAGAATGCCTTGAGCAATGAAATCAGCGGCTACGGATTGCGTAGTCCCGGTCACAGCCACCTTGGCTGTGCCGTACATGAAGCGGTTCGGCGCGGCGGTGACGGAAGACGCCGCAGAAGAGACGTCGGTGATCGATCCGCTGCCATTCTCGGTCATGCCGGACAGCAAGGCTCGGATCATGAGACAGGCGGCTTTGTCGTTCAGCTTCAAAAAGAAATCCCGTTCACTTTAGTCGCAGTCGAGGATAGCGCAGGCCGCGACGAAGCCCGCGCAGTTGAAAACACGTCGCCCCTTTGAATTCCTCTGCGACGGCTGCGATCGCAACCGGATCAGGAAAGTCCAGCCGGCGGGTCTCGAATCCTTATCCGCCGCGATCACCCGTGCGCCTTCGGCTGCAAAAGCCAACGCGGCGGGCGGGACGACACCCTCTCCCGCGGCAGTCAAAAGGCATATCTTTCCGTCCGGTCTTCCCATGAATCCTCTGGTTATACGGGCAGGCACGCCGGGCCGATCGGTTCGAAACTCTTATAAGTCAAGATGAACTCGGTGTGGCCGAGATCTTCGGACTTGGTGCGCTCGCCATCAGCAACGCGCTTGATCAGTTCGAGGATCTCGACGCCGACTTCGTCGATCTCCGCGCTTTCGCTGATAATGCGCCCTGCGTTGACGTCCATGTCGTCAGAAAGGCGTTCGTACATGTGCGGATTGGCGGCGATCTTAATAACGGGGGCCAAAGCCGACCCGACAACGGAACCGCGCCCGGTGACGAACAAGGTCATCAGTGCGCCCGACGCCATCATCTCCGCAATCTCGGCGTTATCGGAAATGTTCGGGAAGCCGAACCGCACTTCGCCGTCGGGGACGACATCCATAAGGTACAGGCCGCTTCGCGGCGGAACATCGCCCGGCTTGATCAGACCGGAGATCGACGATCGCCCCGATTTGGCATAGGCGCCCAGCGATTTCTCTTCGATCGTTGTCAGCCCGCCTTCCGCGTTCCCGGCGGCAAAACTTCCGAAACCAAGCGTCGCGTAATATGCCGCCGCCTTTTTCACGCTCGCCCGGATCTCAGCGCCGAGTTCAGGGCTGACGGCCCGGGCAGCCATGATGTCTTCACAGCCGATCAGCTCACCGGTTTCTTCAAAAATGCAGGTCGCCCCGGCATGCACCAGCATGTCGAAGGCGCGCCCGACGGCGGGGTTCCCGGTCAGACCGCTCGTTCCGTCTGAACCGCCGCAAACGGTACCGACAACCAGATCTGCGATATCGAAGGGGACAGCATCGGCTTGCGCAAGGGTGTCCGACATTTCAGCGACCGCCGCACGGCCTTTGTCGATTGTAGAACGGGTTCCGCCATCGCGTTGAATGACAAGCGCCTCGACAGGGCGCCCGCTGGCTTGGATCACGTCCTCCAGCTGATAGCGATCAAAGCTTTCGCACCCGAGCGACACAACCGCGACGGCTCCCACATTGGGGTGGGTGCAGAGCCGCTCCATCATCGACTGGGCGTAAGAGTTCGGGAAACATCCTGGAAAACCGATCACATGGGCCGCGCCGCGAAACGGCGCGGCGATCTCGCGCGCGACATGATGGGCGCATTCAACCAGATAGGCAACGGCAGTCACGTTACGAATGCCTTTGCGCCCGTCGTTGCGCAAATAGCCCTTCATTTCAGAGCCTCTTCCGCAGCAGCCAGCGCGTATGTCGGCGTGTAGTCGCTTTTGACGTTGTGGATATGAACGTGCGCGCCGGGGGCGATGTCCGCTGTCGCCGAACCGATGGGCGCTCCGTATTTGATGATTTTCCGGCCTTTTCCGATGTGACGGCGGGCAAGTTTGTGACCCAAGCCGGTTCGGACCGTCGCCGTGACCGTTTCTTTTTCGAGCCGCACCTCGTCGCCGACATCGATCGCGCCGCGCACGACGAGAACGTTGTCGGCGTCGGACAAAAGCAGCAACCGGGGGTCAAGAGAGGCCATCAGAACTTCCCGAACTTCAGGTAAGCGTCCTGAGGGTCGCTTCCGGACAGGATCGCTGTCCGGACTTTGTTCTCTGTCACCATCGCTTCGCTCGCCGCGCCGATGATTTCGTCAAGTAATTCGGACGGCACCCGGACCATGCCGTCGCGGTCGCCGTGCAGCCAGTCGCCGGGTTCTATCCGCACCTCACCGATTGTGATCGGCGCATCCGTCCCGGTGGGCCGCCAGACGCCGACGACGTCGCGCGGTGTATGGTGTGTGCGCCAGCAGGGAAATCCAAGATCGATTATGAAATTCGCATCTCTGAGCGCACCGTCGATCACGCAGCCGAGAACGCCCTTTGCGGCCAGAGTTTCGGCAGAAAGTTCCCCCATTTGAGCGATCAGATGGGTGTTCGGCTGGGCGCACCAGATATGGCCCGGTTTCGCCTGCGACAGCAGGCCGGTCCAGTCCAGCAGTGTCTGGCGGGCATCCGCGGACTCATCGAACTCCCCCTCAACGGTCCAGACCGGACCGCACAGCGTCATCTCGGGTTGAAGCGGCGCGATACGGGGCGGCAGCGTAAAATCCCGCAAACCCTGCGCCCTGAGGACGTCATGGACGGCGCCGGTGTAGCACGCGCGGAACCGCTCTGTCCGCAGGTCAGTCATGGTGGAAGACTTCCTCCATCATCGCCCACCACTCCCCCTCTCGGCGGGTCTCAAGCGGCGCCTGGCAGGGCATGCAGACGTCCCACCATTCCCGTGTCTTGGGATCGGCGGCCATCTTGGCGGCATCGGCTTCGAAATCCGTTCCGGTATACTCCCAGTACCCGAAGAGAAGGTTTTCGGGTTCTTTCAGGAAGATCGAATAGTTCGTGATGTTGCAGGTCGAGATCATGTCGAGGATCTCGGGCCAGACCGCCGCGTGAAGGCGCTTGTATTCGGCGATTTTCTCAGGCTCCAGCCCGATGACCATGCCCATGCGCTGCATGATGCTACTCCTTTGATAAAATGGTTGAATGCGTTCCCGGGACAATCCGGCTGCGGATCGCATCCCAATTCCAGTCAATCCCGATTCCCGGCGCGGACGGCGGAAAAGCGCAGCCGCCGCGAATATCGAGACGTGAGGCCGTGATCGCGTCAAGCTGCGGGATGTATTCCAGCGCCGGAGCATTGGGCACGGCGCAGACAAGGCTGACGTGGAGCTCCATCAGGAAATGCGGGCAGATTGAAACGCCGAACCCCTCGGCCAGATGCGCCGCCTTGAGCCATGGCGTGATGCCCCCGATTCGTGCGGCGTCCGCCTGAATGATGCTAGCTGCCCCTTGCTGAAGGTAGTCCTTGAACTGCGAGAGCGAATACATGCTTTCGCCGACCGCGACAGGCACCCGCGAACGGCGCGCAAGTTCGGCATGCGCGCCGACATTGTCGGCGGGCATCGGCTCTTCAAACCAGTAGACGCCGTAGTCGGCCAGCATGTCGGCGCGCCGCAACGCATCGGAAAGGTCGAAGGCCTGGTTGGCGTCAACCATGATCTTGAAATCCTCGCCGACGGCATCCCGCACGGCCTGCAAGCGGGATCGGTCTTCGGCGATCGAGGGCTTGCCGATCTTGATTTTGGCGCCGGTGAAGCCTGTGGCCTTCATTGACACGGCATCGGCGACCAGAGCGTCAGGCGGAAGATGCAGCCAGCCGCCTTCGGTCGTGTAGAGCGGCGCTTCGCGCTTCGACCCGCCCGCCAGCCGCCAAAGAGGAAGCCGCGCCCGTTTGCAGCGCAAGTCCCATAGCGCGGTGTCGATTGCCGCGAGCGCCAGAGACGTAATGGCGCCGACAGCGGTGGCGTGGGTCGAAAACAGAAGATCGCGCCAAATTCCGTTGATTTCCTCAGCTTCACGCCCGATCAACCGCGGCGCGAATGTCTCTCTCAGAAGGCTTATGACTGACGGACCGCCGGTGCCGATAGTATAGGCATAGCCGACCCCCTCGGAACCGTCCGCATCGGTGATCCGCACAATCGGCGTTTCCTGGCTTTCGAAAGACTGAATCGCGTCCACCCTTTTGGCCGCAGGCGGAAGATCCACCATCAAGACTTCGACTTCCGCGATGCGCGCCATCAGCCGGCCCTCACCGAACTGCCGCTCTCGGCGTCGAAGATATGGGCCTTGTCGAGCGACATCCGGAACGTCAGCCGCTCACCCGGCGACACGTCGCGCGGGTCGAACATTTTTCCTTGGATTTCCTGACCGGCAAGCGTGGTGTAGATCAACGTCTCGGTGCCGAGAAGCTCGGCGAGATCGATCTGAAGCGCCAGTTTCGCCGTCTCGCGCGCTTCATGGATGCTATGACCAGCCGGCGTCAGGTCGTCGGGGCGGATTCCGAATGTCACATCCTGTCCCTCAGAAACAAAATCGGCCAGCCGGGCAGGGACGGGCACCTTTGTGCCGTCCCTGAAGACAGCGTTTCCCTGGGCAATCGTCGACGGGATCAGATTCATCGGCGGAGATCCGATGAAGCCGGCAACGAATGTGTTCACCGGGTGATTAAAGACATCCATCGGCGTGCCGACCTGTTCGATATGGCCGTCTTTCATCACCACGATCCGGTCGGCAAGCGTCATTGCTTCGACCTGATCATGAGTCACATAAACCACGGTCGCCTTGACCTTGCGGTGGAGTTTCTTGATCTCTGTGCGCATCTGCACACGCAGCTTGGCGTCGAGGTTCGACAGCGGCTCGTCGAAAAGAAATGCCTCAGGGCGTCGAACGATGGCTCGGCCCATGGCGACCCTCTGCCGCTGGCCGCCCGACAATTCGGCCGGAATGCGCTCAAGAAGTTCGGACAGTCCAAGTATATCCGCAGCTTCTCGGACCCGTTCCTCGACGGCTTCCTTCTTCTGTCCCGCGATCTTCAGGCCGAAACCGAGATTCTCCCGCACATTCATATGCGGGTAAAGCGCATAATTCTGGAAGACCATCGACACGTTCCGCTTCCGCGGCGGCAGGTCGTTGACAACCCGCTTGCCGATCCGGATTTCGCCGCCCGAGATGTCCTCCAGCCCCGCGATCATCCGCAGCGTCGTCGATTTACCGCAGCCGGAGGGGCCGACCAGAACGACGAATTCGTTGTGGCCGATGGTCAGGTCAATGCCGTGCACGACCTTTTGGCGCCCGTAATTCTTGAAGACGCGATCAAGCGTGATGCTCGCCATCCTCAGCCTTTCACTCCGCCGAAAGTCAGTCCGGCGATCAAATGTTTTTGAACGAGGAACGTAAGGATCAGCGCTGGCACTATGATAATGACTGCCATCGCGCACATGCCGGCCCAGTCGATGGTGAACTGGGCGGTGAAATCCATCAGACCCACAGGCAGTGTTTTGCTGTCAGTCGACCGTGTGAGCTGGCTGGCCAGCGCGAATTCGTTCCAGCTTGTGAGAAAGGCAAAGACGCCGGCGGCGGCGATTCCCGATTTGGCAAGCGGAAATTCGATCTTCCAGAACGCCTGCCAGCGCGTGCATCCGTCGACCTGCGCGGCTTCAGACAGTGACATCGGGATCTGCCGAAAAAACCCGTCGATCAGCCAGATCGTGAAAGGCACGTTGAGCGAGACATAGACGATCACCAGTCCCGGTTGTGTGTCGATCAAACCCATTCGCGACCACAGGATGAACACGGGCAAAGAAAGCGCGATTCCCGGCACGGTTCGGAACAGCATCAGGCCCAGGAACCAGGCGTTCTTGAAGCGGAACCTGAAACGCGCGAACGCGTAGCCGCCCGCCATGCCTATAAGCAGCGCGATGATCGTCGAGGTCGTCGCGATGACCATGGAGTTCCAGAAGTATGATAACACCGGTATCGCCACCTGCTCCTGCCCGAAACCGAAGATCTTGGCGAAGTTGTCGAGCGTCAGTTTGCCGGGAATCCAGATCGGCGGTTTGGCCAGGATTTCCCGGTTCGGCCTGAACGATGACAAGACCACCCAAAGACCCGGCGCACACATGACTGCCATCAGAACAAAGGTAGCGATCCACAGCGTGCCGGCCCTGATCCGCTTTCTGAGATGCCGGTTCATTCGACGCCTCCCATGTAACGGCGGGCTGCGACCAGCTTGGTAAAAAAGTAGTAGGTGAAGGCGATCGAGAGAATTGTCGAGATATAGGCCATCGCATTCGCTTGCCCCATCCGCGCATTCTCGAAACCCATGCGCGCGATCATCGTCCAAAGAAGCTCGGTGCGCCCGGCCGGTCCGCCGTCCGTCATGACCGCGACAATGTCGTAGGCGCGCGCCACGTCGAGGGAACGGATGGTCATGGCGATGAAGGCGAAGGGCATGATAAAGGGCAGCGTGATGTGGCGGAAAGTCTGCCATGCGTTGCAGCCATCCACTTTCGCCGCCTCGAGCGGATCGCGGGGCATGGCGAAAAGCCCGGCCAGCAAAAGGATCGCGAAGACAGAGGAGCTCATCCAGACTTCGGCAAATATGATGGAGAACATCGCCAGTCGCCCGTCGACCAGCCATGGAATCGCGCGATCTATGATCCCCAGCGACTGCAGGGCATTATTCAAAATGCCGATGTTGTCGTTGAAGATGAACTTGAACTGGAAGCCCACGAGAATCGGCGAGAACATCATCGGGAACATCATAATGGTCCGCAGGGTACGCTGGCCCCACGTGATCCGGTTGATCAGCAGCGCGGTCCCGAGGCCCAGCAGAAACTCGAGGTTCAGCGCTATCGCCAAGAACAGGATCGTTCTGAGAAACGCTGCCCAGAAATCGTCATTGTTCCAAAGGCGCACGTAATTGCGGATCCCGATGAAGGTTTCGATGCTTTCAGGGCGCGTCAAACGGTACGGCGTGAACGAAGTATAGAGCGAGAATACCAACGGGACCGCAACCACGAACAGCATCGTCAGGATTGCCGGTGACAGCAGCAACAGCGGCGTCAGCGCAGCCTGATGTCTTCGGATGAAGCGGTTCACTGGATCCGGAATCCGCGGTATGTCTGGCGGCGCGGCCCGTAATGGCCGCGCCGCGGCCGGTCTTATCGGTAACCCGCGTCTTCCATGATGATGAGCGCTTCTTCAGCCGCTTCGTTCAGCGCGTCAGCCGGGGTCATGTCACCGACCATCGCAGCCTGAAGCTTTGGCCAAAGCACGTTCGAAACCTCAATCCATTCAGGAATCAGCGGCGGCGTGAAGGCGTCTTCGGCCATCGACGCCTGGTAGGTCTCGAAAACGGTCACAAGGAAGTCGTCGCCATTCGCCGCGAACTCGGCCTTTGCGTCGTCCCAGACCTGCGTGCGCGTAGGCAGAAGGCCCTTGCGCGCTTCGATCATCTGACGGTCGTAATCGGTCAGGAAGGTTACGAACGAAACGGCTGCCTCCTTGTTGTCGCAGGTCTCGGTGACCGAGAAGGTATGCGATCCCGACCAGCCGGTGCGCTTGCCCGAACTGCCTTTGGGGGCGCGGATCAAACCGACATCACCCGCGACCTTTGAGTTCTCAGGGTCGTTGAAGAAAGCCGACCAGCCGCCCCAGTCGAGATTCATCGCTACCGTTCCGGAGGCGAAGCCCAGACCCGTGTCGTCCCAGAGGTAGTTCGGCACACCCACCGGCACCGCGTCCGCCTCGTAAAGATCAACGAAGAAACTCAGTGCGCGCACGCCTTCCTCGGAGTTGAACATCGGTTCCCAATCGCCCGAGAAGAGCTGCCCGCCCTCGGCAACAAGCATTTCATAGAAGCGACCGGTGATGGCTTCATCCTTGCCTACAAACTGCGTGCCGAAGAAATCGGGCGGATTGGCGAAAAACATGGCTTGGTCCTTGACCTGATCCCAAGTCTCGGGCGGAGCAAGATCGTAACCGTATTCAGCTTTGAAACCGGTCAGGTTACCGGCGTCTTCATAAATCGATTTTATGTAGAAGAGATTGGATACGTCCGAATGGCGCGGCAGCTGAACCAGCCGCCCGTCAACCGTGCCGTGCTCCAATACCAGCGGCACGAAACCGGCCAGCGTTTCTTCGCTTACGAGATCCCGCAGATCGGTGTAGATCATGCCGTATTGCGGCGCGAAACTCGTATGGTTCGAACCCACGCACCAGTCGAGTGTATTGGCGGCGATGTCCTGCTTGATTTCACGGTCAAGCTCGAAGTGGTTTTTGCGGGAAAGGATTTCGACCGCAGCGCCGGTCATATCTTCCCATTTCTCGATTTCCGCGTAAAGCGGCTCGTACTGGGCGCCGCCGATCAGTTTCACACGCAGCGTGTAGCCGTCGAAACTGCCATAATCCCGGGCAGCCGCGGGAACCGCCATCAGCGGAACCAAGGCTGTGGCCAGTATGGTCTTCATCGTCAGTTCAGGCATCGTTTACTCCCTGTTATCGTGCCGTATCCGACCGGTCATCCGATCGGTTGCTTAATGGCCGCTTCCCGCCGACATTTGATTCGGAAAGCAATTCGGTGATTATCCGGTCGCTGTCGGCTCCGAGTTCCGGCGCCGCGCGGCCGCTCTTGAGTGTCTGCCCGTTGATCCGCAGCGGACCGCGCAGCGCGTTCAGTTCGACGATCCCGTTACGGCGGATGATCTGTTCGAAATCAAGGCTGGCGAAGGCTTCGGACGCCAGCATCTGCGGCCAGTCGAGCACTTCGGAACACCAGATATCCGCCGGCTGAAGGACCGAAAGCCAGTCTTTGGTCGCACGCTTGCGAACCGCCTCGGACATGATCTTCTTGATCTCGTCTCGGTGCGTCATCAATGCTTCGGCGTCGCCGTACCAGCAGGACAGGCCGTCGATCTCCATTAATTCGGCAAGGAGTTGCAGCGACGGCGTCATTGCGATCGCGAGATAACCGTCTCTTGTTTCATAGACCCCGTAAGGAGCGCCGAGATAAGCATGGGCGCCGTTTACACCGCTGCGCTGAGGCGCGCGGCGTCCGTCGTTGAGATGTGTTGTCAGCACCTCGAACTGGAAATCGATCATAGCTTCGAAAAGAGACGTCTGCACGTATGATCCGCGCCTGTGCGACGTGCGCCCGACCAGCGCCGCCAGAATCCCCTGAGCCAAGGCGTTCCCGGCAAGCATGTCGGCCACGGCAAGGCCCATCGGAACCGGCGGATCGTTCCGGCTTCCGGTCAGCCAGAGCAGACCCGAACGCGCCTGCGCCAGCAGATCCTGGCCGGGCAAATCCTTCCAAGGACCGTCTTCGCCGAAACCTGATATGGAGCCATAGACAATGTCGGGATTGATCTTCCGCACCGCCTCGTAACCGAAGCCTCGCCGTTCGATCACGCCGGGCCGGAAATTCTGGATCATGACGTCGGCGCGCTTGAGCAAAGCGCGCAGAATCGCGCAATCGTCTTCATTGCGCAGGTCAGCCGTCAGGCTTTCCTTATTTCGGTTGATGGCATGGAACAAGGAATTGTCACCGTCGATGTCGGTGTCCGAAAGATAGAGATGGCGGCACAGATCCCCGGTCCCGGGACGTTCCACCTTAATGACCCGCGCACCGAGATCGGCGAGCTTCAGTGAGGCCAGGGGACCTGACAAGAACTGGCTGAAATCCAGCACTAGCAACCCGTCGAGCGGACGATCGGATTGCGGCATCACCCGCACGCGCAACTCTCCTCATAGGCGGCCTGCAGCGCGTCCAAGGCGGCACCGGCGGTCGTAAGGCCGCGAAGGAAAGAGTGCACGATGTCACCGCCGCGATCCTGAAATCCCATGTAGCCGCCATAGCGCGGGCGCAGCCAGGAGGTTTCAAGCGTTTCGCGCGTATTGCGGAAGAAGTCGCGGGCCGCGGCGTTGCAATGGTCGCTGTCCCAAGCCGCCGCGTTTCCCGGCTGTCCACCCGCATCGAAGAACAACGAGGATTGACATTCGGCTCCCGCTATCCAAAAAGCGTAATCGGCAGCAAGATCTCGATGCGGGGAGAACGCGGAAACCGCGATCCCGGCGCCGCCGATTACGGTTCCACGCGGGCCGCGGTCGCCGATTCCCGGCGCATCCGCGAAAACGAGGGGAAAACGGCAATATCCGTCGCGACTGTAGTTTGTGTATCCGTAGCCGAACGGCGAGTAGCATGGCGCATCTGCCCACCGGCCCATCCATTCGTAGATGTCGATGGGATCAAGCGTCAGGCAGCGCGGGTCCAGAAGAGCGGCGATGTCGGCGAGCATCCCAAGAACGTCCCGCCCGACCTCGCGGTCGACAAAATCCGTGCCCTCCGCGACCGGAGCATCCAGGTTTCGCGCGAGTCCCATGAATGTCATCAGCGCGTTGATCGGGATCAGTGCAAAGGCCGCCTGCCCATCCCGGGCAAGAGCCATGACGCCGTCCCAGTCAGGCGGCGGCGCATCGATCCGGTCTGGCCGATACGCGGCGACCGGTGTTGCCGCATCTATCGCCAACGCCCACTGGCAGCCGTCAAACGCGTAGGATGGATGAGACGCGCCGACAGACTGCGCGGCCAGCGCATCCAGTTCCTTGTCGTGTCCGACACCGTCCAATGCCAGGAGCGACCCTGAGCGCGCGGCCGCGCCGACATGTGGATGGTCGATTACCATCAGGTCATAGGCGCCGGCCATTTCCTTGACGGGCCGGTCGGCGAAGGCCTGAAGCGGGCGCTTCTCCCAAGTGATTGACACGCCGGGATTCGCCGCGGCGAAAGCCTTGGATGTCGCGACCATCGGGGCGTAGCCGCGGGAGTGATCCCAAGTCATGCCGCGCAACTCAACCACGTTTCCTGGCCTCAACAGCCGCGTCGGCCTGTTCTTTGAACGTTTCCGGATCGCGGTAAAGCGCCGTCATCAGGTGTTCGCAGTAGAGCGCCTGCTCGCCTTCGTCCTTGAACACCGAATAGCTGACCCGGACCTTGCCCATCCGGTGGTCCTTGACCTCTTTTGAAAGGTTTTCCCGGATCGTGTAGATCGTGTCGCCGATGAACACTGGCGCGATGAAACGGAGGCGGTCGTAACCGTAGGAAAACGAATTCAGACAGTTCGTCGCGGCGAGACCCAGCCCGTAGGAAAAAACCATCGCCCCGGCGACAAGACGCTTGCCGAAAACACCCTCTTCAACCGCAAACCGTTCGTCCGAGACATAAGGGTGGTGATCCATCACCAGCGAATTGAAGAGCATCGACTCGCCTTCTGAGATCGTCCGCCGGATCGACCGGATTTTGTCGCCGACATTGAAATCCTCGAAATACCAGTTTTCCGAGTTCCAAACCGGAATCGCCGCATGGCTGTCCGGCACTCCCGGCACACCGCGCGCATGAACCCCGATTTCGGCCATCGTTTCCCTCCCGATTCCTGATCTCGCGTCAGGACGCCCACATAAAGGATGCCCGCCCGCTTTTCATATGTCAAACATCTTTGTATATATAAAATATCGAAATGGGAAGGTGAGAAAAATGAAAAAAGAACGGTGTTTTGAAGACTATGTCCTTAAGGATGAGCGGCGTACGCTCAGCCGAACGATCACCGAAGCGGACATCGTTTTTCACGCGGGACACTCGGGCGATTTCTTTCCCCATCACATGGACGCCGAATGGTGCAAAACGCAGCCTTTCGGGGCGCGTGTCGCGCATGGAACGATGACTTTCGCGATCGGGATCGGGCTTACAGCGACGCAGATCAACCCCCGCGCGTTCACCTACGGCTTCGAACGCTTGCGGTTTCCCAATCCGGTATATGCCGGAGACACGATTCAGACCACCGTCATAATCAGGGCCCTTGAAGATGACCCTAAACGCCCCGGCTTCGGCCGCGTGACCGAGGTCTGCGAGACGAAAAACCAGGACGGCAAGACGGTCATGTACTGCGAACACATCTTGCTGGCCGAACGGAGGGACCCTTTGAATGCCGATTGAACCACGCCAAAGCTGGCCGGCGCCGACTGACCCCAAGCCCATCGTGATCATCGGGGCGGGCGGCATCATCCGGGACGCGCATTTACCCGCCTACAAGAAAGCCGGGCTGTCCGTGCGCGGAGTGACCGATGTCGATATGGACCGGGCTGCCTTGCTTGCCAAGGACTACGGCATTCCGAACGTCTATGCGTCCGTAGCTGAGGCTGCGGCGGCCGACAGAACGGATGTGGTCTATGACATCGCCACGCCGCCGGACGCGGTCTCCGATATTTTGCCCGATCTGCCCGACGGCGCGGCCGTATTGATCCAGAAACCGATGGGCGCCGATCAGGATCAGGCGCGCGTGATCCGGCAGATCTGCCGCGACAAGGACCTTAAGGCGGCGGTGAATTTCCAGTTGCGTTTTTCGCCGATGATGATGGCAGTGCAGGATGCCGTGAAGTCCGGCCTCTTGGGCGACCTGCTCGAAATCGAGGTCCACCTGAACATCTTTACCCCTTGGAATCTCTTTCCCTTCCTGATCCCGATGGAACGGGTCGAAATCGCCGTTCATTCCATCCACTACCTCGACACGATCCGAGCCGTTGCCGGCAACCCTGAAGGTGTTTTTGCGCGGAGCATGCATGATCCACGCGCGGAAGACTTCGCCCAGACCCGCACCTCGGTGATCCTGGATTACGGCGAAAGGCTGCGCGGACTGATGAGCATCAATCACAACCACCGTAATGGACGGCGTTTCCAGTCGGCCTGGTTCCGCTTCGAAGGAACCGAGGGCACGATGATGGTCAAACTGGGTGTCTGCTACGACTATCCGAACGGCGAGGCCGACGAGCTCTGGCACTGTGGAAACGGCGGTGATTGGGAGCAGATCCCTCTTGAGGGAAGTTGGTTCATCGACGCCTTCATGGGCCCGATGCGTAACGTTGAGCGTTTTGATGCCGGTGAAGACGAATACCTGCATTCCGGCGTGGAGGACGCCTACCAGACGATGGCGCTTGTCGAAGCCTGTTTCCGCGCAATGAAGCGAACGCCGGAACCGCTTATGGTCGACTGACCCTTTCGAACGGAGGAACAGTCGGCCCGCCCAGCGACGAACTCAGCGCATTAGCGGCACTGATCGTCTCAGCGGCACAGGTCCGGAACGTGACCGGATCGTCATAGCGCTCAAGATGCGGCACGGTCATTCCGGCGACAGCCTTGCCTGTGTGATCCATGACCGGCGCTGCGATGTTAACGATACCTTTGGCGGCAAAACTGTCGGTGATCTCGTGCCCGCGCCGCCGGATTTCGGATAATTCCCGGCGAATCTGCGCTTTGGTCTTTCCGTCCGGCAGGGGAACGGCATCGAACAACTCCTGAACGGTCTCTTCCTCAGAAAATGCGAGCAGCACCCGCCCTGTCGACGCGCGCCAGAGCTCTACCCGTGCGCCTAGCCGGATGCTCATGACGGTGTTGCCCGGAGGATCGACCTGACCAACGATCAGAACGGCTCCGTCAGAGATGACCCCGAGATGGGCCGACTGGTTTATGGTGTGCGTCAGACGCCGCATGACGGGTCCGGCAAGCGCCGTCAGTCGATTGATCAGAGGCGTTCGGTTAGCCACCTCGAAAAGCTTGGTGGTCAGCGTGTACCGGTCGGTATCGGTATCCTGTGAGACATAACCGCGTTCGGTCAGAACAATCAGCATTCTGAAGATTTCACCGACTGACCGGTTCATTCGGCGCGCGATTTCGCTCTGCGACAAGCCACGTTCCTCGGTTGCCAGCAACTCTATGATATCCAGACCTTTTTCCAATGCCGGAGCTGAATATCTACGCTGATCGGCCGGCGTCATGTCAGGAGTGCTCTTTGCCATTGAGATATACTGACAACATAAAGCGAGACGCGCAATTGCTAACTGCCTTTTCAGCATCAGCCAGCGGTCATCTCCTCCAACCCCGCAAAGGCGAATACAGACCGAAAGCGGCACCAAAGCCCTGCAGCTTTCTACACGTAATGAGTTCATGCTCCGCGGCGCATAAGGCATGCTTGGAGAACGCTTTCCGAACCGCCAGAACGCCATGGCGAAATTCTAACAGGAAGCGCCGGACGCCGATAGCCCGGTAATCGAAGGACTCAGACGAAATCCTGCCCGCCGCAGTTTCGGTTTGCCGCTCGAATTACGAAAGCCGCCGGCGAGCGCCGGTATCGAGGCGATGAACAACGCAGTCCGGCAGGACCGCTGCAAGGTGAAGCGCTGAAGAAATGCCGCGCCAGCCCACAGCCGGCATGTTCAAGAGTGAAAGAAGGGCTTGCCGCGTCAAGGCTTACGGGAAACCTGCCTGTTCTCAAACAGACTCCTATCAAGTAATTGCTGAAAGCGCCGGCTTGACTGAATCAGGAATGCCGCATAAATGTTGAACAAACAGCGTCGCTCATGCGAGTGTTCAACACCCGCCGGGACATTCCCTAAGAGACGGAAAACAGTTCATCTGCCGTAATTGAAAGACTGTGCTGAATTCAGATACCGAAGTCGACTCCGAGGTTTTGCAGGCGGCTCTCAACTGTCTTCCGGATCCGGTGTTGATCGTAAACGCGAGCCTGCACATCGTATTCGCTAACCGAGCGGCTGTCCGCCTTTGCGGAATCGATCTTGCCGGGCAGCTTGTGGTTGCCGCGCTGCGCCATCCGGACGCGCTCGACTGTCTCACCGAGGCGGCCGAGAGCCGGTCAAAGACGAAAACGCGGATCATACTTTCCGAAAACGGAATTGAATCCAGATTCAAACTGTCGGCTGCGCCGATCTCCGGGAATGGCCGTACGGAAAATGCCCTTGCCGTCATGCTGAGAGACGACAGCGATTCTGACGGGGCCGGTCAGATGCGGCGGAGTTTCATCGCTAATGTCAGCCATGAACTCCGTTCACCGCTGACGGCGCTGACAAGCTGCGCCGAAACGCTGAGAAACACGCCGCCGGAAGACAAAGAGGCGCGGTCCGCATTCCTGGATATCATCGAACAGGAGACAAAGCGGATGAACCGTCTAGTCAGCGACCTGCTTTCTCTCTCCAAGCTGGAAGCGAATGAACGCGTGCGCCCGACAACACCCGTCAATATCCATGAAATACTGGAGGCATCGGTCCGGTTGCTGCGCAGCACAGCCGACAGCCGGAAATCAACACTGCGGCTGAACAGCGGCGACGACGGCCTTCATGTGCTTGGCGACCCTGATCAGCTGAGTCAGGTATTTCTGAATCTGATTGAGAATTCACTGAAATACGGCTGTCACGGCGGATGCGTTGAAGTGACCTACCGCAGGGAGCCACAATTTCCCGGCATTCAAGAAAATGCCGTGACAGTGGAAGTCTCCGACGATGGCCCCGGCATCGATCCGGTGCATCTGCCCCGTCTGACAGAACGCTTTTACCGGGTTGACGATCACCGGTCGCAGAAAGTCGGCGGAACAGGCTTGGGCTTGGCTATCGTCAAACATATCGTGCAGCGGCACCGTGGCCGGCTGTCGATCACCAGCGAGCCGGGAAAGGGCAGCGTCTTCCGCGTGACGCTGCCTGCGTCGGCAAGCTGAAGCCGGAGATTCGGACACAATCCGGCGGCACAATACATGAAATTGTCATGACGTCGTCACATTCGTGCAGTAAACAGCAGCTATGAATCGAACGGCTGATGACTGCCGCGGAATTTTCAGAACGGCGACTCGAAACTGCGATGGAAATCACGACCATTTCACAAAACCAGGCCACAAGACATGCTGTCAAGATATCCTCCAGCGATGTGTGTGTCTATTATTCGGGAACCCAGGCGCTGTTCAGCGTTTCTCTGGATATTCAGGACAATATGGTAACTGCGCTGATCGGCCCGTCCGGCTGCGGCAAATCAACTTATCTTCGCTGTCTGAACCGGATGAACGACACAATCGAGAATTGCAGGGTTGAAGGCAATATCGAGCTTGACGGAGTCAGCATCCACGGACGCAACGTCGACCCGGTCCAGCTGCGCGCCAAAGTGGGGATGGTTTTTCAGAAGCCGAACCCGTTCCCGAAATCCGTCTATGACAATATCGCCTACGGACCGCGGATTCACGGGCTGGCGGGATCCAAGGAAGAGCTTGACGAAATCGTGGAATCGTCGCTGCGTAAGGCGGCGCTTTGGGATGAGGTCAAAGACAGGTTGCAAGCGCCCGGAACCGGACTGTCGGGCGGACAGCAGCAGCGGCTGTGCATCGCCCGGGCCATCGCGACACAGCCGGAACTGCTGTTGATGGACGAGCCGTGCTCGGCCTTGGACCCGATCGCGACATCGCAGATTGAAGATCTGATAGGCCAACTTCGCGAGAGTTTTTCAGTGGTCATTGTGACGCATTCGATGCAGCAGGCCGCGAGGGTCAGCCAAAAGACCGCGTTTTTCCATCTCGGCAACCTGGTTGAAGTGAATGACACGGAATCAATGTTCACCAATCCTCAGGATGAACGGACAGAAAGCTATATCACCGGGCGAATCGGCTAGAATTCAATGAATCCCGAATCCAAACATATCAATGCGGCATTTGATCAGGATCTTGACCGCCTGCTGACTCAACTGATGACCATGGGCGGCTTGGTCGAAAACTCCATCCGCGAGGCCACGCGCGCTTTGTTGACCTACGATATTGATCTCGCGGAACAGGTGGTCAGGGACGACACGCGGATTGACTCTTTGCAAGGGGACATTCACATGGCTGCGGTTAACTGCATCGCGCTCCGGCAGCCGCAAGCCACGGATCTGCGCATGGTTATCGCCGTGATGCGGATATCAGATGCGCTGGAACGCGCTGCTGATTATTCCAAAAACACGGCCAAGCGAACCTCGGTGATCGTGCAGATACCGCCGCTGGCAAGCACGATCGCCTCTCTGGGCCGTCTTGCCAAGGCCACGCAGTTCTTGGTCAAAGACGCGCTTGACGCCTTCATACAGACAGATGAAATCAAGGCGCGGAATGTGATTTCACGCGACCAAGAGATTGATCAGATGCACGGCAGCCTGTTCCGTGAATACCTGACATACATGCTGGAAGATCCCAAAATCATCACCCCGACGATGCATTTGCTTTTCATAGCCAAGAACATTGAGCGGACCGCCGATCATGCGACAGCGATCGCTGAACAGACTGTCTATCTGATCACAGGATTTCTTCCCGAAGGAGAACGCCTGAAAAACGATGATTCCGCCTACGCGGCATCAGACCATTCTTGAATTATGAGGACATACAGGCGTGAGCGAGCGCGGCCCCTTGATTCTGATTGTTGAGGACGATGATGCGCAACGCAATCTGTTATCCTACAATATCAAGCTCGCTGGATTTTCGGTGATAACCGCTGAAACCGGCGAGCAGGCGCTGCAGCATTTCAGCAGCCATTCTCCTGATCTAGTGCTGCTGGACTGGATGATTCCCGGAATCAACGGGATCAATCTCTGCAGGATCATCAAGAGCGGCAAAGACACACGTGACGTTCCGGTTTTAATGATCTCCGCGAGGACGGAAGAAGAAGACCGGGTGAGGGGGCTCGACTCTGGAGCCGATGATTACCTCGTCAAGCCGTATTCAGTGTCTGAACTCATGGCACGGATCAGGGCCTTGCTGCGCCGCGTGCGACCGACTGTTTCGGGAGCCCGGCTGACTTTTCTGGACATCGAGCTTGATCCGGTCAGGCACCGGGTCACCCGCGGCGGCGGCGAGATCGAGCTTCGCCCGACGGAGTACCGCTTGCTGGAAGCCCTCATTGAACATCCCGGCCGCGTCTGGTCCAGGCAGCAGCTTCTTGACAGAGTCTGGGGCCGCAATATCTATGTGGAGGACCGTACTGTTGATGTTCACGTCGGACGGCTCCGCAAGGCACTTTGCAGCAGCGGCGGCGCCGATCCTTTCCGCACAGTCAGAGGCATCGGATATTCACTCGGGTGACCCACTGCGGAACGCCGGGTGGCAGCGGCAGCTTCAGCACGTGGATCGATTGAGCCGGCCTGATTCGATTTTCTGAGGCGCGAACAGATCAATAGGTGTGCCCCGCACAGGCGCACGATGTGACCATGCAGGGTTCCTCTCAGTGAGACGCGCGTCCCGCGAACACAGCTGAAAGATCGGGGGCGTCCAGCCAAACATCGATCTCCGCGAGTCCGGCGGCGCCGATCCGCACCCGGACATCACGGGGCAGGGGGCCGAACCGCCGCTCCAGAAGGCGCGTCAGGGTCCCGGCCTTGCCGAGCGCTTCGCCTTTCTTGATTCCGCGGGCTTCGCCCTGTTCGAGCAGCGTTTCCGCGATGGTTCCCATGAGCCCCTCCGGTTCGTTCTGTCCTTCGTTCCGCAGAAGGGTCCGCAGCGTGTCCATGTCGGCGTCGTAGACGCGCAGGATGTATTCCAGAACCTGCCGCGTCAGATCGCCGTCCTCGGACAGGGCCGCCGCAATCTCCGCCATGCGGGAAAGAGCCTCCCGCCGCAGCGTGATGAACCCCGCCCGGAGGGCGGCGTCGCGCGCCAGGCCGTCGATCTCCATGGCCCGCAGGTTGCGCAGGATATAGCCTTCGCCGGGCAGGAAAGCAAGACCGGGATCGTCCGAGGCGATCATCTCCCGCAGGCCCGCGGGAACCGACCAGTCCGCTTCCCCGTGATACACGACGACCGGAATGACCGGCGGCAGGGCGCGCAGCCGCGCCGCGGAGCCGCCGGCGAACCGTTTCCAGATGCGCAGCATGTAAGACGCCAGCTGCAGGGGCAGACCGGGATCCGGGGTCGATTTATGCTCGCAGAGAATGTAGACCGCGACGTCTCCGCCTGAAGCCAGCCTGGCCTTCAGAAGCACGTCGCTCTGGCTGGCCGCGAGGGCCTCGTCGACGAAACTGCCGTCGACGATCTCGGGCGGGACGTCGACCAGCCGCTCCGCGATGCTGTCCGGCAGATGCCGCCGCAGGAAATCCCGCGTCCGCTCCGGATCGGACAGCAGGGAGCGGAAAAGCGCGTCATGGGGCACGGGCACCGGCATCGTCAGGTCTTGCCCGTGCACCTGCCGCCGCAGATACCGACCGGCGCGAACACGCCGGAACCGCTGATGCACATGATCAAACCAGAACCCTCAACGGCTGTGCTGGACTTGCCGGACTGCCGGCAGTCCGGTTCCGGGTATCAGCGGCAGCGCTTGACTGCCTTCCGCCGCACGGCGGAAACCGGAGCGCTGCCCGAACCACATGCGGGCGGGTATCCCGCGCTTGACCCATGTACCGCAGCGGTTGATGCCGAAACCATGTACGGTCACGATAAGTCCGGCAGACATCGGACAAGTCCAGCTCTTTCGCCGCATTATTCATCAGGGCAGGCCGACGGCTGCCGCCATATCTACTACAGCTTAATCCCGATAGAGAGGATGCCGGCTGACACCGTTGATGCATTTCATAGTTTTATGGGCGTTTTATGGGCCGAGTTTAATCGGCGTCGTTTTCATCAATTATGCCGATAATATATATTATGTTAAATTTACGGCAATCCAGATTTTTCAGCCGGGGTTGCAAATCGCCGCGGTTTCAAGGATCCTCGCCGTTTGCGGAACCGCCGAAGAACAGGACAGGAAACCGAACATGGCCTCGATCTTGATTGCCAACGGCCCTAATCTTAATCTGCTCGGTCGGCGCCAGCCTGAGATATACGGCTCGGCAAAACTTGCGGATATTGAAGCTTTGTGCCGCAAGCGAGCGGATGCGCACGGCTTGGAAATTGAGTTCGTGCAGTCCAATTATGAAGGCGGACTGGTCGATGCCGTTCAATCAGCGACTCAGAGGCATCAAGGGATCGTGATCAATCCGGCCGCCTACACCCATACTTCCATCGCCATTGCCGACGCATTGACCGCCGCTGGTCTGCCGGTCATTGAAGTCCATTTGTCTAACATATACCGGCGCGAGCCTTTCCGTTCGCATTCGTACGTATCGCCGGTCGCCTGCGGCGTCATTTGCGGACTGGGAGAATCGGGCTACGCATTCGCGGTGGAGGCCTTGGCACGGAAGATAATCCACGGCGTTTCCTGACCAACGCCGCCGGAGACGCTGTCATTCAGCGGCTTCGCCGACCTTCATGAATGCGTATCCGCGGACTGTCACCCCTGCCTCATCGGCGGCCTTCTTGACAGATATCTCAGGATTGATAACAAACTTTTGATTCAAAAGCGTTTCTGTCTGGAAGAACTTCCGCATCCCGCCGTCTACGATCTTTTCGATGATCGACGGCGGTTTGCCGGTGGATTTGGCGATTTCGGCGAGCACCTGCCTCTCCCGGGCCACCCTTTCGGCGGGCGCGTCCTCTTCGGACAGCGCGATCGGATTCGCCGCAGCCACATGCATGGCGATCTGACGGCCGATTCCTTTGTCATTTCCATCAAACGCCACCAAGACTCCGATTTTGCCGATCCCTGGTTCCGTCTGATTGTGGACATAGCTGGCGATGTTCTCCCCTGTGATTTTCTTCATCCGGCTGACCGCCATATTCTCGCCCAGCGCGGCGATCTGCGCCGATAGCCCTTCGGCGACTGTGCTTCCGCCCATGTCCGACGCCATCAACGCCTCAAGATCTTCATTGGAAACAGCAGCTTTGGCGACTTTTCTGACAAACTCGCAGAATGAATTGTTGCGTGCCACGAAATCGGTCTCGGAATTGACTTCGACCAGCACGCCGACGCCGTCTTCGACCAGCACGCCGATCTGGCCTTCTCTGGTCGCCCGTCCGGATTTCTTGGCGGCTTTGGCGATGCCTTTCGTGCGCAGCCAATCGACTGCCGCCTCGATTTCGCCGCCCGTTTCAACGAGCGCTTTCTTTGCATCCATTATTCCCGCGCCGGTCATCGCGCGCAGTTCCTTGACCATGGCAGCTGAAACAGTCATGGGTTTCTCCTTGCCCTCGGCAATCCGGTTCTGATCTGGCCTGCGAAGACTGACTTCGCGGCCCGGCTCAGAACTGTTCGGCTTTTTTCTCTTCCAATGCGCCGCCGATGTCATCTGACGCCTTGACGCTTTCATTTTCCGCGGCATCGCCTTCATCTCGCGCAGCATCCCTTGACTCCGCGGACTCTGAACCTTCCTGTGCCCGTCCGCCGTCCACGGTTTCACCCGCTGACGGCTCGGTTTCACCCGGAAGGTCTGAAATCACTTCATCCACACTTTCAACAGAGGATCCCAGATCCTCGCCCCGATCACTGATCTCCTTTTGCAGTCCGGCAATCGCCGCCCGCGACATCAGTTCACAATACAGCGCGATAGACCGGGCGGCATCATCATTTCCCGGAATAAGAAAATCGACATTGCGCGGCGTGCAGTTCGTGTCCACAACCGCCACTACTGGAATTCCGAGCTTTGCCGCCTCTGCGATAGCGATCGCTTCCTTTTTGACATCAATCACGAAGAGCATGGCCGGAAGTCCTCTCATTTCGCGGATCCCGCCCAGCGACGCCTGAAGCTTCGCCTGTTCGCGGCGCATGCCCAGCAACTCTTTCTTGGTCAGTCCCTCAATCCCCGCATCCAGTTTCTCATCAATTGAGTTCAAACGCTGAATTGAGTTCGAGACCGTCTTCCAGTTGGTCAATGTGCCGCCGAGCCATCTCTGATTGATGTAAAACTGGGCACTGGCGGTCGCAGCGTCCTTGATCGGCTTCTGCGCCTGCCGTTTTGTTCCGACGAACAGGATGCTGCCGCCTCCCGCCACCGTATCGGTGACCGTCTTCAGAGCCGCATCCAGCATTGGAACCGTCTGCGTAAGGTCAATGATGTGTATGCCGTTCTTTTTGCTGTGAATATATTCAGCCATCAAGGGATTCCACCGGTGCGTTTGATGGCCGTAATGCACGCCGGCCTCGATCAGCTGACGCATTGTGAAGTCTGGCACTGACATATCGTCTCCTTTCCGGTTTAAGCCTCAACGGGATTACAGATTCTTGATCCAACCGGAGGACAGTGACCACGAAATCTCCGCAGCCGCGCCCGAGTCCCGTCTGTGAATTGACCCCGATGCTTAAGCCCCGGAGCGCGGTTTGGCAAGGCATTTTCCGTGCCAAACTGTCTGAAAAATCCACTAGCCAGCCGCAGACACAAAGTTTTTGCGCTCAGCGCCGGTCAGGACGGCAGGATGGACCGATCCCGAAATACCGCACAGATCTGCTGGGCCGCGCCGGTCAATGCGGGTTCACGATCCTCGGAACAGGCGGCTTGACCTGTTGCGGCGCACGGGGCGGATCAGCCGGAGAGCATTTGACATTCGCCGCCGAGTCGGATTCTTAGCGTGCCAGCGGCGGTTCCAATTCACAGATGTTCCGGCCCCATATTTTGTTGAAGGCGAAAAATGAAGTTCTTTGCAGCGCTTCGGGCCAATTTTCTCACTGGCCTGGTTGTCGTCGCTCCGGTCGGCCTGACGATTTATCTTGTATGGACAGCTATAGGAATCATCGATTCGTGGGTGCTGCCGTTAATCCCTTCCCGGTACCAGCCGGCATCGTTTCTGGGAATTGACATCCGGGGAGCGGGACTGGCCGTCTTCCTCGTCTTCACCGTATTTGTCGGCTATGTCGCGAAGGGATTGATCGGCCGCTGGCTTCTCGGCCGCGGGGAATTGCTGGTCTCTCGGATGCCGGTTGTGCGATCGGTGTACAGGGGCTTGAAGCAGATCGCGGAAGCCATTGTCGACAAATCCGCGATGTCATTCGACCGCGTCTGCTTGGTCGAATATCCGCGCAAGGGAGTTTGGGCCATCGCCTTTTACTCCAACGACGCGCGTTCGGAGATTCGCGATTATCTCGGGTCAGAACGCAAGTTCATAAGCGTGTTTCTGCCCACGACGCCCAATCCCACTTCCGGCTTCCTTTTGTTTATCCCCGAAGACGGGGTGAAATACCTTGAGATGAGCGTCGAGGACGCCGCGAAACTGGTGATCTCGGCAGGACTGGTCTACCCCAGTCCCGAGGATCTGCCCGTAACTCCGGCCCCGCCAGGAAGGACGCAGGCGATTGACCGGTAACGGTTCAAGCCGGCAGTCTACTCTTCGTACCACCATACGTCTGGCATGAAGCCGATCCAGTCACCGTAAACCGGCAGAATACCGGGATATTTCAGTTCTTTCCGGTGCGCGATTCTGGAATGATCCGAATACCACGCCGGGATCACGAACCGCCCCGTGGTCAGGAGCCGGTCCAGAGCTCTGACCGCGGCGGTGAATTCATTCTGATCGCTTGCCTCCAGCATGGCGGTGATCATGCCTTCAACGGCCGGGCTGGCCACGCCCATCCAGTTTCTTGAACCCTCCAGTTCAACGCCTTCCCTGCCCCAGTATAGCCGCTGTTCGTTGCCGGGACTCAGCGACATCGCCCGTCGATACCACGCCATGTCGAAATCGAAACCGTTGGTCCGTTCCTTATACTGGGCGCTGTCAATGACGGTGATCCGCACCTCGATTCCAAGCCTCAGCAAGGCTTCAGCGTAAATATTCGCTATGGCCAGCGTGTCATTTGAACCTTGAACCAAAAGAATTTCAAAACCGAAGGCTTCACCGCCGTTATTGCGCATGACTCCGTCCCCGTCGACAGACCATCCGGCGTCGGAAAACAGCGCGATGGCTTTCCGAATATTGCTTCGGTTGCGTTCGGAACCGTCTGACTGAGGCAATGCGTACCCTTCCAGCGCGCCGGGCAGCAGTTCGTCCGGATAGCGTTCCAGAAACTCCTTGACCCTTCCGGCTGCAGGGCCCGGCCTCATTCCCAAGACAGAGTTCGAGAAATACGAACTGATCCTCGGCGGCTTGCCGCCGTTCAGCGTATTGTTGATGAATTCGAAATTAAACGCGTGAACGAGGGCTTCACGAATCCGCCAGTCCCTGAAGATGTCCCGCCTGGTGTTGAACACGAAGCCTCTGATGCCGGACGGGCGCTGATGAGGAATGACTGACTTCACAATGCTGCCGTCATGAACAGCGGGGAAATCGTACAGACTCTCCCATTTAGCGGCGTTCCATTCCCGGAACACGTCAATCTCGCCGGCCTTGAATGCCTCAAAAACTATTCCCGCGTCGCCGAAATACTCATAGCGCAGCTCTTCAAAATTATGGCGGCCCTTGTTGAATCCCAAATGGCGGCCCCAGTAATCGGGATTGCGTTTGAAGGACAGAAAACGGCCGGTTTCAAAACTGTCGAGGACATACGGGCCTGAGCCGACGGGCACGCGCAGGGAGCTCTCGTCAAACTCCCGTCCCTCCCAGTCCGCTTTCAGCAAGACAGGCCGCAAACCGAGAATCAGAGGCAGTTCCCTGTCCACCGTATTGAATGTGAACCTGACCGAGCGGGGTCCGGTTTGCTCCATTTTGTCGATTTTTTTCCACGCGGTCCGGTAGCGCGGATGGCCCTTTGTCCCGAGAATCTCGAAGGACCACATGACATCCTCCGCCGTGACCGGTGATCCATCGGAGAATCGGGCCTCTTCCCTCAGCGTGAATTCGACCCAGCTGCGGCTGTCATCGGTTTCAATTGATTCGGCCAGAAGGCCGTACAGGGAAAACGGTTCATCCCAGTTCCGCCCCATGAGCGGCTCGAAAATCAGACTGCGCAAGGCCCAAGGAGCGCGTCCCTTGACAATCCATGGATTGAGCGAATCGAAAGATCCGGAAGCTCCGAAAACAATTCTGCCGCCCTTCGGTGCATCGGGGTCAGCATAAGGAAGAGCTGTGAATCCAGGCGGCAGCCCGGGCTGGCCGTACATCGCGACACCGTGCTGCGGCGCGGCATCCCCTGATACGGCCCCCGCCGCCGCGATCACCGCTGCTGCGGAACCGGCGCTTCCAAGCAGCCGGGCTGCATATCGTAACATTTTTGCAACATCCTCGAAAATTAAACGGAAAATTTCCAGTAACGAGAAGAAATCACTTGGCAACTAAAATTTTTAGGACTAATTAGAGGCCCTGCTCAATAGGTTTCTTGCCTGTATGAAACCTGCCTCATATTACTCAACGCCCGCTTCGGCGGGCGTTTTTTTTGGCGGAATCTTGAGCTGACTTGGTTATTTTATCTATTTTTCAATGGCTTATCATTAACATCCCGGTTTATCCGCCACAAAAGTTTAGTTTATAAAGAAAGAAACTAAACTTAATTTCTGCCTGCGCCCATCCGTTCGGCAGCCGGATTTCGTCTCGGATCCGGGCCGGACAATGCGATTCGCTCCACTTCTCAAAGCAGCACCGATTCGCGTTCAAACAGCCGCCGCGCGCGAAAAAAATTCCTTCAGGAAAAACAGGCGACTGATTCGGCGGTTCCGCGGCCCGTTGTTCCGACACGTTTCCATATCAGCCTGTCGGCGAAATATACCCGGCGCGGATGAACGCCCTCCCCGCCATTGTCAGTCAGAAGGGCGCCGCGCCGGAAAAACCGCTCTGGATGCCGGCTCTTTCAGCCGATCAACAGAACCTAAAGAAAAAATCCAAAAGCGCGGAAAATCACCCTTTTGGAGAGCGCATTGACATTCAAAACAGTGGCAAAGTCCCGGCTGGATGTGGTAGCAGTACTCATGATGACGCCGCCTTTTTGATCTGAGCGCTCGGAGGCCTCGGGTCGGAGAAAGCGACGCTGCCCTGCATCAAAATCCCAACATCCGCCGGGATATCCCGTCACACCCAGGAAAGGACACAAGATGAACGCCAAGTCAGCCATAATCGCCGGTGCCGCATATCTCGCCGCGACTGCCGCGCTTTCCAGCGAGAAGACACTCACTATTTCCGTATACGGCTTCAACCAAGACAATTTCGAGACGCTGCTCTATGCGCCGTTCGAAGAAATCTGTGGCTGCGATGTTGTTGTCGAAACGGGTAACAGTGTCGAGCGGATGGCAAAAATCGAGGCGAATGCCGCCGCCCCTGTTATCGACATGGCAGTGATTTCAAGCCATGACGCCCTCGCGGCGGCGCGGAAAGGGCTGCTGCAGCCCATTGATGTGTCCAAGTTGTCGAACTACGAAAAGCTCTACGACATAGCCAAGGACCCGCTCGGAAACGGCATGGCGATCGGCTACACGTTCTACGCCACATCCATCGTCTACCGCCCGGACAAGCTTGAAATCGACAGCTGGGGAGACCTCTTGTCAGAGAAACTGGCGGGCAGCGCGGCATTCCCTGATATCACGACGACACAGGCGCCGATATCGCTGTTCATGCTCGGCAAGGCGTTAGGAGACGACAGCGCTTCGATGGACACCCCCATCTCCGCTATCGGCGAAAAGGCGGATGATTTCGTGACCTTCTACAGCAGATCCTCGCAACTGGCGCAGCTCATGGTGCAGGAGGAAGTTCTCGCGGCGCCGGTCGGCCGGTTCGCTTGGAGCCGCTTCAATGATGCCGGACTGCCTTTCGCTTGGGCCAACCCGAAGGAGGGTCAGACCGGGGGAATCAACGTAATGATCATGACCAGGGACAATGGGAATGAGGAACTCGCGCTGCAGTTCATGGATTACTGGCTTTCCACCGAAGCGCAGACAAGGCTCGCGGAAGCCTTGGTTGACAGTCCGGCCAACAAGGAGGTGCGCGTGACCGAGGATATCGCCGAAAACCTGACTTATGGCGCGGAGATGGTGGGAACGCTCAATCTTCTTCCGCCGGAAGTTATTCTCGACAACAGAGAGGCTTGGATCGAGAGCTGGAACACCAAGGTCATCCGGTAACAGGAAACCGGGGCCAGCGGTTTACGGCCGCTGAACACCGACCATGCCCGTACGGGAAAACCGGACCGAGGCACTCGCCTTGGTCCTTCCCGCGACGCTGTTCGCGGCACTTGTATTCATTGTTCCGGTCAGCATCCTTCTGTCCGAAGCGTTCCGTGTTGATGGCCGTTGGTCGTTATCAGCTTATATCGAATTCTTTTCAAAACCCCTGAACCGGACCGTTTTCCTCCGGACGCTGAAGCTCGGGGCCCTTGTTACGATCACCTCCGGCGTCGTCGGCTACGCGGCCGCGTTCTGCATAGTCAATCTGCCGCCGGCAAGCAGAGGGCGGATGTTCGGACTTGTGATTCTCCCGCTGATGATATCGCCTGTCGCGCGCACCTATGCCTGGATTGTCATCCTCGGCCGAACAGGAATCGTGAACCAGACAATAACCGGTCTCGGCTTGAGCGATGGCCCGATCCGGTTTCTGTTCACCGAGACAGCGGTTTTCATCGGCCTGTTGCAACTGTTCATGCCGCTCATGATAATTTCCTTGGTCAGCGCGATGGAAAACATGCCGCGCGACGCCGTGTCGGCGGCGCGTGTTCTCGGCGCGAACTGGTTCCAGGTTTTCGGGCGGGTGATCCTGCCGCTGACCAGGGAGGGTCTTGTTATCGGCGGCACTCTTGTTTTCACTGGCGCCCTTACCGCATACATCACGCCTGCGATTCTCGGCGGCGCGAAGGTGCTGATGCTTGAGACTCTGCTATACCAACGCGTGACCGTCGCCAACGACTTCATCTCCGCCAGCGTTATCGCGATGATTCTGATCACGATGTGCTTCGCCGCCAATATCCTGCTCAGGCGGGTTGCCACGGTGAGTCACAGTTGACTTTCGCATGGACATCAAGACTTGTCCTGACGACGACGCTCGCGTTTTTGATTGGACCGTTCCTGATCATCATCGCGGCAGCTCTGTCGTCCGGAAACTCACTCGCGTTTCCGCCTGCTGGATTCTCCCTTCGCTGGTTTGCCGCCGTATTCGAGGTGAAGAGCTTTCGTGCAAGTTTCGGGCTTTCGATGTTCCTCGGCGTGTTCGGCACGATCACGGCGCTGCTGCTCGGCATACCAGCGGCATATGCCGTCACCCGCTACAGGATTCCGTTCGGCGAAACGATCCGCACGGCGGTTGCCGCTCCGATCATCGTCCCCGGCATCATCGTCGGTCTGGCGCTGCTGCGCTATCTGGTGATTCCAACTGGTCTCACCGTCACGCTTGCCCTGTTCTTCGCCCATACAGCGCTTGTGCTTCCCTATGCTGTCCGGGTGGCGGCGGCGAGTCTCGAAAATCTCCGCAGCGACATCGAAGAAGCGGCGATCCTGCTTGGCTGCACGCGGGTCGGGGCCTTCCGCCGCGTCGTGTTGCCGAATATACAAGGGGGCATACTGGCGGCGTTCATCCTCGGCTTCGTGACCAGCTTTAATCAAGTTCCGGTGTCACTGTTCCTATCCGGTCCCGGGGTGCGCACCCTGCCGATTGATATGCTGTCCTACATGGAGATCACCTACGATCCGTCGGTGGCCGCCCTGTCTGCAATTCTCGCGTTCCTGTCGCTTGCCATCGTCTTCGGCGCGGAACGATTTCTCGGTCTGTCCCGTTTTGTCTGATCCCTGCGTTTCTCTGGAAAACCTCACTCTTGCTTACGGGGACACGACCGCTGTCGATGCACTCAATCTGACGATCCGGACAGGAGAGCTGCTCGTGCTGCTCGGTCCGTCCGGGTGCGGAAAGACAACAACGATGCGCGCCATCGCAGGCCTTCTCGAGCCGAAATCAGGCATCATCAGAATTGAAGGCAGAGACGTAACGCGCGTCCCGGCCAATCGTCGTAATATCGGACTGGTGTTTCAATCTTATGCCCTGTTTCCGCATTTGACCGCCTTCGGGAACGTCGCCTTCGGTTTACGGCTCCGCAGGCTCCCTAAAAGTGAAATCCTGGAGAGAACGCACAGCATGCTCGCCGCTGTCGGATTGTCCGGGTTCTCGGACCGGAAACCTGCCGAGCTTTCCGGCGGCCAGCAGCAGCGGCTGGCACTGGCGCGTTCAATGGTACTCGAACCCAAGGTTCTGCTGCTTGACGAACCGCTCTCCAACCTCGACGCCCGGTTGCGCTTGGAGATGCGTCTGGAGCTTCAGCGTGTGCAGCGCGAGATCGGCGTCACTATGGTGTTTGTAACCCACGATCAGTCCGAGGCTCTCGCCTTGGCTGACCGGATCGTTCTGATGAAGGAGGGACGAATCGAACAGCTCGGCACGCCGGAAGAAATCTATAACAAGCCGAATTCAGTTTTTTCCGCAGACTTTGTCGGTTTTGAAAACATACTCGAATGCGTCGACGGCGCCGTTGTCGCGAATTCGGCACGCATGGAACTGGCGGGAGCTCCGCGCCGTCCGGCGACCCTCGCGTGGAGACCAAGCGCTGTCGTGCTCGGCGCAGGGCCGTTGCAAGGGGTGATCAAAGGCGTTTCCTTTGCCGGAAATTCAAGGCATTATGTCCTTGAGACGGCAATCGGTGTCATCAAAGCCGAGGTTCCCGCCGAGGCGCAGGCTTTCGAGGCGGAGCAGACTGTCGCGCTTGACCTGCCGATTTCGGCCGCGCACAGGATCCCTGCCCAGAACCGGGCGGACTCCGCGGATGCCTGATTCAGCCAGAGTCGCTGCCTGCCGCGCAAAACCGGCTACACGGCGATCATGTCGAACGGCAGGCCTGCCGCCGAGCGGATTCGCGGGACGAGGTCCACTCCATGACTGAACGCGCCGAAAATCCGGATTTCTGCAGAATTCGAGATCGGGCCGTTGCCGCCGCCATGGGTACGGCAGCGTTCGATCTGCTGATTTCGGGCGGCAAAGTCGCTGATGTGATCACCGGAGAAATCCGCGCCGCCGATGTGGGAATTTCCGGTCCGCTGATCGCCAGTGTCCACCCGCCGGGCAAAAGGCGTGACGCAGCCTCGGTCATTGACGCCGCCGGAAAGATTGTCGCGCCGGGGCTGATCGATATGCACATGCATATCGAGAGTTCCATGGTCACGCCCGCGACCTACGCCAATGCTGTTCTTGCGCGCGGTGTGACAACGCTCATTTGGGATCCGCATGAACTCGCGAATGTCAGCGGCATTAAGGGAATTGAATGGGCCGTCAAAGCCGCGGCGGCTGCGCCGAACCGCATCATCACGCTGGCACCGTCCTGTGTGCCTTCCGCGCCCGGTTTGGAACGCTCCGGAGCGGATTTCGACGCCGAAATTATCCGGGAGTTGTTGGCATGGGACAGAATCGGCGGCGTCGCCGAACTCATGGACATGCAGGGCGTCATCGGGCGCGGCGAAAGAATGGCTGGAATCGTGCAGGCCGGCCTTGCATCGGGCAAGCTCGTATGCGGGCATGCGCGCGGCCTCACGGGGAGCGCGTTGAACGCATATGCCGCAGCCGGCGTTCAGTCCGACCACGAGATCACTTCGGGCAGCGATCTCATCGAGAAAATCCACGCGGGGCTGTCGATCGAATTGCGCGGCTCCCACGATCATCTGCTGCCTGAATTCGTTGATGCGCTCGCTCGTTTCGACTCGCTTCCTCCGACAGTCTCGCTCTGCACCGACGACGTGTTTCCTGACGATCTTCATGTTTCGGGCGGACTGGACGATGTTGTGCGGAGGCTCGTGAGTTACGGACTTCCGCCCATGCAGGCGCTCACGGCGGCGACGCACAATGCGGCACTGAGGCTCGGCCGTCAAGATTTAGGCGCCGTCGCGCCCGGCAGGCGCGCCGATATCGTGATCTTCGGTGATATCGATAGCTTCGTTTCCGACACGGTGATCGCTGATGGGAGAATCACAGCGACCGCAGGCCGTCCTGTTGCTGATCCGGCATCCCCAGATGCCGCTTCCCTTCAGGGCGCGGTGCGGGTTGAAATAATGACTCAGGACTGCTTCAGGATACAGGCTGCCGGGCAGCGTGTCAGGGTCGCCACGATTGATTTTCCAAGATTCACGCGCTGGGGAGAAACCGTTGCCGAGGTCGAGGCAGGACGAGTCCTGCCGCCGCCGGGCTGCGCCTTGATGGCGGTCGTGAACAGGCATGGGGTCGGCTCGCCGGCGCAAGTCGCGCTGCTCAGACACTGGGGAAACTGGCGCGGCGCTCTTTGCACTTCGGTTTCGCATGATTCTCACAATCTCACAGTGTTCGGCGGAAACGAGACCGATATGGCGGTTGCCGCCAATTCGGTGATCTCCGGCGGCGGCGGACTGGCGGTCACCGCCGGGGGACGGGTGCTCGCGCGGCTTCCCCTGCCACTGGCCGGCCTGATGTCAGCCGAATCGCTTGCCGGCGTCGCCGGGAATTTCCGCAATCTCCGCGAAGCAGCCGACAGAATTGTCGAGTGGTCGCCTCCCTATCTGGTGTTCAAGTCCTGTTTCGGAGCATCGCTTGCATGCAATCCGGGACCGCATCTGACGGATATGGGGATTGTTGACGCGGCGGACGGGCGAATTCTCAAATCTCCCGTGCTCGGTCCGGAATAGAAGGAACTTCCGGCCAAACCGCCACTTTCACTCTGAGGAATGCACACGTCGGACTGCATTCGTTCTATCCATCACTCCAACGGTGGTCGGCTGCTGAGGCGCATATCGGTTGAAGACGTTCCGAGAACGGTGACATTCCCGTCGGCGGAATGTGAGTATCACGATCTGACTGCGATCGGGATTAACGGCCTGTAAACGCCAATCCATGCGGGTATCAAATCAAGTGAATTCAGGGACTGTGAAATGAGCTGATTCATGGCTAAGCTGGCGGCACGACTCACGGAAACGCGCCGCGGGAGGCCCGACATTACCGCTTTTGACGACCCCGACAAGCGCTCTCTCGCCCGCGCCGCCGGATTGCTTTATCTCTTGACCGCGGCCGCCGGATTTTTTTCGATCCTGTGGGTGCCCTCGCAGTTAACCGTTCCCGGCGACCCGGCCGGAACCGCCGCGCTGATCGCCGCCCGGCCCGGCCTTTTCGCCGCTGGCGTGGGTGTTGATGTCTTGATCATGCTTGCCGAGGTTTTACTCGCGGCGATGCTATATGCGATATTCCGTTCCTGCGGGCCGGTACTTGCGCTAGCCGCGGCGGCGGCGCGGCTGATGACAGCGGCTGTGATGGCTGTCATGCTGTTGCCGCAGGCCGGAATTCTCGCGCTGGTAACTGAAGACACGGCGCTGGTTTCGCTGGATGCCGGCCAGCGTGCAGAAATCGCATGGGTTCTGCGCCAGGTCCACGACGCTGGGGTTTGGGTCTGGCAGGTGTTCTTCACGCTTCATCTCTGGCTCCTGGGCCTGCTTGCCTGGCGCTCAGGAACAGTTCCGCGTCTGCTCGCAGGCGGACTTGTGATTGGCGGAACCGGTTACCTCGCGGACAGCGCGCGCGCCTTCGCCTTCCCCGACTCAGACGCTTTTGAGATTGTAGGGACAGCACTTCTCGCGATTGTCATTGCAGCCGAGATCGGTTTTGCAATCTGGCTGCTGCGCGGCCGAGCCGTTTCAGCAGCATCCGGGAAAGCCGCGTGACGCCTTGCGCAGAAGCGCTGATCCATGGAATGAGGCAGGTTCCGAATTCACATTGCAGCCGGAATGAAACACCAGAGCTAGCCATTGATATCGTGACGCGAAGGACGCCCTTGAACTGCATGTCAGACAAAATGCGATCGACTGGAACTCCTGCCCCTCAGTCCGAACAAGCCGATGACCGCGGCCGGAGCGGCCGCCGGAATCAAAGCCGCGCCGCCGCCAAGCGATTGAACAGACCGGAACTGCGGATTATCTTCCGCCCTTGGCGATTCGCCGTGAAGCGGGAGCGGCATGGAAATGTCGGGACTGCTGTTTTCCCATGCTGAAAATTGACATCCGCTCCGATCCGGTCTGTCCTTGGTGTTATGTCGGCAAAGCGCGGCTGGATGCCGCGTTGAGGGAAAGCCGCGCCGCTCCCCATGAAATTTCGTGGAAGCCGTTTCAGTTGAATCCGGATATGCCTGCCGTCGGAATGGACCGCGGCGAATATCTGAGAAAAAAATTCGGCGGAAACCAAGGGGTCATGGCCGCCTACTCTCCCTTGCTGCATGCCGCTGAAGACGACGGGATTGAACTGAATCTTGATCTGATCCGCATCATGCCGAACTCGCTTGACGCTCACAGACTCATTCGCTGGGGGGAGGTCGACGGGCCCGGCGGCTCAGTGATCGCGGACGCCCTGTTCCACGCGTTTTTTGTTCAAGGGAAAGATATCGGCAGCACCGAAGTTCTGGCGGATCTGGCAGAAAGATGCGGAATGCACCGAAAAGTGACGGAGCGGCTTCTGAAGAGCGAGGTGGACATCAGTTTCATGAAAGAGGAGGACGTGAAAGCGCGGCGGACGGGAATAAATGCTGTGCCGTGTTTCATCATCAACGGACATTTGGCGGTTTTCGGTGCACAGCCGGCATCCGTTTGGCGACAGGTGATCAACGAAATCCAGCAAAAAACCGCGTAGAATCAGCATTTTCAGAAAACCGACAAACCGTTTGCTCTTTATGACGAACGGGGATTGAGCTTGAAGCGAGCATCAAATCAGCAGGGCCGGTCACAAACCCTGCCGGCGCCGGTCAGATCAATTTTCGCCGGATTTCGGCCGGCAGGTAGGTGCGCTGGTTCTCCACGGCACGCCGAGGCCTTGGCCCGCATTGCCGTTTTGGTTTCGGCGCGGCGCGCTTAAAACTTTCCGACCGTCCCGCACGATCTCGAGCCCCTGTCGGCATGGGTCTTCTTGGTGATGCAGCCGAGCTTCACGAGCAGCCCGGCAAACTCGCTCCCATATATGGCTCCCGGCAGCATTCTTAAAGCGTAGAGCGGCTCGCGGCCATGGCCCGCCACTTGCCATTGCCGCCCTGCAGCATGCTGGCGGTTATCGATTGGGCGAACGACGCCGGGTCGAGATTGTAGGAATTCCTGTGCCTGAGCCTTGTGATCACCGTCTTCAGGTTCTCGGCGCGGACCATGCGGCGGTCGCGGAATCCTGTGCCCGAATCTCGGCGGAGTTCCTCTCGAGGCGGTCGAGGGTGCACCCGACCGTTCGGTCACGGGCCTCCACGATGCGACCGTCGCCGACGGCGAGCGCGGGGCGGGAAACGGACTCGGGAACGAGTCGGTCAGGTCGTGGCCAGGACGGCAGCGGCTCCCGTAATCACCTAATCCGCGCCGAGACGTTTCCCCGAACCGTTTGGCACTTCACCTTTCAGCGCTGCTTGGAAGATGTCCGATTCGACCGGGCCTTCTGGGCCAAGCTCGGTCGCGCCCTGCCCGGCGCTCATAGCCGCGCTTGTGCCGTGTTTTGCCGGCGGAGGCTGAGCGGACGGTGACCGCGCCAAACCGGGGCCAGCGGGTTTGCGCCGGCACCGGCTCGAATACGGGATGCCGATTCCGGCCCTCATACCTCAGATGCCGGATCAGCATGAGGCACAGCAGCGCACCACCCGACTCCGACAGGGTGACCAGCATCGCCCTGTTCCGGGGCCGCTGCCAGGTGTTCTGCCAAACGAGTGCGCCTCCAGAGTAACCGTGGGGTCATAACGGCTGACCGTCTCAGTTCGGGCCGTACGCAATGACCCAACCCAGACCTTCGAGCCATTCGAGAGCGGCCGCCTCGACTTCCGATTCGGCGAAGGTGGTCATCGAGAGGGGGCTGCAAGCAGGTTCATGACAAGACGGACCATCAGATTCTTGTTGGCCGGCGGGCTCTCGGCGATCAACAGGGTGAGCGCGGTCATCGCCCGAAAACCAAGACAGTGAGCGACGCCCTCCTGCCCCAAATATAGCAGGAAGAGGAAGGCGCCGATACGTTTGTTGCCGTCGGTGAACGGGTGGTCCTTGACGATGAAGTAGAGCAGGTGCGCTGCCTTCTCCTCACGGCTGCGGTAGAGCGGTTCGCCGGACATGGTCTGCTCAATATTGCCGAGGATAGCGTCCAAGGCGTCGCCGCGCCGGTTGCCGAAGAGCGGTGAAGCCTCCCCCCTCGCTGCAAGAAAGCGTCTCAGGTCTTCGATCGCACGGGTTGCGCGGTCAGCGTCGAGTGCGCTGCAGGCTGGTTTCGCGTCGGACGGCCCTTCCAGCCGGTTCTCATCGTACTCCAAGAGAAGGCGCCACGTATCGGAATTAGCCGAAATGATATCGTAAACGGCCTCGCCGGTATCGACTGCCAGCGCATTGTTCCGTAGGGTCCGAGCTAGCAGCTCAAGGGTTTCACGAGCCTCTTCGAGCCCGTGTTCGGCCAGCCACCGTTCATTCAGGGTGTAGCCGCGCACCAGATGATCGCGCAGAGTGCGAGTCGCCCATTGCCGGAAGCGCAAGCCTTGCTGGGAATTGACCCGGTAGCCGACGGAAACGATAGCATCCAGATTATAGTGCCGGAGGCGCCGCCGGACGCGCCGGCTGCCCTCGATTCGAACTACCGAGAAATCCTCGGTCGTTACCGCGGCCTGCAACTCGCCAGTGTTGTAGATGTTCTTTAGATGAAGACTCACGTTATCGGCTGATGTATCGAACGCCGCCGCCATCTGCCGTTGTGTCAGCCAGACGGTCTCCCGTTCCAGGCGCACGTCCACCCTCACAGTACCGTCCGCCGCCTCATAGACGATGATTTCGCCGCCGGGCGCCGCCTTCGGCCGCCCGCTGCTCATCGGGCGAGCGTCCCCTGCAGTGCGCCAAGACAGCCCCGGTCCGTTGCCAGCGTATTAGGCCTGCTATCAGGGGCAAAAGTAACGGCTCGGCCGATGCCTTTCAGGGCCGCTGCTTCGACTTCCGATTCGGCAAAGGCGGTCATCGGGCGGTGGCGTGGCCTTGTCCCAAAAAAACCTCGTGCATTCGCGGGGAAGCATTTCATGGGGGGATGTCCCGATTGGTGTTGAAACCCGCATGAGCGATGCTGCCTGTCGACTATCTACGCGGCGTCCTTGAGCCGGTCAAGCCGATTCTTTCGACGATGTTCGATGAGAGCCTGTTTGAGAACGGGCAGCTGTCTGTACGCCTTGATGCGGCGGAAACCCTTCCCGGCCGCTGTCATGCCGGCCGCGGGCTGTCGCAGAGCCATCCCGGCGTTTCTCCAGCGCTTCACGTTGCGGCAGACCTGCCGGACCGTGCTGTTCATCGATTCGATGATGTTCGTGCTCGCCAGCGACCGCCGCAGCTCTAACGGCAGGCCGAGCCGGGAGACGGTCAGGACCTCGTACAGGCCCTCAAGTATCGACCGGGAGACGTCCGGAGCCTCCTGTTCGAACCACCGGGCCATGCTGCGCATCGGCCGCTCGGCCTTGTCGGCGTCATCAAGTTCCCAGGCCTGTCTGAGCGTCCGCCGCACGGCGGCGTGATGTTCCGCGGCAAGACGGTCGGTGATGTTGCGGCCCTTGTGAACCTGACAGCGCTGAATAGGGATGTCCGCGCCGAAAGTGCGCCGGATCGCCTTGCTGAGCGCCCTGGCTCCGTCGACGATGAACAGATAACAGCCCTCCGGATCAAGCCCGCGCCCGATCAGATCATCAAGCAGAGCCTGCACGGTCGCGGCGTTCTCCGTCGCGCCCTCGATGACGCCCAGCGGCCGCTTACGCCCCGACGCGTCAATGCCGACGGCCCCGATCATCAGCAGGCGGTCGCTCAGGTGCAGCCCGTCGATCTGAACCGCGACGAGATCAAGCTCCGACAGATGGGAAGTCATCCATTCATCAAACTTCGCCTGCGTCAACGCCTTGAACCGGCGGTACACGGCTGATTTCGACAGCCCGCAGCCCGCCCCGCAGGGAACCCCGGCCTCCGGAATCCTCACCGCCCGGCGGAACTTGCGGGTCGCTGCGTTCGCGGTCATCAGATTCACCGCCCATCGGTCGAGATAGCCGTCCGCGGAGATCTCTTACCAGCTCGGCAGGGACATCTCCTTGCCCGCAGCCTTGCAGCGGAGCCGGGGACGGTCGATGCCGACCTTGCCGCCGTGGAACCCGGCCCGGGAGCGCGCATGGCACTGGCGGTGCCCCGGCTTGTCGGGAGAACAGCTGTAACGCTTCCCGGCCAGCCGTTCGGCGTCCTCGTCCATCATCTGCCGCAGATACGCGATGCCCGTCGTCAGACAGAATTTCTCGAAACTCTCGGTCACGTCTTCGTACGCCTCTTCGACGAGCGCGTTGATGTTCGAAGCGCCGGCGGAGGCGCGGGGGAATGTGCTGATGGTCTTCATGGCATTGCTTCCTTTTTCTTCAGAAAATCCCCGGGCCCGATACCCGGGGGAGAGGCAACACCGCCTGTATCAAATTCAACACCGATCGGGACATCCCCCAGATGGAAATGTCGCCGCGCGCCCGGCCACCGTTGCCGTTACCGGTGGCGTGCGCACGGATGAACTCCATCGACTGCACGAACATGCCGGACGAGCCGCAGCACGGATCGTAAACCCGTCCCCGGTACGGCTCCAGCATCCCGACCAGCAGCCGGACGATGCAGCGCGGGGTGTAGAATTCGCCGCCCTTCTTGCCTTCCGCGCTGGCGAAGCGTGACAGGAAGTACTCGTGCACCCGGCCCAGCACATCTTTTGAGCGGGCCCCCACATCGCCCACCCAGATGTTGCCGACCATGTCGATAAGCTGACCGAGCCGCTGCTTGTCTAAGGCTGGGCGAGCATAGTCCTTCGGAAACACGCCTCCAAGTGCGGGGTTGTCTCGCTCGACCGCCACCATCGCTTTGTCGATGGCCTGACCCACGGCCGGTTGCCGCGCCTGCGCTTTCAGATGCCCCCAACGGGCTTCCGGCGGCACCCAGAAGATGTTCTCAGCCGTATACTCGTCGCGGGCCTCGGCGGCGTCCGCGCCCCAGTCGGCCAGCACCGCCGTATGGCGCTCCTCAAAGGCATCTGAGATGTATTTCAGGAAGATCAGTCCGAGAACGACATGCTTGTACTCCGCCGCATCCATCGAACCGCGCAGCGCATCGGCCATCGCCCATAACTCGGCCTCATGGCCGGTGGTGCCGCCGCCATCCCGCGCCGTGGCCTTGCCTCCCTGTTTCCTAGGCTTTCCTCTGGCCATGCGGAGCTCCTCCGGCTCGTTGTCGCTGTGCCGTCGGCATGGGGTGCATCCCGATGAACGGCATTGAGTCATGTCCCTCAGCCGGACAATTTACAATCGACTGCCCGGCCCCATGCGACGGTGACCGAAGCATGGCCTGTTCCGGCACTTACGTAGTGCCTGCCAGAAAACCCATAACCAATTGAATTCAAAGAGCGATTCACGGCTTTCAGGGAACGAAGATTTCCCTGTCTCCATCAGATTCACGCTGATTCTGACCTGAAAGGGCAATCACAACATCGCAATTGATGATTCTTCGTTCCTCAGATATCGTAATTTTTTTTTACATAGTCAGCATGTTACAGGTTTTCTGACAGACCTACGTAGACACTACCGTATATTTGCCCGTTTCCGGGCCTTCCGCTGCGCCCATCAATTCGCCGATTCCCTGCACCACCCGTCCAGTCGGCGGCGTAGCCCTTGGTCACGTCGGAGGATCAAGCGTGGTTATCCAGTTCGTTTGATCAGCGAGTGTGCGGCAGCACAAGGCCGCGGTCCGCCGCCTTGATGAAGGCGTTGCACAGGCCGCGGAACCATAACTTCGTGCCGCAGGCCTTGCGATCCCGGCGTGATGCGCTTGAAGCTCCTCGACATGACCCGACTTGCTGAACGGCGACGGGAAAGTCCATCCACGCAGGGCCCCGCTCTCGGTCTCCTCGACTCGGAACAGGCTGGCGTACCGACGGTAGGATCGCTAGGTCTCCGCCGCGCGGTCATGACCCGAGGCGATATAGTCGTTGCACCGAGCGTGGGAAAGGCGTACGCCTGCGTGCGTTTGCCCGCCGGATCCTCGCCGCCGGCGACACGCCTGAGCAGTTCCCACGTTTTCGGCGGACCTGTTTTAAGCTAACGCGGTCGTAGCGACTGACGACCGGCTTGTCAGGCATTTTGCGCCAGCCGGAGCCGACGCGGTAGTCGACGACGAAAAACTTGGTGCTGGAAGGCTGGACACGGCAATCGACGCCGCCAAGCCTATCGTCCCGGACGATCCAAGACTTATGGGCGGGTTCCAGTGCCTCGCCGGCGCGTTTGGCCATCGTGAGCTTGACCTTAGCGATGCGTATTGCGGAGCAAGGCTTCATGAGGCTGATCCTAACGCCTGATGTCGAATAGTCAACCCCGCGATCGGCCCAAGAAAAGGTACTGGCGCACGTTCAGATCCCGCTCCGGCCGTCGTCTGGCAGACTAAATATCTTCACAACATATTGTTTACAATCCACTTATGTCGTAACTTCAGACTTCCTGACCTGATCCCCTTGCTTATAGCTGGGCCTGCGCATATTTTCGTCATGTTCCTATGCTCCTATTCTCAGAGATGATACGGATCTTGAGCTGGGCAGCTGTTCAGGACGCAGGAACTGAACAGGCCGGGCCGGCGATGCTATGCTACGGTTCCATGAACCAAGGGATGATCGACCCGACCCGGCCTGGCGGAGATGTTCATCCCCGCTTCCCCTTGCCGGCAGCAGCCGGCAAGGGGATTCAGCGACAGGACAGCACGACAGCGGATGAGCGATGAAATAAAAGTTTGCTGCAGCCTCGCGCCGAGCAACCCCTGTGGATGACTCCTTATGGAACTATCCTTGGTTTGATTCATATGAGGGACATGACAAAAATATGCGCAGGCTCAGCTATAAGCAAGCAAGTATATGGCTGAATTCTATGACCGGCTCACCGAGCGGGGGAATCATTAAGGCCGCCCTTATCGCCGTCATGCGCAAGCTGGCAGTCTCAGCGAACACGCTCCTGCGCGAGCGACGCGGCTGGTAGAAACGGGATCCGTCCGCGTCCGGAACGCGGAGCTGCGCTCCGGACCGGCCGATTCGACGGCCCGCGGCGGCTGCGCCGGCCTCCTGAACGGGTGGATGCTCTGTGGAGAAAATGTGCAAAAGCTGTGTGAAAAAGGAAATAAAGGCTGAATTTCCTCCCGGAACGCCCTTGAATCAGAATATGGATGCTTGCGTTTTCCGCGTCTCCCGCGGCGTTTCCGCTTCCCGCCGTCCGGCGGCGGCAGAGCCTCGTGCCAGACGACGACGGCGGCAATGATCTCACCGTACCCCCCCCCCCTTCGATTCGGTCCGCCGCCTCCGCGGACAGCGGTGCTCCGGCGCGCGCCGCCTCGTTGACCTCGCGCACGGCCCTTTGAAGCGGTTTCCTTATCTCCGCCGGCCATGCCTCGCCGTGAAACTCCGTCAGACCGTCGAGTCCGCGCAGAATATGAGCGACGCAGTGCGCATGGGTCACGCCCCGATATTCCAATACGGTTGCTGGAAGTTGTGAACCGCGATGCCGATCGCATCCGCGGCTGCATCGCCGCGGCTTTTTGGCCAGCCGCTAGCGCGGGATCATGTGCGCCGCCGCCGGGTAACGCACGGTCGAACGCATTCTCGTGCTGTATCGCGCCGGGGCCGCTGCGCCCTCCGGAAAGCGGCCCCTGTCCGCCGCCCCGCAGCAGGCGCAGGCCGCCGTGTGAACCCGGTGTTTAACAGTCTCGAGCGCGACTGGCGGGATGCCCGCGACCTGCCGCCGGACATACCCCTCCGATGCCGCGCCGGCGAGGGACGCGCCGCACCGGCCGCGGACATCGGGACGATGATCCCCGACCCTTTCCGGGATATCGGCCCGGCGCATCGTCGTTCCCTTATGACCGGGCTGCCCGCCCGGCCTGCGGTCCGAAGACCGGCGGCTGGACGGCCTCTTCTTCGGGTCCGGTTTGGAAGAAAGCCCGTCGCTCGACGGCGGCTTATGGCTATTGCGTCTGTTCATTCCCAGACGCCGCTCAAGCTCGAAAACGTGGCCCTGCAAAGCCGTTGGCCCCGCGACGGCTTCATCTCGCGCTCAGCGACAACCGCATCCCGCTCGGCGACGACTTCGGCAAGTTCCGCCTCAAAACCAGCGCGGCTGAAAGCCGGACCGGCGGTTCCGTCCCGGGATGCCGCCGGCAATCGGACCGGTCCGCTGATAACTGATTCAATCCTGCAGCCTGTCGATCCGCGGCTTGAGCCGCTCCGCCATATTATTATTCGCTCTTCGGGCACCTTATCAAACCAGGAACATACTATACAAGCGAAAATTTACCTCATCAATTACAGCCGTTCTTCCATGGTGCCCGCCCCAGGCTTTAGTTCGTCGCCAGCAACCGGATTGGGGAAGATGCGGTCCGACTGACCTGCGCGCCTGCCGATCAAACATAGACTGACGCTTGCGAAGGCGGCGGCCGTCTCGCGACCGCCACCCGACACATGGGCTCAAGCCGCTCTGATTTTGGAGAGGAGGTCCGCGTCGTACTCGGCTGTTTTCTTCGACGACGGCCGGGCCTCGCAGCGCTCGATCCACGCCCTGATTGCCGGATGGTCCGGGGTGGACTCGGGAAACCAAGTGAATGGCGAGACCAGAAGAAGGTCAACCGCGGTGAACCTCTCTCCCATCAAGAAGGACGTTGTTTCGAGCGTTCCGGCCAGTCGTGCGGTCATCTCGGGCACGCCCCGGAAGGTGAGATGAAGGATCGGGTGCGAAAGCTCTGCCACACCCAAGACGATGACTGGCTCGACCACATTGCCGTACCACGCCAGCCAGCTGAGGAAGCGGCCACGCAGCGGGTTTCCCGCCACCGGTCCCAGTCCTGCCGCTGGGAAGAGGTCGGTGAGATAGAGGATGATCGCGTTCGATTCCCAGATCTCGACACCGTCATGCACCAGTAGCGGCACCTTACCCTCGGGATGGGGATTATTCGGGTCGCTTCGACTGCTGCCGTCATTCTGCGAGACGTCGACGATTTCGATCTGGACCTCGTTCCATATATCCAGCTCGTCGATGAGCTGGATGATCCGCGACGACCGAGAACGGGGAGAATGATAGAGTGTCAACATGGTTTGAGCCTCGTGATTTGGTTTCGGACTGTGACCCGCTATAGAGAGGTCATACTGTCAGTTTCCGTCAGGATCGCATGAGCCGCTCAGAACGCCTGTTTCGCCTCTTGAACGCGCTGCGCGTCCTGCCAAAGCCAGTGACGGCGGCGCGTCTTGCACAGGAGACGGAGGTGTCGGAGCGCACGCTTTATCGCGACATCGAAAGTCTGCGGGCGGGTGGGGCGTTGATCGACGGGGCGCCGGGCCTTGGCTACACGCTTACCGAAGACCCCGCCTTGCCGCCGCAGACCTTCGACCAGATAGAGATCGAGGCTTTGGTCCTTGGTCTCAGCGACGCGCGCCAGCGCGGCGACCCCGAGTTGGCAAAGGCTGCAGAAACCGCGCTCGCCAAAATCGCCGCAACGCTGCCCCCGCGCCTGCAACGGCAGGTGCTCCACGCAACGCATATGGTCTATCGTTTCGATGCGCCCGAGCGGGAGAGAACGGACATCTCGGACATTCGCGCTGCCTGTTGGGCCGAACGGGCCATCGACATTGCCTATCGGGATGCGGAGGGCTTAAGAACCGACCGGCGCATTTATCCACTTTCGATCGTCTATCTGGACTGGGGCGTCGAACTGTTCGCCTGGTGCTGTTTAAGGAAGGATTTCCGGAAGTTTCGGGTTTCGCGGATTGAGGCCCTGATCCCGACAAAAGCGAGCTTTCGACCGAACCGCGCGCGGCTCTTGCGGGACTACATCGCCCGGATATCGGATGACTGACGGACGGGCCAGTCGGCGGTACGATTATTGGCTGCTTTAGTGAATCGGACACGCTGCGACACCGCTAGGTCAACCGAAGACTGGCCAAAGGCAGTGATCAGCGTCGCGATACCGGAGGCGGCGACTACCGGTGCAGGCTCCCAACGATCAAAGCTATCACTGGATCGGGTGTGAGTCTAGTAGTCTGTCATTGCTATATTGATGGGTATAAAGAATGCAGTTCAGTGCGCGCGTCTTCGGCGGTGAACCGCTGTTTGACCGGGGCCGGGTCGGCGTTGCGCGCTTTTTCCCATGCCGAAACCTCGCGGCAGAGCGTCTCCCGGTCGGGAATGCGCCGGGACAGGCACTGACGGCTCAGCACGCTGATTCCGCTCTCGGCGATGTTCAGCCAGCTGCCGTGTTTCGGCGTGTGATGAACCTCGAAACGCTCGCAGAGCCTGCCGGCCTGCTCCGGCGGAAAAGCATGGTAAAGACTCGACAGCTCATGCGTTGTCCATGGCTGGCATGATTTTTTTGCCGGGGAAGTGAACATCGGCGATCTCTCTGAGGAGTTCGGCGAAATCCTTCTTCGTCCGGCGGTCGGTGATTTTGACATGCCCTGGCCTGCAAGCGGCGCATGAACCATGAACAGATTCGCCGTCCCGTTGCGCTCGTATTCGCAGTCGAAGCGCGCCGGTCGGCCGGGAGCGGTCGGCAAAGCCGTGCGGACCTCCTTCGTCTGCTGCTTGCTCGCCTCGGCTGTGCAGGCCAGCACCTCGTCCTCTTTGAACTTCCGCTGATAAACCCTGAGCACATCCTCCATCAAGCATGCGAAGTCGCAGCTTTTCGCCGCCGGAATGCGCTGGCACCGCGTAAGATGCGGTTTCAAATCGTTTTTTTTAATGTCCTCCTGACCGTTTCCCGGGAAATGCTGTCAACGACATTCAACGCGACCAGCCGCTCGCCGAGCAGCTCCAGCGGCTGTGAGGAACGCCCCTCGGGAGGTTCCGAACAGGCGATCATCGTCAGCTTCGCCTCGCCCTCGCCGTCAAGCTTCGGAGGAACGCGGTTCGAATGCGGCCTGCGCTCCAGAGCCGCTGTACCCTCCACGACGAAACGCCGGCGGAGCCGCTCGACAGTCGCCGTGCCGACACCGACAGAATCGGCGGCGTCGGCATCGGCGCGCGCGCCGCTCTTCCGGTTCTCATCCGTGAGAAGAAGAATATGCGCCCGCCGCCGCCGCTCGGCCGAACCGCGGCCGGATGAAACGATCTCCTCTGATTCAGCCCGTTCATGATCTTCGAGCCGCACATGCTGTATCTTGCGTCCGATTTGTTCCTGCTGATCCGTCATAGCTTCCCGCCTCTTGTAATCGCCGCCGGCGCGAAACAGGCCTCAGCCGCTGGATTCCTGCTCAGAATCCGGCTGAAATACCCGGCCGACAGCATTTGTCTTCGTTCAGACTGAGGCTGTTACCATGATTTCAACGGAGCGTCAACACTGGAAACCAGGACGTCCGCCAAACCACGATTACCATCATTATCACTGTGTCAGACTACTAGGTTGTGTCCTCAAATATTTGACATGCCGAGCTGGTTGCGGCACAGTGCCGCACGACCAGCGGTGAGAATGCTTGAAGGAGATTTGAAATGATCGGCAGCCGGCATGACATGACGAACGAGCAATGGCAGCGGATGGAGCGTGTGATGCCGAAAGGCCTGCCCGGGCCGCCGCGCAAGGACGACCGTAAGGTAATGGATGGGATATTTTTCGTGCTGCGCACCGGCATGCCATGGCGGGATCTGCCCGAGCGTTACGGGCCTTACACGACTTGTTACAACCGTTTTACCCGCTGGAGCGAATCGGGCCGCTGGCAGAAGATTCTTGATGATCTTCAACGGCTTGAAGAAGCGGAAGAAGAAGCCGCGGACGAAAAAGACGACGGCGATCCGGCGCCGCGGAGCCGGATGATCGACTCGTCGTCGATCCGCGCTCACCGCCATGCCGCCGGGTCGCGCAAGGACGGCGAGCCGCAGGAGATCGGGCGTTCCCGGGGCGGATGGACGACGAAGATTCATGCCATGGTCGACGGCAAGGGCGGGCTGCGCCGCATGCGCTTGTCGCCCGGGCAGGCCGCCGACTGCGCCGAGGCGGCGCCCCTTCTTGACGGCCTTGAAGCCGGCTGCGTCCTGATCGCCGACAAGGCTTACGACACCGAGGCCGTTCTCAAGCAGGCGGCGGAAGCCGGCTGCCGGGCCGTCATTCCGTCGAAGTCGAACCGCAGGCAGCAGCGGCCGCTGGATAAAGCTGTCTATGCGAAGCGCAATGTCATTGAGCGTTTCTTCGGAAGAATCAAAGAGTTCCGGCGGGTCGCGACCCGCTTTGACAAGCGGGCCCGCAACTTCGCCGCCGCTGTCATCCTGACCGTCATCCGCTGCATGCTGCGGAATGACGCAAAGGGGATAATTGAGTCCACTACCTAGTATGTCAGTTTGAAAGTCAGTTTCATTGTTTCATCTCATGCGGCCAGCGCCTGGGTGTGATATGGGCTGATGTTATCGTTGGCTGGTGCGTTGTCTGCCTTGATCATGGCTTTCCACGCGCTTTCGAAGCGGCCGGATTTGGTGAGGGCGCGGAAGGTGAGAACGGCTTGTCCGCCAACGATGCGCCAGCGCATGCCGGAGCGTTTCATGCGCTGTGCGACGAGGGTCTTGTTGGCCGCCTCGACAATTCCCGAGCCGATCGCGATCCCCTGTTGCTTCAGCGCGTGGCAGCGCATGCGGTGGCGATGCTTGCGGAAGAAGGCCGGTTCCCTGTCGATGTCGGCTCGGCCCGCCGGCGCGGCGGTGTCGCGAAGGCAGCGCAGCGCCCGGATCACCCTGTCGATGCCGCGAGGGTCGCAGCGCAGGATCTCGCGGCACTTCTCGAACCGGCAGGGCGCCGTTGCATGGTCGGCCGCCACGCGCAGATGCTCGCAGGCATGCCGGAAGTCGATCACCTCGGTTTCGGGCTCAAGACCGGAAAGGAATGTCCAGTTGTCGGCGGCTCCGTCGGCGATGGCGCTGATCCTGATCCCGGGACGCTTGCGCCTGATATGCGCGACCTCGCTTGCCAGCTGCGCCTTCAGCGCGCGCTTGCCGCGCTCGGGCATGCGGCCGAGACAGACGGTCTTCAGGCGCTCGCCGTCGGCGTCGTGGAAGGAGACTGTGCCACAGGCCGCCTCGCGCCGGCAGGCCTCGCAACGGCCGTCCTCGCCGGCCCGCAGCGCTGCCATGACGCCGGCTGGCGAGACCGAGGCGGTGACCGCGTCCTGCGGGATGTCCTCGGCTTCCCGGATGCCGTCCAGGGCCTGCGGGCCGAGACGTTCCCAGCGCTCCCGCATGGTCAGGCTCAGGCGCTGCAAGGCGCTCACAGACGGCGTCATGGCGCCGAGCTTGCCGAAGAACGCCTCCGCTTCCCGCGCCGTGCAGCAGACCATCATCATCAGCCCGAGCTGAGCCGCCGGCCGTGTCAGGCAGTCATCGACAAGGCTCAGGCTTTCGTCCACCGGCATCAGCGATCGGCAGCGCCCGCCGGTGCGGCAGCGCGCGCGCCGAAAGGTCACCGGGCCGAGCGAGGTCATGATCGTCTTCGGCGTCGGCGCTGCACGGAACCGGTTCTGCCCGTCACGCTCAATCCGGGGCGCGCCGTCGTCCCGGGCCTCGGCACAGGCGCCCAGGATCTCGCAGCCAAGCGCGCGCGCTCTCAAGCACCCGCCGCTCCGCTTCCTCGAAGGCCTCGGCAGAGCACTCTGAACCGAGCTGCCGATGACAAACCGCGGTCACTTGCGTGACCGCTTCGACAACCCGAGGCGGCAAGCCGGAAAGATCGATGGACGCGGAAGGCCGAGGCTGTGAAACTGACATGGGAGCGCTCCTGATGTTGCAGGTTCAAACCAGCATCATATCGCATCTTGCGGTGCGGAGCGTTCCCGCATCCACCGCTGAACCCTGCCGTCGTGACAAAATCCGGTCCCGAAACGGGCGATTGTCACGAAAACCCGTTTTCGCCGCTGCCTCGCGACCGCACAACCGTGCTAAATCAATGGCTTGGCTTCGCCATACGAGAACTGCACCCACTGGATCAATCCGCTGGCCTGCATCGATTTCCAGTGCTGCAATCCGCCACAGAGCCGGTTCCACTGCCTTGAAATTCCCGGCAATTCGATTTCTCTCGGCAGGCGCTTTCCCATGGGATATTGATAAGCTGGCACGATCAGGGACGGGACGGGACGGCAGCGATGCCCGCGATTTCTCTGGCGAGTCTGGCCGAGCCCCTGAGCCGCGCTTCTTCCCGGCGCCATTCACGGCGCAGCATCAGCTTGCCGCCTCTGACGGTCGCCGATCCTTCCTGCGACGAAATGAATTCCACCAAGCCGCTGACATTCGCGAACGAATTGCCCTGAAATTCCACCGTGCCTCCTTTCGGGCCGGCATCCAGTCGGGAAATCCCAGCCTGTCTGCAGAGCAGCTTTATCCTGACAATCTGCAGCAAGGTCTCAACCTCTCTCGGCAGAATCCCAAACCGATCAATAAGTTCAGCAGCGAATCCGTCAATTTCATCGAAGGCGGTCAGGGTCCCGATGCGCCGGTAAAGGCCGAGGCGCACGGACAGATTCGACACATATGAATCCGGAATTCTCGCTGAAACCCGCAGATTGATCTGAGGAACGAGCCGGCCGGATTCTGTTTCCGCCGGCTGGCCATCAGACTTCATTTCGGAAACTGCCTCGGCAAGCATTTTTTGATACAGTTCTACCCCGACTTCACGGATATGGCCCGTCTGTGCGCTGCCGAGCAGATTTCCTCCGCCGCGCAGATCCAGATCCTGCGCCGCAAGACTGAATCCGGCGCCGAGCGCGTCCAGCCCGCTGAGTATTTCGAACCTCCGCTGCGCGGCTTCGGTGAGCTTAGACTTGGTATTGTATGTGATATAAGCGTATGCGCGGACGCCGGATCTGCCGACCCGGCCGCGGATCTGGTAAAGCTGCGCCAGACCGAAACGTTCAGCCCGGACGATTATGATCGTGTTGGCGGCAGGTATATCCAAGCCGGACGCGACAATGGTCGTCGACAACAACACATCGCATTTGCCGTCGTAGAATTCAGCCGTTCGTTTTTCCATATCCGCTTTGGGCAGCTGGCCGTGCGCCGTCACGAACGAGACTTCCGGAACATTCTCTTCCAGAAAGGCCGCAAATTCCGGAAGATCTTTGATCCTGGGAACCACAATGAAACTCTGCCCTCCCCGATGCAATTCATGCAAAAGCGCTGATCTGACGGTGACCGGGTCGAACTCCAGCACATACGTCCGGATGGACAGCCGGTCCGCCGGCGGCGTGGCGATAATCGAAAGATCACGAACGCCGGAAAGAGCCATCTGCAGGGTGCGGGGAATCGGCGTCGCTGTCAGCGATAAGACATGCACGGCGGAGCGCAGCTCTTTGAACTTCTCCTTGTGGCTCACTCCGAAACTCTGCTCTTCGTCCACGATCGCGAGACCGAGCTGTTTGAATTTAACGGATTCGCCGAGCAGCGCGTGGGTTCCGATCACGATGTCACAGGCACCGGCGGCCAGAGACTGTCTGACGCCGTCGGCGTCCTGACGGCTGACCGTGCGTGACAGCTGACGCACGACAACCGGGAATCCGGCGAACCGGTCACGGAAAGTCTCGAAATGCTGCCGCACAAGCAAAGTTGTCGGAGCGATGACGGCGACCTGCATTCCACTCATTGCAGTGACAAAAGCGGCCCGCATCGCGACTTCGGTTTTTCCGAAACCGACATCACCGCAAATCAGCCGGTCCATCGGCATGCCGCCGCGGAAATCCGCAAGCACATCATCAACCGCCTGCGCCTGATCCTCTGTTTCCTGGTACTGGAAACGGGCCAGAAAGGAGTCCCAGGACAGACGGTCGGGCACCAGAACCGGCGCGGATTTCGTTGATCTTTCGGCTGCCGTGCTGATCAGCTCGTCCGCAATGTCCAGCAGCCGCTTCTTCATCCGCGCCTTGCGCTCCTGCCAGCCGGCGGCGCCCAGACGGTCCAGAACCGCGTCGCCCGATCCGTATTTGGACAGAAGATCAATATTAATCACCGGAAGATACAACCGGGCGCCGCCGGCATATTCGAGCACTGCGCAGTCATAAGGCGCATTCGCGGCCATCACTGTCTCAAGTCCGAGATAGCGTCCGATTCCGTTCTCTTCGTGGACAACCAGATCACCGGGTGAGAACCCGCCGGTTTCCGCCAGCAATTGGGCAGAGGAGCGTCTTTTCCGGGATTTTCGAACCAGTCTCTCGCCGAAAACATCCTGTTCCGAAACCACTGCGAGATCTTCGGCGACGTATCCGCGCTCCAGTCCCGCGACAGCCAAGTCAATGACGCCCGGGAACCGTCCTAATTCGGACACATCTGATATTTCGGCTGTCGCGACTCCCACATCGCCCAGCATGGAAGCGAAACGTTTCCGTGACCCGTCGGACCAGCAGGCAACCATTACGGAACGGGAACTGCGTAATTCTTTCAGATGACCGGCCACGCATTCAATGAGCGGCACATCCTTTCGCGCCCGCTCCGCGGCGAATTCACGCCCTGTCCGGCCGCCGGCATCAGCCGTGTCCGGGCCGGCCGAACGCTTCCGTCCGGTGAGCAGCCTGACAGGCCGACGGTTCAGTTTTCCCAGGAATTCATCCGGGTTCATATGCAGAAGCGCGGGATCCAAGACCGGGGGCGGAATCTCTCTGCCGCCCGCGCGCCCGGGCCCGGACCGTTCCGCATACAGACTCGCGAGACTGTCCCATCTCTGGCCGCAAAGTTCTTCAATTCCATCATCAATGCATACGACTGAAGACGGCAGATATTCGAAAACGGTTTCAAGCGACTCGTGAAAGAACGGCAGCCAATGTTCTATGCCGGGGATATTCAGTCCTTCGGATACCGCTCGGTAAATTCTGTCGCCGGATCGGTCCGCGCCGAATTCAGCGCGGAAGCGGCGGCGGAAGTTTGAAATCGAGCCACTGTCAAGAGAAAATTCCGCGTCGTGACCGATCCGGACCGAAGTTTCGCGGCCTACGGTCATCTGGGTTTCAGGATCGAAAAGCCGTATGCCGTCAAGCTGGTCCCCGAAAAAATCAAGTCGGACCGGCTGGCGTGAGCCCGCCGGATAAACATCAAGGATCCCCCCTCGGACCGCGTATTCGCCGGGGCCGTGCACGCTGGGACTGCGGGCATATCCCGCGCTTTCCAGGAATTTCATCACCGATTCCATGCTCAGCCTGCCGCCGGTCTTCCCCGTCAGCGAAGTCCCTGCCAAGTAGGTCCGGCCCGGCGTTCTCTGCATCGCCGCATTCAGCGTGGTGAGCACAATCCGCCGGCCGGCCGGCTCTTCCTCGACAAGCCGGGTCAAAGTCGCCACGCGCCGTGAGGTGATTCCGGCGTTCGGCGAAACCCTGCTGTACGGAGGACAGTCCCAAGCGGGGAAGCTGCGGATGTCGCATTTCGGGGCGAAAAAATCCAAGGCATCGCGCATCGTCGCCATGCGGCGGTCATCCCGCGCGATATGGAGAATCGGCGAATCGGAACCGGCGGCCAGTTCCGCGATCAGCCGCGCGTCCAGTCCTTCCGGCGCGCCGCTGATGACGATTTTGCCCTGAACGGCCGGCGGCGCGGTCAGGCTGGTCCTTTCCCGGCAGCCGGCCGGGTGCGCGCCGCCGCCGCCGCTGTTGATTCGCATGGGTTTGGTCAAGGTTATTTTAACCGCTATAGCTGTACAGATCCGAGAATGTCCCGTTTTCCCCAAACACAGATTGGAAGGCAACCATGAAACCAGCAATCGCGCCCTTTCCCGCTTACCGCGCCCGCCGGCTGAGGTCACGCGGCGGAATCCGGCGACTCGTCCGCGAGAACCGCTTGTCAGCCGCGGATCTGATTTGGCCTCTGTTCGTGAAGGACGGCCCCGGGGCGGAGCCGGTCGCCGCCATGCCCGGAGTGAACCGGCTGTCAGTTGAACTCGCCGCGGAAGCGGCAGCCGAGGCCGTGGAACTGGACATTCCGGCGGTGGCGCTGTTTCCGCGGGTGGCCGGACATCTCAAAACGCCGGGGTGCGAAGAGGCGTGGAATCCCGACAGTCTGGCGAACCGGGCCGCGCGGGCGATCAGGGACTCGGTTCCGGATATAGAGATTATGCTGGATGTCGCGCTTGATCCGTACAATCCAGACGGCCATGACGGACTGGTCCGGGACAATCAGATCCTGAATGACGAAACCTTGCTCTGCCTCGAAAAACAGGCCCTCGCCCACGCTGCGGCCGGCGCCGGCATACTGGGTCCGTCCGACATGATGGACGGAAGAATCGGACATATCCGGCAGGCGTTGGAAGCGGGAGGGCATAAAGACGTCATCCTCGTTTCATATTCGGCCAAATACGCCTCGGCGTTTTACGGCCCTTTCCGCGATGCGGTCGGGTCAGCAGGCGTCCTCAAAGGCGGCAAAGACACATACCAGCTGGATCCGGGCAATTCCGACGAAGCGCTGCGCATGGTTCAGCGGGATCTGACGGAGGGCGCCGATGCGGTCATGGTCAAACCCGGTATGCCCTGTCTCGATCTGTGCCAACGCGTCAGCACGTATTTCGGGGCGCCGACCTTCGCGTATCAGGTTTCCGGCGAATACGCGATGCTGCAGGCGGCGGCGGCCAATGGATGGATTGATCTGGAACGCGCCGTGGCCGAAAGCCTGACCGCATTCAAAAGAGCGGGATGCGCCGGCGTCCTCACCTACTTCGCGCCGATGGCCGCGCGCCGACTGAGGGCGGCTGAATCAGTTTGAAATTCATTCGGTTCCGGTGCATTTTGCCGGCATCAGTCAAACAGAAACTGTGGACAATATGAGGAACCCAGCATGAAGAAAATTGACCGGCGCAGATTCATCGGCGGAGCGGCCGCCATGTCCCTGATTCCGGCCGCCGCTTCAGCGCAGGCGGAAAAAACGTCCAAGAATTTCGAAAAGATCGACGCCATGGCGAATTCCGCCATCTATTACATGATCCAGAACTTTCCCGCGACGCGGGACATGGTCGAACAATCGGCCGGCTTCCTGATGATCCCGCTTGTCACCCAAGGCGCGCTGCTGTTCGGAGCCGCGGCCGGGAAAGGCGTTTTGCGGGTCAAAGGAGAAACCGTGGAATACTACCAATCCCTCCAGTTCAATGTGGGAATACAAGTGAGCGCGAACCAGTATTCCCAGGCCGTGTTTTTCCTGAATGAAAACGCTCTGAACCGCTTCCGGCAATCGCAGGGATGGAAGTTCGGCGCCGGAATGCGCTATGTCATGATTGAAAACACTGCGGCGGCGAGCATGGATACGCTCACCCGGACCGCTGATGTCGCCGGGCTGACTTTTGCCGAATCAGGTCTGCATCTGGGAATGTCGCTTGAAGGCACAAAATTCTCGCCGATCGGCAAGTGATCCACTCCTGACCCGAGGTCCGTCAATCAAGGGCCCGCAGCCGCTGAATCAAACTGGAAGTGTCCCAGCGGCCGCCGCCGAGCTTCTGCACGTCTTTGTAGAACTGATCAACGAGCGCGGTCACGGGCAGGCTCGCCCGGAATTCATCCGCGGCCGACAGGCAGATTCCCAGATCTTTCCGCATCCAGTCAACGGCGAATCCGAAATCAAATGTTCCCTCGGTCATGGTCTCATAGCGGTTTGCCATCTGCCAGGATCCCGCGGCGCCCTTGCTGATCACATCGACTACTTTTTTGCCGTCCAATCCGGCCTTTTCGGCGAAATGCAGCCCTTCGGCGAGACCCTGCACCAGTCCGGCGATGCAGATCTGGTTCACCATTTTGGCCAGCTGTCCGGCCCCCGGCTCTCCAAGCCGACGGCAGATTCCCGCATAGGCGTCGATCACCGGCGCAGCCCGGCCGTACGCGTCTTCGCGCCCGCCGCACATCACCGAGAGCGTTCCGCCTTCGGCCCCCGCCTGCCCCCCGGAAACCGGCGCGTCCAAAAAATCGAATCCGGCTGCTTCCGCCTGCCCGCACAATTCGCGGGTGATTCTCGCCGAGACTGTCGTGTGATCGACAAATACGCTTCCTTCACCCATCGCTTGGAACGCGCCGTCCGGGCCGCGGCAGACTTCATTGAGATCGTCGTCGTTGCCGACGCAGGCGAACACGAATTCCGCCCCTGCGGCGGCCGCGGCCGGCGTCGGCGCGGACGCGCCGGAATGCTGCTTGGTCCAAGCGCCGGCTTTAGATGCCGTGCGGTTGTAAACGGTCACCTCATGGCCCGCCGCCGCCAAATGCCCGGCCATCGGGTAACCCATGACGCCGAGGCCGATAAAGCTCACTTTTGCCATCACACTCACTCCGAGGATTGTTGCATGAATTCCGGCGGGACGTTACCTTGATTGCCGCCCGGACGCCAACCGGAAGGATGCAGCGTTGACCTCGGCGCTCAAATGGCTGCTGAGAATCGGAACCGCGTGTGTTGGCTTCGCGGCCGCGGCTCTGGCCGGCGCCTATTTCTTGCTGGCGCGGTCTTTGCCGGACTATTCGGCAACGCACGAGGTGACGGGAATCTACGGACCGGTTGAAATCGTCCGTGACCGCTATGCCATTCCCCATATTTTCGGCGGCACTGACGAGGATGTGTTTTTCGGTCTCGGATTCGTCCATGCGCAGGACCGCCTCTGGCAGATGACCTTGCTGCGCCGAGCCGCTTACGGACGGCTTTCGGAACTGTTCGGCCCGGACTTGCTTCCGGCGGACAGGCGGATGCGGATTCTCGACCTTCACGGGCTGTCAGTCCGCGCGCTCGGCGCACAGGACGCGGACACGCAAGCGGCCCTCCGTGCCTATTCCCGCGGGGTGAATGCGTGGCTCGGGGTTCTGGAAGACAGCGTCCTGAACAGCGGCGCGCCGGAATTTCTGATTTTTGACGACAACGTCCGGCCTTGGGAGCCGTTCGACTCGATTGCCATCCTCAACCTCCAAGCCGTGAATCTGTCGGGCCACGCAGAAAGAGAGGCACTCCGCGCCCGGGCGGCCGCTAGGGGGATCGGCACGAGACTGAATGATCTCATGCCCAGCGAACCGGGCGGCGGACTGGCTCTTCCCTTCACGGAAGCCGCCGCCGGAGCCGGCCCGGAAGGCGGTCCGCGCTTCAGCCGGCCGGCCCTGTTCACGCCGGCCGGCGGCAGCGGGGCGTCAAATGCCTGGGCGGCCGGTCCCGGCAGAACGTCAGGCGGCGCCCCGCTGATGGCGAATGACCCGCATCTTGGATTCAGTGCGCCGTCGGTCTGGATGCTGGCCCGGCTAGAGCTGTCCGGCGGCGGAGTCATCGGCGGCACAATTCCGGGCGCGCCGCTGGTTCCGGTCGGCAGATCCGCTGATCTGGCCTGGGGCGTGACCTCGTCTTACGTTGACGATCAAGACGTTTTTCTTGAGAAATTCTCACCTGAAAGCGAGATGCGCTACCTGACCCCGCAGGGCAGCGCCGAATTCCGCAGGCGAATCGACGTCATCCGGATCAAGGGTCGGCCACCGCAGCGAATTGAACTGAAATGGACGGAAAACGGGCCGGTCGTTCCCAAAGAGCATTACGCTCTGAACGATCTGCTGCCGCGTGACCATTTTGTGTCGTTGGGATGGACTTTGCTGGATTCGCCGAACACATCGATGACAGCCGGCCTCCGCCTGATGAAGGCCCGGAATGTCGATGAAGCGCTGGACACGGTGCGGCTGCACCGCTCGCCGCAGCTCAATCTGCTCATCGCGGACCGCTCCGAAATCGCCATGCAGGTCATCGGAGCCGTCCCGCGCAGAAGTCCGTTTCATGAAACAAAGGGGACGATGCCCGCTCCCGGCTGGAAGCTCCGCAACCAATGGCAAGGCGAGCTTCCTTTTGATTCGCTGCCACGGTTCCGAAATCCGCGGAACGGGTTTCTGGGCAATACCAACAACAAAACCGTCGACCGGCCGTTTCCCGATCATCTGAGTTCATACTGGGGCGACACTTTCAGGTTCAAACGGTTGCAGGAACTGCTCGGCGGGCGCGACATTCACACGACGGAAAGTTTCGCCGATATACAGCTTGATTCCCAATCATACGCAGCTAAGGTTCTGGTGCCTGAGTTCGCCCGGAATCTGTGGCACACGAGCGAGACCGTCGCTCAGGACGATTTGGTCCGGACACGCAATTCGGCGCTGAAACTGCTTTTCGACTGGGACGGAGAGATGCGCGAAAACCGCCCGGAGCCGCTGATTTACGCGGCTTGGGCGCGGGCGGTGCAGCGGCAGATGATCCAAGACGATCTCGGTTCCCTTGCCGGAGAATTCAGCCGCCCGGACCCGAAATTTCTGGAACGGGCATTTCAAGATGTGGACGGCGCGGGCGCGTGGTGCGACATCATGCAGACGGAAAAGACCGAGAGCTGCGATGACATCGCGCTGCTTGGACTCGATGAAGCGCTGTCCCGGCTGCGTGAACGCTACGGAAATGATATCGGTTCATGGCGATGGGGAGACGCGCATCAAGCGCGCCATGATCATCCTGTTCTGGGAGACAGAGCGCTGTTTTCCTGGCTTTTCAGCATACGTCAGCCGGTGCCGGGAGGAGACCACACTCTCAACAAAGGGCAGATGCCGGGCCGCGGCGATAATCCTTATCACAGTCTTCTCGGCGCGGGCTACCGCGGGATTTACGACTTTTCGGACCTCGACGCGTCGCGGTTCATCATTTCAACAGGGCAGAGCGGCCATCCGCTGTCCCGGCATTTTGACGATCAGAGCACGCTGTGGAGGGCAGGAGAATACGCGGTCATGTCGCTGGATCCTGCCCGCGCCCGTGCGAACGCCGTCGGAATCACCACCCTCGAACCGGCGGCACGGCCCTAACTTTCCGGCTCTGGAGGCTCTCCTTCCGGCTCTGGAGGCTCTCCTTCCGGCTCCTTCGCCTGAAGGAAAATGGGATCGCTCGGCACAACCGTGGAAACCGCATGCTTGTAAATGAGCTGCGAGTGCAGATCGCGCTTCAACAGCAGGCAATAATTGTCAAAGGATGTGATATGGCCGGTGAGCTTCACTCCGCTGACCAGAAATACGGTGACGGATGCGCGTGTTTTTCGAAGAGTGTTCAGAAACAAATCCTGAAGATTTTTGTGATCGCTGGTCATGAATCCGGCCCGTTTCTTCTCAATCCTGCCTCAGAGTGCGTGTCTCTAGCTGTTCGAAAGGGCGATGTCCACCCTCCTCCGCGCTTTTGAACCGACCCCAGATTCCGGGATTTATGAGGGAAATCAGGGCCAGCAGCTCCAGCCGCCCGATGACCATCGCCGCGCATAACAGCAGTTTCGCCGGATCCGCCAGATCAGAGTGAATGAAACCGGATCCGAGAACCGCGTTGGCCAGCGGCCCCGTGTTTGTCAGCGAGGAAATCGACAGCACGACAGCTTCGTCAAATCCGCGGACGGACAGTGACAACAGTATTGAAAGCAATGCCAGCAGGACAAGAAACAACATCGCGAAGATGCACGCCAGCACGGTCCGCTCGCCCCGCGCCCCTTCGACAGGGTTTTTGTCCGCCAGAACCGTCGAGGGATAGGCCAGCCGCCCCAGTTCACCGGAGCAGAACCGCAGAAGTTCATCCACCCGGAGCAGCTTCACTCCGCCCGCGGTGGTCGCGACTCCGCCGCCGATCAGCGCCGCGCCGAGCAGGGACAGAGACACGAAATCCCTGGGCTGGAGCTTGGTCGCCTCCTCCCAGTGCAGGGACTGGAATCCTGTTGTCGTCAGGAAGGACACAGAGGTGAAGACCACCCCCCAGAGGCTTTCCGCGACTTCAGCCAGTTCCTGCCATGAGCGCGCCTCCGCAAGCTGGCGGTGGCTGAAAAACAGAGCCCCGCCGACTGCCGCGAGCACCAGCAGGAAGGCCAGACGCGCCTCCCTGTCAACCAGCGCCGCAGCCCGTTCCATTCCCCAGCGCAGCGAGAAAAGCGGCGTTCTCGACAAAGCCAGTATCATGAAAGCGCAGACAAAAATCTCCCCCGGAAGCGCGCCGCTCGGCGGCGAAAATCCGCCTTCGGCGGTGATGCCGCTGGTTGAAAGCGCCGACATCGCGGAAATCAGCGAATCAACCGGCGGATCGCCGGCCGCCATCATCAACAGCCACAACACGGCCGTCAGCCCGGCGTAACACAGGGTGATGCGCCATGCCCCGCGATGACGCCGCTTCCCGTCCAGGCTCTTGGAAAGCGCCGCGGACATCCGAGACACAGACACCTGACGCTGATCCGCGATCTCGAAACCTCCGACTCCGAGAGGCGACAGGATTTCGGCGGCGGCAAGCAAGAAGAGCAAACCGCCCATCCACGCGACCTGAGCGCGCCAGTAGGCGAGCGCGTAAGGTATTCCGCCGCTCCAGATCGCCTCCGTCGGCGCACCGCCGGCGGGATGCATCCGAGGCAGAGCCGATGCGCCCGTCGTCGTCAGACAAGAAACCATTTCGAAATAAGCGTCCGTCCAGCTGAGTGAAACCGTGGCCAAGTGAACCGGAACCGCCAGTGCCAAGGGCAAGGCCATGAAAATAACCGTCAGTTCAATCAGCATGCCGGCCGGGGCGGGCCGGCGTCTGACGCTGCGCGCGGCGAATCCGGTGATGAAGGCAAAGACGGCGATCAGAAGTCCGCAGTAGAAAAACGTCCTGGATGTGGAATGGTCATTGTCGGACAATGCGACGGCAGCCGGGCCCATCATTGAAAGCCCGGCAGCGAAACAGCCGGCTGCGACAAGCCGGAAATCAGGCTGCCAACGCATCCGGATCCAACTGCCCCAGCAGTTCCGGAACATCCGTTGTCAGCGCGAAGAACGCCGCTTCATCGCCAGCATCCAGGCGGGTGTCCGGATCCGTCTTGACGATTTTGCCGCTCTTTTTGACTGCGCCCACAAGCACGCGTTCCGGCAGTCCGGCGTTGCGGATCCTCCGGCCGGCAAATCGGGCGGCAGGAGTGATCTTGGCCTCGATGATTTCGGCTTCACGGTCTCCGATGAACCCGACACGGCTGATTTGCCGGCCCCGGCAGCGGCTGAGTATGCTTGACATTACGGCGCTACGCGGATCGATCGTGGCGTCAATTTCCAACTGTCCGGCGAGCGGCATCAGGAACTGATCGTTCACCAGACTGACCGCCACCAGTCCGGACTCGATCTTTTTCGCTTGGCTCGCGACCAGCAGATTCGTCCTGTCGTCCTGGGTCACCGAAACAACCGCGTCGGCCGAGCCGATTCCGGCCTCTTCCAGCACCTCTTTGTTCATCGCGTTGCCGTTCAGGACCACCGTTCTCGCCAGAGAGTCGGCCGCCGTTTCGGCGCGCTGCCGGTCGATCTCGATGACCTTGAGACGGAAGCGCGGCCCGGAACTGTCCAGCTGGCGGGCCACCTCTGTCCCCACCCTGCCGGCGCCAGCCAGAACCACGCGGCGGCAAGGTTTCATTTCTTTCCCGAACAGCACGACGGTCCGCTCCAGATCCCGGCTTGAAGCGCAGAAATAAATGTCGTCGCCTTCAAAAAGTTGATCGTCGGCAAGGGCGATTCCCAGCCTTGACCGTCTGCGGAATCCGACGACAACGGCATTGAGGTCCTTAAAGAGTTCGGAAAGCTGTCTCAGGGGCGTGCGCAGAAGAGAACAGGAGGCGTCCACGTGCATGCCGCACAAATAGGCTTTTTCGCCGCTCCCGGGATCGCCGCCGTCGGCGAGCACGGTTGTCCTCTCGAATAATGACGGAGTCTCGAGAAGCTGCACGGTGTGTTGCGCAAGCTGCCTTTCAGGGCTGATGGCTTCGTCGACGGGGCCGTTCCGCGAGTTTCCGCGCCCGACAGCCTCCAGATAGCGGCGGTTTTCCAGCCGGGCCATTGTCCACGCCTTGGACCCCAGGCTTCTGGCGACCAAACAGATCACGATATTGACATGATCGAACGGTGTCGCGGCGATGATCAGACCGGCATCCGCCGCACCGGCCCTCCTCAGGACTTCCGGATCGCCGGCCTCGCCCGTGATTCCCGACGCGCCAAGCCGGTCGGTCAGCAGGCGAAGAAGGCCAGCGTCCCGGTCGATGACCGTGAGTTCGCAGTCTTCTTCATTGAGGTCAAGGCAGATCTGACTTCCGATTTCCCCCGCCCCGCAGACGATGACTTTCATTTTCCCGCCGCCAGCAAAACAGCCTTCGGATTCACTTAGCCGCGTCTCTCAGACCCGCTACGCGCCCGCCCGAACGGTATTTGGTTTCGACTTCGAGTCCTTTCAGCTTTCTGTGCAGCGCCGACCTTTCCATGCCGATGGATTTCGCCGCGATGGAAATATTGCCGCCGTGTCGGTTGATCTGGCTGATGAGATACTGACGTTCGAATTCACTGCGCGCTTCCCGCAGGGTCATTTTCCACAGTTCGTCGATTTGGGAGCCGCTCATGATGAACGAATCCGCATTCCGCTCGCTGATTTCGTCAGCTTCAACCGGCTGCCCCCCGTTTTGCCGGAGCAGGACACTTTCCACCAGATTCCGCAGCTGGCGGATATTGCCCTCCCAGCGCAGAGACTTGAGGGCATCCGCCGCTGCCTCCGAAAACTCACGCCGCGCGAAGCTGCTGTTCTGGTGAAACTCTTCCGCGAAGTGAACGCAGAGATCAGGTATATCGTCCCGCCTGGCGTCAAGAGGCGGCACATGGACGGCTGCGACGCTGAGACGGTCATAAAGATCTTTGCGGAACAAACCGTCTTCAACGCGGCGCTCGATGTCCTGGGCCGTTCCGGAAATCAGCCGAAAGTCGATTCCGGACACCGCGCCGCCGCCACCAGCCCGTTGAAAAGAACCGCGGACAAGCGCGCCCAGCAGTTTTTTCTGCGTTTCCTGCGGAAGCGCGCAGACTTCTTCAAGATACAGTGTGCCGCCGTTGACCTGCTCGAGCCGTCCGGGAACATAACCCCCGTCATTCAAAGTCTGGCCAAACATTTGTTTTTCAATGACTTCGTCTGGCCCTGCCCGGCAGTTCACCGTCACGAACGGCTGCGCATTCCGGGAAGACATATGATGGATGCAGCGGGCGGCGTGCTCCTTGCCCGCTCCAGGAGGTCCGTGCACCATCACGCGGCAGTTGCTGCCGGCGTGCTGCGCCAATGTGTCCGCAAGGACTTTAGCGGCAAAGGATGATCCCGCGATCCTGACAGGCGCCGGCCGCAGCGCTTCGCTCAGCCGCCGGTTGTTCCTCCGGCCGCGCCCGACAGCAACGGTCCGTTTGATGACTTCGAAAAGATATTGCGGCATGATCGGCTTTTCGATGAAGTCAAATGCGCCGATCCGCATCGCCCGGACTCCGATCTCCAGCCTTTCGTAGCCTGAAAGCACAACGACCGGCACATCCGGTTCTAAAGCCTGCAACTCCTGCAGCAGCCAGATGCCGTCTTTTTCCGCATCCTCCAGCCCCAGATCGATCATAGCCATATCCGGTGCCGCGGCCCGGAAAAGCCTCAGACAGCCTTCCGCGTCCCTGGCCTTCCGCACCGAGCAGTTTCTCAAGGTCAAAAATCCCTCAAGCGTATCCAGAAGCTCCTCGTCGTCATCAACGATGACGACCTCTCCCAAGGGAATATCCGACATCTTAACCGCCTCGCTTACCGGCGATATTTTCCGCAGAGCACAACGGCAGTTGTATCACCGCCTTCGCACCCGCATGATCGTTTCCTTCAAACTTCGGCGCGTCCTGCAGAGTGAAGCTGCCTTTATGCTTTCTCACTGCAGCCTCGGCGATTGTCAAACCATTTCCCCGGCCTGGTCCGCGCGTGGATACGTTCGCCGCCGTGAAGTCAATTTTTTTATCCGGCAGACCGGATCCGTTGTCGCTGACGGAAATTTCCGCCATTTTCCCCGCCTGCCTGATGTCAACGCGTATCTCGCCGCGGTACGGCTCAGACCCGGATCCGCCGCACGACTGCATTTTCTTTCTTTGATCATTGATCCCGTCTACGGCATTGCTAATGAGATTTTCAAACACATCCTGCATGTTGCGTTTGTCAATTTTCGCCAACAGCCCGGAATTTGCGCCGCTGGTCATTGATATGCTGACATTCGGATACCGCTCCCGCACATCCGCGATGAACGGGACGAACGCGTCAGCGACGTCATGCGGCTCCGGCCTGACTTCTCCCAGCACGCCGGGAATCTTGAACCGGTTCACCAGATCGGTCACCCTCTCCAGACTTTTCTCGACGGCCAGGTAATGTTTTCTGACGGCATCCCGATACTCATCCGGCAGCTTGGCATCAATGTCGGCCAAGCCGAATTTGGCCGCCTGCAGCGGGCTTTTGAGATCATGCGCGACCTGCCGCGCCGCATTGACCGCGAACTTCGCCCTTTCAGACTCAGTCAGTTCCGTGACATCTTCGACCGAGATCACAAATCCTTTCCGGCCGGAGTCGAAATCCTCACCGACCGACCGTCCCTGCCATTTCGCGGCCCGCACGAGCAACTCCGCCGTGTCCCGGCTGCGCACGAATGTCACTTTTTTCTGAGCCTCGCCGCCGTCGCCGCACTTGCGCAGGAGATCGCTCAGCTCCGCATAAAATCTCGGAGCGGTCTCTTCCAGCAGAACCGCTTTCCCGCCCGATTTGAAATCCGCTTCCAGCATTCCTTTGGCGGCTTGGTTGTGAAACGCGACGCCGCCGCCGACTTCCAGCCCGATCACCCCCGCCGAAACGGTCTCGAGAACGCTGTCAAATTTACGTTTTTCGGCTTCCGCCTCCTCGTACTGGCGCTCAAGAGCGTCCTGCCGCTTCACCAGCCTCAGCACCATGTCCTTAAAACTGCGGCCGAGTTTCGCGATCTCGTCCGCGCCGGTGAAATCGGGAATGCTGACGTCCCGGTCGTCTTCTTTCACGCGATCCGCCAGTTCCGCCAACTCCTCGACCGGTCTTGAAACCCGCCGCGCGATCTGAATGGAGATCCGCAGCAGCAGAAACAGCAGAGCCGCCAAGGCGGCCACGTAGGCAAGAGACCACTGCAGGACAGCCACGGCCAGCCCGCTGATCAGTTCATCGCTGCCGGAGATCTGACTGGCGATATGCAGATTCAGTATCTCGGCATTGATCCTGGCCTGGCCGTAAACGAAAAGATCTTCGACACCCGCCAGTCTGGTCAGACTGTACAGTTTGTCAGAGCCGGGACGCCGGAATAACACGGCGAACGCCGACGCGTCGTTCCATCCCGCTCCGGCAAGGCCGTTCAGGTCAGGACAGCCGCGGACGGCGCTGCCGGAAAATGCCTCGAAACACCAGAATTCCTCGGCTTCTCCGATGTCCAGAGTCTTTTTGCAGGGCACGCCGAAAGCGCCCTCCAGACTGATACCGCCCGGATTCCCGCCCTGTCCGCGCAGGATTTCAATCGCCTCGGGCGCGACGGTGTCGCAATCGAAAGTGAAACTGTCGCGGCCGCGCGAGACGACGCTGCCCGAAAGATCGACAATGAACAAGTGGTCAACGTCTGCGCCGACGGACTGGTGCGCCTCCTGCAAAGCCTGCCGCAAGTCGCCTCCCGTCAGTCTTCCGGCTTCACGGATTTTCTCCGCAAGTAACTGGCTGACAGAGAAAACAGCCTGGCTTTGCCTCTCATACTGACTGATGATGTAGCTTTCCGCCGCGTTGGTCGCGTTGTCCATCGGCACCCGGATTTCACCGAATATCCTATCGCCCAGAACCACGATGATCGAAGTCCCGACAGCCGCCATGACGACTGCGGGAATCAGGGCCACAAGCGACAGCCGCCGCAGCAGTTGAAGATAGAGAGGAGACTGAACCCGGCTGGCGCTTGCCGGCCTCAGCGATTTCCGGATGGTCTGATAGGCGGCGAAAACGATGACCGCGAAACACAGGGCGAGATCCGCCAGCAAAGCCGCGACAAGCCAGATCGTGACGACTCCCGACTCGAAGTATTCTTCTGCCAATCTCCAAGTGACCGCCGCCATAGCCGCCGCAACCAGCAAGAAGAGCAGCATCGCCCAATTGCGGATGCGCTTGAGGCGATCGGCGCTGGGATTCAGAATCTGACCCAAGGCCGTCACGGCAGCCGGCATCCAGCCGGTTGGGCGCCCGTTCATCAGTCCGCCGGCGCCGCCGTTCCGCAGGGAGTCACTCATCGTGGGCTTTCTTCAATTTTCAACTTGGAGGATTTCTGCGGCAGATTTCCAGTTCCCGGATTTTTTTTCTGAGCGTGTTGCGGTTGATTCCCAGAATTTCCGCGCATTTCGCCCGGTTGCCCTCCGCCGTTTCCAGCGCTGCCGCGAGCAAAGGCGCCTCGACCTCTCTGATTATCCGGAGATACAGCCCCGGCGCCGGCAGATCGGGGCCGCATCCGGCAAGATATTCCTCTATGTCTCTGCGGATTCGCTCCCTGAATGCGTTCACCGCGGCTTCCGGGCCGGATCGCAGCGCAGCCAGGCCAAGATGCAGCGACTCGGAAATGTCATTCCAAGTGATTTCATCCCTGGCCGTCGTCTGCGCCGCCTTCTCGACGGCATTGCGCAGTTCCCGCACATTGCCGGGCCATTTGTAGGCCGCGACCGGCGGCGGCGGATCCCCGCCCGCGAAATGCGGCGGGCCGTCAGGCCGCTCGATCCGGCGGAGAAAGTAATTCGCCAGCAGAGGCGCGTCGTCCAGCCTGTGACGCAGGGCCGGCATCTCTATCACGTCGCCGCACAATCTGAAGTAAAGATCCCTGCGGAATACGCCGTCCGCCATGTCAGCGGACAAGTCTCTCTGGCTGCAGCTGACGATTCTCGGCCGGCCGCAGCGCTGATCCAGCTGCCGCGCCAGATTCCGCTGGCCTGAAACCGACAAATCCGCGACCTCTTCCAGAATGACGGTTCCGCCCCTCGCCTTCGAAAACAGGCCTCCGGCGGTTTCCGGATCCTCCAGCCGGCACGGGCTGACCACAACCGCCGGAAGTCCGCGCTTATCGCTGCATTCATGTACAACCTGTGCCACGAGCGACTTTCCGGTCCCGGTCTCGCCGCGCAGATGCAGCGGCAAATCCGAATTCAGGGTCTTTGCCAGCGACTGGTACATCAATTGCATCGCCGGCGCGCGCCCCACAAGCGGCAGTTCCTCGTCTCGCTGCGGCATTTCCGCGGAAACCCTGCGGCGGCGGCGCAGCGCATCTCTGACCTGCCCCAGCAGATCGGGAAGATCGAACGGTTTCGGCAAATAGGAAAACGCCTCCGACTCCTGCGCCTGGATCGCGGTCGTTATGGTGTTCTGAGCAGAAATGACGATCACCGGCAAATCAGGCCGCGTTTTCCGCAGTTCACGGAGCTGCTCGATTCCGTTTCCGTCCGGCATCGCGACGTCTGTGATGACCAAGTCGCCCCTTCCTTCGGCGGCCCAGCGTGCCAGCGTCGCCAGGAGCGACGTGGCGTGCACCCGGCAGCCCGCTCCCGAGAGGGCTCGCGAGAGCACCTTGCGGACAGCCGCATCGTCATCTGCGAGAAGAACAACGCCCTCCGTCACGGCATACCCGCCTGAGCGGCGATCGGGAGCGATACCCGGAAGACCGTGCGTCCGGGCTGGCTGTCGAAGGAAATCCAGCCGCCGAGATCCGACAGTATCGCTGAGACCAGCGCCAGTCCCAGCCCGGTGCCGTTTTTGCGGCCGCTGACAAACGGCTCAAAGGCGCTGGCGGCCATTTCCGGACTCATGCCCGGTCCGTTATCAATGATTTCAACATGAACAGGCAGAGCGCTGTCTTCGCCGTCAGTATTCCGGACGCGCAGAAACCGGTCGTACCGGGTCCGGATTCGGATCCGGCCTTCCGTCCCCCCCAGGGCTTCGCTGGAATTCTGCATCAGATTGAGGAATACGCGGAGCAGCTGGTCGCGGTCGGCCCAGACATCGGGCAGCGAAGGATCATACTCGGTTTCGATCCTTATGCCCGCCGCGCAGCTCACATTGGCGACGCGGCAGGCGCGGTCCAGCAGGTCATGGACATTCAAGGCGGCACACTCATGCGCTTCCGTCCGTCCGAACTGGTCGACCTGTTCGAGGAGTTTTCTGATCCGGTACGCTTCCTCGACAATCAGTTCGGTCAGTTCCAAATCGGCGCCCTGCAGCTTCATAGACAGAAGCTGCGCGGCTCCGACAATCCCGGACAGCGGATTTCTGATTTCGTGGCTCAGCATGTCGGCCAGTCCGACGGCTGATCTGGCCGCTGATTTCGCCCTGTTCCCGTAACCGATTTTGCCCTCGATTTCGCGTGACCGGATACAGACGAGCAGCCGGCTTTGCTCATCGGCGACCGGAGCGACTTGGACAGTCGCGGCCAGCCGGTCGCGCCCGTGCGGCAAAACAACGAAATCATCCACGAGAACCGGCGACTGCCGCTGTCTGACCTGATTCAGACTGTCCCGGAAAACGTTTCCGTTTTCAGTAAGGACGTTCACCGGTTTTCCGGCCAGCGAACGAGCGGAACGGTTGAACAGGTCTTCAGCGGCCGGGTTGACATCCAGAACGCAGTCCGAACCGTCGATCATCACCGCTGCGATCGGCAGAGATGCCCATACGGCGTCATTCGTCTTGCTGTCCGCGGCATCCCGGTCCGCTGAGCAGCGCCGCGGCCGGTTGTCAAGTGAGGGCGATTCCCCTCCGTGCAGTCCCATAAGATCGCACACCAACTTTCCAGCTTCAGTTATTGCCTGCCGGGCGACGGCGGCCGGCTTCAGGGGCCATTTCAATTCACCGCAATATAGTGTTAAGGGGCTTTGACTGGCAAGCGCGGACTACCGGTGCGCGCAAAGCGGATCCCGCACAACACAGCCGATTGGAGATTGAGGATGCGCGCCTGCGCAATCGTAGTCGGCGCAGGTTCCGGAACACGGGCCAATATGCGCCCGCCAAAGCAATATCAGAAGCTTGACGGCGAACCCGTCTTCGCCCGGACATTGAACGCGTTTCTCGGTCATCCCGAAATTCATCACGTGACCGCGGTGATAGCCGACGAGCACGAGCAGCTCTTCCGAAACACCGTTCAGCCGCATCTGAACGGGTCGGTCTCGACGGCAGCCGGCGGACATTCCCGCACCCGGTCGGTGATTTCCGGGTTGAACTCGCTGCCGCGTGATTGCGCGACACATGTCCTGATTCATGACGGCGTACGCCCCTTTGTGTCGCGCAGCCTTGTTGACCGCGTCCTTGACGCGCTCAGGGAGCATGCGGCGGTGGTGCCTGGAATTGAAATCGCCGACGCTCTGTGGCGGACCGACAATTTCATGGCGGCGGAGCCTGTGAACAGAGACGGCATCATGCGGGTACAGACCCCGCAGGGATTTGAAATGCGGACCCTTCTCGAAGCGTTCAGGCTGCGCGGCGGGTGCGCCGACGACGATGCGGCCATTGCGGCCGCCGCGGGAATTGACGTGCGTATCGTCAATGGTCAGGAAGACAATGTGAAACTGACCACAGAGCATGATTTCGAACAGGTCCGCCGGCGGCTGCGGGCCGGGTTCGACATCCGGACGGGAACGGGCTTTGACGTTCACCGTTTCGGCGAGGGCGCAGGCGTGATTCTCTGCGGCGTGCATGTGCCCCATAACAAATGCCTGATGGGACATTCGGATGCCGACGCCGCATCCCACGCCATCACTGACGCGATTTACGGCGCGCTGGCCCAGGGGGACATCGGCAGATGGTTCCCACCTTCCGATGACAAGTGGAAAGGGGCTGATTCCATGCGTTTCCTGACTCACGCCTCCGGCCTTGCCGCGCGGCTCGGGTATGTCATTCGATCGCTGGACTGCACGATTGTCTGCGAAGCTCCCCGAATCGCGCCCCATGCGGAGGCGATGCGCCAAAAGGTCGCCGCCGCGGTGAAAACCGACCCCGGGCGGATCAGCATCAAGGCGACGACATCGGAAGGATTGGGATTCACTGGGCGCGGTGAAGGGATCGCCGCTATGTCCACCGCCACTCTGAGCCGGAATTGAAACGGCTGGTCGCGACGTTCTTCGGAACGGGCTTGGTTCCGGCGGCGCAGGGAACCGCCGCATCGGCAGCGGCGATCGTGGCCGGCGTCGTCGTCTTTGACTTCGGCGGCGCGGGCGCCTTAGCCGCCGCCGCGGCCGCCGCATCGGCAGCCGGGTTCTGGTCAACCGCCGACGTGCCGCCGGCCCAAGACCCGCCGCAGATCGTAATCGACGAGGCCGCCGGCCAGCTTCTGGCTGCTTTGCCCGTGCCGCTGTTCGCGCATTCGCAGACGATGCCCTCAGGTTCCGGCGGACTGGCCTGGCTGGCCGCGTTCGCGCTGTTCCGGCTCTTTGATATCTGGAAACCAGGGATCATCGGCCGCATTGACCGCGGTCACGGCCCTGGATCAATCATGATCGACGATCTGCTCGCCGGCGCCGCGGCCGCAGCTGTTCTGCTGCTGCTCTGGCTGGCCGGGGAATTCCTGATCAAATGAACCCGAACGACGGCCATTTCCAGTGATTCGCGGCATTCCGAAACGGCCTCGCCGGCGAATTCCGCTGGAATTCAACTTTCAAATTGAATAGACGTCGCAAAGGCCTGCCAAATGTACGGGTGTACGGGATTGAGATCTGAATTTGAAAGATTGACAGGCCGAACAAATTGGCTCTGCGTCCTCTTTGTTCATCATCCCGGCGACGGTGGGCTGGCCGGAGGCGCGGCGGTTAACATTAAATTGGAAGGGATTTTGAAATGAATGGAGCAGATACTGCTTGGATTACAGTCGCGACAGCGCTCGTGCTGTTGATGACTCTCCCCGGACTGGCGTTATTTTACGGCGGGTTGGTGCGGGCCAGAAATGTGCTCGGCACATTTATGCAAACCTATTCGATCGCGTGCCTGATGAGCGTGCTGTGGCTGGCTTTCGGCTATACCATTGCCTTCGGCGACGGCGGATCGGGTTTGTGGGGAGGTTTAAACAAGGTGTTTTTGACGGGCGTCACTCCGGACAGCTTGTCGGGAACCCTGCCCGAACTGCTGTTTTTCGCGTTTCAAATGACATTCGCGATCATCACCCCGGCTCTGATTGTCGGAGCTTATGTTGAAAGGATCGGCTTCGGCTTCGTGCTGGCCCTGTCCGGGCTTTGGATGCTGCTCTGCTACGCGCCGGTCGTGCACTGGATATGGGGCGGAGGAATTCTGTCCGACGGCGGCATTTTCGGCGAGACGGGCGTGCTTGATTTCGCCGGCGGCATCGTCGTGCACGAAACCGCGGGGATCGCCGCTTTGGTCATCGCTTTTTTTCTTGGTCCGCGGAAAGACAGGAACAAGCCCCCGCACAGCCCCGGTTTCGTGATGATCGGCGCCGCGTTGCTTTGGATCGGATGGTTCGGTTTCAACGGCGGCTCGCAGCTGGCCGCTGACGGCGGCGCCGCTTCGGCCCTCACCGTCACGCATATCTCCGCGGCAACAGCCTCGCTGACCTGGGCGATTCTGGAGAAAATCAGATACGGCAAGGCATCGCTGGTCGGCATAGTCACAGGCACGATCGCCGGGCTTGCGTCGATCACCCCCGGATCCGGATTCGTGAATCCGATCGAAGCTCTGGCCATCGGCGCAGTTGCCGGGGTGATCTGCCAATACGGGGTCGGGCTGGTGAAAGACACGATCAAGATCGACGACACGCTTGACGTGTTCGCGGTGCATGGAATCGGCGGAATATTCGGCACCGTCGTGATCGCGGTTTTCGTCTCTGATGCCAGCTGGGCGGCCCAGGTCGGCTCGATTCTGATTGTCGGGATTTACACGGCTGTTGTGACCGCCGTCCTTGTCAAACTGGTCGGACTCGCGCTTCCGATGCGTGTTTCGGAAGAAGAGGAGCTGGTGGGCTTGGATATGTCGGCGCACGGTGAACGCGCATACGACATGTCCTCTTGACCTTCCGGAACCAGGCCGGCCGCACGGTGGCGGCCGGCCATTCGCCGTATTCCGCCGCTGCCGTTCACGCGAATGAGTCAGGCAGCGCTTCTTTCCGCCGCCGCATGAAATCTCGAATGGATTCGTCGACGCCCGGATCCACCGGCGGCGCTTGGTAGTTCGAGAGGAGTTTCCGGACCCGGGCCGATGCCAGAGCCGCCGTGTCTCTGGAACCCTCTTCCCGCCAAGTCTCGAAAGGCTTGTAATCAAGAACTTCAGTGCGCCAGAACGCTGTTTCGAAGTTTTTCTGCGTGTGGACGCAGCCCAGATAATGGCCGCCGGGGCCGACTTCCTCAATCGCATCAAGAGCCTGGCCGTTCTTACTGACATCAATGCCTTCGGCCAGCCGGTGCAAAGCCCCCAGCTGGTCGGCGTCGATCACGAATTTTTCATATGAACTGACAAGTCCGCCCTCCAGCCAGCCGCATGCGTGCAGCATGAAATTCACGCCGCCCAGCAGGGAGGCGTTCAACGTGTTGGCCGACTCGAATGCCGCCTGCGCGTCCGGCAGCTTAGAGCCGCACATACATCCGCCCGACCGGAACGGCAGGTTCATGCGGCGCGCCAGCTGTCCAGCTCCATACAGGATCTGACTCGCTTCGGGCGTGCCGAAGGTCGGCGCGCCGGAATTCATATCCATTGAAGTCACGAAGACGCCGAAAATCACCGGCGCGCCGGGCCGCACAAGCTGGCTGTAGGCCACTCCCGCCGTCACTTCGGCCAGAACCTGGGTCAGGGTTCCCGCGACGGACGCCGGCGCCATCGCTCCGCCGACGATGAACGGCGAGACAATGGACGCTTGGTTGGCCCGCGCATAAACTTCCAGCGCTCCCGTCATCACTGAATCGAACGCCATCGGAGAGTTGATGTTTATCAGCGATGTCATCACCGTGTTGCGGCTGACAAATTCGCTGCCGAACAGAAGTCCGGCCATAGCCACGGAGTCTTCGGCCCGCGAAGGATCCGTCACTGACCCCATATAAGGCTTGTCCGAGAGCGTCATATGCGCATACAGCATGTCGAGATGACGCTGGCTTACTGGCAGATCCGTGGGTTCGCAGACCGTTCCACCGGAATGATGAAGCCATTTCGACATATAGCCGAGCCTGACAAAATTCCGGAAATCCTCAATCGTCGCATAACGGCGGCCCCCTTCCAAATCGCGCACGAAAGGCGGTCCGTAAACCGGAGCCAGAACCAAGCTGTTACCGCCGATATGCACGGACTTCTCCGGGTTTCTCGCTTTCTGCACGAATCCGCCCGGCGCCGTCGCGCACAGTTTGCGCGCCAGTCCCGAAGGCAGCCGCACCCTTTCGCCGTCAACATCCGCGCCCGCCTGTTTCCACAGATCCAGCGCCGGCGGATTATCGAGGAACGACACGCCGATATTCTCAAGGATGTTCTCGGCGTTGTGCTCAATGATCTGAACCGCCTCATCGTTCAAAATCTCGAAATTCGGAATTTTCCGCTCGATATAGCGGACCGTCTCAATACGCATCCGCATCCGTTCGCTTCGCCGCGCGGCCCCTCCGCCGCGCCGTGCCGGCCTTGGCCGGCTTCGGCCGATTTGTGTCATAATCTTCGTATCTTTCTGTTTCGCAATCTGTTTAGAGATCACCGGCTGTTGCGTGATTCATTCACTTCCGGCACCGACTGCCCGTCCGTCCGCCGTTTTCCGCGGCAATCGCACCGGCGACGAGTCTTGTCTGGATATTCAAAAGCATATCCCACAAACATGAGGACGTCAGATACAATGTTTCCTCGGGTATTCACCACGTATCACCGACCTCCGAAATACGGCTGTGCCGGTTCAGGCGGGGCGTTAAGCGCACTGCGGATGCCGTATTTTCAGCCAGCCGGCAATACCGAGCGGGGTTCCGTGCCGCGCAGCGGACCGCAACCATGCGCAGCCGTTCGAAATGGCCGCCCCTAAGCGCACACTCCTGCGGAACAGACCTGCAAGATGTCCTGCGGCATTTAAGAGCCGGCAGAGCCGTTCAACGGGCATTCAATCAAACAGGCGGAATATGGACCCGGCAGCAGAGAAACGGCGGCTCGCAACAGGATCGAATGTCAAGGACTTATTCAGGATTCCGGGCGAGTCGTCTCAGCGCCGGGCTTGCCATCCTGTGAACGGGCATCATTCGCGCTGTTCTTCTCCGCCGTTCTGTTGCCGCCGCCGGCGCTTTCCGGCCAAAGCGCGTCAAGCGGGAAAGTGACGGCATCGAAAGGCGGGAGCGAGACCGGCGCGTCATCGGCAAGCGTGGCAAGCAGCGTCCAGCGGCCCCCGCGGAGTTCAAACGCTTCCAGCATCTGCACACCGGGATCGACGAACCACATATGGGAGACACGCTCGCGGGCATAAATCTCCGCCTTCTCGTGCCGGTCGATCCGCATGGTCGAAGGCGACAGGATCTCGCAGACCCAGTCCGGCGCGATGTCGAAATAAGCCGCATCAGGATATTCGGGCATGGTTTCCCGACGCCAGCCGGCCAGATCCGGCACGGCTATGTCCTCCCCGCCGGAGCCGAAATGCAACTCCGGCTCGAACACGATCCACCAGCCGCCGGGCCCCCCGCGCCCGCGGCTGAATGGGCTTCCGACTTCAATTCCAAGAGCTGAACTCGCCCACGCATGACGCGCCGCCGGTCGGGGATGGGTGTGAAGTGTGCCCGCGAGCACTTCGGCTGTCATGTGGGGCGGCGCATTGAGAACGTCCTTATACGTCGCCTTGCCGGATACTTTCCCCGCAGGCATAGCCAGGATGTTCATAACTTGATACCTTGATACTGCGTCTGAATGCGTAAAATAGCGGCGGGCAGGAACTTCGTCAACGGCATTGTATGCCGCCTTTCGCATGTCTTTATCCGCTGGAGCGTTTAGGACGCTCATGCGTGAACTGGAAATGTCTCAGACAGAATAGAAAAATAAATATCAGCATCAATATGTTATATAAATTATCTGACAATCTTATTTACGAACAGGTCTCATTGTCGAATGCGGCGGCGTCAGTTCGCTCGTTTCAAGGCGCGGCTTCAAACCGGACGGGTTCGCGATGTCATCGCTGAGCTGGAACGACATCCGGACCCCGCGGTGCGGGAGCGCTGCCGATACTATCGTGCGAACGAAAGGCGCGCGCTATGGCGAGTATCGGCGGCGGACCATGCCCTCAGGGTCGGGCGTGGCAGCAAGCGGTTGCAAGCAGGTCGCAGCCGTGCGCATGAAGCGTGCGGGATATAACCGGGGCTGATGCCATGCCGGCCCTGAGATGCTGCCTGATGGACCGTCAGTTCACTGACTTTCTCGACCCGCGGGCACGGCAGGCTGCAACGGCAAAACAATTAAATGTCTTGCACCTTTCTGTTTCGCAATCTGTTTAGAGGTCACCGGCTGTCGCGTATTCATTCACTTCCGGCACCGTCCGCCCGCCGTTTTCCGCGGCAATCGCGCCGGCGGCGACGAATCTTGTCTGGATATTCAAAAGCATATCCCACAAACATGAGGACGTCACATGCAATGTTTCCTCGGGTATTCACCACGTATCACCGACCTCCGAAATACGTCTGTGCCGGTTCAGGCGGGGCGTTAATCGCACTGCGGATGCCGTATTTTCAGCCAGCCGGCAATGCCGGGCGGGTTCCCGTGCCGCGCAGCGGACCGTAACCATGCGCAGCCGTTCGAAATGGCCGCCCCTAAGCGCACGCTCCTGCGGAACAGATCTGCAAGATGTCCTGCAGCATTTAAGAGCCGGCAGAGCCGTTCAGCGGGCATCATTTGCGCTGTTCTTCTCCGCCGTTCTGTTGCCGCCGCCGGCGCTTTCCGGCCAAAGCGCGTCAAGCGGGAAAGTGACGGCATCGAAAGGCGGGAGCGAGACCGGCGCGTCATCGGCAAGCGTGGCAAGCAGCGTCCAGCGGCCCCCGCGGAGTTCAAACGCTTCCAGCATCTGCACACCGGGATCGACGAACCACATATGGGAGACACGCTCGCGGGCATAAATCTCCGCCTTCTCGTGCCGGTCGATCCGCATGGTCGAAGGCGACAGGATCTCGCAGACCCAGTCCGGCGCGATGTCGAAATAAGCCGCATCAGGATATTCGGGCATGGTTTCCCGACGCCAGCCGGCCAGATCCGGCACGGCTATGTCCTCCCCGCCGGAGCCGAAATGCAACTCCGGCTCGTCGATAATCCACCAGCCGCGGGGACCCCCGCGCCCGCGGCTGAATGGGCTTCCGACTTCAATTCCAAGAGCTGAACTCGCCCACGCATGACGCGCCGCCGGTCGGGGATGGGTGTGAAGTTTGCCCGCGAGCACTTCGGCTGTCATGTGGGGCGGCGCGTCGAGAACATCCTTGTACGTCGCCTTGCCGGATACTTTCCCCGCAGGCATAGCCAGGGTGTTCATAACTTGATACCTTGATACTGCGTCTGAGTGCGTAAAATAGCGGCGGGCAGCAACTTCGTCAACGGCATGGTATGCCGCCTTTCGCATGTCTTTATATCCGCTGGAGCGTTTAGGACGCTCATGCGTGAACTGGAAATGTCTCAGACAGAATAGAAAAATAAATATCAGCATCAATATGTTATATAAATTATCTGACAATCTTATTTACGAACAGGTCCCGCCGTCGAATATCTTGTCAGGCTCCTCCAGCACAGTTTCCGCTCGCGGCCCCCGCGACGAAAGCAAAACCTGCGAGACCGTCGGCACGATTGAACTGCTTGCAAGGGCATAATGTCAGGAATTTTTCGCCGCTGTCGGCAACCTTAACCGGCTGGATGCCGGAATAGCGTCCCAAACCCAGACCAGATTTATTCTGCCTGCAATGCCTCATGTTCTGTCACGCGCTTGACACCGGCCACGGAATGACCTGATTCAATTGCAACATGACCGCCCGCATGCGGTTCCGGCATTCGGGGCGGACCGTTTCAAAGCGTATGAAGTCATGCCCTGCCGTCCACACTCGAAACAAAAGCCGTTAATACTCGGCAAATCATAAGATATACGAGCTTTAATCAGCACTGCTTCTGCGGCAGCACCCAGTCTTCAGGATATCATCGGGACAGCGTGAACATGACATCAGACCCGCGTCAAAGACTGTTAATCATTGATTTCGGCAGCCAGGTCAGTCAGCTTATCGCCCGTCGACTGCGTGAAGCCCGCGTCTATTGCGAAATTCATCCTTTTCAAACCGCAACGGAAGAGTTCATCCGCGGGAAATTCCGGCCCCAAGCCATTGTTTTGTCAGGAGGGCCGGGCAGCGTGACACAAACCGGATGTCCGCTTCCCCCTGAGTCCATTTATGACATGGGTATCCCGATACTGGGAATCTGCTACGGACAGCAGTTGATGATGAAGCAGTTGGGCGGCCGCGTTGAGCAAGGCCATCACCGTGAATTCGGACGCGCCAAGCTCATGCCCGCGGGGCCGGCCTCCGCCTCAGGTCTGTTTGAAGGGCTTTTCGCGCAAGGCCATGAAAATGTGTGGATGTCGCACGGGGACCGGGTCACGGACCTCGCTGACGGTTTTGAGGTCATTGCCCGTTCCGACAATGCGCCGATGGCCGCGGTCGCGGATGTTTCCCGCGGTTTTTACGGACTCCAGTTCCACCCTGAAATGCACCACACGGACAACGGGGCAAGAATTTTCGTGAATTTCAGTCGGCTGGCCGGCTTCAAAGGCGATTGGACCATGGCGTCTTTCCGGGACAGCGCATTGGAAAGCCTGCGGAATGAGATCGGCGATGCGCATGTCATTTGCGGTCTCTCCGGAGGTGTCGACTCTGCAGTGACGGCGGCCTTGATTCATCATGCCCTTCCCGGCCAGCTGACCTGCGTTTTCGTTGATCACGGGCTTCTGCGGGAAGGCGAAGCGGAAACTGTCGCAGCGCTGTTTCGCGGGAGTTTTCAGATTCCGCTGAAACCGGTTGATGCCTCGGACCGTTTCCTGACCGCGCTCAGGGATGTCACTGACCCTGAAGCGAAGAGGAAAATCATCGGCAAACTGTTCATTGAAGTGTTCAAGGAAGAAGCGGCGAAAATCGACGGCGCGACCCATCTGGCACAGGGCACGCTGTATCCGGATGTCATTGAGTCCGTCAGCGCCGGAGGCGGGCCGTCGGCGACCATAAAGTCCCACCACAATGTCGGCGGACTGCCCGCTGAACTCGGCTTGCAACTTGTCGAACCGCTGCGTGAACTCTTTAAAGACGAAGTCCGGGAACTCGGGCGCGAACTCGGTCTGCCCTCTTCATTCGTGAAACGGCACCCGTTCCCGGGCCCTGGCCTCGCCATTCGATGCCCCGGCGATGTTACCCACGAAAAACTGTCGATACTGCGGGAAGCCGATGCGGTTTTCATTGAGCAGATCATCAAACACGGTCTGTACGACGATATCTGGCAGGCTTTCGCGGCCCTGCTTCCTGTTCAATCCGTCGGTGTTATGGGGGACGGCCGGACCTATGAATCCGTCTGCGCTCTCCGCGCAGTTACCAGCGTCGACGGCATGACGGCGGATTTTTTTGGATTCAATCGCGAATTCCTCGCGGAAACAGCGTCTCGGATCGTCAACGAAGTGCGCGGAATCAACCGTGTTCTTTACGACATCACCTCTAAACCGCCGGGCACGATCGAGTGGGAATGATTCTTTTGCGGCTCAAGTGGCGCAGCGACTCCATGACAGGCGCGGGCGAGCGGATATGACCAAAAGCGCCGGCCAGCCGCTGAAAGCTGCGGCATGGATGATCGGAACCGTGATTTCCTTCAGCACGATGGCTGTTGCCGGCCGGGAAGCCGGCGCCGAACTGGACACATTTGAAATCATTGCCTGCCGTTCCATTGCCGGGTTGATCATAGTGGCGGCATTCGCAGCCGCCGCCGGGACGCTCCGTGATCTCCGCGGCGGCGCGTTCGGCCTTCATTTGATCCGTAACAGCCTTCATTTCGGAGCCACTAATCTCTGGCTTTTCGCGGTGACTGCGATACCGCTTGCTCAGGTATTCGCATTCGAATTCACAGCCCCGTTGTGGACCGCTGTCTTGGCGCCTCTGCTGCTCAGAGAAGTTCTGCCGAAGGCCCGGATCGCCGCCACGCTCGCCGGATTCGCGGGCTTGCTCTTGGTCGCCCGTCCCGGATTTGTCCAGTTTTCGCCCGGCATGGCCGCAGCTGCCTTCTGCGCGGTCGGATTCGCAGGCGCGGCCATCGCGACGCGCCGGCTGGTCGCGGTTCAGAGTGTCACCGGGATTCTCTTCTGGATGTGCGCGATCCAAAGCGTATTCAGTATCTTCTGCGCGAGCATCGACCTTGAGATCACGCTTCCTTCAAGCCGTTCTCTGCTGCCTGTCGCTCTGATAACAGTATGCGGGCTGTCAGCTCATCTCTGCCTCGCCAAAGCTCTTCGGATCGCGCCGGCCACTCTCGTGATGCCGCTGGATTTCGCCCGTCTCCCTGTCATCGCGGTCGCTGGTCTTCTACTCTACGGCGAAGCGATAGACGCGTTCATGATCGTCGGCGCGGTCCTCATACTCGGCGCGAATTACGTCAATGTCCGGATTGCCGGCGCGAACAGCGGCTGAGTCCGCATCAGGATAGGTCAAACCGGCAGCAGGGCTGCCTGAACGGAATTCAGGAATGTATGCAGTTTTTCAATAAGGAGCGGAACTGGCATTCTGCGGCGGACTGCCGTAATTCGCGGGAGTGAATTCTATGGAATGGCAATGATTTACGAAAACGCCGCGGACTGGAGAGCCGCCGCCTCCCGCCGCCTCCTGCTCTTCGGCATGTCCGGCGTGGGCAAAACCCATTTGTCGGCGATTCTGCGCGGCTCCGGCGAATGGTTTCATTACTCCGTGGATTACCGGATTGGCACCCGCTATATGGGAGAGCACATCGTTGACAATTTCAAACTCGAAGCGATGCGCAATCCATTTCTGGCTGAACTGCTCAGATCGGATTCGATTTACATCGCCTCCAACATCACTTTCGGCAATCTGAACCCGCTGTCCACCTATATGGGCAAACCGGGCAGCGAACGCAAAGGCGGGCTGAACATCGCGGAGTACCGGCGGCGGCAGAGGCTTCATCGGCATGCGGAGACGCAGGCTCTCTTGGACACGCCGCGCTTCATTCAGCGCGCGGACGACCTTTACGGATACAAACATTTTGTTTGCGACTCCGGAGGATCGATCTGTGAAGTGGTGGATCCCGGGGATCGAAATGACACTATCCTGAAGGAACTGAGCCGCAGGCTCCTGCTGGTGTGGATCAAGGGCGCGCCCGGACATTCCGCCAGACTGCAGGAGAGATTCAGCGAGCAGCCAAAACCCATGTATTACAGGCCGGAATTTCTCGATTCCAAATGGAATGACTATTTGGAAGAATTCAATGTCCGTGAAGAGGATGTGGATCCGGATGATTTCGCCCGCTGGATTTACAGGCGCGCGCTGGATTCCAGACAGCCCCGCTATGCCGCCATGGCCCGCAACTGGGGCATTGAAGTCGATGCCGGGGACATTGCCCGCGCCGACGGAGCCGATGACATTGTCGAGATCATCGCGGAAGCTCTGGATCGGACGCGGGCCGACGCCTGAACGGATAACTGACCGTGCCGATCAATATTCCTGAATCACTTCCGGCTTACCGCGTGCTTTGCCGCGAAGGCGTCATGGTCATGGGCGAAACCCAAGCCAGAAGACAGGACATCCGTCCTCTGGAAATCGGTCTTTTGAACTTGATGCCCAAGAAAATTGAAACCGAAACGCAGTTTGCCCGGCTGATCGGGGCCACCCCTCTGCAGATCAACCTGACCCTGATACGCATGACCGAACATCAGTCCAAGACCACTTCAGCGGAACATATGGAAGCGTTCTATCAGACCTTCAGGGCCGTCAGCGGCAGGAAATTCGACGGATTGATCGTGACCGGCGCACCGATCGAGCATCTGCCGTTCGGCAAGGTGACCTATTGGAACGAACTGACAGAGGTCATGGACTGGAGCCAAACCCATGTGCATTCGGTGCTCGGAGTCTGCTGGGGAGGCATGGCCATGCTGTGGCACTGGCACCGGATCGAAAAACACATGCTTCCGGGAAAGGCTTTCGGCTGCTTTGAGCACAGCAATCTGTGCCCTGCTTCTCCTTATCTGCGAGGCTTCTCCGACGAGTTCGTCATACCGGTGAGCCGCTGGACCGAGATCCGTTCGAACGATGTTGAGAAATGCCCGGATCTGCGCGTCCTTCTGGGCTCCAGGCAGACCGGCCCCTGCCTGATTGAAGATCTGAGCCGGCGGGCCCTGTATATTTTCAATCACTTCGAATACGACACCGCCACGCTGGCTGAAGAATTCGAACGGGACCTGCGCAGCGGGACGCCGGCGGGAATGCCGCGGAACTATTATCCCGGCGATGACATCAGCCGGCCGCCGAGCAACCGGTGGCGCAGCCACGGCCATTTGCTCTACGGCAACTGGGTCAATGAAATCTACCAGTCGACGCCATATGATCTTCAGCGTGTCGGATGCGGATGACGGAGTCCCCGGCGGTGGAGAAACGCGGCTATCATCACGGCAATCTGAAACAGGCTCTGGTCACCGCGGCGCTGGCGCTGATTGAGGAACAGGGACCGCGGGCCTTCACGATCGCAGAGACCGCGAAACGCGCCGGAGTGTCCGCCGCCGCGCCTTACCGGCATTTCGGCTCGCGTGACGACTTGCTCGTCGAATCGGCGCGGCAGGGATTTGAGATTTTCGCTGATCTGATGGAGTTCGCCTACAATGACGGCAAGCCGTCAGCCCTCACGGCCTTCGAGAAAACCGGTCTTGCCTACTTGGCATTCGCCCGCAAATATCCCGGCTACTATATCGCCATGTTTGAAGCCGGCATTTCCGTCAATGCCAATCAGGATCTGGCACGAGCCGCGCAACGCGCGAAGTCGGTAGTCGAGAAGGCGTCGCGCCGGCTTGTGGCGCATCTGCCGCCGGGCCGCATGCCTCCGGCGGCCATGGTCTGCGACCATATATGGGCATTCAGCCATGGAGTCGTGGAATTATTCGCCCGCGGGCAGATCGGCGACCGCTCGCCCTACTCGCCCGAAGATCTCCTTGAATCCGGAATCGGAATTTACCTGCGCGGCCTGGGACTGGTTGAACCTGACAACTGATGGAACAGCCTGACCGGGGATTCAATGCCCGCATCCGCAGGCAAGCACAAAAATCTCCCCCGGCCCTTGACAATTTTCTTGCCGATCCCATATCGGCAGTGTTAATGTGAATTACATTAACACTCGGCGCGTTGATTCAGCCTTGGGCGCTGCAGGCGATGCTGGGTGAAGTCTCAATTGTCCCGGCGGCGAGGCGACTGCAGCGTTATTGATCGGGACCGTGCTTGGAATGGAGATCCGCACAATGAATTTGGTTTCTGACATCGTCCGTCCCGTGGTCGAATGGCTGGACGCGCGGGGAAAACTCGCCTGGATCGCAGTCATGGTCCTAGGGTTTGTCTGGTCCTGGCCGGTAGGCCTCGTGATCCTCTTTTACCTCATCTGGAGCAAACGCATGTTTAACTGTAACAAATCATTTGGAAAGACATTCGGCAGACGGGGCCGTTCAAAATCATCCGGCAACGCCGCCTTCGACAATTACAAAGAACAGGTCCTTCAGCGGCTGGAAGACGAACAGGCCGCTTTCGAAGCTTTCCTCAAGCGGCTTCGCGAAGCCAAGGACAAAGCCGAATTTGACCAGTTCCTGAACGAACGTTCCAAACAGTCCGGCGAATCGGCATGATAACCGTTTGCCGGGAATCCTGACGGAAGCTTTGGCGGCCGCCGCCAAAGCTTCTTTCACGGCGACGCGGCGAGAGCCCGCTTCTGTCACTTCTCACCGCCGAGCGTCCCGCCGTGGAATGACGACTTCGCCGGGGCTGCGATTATTGCCTGCAGGCCCAGCTGTTGTTACGATTGACCCGGTTACGGAAGGCGGCGCATGTTTCATCGGCAAATCGAGTTTCCGGCATTCCACGTCACGAGTTCCGAGCCCTGCCCGTACCTGGACGGGCGGCGGGAACGGAAGATATTCACCATCGCACCCGGAAACGGCGCCGAGTTGATCTATGACACACTGGCCAAACACGGATTCCGGCGCACCCAGTTCGCGCTCTACAAGCCGGCCTGCATGGACTGCAAAGCCTGCATTTCGGTTCGGATCCGGGCTGCGGATTTCGCGCCTAGCGCCAGCCAGAAGCGAATACTGCAGCATAACCGCCATTTGAAACGGACATTGGCCGCGCCTATCGCGGACATGTCCCAGTACGAGCTTTTCAAGAAATACATCGCCGAGCGCCACGGCGGCGGAAGCATGGCGGATATGACCGAGAGCGATTACCAAGAGATGGTTGAGGAAACCGCCGTCAGGACTTGGCTGGTGATGTATTCCGACAGCCGTCCCGCTGCCGGCGGCTGTCAGGGGCTTGTCGCCGCATGCATCACGGACGTGCTGGATGACGGTGTGTCCATGCTCTACTCATATTTCGACCCGGACCGCAGCAAGAGTTCACTCGGCACCTACATGGTGCTTGACCATGTTCAAATCGCCAAAGCGTCAAAACGCCGGCTCAAATATGTGTATTTGGGCTACTGGATCCCGACCAGCAAGAAAATGGAGTACAAATCACGGTTCTCGCCGCTTGAAGTGCTGCGGAACGGCCATTGGACCGAAATGACCAGGCCCGAGGCGTACACGCCGGATCATTTCCCGGACCCGTGAACCGCGGAGCGCCGGCGTCATTTCCCCATGAGATATGGAACCAGAGTGACGATTTCCGGAACAAGCCATAACAGCGCGAGCCCGAGAACCTGTATGACCACGAACGGGATGATCCCCCTGTAGATGTGGCCGGTGGTCACTTCCGGCGGGGCGACTCCCCGCAGATAAAACAGCGCGAATCCGAAAGGCGGGGTCAAAAACGACGTCTGGAGGTTGACGGCGATCATGATCGTGACCCAGGCCGGATCCAGCGTGCCGCCGTAAATCACCGGTCCCACGATCGGAACCACGATGTAAATGATCTCAAGAAAGTCCAGCACGAAGCCCAGGACGAACAGAATGGCCATCACGACGAGAAAAACGGTCATCTCCTGATCGAAACTACGCAGAAAATCCTGGATATAGTGTTCGCCGCCGAACGATATCACCACGAGATTGAGAAGCTGAGAGCCGATCAGGATCGTGAAGACCATTGACGTGACCTTGGCGGTTTCGCGGACTACCGGCGTCAGCACACGGTTTCGAAACAGCGCCCACACCGCATAGAGCAGTCCGGTCATGGCTGTGGAATACGCCGCTTGGGCGACCAAAAACGCGATCCAGTCAGCGATGCCGATCGTATCGACGGAAATCCGAAGGTCAAAATTGATCCCGGCCAGGATCATGATCACGACCGCGAAACTGGCTATGATAATGATTCTGCCGCTGCGGTTCCGTTCCCGGAGGACCCGGTAACCCGCCAGCATAATGGCTCCGGCGGCGCCTAGAGCCGCTGCGGGCGTGGGATTGGTGATTCCTCCGAGTATGGATCCAAGGACGGCGACGACCAGCACCAACGGCGGAAAAGTGACTCTTATCAATTCATTCTTCGAAAGCGTTACCGCGGCGTGCCAGCAGCCGTAAAGCGTCGCGGCGAGCGGCAGCGCGATTACGGCCAGCATCTTTCCCGGTGACGTAAGCGGAGAGATGAAGGCGATGTCGGCGGCGAGCGCGCAAACAGCTCCGGCCGCGCCGATGATCAAAGGACGGGGACTGGAGGTCAATGAAGACCCGCGGGCGGCCGCCAGCACGAGAGACAGCAGGAGAAAACCGGTGACGACTCCGGACGACAGCGGCGCGGCGGCCGCGAGCCTGTCTGCCAGCGCCGCCTCCAGCTCTTCCTCGTTCAGCCGGTGACGGGCGACTTGACCCCCGGTTTCATCGATTTCCTTCTGCTTGGCGACTGCGCGGTCCCACATTTCCCGGCCGTGAAGCGCGATCATAGAACTGCGGCACCTGTCGGAAACATTCGTCCGGAGTTCAGGCGATTCGCCGATTCCGGAGTATCTTTCCAAGACAATGTCCCGGCTGCCGACCAATCCCAGCATGCCTGCGGCCGCCACAGCCGCGATCAATCCCGCGGGCACGCCGAGATACCAAATCAACCGGTGTTTCGCTGGGACAGTTTCACCGCTCCGCCCGACCGCGGGCACAGGCGGGGCTTTGATCGGATTCACGAGCGCGAAACCGAGTGAGAGCAATGCATACAGCAGGGCCAGCAACAGCCCGGGCAGAAGCGCGGCCTGAAACAGAGTTCCGACCGACAAAACCGCAGCCTTGCCGAGAAAGGTCAGGGCATCGGAACACCCGGCGGCAACAGCTCTGGTCTCCTGCGCGGTCGCGTAAAGGTCGGCGGCGAGAGTTCCTAGCAGCACGATTACGATCGACGGAGGTATGATCTGCCCGAGAGTGCCCGATGCCGCGATCACTCCCGTCGCCAGTTCCGGTGAATACCTGTTCCTGAGCATCGTGGGCAACGACAGCAAACCCATCGTGACGACGGTGGCCCCGACGATACCTGTGGAAGCGGCCATGAAGGCGCCCACGACGACGACAGACACGGCCAGACCGCCGGGCAGCGGCCCGAACACGCGGGCCATCGTGGTCAGAAGATCGTTAGCGATCCTGGATTTCTCAAGCGTGATGCCCATCAGCACGAACATCAGAACCGCCAGAAGCGTTTCCACGGACTGGCCCGCCAGCACCCTTTCATTTATCCGGTTGACGATGAACGAAATGCGCCGGTCGAGAGCTTTCTCCCATCCGTCGGGAAAAACCGGCTGTTCAATCGTCGGCAAATCCGGGTAGCGGAAGAGCGATATATCGACTCGCGGCACCCCTTCCGCCAGCAAAGCGGCGTATTCGGCGCTTGAAGTGTCAACCCCGGCATGGATCAAATGACCGTGACTGTCGAGTGCGGCGATAATTCCAAAAGAAACGACGGCAGAACCGGCGATGGCGAACGCCACCGGAAATCCTGACAGAATTCCGCCGAACAGGCAGAGGAACACCAGAATCAGGCAGATTTCAATGCCGTCAAAGCCGGGCATCGTCCCCGCCGCGGGTCATGGTTCCAGCGGAACCGGCCGCCGCATGGCCTGCGGCATCAATGTCGGCATAGCGTCCCTCAGACTCAGGTCCTTCGCGGAACTCCATCAGGGATCTGAAAAAGAAAGCCGCCGCTTGGAGAGTAATCAACGCCGCAAACGCCACCAAGAGCATTTTGAAAAGAAAGTAACCGTCAAATCCGTTGGGAGAAAACCCGATGGTTTCGACATTCCAGCGCACGGCCCGCGACTTGGCCAGAAGCCGCTCAAGACTGTCCGACGCCGAAGGTTTGGGAACGATGAGATGACGCCACATGAAGAACCATGCGTAGAGCCAAATCAGAGCCATGGACGGCAGCATGAACAGCAGGGATCCCGCCATGTCGATGCATTTTTTCGCACGGTGCGATACGACCGAGTAGAAGAGATCGACACGGACATGCCCGCCTTGGATGAATGTGTAGCCGCAGCAAAGGCACACGATCATCGCGTTGTAGAGTTTCAGTTCTTCTCCGAACCAGCTCAGATCCCGTGTGAATGTGTAGCCGAACGGGCCGATCGATATATCCGCGACGCGGAATATTCTTCGCAGCGCGATGATCATCACCTGCTGCAGCACCATCAGCAGGCCCGCCCAGCAGAATACGCGCCCGACCCAATTTCCGATGAACTCGAATGTCCTGACCGACCCCCACATGATCTTCGGCCGCCACAGTCCGAGGCCGGTCAGGAGAGCGAAAAGCATCAGCATGACAAACAGGAATTCTCGCGATCCGCCGTAATAGACGAACCGCATCAAAGACTCTTTGTCCGTCCAGTTCAGCCAGAGTCCCGGGTGAGTCACGGCATAGCCGAGATGGTACACCGACAGGCCGAGATTCACCAATAAACCCGCAATGATTTCAAACATCAGGTTCGACTGCCGGCCATATGTTTCCGGTCACCGGCCTGAGCGGCCTTCCCCGTTTGCGAGGAAAGGCCGGATACGCGGAGCGGCGTTCAAAAAACTCTGACGCGATCACGCTGCCGTGTGAATTCGCCGGTGGATTTGTCGAGCCATGAGGCCGACCGGTTCATTGACGAAAAAAAGCTTTCATAGATGGTCTTATAGAGGGGATCATCAAGATTCGCGTCCAATACCGTTTTTGTCGCCGCGCCGAACGCGTCCCACACGTTGTCCGGGAACTCATTCACCTCGACGCCGGCGGAGATCAGCCGCTGCAGAGCGCCTGAATTATTGGCGACAAACAGCGCCATAGTCCATTCGTGCGCATGTGCGGCGGTGGATTCCACGATTGCCTGCTGACTCGGCGTCAGCGAGTCGAACACATCCCGGTTGAAAGCCAGCGACAGCGCCGCTGCTGGCTCATGGAAACTCACAGCGTAGTAGATTTTGGTGATTTCCATGAATCCGGCTTTTTCGTCGGCCCAAGGACCGATCCATTCAGCTCCGTCGAGAGCACCCGTCGCCAGCGCCTGATACACTTCCCCGGGCGCTATGTTCTGCACAGAGGCATTGAGTTCTCCGAGAACCTTGCCGCCGAGTCCCGGCATGCGGAATTTGAGGCCTTGAAAATCGTCCGGACTTTCGATTCGCTTGCGGAACCATCCGCCCGACTGCGCCCCCGTATTTCCGGCGATGAAGGACTTCAGTCCAAAAATCTTGCCGAGCTCGTCATGCAGGTCGTGACCGCCCTCCTGATAATACCAGACCCGAAATTCCTCCGTGGTCATGCCGAAGGGCACTGCGGTGAAAAACGCGTAGGCCGGGTGCTGACTGAGAAAGTAATAGTCCGGGGCGTGGTAAAGGTCCGCTTGACCGGATGCGACAGCGTCAAAAGACTCTGCTCCGCCGACCAACTCCCCGGCCGCTTTCAAATCAACTGTCAGCTGGCCGTCCGTCAGAGACGTGATTCTGTCCGCGCAGAACTGTGCGCTGTCATGCACTCCAGCGAAACCGCGCGGCCAAGTGGTGACCATTGTCAATGTCCGCTTGCCCTGCGCAATCGCCGGCGCCGCAAGACCCGCCGCCGCCGTTCCACCGGCAGCCGCGGCTGTGAAAAAAGACCGTCTGTCCATCATATAACCTCCCCCTAATTTGGCTGGTTTGCGGCATCTTGGCCGAATTTTACCACAGATCGCCATGTAAATCAAGCCGCTTGCGACAGGGAAAGCGGTCAGACATCACATTGTCTGGCCCGCTGCGCCAAATTCGTTGATGGGGTTTCTGCCGGAGACACAAACACCGCAGGAGTGACGGCACGAACGTTTCAACCGGTTCTGATAACCGGCGATGGACTTTCGGCCGGAGTCTCTATAGCGGCTTCGATCAGAAACGGGACAAGCCGCGGCGGCGTTAGGACAGAAAACGCCGGCGACGGCCCGTGTCTTGCGATGAGCGTCTTCAAGGCGGCAGCGATGGAGTAGAAAATGATCGGCCGGAAAAACAGCGGTCCACCGCCGGAGCCACGCACAACGAGCTGTGCTGTCTTGTTCCATCCTTCCTGTGATGACAGTCAGACATTGACATCGGTTTGACATGGATTCGGTCAGCGATTTCTTTACGAATCCCGTTCTCAACTCGCCGTACGAGTATCCGGCCCGCCACTGGGAACTTGATGATAAGAGACAACCCACGGGTAAGATCCGCGGGAAGCGCCGAAAAGTCTCATTCGCTACGCCGATTCCCAGTCCGCGGAACAGCGGCAGCACGAATCCAGAGCTTCCTTTCGGCGAAATTGGGGGCGAAATAGGCGCAGCGGACGACCAGAAATACGAACATGCCTGGATTATTGAGAGCGTAAGGAACTCTGTGGATCGCTGGCGGGAAATTCCGGACAGCGCTCAGCAGCGGGTGACACCTGAAACGGCGCGTTTGCTGAACCACTGGCGGAATCACTCATTCAACAGGGTACGGCCGTTTTTCTGCCAAGTCGAGGCCGTGGAGACCGTGATCTGGTTGACCGAAGTCGCCCCCAAGGGCGGAAAACACGAGCGGTCCCTTCTGGAACATCTCAGCCAAGTCAACTCGGCAGCGAACTCCAGCCTTTCCCGGCTCGCCCTTAAGCTTGCCACCGGGGCCGGAAAGACCGCGGTTATGGCCATGCTCATCGCTTGGCAGACCATAAACGCGCTTCGGCATCCGAACAGCAAGCGATTCACGCGCGGTTTCCTAGTCGTTACCCCCGGCATAACCATTAAAGACAGCTTGCGTGTGCTCTGGCCCAATGATCCGGAAAGTTACTACAAGACCAGGGAACTTGTGCCGCGTGACATGCTGGGCGACCTTGATCGAGCGAAAATCGTCATCACCAACTTTCACGCGTTCAAACGGCGCGAAACATTGGAGATATCAAAAGGCGGCCGCGCCCTTCTCAAGGGGCATGGACCTGAATTGCGTTCCATTGAGAGCGAAGGTCAGATGCTCAGACGCGTGATGCCTGAGTTGCTGGGTATCAAGAATATATTCGTGCTGAATGACGAGGCGCATCACTGTTACCGGTCAAAGCCGGAAGACGCTGGCGGCAGCGCCCTCAGGGGAGATGAACTCAAGGAAGCGAAAAAACACGAGGAAGCTGCAAGACTCTGGATATCCGGGCTGGAAGCGGCAGCCGGCAAAATGCGCGTTTCCCGTGTAACCGATTTATCCGCCACCCCCTTCTTCCTGCGCGGATCAGGCTACGCGGAAGGAACGCTGTTCCCTTGGACCATGTGCGACTTCTCCCTAATGGACGCCATTGAATGCGGAATTGTGAAATTGCCCCGGGTGCCGGTTGCCGACAACGTGCCCGGCAGTGACATGCCGAAACTTCGGAACCTTTGGGAGCATATTGGAAAAGACATGCCCAAACGGGGCCGGAGCAGGACTTCCAACCTTGATTCTCTGAACATTCCCCCGATGCTCCAGACCGCCATCGAGGCTCTCTACGGTCATTACGAAAAAACTTTTCGCCTTTGGAAAAAACAGGGAATTGAAGTTCCTCCCTGCTTCATCTTGGTCTGCAACAACACATCAACGTCGAAGCTGTTATACGACTACATCGCCGGGTATCATCGGGGGGGGGGGGTAGACGGATCCACAGTTCATGTCCCAGGCCGATTGAAACTGTTCCAAAACCACGATGATCACGGCAACCCGTTTGGGCGTCCGCGGACGCTTCTGATCGACAGCGAGCAACTTGAATCCGGTCTGGGGCTGGATGACAGCTTCCGCAAGATCGCGAAAAACGAAATCGATCGCTTCCGCCGCGACCGGATTGGGCGCACAGGCAACATCGAGTCCAGCGACAAAATTTCCGATGCTGAATTGCTGCGGGAGGTAATGAATACAGTCGGCAAGATCGGGCAGCTGGGTGAATCGGTGCGCTGCGTCGTCTCCGTTTCAATGCTGACAGAAGGCTGGGATGCCAACACGGTCACCCATGTGCTTGGCGTCCGCGCCTTCGGCACCCAGCTTTTGTGTGAACAGGCGGTCGGCCGGGCGCTTCGCCGCCAGTCGTACGAGTTGAATGACGAAGGCCGGTTTCCCGTCGAATACGCTGATGTGCTCGGCATTCCATTTGACTTCACGGCGCAACCGGTGGTCGCCGCTCCCCTGCCGCCCCGTAAGACAGTTCAGGTCAAGGCAATCATTCCGGAACGGAATCCCAGCGAGATTTGTTTTCCACGTATTGTCGGTTACCGCGTCCAGTTGCCGGAAGACCGTCTGGAGGCAAACTTCAATCCCGATTCGACAATGGAATTGACTCCCGAACTTGTCGGGCCATCCGTTACCCGAAACGAAGGCATAATCGGAGAGGGTGTGGACCTCGACTTGGTTCACACTTGCAGATTGCGCCGCCAGACTTTGCTGTATCACCTGACCAAGCGGCTGCTCGAAACAAAATGGCGTGACAATGACGGGAATCCGAAGCTTCACCTGTTCGGTCAACTCAAGCGAATCACACGCCTCTGGCTTGATGATCATCTCAACTGTAAAGGCGGCACCTGTCCTCCGCAACTTATGAATCTGACATTAGCCGACGAGGCCTGCGAGCGAATTACACAAGGAATTGTCATGGGAACCGGAGCCGGGAACACTGTGACCGGCATTCTTGACCCCTACACTCCCAGAGGTTCCACTCGTCTCGTCGACTTCAAGACATCAAAAACAAACTTGTGGGCAACGGCATTAAATAAGTGTCACGTCAATTATGCTGTTTGCGACAGCAATTGGGAAAGCGAATTCTGCCGTGTTGCGGAGGCGCATCCCAAGATATGCGCGTACATAAAAAATCAGGGCCTCGGCCTTGAGGTTCCATACCGGCTTCTCGGCGAGAGCCGGATATACATTCCTGACTTTATCGTTCGTGTGGACGACGGGCGGGGCGAACACGACCTGCTGAGCCTGATCGTCGAGATCAAAGGCGTTCGCAGGGAAGATGCAAAGGTAAAACAGTCGACGATGAACGCTTACTGGGTTCCGGCCGCAAATGCGCTCAAGGAATTCGGACGCTGGGCTTTTGCTGAATTCACTGATGCATACGGAATTGAAGACAGGTTTGATAAGATCATTGACAATCTTCTTAGCAAAGATTCCCCAAAATGAAACCGGGATATTATTTTAATGACCAACCTCGCAGCAAAATCGAGCTGGAATCAGCGCGTCGGGGACATCGCCTTTCCCATGCACAAGATTGTAAGAGCATGGCCGCGTACTCTATAGACAAAATGCGGGATACGAAATGTGACGCCTTGCCGCGAACCCCGCGCATGGCGATACCGCCAGACAGCGGGATGTTTCCCGATGTGTTCTCCGCTGAGACTGACGAGAAACAGGAAATGAAATTGCGCTGTTGCTCAGAAAGCGGTAACCTTGACGTGGAGTATAGGGGCAGGCCAGGCAAAAAAAACACAAGCTGCATCAAGCGGCGAAAACGTGGATTTTGATAGCAGTATGCCCGGGTTCAGCATCGACTCCGCGTTCTGGCGCATTGATCTCACGATTTCTGAGATTGATGCGCTTATATTGCACCCCGCTAAGGAAGTATAAAAGATGCCGCGCCCGAAACCCAAAAAATCTGTTAAAACTCTGATCCACAAAGATGCCGCTCGATCCAACATTCCGACAGCGGAATATGAAACGGTTCTGGCAAAAGACAAACTGTCCCCGATCCGCATGGCTTACGAGCGCCGCAACCGCGACCTTGATCCTCAACTTGTCTGGCGAGGAAAGGATGAACAGGACAGTGCGGATCTTGTCGTGCAGGCCCCACCGCTCTACATTCAGGAAAAAGTGCACCCGAAGGCTCTGATTAACGACCTCCTGAGACAAACGAGCGAACGGCGGACGGAAGAGAAACCGCCTCCAGTTGATTTATTCTCAGACTTCAATGGGCTGCCAAACCAAGAAGCGCGAACCGAGTTTTATCAGCACGATGCGAACTGGTCGAACCGCATGATCTTGGGCGACAGCCTGCAGGTGATGGCGTCATTAGCAGAGCGCGAAGGGCTAAGAGAAAAAGTTCAGTGCATTTTTATCGATCCGCCATACGGCATCAGCTTCAACTCCAACTTCCAGTGGTCCACCACCAGCCGCAATGTGCAAGACGGAAAGGCTGCGCACATCACACGTGAGCCGGAGCAGGTGAAGGCATTCCGCGACACTTGGCGGCATGGAATCCACTCTTACCTGACATATCTATGCGACCGGCTAACGATCGCGCGGGAACTTCTCACAGGAAGCGGCTCGGTTTTCGTTCAGATCGGCGACGAAAATGTCCATCGCGTGCGTGCAGTGATGGACGAGGTATTCGGAGATGAGAATTTTGTCAGGCAAATAGTTTTTGCCAAGACCGGCAGTATGGTTTCCAACACGTTGGGCAGAACTTCCGATTATCTGTTGTGGTATGCAAAAAACAAACTGAAGGTCAAATACAGGCAGTTGTACTCACGTAAAAAGCCGGACAATTTTTATAAATTTGTGGAGATGCCAGATGGAACTTTAGCCCCCCCCCCCCGGGATATACAGACTTTCTTTTATCAAACGTGCGAGTTGCACGATTCGTAAGCTTAGATAGTGCCGGTCCAGCCAACCAAGACACACCATTCGAATTTGAGGGGAAAGTCTATCGGCCTTCCCGAAATCGACATTGGAGCTTGGAGTATCCAGAAGGCATGGAGATTCTAAAAAAAGCTGGTCGAATCATACAGTCCGGCAATACAATCAGGTGGAAATATTTTATAGATGATTATCCATTAAAAGTAATATCTGAAATATGGCATGATACCTCAGGGTTTAGCGGAGGCCAAGTTTATGTTGTGGAGACTCGTCCGAAAATTGCTGAACGCTGTATCCAGATGACAACCGATCCAGGTGATTTGGTACTGGATCCAACCTGCGGGTCAGGGACAACGGCCTATGTCGCTGAGCAGTGGGGACGGCGTTGGATCACCATCGACACTAGCCGCGTGGCGCTCGCGCTGGCTCGCGCGCGTATGATGGGCGCTCGGTATCCTTGGTACCTGCTTGCCGACAGCCCTGAGGGAAAGATCAAAGAGGAGGAAATCACAAGGCAGGTGCCTTCAGAAACATCGACAGGCGGTGACATCCGACAAGGTTTCGTCTACGAGCGCGCGCCCCATATCACCTTGAAATCCATCGCTGACAATACCGAAATCGACGTTATCTGGGAGCAACATCAGGAAACGCTTGAACCCCTGCGCACTCGTCTTAACGCTGCTCTCGGCACAAAATGGGAAGAATGGGAAGTTCCCCGCGAAGCCGAAAAGGATTGGCCCTGTGAAGTTGAGGCTGTGCACGCCGAATATTGGAAGGAACGCATCGCCCGGCAAAAAAAGATTGATGCATCCATCGCTGCGAGAGCGGATTTCGAATATCTTTATGACAAACCATATGAGGACACATCCCGCACCCGTGTCGCCGGACCGTTCACAGTCGAGAGCTTGGTGCCGCACAGGGCATTGTTCGTTGGCGAAAATGACGAACTCTTTTCCGCTGCCAGCCCTGCCCCTGACCATAACGAGGGTTCGAACTTTGCTGCGATGATCTTGGACAATCTCAAGAGTTCCGGTGTTCAGCAGTCACGCAAGGAAGACCGTATCGGATTTACGTCACTCACCCCTTGGCCGGGCCATTATGTCTGTGCCGATGGCCGCTATGTCGAGGGCGGCGGCGAAACCGGCCCTGTGCGCCGGGCCGGAGTGTTCATCGGCCCCGAGTTCGGCACGGTCGCGCGCTCGGACCTCGTGGCTGCGGCCCGCGAGGCAAATGAGGCTGGTTTTGATATATTGATCGCCTGCGCATTCAACTACGAACCGCACGCCAGCGAGTTCGAACGACTAGTAGTCTGACACAGTGATAATGATGGTAATCGTGGTTTGGCGGACGTCCTGATTTCCGGTGTTGACGCTCCGTTGAAGTTGTGGTAGCAGACCTCAGTCTGAACGAAGACAAATGCTGTCGGCCGGGTATTTCAGCCGGATTCTGAGCAGGAATCCAGCGGCTGAGGCCTGTTTCGCGCCGGCGGCGATTACAAGAGGCGGGAAGCTATGACGGATCAACAGGAACAAATCGGACGCAAGATATGGCATGTGCGGCTCGAAGATCATGAACGGGCTGAATTAGAGGAGATCGTTTCATCCGGCCGCGGTTCGGCCGAGCGGCGGCGGCGGGCGCATATTCTTCTTCTCACGGATGAGAACCGGAAGAGCGGTGCGCGCGCCGATGCCGACGCCGCCGATTCCGTCGGTGTCGGCACGGCGACTGTCGAGCGGCTCCGCCGGCGTTTTGTCGAGGAGGGTATGGCGGCTCTGGAGCGCAAGCCGCATTCGAACCGTGTTCCTCCGAAGCTTGACGGCGAGGGCGAGGCGAAGCTGACGATGATCGCCTGTTCGGAACCTCCCGAAGGGCGTTCCTCATGGACGCTGGAACTGCTCGGCGAGCGGCTGGTCGCGTTGAATGTCGTTGACAGCATTTCCCGGGAGACGGTCAGGAGGACATTAAAAAAAACGATTTGAAACCGCACCTTACGCGGTGCTGGTGCATTCCGGCGGAGAACAGCGGCGACTTCGCATGCTCGATGGAGGATGTGCTCAGGGTCTATCAGCGGAAATTCAGCGAGGACGAGGTCTTGGTCTGCATGGACGAGGCGAGCAAGCAGCAGACGAAGGAGGTCCGCACGGCTTTGCCTGCCGCTCCCGGCCGGCCGGCGCGCTTCGACTGCGAATACGAGCGCAACGGGACGGCGAATCTGTTCATGGTTCATGCGCCGCTTGCAGGCTGGCGGCATGTCAAAATCACCGACCGCCGGACGAAGAAAGATTTCGCCGAGCTCCTCAGGGACATCGCCGATGTTCACTTCCCCGGCAAAAAAATCGTGCTGGTCATGGACAACCTTAACACGCACAAGCTGTCGAGTCTTTACTACGCTTTTCCGCCGGAGCAGGCGGGCAGGCTCTACGAGCGTTTCGAAGTTCATCACACGCCGAAACACGGCAGCTGGCTGAACATCGCCGAGAGCGAGATCAGCGTGCTGAGCCGTCAGTGCCTGTCCCGGCGCATTCCCGACCGGGAGACGCTCTGCCGCGAGGTTTCGGCATGGGAAAAAGCGCGCAACGCCGACCCGGCCCCGGTCAAATGGCGGTTCACCGCCGAAGACGCGCGCATCAAATTGCATTCTTTGTACCCATCAATATAACAAAGACAGACTACTAGGCCCTGTTTCAATCCTGAAAGCACGAATGAACGCCGACCTGCACATGGCTGATGACCTGAAGAATACCGGCAAGGGCAACTTATTTGTTATTTTCGGCGAACCGGACATCGATATACTGAAAGATGACAATGACCGCATCCGGGTCCGGATCAATGGCGTGGATGTCTTTCACCCCCGTACCGGCGAGGTGCGGAGTGGTGAAGCGGACGACATCGCCTGCTGGTTCATTGACACCGACTATAACGAAGAGAGCTTTTTTGTCCGCCACGCCTATTTCCTTGGAGCGCGCGATCCTTACAAGGCGCTAAAGAGCACCCTCAGGGCGGAAATTGATCACGACGCTTGGGCAACGCTTTACAGCGACACCTCCCGCCCGTTCGCGAAACCTGCCTCTGGCCGCATCGCCGTCAAGGTTATCAACCACCTTGGCGACGAAGTGTTGAAAGTGTTCAAGGTCTGACACAATACTGCAGTCCGACCCGGCCGGGCAAGACGCGCATTCATGATGATTCAACCGCAGGAAACGCGTCATGCTGCTGCCGGCTATAGTATCCATCCGCATTATGCACGGACACTGGTAGAATGTCCAAGCGGTCTGGCCGTTTCATTAAGGGCGGAACCTAATGCTTGCTGGATTGCGTTGCCGTGAACAACGCCTAGAATGAATCCCAAGAACCGCCTTAGCGGAACCAATTGCGCTTTCTTGAGCTCGGCATGACTCAGCCGCGTTTCCCGTAATGTTGCTGCTTCAACGGCTGTGGCCGCCATTTTTGAGCCATGAAACAAATAGCTTGACCGGGTGGCATCGCTGCACAACCGGATATGTACTATATGCGCTCATTACCCGACCGCAGCCACCCCGGCAAATGCCGAATTCTGACGGCAATGTTCACCGTCACAGACCAGGTCAGCCGGCTTCCTTAGCCATGTAATCCATCATGCTTGGAACCCCGGGCTCCCAGTCCACATCCGGCGCCGAACTCCAGACGAAGCCGCGGGATCGCAGAAAACGCAATTTTCCCGGCAGGGTCCAGCCGGCAAGTTCAACCTCGTCGACCACGGCTTCAAGCTGCGCATCACTCATGTGGCCAAGGCCCTCCGCGAAGGCTTTGGCAACGGCGTATGCGAGAGGCAGTGCTTCGGCTTCAACAAACTCGGATCGACGATCACGGTAGTAGTCGCGCCGTTCAAGCCCGCCGGTCTCCTTGGCCCTCAGCGCGTGTGTTGCGTCGAGCGTCCTAGCCCCGGCCGAAACCATCGCCTCCCATGCTGCGGCTCCGTAGACTTGCAGGAAGTAAGGATAGCGGTCAGCAGTCGAGGCCAAATCCGCCGCGACACCGTCCTCAAGCTTGATGCCGGCCGCCCGAAAAGGCTCAGCGACCACTAGTTCCGCTTCCCCAGCCGACAGCCGGTTGACCCGCAGTCTCCTGCCGCGGCTCCAGTAACTGACACGCGCACTCCGCAGCACATCCTCAAGATCCGGGGTGCCGGCAAGTACCATGGCTATCCGGGTTTCCGCTCCCGCGGCTTGGACAGCGTTCATGATCTCATTCAGCCGTTCCGGTTTCGCAGTATGCGCCTCATCCATCAGGATCAGAAAAGCATCTCTGCCAAGCCCAGTATACAGGCTGTTGTCCGGTGCCTTGATATCTGCCCTTATCATCGCTGCGCCTGCATTGAACGAGAGATTGATGCTGAGATACGAAAATAATCGCTTCACCAGTCCATGATCAGGGGTTGCCGATGCCAGCTTGCGCATCAAGTTTTCGCCTGACTCAAGATCTTTTGTAGTCAAGTAGGCGCAAGGAATAGGCTTTCCTGTCTTCGCCTTCTTCAAGAACCAATGCAACAGCACCGTCTTGCCGTTCCCGCGGGGGCCGTAGAGAAAGGCGAATTTCGGGCCGAACCTATCACTCCGAAGGTGCTTGAGAATGCTCAGAAGCGTTTTCTCGAGCTCCGGGCGATGGCCCATCCTTGGTGGAATCTCGGCGATTCCGGGCGTGAACGGATTGTCCGGCAGCGGGCTGTTCATGCAGGCGAATTATCCGAAAACGGCGTTGAATTTCAGACTGAACCAGAGAAACCGGCAATTCTCATTATACACGGGAAGGTCATTCATTCTCTTTGTTCCTTAGAGTTTGTTCCATATGTTGAGCAGTCGCGCCGCCGTGCAGCATAATCCCGTTTTGTTGACAAAAAATGGGAGCATCCACATGGCTTGGAACGAGACTGCCGGGCCGCTTTATAAGCGATCTTTAGACCGGTTTGAAACCGATGTGACCGATGCGGAACAGTCGGTAGCAGCGCCGCTGCCGCCCTCAAGGACAGTCCGCAAGCCGATCACCGACCTCCGGGAGATGTTCAACGCTGTCTGGTTCATGCTCGCGACCGGCTGCTGACAGCGGTCAATTCCTGAATGTTTTCCGCCTTTCAGCGCCGTTCAGAATTATTTCTATGCTTGGCGGAACGCCGGCATCTTTGGCACTGCGCCGGCTGGCGCGCCGGCAAGCCGGCCGTGCGGCGGACCCGACGGCGGCGGCGATTGACAGTCAGTCGGTGAAGACGACGGAAAGCGGAGGCCCTTCGGGATATGATGCCGGCAAGAAGATCAAGGGCCGCAAACGTCACATCACGGCAGTCGCCGACGGTTCGCCGATCGCTGTCCTGATCCATGAGGCGTCAATTCAGGATCGGGTCGGCGCCCCGGGGGTGATCCTGCGGACGCCGGCGGCGGCGCCGCGGGTAACCAAGCTGCAGTCTGACGGCGGCTGTCAGGGGCCGAAATTGGCCTCGGCGCCGGTGGATCTCGGGCTGGGATCGCTGATTGAAATCGTGCGTAACCCTGAGAAACAAAAGGGATTCACTGTCTTATACCGTCGCTGGGCAGTTGAGCGGACCTTCGCGTGGATGTCGCGTTGTCGGCGTCTGGCAAAGGACTATGAACGGTCACTGGCGAGTTCGCTGAGTCAGGCACAGCTGGCCGCCTGCCGGTTTCTGATGCGCCGGCTGGCATGGAATGCCGCATTGCTAGAAATATAAATGATATCAACAGCTTATAAATGTCCACGAATTATGATTCAAACTCTTAGGGAGTGAGGAGATTCCCCCGTGGATGTTGAAACTTTCATGCAAGAGGCGTTCATTCGCTTGACGTGCCGCGGGAAGGTGAAAGATTGAACTCCAAACGCCTGCGGATCCGCTTGACGTGATCCTGCGGAGAAGAACGGCAGGGGCTGCGGCGGGGCTGCCGCCGGGTTTCGGCCCGAAGAGACGGCGCGGGCAGGAACAAACCCGATGTCTCCCGAATCACGCCGCCTCGAATGACGCGTAACAATTGAAACCGCCGCCGATCTGATCAATCATCCTCGGCAATGTTGTTGACGCATAAATTGCCGGCAATTATTGCTGCCGGTTCCGAGTTGGAGCAGAACTGATGAAAACAGCCGATTTATCCGCGCCGCGCCCCGATTCAGAAACCGCCGGCGGAGAGTCTGACACCGGCCTGATTCCCGGGGCTCAAATTGTCGTTCAAGCGCTGAAAGACCAAGGCGTGGAAGTGGTTTTCGGCTACCCGGGCGGCGCGATTCTGCCGATTTACGACTGGCTGCCGAGGGCCGCGTCCAATTCGATTCACCACGTGCTGGTCAGACACGAACAGGGCGCCGTGCATGCTGCCGAGGGCTACGCGCGTTCATCAGGAAAGCCGGGGGTTGTGCTCGTCACATCAGGGCCGGGCGTCACGAATTCCATCACCGGTCTCGCGGACGCGAAAATGGACTCGGTCCCGATCATATTGATTTCCGGCCAGGTTCCGACATTCATGATCGGAACCGACGCGTTCCAGGAAGCGGACTCCGTGGGCATCTCCCGCCCCTGCACTAAACACAACTGGCTCGTCAAAGACCCGAATGAAATCGCGGATGTCATACATTCCGCTTTTCATATCGCGCAGGCCGGACGCCCCGGCCCGGTGCTGATCGATATTCCGAAAAACGTCCAGATCGCGAAGGGCCGCTACCAGCCGCCGGAGACAAAACACAAGCTGCGTTACCAGCCAGCGTTCAAGCCTGATCAGGAATGTATCGAAAAACTGGCGGAATGGATGGAAACCGCAGAACGGCCTATCTTCTACACAGGCGGCGGAATCGAGAAATCCGGCGGCAAAGCCTCCTGTCATCTGCGCGAACTGGTGGACTCAACCGGTTTCCCCGTCACGTCCACCGTCATGGGCCTCGGCTGTTATCCGGCATCCGGGAAAAACTGGCTGCATATGCTCGGCATGCACGGCAGCTACGAAGCCAACAAGGCCATGCACGGCTGCGATCTCATGATCAATGCAGGCGCACGGTTCGACGACCGCATCACCGGCAGGATATCTCACTTCAGTCCGAAATCCGTCAAGGCGCATATTGATATAGACCCGTCGTCGATCAACAAGAACATACAGGTGGATCTGAAGATCGTCGGGGATGCCGGGCTGGCGCTGGAAATGCTTCTTGACGCATGGGACCGCCGGGGGCGGCGGACCAATCAGGAAGCGATCGCGAAATGGTGGGAGCAAATCAACGAATGGCGCAGGAAAAAGTGTTTCGCCTACGATTTCGACCCGCATCAGATCAAGCCGCAATACGCGCTGGAACGCCTCGAGGCGCTTACCCGCGGAATGGACCGTTATATCACCACGGAAGTCGGACAGCACCAAATGTGGGCGGCCCAGTTTCTGAGATTCGAAGAACCCCGCCGCTGGCAGACATCCGGCGGCCTGGGGACGATGGGATACGGCGTCCCTTCCTCGCTGGGAATTCAGAAGGCTCACCCTGACTCTCTGGTGATCAATGTCGCCGGAGAAGCCAGTTGGCTGATGAACATGCAGGAGATGTGCACCGCTATCCAAGAGCGGGCGCCGATCAAACAGTTCATTCTCAATAACGAATATCTCGGCATGGTCCGCCAATGGCAGGAACTGCTGCATGACGAGAATTACAGCCAGTCTTATTGCAACTCCCTTCCTGATTTCGTGAAACTGGCCGATGCGTTCGGCTGCAAAGGAATATCCGTGTCGAAACCGGACGAACTCGACGACGCGATCAATGACATGCTGGCTTATGACGGTCCCGTCATATTCGATTGCCGCGTGGTCAAGCTTGAAGGCTGCTATCCCATGATTCCCGCCGGCAATGCTCATAACGACATGTGGCTCGGCCCCCCTGACCGCAAGAAGTCGGCAGGCGCTCAAGATTCGGTCTTGGTTTGATCAGCAGGGGGCGATGACTGATGAGTGAACTCAATCTGAAGAAGGGATCGTCCCGGAAGTCCGCCTACGATCTCAGAAGAAACAGATCTTCTGAAGCTGAGACACATACATTCTCAATACTGGTCGATAACGAAGCCGGAGTTCTTGCCCGGATCGTCGGGTTGTTCGCAGGGCGGGGATTCAACATCGAAAGCCTGACCGTGACCGAAGTCGACCACACCGGCCACCGCTCGAGGATCACAGTTGTAAGCACCGCGACTGATGATGTTATTCAGCAGATCCGGGCCCAGGTGGAGGGAGTGATCCCTGTTCACGAAATCGTCGATCTGACAAAGGACGGCCCCTCGATCGAGCGTGAACTTGCGCTGCACCTGTTTGATGCGGAGAGCGGAAACCGCACGCGCGCGCTGGAAGCGGCGAAGGAATTCGGAGCCCGCCTGCTTGAGACGGATTCCGATTATCTTGTCATTGAACAGACCGGCACGCCGCACGATATCGATAAGCTGTTCGACAAACTGCGGGAAATCGGGCTCAAGGAAGTCGCCCGCACGGGGGTCGTCGGGCTCAGTCTGCGCCGCTGAATTTTTCACGACCAGTTCCGAATTTCCGGCAGCAGGCAGCGGTTTGCGTATGCCCGGGCGGCGGCAATGGACGCCGAAACAATACGGCGGCAGCCTTCAACTGCAGCCCGTCGTCGCGCCGCAGGTGGCGCAATGCATGCAGGTGCCGCTGCGAACCAGCGTGTAATTTCCGCATTCGTTGCAAGGATCGCCTTCATAGCCTTTGATCCGCGCAGCGCCTCTTTGGCCGGCGATGACCAGACTCTCTGCCGCTGTTTCGGGATCAGCCGAACTGAAAACCGGCCTGTTTCCGGAATCGTCCGGTTCCAAAGAAACGCGTTTGCGGAGATAGCCTAGTGAGGCGCCCTTCAGCAAAGCGCTCTTCATTTGCTCCTCATTCGTTGACGGCTGATCGTCGGGTATCTCACCTACCCCGCCGCCCAAATCATCAAACCGGTATCCTTCAGGCTGGACATGCGCCAAGTCCGTCCGGTCAAGATAGCTGACGCCCAGTTCGCGGAACACATAGTCGAGAATAGAGGTGGCGTTCTTGATCGTGTCATTGCCGCGAACTGTTCCTGACGGTTCGAAACGGGTGAAAATAAACGCATTGACAAAGGTGTCGAGCGGCACACCATGCTGCAGACCGATGGAGACGGCAATGGCGAAATTGTTCATCATGGCCCGGAAACCCGCGCCTTCCTTGTGCATGTCGATGAAAATCTCGCCAAGCGAGCCGTCCTGATATTCTCCGGTGCGGAGATAAAGTTTGTGCCCGCCGACGACCGCCTTCTGCGTGTAGCCCTTGCGGCGCTGCGGCAGTTTTGTCCGCCTGTTACGGGCATACATACTGGCACTGTGTTCGGCTATTCCGACGACTTCGCTGTGCCGGCTGACATCGCGCTCTTCCTCTTCGCCGTCCTCGCTCCCCGCAATGGCGGACGCCAGCGGCTGGCTCAGTTTACAGCCGTCGCGGTAGAGGGCGATGGCTTTAACGCCCAGCCGCCATGACTGCTCGTAAGCCGCCTTGCAGTCTTCAATCGTCGCCGCAGACGGCATATTGACCGTTTTGGAAATCGCTCCCGAAATAAAACTCTGTGCCGCGGCCATCATCTTGATGTGGCTGTCGACGCTAAGGACTCGTTCGCCCTTTCTGCCGCACACCGCCGCGCAGTCGAACACCGGCAGATGCTCCTCGCGGATGTGAGGAGCGCCTTCCAGCGTCATGGCGCCGCACATGAATTCGTTGGCTTCCTCGATTTCCTGCCCTGAGAAACCCAAGCGCTTCAAAAGATCGAACGCCGGATCCGCCAGTTTTTCCGCATCGATTCCGAGAACATCCCGACAGAATTCCTCGCCGACCGTGCCCGGATTCAAGACGAATCGGATATCAAAAGCGGAACGCATCTGAATTTTGACCCGGCCGAGCTCAGCGTCGCCGAAACCGAGACCGCGGAGGGTTTCCGGATTAATGTGCGGCGCGCCTTCGATCGTCGCGTTGCCGACCGCGTACCGGATGATGTCATCGATTTGCGCGTCTGTGTATTTCAGCGCCTTAAGGCCTTTCGGGACCGATCCGTTGATGATTTTGAAATATCCGCCGCCGGCCAGTTTTTTGAACTTGACCAGAGCGAAGTCCGGTTCGATGCCGGTTGTGTCGCAGTCCATCACCAGCCCGATGGTCCCCGTCGGCGCGATCACCGTTGTCTGGGCATTGCGGAAGCCGAATTTCTTGCCGTCTGCCAGAGCTCTGTCCCAGGCTTCGCGCGCCAGCACCGGCAGTTTCTTGTCCGGGCAGTCGGACTCATCCAACGGCACGGGAGGGACCGATACTTCGTCATATTTTTCCGCGTTTTCGCCGTTAACGGCTTTCCGATGGTTGCCGATGATCCGCAGCATATGCCGGGCATTTTTCTTATAGCCGGGAAACGGACCCAGTTCGGACGCCATTTCGGCGGACACGGCATAAGATTCCCCGCACATCAGCGCTGTCAGCGCCGCGCACATCGCCCGGCCCTGATCCGAATCATACGCGATACCCATATTCATCAGCAGACCGCCGATATTCGCGTATCCAAGCCCCAAGGTCCGGAAACTGTAAGAGAGTTTAGCGATATCCCGCGACGGAAACTGAGCCATGGTCACGGAGATCTCCAGCGTGACCGTCAGCAAGCGGACGGCATGAACATATTCATCATGCCGGAATTCGCCGTCACGGTGGAAAGCCAGCAGGTTCAGCGAAGCCAGATTGCACGCGGTGTTGTCGAGGAACATATATTCCGAACACGGATTGGACGCGCGGATCTCGCCTTCCTCAGGACATGTGTGCCAGCTGTTGATCGTGTCATGAAACTGCACGCCCGGATCGGCGCAGGCCCATGCGGCATGGCCGATGTCTTCCCAAAGGCCGCGCGCCGATACGGTTTTGGCGAGTTGGCCGTCGGTGCGCCGCCGAAGATTCCAGTCGCCGCCGTCCTGCACGGAATGAAGAAAATCATCGGTCACCCGGACGGAATTGTTTGAATTCTGACCCGAAACCGTTGCGTAAGCTTCGGATTCCCATTCGGTGTCGTAAGACACGAAATCGATCTCGGTGTAGCCCTGCCGCGCGTACTGGAGCACCCGGTTGATATAAGTTTCCGGAACCCGCGATTTACGCGCTTCCCGAATCGCGGATCTGAGCGCATTGTTTTTCTCGGGGCGGCAGGCATTCTCCTTTGTTCCGTCCCAGCTGTTGACCGCCCTGAACAATTCGGTCAGCGACCGTTTCGTGATTTGCGATCCGGCGACAAGCGATGCGACTTTTTGCTCTTCCCGCACCTTCCAGTTGACGAATTCCTCAATATCGGGATGGTCGATGTCGCAGATGACCATTTTGGCGGCCCGGCGCGTGGTTCCGCCGCTTTTGATCGCGCCGGCCGCCCGGTCGCCGATCTTCAGAAAGCTCATCAGTCCGCTGGACTTCCCGCCGCTGGCAAGCGGTTCGCCCATGCCGCGCAGATTGGAAAAGTTCGTGCCGGTTCCGGAGCCGAATTTGAAAAGCCGCCCCTCTTTCAGCCACAAATCCATGATGCCGCCGTCATTGACGAGATCGTCATTAACGGACTGAATGAAACAGGCGTGCGGCTGAGGCCGCTCATAGGCGTTGGTCGATTTCAGCACTCTTTCCGTGCGGGAATCGACAAAAAAGTGCCCTTGGCTGGGACCTTCGATTCCATAGGCCCAGTGCAGCCCGGTATTGAACCATTGCGGCGAGTTCGGCGCCGCTTTCTGAGTCGCCAAGACATGCCGCGTTTCGTCAAAAAACGCCTCCGCGTCATCTTGGGAAGAGAAATAGCTGTTCTTCCAGCCCCAATAGGTCCATGCCCCCGCCAGCCGGTCAAAAACCTGCCGCGCCGAAGTTTCGGAACCGTAGCGATCCTGTTCCGGCAGTTCGGCTAGGGCCGCCTTGTCAGCGACCGATCGCCACAGGAACCGCGGAACGCCGCGCTCGTTTATGCGCCGCAGCCTTGTCGGAACACCGGCTTTCCGGAAATATTTCTGCGCGAGAACGTCGGCAGCGACCTGGCTCCAAGAAGCAGGGACTTCCAAATCTTCAAGACAGAACACAATAGATCCGTCGGTGTTGCGTATTTCCGACCGCCTCCGGGCAAACTCAATGCCGCCGTATGCGCCGTCCGCTTCGGTCGTGAAGACTCGGTCCACTTTCATTGTTCTCCTCCCTGTTTTTTCATCTGCCGATTTTTCCGCTTCTCAGACAAAACACTCTACGTCTCCAATTGCCCCTGCGCTGCCGCAACATCGAAAAAAGTCATAATTTATCAATATATTGTGCCGTCAGCGGCAGAGGGGTCGACATTCTGCGGAGAAGTCTGCCCAAAGCCAAACTTTATATGCCCGCAAACGCCAAGCAGGCGCAACCGGAAAATGCCCGCCGGGGACCGGCAAAAATCCCGGGTTTCCGAACCTGTTCCATATATCGGGCTGCAGAATCAGGAATCGTGACAATGAAACCTGATCAGGCTTTCCGGCTAGAGATGCGCTGGGACTGGTCGGGGCGATTGGATTCGAACCAACGGCCTACGGCTCCCAAAGCCGTCGCGCTACCAGACTGCGCTACGCCCCGCGCCTGCCAGCGTATCAATACGCGCCGGCGATTGAAAGCTTTTTCGTTTGACCGGAATGATATCAGGCTGGCCGTGACCGTCCTATTCGAGTGATTCGCAGCGCCACGCCGAATGCGAGTTCGCCAGCCCCGGATGCCGGATTTCGGTGCCGGGACCGATTCCGTAAAGACGGGCAAGACCAGCGTTGATTTCCAAGACAGACAAGACGCCGTCACCGCCCTGAATCGCCTGGGTGCTGAAAGGCTCGGTGTTTTCTTCAAGGCCCGACAAAATGCCCCGATGATCAAAAAACAGCATATCGAGCGGAATCCGCGTGTTCTTCATCCAGAAACTCACTGGCCCGGCGGACTCGAAGATAAACAGCATGCCGCCGCGCCGGGGCAGACTTTCCCGGTGCATGAGTCCCCGCGCACGGGTTTCCGGCGTATCCGCCACTTCCACGTCAAAAACCGCTGTGCCCCAGTCTCCCCGTAGCTCCACCCGGTCCCAAGCGCATTCCGCCCAGACGGAAACCGCGAATGCCAGTTGCGCGGCGGCAATTCCTGCCAAGACCGGGAATCGCCTCATTCAGGATCGTCACCGCCGGGCAGATCCTCATTAAGCAACGGCCGGCCCGCTTCCCCGGAAGATCGGCCGCCCCCGGGGCGCGCCGATTCCCACGGCTTGATTTCGGAAACCATTCTGCCGCGCGGACCTTCGCGGATCCGCACAGCCACCCCCTCCCCGGCCTGCAGATCGGATATGCTGCTCTGCCTCAGGACTTCCATATGAATGAACACGTCGTCCGCGCTGCCGAACACGTTCGCGAACCCGAATCCGCGCAGTTTGTCAAACCACTTGATCTTTGCCGGTTCCCAAGGCCCCTCAGGGCCGCCTGCCGGCGGCCGGGCCGGTGCAGCCGGCCGGCGTTCCTGATCCTCGAAAGGTTCTGCCGGCGAGATGGACACGATTTCCGTCGCCTGCAGTCCCCGGGGCGCTTCTTGGGCGATAAGTTCGACAACCGAACCTTCAGAAATCGAACTGTGGCCGAAACTACGCAGGACATTTATATGAATCAGAATGTCCGGGCCCGGTTCGTCAGTGACGACGAACCCGAACCCTTTGGCCGCATTGAACCATTTTACGCGGCCTCGGTGCTTCTTATTAATGGCATCTCTCCCACATCAGCAGGCTGCGCCTGCCGAGAAGCGTCTGCGCACGAACTTGCTTCCGCAGACCGCGGAATCCCTATCCCACTTGCCGCATCCAATCAACAAAACATTCCGATTTCAATGTCAAAATGCTTGAACTCCGCAAGACTCATCCTGCTGGAACGATAATTCAAGCCTGATTCCTTGACTCGTTGTCCCGCCGATGTTCCGTCAGCTCTCACAGACTTCGCTGATCCGCTTCGCCTGCGGTTGTCATTTTTGACGCATTTCAATTGCAATAATTTGATTTTATTGATTTTTCATTCATTTTGATTCGCTACGGAATTGATCAATCGATTTTCCGGTTTTGAAGCACTGACCATCTGTCAATAGAGGCGGGGATTTGTCTTATCGCAAAGGGCGGCGGTCGATGACGACGCATTTCTGATGCCAAAACCGGGCACTGACAACGAAATCAGTTCCCTGATGGCCCGCCAGGCCCTGTCCAGATCACTTCCTGCCGGACAAAACGACTCCTTCAATATCCAGGGATTGTGTTGATTCGCCGCTCATTAATAATCTGGAAAGGGCACCTGCTCTCGATGTCCGCCGCGCAATCTTTCAAGGTCGGTTTGGGTGTACTCGCGGCGGACGACTTAGGATCCGTCTGACGCTTCTTCTACAGATCAAGACACTCCAACAGTTCCGCTAGGCGGTTTCGTAAGGAGAGTTCTTTCAACAGATCAGACGCATATTCAGACGGGTTATCAACGAGCTGGGCGAACAAATAAGGCCCGACAGGCGACCAACGGCCTTTGCGTCTACCACAGGTACAATGTCAACGGATGTCCATGCCGGATCGAGTTTTCCCGCGCCGAAGCGGTATTGATCGCTTCAAGCGGAAGGGCGAATCAATCAGTTTTTTCTCATACCTCGGTGTCATTCTTCAGCACTAATCGATAGGTTGATGGGTGCAGGGTGAGATCGCCTCGATCCTGCATCTCGCGGAGTTGGCCGCCTGTGATTTCCACCGGCTCGCCCTTAAGGTCTGAGAGAACCAGTACGTAGTCGGGAAACTTCTCGACGATGCTCCAGATATCAGCTTCGAGCTGAAGCGCGTCGCGTTGGAGGCAGTGATCCTTCGGCCAGTAATGGCGGATGACATCACCAGAAGCCGACCTCTGTTCCCACGGGAAGAGCTGTTCAACGGATTTGGCGATCCAGTTCCCGTGGTCGTCAAAAAAGCGGCTGTCATGATCCTTCTGAAAACCCTGGCTCATTGCAAAACGCTCCATGATACCGGGCTTATGCGGCCTGTCTTTCCGGAGCGGCTTTTTGACCGCGTTCTTTAAGTCGTCATAACCTTCGTCTCCTTGATCGTCGGGCTCAGTCTCCATCTCTGCATCTTCATCAGTCTCTTCACCCACCTCTTTTTCGTCCCTATCCAGAGCGGCTTCTGTGGACATTTGCGAATTCTCTTTGGCTTCTGGCGCATCACCATCCGCCGCAGCGTCAGGCGTTTCCTTTTCCTCCGACGTTTCCGAGCCCCGCTCCGCGAGCTCGTCGCGAGGAACGAGAGTGAAGTTGCCCTCCATATATTCTGATACGAACATCTCGGCGCGGTCGAAGCACAGCTTTATCGCGTCCGTGATTTCTGTGTTACGAAACGACCGGCCAAGCTCCAGTGAGATGGCGCGGGCGAGTTTCGCAAGCGGTTTGTCTTCGGCATAGAGCGTTCCGTCAAACCAGATCGCATCACCGTGTCGTGAGACTCCCGCCGGCTTTCCCTCGATGTATGGAATGATTTCGAGATCGCGGATCCTCTGCCATTGCGTGTAGGTGAGTTTCTTGGCCAGACCCCGTATGCGGTCTGTCTCGTCCTCGTCTCCCAACTTGATGCGTTGCAGCTCCAGACCTAACTGTTTCAACCAGCCGCGTTGTTCCGATTTCCCAGTGTCCGTGTCCTTGCGGTGAAAGCGTTTTTCCACGTGATCCGCAAGAAGAGGAATGTCCGTGAAGGGCATTGCCTGGCTGACTTCAACCGGCAAATCCCGAAGATCGGCGGTTTTGCCTTTTACCCATTGATGCAAGTGTCCCCACTGAATGAGCGACTGCATTGTCAGCGCGTAGTCGAACTCTTCGACCGGCGTCCATTCGCTCGACAGGCTTAACCAATGTTGACATTCCTCCCATACGCGGGCGGCGTGTCGCGCCAGCAGAGCACGAACCCGGCGTAGGTCGTTCGGTGGCAGCAGTCCGGAAGGCAGGCTCAGTAGCCAACTGATTGCAAGCTCAGGCGTCGGCCGCTCCTCGACGCCGATTTTTCGCCAAAGGGTAAGGTCTCGGACTGAGGCACGAACCGTCTCCGCACCGGGCGCGTCTTCCTCATTCGCACTGAGAAAGACGCCGCCGGACATTTCCCAAGTGTCGCTCTCCGCCAGAATCAGCCGCTCAGTCTTGAAAGCCGTCTTAATGGAAGTGAAATCTTCCGTTGAGCAACCATCGATCAACTCATCAAGCCGCCCATACCATTTTTCGACTTCGTGAATTGCAGGTTTGTCGGCCTTCGCTAGCGCCTTGATCCGGCTTAGCAGCTTTTCGGGCCCAGTCGGTGTGTCACCGACGCCTAGCAGCTCCAGCAACGGGGCTGAATTCGGATTGTCCAAGTGTGCGTCAACGAACGGCTCGACATCTCTAAGGGCTTCGGTTTCCGGCGTCCTGCGCAGTAGTTCAGCAGGCTTTCGCAAGACGCCATGTGTATCGCGAAGGCATTCCCTTTCACGAAGTTTGAAAATCCATTTTGGAATCAGGCCGTCGCGTACCACACGCCTTGTGTGGCCGTTTTGCGCTTCCTCGGCAATCGTGGCAGTTATCGAGCCCGACCAGAACCGTTGCGGTTCTATCAGAATCCTCTCTATGACCTTGCTCCAGAGAGTGTCCTCCTCGGAGAGACTCTCCCAATGCTCCCAAATCTCCTCTTCAAAATCCCAGTCGTAGAAATGGAAACACGGGTTCTTATAACGAGGCACGAAGGAACCAGCGAACTGTCGCCGTTTCAGCTCCCTCTCCGCGTTTCTTTGAGAGATGTATCCCGACGTGGTTTGGACGAACGGCACAAAACTATGCAGGCCAGAACGTCCACTCGATACCCATTGTTGCCACTCTTCGCGCGAGCAGGAGGTGAACACCTTCAGGTAGCCGGGATGCAAGAGGTGGCTTTTACACCATTCTTCTGGAAGCAAAAGGTCCAAGGCGCCATCGGTGTCTACGATTATGGTCTTTTCGGTTGATCGCAGCCTGCGGTCTTCACAGGCGAAGCGGAAGTCTTTGCCCACGCTTGCGCCAAGTTTGGCAGCGATCTGCGCTATTCGGATCGAATCCGCCAGAGTCTTAGTTTCGCCCGCGAAAAAATCTTTGGCGACCCGGTCCATAACCTTTCCGGTATCGCTGGGCTCGTACAGAGATATGGCTTTAAGCACGGCATCGGCGGCCTCCACCTGCTCAGCAAGCTCCACGTCGCCGTCTTGTTCGGCGACCCGACGCCTCTCCGTCAGATAGCGAAGCCAGTTCTGGTTTAGAACGGAAAGCCTGTCGCCAAGAAAGCGCCAGTCGTCCTCGCTGGGTACGAGCTTCTTTTCCCCGATCCGCACCACTTCGTCAGCCGCATACAGAACGTCTTTCCCCTGAACCGGTACAATGCAAAGCGCTTCCTTTCTGCCGTGAAAGCCGTAACCGGTAATCATCGGCGCGATATAAGCCCACAAACCCAGGAGCCTGTGCCAGTTTTCAGGCTTGGGAAGGTGTTTACCCAGAAGGTCGGTCAGAACGCCATCATCATTGATTTCTTCAATGAGGCCCCAGTCCAGCAGCTTTCGCCGGTCTTGATCCGAGACATGTTGGGAGAGGGCTGGCCTATTACCATCGTCAAAGAGGGCTGCCGCCTGCGCACTTGGCCAAACATCGAAGATCGGCCTAGGAATGATGATGCTCTTCTCTTGCGCGACGAGTTGCCCATCCTCCGTAAGCAGGAATTCTTCATCCTGGACAACTTCGGCAAACGCCTTCTCGACAAGCGCACCGCACGTACCCTCCAAGGAAGTATCATCGTGGTCTAAGTTTGGCATTAGACCATAGGCGCGTGCCCGCTTAACAGGGTCTGAATCCGACTGCCGCAGCCATTGAAGCATTACTTCTGCCACAAGCTTTCCTAGGCGCGCTAGCAACCATCTATTCGTCGGTGAGGTGTGAGGGGACTTGATCTCAATCCGCGAGGGGTCTTGCATGAACGGTGCATTACATGCGAATGGGAGTGCCGTATTAATGCCCGTCGGTAACACCACGTACAGACGGCCCTCGACGCCGAGGACAATCTCGACAGAACATGGCGGGAAATCTGCGTGCTCATCAACGCTGAGCATTCGCTCTTTTTTGATCTCTGCCAGCGCGTCTTTTGGGAACGGTTCAGGTGCCGAACGCGCTATTAGAAATGTCTTGTCCGCGTCGTCGTGAAGCGCCAGCCACTCAGTATCTTTGACCGGACCGGGGCCGTAACTACCCCAATGCAGCTCGTCTTCACCGATCTGGACTCGACGGATGTTCTTGAAGAACAGGAGCGAGACAGGACTCTTGAGCCACTCCTGAAGGTTCTCCTCGACTTCCGCTCGTTTGAAATGGCCTTCAATGGTGACGCGGACTGTCGTAAAATTATCGGTTCTCTCATGTCCGTTCACCCATTTCGGTTCGGTGAATCGATCCTGATCGAAAGCGACAGACAGCGTGGGCGTGAACAATTCTACCCGCTTACCTAAGCTGAAGGTGCTCTTGAAGCCAATCCCGCGAAACCCGATTGTGTGCAGCGCTCGCTTGTTCGAGTAGCCAAATCGGCAGAGAGATACAAAATGCTCCTCAGTAAAATCTTCGCCGTCGTGCTTGAAGACGAATGCGTCCTCTTCGATCCTGACGATGGCCTCTGTTGCCCCGGCATCATCCGCATTTTGCAATAGTTCTGAGACTATATGTCGCGGGCTTTGAACCTGCTTAAACAGCTGCCACCACGGAGCTGCAAGCTCCGGGTCGCCCTCCAGCTGTTCCCAGCGATCTGCGGCACGTTGCCGGATCAGTTCAAAATAGGCCGGACGTGGACTCATCTAGGCACCTCTGACTTGCTCATTAGGTGCTTCAATTCAAACTGTTGGGCTGTCACGCCGAAGTCAGGCTCGACACCAAACGGTTGCCAGACATAGCGTAGCTCGTGGACAAAATCCTGACCGACCTGCACGATTGCGAGGATATAATCCTCAGGCTTATTCAGCGACGTGATGATCTCGTTGCGGGTTACTGTGATCGTATCTGCCCCGTCAACTCGTCCCTTCACTTCAATAAAGCGCTGGGTTTTCGTCTTGGAGTTCAATGACAAGATGTCGTAACCGACTTTCATGCTGGAAACGTCTTTTGGCTCGTTGCCGAGTGAACGCTCAGCTTCCATGACGGCATCCATCGCCATCAACTCAATCTTACGCCTGCTAGCTGCGTTCTCCGCAAACCCTGTGGGTACGGCTGCGGCACCGTATTTCTTATCGAGAAGTCCTTGCGGAACAACTATCAGCCCGCCAAGTACGGCCGGGGCACTCGCCGTGATGTTTTTCTCCTGCGCCAATTGTTCCATTCGGCGCTTGAGACGATCTGCGAGATCCTCCGCGCGGCGCTGCGCGTTTTCCCAGTTCAGGCGCGTCTGTCTGCCTGCACTGGCTTGTTCCTTCAGCTCGAATGAGCGTGAATCCCAGTAATTGATTTCTTTCTTGAGACGTGCCTCGACCTCTACTTCAGTCTTTTTGACCTCTGGCAAGCACCGAGTTTTGACTTCTTTGAGATGTACTTGCGCCAGTTCGATGATCGCGAACTTTTTGATCTTGGACTCAAGATCGTCGGATAGCCAGTGCTCTTTCAGCTCGTCTTTCAATACTGAAATCTCTTCGGTCATGGCTGCCCTCAAATTCAGATGTGGCGCAATGCCGGCGTTGGCGACCGTGCCATCCTTCTGAATGCTCGCGAATTGGAGCCTCTGGGAGACAATCTGATTGGCTCCGGAGCTTGTCTTCCGCCCGTCCTTAATACTGTGTTCCATCAGGAAGACCGCTTGAATGTCTTCGCTTGGATCACTTTCATCCACCATGACGGCACCCAGCTTCATCAGGTCGCCGTACTGCTCACGTATGATGCTGATAACCGCTTCCAGAAGCGGATGCCCCGGACATACGAACTCCGCCACCGGCTGCTGATTGATATACTGCTTGTCGAAACAGATACGCTCGAAGCTCTTCTGTACATGTGCACCGGTTCCGATCAGCCTGTCACGTTCCCTAATGCGAACAGGTATATGCGTAATCTCGAAGCGGCCTTCCTCCTGATTCTTAATGCGGCCCCCGAGGTGCTTGAAGGCTTCCATGAAGAAGCTTTGAATGTGATGCGGTTGTAGCCGCTGCGCTTCTGCCTGCTCCATCTCCAGCCGGATTTCTTCGACCGTAGACTCCGGCATCATGTCGTTCGTCAGCTTGCGCTTTTTCAAGAGCTCTTCGATGTGCTTGTAATCGACCGCTCCGTCGATCTTTTCGAAAAGTTTGGCTTTTGCCTCTTCGCTCTCGCCATACTGAATCGCTTCCCACAGCAGGTCTTTAAGCGATGCGCCTTTGAACGGTTCCTTTCCGAGTACGTCGTAGACTCTGCCGCCGAGAGCGCTTCGTGCTGTTTCGAGTTTCTCCAGCAAGCGCGCATAGACTTCGCCTTCCCGTGTATCAGCAGCGACAAGGTTCCACAGATGACAGACTTCTGTCTGCCCGATACGGTGGATACGGCCGAAACGTTGCTCAATCTTGTTCGGGTTCCAAGGTAGATCATAGTTAACCATCAAATGTCCGCGCTGAAGGTTCACACCTTCGCCTGCGGCATCGTTCGCCACCAGAACCATCAGATCGCGGTCCTGCATGAAACGATTGATCACCTTGCGTCGCTCCTCGCGGGTCACACCGCCATGAATCACGTCTACGTTTTCCAGCTTGCCCAGCCGCGTCCTGATCTTGTCCGCAAGGTAGTGGAGCGTGTCTTTCGCCTCCGTGAAGATGATTAGCTTCCGACGGTTGCCGTCGCCGTCGATCATTAACTCGTCATCGAGAGTCTTATTGAGTTCTAGCCATTTAGTATCATTGCCGGATTGCAGGACGCCTAGGGCTTCCTGTTCCAGCTCCTTGAGCCTCTCAACCTCGATCTGAAGCTGCTCTATGGTTTCCGCCGTTGTCGCGGTTGTCGAAATAGCCTCTTCAAATTCCTCAATGTCTTTTTCACCGCATTCATCGATGTTTTCGAGCATCTCAGTACTGAGATATCCGCTTTTATCGACGAAGGCGGCTTTCTTGCCGGTTGCGACTGGCCTTGCCTCAGCCAGCTCGTTCTCCAGTCTCTCACGTCGGCGTTTCAAGGACTGGTAGATCGCTGCGGGAGATGAAGCCAACCGGCGCTGGAGAATCTGGAGCGCGAAGCCGACGTTGTTTCTCTTTTTTACGTCTTCTTCCGCAAACCTCTTAACCCTGTTCATCTCTGTTCGGACGTAATCCGTCACTGTCCAGTATAGTGACGCCTCTTCATCAGAGAGTTCGTATTTGACGGTATATGCCAGCCGCTCCGGAAAGAGGCGTGTTCCGTCGAATTTCAAAAGCTCCTCTTTGGTCAGGCGGCACATCATGTCTTGAGTGTCGGCATAGTGAACGCCGTCACGGAAACGGCCTTCGAAACGGTCACCGTCAAGCAGCGCCATGAATAGTTGGAAATCTTCTTCTTTGCCGTTGTGCGGCGTTGCAGACATCAACAGCAGGTGGCGGCAGATTTGACCAAGCTTCTGACCGAGCTGATAGCGCTTCGTGTATTTGACCTCGCCGCCGAAGTAGCTCGCTGACATGCGGTGCGCTTCGTCCGAGATGATCACGTCCCACTCATGCGAGCGGATTAGCTTTTCCCGGAGTTCCTCGTTACGTGACAACATGTCGAGCCGGGCAATCAGATGGTTCCGGTCATTGAACGGATTGCCAGAGCGGGAGTTCTTGATCATGTCCGATCTCAGAATGTCGAATTCCAGGTTGAACTTCTCGCTAAGTTCGTCCTGCCATTGTTCGACAAGGTTTCCCGGCACCACAACGAGGCACCGCTCCAAATCACCGCGCGCGATCAACTCTTTAATCAGCAACCCCGCCATGATCGTTTTTCCAGCACCGGGGTCGTCGGCGAGCAGGAAACGCAAGGGCTGTCTTGGCAACATCTTTTCGTAAACGGTCATTATCTGGTGCGGCAGGGGCTGCACCAAGCTTGTATGGATCGCCAGAAATGGATCGAAATGGTGCGCGAGCTTTATACGATTAGCCTCTATTACGAGGCGGAGCATTTCTCCGTCTGCATCGAAGGACCACGTCTGGCCCGCCGACGCGATCTTGAGAGTGTGTTCCTCATCTCGGTAGACGAGGCGGTGATGAATACTGCTATGTGCGTCTTCAAAAACGACCTTCACCGCATCGTTGCCAAACCATTCGATGTTGACGACCTTGGTTGTTCCCGATGGCGTCAGACCCTGAACTGACGCGCCCGCTTTCAGGTCTTCAAGTGTCGCCGCCCTAGTTTCGGTCATATGCCTCTCCTTAGGTTGTGAACTCAATTATCCCCTTTTCGGCATTCCGCAGCAGGCGGCGGACGACGGTGAGGATGACAGCGGCGGCGAAGTTGCGCGTCCGCTTGTCAAAGCGGGTCGCGACCCGCCGGAACTCTCATATGAATCAAACCAAGGATAATTCCATAAGGAGTTATCCACAGGGGTTGCTCGGCGTGAGGCTGCAGCAAACTTTAATTTCACCGCTCATCCGCAGCCGTGCTATCCTGTCGCGGGCTCCCCTTGCCGGCCGCAGCCGGCAAGGGGAGGCGGGGATGACCGTCTCCGCCAGGCCGGGTCGGGCCGGTAACTCTTCGGTTGAAAGAACCGTAATCAAGCATGGCCGGCCCGGCTTTGCCGTCGACCATGGCATGGATCTTCGTTGTCCAGCCGCCCCGGGAACCCCGATCTCCTGCGACACGCCGTCCTTGCGCGGCATGGCGGTGAGCGCGGATCGACGACGAGTCGATCATCCGGCTCCGCGGCCCCGGATCGCCGTCGTCTTTTTCGTCCGCGGCTTCTTCTTCCGCTTCTTCAAGTTGTTGAAGATCATCAAGAATCTTCTGCCAGCGACCCGACTTGCTCCATCGGTTGAAGCGGTTGTAACAGGTCGTGTAAGACCCGTAACGCTCGGGCAGATCCCGCCATGGCATGCCGGTGCGCAGCACGAAAAATATCCTGGCTGTTACCTTACGGTCGTCCTTGCGCGGAGGTCCCGGCAGGCCTTTCGGCATCACACGCTCCATCCGCTGCCATTGCTCGTTCGTCATGTCATGCCGGCTGCCGATCATTTCAAATCTCCTTCAAGCATTCTCACCGCTGGTCGCGCGGCACTGTGCCGCAACCGGTCCGGCATATCAAATATTTGAGTTCACAACCTAGGTTGTGGACAGTCACTTTGCGGCGATCTCGACCGGCGCGCCTCATGCCCGCGGGCTGGGTCAGCTTGACTGCGGCACAGCGCGTCGTGTTCATCAACCGGCCGGCGGCAAGCGGATAATGAAGCCTAGGATTGCGACGGCAAGCCCGACTATCCCGGCGGTGGCCAGAATGTTTAGACGTCCCTGTTTCTCAATGTCGACGCGTATAGCGTTCAATGTGCTGTCAAGGTTGGCTTTCATGATTTCCATGTCTTTCTTCAACAATCAGAGCCGCGGCGCTGCGTCCTTGTCCGCCGCGTCCGCGTTGTTGTCCGTCATGTCCGTTCCCTTCTGTTCGCATCTTGACTCATCCGCCACCGGGCTCCCTATTAGCTGTTAGAGCGCGTCAGATTCAAGCCCGCGGAACCACCATGCCTTGGTTCGGGAACCTCCGGCGAGTCCGCCTCGTAAAAGTTCTCGAAGACGGCAGAACCGCTTTCGACCTCCGTATCAAATGCCGTCAAGGCGCACCCGTCCGAGTGCGCTGGAGCACGGCCTCAAGGAAAAGCCGGTTGTCCGCCGCGGCAGCGCCGGGATCGGTCACTTTACCGGGAAGAAGCGGTTCAATCCGCTGCTGCATTTTATCAGTCAGCATGGTTCTGTCAGCGTTCATTTGTCTCTCTGCCCCTCTTGCCTACGGCGTCGCTCCGGCACTCGTTGAGGCGATTATGGCAGCGAATCTCCGGAAGTGCAACCCCATTTGTCAACAGGCCCTAAATGACGGCCAAAACAGCGGGAAGCAACGGGGTTTTGAAAATCCTAAGTCGGCGGAAGCAAGCACAGACGCTTGGAATTCATTGTCCCCGCACCCTGTCCTCACGGGTACAGCCGACCCACTGTCCAGCCGGCGCCGGAACACGATCTTCGCCAGACAAACCTGTCATGGAGCCTGTGCTCGCCGTCGCGCCAGAATTCCACCTCAAGCGGCGTCAGACGGAAGCCGCCCCAGAATTCCGGGCGGCGGGGATCTGTTCCGTGCATCGATCTGGCTTCGGCCAGGCGCGACTCGAGAACCTGCCTGCTGGAGAGCGCAGAGGACTGAACAGAAGCCCATGCTCCGAGGCGGCTACCAGGTGACCGGGAAGCAAAATAGTCATCCGCGATCTTGCCGGACTCCCGCTCGACCGAACCGCGGACCCTGATCTGCCGCCGCAGCGATTTCCAGTGCATGACCAGCGCGGCTTGGCCGGCGGAGTCGAGTTCGCGCGCCTTCGCGCTCTTGTAGTTGGTGAAAAACAGAAGACCGCCGTCTTCGATCGTTTTGACCAGAACCATCCGCACATTCGGGAGTCCGGCGCTGTTAACGGTGGCGAGCGCGGCCGCTTCGGGATCATTAAGCTCCGTGTGCCGCGCCTCGTCCATCCAGCGGCGGATGATTGAGATTGGATCGTCACCGGCAAAGATTCCCGTTCGGTCCGTCATCACCGCTGTCCTCACTTTTTCTGCCGGATCAGTACTATTGAAGCCAAAAATCGATTCAAATACATTGGCCGGGATTTAACTGCGCGAGGTGCATGTCCGTGTCAACTGGGTTAATGGACGGCAAACGCGGCCTGATCATGGGCGTTGCCAACGGAAAATCAATTGCTTGGGGAATCGCCCGGGCCTGCGCGGATCACGGCGCGGAACTCGCGTTTTCTTTTCAGGGCGAACCGTTCCGCAAAAGGATCGAGCCGCTTGCGGCATCAGTCGGCAGCAGCCTTTGCTGCGAGTGCGATGTCAGTTCCGCCGAATCGCTCAAAAACCTGTTTGATGTCCTCGAAGACCGCTGGGGCAGTCTTGATTTCGTCGTGCACGCGATCGGTTTCTCGGACAAACGGGAACTGCGCGGGCGGTATGTGGACACTTCGGCCGAAAATTTCCGGAGGACGCTGGACATTTCTGCTTATTCCTTCACCGCGGTGGCTCAGAAAGCTGAAAAGCTCATGCCCGCGGGCGGATCGCTGCTGACCCTGACCTACTACGGCGCCGAAAAAGTGATGCCCCACTATAATGTGATGGGAGTCGCCAAGGCGGCGCTGGAAACGTCAGTCAGGTATCTGGCTGCCGACCTCGGGCCGCAGAATATACGTGTCAACGCGATTTCGGCCGGAACGATAAAAACGCTGGCAGCATCCGGAATCGGAGACTTCCGGTACATCTTGAAATGGAATGAACTGAATTCTCCGCTGCGCCGCAATGTCCGGCAATCCGAAATCGGAAACTCGGCACTGTATCTGCTTTCGGATCTGGGAGCCGGCGTGACCGGAGAGATTCTCCATGTCGATGCGGGCTATCATGTGGTCGGAATGAAGCGCGCTGACGCTCCTGACATCGATGTCGTGACTGAGAGGAAGTGAGGCATGGCCCAACGGACTCAAGACAAAAGTTTTGTCGTCAGCTGGGACCAGCTGCACCGCGATGCCCGGGCGCTTGCCTGGAGACTTGAAGGCATGCAGCAATCTGACAAGGTCTGGGACCGGATTGTCGCCGTCACGCGCGGCGGAATGGCTCCGGCGATGATTGTGGCAAGAGAGCTTGACATCCGGATCGTTGATTCGATTTCTATCCGCTCTTACGATTACAAAACCCGGTCCGCGCCTGAAGTCATCAAGAGGCAAAGTCTGGAAGATTCGACAAGCGCGCTGGTCATTGATGATCTCGTCGATACAGGACGGACGCTTGAGTTGGTGCGCAGCCTGTTTCCTACAGCGCATTTCGCCACAGTTTATGCCAAACCCAAGGGGCGGCCCTTTGTCGATACATTCATCACTGAGGTCAGCCAAGACACTTGGATCTACTTTCCGTGGGACACCGCGCTTCAGTATATCGGCCCGGTCCGCGCCGAATCTTGATATCCGTACGGCATGAACCGGCGCCGCGTGATGCCTGAATGTCGGCCGTGACTGCTCAGGGGGCGGGATATTGATCCCCAGATACCAGCGTCCGGAAATGGCGGAGATATGGTCTGACGCCAACCGCCTCCGGACGATGTTCAGGATTGAACTGCTCGCTTCCGAAGCGATGGCCGCTCAGAGGCTGATCCCCGGCGAATGCCACGAGGCGCTCCGGAAAGTGCAACCGCATCAGATCAATCCCGAGCGCGTGGCTGAACTCGAACGTTCGACCCGTCATGAAACCGTCGCGTTCCTGACCCATGTTGAAGAGCTCGCGGGGCCAGAAAACGCTCGTTTTCTGCATTTCGGCATGACATCTTCAGATGTTCTCGACACATGTTTCAGCCTGCAGCTGAAATCCGCTTCAGATTTGCTCATCGCCGGACTTGACCGTATGTGCGACGCATTAAAACGCCGCGCATTAGAACACAGACTGACCCTCTGCCCTGGACGCACCCACGGCGTGCACGCGGAGCCGACCACTTTCGGCCTCAAACTGGCCTCGGCCTATGCGGAAATGCGCAGAAACCGGGAGCGGATGACTACTGCCCGGCGCGAAATTTCTTTCGGAGCGGTATCCGGACCGGTCGGCACATTTTCCGGAGCCGGTCCGGAAATCGAAGCGCATGTCTGCGCCCGCCTCGGGCTGTCGCCTGAACCTGTTTCCACACAGGTGATACCCCGTGACCGCCATGCCGCCTATTTCTCGGTGCTTGGTTTGACCGCCTCGTCGCTGGAGAGGATCGCGACAGAGATCCGCAGCTTGCAGCGGACGGAAATACTTGAAATCGAAGAGTCTTTTTCCGCCGAGCAAAAGGGTTCGTCGGCTATGCCGCATAAACGGAACCCTATCCTGGCGGAAAATGTCACAGGACTTGCCAGATGGATTCGCGCTCAGGCGCCGGCTGCTTTAGAGAATGTCCCCCTCTGGCACGAACGCGATATGTCGCACTCCTCCGTCGAGCGGATCATTGCCCCGGACATGACCCTGGCGCTGGATTTTTCCTTGAACCGCATGACTGGAATCATCGATCGAATGACAGTTCACGGGCAGCGGATGAGGCAGAATATGGAATTGACGCGGGGGGCGCATTGCTCCCACCGAGTGTTGTCCGCGCTTGTGGCTACGGGGGCCGGCAGGAGCCGTGCTCACGCGCTTGTGCAGAAGAACGCCGCGCGCGTTCATCAGGAAGGCATCACGTTTCTTAACGCCTTGAAATCAGATCCGGAAGTGACGGCTCTCCTGGCGGCTGACGAATTGCCGGAACTGTTTGATGACAGTCACTTCACCCAGCATGTCGACGCGATTTTTGACCGGGTCTTCAATCCGCCCTCAGCGTGAGCCGGCTTCCGGCCTTGTCAGGATTCATCCAGAATCTGCTGGCGCGCCTCTTCAAGGGTATTTTCCATTTGCCTGCGGATTTCCGCCTCGTCCGCGGCGTCGCCCAGCTCAGACGCGACCTTGCGGAACACATCCTCCCTGCCCGGTTCTTCAAAATCCGCATTGATAACAGAGCGCACAAATTCGGCAGCTGCGTCGCCGGTCAAACCCAGCCGGTCCGCGGCCCATTGCCCGAGAAGTTTATTGGCGCGCGCGCCGACCTTGAACTGGAGCGCCTCGTCATGCGCATATCTGTTCTCAAACGCGTCTCTGCGGTCATCGAATGTAGTCATTGTCAAGCGTCTCCATGGATCATCATGTGCGTGAACACGGAATTTTCCGTCCCGGACCGCGCATCTTCGGACGGCGGCCGCTCTACGCAATGCTGATATGGGATTCGGCCGTCGGGAAAGCAATACCGGACAACTGAGCCGTTCTCAATCGCCGCCGTTTTCCGTGGAATGCGCCGTCAACTTTTTCATACCGGTCATTGGATCATCTGCTCGGTTTTCCTTTCGGCTGCCGGCAATAGTCAGGCATCCGACGACGATTCAATGAAACTCGGCAGTCGCGCTGAGACCGAATGCCCACGAAGCGGGAATCCTTGCCGGGATGATGGATTTCAGGTAATTCACACGCGCTGAGAATAGCAGAACCTTCACCGCATTGAAACGGAGCAATGATGGCTCGCCGAAAATTGATTTACCGTGGAGACACCAAATCGCTCTACGAATCGAATTCATCCCACACCTATAGGATGCATTTCAGGGACGACAGCGAAGACAGCCGGGACAGCCGGGTTGAAACCTTTGAAGGCAAAGGAGTCCTGAACAACAGGATTTCAGAGCATATCATGTATCAATTGGGCAAAATGGGAGTCGCGACACATCTGGTCCGGCGCGAAAATATGAGAGAACAGTCTGTCATGGCAGCCGATGTTCTTCCGATTCGCATCAAGATACGGAACTGCGCAGGGCCGGACATCCGGAAAAGACTGGGACTGACAGGAGACGAAAGGCTCCCCCGTCCGCTGATCGAGTTCTATCTCAAGGACAAGTCTCTCGGTTACCCGCTGGTTACGGAAGACCATATCACTGCATTCGGCTGGGCCAGCCCGCTTGATCTTGACGACCTCTATCCGCTTGCCGGAAGAACCAACGATTTTCTGACCGGCATGATGGCCGGAGTCGGATACACTCTGGCGGAATTCACGATTGAAGTCGGGCGCCTCTTGGATGACGAATTCCCCAGCTTGGTCATTGTCGATGAACTCAGCCCCGATGTCTTTCACCTTTGGGATGAGAAAAGCGGCCAGCGCTACTGTTTCGGCAAACCGGCCGGTGACCGGGGAGGCCAGAGCAGCGTGTATGCGGAACTCGCGCGGAGACTCGGCATTCTTCCGGAAAGGCCCGTTCCAGCCGTCAGCGGCAAGATCAGCCAAGTCATTTGACATTCCGGCAAATCTGACCGGGACTTTCACCGCTCTCGCGGCCTAATGCCTCTGCTCCGGCGGTTATGACCGCCGTCCGTTTTCCGGCCTGCGCTGAATCTAGAGAGTCCCGGGAATTCCTCAACGGCAGGCGGTTCGGCAGGTTTCCGCAGCCGGCGATGTCAGCAGAACTAAGTCCCAGCCGCTGCCGGGACGGCCGCCGCAGAGCAATGCACCGGGATCCCGTCGGCCACAGATGCGCCGCGGCGGTCTCCAAAGGCGCAGCCTTCTTTGATCCGAACCGTTGCCGCCGCCTCCTGTTCTGCCGGTCAAAAGGGCGACGGACCCTCGTCCTCCGGCTCCTGCTTCGGCGGTTCCGGGAACGCCGCCGGCCGCACCGCCCGCATGCGCTCAATGAAAAAGCCCCAGTGCCGGCGCACCTCACCCGCCTTCATGTCCATCTCCCTGACCGCCGCCGGCCATTCTGACGACTCGCCGCTCAAGGCATCCCCCCGATCAGGCAACGTCCGGAACGGAACTGTCTGGGAACGGTTTTTCTGCAATGCTGTCTTTGCCAGGTTTCCCGCTAGTTCGGCGAGGCGAGCGCCGCCGCCTGCCAGTGCCGCTTCCAGCTCGTCGGCCCAGAGATCAAGCACGGCACCGATCCGCCGCACCGCCTGGATTCCGTCGTCCGCGTTGACATTTCCATGATAAATAGCGACATGAAGCGCCTTGGTCTCGCCGTTAAGCTGGCGCAGTCTCTCCGCCGAGGCGGCTGCTTCGACGTCGCCTGGGCGTTCCGCCAGCAACTGGTCGGCCAGCGCCGAAACGTCGTGCACCTTCCTAGGCGTGACGCCATTGCGCATGAGCGTCGCCTTTGCCAGCCGCTCAGCGGCATCCGCGCTATCTGTCATGAAACGCACATACTCATTAAATGCTGCCCTAAGGCCGGTCAATTCCCGTGCTTCGGCATAGCGATCCGCTGCCGCCGCCGCCTTGCCGAGGGCGTCGTCCATATGCCTTTCCCACTCTTCAACATCCATACCGTTCTTCTTGTCCATTTCCGGCCGCGTCCAGTGTCCCGCCAGCAGTACGCCGTCGCGGGCGACGCTGCGGTCGAAACTGCCGGTCAACGCAGCCCGCCGCCGCATCCTTTCCGCGTCGTAGACGCAGACATTGACCTCTACACCCCGTTCAGAGGCGAAATCCCGCAGCGGCAGGCGGTCCGGCATGTCACAATAACCGGCGCCGTCCGTCAGCAGCATCACGTCCCAGTCGCTGCCAGGGCGGCAGTCGCCGCGCGCCCGACTGCCGTAGAGCAATGCCGCCCGCGCCGACGGCCACTGTTCAAGGCTCCGCTCGCAGGCGCGCCGCAGCGCCTCCAACGCCGGCGCCTCGTCGTTACGGACCACTGCGGCTGCCCTCACCCGGCTTCAGGCTCTGGCCTGGCCGGCAGAGGCAGTCGCGGATGCATAATCTGTGCCATTTGCGCCGGTTCCTTCCAGTCAGAAATCCAGCATAATGCCATCCAGCTGCGGCGCCCGGGCAGGGTCTGGCGGCATTCCACTATTCGCCCGCATTCCCGTTGCCCGCCATCCTCTTCCGGATATCCGACACTGCATGGGGCCCATGCCTTGCCCTTCAAGGGACGGATATGGCACAGAAACCGGAAAAATCAAACTGATATTACTGTGAAAACAGCTAGCGGCCGCAGGATTGTTAACCGTGTGAACGAGCACTTAAATTTCAAGGATTCACCCGCGGTTTCGGTTTGATGGTCAATGTTGTCCGTCGGACAAGGCTCCCGTTGAGCGGACATTATCTGTATCTGTGCCCGCTTCAGTCAAGGGCGCGGCGCTTCGCCCGCCGGAGAACGGAGCCGAAGCCTCCATTTGCTGCTAAGCCTTTATCCCCTGCTCAAACAACATCCGAAACGGACTTCTCCGCCCGCGCGGAGCTCACTCCTTGGCGGGAATTTTCAGGCTGCCCAGTTCCGCACTCAAATCTCCGTATCCGGTAAACCGCCGCACATAGCTCAAACCCAGTTTCGCAGCGCAGTTCTCCGCAAGGTTACTGAGTTCACTGTCCTCGGTCTGCGCCAGATAAACCAGTTGTTCATAATTTCCGAAATACATGTCCCTCAACTCTGGATTCCGGTTCAGCCCCAAAGGTTTCCAGACAAAAGAATCGAACTGACGCACCAGAAAATCTGTCAGATAAAATGACGTCATCTCTTCGCCGCCCCGGGCCGAGAACCGGTCATTTCCATCAAAAAAAGAATAACAATGGGGCCCCGCGAGCATCTCCACGCCAAGCTCATCGCATGTTTTCCGCAGCAGCCCCCCTGTGCCGCAGTCGGCATAGACCACGAAGACCGAGGCGAACCGGTCGCGATGTCTGCGCACGGCACCCCTGACCGCATCTGGAATCCTGGCCGGCGTCAGGTGAAGCTGAGCGGGCAAACAGGTCAGTTCCATATGCTCCCAGCCGTTGACGCGCATCAGATGCAAAATCTCCCGCGCCAACGCACCGCAGGCAATCAACAAGACCCGGCCGCGGGCTTCTTGTGAATCGGCAGTCATCACCGGCCCGCTCCGCAGTCCCGCAAAGGCCGCGGACAGCTGCCGTTTATCCACCGCCCGCGAGAACGTTATGTTTGCGGGCCATGAAATCCTTGGCGGTTTCAACAGCGACAGCAGCATCACGGCAGTAGGCATCCGCGCCGATCGCCTCGCTGAACTCTTCGTTCAGCGGCGCGCCGCCGACCAGCACCACATAGTCGTCACGCCATCCCAGCTCCACCAAGCGGTCAATGACAACCTTCATATAGGGCATGGTTGTGGTCAGCAAAGCGGACATGCCCAGAATATCGGGCTTTTCCAATTCGATCGCGCCGATGTAGTTTTCCACGGGATTGTTGATTCCAAGATCCACCACTTCAAACCCGGCCCCTTCCAGCATCATTGACACGAGGTTCTTGCCGATGTCGTGAATGTCGCCCTTAACCGTGCCGATCACTATTTTTCCCATCCGCGGCGCACCGGTTTCGGCAAGCAACGGCTTCAAGATCGCCATTCCTGATTTCATGGCGTTCGCCGCTAGCAAAACTTCGGGGACAAACAGAATTCCGTCCCGGAAATCAATGCCGACAATGCGCATGCCCTCGACCAGAGCTTTGGTCAGGATATCATAGGGCATCCAGCCGCGTTCAAGCAGGATATGGACACCCTCCTCGATTTCTTCCTTCAAACCGTCATAGAGGTCGTCGTGCATCTGCGGAACTAACTCGTCGTCCGGCAGTTCCGACAAGACAATGTCGTCTTCGTGATCTTCCGACATGGCGCGCTCCAGCGATTGTTCTTTCCGACAATGCCGCGCTTTCATTCAAAACGCGCTGTCTTGCAACTGAAATTGCATTTTCCGAAGACTTTACCGCGGCCGGCGCCGGGCTTTGCGGCGACGATTCGCGGTTTTCGACGATCCGGTGAACGCGCCGAGTCTGGCGTTGATTTCGCTGAATTCAGGCGGCGGGCCCGGCGGCGTGGATTCAAGACGCTTCCGCATTTTCCTCAGATGTTCCGGACCGGTGCCGCAGCATCCGCCGATCACGCCGGCGCCGGCATTTCTCGCCAGTTCGGCATAATCCGCCATGAGATCCGGAGAACCGTCGTATCGGACGGCGCCGTCTTTAAACTTCGGGATGCCCGCGTTGCCTTTGGCGATCACTTGAACGCCCGGTCCCGTCTCAGAGATTTCCTGGATTGCTCTCACTAGATCCGCGGCGCCCGCGCCGCAGTTGGCACCGATTCCGACCGGCTTGCGGTCAAGTCCGACGGCCCAGCCGGCGAAATCCGCAGGAGTCACCCCCATCATTGTCCGGCCGGAACTGTCAAAGCTCATGGTGCCGCACCAGTCCATGCCTGCCTGCGCCGCCGCTTCCGCGGCAATTTTCATTTCTTGAAGATCCGACATGGTCTCGATCCAGATCAAGCCGGCACCGCCGCTCCGGAGCCCTTCGATCTGCTCGCCGAATATATCCAAAGCGGTTTCCGGGGTCATGCCGCCCATTGGAGACATGAGTTCTCCTGTAGGGCCGACGGAGCCCGCGATAACAGCCTTCACGTCGGCGGAGTCGGCCGCGTCATTCGCGATTTCAGCCGAAAGCCGCGCCAGCTTCATGGTGTTGCTGGCTGCTCCGTGCAGCCGCAGCCGGGCGGCATTGCAGCCGAAGCTGTTTGTCAGAACCAATTCCGCACCCGCCAGCAGCGACTGTTTCGTAAGTTCAGCCACGCGCCGGGGCGCCTGTTCATTCCACAGTTCCGGCGATTCACCCGGCGGCAGACCGGCAGCGAAAAAGTTCGTCGCGGTGGCGCCGTCGGCCAGCATCCAACCCTTTTCCGCCAAAGCGGCATGAATGACAGCTTTCGCTTTCATCTCAAACGCATGCAGCGGAAACTTGGAATATTTTCATGACTGCGAACCGGCCGGACAGGCATTTCACTGGTTAAGCGGCTTCAGCAGCCAACTGACGGATACGGGCCACCATGGCGGCCAGCCCGTTTGAACGCTGCGCTGTCAGGTGATTACGCAGTCCGAGCCTTTCCAGTTGGGCATGCGCGTCGACCTGACCGACCGAATCCGCCGGAACCCCGTCGTAGAGAGCGTGCAGCACTGCGATCAGGCCTCGGACGATCAAGGCATCGCTGTATCCCCGGAAATGAAACCGTCTCCGACCATCCTCTTCACGGATCTCAGCCAGCAGCCAGACTTGGCTCGCGCAACCGTCCACCTTTGCGCCGGCGGTCCGCTCTTCTTCCGGCAGCGCGTCTGTGTTTTTGCCCAGATCAATCACATAGCGGTAGCGGTCCTGCCATTCTTCAAGGAGTTCAAAGTCATCGACTATGTCTTCAAAGGCTGCTGTCGCCATTCATGAAGCCTCCGGGGCAAACGCGGCATAAAATCAATCTAAAGGATTTACGGGCAAATTTCGACACTTGCGTTATTGACGGTTCAAATTCGCCGTTCGAATGCTTATTGTATGGTGAAACTGGTAGCAAGGATACGAAAATGAAACATATTCCAGCGGCCATTGCCGCGTTGACGCTCCTCGCCGGCTGTTCCAACATGAGCGCCAGTAACATGAACCCGATGAACTGGTTCGACCGGGGTTCCAAGCGGCCCGCGTCCGCGTCCGAACCAGCGGCCATTGTGGACACCCGGGAACTTGTGCCGCAAGTGACCGAAGTGTCGCAGGTTCAGATTTCCAATGGCGTGGTCCTGCTGGCGAAAGGTCTTCCGCCAACCCAAGGGTTCTGGGAACCCGTTCTGGTTCCGACCAACGATGAAATGCCGCTTGACGGTATCCTGAATTATGAATTCAGAGCCTCGGGACCGACGGAAGATGTCACCAAGGGCAGCCCGCAAAGCCGTGAACTGCAGGCCGCACGCACGGTTACCAATGACAAACTGGAGGGCGTCATCGGGATCCGTGTCATTGCCCTTTCGAATCATATGTCGATTTCGATGTGACAGTGACCAGCCGGGCCTTGCCGCCTGAATTTGTCAGCGCCGCTTGACCCCGGCATAGCCGCAGCGCGTCTTCACCGAAAAGTTCCCCGCGCCAGCCCGTCAGCGGCCGGGCGCGGGGGTTTCCGGAAACGATCTCCTGAAGATCCTCCGCAGTGGCGATCAGTTTTTCCGCCACTCCCAGTTCTTTCGATTTGACCCTCAAAAGCACGCGAAGCAGATCGATATCTGTTTTCGGAGCCGTTTTCCGCTTAGGCTGAGGCTCAAAGTCTTCCGCAGACGCCCGCTGCCGCGCCTCATTGACTGCCGCGAGGACCCCTTTGCTGATCCGCTCCCATTGTCTGGACCTCTTAAGGAATCTGAGCCCGCCTAATTCTGAATCGGTTGAAGGCAGGCAGCCCGCGATTTCCAGCAGAGCTTCGTCGCGCATCACCCACTGACGGGGCAAATTCCATTCTTGGGCCAGCTGTTCCCGAAATGCCGCGAGGGCGCGGAGCGCGGCTTGGAAAACCGGCGGGCCTTTGCGGCGCTTGATCCGAAGCCACGCGTCCTCGGGATCGGCCGCGTAGGTCGATGGATTGGTTAACAGCGCGGTTTCTTCCTTGATCCACGATCCGCGGCCCGATTGCTCCAAACGATTCTCCAGTTCAAGATAAACCTGCCGCAAGTGATCGACGTCCGAAGCCGCGTATTTCATCTGCCTCACCGTGAGCGGACGGCGGGCCCAGTCGGTGATTTTGGAAGAGCGGTCGAGCGGGATTTTCTTGATGCCGCGGACCAAGTCCTCATAGCTGACCTGGTCGCCGAAGCCGCAGACCTGAGCTGCGATCTGCGTATCGAACACAGGTGCCGGCAAGATGCCGAGTTCCCAGTGAAACAATTCCATATCCTGCCGGGCAGCGTGCAAAACCTTGACCGTGCTTTCATCTGACAGAAGCTCGCCGAGCGGCTCCAGTTCGAATTTCGGCGAAAGCGGGTCAAACAGCGCCAGTTCGCTGCGGTGATCCGACGATACCGCCATCTGCAGAAGGCACAGTTTCGGATAGTAGGTCTTGTCACGGATAAATTCCGTGTCGATGGTGACGAAACGGAATTTCCGCGCCATCCGGCAAAACCGTTCCAGATCCGCGGTCGTTTCGAAAAGTTCAAGTTTTGCCAAAGGCTTTCCAGTCATGCAGCCAGCCGGACAGGCCGGTTCCTTACATCTCAGCTTACGTCGGCCCGAATGCCATGCTCAACCTTGTATTGTCGCCGCCATGGGGCGGCAAGTTTCCGGAGGGTTGAAACCCGCAGTTGAAACGGGCCGGCGCCGTGAAGTTCAATTCGGCCGCTGAACAGATTACAATTCCGCTGAGAACACAAAACAGGAAATTGTAATGCGCACCCTTATACAGCGGGTTTCTTCCGCATCGGTCGAAATCAACGGCCGCACGTCTGGCCGGATCGGCGACGGTCTGGTCGTGCTGTTCTGCGCCATGCGTGATGATACCAGTGAAAAAGTTCCCGCATTTGCCCGTAAAATCTCGAATCTGCGAATATTCAGCGACAGCGGAGGTAAGATGAATCTGTCTCTCGCGGACATCCGGGGCAGTGCATTGGTTGTCAGCCAATTCACGCTTGCCGCTGATACATCACGCGGCAACCGCCCGGGATTCTCCAGTGCGGCCCCGCCGGAGCTTGGAAAACCCCTCTATCATCAATTCGTGGATGAACTGCGCGGATACTGCGCTGTGGAGACGGGCACATTCGCAGCCGATATGCGGGTCCGCCTGACCAATGAAGGTCCCGTGACAATCTGGCTTGAATCTTGACCGCCGTTGATTTTCGGATGCAATCACGAATTTGGAGTCGGGCGCGCAGCACATGCGCGGACACGAACCCCCTGTTCAGAACACAAACGGTTCGGCGCGGTCATAGCCGTGCTGTCGGGGACGCAGCGGCCAATTAAAGAAAAGTGGCTCCGGCGGCAGGATTCGAACCTGCGGCCAATTGATTAACAGTCAACTGCTCTACCACTGAGCTACGCCGGAACAGGATGGAATTTAGCAAATGCGCGGCTTGCTGTCCAATGCCAAACGTCGTCCCGCGTCAATCTGGAATTCGTTTTCGGATCGGAGCAGTTCCCGCCCGCGCAGATCAAGCAGATGGGCGAACACAGTTCGCGCCGCGGGGGTCAGCCGGGGCGGCGAATTCCGATGAATTCGGCAGCCTGCTCCTCAGCCACCGCACAGTCATGACTCGGATGAAAAGGCTTTGTCGCTGCGTCCCTGCAGACGCTCAAGCAATGTCAATCAGTCAGATGAGACGATGTCGCCGGCCGGCTCATGACATGACACCCCGGAAACAGCGCACGGCTTTCCGGCCATTAAGCGTATTCGGACGGATTGCCGTCCTTGGCCAACTCAACACCATCGATATTAAAGTGTCAACCGGCAGGCGGACGCTTGTACATCTTCACAGCCTTATGAGCGATGAAGCGCCAACCCGGCAATCCCGGAACGGAATCCATTGCCGACGGGCGGCAAGCGCCTTGGTATCCCGCACCTGATCCGGTCGGCATGTCCAGCTTTGGCCGACCTGCCAAGCACCGGCAGGCGGAGTGTCACCAAGCGGCATCCAATAAATCGTGAGATGCCGGTTCAAGAGCCGATTCAGTTTTCTCAGAGGATTCAAGATTTGGACACCCGCGCCGGCCGGAATTGATCTGTGAGACCGGTGCAACCCGAAACCTGCTTCCCGCTGCTTCTGACATTCACCTTGCCGGTCACGCTTCAACTGTCCGTCGGCGAGTGCCGAATGCCTGTGTTAATCGGCCGCCAAGACATTCTGATCTGAATAAAAACTGCATTGAATCCTGATTCGTTTCATGCGACTCTGACCGCCGGCGCCGAACCCTGAGGCCGATCGGCTTAACCAACCAAAGTTTCGATTTGCCGCAATTCACGAACCGCCGCCGTGTCTCTGGATCCATCAATTCCATCAAACCAATGAGAATGCCGCCGCTTTCTAAAACCTTGAAAGCCTTCTTTCCAAAAGGAATCCGCAGCCGGACCATTCTGATCCTGTTGTTTCCGGTGGTCATTACGCAACTGGTCATCGCCGGGGTGTTCGTCCAAAGACATCACGACCGCGTCACGCGCCAAATGGTTGCCAATATCGAGCCTCATATCCGGCTTGTGCTCTCGCAGATCGATTCGGCGCGTGACATCGAAGAGGCATTTGATCTGATCGCACCTCTCACCGTTCCCGGCAGTCTGAATGTTTCCATCTCTCGGGAAAGCGGCGGCCCGGAGTTTGACCAAAGAAAATTCTACGATTTTTCAGGTGTGATCGTAACCGACGCCATCAAGAAAACCATCCCAGGCGTGAAAACAGTCGATCTCCTGCAGCAGGACGGAAATCAGGCGATCATCCGCGCCAGCACGGCTCTGGGAGAGGCGCAAATATTCGTATCGCGTTCCAAGGTTTCGCCACCGAATCCGCATCAACTGTTGGTTCTGATGGTCGTAACCGGAATTTTGCTCACAGCCACCGCCTATATTTTCCTGCGCAACCAGATCAGGCCGATCATCCGGCTGGCAAATGCCTCTAAGGCGTTCGGGAAGGGTGAACATATCGAACTGGCACCGGCCGGGGCAACCGAAGTCAGAGAGGCGACAAAAGCGTTTCTCGACATGCGGAAACGTATTGAGAACCATCTCGAACAGCGCACCCAGATGCTGTCCAGCATCAGCCACGATCTCAAGACGCCTTTGGCCCGGCTGCGCGTCGGCCTCGAATTGCTGGGGCCGTCCCGGGAAACCGACGATCTGATCGCCGATGTAAATCACATGAGTCTGATGGTGCAGGAATTCGTCGAATACAGCCAAAACCAAAAACGCGAATCCGTTGTCGAAACCGCCGCCGATTCTCTTGTTGAAGACATCCGCAGGGATGCGCAGATCGCCGGAAAGATTTTGTCATTGGCAGTTGATCAGACGGCGCATTCCGGAATATCCGTCAAAATCCGTCCCGTGAGCACGCGGAGAGCGATTCAGAACCTCGTTCAGAATGCATTCAACCATGCCGGTTCGGCACGGCTGACGGTCAGGGTTTCAGGCAACATGCTGTGCTTCATCATTGAAGATGACGGCCCCGGAATCCCGGAAGAGTCGCGGGAAATCGCCCTCCGCCCTTTCACGCGTCTGGACTCGGCGCGCAACCTCAGTCCTGCCAGCGGCGTCGGACTCGGGCTTACTATCGCTGAAGATATCGCGGCCGGCCAAGGGGGAACACTTGAATTGGGGGACAGCGCGGAACTCGGCGGATTGAAAGCGACGATTTCTCTGCCGATCTCAAAACAGGATGCCGGCCAGTGAGGGCTCTGAGATTTTCTGACCATTCCAAAAACATACAGACATGCAATTGCCCGTGCAAAGAACAAAGAGAAGACAGCGTCACTCCCGCGCTCAGCATCATTTTCCGGCCGTAAGCGATCCGATGCGGCTTGGCGGAAAATGGTAGGCCCGGAGGGATTTGAACCCCCAACCAAAGCGTTATGAGCGCTCTGCTCTGACCGTTGAGCTACGGGCCCTGAAATTTCATAGATTCAGGGCCGTCGCCGGTCAAGTCGACTGTCCGCCACAACGGCGGCTCACCCCACCAGTTCTAATCCGGAAAAGAAAAATGCAATTTCCGCCGCCGCTGTGTCTGGCCCGTCGGACCCGTGAATCGAATTTTCCGACAGCGACAATGCGAACAGCTTTCTGACAGTTCCCTCGGCCGCTTCGGCCGGGTCAGTCGCGCCCATCACTTCCCGGTTCAGTCGGATGGCATTATTGCCCTGCAGAACCTGAACCACCACAGGGCCGGATGCCATGAATCCGCACAGTTCTCCGAAAAACGGTCTGCCGCTGTGAACTTGATAAAACTTTTCCGCTTGTGTCCGGGTGAGCTGTATTCTCTTCTGCGCGACAATCCTCAGACCTGCCTCCTCAAGCTTCGCGTTGATCCGTCCCGTAAGGTTCCGTCTTGTCGCATCCGGTTTGATTATGGACAATGTCCGTTCTGTCACTCTCGGCCTCATGAATCGCTGTTTCGGGAAATTCGCTGTGCGCAATGCCCGTAACAGCTTCATGCGCAAATGCAAGGGCTGAAAGACGCAAACGGGTACCCGCTCTGCCCGACCTTCATCCTGATTGCGGCGCTGCGATCACTTTAGATTGTCGCCGAATTCTGCGGATCCTCTGAAATTCTCTTTTCATTGCGCAGCCAACCGCGCAGCTATTCGCTGCCGCCATGCGGTCATCACAGTGTCGCCGGGAAATCAGCGCCGATGGGAATCTGGACCGTAAGCCGAACGCGCAAGTCGCACGAGGTCACAACATCATTAAGCGACCGAAATAAGTGAGACGCAGCGACTGGAAAGCCTGAAACCGATCCACGACGAAGACCTGCCGATGCGGGAATCCGCCGAAGCCGAGCCGTCACTCGGCGGAAAGCGGCATCGAAACGCGCGTCCGCCGGCCCTCAGTTTCTACAGACTCATGAAATATCTCGCCGACCTTTCGAAAATGCGCATTGAACCGTCCTCGGAGACCGCAGCGGAATTCGGCATGTTCACGGCGCCGACAGCGCTGCAGGAAAAAGCATTTCAACTCTTGGGAACTCGAATAGGCTGAAACCTGGCTGATAAACGCTGCCGAATGCTGAAATTATTAAATGAATACAACTGATTACAAAATCACTGTGAAAAATCAGGTTATACCGAGGGACCGCGGCGGCAGTCGCCGGAACGGCGGACGGTCCGGGCTGTCGATTGTTCAGGCGCAACGGTCAGAATGACCGCCGCACGCCGAGTTCCAGGACCGTCCGCTCATAGCTGTTCAGATTGATATTGCTCTTCCTGCGCACATGGCGGAGCGTGACTTCCGGCATGAACCCGAACGCATCGAGACGGCGGTTCGAGACCGTCACATGCCCGGCGACGGTCGCGTCCCTCCTCGCGTCAGGCCCCAGCGGCAGGAAGGGAGCGTCGTATGCCCGCAGCACGAAACCCGGCCCCGCTCTGACCAGGAAACCCCGGGGCAGTTCGAACGCCGCGTACGCCCCGAACCGGCTTTCCCTCCATGAATCGAAGCCGCGCTCCAGACGTTCGCGCCGCAACCCGATGTCCGCGCCGACGGTCACCGACTGGCTGAGAACATGCGAAACGCCCGCCCGCGCGGAATCGAGCCTTCCGGGACCCGGAACGCCCGCATAGTCGGTCCGCCCGCTTCCCGCCGCCCATTCAAGCCGCCATGCGGGCCGGATGTTCCAGCTGCCGGAAAGCTCCCCTCCCAGCTCCCTGCCGCTGACTTCGCCGCCCAGCCTGCTCTCCCGCGCCGTCAACTCGACACGCAGGTCGGACCGACCGAACAGGAACCGCGGCCCCAGCCGCGCGCTCAGGACGCGCTCGTTGAACCGGCTCTCGCGGTAGACTTTCGCATCAAGCCGCAAAGCGGTCCGGAACCGGAGATCCTCCGCCAACGGATGCTCGTATTCCCCCGAAACCGACGCGGCGAAACCCACGCCGCTCGTCGGGCGGCTGTCATCGGACACCCTGCCCGGAAGACCGAACAGGCTCACCGTCCCCGCCTCCGTGCCGCTGTTGATGTTGGTGTCCGGAACCAGAGCCGCCGAACCGGTGAGATGCCAGCGCTTCCGCCGCTTGATCCGGTCGAGCACCGCCGCCGCCCGCCGGCGGAAACTCTCCGCGAGCCGGTCGTCCGCCAGCGCCCGGCGGAGATGATACCCGGCCCTGCGGTCCTCCCCGGCCATGAAATGGGCCAGCCCCAGCTGAAGACGGACGACCGGGCGGTCAGGATCGCGGGCGATGACCGACCGGTAGCGGGCAATGGCCGCCTGCCAGTCGCCCCGCCTGAAATCGATCGTGCCGAAAAGAAAATCAAGATCGTCCGCATGCGCGGCAGCCGGATCGATCGTCAGCAGAAGCGCCTCGGCATCGTCCAGCGCCCCCGCCGCCATCGCCCGGACCGCGGCGGCCAGAACCTCCCCGGGAGGCGGATCCCGCTCCTGCGCCGACCCGGCGGACGCGGCCAGTAACAGCGCCGCCGCTAACCAGCCGCGAACGGTTCCGCCCTCCGCCGACAGCCGGCCCGCCTCATCCCAAGGACGGAATCCGCCGGACGAAGGGCCGCTCCGGCGAAAACGTCAAGACGGGAAAACGGACCGGCGACCGAAGCCGCCGGCTTGATAATGCCGCCATGCCGCCTACTTGTTGGCCCCGAACGCGCCCGCGACTCCCGACTTCTCGAACACCCCCGCGACTTCTTCGTTGCCGGGCCCGTAAAGCCCGCCTTGAATGTATTCGGAACCGGATTTCTCGCCGAATGCGCCGGAGGGGGTCACCTCGACGCCGGAGAACGAAATGCTGGACACAGAATGCGGGGTTTTCTTTTCGCTCTCAATGCTCTTTTCCACATCCACGATGTCCGTGAAGGAAACGGAGATACTGGAATCGCTGCTGCTGTAGCTCACGGCCGCATCGCCCTGAAGAACATGACTCCTGTAATTCCCGGCTGTGACGCCCCCTGTCATCAGCCCCGTCCAGGTCACATCCGCGCTCGGCCTCGAACCGGACAGTTTGCCTCCCGCCATTCCCGCAAAGAAATAGGATTCGAGGTCTTCATCCTCAAGCGGATCACTATGCTCGTATAATCCGAACACGCTGTGCCCCAAAACAGCGCCCAGGAAACCTTCTCCTTCGCTGCTCTCTTCGGGATCAATCCACGCTAGAGTGATGCCTCTTTTAGTCAGAACCGCCGTGACTTCGCTTCTGTTGTCAGTGAAAAGATCCTCGACGTCTCCGAAATTAACAACTTCCGCATCGTCATCGTCCGGCAAACTGCTTTCGCAGGTGCTTCCGCTGCAAGTCGTAACAGCCTTGAAAGTCATCAACTCAGAAGAGCCGGCGGCCTTCTTGGTCGTAAAGTACCAATCAGTGCTCAGAAGACTGCCCGGCGTGCGGGCGTTGAGGGTCTCAGCTTTTGTGACGGTATCAGCGCCGCTCGCTGCGGGAGCGGAACCGCCGACATAGCCTCTGACCGTCGGAAGATCTACTTCCGGATCTAATCCTGTCGGCAGACCTGCCCGGTCTTCGCCGTCGTTCCCGCCGCCCGGCATGTTTTCAGCCGGCTTTTTGGGATCAGCCGGATCGCTTGGAGAGTCGCCCCCCCCCCCCCCGCAGGAAACGAGCGCGAAAACGCTGAAAACCAAACCGGCATACGCTGCGATGCCCGGCGATATTGATCTTACGAACATAATATACTCCCCTTATTGTGAAAGTAAGCGCTGTAACAGCGCTCGCGATCGTGTGTACGGGAACCCCCGCGACCATGTCAAGACGGGAAAATTCCTGCTCGATCCGCGGATGCCGCGCTGTTTCGAATGCAAGGAGACAGACGGCGGCAGATCCCGCGCGGCTCCGCACCGCACCTCGACGGTCATTCCGCGGCGGCATCAGTGCGCCGGCCCGGGAAACACCTCCTCCCGGAACCGGAAAGCCGTGCATACGATCCGCGAACCGGGACCGAACCTTTCGCCGCGGCCGGGCGGGGTCCGCGGGACATTTCCGCCTTTTTTCATTGCGGTCAAAAATTTCTGGAGCTGCAACCCATTCGCCGGCGGCGGGAACTTCCGTTAAGAGACGTTGTTGATTCCTGCAGTTGCCGTCCCAGATAAGAATCATGGAACAGTTCGATTTTCTGAGGCTCGTTTATCTTTTGCTGCTGGCTGGGGCTGTCAGCGGCTTGATTTACGCACAGTTTCGAAACCGGCTCGGCGATGCTCTGAGGACAACACTGACCTGGGTCATGATCTTTTTTGGGACGATCGCCGCTTACGGTCTGTGGGAGGAATTCCGCGCCGCGGCTGTGCCGAATTATGTGACGAGCCAGACAGAAAACGCCGTGTCCCTCCGACGCCAGGCGGACGGCCATTTTTACGCGAACTTGACTGTCAACGGCCGTGAAACCCGGTTCTTGGTTGATACCGGCGCCAGCGGAATCGTGCTCTCCCGCCGCGACGCGGCGGCGGCCGGAATTGATCCGGACCGCCTGCGCTATTCGGACCGCGCCTCAACGGCCAACGGCATAGTGAAGACAGCTCCCGTCCGCATTGATGAACTCCGCCTCGGCGGTTTCGTGAACCGCCGGGTTCTCGCCTACGTCACCAGCGGCGAGCTTGACATATCACTGCTCGGCCAGTCTTACCTGTCACAGTTCGGCAAAGTCGTCATTGACGGCGACATCCTGACCCTGCGGATCAATTGATGCGGAAACCGTCAAGGCTGCGGATAATTATTTTTGGCTTCGCATTTCCATTTGCCGCTCTCGAACGCCCAGTACTGAATTCTCACGCCGGCTTTCGCCAGCCGCGACCACTGCTGCCGGGAAATGCGCATTTCATCCTCATGGCCGGACCGGAACACGATTGACGTCCGGCGGCTGCTGCTGATCTCAGCGTCGTCAAATTCCGCGCCGTCAAATATGATCAAGGCATCGGGGCGGTTGCCGCTTTCTCTGTCAGTTGTCAGCAGAATCGGCTGATCGGCGTCAAACAGGCCGCCGGCCGTGCCGTGAGGCAGGAAACTCTCCCCCGGAGAAATCCAAAGCCTGCGGTCGAGAATTTTGATTTCTTCCTCAGATCGGGCTCTGACGGCCGCTCGCCATCCCGAAGCATGGGTGCGCTCAAGCAGACGCCGGATATGATCGTGCAGGCCGCTGTCAGCCACCCGGTAAAAAAACGCTTCGCTCATGCAGCGGTTTCAAGCTTGCCGCGGATCAGACGGTCAAGGGTACGCACGCCCCAGCCGGAAGCGCCTGCCGGAGCCAGTTCGGACCCCCGGTTCAGACGGGCGACGCCGGCGATATCCAAATGTATCCAAGGCGTGGAAGGTTTTACGAACCTCTGAAGAAACTGGGCCGCGGTGATGGCGCCGGCCTCTCTGCCGCCGACATTTTTCATATCCGCGATTCTCGACTTCAGCAGTTTGTCATAGGCATCATCCAGCGGCATCCGCCAAGCGCGCTCGCCGGCGGAGCGGGATGCGGCCATGAATTCCGCGCAGAATTCGTCATGATTGCTGAATGCTCCCGCGAATTCAGAGCCCAGCCCCACGATGACCGCGCCCGTGAGAGTCGCAAGATCAACAATGCCGCAGGGAGAGAATTCGGTCTGCGCGTGCCACAGGAGATCGGCCAGAACCAGCCTTCCCTCGGCATCGGTGTTGATCACCTCCACAGTGTCGCCCTTCAGTGACCGGACGACGTCCCCCGGACGCTGCGCTCCGCCGCCCGGCATATTCTCGACGAGACCGACGATGCCCGTGACATTGGCCCGCGCCCGGCGGCGGGCGATTGACTTCATGACGCCGGCGACGACCGCCGCCCCGGCCATATCCATGGTCATCTGTTCCATCTTCGACGCCGGTTTCAGCGATATTCCGCCGGTGTCGAAAACCACCCCCTTGCCCGCAAGGACAAGCGGATCATTATCCCCGCCCCGCCATCGCATGACTCCTGCGCAGGACGGGCTTCGCGACCCCTGCCCCACGGCAAGCAGCGAACGCATGCCGATTTTCTCCAGATCGGCCTCATGGAGGATCGTGACATCCACCCCGTCATCTTTGAGCGACAGCAGCCGGGCGGCGAATTCCTCCGTCGTCAGAACATTCGCGGGTTCGTTGACGAGATCGCGGGCCAGCATCACACCAGCGGCAACGGCTCTTTCCGGCGCATATCCCGCCTCCGCCTTCTCCGGACGGCTGACGCTGAAAAGACATTCGGTCAGATCTTTCTTCTCCGCTTTTGCTGTCTTGTACGGATTGAACCGGTATGAGCGCAGTTCGGTCCCGAAAGCGACATCGCGGATCCGGCGGATTCCCCGGCCGAGAACCAAGACCCTTGGACATGAGGCCAAGCGGGCGATCGAGCCGCCGGCCCTGCGGGCTTCGCCGCTGTCCGCCGCGCGGTCCAGCTTGACGACAAGAATTTTCCCCGCTTTGAGACCTGACGGAAATCCAAGCGTCACGGCATCTCCGGGACGGAGTTTCTTGAATTCCCCGCCGGCGGCCGCACGCGCCGCGGCGCCGGCGCACGCTTTGTCGACCGGGGCCGCGGCCGGCAGCAGCCGGCCCTCGGTGTCGGCGAAAACCGCGACGGCCCCGTCATGATGCCGAATGTCTTCGGCATTCAACCGCTGAAATGTGATGCACGCTGAATCAGTCATGTCACAAAAACGCTCCTTTGTCGGCCCGGCCGGCGCCGGCAGGCGTCGTCACCGGAAGAATCCAGCTACAATCCATTCCGCCCGTTTGCTAGACATCCATTGCGCATTTAGACGCATACGGAGGATAGATTCGCTGTGGCGAGGTTCGATTTTTATGTCATTGAGCGGCAGTTGGCTATTTTCGGGCTGCTGGTCGGAACGCTCGTCACGGTCTTCTGGATTAACCTGACAGCGCGCGGATTCGCCGAGTTCTTCTCCGATACGCAGGCCATTCCGCTGCTTTTGCTGTATGTGTTGTATGAATTGCCCCCGTCTTTGTTCCAGTCGCTGCCATTGGCGGCCTACGCGACATCGACCTATGTCGCCGACAAGCTGTATGCCGATCGCGAATTGTGGGCGATGCAGTCGGCCGGCGCCTCACCTGCCCGGCTGCTGAAGCCTTTCGCGGGTTTCGGCGTGTTGATGACCCTTCTGTCCTCTGTCCTGGTCCATGAGATTCTGCCGGACAGCCTGTCACAGGCCGCCGGCATCAAATTCCGTCTGCAGGCGGACATTTCGCAATTCAGGATCAAATCCGGCCAGTTTCTGTTCCCGGCGGACGGTGTCGCCGTCTTTGTGCACGGCCTGACGGAGTCCGGACAGCTTCAGAATGTATTCATCCATCACGGGCAAAGCGGACAAAATGAGGTCGCGCATTTCGCCAAGTCGGCGAGAATGTTCCAGTCCGACAGCGACACGCTTCTCGAGATGCAGTCGGGCATTACGCAGGTCTGGGATCCAGAAACCAATAAGATCAGCACCATCCGCTTCGAGACGATGCGCTTCAACCTTTCGGAGTTCGCACAGGAGTTCACCGCGGTGCCGAAGATCGAGAGATACACGACGACCGCAGGCCTGTTCAACCGAATGGAACAGGAATCCGCCGCGGAAACCTCCGTCCTGCACCGCATGCAGGTGGAAATTCACCGCCGGGTCGGATATTCACTGGCGGTGTTTCTATTTCCTGTCATCGGGGCCGCCGCGGTCGCTGCCGGAGACACATTCAGACTACAGCGGTCCATTCCGATCGTCGGTTCGCTCGCGGCGACGGTGACTCTGCATCTGCTGGCGTTATTTCTCCGCGACCAAGCTCTTGCCTTCGGATCGTCGGCCCTTATTCTGTATCTGCCCGCGGCGCTGGGCAGCGCCGTTTCTTTCGCCTTGATCGCCTTGTCCCTCAAATCAACCGAAATTTCCGGCCGCTGAATCCGCAGGATGACTCTGACACTGTATTTGATCCGGCGGTTTTTGTTCGCGCTTTTGGTCACCGCGGGATCAATTCTGCTGCTGACCTATTTGATCGAGCTTGAATCCCAGCTGTCCACGCTAACAGGCTACGGCGCCTCGAACCGTGAGGCCGCCCGGCTCACAGCCATGATCACGCCTAGCCGCCTCCATAGGCTGATTCCGGCGATATTCGGCTTGGCCGCGCTGTGGATGTCGACGCACACCAGCGCTGCGAATGAAATCACCGTCATCCGGGCGGCAGGAACCTCCGGCGGGGCCGCGCTGGCCTATCCGGCGATTGCCGCCTTTTGCGTCGGGTTGGCGCTGCTGGCCGTTATCACTCCGGCGACCGCCGACCTCGCCAAGGCTTACGATCGGCGGGTCAAAGAGCTGCAGGGAAAGGAGAGCGACGTGTTCCTTGAAAGCGGCGGCTATATCTGGTTCCGCCAAGTGTTGGACGGGCGGCAGACCATCCTGCGGGCGGCACGGACGGACAGGGGAATATCCTATGAGAACCTGCACGTCTTCATGTTTGACGACAACGGAACCCCGACGAGCCACATCTTCGCCGAAACCGCGGAACTGGTCGGCAATCTAAACGACGCCGCTCCGGCAAAACTGCTGAGGGACGGCGAAGAGGCCGGCGCCATTCCCGGCATGTGCGTTTACAACTTCAGGGCCTGGGATCTTCAGCGGACGGATCAGGATACGGCGGCGCAGCAGCAAGCCACCCCTTTCGGCTGTTTCAAGACCAAACTGACGGCAGAGCAGATCATCGAGAGTTTCGACCCGCCGGCGCTCGTCCCGCTTTGGAAACTCCCGTCCCAAATCAAACAGCTTGAATTTTCCGGCTTTTCGACTGTCCGGCACCGCATGCATCTGCATATGGAACTGGCCAAGCCGCTGCTGCTTGCGGCGACGGTGCTGATCGGCGGCGGGTTCACATTGCGGCAAAACCGGGGTATCAACACTGCGGCCGCCGTACTCGTCGCCGTGCTTTGCATTCTGGCCATTATATTTATACAGGAATTCGCGAGGATCATGGGAGAGGGCGAGACGATCCCGTACATGGTTGCCGCTTGGGCGCCGCCTGCCACCGCCATGCTTTCAGCTGTCGGTCTGGTGTCGTATCTGGAAGGACGTTGAATGCGGAGTCCCGTGATTTTGGCTGTCTTTGTTCTGGCATGCGGAGCCGCTTTGGCGGAGCCGGACAGGACCACTATTCTCGCGGATCGCATCAGCTACCATGAAAACACCGGAGAACTGGTCGCCTCCGGCAGCGTCGAAGTTTATTTTCAGGAATTCTTGCTGCAGGCCCGACAGCTTCATTACCGCCGCGGAGTAATGACGGCGGACGGCCCGCTGACACTCACGGACAGCCGTGGAACAGTGGCCGTCGCGGATTTCGTTCATCTGGACGAAAACCTCAAGACCGCTGTTCTTCACGGCGTTGAAATGCTGATCGACAGCCACATGCAGATCGCCGCCGGAAATCTTGAGGCGAAAGACGCACGCTATGTGCTGCTGCGGAATGCGCTGGTGACAGCCTGCAGGACCTGTGCGGACAAAGACCCGCCGATCTGGCACTTCCGTTCCCGGTCTGCGGTTCTGGACCGCAAGGAGCAGGAAATTTACATGCGCGACCTGGAATTCGTGCTGGGCGGCACCAGCCTTTTCTCGCTGCCTTGGATACGGCTGCCTGAGCCTTCGGTTAAAAGGAAAAGCGGCTTTTTGATACCCCGGGTTTCATATTCCAGCGTCCGTGGGTTCACGGTGAGCGTGCCGTACTACCAAACGCTGGGGGATCATGCCGACTTCACCGTCACCCCCTATATAAACAGCGAATCATCCCACTATGCGGAACTTGAAACCCGGCGCCGGTTCCGCCGGGGCTGGATCGATGTCAGGGGGTCGATTGCCCTCGGTTCTGATCCGAAGCCAAGCATCCGAGGCCACGTCAATAGTGTCGGCGGATGGAATCTGGGTTCAGGCTTCAAACTGAGTTTCAACGGCACGAAAGTGACGGACCACTCATATCTTGATGAATACGACTTCTCCAAGGAAGACGCATACGCCAACGCGATCGGCGTGACACGCCGCAGCGCGGGCGCTTTTTTCGAATACGAAACATCTCAAATCGTTCAATTGAGCCTTGCTGAGGCTGATGAAACTATGCCGCGCCTGGTTCATCAGGCCTTCTGGCGGGGGCGGACGACTCCGCCCGGAATCGGCGGCACGGCCGGACTTGAAATGGGTGCCCTCTGGCTGGACCGCCGAGTCAGCGCACCGGACCGGCCCCGCACTGTCAGCCGGGTGTCCGCGTCCGCGGACTGGAACCGGAGCTGGAATTCCAAATCGGGACTGATCGTGACCTATGCCGCGTCCGTGTCTGCCGACAGTTACCGGATGAATCCGGAAGCGCTGAATTATGATGACGAAGCCATCCGCTGGTCTGGAGTCACTGCCGTGGATTTCAGCATGCCGCTCGTCAGACACGGCAGCGCGCGCGCCGATCTTCTGGAACCGTTTCTTCAGTTCGTCTGGTCCCCCGAACCCGGCGGCGCGGCTGTTCCGAACGAGGACAGCCGGTTTGTGGAGTTCGACGCGACCAATCTGCGCTCGCTCGGCCGGTTCCCGGGCCGGGATCGCAGAGAGGCCGGTCTGCGCCTGAACGCGGGAGTCAAACATACCGCCAGCGTCGACGAAAGTTATGATCTTGAGTTGGTTCTGGGCAAGGTCTTCCGGCAGGCGGACAACAAGCAATTCACGGAAGCTTCCGGCTTGGCCGGAAAGGCATCCGACTTCGTCGCTTCCGCCGATCTGCGTCTGAACGGCGGAATCGGTTTAGAGCAAAGTCTGGTAGCGGACGGGAGTTTTCAAGTCTCAAAAGCCACATCGCGCCTCACTTACGACTCAGAAAAGTTCGGATTCGGGTTAGGATACACAACCATCGCGCATGACGCTGGCAAAGGGATGACCGGCGACGCCAGGTCGGTGATCGCCGGCGTTCAGGTCGGACTAGCGGACGGCTGGAAACTGGCTTCGGACGTCAATCTCGACCTTGACCGGAAAGCCGAGAGCAATGTGGGTTTAGGTCTCGAATTCAATCGCCAGTGCCTTGGTTTCACGGCGAAAATGGAGCGGACGCTGCGCACCGAAGACGTACCGGAATCAAAAAATCAGTTCAGCGTCCTTTTTTCCCTCGGCGGCCTTTCCGGTCCGGCCCAAAAATCTCCAGCCGCCTGCGCGGGAGGCTGAATTTCCGGAGTTTCCAATGATTCGTCAGATTGTTTTGTTAAGCGTGGGTCTTTGCCTGTCAACCGCCCCCGGGGCTGCCCAGTTCAATCCGTTCCAGACCGCGCTCACGGTCAACGGGATCGGCATCAGCCATTATGACCTCGACCAGCGCAGGCGGCTGCTGAGCGCCCTCAACACTACGGGCGATCTGACACGGCAGGCCGAAGACGCGCTGATATCCGAGCGGCTTTATCTTGAAGAGGCGGAACGGCTTGCTCTCGACGTCGATCAGGAGGACATCGATTCGGGAATCTCGGAATTCGCCGCGAGGGCCGCGCTGACGTCGGAGCAGTTTTTGAACGAGATCGCGAAATTCGGCGTCACTGAGGAATCATTCACTGCCTTTGTCCGCGCCGGCGTGGCATGGCGCAAAGTCATCAGGGCCAGATTCTCCCCGAATGTCGCACTGATTGACATCTTTGATGTCGAACAGTCGCTGGCTTTCCAGCCTCCGCCGACGATCACATCCGTCCGCCTGTCTGAAATCGCTCTTTCGCTGCGTCCGAGCGCGGCGGAGCGCAGCCGGGACGTCACCGGCCAGATTTCCCGGACCGTGGCGTCGGCTGATGAATTCGCTGATGTCGCGCGGTCGCTTTCGATCGCGAACACTCGGGAGGAAGGAGGTTCCATCGGCTGGATTCCGCTTTCGCGGCTGCCCGTCAATGCCCAGTCAGCCATCCGCGCCACGCCGGCTGGCCAAATCACCCGGCCGGTTGAGACCGAAAACGCCATTTTCGTGTTCTTCAAACATGAGGTACGCGAGGAATCCAGCTTCTTGTTGCCGGAAATCACTGAGTACGCGGTGCTGCGCATTGCTCCCGAAGGGGATCAAACAGCCCGCCAGAGGGCGATGACGGTGATCTCGCGCGTGGACGGCTGCGATGATCTGCGCTCAATATCGCGCGGGTTTCCCAGAGGGCATTTCCGTGCGAATTCGGTCAGCGCGGACGCCGGCCCGGGACTGTATGCGCTTCAGCTGGACCGGCTTGACAGCGGAGAGAGCGAGGTCCTGCCGATCAAGGGATCAGAAGCCGTCGAACTGTTGATGGTCTGCGGCCGCCGCGCCTCGCTGCCCGAAGAACAGCGCGAAGCCGTCCTTAATCAGAAGCGCGATGAAAAACTGGCGGAATACGCATCCATTTTCCTTGCCAACCTGAGGGCCTCGGCGATCATCATCAAGTGATGCGGAAACCCGTTGCTCTGACTCCGGGAGATCCCGCCGGAGTCGGAATTGAAATCGCGACGGCGGCTTGGTCTTCGCTGCGCCGCGAGATGTCGTTTTTTTTGATCGTTGACCGCAGGCAGGCGGCGGCGCTCAAAGGCGCTGTCCCTTGGTGCGAGATCACGGATCCCGGGCGGGCGGCGCAGGCAATGGAACACGGCCTGCCGTTTTTTCATCTTGATTTTCCGGCTGTAGCCGAACCCGGATGTCCCGCGCCCGAAAATGCCGCCGCCGTGATTTCGGCGGTTGAAATCGCCGCCGGCATGGCGAAGCGCGGCGAAGCCGCGTCGGTATGCACCGGCCCCGTCAGCAAACGGATTCTCCGGCAGTCGGGTGCGTTTCCGTTTCCCGGCCATACCGAATTTCTTGCGACACTCTGCGGTGTCAGACATGCGGCCATGATGCTGGCTTCGCCGATGCTCCGCGTCGTGCCGGTCACCATTCACGCGCCCGTCAGCGAGGTGCCGAATCGGCTGAGCGCCGCCGCCATTGTCCGCACGGCCGAGACCGCGCACGACGCTCTGCGCCGGGATTTCGCGGTGGAGGAGCCGCGCATAGCGGTCGCCGCACTAAATCCGCATGCCGGCGAGGGCGGAATGATCGGAAACGAAGAACGGAAGATCATTTCACCCGCCGTGAAAAAACTGGCGGAATCCGGCATGAATGTGACCGGCCCTCACCCGGCTGACAGCATGTTCCATGACGAAGCCAGACGGAATTACGACGCGGCCGTGTGCATGTATCACGATCAGGCATTGACCCCCGTGAAAACGTTGGACTTTCACGGGACTGTCAATGTCACGCTGGGACTTCCCATCGTACGCACATCTCCGGACCATGGCACTGGATTCGACATTGCCGGCAAGGGACTGGCGAAGCCTGACAGCCTGCTGCGGGCGCTCCGGATGTCGTTGGAAATATCCTCCCGCCGAAATTCCCGCGCTTGACCGGTCTTTCCGAGCTTCCGCCGCTGCGCGAGGTGATCGCCGCCCACCGGCTGTCAGCCCGCAGGCAGCTGGGACAGAATTTCTTGCTTGACGGAAATATCACCGACAAAATCGCTGCTCTGGCGGGTCCCCTTGAAGGCCGCGATGTGCTGGAGATCGGTCCCGGCCCGGGCGGTCTGACCCGCAGCTTGGTGAAGGCGGGAGCCAGAAGAGTGGTCGCCGTCGAAAAGGACGCCCGTTTTCTTCCCGCTCTCCGCGATCTGGCTGCGTCAGCAGCCAATACCGTGATCATTCATGGCGATGCGCTGGAATTTGATGCTCAGGCACATCTGGCCAGACCGGCGAAAGTTGTCTCAAACCTTCCCTTCAACGCAGCCGCCAAGCTGTTTTCCGGCTGGATGGAAGCGCGCGAGTGGCCGCCGTTCTGGGAAAGTCTGACGCTGATGTTTCAGCAGGAGACAGCAGAGCGGATCATCGCGCGTCCGGGATCGAAAACCTATGGCCGGCTGTCGGTGCTGGCCCAGTGGCGATCGAGGGCGCGTCTTGTTCTGAAAGTGCCGGCGGCGGCCTTTGTGCCGCGCCCGAAGGTCAATGCCTCCGTGATCACAATCGACTGTCCGAGGTCACCGCCGGATGCACCGGACATGCTTATTTTGGGTGAATTGACCAAAGCCGCATTCGGGCAGAGACGCAAAATGCTGAGGACAAGCCTCAGACATTTCTGTCCTGATATCAATGCCTGTCTGGAAGAGACGGGAATCGATCCGTCCGCACGGCCGGAGACCGTGTCAATCGACCAATTCCGCTGCCTGGCCCGGAGCATACCGCGCTGAGGAATGTTCAGCCGCGCCATGCGGATCCGCCGGACGCTACGCGCCTATCGGAGCCGCGCTTTGGTTCTGGCGGTCAAGGTCGCCGGAATGCGCTCTCCTGACGCTGCCGGTTCCGGCCGGCCGCTCACCTGCATAATGAGCCTGCTGCGCGCTCCGTCTGGCTTCCACTTCCCGGTTCGCCTCGCTGAGCATCCGAATGAAGTGTTCGGCATGCTGCGCGTGGTTTTCCGCAAGAACCCGGTCGCCGGCAAGAAGAGCATCCCTCGAAAGAGCATGGTACTTATCGATAATTTGTTGTGGGTTGCCCCGTACTTTGCCTTCCGGCCCTGAACTTTCGAACACCCGGTTCACAACGTTGCCGTTGGAGCGCCGGCTGCCCTTACTCCGCATCCGCGGTTTGTTTGTTGGTCTCATGATTTGCTTTTGTCGTCAAGAATATGCCAAGCTTTCATGACAGCCCTGACGGACTGCTGGAAGCGAATCCTTGGATTGATGGTTTTCCTCAGTTCCCGCCATTCACCGGCGCCGGAATGTCGGCGCTGAACCCGGGTTCAGGCCGCTGCCTTGCCGCTGCTCTAGTCTGAAAACCGCTTGGTTGCAATCAGCACCGCATCGGAACGACTCCATTCCGGATCGGCATTTACCGTACTTGACAAGGAGTTGCAACAGTTTCCCTCCCTCTCTGCGGCTATGCAGCCGATTTTCGCCGTGATTCGCAGATTTTTCTTCCAGTTTGCGCATTGCCGTGGCCGGCGACCGGCCTGATTTGACCAAGCGACCTTTCGAGACGGCGGTTCCGTTCCGCCCCGGAAGCGGCTGACAACAACACGGCATTCAAGGCGTCCCAAGGCAAAAACTCAGCGCGCGCGGCCGCTGGTCAAGATCAAAATGGACATCACCGGACTCCAGCCCTCCCGAAACAAAGATCGCCGTCACGGGTTCAAGCTGACCGGGGCCGATTTCCACAATCAGCCGTCCCCCGGACCTTAGACATTCGGCGGCGTTTTCCGCGATCTCGCGGTACGCGCCGAGTCCGTCTCCACCGGGAGTCAGTGCATGCCTGGGCTCCCAGAGGGCCACTTCAGGCTCCAGTCCGCTGAAATCGCGTTCCGGAATATAGGGGGGATTGGCGAGAATCACATCGAATTCAGCATTAATTCCAGCCAGCCAGTCGCCCCGCAGGAATTCCGTGCGGCCTTCGCAGCCTGTCCGCAGCGCATTCCGCCGCGCCACCGCGAGCGCTTTTTCGCAGCAGTCAATCCCAAGGCCGGCTGCTTCCGGCAGCTTGGCCAGAACCGACAGCAACAGGCATCCGCTTCCGGTTCCCAAGTCCAGAACCGTGTCTGGTCCGCAGCCTATTGCCGCCTCCGCCAGCAGTTCCGATTCCGGCCGCGGATCCAGCACGTGCGGACTGACCTCGAATTCATGATCAAAAAACCACCGTTTTCCTGTGATCCGCGATACTGGCCGGCGCTGCTCCCGGCTGGTGATATAGATATCGAACAGATCTGCCGCGGCATCATCCATCTCATCCCGAAGAGACGGATTCCGGCTGTGTCCCAGTGAAGACAGGGCGTGCGTCAGCAATCGCCACATATCTCTTTCGGGTTCCGGCACACCCGCTTTCCGCAATCGGAGCGCGGCCCCGGCCAAGGCTTCACCAACCAGCTGAGTCATTCGGCAAGTCCGGTCAGCTGACTCGCTCTGTCTGCGGAAATCAGCGCGTCAATCATCTCATCCATTTCGCCTTCCATAAATCTATTGAGCTTGTACAGTGTCATGTTGATCCTGTGGTCCGTCACCCTGCCCTGTGGAAAATTATACGTTCTGATACGTTCCGACCGGTCACCGCTACCCACTTGAGCTTTTCTCGCCGCTGCACGCTCAGCTTCAGCCCGGCTGCGTTCGATTTCAAACAACCGCGCTCTCAGAACCTTCATCGCCGTGCCGCGGTTTCGATGCTGCGACTTCTCAGAAGAAACCACGGAAATGCCGGTCGGCAAATGGGTGATGCGCACCGCTGAGTCGGTTGTGTTAACGTGCTGCCCGCCGGCTCCGCTGGACCTCATCGTGTCAATCCGCAGATCAGACTGCGCAATCTGGATTTCAACATCGTCCGGCTCCGGCAACACCGCCACGGTCGCCGCCGATGTGTGTATGCGTCCTCCGGCTTCCGTCACGGGAACGCGCTGCACGCGGTGCACGCCCGACTCAAACCTCAGCCGGGCAAAGACGCCTTTGCCGCGCAACTGCGCGGAGACTTCGCGGAAACCGCCGAGAACCGTCGTATTGCTCTCCAGCGGCGCGAATTTCCAGCCTTTTTCCTGAGCATAGCGCTCATAAAGACGGAAAAGATCGCCGGCGAACAGCGCGGCTTCCTCGCCGCCGGTTCCGGCCCGGATTTCAACGATCGCAGAACGCGCGCCGTCCATGTCCTTAGGCAACAGCGCGGACTGGAGATCCGCGGAAATTCTCTCCAGCAAACGTCTCAGAACGAAAAGTTCTTCTTCCGCCAGCTGCCGCAGTTCCGGATCCTCTCGCATCGATTCCGCTGCTTCGATATCCTCCTGCGCCGCCCTGTATTTCACTATCTGGCTGACAACGTCCTGCAGTCCGCTGAATTCCCGAGAAAGCACGGCGACCTCTGCTCCGCTCGCCGTCTGCAGCCGGGCTTCAAGCTCGGCATGGCGGGCAACGATCTTGTCCAGTTTTTCCCGTGGCATCATGGTTCTGCCCGCGGCTCCCGATCTGTTGCGGTTTTAATCATCCGGCCGTCCGTTTGCGGAATTCAAGCGGCGCCACCGGTTCCTCCGACTGCGGTTCCGCTGATCAAGCCGTAAATTCCATGAGACTTAAGCATATTCGGCTGCATTAAAAAAACAAATTCCCATAATTGACGGCAACGTTCTGGAATTCGACGTCCCGGAGGAATCGGGCGGCGCATGCATCATCTGTACTGATCGGGGCGCAGCCGGCGGGTTGCGGCATCAATATATTCGGTGATGCTGGCATCATGCAGGCGTTCCATGCTTGGGCCTCCACCATGCACGCATAACAAGGGCGCACAGTCGAGCGCGTGATCGCCGCAATGGAGGAGAACCATCCGTAGTTGGCCGCCAAGGCATTGGCATTATATGTGAAATCAACCGCGGCCGCGACTGGGCGGACCTCGTCATCGATGATACCCAAGCACCCAAGGAACGTCTGTAGTAGCTGGTCAGGTAAGCTGGCAAACGTGCCCGGAGACGGGATCATTTGCCAAGGCTATTTTATTGTCGGCCCGGCTATCGGCGTATGCTGATTTTCAGGCCGGCTGTTCCGTTTTCGATGCAGTAAAGTTCCGGCCGTTATGATTCTTCCGCCCCCGGATTCCTCCATCGACCTTCGCGAGGCAGCGGTGTGTCTGACCCGCGGCGCGCGTGAGCACCGGCTCCAGTACCGTCTTACAGAGGAGCATCACTGCCTGCGGTTTCACGGCATCATCGGAAAGGGCCTGCACCATGTCACCCTGCACGGCGAGACCTGGATCGCGCCGGTCGGCTGGCAGCCTGGCGCGTTCAAGCTTGCCGCACGCGACCGCTGGATCGGCTGGTCCGCGGAGAGGCAGTTCCGGCGCCTGCATCTGATCGTGAACAATTCCCGGTTCGCCATTCTCAGACCGAGGGGGCCGAACCCAGTGTCCCGCGTGCTCGGTCTGAGCCCTCGGCGGCTGTCCGCCGACATCGAAGCCGCGCACGGATATCCGGTCTTCCTCGCGGAGACGTCCGCAGCCGTCCCGCGCTTCGCCGGGACCTGCTGCCGCGCGTCGAACCAGCGCTCGCCAGTACTGACGCGCGGTTTCGGCCGCGAACCCGGCGGCGCCGCGCGCTTCCGCTGCCATGGCCGGACTGAGGAGATCTTCATGTGCGAACTGACCGACGGTGCCGCCGAGGCGCTGAGCCGGGATGCGATCCCGGACAGTTGGAACGCAGAGCGGCACGACAGCGCCGGGCCGATGGCCGCGCCCGGGCTGCGCGGCTTGTTCGCATGCTTGGGCGAGGTCCCCGAGTGCCGCAAGCCCCGGGGCAAGCGCTGTCCGCTGACAACCGTTCCCGCGATCGCCGTCGCGGCCCGGCTCGCCGGCTGCCGCGGCGTGACCGCGTTCGCCTGGTTCGCCGCCCTGCTAACCCAGAAGCAGCTCGCGGCCGCAGCCTCGTTCTTCAGCCCGTCGAGGAAATGCTGCACCGCGCCTGCGGTCCTGCGTTCCATGACATCCTTGCCGACCTGCCGCCCGACACGCCAGCCGACGCCATCGGCCTGCAGCCAGCGCAAAAGGTCGGCGCGGACACGCCGCTCGCCATGGACGGCAAGGACATCCGCAGCGCTTCCAGACAGACTGAGGACGGGCGGCGGATGACAGCCGCGGCGGTCGAGCACGGGACCGGCACAGCGCCCGGGCAGGTCGAGGTCGACGCGAAGAGCAACGAGATTCCCGCCGTGCGGGACCTCGCCGGCAGCATCGGCGCCGCGGGCCGCATCGCTGCCATGGACGCGATGCGCGCTCAGCATGAGACCGCCCGCCGGCTTCTCGCGCGGCGCGCCGACTATGTCGTCACTGCAGTCAAAGAGAACCAGGAGACCTAGGGCTATCGCTTTTGAATTTTTCTGCTCTCGAATCACCGCATTTTGTTCCATCAAGGCCTCAACAACATGAACAGAAGCAGGAAGACAGCTGATTTATCTTGTATGTTCAATGACATCACATATCCCCGGCGCGGGAACGATGCCGAGCTCGAGAGGATCAATGCTGTTGAACAGGCCGGAAAAGGCGTCGCAGCTCGGCGTGCCGTGCTTCAGATACATGAACCCAAGCAGGAATTTCTTCTTGATTTTGCCGAATTCGACTGTATCGGCGCATGTTTCGCCTCCTGACATGACGGTCAGAAGAGCGGTCATGAGCATTTCGTGAAGGTCATGCCGCATGGCGTTGCTGCGCCGGGGATCGGTTATGCCGTTGAAAATATGAAATAAATCAATCATGTTTCTGGTTGCATTGTTAAGGCATTGCTGGAACAAAATGCGGTGATTCGAGAGCAGAAAAATTCAAAAGCGATAGCCCTACCAGGAGACCATCCTCGACGACCTCAAGGCTGTCGACTTCAAGGACGCGCCCTCGTTCGAGACCTTCGAAAAGGGACACAGGCGCATCGAGCGACGCCGCTGTGCCGCAGCCGGCCTATCCGGCCCCGAACAGTACGGCTGCGCTGCTACTCCACGGTCGCCGCCAGGCTTGTCCGCATCAAGCGTGAACGCGGGATCCTCAAGACCCGAGAGCGCAGCGTCGAGGCGACCTGGCGCCTTACCTCGCTCGCTCCCGAGCGGGCCGGACTCGAGGCGCTTCCGGCACTCGTGCGCGACTGCTGGTTCATAGAGAATCGGGTTCACTGCGCGGGCGACTTCACCTGCGGCGAGGATCGCGGCAGAGCCTGTGCGCGCCACCTGCCGCGCAGCCTCTCCTGCCTGACGAACGCCGCTGTCGCCATCGTGCACTGCGGGGGACGCTTCAGCTGTATGCCCGAGGCTGACCGGCATTACGCCGCCCGCGCCTGAGACGCGCTCGACGCGATCCTTATCCCGCCCGGCGAATGAAACGCCGCTCCTGACCCCGCGCGATGCGCCGGGAACGCGCCGCCGGACGGCACGACGGGGCAGTCGTGCCCAGATGCTCCGAAAAGCGCGCTTGGACAGCCATGATGCGCTGACAGCGGCTGCTGAACAAGCATGCCCGTTCCCTGCCGCATCAGTGCTCAAGTAGTCTGTCTTTGTTGTGTTGATGGATAAAAAGAACGAAGTAGACGCGCCCGACATGTAACGATTTTGACGCTTCCGTCTGCTGCTCCCAGCCCGCCCGTTCCATCAATTCAACAATCAAAGACTACTAGGCCCGACAATAAAATGGTCCTGGATCATTTGCCTGATACCTTGCTGACCAGTTGCGTATGTCTTATGATTCAAACTCTTAGGCGCAATCCTAAACGTCCAAGCGGCACCGGTCCTTCGGCCGGCCTGATTACCTCACGCCGAAAGTCCCCGGGCGAAGATGGCGATCGGGGACACTTCTCGGCCCGGTCACCCGTCCCCTACCTGCAGCCGGACAAGTAGTAGACAGACCACACGCGCCCGGCCACTCTCGGACCACCATGGCTTTGGGAACAACCCCTAGCTGCTGCTTCCCCGGGGATGTCCCACTTGGTGTTGAATTTGATACAGGCGGTGTTGCCTCTGCCCCGAGCATCAGCCCGGGGATTTTTTGAAGAAAAGGAAGCAATGCCATGAAGACCATCAGCACATTCCCCGGCGCCTCCGCCAGCGCTTCGAACATCAACGCGCTCGTCGAAGAGGCGTACGAAGACGTGACCGAGAGTTTCGAGAAATTCTGCCTGACGACGGGCATCGCGTATCTGCGGCAGATGATGGACGAGGACGCCGAACGGCTGGCCGGGAAGCGTTACAGTCATTCTCCCGACAAGCCGGGGCACCGCTGGGGACATGCGCGCTCCCAGGTCGGGTTCCACGGCGGCAAGGTCGGCATCGACCGTCCGCGGCTCCGCTGCAAGGCTGCGGGCAAGGAGATGTCCCTGCCGAGCTGGTAGGAGATCTCCGCGGACGGCTATCTTGATCAATGGGCAGTGAACCTGATGACCGCGAATGTAGCGACCCGCAAGTTCCGCCGGGCGGTGAGGATTCCGGAGGCCGGGGTTCCCTGCGGGGCGGGCTGCGGGCTGTCGAAATCAGCCGTGTCCCGCCGGTTCAAGGCTCTGACGCAGGCGAAGTTTGATGAGTGGATGACTTCCGATCTGTCGGAACTTGATCTCGTCGCGGTTCAGATCGACGGGCTGCATCTGAGCGACCGCCTGCTGATGATCGGGGCGGTCGGCATTGACGCGTCCGGGCGTAAGCGTCCCTTGGGCGTCATCGAGGGCGCGACGGAGAATGCTGCGACGGTGCAGGCTCTGCTTGATGATCTGATCGGGCGCGGGCTTGATCCGGAGGGCTGTTATCTGTTCATCGTCGACGGAGCCGGGGCGCTCAGCAAGGCGGTCCGGCGCACTTTCGGCGCGGACATCCCTGTTCAGCGCTGCCAGGTTCACAAGGGCCGCAACATCACCGACCGTCTCGCCGCGGAACATCACGCCGCCGTGCGGCGGACGCTCAGACAGGCCTGGGAACTTGATGACGCCGACAAGGCCGAGCGGCTGATGCGCAGCATGGCCCGGCGGTTCGAACAGGAGGCGCCGGATGTCTCCCGGTCGATACTTGAGGGCCTGGACGAGGTCCTGACCGTCTCCCGGCTCGGCCTGCCGTTAGAGCTGCGGCGGTCGCTGGCGAGCACGAACATCATCGAGTCGATGAACAGCACGGTCCGGCAGGTCTGTCGCAACGTGAAGCGCTGGAGGAACGCCGGCATGGCTCTGCGATGGACCGCCGCCGGCATGATGGAGGCCGAGAAGGGTTTCCGCCGCATCAAGGCGTACAGGCAGCTGCCCGTTCTCAAACAGGCTCTCATCGAACATCGTCGAAAGAATCGGCTTGACCGGCTCAAGGACGCCGCGTAGATAGCCGACCGGCAGCATCGCTCCTGCGGGTTTCAACACCAAGCGGGACATTCCCCTGCTTTGCTTCCTGCCTCTCCAGTTTTTCTGCCTCATCGTAAGTGAGGTTGCTATGTAAGACCTTACCGTAAGTGCATCCCCTCACACGCTTCCAATATTCTATCCGTTCTTGCGGATTAGTTGACATTCCAACGCGACACGCCATTCCTTAGTTCCTATCGTTGACAAGCCCGGCCACTCCTCAGCCATGGCCTCACATGGGGACGCATTGAGCGGATATCAAGGTACAAAAAACAAGGCTCAGTTTACAAATCGTGTGCATTCATGATATGTTCCTAAGCGAAGCAGGAGACCATCGATTATGAATCACAAGCGATTTCAGGCCTGGCTTTCCCAGGTTGACCAGCTCAGTGCAGCGCGGGGAAACCGAGGCAGCGCTCTCCGGAGGCTCGCAGTCGTCAGCTTCGCTGGCCGCGATCGAGGCGGGTGCAGGCGTGGACCGCCGTTGCCCGCATTGCGGCGCTCCCGGTGCTGTTTCGCGCGGCAAGGCGCGGGGCTTGCGCCGGTATCAATGCAAGAACTGCGGGAAAACGTTCAATGCAGCGACAGGCGCGCCCTGCCTATGCCCCATAATTTTATACTTGACCAAGCATTTCTCCGCGGCTATGATTCGCCGCATGTCAGAATTGCCGTCGATTCCCTCGGTTTTGAAGGACCCCGCCGCCGGCCGCCGTCTGCGGCGGCTGTTCGCCGGCCAGGCTTTCAGCAGCCGCAGCGCCGCCGTCCGCGCGGTTTGCCGGGAGTTCGGTTTCGTCGACGCCCGCGGGCAGCTGCGCGTCCGCAGCTGCGGCGCGGCGCTTGCCGCGCTCGAGCGGGCGGGAGCCGCGTTTCCGCCCCTGCCGCGGGCGGGAGGCGGAGGCGGCGGCGGGCGTCCCCGCCGTCTCGGGGCTCCGGTTCCGCCGCCGTCCGGCGTTCCGTCCGATGTCTCGGGCATCGCCGGGCTGAGGCTTGTTCCGGCGGACGGGCCGGAGGACCGGGTGGCATGGAACGAGATCATGGCCCGCGAGCATCCGCGCGGGGCGGTTTCCCACGCCGGGCCGCAGCTGCGCTATCTGCTCGTCTCGGAGCACGGCGTTCTCGGCGGCCTGGGTTTTTCCGCCCCGGCGTTCCGCCTCGCCGCGCGTGATCGATGGATCGGCTGGAACGAGGACAAGCGGGCCCGTTGTCTGAACCATGCGGTCATCTGCCTGAGCCGGTTCCTCATCCGCCCGATGACGGAATGCCGGAATCTGGCGACACGGGCCCTGAAACTGTGTTTCGACCGGCTCGGCGATGATTTCGAGAGGATTTACCGCTTCCGTCCGCTGCTGGCGGAGACGTTCGTCGATGAGCGCGAGCACGCGGGCACGGCATTCGCGGCCGCCGGCTGGGAATGCGCCGGGCGCAGCGCCGGCCGCGGGCGTTTCGCCGCCCGCGGCGACGGCCCGCGTCCGGTCAAGACAATCTGGCTGCGCCCTCTCAGGCGGGACTGGCGCCGGCGGCTCGGCACGGAGCCGGAACCTCTGCGGCCTTCAGGACCGGCCGACGGCCTTGACCGGGAATCGTGGGCGGAGAATGAGTTCGGCGGCGCGCCGCTGGCCGATGAGCGTCTCAGCCGGCGGCTGGCGGTATCGGCGATGACGGCGGCCGACCGTCCCGGAGAGTCGTTCCCGGCGGCCGCGCAGGGAGACAAAGCTTTGATCAAAGGGTATTACCGCCTGATCGACCAGCCGGTGGAATCGGAGGTGACGCCGGAGAACATCCTCGCTCCGCACCGCGGGCGGACGCGCCGCCGGGCCGCCGCCTGTAAAACGGTTCTGATGATCCAGGACGGCACGGATCTGAACTTCGCCTCTCACGGCGCCTGCCGCGGTCTCGGCATCATCTCCCGCCGCAAGGGTTCGCCGGGAACCCTGGGTCTGCATATGCACTCGACCCTCGCGGTCGATGCCGGGAACGGGATTCCGCTCGGAGTGCCGCGCATCGAGTTCGACGCCCCGGACGGCGGCGGGGCGGAAAGGGACCGGCCGCCCGGGGAGCGCAAGTCGGCCCGCTGGCTGCGCGGCGCCCGCGACGCTTCCGGCTTCGTGCCGGAGGGCGTGAAAGCGGTCGCGGTGATGGACCGGGAAGCCGATTTCTTCGCCCTTTTCGACGAGTGCCGCCGGCTGAAGAACATCGATCTCCTCGTGCGCGCGAAGGTCGACCGGAAGATCGGCGGGGAAAAGCTGTTCGCCAGGCTGTCGGCTCAGCCGGAGCGCGGACGCGCCCTCATAGACGTGCCGCGCTCTTCGGCGCGCGTTCCGGCCCGCGGTCAGAAGGCGGCGCCGCTGCGTCAGGCCCGGCAGGCGGATGTCGCCCTGCGCTGGGAGAAGATCGATATTCCTCCTCCCGCGGACGCCGGCGGAACCGCGGTCTCCCTGACGCTGCTCAGCGCCCGGGAGGAAGCGCCCCCGGAAGGCGCCGCGCCTCTGGACTGGAAGCTGCTCACCAGCCTGCCGGCGGCAACGCCGAAGGACGCCCGGCGCATCCTCCGATGGTACGCTCTGCGCTGGCGGATCGAGGACTGGCACAGGATCCTCAAATCAGGCTGCAAGGCCGAACATCTCAATCATCAGGAAGGCGAGCGCATCGAACGGGCGGTGACCGTCAAGGCCGTCATCGCCTGGCGTCTGCACGCCATGGTCATGCTCGGGCGGGAAACGCCTGAACTGCCCGCCGATGTCCTGTTTTCGCCATCCGAGATAGAGGCTCTCAGGGTCTTCGCTGAAAACAGACGTCTGAAAATCCGCCCCGATGACCTGGGCTCGGCCGTGCGGATCATGGCTGTCAAAGGCGGTTACATCGACCGCCCCAAGGCCCCGCCGCCCGGGCATGAAACTCTCTGGAGAGGCTGTGCCCGGCTGGCCGCGGACGCCGCTTTCCTCGAAATGCTCGCCGACAGCGGGCGGCTTGAGCGCGATTACCGCAAGCTCCGCCCCGACAAGAAGGACGGAGACCGCTGAAAACGACGCGGAAAGCTTGAAAGCCCCTGCCGGCCTCCCCGCGGACCGCCGCTGACGGACGGCCCGTCGGCGCGCGCCCGCTTTCCTGCCGCCGGCAGCGCGGATGCCCCGGTCCGCGCTGCGGAAAGGCCTTCGAAAAACGTATGCGCCGCCTTCCGGTCCGCCCGCCGCGGCGGAACAGCGCTCCCGCGCCGCCCCGTGCCCTTCCGGCCCGGCGGGACGCCCCGGCCGCCCGACATGAAACCGCCTTCAGCGTTGATGCGCAGCGGTCCGCCGCCCGCGGAAATGGTCAAGCGGCAGGTTAAGGGGCACAGGCAGGGCGCGCCGCCGGCAGGCCTTCACCGCAAGGAGAAACAGCCGGCGTTCGGAACCTGTCTCGCGGACGGGGAAACGGTGCGCGCGTCCGCCGCGCGTTGCGGGCTCGCGGTCAACACGGCCTTCCGCCGGCGGCGCCGGTTCCTTACCGCCCGAAGCCGGGATCCGAAAAAGCTCGCCGGCATTGTCGAGGCCGATGAAACCTATGTGTTGAAAAGCCGCAAGGGCGAGCGGAACCTTGACCGCAAGGCGTGCCGCCGCGGCGGGAAGGCGGGCAAGCGCGGCCTGTCGTCCGAGCAGGTTCCGGTGCCGGTTGCCGCCGACCGCAGCGGCACGACGGTCAGCGCGGTTCTTCCGGCGGTCAATGCCGACGCCCTGCGAAGTGTCATCGAACCGGCGGTGGACGAGGACATCGTCCTGGTCAGTGACGGCTGCCGCGCATATCCGCCGTGCGCCGCAGCAACAGGCGTTCGCTGCGAAGCGCTCAACCTGTCCGGAGGCGAGCGGGTTCGGAACGCCTTTCACATCCAGACGGTCAACAGCCGGCATAGCCGGCTGAAAGGTTTCCCAAGGCGCTGCCGCGGGGTCGCGACTGAATATCTCGGCAACTGCCTGCGATGGTTCCAGCAGATCGAACTGGACAACGCATCGCCTCGCGCGTGCCTCGCTGACGCAATCGACAGGTCATGCATACGATTTGTAAACTGAGCCAATCGTTCTTATGTCCGCTTGACCGTCTCCCGGGAAATGCCATCGACAACATTCAACGCGACCAGCCACTCGCCGAGCAGCTCCAGCGGCTGTGAGGAACGCCCTTCCGGAGGTTCTGAGCAGGCGATCATCGTCAGCTTCGCCTCGCCCTCGCCGTCAAGCTTCGGAAGAACGCGGTTCAACTGCGGCTTGCGCACCGGCGCCGCAATTCCCTCCTCAACAGAACACAGGCGGAGCCGCTCGACCATCGCCGTGCCGACTCCGACGCAATCAGCGGTGTCGGTATCGGTGCGTGCGCCGCTCTCCCGATTCTCGTCAGTGAAAAAGCTTCAGAAGCGCGGGGACCGCCAGGATCAAAACTGTTGAACAGGCCGGAAAAAGCGTCACGGGTCGGCGCGCCGTTCTTCATATCCATGAACTGAAGCGGGAACCTCTTCTTGACTTTGCCGTATCCGACCGTGTCCGGCGGCATGTTCCGCCTCCTGACATTACGGTGGGAGAGCGGTCATGAGCGTGTCGTGAAGGCCGCGCCGGGGACCGGTGACGCCGTTGAGCATTTGAGATCAATCAGTTGTCTGCCTGCCTCTGTCCGCATTGTCAAGGCCTTGATGAAACGAAGCGCACTCGTCAGATAGCGGAAGCCTTGTCCTCAGCCGGCAAAGCTCCGTGACAGCCGCGGAACATCCCGGCTTGACACCATACCGACCCGACCGAGGCTTGCGAATAGCCTTGACCCCGGAAAGCTCTCAATCGGCCGCCCTGACCGTAACGGGCCGGGCCGGCGAGGCGATGCCCTGAACGGCATCCCCCTTGCGCCCGGCGGCTTTCAGTTCCGCGGTCAGAAACTCACGTTCAGGGCCAGAGAGCCGCCGAGGTCCTTGTTCCCGCCGCCGCCCGCGGCGTAGTACGCGCCGCCCGACACCGTCATCATATCGCTCAGCCTGAACTCGCCGCCGAGACCGAGCCTGCCCCAGGTCGGTTTCATCTCCGCCTCGAGGACGGCCCCGGTGACCGTGATGTCCGTTCGGCCCTTGAAATCATGCTCCACATCCGCCGCCGCCCAGAGCGTCCCGGCCTCTCCGGCCGCCATGTCGATCCTCGCCCCCAGCGTCCCTTTCACGCTGCCGGCCCTGACATCCGACACTTCGCCGGCCCCCTCCAAGACCGCCGGCTCCGTGAAACCTCCGGTCTCCACCGACGAGAACTCGAAACCGGCCCGCGGCGTCACCTGCATTCCTTGGAATTCCATCCGCTTGCCGGCGGCGACGCTGACGGAGACGCCCCCGCCCCCGGGCGCCGCGATCACCGCCCCGCCGCCCGCGGGGCTGAGCTCGATGTCATGCAGACGCGAATATGACAGACGCCAGCTGACATCGACGCCGCTGTCCGGCCGCCAGCCCAGCGTCACCGCCCCGCCGGTCGCCTCGGCCTTGACGCCGCCGCCGCGCATGACATCGGCCTCGACCGTCCGCCGCCCGGCGCTGATACCGACGCACAGACTTCCGTCGGCGGGGAAATCATAGCCGGCCTCCACAACACGCCGCTTCACGTCCCAGCCGAGGGCCTGCTTTCTCCAGCCCGCGGAGGTCGTCGAACTCTCAGCCATGCGCTCGCCTTCGCTCATGAAAACCTCCGCCCGGGCGCCGCCTTCACACATCCCGGCCCCGACCCCCGGACGGGCGTTCAGATCCAGCAACACCGAAGGCAGCGCCTCGTACAAACGCGCGCGGTCCTGGTACAGACGTGGAACCGCCGGGTTATAGTCAAACTTATAGCCGGTCCGTTTGCCGTTTTCGGCAAAAAGCGTCAGGAGCTGACCCTTGATCACTTCGTCATAAATGCCGTCCGACACCTTGCGGCGATAGATGGCCCCATTCACGGGGTCATCCGCCGTCAGACCGGTCAAGGGCGCGTCACCGTCCGTCCCGGCGCGGGTGTGGAAGGTCAGTTCCGCCTGCGCCGTCGTCGTTTCCTCTTCCTTCGTCCTCTTCTCCTCCAGATTGAGGATCCTGCCTTCCAGATGACCTGCGAAACCGTCCTCGTCCAGCTCCAGAATGATCTTCACCGGACCCGCATGGCCGTCTGCGCGGACCGCGTCGCCGGACAGGGCGTGAACATGCGCCCGGGAACCGACAACGATCGTGCCGCCGCCCCCGACCGTGATGTCGTCCTCCTTGACCTGGACATGCACGCCGGCATATCCGGTGTCGCTGCCGCCGGTATGCGCGCTGTCCCCTGTGACCATGCCGCGGACGGCGACATCGAAGACGCCGGTTCCCTCGTGCCGGACCAGGATGCCCTGCTTTTCGGCGGTGACCTTGCTTCCCTCAGACGTCGTGACACTCAGCGTGCCGGTGCCGCTGGAACTGGCGTTCCGGTTGGACGCATAGATGCCTTCGTCCTTCGCCGTGATCTCGCCGCCATGGGTGACCGTGACATCGCCGGCGGCAACCGAACCGCGCACCGAGGCGTTGATGCCGCTGCTGAAATCCGCGTCTCCCCGTGCGGAGATCCTGCTGCCCGCCTCCGTCGTGACGGTCACGTCGCCCGTTCCAGAATTAGGTATGAAGATTCCCATTCGGCCTGCGTCTATTGCTCCCTTGTGAATGATCTCGACGTCAGTGCTTGCGCCGTTGGCAACAATACCGTCGCCGCCAGCGGTGACCTTGCTGTCTTTCCCGGTCGTGACGGTCATCACATCGCCTTTTCCGCTCGGCTGATCAACTTTAATGCCGCGCTGAGCGTCGATGCTGCCGTCAAGGGCGATCGTGATTCCCTTTCGGCCGATGACTTCGATGCCTATTTTCTTCGAGACAATCGTGCTCCCTTTCCCCGCCTTGACCGTAACTCCGCCCGTCCCCATGTGTTCCGCCCTAATCCCCTCTCCATCAGCATCGATGCTGCCGTCATGGGCGACCGTGATGACACCGTCACTGGCAGTGGGAAGGATAGTGACAGAGATACCCAGTTCATAGACACTGTTGACGTCTTTATTTTCTCTGGCCACGATCTTGCTTCCTGCCTTCGTCTTGACCGTGATGTCGCCCGTAGAGCCTGATGCCGGCGCGTTTCGTGCCGTGCGGATATCCGCAAATATCCCGGTTCCGGCATAAATATGTTCGCCTTCGTATGTGATCTCAATGCTGCCGTCACTAGTCGGCCAGATGCGGGACAGGATGCCGTAAGCACCGACGACTTCGTCTTTTTCGCCGATTTTCACCCCCGGTTCAACTTTGATCTCAATGCCGCCCTTGGCGTGCTGTTCCACAGCTACGCCACGACCGGCCTGCGACGTCACGGCGTTATTGCTGGGGTCGGTATCCGCAGCAAGAACAGTGCCGCCGGCGAGCCGGATCACGATCGGAATCTTCGTATTGGCGGCCGATTCAAAGGTATTGACGCTGATGCCGGTCTTGAACTTAAACTTCGACTTCGACACGTCAATGTCAGCCCGCGATATAAGCTCAATGCCCGAGGTGTCTTCACCGGCTTGCCCCTTGTGAACAAGGTGAATGCCGTTAGCGTTGGCCGTGCCGCCTTTCCAGCCTGTGTTAATGCTGGAACCCTGCGCCAGATCCAGCTTGAGCGATCCAGTCCCTTGACGCAGCATCCTCAGACCAGCCCTCTCCGAATAGATTGTGACGCTGCCCGCAGCCTCAATGACATTTTGTCCAGCATCGTTTGCGTTGCCCAAAGCATCAACATCAAGGGCTTTTTCTGTCGTCGGGCCCTGATCCGTACCGAACCCGGGACTGTCCAAAGTCAGCTTCAGCCCCGCGGTCAGACCGCCACAAGAAACATGTTCGCTGACGCCGAATGTGCCGCTGAGCGTCAAAGTGGCCGGAGTGCCCGGCGTCGGGTCATCTGCGTTTAAACAACTTCCTTGAGACGCAGCCATATGAGGCAATGCCATGAGCACCCCCAGCCCCAAGAATATCGCACCGATCCGGCGAAACCCTTTGCCTGACCCGTTGACGGGAATGAGCCGGGAATTCATCACCCCCCCCCCCCCCGTTTATTGACAAAGCGCGGGCCGCAGGCCGACCCCTGAAACATATGTGATCTTGTCATAGCAATAACTCCTAAATCTTAACCTGTCTGGATTAAAGCCACGGCACTGCATACCTTCCCCCCTGCATTCAGTCAATATGCAGAGCAAACTCCGAAATGCATCGCTTCATTTTGGGGATGTCCCGCTTGGTGTTGAAACCCGCATGAGCGATGCTGCCTGCCGACTATCTATGCGGCGTCCTTGAGCCGGTCAAGCCGATTCTTTCGACGATGTTCGATGAGAGCCTGCTTGAGAACGGGCAGCTGTCTGTACGCCTTGATGCGGCGGAAACCCTTCTCGGCCTCCATCATGCCGGCCGCGGGCTGTCGCAGAGCCATCCCGGCGTTTCTCCAACGCTTCACGTTGCGGCAGACCTGCCGGACCGTGCTGTTCATCGACTCGATGATGTTCGTGCTCGCCAGCGACCGCCGCAGCTCTGACGGCAGGCCGAGCCGGGAGACGGTCAGGACCTCGTCCAGGCCCTCAAGTATCGACCGGGAGACGTCCGGAGCCTCCTGTTCGAACCGCCGGGCCAGGCTGCGCATCAGCCGCTCGGCCTTGTCGGCGTCATCCAGCTCCCAAGCCTGCCTGAGCGTCCGCCGCACGGCGGCGTGATGCTTCGCGGCGAGACGGTCGGTGATGTTGCGGCCCTTGTGAACCTGACAGCGCTGGACAGGGATGTCCGCGCCGAAAGTGCGCCGGATCGCCTTGCTGAGCGCCCTGGCTCCATCGACGATGAACAGATAACAACCCTCCGGATCAAGCCCGCGCCCGATCAGATCATCAAGCAAAGCCTGCACCGCCGCGGCGTTCTCCGTCGCGCCCTCGATGACGACTGAGGGACGCTTACGCCCGGACGCGTCAATGCCGACGGCCCCGATCATCAGCAGACGGTCGCTCAGATGCAGCCCGTCGATCTGAACCGCGACGAGATCAAGTTCCGACAGATCGGAAGTCATCCATTCATCAAACTTCGCCTGCGTCAACGCCTTGAACCGGCGGGACACGGCTGATTTCGACAGCCCGCAGCCCGCCCCGCACGGAATCCCGGCCTCCGGAATCCTCACCGCCCGGCGGAACTTGCGGGTCGCTACATTCGCCGTCATCAGGTTCACCGACTGTTGATCAAGATAGCCGTCCGCGGAGATCTCCTACTGGCTCGGCAGGGACATCTCCTTGCCCGCAGCCTTGCAGCGGAGCCGGGGACGGTCGATGCCGACCTTGCCGCCGTGAAACCCGACCTGGGAACGCGTGTGGCACTGGCGGTGCCCCGGCTTGTCGGGAGAATGACTGTAACGCTTTCCGGCAAGCCGTTCGGCGTCCTCGTCCATCATCTGCCGCAGATACGCGATGCCCGTCGTCAGACAGAATTTCTCGAAACTCTCGGTCACGTCTTCGTACGCCTCTTCGACGAGCGCGTTGATGTTCGAAACGCTGGCGGAGGCGTCGGGGAATGTGCTAATGGTCTTCATGGTGTTGCTTCCTTTTCTTCAGAAAATTCCCGAGCTGATGCTCGGGGTTTGAGGCAACACCGCCCATATCAAATTCAACACCAAGTGGGACATCCCCCTTCATTTGCAGACCACGACTTAGTTGTAGACTCAATTATCCCCTTTGCGGCATTCCGCAGCAGGCGGCGGATGACGGTGAGGATGACAGCGGCAGCGAAGTTGCGGGATCGCTTGTCAAAGCGGGTCGCGACTAGGGCTATCGCTTTTGAATTTTTCTGTTTGCTGATCAGTTCATTTTGTTCCATCAATGCCTCAATAATACAAACAGAGGCAAGCAGATGACTGATTTATCTCATGTTTTCAACGGCATCACCGATCCCCGGCGCAGCAACGTGCCCGGCATGACCTTCACGAAATGCTCATGATCGCTCTTCTGACCGTCATGTCGGGAGGCGAAACATGCACCGATACAGTCGAATACGGCAAAATCAAGAAGAAATTCCTGCTTGAGTTCATGGAACTGAAGCACGGCACGCCGAGTCACGACGCCTTTTCCGACCTGTTCAACAGTCTGAATCCAGTCGAGCTCGGCGTCGTTCTCCCGCGCCTTGCCCGGAGCTGGGCGGAGGGTCTGGCAGCAGCAGACGGTGACGGCGTCATCGCCGTCGACGGCAAGACTCTGCGCCGGTCATTCGCCGACGCTTCGAAGCGGCATCCTCTGCATCTCGTTCACGCTTTCGCCTCTGACACGCGGCCAGCTCTCGCGCAGACCGCGGTCGACGGGAAGTCGAATGAGATCACCGCGATCTCCGCGCTTCTGAAGTTCCTCGACATCCGGGGGCGGACGGCAGCGGCTGACGCGATGCATGCGCAGCGGACGATATCGGAGGCCGTGAAGGGCGGCGGGGGCGAGTATATTCTCGCCTTGAAGGGCAATCAGGGCAATCTTCATAAGGATGTGAAAGGGTATATGGAGAACCCCGATAATATTGAAAACATTCAGTTTTCCGAGGCGCATAAGGAGAAGGGGCACGGCCGGATCGAAACCCGGCGGGCCGCCGTCTGCCATGATATCGACTGGCTGAAAGACCATCAACAGCCGGGTCTCGCCGCTGTCGGATCCGTCTCTTCGACCCGGGAAATCAAGGGAAAGCGCAGCTCCGAAACCCGGTATTTCATCATGAGCGAGAAGCGGGATCCGGAGCGTTTCCTCAAGGGCGTGCGGGAACACTGGTCGGCAGCGAACAGTCTGCACTGGATATTGGATGTCACGATGAATGAAGATCATCTGCGCAACCGGACCGGACCCGGGCCCGAAAACCTGGCCGTGATGCGGCGGCTGTGTCTCAACCTGGCGCGGGTCACGGAGGATAAGCGGGCTGAGTCAATGCGCGGCAAACTCAAGAAAGCCGGATGGGATCACCGCTATGCGCTGAAGCTCATCAGCTCCGCCGGAATGCTGCCGGAAAACTGGGAATCTCAAAAGCGATAGCCCTAGGGTCGCGACCCTTTAATTCTTCCGAAGAAACGCTCAATGACATTGCGCTTCGCATAGGCGGCTTTATCCAGCGGCCGCTGGCGTCTGCGGTTCGACTTTGACGGAATGACGGCCCGGTAGCCGGCTTCCGCCGCCCGCTTGAGAACGGGCTCGGCATCGTAAGCCTTATCAGCGATCAGGACGCAGCCGGCCTCAAGACCGTCAAGAAGGGCCGCCGCCTCGGCGCAATCGGCGGCCTCACCCGGAGAGAGGCGCATGCGGCGCAGCCCGCCCTTGCCGTCGACCATGGCATGGATTTTCGTCGGCTGGCCGCCCCGGGAACGCCCGATTTCCTGCGGCTCGCCGTCCTTGCGCGACCCGGCGGCACAGCGGTGAGCGCGGACTGATCACAAGTCGATCATCCGGCTTCGCGGCGCCGGACCGCCGTCGTCTTTTTCATCCGAGGCTTCTTCGTCGGCTTTTTCAAGAATCTTCTGCCGGCTACCCGACTTGCTCCAGCGGTTAAAGCGGTTGTGACAGGTCGCATCCGGCCCGCAGCGCTCGGGCAGATCCCGCCATGGCATGCCGGTGCGCAACACGAAGAATATCCCATCGATTACCTTACGGTCGTCCTTGCGCGGAGGCCCCGGCAGGCCTTTCGGCATCACACGATCCATCCGCTGCTGTTGTTAATCCGTCATGTCATGCCGGCTGCCGATCATTTCAAATCTCCTTTAAGTGCTTTCATCGCTGGTCGTGCGGCACTGTGCCGCGCAACCGGACCGGCACGTCAAATATTTGGGTATACAGCCCAGGCCGATATATGGTATCGGCTAAGGAATCGGCAACAAGATGACGCTAAAATCCTTGCTGTCCTTTAGGCGTGAATGCCCCGGCACATGTCACAACCCAGCGTGACAAGCCAAGTTTTCGGGCACAGGGCCTAGCGCATTAAAAATGAAAATTTGTAGGATTTCCGCAAATAGTGCTATATTTCGACCTAAAGCGGTACGAAAGGGTTGCCAAATGCTATTACGCTTCAGCGTTGCGAACCATCTCTCTATTTCCAAGAGGCAAGAGCTTACGCTCGCGGCGTCATCGCTGAGGGACCGACGCGACGGCTTAATCAACTGTGCAGCAGTGAAAAGCGGGGCGGTTGTGCCAACAGTTGTAATCTATGGAGCAAACGCGTCGGGCAAAACCAACCTCGTGAATGCTGTATCGACTATGAAAATGTCGGTTTTATGGTCCCAGATGAAGGGAATTCCTGGCGGCGGCGTTCCACGCAACAAATTTCTGCTCGACCCTGTTTATTCTGAGAAACCATCAAGCTTCGAAATGGACTTCGTCATTGACGGTACCCGCTATCACTATGGTTTTGAAACAACTGATAAGTCATTCACATCAGAGTGGTTATATGAGATTCCGAAAGCGCACAAACGGAAATTGTTCGAGCGGAACAAGCAGATCTTTGATTTCGGACGTTGGCTAAGAGGGCGGAACAGCGATATCGCCAAGCTGACTCGCTCGAATAGTCTGTTTCTTTCTTCTGCCGCACAAAACGGTCATGAACAACTTTCCAAGATATATCAGTATTTTGAACACATCGTTTTTTCTAAGTCGACATCGGTATCGGATATCGAAGCCTCTTTAGAATTTGCGAAAGATGGGGTGAACAATCGAATCATTGATTTTCTTAAGTCAATCAATACAGGCGTGATAGGATATCAAAAGAAAGAAATTGAAATTTCAGAAGAAAGCCGCTCATTTCGCCGAGAGTTGCAAGCACTTATTGATAAGATACCTGGCAGCTCGACAAGGGTAAGGCTTTATGAAAAAGATAATGATAAAATTGTAGCAATTAGACTCTCTCATTGTGGTAAAAACGGATCAGAAGTGCCTCTTGATTTGGCTTCGGAGAGCGCAGGCACGCGGCGGTTGTTACTCGTCTTGGACCAAGTATTCAAGGCCCTGGATGAAGGTTTGCCGATTTTTATTGATGAACTGGACGCCAGTCTGCACACTTACGCAAGCGAAGAAATATTGAAACTTTTCTGCTCTCCGGAAGTTAACCGGAACGGGGCTCAGCTTGTTGCCACAACGCATGACACCAACCTGATGGCTTCACCTCTGCTCCGCCGCGACCAGCTTTGGTTCGCGGAAAAAAACTCTGAAGGCGCTACGGAAATATATCCGCTGACGGACATTCGCACGCGCAAGGGAGATAACATAGAGCTGGGATACCTGCAGGGTCGATATGGAGCGGTGCCGCGGAAGGATCCCGTTGCACAACACCATTTGCATCAGGAATTAAATGACTGAGCGACGGACCGGTGCGATAGGGCGACGACGCCCGAAGAGAGAGCCCAAAGTCCGCTTCATCTTGTTTTGTGAGGGGAGAAGCACTGAGCCTGCATATTTTTCTGCAATAAAACAAAAGTGGACAGAGGCACTCATATCTATCGAAGTACACCGCGGCGTTGGAGTGCCATGGACAATAGCACAGAAAGCGCTCAAGTTTGCGAAAGCTGAAGGACTGACAAAAAGGAGCAGAAGGCGACGAAATTCATTTGAGGAACGTGACAGCGTCTGGGCTGTGTTTGATCGTGACGAACACGAAAGATTTGATGAGGCGGTGAGTCTGTGTGAATCAAACGGCATTGGGACAGCCAGATCCAATCCGTGTTTTGAAGTCTGGCTGATCTTGCATGAAAGTGATTTTGACCGACCGGATAGCCGCACAGAAGTACAAAGGAAATTACAGCGATTAAGACCGGAATATGACAGAAGGAAAGGCAAAATGCCGAATTGCGCGGAAATCGTCAAGCGGGTGGAAAAAGCGGAGGATCGAGCGGCGGCGCTGCTGATTCGCAGGAAAGCGGAAAGGATGCCGTGCGGACGTCCCTCAACAACGGTAGGCGATTTAACTAAAGCCATCAGGGAAGTGGATCAACGTGTGCGGCAGGCAGTGCCATGAGCCTGTTCAATTCGGGCACGAAGCGGGATGATATCCGGCTCTTTCCAGATCACGACATGCGTTGCAAAAAACCTTGATTGTAATTGACCAAGCAAACCCTCCCTTGGCTTGATACCATAATTCCGGTCTATTCTTGGCGTTGTATGCCTCCCGGCCGCTTCCGCTGTCCGCCGGAAATTGTTGATTCGATCCATCGGTCTCGGGATCTGTCCGTCCAGCTGTATGGTTGACACGGATGTGCCTGCCGACGGTTTCAACTCAATCATCCTTCCGAGGATGTGATGCTCCCTCTGCCGCTGCAGACAAGGGGTGTTTTTAACCGGAAATCCCGCCTAATCCGCCGGCTGTCCGGTTCCGGACTGCATGTCATCTGAAAGCGCGGTATTCTCAGATGAATCCATTTCACGCGCCTTTGCCTCAACCAGCCCGACAATATGATCAATCAGATCGTCGTTCGAAAGTTTTCGTGAAGCGGAGCCGGAAACATAGACCATGCCCGCATCCTTGCCCCCGCCAGTGAATCCGAAGTCGGTCATCAACGCTTCGCCGGGACCGTTTACGACACAGCCGATAATCGAAACGCTGACTGGCGCGCGAATGTGATACAGCCGCTCCTCGAGCTTCGCCACTGTCGAAATCACGTCAAATCCCTGCCGCGCACAACTTGGACAGGCGACGATATTGACGCCGCGCCTGCGCAGGCCCAGCGCTTTGAGGATTTCGAAACCAACCTTGACCTCTTCGGCCGGTCCGGCCGACAGACTGACTCTGATGGTATCGCCGATTCCCTCCCAGAGCAGGCTCCCCAATCCGATCGCGGATTTGACCGTTCCGGGCAGCCGGCTGCCGGCTTCCGTGATTCCCAGATGAATCGGCGCGTCAGTCCGCTCAGCCAGCATCCGGTACGCCGCCGCGGCCATAAAAACATCGGAGGCTTTGCAGCTGATCTTGAAATCGTGGAATCCATGATCTTCCAGAATGCGGATATGGTGCAGCCCGGATTCGACCATCGCATCAGGGCACGGCTCCCCGTAGGCATCCAAAAGCCGCCTTTCCAAGCTGCCGGCATTGACCCCGATCCTGATGGAACAGCCGTGATCGACCGCTGCCGCAATCACTTCGCGGACTCTTTCGCCGGATCCGATGTTTCCGGGATTGATCCGAAGACAGGCGGCACCCGCCTCCGCTGATTCAATGGCTCGTCGGTAATGAAAGTGAATGTCGGCGACAATCGGCACCGGACTCTCGGCGACGATGTCCTTCAACGCTTTTGAAGATTCCTCATCGGGAACCGAAACACGGACTATATCCGCGCCGGCTCCGGCGCATTCCCAGATCTGGCTGATCGTGGCACTGATTTCCGTCGTCCGCGTATTGGTCATGGTTTGAACAGTTATCGGCGCACCGCCGCCTACCGGCACCGGCCCCACATAAATTCTGCGCGATTTCCGGCGAATGATGTCGCGCCACGGGCGTATGGGGTTGTGTTCCATTCAACATCTAAACCCAGCTTGCGTAGCCGTTAATTCGAGCTCTGCGAATTCCACCCGACATTCACAATTTCTTTCGGCACTTGATCCGCAGCCACGCGTTCGAACCGAATGCGGATTTCATCAGCCTCCAGATCGACATTCTTGGCGACTGACGTTCCTGTGCCGGCGGGACCATACACTTCTCCGCCGACGATGAAATAAAGGGACCCGGAATTTCCCGCTCTGAGCCGCAAGGGTCCTGCATTCCGCGGCACTTCGAATTCGCTTCCCGCTGACAACGTCTCTTCTTTGATTACGGTTCCGTCTGTTTTGGACACCCGCACCCATGCCGGGCGCGAAGGGACAAGCACCACCTGCTGGGGATCGACGGTTCCGATGACCGCGGCCGCCTGTTGTTCCGAGGATTCGTCCATGACATCAGGGTCGGCTGCGGCAACAGCATCAGGATCATCGACATCAGTGCCGGCTGCGGCCACTAAATCAGGATCAACGGTAATCACAGGCGCCAGAGGCTCTCTGAGACCGGCATAAACGCCGAACTCGCCGGGCCGGATTTCGCCCATTGTCTTTGCCCGGCGGTATGCGGTGTCAGCACCCGTCAAAGCGATTCCCTTGCCCGGCGCGCGCTCGCCGGCTGATGCGGCCGGCAGATAGTTTTCGACCTCGGCGCCCGCGACCAGCCGCTCGGACACGCCTGCCAGTCTGACGGAATTGATCGCGTCATAGGCCGTCCATCCGACATATCCGATTCCCGCAGTAAGTCCGCAAACCAGCGCTGATGAAAGCAGCGTCTGAAGAATCCGCCTGTCAAATGCCGGCGTCAAGGCCGCCGCCGCCGGAGCCGCAGCGCGTTTCGGCGCGCTGCGCCGTGTCCGGCGCAGGCTGATTCCCGAAAATCCGCCTCCTCCTGATTTTTTTCTTCTGGAAGAATTCAGGACCGATCCCGGTTTGGCTACGAATCCTGATTCCATGCAGAACCGCCGGTATCCGTCTTCAGGATCCATGCCCAGATATTTTGAATATGTCCGAACATGGCCGGGTATGACCCACTTCGTCTCAAAACTGTCGAGATCCGCCTGTTCGATCGCATTGATTAAGACAGCGCGGATATTGAGATCGCGCTCGACGTCCAAAAGGGACTTCCCCATGGTCGCCCTGATGCCACGCATTTCGTCGCCCAAGCGCACGCTGTAGTCGTCAAAACCGCGCAGTTGTTCGTCGTCTTGAGGTTTCTTCATGCCCCCAACCAACAAATTTCTGCAAAGCTCTAAAAGCCCGCCTCTCTAACTTGGCCCCCTTAACACGACCTTGACCGCATTGGCAAGCCAAAATCGGAAAAATCTGCTATTTTTTGTGGATTCAGTCGTTTTTCTGACCACATATTGCGCTAGTTGGCGGCACTGAAACGCGACAGTTCCAAGAAATGAACCGGCGGTCATCAGGGTCATCAGTCTGTGCCGGAGATTCAACAACGGCCATCTGAACGCTTGTCAGACAAGAAAAGCGATATTTCAAAAACGTAAACAAAATCCTTTATACAAAAACCAAACCGCGCAATGAGTGATTCGCCGAGGGTTCCCGCCGCTGTCATCCAGAGCACGGATTCCGCATTTGAAACTGCGCCGCGTCAATCTTTCGGGAACCTGTTCAGCCGCACGGACTTCCGTATGCTGCTGGAAGACCAAGCGCATGCGTGATGGCGGCGAGAACGCGGACATGGCGGCGCGGCCAGCGGGCCGATCCGGAAAGCCACATCTCAATGTCCTGGTCGGTTTCTTCAAGAAGGCGTTCCAAACCGGTGATTTCGGATTCCCGCGTCAGCGGTGACGTCTTCATGAACCGTTCCAGCAAAACGCAGATTTCAAGGGTTCCGCGCTGCCGAGCGCGGATGCGCAGCCTTCTCCTCCGGACATCAAGGGAGGACTTCGGGAACGATCCTCCGGATTCCATGTTAATCCGCGTCAATCGGAAGCGCCGTGCCGCTCTTGATCTCTTCCATGGAGAGAAGCGCTGTCACATTGAAAATCTTCACCTTGGAAATGAGCGCCTGGTAGAAAGCGTCGTATGCCCGCGCATTGGCGACGCGGACTTTCAAAATGTAATCAATGTCTCCCGCCAGCCTGTGCGCTTCCATCACTTCCGGCCTCTCCAGCAATGCCTGGAGAAACTGCGCCTGCCATTCAGCGTCATGTTCGGAAGTCCGCACCAGCACAAAGAAGCAGGCTTCAAAACCGAGCTGTTCGGGATCCAGAATGACCGTTTGTTTCCTGATCACTCCCGCTTGGCGCATTTTGCGAATCCGCGCCCATACAGGCGTTTTCGACGATCCGGCCTTTCGGGCGATTTCGTCCAGCGACTGACCGGCGTTCCGCTGCAGTTCAATGAGAATTCGGCGGTTGAGCCGGTCAATCTTCATACTTCGAATCATCTGCTGTTCATTGTTTTAAATTTCCTTTTTTATCAGAAAAATTTTAGTAATGAACCCTCTTTAATCCTGTTTTCTAAAGATGCTGTCCCAATACGGGACTTGCCGCCGATTCCGCCCGCCGCTGTTAGCCGGCGGGCGGCGGCTGATTTTTTCTTGTTTTCCTCCGCCTGCCGGACTATTATGTGGGGCGCTGGTGAGCCGCATCAGTGAAACAATGGAGAATTATGATTATGAACGCAAAAAAAGCAGCCGTCGCCGGCGCCGTTGTCGCCGCGTTTGCCGCGCACGCCGTCCCGGCTCTCGCTTCAGGCGAAAATGAAAAATGCTACGGCGTGTCATTAGCTGCGGAAAACGACTGCGCCGCGGGCAAAGGCACGACTTGCGCAGGCACTTCCACAGTTGATTATCAGGGCAACGCATGGAAACTAGTTCCCGCCGGAACCTGCGAAAGCATGGAACTTCCGGAAGGCCGCATGGGATCTCTGATGCCGCTCGACCGGGATCTGCCGTCCTGATTCGGCCGTTTTGTCCGGGAATTGGCGTCCGGCAGCCGGGATTGAATCATGAAAGCACGATTCCCGGACCGGCCGCCATTCCAGGACCTCCCCGCGGCGCCTGGAGCAGGCTTCAAATCAAAACACTTCCAAGCGGTCATCGATTCGCCGGGTCCGGTGGAATGGCTGGAAATTCACGCCGAAAACTACATGGGCGCCGGCGGCAGGCCGATCGCCCAGCTCAGGAAGCTGAAGGAGATTTTTCCCGTTTCCTGCCATGGCGTGGGCCTCTCAATCGGCGGCGAGGAACCGCTGGATCAGGATCATCTGCAGAGGCTGCGCCGTCTGACCGACTGGCTTGATCCAGCCTCCTTTTCCGAACATCTCGCCTGGTCAACCCACGAAGGCCGATATTTTGCTGATCTTTTGCCGCTCCCGTACACAGACAAGACGGTGAAACGGGTCAGCGAGCATGTTGACCAGGTTCAAGAATCCATCGCCCGGCCGATGTTGCTTGAAAATCCGTCAAACTATCTCGAGTTTGCGGAGACCGAGATGGACGAGACTGAATTCCTTTCAGAAATCGCAGAACGGACCGGCTGCGGACTGCTGCTTGACATTAACAATGTTCATGTGTCGTCCGTGAACCGGGGATTTGACGCCAAGGACTACATCCGCCGCTTCCCTCTTCGACTGGTCGGCGAAATCCATCTGGGCGGCCATGAGATTGACGAGGACGGGCGGAACAATGAACTTCTCATTGACAATCATGCGGCGGAAGTCGCTGATCCCGTTTGGGAATTGTATCAGTTCGCCATGGAACTAGCGGGTCCTGTGCCGACGTTGATTGAATGGGACAACGATGTTCCGGACTGGCAGGTTCTTGCGGCCGAAGCCGGACGGGCGGCGGAGATACTGGAACATGTCCGAAAGAAAGCGGCCTGATGTTCGAGCAGGGCAGCTTCATCGAGTCCCTGCTTGATCCAGAACTGCCGCCGCCTGAAGGGCTGCGGATCGGCTGCCGGCCGGCCGGCAGACGTTTCTCCGTTTACCGCAATAACGTCGTCGTTGGATTGTCTGATGTGCTCGTGTCCGGTTTCCCGGTTCTGGCAAAACTGCTCGGCGAGGAGTTTTTCCGGGCGATGGCGGCGGCGTTCGTTCGCCGGCACCCGCCCCGGTCACCGGTTTTGATGCGTTACGGCGAGGAGATGCCCGACTTTCTTGCGGAATTTCCGCCGGTCCGCGGCTATCCTTATCTTCCGGACGTCGCGCGGCTGGAACTGGCGCTCAGAACGTCCTACCATGCCGCGGATGCCGAACCTGTTGCCGCCGAATCCATTCAGGGAATGTCGGAATCAGAAATAGAGGGAGCCCGGCTCGAACTTTCACCTGCGGTCTCACAACTTCGCTCGGCCTATCCAGTCTGCAGCATCTGGATGGTCAATACAGGCGGTGGGAGACTGTCATCCTCCTCCGGCGGAGAAGATGTTCTGATCGTGCGGAAAGAATTTGATCCCGATCCTATGATACACTTTCCGGGAGGTTACGAATTCATTGAGTCTGTCCAGAACGGTGCGCCACTCGTCTTGGCCAGCGAAGCCGCGTCGGATGCATGCCCGGAATTTGATCTGAGCGCCATGTTCGGACGACTCTTGTCCTACAATGCTGTCACCGCACTGCGGAGCCCGGAATAGATTTCCTGGAAAACAGCCCGTTTGACATAACCAACCTCAGTTCTGTTTAAGCGGTCGCTTTCATTTTCGGCTTGTTCGGGGTGAGCTGGTATGCAGCGACAGCTGAGAGGATGTGCACCATTGCGTTAGTCGGCGAGCGATGGCGGGTATGGACGAGACCGAGCTGCGATTTGAGCGCGTCAAAGACGGTTTCGACGATGAATCGTCTGCGCGGCAGGAGCTTGTCGATCATCGGCATGAGATAGTTCTTCATGTTCTTTCGGATGCCGGTGATCAGCTGCAGCCCGCGTTGCCGCAGCTTCATGAATGGTTTTTTCGAGATATAGCCCTTGTCCGCGAAGATTTTGCCTTTCAAACCGCGGCTCACAGCGTCGAGCACGGCGCGGTCATCGACGTTGCCCGGCGTGATCTTCAGGGCTGTGATCTCACTCTTGTCATTGATAATGACATGCAGCTTGAAGCCGTAAAACCAGCCCATGGAAGTGCGCCCGCGCGCGGCTAGCCTCGATTCCCAACGGCCATAATTGATGTGAATCGGGCGGCGGCCGTGGATCGCCGGCTGGATCCGTTATCGTTCGGCAGGCGGCGTTTGCCGTGCTTCCCGCCTGGATCCGAGGGATGTCGGTCTTGCCGTCGCCGGCATGTAATCATTGTATTTAAGGTTTTCAGCACTGATTATCACGCTGTCATGACGGGCTGCGGCACGGCATCAGGATGAGGACAGGCGCGGCTTCCGGGTTCAGCGCCCGCCTTCGGAGTCCTTTCCAGGCTTTCTTTCATGCGTCCCGTCTCGACGCGCGGCGCGGTTCCGCGCAATTCCGGCTTGCGGCGGCATCTATCATGTAAACAGCAGCAACAGTATCTGAACTACATGCATTGCTATGACTGACTTAGCCGAACTCTTCCGCAAGCCGCGGTCCCGGAACTGTCTCCAGTACGAGGCCCTCCGGGCCTGCTTCCTCGACGGCGCAGAGGCCGCGGAGGCCGCGAGGCGCTTCGGATACAGCCTCGGGTCCTTCCGCAACCTGTGCGCGAAGCTGCGCGGGAACCCGGATTTGTCTTCCTTCTTCGCCGAGCGCAGACCGGGTCCGAAGCCGAATCCCGGCGAGCCTCTCAGGCTGCGGCGGGACCGGCGCATCCCAGCGTTTCGCAGGACCGCCGGCCTCTCAGTCGGCGAGATCAGCCGGAAGCTCGGGGAGGAAGGGATGCCCGCCGGAACGACGACCGTGCAGCGCGCGCTCCGCAGGAACGGCGTCGGCAAGCTGCCGCGCCGGTCGCCCGGCGAGCGCGAAGCCGCCCTCCGGCCGGTCTCCGCCCCGGTCGCCGACGCCCGGGAGCCAGACCTCTCGCCGCGGCGCCTGCGCACCGGGTTCGGCGGGCTGTTCCTGTTCGTTCCCGACCTTGTCCGGCTCGATCTCGACCGGATCGTCGCTGACAGCGGCATGCCGGGCAGCGGGATGATCCCCGCGGGCCATGCTTTCCGGGCCCTGCCGGCGCTGAAGCTCCAGTGAGTCGGGCGGCCGCCGCGCGTCATGGCCGACATCCTCGATCCCGGCACAGCTCTGTTCGCCGGGCTGAACGTCATGCCTGAGCGGTCGAGCTTGACCGAGTATTCCGGGCGCGTCGACCCGAAGCTGTGCGCGGGCCTCATGGACCGCCGGCGCCGGGCGCTGAACGGCTTGGAGACGGACCTCGGCGGGGACGGCTCCTTCGACCTCGATTTCCATGCCATACCCTGGCACGGGAAGGATCCGGAGGCGCCCGTCGAGCGGCGCTGCGTCTCCAAGCGGAGCCGCAGGCAGAAGGGCGTCCTCGCCTTCCTCGCCCGCGACGCCGACGCCCGTCTGCTCGCCTACGCGAACGCCCGGGTCCGCAAGGCGGACCAGAACGACGAGATCTTCCGGTTCATCGGGTGCTGGCAGGAGCGCAACGGCGGTCCGCCCGGGGAGCCAGCGTTCGATTCCCGGCTGACGACGCATGCGAATCTCCAGTGGATCAACGAGAGAGGCATCGACTTCCTCACCCTTCGCAGGCGTTCCGGATCGCTTCTCGACGCTGTCGCTGACGCCCCGGAGAGCGACTGGAAGCAGGTGCGCCTTGCTGATGTCGGGCGCATCTGCCGCACGCCCGGTGTTCTCGACCGGCGCGTCCGGATCTCCGGCTGTCCGGGCGACATCCGCCAGTTGGCAGTGCGCGGTCTGGGCCATGAGCGGCCGACCCTGCTGCTCACTGAGCAGATGAAGACCTCCGCGAGCCGGCTCGTCGACCGTTACGCCCGGCGGATGGTGATTGAGAACGCCATCGCTGACGCGATCGACTTCTTCCATATGGACGCGCTGTCCGCCGCGGTCCCGATGAAGATCGATCTCGATCTTCAGCTCACCCTCATGGCCGGCGGCCTGTACCGGCTGCCGGCCGTCCGCATCGGAAACGGCAAAAGGAACGCGAAGCCGCGCACGCTGTTCCGCAACTTCGTCAAGGCGCCGGCGGACATCACGATCGGAAAAGACAGCATCGACGTCCGGATCGGACGGCGGGCGAATAACCCGTTCCTCCTCAACGCCTCATACGACGAAACCGACATCGCCGTCCCATGGCTCGGAAACCGCAGGCTGCGGATCAGCTTCCTGTGAACGGGGCGCGCGCGATCCCGGGATTCACATCAATTATGGCCGTTGGGAATCGAGGCTAGGCCGGCGAACACCTTGTTGCGGCTGATCCTGCGGTTACAGCAGACCGGTATATGGCTGCTGTCAGCGATGTAAACGCCGGTCTTTTCGCCCGAAAGGCAGTGCATCAGCAGGCACAGCGGCATGAACAGGCGTGGCTGCAGCGTCACGAACCGGCCATAGCTCGGCAGCTCGCCGAACAGGCCGCGGTAGTGCTGGCATACGCCGTACAGATAGAACAGCTTGAAACAGCGAAACCCGCTCAAATGAAAAAACACCATGATGAACAGCATCTCCGACATGGAGAGCTTCCCGGCCCTGCGCCGCTTCGCGGAGCTGGTGATCAGGTAGTGTTTTTACTGTTCTTCGTAAACTTTCATGAAATCATCGAGACAAGTGAACAAGGCTTCTTTATGAATGTGCACGGAGGATCTCCAGTTTGATAAACTACTGAAACCGTGAATCATTTTTCAAGAGATTTGAGAATCCCCTGACTGAAACCTTAAACAGAACTGGGGTTAACCAGAAACATCGGGCGGCCACGCCTCTTCGCGGGCTCGGCGACAGCTGCGTTGTCAATTCTCACCGCCAAACGGGCGACGGGCCGTCGGGAACGTGAGCGACATGCCTTCGGAGCCATGTTGTTGACAGGCGGAACTGAGAAACTCCGGCAAAACACATGCCTTCGAATCGGCAATTTCGCCGGATATTGTCCGATTGTTTCCGACAGGGAAGGTCTGTCCGTCACAACATGCGATTGCTGAATGAATCGGACCGGAGGCGCAGACCGGACCAGCTCAATCCCCGAGCGGTTCGGAGTCGTCTTTGTCGCGGGTGTGCACCAACTGGTACTTGATGCGACGCATCGATTCGACGGCCGTCTTGCCGAGCAGCTTCGCCGTTTCACAAGCAAGGATGTCGATGAGGGCTATCAGAACATAACGCGCCGGCGTCGGGGAGAAGATGCTGTCGGGCTCCTCGGCGTGGAATTCCACCGAATCGGCGGCAGCGCGGGACAGAGGCGAGTTCGGGGCGGTTATGGAAATCGTGCGGGCACCGTATTGGCGGGCCACCTCAACCGCATGTATGATCGGAGCGTATCTGCCCGTTATCGAAAGCGCAAGAAGGACGTCTCCGGCAGCCAGGGTTGCCGCCATCATCAATTGCAGTTGAGCGTCGTTGCAGTGCGCCGTATGCACCCCCAGACGAAAAAAACGGTTCCCGGCCTCCAACGCGGCCATTGAAGAACCGCCGCCCCCGCCGAAAACCACCAGGCGCTTCGATTCAGCGATGACCGCCGCAAGGCTCCTTAAATGCTCGCCGGACACCTGCTCCGCCAAAGAATTCAGTGAGCGCTGAATCTGGGAAATCGTCTCGGCAATCGCTTCGCTGTCGCCGAGCTTCATGTTTCCGGGGCGGAGATAACGTTCTCCGACCGCTTGAATTCTGGCCAGATCCAGCTTCAATTCGCGCAATCCGTCACACCCGACGGTGCGGCAAAAGCGGGTTACGGACGCCGGGCTCACCCGTGCCCTCGCGGCGATTTCCGTCGTGCGGGCATGGACGGCGAACTTCATGTCCCCAAGCACCAAGTCGGCGACCCGGCGCTCGGCCGGATGCATGGCCGGACCGAGCCGCACGATGCGGGACAGCAGATCCTCCGCGGCAACATCAGATTTGATTGACAACGCCCTCATTGCTCCATTTCCCGAAAACGGGTCGGACGTATCGCCGGTTCGGATCCCGATGTCGACTCTGTGAAAAATTATTTTTCACCGCAAAAACATCCAATCTTCTGTTGCGGTTTATGAAAATTATTTTAATGTAAGCGCCGGGCCTTCCGGTCCGGGATTCATCAAGTTCTAAACCATTAAGGAGAGAATCATGAATATCGTTCTGCCCACTATGCGGCTGGTTGCCGGAGCGGCCGCGGCGGCCGCCTTGGCGTCGTCTGCCGCCGCGGCCGACGGCACGCTGCGTTACGCGACGGTCGGCGAACCGCCGAGTCTTGACCAGCATGTCATCACTTCGGATTTGGCGACCACTATTGCTCATCACATTTTCGAAGGGCTCTACACATTCGATGGCAACTACGAGCCGCAACCGCTGCTGGCCGCCGGAGAGGAAGTGAGCGAAGACGGCAGAAGAATAACGATTCGCCTGCGCGACGATGTCATCTTTCACAACGGCCAGCCCATGACTTCCGAAGACGTCGTCGCATCGCTAAAGCGCTGGGGAGAACACGGCTCGCGCGGCAAACTGCTCTTCGCCAACATTTCGGACGTATCCGCATCAGGCCCGCACGAGGTGAGGCTGACCTTTGAAAAGCCGTTCGGGCCGTGGAAGAATCTAATGGCGTTCATCAACGGCGGACCTGCCGTCTACCCCGCAGACATCGCATCCGCCTACGGCGCTGCGCCGATCGCCGCCGAACACTATGTCGGAACCGGTCCTTACATGTTCAATGAATGGCGGCCGAACCGTTATGTGGAACTTCTTAAATTCGACGGTTACAAAAGCCCGCCGGGCGAAGCCAGCGGCTATGCCGGCGAAAGGGCCGCGCATTTCGACCGGCTGCAATTCATCCCGGTGCCCGATCCGGGCACGCGCGTTAGCGGCGTCAGGGCCGGCGATTACGACTATGCGGAAAGCATGCCGAGCGATCTGATCGACGAGCTGGACGCCGATCCCGCGGCGGATGTCGTTCTGAACGGCGGGCCGATTTTCGGTCTCGTCTTTGTGAACTCGAACGCCGGACCGCTCATGAAAAACTTCAAGTTGCGTCAAGCGATCCAAGCCGCGCTGAACAAAGAGGATGCGCTGCGGGTCTCGATCGGCCCTGAAAAACTTTGGCGCGCCAACGGCTCTTTCCTCCCCGAGGGCAACGCCTGGCACTCCGATGCCGGCACGGAGAGCTTCAGCGAAGGCGATGCCGAAAAAGCCGCGTCCCTTGCCGCCGAGGCAGGCTATGACGGAACGCTGATCAAATTCCTGGTCTCGACCAATTACGCGTTCCATTATGATCAGGCCGTCGTCTTCACGCGACAGCTGCTTGACGCGGGAATCAACGTCCAGCTGGTCGTCGTCGACTGGGCGACTTTGATTCAGAAGCGGGCGCAGCCGGACGAGTGGGATCTCTTCTTCACTCATCATGGATTCGTGCCGGATCCGGTTCTGATCTCGGTTATGAACGACAATTATCCCGGCTGGTGGGCAACCGCTGAAAAGCAGGCGCTGAAGGCCGCGTTCACCGAGACCAACGACCCCGGGTCCCGCAAAGCGGTCTGGGCGGACATCCAGACGCTGATCTATGAACAGGTGCCGACCATGAAAACAGGCGATGTCTACACCTACAACATCGCCTCGCCCGAACTTTCAGGGATCAAGGGAACCACGTTGATCTGGCCTCACTTCTGGGGCGTGTCCAGATAGGCGGCTCAAATCCGCTGAGGCGCCCCGCGATCGCGGGGCGCCGGCTGTTTACGGACCGTCCCGGTGATTGAATAACGGACTTCCCGTATGACATGGTTCCTCTAGTTCCAACGGAAGTCGAACGTGATCCGTTACCTGATTCGCCGGATCGGCGTATTTGTGCCGACACTGCTGGCCGCCTCGTTTCTGGTCTTCGCATTCGTCCGCCTGATCCCCGGCGATCCGGCGGCGGTCATGCTCGGAGATCAGGCCACCCCCGGCGCCATCGCCGCGCTTCGGATCGAAATGGGGCTCGAACGATCCCTGCCGGAGCAATATTTGATCTGGCTTTCGGCGGTCCTCAAGGGCGATCTCGGCCGCTCCATCTTCTTCCAGATACCCGTTCTTGAACTGATTGCGGACGGGCTGGAGACCAGCCTCCTTCTCGCAGCGATCTCAATGACCTGGATCGTCGTCATCGGAATACCGATCGGAATGATCGCGGCGTCCCGCCGGGGAAGCTGGCTTGACCAAGGGCTTTCAGGCGCGGCGATGTTCCTTGCGTCGGTGCCGACATTCTGGGCAGGCCTCTATCTGATTCTGATTTTCGCGGCCACGCTTGGCTGGCTGCCCAGTTCAGGCTACCCGTCGATTTTCGGGGAAGGCGGGCTTGCTAACCTGCGTTATCTGCTGCTGCCGTCATTAGCGCTCGCGGCGCCGAACGCGGCGCTCATCATTCGTCTTACCCGGGCAAGCATGCTTGACGTCTATCGAGAGGATTATGTGCGCACGGCGCGTGCCAAGGGCATCCATCCGCTGGCGGTGACAGTGAAGCATGTGTTCCGGAACGCGTTGCTCACCGTGGTCTCCGCAATCGGATTCACAGTCGCCGCCTTGATCTCCGAAGCGGTCGTGACGGAAACCGTTTTTTCGCTGCCTGGAGTCGGCCGGATGGTAGTGCAGTCGATCCTGCGCCGGGACTACCCGGTCATACAAGGCGCCATCCTCATGATCGTGCTGCTGTATCTGACGATAAATCTTATCGTTGACATACTCTACGCCTGGCTTGATCCAAGGGTGAAGCTGCAATGACGGATTCCGCGTCGAATCTCCCGTTCGGCGGGCGCAGACTTGCTGCTTTCGGCCTTGCGATCATCGCGGCGCTTGCGGTCTGCGCACTGTTCGCACCGTGGCTGTCGCCGCTTGATCCGCTGGAAATCAGCCCTCTGGCGCGCCTGACGCCGCCGGGTCCGGAGCACTGGTTCGGCACCGACCATTACGGGCGTGACACATTCTCGAGAATCATCCACGGGTCGAGAATGGCCGCCGTCATAGGCGCCGGCGTGGTCGCTATCGCCTTGGGCGGCGGAATCGCGTTCGGCGTCACGTCCGCCGTCTTCCCCCGTCTCGGGCTGGCGCTGATGCGCGTCGTTGACGTGCTGATGGCGTTTCCGGCTCTGCTGCTGGCGCTTGCCATGATCGTCATTCTGGGGCGGGGCACCGAGAACTCCATCATCGCCATAGGGATCGTTTACATGACAACGACCGCGCGAATCGTCTACGGCGTCTCGCTACGCATCAAAGCCGAAACCTGGGTCGACGCGGCGGTGGCCATGGGCGCACGGACTCCCCGGATCGTGTTCCTGCATATCCTGCCCAACCTGATGTCCCCGCTGTTTGTCCAGGCCAGCTTCGTTTTCGCCTTCGCGCAGCTGCAGGCCGCTTCGCTTGATTTCCTCGGACTCGGGGTTCCGCCGGAAACCCCCACTTGGGGCAACATGCTCAGCGAATCCCGAATCTACATCACGCGCGCGCCGTGGCTGCTGCTGTTTCCCGGTCTTATGATCGCCCTCGCCGCCTTTTCGCTGAATCTGGTGGGCGACGCGGCACGCGACCGGCTGGATCCCCGGCTGCAGTCCGCGTTTTCTGGCAGGTCCCGGCCATGACCGCCCTGCTTTCAGTCCGCGACTTGGTGATCGCCGGCCATACGGCCGGCGGATCGCGCACAATCGTCGACCGTCTGACCTTCACCGTTTCAGAGGGTGAATCGCTCGCTCTCGTCGGCGAATCGGGGAGCGGAAAGAGCGTCACCGCTCTTGCCGTCATGGGACTGCTTCCAGAACATGAATTGACGACGGAAGGCGGCCGCATCGACTTCGCCGGCTCCGACCTTCTGGGCATGTCCGTGCGCGAACGCCGGAAAATCGCCGGAAGCGGCATCGCCATGATCTTCCAGGAACCGATGACTTCGCTCAACCCGGTCATGCGGATCGGAGATCAGATCGCGGAGATGATCCGGGCACACGAAAACGTCGGAAGGCGCGGCGCCCTCGAGCGGGCAGCTGAGTTGCTGTCCTCAGTGCGCATGCCCGAACCCCGGCTGCGGCTGCGGGCCTATCCGCATCAATTGTCCGGCGGCCAGCGCCAGCGCGTCATGACCGCGATCGCTCTCGCATGCCGGCCGAAGCTTCTGATCGCGGACGAACCGACGACCGCCCTAGACGTCACGGTGCAGGCGCACATTCTGACTCTTCTCCGGGAACTTCAAAAGGACCTGAACATGGCGATGCTGTTCATCACACATGATCTCGGCGTCGTGGCGAACATCGCCGACCGTGTAGCGATCATGTACTGCGGACGCATGGCGGAAACGGCACCTGTCAGGGACTTGTTCCGGGCGGCTTCGCATCCCTACACACGCGGCCTGCTCGCCTGCGTTCCGACGTCGCTGCACCATAGAGGCGAGCTTATCGCAATACCGGGTCAGATGCCGGCGCCGGCTGACCCGGTTCCGGCGTGCCGGTTCGCACCCCGCTGCCCGCTTGCGGATTCGGACTGCAGCGCGGTTCCGCCGCCGGAAGTGTATTTTTCCGCGGAACACAAGGCCTATTGCCACCGAATCGGCGCCGGGGTTCCGCAATGACCGGAGCCGCCGCGGTTGAAACGCCGCTCTTGGAAATCGACGAGCTCACGGTGACCTACAGCCTGCCGCCGCGACGTTTTCTCGGATTCGCCCGGACTTTCAACGCCGTTGATTCGGCAAGCCTTTCCATCGCCCGCGGTGAATCAGTCGGCTTGGTCGGCGAGACCGGCTGCGGAAAATCCTCTCTGGGACGCGCGGTCTGCGGACTGGCAACGATTTCCGCCGGAAAGGTCCGCTTCAAAGGAGCGGACTTGAGCGCGATGAGCAGCGCCGAACGGCGGATGGCGCGCCAAGACATGCAAATGATCTTCCAAGATCCCGGCGGATCGCTGAATCCGCGGATGCGCGCAGGCAGGCTGATCGCTGAACCATTGGAAATTCACAATACGGGCAACCGGCGTTCCCGCCGGCAGCGCGTGGAAGACATTCTGGAAGCGGTCGGTCTGTCCGCCGACGATGCGGACCGCTTCCCGCACGAATTCAGCGGCGGACAGCGTCAGCGGATCGCCATTGCGAGGGCGGTCGTCACGGAGCCGGCTCTCATCCTCGCCGATGAACCGGTCTCGGCCCTGGATGTCTCGCTGCAGGCTCAGATTCTCAATTTGATCGCCGCGCTTCGCCGGAAGCTGGGGCTCGCGCTCCTGTTCGTGTCCCATGATCTGAATGTCGTGCGTCATCTCTGCTGCCGTGTCGCGGTCATGTATCTCGGGCGCATCGTCGAAAGCGGGCCGACCCGGGCCGTCCTCGATTCGCCGCGTCATCCTTACACGATGGAACTGGCAGCATCGTCACCGGCAGCGGATCCTGAACGACCGATCACTCTGCTGGCGCCGGCAGGAGAACCTCCCGACCCCGCCTCTCCGCCTTCCGGATGCCGGTATCATACCCGATGCCGGTACGCTTCCGAAGTCTGCAGGACAAGGAATCCGGCAACCGAGTCCCTCGGCAGCGGCCATTTCGCGGCGTGCCATCACGTCCGCGGCATTTCCGAACCGGAGGCGTTTCCTTCATGAAACTGTTCGTAGCGTCGCTGGCAACGGAAACGAACACGTTTTCGCCGGTGTTCACCGATCTTCGGGATTTCCGGGAGAATTTCTATTTCCCGCCCGGCGAGCATCCCGATGTTCCGTCGCTGTGCAGCGCTCCCTTCATCGCGCTGCGCGAACACCGCGGCCGGGCGTCCGCGCCCGTAAAGATCGTCGAGGGCACTGCCGCTTGGGCGGAACCGGGAGGCATTGTCAACGGCGCGGCCTACACGCATTTGCGGGACGAGATCATCGGCCAGCTTCGTAACGCGGTTCCGGTGGACGGCGTGCTGCTCGGATTGCACGGCGCCATGGTCGCGCAGGGTTTCGACGACTGCGAGGGCGACCTGCTGTCGCGGATTCGCCGGATCGCAGGAAAGGAAACCGTAATCGGCGCGACATTCGATCCCCACAGCCATTTCACAAGGCAATGCGCCGCGGCCTTGGATGTGGCGATCACATTCAAGGAATTTCCGCACACGGATATGATGGAGCGCGCTCGGGAACTCGTCAACATCGTCACGCGTGCGGCGCGCGGAGAGGTCGCGCCATGCGTTTCGTCGTTCGATTGCCGGATGATCGACGTGTTTCCGACGACCGGCGCCTCCATCCGAAAATTCATTGACAGGATAACGGCTCTGGAACGCGACCTGCCGCATGTCCTTTCGATCTCGGTCGTGCACGGCTTCCTGGCGGGCGATGTTCCGGAAATGGGGACCAAAGTCATCGTGATCACCGACGGCGTCCCCGAAGATGGCCGGGCGCTTGCACGGGAACTCGGATTCGAGCTTCATGCCATGCGGGGCACGACCCGCATGGAACTGCTCAGCCCGGCCGAGGCACTTGACCGGCTGGAAGCGCACTCCAGCGCGGGGCCGCTGCTGCTGGCCGACGTATGGGACAATCCCGGCGGCGGAATGGCAGGAGACTCGACGGTCATTCTGCGCGAAATCATAAAGCGGGGCATCGACTCCGCCGCGTTGGCCGGCATATGGGACCCGATCGCTGTTCAGTTCTGCTTCGCGGCAGGGCTGGGCACACGCATTCCGCTTCGCTTCGGCGCCAAGTCGGGCCCCGGTCTCGGAGAACCGATCGACGCCACCGTGATGATCGCGGGACTAAGTGAAAACGGCTCGATGAGGTTCGGCGGTTCGCTGGCGAAGCTCGGACGCTGCGCGGCGATCCGGCTGGACAGCGGAACCGATGTCGTTCTCTGCGAAAACCGTGTGCAGGCGTATACGCCGGAAATCTTCACTTGCGTCGGCATTGATCCGGGCGCGAAACGCGTCCTCGTGGTGAAATCGACAAACCACTTTCGGGCCGAGTTCTCCAAACTGGCGGACCAAGTGCTGTATGTCGACAGCGACTCGCCTTACCCGCACGATCCCCGCGTGACACCTTACCGGAAACTGGACAGGGGCATCTGGCCCATAGTCGCCAACCCGTTTGCCGGCCATTGATCGCAGTGGCATGCTTCATCGGACGTTACTTCGAGGCGCGGACTGAATCACGAGGTTTTGACAAGAGAAACCGCCGGGGCATCCTACCCGGTCAGTTACTGAGAACAGAAAGCCAAGCGATGCAAGTCGCGGGCCTGCAGGCTAAAAACCCGGACGGCAGTTGACGAGATACAATCGACCGCAGGCGGCATTCCGGAACAAGACTGACGCTCTTGGGTGAGACTTGCTCAAGCCGGCGGCGAGCTTGACAAGGCCGTCGCGGCGCTTGTGCGCTGATCGGCTGCGAATCATCCTTGGTTTGATTCGCATCGGGCATGCAAGCGGGGAATTCGGGCGTTCCCAGGGTGCCGCGGCTCATGAAGAATCTGTCCTTCAGGGCTTTTACAGCCGGCCTGGAGTTCAACTTCAGCCGGCGGCTTCGGGACTGCGACCGCGATATTTACGGCCTACGGTATGAGGTCGGGAATCTCTTTGCGGAACTCAACGATTTCCGCGTGACCACGACACGGCACGACAAGACCAGTGTCGGCTTCGCAGCGGCGGTTCAACTAATCACCCGCCTGATGAACGCTCAGTGATTGCCGGCAGGCCTTGGCTGGGGAAACATTGCCGTAAGACAGACAGGGAGAAAGTGACGGCCTTAAGCATTCGCTACGCGCTGAAGGGACTGGCAGCAATCGCCGTCATCTCAGGATGAGCGCAACAGCGGTCGGAAGAATCAAACCAAGCTCTTATCCCGACACTCGGAGAAATTCTTTCAAGGCCGGAATGTTCCGGCTATGACGGCTGGCCCGAAGGAACGCCGCTTCCACCGGCGGTGTTGCGATGTGCAGAAGAAGGGAACCTTTGGGCACAACACACGATCGGGCTGGCCTGCTATCTTGGCTTGGGCGCGGAAACTTGCCGAAAGATGCGGTGGAAGCCGTCCGCTGGAGCCGAAAGGCCGCCGAACAGGGTTATGCCGGTGCGCAAATGACACTTGGCTAAGCATATCTGAACGGCCCTGGCGTAACGCCGGACCATAGGGAGGCATATTACTGGATAAACCGTGCCGCCGCTCAAGGAGGGGATGTCCCGCTTGGTGTTGAAACCCGCATGAGCGATGCTGCCTGTCGACTATCTATGCGGCGTCCTTGAGCCGGTCAAGCCGATCCTTTTGACGATATTCGATGAGAGCCTGTTTGAGAACGGGCAACTGCCTGTACGCCTTGATGCGGCGGAAACCCTTCTCGGCTTCCATCATGCCGGCGGCGGGCTGCCGCAAAGCCATCCCGGCGTTCCTCCAGCGCTTCACGTTGCGGCAGACCTGCCGGACCGTGCTGTTCATCGATTCGATGATGTTCGTGCTCGCCAGCGACCGCCGCAGCTCTAACGGCAGGCCGAGCCGGGAGACGGTCAGGACTTCGTCCAAGCCCTCAAGTATCGACCGGGAGACGTCCGGAGCCTCCTGTTCGAACCGCTGGGCCAAGTTGCGCATCAGCCGCTCGGCCTTGTCGGCGTCATCAAGTTCCCACGCCTGCCTGAGCGTCCGCCGCACGGCGGCGTGATGCTTCGCGGCGAGACGGTCGGTGATGTTGCGGCCCTTGTGAACCTGACAGCGCTGGACAGGGATATCCGCGCCGAAAGTGCGCCGGATCGCCTTGCTGAGCGCCCTGGCTCCATCGACGATGAACAGATAACAGCCCTCCGGGTCAAGCCCGCGCTCGATCAGATCATCAAGCAGAGCCTGCACGGCCGCGGTATTCTCAGTCGCGCCTTCGATGACGACTGAGGGGCGCTTACGCCCGGACGCGTCAATGCCGACCGCCCCGATCATCAGCAGGCGGTCGCTCAGATGCAGCCCGTCGATCTGAACCGCGACGAGATCAAGCTCCGACAGATCGGAAGTCATCCATTCATCAAACTTCGCCTGCGTCAGAGCCTTGAACCGGCGGGACACGGCTGATTTCGACAGCCCGCAGCCCGCCCCGCACGGAACCCCGGCCTCCGGAATCCTCACCGCCCGGCGGAACTTGCGGGTCGCTACATTCGCCGTCATCAGATTCACCGACTGTTGATCAAGATAGCCGTCCGCGGATATCTCTTACCAGCTCGGCAGAGACATCTCCTTGCCCGCAGCCTTGCAGCGGAGCCGGGGACGGTCGATGCCGACCTTGCCGCCGTGGAACCCGACCTGGGAACGCGTGTGCCCCCAGCGGTGCCCCGGCTTGTCGGGAGAATGACTGTAACGCTTCCCGGCCAGCCGTTCGGCGTCCTCGTCCATCATCTGCCGCAGATACGCGATGCCCGTCGTCAGGCAGAATTTCTCGAAACTCTCGGTCACGTCTTCGTACGCCTCTTCGACGAGCGCGTTGATGTTCGAAACGCTGGCGGAGGCGCAGGGGAATGTGCTAATGGTCTTCATGGTGTTGCTTCCTTTTTCTTCAGAAAATCCCCGAGCTGATGCTCGGGGGCAGAGGCAACACCGCCCATATCAAATTCAACACCGATCGGGACATCCCCCTCAAGGAAACGCCTTGGCGCAATACAGCCGCGCATTTATGTGTGTCCAAGGCCAAGGCACGACGCGGAATTACAGGGAAGCATATGTCTGGGCAAGCAAGGCCGTCGAGCATGGCTTGCCGAAGCCGCCGAATATCGGGACCTGGCAGCTGAAACCCTTAGACCCAGAAAACTTGCCGAAGCCAGCGGCGCGCTGCCGAAATGTTGTTAAATGCGCGCGGAAGCCAGCAGTCGGACACAGCGGGATTGATGGCGGAAGCGTGTTCAGAGCAGGACAAGGAATGGTCCGTTCAGCGCCGGCAGAGTCTACAAGCGAGACGGGAAGAACGGCGCACTGCCGGGGCAAGCGCGTCAAACTGAATTCCCTCTATCCATTATTTCGATGATGACCGGCGATCAGGAGGGCGCACTATGATCCCTGCCGACGCCCGGCGGCGATTGAAACCGCCGTACCCCGGCGCTTGACACATCACTTCAGACATTGTCCAAGACCGGCATCTTCACGCCGGGGACTGGAATCGCCATGCTCGCCATCTTCAACCGTATGGAACGCATCTTCGTTCATGTCGAACGGGCGTCTTCGCGGTGGCTGCTGGCTTCGCTGGCCCGCTTGGTCTTCACCGCCACACTGGCTGTTTACTATTGGAAATCAGCCATGTCCAAAATCGGGGACGGACTGTTGTCGCCCAGCGCTGGCGCATACGCGCAGATTTTTCCCAAGGCGATGGAGGCCGCGGGCTACAATCCGTCCGAACTGTCAGCGCTGCACACGCTGGTGGTTCTGGCGGCGACTTACGGAGAATTCGTTCTTCCGTTTCTCATCGTCACTGGATTGCTGACCCGGCTGGCGGCGTTGGGGATGGTCGGTTTTGTCTTTGTTCAGAGCATCGTGGACATCTACGGCCACGGTCTCGGCCCGGGAGACATCGGCAGCTGGTTTGACTCGGCGCCGGGATCATTGATCCTGGATCAGCGCGCGTATTGGATTTTCCTGCTGCTGCTGATCGCGCTTAAAGGCGCCGGACCTGTCTCGATCGACCGTTTTCTGATCAGAGACGGACACCCGGCCGGGAATTGATCCCCGTCAGGACTTATCCAGCGATTCATTGAATTCACGCCATTCTCTTGGCGACATTCCTGAAGTTTCCTGGCTTACGTCTCCGCCCGCGAGCATTGTCCGCAGACATGCCATCTGGACAGCCGAGAAATGCCCGCCTCCGGATTCATAGTCTTCAAACGCTTTCCACGCTGAAGGAACCCAGCGGCGGGTGATCCCGCCAATGACATCGGCATAAGCCCGGATCTCGAATTGGGCGTGATGGTCGGCTCGCAGCGAGATGAACCTGAACAAGTTGTGGAGGTCAATTTTCCAATACCATTGCGTATAGATATTCGCCGGCAGGATCATCCTGGCCAGTTCGCGCGCCAGTCCGGTCTGGCCCTCATCGGAGAGCATGTCCTCGTAGCGGCCATACGCAGCTGCGCAGTCAGCCTTCAGCGTTTCAATCACCCGCTCCGCCTCTTCAGGCGGCAGAACATCCCCCCTGCCCTGAGCATTCGCCGTCGATTGCGCAGCGAGATTGTCCGGTGCCGGAATGTAGAATTCCCGGTCCAGAATCGAGTAGCGCGCGGAATATTCATTGATATTGGCCGTCCGGTGCCGAATCCACTGCCTGGCCACGAATACAGGCAATTTGACGTGGAATTTGATTTCGCACATCTCGAAAGGAGTCGTATGGCGGTGACGCATCAGGTAGCGAATCAGTCCCTCGTCGCCCCGGGATTTCTTCGTACCCGCGCCGTACGAAACACGCGCCGCCTGCACGATAGACGAGTCGTTGCCGAGATAGTCGACCACACGGACGAACCCGTGATCCAGAACCGGCTGGATATCGTAAAGAATGTCCTCCAGACCTTGGCTGACGGCCCGCCGCGTCAGGCTGGTTTCCGCCCGCTGCGCCTTGATCCGCTTCGCATTTTCAGGACTCACGGCCATCTTCACCTCAATCAATTCCCCGGCGCGGCGTTATGAACATTCCTGAAGCCGCGGACGCCGCCGCCTCGCCCGCGTTGCCTGATCGGCGCAGATCTGCTAACTGGACGCCGGAAGCCGATGTCAGGATGACGAAAGGATACGTAATGAGCCTCAAATATCTGCACACCATGGTGCGTGTTCTTGATTTAGAAAAATCCATTGCGTTCTACAATTTGCTCGGCCTGACGGAAACCCGCCGCACGGACAACGAGGGAGGCCGCTTCACACTGGTTTTTCTGGCGCCGCCGGACCAACCGGAATGCCCGCTCGAACTGACATTCAACTGGGACGGCGATGAGGGGCTTCCGTCTGACAGCCGCCATTTCGGCCACCTCGCCTACGAAGTCGACAACATCTACGAGACTTGCCGGCGGCTGATGGACGACGGCGTCACAATCAGCCGGCCGCCCCGCGACGGCCATATGGCTTTCGTGCGGTCGCCGGACAATGTGTCAATCGAGCTGCTGCAAAAGGGCGAATCACTCCCTGCGGCAGAGCCGTGGGCAAGCATGCCGAACACCGGCATTTGGTGATTCGGTAATTGCTGCGCTCTCCTGACCCGCAGCCCTGATTCAAAAGTTTTTCCCCGCCGCTGCGGTGCCCGGCGCCTTAACGATACGGACAAGACTCCGAATTCCGGGAGCTGTTCGACGCAAAAGTGTTGCGATTATGCAATTTTCACAGGATTCCTCCGCCGCAAGACCGCCGATGCGGAATAAAGGCTTGATATTGACGCGCCGCAATGCTAGTTGTTGAATCAGTTCCTTCGGGAAATATGGCGATAAAGGCGCGCGGAATAAACGGATCGGACCCGGGGGCGGTACCCGGCGGCTCCACCAGAACTTCATCATTGGCGAAGTCCATGGGGCCGAAACAGGATCGACGAACGCGTAAAGGCGGCAGCTTTCGCTCGGTGGGGAACCGCCGTTATCGGTCCAGACTGCACAATTGCCAATGACAATCGTGCTCCGCTTGCCCTCGCTGCGTAAGCCAGCGCGGAAACGCGGAACTATCAGTCCGGCGTCCTAGCACACGCCGGCGGGGTCTGCAGGCACCCGGCAACATAAGCCTGCATTTCTTTTGTCCGGAAAACGGCATATTAATGCGTCGGGCCGATGAGAGATTCTTCCGTGAAAGCCATAAATTATCCGGAAATCATAGCCGAAGCCATCCGCGGAGCGGTCGCGGCTGTCCTGAGGTCCGTCGAAGATGACGGGCTTCCCGAAGCCAACCATTTCATCATGACGTTCCGCACCGATCATCCGGGCTCCGATATCCCTGACCGGCTGCGGAAGGACCACCCCCGTGAGATGCGGATCATCATGCAGCACTGGTTCAAAAACCTGACTGTCGGCGAAGCGGGTTTCTGGGTGACCTTGAGTTTCAACAACACTCCGGAGACCATCTATGTGCCCTTCTCCGCGCTGACGGACTTCGCGGATCCCGGAGCCGGCGTACAGTTCAAGTTTCTGCCGGCGGATTCCAGAGGGAAATCAACCGGCGGCGGCGCGGCTGATGACCTGAAAGCCGAAGACGGCCAGACGCAGCAGCAGGATCCGCCTGCCGCGCCGGCGCAGGTCTTGAGTTTGGAAAAATTCCGCAAAAAATGAACGCGCCGCTGGAAAACGGCCCCGGACGGGATCGCTCACGGGAGAATGAAATGGTCGGCACAAGAACCGAAACAGACAGTTTTGGACCGATCGAGGTTCCGGCTGATCGCTACTGGGGCGCACAGACCCAGAGGTCGCTGAAAAACTTCCCGATCGGCTGGGAAAAACAGCCGCTGTCTCTGATCCGCGCTCTGGGGCTGATCAAACACGCCGCGGCGCTCGTCAATATGGAATTCGGACTTCTGGATTCCGGCATCGGCCGCGCTATCGCCGAGAGCGCGGATGAAGTCGCTGCCGGGAAACTGGACAGCCACTTCCCGCTGGCCGTCTGGCAAACTGGCTCGGGCACGCAGTCCAATATGAATGCCAATGAGGTCGTCGCGAACCGGGCCATCGAAAAACTCGGCGGTGAAATCGGAACGAAATCCCCGGTCCACCCCAACGATCACGTCAATCTCTGCCAGTCGTCGAACGACACGTTTCCCACCGCGATGCATATTGCGGTGGTCCTTGACGCGATAAACAATCTGCTGCCGGAGCTGCGCCTTCTTGAACAGGCGCTGGGCCGCAAACAGGAAGAGTTTTCCGGCATTATCAAGATCGGCCGGACTCATACGCAGGATGCGACTCCATTGACACTCGGCCAAGTGTTTTCAGGCTACCGGACACAGATTGATCTGGGTTACAAGAGAATCATGACAGCGCTGAGAAATGTCTACCCGCTTGCCCAAGGCGGCACCGCGGTTGGAACCGGCCTGAATTCAAGAGAAGGCTGGGCAGAACGTTTCGCCGAGAAAATCGCGGAATTCACCGGTCTGCCCTTCAGCACTTCGGCCAACAAGTTCGAGTCGCTGGCCGCGCATGACGCGCTGGTGGAAATGTCCGGCGCACTGAAAACCGTCGCGGCATCGGTCTTTAAGATCGCCAACGACATCAGGCTGCTCGCCTCCGGCCCAAGATGCGGCATCGGCGAGTTGCTGCTTCCGGAAAACGAGCCCGGATCGTCGATCATGCCCGGCAAGGTCAACCCGACCCAGACTGAGGCTGTCACCCAGGTCTGCGCACAGATCATGGGCAATGACGCCGCCGTCGGATTCGCCGGCAGCCAGGGACATTTTGAACTCAATGTCTACAAGCCTATGATCGCCTACAACGTTCTTCAATCAATACAGCTGCTCGGCGACTCCGCTTCCGCGTTCACCGGGAACTGCGTGGCCGGGATACAGGCGAACCGCGTCCGCATCGAATCGCTCCTGAATCAGTCGCTCATGCTTGTCACCGCTTTGGCTCCGGAAATCGGTTACGACAATGCGGCGAAGGTCGCGAAGGAAGCTCACCGGAACGGCACCACGCTCAAGGAAGAAGCGGTGCGGCTCGGATACGTCAGTGACGCCGCGTTTGATGACATCGTCAGGGCGGAAAACATGATCGGCCCGGCCAAATGAGCCGCAGCGGCAGCCCGCCGGCCATCGGCTGCCGCGGGTTTTTCCACCAATGGATCCGTGTTATGCGCGTTTGCGCGCGCGGGAACGCGCATTCCGGAATCGGGGGCTGAACTGGCGGAGATCCCCTCTTCGGCCCGTGTGGTGGTGATCGGCGGCGGCGCTGTCGGCGCCTCGTGCCTTTACCATTTGGCCAAGGCCGGCTGGACCGATTGCCTTCTGCTTGAAAAGAATGAACTGACCGCCGGCTCAACATGGCACGCGGCGGGAAACGTACCGACATTCTCCTCAAGCTGGTCGGTGATGAATGTGCAGCGCTGCTCCGCCGAACTTTACCGAAAGCTCGGACAGGAAGTTGATTACCCGATCAACTACCATGTGACGGGATCGATCCGGCTGGCGCATTCCGAGGAGCGCATGCAGGAGTTCCGGCGCGCCGCCGGCATGGGACGGTATCAGGGAATCGATATTGAGATCATCGGTCCGGAAGAAATCCGGAGCCGTTATCCGTTCATTGAAACGCACGATCTTGAAGGTGCGCTCTACGATCCCTGCGACGGCGATATCGACCCGGCGCAACTGACGCAGGCGCTGGCGAAAGGCGCCCGGGACCTCGGCGCTCAAATCCGCCGCAATATCACCGTCACGAGCATCACGCGGCGGAACGGCGAATGGTCCGTTCACACGCCGGACGCTGACATCCGCTGCGAGACCATTGTCAATGCCGCCGGGTATTATGCGCAGAGGGTCGGCGAATTCTTCAAGCCGTTCGGCGGCCGGACGGTGCCGATGGCGGTGATGGAGCACCAGTATATGCTGACGGCTGAAATACCGGAACTCTCAGCCTGGTCGGAACGGGAAGGACGGAAACTGCCGCTGCTTCGCGATGTCGACATCTCCTATTACCTCCGCCAAGAAAAATCCGGCCTGAATCTCGGGCCGTACGAGCGTGATTGCCGTGTCCGCTGGGCCAGCCCCAAAGACCCGCTGCCGGAGGATTTTTCGTTTCAGCTGTTCGCCGACGATATCGACCGGCTCGATACGTACATTGAAGACGCGATGGCGCGCGTTCCGCTTCTGAAGACAGCCGGAATTTCAAAGGTGATCAACGGGCCGATTCCCTACGCGCCGGACGGACTGCCGCTAATCGGTCCGATGCCGGGCGTGGAAAACGCTTTTGAAGCCTGTGTCTTCACGTTCGGAATCGCACAGGCCGGCGGCGCGGGCAAAGTTCTGGCGGAATGGGTTACCGAAGGGCATACTGAATGGGACATGTGGTCCTGCGATCCCCGTCGCTTCACCGGCCATGCCGACGCCGATTATTGCCGGGCCAAGGCGGCTGAAACCTACGGTCACGAATATGCGATGCATTTCCCGCGGCAAGAATGGCCCGCGGGACGAGGCAGGAAACTTTCGCCCGTCCACGACAAACTGACGGCGCTCGGGGGCCGGATGGGAGCCTATAACGGCTGGGAGCGCGTTAACTGGTTCGCGCTGCCTGGAGATGATGTCGGTGAGGCCGCAACCCGGACATGGAACCGCGCGGGTCCGTGGGAAAGGCGCATCCGCGAAGAATGCCTAGCGGTGCAAAACGGCGTCGGTATTCTGGATCTGCCTGGTTTCGCGCGCTTTTCTGTTCAAGGGGACGGAGCCGCTGACTGGCTGGACTCGCTGATCGCCGGACAGCTTCCGCGATCCGGGCGGATGAATCTGGCTTACTTTCCCGACTCCCGTGGGCGCATCGTGACTGAAATGTCCGTCATGCGGGACGGGCCGGAATCATTCACTCTGATCACTGCCAGCGCGGCTCAGTGGCATGATCTTGAAGCGCTGACACGCTCGCTGCCGGCCGGCGGCTCGATTGAGGTTCGGGATTTGACGGCTGACATATCGACGCTCGCCATTTCCGGCCCCAAGTCGCGGGATCTGCTGAGCGGACTCACGGATGCCGATCTGTCTTTGCCTTGGATGAGCGTCCAGCGGGCGCGGCTGGCAGGGCGGGAAGTGACTCTGGCGCGGATCAGTTACGCCGGCGAGCTCGGATGGGAGGCGCATGCCGGACCTCACGACATTCCGGCGGTTTACGATGCGGTCATCGGCGCCGGCGCCAAGCCATTCGGCATGTGGGCGCTGGACTCTCTGCGCATTGAGAAAGGATACCGAAGCTGGAAAGGCGATCTTTCGTCGGACTATTCCCTTTTCGAGGCAGGCCTCGGACGATTCGTCCGGCTCGGAAAACGCAGCGGATTCCCCGGCAAACAAGCCCTTGGGCTTGAGCGGCGGCGCGGCAGCGCCAAGCGGTTCGTGACGATGACTGTGGATACGGGAGACTGTGACGCGCATTACATGTCCACCATATGGAAAAACGGACGTATTGTAGGAGAAGTCACCTCAGGGGCCTGGGGATACCGTGTCGGAAAATCCATTGCCCTCGGATATCTCCGGACCGATCTGGCAGAGGAAGGAACCGAAGTCGACATCGAAATCTACGGCGATCCGCGTCCGGCCAAGGTGCAGGCGGATCAGGCGCTGTGGGATCCCCGCAACCTGCGTCTCAAAAATTGAACCCGGCAGAAAGGCGGCGTCTTGATGACCGATATTCCGAACAAAGCGCGCGCGGTTGTGATCGGCGGCGGAGCAGCAGGCTGTTCGGTCGCTTACCATTTGGCCAAGCTCGGCTGGACGGATATCGTTCTTATCGAAAGAAAAAAGCTGACATCGGGCACGACTTGGCATGCCGCGGGCCTGATCGCGCAGCTGCGCGCGTCGGCCAACATGACCCGCCTGGCGAAATATTCGCAGGAACTCTACAGCCGGCTCGAAGAAGAAACCGGCGTCGCCACCGGTTTCGTGCGCTGCGGCTCGATCACGGTCGCCCTGAACGAGGAGCGCAGCGAGGAGCTGCGGCGGTCCGCTTCCATGGCCCGGGCCTTCGGCGTCGAGATCGAAGTCATCACCGCGAAAGAAGTCGCCGGGAAATATCCGTTCCTCAAGACTGACGACGTCGTGTCGGGCGTCTACCTGGAAAATGACGGGCAAGGAGATCCAGCCAATATCGCCATGGCTCTGGCCAAAGGAGCCCGCATGCGCGGGGTGCGCATTTTCGAAAATGTGAAGATCTCGGGATTCCAGCGCGAAGGGCGGCGAATCTCCGCTGTGCGCTGCGAGGCGGACGGGGACACCCATATTATCAAGGCGGAAGTTGTCGTGAACTGCGCGGGCATGTGGGGCCGCGAGGTCGGCAGGTGGGCAGGCGTCAATGTGCCGCTGCACGCATGCGAGCATTTCTACATGGTCACTGAGCCGATCCAAGGACTGACCCACCTTCCGGTTCTGCGGGTTCCCGACGAATGCGCTTATTTCAAGGAGGAAGCCGGAAAGCTGCTGATCGGAGCTTTTGAACCCGACGCGAAACCTTGGGGAATGGACGGCATTCCCGATAATTTTGAATTTGATCAGCTGCCGGAGGATTATGACCAATTCGAGCCGATCCTGGAGAATGCTGTCGAACGGGTGCCGATTCTGCAGACCGCCGGCATTCAGACATTCTTCAACGGCCCGGAGAGCTTCACGCCGGACAATGCCTATCTTCTAGGCCCGGCGCCGGAACTCGACAACTTCTATGTCGCCGCAGGCTTCAATTCGGTCGGTATCCAGTCCGCCGGCGGCGCGGGAATGGCGCTGGCCCAGTGGATGAATGACGGTGTCCGTCCGTTTGATATGGGAGATGTCGATATCGCGCGCATGCAGCCTTTTCAGGGCAACCGGTCTTACCTCTATGCGCGGTCCAAAGAGTCGCTCGGACTGCTTTACGCCGATCACTTTCCCTACCGGCAGAAGGAAAGCGCGCGCGGAATCCGGCGCTCGCCGTTCCACAGCCAGCTGCTGGACTGCGGTGCCGTTATGGGCGAAACAGCCGGATACGAGCGGGCCAACTGGTTCGCGGACGCCGGGCAGGAACGCGCTTACCGGTACAGTTGGGGCCGCCAGAACTGGTTTGAAAACTGGCGGCGGGAACACCTGGCGGTCCGCAGCGGCGCAGGCATGTACGATATGTCGAGTTTCGGCAAAATCCTGGTGCAGGGCAAGGATGCGGAACCGTTTCTTAACCGTATCTGCGGGGCGAATCTGTCGGTTCCGCCGGGCCGGATCGTTTATACTCAGTTCCTCAACATGCGCGGCGGAATTGAAGCCGACGTCACGGTCGCGCGGCTCAGCGGGACTGAATTCCTGGTTGTGACGCCGGCTGCTTCGCGGCACGCCGACCAAGCATGGATGCGGCGCCGTCTGGGTCGGTTCAGCGTCTCTCTCGCGGACGTCACGCCGGCGGAAGGCATTCTCGCGGTCATGGGACCGAATGCCCGGACCATTCTGGCTGAAGCATCGCCTGACGATTTCAGCCGGGACGGGTTTCCGTTCGGCTCATTCCGCCGAATTGAGATCGGAATGGCCACAGCCAGGGCGCACCGGATTTCCTATGTCGGCGAGCTCGGATGGGAAATTTACATTCCCGCGGACATGGCCGCGCACGTGTTTGAAACTCTGACAGCCGTCGGCCGTGACAGCGGTCTTAAACTGTGCGGTCTGCATATGATGGACAGTTGCCGCAGTGAAAAGGCGTTCCGGCATTTCGGCCATGACATCACCAGTGAGGACCATGTGCTGGAAGCCGGGCTGGGATTCGCCGTGGACATCCGCAAGCCCAGCTTCGAGGGCCGGGACGCTGTTCTGAGAAAGGCCGACAGCGGGCTCGAGCGCCGCCTCGTGCAATTCCTGCTTAAGGATCCTGAACCCCTTCTCTACCATAACGAGCCCATCCTGCGTGACGGAGAAATCGTCGGCCGCATCACATCGGGCAGCTACGGACATTTCCTCGGCGGGGCCGTGGGACTCGGTTATGTGCCTTGCAAGGGAGAATCGGCGGGTGAACTGCTCAGATCGAATTACCGGATCGAGGTCGCCGGCGCGCTTGTGCCGGCTCAGGCATCGCTGCGCCCTCTCTATGACCCCGAAGCGGCGCGGATGAAAAGCTGATTCCCCGCCATGCGCCCCAGGAAACGGTCATTGACGATTCACGGCCATCGCACGAGCATTTCACTGGAAGATGAGATGTGGGAAGATTTTCAGTTCATCGCAAGTTCACGGAACCGCTCAGTTGACCGGCTTGCGGCGGACATCGACGCGGAACGGGGCGACTCACCCCGAGGTCTTTCCTCCGCGATACGCGTTTTCATTCTGAAATACTGGAAACGCAGGGCCGGTCATCCGACCAGTCCGAGAACAGGAACATTCTCCAGCAGCCAGTAGGAAATCAACGCGAACCGCCCGCTGACCAGCAGCAGCCCGACGGCCAACAGCAGGACGCCGACCGTGCGCTCTACAGCTCTCATCCATGGTTTCAGATTTTGAATGTAACGCATTGATCTGTCAATGAATGCCGCTGCGATCACAAATGGAACGCCCAGTCCTGCGGCATATGCGGCCAGGAGCGCGGCGCCGTGGCCGACGGAGTCCTCCTGAGCGGCCAGCGTCAGAACCGCGCCCAGCACCGGGCCGATGCAGGGAGTCCAGCCGAAAGCGAAAGCCAGCCCCAGAACGAACGCTCCGGCCACGCTTCCCCCTCGGGCGCCGCTGTTCAGACGGGCTTCCCGGTAGAGAAACGGCAGCCGCAATATGCCCAGAAAATGCAGGCCGAACACGGCAATGACAATTCCGGCCAGCTGGCCGAACAAGACTTGGTGGGTCAGGAAATAAACGCCGAATGCCGATGCGGCGATGCCGAGCAGCAGAAAAACACACGACAGACCGAGCGCGAAGGCGGCGGCCGTCAGCACTGAGGTTCCGCGCCGCCCGCCGGCGGACAGTTCGCCGAACGACATGCCGCTGACATAGGCCAGATAAGCCGGAACGATCGGCAGAACGCAAGGGGAGGCGAAACTGACGGCACCAGCGCTCAGCGCGATCGCGATCCCGACCGCCAGACTGGCGTCAAACATATCCACACCGAACATCATTACCCCTTATCAGCAGAATTCAGACAGCCAGTTTCGTCCCGCCACGAGAGCATCCGGATATCCGCCAGCGACGGGTTTGGACATCGCCTCCGCCGCGTCATATTCTAATGCCATGCCAAATATCGAACATCTCGACACGACCGGACTTTTATGCCCTTTGCCGGTGCTGCGCATCATCAAACGCCTGCGCGGAATGCAGTCCGGCGACAGCTTGGTCGTCATCGCCGATGATCCGGCAGCCGCCATCGACATACCGCATTTCTGCAGCGAGCACGGCCACTGCCTCGTGCAGACTTCGCAGATCAGCGGAGCGCTGAGATTCGAGATCAGAAAAAACTGAACAGGCCGCTACTCTGCCGCCTGAAGAAATTCATCCGCCTGCGGGCCGGTCAGCGCCTTCAGCAGTTCCCGGCGGCGCGCCATCGCTGTCTTTAAGTTCTCTTCCCAGACAGGGCCGAATCCCCGGACCGACAGCGGCAAGCGGGCCAGATCAAGCGCAGCGCCGGCATGTTGCAGGGAAGGGTTGTGAAGAAGCATTTCCATATCCTGCTCGTATGTCCGGGTCAGGCCGCGCTGCATCCGGCGCTCTCTGCCGTAGCCGAACGGATCGAACTTCGTGCCGCGCAGCGCCTTAAGTTTGGCGAGCAGCGAAAACACATTCAGCATCCACATGCCGAATTCCCGTTTTTTCGGTCTCCCATCCGCTGACTTGCCCGGCAGAATCGGAGGAGCCAAACTGAACGCCATCCTGAATCCATCTTCGAACTCAGCGCGGGCCTTTTCCGCCGTCTGCAGGTGAAGCCGCGCGATTTCGTATTCATCCTTGACGGCAAGCAGCTTGTGGTAGCTGCGAACCACGGAATCGTGCATAGGAGTTTCTTCGAAACGACTCACAAACGATTGATATTTATCAACTGTCGCTTTTCCGCTATGATTCATGAGATGGCGGATGCGGAATTCCAGCGGCGATATCTTCTCCAGCTGCTCCGGCGCGGACGCTGACAGGCATGCGCGCTCAGCGGCGTCCCGGTCCGCCGCCCGCCAGCGTCCGAGCGCGAACGCCGCGAGATTCTTTTCCGCGGCTGCCCCGTTAAGCCGTATCGCCGTCTCAATGGCTTCCAGCGAAAGCGGAAGAGCGCCGCTCTGCCATGCCGCGCCCATGAGAATCGTGTTCGAAAATATCGAATCGCCCAGCACGGCGCGGGCAATCGCTGCCGCATCCATCACAATGGCGTTTTCGGCTCCTAGTCCGGCAGACAGACGTTGTCGGAGCTGTTCCATGGGCAGTCTGAATTCCGTGTCCCTGGTGAACTCTCCGGTGATGGTTTCATGGGAATTCACCACGGCCTTCGTCCGTCCCCGTTCAATCAAGGCCATCACTTCGGCCCCTGCGGTCACCACCAGATCACCGCCGATCACGCAGTCCGCTTCAGCTTCCGCCACGCGGATCGCGGAAATGTCCTCAGGTTTTCCGGCGATCCGGCAATGAATGCTCACCGCGCCGCCTTTCTGCGCCAGTCCCGCCATTTCAATCATGCCGGCGCCTTTGCCGTCCAGATAGGCCGCCATAGTCAAGACCGCGCCGACCGTGACGGCGCCGGTCCCTCCGACTCCGGCGATCACGATGTTCCGGGTGCCCTGAATGTCAGGGATGACCGGACAGGGCAGGTCAGGGAAGGTGAATCCGGCATGCGCGATGCTTCGCGGCTCAGCGCCGGTCAGCGTTACGAATGACGGGCAAAAGCCGTTGAGACAGCTGAAATCCTTATTGCAGCTTGACTGGTCAATGGCGCGCTTGCGCCCGAACTCAGTTTCCAAAGGAACGATGGACACGCAGTTCGACTGAAGGCCGCAGTCGCCGCATCCTTCGCAAATGTCCGGGTTTATGAAGACGCGCCTGTCCGGATCATGGAAAGTGCCCCGCCTGCGGCGGCGGCGTTTTTCAGCGGCGCATGTCTGCACATACACGATGGCAGTGACACCTTCGATATCGCGGAAATTCCTCTGCACCTGATCAAGCTGTGACCGTTCATGCACTTCCGCTCTGCCGGGAAATTCTGAAAAATCAATCTCTTCTCCGGGATCATAAACGACCGCGAGTTTCCGCACGCCCATGACATCAAGCTCGCGGGCGATCCTGCCGGCTGTCAGGCCGCCGTCATTCTTCTGACCGCCGGTCATTGCGACGGCATCGTTGAACAGAAGTTTGAACGTGATGTTCGTGTCAGCCGCTATGGCTGCGCGGATCGCCATGATACCGGAATGGTTGTACGTTCCGTCGCCGATATTCTGAAAAACGTGGCTGCGCTTGGAAAACGGCGCCTCTCCGATCCAGTTGGCGCCCTCTCCGCCCATGTGCGTGAAACCCACGGTTTCGCGGTCCATCCATTGAGCCATGTAATGGCAGCCGATTCCCGCGTAAGCCCTTGAACCGTCGGGAACTCTCGTCGAAATGTTGTGCGGACAGCCCGAACAGAAGTAAGGCCGGCGCAGAGCGATATTGTCCATGTTCGGACGGGAGGCTATGCGTTCCAGACGCGCCAGACCCGCCTCGATCCGGTCGGTGCGGCGGCCCTCTTCAATGAGAATCTCCCCGATTTTCCGTGCGATTGAAACTGAATCAAGCGCATAACTGGTTTGAAACAGCTCTTCACCGTTTTCTTTGCTGCGTCCGTAGACACGCCGCCCCCTGCGGTCGTTGAAAATCATATCCTTGATCTGAGGCTCGATCAGCTTGCGCTTTTCTTCGACCGCAATGATCAAATCCAGCCCGTCCGCCCAACCGCGGAATCCCAGCTCGTCAAGCGGCCACGTCATTCCCACCTTGTAGGTTGTGACGCCCAGTCTCTCCGCTTCAGCCCGGTCAATGCCCAGCATCTCGAAGGCGTGCAGTAGATCCAGCCAGTTCTTTCCTGCCGCGACCAACCCGACCCCGGCCCCCGGCTTCCCGTGAATCCGGCGGTTGATATTGTTCGCGTGTCCGAACGCCTCGGCCGCATAACGCTTGTAACGCACGGTGCGCGCTTCCTGCTCCTGAGGCGTGTCAAGGAGGCGGATGTTCAATCCGCCCGGCGGCATCGCGAAATCCGGGAGGTTGAAGTTGATGCTGTCCAGCCGGCTGTGAATCACCGAAGTCGCTTCGACGGTCTCCTTCATGCATTTGATGCCGACCCAGCTGCCGGAATACCTGGACAGGGCGTAGCCGAATATGCCGAAATCAAGGATTTCCTGCACGCCGGCGGGCGAGAGAACAGGAATGCAGGTGTCAACGAGCGTCCATTCCGACTGGTGCAGAGTCGTGGAACTCTCACCCGTATGGTCGTCGCCCAGAGCCATGAGAACACCGCCATGCGGCGAGACACCGGCGAAATTGGCGTGCCGCAATACGTCGCCGGACCGGTCGACACCCGGCCCTTTGCCGTACCAGAGGCCGAAGACACCGTCATGACTGCCCTCGCCCCGCAGTTCAGCCTGCTGGGTTCCCCACAGCGCCGTGGCCGCAAGATCTTCATTCAATGCGGGGCTGAACAGGATATCGGATCGCTCAAGTTCGGTTTCGGCGCGGTTCATCTGAAAATCGACTGCGCCGAGAGGCGACCCGCGGTATCCCGTGACGTAACCCGCCGTTCTCAGTCCGGAACGTCTGTCGATCTCCTTCTGGGTCAGCACCAGACGGACAAGCGCCTGCGTTCCATTCAGCAGCGCGGTTGAACAGGAAAGGTCGTACCGGTCTGAAAGCCGGACCTTCTCCATGCTCACAACAGACCTCTTTTTATGCGGATTATCCGGCTTGGTCTTAAATGGACTCATTGACAATTTGAAGCGGATTCGGAACGGGTGCCACCGAACAGCGGCGGCCTGAACAGCCGGGGCGCCCGGCCGGTACGGAGAAATTCATGGACTGGGACAAGCTCAGAGTCTTTCATGCCGTTGCCGCGGAGGGCAGTCTCACCCGCGCCGGGGAGTCGCTGCGCCTCAGCCAGTCGGCGGTGAGCCGGCAGATCAGCGCGCTTGAAGATTCCCTTTCCGTCACACTGTTCCACCGCCATGCCCGCGGACTGATCCTGACCGAACAGGGTGAACTGCTGTTCGGCGCGACCGCGTCAATTTCCGCCAGACTGGATTCAACCATTGCGCGGCTTCGTGATTCAAAGGATGAAATATTCGGTGAACTGCGGGTCACGACATCCGTGGGTTTCGGGAATCTGTGGCTAGCGCCACGGCTGGCCTCGCTCTACAAGCAATATCCCAAAATCAAGATCGACCTGATCCTGGATGAGCGGGTGCTTGATCTGCCGATGCGGGAAGCCGACATCGCCATCCGCATGAAAAAGCCGTCGCAGGCGGATCTGATTCGGCGGAAAATCATGTCCACGGCGATGCGGCTTTTCGCGACCGAGTCCTATTTGTCTGAGTCGGGCGAACCGCGCACCGCCGAAGACTTGATCCGCCACAGGATGATCTGCCAAGGCGGCAGCAGACCCCCGGACAGCGTCACACAGAACTTCGTCGACAATCTATTCGCCCGGGACGTGCAATCCTACCTGACCGTGAACAACTATTACGGCGTTCTCCAAGCAGTCCGGAACAATCTCGGCATCGGAGTCCTTCCCGACTATCTTGAAGATCACTTTCCTGATTTGGCGCGAGTTCTCCCGGATCTCCAGTCCGGTGAAATTCCGGTTTACCTTGCCTACCCGGTCGAGTTACGCGATTCCAAAAGAACCCGCGCTTTCCGTGATTTTGTTCTTGAAGAAGCCGGCTTCAGGACAACACCGCCGCGTCGGTGAGACCAGCATGAAAAACAAACTGTCAGCGATCCATGGTCTCATGACGGCCCGGCAACTCTACCGCTCCGCTACGGGTCGCATTGACGACAGCCATAGTCACGGCATTTGACCGAATGCACCACGAGGCCCTGTTGACAAATGGGTTGCGCTTCGGGTGATTCGCTGCTGCAGTCATTTCAGCGAACGCGGGACCGTTGCCAAAGGCAAGATGGCAAAATGACAAATGAACACCGACGGCACCGTGCTGACCAGCGCAATGCGCCAACCGGCATGGTTCTGTCGGTGCACAGGGGAATGTCCCGATGGATGTTGAAACTCGCAGCCTCGATCAGGTCTCAGGCCCAAGGCGGCGTATAGCTGTATTGCATTGAGGACGAGCGTTCATTGTTTTGGTCAATCCCGGATATGAGCTGGTTGATCTGGCTTTGTTCCCTCTGCTTGATTACGATGGGCTCAATTTACAAATCGTATGCATCAATACTGTAATGTATTCCCCGGCCAAACTCCGAAATGCATCGCTTCATCTGTAGACCGCGATTGAGGCAGATCTACATGTTGTATGCGGATCAAGCGGGTGCGATACTCTCTATGATGAAAACGGAGGGAATCGCATGCCGTCGGGCTTTAACCACTTGACCCAGTTTGACCGTTACCAGCTTCAGGCGCTGAAGAAAAGCGGTTTCTCGCAAAGAGGCATCGCGGCGGAGATCGGCTGCTCGCAGTCGACGGTGAGCCGCGAACTCGCCCGCAACACCGGGCTGCGGGGCTACCGCTGCCGCCAGGCGCAGCGGCTGGCCGAAACCCGGCGGCGGGAAGCCTCGTCGGTTCCCCGCAAGATGTCGCCGATGAGCTGGAAGATCATCGAAATATGTCTGATGTCTGGATGGAGCCCGCAGCAGATTTCGGGCCGCTCAGCGATGACGGGTGTCATGACGGTGAGTCCGACCTGGATTTACCGTCACATCTATGCGGACCGGGCGGCGGGGGGAAGCCTGTTCCGCTGTCTCCGCCGCCGGGGGCGGAAGCGCTGCCGCCGAGGCCGGAACGGCTCCGGGCGGGGCGTGATTCCGGGCCGTAGGGACATATCCGAGCGGCCCGCGATCGTCGAGGAGAAGACCCGGGCGGGAGACCAGTAAGCGGACACGATCATCGGCGTCCGGCACCGGGGAGCCTTGGTTCCGCTTGTCGACCGGGCGACGAAATTGACTTTGCTTCAACAGGTTGAGAGAAGGACGTCGTCCTTGGTCAGGGCCGCGGTCATCAAGTGTCTTCAGCCTGTGTCCGACATGACTCACACGATCACGGCTGACAACGGCAAGGAATTCGCGGAGCATGCGGAGGTCTCGCGGGCTCTCGACGCGGACTTTTACTTCGCCCGCCCGTACCGTTCATGCGACCGGGGTTTGAACGAGCATACGAACGGCCTGGTGAGAGAACAGCTTCCGAAGTCGACGGACTTCCGGACGATAGATCCCGCCGAGGTCCGGAGGGTGCAGGACGCGCTCAATAACCGCCCCCGCCGCTGCCTGGGTTACCGGACCCCGGCGGAGGCTTTCCGTGAGGCTGCGGAGGCGGCCGCGGGCGGATGAAGCCTTGACGCCCCTGCCCGGCTTCCAGCGCGCGCTGGAAGCCGGGCAGGGGCGTCCTCGAAAAATTTCCGGTCCCGTGCGGCGGCTCAGCGGCGGCTCGGGCCAGCCCCCCCCCGCTGAAACCGCCTGCGGACCGCTTGGAAGAGGCGGAGCTGAACTTTCCGGCTGCCGGCTGACCCCGGCCAGCGGCTGGATCACGACGGATTCCCGCCGCTCTCATGACCCGCGGCCGCCGGAAACGCATTTGCGGGGCGGCCGCGGCATCTGCTACAGCTTGATTCTGACAGAGAGCCGCCGGCTGAACCCGGTGATGCATTTCATTGTTGTACGGGCGATTTATATACAAGGAGATAGAGGTCATATATCATAAAACGGTTTTGCCAGATACTTCGACAACTATTCTGAAATAGCATCAGTATGTCGGGTCAAAAAATGTCTCGTTCCGCACATTTTTTCTGCCGGAACCGAAAGGCCATGCATACGATTTGTAAATTGAGCCTTACGATATAACCAATATCTACTGAAGCCGTTTTCGGCGCAGGCCTTCGGCCGGCCGCGTTAGCCGCTCCCGCGGTGGACCCTGTTCACAACTCGGCACAAATGGAGCAAAACACACCGATGTTTGAAAACACCCGCCGGCATCGTCACTCGCCTGAGAGTTCCATGCGCAGCGCATGGATGCGGTTCATGAATTCGGGAGACAAAGAGCTATAGACAAGCCGGTGCCGCTGAATCCGGGTTAGTCCATTGAATCGCTTTGAACAGAGAACCAGCCTGAAATGTGTCTCGCCGCTTTCGTTCCAGCCCGAATGGCCACGGTGCCGTTCGCTTTCATTTTCGACAATCAGCCTGCTCGGACGAAATTCCTCCTGCAGCCGGGTCATTATCTGCTGTTCAATTGACAATATTCCGATCCCCCAAAGGTCTTGCATACAAGTTGAGATATGCCCTGACCACGCCCGACTAGCCTCCTCTTTTCGCAGCAGCCTAGACGCTTTGCTCCCGGCACAGCGGATGCACTGACCGGTCAGCGAGCACCGGCCGGCAGTACTTCCGCCGGCGTCAGACTATAGCAGATGTTGTGGGCAGCCGGCAAAGAGTTTCTGAATATCAACCGTCGTGATAAGCGCAGCTGGGTTTCCCAAGGGTGAACAAGGTGACCATTCTCGCCGGCGGCCCCGTCTGGCCGGGGAAGAAGATCTGGCAGTCTGACACAGCGGGAACGACAGCAAGCCGTGTTCGTTGGATTCCCTGATTCCCGGCTGCAGCATTTCCACTGAGATTGCAGTAACGGCTTCAATCTGAACAATGATCCCGATCAAACTCCGAAATGCATAGCTTCAGGGAATGTCCCGAGGCTTGTGCCTGGAGGCGCTGTTCTGCGATCCAGCGAGTGCGGGCAATCTCACCTTCCGGAACGCGGCTGAGGATGATGCTCCGCCGGCGCACGAAAAATTCCGGCATTAAGAGTCCGCTCTTCAAATCGCAGGCGCGGAGCATTAAGATGCACCCGGCTGGAATCCCGGCCGCGGAAAAGCCTTCTGTCTGGAGAGTTTTCTGATCCGAACCGATGTCCGAACCGTCTGAATTCGACATATCAATTTCCGCCGACAAGCAGAGACGGCAGAAGGGCCGGCGCGCCATGACGGGCGCCGTGGAAACTTCGTCCCGCATATGCGGCCATCCCGACTGCAAGCTCCAAGGGAGATACCGTGCGCCGAAATCACCGCAACAGCTTGATGAATTCTATTGGTTCTGTCGGAAACATGTCCGCGAGTACAATCTCAAATGGAATTTTTTTGAAGAGCAGACCGAGGGCGGAGCCGCCGCGGCGGATGCGGAGCCGGCAAACAGCAGTTTCACAGAAAGACAGCGCCAAGCCCGCCAGCAGAAGGCTTGGCTGCGTCACGGAATCGAAGACCCTTTGGAAATCCTCGGGTCCAAGGGAACACGCCGAAACAGAGCGAGAGATGCCGGTCTCGCGCGCCTGACCCCGGACGAGAGGCGCGCGGTTCAGATTCTCGACGTGAAACCGTCGTGGAAAAAAGCCGAAATCCGGCACCGGTACACGTCGCTCGTGAAAGTCTACCACCCGGATCTGAACGGCGGATACAGAGAAGAAGAAGACCGGCTGCGCATGGTCATATGGGCTTGGGACCAAATCAAAAACAGCAGACACTTCTCCAGTTGATCGGATCAGAGCTGCAATGAGGCGGTTCAGGAACAAACGCCCGCCGCATTCACTTGTTCTTGCCAATTCCGCAGGATTTCTGCACAGGAATCCGGCTCCGGCGGAATCGGCGGAAACCGTCTCAGGAGTCTCAGATGGAAGGTTCAAACATGTTGACGACGGGTGAACCGGCGAACAAACTTTCAGTGCGCGAGGTTTTCGGCATTGACACATCAATGGAAGTGGAGGCATTCGCCGACCGCAGCGAACGCGTGCCCGACATTGATCCGGCTTATAAATTCGATCCGAACACCACCCTCGCCATTCTCGCTGGGTTCATCCATAACCGCCGGGTCATGATTCAGGGCTATCACGGCACCGGAAAATCAACCCATATCGAGCAGGTCGCGGCCCGTCTCAACTGGCCCTGCGTCCGCGTCAATCTGGACAGCCACATCTCCCGCATTGATTTGATCGGCAAAGATCAGATCAAGCTCCGCGACGGCAAGCAGGTCACTGAATTCCAAGAAGGCATCCTGCCCTGGTCGCTCAGGAACCGGGTTGCGCTGGTCTTCGATGAATACGACGCCGGGCGCGCGGATGTGATGTTCGTCATTCAGCGTGTCCTCGAATCCGACGGCCGGTTGACTCTTCTTGACCAGAATGAAGTCATTACGCCGCATCCTCATTTCAGGATTTTCTCAACCACCAACACCGTGGGCCTCGGAGACACTACCGGCCTTTATCACGGGACTCAGCAGATCAACCAAGGGCAGATGGACCGCTGGTCACTGGTCGCCACGTTGAATTATCTGTCGCATGAAGCTGAGACACAGATCGTTCTCTCCAAGGCCCCCCGCTACAACACCCCGGAGGGCCGGAACACGGTCAGTTCGATGGTCCGCGTCGCCGGCCTGACGCGCACGGCGTTCATGAACGGCGACCTCTCGACCGTCATGAGTCCAAGGACCGTCATCGCCTGGGCCGAAAACGCCGAAATCTTCAACAGCGGCGGCTATGCGTTCCGCTTGAGTTTTCTGAATAAATGTGACGAACTCGAACGCCCGACAGTGGCCGAAATGTATCAGCGCTGCTTCGGCGAAGAGCTCCCGGAAAGTGCGGCAACGGTCAATATCCGCTGAACGGAACTGGGACTAAAAGCCGCAGATGGACGATCAGACATCAAAACGAACCGCTGATCCGGCGCAGTCAGTCGCCGTCTTCAAGAAGGCTCTGACCGAGACAACGCGCACAATCGCTGATGATGCCGAACTCGTGATCCGCTTCACGGCGGAACCGTCCGGCATTACGGGCGACACCGTTTGTCTTCCCCATATCGGCAGGCGCGCCGCCGCCGATGATATCCGGCTTGCGCGGGGCTTGGCGGACAGTTTCGGCCTGCGCCGCCGGCTGCACGATGAGCAGACCCATTCCCGTTACCTGCCGAGCGGCGAGACGGCCCGTGAGATGTATGAAGCCATGGAAACCGCCCGCTGCGAATCCATCGGCGCGAAACAGATGCCGGGAGCCGCGGCCAATATTGATTCCAAGATCGCGCATTCGGCCCGCAGCAAGGGGTACGGCAACCTGTATGAGCCAGAGAGCGCAGCTCTCGCCGACGCCCTGGGCTACTTGGTCCGCCGTCTCGCAACCGGACGGGAACTGCCGGCCGACGCGGCCCGCGTCCTCGGACTGTTCCGCCCGGAAATCGAGGCCCGCGCCGGCCAAAATCTGGAAGACATTCACGAAGTCATCAGCGATCAGGCCGGGTTCGCCCGATTCGCCCGCCGGCTGATCGGAGATCTGGGATTCGCCGATCAATTGGGCGAAGAACCTGACGAAACCAGGGATGATGCTTCCAACGAAGACCCCGGCGACGAGGAACTGGAGAGCGAAGGCAGCGAGAACCAAGAGCCGGAAAGCGAAGACCAGCCCCGACAAGAAAGCGCGGATGATGACGGGCCGGCAGAACAGCGGCTTGTTGAGGGAGACTCTGATAGCGCTGAGATTCTCGACGATGAAGATTCGCCGGGCGATTCTCTGTCCGAACTGCCGCTGCCGCCTTCAGAGGCTGATCCGGACTACCGCGTTTTCACAACCCGGTTTGATGAGGAAATACGCGCGGATGATCTGGCGGAGCCTCTTGAGCTGGAAAGGCTGCGGGCAAATCTTGACCAACAGCTGGAGCCGTTCAAGGATTCGGTCGGACGTCTGGCTAACAAACTGCAGCGGCGGCTGCTCGCGCAGCAGAACAGGCACTGGGAATTCGACAAAGACGAGGGAATACTTGATGCTGGAAGGCTGGCCCGTATCGTGGCCGCGCCGACGACTCCGCTGTCATTCAAAATCGAGAAACAGACGGATTTCCGCGACACCGTCGTGACGCTTCTGCTCGACAATTCCGGTTCGATGCGTGGCCGGCCGATATCGATCGCGGCCGTCAGCACCGACATACTCGCTCGCACGCTGGAAAGATGTCAGGTCAAAGTGGAAATTCTCGGCTTCACCACGCGGGCTTGGAAAGGCGGGCAAAGCCGCGAAGGATGGACCGCCGCCGGAAGTCCGCGGGAGCCAGGGCGCTTGAACGACCTTCGGCACATTGTTTACAAAAGCGCGGATTCGCCTTGGCGGCGTTCGCGCGTCAATCTCGGCCTGATGATGAAAGAAGGACTTCTGAAAGAAAATATCGACGGCGAAGCCTTGGAGTGGGCTCACCGGAGACTGTCATGCCGCCAAGAATCGCGCAAGATACTGATGGTGATCTCGGACGGCGCTCCAGTGGATGACTCAACATTGAGCGCCAATCACCCGACCTATCTTGAGAGACATCTTCGCAAGGTGATCATGATGATCTCAAAACGGCAAATCGTCGAACTGATCGCAATCGGAATTGGCCATGATGTGACCAGCTATTACAACCAGGCTGTCACAATCGCCGATGTCGAACAACTCGCCGGAGCGATGACGGAACAACTCGCGGCTCTTTTTGAAACCAGCGGGACCGCGCGGCGGACTGCCGCTATTTGACCGTTTCTGCATCACCGAATGGCTGGCAGTCTGTAATTTTCGTTTCGTATTGATGAGTAAAAAGAGTGAAGTAGATGCTCTTGGCTTGACGCTTCTGGTTCCGCTCCCAGTCTGCCTATGCCATCATTTCCGCTGCGCCTGACTCTTAGGAGATCCGTATGGACACTGAATCTGATCCCCGTCCGGACCGGCTGCGGCTTCTGCGTGCGGAGCTCACGCGCCTTGAGATCGACGCCTTCCTGATTCCTGTCGCCGACCCGCACCAAGGATTTCCGCTCGCCGTCCGCGACCGGCGGCTTGAATGGCTGACGGGATTCTCCGGCACAGCGGGCACGGGCGCCGCCGGGCGGTCAGCCGCCGCTCTGTTTGTTGACGGCCGCTACGCGATCCAAGCCCGGATGCAGGCCGGAACCGACGACTTCGAGATCCGGGACTCCGGAATTTCCCGGATCAAGGAATGGGCAGAAAGCCGGATCCCGCACGGTTCACGTATCGGGATAGATCCGTGGCTGCATACCGACCAAGACGCAGAGAAGCTCAAGTCCGCTTTGACGGACTGGACCATCGTCTGCGTTGACAACCCGATCGACAAGATCTGGAAAAACCGGCCGCCGCCGCCTCAAAGCCCCATGTTTCCACACGATGTAAGCTACGCAGGACAGTCCCGTGAGGATAAGATCAAGGAATTGTCGCGGTTTCTGACTAAAGGCAATTTCGACTCCGCGGTTTTCACAAGCTCCGAAAGCATCGCTTGGCTGCTGAATCTGAGAGGCTCGGATATTGACCGCAATCCTGTCAAACACGCATTCGCCGTCGTCAAACGGCAAGGGGACGTAACTTTGTGCGTCAATCTGCCGGACAGCGGCCATGAGGACTATTCATGGCTCGGGAGCCGCGTAAGCCTGCGCCCCCTTGATGAATTCGAACAAGTCGTCGAAGGGTTGTCGGGAAGAGTGTTCGCTGCTGACACGGCAACTCACTGGCTGGTGCGGAAACTGTCCGGAACCGGCGTCGAGCTCTGCCGCGGAACCGACCCGTGCGCCCTGCCGAAGGCACAGAAGAACAGCGTTCAGATCAACGGATTCGTTCAGTCCCATCTGAGAGACGGCGCGGCCATGGCTGAGTTTCTGGCTTGGCTGAATGAAAAGGCCGTTGCGGAAACCGTCACCGAACTCGAAGCCGCTGAAAAGCTGCTGGAGTTCCGGCGGCGATGCGGCTGCCTGCATGATATCAGTTTTAACACGATTTCCGCGGCCGGACCGAACGCCGCCATTGTTCATTACAGCGTAACGCCGGAGTCCAGCCGTGCGCTGAGGAACGGCGATCTTTATCTGACAGACTCCGGCGGACAGTACCGCGATGGAACAACCGACGTCACACGGAGCGTACCCATCGGCACGGTTTCGCCCACTCATATAAGAACTTACACTTTGATCCTGCGCGGCCTGATCGCGCTTTCAACCGCCCGATGGCCGGCAAACTCCACTGGACGCGATCTTGACGTGATCGCCAGACAGTATCTGTGGCGGGAACAGCTGGATTACGCCCACGGCACCGGACACGGTGTAGGACACTTTCTTTCCGTCCATGAGGGGCCGGCGAACATCTCGCGCAAATCCGATGCGCCGCTGCGGGAAGGGATGGTGCTCTCAATCGAGCCCGGATGCTATTTCCGCGATGACTACGGCATCCGTCTGGAAAATCTTGCCGCAGTCCGGGAATGCGATTTTCGCAGAGCCGGCCAGGAACAGCGGTTCCTGGAATTCCAGACTTTGACAATGGTTCCGTTTGACCGCCGGATGATCAGCGCCAGCCTGCTTTCAAATGAAGATATCGCTTGGCTTGACCGCTACCATTCAAGAGTCCTGTCGGCTCTGCGCGGACAGTGTTCGGAGACCGCGGGGGAATGGCTGGAATCAGCCTGCGCGCCGCTGCGGTGAGGATCGGCTGCGGGATCAAGGCTCTGCGTATCCTTGAGCAATGAAGCAGCCGCGGCTTCGGCCTCGCCGGTGACGGTTTCCCCGGACAGCATTCTTGCGATTTCGTTGACCCTCTGCCGCCCTGACAAACGAACGACATTGGCTGACGCCGTGCCCCGCGCCGCATGTTTTTCAATCCGCAGATGGCAGTCGCCGTAAGCTGCGACCTGCGGCGAATGGGTTACAGCCAGCACCTGTGTATCAGCTGCCAGCGAGCGGAGACGGCGGCCGACCGCATCTGCCGTGGCGCCGCCGACATCCCGGTCCACCTCGTCGAAAATCATGGTGATTCCGCTGTTCCGGGATGTCAGACAGACTTTGAGAGCCAGCATGAAACGGGAAAACTCCCCGCCTGAGGCGATTTGATGGATGGGTCCGCTGGGAGTCGACGCATTGGTCGAAGCCGTAAACACCACCGAGTCCTGCCCGTCTGACCTTGCTTCCCGCGACGAAACATCAGCCCTGAAACGGGCCGCGTTCAGTTTCAATGCCGGAAGTTCTCCGCCGACCATTCTGTCAAGACGTTTCGCGGCAGCGCGCCGGATCGCGGAAAGTCTCCGCGCATGTTCGTGGTAATCCTGTTCCAGCCGCCTGACCCGGTCCGGGATTTCACCGGCTTCCGCGATCTGGTCCCGCATCCGGTCCAACAGGGCGGTAAACTTCGCCGACAACTCCGTCAGACCGTCCGGCGGCGTGGAATGTTTCCGGGCCAGCCGGCGGATGGCGTGAAGGCGCTCCTCCACCCGCTCGACTTCATGCGGATCCGCATCGAATCGCGAACGTATTCCGTCGAGCAGCCGGCTGGCTTCGTTCAATTCGACTATGGCGCGGTCAACCGAGTCCGCCGCCTCGCGAACGCTGTCATTTTCACCGGCTCCAGCATTCTGCAGCCAGCGAATCGCATCGGATGCCTGCCCTTCGGCGCCGGAGGCGCCTATCGCTTCGGCAGCCCGCAGCAGGTCTTCCTGATGACGCAGGAAGGATTTCAGCTCCGACCGCCTGGCACTGAGCCTCTCCTCTTCACCCGCTTGGGGGTTGAGATCATTGATTTCATCCAGAGCCTGGCGCAGAAAAGCCGTCTCATTTTCCGCCTCGGCGCGGCCGCGCTCCGCTCTATCCAAATCCGATTTCGCATCCTGCAGCTTCCGCCATGAGTCGCGCACTTGCCTCAGACTGACTCCGGCGTCCGCAAACGCATCAAGCAGCGCCCGGTGTTCAGACGGTTTCATTTGGCTTCGGCTTGAATCCTGGCCGTGCGACTCTATCAGAACATGCGCTAACCGGCTAAGGACTCCAGCGGTGCACCGGCTGTCGTTGACGAAACTCGAAATACGTCCAGACGGAGAGATGACACGCCGCAGGACCAGTTCTTCCATCGGCTGAATGGCGAATTCGTCCAATACCGCATTCGCCGCGTGGCCGTCCGGCAGCCGGAAAACCGCGGCGGCTTCGCTGTTCCGGTTCATCGATGAAAATAATCCCGGAGATTTCCGTTCTCCGAGGACGAAACCGAGGCAGTCCAGCAGCATGGATTTGCCGGCCCCGGTCTCCCCCGTCAAAACATTCAGGCCGTCGCCGAATTCAATTTGCTGATTCTGAAAAAGAAGGACATTGCGGACAGACAGGCTAGCCAACATTGCGTTCCGCCTCAACTTTCCTAAAGCCACTCCCCCCTGATCGTCTGCCGGTAAACCTTCCTCAGCAGACCGTCGTCTCCGTCTCTTGCCGCCGGCGCCTGAATGCCTTGAGAGGTAAACAGCCTGTGCGACTCGGCATACCATTCGCTGCCGCGGTAATTGTAACCCAGAACGACCGCGGCTTCGCGGGCCTCGTCATACAGCCCGAGGGACAAATAGGCTTCTACCAGCCTGTGCAGGGCTTCCGGCACCTGAGCGGTGGTGTCATAATTCTCAACCACGAACTGAAACCGGTTGATCGCGGCGGCGTAGTTGCCGCGCTTCAGATAGAACCGGCCGATCTCCATCTCCTTCGACGCCATATGGTTGACCGCCAGATCAAATTTCAGCTCGGCGGATCTGGCATAGTCGCTGCCGGGGTAGTTTTCCGTGACGGCCTGCAGTTCCTGAAGAGCCGACATGGTGTTTTTCTGGTCCCGGCCGCGGTCGTCAAGCTGATCATAATAGCTCATCGCAACCAGATACTGCGCATAGGCGGCGTTCTCATCGCCGGGATAAGACACGAGAAATCTTTGTCCGGCTGATCTGCTTTTTTCGAAATCTTCAGTCTGGCCGTAGTAATAGGCCGCCATTATCGTCCCCCGCCGGGCCCATTCCGAATACGGGTACAACCGCTCGATTTCTTCAAATATCTCCGCCGCATCTTTAAAATCTCCCTCTGCGGCTTGGTTTTCCGCCTCGCTGTAGATCTGCTGCGGAGTCATCGATTCATAGGCTTCATCGTCTTCGCCGCTACAGGCGGCAAGCAGAATTCCGGCGGAAAGCGCGAGTGTAAGGGAATAAAATTTCATCACGGAGCTCAGTTCTACAGCGACAGGGCATCCCGCATCTGCGGGCGTTCACCGATTATCGCCAGATTTGAATTTTTTCAATAGCGGTGTGAATATGCCGGACAACCGGTCGGGCTGTCCTGATTTGCCATTCCCGGCCAATGAACAGAGGCGCGGTCCGCCCGCCTAAAGACAGCACAAGAGGCAGCGGCAACTCCGAGAATCGGCTCAGTATAGGCATGAAGCCTTCCCGATCCGCCGCACAACCTCTCGCCGGGGAACCCGCGCAGAAAACCGTCCGCCTGAGGAAGATAAGCCTCGGGTTTCACAGCAGCGGATGTTGTGCGGTCTCATTTTCCACTTACGCCCTCAGCTTCCGCTTTCCAGCCTGCGGCCAAGATAGAGGGTATCCCCCCCCCCCTCCGTTTAAATGAGCTAATCAAGCGTATGCCGCGCATGCGCAGTCACATTCCGGGTGCGGGGCCGTCGTCATCCCGAGGTTCCGCCGACGGGATCGGCGCGATGTCGTTCTCCGGCAGCGATCGCTCCGGCTGCGGCAGTCGCCGCCGCATGACAGCGGCGATAAAAACGTCCAGGCCGGAACGCTTCTCTTCGGATTTCCCTGCCAGACATTCGTACTCCGCTATCATGGCGTCCCGCCGCACCGCCAGCCAGCGGTCCTGAACCCGTCCGACCGGAAACAACGCGTCGTAGAAGAGGCCCAGAGGCCGCAGTTCTCCGGGATCGTCCTTGTCCGGGTCCCAGATCAGAAAGTCGCGGATGCGCCGCGCCGGACACTCCGCGCCGGGAACGAAAGCGGCCTCGGCCACGACGAACAGTTCGCTAGCCCGCTTCATCCCCGGCCGGGTTATCAGACGCCCCTCGCGGACCAGCCGGGCCGCCGTCTCTTCACCGTCCTTCCGCGCCGCAGGCGCCTCGGCGGCAGGATCAATGCCGAGACGTTTCAGAACCTGTTCGGTCAGCAGCGGGGCGGCGAGCGCGAATTGTCCGTCTTCCTCAGCAACTAAGATGCCCTGCCGCTGTAATATTCTCAGATAGCGGGCAGCTTTATTGCCGGCGCCCGCCGCCGCCATCGCCCGGGTCAGGGCCTCGGGCGTCGCCGTCTCCTCAGCCTTGAGCAGCCGCACCGTCGCCGCCAGCGACGGACTGACAGCGGCATCAGGGGTGCAGGACAGCGCCGCCGCTTCGACGACATGCCCGGCGAGGCTCGGAATCCCGTATTCCCATTCCCCGGATTCCGCCTCCCAGATGAATCCGGTGTGCAGCAGCGAACGGCGCGCCGCGGCCCTGTCGCCGTCGCCGGCGGCGGCGATCCTGTCCGCCGTCCACTCGAAATTAAGCGCGGTCGGGCGCCGGCCCTTTCCGATTTCCAGCACCGTCTCGGCAGCCGGGATCAGAATGCCGGAACTGAACATCTCGGCTGTCCGTCTGCGATAGAGTCTCCGCCGCGCCTCATCAGCCGCCGCCGCGGCGGCCTCGACCTGCGGCATGCCGATGCGGGCGACGCCGGATCCGGCGACCGTGTTCCAGAGCGCTTCTCCCCACAGCTGGATGAAGTAAGGGTAGCCCTGCGCTTCGTCGAGGACGGCGGACAAGGCCCGGTCCTCGAAACATGCCCGCTCCCCGAAGGGTTCGGTCAGAGCACGGGCGGCATCCTCACGGGCCAGCCGGCCGACCGACCGTCCCATGATCCGTTCGGTGAAGGTCGAGCCGGAAATGCTGAGCGTCATCTCCAGATCCGGCGTGCCGGCGACCGCCAGCAACATCGGACGCCTCCGCGCCGCGGCTTGGAAGGCATCGAACCAAGGCCGGACTGTTTCGGCCGGCAAACGGTGGGCTTCGTCGACCAGCACCAGCAGCCGACGGCGGCGGCGGGCGAGCGCACTGAGATGCCGGGCAACGGTCGCCGCCGCCTTGTCCGCCGGACCGCCGCCGATCCCTGCGGAAACGGACAATTCGGGAACCCCGTCGATGCCGGCTCCTATGCGCAGGTCACCTTTGCCGAAGCCGAACACGCCCCCCTTCAGAAACTTCAGCACACCGACAAGCGTATCAATGCTGGCGAAAGCCTCTATGGACAAAAAAACGGATTCAATCCTCTTTTTCTCAGCCTCTTTCTCAAGCCAGGCGAGCATGGCCGTCTTGCCGCAGCCGCGCGGACCCATGAGCTGAATCCCGGTCGGATTCAAACTTCCGGCGGCCAGATTCGCGAGCCGCCCGCGGAACTCGCTCTTCAGCGCCTCGCGTCCGGCCAGCACCGGCGGAATGACTCCGTAACCGGGGCGGAAAGGATTCCGCTCCATGTCGCGCGCCGCCATCTTCCCCTCCTTGCGTAAACCGTAACCGCGGTGATGCCGGCCTGAATCCGGACTGTGCATCTTATTTGGCTGTGGACTCAATTATCCCCTTTGCGTCATTCCGCAGCAGGCAGCGGACGACGGTGAGGATGACAGCGGCGGTGAAGTCGCGCACCCGCTTGTCAAAGCGGATCGAGACCCGCCGGAACTTTTTGATTCTTCCGAAGAAACGCTCAATGACATCACGCTTCGCATAGACAGCTTCATCCAGCGGCCGCTGCCGCCTGCGGTTCGATTTTGATGGAATGACGGCCCGGCAGCCGGCTTCCGCCGCCCGCTTGAGAACGGCTTCAGAACCGTAAGCCTTGTCGGCGATCAGGACGCAGCCGGCTTCAAGACCGTCAAGCAGGGCCGTCGCCTCGGCGCAGTCGGCGACCTGCCCCGGCGACAGACGCATGCGGCGCAACCCGCCCTTGCCGTCGACCATGGCATGGATTTTTGTCAGCTGCCCGCCACTGGAGCGGCCGGTCTCCTGCGGCACGCCGTCCTTGCGCGACCCGGCGGCACAGCAGTGAGCGCGGATCGACGACGAGTCGATCATCCGGCTCCGCGGCCCGGATCGCCGTCGCCTTTTTCGTCCGCTTCTTCAAGCCGTTGAAGATCATCAAGAATCTTCTGCCAGCGGCCCGACTTGCTCCAGCGGTTGAAGCGGTTGTGACAGGTCGTGTACGGCCCGTAACGCTCAGGCGGATCCCGCCATGGCATGCCGGTGCGCAGCACGAAGAATATACCGGCTGTTACTTTACGGTCGTCTTTGCGCAGAGGTCCCGGCAGGCCTTTCGGCATCACACGCTCCATCCGCTGCTTTTGTTCATTCGTCATGTCATGCCGGCTGCCGATCATTTCAAATCTCCTTTGAGCATTCTCACCGCTGGTCGCGCGGTACTGTGCAGCAACCGACCCGGCATGCCAAATGGTTGGGTACAAAACCTAACAAAGACCCTTCTGCAAATCGTATGCGTTCATGGTAAATTCGCTTTCGAAACCTCCATTGCATCCGGACGGTTAAGTTCAGACACGACTGGCTGAAGGTGGTCCTGCGGCGTTACCGCGGCATCTCTTCCTCGTACCGCGACAATCATCATGTGATGGTTTCAGCGCACTGAACTATAATGCCCTCTCCTGTGCGTTTCTTACTATCGCAGACAAAAGGTCACGCACACGATTTGTCAACTGAACCTTAACAAAACAGACAATACTGAATTTGACCGTGCTGAGTCTGTTCAGGATTCTAATGGTATGGTTCCCATATGAAAAATCCAAGTGGTTGTTTCAAAACCGTCCAGCGAAAACCACGCCGGCAGCGGCGCGGCAAGAAATGGTTCCTGCGGAATCAGTCCGCCGGTCATATCCGAATCATTCCCGGCCACGCTGTGAGTCACAATGCGGCCCGGACCGTTCAAGTCACCTGCCCTCCCGGATGTCCGGTCATTCCCGAAAGGCGACCGCCTACGGAGTTTTTCGCCGCCGCGCGCTCTGTCGGCCCGGCCGAGCCCGCCTCTTTCAGAAGCGGGGAATGTCGCGGAACGCGGCGCCGGCGCCGGGAAGCTCAGACGCGGTCTCAGTGTCAGCGAATGAAATGCTGAACGCATCACGTTCGGAAAATAGTTTTTTCAAAAGAGTCGCGGTCGTTCCGTGGCCGGAACGGTATCCCTTGAATCTGCCGATAACGGGATAGCCTGCCAAAGAAAGATCCCCAACGGCATCCAGCATCTTGTGCCCGCAAGGCTCATCAGGATGACGCAGTTCGCATATGAACCGGCTGTTCCGCACATCCGCGATGATCACGTTTTTTTCTGTGCCGCCAAGCCCGAATCCCCTTCTTTGGAGTTCGGCGATCTGCGGCCGCAGAACAAATGTCCGGCAACCCGTCAAATTCCTGACGATGGCCCCGTTGGAGAGATCCATAGACCGGTTCTGCGCGCCGATAGGATTCGGAAAATCAATCTCGAAATACATTTCCGCCCGGCGCGACGGTTCAAGCACGGCTCTGGCTCCGTTCACGCTGACTTCGACGGGTTTCAGGATCTTGATGATCCGCACCGGTTCATCCAAGTCGCGCACGCCCGTCGCAAGAATTTTTTTCACGAATTCCAGCGCACTGCCGTCAAGCGCGGGCAGTTCATCGCCATCCGCTTCGATGACCGCGTTGTGCACTCCGCACGCCGCTAGCCCGGCCAGGGCGTGCTCAACCGTGCTGACGGAAATTCCGTCATTGTTCGCCAAACGCGTACACAGTTCGGTGTCGCTTATAAATTCCAGCCGCGCGGGAATCACATTGTCAAAACATTCGACATCGGTGCGGACAAAAACGATTCCCGTATCCGCCGGCGCCGGGAGAATTTTCATATTGACCGGCAATCCGTTGTGGAGTCCTGTACCCCTGAACTTTGCCGGACTGGATATTGTTGTCTGCACCGCCCGCACCCGCATGTTTTCGCTTACCCGCACTGCTAGCGGCGCAAATGTCTCATATCAAATAAAGAAATGAAACAGTTTGTTGCAGAGCGGCTTGCCGCTCTGCGGTCCGCGCACGCGCCGTCGCCGGGACTGCGGTTGCAGACGAGAACCGTCCGGCTCAGCAGAACTTCAGTTCGCCTGCCGCCTCATGAACGCCGGCACTCTCCGTTCCTCGTCGGTCCGCTCTCCGGCAGCGGTTTCACTGCCTTCGAACATTTCGGATGTGAATGCGGGTTCGCTGCCGGACTCGGCTTCCGCCTCAAGCTCTGGCCCCGACCTCATCCGCCGGATCACCGAACTCAGATGCCGGCGCGCCGACCGGCTGCCGCCGGACTGCTCCGGCTCGGGGCCGTTTTCGCCGGCAGCGTCGGGCTGGAACCTCTCAGAAGAATCTCCGCTCGCTGCTTTCGGCGCGATGTAAAGCCTTGCCCTCCGCTCCGCCGCCAACTGGGCAGGCTGCGGCTCCACAACCGTTTCCGCTTCATGCGGCGGAGCCGGCTCGATCTGAGACTCGGCCTGCGCCGGCTCCCGTGAGTGCGGCCACGCCGCAGACGGATCAAAGCCCGGTTCAGCCGGGAAATCGTCCTCGAAATGGCCGCCGTCATCAGACTCATTGGACTCATCGTCGGCTTCCCAGATTTCCGAAGCGTCCGGAAGCGTCGTCATCAGCGGTTCCATATCGCTGTCCAGACCTTCGGAATTCAGACCTGCCGCGAGCAGAGACACTTTCACCGTTCCGTCATATTCGGGATCAATCGTAGAGCCGATGATAATGCGGGCATCAGGATTAATTCCGTCCCGGACCTCTTCTGACGCGTCATTGAGGTCAAACAGCGTCAGGTCGTTGCCGCCGATGATATTGATGAGCACGCCTGTGGCGGCGGAGAGCCGTGTTTCTTCCAGAAGCTGGTTGGTCATCGCCCGCTTCGCGGCGATCTTGGCGCGGTTGTCCCCGCTGTCTTCGCCGGTTCCCATGAGCGCTGAACCCATCTCCAGCATCACCGCCCGAACATCCGCGAAATCCAGATTGATCCGCCCCGGCCGGACCATCAAGTCCGTGATGCTCTTCACGCCTTCGTACAATACGTCGTCAGCTTTCATGAAAGCCTCTGTCGTCGTGGTCCGCTCATTGGAAACCTGGAAAAGATTCTGGTTGGAAATGACCACTGAGGTATGCACCGCCCGACGCAGTTCCTGAATGCCGGCCTCGGCGACCGTAAGCCGGTGCCCGCCCTCGAAAATGAACGGCTTGGTAACCACGCCCACTGTCAGTATGTCCATTTCCCGCGCGATCTTGGCGATGGCCGGCGCGGCTCCGGTTCCGGTCCCGCCTCCCATTCCGGCGGTGATGAACACCATATGCACGCCTTCAAGGCTTTCTCTGATCTGATCGGAACTTTCTTCCGCCGACTTGAGCCCGATCACCGGATCGGCTCCCGCGCCCAGACCTTTTGTCGTATTCGGGCCGAGTTGAATTTTCGTGTCAACAGACGAGACCGATAACGACTGCGCATCCGTGTTGGCAATCACGAATTCGACGCCTTTCAGCCCTTTGCCCATCATGTTCTGGACAGCGTTGCATCCCGCTCCGCCGACGCCGAAGACAGTGATAACCGGAGTCAGCTTAAGGGTTTCCGGTATACGGATAGATTCAAGTGCCATGATATTCCCACCTCATTCCTGCTCAGACGCCGCTGCATTCGGATTGATTTTTCTTGGACGCCTGCGCCCTCATAGCCTGTTGCCGGCGCGGATCCAACCTCAAATCAACAAATTTCCCTCGTGGGCCGCGAAAACGTCGAATCCGGAAGTATGCAGCCCTGTCACCAGTTTGCCCGAAGCCAGTTCAACGTGCGCTCGATTTGCGTCACACCGGTCATTGAATCGGCCTGCGGGAAGTCCCAATATTCATCCTGCGGCTGCACAGCATGCAGACACAATCCCACCGCTGACGAATAATCGGGGCCGGTCATCGACTGCGGAAGCCCGCTGAGACGGACCGGCCGGCCGAAACGCAGGCTTCGGCCGAGCATTTCTTTGGCCGTCACCTCAAGATCCAAGAGATGCACGCAACCTCCGGTCAGCACGATGCTCTGTCCGGGAACCGAAGTGAATCCCGCTTTGTCGAGATCCACGGCCACATCCTCCAGTATCTCCTCGACCCTGGGTTTGATGACCCCGATCAGTTCGGTCCGCGTGATTCTGCTGACTGCGCCGCCGCTTTGCTGCAGTTCGCAGATATAGCGGTCATCCCGCCGCGTCGTCATCACGCTTCCATGCATGCTTTTCAGACGTTCCGCTTCGTTAACCGAAATGCCGAAAGCATTGGCGATATCGGCAGTGATATGCTCTCCGCCGGCCCGGATCACCGAAAGATGCACCATGTGCTTTCTGTAAAACACGGAAATTCCGGTGGTGCCGGCACCGATATCCACGCAGGCTGAGCCGGCTTCCTGCTCCTCCGCGACGAGCGTGGACAATCCCGATACGTATGGCGACGCGGCGATTCCCGCAACTTTGACATTGCAGTTCTCAATCACTCCGATCAAACTGGCCACGGCCGCTTCATCAACCGAGACCAGCTGCAGATCAACAGACAGGCGGTTGCCGGCCTGGCCCCGCGGATCATGGAATCCAGAACGGTGATCAACCGAAAAATTGATTGGATGAGCATGCAGGTATTGACGTTCCGGGCCGGGATCCGGCACTTCGCAGGCGTGCAGAGCACGCGAAATGTCCTTTTCGCCGACCGTTTCACCGTCAAGTGCCACATCGCCGAAACAGTGGAGCGGCACAGGACTGCCGCCTGACATGGCGGCAAAAACATGGTCAACCCGCAGTTTCGCGACGTCCTGAGCTTTCGTGAGCACCAGACTCAGCGCGTCAATCAGTTTGCCCTTATCGCTGATGCGTCCGTTCTCAATACCTTGGGACGGCGACGCGGCGTAACCGACCACCCGGCATGACGACAATGCCGCCGCGCTGTTTTCAGGCGCATCCGCCTGCTGCCTGAAACCGAAACTCAGCACAATGCATGCGATCTTGGAGCTGCCGAGATCAAGAAGCGCCGCGACTCCACGGTTTTTCGCCTCCAGCCGGTTGGCCCGCATCGCGCGCTTTTGTCCGAACTGATCCAAAACGCCTCTTCCTGTCCGTTGTCCGCGTGTCAGACGCCGGAATCGCCTTTGCCGGTGGTTTCCGAAAGCCGCACCGAGATGCGCTGAGAATCCCTGAGATCAACCACCGCAAGCTTGCGCTGCAGCAATAGTTCGGCATTTTCCAGAACCAGCAGCCGCTGAACCGCCTCGGCAGGCGATTCCGCCGGCAAAAACACCCGGTGCCCGCCATCCAGAATCAAATCCCAGCGCCGCATTCCGATCCGGTTCAGCCCGCGGATAGCCTTCCGGACATGTGAAGCCGCCGCGTAGATTCGCAAGGCTTCGGAAACGAAATGTTCCGCCCCTTCGCCCGTGACCAACGGCAGATCAATATGATCCCGCCTGCTGTCAGCCTCCGCCAGAACCGAACCGGATTCGTCAAGCAGCAACAGCCGGTCGCCGCTGCGGAAAATCACGGCGGGCAGGCGTTCAACCGCGCTGATCGTCAGTAATCCGCCGGGATCGGCAAAGACCTTCGCACTTTGAACCGCGGGAATCGATTCAGCCCGGCGCCGCAGTTCGTCCAGATCGAATGACAATATGTCCCGGGGAAATGTCTCCGTGACCAGCGCGGCGAGTTCCAGACGTAATTTTTCCGACGACGCGATGACCCGCAGACCGCTCACCTGATTCCCCGGCCGGCTGGCGATCTCGCGGATTTTGGCTTCGGTCACCGACTTCAGCCGCTCAAAATTCTCATCGGAGAACAGCAGGACCGCGGCGGCGGCCGCGCACGCGCAGACCGGCAGGACGTAGCTGATCAATTTTCCCAGAAAAGGCGTCAACAGCACCCGCTGCAGACGGAAATAATACCGGATGAAACCCTTTTGATGGGCCTTTATCAGCGTTGACACGACGCATCCTCGACCAATTGGCGGCACAGTTGAGAAAACGGAATGCCGCAATGCGCAGCCTGTTCAGGTGAAAGTGAGGTCGGAGTCATGCCGGGCTGGGTGTTGGTCTCCAGCAGCCCCAGACCTTCGGTTCCCAGCCGGTCATTCCAGCGGAAATCAGTGCGCGAAATTCCCCGGCAGCCCAGCTCCCGGTGCGCGGCCAGAGCGCATTCCATGCAGAATTCGTAAATGTCAGCCGGTATCTCCGCAGGGAGAACGTGCCGCGAGCCACCCGGCATGTATTTGGCTGAGTAGTCGTACCAGCCTTCGGAGATGATTTCGGTGACCGCGAGGGCCTGTTCCTGAAAAACCGTCACCGTCAGTTCGCGGCCGGGTATGTAGGTTTCCGCCATCAGCCGGCCGTAGCGGCAGCCGGCGAAATTTTCGGGCGGGCAGTCTTCTTCGCTAACGATGGCCACGCCGACCGATGAACCCTCGCTCACAGGCTTCACGACATACGGCGGCTCAAGGGGATGCCCCGTGACCAGATCGGCGGGAGTGATGATCCGGAACGCCGCAGTCGGCAAGCCCGCAGCCCCGTAGACCAGCTTCTTCGTGATGTCTTTGTCCATCGCCATTGACGACGGCGCCACGCCGGAATGGGTGTAGGGAATGCGCAGCCACTCGAGAATGCCCTGAACGCAGCCGTCTTCGCCCCATCTGCCGTGCAGCGCGTTGAACGCCGCGTCGGGGGCGATGTCCGCAAGCCGCTGGGCCAGATCGGCGCCCGCATCGATCTCGGTCACTTCATAACCTTCGCCGCGCAGGGCCGCGCTGCACTTCCGGCCTGTCACGAGCGACACCTCGCGCTCAGATGACGGCCCGCCCATAAGGACGGCTATATGGCTGGCTGTCCTGCCCGACATGCCTCACCTCTGCTTGAGCCGGGCGTTCTTTGACCCGGCGTCAACAAAACCGCGGATCCATTGTTCCCGGGATTCCCGCGCCGATTCTGATTATCTCCCATTCCAGACGAATTCCAGAGTCTTGAAAAACCCTCCACCGCACTTCTTCGCCGAGGGCCTCGATTTCCGACGCGGTTGCGCCCCCGAGATTCACCAGAAAATTCGGATGCTGTTCCGACACTGCCGCAGCGCCCCTCCGCAGGCCGCGCATGCCCGCGTCTTCGATCAGCTTCCACGCCTTGAGTTCATGCGTGTCATCATGATCGCCGGTCGACGAGAAGCCCGCCGGATTGCGGAATGCCGAACCGGCGGTGCGGGATTTGGCCGGCTGAGATTCGTTGCGGGATTTGATCTGCGATGCCATTCCGGCCTCCAGTTCCGCCGGGGGCGCGGTCCTGCATTCAAACACCGCCCCGACGATCACCGCGTCCTCCGGAATACTGCTGCTTCGGTAGCCGAATCCCGCTTCCGCTGCGGAAATTGATTTCACTCGCCCCGTGCGGGCGACAACAATGACTTCACGGCAGACATCGGCGATGTATGATCCGTAACAGCCGGCATTCATGCGGACGGCACCGCCGACCGTCCCCGGAATGGTTCGGAGAAACGTGAGATCAAGCCCCTTGTCGGCGGCGAGCCGGGCCACCCGCGAATCCAGCGCCGCCGCTCCTGCCCGGACCAGACGGCCGTCGAACTCTATGCCGGCAAACGGCCGTCCCAGCTTCACAACCACTCCCTTGACCCCTCCGTCCCGGATAATCAGATTAGATCCGACCCCCATGGCGAACACAGGAACGTCCGGATGCAAACGGCCGAGAAATGCGGCGAGATCATCAATGTCAGCCGGTTGGAAAAACCACTCCGCCGGTCCGCCCACCCGCATCCAGGTGAGCTCCGCCAGCGGCCGGTCGCGGGTCAGAACGCCCCGGCACGAAGGGATCCGCCCGCATGAATCGGGCCGAAACTCAGACAAGCGGCGTCCTTTCGGAATCCCCCGCCCCAAGCCGCCCGGGAAGTTCATTCGCCCAAGAAGAAATCGAACCGGCCCCCAGACAAACCACTAGGTCGCCCGCTGAGGCTTCGCCTCTGACAAAATCCGCAAGGCCGCCGGGACCGGAAATAGCCGCCGCGTCGCGGCCGCGTCGGTTCAGCGCCTCGACCAGCGCGTCCCGGTCGGCGCCGGGAACCGGTTGCTCGCCGGCCGCGTAGACGTCGGCGACCGCGACCGAGTCCGCCAAGTCGAAGCAAGCGCAGAATTCATCAAAAAGACGGGACAGGCGCGAATAACGGTGCGGCTGGTGAACGGCGATCAGACGACCGCCTGCCGCCGGCTTCGCCGCCTTGAGAACAGCCGCGATCTCTACCGGATGGTGCGCGTAATCGTCAATGATGCGCACACCTCCGGCCTCGCCGACCAGCGTGAATCGGCGGTTGATGCCGGAAAACCCGAGGAGCGCATCCCGGACAGCGTCCGGCGCGATCCCCAGGCTTCTGGCGACCGCGACCGCGGCCAGCGCGTTGGAGACGTTGTGTTCGCCGAGCATCGGAAATCGGCAGTCTTTGATCGTCCGGTTTTCGTTGTTCAAGAGGACCGTGAAGCGGGACATCCCGTTGCTGAAGGCGATGTCCACCGCGCACACATCGGCTTCAGAACTGAGTCCGCAAGTCACGATGCGGCGATCGGCGACCCTGCGGACAAGCGACCGCACTTCCGGATGATCCGTGCAGCAGACTGCGAATCCGTAAAATGGAATGTTCGACACAAACGAATCGAAAGCGTTCCGGAGGTTGTCAAAATTTCCGTAATGGTCTAGGTGCTCCGGGTCAATATTGGTCACCACCGCCACAGTCGCCGGCAGCTTTATGAATGTGCCGTCGCTTTCGTCCGCTTCCACGACCATCCATTCGCCTGCGCCGAGCCTGGCATTGGATTCGTACGCATGGATGATTCCGCCGTTGATCACCGTGGGATCAAACCCGCCCTTCTCCAAGAGGGCGGCGACGATTGTCGTCGTCGTGGTTTTTCCGTGCGTGCCGGCAACGGCGATGTTCGACTTCAGCCGCATCAGTTCCGCAAGCATTTCTGCCCGCCGCACCACTGGAATTCCCAGCCGACGCGCTTCGGCGAGTTCAGGATTGGACGGCTGAATCGCCGACGAGATGACGACGACGTCCGCGCTCCGGACATGATCCGCGCGCTGGCCTTCAAAGAATTCGGCTCCGAGATCCTGCAGACGCCGCGTGATCGCGGTTGAATGCAGATCGGATCCCTGAACCCTGTAGCCGTGATTGAGCAGAACCTCGGCGATCCCGGACATGCCGATCCCGCCGATACCGACGAAATGCAGCGGTCCCAGCCGCTGCGGCAGTTTGGTCGGATTCAACGGGTTCATGCGGCGTTCCGGACCAGATTTTCCACGACGTCGGCGAATTTGGCGGCAGCGCGCGGCATGGCGGCCCTGCCGGCCGCCCGCGCCATTTCTTCGGCGCGGGCCGGATTTTCAAACAGAGCCATGATTTCCCGCATGAGGCGTTCGGGAGACAACTCTTTCTCGCTTACCGCCACCGCGGCCCCTGCGCTGACCAGTCCTTCCGCATTCGCCGTCTGGTGGTCATTGGCCGCCGCGGCGTACGGGATCAGGATCGCCGGACGGCCGATCACGGCGATTTCCGCCACGGTCGAAGCGCCTGCGCGGGCCACAATGACGTGGGCCTCGGCCATGCGGCGCGGGACATCCTCGAAAAACTCGGAAATCTCGCAGGCCACGCCCGCTTCCCGGTAGTAGCGTTCCACGGCGCGGGTGTGGCAAGGCCGCACCTGCTGAACAACGCTCAAGCGGCGGCGGACCGGTTCCGGAAGCCGCCCCACGGCGGCGGGAACTGCGTGATCCATAATGCACGCGCCCTGGCTTCCGCCCGTCACCAGCAGTCTCACATTCCCGGTTTCAGGCCAGGAATACGGCGTGTCCGCATAAGCAAGCACCTCGGAGCGCACCGGATTGCCGGCGGTCACGGATTTCACGCCGGGAGGCAGATCAGTGGACAAGGCTCCGCAGACAACGATATCGACCTTTGCCGAAAGCATCCGGTTGGCCCGGCCGAGAACTCCGTTCTGTTCGTGAATGAGTCGGGGAATATTCGAAATGCATGCTGCCGCCACCGGAGGAAATGCCGGATAGCCGCCGAAGCCGGCCACCGCGGACGGGCGGAGCCGGCGCAGCTGCGCCCACGACACGGCGATTCCCGCCGCCATTTTCACAGGCGCGGCAAGCCGCGCCAGAGCGCTGCCCCGGGACAAAGTCGCGCTCGCGATTTTGCGGATTTCAGCCTCTTCGGGAAAATTCCCGCTGAATCTGAATCCGCGCCGGTCCGTCCACAGCATGACTCGCCAGCCTCTGCCCAGCATTTCCTCGGCCAAAGCCTGGGCGGGAAAAACGTGGCCTCCGGTGCCCCCGGCCGCGACGATCAGGAGCGGATCGATGTCAGGCTGTCCGGAGATGACCATGACTCCGCGGACCGCCCCATGACTCCGATTCACCGTTCCGGTCTTCCTTCGCGGCGCGGATGAAAGCCAAGAGCAGACCAAACGTTATGCCTGTGGCCATCATTGAAGATCCTCCGTAGGAAATGAACGGCAGCGTCAACCCCTTGGCCGGCAGCAGATTCGCAGACACGGCGATATGGATGAATGCCTGAATGCTGACCATGGCCGTCAGTCCGGTCCCGGCGAGCCGAACGAAAGGATCCGCGGCGCCGCGGAGCAGCTTGACCGACCGGATGCAGATGAACGCGAACAGTCCGATGATCACCAGCACCAGTCCGAATCCGTATTCTTCCGCGGCGACCGCCACAATGAAATCGGTGTGGGCGTCCGGCAGCGACCATTTGACGCTGCCCTGGCCGACGCCGACGCCGAAGAGTCCGCCCTCCCGGATCGCGCTGACGGCGATGTCGACTTGACTGGCCGGACCGCCTCCGCCGTTCATGAACGCGGTGATTCGGCGCGCGAAATGTTCCGAGTGCTGAAATGCCAGATAGCCGCCGGCCACGGTCGCGCCGGCGATGGCCGCCAGTGGCCAGATGGCTGCGCCGGCGACGAAGAACAGCACGCACCAGCCGAATATAAAGAGACTGGACTGCCCGAAATCCGGCTGCATCGCCAGCGTCGCGACAATGACGACCGTCAGCCCGAGCGATATAGATTTGCCGGGAGGGCCCGTCGGCTGCATTGATCCCGCGATCAGCCAAGCGCAGACGATAATGAAACCGGGTTTGAGAAACTCGGACGGCTGTATCGAGCCGAATCCCAGCGAAAACCAACGTACGGCGCCCTTGCCGAAATCGGTTCCGAAAAACGGCAGCAGAAACAGACTGAGCAGTGCACATATGAAAAGCACTGATCCGAACCTGCGGGCCGCGACCGGCGTCAGAAGAGAAAGGAAAAACATCAGCGCGAGCGATCCCGCACCGAACACCGCATGGCGATATACGAATGTGAAAGGCTCGCGCCCCAGCCGTTCCGCCAACGGCGGCGAGGCCGCGATGCACAAAAGAAGCCCGATGAGAAACAGGGCCGCGATCGCGATCAGAATGCTCTGGTCAACGGTGCGGACCCAGCGGGGAAGCAACGGTTCCCAGCGTATCCCGGACTCCAGCCCGTGAATAATGTCTGTCATTTTACCAAACCTGCCCGTTTGCCGGCTCTTGGCGGCCGACTGCGGAATCCGTTAGCAGATTCCGGGAACCTGTTAAAGCGGATTCGGCGGCTGATTCTGAATTTTCCGCCGCCCGCGGCGCGATAGCCCGTCAGGTTTGAGAAAAACAGCGGAGAGCCTCGCTGACGAAGTGGTCGCCGCGCGCCTCAAAGTCAGGATACTGGTCAAAGCTCGCCGCCGCCGGGGCCAGCAGCAAAGTGTCGCCGGGCCGCGCTTCGGAACAGGCCAGTTCCACGGCTCGCGGGATCGTTCCGCAAACGGCATGAGGAACATCTCCGAGTTGCGAGGCAAACTCGCGGGCCGACCGTCCCACAAGGTAGGCTTTCGCCACATTGCCCAAGCGACCGGCAAGCGGTGCGATTCCGCCTTCTTTTCCCAGCCCCCCGGCGATCCAGCGGATGCGCGGAAATGATTCGAGGGCCATGCCCGCGCTTTCCGCGTTGGTCGCCTTGGAATCGTTGACGCAGAGGATGCCGTTGAATTCGCCCACCACCTGGCTGCGGTGCGGCAAGCCCGGAAACACGTCAAACCCGGCCGCGATTTCTTCCGCCGACAAGCCGAGCGCGCGGCAGGCGGCGAAAGCGGCGCAGGCGTTTTGGTGATTATGCGCTCCGCGGAGACCGTGCGCGGCGTTGAGATCGCGGACGGCGTATGAATGGCCCGCCGAACGGGCCGTGAGACGTCCCTGCGCGGCAAAGACAGCGTCGTCAAACATCGAAAGATCATGCTTCGCCGAGATCCGGACGACTTGGCCGCAGCCGGTCTGCGAAGCCAGGAACCGCCCTTCCGGTTCGTCGATTCCAATCACGCGTATCCGCGTCGACGGGCTGCCGAAAAGCCGGCTTTTGGCGGCAAAATAGCCGCCGCGCCCCGCATGCCGGTCAAGATGATCGGGCGACAGGTTAAGAAACACAGCGACATCCGGCTCCAGAACCCGCGCAATTTCGGTTTGATAGGACGACAGTTCCAGAACGACAGTTTCATCCGCTCCGGCCGGATCGCCGGCGAGCACGGCACGGCCGATATTGCCTGCAAGCCGCGAACGGCGCCCGGCGGCGCGCAGCAGCGAATCAATCAGGGCCGCCGTCGTGGATTTGCCGTTGGACCCTGTCACAGCAACGGTTTCCGGGGCGGATTTCATTTGCCGCAGAGTTGAGAAAAACAGGCCGACGTCATTGTCGAACGGGACGCCTGCCCGCGCAGCGGCTTCGACTGCCGGATGCGGCTGCGGATAGAGGCAGGGAATTCCCGGCGACACGATCAGACAGGACACGGACCGCCAATCGGTCAGGCCGCGCAGATCGCGCAGGGTGATCCCGGACGCGGCTGCGGCCGCGCGTGTTTCCGCCGAATCGTCCCATCCCCACACTTCGGCGCCTGAGGCGGCGAGGCAGCAGGCCGCGGCGGTGCCCGTCCGACTCAGGCCGAGAACGGCGAACCGCCGCCCGACGACGCCGCTGATGGCGATCATTTTACCGGACTTTCAGCGTCGCCAGCCCGGCAAGGGCCAGTATCAGCGCGATGATCCAGAATCTGATCACGATCTGGGCCTCCGCCCAGCCCCGTTTCTCGAAATGGTGGTGAATGGGAGCCATCAGGAAAATCCGCTTTTTGGTGACCTTGAAATACAGCACTTGGATGATAACGCTCAGAGCCTCGACCACGAACAGACCGCCGATGATCGCAAGCACCAATTCATGTTTTGTCGCCACCGCAATGGCGCCGACCGCCCCGCCGAGGGCCAGCGATCCGGTGTCTCCCATAAAGACAGCCGCCGGGGGAGCGTTGTACCAGAGGAATCCGAGCCCGCCGCCGACCAGCCCGGCGGAAAACACAAGCAGTTCTCCGGTTCCGGGAACGTAATGAACATCCAGGTAGTCGGTGAAATCCACTCTTCCTACCGCGTAAGCGATGATCCCGAGCGCGCCGGCGGCGATCATCACCGGCATGACCGCCAGACCATCCAGTCCGTCAGTCAGGTTCACGGCGTTGGCTGAGCCGACGATCACAATCATCGCGAAAGGAACGAACAGCAGTCCGAGATCAAGAAGGATGTTTTTGAAAACAGGAAACGCGAGCGCCGCCGACAATTCATCGGGATGGGCCCACATAGCGGCGGCGGCGGCGGCGGCGGCAATGGCCAGCCCGGTTCCGAATCTCATTCCGGCGCTGATGCCCTTCGAACTCATTCGCGACACTTTCCGGTAATCGTCAAGGATGCCGATCACGCCGAAACCGAGAGTGACGAACAGCACCATCCAGATATAGATGTTGTCCAGTCTCGCCCAGAGCAGCGTCGACACGACCAATGCGCCAAGAATGAGAATCCCTCCCATTGTCGGGGTTCCGGCCTTGTCCGCCTTATGGCTTTCAGGTCCGTCCTCCCGGATCGGCTGCCCCTCTTTTTGCCTCCGACGCAGGAATTCAATCAACGGTCGCCCGAGCAGGAAACCGAACAGAAGCGCGGTCACCATCGCACCGCTTGCCCGGAACGTGATGTAGCGGAACAGATTGAAAAAATCGCCGCCTTCAGCGAAATTGCTTAATAGATGCAGCACTCACCCTTCTCCCGGCTGCGCACGGCCCCGTGCCCCGCCCATCCGGCGGATGGCGTCGGCAACGATGGAAATCCGCGAACCTTTTGAACCTTTGACCAGCACAGTGTCTCCCGGTGCGACAAGCCGCCCGACGACCGCGGCGATTTCTTCGGCGGACGGGCGCCATTCTCCGCGTTTGTCGGTCTGCAGCCGGTTATGGAGACTGCGCATCAGCGGGCCCGCGCAGTGAATCTGTGTGAAATGTTCTAAGGACGCGAGACCCGCAATGGCTTCGTGCATCCCTCGTTCTCCGCGGCCCAGTTCCAGCATATCTCCCAGCACCGCGACCACCCGCCCCCCCTGTTCTGGAGCGGCGGCCCTCCTTGCGGCCAGAGCTTCGAACGCCGCCGCGACCGAAGAAGGATTGGCATTGAACGCGTCATCGATCAGCCGCAGCGGCGGTCGGTCGGGGTGCAGTTGAATCTCCGTGACATCGCCCCGGCCGGAGGGCGGCTTCCACTGACGAAGATCCAGCGTGGCGACATCGGGATCCGCGCCGGCGGCTTCAGCCGCCGCGATCGCGCCGAGCGCGTTGCGGGCGAAATGGGCGCCGAAGGAATTCAGCATCACCCAGTGACAGCCGGCGCGTCTTTTGACTTTCACGACCGTGCCGTTGGCCACGGCCCGCATCTCCTTCAGCCGGTACTGATCATCGGCATTTGAGCCGAACCGCACGATTTCCGCGCCAGCGGCGGCGGCGCGGGCCTCGATCACCCGGATGCCCGGCGAACCGGAATTGACGACCGCGGATCCGCCGTTCTCCAGGCCGGAGAACAGGCTCGCCTTTTCCGCCGCGATTCCGTCGAGCGTGCCGAACGCGGCGAGATGCGCCGGCGCGATTTCCGTGATCAGCCCGACATGAGGCCGGGCGAGCCGGCTCAAGGGCGCGATTTCACCGGGCCGATTCATGCCGATTTCGACAACGGCGAAGTCAGCGTCGGCAGGCATATTGGCCAAAGTCAGCGGCACGCCCCAGTGATTGTTGAAACTGTGCGCAGCCGCATGGGTTTTTCCTTGACTGGAAAGGATCACCCGGAGCATTTCTTTCGCGGACGTTTTCCCGACCGACCCGGTCACCGCAATGATCTTGCCGCCGGTCCGGCGCCGCCTCCAGGCCGCGAGACCGCGCAGCGCGGCCGGCACGGACGGCACGACGAGCAGCGGCGCGCCGGGCGGCAGTCCGGCAGGTATCCGCGACACCATGGCGGCAGCGGCTCCCGCATCCAAAGCGGCGGCGGCGAACTGATGCCCGTCGCGCCGGTCGGCCAGAGCGGCGAACAGCTCGCCTTCGGCGATGGTGCGCGAATCAATGGAAACTCCCGAGGCCGACCATGAGCCGCGAAGCGCCCCGCCCGTCGCCTGCCGCGCCTCAGTTCCGGTCCACAGACTCATGCGCCCGTTCCATCAAGCGCGTTAACGGCGATGCTTGCTTGTTCACAGTCATCAAAGGGCAGCACGGCACCGGCAACCTCCTGTCCGCTCTCGTGTCCCTTTCCGGCCACCAGAAGCACGTCGCCGGGCCCCAGCATGTCAGCGCCGCGCGCGATAGCCTCCGCCCGGTCTGCGATCTCAATGCTCCGCGGACAGCCGCGCAGGATTTCCGACCTGATCCGCGCCGGATCTTCGCGGCGCGGATTGTCGTCTGTGATAATCACGGCGTCCGCATGCCGTCGGGCCGCCTCCCCCATGAGCGGTCTCTTCATCCGGTCGCGGTCGCCGCCGGCCCCGAAGAGAGCCACCAGCCGGCCGGTGAAATGCTGCCGCAGAGATGTCAGCGAGGCCCGGAGCGCATCGGGCGTATGCGCGTAATCGACGAACACAACGGCTCCATTTTGCCGTTTGGCCGCCAGCTGCAGCCTTCCCCGGACCGGCGCGACATCGGAAATCGAGCTGAAAACTCTGTCCGGATCTTCCCCGGCTGCGATGGCCAGACCGGCGGCGGTGAGGGCATTCCACGCCTGGAACCCTCCTATCAGGCCGAGCGCGGATTCGTAAATCCTCCCATCCCAGGAAAACCGCAACAGCTGGCCGCCTCGTGTGAACTGCTGTTGCAATAGAGCGAGAGAAGATCCGCGGCCGCCGACGGAAATGACCCGCTGCCCGCGCTTGGCGGCGACTTCAGCCATTTCAGCGCCAGCTCCGGACAGCATGCAGATCACAGCGGTCCGGCCGCGCGGCAGCACCCGGTCGAACAGCCCCGCTTTGGCGTTGAAATAGGCCTCCTTGCTTCCGTGGTAATCGAGATGGTCATGAGTCAGGTTGGTAAATGCCGCGGCGCAAAGCTGCGCGCCGTCCAAGCGGTGCTGGGTCAAGCCGTGCGAGGACGCTTCCATCGCCACATGGGTCACGCCGGCCGCCGCTGACTGCGCCAGTCGACGGTGAAGAGTGATAGGATCCGGCGTCGTGTGGTTCAACCGGGCGGACCATGCGCCTTGGACCCCCAAAGTCCCGAAGCTTGCCGCGGCGCGGCCGTTCAGCTGCCAGATCTGCTGACAGATGGAAACCACGGATGTCTTGCCGTTGGTGCCGGTCACCGCGGCGACGGTGTCCGGCCCTTTGCCGAACCACCGGGATGCCGCGACCGCCAAAGCGGCCCGCGGATTGTCAACGACCACCAGCGGAAGCCCGGCTTGGTCCGCGCGGTCCGCGGCGATCATCTGTCCTTCCGAATCCGTTAAGACCGCCGCTGCGCCCCGTTCGGCCGCATCCTCTACGAATCGCGCGCCGTGACAACGGGAACCGGGAAGGGCCGCGAAAAGCTCGCCTCGGACCACTGTCCGGCTGCTTGAACTCAATCCGCTGACTGAGAAATCCGGACAGCCTGTGCGGCCCAAACCAAGCTCGGCAAGCGACGCCCGGCGGCGGGGCCCGTTTTCCGCGATGGCCGGATCCGCCATTCCTGCCTATCCCCCCACCTCAGCGGTTTCCCGCGACTTAGGCCGGATGCCAAGCAGCGGAGACACCTCGCTGATGATCACCCCGGCGGTCGGCGCCGCTGTCTTCCCGGCCGACCTCGCCCATTTCGTTCCATCGCCGGATGTCGCGTCGTCAAGCGTCACGATCAGGACATAGCGCGGATCTTCAGTCGGAAAAACCGCGGCGAAAGTCGCCAGAACTTTGTCTTTATAGTAACCGCCGCCGGGTTTCGGCTTATCGGCGGTGCCGGTTTTTCCGCCGACGGAATATTCTCCAAGATCGGCGCTGCGGGCAGTGCCGCCGGCAACCACGGCTCTGAGCATTTCCACGGCGGCTACGGACGTTTTCTCCGAAATCACCCGGACGCGCGGAGAGTCGGCGCGCCCGCCTTTGATGATCGTGGGCTTGACCCGGTATCCGCCGTTCACCAAAGAGGAATAGGCGGCTGCTAAATGCACTTGGCTGACGGCGATTCCGTGACCGTAGGAAATCGTCGCGGTCTCAAGATCTCCCCAGCGCCGAGGACGCAGCGGCTGCACCTTGCCGGCTTCCACAAGCTCCAGGCCGGAGACATCCAGAAGTCCGAGATCCGAAAGGAACTGTTGCTGTCTTTCTTTGCCGATCCGCAATGCAAGCCCGGCAGAACCGGCATTTGAACTCTTGGCGATGACATCCCTGACCGTCAGATCTCCGTCATCGTGTTCGGTGGCCTTGATCTGATATTTTCCGATTTTGAAATTTCTGTTCGAAACCAAGGTGTCGGCGTTCACCAGTCCCAGTTCAATGGCCTGCGCGGCCGCGAAGATCTTGAAGGTTGAACCGAACTCGAAGACGCCCTGCACCGCATTGCAGAAAAGCGGGCTTTCCTGACCCGAGTCCTGATCGACGTAATTTGCCCGGTTGTTCGGATCAAAGTCAGGCAGCGAGACCATTGCCACGATTTCGCCGCTGTGGGCATCCATCAAGACGGCGCTTCCCCGCTGAGCGCTGTAGACTGAAATCGCCGCCTTCAATTTCTCCGACACGATGGTCTGCGCCCGCGAATCAATTGAAAGCACAAGCGGCTGGCTCTTCTTTCCCGGATCCCGGAGAAATCTGTCTTTCGCTTTTTCGACGCCCGATGTGCCGATGACCTCAGCGGAATACACCGCCTGTTTACCGTACGATGTGCCGCCGAGGATATGCGCGGCCATCCGTCCGTTGGGATACACCCGGGTCTCACGCGGCCCCATATGGATTCCCGGCTCGCCCATGTCGTGGACGGCCTGCCTCTGCTCCGGAGTCAATCTCTGTTTGAGCCAGAGGAATTTTCTGCCGTCGGCGAACCTGGCGTAAAGCGTGTCTTCATCCAAATCGTCAAAAAGGGCGGCGAGTTTTCGCGCCACACGCCGCCGGCTGGCCTCATTCGATATCTCATGGGGATGGGCATAGAGAGAATATGTCGGCAGATTGGCCGCCAAGACCACGCCGTTCCTGTCAACGATCGGCGCCCTCTGGGACCATTGGCCGCTATCGGAGAGCACGGCGCGCGGCTCAGTCGGATCCGACCAAGCGACAAGCGCGACTCTTACGCCGGCGACAGCGAACGCCAGAACGAAACAGAACACTAGAAGTGACTGGCGCCATTCGGCGCGCACGGACCACGACTGCAGCGAGCCGTCACGCAGCCAAGATTTGGCGCCGTCCAGCCAGTGCCGGCGATACTGCCTGTAACCTCCGCTTCCGGCCGTCACGTTCAACGGACCCAGACAGGCGCGGCAATCAGCAGCGCCGATTCATAGTCGAATTTGATTCCAGCGGTGTCACGGAACGGAACGGATTTGACATCGCCGAAACGCGCCGCCGTCACCTCCACCAGCCGCAGCTCGTCAAAATATTTGTCCGCGAGTTCGGCGATTCGTTCAGGCCTGTTCTGATAGGCCCACTCCGCGGACAGCCAGCGGAGGGTCTCGCGGGCGTGGCCGATCCGGGACTGCAGGATTTCAACCTCCTCAATCGCCTTCTGCGTTTCGTAATTTTCCCTGTATGCCCAATATGCGAAAGCGACGACGGGCAGGAAAACAGCCAGAAGATGATGCGCCCGCATCAAGGCCGCTCCAGCCCTGAAATCTGGGGAACGCCGAGTTGATCATAGTCGACAGGAACGGGTTCCGCCGCGGTCCGGACGGCCACGCGCATTCGGGCCGATCTTGCCCGCGGATTGCCAGCTGTTTCCTCGCAGTCCGGCCGGACCGGCCGCCGGTTCACCGCACGGAAACGCGGCCCTCCATCCGGCCCGGCGTGCGAATGTCCGTCCGCCGGAGACTTTGCCGCGCCGCGCATGAACCTTTTCACAATTCTGTCTTCCAGAGAATGAAACGACACGACCGCCAGCCGGCCGCCTTCGCCGAGCGACCTTTCAGCGGCGGCCAGACCGCCGGCAAGCTGCGCGAGTTCATCATTGACGGCGATTCGAAGCGCTTGGAACACTCTGGTCGCGGGATGAATCCGGCGGAAGCCTCTTGCCGGAGCCGTTTTCTCAATGATCTCAGCCAGTTCGGCGGTGGATCTGATTCGGCCTTCCGTCCGCCGCCGGACGATATGCCGGGCGATTCTGCGTGAAGCGCGTTCTCCGCCGAGTTTGAAAAAAATCTCGGACAGGGCCGTTTCAGACGCCTGATTGATAATATCCGAAGCGGATCTGCCGGTCTTTGTCATACGCATGTCAAGAGGTCCGTCCCGTTTGAGCGAAAAGCCCCGCTCCGCTTGGTCGAACTGCATTGACGACACCCCGAGATCGAAGACAACGCCCTGCAGCGGGGCCGCTTCGGAAATTTCAGAAATCCGGTCGAAGTCGCCGAAAAGGCCGCAGCAGAATCTGAATTTTCCGCCTGACTTCATTTCAGCGTCGCGCCCGCGTCTGACGGAGTCAGGGTCGCAGTCAATCCCGATCACGCGTTCTGCGCCGGTTTCACATAGAGCCTGCGAATATCCGCCTGCTCCGAAAGTGCAGTCGACCCATGTGCCCCTGAGCGGCGCCGCCATCTCCAGAAACGACCGAAGAAGAACCGGTCTGTGGGATTGAATTTCAGAGCTGTTCCCGTTCACTGAGCGTACAACGATTCAGAATTCCGCATCAAGCAAGGCAAGAGGATCGACTGCCGATCCGCCTTCACGGAAGAGACACTCCAATTCGGAACAGCGGTTCCCGTACATTTCAGGATTCCACATTTCGAACGATGCGCCCGTGCCGGCGAACCAGACTTCGGAGCCGATCTGCGCTTTGTCCTTCAGCGGCCTCGGCAGAATGAACCTGCCCGCCGGATCCAGCTGCGCCTTGAATGATTTGGTCTGGTAGAAAAACTCCAAAAACCGCCTCTCTTTGGAGGCCAGTTCCATCAGCCCGATCGCCTCGTCGATCTCCCGGATCGATTCTTCAGTATAGCATTTGAGGCATTTCAAGCGGCTGTCGCCATACACGATGGTGAAACAGGCATGCGAGCCGGTTTGATAATCAGGATCCCCGCCGATGATTCCGCGGCGGTAATCCGCAGGCACGGACACCCGGCCTTTCTGGTCGATTTTGTGTTTGCTTTCGCCCCTGAACGCAAAACCCAATGCTCCGCTCCGCCTTTGCTCCGCATCGTTCGGCGCGTTTTCGCTTTTCCCCTGCGGAGAATGGACGCGAAGTCCGGATCCCCGGAGGCGCAGCCGCCACGGAAGGGGAGGAGTCGGCGCGCTTAACGCCGCCCGGGGCATCCGGTTACGCTATACCTGCCTGTACAGAAGCTGCCTGCTCATTGGCCGGCAAACTTTCGGCTTCGGCCTCAATAACGTTACTGCGAGACCGCGCACGCCTGTTACACTTCCGATTCAGCTCTGTCCAGAATTTCCAGTGGGAATTCACGCCACTTTAAATTTTTTACTCTTTGTATAACCACCAGCGTAAAAAACAACATTATGTGTTATAATTATAATTTTATCTATATAAAGTATATATTATCTTAAATTTGTACTTTCTCATACGTTCGATCGAATGTTTGAATTTTGCATTTTTTTGAAAAATCTTGGGATTTGATCCCACAATCCGGGTGATTCGGCGTAATTCCGGACCGTTTGCTTCTTGCTCCTGCAGATTCCCGAATCGGCTCCGTGAGCCTGTGGAAAGCACCGTCCGTATTTTCCGGGAGGCAAGCGCAGACTCTGGCAGGAACGGATCGGTCCGTCGGTCCGACCGCTGCAGCCGGCTGACGCAGTCAGATCAGTTTTTTCGCGATACCGTCGAATGCTGACGCAACGCTGCCGCCTTGAACGGCGATCGGAACGCCTGAATCGCCGGACAAACCGATTGAAGGATCAAACGGAATCTCACCCAAAAGCGGGATCCCCGCATTATCCGCTTCCTTCCGTGCGCCGACGCCGCCGAACACCCGGTTGTGATGGCCGCATTTTTCGCAAATGCTGTGCGTCATATTCGCGATCAGCCCCAACACATTGACGCGCAGTTTGTTGAACATCGCGACCGCCCGACGGGCATCCAGAAGCGCGACCTGCTGCGGCGTGCAGACGATGACGGCTCCCGAAAGCTCGAACCGCTGGCAAAGTGTCAACTGAACGTCCCCCGTCCCCGGCGGCAAATCAACGATCAGCGCATCCAGTTCTGCCCATTCCACCTGCAGCAGCATCTGCTGCAGGGCTCCCATCAGCATGGGGCCTCTCCAGATCACCGCTTCATCCGCCGGCAGCAGCAAACCGATCGACATCACTTTCACACCATGCGCGGTCAGGGGACGGATCAGTTTTCCGTCCGGCGAGACGGGCCTTTGACTGACACCCATCATCATCGGCAGCGACGGACCATGAATATCCGCATCAAGCAAGCCGATTCTGCGGCCCGCACGGGCAAGAGAAACCGCTAAATTGACCGCGGCGGTTGATTTGCCGACGCCGCCCTTTCCGGAAGCGACAGCGATAATCCGGTCGACGCCGGGGATTTTCGCGGCTCTTTCGCCGCCGGCAGGGTGGCGGCCGATCTTCAGATTCGGCGGCGGCGCGCTCATGCCGCTGTGCGCGGTCAAGACGACCGAGACAGTCTCAATTCCAGGCAGCTTCCTGACAAGATCCTCGGCCGAGCTTCGGACCGGTTCCATTCTCCGGCCGAGATGCGGCGGCACTTCCAGAACGAAGCTGACCCGGCCGCCTTCGACATTCAAGGCCTTAACATATTCGCGCGAGACGATGTCGCCACCGTCCGGCAGGCCGACGCGCCGAAGCTCGCGGAGAATTATTTCATGCGTGACTGCCAGTTTTCCATATCCTTATGTTTGCCGTCCGGAACGCCCATAATCTATCCGCCAGCACTTCCGAGCGGAAGACGGCGCGACAAAAATCTGAAGCTCCGGCATTGCATTATCCTCATGGCGGCAATGCAATGGCAGCGATTGTCGGTCATCCTCTCAGACTTATATTCCGCGGTGTGAAGCGGCAGCGCTTCCCACACAGCATTTGAAAGGAACTTAGCGATGACCAATTTGACACTTGCCGCCACTTATCAGAATCGATTTCTTGCGTCGTTGCGCGGCTGGCTCCAAGAGGCCCTTGCAGAATGGCGGAAGGAAAGACTGGCCCGTGAAACGGCTGCGGCGCTTCATTCGCTGTCAGACCGTGAACTGGAAGACATCGGACTCAGCCGGTTTGAAATCGACTCAACCGCCCGCGCCGCAGCCATGAAATAACCATGCCGCGCGCGTGCAAAAAAAAATCATCAGATTCCGACGGCGCGCCATCCTGAGCGCACCGTCGGCTGACGCAAAATCCATGACCGGCGATTTCCGTTCTCCGGCGGTCAGCCTTCGCTGCCGTCGGCTTTCTGAACATGGCTCGCGATGATCCGCCGGCAACCCGCCTGTTCAAATTCGATCTGAAGTTTGTCATCCGACACGGCAATGATCTCGCCATAACCGAATTTCACGCTGAAAACCCGCTCTCCGGTCTGAAACTTGACCACGCCCGGGCCTGTCCGGGATTGAACTGGAGACCTGGGACGAAGCTGCGGATTGCGCGTCATGCGGCGGAACCCCGGCGTGGCGTAACCGCCGGCATTTCCGCGCGAAAGCTGTGAACCGCCGAGACCAGCGCGGAACCCGTACGACTGATATGTGCCGAACGAACCCGGCGGCGTGCTGACTTCCACATGTTCGGCGGGCAGTTCCTCAACGAACCGTGACGGATGGTTGGCCGTCCCTTCGCCGAACAGAAACCGCGTCGCACAGAATGAAATGAAGCACAGGCGTTCGGCGCGCGTGATGCCGACATAGGCCAGCCGCCGTTCTTCTTCGACTCCCTGCGGATTCTCATCTATGGCCCGCCGCGTCGGAAACACATCCTCTTCCCAGCCGGGGAGGAAAACGGCTTTGAATTCCAAGCCTTTGGCGGCATGCAGTGTCATGAGCGAAACCTTGCTGCTCTCAATGTCTTCAAGATTTTCATACACCAGAGACACATGCTCGAGGAAGCCTGCCATGTTGTCGAATTCCTTCATACCCTTAACGAGTTCTTTGAGGTTTTCGAGACGGCCCGCGCTCTCAGGCGTTTTTTCCCGCTTCCACACATCGGGCAGTCCCGATTCATCAAGGATCTGACCGGCGATTTCCTCCAGAGGCCTCCCGTCCGCTGTCGCCAGCTGAGACCATCTTTCAATTGAATCGGCAAACTGTTTCAGACCGACCGCCGCCCGGCCCTTGAACGCGTTCGCTTTCAAAAGCCTTTTTGCGGCGTCAAGCATCGGGGCGCCGGATCCGCGGGCCTCAGCCTGAATCAATGCCTGCCCTTTTTCACCGACGCCTCGTTTCGGCGTGTTCACCACGCGCTCAAAGGCAAGATCGTCGCCAGCCGACATCGCCAGCCTGAAATAGGCAAGCGCATCCCGGATTTCGCGCCGTTCATAGAAGCGCGGGCCGCCGATCACCCGGTACGGCAGGCCGATGGCCAGGAACCGCTCCTCGATCGCCCGCATTTGAAACGCCGCCCGCACCAGCACGGCAGCCTCGCTGAACTGCAAAGGCGGACGCGAGCCGGAACCCGTTGCCAAGTTTTCGATTTCACCTGCAATCCATCTCGCTTCGGCCTCAGGATCCATGCAGCCGGTCACGCGGACCTTGTCGCCGCCCGGCTCCGCTGTCCATAGATTCTTACCGAGGCGCCCCCTGTTATGAGAGATCACCGCGCTCGCAGCTGCCAAGATATGGGCGGTCGACCGGTAATTCTGTTCCAGCCGGATAACCCGGGCATTAGGGAAGCTGCGTTCAAACTGCAGGATGTTCTCAATTTCGGCGCCGCGCCAGCCATAGATTGACTGGTCGTCGTCGCCGACGCAGCAGATGTTGCGATGCGCTTTGGCCAACAGTTGCAGCCACATATACTGAGAGGTGTTCGTGTCCTGATATTCGTCGACAAGTATGTATTTGAATGATCTGCTGTATTTCTCCAGCAAATCGTCATGTTCGCGGAAAATCCTGACAACCTGGACGATCAAGTCTCCGAAGTCCGCGGCATTCAGGTCTCTGAGCCTGTTCTGATACTGACGGTAGAGATCCGCGCCTCTTCGATTGAACTCTTCGCGTTCCGCCGCCGGCAACTGATCCGGCAGCAGGCACTTGTTTTTCCAATTGTCGATCAGGGCCGCCAATTGCCGGGCAGGCCATCTTTTTTCGTCGATGCCGTCCGCTCTGATGATTTGCCGCAGAAGACGCAGCTGGTCGTCCGTGTCAAGAATCGTGAATCGGCCGGTCAACCCCGCAAGCTCGGCGTGGCGGCGAAGCAGTCTGGCGCAAATCGAATGAAAAGTGCCGAGCCAAGGAAGAGTTTCGGCGCGCAGTCCGGCCATACTTTCAACCCGCTGGCGCATTTCCTTGGCGGCCCTGTTCGTGAAGGTCACGGCAAGAATCTGCGATGGCCACGCCTTGCCGGCGCAAAGCAGATGAGCCGCCCGCGCCGTCAGCGTTCTTGTTTTTCCGGAACCTGCCCCCGCCAGTACCAGCAACGGACCGTCAAGACATTCGACAGCTTCGCGCTGCCGGGGGTTCAGCCCATGCATATAGGGCGGCTGCGACCTGTCGTTGCCCGTCACGCCGGCACCGCCGCTTTGAGCCGGCGAATCATTATTGTGTATTGTCATGCCGCAGTTTACTCAATCCTCTTGCAGATTAAAACCGAAAGTTCTTTTAATGTTCTTATTTAGGTCCTTAGAGACAAATTTCAACAGAGTTCAATGCGGCGCATGCGGGAATTCGCATTTCAAAAGCCCACTGCCGGTACTGCCTGAATTCAAACCGACAGACGTCAGTTGCCGGGCATTAGATCCAAAAACGGTCGTGGGACAACTGATCCAGCTTGAACGGCTTCTGGCCGTATCCGCCAGCCGTTCAAGCCGTCGGCCGCCGCCTCGTTTCTTGGGCGACTTGTTCAAGCTGACCGAGAACCGTCCTCCACCCTCGATTAAAATTCATATCCATATGCTTTTGCCTGCCATCTTCGTTTTTGTGCAATGCCGTCACGGTGACGACTAATTCCGGGCCTTCCTCTTCAATGTTGAAGATCAGCGTAAAGAATGATTCCTCATTGGGCTGCCATCCGCCCGACAAACAATCCGTGAACACAATACGGCTGTGTTTTCGTGTTTCAAGAAAACACCCTTCGCTTCTGAATTCGGTCCTGTCAGGCAACGTGATAGTGCAGTCAAAAGCCCCGCCGGGAAAAAACTGATGCACATTTGAGGCGGTCCTCACAGGCGATGGCGTGAACCACTTCTCGAAAAGATGCGGCCTCTCCCATGCTTCCCAGACAGATTCTTTCGTCGCCTTAATCATTCGTGTCACTATCAGTTCATGCTTTGCCTGACTCATTGAAGCACCTCCTCAATGCATGCCTCGCCGACCGTTCGGAATTCTGGCAGTCACTTAACCGCCGGATACGGCGATCCAGCCACTGTCAGCGGAGCAGTTTCGTTCCATGCCGCCTCGGCTGCCGTCTCTGAAATTGAAGCGGCAGCGTCTTATCACTATGCTCTTCGACAAATATTTTCACGAGGATTGCGCACATTGATTGGTTTGTTGTCGGATCCAGCGGTCTTAGCCAGTTTTTTCACATTGGTCATCCTTGAAATCGTGCTAGCGGTTGACAATGTCCTGTTCATCTCTATCGCGGCTGAAAAACTGCCGAAATCCCAGCGGCGCCTTGCCCGACAGATCGGCCTGTCCCTAGGCATGCTGATGCGCATCGGGCTGCTGTTCTCAATCAGCTGGGTTGTCAGCCTGACGCAGCCGTTCATGACCATCCTTGAAATTGACTTCAGTTGGCGTGACATCATTCTTCTTGGCGGCGGGCTTTTTCTGATCCTTAAAGCGACCAATGAGATCTACACCGAGCTGGAGAAATCAGGCGGCAGCAAACACATTCCGCTGGCCGGCTTTTGGCCGGTGATCGCGCAGATCATTGTCATTGATGTCGTGTTTTCACTGGATTCAGTTCTGACCGCTGTCGGCATCGCCGAGCATATTGAAGTCATGGTCGCCGCTATTGTCATCGCTGTCGGCGTAATGATGTTCTTTGCTGAAGTCATCGCGAGCTTCGTCGAAGCCCACCCTTCAGCAAAGATACTGGCTTTGGCATTCTTGATCATGGTCGGGTTCGTGCTGGCCGCGGACGGACTGCACTACCATGTCGACCGCGGATTCATTTACGCGGCTATGCTGTTCTCCTGCTTGGTGGAGGCGCTCAATATCATCCGCCACCGGCGCAGCGCCGCTTCAGGTAACAGTTCCCAAAAACCTTGAAGAGGCGAATTTTCCTTGCGCACCGGCGGCATGTGAGGTATACGGTCAACCGACATACAGAGCGGGCGTAGCTCAGAGGTAGAGCACAACCTTGCCAAGGTTGGGGTCGTGGGTTCGAATCCCATCGCCCGCTCCAGTTTTATCGAAGAAAATCACGAATTTGAGATTGTCCTTGGTTTGATTCATATGAGGCAAATATCAGCCGTCCCCGTCTTCGCTGTAAGACCCTTGGCAAGGAGATGTTCCTGTCGAACCGTGAAGAAATTGCGGCAGGAGGCTGTCTCAACTGATCAGCTGTGAACCTGATGACAACAAATGAAGCAACCCGCCATTTTTGCTGGGCCATCTGGATTCAAGCGACCGGGATTCCCGCTAGCATGCTGCGGAATGCCGCAATGCGAATGACTGAGTCCACAGCCCAAGGCGGACGGTTTCCAGGCAGTTGAAGCTTTCCACGATATCAGTTCGACAAATTTCTTATCGTTCTTAACTCGGCAGGAGTTTCCAAAGAGCCGGCATCAAAACAGCCGCAAGGACAAGTTTAACTGCATCGCCTGCCAGGAAGGGCGTGAGGCCCCATGCCAGCAACGGTTTGTCCCAACCAACGATTGTGCCAAGCCAGAGCAAACCCGGGATATAGATTACCGCATTGCCGATCAACATCGCCGCCGCGGTTTTGACCGGGCTTCTGTCCCAGCCGCGTTCCGCGAGATAACCGACGACGCCAGCGGCAAGGACAAATCCGAAAAGGTATCCGCCGGTCGTGCCCGTCATATAAGCGAGACCAGCGCCTTTCTCCGGGGTTCCGGAAAACACCGGCAACCCGGCCGCGCCTTCCGCCAGATAGAGAAGCACAGCAGCGATGCCAAGCTTGGATCCGAAAGCCATGCCGATCATGAGAACGACCAGTGTCTGCATCGTCAGGGGAACCGGCTGGAAAGGTATGCTGATCTTCGCCGAAATCCACAGCGCGATGCTGCCGAGGACCACCAAGATCATGTTTCGGACCAGCGCATTCTGGGACCGCCACAGTGTCTGGGCCAATGTTTTCGGTTGCAGCGTCATTGTCGTCATTGTTCTCTCCTTATGTGTTCAGGCCATTGCTTCGCGGAGCTGCCCGCCAACTGAGACGCACGGTCGCTTCTCGCCGAAAGGGCGTCGCGTATGTCGGCCTTTATGAAGTTCGTTCCGGCGTACGCTCGAAGCTGGCCGATGGAATCCATGTCGGCGGAAGTCACGGCGCCCGGCATGAGAAAGCCGCCGCCTGAGACAGCGTCACGATCGGCTCCACCCCGCCCGGAACCTGAATAGAACCATAGGTATAAGGCGCATCCATGATGTTGGACGGGTCGGATGCCGGTGCCGAACGATTATTCCCGTTCCGCGAATTCACGCGGCGACCCGCTCTCGAACCGGCAGCCCATATGACCGGCTTCCAGCGGACCCGCCGGGTTTCAGCAAAGAACTTCTCGCCGGCGGCATCGGTTATACGATGCCGGTAAGGGTTTGGAAAAACACGAAGTTCAGCGGTATCGCCCGGCTTGTGGCGCAAGTTACTCGGGGCACTCAAATCTTCATTGACCAATCTGACATCCGTGCCGACAGGCAGCGCGTTGCCGTTCTGAATAGCGTGCCTCCCGACACCGCGCGAAGCGCCGATTGCGCAGGTCGAGCGGCTTTCGAACGCGGGCGGCTTATCGATGCCGCAGGCGACAGCGATACAGGCACGCGCACCGCGGCGAATATAGTCGAAGATCAAGGTCTGTCCTGCGCTCACGGGGATCGCGTGTCCAAATTTCCTTGGACACGTCATCGATTTTCGGCGAAAGCTCGCCGCCCGTGCCGGCAATGGCCGTCTCCTCGGTGAACTCCAGTTCCGGCCCTTTGAATATAGCCTCAAGACCTGCTGTCCCTCATCATTTCCGTCGTGATATCCCCGATTGATTCAGGTGACAGCACATTGATCCTCAATCATAATGTTTCTGTTGCTCCCCGGAAACGTCAAATTATCTGTGTGTCTGACACCTAGTAGTCTGTCTTTGTTGTATTGATGGACGCCGATTAAACTCCGAAATGCATCGCTTCATTTGTAGACCGCGATTGAGACGGATCTACATGTCATATGCGGATCAAGCGGGTGCGATACTCTCTATAATGAAAAAGGAGGGAATCGCATGCCGTCAGGCTTTAACTGCTTGACTTGATTTGACCGTTGCCGGCTTCAGGCACTGAAGAAAAGCGGTTTCTCGCAGAGAGCCGTCGCGGCGGAGATCGGCTGCTCGCAGTAGAAGGTGAGCCGCGAACTCGCCCGCAACACCGGGCTGCGGGGCTACCGCCGCCGGCGATCGCTGAAAACAGGCCTTTCCAACAGGTGCCGATTACAATCACCGCCGACGCCGGGCCGGCCGCTGTTACTGTATTTAAGTCGAAAACACGCTCTGTCGGCCAGAACTCAACGGCAATGCCAAACGGCTCAGGTCACGAATGGCTGAAAATCGCCGCAGCCATAGGCCCAAGATGTTTCTGAAGCATAGCTTTATCGTTCTGTCCGCGTATATCCGGTGATACCTTCTGATGGTTTGTGAAGAATTTCATACCTCTCACGTATCGCTGCTTGTCGGCAGCGCCGCAAGCGCATCACGGCAGCGACAGGCTTCATCGCCATATGTCCGCCTGCAATCCAAAATCTGGCGCATGGAGTCACAATATGAGCATGATTCAGAAAGTTTCCGTGGAATATCCGGGGATGTCTCGATTGATGTTGAACCCGCATGAACGTCAGAGTAGATTTGTATCTGCGCACAGTCCGCCATTCTGGAGTAAACTGCTGAACCGGGACCGGATAATTGATCAGGTGAAGAATCTGAAAACAAACATGGCGGGCGGGGTTTGCAGTCCGCACAAACCGTTGTTGCTTTTGCATGCGATTGGTCGCCTTCAGCAAGGCAAGAGGCAGTTTCAAAACTGGAAGGAGATTGAACCGCAACTGACCAACCTCCTCAGCCGGTTCGGTTGGCAAAACACTCCGCGGCCGGGGCGTAACCCACATTATCCGTTCCGATTCCTGATAAATGACGGGCTCTGGGAGGTTCCGGAAGCAGGACAATTGAAAGAAGGTAATGACGGATCTTTCCTTCTCAGTGATCTGAACGCTTTGGATCCCAAGGGCGGTTTGCCTGACGAGATTTACACTCATCTGCTGGAAAACCCTGCCCTTACCGCGGAAATCGTCCAGCTGCTGCTTCACGAATATTTTCCGGAGATTCTCCATCAAGAGATTCTGCAGGCCGTTTCGCTGGCCGAGATTGTTGAACAATATCGCGGGTATGTCCCATCTCATAAGCTGTGGCGCAATCCGAAATTCCCACGTGAGGTAGTCAACGCCTATCAGAAAAAATGCGCAATCTGCGATCAGCATCTTCTGGTCACGGACGAGCCGTTCAACCTTGAGGCCGCTCATATCAGGCCGGTCTGCGCGAAAGGCCCCGACAAGATTGAAAACGGGCTTGCTATGTGCACTTTGCATCACAGGGCGTTTGACCGGGGCCTCATCGGTCTGCAAGGAAACCCAGCGTCATACAAAATCATCGTATCAGAACAGGTCACGGGCGAATCACGGCAGATGCTGCTTGCTCTCAAGGACAGGGAAGTCCGCCGTCCGCAAAGCGAGGAGTTTTCTCCCGCCGATGAGTATGTGCGATTTCACAGGAAACACTATTTCCGCGGGGCAAATGCCTGAATGCGGCGGTATGGCATGCGGAATCATTTCTCTCACGCACCGCCTGCCTGAGCGGGTCAGTTCAACACACCGGCTCATGTCGCGAAGAAAGTGCAGCTGAATATTACGGCCGGCTGCTATCCTGACCGTAATTCTGATTGCCGCTGAAAAGGATAATTCCGCGGGTGCGCAAGCCGGAGGCAACGGCTTGTGAACACCGACGATTGGATCATCTGCGCCGAAAGACTTGGGGGCTCGAAAGGCATTTGTCCTGAATCTCGAACGGAGCCAGCTGACCCTGCGCGGTGAATCTTCAACACCGCCTGCCGCGGCTGAAGTACTGATGCCGGACCATTTGCGGGGATCTGGATCGCCGCAAAACTCAATGAGCCCTCCTTTGGATGACCCACCGTGCCGACAACGCAGTCATACAGCGATATCGAAGAGAAATCCGCGTCGCCTTGAATATGCCTCGTCTCCAGCGCACAATTGCTAGAATTCCGGTTTTCAATCTGCCGGCCTGGAGATGCCGATGACCCTGTTCAACCTGTCAGCCAAACCGAGGGTTTTCGCTGTTCCCCCCGGCCAGAATTTTGCAGCCGAATTCGTGGCGGGGTACCGCCGACGGCTTGCCGGCAAGCCCCCGGAAACCGCCGCGAGAACGTCTGTCATTCTGAGCGCGGAACGTCTCAGGCAAGGAATCCGTTATGAATTCGCAAAGGGACCGCCCGGACTGCTGCCCGATCTGCGCCTTGTCACCGACTTTGCCGACGACCCGATATTCCCCGACATTCCTCCGTACGCGGACGAACTTCGTACACGGCTCAAACTCTGGCAGAAGGCTGAAATAATCTTGAAAGATGACGCGCGGTTTTGCTCCCGCATGGCGGCCTATGATGTGGTAGACAGCCTCATGAGCCTGCTTGATGAAATGTATGCGGAAGGCGTGTGCCCCGAGCGGATCAAGCAGCTGGAACTCCCCATGCGTTCCGCGCACTGGAAAAAAATCCTTACATTCATCGACATTCGTGAACAGTGCCGGGACGCCGAAGTTCCGCCCGGCAGGGACGCCCGGCAACGTCTGGTCATCGAACGGCTGGCGGAGACTTGGAAGACATCTCCTCCCGAGCATCCGGTGATCGTCGCTGGCTCGACCGGATCACGCGGCCCCTCGCAACTGCTGATGACAGCAGCCGCGAGACTCCCTCAGGGCGCGGTCGTTCTTCCATGTTTCGATTTCGAGATGCCGCAGGCGATATGGGACTCCTTGGCGGACTCGGAAACCGGTGAGGAACACCCGCAGTACCGGCTCAGTTGCATTATGAACAAATTTGGCTTGAAGCATAGCGACATTGCCGCTTGGAACGCAGGCTCTGTCCTCGGCAACCCGAGGCATCGCTTGATCTCACTGGCACTGAGGCCCGCGCCGGTCACCGACCAGTGGATGACGGAAGGCCCGAAACTCAGCGGTCTGCACGAAGCCGCAGCCGGCCTGACGCTGATCGAAGCCCCCGGACCGAGGCAAGAAGCTGTCGCGATCGCCTTGCGGTTGCGGGAAGCTGTCGAGGACGGTGAAACGGCGTTGCTCGCGACCCCAGACCAGAGACTCGCGCGGCAAGTCACGGCGGCGCTGCGAAGATGGAGCATCAGCCTTGAGAACAGTTTCAGCGACAGACTTCTGCATACGATGTACGGACGCCTTCTGCACTCCGTGGCCGACATGCTGGGCAAAAGTCCGGATCCGACAGCCCTTATGGCTCTCCTCAAACATCCAATGACGCATGCGGCTCGTGACAGGGAACTGCACGGTCAGATGACAGCTTGGCTGGAATTGAAGGTCCGGGCTCGGAAAGCGGAAAATGATATTGAAAGTGTCATTGACAGCATGCGCTCTAAGCAGGAACCCGACTCAGCAGAGAACGCTTGGATTGCCTGGTTAAAGGATTGTCTCAACTGCGCGTCCAGCGCCTCGGAGAGCAGTCTTTTGGAATTCGCTGCGCGGCATGAGGATCTGGTTGCGAAATTGGCTGCCGGTTCGCAAACCGGGGATGGAACAGAGACGCTGCCGGCGCCCTCTTCCGCTGATGAAGCCGCCGCAAGGCTGTTCCAGGCGATGCGCAATGCCAGCGATGCGGGCGGACCGATGGCCTGCATGGATTATGCGCATCTGTTCAAATCTCTTGCCGCAAGAGAGAACGTCCGGGAAGCGTGCGGCACTCATCCGCTTGTGTCGATTCTGAACACGGTCGATGCCAGGATGCGAGCTCCCGATCTGGTCATTGCCGGCGGCCTCAATGAAGGAACATGGCCGAAGAAGGCGCAGCCTGATCCATGGCTGAATCGGAATTTGCGCAGGGAGGCAGGTCTGCTGCTGCCCGAGAGACTTTCCGGCCTGCTGGCACATGACTTCCAGCAGGCCGCATGCGTTGGGAAAACGGTTCTGAGCCGCTGCACCCGCGACATCGATTCGCCGACGGTGCCGGCACGATGGCTGAGCCGCCTTGTCAGTCTTCTTGCCGGTCTGGACGGAAACAGCCGTCAGGCACTGGCGGAAATGCGGCGGCGGGGCGACGAAGTCCTGCAAAGAGCGCGTATAATGGAAGAACCCCGGCAGCGGCTGGAACCGGAAACGCGGCCCCAGCCGAAACCTCCGAGGAGAGTGCGGCCCGGAAAGCTGTCGGTGACGGCAATCCGAACGCTGATCACGAACCCCTACGAAATCTATGCGAAACATATACTTCGGCTGTGGGAACTGACTCCCCTAAGCGGCGGCGCCGAAATTCTTCACCGCGGGATGACCGTTCACAGGATCTTGCGGCTGTTCATCGACGAGACGAAGGAGGATAGCAGCCGCTGCTCGCCGGAACGTCTGCGCGATCTGGCCGCGGAACAATTCGATGCGAGCGCGCTTCCGCCATATGCGAAGCGGTTCTGGCAAGCGCAGCTGGACTTCATTGCGGAAAACTTCATCAAACAGGAGATGATCCGCCGCGAACACGGCGACCCCGCCCACCTCCTCGGAAGCACGGGCCAGCACAGATTCCCCGATCTGCGGTTTATCCTGACAGCGCGCGTCGACAGGATCGACAGAGCCGAAAACGGATGGGTTCTCTACGACTACAAGACGGGAACCATCCCGACCGCGCGCCATATCGAACAGTTCGACAAGCAAATCCCGCTTACCGCCGTTATGATCGAAAAAGGCGCCTTCGGAAAGAAAACGGCGGGATCAGTTCTCCGGGCAGCCTACATCGGAGTCGGAAATCGAGCGAAAGAGGTGGAAATTCAGCGGCACAGGAAAGACACCGAGGACATATTCGCAAAGGAATGGTCCCAACTGCAGACCATGCTGCGCAATTATCTGGACGAAAACACGCCCTATATCGCCAGACGGGATGTGCGGCTGGCCGACTACGGACGCGCATATCACCATCTCGCGAGATTCGGCGAATGGGACGACACTGCGGAACTGCGTCGGGACGACGGAAATGAATAAACCCCGGGATTTCGACGCCGCGACACAACCGCAGGTCAATGCAGCGGATCCACGTCATGCTTCTTGGGTCTCGGCGAGCGCGGGATCGGGAAAGACAAAGGTTCTGACCGACAGAGCAGTCCGTCTGTTGCTGTCGGGAACGCCCCCTCAGCGGATCCTGTGCCTGACATTCACTGCCGCCGCCGCGTCCAACATGCAGAACCGCCTGTTTGAAAGGCTCGGCAAATGGTCAATGCTCCCGGGCAAGGACCTGTACGATGAACTTCTCGATCTCGGCGAACGGCCCGATTCGCTTAACCAGGAAAGGCTCAGACAGGCCCGGACTCTCTTCGCCCGGGCCCTTGAAGCGCCGGGCGGGATCAGAATTCAGACTATCCACGCTTTCGCAGGCGGCATTCTCAGGCTGTTCCCGCTCGAAGCCGGCGTTTCCCCTCAATTCAAGTCGCTTGACGACCGTTCCGCCAGAAATTTGCGTAACGATGTGCTGAACACGGTCTCTGCCGCGTCACCGGCGGTATTCGGAAGGTTGGCCGAATACATCAACTTCGCCTCTCTTCAGGGACTCGTCGAAGAAATCGCCGGCAGCCGGCCGGCATTCGCTCAAACGCTCGCAGACGAAGACGCATACCGGCTGTTCGGCCTGGATCCCGCCCTGCCCTCGCTGGAATCGCTTATCAAGAGTGTTTTCACCGAGCAGGATACCGCGCTGATCTCAATCCTCATCAAGCATCTGGGCCGGCGCCCGGGCAGGGATAAGCAAGCGAAACAGAAGCTGGAGAAACTGAACCTCGCTTCTCCTTCGCGAGCTGACTACGACATTCTTGCGGGAACATTCCTTTATGGAATTCAAGCGGCATCTCCGTTCGAACCCAAGATCAATGCTTTTCCGACCAAGGCCGCACGCGCAGAACTCGGCCCGCTGGCGTTAGAGCTGGATGTCTACATGTATCGCGTGAGCAAGATCAGAGAACCGGTCATGGCCGCGGACGCGGCTGCCAAGACAATCGCCTTGCATCGCTTCGCAGAGGAGTTTCTTTCCTGCTATGAACAGCGCAAACGCCGGGAATCCAGTCTTGATTTCGACGATCTCATCATCAAGACCTTGGAACTGCTGAACAACCCGGCGACCGCGCGATGGGTGTTTCATAAACTTGACGGCGGCATTGATCACATCCTGATCGACGAGGCTCAGGACGTCAGCAGACGGCAGTGGCGCATCATCACCGCTGTCGCGGAGGAGTCCGCATCCGCCCGCGCCCGGACCGGAACCCTGTTCGCGGTCGGCGACGAGAAACAGTCCATCTACGGCTTTCAGGGCGCAGCCCCTGAGATGTTCGAAGAGATGCGCCGCCACTTCCGGAGCCGTTCTTCTGCCGCCGGCCGCCAATTCACCGAGGAGGATCTCACCTTTTCCTTCCGCTCGTCACCAGCGATTCTCAATGTCGTGGACAAAATCTTCGAAAAAAGAACGGAGCCGGGATTCGGCGGCATGGCCGCTCACCGCGCCTACAGATCCAGCCTGCCCGGCCGGGTGGACATCTGGCCCGTTATCGAACCGCCGGAGGAGACCAAGTCTCCCGATTGGTACGGTACCGAGCTTATTCCCAAGGCCACGCAAGCGACAAAGACACTCGCCGGGTACCTTGCCCGCGAAATCCGGAGAATGGCCGATCCTGCCGCGGCCGAGCGAATCCCGTCCGGCGGCGGCTCCCGCCCGGTGCGGAATGGTGACTTTCTGATACTGCTGCGCAGGCGCAACGACCTTTTTCATCTGATCATCTCGGAATTGAAATCCATCGGTCTTCCGGTTGCGGGAACCGACCGGATGCGTTTGTCCGACAGCCTCGCGGTTCAGGACCTCAGAGCCCTGCTGTCGTTTCTGGCAACGCCTGCCGACGATTTATCGCTGGCGGCGGCGCTGCGCTCGCCGATATTCCAGATCTCCGAGGAAGAACTCTTCTCAATCGCCTGTCCAAGGAACGATACGCTCTGGCACGCGCTCTTGGACTCAGAATCGCAGCATGGCAGGACGGTGGCCGTAATCCGGGATCTTCTGGCTCAGGCGACGCGGATGAAACCCTACGAACTGATCGAATATCTGTTGACGGTTCACGGAGCGCGCCAACTCCTGACCGCGCGTCTGGGCCGGGAAATCGCCGAGCCTCTCGACGCTTTTCTTCACCAAGCGATCGCCTATGACGAGAACGAGGCTTCATCCCTGACCGGATTTCTCGAATGGAGCGACAATGATTCCGAAATCAAGCGCCGGCTTGATCAGGCGAGTGATGAAATCCGTGTCATGACCGTGCACGGCGCCAAAGGCCTTGAGGCACCGATCGTCATCCTGCCCGACACCTGCAACATGCGGCTGCGTCTGAACCGCGAGCATCTGCTTTTCACGGAGGATGGCGTCCCGCTGTGGAACGTTCCCGAAAAAGAACGCCCCCAATTGCTTGAAACCGCCGCCGCCGCTGCCAGAAGGCAGGTTGAAAACGAGCATCTGAGACTGCTCTACGTCGCGCTGACCCGCGCCGAAAACTGGCTTATCGTCGCCGGCGCCGGGAAGGCCGGCGACACAAGCTGGCACCGGCTGATCGAGAACGGCACATTCGCCTGCAGGCCGCTCACGACGAAATCGCCGGGCCTGCCGAAAAACCAGCGCCCGTTCACGTATTTCCTGCGCCATTCGTTCGCGGAATGGCCGGCGGCGGCGCCGGCGGGAGTCACGGGTCAAAAAACACTTCCGGAGTTGCCCGGATGGGTGCGCGAAGCAGTTCCGGAACCCGTTCAGTCCATGCCCGTGTCGCCCTCCGCGCTCGGCGGAGACGATCCGGAGCGGGCAGAAAACGCCGGCGACGGACGCCGCCGCGGAAACGCCCTCCAGCGCGGCAACATGATTCACCATCTGCTCGAGCGTCTGCCGGGCTGTGCGCAAACGGACCGGAAAGAAAGCGCAAGGACCATTCTGCGGTGTAAACGCCACGTCTTCGACGAAACGCTGTTTCATGAGGTTTACGCGGAAGCGATCCGTATCCTGGATGATCCTAAACTCGGTTTCCTGTTCGGCGGGCTGTCCTTCCCGGAGGTCGGAATAACAGCGAATCTCGCCGGCTTGGGCGGAGCCAGGATACAGGGCTGCATTGACCGCCTTGTGGTCGCACCGGACCGGGTGCTCGCGGTCGATTTCAAATCCAACTTCAATGTGCCGAAACAGGCAAGCGAGGTTCCAGAGCACATTCTTCGACAGCTCGGCGCGTATCAGGAGGCTCTTGAACAACTTTATCCGCGCCGGCTTGTCCGAACCTCTGTCCTGTGGACTCGAACAGGTTAACTCATGCGGATTGACCCCGGACTTTGCAGGAACGCGCTCGCCCGATGTGAAAACAAAGGCCGCGTGGCGGGGGAAAACCGATGAACGGGCGCACCGCACCAGACCCGGCCTGAAGAGACCGGTGAGCTTGCGGGAAAGAGCCGCTCTGCGTCACGCCGCTCCGACTGTCATCCTTGTTTGCAGCGCCGCTGTTTCTTCGATTTCCACTGTGAACAAACCTCCTGCGGCTCCATTACACAGGCGAACAGTCCATCGCTCCGGCATCGATGGATTGAACCGCTGCAGTTCAACGCGTGCGTGTTCGGCGGTGAACCGCAAGAAACGCTTGCGAGGCCTGTCGGTGAAGAGACGTCCTCGTCAGCTTCGCGCCGCATGGACCTTATGGATGACTTGAATCTCGGACGAAAGTCTGCTGCCGGACACCAGAGAGCAGACCGAGCCCGTCTTGCGGTAAATTCCGCTACATCCGCCTGTCCGGGTTTCGTGCCGCCTCAGCCACTGTTCTCAAATTTCAGCCGCATGACGGTGCGCCGCGCGCCGGCTCTGCCGGCAGGTTTGAATCCCAAATCCCGAAACATGCCGGTTCTTCCCATGAATCCATAACTGGGAGAGTCATCGTCAGCGGGAAATGCCTCAACCATATCCGCACCCATTGAACGGGCATATTCTACCGCGGCGGCGGCCAGCCAGCGGCAAAGACCAGCGCCGCGGAGCTTGCGCTGAATATAGAAACAGGCAATTGACCAAACCGACCCATCAGACCGGTTCGGATCATGCAGACCGTTCAGCGGCCGGTAACTTTCGCGCGGAGCGACAGAGACCCAGCCGGCCGGTGCGCCGCCGCAATAGCCGATCATGCCGACCGGCACTCCTTGGTCCACCCGCTCTTTGAAAATTCTCTTCAATATCTCCTGCCGCGCCGAGCCGCGCGCCTGCCGGACTTCGGGCGGTTTTGTCCGCCAAGCCATGCACCAGCAATAGTGCGGTCCGCCGCGTCCTTCGAACAGGGATTCCAGATCTCCCCAGTTGTTAACGTCAGCCGGAACCGCTCTGAACTCGGCCGTCATGCCGTAAAGCCTCCCGATAATCCTATACCGGCAACAATTCCCGCTGACGGCGGAAAGTCAAGTCATATCAAGACGGAATGCCTGTTCAGGGATTTGTTTCCCGGAAACATTTTCCTCAGGGAACAGGAAAGTCAGCATTTCTCACCGGTTCGGCGCAGGGCTATGCGTTTCGATGTTTAGAGGCGAAATACATGGCGCACGATGCTCCGGGCAAATGCTTCCGCAAGGGCATATCCCCTGTCGATTTGATCCAGATGTTTCCGGACGACGCGGCAACGGAGGCATAGTTCATCAAGATGCGCCGGCCTGACGGCATCCGCTGCGGAAATGCGGCTGCGATGACATCCAGGAGTGTAAGACGCACAAGCCGCAGCCTTATCGCTGCCGGGGCTGCCGCAAGAATTTTTCGGTCAAGACCGCCATGCTCATGCACTCATCCCCGCTCGGCTTATAAGTCTGGGTTATCGCCGTTTCCCTTTGCTTGGCGGATTTGAAAGGGGGCTATAGGGTTGGCTAGGTTGTGTCCTCAAATATTTGACATGCTGAGCTGGTTGCGGCACAGTGCCGCGCGACCAGCGGTGAGAATGCTCAAAGGAGATTTGAAATGATCGGCAGCCGGCATGATATGACGGACGAGCAATGGCAGCGGATGGAGCGTGTGATGCCGAAAGGTCTGCCCGGGCCGCCGCGCAAGGACGACCGTAAGGTAACAGCCAGTATATTTTTCGTGCTGCGCACCGGCATGCCATGGCGGGATTTGCCGGAGCGTTACGGGCCTTACACGACCTGTTACAACCGTTTTACCCGCTGGAGCGAATCGGGCCGCCGGCAGAAGATTCTTGAAGATCTTCAACGACTTGAAGAAGCGGAAGAAGAAGCCGCGGACGAAAAGGACGACGGCGATCCGGCGCCGCGGAGCCGGATGATCGACTCGTCGTCGATCCGCGCTCACCACTGTGCCGCCGGGTCGCGCAAGGACGGCGAGCCGCAGGAGATCGGGCGTTCCCGGGGCGGACAGCCTGCGAAGATTCATGCCATGGTCGACGGCAAGGGCGGGCTGCGCCGCATGCGCCTGTCGCCCGGGCAGGCCGCCGACTGCGCCGAGGCGGCGCCCCTTCTTGACGGCCTTGAAGCCGGCTGCGTCCTGATCGCCGACAAGGCTTACGACACCGAGGCCGTTCTCAAGCAAACGGCGGAAGCCGGCTGCCGGGCCGTCATTCCGTCGAAGTCGAACCGCAGGCGGCAGCGGCCGCTGGATAAAGCTGTCTATGCGAAGCGCAATGTCATTGAGCGTTTCTTCGGAAGAATCAAAGAGTTCCGGCGGGTCGCGACCCGCTTTGACAAGCGAGCCCGCAACTTCGCCGCCGCTGTCATCCTGACCGTCATCCGCTGCCTGCTGCGGAATGACGCAAAAGGGATAATTGAGTCCACTACCTAGCCAAAAAGTTTTGATATTTGCGGGACATTCTGTCAGATTGGCAGGGCCGATGGAGGCAGACATGGCAAACTCTCCCGGAAAGTCATACCGCAAGGGCGTCAGCCTGATTGAACTGGCCGGGATGTTCCCGGATGAGGACGCGGCCACGCGGTGGTTTGAAGCCCAGCGTTGGCTGGACGGCGTGCGGTGCGCGCATTGCCAGTCGGACCGGTTTTCGGCTTGCAAAAACGCGAAACCCATGCCCTACCGGTGCAAGGACTGCCGGAAGCATTTCAGCGTCCGCACCAAATCCGTCATGGCCGAGTCGCCCTTGCCACTCCGCAAATGGGCTTTCGCCATTTGCCTCTGCGCAACGAACCTCAAGGGTGTGTCGAGCATGAAGCTCCACCGCGATTTGAAAATCGCGCAATCGTCGGCATGGTTCGTGGCGCATCGCATCCGCGAAGCGCTGGACGGCGACGACGGCCTGTTTGACGGCCCAGTGGAGGTCGATGAGACCTATATCGGCGGGAAGCGGAAGAACATGCCCACGCGCAAGCGCAAGGCGCCGGCGGAAGCCGGAGCGGGCCGGGGCACGGTCGGCAAGGCGGTTGTCGCCGGAGCGAAGAACCGGGAGACGGGCAAGGTGTCAGCCCGCGTTATCGAGGACACGACTAAGCTGGCGCTGCAAGGGTTCGTCCGCGAGACTGCCGCGCCGGGCGCAACGCTCTATACCGACGAACATGGCAGCTATACCGGGATGCCGGAATACGCTCATAAAGCCGTCAATCACGGCGTCGGCGAGTATGTCCGGGAAATGGCTCATGTGGACGGCATGGAGTCGTTCTGGAGCATGTTGAAGCGGGGTTGTCAGGGCACCTTCCACCACTTTTCGGCGAAGCGCCTGCAACGCTATGTCAACGAGTTTGCGACGCGGCAGGGCCTTCGCCCGCACTATACCGACGCCATGATGGGCGAGATTGCCGCCCGCATGATCGGCCGCCGCCTCACTTATGCACGGCTGACGTCGTGATCATGACGGGCATGAGCACAGCCGTCACGGTCCCTCCGACCGACAAGACACCGGAAGAAATCGCCCAGACTCTCTTCCACGCAAAGACTCGCGCCCGAGCGACGCTGTATCCCGGCGATTGCCGCGAAGTGCTTGCGGACATGGCGGATAAGAGCGTTCACCTTGTCCTGACCGACCCGCCCTATTTCCTCGACCGGCTGGATGACGGCTGGAGCCCGGAAGACATTGAGCGGTCGAAGCGGCGCGCAGACGTCGTGGGAGGCCTGCCTGTCGGGATGCGTTTCGACCGGGAGCAGGCGAAGAACCTGCAAGCGTTTCTGGAGCCGGTCGCGGTCGAGCTCTTGCGCGTTCTGAAACCGGGCGGCTTCCTTTTACTGTTCGCCGCGCCGCGCCTCTACCACCGCGCCGCCGTCGCGATAGAGGACGCGGGTTTCGAGGTCCGGGACGCTTTCGCATGGCGCTTCACCAAAAAGGCGCAGTTCAAGGCGTTCACGATGGACCATTTTGTGAAGCGCCGGGCCGACATGACGTCAGCGCAGAAGGCCGACGCTCTCGAATCGCTGGACGGGCGCCGAACGCCGCAGCTTCGCCCGCAATTCGAGACGATCCTATGTGCGCAGAAACCGCGCGAGGGGACGTTCGTCGATAACTGGCTGACGCATGAAACCGGCCTTATCGACCCGCGCCACAGCCTGACGGCGCGCGTCCCTGAAACCGTCATGACCGTGGAAAAGGAAGCGAAGGGACGCTTCAACGGGCATCTGACACCGAAGCCGGTCAAGCTCTGCGAACACCTGATCCGGCTGTTCTCTGCCGAAGGGCAAACCGTGCTGGACCCGTTCGTCGGCTCCGGCACAACCTGCCTCGCCGCGCGGCGGACCAAGCGGCGGAGCATCGGGATTGACATCAATCCCGACTACATCGAGATCTCCCGCAAGCGACTGGAATCGCGGTAATGGCCGTTCCGCCTCTGGAGAAGCGCCACGGCCACCGGGGCGTTGCTCACCTGCGCATCGCGGTCATGGAGGTGCTGTATGCCGCGAAGAAGGCCGGGGAATGCCTTGGGGCCGCCGGGATAGGCCGACGCGCAGGTATCTTCCGCGAACCGGGTTATGCGGTGAAACAGGGCAACGACTACAATTGTGACAGGTGTCCTCAACTCTCTGGTCAAGGAACGGCTACTGACGAAATGCACCCAGGCCAACGGCCGGCCGGGCTGGGAGCTTACCGGCGCGGCATTTCAGCGCCGGGACCAGGAAGTCACCGAAATGCCGGACTGGGGCGGCGACAAGCGCATCATCGACGCCTACCGGCTGAAACAGTGGGGCTTCTGCCCCGGTTGCCTTACCGTCCTGCCGGAGCGTCCGGACGTCGATCATATCCGGGCGAAGGCGCGGGGAGGCTCTGACGAAGCGGAGAACAAGCAATTGCTCTGCCCGAACTGCAACCGCCGGCGCGGCGCTAAGCCGTTCGCGCCATTCCTTGCCGAGCGACTGGCGGACGGAAATGATGTGGACCGACTACGAGCCAGAGGATGGCTGGCCAACCCTATAATCCCCATTTGAAAGACGTCGCTGGCATGAAATTGCATCGTGATCTCGGCGGCACGCAAAAGACGGCATGGCGCTTGGCGCACCGCATCCGGGAAACATGGAGCGACAATCCGGCGATGTTCACGGGCGCGGTTGAAACCGATGAAACGCATACAGGCGGAAAACGCAGGAACATGCCTAAAGCCGCGCGGAAAGAGCTCATCGGACGCGGCGGAGACGGCGAATCCGCTGTCGCGGGTATTGAGGAACGCGGTACCGGACGGGTACAGGCGGCGAAGGCGCGAACGGACAACAGCAGGACTTCCCAAGCGGTTTGTCAGGGAGCGTGGCCGGTCAGATGCGACGCTCTGCTAGATGAAGCGGCTGGTCCGTCGCGGAATGCCAGGGTTTACGCATGGGAACGTCAACCACAGGGCTTGGGAGCATGTCCGCGGACACGGCGCACACGAACGATCCTGCAACGCGGATACCAAGGAATTTTCCACCAACTTTCGGAGAAGCGCCTTGAGTTATGTTCATGAGTCTGCCAAGCGTCATGATATCGGGAAGCACGATACAGCGGGCATGATGCAGTCGCCGCCAGTACGGCCGAAAAGCGGCTGCGCTGCAAAGGCTTTATCGCCGTTGACCGTCTGTCTTCAGGATTGATGCCGGCAGCATGACCGCTCTGAATTTTGCCAGCGAGACCATTTGGACGGGCGACAATCTACCGGTGCTTCGCGGCATGAATTCCGCCTGTATCGATCTGATCTATCTCGACCCGCCGTTCAACTCGAACCGGAACTACGAAGCGCCGATAGGCTCCAAAGCCGCAGGCGCGGCCTTCAAGGATGCCTGGACTCTCGATGATGTTGATGTCCACGAGCATGGCGAACTAGCGGATCGGAACCCGGCTGCCTATGCTGTAATTGAGGCGGCCCGGCAGGCGCATGGGAAGTCCATGCAAGCCTATCTCATCATGATGGCCGTCCGATTGCTTGAAATGCGGCGTATCCTGAAGGCCACGGGCTCGGTCTACCTTCACTGCGATGATGTAGCGGGCCGTTATCTTAAAACGCTCATGGACGGCTTGTTCGGGCCGGCCGCGTTCCGAAATTCGATCACATGGCGTCGCGCGGTTTCGCACAACGATCCGGGCCGCTACGGACGCATTTCCGACTATTTGCTCTTCTACACGGCAAGCGACGAATATACGTGGAACAAAGTGCGCGAGGAGCAGGACGAGAAAAAACTGGCGATCGCGTATCCAAAAATCGACGAAAACGGAAACAACAAGCTTAATATACTGGAGCGTCTACTTCACTATTTCCATCCATCAATATAACAATGTCGAACTACTAATCTCCGGAATCCAAAAATTCCGGGTTAAGGGTTAAGCGTAAATATCAGCTTGACGCGATGGTTCCCGTATGATTCTATCCGCTGGCGGCAAAACGCAAAAAGCCGGAATCAGGATTGCGATGAGAACGATAGGCGACATTGCGCTGGTTGATATGGGTGGTCTGTTACCCCCCCCCCCTACGGAAGGGGATGTCCCGACGCAGAGGGGGCAGTCCGGTGTCAACCGCACCGAGTGCGGTTCCCGTCGCCGTCCTTCAGTCGACGCAATCCACGCGGGCGCGGAAAGTGTCCGTCATCACTGCTGCGGCAGGCGACGGACCAAGTCCGCTCAACTAGTGTCTGTCAGAAAACCCCTGTTTCCGGCGGCGTCCGGCGGCGGCTCGGCGCGTCCGGGCCGCCATCCGGCGGCGGATCCGGGCTCTGAAGCACGCCGGACGGCGGGAATCAGTTGCTGACACTGAATTGACAGGCGTCAACACTGAATTGATGAGCTGCCGGAGCACGGCTGACCGCTCCCGGGTTGAGAGACCCGGGAGAAAGCCGCTGTTTCGATGAAGGGGGGGGGTCAGGCGGCGCGTCGTCGCAATCGCTTCCTGCTCCGCATCTGCCGTCTTTTCAGCAGAAGCCTTCCGAGCCGGCAGCAGTTCGCGGCCAGCACCGCGAGAGCCGCGGTGCGGGCGAAGCCGTCGCGGCCATGGCTCCGGATCCGGTCGAGACCGCGGTGCTCCAGACAGCTGATCGCCGATTCAACCGCCGGATGCTGACGGCGGGCCTCGGCGAAGCCGGGTTCCGACTGCCGCTCCCGCTCCGCCTTCGAAAGATACCCCTTCTTCGGCAGCGCGTTCAGATCAAGCATCGCATCCAGACCGCGGCGGTTCTCCGGGCTGTGAAAGCCGCGGTCGAAACTGCAGGCCCGGAGTTCCGGAAACCGCTCCTGCGCCGCCGCGACGACCGGAACGGCATGGTGAACATCGGAGTCTTCCTGCATGATCTCATGATGGATTATAAACCAGCCCTGATCCTCGATGACAACCACCGGAACTACTGGCTCCACGGGCGAGCCGGCCTTGCCCTTGGCGATCCACCGCGTGTGCGGCTCGAAAATCGAGAACACCTTCTCATTCTGCGGTATCACCTCCCCCTGGAGCAGGCGGCGGCTGACCTGGTCGATCTGCCGCCTGGCGTGCGCCAGATAGCTGTCAATCAAACACAGTTTTAACGCGCTGGCGCCGGCCGCTGCCAAAGCCGAAAAAGTCTCAGCAGTTTTCGCGACGAGGCGGCGGCAAAACCGCAGATACTCCCTGACGCGCGTCTCGGTCTGCCGCCGCCGCGTGCGGACGCCGTGAAACCGCCGCCGCAGCCCGGCCTGCAGATGCGCGCTCTGCCGCCAGCCGGGAACGCCGCGCCGGCAAGCCTCCCGCGCCGTCTCCCGCACCATGCAGCGCACCGCATCCATGAGAAGATTCACATCCGTCGGAAAATGAACATCCGTCTCAACGCAAAAACTGTCAACGCGGCCGCGCAACGCGGCACCAGGCTTTTTTCCGGCGACCTCATGGCCGCTCGCTGCCAGCAGTTTGCCGACACGCGCCAGCATCCGCGGCGTCAAGAGGGAAACATCATCGACAAGCGTCTGCATCTCATACCCGCCGCAGTCGAAAACATCGTCATGGCCGAGCATCGCGCGGATCAGCGCATGGTTGTCTGCCAAGCTCTGAAGCCGGTCGAAATCGCAGTCAGTCCCCTGCTTGAGAACGCCGATCACCAAAATCGACCGGCAAGCTGTTCCCGGACGACCGTTGTGCCAGTCGACATCGGCGAAGAACTCCTCATCGAAAATCCGCTGAAGATCGCGCTGGCGATTGACATAAAGATGCTGCAGGCCCCTGAGAACGTTCTCGATGTCGTCCCGCGACTTCGGATTGATCTTCAGGGTTTCGATGGCCGTCGAGCCGAGGCGGGCCGGTTTGATCAAGCGTCTCATATCGTTCTCCCGGTGAAAAAAACGGCGAAGATTGCCGCGATTCAGGATAAATCGCCGGATTCTTAGCGAAAACGCTGATTCTTGAAAAGGAAAAAACACTTCAAAATGCTGAAAAATAATAAGAAAGACACTTTTCTTGCAAGCACCAACTAGGCTGCGTACCCAGCTGTTCGCTTTGCGTCATACCGCAGCAGGCGGCTGACACCAGTGAGGATAACAGCGGCGAAGTTGTGCGTCCGCTTGTTAAAGCGGGTCGCGACCTGTCGGAACTCTGTGATTCTTCCGAAGAAACGCTCGATGACATTGCGCTTCGCATAGGCTGCGGCATCCAGCGGCCGCTGCCGCCTGCGGTTCGGCTCAGACGGAATGACGGCCCGGCAGCTGACTTCCACCGCCCGCTTGAGAACGGCGTCAGCATCGTAAGCCTTGTCGGCGATCAGGACGCAGCTGGCTTCAAGACCGTCAAGAAAGACCGCCGCCTCGGCGCGGTCGGCGGCCTGCCCCGGCGACAGGCGCATGCGGCGCAACCCGGCCTTGCCGTTGACCGCGGCATGGATTTTCGTCGTCCGCCCGCCCCGGGAGTGTCGGATTTCCTGCGGTTCGCCGTCCCGGAACGGCCCGGCGGCTCGGCGGTGAGCACGGATCGTCGACGAGTCGATAATCCAGTTCCGCAGTCCCGGATCGCCGTTGTCTTTTTTGTCTCCGGCTTCTTCAGGCTTTTGAAGATCATCAACACGATTCAGTAAATCCACAAAGGAGATTGTCATGAAGATGTTTAAATCGGCCACTGTCGCGGTTACCTGTATTTTGCTCACGGCTTGCGGCGGCGGGGGCGGCAGCCCCGGTACGAATCCGCCCGCCGACCCCGGCACAACCCCACCCGCCGATCTCAGCGCCGGTGACGCCCAGTCCGCAGATCCCGACGCGACAATCAGCGCCGGGGCGCGGGCCGCCGTCAACCGGCCACGCTTCGGCAGCGTGACCCAATCGTCGAATTCAGGCAGTGTCGCGGGTGTGACGGGAGACGCGGCGTCTATCAACAATACACACTTGACTTCCAGCATGCTTCCGTGCGAATCATGCGGCCATGCGGATCGGTATGCGTCAAATTTCTTCGGAGACGGTGGAATGGTTCGACAGGGCCTGCAAGAGCGGGGACCTGACGCGGACCGCGCTCGCCCGCGAACTGTGCGGGCGTGAGAGCTGGCGCGGCCGCACCGGCAAGCTGTGCCTCGCGTCGGCGCGCAAGCTCTTGCCGACGCTTGCGGAGAGGCTGGGCGCGCGCCTGCCGGAGGCGAAGGAGACGGGGCTTGATCCGCACTCGCGTCCTGCGGCCGACTTTCCCGACATCTCTGTCGCGTGCGCGCTCAGCGAGCTCGGCGCCCTGTCGCTCGAACCGTTGACGGACGCGGATGACCGCCGCCGCTGGGAATCGATGATCGAGACACATCATCCGGAAGGACATCGCCGCCCGCCGGGCGGCCAGGTCCGGCACTGGGTCCGTTCTGAACGTTTCGGGGTCCTGGGCGGCATCGGTTTCTCCGCGGCCGGGATCCAGCTCGGCCCCCGCGACGGCTTGATCGGCTGGTCGGCCGATGCCCGCGTCGCTAATATCGGCAAGGTCGTGTGCAACAACCGGTTTCTCCTGCTGCCCGGCGTCCGGGTGCGCGGGCTGGCGTCCCGGGTCCTCCGCTTGGCGGCGGAGCGGATCGCCGGCGACCAGCCAGCCGCCTACGGCGAGCGTCCTGTCCTGGCGCAGACCTTCACGGGGCCGGAGATGTCCGGCCTGAGCTACAGGGCCGCGGGATGGAAACGCTGCCCGGAACTGACTTCGGGGCGGCGTTCGGGCGTGCGCCGCGCGGTCTGGCTCAAGCCGCTTTCGGAGGGCTGGCGCGAGGTTCTGAGCCGCGTGCCGGAACGGGTTCTCGGCTGGTCCGGATCGCTGTACAGCGAGGGGGGCTGGGCCGAACGGGAGTACGGGCGCAGCACGCACCCGGACGGCAGGGTCAGGCGCCGGATCGCGCGCATGGGCGCGGCCTGGACCCGGCGGCTCGGCGAGGGCCTGCCGGCGATCTTTCCGGGACAGGCGGAACAGGCGGCGGCTTACCGGCTGTTGTCGAACAAGGCGGTGAAGATGGAGCACATACTGCATTCGCACTTCGAGCAGACGGTCGAGAGGTGCCGCGCCGAGCGGCTCGTGCTGGCTGTTCAGGACACGACCGCGCTGAACTACGACGGCCTGTCGGCGACGTCGGGCCTCGACGACATCGGCGGCGGCGGCAAGGGAGCGTCGGGCATCCTCGCTCATGTCGGCGTCGCGGTGAACGCGGCCGGACGGCCGCTCGGGATGTTCGAGGCGGACGCGGAATTCCGCCGGGCGGAGGAGAAGGACAGCGTCCGCTGGATCGCCGGTCTCGACCGTGCGCAGGAACTCGCGCGCGCCTGCCCGGACACCCGCGTGGTGACGGTCTGCGACCGGGAGGGCGACTTCCAGTAACTGATCTCGCGCGCCGGGGAGACAGGGGCGGCCTTGCTGATCCGGGCGGGCCGGGGATCGAAGCGACGGGCAGCGCTGCCCTCGGGCGGCGACGCCGATCTCCGGGACTTCGTGCTGGCGACAGACCCTGTGGGAACAAGGAAAATCGAGGTTCCCGCCTGCGGCGGCCCGAACCGCAGGAAGGGCCGCACGGCGAAGCTGACGCTGCGCTGCGCGTCTGTGAACCTGCTCCCCCCGAAGGACCGGGCGGGCGAAGCGCCGGTTCGCATGACCGCCGTCTCCGCCCTCGAGGAAAACCCGCCCCGCCGCCCCTTGAAGGGGAAAAAGAGCGCGCCGCTGCACTGGATGCTGCTGACTACGGAGGGCGAAGCCGGCTTCGAGACCGCCCGCACCGCGCTGCGCTGGTACGAACTGCGCTGGCGGATCGAACGTTTCTTCCACGCCCTGAAGGTCGGCACCCGCATCGAAGACCGCAGACTGAATGACGCCGACGACCTCCGCAAGTGCTTCGCCTTCGACGCGGTCACAGCGTTCCGGGTCTGGGATCTCTCCCTCTTGGCCCGCGAGAGGCCGGACGACCCGGCCGGACTGCATGTCGCCCGGGAAGACATCACGGTCCTCTGCGCCCTCGCCGCCCGGCACGGCTTCAAGGTTCCCCGGGCGCCGCCGGATATGACCGTCAAGGGCTTCGTCGTGCTTACCGGCGGGCTGGCCGGCTTTCATCCTTCGAAACGTCAGCCGCTGCCCGGCACGCAGAAGCTGTGGGAAGGCGTCAGGTTCCTGTCTCAGGCCGTCATCGCTGTCCGCGCTGTGCGGGACTGGGAAGGAGGCTGGCCGGAAGGAGAAGAAGACACGGAGATAAGTATGTTAGATTGATAGACGCGGCGTCCGCCTCGTTCGACGGGCGCCATGTGCGTGTGAACGTCCGGCGCACCGACGGGAGCAGCGTCGCCTTCAATTCCGCGTCCCACGGGCTCGCTGCCAAATCCTATGACCCGATCTTATCCGGGTATTCCTTTCGCGGCGACGGGATGTTGACATACACCGACACCAGCGTCACGCTCGCGGCGGTCTACACAAACTGGAACAACGCGGATCCGAGCGACTATCTGGCCGGCGGCTACTGGATGCACGCCGTGGGACGCGTCAATCCGCTGGAGATCACGGGGGTGGAGATCGGCGCGTTCGTGGACGGCCCCGAAATCTCCGGCGATCCGACACTGCCAGTCAGCGGCAGAGCGACCTACACGGGCACTGCCGGGGGGTTGTATGGCTATAAGAACGGGTCAACCGGAGTGACCACGATTGGAGAATTTCAAGGAGATGCCAGTCTAACTGCGGTCTTTTCGGGCAGTCCCACGATTTCCGGCTGCATAGGCTGCAATGGCGGTGTTTCTGTGGCAGGCGTCGGGGTCAGTGGAAGCGGGCAAACCGCGACCTTTTCCGGGTCCGCTCCGGTGCGGGTGCGCATGCAGGCGGCATCCGTTACGGGGGGAGATTTCACCGGCAATGTGAAGATGGAGCGCAGCGACAAAAGCGTGACTTCCTCAGGCGGTTCCTGGGGCGGGCGGTTTTCGACCAAGACGCAGGCCGGAGATCCTCGGCTGGTGGCCGGCACCGTCGGGGGTAAATGGACGGAGGCCGACGGGAGCCGGGGAACCGCGGTCGGAGCTTGGTTCGGAACCCGGAACTGATCACAGTTGCCGATGCGCAGGCGATGGACCCGCGGATAACAGCCCTGCAATCGGCTGCTGTCCCGGGCCATCTGCCTTGCCAGGGAAGGGTGTCGCAGGAATGCCGGGAAGCAGCTGTATTGTCTCCGGCTGCAGCCGCGACAGGTTGGGCGGAGTCATCCATCGGCATTGCGAACTGGTAGTCTGTCATTGTTATATTGATGGATATAAGGAATGCAGTTTGATGCGCGCGTCTTCAGCGGTGAACCGCTGTTTGACCGGGGCCGGGTCGGCGTTGCGCGCTTTTTCCCATGCCGAAACATCGCAGCAGAGCGTCTCCCGGTCGGGAATGCGCCGGGACAGGCACTGACGGCTCAGCACGCTGATTCCGCTCTCGGCGATGTTCAGCCAGCTGCCGTGTTTCGGCATGTGATGAACTTCGAAACGCTCGTAGAGCCTGCTCGCCTGCTCCGGCGGAAAAGCGTAGTAAAGACTCGACAACTCATGCGTTGTCCATGGCTGGCACAATTTTTTGCCGGGGAAGTGAACGTCGGCGATGTCTCTGAGGAGCTCGGCGAAATCTTTCTTCGTCCGGCGGTCGGTGATTTTGACATTCCCTGGCCTGAAAGCGGCGCATGAACCATGAACAGATTCGCCGTCCCGTTGCGCTCGTATTCGCAGTCGAAGCGCGCCGGCCGGCCGGGAGCGGCAGGCAAAGCCGTGCGGACCTCCTTCGTCCGCTTTCTCAGAGCCTCGGCTGTGCACACTGGGACCTCGTCCTCGCTGAATTTCCGCTGACAGACCCTGAGCACATCCTCCATTGAGCATGCGAAGCCGCCGTTTTTCTCCGCCGGAATGCGCTGGCACCGCGTAAGGTGCGGTTTCAAATCGTTTTTTTAATGTCCTTCTTACCGTCTCCCGGGAAATGCTGTCAACGACATTCAACGCGACCAGCCGCTCGCCGAGCAGGGCCGGCGGCTGTGAGGAACGCCCTTCGGGAGGTTCCGAACAGGCGATCATCGTCAGCTTCGCCTCGCCCTCGCCGTCAAGCTTCGGAGGAACGCGGTTCGAATGCGGCCTTCGCTCCAAAGCCGCTGTACCCTCCTCGACGAAACGCCGGCGGAGCCGCTCGACAGTCGCCGTGCCGACCCCGACGGAATCGGCGGCGTCGGCATCGGCGCGCGCGCCGCTCTTCCGGTTCTCATCCGTAAGAAGAAGAATATGTGCCCGCCACCGCTCGGCCGAACCGCGGCCGGATGAAACGATCTCCTCTGATTCAACCCGTTCATGATCTTCGAGCCGAATGCGCTGTATCTTGCGTCCGATTTGTTCCTGTCAGTCCGTCATAGCTTCCCGCCTCTTGAATCGCCGCCGGCGCGAAACAGGCATCAGCCGCTGGATTCCTGCTCAGAATCCGGCTGAAACACCTGGCCGACAACATTTGTCTTCGTTCAGACTGAAGCTTCTGCTGCAACTTCAACGGAGTGTCAACACCGGAAATCAGGACGTCCTCCAAACTACAATTACCATCATTATCACTGTGTCAGACTACTAGAAGTCAAACATGGCAGGATTGATAACACAGGCGGGTTGAGAGCAGAAACCCGACATCACGGCGGAACCGCCGAAAGAAGACTGGGATTACCGTAAACGGAACAGCGGTGCTGAATAGGCCTGTCTTACTCGCGGCTTGGGCAATCAGGTATGTGAATCCCGAAGAAATTACGCGACCGTCCAAGCACATCTCCTTGCCGCATGCGCGGGCCGCGATGTTGGCAAATCCGCGGCTGCTGCAATATACTGGTGAATATTTGAACAGGAAATGAGATGCGCGGAGCACAAATCACCCGGTCAACGACGGAAACCTGCATTTCGGCCGAGATCAAGCTCGATGGCACAGGCGCCTGCCAAGTCGAAACGGGCGTTGGATTCTTTGACCATATGCTGGAGCAGTTCGCCCGCCATTCTCTGATGGATTTCAAGATCAGCGCCAAGGGCGATCTCCATGTCGACGACCATCACTGCGCAGAAGATACCGGAATCGTGCTGGGCCAGGCGCTGGCCGAAGCGCTGGGTGACAAGCGGGGTATCCGCCGCTACGGATTCTGGAGCCTCCCCATGGACGATGCCTGGGTCGACACCGCACTTGATCTGTCCGGGAGGCCGTTCTTGAATTGGAAGGTCGAATTTCCGGCAGAGAAGATCGGACAATTCGACACTGATCTGGTGCGGGAATTTTTTCAGGCTTTCGCCTCATGCGGAGGGATCACCCTGCATGTTGAATTGCGCCGCGGATTCAACAGCCACCATATAGCCGAAGCGACATTCAAATCCGCGGCGCGCGCCCTGCGCATGGCCGTGGAAACCGACAGCCGGGCGGCAGGGACTATCCCTTCGACGAAAGAGACGCTCTGAAAATGCGGACGGTCATTGTCGATTACAGTTCGGGGAATCTTCACTCCGCGGAGAAAGCGTTCCGTAAAATGGCTGCGGAATCGGCGGCGGGAGACATTCTTTTGTCTTCACAACCCGAAGATGTCGCGGAGGCCGACCGGGTGGTCCTGCCGGGTGTCGGCGCGTTCGCCGACTGCCGCCGGGGACTGGCCGAAAACGGACTGGACGAGGCTCTTCTTGTTTCTGTAGCCGGCAGAGGCGTGCCGTTCCTGGGAATATGCGTCGGCATGCAGCTGATGGCTTCGGTTGGTTATGAGCACGGCAAGACTGAAGGATTCAACTGGATTCCCGGAGAAGTCAGGCCGCTTAAGCGGATAAATCATGACATGAAGATTCCTCATATGGGCTGGAACGAACTGATCATTACGAACAGCCATCCGCTCTTCGATGGAATCAACGGCGGAACGGACGTGTATTTCGTGCATTCCTACCAACTGGTTCCCGAATCCGGGAATCACCTCATCGCCCGAACCGAATACGGCGGCGGCATCACCGCCGCCGTAGCCGACGGGAATCTCGCCGGGACGCAGTTTCACCCCGAAAAAAGCCAAGCCGCCGGCCTCAGGATCATCGGCAATTTCCTGGCTTGGAACCCGGGTTGACGAAGCGGTGATTCTGTATCCGGCCATAGACCTGCAGGCGGGGAAGTGTGTTCGGCTTGTCAGAGGACAAGCGGACACAGCCACCATCTACAACGAGAGCCCGGCCGCACAGGCCGCGGATTTCGCGGAGAGCGGGTGCTCATGGCTTCATGTTGTTGATCTTGACGGCGCATTCGAGGGGTCAGCGCGGAATGCCAGGTCCGTGGCGGACATATTGGCTGAAATATCGGTGCCGGTGCAGCTTGGCGGCGGAATCAGGGACATTGCTGCGGTCGAACGCTGGCTGGGCGAAGGCGTCGCACGGGTTGTGCTCGGCACCGCCGCGGTGGAAAAGCCCGATCTGGTCAGGGACGCCGCCCGCTCGTTTCCCGGTCAGGTGGCCATCGGAATCGATGCCAGGAAGGGGTATGCGGCAACCCGAGGATGGATCTCAGACTCACGCGTCCCGGCAGTCGAACTGGCGCGGCGGTTCGAAGACTGCGGAGTCTGCGCTGTTATCTATACCGACATCGACCGCGACGGAGTCAAAGCCGGGCCGAATACCGCGGCGACAGGCGCTCTCGCGGAAAGTGTGTCGATACCCGTGATCTCCTCCGGCGGCATATCATCAGAGTCCGATCTGAGAAATCTGCGGAATTCCTGCGGAAAACTGCAAGGCGCTATCGTGGGACGAGCGCTGTACGATGGATCGTTAAAGGTCGCGGACGCTCTTGCGGCATTGAACGGCGGCGGAGAGGCAAGATGATCCGCCGCTGCGCCAAATACATGCGGCGTATGCGCGGGGATCGACGGCGATTCCCGACGCGTTTCTGACAGGCGGCGACAGGCGGGCCGGAATGTTGAAGATCCGTATTATCCCCTGCTTGGACGTCAAAGACGGCCGAGTCGTCAAAGGCGTGAATTTCGTCGGCCTGCGGGACGCAGGCGACCCGGTCGAAGCTGCGCGAAAATACGATGCTGAAGGAGCTGACGAACTGTGCTTTCTGGACATTTCAGCCTCCCGGGAAAACCGCGGCACGCTTTTCGGCCTCGTCTCGCGCACTGCCGAATGCTGCTTCATGCCGCTGACCGTGGGCGGAGGCGTCAGAAACGAGTTTGATGTTGAAGCCCTGCTCCGCGCCGGCGCTGACAAAGTTTCATTCAACACCGCCGCAGTTCAGGACACCGGCTGCATCGAGAAATCTGCCGCCCGTTTCGGCAACCAGTGCATTGTCACGGCAATTGACGCCAAGTCTGCCGGGCAGGACCGCTGGGAGATTTTCACTCACGGAGGAAGCATGCGCACGGGAATCGACGCTCTCGAATTCGCGCGCGAGGTCCAAGACCGGGGAGCCGGAGAAATCCTGCTGACCAGCATGGACAGCGACGGCACCAAGGCCGGCTTTGATCTGAAACTGACCCGCGCTGTGGCGGAAGCGGTTTCCGTGCCGGTGATCGCATCCGGCGGTGTCGGCGACCTGCGGCATCTTGTTGAAGGCGTGACCCTGGGGAAGGCTTCGGCCGTGCTGGCGGCATCGATTTTTCATTTCGGGACATACTCCATCCAGGAAGCGAAAACGCATATGGCGGAAGCGGGAATTCCGGTGCGACAGCCATGAACACGCTCGAGAACCTCGAATCAATTATCGCGAACCGCAGCGGCGGCGGAACCGGCGAGTCTTGGACCGCCAAACTGCTTGCGGGCGGACGGAAACGCTGTGCGCAGAAATTCGGCGAGGAAGCTGTGGAGACAGTCTTGGCCGGCGCCGCCGGTTCCAAATCCGACCTGATCAACGAAGCGTCGGACACTCTTTATCACCTGCTGGTTCTGCTCAAGGCCAACGGCGTCAGCCTGAACGAGGTGCTTGAAGAACTTGAACGCCGCCGGGGAGAATCCGGCATTGCCGAAAAACGCGCCCGAAAGGAGGACGGCTGAACCGGAAACAAGATCCTTGCCGTGGGTTTCCGCAGCCGATTGCCGTTTGCGGCAGCGACGAATCCAGCCTCTGGTCAATGTCAGATCAAGGAACACGCAGCCGCCCCGCCGCGAAAACGGGATCATGGCCGGCGGTCCGTCGCGATTCAGTGCGCTTTCCCGGAATTTGTCCGCACCGGCAAACCAAACCCATTCAGACCGCTGATCAATTGAATCTCTTCGGGAACGGTTTGCCCTGCCGTCATGCCCAAAGACTTTCAGTGGCGATACGGGCGCCTTCTGCCAAGGCGGCGAGTTTTGCCCAGACAATGCGGCTGTCGACTTCGGTTTTGTATGTCGCCTGACTGGAAAAACCGCAGTCGGCGCCGGCGATGACATTTTCACGGCCGACATGGCCGGCGAACCGCCTGATCCGCTCGGCGACATATTCCGGATGTTCTATAACGCTGGTCGAATGCGTGATCACGCCGGGCATGAGAATTTTCCCTTCCGGCAGTCTGACATCTTCCCAAAGGCGGTGCTCATGCTCGTGCCGGGGATTGCCGGCCTCAAACGAATATGCGGCGGCGTTGATCCGCAGCACCTCACCGGCCATCATCGGCATATCCGGCTCATGCACCCGCGGCCCCTGATTGATTCCATAGCAGGTATGGTAACGGATTTTTTCCTGCGGAATTCCTCTGATTGAATGATTGACCGTGTCCACGAACAGGCCGGCTTTGGCGGCGCGCTCTTTCTCGTCCAGCGATTCGTCCATATAAACATTGGGCAGGAAAGGGTCGTCAACCTGAAGCAGGAAGCCCGCGTCGACAATCGCATTATATTCCACGGCCAGCGCGTCCGCGACCGCGTACATATACTCTTCATGGCTGGAATAATATTCATTGAAACCCACGCCTGTCACTGCAGCGCAAGGCATGAACGCTTCTTCGGCGCCATGCCTTTCGCAAGACGAGCGCAAGTTTTCCAGATCCTTCCGCAACGCCTCTTGGCCGACGTATCGGACCGGTCCGACACAGCACACGGGATGTGCCGGAGCGATAGACCCGCCCAGATGCATCCGGCGGAAGTATTCCTCATAGAATTCAGGAAACGCGGCTTTTTCCGCAGCATAGTAGCCCGTGTCATGTCCAGGCCTCTGCTCAAAGCCGGTCAACCGCTCCTCAATATAGACCGCATGCCCCGGCTTCGACATCTCGCCGTCGGCAACAATATCAATTCCAGCCTTGACCTGCTTGGCGACCACGCGGTCAACCGCAGACGAAACCATGGCGTCAAGCTCGCCTTGATCAAAATCGCCGCCCTCAATGCGGGCCTTGAGGATATCCAGCAAATCGTGCGGGCGCGGCAGGCTGCCGACATGCGATGTGAGTATACGGTCTGTGCTGCGCCTCATTGTCATGCCTTCCTTGATTTGAATACTTTGATCATTCGCAAATTTTCCATGTAGTCGTCGCCGAGTCAATCTGATGTCCGGAAAATCCCCGGACAGCTTTCATTCCGCGGAGATGGGAGCAAACGCACAATCCGTGGATCTGTTCAGATCGCTTCCAACAAGCAAATCCTGGCCGGAAGAGCCGCCGGCTTTTCGAAGCGGCGGCGGTTATCAATCTGATCACGCATCGGGAAGCAGATAACTCATTTGAATCAAACCAAGGACAATTCCATCAGGGTTTGTCCACAGGGGTGCATGCGGCGCGAGGCTGCAGCCAATTTTTGTTTCATTGCCGATCTGCAGCCGCGCCATCCTCTCGCGGCTGCCCCAGTGCTTGGCGGCAGCCTAGCAGTCGAACATGGCAGGATTGATGGCACTGGCGGATTAGGAGCAGCAGCCGGACGTTAAACTCGTCACATGTCGGGCGCGTCTACTTCGTTCTTTTTATCCATCAACACAACAAAGACAGACTACTAGCCGCCCCGTCTAGCGGGCGAGTCCGCGGGCTGCCGCCGACTGCGGGCTGCCGGGTCTCCGCCGCGAAGCCCCTTTGCGAAAACCGCTTTTCTTCAGCGGCTGAATCCGGCGACTGCCATATCGGGCCAAGCAGCTATAGTTCAACGGCATGCGATTCCATACGTCGTTGTTCCGTACAGAGCGTGTTGAACCAGCTTGATCTGCCATGATATCTTGAATCGTAACATGGGTGCTGCCGTTAATCCCGCTGTGTCAGACTGCTAACTGCCGATCGAGGCAAAAATGACTCCGCTGTCTCACTCCGGTCAAGCGCGGCGAATCGGGTTTATTGCCAGGACGGCTCTGCCGCCGCAACCTGCGCCGGCGGCGGATTCTTCCGTCGGCGCCGCTCAGTTGAAGGAGCGAATCAGTTGGACGGATTTACAGGCAAAAGTCTGACTGCCGCCGAAAAGGTCCGGATATTGATCGGAAAAGCCCGGGCGGCCATGAACAGCATAAGCGGCTGCGGGCAGCAGCGGATTGACGATGCCGTAACTGCGTTGGCTTGGTCCCTGTACAAACCGAAACATGCGGAACTGCTTGCCGGAATGGCGGTCAGAGATACCGGTCTTGGCGACGTCGAGTCCAAAATCACAAAAAACACGCGCAAGACTTTCGGCACATTGCGGGATCTTCTGCGGGCCCGGACTGTCGGGCTGATCAGCGAAGATCCGGAGGCGGGCATTGCGTATTTCGGCAAACCCGTCGGCGTGGTCGGAGCGGTATGTCCGTCGACAAACCCAAGCGCCACGCCGGTGAACAAGGCGATGATGGCCGTCAAGGGCGGCAACGCGATCATCATCGCGCCGTCGCCGGCGGGGTACCAGACCGCCGTGAAATGCGTCGAACTCATGCGTTCGGAACTGTCGAAAGCAGAACATCCAGAGGACCTGGTGCAGCTTCTGCCGCCGCCGGCGGACAAAGAACTCGCCCAGGAACTGATGAAACAGGCTGATCTGGCCGTGGTCACCGGATCGCAGGACAATGTCCGCCGGGCCATGCGCTCCGGTACGCCTGCGATCGGCGTCGGCGCCGGAAATGTCCCGGTTATCATTGATGCGAACGCAGATATCGAAGATGCTGCTGACAAGATCGCCCGGTCGAAAACCTTCGACAACGCGACATCATGTTCATCGGAAAACTCGGTCATCATCCTCGACTCGGTCTACGATCACGCGGTCAACGCTCTGCAAAGCGCGGGAGGCTGGCTCTGCAGTCCGGAGGAGCGCCGATCTGTCCGGGAAACCCACTGGTTGAACGGCAAGTTGAACCGGCAAGTTATCGCTAAGGACGCCGCCGTTCTGGCCGAACTGTTCGGGCTGCGTCCGGCTGCGTATTCACGCCGCTTTTTCATGGTCGAGGAAAACGCCGTCGGCGGACAAGGGAGTTTCGCGGACGAAAAGCTCTCGCTGGTCATGACCCTGTACCGCGCCGACGATTTTGCCGATGCCGTGGGCATCGCCGCCGCGGTTCTTGATGTGAAGGGGAAAGGCCATTCCGTCGGAATTCATACCCGTGACATGCGGAATGCACGGCATCTGGCCGAAAACGCGGATGTGGTCCGGGTTCTTGTCAATCAGGCGCACGCTTTCGGCGCCGGCGGCGGATTCGACAACTCTCTGCCGTTCACGCTGTCGATGGGCGGCGGAACATGGGCGGGCAACAATCTCGGCGATAATCTGAATTACCGCTGTTTTATCAATGTCACTCGTCTTGTCACGGCAATTCCGGAAGACAAGCCTTCCGAAGCGGAACTGTTCGGCGGCTATTGGGAAAGGTTCGGAAAATAACTTCAGGACAAAGGCTGTGGAATCCCGTCTTTTGCTCCGAAAGCTGACCTGTCCGAACGGCTGCTGGCTCAGAACTGAAAGGGCCGAGGCATTAAAGCCCGCCGCCTTCAAGACAACAGCCGGGGCAGGCCGGCGGCATGACAACCGATCCCGCGAACTTCACTGATCGGAGATGCCACGCTTCGCCGCAGCAAACGAAACGTGGGATCTACCGCAGATAATCCAGCCAAGGACTCTGCTCGGCGATCATGTGGTCGACAAGGGCCGGCACAGCCTTGGCCTTGGTGACCGCCGGGTCGACAAGCAATGCCTGCACGGCAAATTCGCGGCTCGCTTCCAGCACGGCTCTTGCCGTCATGTCATGGATGCCGATCTGGTTGGTAAGCAGCCCGAGCACCCCGCCGGGCAGGTCGACGGGAATGCCCTTGGGCCCCGACAAGCCCACCATGGCAGGAACCTCCACGACCATCCAGTCCGGCAGGTGCTTGATGAAGCCGGCATTCGGAATATTGACGGCTGCCTCCTCGTATTCCTCGCCGGAAAGCATCGCCTCCATGATCGGAACCATGCGTTCCCGCAGTTCGTGGCTGATGGCGGGATCAGCCGACCCGAGGAAGCAGCGGTAGTAGGTAAGGAAATCCAAGATCCCACGATGATCAGATACCTCTGAAGCCCACGCCAGATACTCTCCGAAATGGCTGTCCGTGGTAATCGGGAGAACATCAAACCGCTCAAGGATCTCCCGGAAAAGCCGCCTGTCAGACCAGTCGCGGACTTCCTTCATGTCATTCAGATTGATCTCCATCCATCCTTCGGTCTCGATCCGCCTGCCGGATTTCCGCGTCGCGGCGAGGATTTCCGAATAGCCCGGCAGCGTCTTGAAGTAGCCGGGCGCGTGTTTCCTGACATCGGGATATGCGTCTCTGCCGCTGTCGACATAGCTGATCTCCGCCAAAACCGAAAAGTGGTTCAGCCCCCCTGCCCGATACCGGATATTCTCCCGCGGCTGGCCGAGCATGGGCGGCAGGTGGCGCTCAAGCGATGCGATTTCGTGGCACAGTCCGACAATCCGCAGCTCGGGAAATTTCCGGTGCACGGCCGTGCATATCCGGCTCATCGGATTTGAGAAGTTGAAGACCATCGCCTGCGGCGCGATCTCGGCGACGGCACCGCATATCTCGAAAACGGGAGGGATGATGCGGAGCGCATGGAACAGCCCGCCTGCACCGCCGTTTTCGCCGAAAATCTGATCGATGCCGTATTGCTGCGGGATTTTCCGGTCCATGTCCCACAGCTTGAAACGGTCGCCGGTCTCGATCATGATCACGACGAAACCCGCGCCCTTCAATGCCTGCTTCAAGTCGGGCTCGACCGTGACCGTGTGGCTGAGTCCGTGTTCGTCGATATGTTTCTGCGCCAGCGCGCGTGTCTTTTCAACCGCGGCAGCATTGATGTCGTTGAAGACAATTTCAGCGCCCGCGAGCGGTTCGCTCTGAAAAACATCGCCGAGAAGCTGAGCTCCGAACTGGAGGCTTCCGGCACCGACAAGCACGATTTTTGTCATGAGCGGATCCCTTCATTGCGTGACGGCCGCGCCGGATGCCGCACCAGCCCGCAGCCTGTTAAATTGGTTTGCCGGAGATTATGGAAACGGCGCAGCCGACCGCTCCGGAACGACAGGCTGATTGCCGCCGGCTGCCGCAAAACGGTATTGGATCGGCTTGGCCCGCGCCGACATCCGTCGCTGGGTCTCCGACTGCAGAAACTCTTTAGGAAAGCAAACACATGGTGGGCGACCCTGGAATCGAACCAGGCATGGGGTTCCCCCCGGCGGAGTTACAGTCCGCTGCCGCACCTTGCAGCGCGTCGCCCCAATTGCGCCGGATACTTTGCAATGATTCAAACTGTCAATAGCGAATCATTTCGCCGAAGCGGCGGCCGGGCGGGCATGCCTCGTCAGCCGATCCGCAGCAGGCCGCCTGTCCCCGGCAAGGATTTCAGCGTTGCCCGCCGCTGACTTCAAAAGGCGTCCGGGCCGCAGGAAACGGTCCGGCGGACGGCAGTCGCCGGGCGGCCGGAGGGTGTGGATTTTTGGAATCCACGCGGTGAACGCCGCGCTGCTCAATCCGGCACGCCGGAAACACCGCTTGGTCCTCACCAAAAACGCCGCCGCCCGGCTGAGCGGTGAAATCACACAAGACGGCGTTCGCATCGAATTCACGGATTCGAGGAATTTCCCGGCCCCTTTGGCCGCTGATTCGGTGCATCAGGGCGCCGCCTTGGAAGCCGAACCCCTGCTTTGGCCCGGCTTGGGAAGCCTGTGCGAAACCGCCGGTCCCGCGGCGCGCGTCGTCATCCTCGACCGGGTCAGCGATCCCCACAATGTCGGCGCGGTGCTGCGCAGCGCCATGGCTTTCGGGGCGGACGCGGTCATTGCCCCTGCCCGACATGCGCCGCCGGAAACCGGCGCCTTGGCCAAATCCGCCTCAGGCGCGCTCGAATCAGTGCCGTATCTCCGGGTCGGAAACCTTTCCGCGGCCATGAAAACGCTGCGAACCCAGTCTTTCGCTCTCGTCGGGCTCGACTCGGCGGCGCCGCGTGACATCGCCGAAGTGCAGCAGGACGTCGCCGGCGGGCGGGTCGGTCTGGCACTTGGATCTGAATCATCGGGACTGAGAGACCTGACGCGGAAAAACTGCGATCAGGTCTGCCGGATATGTCCTCGATCACTGAATGTCTCAAACGCCGCGGCCGTCGCGCTGTTCGCCATGCGGAGAATCGACTGAAGCCGAACCGGCCGCAGAACCCGTGCTGCCGAGCCGCCCCGGAACGGGAAGCTTTCTTTGGAAAATTTCGGCGGAATGCACTAAGAATCTAATTTCACACAGTCGAACGGAACAATTTCCCTCAATTCACGTCAGCGGTTGCGAGCGGCTTCCCTTTCGTTAATCTGGCACACTTTCAACCACGAGGCCGATAATTATGTCTGATAAACCATCGTATGGATTTGACACTCTGCAGGTGCATGCAGGCGGGCGGCCGGATCCCGCGACCGGTGCCCGGCAGACTCCCATCTACCAGTCGACCGCCTTTGTTTTCCGGGATGCCGAACATGCGGCGGCACTGTTCAATCTGCAGGAGGTGGGCTTCATTTATTCCCGCCTGACCAATCCGACAATCGCGGTTCTGCAGGAACGGATCGCCGCGCTGGAAGGCGGGTCCGGCGCCGTTTGCTGCGCTTCCGGGCACGGAGCGCAGATCATGTCGCTGTTTCCGCTGATGCAGCCGGGCTGCAACATTGTTTCATCGAACCGTCTGTACGGGGGAACCGTCACCCAGTTCAGCCGCACGATCCGCCGTTTCGGCTGGTCAGCGCGCTTCGTCGACACCGAAGACCTTCATGCGGTCGAAGCGGCGATAGATGAAAACACACGGGCTGTTTTTTGTGAATCGATCGCCAATCCGGGAGGCTACATCAGCGATCTTGACGCGCTGGCCGGAATCGCCGGCAGGAACGGCATTCCGCTCATCGTCGACAACACGTCAGCCTCTCCGTATCTGTGCCGGCCGATTGACCACGGGGCCACGCTTGTGGTGCATTCCACGACGAAATACCTGACCGGCAACGGCACGGTCACGGGAGGCGCCATTGTCGATTCAGGCGCGTTCGACTGGTCGGAGAGCGGCAAGTTTCCGTCTTTGTCTGAACCGGAACCCGCCTACCACGGCCTGAAATTCCACGAAACTTTCGGCCCGCTCGCCTTCACCTTCCACGGCATCGCGGTGGGACTCCGCGATCTCGGCATGACAATGAACCCGCAAGGCGCTCATTACACGCTGCTGGGAATCGAAACACTGTCGCTCAGAATGCGCAAACATGTGGATAACGCGGTTGAAGTCGCGTCCTGGCTGGAAAAGGATCCGCGCGTCGAATACTTGACATATGCCGGCCTGCCGTCGTCGCCCTATTTCACGCGAATTGAAAGGATCTGCCCCAAAGGGGCCGGCGCCCTTTTCACCTTCGCTATCGAAGGCGGTTACGATGCCTGCGTCAAATTCGTCGACAGCCTCGAGATTTTCAGCCACGTCGCGAATCTCGGCGATGCCCGTTCCTTGGTGATCCACTCGGCATCAACGACGCACCGGCAGCTGACTCCGGAACAGCAAAAGGCTGCAGGAGCCGATCCGAATGTGGTCCGGCTCTCAATCGGCATTGAGGATGCGGATGACCTTATCGCTGATATTGACCAAGCTCTTTCGAAGGCCGTTGCATAGGGAGCGCATCGGCCATCCGACCAAAAAGCCGAACCGCCAGCCGGTCTTGGGAAGCCGGTTCGGGCTATTGGTTCATTCAGTTTCCGGTGCGCTGCGGTTTACGCAGCCGCCGGGGCGACATGCGCTCAGAGCGCGTATCCGCAAGTGCAGCCGCTGGCTATACGGCAATGAAGAGAAACCAGGTTATCCAACGACAATCAAACTGACAGCAGCCCGGCCATAAGACCAACGGCAGAAACAATATCAGACTCCCTGACCTGGCGCATGCTTACATGATTATCTGACTCGTTTTTTGGGTTCGGAGCACCTGCGGTCTGACAGACGAGGCGAAAACCGGTGCCCGGACAGAGCATTCCGGACTAGCTGAGTCAGTCGAGCAGCGGCATGAGAGACTTGTCGGGAGAAAGTCCGCTGATCGTGACGGCTTCGACGGGAGTCAGAGGAAGAGATAGCATCGGATCCGCCTTTTCATGGGTCATCTATCCAATATTCATGCAAGCTCCTCGTAGTCAGACACAGCAGAATTGACGGCAGCAGCAGGTTAGGAGAATCGGAAGCATTGAGACCGTGGCACAAGGACGGGGGATGTCTCGATCACATGAAGGCTCATCATATTGAACCTGAAGCCGGACACCACGGAATCTTTTCAGGCAAATCCTGGCTTCATGACATTCGACTTCTGGCACTGGATTTCATGACCAGCATTTCCAACTGACAACAACGGCTGCTGAACCACTGCCAACGCACACCGCAAAAGAGGGCTCCAGCGCTCCTTTGCGAGGTTCGTGCAGCCTGTCCGAGCGAAGCCTCTGAAGTCTCAGCTTTCAACCTGATCTTCTTGTCCAATCCTTATCGGTGCCAACGAAAGCCATGCTGGAACATTCGAGAGTATCGTTGGGGGATGTCCCGCTTGGTGTTGAAACCCGCAGGAGCGATGCTGCCTGTCGGCTATCTACGCGGCTTCCTTGAGCCGGTCAAGCCGATCCTTTCGACGATGTTCGATGAGAGCCTGTTTGAGAACGGGCAGCTGCCTGTACGCCTTGATGCGGCGGAAACCCTTATCGGCCCTGTCATGCCGGCGGCGGGCTGGCGCAGAGCCATCCCGGCGTTCCTCCAGCGTTTCACGTTGCGGCAGACCTGCCGGACCGTGCTGTTCATCGACTCGATGATGTTCGTGCCCGCCAGCGACCGCCGCAGCTCTAACGGCAGGCCGAGCCGGGAGACGGTCAGGACCTCGTCCAGACCCTCAAGTATCGACCGGGAGACGTCCGGAGCCTCCTGTTCGAACCGCCGGGCCATGCTGCGCATCAGCCGCTCGGCCTTGTCGGCGTCATCAAGTTCCCAGGCCTGTCAGAGCGTCCGCCGCACGGCGGCGTGATGTTCCGCGGCAAGACGGTCGGTGATGTTGCGGCCCTTGTGAACCTGACAGCGCTGAACAGGGATGTCCGCGCCGAAAGTGCGCCGGACCGCCTTGCTGAGCGCCCTGGCTCCGTCGACGATGAACAGATAACAGCCCTCCGGATCAAGCCCGCGCCCGATCAGATCATCAAGCAGAGCCTGCACGGTCGCGGCGTTCTCCGTCGCCCCCTCGATGACGACTGAGGGGCGCTTACGCCCGGACGCGTCAATGCCGACGGCCCCGATCATCAGCAGGCGGTCGCTCATATGCAGCCCGTCGATCTGAACCGCGACGAGATCAAGTTCCGACAGATCGGAAGTCATCCATTCATCAAACTTCGCCTGCGTCAGAGCCTTGAACCGGCGGGACACGGCTGATTTCGACAGCCCGCCCCGCAGGGAACCCCGGCCTCCGGAATCCTCACCGCCCGGCGGAACTTGCGGGTCGCTGCGCTCGCCGTCATCAGATTCACCGACTGTCGGTCGAGATAGCCGTCCGCGGAGATCTCTTACCAGTTCGGCAGGGACATCTCCTTGCCCGCAGCCTTGCAGCGGAGCCGCGGACGGTCGACGCCGACCTTGCCGCCGTGGAACCCGACCTGGGAGCGCGCATGGCACCAGCGGTGCCCCGGCTTGTCGGGAGAATGACTGTAACGCTTCCCGGCCAGCCGTTCGGCGTCCTCGTCCATCATCTGCCGCAGATACGCGATGCCCGTCGTCAGGCAGAATTTCTCGAAACTCTCGGTCACGTCTTCGTACGCCTCTTCGACGAGCGCGTTGATGTTCGAAACGCTGGCGGAGGCGCGGGAGAATGTGCTGATGGTCTTCATGGCATTGCTTCCTTTTCTTCAAAAAATCCCCGAGCTGATGCTCGGGGGAGAGGCAACACCGCCTGTATCAAATTCAACACCAAGTGGGACATCCCCTATCGTTGCGGAAGTGGACTTTTGCCAGTTATCTGTATGTTTAGTAGTTTAACATTATGGCTCAGTTTACAAATCGTATGCATTTATGATATATTCCTGAGCGAAGCAGGAGACCATCGATGATGAATCACAAGCAATTTCAGGCCTGGCTTTCCCAGGTTGACCAGCTAAGCGCAGCGCAGCGCGGGGAAACCGAGGCAGCGCTCTCCGGAGGCTCGCAGGCGTCAGCTTCGCTGGCCGCGATCGAGGCGGGTGTCGGCGAGGACCGCCGGTGCCCCCATTGCGGCGCTCCCGGCGCTGTTTCGCGCGGCAAGGCGCGGGGCCTGCGCCGGTATCAATGCAAGAACTGCGGGAAAACGTTCAACGCAGCGACAGGCACGCCGCTGGCGGGCCTTCACCGCAAGGAGAAACAGCCGGCGTTCGGAACCTGTCTCGCGGACGGGGAGACGGTGCGCGCGTCCGCCGCGCGTTGCGGGCTCGCGGTCAACACGGCCTTCCGCTGGCGGCACCGGTTCCTTGCCGCCCGAAACCGGGATCCGAAAAAGCTCGCCGGCATTGTCGAGGCCGATGAAACCTATGTGCTGGAAAGCCGCAAGGGCGAGCGGAACCTTGACCGCAAGGCGCGCCGCCGCGGCGGGAAGGCAGGCAAGCGCGGCTTGTCGTCCAAACAGGTTCCGGTGCTGGTTGCCGCCGACCGCAGCGGCACGACGGTCAGCGCGGTTCTTCCGGCGGTCAATGCCGACGCCCTGCGAAGGGTAATCGAACCGGCCGTGGATGAGGACATCATCCTGGTCAGCGACGGCTGCCGCGCATATCCGCCATGCGCCGCAGCAACAGGCGTTCGCTGCGAAGCGCTCAAACTGTCCGGAGGCGAGCGGGTTCGGAACGCCTTTCACATCCAGACGGTCAACAGCCGGCATAGCCAGCTGAAAGGTTTCCCAGGGCGCTGCCGCGGGGTCGCGACGAAATATCTCGACAACTACCTGCGATGGTTTCAGCAGATCGAACTGGACAACGCATCGCCTCGCACGTGTCTAGCTGACGCAATCGACAGGTCATGCATACGATTTGTAAACTGAGCCAACATTATTGTATTGATCGATAAAAATAGTGAAGTAGACGCCCCAATATATCAACTTGTTTTGTTGTTTCCGGATTCTTCTCTCAACCTTTTTTACCATCAATTCTGCTGTGTTCGACTACTAGTGCCTTGAGGATGTCCAGTATGAAGTTGGATCGTGACATCAAGGGAAGAATTTACTTCACTTTTTTGTCCTTTTTATCCATCAATACAGCAATGACAGACTGCCCGGTTAGGCGCGAAAAGCCTCTAAAACGAGGAAAAACATGGAGTTTCTGAGGCTCTTCACGGCGCTGAACATGGGATCAGGTCAGCAAACCTGATTATATTCAGCAGATCCGGGCCTGTTCGCAAGCAACCCTGATACATTCTTTCATTCGAACCACAGTTAATCCTGCCAATCAGGATTCGGCAGCGTATCGACAACTTCGAAGGCAATGACATCCTTATTTCCTACCGTATCAATCCGTGGTGGACACCGTCATCGCATTTGCTCTGAGAGGCAGATCCGCCGGAAGGTCGACGCGACTGAGGTGGCTCGAATTGTCTGTCAACATCCATGACTGGAACTTATCCGGCCAGGTTCCAGCCCGGGAAACGCGGTCCCAAATCGTGATTTCCGCCCACAAAATACTGCGGAAAGCCGCCGACAGCACGATGCTCTTGAAACGGGATCGGACGACTCTTCCTCTTTGCGGAGATAGTGGAACTGCTGCACCAATTCTTCGCTGACCGGCACAGCGTAGCCTGCCGGCTTGGCAATGAAAAATTCATACTCCGTAACCAGGCGGCAAGTATTCACCTTATCCCACCCGTAATCACGGCCTCGTGCCCGTTCGACACATTGAGGCCGGCACGCCTGATCCGCCTCGGCCAAAGCGGGAATTTCTGTTGACTTCCAGAAATACGGTTCCCTGCGCCTTGTCCAGCGCGGCATTATCGAAAAGTCCCGTGAATATTCATGATTTTCCAGAAACAATATCTTGAACGGCGCACAGCATCTTTTCTTCAGATAGATTCCGCGGAATCCGGCACCGGTTCACGGGCAAATCCGGAGCGGATGACGGAACCGTACTCTCGGCGATACTTGGATTGAATGTTTTGCCGCCAGCACATATTTATGCGATGTGAAGCGCGCGCAGCAGACCGCCCGCATGGCTGGACATGGGCGGAACATCCAGCGAACATGATTCACTGCTGCTTTGGGATGCGGTTCTGAAAATGGAAACCAATTTCACTATCCACTTCGTCGATGAAGACACTGTCTTCCGCCATCTGCTGGCGGACAGGGCTTGGGTTGAGATCGGCCGTCTGGGCCGCAGCGAATCTTGGGACGGCGTCGCACTGAATGTCATACGCCGCCGCGCGGCGCGGCTCAGTTGCGGCTGCATCGCGACGATCCTGATCGCAGACAAGGAGCTGGTCAGATACACCTTTCTCACTCCGCCTCACGGCGACCCGGAGCAGACAGTTTCGAGCATCCGGCGGCACCTCGCCATGCTGACAGGACAAGACGTCCTACGGTTCGCCGTTGACTGGACGTTCGACGGCCAAGTCGCGCGCATCGCCTATGTCGATACCGCGGAGCTGAAGCAACTGGAGCAGTTTGTCACGGAGTTTGGCTTCCCTGTCGCAGGCTTCGCCGCCATTCAGGATGACCGCGAAGATTTTCCTCCGGTTCTGTTTCTGGGAACTTCGGAATTCGGGCGAATCAAGGCGATCTCTGAAGACAGCATCCGCAAAGCGCTCGAATTGCCCGGTCACGGAGCCGCATTCGCTTCAAGGCGGACTGCCGCAATTGCCGCCGCATTTCTGTCCGGCATGCTGGCTCTTTCAGCATCGTCTATCTATCCCGGCCAAGCTGCAGCCACAGGAGGCGAATCCGGGCGTGCGGGAGCGCAGATACTGGACTCGCTTTCCGGCAGTGCCAACTCAACCGGAGAACCGAGGAACAGCGGCGCGGTCTCCAGCCGGATCACCGCGGTCAATGGCTGGCAGTCGGCGATCGCGGCGGACGCCGAAGGAAATCACATAACAATTTCCGGACGCAATGAAGCGGACAGAGGTTTCGATCCCTCGGCTCTTTCCTTCAAACTGCTTGATCTCGCAGCGGTCACAGCTCCGGAAGGCCATGAGCTTTTTCCGGCAGTTCCCGTATTCGCCCCGGCGCGGACAGCCGACGACCCCGGTCTCCAAACAGCCTCAACTGCGCCCGGACTGGAACCAGCGGCGGATACGGCTCCGGCTGCGGCGACTGTTCAGCCGCAGCCTCAGCAAAGGCCTGAAAACCGCGGAGGCATGCCCGGGCCGTATTACGGCCACTCTGCGGAGGCTGATATGAAAAAGGACTGGAAGCCGCTGGGGATTAACCGTCCGGTTCTGCGCGAAGGCTCCCGGCGCGAGATAAGGGTATTGGCGATCACGCGCCCCGTTCTTCGCCCGGGATCCCGGGCCTCGGAAACTCAGCCGGAAACGGCAACGCAAGAGCATCAGACTGCGGAAGAACGCATTCGCAACGCCATTCGTGAGAGTCTTGAAAGGGACGAGGAGCCGGCCGGTGGGCCCGACGCTGAACAGCGTCTTAAGCGCCCCAGTCGCAGACCGGCCCAAGATGCAGCGGCGCAATCCGGATCTTCAAGCCGGACTGACCCGTTTCGAGACAGCCCGCCAGCAGCAGTTGACGGCAGGCTGAACGTGAGCAAAACTAGCCTGATCGGCATCTACGGCGAATCAAGCCGCCTGCGCGCATTGGTGCGGCTGCCGAGCGGCAAATTCAAAAATCTTCATGTCGGCGGCAGTTTCAACGGCGGCACCGTTGTTGAAATCACCAATTCGTCAGTGACCTACGTCAAGAACGGCGAATCAATTGAACTGCTCATGCAGAATTGACCGAACCGGAAAAGAGGCAAACCGCCGGAAAAAGCGGTCAACGACGATCTTCCGCACCATATCCACATATGGCCGCGTGATCAGGAACAAGCGGAAAACCTACGGCCTGTGCGAATCACCTGAACCGAAGCGTGAGCCGGAATACCGCACCGCTGACGAAGCGGATTCCGGGCCGCAGGCGCTTTTCGCCCTCCCGGATGCGCCGGTCAGGGTCAACAGCTTGCGTATCACTTCGACAAACTGCCGACTTTTGACATTTTCCCCGCGCAGCAAGCGTGCCGGAGAACGCGTATAGATCATTGTTAATCCGCATGGCATGTAACAATCATATGAAATAGGGCGATGACATCACGAATGGAGAAATCAATGACCCGACGCCGTCTTCCGATCGGGATCCAGGATTTCCGCATGATCCGGAGCGAGGGTTTCTACTATGTCGACAAAACGCCTCTCATTCGGCAACTGACGGACGGGGGATGCCACTACTTCCTGTCAAGGCCGCGCCGTTTCGGCAAGAGCCTGCTGCTTGATACGCTTCGTTCTTTGTTCGAGTGCGACGAGCCTCTGTTCCGGGGACTGGATATCCATCCTCACTGGGACTGGCACTCCCCCCATCCGGCAGTGCGGCTGAGCTTCGGCGGGATCTACAATGAACCGGATGATATCGAGCGCAGCGTCCTCAACCAGCTGGCGATCATCGAACGCAGTGCCGGTCTCCCGCCCGCCCCCTGCCAAACTGGCCCCGAACGTCTGCAGGATCTGCTTGACCGCCTGCACAGGGCCGCCGGCCGGCGGGTCGTGGTTCTGGTGGACGAGTATGACAAGCCGATCCTCGACATGATCGAGGAGCCGGAGCGTGCGGCGGCCAACCGGGACTACCTGCGCGGCTTATACGGCATCATCAAGGACAGCGCCGAGCATGTCAGCTTCGTCTTCGTCACCGGCGTGAGCATGTTCTCGAAGGTCAGTCTGTTTTCGGGCCTCAACAATCTGAAGGACATCAGCCTTGACCCACGCTACGCCGCGATATGCGGCTACAGGGAGAAGGATCTGGACCGGGTCTTCGGCCCCGAGATGGCTGGGCTCGACCGCGATTAAGATCCGCGCTTGGTATAACGGCTACCATTGGAGCGGCGGTGAGCGGGTCTACAATCCTTACGACCTGCTCTTGCTTTTTGACTACCGCAAGTTCCAGCCTTACTGGTTCGAGACTGGCTCTCCAGAGTTCCTGTTCAAGATGCTGATGGAGAAATCCGTGACGCCGATGGAGCTGGAAAACCGAACGGCGGACATGTCGCTCGTCTCCAGGTTCGATGTGAACGACATCAGCATCGAGGCCCTTTTCTTCCAGACCGGCTATCTGACCATCGCCGAGGAAGAAGAGGAAGAATTCGACACTTCATACCGGCTGGATTATCCTAATCGTGAGGTCAGGATCAGTCTGAACCGCGGGCTGCTTGCTTGGCTAGGGAAGAAGGGACCCGAACCTCTGAGGAGAGGCCGGGAGCTCTGCGCGCTTCTTGAATCGGGCGATTTCGCCGGCTTCGAAGACAAGCTCCGCGCTTGGATTTCGGGGATACCCAGCGATTGGCACGGCAAGGGCGCCCTCGCGCGTCATGAGGCTTGGTACGCGAGTCTGCTGTACATGTGCCTGTGCTCGGCCGGTGTTGACCTGAGCGTGGAGGAAGCCTCGAGTCACGGCCGTGTGGACATGACGGTGCGGCTCGGCAAGCAGGTCTTCGTGCTGGAATTCAAGATGGCGGAGAGCGCGGACGGTTCGGAAGCGGCAATGGACGCTGCGGTCGCACAGATGCGCGGCCGGGGATACGCGGAGAAATACCGCGCGGACGACAGGCAAATCTGCCTGATCAGCGTAGCCTGCGGACACAGGGAGCGCAACATCACAGGAATACGCGCCGAGCCTGCGTAAACGAAAACAGCGGTCCTGATCACTAATGGCATTGAATTTATCCGCGGCATGCCCGGCATTCTCCTCAGGACTGCCCGCGGAACCGCATCAGCGCCGAACGGTTCGCGGGCCAGCCGCCCCTGCCGCGCTGAACTTAACGCGGCAGGGGCGGCTGGCGGATTTTCACGTCTGCGCGGCAATTCGGCGATCTGCGCTCAGAGCGCACCGGAAACCGGGCCGGGCCGCGATGGTCAGACGGCGGTTGCCGAAACGCGGATTGAGATATAATCCGGTTTTCAACAGACTGACCGGAAACGATGGGTTTTGCGCATGCGGCATGTTCCCGGAATTGAGGCGCAGGTCGGCGAATCGACCGAAACCGCCCGCCCGAGCTGTTTCACTTTCGGCAGAAGCCGGACGTTCGCCACCGCCGGGAAACGTGCATGACCGGCATGCGCGCCGTGTGTCGAGATTGCTCGGGCGGGAGGCTAAAACGCAGACGCGGCTTGGCGCGAATCGGACCGCCGGCCTGATTCAGAGGAGGCAGCGATGAATTCAAAGCCCGGCAGACACCGTCCGGCAGGATTCCGGTATCGGGAGATCTATGACCGCTGGCGACGGGACCCAGATGCATTCTGGATGGAATCCGCCGAAGCGCTGGACTGGATCAAAAAACCGACCAAAGCGCTGTTTGACGATAATGCGCCGTTTTACGGATGGTTCGACGACGGTGAAATCAACGCTTGCTGGAATGCTGTCGACCGGCATGTCGAAAACGGACTTGGTCAGCAAACCGCGATCATTTACGACAGCCCGGTGACCGGCGTCAAACAGACCCTCACCTATGATGAACTGCTTGACGAAGTCTCGCGGATCGCAGGCGCCATGAGCGCCCGCGGAATCTCCGCCGGCGACCGGGTGATCATCTACATGCCGATGATTCCGGAAGCGGTCATCGCCATGCTTGCCTGCGCCCGCATCGGCGCCGTGCATTCTGTGGTGTTCGGCGGATTCGCGGCGCCTGAACTCGCCGTGCGGCTTTCGCACTGCCGCGCGAAAGCCGTCCTGTCCGCATCCTGCGGCATAGAACCCAACCGCGTGATCGGATATAAACCTCTTTTGGAAGAGGCGGTCAAGCTTTCCAGTCACAAGCCGGAATTCTGCGTTATCTTTCAGCGCGCCGCTGAAACCGCAGAACTGGTCGCCGGCAGAGACGCGGACTGGAATGATTTCAGACGCGAAGCGGATCCTGCCGAATGCGTTCCGCTTCCGGGCGGCCACCCCGCCTATATCCTCTACACGTCGGGCACGACCGGCCTTCCTAAAGGCGTTGTGCGGCCGACCGCCGGCCATGCGGTCGCACTGCACTGGACGATGAAAAACATCTACGGCCTTGATCCGGGAGAAGTTTTCTGGGCCGCATCGGATGTCGGCTGGGTGGTCGGCCATTCGTACATCTGCTATGGGCCGCTGATAACCGCCAACCCGACCCTTGTGTACGAGGGCAAGCCGGTCGGCACTCCCGACGCGGGTTCGTACTGGCGGGTGATTTCAGAATACGGCGTCAAAGCTCTGTTCACCGCCCCGACAGCGTTCCGGGCCATAAAACGCGAAGATCCAAACGGCGAACTTCCCGGAAAATTCGATTTGAGCGGATTCCGCACTCTGTTCCTAGCCGGCGAAAGGGCAGATCCGGATACGATTGAATGGGCGGAAAGACATCTGAAGGTGCCGGTCATCGATCACTGGTGGCAAACTGAAACCGGCTGGGCGATTGCCTCAAACCCGGTCGGAATCGAACTCCTTCCTGTCAAACCGGGCTCGCCGTCGCTGCCGATGCCGGGATATGAAGTTCGGGTTCTGGACAGTCTGGGGAACGAGAAGCCGCGCGGCGAGCTGGGAACGATCGCCGTGAAGCTGCCGCTGCCGCCGGGAACGCTTTCCACAATGTGGGAAGCGGATGACCGCTACAGGGACGGATATCTGGCGGAATTTCCGGGCTACTACAACACCGGCGACGCGGGCATAATGGATGAAGACGGATATATCTTTGTCATGTCGCGGGTCGACGACATCATCAATGTAGCCGGCCACCGTCTGTCAACCGGGGCTCTCGAAGAGGTGTTGGCAAGCCATCCCGACATCGCCGAGTGCGCTGTCATCGGCGTCCAGGACGTTTTGAAAGGACAGCTGCCGCTGGCTCTTGTCTGTCTCAATGCCGGAACCACAGCCGGCCATGCTGCGATTCTGACGGACTGCGTTGATCTGGTGCGCAGCAAAATCGGACCCGTCGCCGCTTTCCGCCAAGCTGTCGTGGTTGACCGGCTGCCCAAAACCCGTTCCGGGAAAATCCTCCGCGCGACCATGGCGAAGATCGCTGACGGAGTTGACTTCAAGCTGCCGCCCACGATTGATGATCCGGCAGTCATCGGGGAAATCGAAACCGCGCTGAAGTCGCTGGGCTACCCAAGAAGCTGAAAAACACACCTGCGGCGGTAATCGCCGCAATGACGAAACAAGCAGATACAGCCGGCGGCGACGTCGCATAGAGGATCCGACTGCATGACCAACCATCTGACAATCGTCCGTCACCCGCTCATTCAGCACAAACTCACGCTGATGCGGCGCAAGGAAACATCCACCGCGGTGTTCCGGCAGCTGCTGCGTGAAATCAGCATGCTGCTGGCCTACGAAGTTACGCGTGACCTTGATGTCGCGCCGCGCCGCATAGAAACCCCGCTGATGGAGATGGAGGCTCCGTGTCTGGCCGGCAAGAAACTAGCTCTGATATCCATTCTGAGGGCGGGAAACGGATTGCTGGACGGAGTTCTGGAGCTGATCCCGTCAGCGCGGGTCGGCTATATCGGACTTTTCCGCAACGAAGATACGCTGCAGGCCGTGGAGTATTATTTCAAAGTGCCCACTGAACTTGACGACCGGCTGGTGATCGTCCTGGATCCGATGCTGGCGACCGGCAATTCCGTGGTCGCCGCACTGGAACGGCTGAAGGCTGCCGGCGCAGGGCGGATCCGCTTCATGTGTCTGCTGGCCGCTCCGGAAGGTGTCGGGAATATGAAAAAGGCCCATCCCGATGTTCCCATCGTCACGGCTGCCCTTGATACGATGCTGAATGAAAAAGGCTATATTCTGCCTGGCCTCGGAGACGCCGGAGACCGGCTATACGGAACCAAATGAGCCTGTGCCGGACGGCAGTCAGCCCGGTTTTGCCTGCCTCCCCCCGATCCAGACCGCTCTGACTGCCCTGTCATCTCCCATCATAACTGTCGGGAACAGTTCTTCCCAGATATCTTCCGCGCGTTCGGCGCGCGCTGCGATCGCCTCTGTTGAGCGGAGGTCAAGAACCGTGATGTCCGCCTCGCTTCCCGGCTCGAGGCCGCCGATCTCTGAGCGCAGGTGGAGCGCATCGGCATTGGCTGCCGTTGCCAGCCAGATCAGATGCGCGGGATGCAACCGAGATCCGTTCAACTGGCTGATCTCATAAGCCGCGGCCATGGTCCGCAGCATAGAATATGACGATCCGCCGCCTGTGTCCGTCGCCAGCCCTACGGTCTGGCCCTCCGATTTCAGACCGGCCGTGTCGAACAGCCCTGACCCGATAAACAGGTTGGAGGTCGGACAATGAATCAACGCGCCGCCTGACGCAAGCAGCCGCCGGCGTTCTCGGGCGGTGAGGTGAATCGCATGTCCGTAGAGTCCCCGTTCTCCGACCAAGCCGCAGTTTTCATAAACATCAAGATAGTCTCTCGCTTCCGGAAACAGCCGTTTCACCGCTTCGATTTCCTCAGTCTGCTCACTCAGATGCGTCTGCATGAGGCAGTCTGGAAACTCCGACCAAAGGCTGCCGAGGACAAACAGCTGTTCGGTGGAGGATGTCAGCGCGAACCGGGGTGAAATGACATAGGACAGCCGGTTTCTTCCATGCCACTTCTCCAGCAAACGTTTTGACTCGTCATAACTCGCGGCGGCGGTATCCAGGAGATCCGGCGGCGCGTTGCGGTCCATGCAGACCTTGCCGGCCAGCGCGCGCATTCCCAAGCGCTCCGCTTCTTCGAAAATCGCATCGACGCTTTCCGGGTGAGTCGTGCAGAAAGAGCAGACAGTCGTGGTTCCGTTGGCAATCAGCAGCTTCAGGTAGCGGCGGGCGATGTCGGATGCGTATCCGCGGTCGCCGAACTTCGCTTCTTCAGGGAATGTATGACTGTTCAACCAGTCCAGAAGCCCTTTTTCCCAGCTAGCGATGATCGCGGTCTGCGGAAAATGGGCATGAGCATCGACGAATCCGGCCATGATGAGATCCCGGCCGTAATCGCGGCGTTCGGCACCGGGATAATTTGCTGTCAGGCGCTCCGCGTCCCCCGCGTCGGCGATCTTGCCGTCCCGGAGAAGGACCGCGCCGCGCGTCAAATGACGCGCGGCCGCGGCCGGAGACGACTTGAAAGGATCGTCATTGAACGAGAGCGTCTGTCCGAGCAGCAAATGTGTTTCCGTCAACTCCGCGTCTCCCGCATCTTCAGACTGCCCGTATCCGAATTCGGGCGCCCGGTCCCGCGCCGTGATACGATTCCATGTTGTATGTTGTGTTCCGAGGAACTGCGATAAACTTTGGCGGATGCTGATCAAGAGGAGGCGGAAATGACGCAGAGCGGGGACAATTCCACGAATCCAATGACTCCGGTCACTGCGTATCTTGCGGACGATATCAGAAAAGCTGTTGAGAATCATGACCGGAACCGGCTGATCCAACTCTTGGAACCGGTTCATGAAGCCGACATCGCCGACCTGCTGGAACAGATCGGCCCGGATCAGCGCCGCGGAGCGATCGCGCTTTGGGGACACGGATTAGGCGGCGAGGTGCTGTCGGAACTCGAAGAGCCCGTGCAGGCGGAAGTTATGGCGCAGTTGCCGTCCGACCAGCTGGCCGAGGCCATCCGGGAACTGGATTCTGACGACCTTGTGGATATTGTCGGAGACCTGGCGGCCGAACAGCGACAGGCGGTTCTCGCAGGTCTGGATGATTCTCACCGGGCCGCGATTGAACAGTCTCTGCGTTATCCAGACGAAAGCGCCGGACGGCTCATGCAGCGGGAAATCGTCATGGTTCCCGCCCACTGGAATGTCGGCGAGGCCATTGACCACATGAGGAGTTCCTCCCGTCTGCCGGAACAGTTCTACCATCTCATTCTCACCGATCCCAAGGCCCGCCTGGCGGGAATTGTCTCCCTCGGGCGATTGATGGCATCCGACCGCATGACCAAGCTGGCCGATATCGTTGACGAAGACTGCCGCCCCATCAAGGCTGCGGAATCGCAGAAGGATGTCGCTTACGCTTTCAACCAGTATCATCTGATTTCCGCACCGGTTCTGGATGACGGCGGCCGGGTCGCGGGCGTCATCACCATTGACGACGCGATGACAGTTCTTGACGAAGAAGCCGAAGAGGACATTCTGAGGCTTGCCGGAGTGGGCGATGAAAGTCTTTCCGAACGGGTTTCGGAAATCGCTCTGCAGCGGTTCCCGTGGCTGATCGTCAATCTTGCCACAGCCGTCGTCGCGTCTCTGGTCATCGACCGGTTTTCCCACGCCATCGAGACGCTCGTGGCGCTGGCCGTCCTGATGCCGATCGTCGCATCGATGGGCGGCAACGCGGGAACCCAGTCGCTGACTGTAGCGGTCAGGGCCTTGGCGACACGGGACCTGACGCGCTCGAATGTCTTCCGTGTCATACGCCGTGAAACTCTGGTCGGCGTCCTGAACGGAATTCTGTTCGCGGTGATCACCGGAGTCATCGGACTGGTCTGGTTCGGAGCGCCGATTCTCGGAGCCGTGATGGGACTGGCCATGGCGATCACCATGACAGCAGCCGGCATTGCGGGAATTCTCATTCCACTGGGTTTCAACAGAATCCGAATTGATCCGGCTCTGGCGTCAGGGGTGTTTTTGACAACTGTCACTGACTGCGTGGGCTTTCTCGCCTTCCTCGGACTAGCGGCGGTGATCCTGCTGTAGATGTCAGGCCAGCTGCCGGTCGGACCTGCGCTCCCGGATCAGACGGAGCACGGAACGGGCGGCCTCCGGAATGTTGGTGCCCGGCCCGAACACCGCGCTGACGCCTGCATCCCGGAGGAAGCCGTGGTCCTGGGAAGGGATTACGCCGCCGCACACAACCAGAACATCTTCAGCATCCGCTTTCTTCAACTCCTCGATTAACAGCGGAACCAGTGTCGCGTGGGCGGCGGCCTGAGAACTCACGCCGACCACATGCACGTCATTGTCCACGGCATCGCGGGCGGTTTCCGCCGGCGTTTGAAAGAGCGGCCCGATATCGACATCAAATCCGATATCGGCGAACGCCGCGGCAATGACCTTGGCGCCGCGGTCGTGTCCGTCCTGTCCCATTTTGGCGACCAGCATGCGCGGCCGCCTTCCTTCCTCGGACACGAACAAATCGATGTCCTTCTGTATGGCCGCGAATGCGCCATCGTTTTTGTATGCCGCTCCGTACACGCCGGACAGGGCCGAAGCGCTCGCCGTATGGCGCCCGAACACGTTTTCCATCGCTGACGAGATCTCTCCGACTGTCGCGCGGGCCCTTGCCGCATGAACGGACGCTTCAAGCAGGTTGCCGCCTTCTCTCGACCGGCGTTCGATCTCATGGAGGGTGGATTCGCACGCTTGCTCATCCCTCCCGCGCCGCACCGCTCGGATCCGACGGATCTGACTCTCGCGCACCTTGCTGTTTTCAATGCGGCGGATGTCAATTTCGGCATCGTCGTCCGGCTGGAATTTGTTCACGCCGACAATGACTTCTTCTCCACGGTCAATCATGGCCTGCCTCCGGGCTGCTGTCTCCTCGATACGCAGTTTCGGAAGCCCGGAGATGACGGCCTTGGTCATGCCTCCCATCGCTTCGACCTCTTCAATCAGATCCCAGGCTTTGGATGCCAGTTCATCGGTCAGCGATTCGACATAGTATGAACCGGCCAGAGGATCGACGGTCTTTGTGACGCCAGTCTCCTCCTGTAGAATCAACTGAGTGTTACGGGCGATGCGGGCGGAAAATTCGGTCGGCAGCGAGATCGCTTCATCAAACGCGTTCGTATGGAGAGACTGTGTTCCTCCGAGCACCGCGGCCATAGCTTCGAACGCGGTGCGGACAATGTTGTTGTACGGATCCTGCGCCTGAAGACTCACGCCGCTGGTCTGGCAGTGGGTGCGCAGCATTTTGGAACGCGGATTCTTCGGGTCGAATTCCGACATGATCCGGCTCCAGAGCATGCGCGCGGCTCTGAGTTTCGCCGCCTCCATGAAAAAGTTCATGCCGATGGCGAAGAAAAACGACAACCTGCCGGCGAAGGCGTCAACATCCATGCCCCGCGCCAGCGCCGCGCGGACGTATTCGCGTCCGTCAGCCAGAGTGTAGGCCAGTTCCTGAACCAAGCTCGCTCCGGCTTCCTGCATGTGGTAGCCGGAAATAGAGATTGAATTGAAACGAGGCATTTCCCGGCTCGTGTATTCGATGATGTCGGCCACGATCCGCATGGAGGGTTCGGGCGGGTATACGTAGGTGTTGCGCACCATGAACTCTTTCAGGATGTCGTTCTGAATCGTGCCGGTCAGTTCACCGCGGCTGACGCCCTGCTCCTCAGCGGCCACGATGAAATCGGCCATGACAGGAATCACCGCCCCGTTCATGGTCATTGACACCGACACTTCGCCCAGCGGGATGCCATCAAAGAGGACTTTCATATCCTCAACGGAGTCGATCGCCACGCCCGCCTTGCCCACATCGCCTTCGACCCGCGGGTGATCGCTGTCGTAGCCGCGGTGTGTGGCCAGATCGAACGCGACCGAAACGCCCTGCTGCCCGCCGGCCAGCGCCCGGCGGTAAAACGCGTTCGATTCTTCGGCGGTTGAAAATCCGGCATACTGGCGGATCGTCCAAGGACGGCCCGCATACATGGTGGCGCGCGGACCGCGCGTGAAAGGATCGATTCCCGGCATCTCGCCGGTGCGGGAATTTCCCGCGATGTCCCGTGCTGTGTACAGCGGCTTGATTCCGATGCCTTCAAGGGTCGGCCCGACGCAATCCCCGGCCGGTCTGCCGCGGAGTTCTTTTTCAGCCAGTCTGCGCCATTTTTCGAAACTGCTATCCACTATTCCAACCTCCGGCCGACACGAATCACCTGCCAATGTAAGCGGTTCGGCTGCCGGTTCCAATTCCGGCAGCTGTCAGCAAATCCCCCCCCCTTTCCCCGATATCCGCTGATTCGCGTATCTCCGGCAAAGCCGCGCAATCCAGCCGCCGTCCGGCTTTGCCGTCAGCTAGGTTGCGGAGTCACGGCGGCAAACGCAAACTGCCGCTCACGCCGGCGACGAATCGGCGAAATCCGTCTTGACGCCGCAGGCGGCATACGACTGACCAGTGCGCACTTACATCAAAAACCGGCGGCATCAGCCAGTTCAACGGCTTGACCGAGATCGGGCCGCCGTCCAGCGGGTTCCAAGTTTGACGGCATCCTGCCGCGTGAATAAGCAACGAATTTCTTGCAGATTCCGCCGAACTGATTTCTAATGCCGCTGACTTGACAGAAAAAGCCGGCATAGCGATGAACCGCAGAAAAACAGCAGCTTTGTTTCTTTTTTGTTCTCTCTGGGCCGGGATTTCAGTTTCCGCCGAGGATAGTGAAGCGGAACTCAGGTTCATTGACATGTCCGATCCCGGTAACAGCATCCTGAACTTGGATCAGTTTATGTGGAACAACCGTCTGATTGCGGTTTTGGCTGATTCGCCTGATCATCCCCTGTTCGCTGAACAGATAAATCTGTTTCTCGCTTTGCCTGACGAGTTGACTGAGCGCGATGTCATTGTCCTGACCGACACCGACCCTTCTTTGGAGACGCTGCTGCGGCGGCGCCTGCGTCCGCGAGGTTTCGCAATCGTGATCATCGGAAAAGACGGCGGCGTGAAGCTCCGCAAACCGTTCCCTTGGTCTGTCCGGGAGATCAGCCGCGCGATCGACAAGATGCCGCTGAGGCAGCTGGAACTGCAGTCCAACTGAAGCGACGGGCGGTTGCCCGCCTATTCGAACTCCATGATCACGTCATCGACCGCGAGCGCATCGCCTGGTTTCGCATTGACGGATTTGACAACCGCTTTCCGCTCGGCCTTCAGGACATTTTCCATCTTCATGGCTTCCATGGTGCAGAGCGGCTGTCCGATTTCCACTGAATCCCCCCGCGCGGCGTCAATCGACACGATGAGACCCGGCATCGGGCAAAGCAGCTGCGCTGACGAGTCTGTCTCTTCTTTCGACGGCATGTGGCCGGCGAGCTCAGCCTGGCGCGGTGTCCAAACCTGCACCCGCAGGTCAGCGCCGCGGTAGCGTAACCGCAGACCATTCGGGATCGGATTGACTCTGACATCGAGTCTGGCTCCGCCCACTTTCAGACTCGCCAAAGGTTTTCCGGGCGTCCAAGCTGACTGAACGCGCCATTCGGTTCCGTCTTCAAACCGGACATCCGAGTGATCGCGGCGCGCATCTATGGCGATATGGTAGATCCGGCCAGCCAGCGCCACGTCCCATTCGTTTCCAACCCGCCGTTCATGGTGAGACATTCGGCCGGAAATGCGTGAGTTGCGGACCTCTGAAAACCTGTGCATTGCGGCCGCAGCCGCGGCCAGCCGCCGAATAGTGCCTTCCGGCAATTCACGGGGGCTGAATCCGCTTGGAAACTCCTCTTCCACGAATGCTGTCGTCGCCTCACCCGCGACGAATTTGGGATGGTCCATCACCGCGGACAGAAACGGAATGTTGCAGCTGATTCCGTCGATTTCGAAATTATCCAGTGCGCCGCGCATCACTTCGATCGAGTCTTCGCGCGATTTCGCCCAAGTGCAAAGCTTCGCGATCATGGGATCATAGTGCACGCTGATCGCCCCGCCGTCATACACCCCGGTGTCGTTCCGGACGGCCTGTGTCTCGCTGATACGCTCGCGTGGCGGCTGGTAGCGAATCAGCCGTCCGGTTGACGGCAAGAAACCGCGGAACGGATCCTCAGCATAGATCCGGGATTCAACAGCCCATCCATTGATCCTGACATCAGCCTGCGTCAAGGCGAGACTTTCCCCGTTCGCAACCCGCAGCATCTGTTCAACAATATCGATTCCGGTGATCAACTCAGTCACCGGGTGCTCGACCTGCAGCCGGGTGTTCATTTCCAGAAAATAGAAGTTCCGTCCGGAGTCAACGATGAACTCGACAGTCCCGGCCGAGTGATAGCTTACCGCCTGAGCCAGTTTAACGGCCTGCTCGCCCATGGCTTTTCGTGTGGCTTCATCAAGAAACGGAGACGGCGCTTCTTCGATGACCTTCTGATTCCGTCTCTGAACCGAGCATTCGCGCTCGTTCAGGTAGACGCAGTGTCCGAGTTTGTCGGCAAGGATCTGGATTTCGATATGCCGGGGGGCGGTGATCAGCCGTTCGATGAAAACGCGGTCATCGCCGAATGCGCTTGCGGCTTCATTCTTTGACGATCGGAACCCTTCGCGCACCTGGTCTTCTTCCCAAGCAGTGCGCATGCCCTTGCCGCCGCCGCCGGCTGAAGCCTTTATCATGATCGGAAATCCGACTTCGCGCGCCGCCTGAACCGCCGCGTCCTCGGACTCAATCACGCCATCATGGCCGGGCACGGTGGAAACGCCGGCTGCAGCCGCGATCTTCTTCGATTCGATTTTGTCGCCCATGGCTTCAATCGCCGCGGCGGGCGGACCGATGAATTCAACCGACTCTTCAGCAAGAGACCGCGCGAATTCTTTGTTCTCCGACAAGAATCCATATCCTGGATGGACCGCTTCGGCTCCGGTCAGGCGCACAGCGTCCAGAATATTCGGAATTGACAAATACGACTTAATCGCAGGCGCGGGACCACAGCGGACAGCTTCGTCTGCCATTCGGACATGCAGTGAATCTTGATCCGCGTCGGAATAGACAGCGACGGTCTTGATACCTATCCGTTTCGCAGTCTTGATAACGCGGCACGCGATCTCACCTCTGTTAGCTATAAGGACTTTTTCAAACATCAATATATGCCACCCGTCTGAACCATCACAAACGGAAGAGGTTCATTCAAATCCGCAGCGATTTGTAAAGCCGATTACAGGAGTCAACCGCTGTTCAGACGGGAAATTTCTCGGTGCGCCAGCCAAAACAGCCGCGGCATCGAATCTGACAAATGCTGTCAAGTTTTCGGCGGAGGCACGCACCCGGCGGTCGCGCGGCAGAATACCGCAGGCGATTTCCAAATAGCGGCACAGACTGAAATTTCTTTAAGCCATCTGGCCATCCAGGCCCTGTGGATAATCACTTTGCAGTGATCAGACCAGCGGCCGGTCAGTAGTCCGTCATTGTTAAATTGACAGCTACAGGAAATGCCGTTGCCCGGGCATTCACACCTAAAGGACAGCAAGAGACTTTATCTTAGTTGCCGATTCCTTAGACGATACCATAGTATTGGCTAAGCCCTTCAATTTTTTCGGGTACAAAGCCTAGTATCACAAGAATCCGCTCCTGATCATAGACAAGGCGGCCGCTCCCGGCAAACGAAACCGGCTCCGGAAACGCCGGACGACCGTCAGGATCAACCGCCGAACACCTCGTCGACACTGCGCGCCCGCAGCACGGAACCGATCCAGGCGTCAAGCTCCTCGATTCCCGCCGACTTCACTTGCGCCCGCCTGGCCGGGGGAACGGACTTGAACTTCAACTCAAGCTGCTTGAGCAGCATTTCCGCCTTTCCTTCCGCCTTTCCTTCGGCTCGTCCCATATTGATGAACTGCTCCGCAACCGTTGCCATCTTCTCCTCCGTTTTCTCCGGAATGACCCGCCGCATCGCCTCCTCAAGGCTCTCGCGCGGCAGGTCGAACACTTCCACGACATAGTTCAGGAGATAGTCACCGTAATGCTCATTGTCAAAGCCCGCGACGACCCGGTCGAGAAGATCCCCCTCCACGCCGCGCCGCCCGGCTAGCGCCAAAGCCAAGACGCCCGGCTCGACCGCCGGGTCCGACGACAGCGAAGCCGGGTTCATGCGCCGCAGATCGACCAGCAGGAACTGCTCCAGCCCCCGTCCGATCCCCGCCAGACCCTCAGGGCCGGCGATCATCTCCGACACCGAAAGCGGCGCCGTCCACCGACCGGTCCCGTGGTAGAACACCACGGGGACGATCAACGGCAGACGGGCCCGCGCGCCGCCCCGGAACTGCCTGTGCCAGATGTGCGCCGCGTAGCCGATCAGCTGCACCGCCGTCTTCGGATCGGGACGGGATTTGTGCTCGAGCAGGAAATACACTTCGCCGCCGCCCTCGGCCCGCGCCCGGAGAAGGGCGTCGCAGCGGGTGTTCTTCCCCTCCCTGCCGATAAGTTCTTCTCCGACAAGCGTCGGCGACGCCGTCCAGTCGACGCAGGCGGCGGCCGCGGCCGGAAGGCAGCCGCGCAGCAGCGAGACAGCCCGGCCCGGATCGGACACGATCAGCCTGAACAGCGTGTCATGCTTGTTCGCCGGCAGAGCCATTCCGCTTATCCGCCGCCGGAAGATTTCAAGGGAAATAAGGACATCCGCTCCCGTATACGGTCTGAATCCCCGAAAGACAAGGGGCGGACCTTGGAATTATGATACCCATCCAACTGTGAATAGTCAGCGGCGGGACGGCTGATGCCGTCGCCGGGCGGCGGCGCAGCCGGCGGCAGCTGGACGCCAACAACGTCAGCCAGCTTAGCGAGTATTCCGCCGCGGTCCCGATGAAGATCGATCTCGATCTCCAGCTCACCCTCATGGCCGGTGGCCTGTACCGGCTGCTGGCCGTCCGCATCGGAAACGGCAAAAGGAACGCGAGGTCGCGCACGCTGTTCCGCAACTTCGTCAAGGCGCCGGCGGACATCACGATCGGAAGGGACAGTATCGACGTCCGGATCGGGCGGCGGGCGAACAACCCGTTCCTCCTCAACGCCTCATACGACGAAACCGATATCGCCGTCCCATGGCTCGGGAACCGCAGGCTGCGGATCAGCTTCCTGTGAACGGCGCGCGCGCGATCCCAGGATTCACATCAATTATGGCCGTTGGGAATCGAGGCTAGCGGCATATCAAGATCACCGACCGCCGGACGAAGAAAGATTTCGTCGAACTCCTCAAAGATCAGACTTCCTGACCTGATGCCCCTCATATGAACTAAACCAAGGATAATTCTATAAGGAGTTATCCACAGGGGTTGTTCGGCGCGAGGCTGTGGATGCCCAATGACCGCGGTCCTAACCAAGGATGCGTATAAGCCTCTGGTAACGAGAGTCGTTTTGCGCGTCTGGATTTGTTCGAGAAATGTCTGACAGGCAATTTCCTAATTCAGAAACTCTTAACTCGGACAATGAACAGTGCTGATCGCAGATAACAGCATCCAGAATACGCAGGGCCGCATCCGGGAATCTCGTACAAAGACCGCTCTCTTGCAGCTGAAGGACAAAGTGGTAGAGATGATCAATCGGCTGAAGCCAATGGTAGATCAGTTCAACTGCATCCGGAAATTTCTCTCCAGCTGAAATACTCATCATTGCAAGTGACTCCGCAATGCCGCCAGAAACCAGATCTAACGACTTTGGCCATATTTCTTTCCAAAAGGGTAGGATGCGATTGTTCCAATAGTTCTCCCGTTGTTCGCCTGCGCAATCAAGCGCATGTGGGAGAGTTCTTGCGGCTTCATGCAATCCATTCGGTGGAAGATCCTCGAATGCTCGACGAAAATCAATCGGATCAAATCCATACACGCTTTCCAGTGCCGTGTAGGTAAGAAGCTCGGCATATTGGCGCCCGTGTTCACATAGGTCGTTGTAGTGACATGCTGTTTCAAGAAATTGTGCCTTGAAGGCGTTTAGCAGCGGCCAATAGATGCGTGGAGATCGGAGGAACCCTTCCCACATCCTCTGGGCCTCTGCCTGGTTTTCTGTCCATTGGAAAAACGGCAATAGGTGCTGCTTAGTCCAAGATCTATCAACTCGAAACAGGGCAATTAACTGTGATGCCAACAACACCCTGCCGTGTAGGAAATGTTCTGGGGGAATGTCCCGCTTGATGTTGAAACCCGCAGGAGCGATGCTGCCTGTCGGCTATCTACGCGGCTTCCTTGAGCCGGTCAAGCCGATCCTTTCGACTATGTTCGATGAGAGCCTGTTTGAGAACGGGCAGCTGCCTGTACGCCTTGATGCGGCGGAAACCCTTCTCGGCCTCCATCATGCCGGCAGCGGTCCATCGCAGAGCCATCCCGGCGTTCCTCCAGCGCTTCACGTTGCGGCAGACCTGCCGGACCGTGCTGTTCATCGATTCGATGATGTTCGTGCTCGCCAGCGACCGCCGCAGCTCTGACGGCAGGCCGAGCCGGGAGACGGTCAGGACCTCGTCCAGGCCCTCAAGTATCGACCGGGAGACGTCCGGAGCCTCCTGTTCGAACCGCTGAGCCAGGCTGCGCATCAGCCGCTCGGCCTTGTCGGCGTCATCAAGTTCCCAGGCTTGCCTGAGCGTCCGCCGCACGCCGGCGTGATGTTCCGCGGCGAGACGGTCGATGATGTTGCGGCCCTTGTGAACCTGACAGCGCTGAATAGGGATGTCCGCGCCGAAAGTGCGCCGGATCGCCTTGCTGAGCGCCCTGGCTCCGTCGACGATGAACAGATAGATCAAGCCCGCGCCGGATCAGATCATCAAGCAGAGCCTGCACGGTCGCGGCGTTCTCCGTCGCGCCTTCGATGACGCCCAGCGGGCGCTTACGCCCCGACGCGTCAATGCCGACGGCCCCGATCATCAGCAGGCGGTCGCTCATATGCAGCCCGTCGATCTGAATCGCGACGAGATCAAGCTCCGACAGATCGGAAGTCATCCATTCATCAAACTTCGCCTGCGTCAACGCCTTGAACCGGCGGGACACGGCCGATTTCGACAGCCCGCAGCCCGCCCCGCAGGGAACCCCGGCCTCCGGAATCCTCACCGCCCGGCGGAACTTGCGGGTCGCTGCGTTCGCGGTCATCAAGTTCACCGCCCATCGGTCGAGATAACCGTCCGCGGAGATTTCTTACTGGCTCGGCAGAGACATCTCCTTGCCCGCAGCCTTGCAGCGGAGACGCGGACGGTCGATGCCGACCTTGCCGCCGTGAAACCCGACCTGGGAACGCGTATGTCCCCAGCGGTGCCCCGGCTTGTCGGGAGAATGACTGTGACGTTTCCCGGCCAGCCGTTCGGCGTCCTCGTCCATCATCTGCCGCAGATACGCGATGCCCGTCGTCAGGCAGAATTTCTCGAAACTCTCGGTCACGTCTTCGTACGCCTCTTCGACGAGCGCGTTGATGTTCGGAGCGCTGGCGGAGGCGCCGGGGAATGTGCTAACGGTTTTCATGGTGTTGCTTCCTTTTCTTCAAAAAATCCCCGAGCTGATTCTCGGGGGAGAGGCAACACCGCCCATATCAAATTCAACATCAAGTGGGACATCCCCTGTTCTGGTTGCGTTTCGCATATTCGGGTAAAAAGCGGTTCTATTTCGGCCGGCAAACGGTCCTCGTCGTTCGGTTTGCGCCTGAACCAAAGATTCAGTAGTGCTTCGACAACAAGACCAACCGGATGGTTGATTGCTTCTGTAAAGGGACGCTGGATTGGCTCATTATCCCGAGTCATGGCAAAGACAGAACCGGATTCGAAAGGTAAATTCAGAATACGCTGACACAAATCAAGCAAGATTTCTTCGTGTCCCTCGACGGATTTAGACGTGGCTTCCAACCACCATGCAACGCTACGCGCGATCTTCTGTAAAACTGCGTCGGGCATGGTCCGTACCAACGGAGCCGCATAACACCAAGACCGCTGTACCAGACCGTTCTCGCTCCATACGTGCAGTGCTTTATTCCAAGGAACTATGGGCCAGATTCCATCTTTGCTCAGATCACACAAGGCGAAAAGACAATGAAAGAACCGAGTACGACACGTATCGCGCCAAGTATCTTCATTAAAATGGTTTCGCCCGCCAAAATCAGCTTTTAAATATTGAACAAGGGCACTGCGCTTGCGAGGTGCCTTGTCGATCCTGCGGTTTTCTTCATAGTCGGGATAGCCGGTACCGCTAATCCAGAATGAAAATTCCTCTCTCTCTGGTGAGGGCGCAATTTCCATGAGGGATACTCTGAGGACAAGACATCGAATCGCCTGCGGGCAGCTTTCCCTAACTGCAGCCCAGATTCATCCAGTTTTACCAGGCGCAGCCATACCCGGTATTTTTCAGTTGTTTTCCAGAGATCAGGCTCATGGCTTTTTGTTTTCATATGGCAGGGAGGACCATCCAGAATAGCGGCTTCAAGGAGTTCTTGGGATGAGGTTAAATGGTGGCCTTGCAGTACTAAGAGCGCATGATTTCGCGACGGGTTTCATTAGGGGGATGTCCCGATCGGTGTTGAATTTGATATGGGCGGTGTTGCCTCTGCCCCGAGCATCAGCTCGGGGATTTTTTGAAGAAAAGGAAGCAATGCCATGAAGACCATCAGCACATTCTCCCACGCCTCCGCCAGCGTTTCGAACATCAACGCGCTCGTCGAAGAGGCGTACGAAGAAGTGACCGAGAGTTTCGAGAAATTCTGCCTGACGACGGGCATCGCGTATCTGCGGCAGATGATGGACGAGGACGCCGAACGGCTGGCCGGGAAGCGTTACAGTCATTCTCCCGACAAGCCGGGGCACCGCCAGTGCCATGCGCGCTCCCAGGTCGGGTTCCACGGCGGCAAGGTCGGCATCGACCGTCCCCGGCTCCGTTGCAAGGCTGCGGGCAAGGAGATGTCTCTGCCGAGCCAGTAAGAGATCTCCGCGGACGGCTATCTTGATCAACAGTCGGTGAATCTGATGACGGCGAATGTAGCGACCCGCAAGTTCCGCCGGGCGGTGAGGATTCCGGAGGCCGGGGTTCCGTGCGGGGCGGGCTGCGGGCTGTCGAAATCAGCCGTGTCCCGCCGGTTCAAGGCTCTGACGCAGGCGAAGTTTGATGAATGGATGACTTCCGATCTGTCGGAGCTTGATCTCGTCGCGGTTCAGATCGACGGGCTGCATCTGAGCGACCGCCTGCTGATGATCGGGGCGGTCGGCATTGACGCGTCCGGGCGTAAGCGCCCCCTGGGCGTCATCGAAGGCGCGACGGAGAATACCGCGGCCGTGCAGGCTCTGCTTGATGATCTGATCGAGCGCGGGCTTGACCCGGAGGGCTGTTATCTGTTCATCGTCGACGGAGCCAGGGCGCTCAGCAAGGCGATCCGGCGCACTTTCGGCGCGGATATCCCTATCCAGCGCTGTCAGGTTCACAAGGGCCGCAACATCACCGACCGTCTCGCCGCGGAACATCACGCCGCCGTGCGGCGGACGCTCAGGCAGGCTTGGGAGCTGGATGACGCCGACAAGGCCGAGCGGCTGATGCGCAGCCTGGCCCGGCGGTTCGAACAGGAGGCTCCGGACGTCTCCCGGTCGATACTTGAGGGCTTGGACGAAGTCCTGACCGTCTCCCGGCTCGGCCTGCCGTTAGAGCTGCGGCGGTCGCTGGCGAGCACGAACATCATCGAATCGATGAACAGCACGGTCCGCCAGGTCTGCCGCAACGTGAAGCGCTGGAGGAACGCCGGGATGGCTTTGCGGCAGCCCGCCGCCGGCATGATGGAAGCCGAAAAGGGTTTCCGCCGCATCAAGGCGTACAGGCAGTTGCCCGTTCTCAAACAGGCTCTCATCGAATATCGTCAAAAGGATCGGCTTGACCGGCTCAAGGACGCCGCGTAGATAGTCGACAGGCAGCATCGCTCATGCGGGTTTCAACACCAAGCGGGACATCCCCGCAATCCGTGCAAATGGACAAGCCCGTTCCAGCGGTTAGCCTTAGGAATAGGCAGTGCTGGGGCGGCATATGCACGGTAAGTTTGATTGCTTCGCTTGGCCGCACACTCAAATACCCAGTCAAAATTGGTTGTGACTAGGTTGTGTCCTCAAATATTTGACATGCCGAGCTGGTTGCGGCACAGTGCCGCACGACCAGCGGTGAGAATGCTTGAAGGAGATTTGAAATGATCGGCAGCCGGCATGACATGACGAACGAGCAATGGCAGCGGATGGAGCGTGTGATGCCGAAAGGCCTGCCCGGGCCGCCGCGCAAGGACGACCGTAAGGTAATGGATGGGATATTTTTCGTGCTGCGCACCGGCATGCCATGGCGGGATCTGCCCGAGCGTTACGGGCCTTACACGACTTGTTACAACCGTTTTACCCGCTGGAGCAAATCGGGCCGCTGGCAGAAGATTCTTGAAGATCTTCAACGGCTTGAAGAAGCGGAAGAAGAAGCCGCGGACGAAAAAGACGACGGCGATCCGGCGCCGCGGAGCCGGATGATCGACTCGTCGTCGATCCGCGCTCACCGCCATGCCGCCGGGTCGCGCAAGGACGGCGAGCCGCAGGAGATCGGGCGTTCCCGGGGCGGATGGACGACGAAGATTCATGCCATGGTCGACGGCAAGGGCGGGCTGCGCCGCATGCGCTTGTCGCCCGGGCAGGCCGCCGACTGCGCCGAGGCGGCGCCCCTTCTTGACGGCCTTGAAGCCGGCTGCGTCCTGATCGCCGACAAGGCTTACGACACCGAGGCCGTTCTCAAGCAGGCGGCGGAAGCCGGCTGCCGGGCCGTCATTCCGTCGAAGTCGAACCGCAGGCAGCAGCGGCCGCTGGATAAAGCTGTCTATGCGAAGCGCAATGTCATTGAGCGTTTCTTCGGAAGAATCAAAGAGTTCCGGCGGGTCGCGACCCGCTTTGACAAGCGGGCCCGCAACTTCGCCGCCGCTGTCATCCTGACCGTCATCCGCTGCATGCTGCGGAATGACGCAAAGGGGATAATTGAGTCCACTACCTAACTGTAAATTTCCATCGTGACTGCGGGCTAGTTGAAGGAGTGCGGAGTGTGTATCAGTAGCTCCAACGCGATGCAGGTCGGGTCTCAGAACCCCAGCCAATGCGTTTAGAATTGCAACTTTCTGTCCGGGTATTCGCTGCTCAAGCAAGTGCAGAACCATATCGTACTGTCCCCGCTCATAGGCGTCGATTTCCAATTCGTTGCATTCGGTACCCAACTGGTGGTAGATTTTGTTTACCAGTCCCTTGAAGCAAGGCAAACCCGCTGCACGGGAAATGCCAGATCCACAGAAGAACACTGTGTGACCTTCCTCATGCGCGTCCAGCAGCACCTCCGGAATGTCCGGGCCATTGTCTATGAATTGCATAGAGTGGGATTAGTAGTCTGCATTGGACGATGTTAATAAACCTCAGTTCTGCTTAAGCGGTCGCTTTTATTTTCGGCTTGTTCGGGGTGAGCTGGTATGCAGCGACAGCTGAGAGGATGTGCACCATTGCGTCAGTCGGCGAGCGATGGCGGGTATGGACAAGACCGAGCTGCGATTTGAGCGGGGGATGTCCCGATTGGTGTTGAATTTGATATGGGCGGTGTTGCCTCTCCCCCGAGCATCGGGCCCGGGGATTTTCTGAAGAAAAAGGAAGCAACACCATGAAGACCATTAGCACATTCCCCGACGCCTCCGCCAGCGCTTCAAACATCAACGCGCTCGTCGAAGAGGCGTACGAAGACGTGACCGAGAGTTTCGAGAAATTCTGTCTGACGACGGGCATCGCGTATCTGCGGCAGATGATGGACGAGGACGCCGAACGGCTGGCCGGGAAGCGTTACAGTCATTCTCCCGACAAGCCGGGGCACCGCCAGTGCCATGCGCGTTCCCAGGTCGGGTTCCACGGCGGCAAGGTCGGCATCGACCGTCCCCGGCTCCGCTGCAAGGCTGCGGGCAAGGAGATGTCCCTGCCGAGCCAGTAAGAAATCTCCGCGGACGGCTATCTTGATCAACAGTCGGTGAATCTGATGACGGCGAGCGCAGCGACCCGCAAGTTCCGCCGGGCGGTGAGGATTCCGGAGGCCGGGGTTCCCTGCGGGGCGGGCTGCGGGCTGTCGAAATCAGCCGTGTCCCGCCGGTTCAAGGCTCTGACGCAGGCGAAGTTTGATGAATGGATGACTTCCGATCTGTCGGAGCTTGATCTCGTCGCGGTTCAGATCGACGGGCTGCATATGAGCGACCGTCTGCTGATGATCGGGGCGGTCGGCATTGACGCGTCCGGGCGTAAGCGCCCGCTGGGCGTCATCGAAGGCGCGACGGAGAACGCCGCGACCGTGCAGGCTCTGCTTGATGATCTGATCGGGCGCGGGCTTGATCCGGAGGGCTGTTATCTGTTCATCGTCGACGGAGCCAAGGCGCTCAGCAAGGCGGTCCGGCGCACTTTCGGCGCGGATATCCCTGTCCAGCGCTGTCAGGTTCACAAGGGCCGCAACATCACCGACCGTCTCGCCGCGAAGCATCACGCCGCCGTGCGGCGGACGCTCAGACAGGCCTGGGAACTTGATGACGCCGACAAGGCCGAGCGGCTGATGCGCAGCCTGGCTCAGCGGTTCGAACAGGAGGCTCCGGACGTCTCCCGGTCGATACTTGAGGGCCTGGACGAGGTCCTGACCGTCTCCCGGCTCGGCCTGCCGTTAGAGCTGCGGCGGTCGCTGGCGAGCACGAACATCATCGAATCGATGAACAGCACGGTCCGGCAGGTCTGCCGCAACGTGAAGCGCTGGAGGAACGCCGGTATGGCTCTGCGGCAGCCCGCCGCCGGCATGATGGAGGCCGAGAAGGGTTTCCGCCGCGTCAAGGCGTACAGGCAGCTGCCCGTTCTCAAACAGGCTCTCATCGAACATCGTCGAAAGAATCGGCTTGACCGGCTCAAGGAAGCCGCGTAGGTAGTCGACAGGCAGCATCGCTCATGCGGGTTTCAACACCAAGCGGGACATCCCCTTTGAGCGCGTCAAAGACGGTTTCGACGACAAATCGTCTGCGCGGCAGGAGCTTGTCGATCATCGGCATGAGATAGTTCTTCATGTTCTTTGGGATGCCGGTGATCAGCCGCAGCCCGCGTTGCCGCGGCTTCATGAATGGTTTTTTCGGGATATAACCCTTGTCCGCGAAGATTTCGCCTTTCAAACCGCGGCTCACAGCGTCGAGCGCGGCGCGGTCATCGACATTGCCCGGCGTGATTTTCAGGGCTGTGATCTCACTCTTGTCATTGATGATGACATGCGGCTTGAAGCCGTGAAACCAGACTGTGGAAGCGCGCCCGCGCCCGCGCGCGGCCAGTCCGGCGAACGCCTTGTTGCGGCTGATCCTGCGGTCATGGCAGACCGGTATATGGCTGCTGTCAGCGATGCGGACGCCGGTCTTTTCACTCGAAAGGCAGTGCATCAGCAGGTACAGCGGCATGAACAGGCGCGGCTGCAGCATCACGAACCGGCCATAGCTCGGCAACTCGCCGAACAGGCTGCGGCAGTGCCGGCATACGCCGTACAGGCAGAACAGCTTGAAGCGGCGGAACCCGCTCAAATGAAAAAACACCATGATGAACAGCATCTCCGACATGGAGAGCTCCCCGGCCCTGCGCCGCTTCGCGGAGCTGGGGATCAGGCAGTGTTTTTGCTGTTCTTCGCAGACTTTCTTGAAATCATCGAGACAGGTGAACAAGGCTTCTTTATGAATGTGCGCGGGGGATCTCCAGTTTGATAAACTGCTGAAACCGCGAATCATTTTCCAAGAGATTTGAGAATCCCCTGACTGAAACCTTAAACAGAACTGGGGTTGATTAACTCCGATTCGTCTGACTAAGGCCTGTGGACAAATCGGACTGCGCTTCGGGCGATTCGTTGCCAGAATTATTTTAACGACCACCGCAGGCAAGACAGTCAGAGAGACAAATGAACGCTGACAGAACCATGCTGACTGATAAAATGCAGCAGCGGATCGAACCGCTTCTTCCCGGCAAAGCGACCGACCCCGGCGTCACCGCGGCGGACAACCGGCTTTTCGTTGAGTCGGTGCTCCAGCGCATCCGGACGGGCTCTCCGCAGCGCGACCTTCCACCGCGTTTCGGCAAACAGCACAGCGTGTACAGGCGGTTCCGCCGCCAGTCGCTTTCGGGTGAACAAGCACGCATCCATATGCGGCTCTTACCTCGCCTTATTCAGGTCAACGGAAATCCGCCCGCCCGGTGCCGGCGGGGATCCAAACCGGCACCGTCTTGATCATCAATTCGAAAGGCTCAGTTTACAAATCGTATGCATCCATACTGTAATGTATTTATATACAAGGAGATAGACGGCGATAGATCACAAGCGGTTCCGTCAGACACCTCGACAACTATTCTGCAATGATATCAGTATGTTAGGCTGACAAATGCCTCCTCCCGCACATTTTGTCTGCCGGAACCAAAAAACCATGCATACGATTTGTAAATTGAGCCATTCGAAAATATCCAAAACAATGCGACGGAAACCAGCAGCTTCCCTGATTCCGGGTGAACGCCCGGCGAGCGCACACCCGGATCCCGCTTAAACCAAAGCGGCTCGCTTTCTTGAAGCGGAATCCGCTATTCGTCAACCGCAGTGGCCGCTCCGATGGCACCGCCGATAAGAGCGCCTTCAACCGGCTTGTCCCAGACAACCTCACCCGCAACCGCGCCGACCGCGCCGCCGATTGCAGTGTTTTCCACCACTTTATCGTCGCATGCTGACAAAGCTAAGGCAGATGCCGCACACGCGGCAATGACTGATAATCGCATTTTTCTCTCCTGTATTTCAAATTGACGCGAATCCGCGAGAACCGCATCTCTGCTCTGACGCCCTTCAGTACCGGCTTTTCATGTGAATTGCAAGAACTTTACCGCCGCTGGAATCCGCGCTGCGTTCCCGTCGTCGGCAGGATACGGCTGAACCCGGGCTAAAGAGGGATATTGTCGTGTTTTTTCGGCGGATTGGACAGTTTTTTCGTCCTCAGCGCCGCAAGTGCGCGGCAAACGCGTTTCCGCGTCGAATGCGGCAAAATGACTTCGTCGATGAAACCGCGTTCCGCCGCGATGAACGGGTTGGCAAACCGTTCTTCGTACTCGGCCGCGCGCGCGGCAGCGAAATCTTTGTCATCCAATTCCGACCGGTAAAGGATTTCTACCGCGCCTTTGGCCCCCATGACGGCAATCTGGGCGCTCGGCCAGGCATAGTTGATGTCGCCGCGCAGATGTTTTGACGCCATGACATCATAGGCGCCGCCATACGCTTTGCGCGTGATGACCGTCACTTTCGGAACCGTTGCCTCGCCATAGGCGAAAAGCAGCTTGGCGCCGTGTTTGATTATGCCGCCGTACTCCTGCGCTGTGCCGGGCAGGAATCCGGGAACGTCAACCAAGGTGACAATGGGGATTTCAAAAGCATCGCAGAAGCGGACGAAACGAGCCGCTTTTCTGGAACTGTCAATATCCAGACAGCCCGCAAGCACCATGGGCTGGTTCGCAACCACGCCAACTGTCGAACCCTCAAGCCGAATGAATGCGGTAATGATGTTGCGGGCAAAGTCAGGCTGAATCTCAAAAACATCGCCCTCATCAGCAAGTTTGGCGATGGCTTCCTTGATGTCGTAAGGAAGATTGGGATTTTCGGGAACGAGCGTGTCCAGCGAATGATCAATTCTGTCCGCAGCGTCAAAAAACGGGCGGACCGGAGGTTTTTCCCGATTGCTGAGCGGCAGGAAATCCATCAGGCGGCGCACTTCGGCGAGTGCGGTGATGTCATTCTCAAAAGCGCCGTCGGCGACCGACGACTTCGACGTATGAGTCTTGGCTCCGCCAAGATCTTCCGCCGAAATGATTTCGTTCGTGACAGTCTTCACGACATCAGGTCCGGTCACGAACATGTAGGACGTACCGCGCACCATGAATATGAAATCAGTCATGGCGGGCGAGTACACCGCGCCGCCCGCGCACGGTCCCATGATGACGCTGATCTGCGGCACCACGCCTGAAGCCAGAATGTTGCGCTGAAAGACCTCCGCGTAGCCGGCGAGCGACGCGACGCCCTCCTGAATCCGTGCCCCTCCGGAATCGTTCAGCCCGATGACGGGAGCTCCGTTCTGCACCGCCATGTCCATGATTTTACAGATCTTCTGGGCGTGCGTCTCCGAGAGCGAACCGCCGAAAACAGTGAAATCCTGGCTGAAGACATACATCTGGCGGCCATTAATTGTTCCCCAGCCGGTGACGACTCCATCTCCGGGATAGCGGTTCTTCTCCATGCCGAAATCCGTGCAGCGGTGCGACACGAACATATCGAACTCTTCGAACGATCCTTCATCAAGAAGCAGTTCGATCCGTTCTCTGGCGGTGAGCTTTCCCCTGCCGTGCTGGCTGTCGATGCGGCTCCGCCCGCCCCCTGCGCGCGCTTCTTTCCGGCGTTTTTCCAATTCGTCAGCAACCGTTTTCATGATTCGCGATTTCATTCTCCAAGAATTGTCGAAACCATCATTAGCGGTCTAAACGGCAGGGCGCAAAATCACGTCGGATCCATGGACATCCGCATGGCATGAAAATATCCAAGCATAATGAGCACATTACCTGACACGAAGCTTTTTGACCGGACAACGCCGCCACACGTAACCACGTTGATCTTGCTCGCCAGCGCCGGCGCGCTTTCCATGACTCTGTTCCTTCCGTCGCTTCCGAACATGACGGAGCATTTCGGCACCGACTACCGAATCATGCAACTGTCGGTCGCCGCGTATCTCTTCGTGAACGGCGCTCTGCATATCGTCATCGGACCTGTTTCGGACCGGTTCGGGCGAAGACCTGTCACGCTTGCGGCGATCATTCTGTTCCTTTGCGCGACCTTAGGCTGCCTCTTGTCGCCGACAGTCGAAGTTTTTCTCGTATTCCGCATGGTCCAAGCAGTCATTGTCACGGGCATCGTGCTGTCACGCGCCATTGTCCGTGACATGGTTCCACAGAATGAAGCCGCTTCAATGATCGGCTATGTCACGATGGGCATGGCTCTGGTTCCCATGATCGCGCCCATGCTTGGCGGATTCCTTGATGAAGCCATCGGCTGGCAGGCCAGTTTCGCGCTCCTTTTCGCGTTTGGCCTTGCCATTCTCACTTTCGTTTATTTTGACCAAGGCGAGACCGCTGTCTCCCGCTCGTCAAGCTTCCGGCAGCAGTTCAGTGAATATCCGGAACTGTTCCGGTCGCGCCGGTTCTGGGGGTACGTCGCTATCTCAGGGTTTTCGTCCGGAACGTTTTTCGCTTATCTCGGGGGCGCGCCACTTATCGGCAGCGCGATATTCGGTCTCTCTCCGTCCGGGCTCGGATTTTATTTCGGCCTCACAGCACTCGGATATATGCTCGGCAACTTCATATCCGGCCGCTGGTCAGTGAGATTCGGCATCAACAGGATGATTTTGGCGGGCGCCGTGCTCATGATCGCCTGCCCTCTGGGAGCCGTGGTCTCGCAGTTCCAAGGCATTGAGCACCCGCTAGGCTTCTTCGCGTTCTTCATCATCATGGGAATCGGCAACGGCATCATCCTTCCGAACGCCACAGCAGGCACGCTTTCTGTGCGTCCGCACCTGTCCGGCACCGCTTCCGGCATCGGCGGAGCAATATCCATCGGAGCCGGTTCCGGGGTGTCCGCGCTGGCCGGATCGCTGCTTTCTGAAGGGGGATCACCGATGCCGCTGATCGTGATCGTGGCCGGCTGCGTCGCTCTGTGTCTGACGTCGACGCTGTACGTTCTTTGGATTGAGCGGCATGTCAACCTGGCCGGCAACGGCTGAAGCGGAAATCAGCCGGAGCCGGTTCGGCCACGGCGTGCTCTGTAGGCGACGACGGCCTCGCGCCAGGCGATAAAACAGACGCTGCCGATAATGACCGTTCCACCGGCGATAACCCAGATGTCCGCCGCTTCGCCAAATACCAGTGCGCCGAGAAGCGACGCCCAAACCAGCTGCAGAAACGTCGCCGGCTGGGTAACCGAGACCGAAGCGCTGCGGAATGCGAGCGTCATAGTGTAATGGCCGGCGGTCGCAAACGCCGCGACCAGAAACAGCCACAGCATCTGCGTCATGGTTGGGGTAATCCAGACAGCGGCGGCAAACGGCAGTAGAACGACCGGCACCGTCACCGACAGCATCCCGACAATGACCGACGCGTCCATCGTGTCGGACATGCGTTTCGCCGTCAGGTAGGAAACCGCGAAGAAAACCGCTGCTCCCAGCATGGCCGTATGACCCGCCGACAACTCTCTGAATCCGGGACGGAGAATGATGACGGCTCCGGCGAACGCGGCCAGCACCGCGAGAATTCTACGATAGGCCAGACGTTCCCCGAGGAACAGAACCGCCCCGACCGTCACGTAGGCCGGCGTCAGATAACTCATCGCCGTGACCTCGGCTATCGTGATACGCGTCATTGCGAAAAACCAAAGCATGACCCCCGCAGCATGCGCGGCGCCGCGCCAAGAGAATAAAGCCAAGGTTTTTCTGTCCATCCGGAGCCGCAGAATGGGGCGCAGCATGGGCATCACGAACACCAGACCGAGAAGATAGCGCAGCAATGCGGCCTGCGCCGGGGGCATTCCCTGACCGACCGTTTTGACGATTGCCGTGACCGCGACGAAATTCAACCCGGCGATAATCATCCACGCGATTCCGGCGGCAGCGCGGCTGAAGCGCGACTCCATTCATGAAACCTGAATCAAAGATATCGGCGCTCGGCCGCTTCTTGACTTCCGGATCGCGGCTACAGGGTATCGATCAGTTCATCCGGAATGTCGAAATTGGAAGTCACCTCTTGGACATCGTCTTCATTTTCCAGTGATTCCAATAGCTTTATGATCTTTCTGGCGCCGTCCTCGTCCAATTGAGCCGTCGTTGTCGGACGCCAGATCATCCGTGCTGACACCGGTTCACCGACTGTTGATTCCAAAACCGCCGCGACCGCCGCAAGCTCCTTTTCGGCCGTATAGACTATGTGGCTGTCCTCCGTGGACTTGATATCCTCAGCTCCGGCCTCGACCGCGGCGTCAAATAATTCATCAGAGCCGGCCGCATCTGGAGAAAACACAATCTCTCCCACGCGGTCAAACATATAGCTGACCGCGCCTGTTTCCGCGAGATTTCCGCCGGATTTGGAAAATATCGAGCGAACGGCTGAGGCTGTCCGGTTCTTATTGTCGGTCATCGTTTCCACAATGACGGCGACCCCTGCAGGACCGTATCCCTCATAGCGAACCTCCGACAACTGGTCGGCATCCGGGCCTGCCGCCTTGGAAATCGCCCGCTCGATCACATCTTTGGGGACAGAATTCGACTTGGCTTCCCGCACCGCCAGCCGCAGCCGGGGATTCTTCTCCGGATCCGCGTCGCCGAGTTTCGCGGCAACCGTCACTTCACGGGCAAGTTTCGCGAAGAGCTTTGAACGCGCCGCATCCTGCCGGCCTTTTCTGTGTTGAATATTTGCCCATTTGGAGTGACCCGCCATGACGGCTTCCTGTTCAAGTCCTGATTTCCTAATACGGCTGCGGCACCGGCCGTCGGAGCAAATCCGAAACCGCCACGCAGTCACTATCTTGTTCACGCAGCGGGAAATTTCAACCATCACTTCGTTCCGGATCCGTGATCCGCGCCGACCGCTCAAGTTGTTTCCGGCGGAAATGACGATCCGTAATGCGGCGGTCACGGTTTCACGGTATGATTATCTCCGGGAAGCGGCGGCTCAAACAGGATTTGGCTCGAAATGAACACCATTGACACTGCGCGGACCGTATTGCGGGTCTCCGGATCTGAATCACGTGATTTTCTCCAGAATTTGATAACCAATGACATCGGCAAGCTTTCGGACGGTCTGGTCTATGCGGCGCTGCTGACGCCGCAGGGAAAGTATCTGTTTGATTTTTTTCTGCTGGCCGATTCCGAAGACATTCTTCTGGATGTCCGGGCAGACGCCGCATCCGCCTTGCTGAAGCGGCTCGCGTTCTACCGTCTCCGCGCCAAGATCGGCCTGGATATGACCGAAGTGAAGGTCGCACGGGGACTCGGCCGCATTCCGCCGGGCGCACTGCCCGATCCCCGCCACCCAAGCCTGGGCTGGCGCCTTTACGGAGGCCGAGGTCCGGATCAGTCGGAAGTTGACTGGGAGCAAGTGCGCGTCGCCTGCTGCGTTCCCGAAACCGGGATTGAACTGACCCCGGACAAGTCCTTCATTCTTGAAGTCGGCTTTGAACGGCTGAACGGGGTGGATTTCCGCAAAGGCTGTTTCGTCGGCCAAGAAGTGACCGCGCGGATGAAGCACAAGGCCGTGCTGCGCAGACAGCTTCGGACGGTTACCGTCGAAGGCTCAGTTGAAATCGGCGCGGACATCCGGGACGGTAGGCGAAGCGTCGGCACGCTCTACAGCCAGTCTCACGGCAAAGGCTTGGCCCTTTTGAGGCTTGACCGGATCAAGAACCGCCGCCTGTACGCGGGAGATGCGCTGCTTCATGCGCCGTGACAGCGCGTTCAGGAGCCGGGCCGTCCCCGCGGGCAAGCGACGCGAAGACGCCGAATCCGGCGTTGCCTGCCGCCACAAGACCCTGACTATCCGATTCCGGATCATCAAGAGTTTCCATGAGACCGCCCGCCTCCGCGACCAGAAGAGCCGCGGCGGGAAGCGACGAAGGAGGACGGCTGTCGGTCCAGAATGCATCCAGCCGGCCGCAACTCACACTCGCCAGATCAAGAGAAGCCGATCCGAAAGCCCGTACGCTGGAAACCGATCCGGCGACTTTCCGGACCCGCTTGATCTGTGTCTTAAGTCCGCCGCCGGGGGCAATCGGCTCGGTGCCCGCCGCGAATTCGGACAAGCGGATTTTTTTTGACGCTCGGATGCGGGTGTTGTTCAGCCAGCTTCCGCCTCCCTCCTCGGCCGTGAACAGTTCGTTTTCCAGCGGATTAAATATAACCGAAAGGACAGGGTTTCCTTTGTGAACCAGAGACACCGTCATTGCCCAATGAGGCAAACCAAGGGAATAGTTGACGAACCCGTCCAGCGCGGAAATCACCCAGTCGCGCGTCGGGTCCTGACCGGGTTTCCCGCCGAGGCTGCGGCAGCGGATTCCATAATGTGGCCGGAAAGCGCGAAGTTCCTCGGCCATTGAAGATTCCGCTCTTTCCAAGGCCCTGAACGCGAATGATCCGGTCCCCTTGACTGACTGCCGCAACAATCGGACTTCCAGAAAATCGCGGAGCAAGAGGCGGCTTGCGCCCCGGACCGCCTTGGCGGCCAAATTGGAATTCGGGTTTTTTGCAATCATATCCTTGAGGACGCATGAACTGAGACCGACAGGCGGAGTTCACGCTTCCTGCCGGCGGAGCGATACGAATAACGCCGCGAACGGTGTGCGACAACATCATCCGCTGTACAGCGGCAACCAAAATGACGGCAGCGCGGCAATCCGAATGACAGCCGCGACGGCGCGCGGCCGGCGGATTCCAATCCCGGACCGCCTCGCCGGCATGACGGCTGAAACGGTTCCGCGTCCGCGGGCAGTCGAAATTCCCGATTGCCGGCCAGCCGGACATCGGCGGCGGATGATTCGCATCTGAAAACTCCGCCAATCATGCGAGAACGCATGCATGGCTGCCGGGGGACACCCCACAGCAGCGCTGAAGGACGGGTGCGCACATTGCGGGCAGCAGCCGCATCATCATTTGGAAACATCTGCGGCAGGGCTCCGCTTTCGAGCTTGAATCACGCCCGCTCTGAATATTCTCCGGTTTCGGTATTGACCATCACATCATCGCCGGCAGCGATGAAGGGCGGGACAGAAACACGGATCCCGTTTTCCAAGACAGCCGGCTTGAAACTGTTGGCGGCCGTCTGCCCGGCGATCACCGGCTCTGTCTCCGCCACCCTGCAGGCCACCTTCTGCGGCAGAGTGAGACTCAGAGCCTCGTCGCCGAAGAACTCCACAGTCACGGTCATCCCTTCCTTCAGAAACGGACGGCGGTCTTCCAGAAAGTCCGCATTCAGATAGACCTGTTCGAATGTTTCGGTGTCCATGAACACCAAGAGATCGCCGTCCACATAGAGATATTGATGATCCTTCTGTTCCAAGCGAACCCGTTCGACCCGGTCGGCTGACCGGAACCTCTCATTCAGCTTGGAGCCGCTGCGCAGATTCCGCAGTTCAGCCTGAGCGAATGCCCCGCCCTTGCCGGGCTTGACGTGCTCAACTTTGACCACGTTCCAAAGTCCGCCAGCGTGCTCAATGACAAATCCTGCCTTTAGTTCATTTCCGTTGATTTTGGCCATGGTTCGCCACCAGATAATTTTTTCTTGACAAATTAATCAAAAATTGCTGAAGTCGCCGTCTAATTCCGGATACGCCGAACGGCAAGGGCGGTGCCCGGCCGGCCGCGCAACCCGGCTGAAAGTGTGGGCAATGAAAAAGAAAATCCCGTCTATACCGCATTCAGCGCCGGTTGACGGGGAATCTGATATGAGGTGTGACATTGGCAACGGCAGAATACGACGATACCGCATTCAATCATGAACAGGGTTCCCGGGCAAGGAAACTCTTCGCCGCCGTGGTTCTCGCGGCTCTTGACGATGCTATTGTCGATCACAGAAAATACGGCAACGGCCCTGAAGTCATCCAGAGATGGGCGCGGTCCCGGGATGGCCGGGAAGTTCTGACCTGCGCGGGAATCGATCCCAATGAACGGGTCGTCGACGGGTTGATGAAATTCGTCAGCCGGGGAATACGAACGTCGGTCGCGCTTTCCCGCGAAGAAAGCGAGCGCCGAAGCCAGAGAGCGCGGGCCGCTTGAACATGCGCGGCGCCGGCGCGTCAACCCGCGTTCGGTTCAGGATTTGAGCTGGGTATCCTCTTAATTCTGACCGTGCCGATTCTCGTTCTCGCTTCAACCGTCTGCAGCCGGAACAGCCCTTCGCTCTCTTCATCCTTCTGGAAGATCACTGAAAATTGTGATTCGTCCGTGTCCAGTTCTTTTTCCGTGAACCCCGACCGCAGAAAATACTGTCCGCCGCATTTCAACTGACCGCTTTCTTCGGTGTCCTTTCCGAAAGAGACGGTTAACAGCCTTTTGCCGTCAAAGACCTCGAAATCCCGTCCGCAAACCGCATTTTTTTCAAACGGCAGGAAAGACAGGAAAAGTATGGTGACCGGATCAATGGAACCGGCAAATTCCTCTGAACCCGGATCCACATCCGTCTCTTCCGGCGGATCCGACTCAATCGATTTCAGCGCGCCCGCTTTGTAGCTGACGATCCGCGATTTCGTGGAACCGCTCCGTGTGTACTCTTCTTGATAGAGGTACGGCAGCAGACCGTTATCCGTTACCCAGCCCCTGGCCTTTGCAAGAATTCTCACATCTGCGAAAACGGCAGCGATCCCCTTCGTGAACACAAGGGCGGTAGAGGCATAGGACCGGCCGTCGGTTCGCCCCGCGATCCGAAGTTCGGCAACCGGGATGTTTCGCAGCGACACCGCATACCGCGTCCTGAATTCGCTGGTTTCTCCCGAAACCGCCGGGGACGCTGCGCAAAAAAGACCAGCCGCGGCTGCCGCGGCCGAAACCGCCCGTTTCAAGCAAGATTTCATCAAAAGGCCAAAACCTTAATGTTTCCGAATCAGAGATTCGGTATACATTCAAAGCAGCGCGGCAAGCAATCGCCGCTGACTATCCGCGGAATCAAGCTGACAGGAATCATGCATGCGCTGCTGGCGTCATACGGCAAACGAAATCAGGTCCGGCAACAGACGCGCCTTATCACGGGCCATCACGCTGGCGGAAAGTTCCCATCCGGAACGGCGCGTCCAAACAGACATGCTCTTTGACGCTCTGTCCGCCCGGAAGATCCGCCAATCTCTGCGAATCGGTCTCACTGGCGCGCCCGGGGTCGGCAAATCCACATTGATCAACGCTCTCGGCGCGGAATTGACGCAGCAAGGCAAGAAAATCGCGGTTCTGGCCGTTGATCCGTCATCGGAGCGCACCGGGGGATCGATTCTTGGCGACAAAACCCGCATGGAGACGCTGTCCCGCGAACCTTCGGCCTTTATCCGCCCGTCTCCCGCCGGCAATGTCTTGGGCGGCGTTGCCAAACACACCCGCGAAGCGATCTTCCTGTGCGAACAGGCCGGCTTTGATGTTATTTTCGTGGAAACGACCGGCGTTGGCCAATCAGAATCCATGGCCGGCAGCCTCACCGACATCTTCGTCTTGCTGGTTGCCCCGGCCGGCGGCGACGAATTGCAGGGAATCAAACGCGGAAACATGGAGCTCGCCGATCTGATCGCGGTTACCAAAGCGGACGGCGAACTGCGGCGGACAGCCGAAGGCACATGTGCCGAATATAGCGGTGCGCTGCGGCTGTTCGCTCGGCGCAACAGCGATCCGGACGGATTCCCGGCGGCCATGGCGGTTTCGGCGCAGGACACCGCCCGGCTCCAATCGCTTTGGCGGTCCGTAAAGGAACTCGCGAATTGGCGGAAATCCAACGGATTCTGGGAACAGATCCGGATTCAACAGGAATTGCAGTGGGCGAAATCGGAGCTTCAGGACAAAATCGTCGATACCATCAAATCCCGGATTGATGTGGCTGACGCCGACCGATGTCTGGAGAGGATAATCTCCGGCACAGGCACGGCATTCTCCCCGCAGATCCGCGAGAAATTGCGTTCGGTCGTGAACTCTCTGAACCAGCTCACGGCTGGAAACCGGCCGTAACGCCTTTCCGCAGCCGATCGCATGCGAACTCTGTGAAACCTGAGAGATTCCGGGTGAACAAGCGTCTGAATTCCGCATTCAGTTAACTGCTGACTGTCATCTTGAAACAGATATCTGATAATCAACGCTCGGACAGCGCCAGAGCTTGGCACGGTGCACCGCATCAGTTGAGAAAATACGCCGTCAATTTTCACGGTGCAGATCCAATGCCGTTTCCCGCCGCCCCGGACCTGTGTTCTCCTGAATGCAGAAACTCACACGCAGCGCCGGAGAACCGGCGAGATCCTTGCCGCCGCTGGCCATGGCGTAGAAGGCACTGCCCGACGCCGTGATCATGCCGCTCAGCTTGAACCCGCCGCCGAGCCCGTCCCATATGGGCTTTTTTCAGCCTTGAGGACACCCCGGAGAGCGGGCCCGTCCAAGGAAGCCGGCGCAGCAGCCGCGTCCCGCCGAATCTGCTGATCGGGAGCCCGCGCCACGGTCCGGGCTGAATTCCGGGCGGCAGCGTGTTCACGGGAACTGCCAGCTTCGCCGCTGACACATTACTGTTTGATTAAGTTGAAACCTTACCAAGTTCAAATAAAGGTGAAAGCTTGACCGCGTCCGCTGTTGCGATTAGGTTAGCCTTGTCCGACTCAGATTTTCATTCGATGCGGCAGCTATTGTCTCCATTCATTCAGGAACCCGCGGTATGTCACGCAGATGCGAACTTACAGGAAAAGGCGGTCTGACCGGCAACAACGTCAGTCATGCCCATAATAAAACGAAACGGCGGTTTTTGCCTAATCTGAACCGGGCGTCCCTCCAGTCGGAAACTCTCGGACAGACTTTCCGGCTCAAAGTAAGTGCCAGCGCACTCCGCAACGTCGATCACCGCGGAGGACTAGATGCCTTTTTGGACCAAACCAATGACGCATCCTTGTCGCCAAAGGCTCTCAAGATCAAGAAAGACATCGCCAGAGCCCGCCGGGAAGCGCAGACCGCCTCAGACGGCTGACATTGCCGCGCCGCCGCAGGAGCTTCTGCCAGAGTGAAATGATTTCGATGGCCGCCACTGTCTTGAAATTCTTTTTGGCGGTCGTCGGGACTGCTGCAGCAGTCGCCGGGGCTGGCCGAGCGTGCAGTCTTTCCGTCCAGGGTCAGTTCATTCAGCCGGCCTACCCTGCCGCCAAGTCCGCAGCGGTATATCTGCGGATTGAGAATCCCTGCGAGACCGGCGACAGACTTACCGGCATTTCCAGCGATGCGGCCGCGGCAACTGAATTGCACCAGTCCAAAGAGGACGACCAGGGCATCATGTCAATGGCTCCCGTTGAGGCTGGAATGACGATTCCCCCGTTCGGAGCGTTGCTTCTTGAGCCGGGCGGGTACCACGGCATGTTCATGGGACTGAGCCTGCCCGAAGGCGGCGAGGCTATCGACATCACTCTGATATTCGAGAAGTCCGCGCCTATTCAGATGAAGGCGCCGGTCCGACTGCGGCCGAGATGAATTGCCTCTGTTTTGTCCGTTGTTTTGTCCGTGCGCGGAAATCGCTCGGCAAGAGGATGCGCATGAGCGCCGGTTCCGGTATTCACCCGTTTCCCGGCAGCGGCGCGGGCTGTTCGCACATTTGATGAAATGAGTGATCCGTCAAGAATCCGCAATTTTTCCATTGTCGCGCATATTGATCACGGCAAGAGCACCCTTGCTGACCGGCTGATGCAAATGACCGGGACTGTGAACGAGCGCGACATGAAGGAGCAGCTTCTGGATTCTATGGATATAGAGAGGGAACGGGGAATCACGATCAAGGCCAACACGGTCCGCATTGAGTACCGCGCCGACGATGGCCGTGATTACGTGCTGAATCTCATTGATACGCCCGGACATGTGGACTTCACCTACGAGGTTTCGCGTTCGATGCACGCGGTGGAGGGATCTCTGCTGGTTGTTGACGCTTCCCAAGGAGTCGAGGCCCAGACGCTCGCCAATGTCTACCAAGCAGTCGAGGCTGGTCACGAGATCATTCCGGTTCTCAATAAGACCGATCTTCCTGCGGCGGACACGGATGAGGCCAAGCGGCAAATAGAAGATGTGATCGGAATCGATGCCTCCGATTCCCTGATGGTGTCCGCGAAGACGGGCGACGGCATTCACGGACTGCTGGAAGCCATCGTCCACCGACTGCCTCCTCCCGAGGGATCTTTGGAATCTCCTCTCAAAGCGATTCTGGTCGACAGCTGGTACGACGCCTTTCTCGGCGTCATTGTCTTGGTAAGAATTATTGACGGAACGCTTCGCAAAGGCGGCCGGATAAGGATGATGTCAACCAGCGCGGTCTATCCGGTTGACCGCGTTGGCGTATTCAGACCCGACATGCGGGAAACCGGCGTCCTCTATCCGGGAGAAATCGGATTTTTGACCGCATCCATCAAACGGGTGCGCGACACGCGCGTCGGCGACACCGTGACGCATGAGCGCAATGGGTGCGCCGAGCCAGTCGCCGGCCTCAAGCCGAATCAGCCTGTCGTGTTCTGCGGACTGTTTCCGTCCGACAACGCCGAATTCGAGAATCTCCGTGACGCGATAGAAAAAGTGGCGCTCAATGACGCTTCATTCAGCAGCGAAACAGAGTCTTCCGCCGCGCTTGGTTTCGGTTTCCGCTGTGGATTTCTCGGGCTGCTTCATATGGAAGTGGTGCGGGAGAGGCTGGAACGCGAACACGACCTTGACCTGATCACAACGGCGCCCTCAGTGGTGTACCGTGTCCATCTTCGGGACGGGACCGCGGTTGAAATCTACAATCCCGCGGACTTGCCTGATGCGGCGCTGATACAGGCGATTGAGGAACCGAGGATCGAGGCCACCATCCTGACGCCGGAAGAGTATCTGGGCGCCATTCTGCGCCTTTGCCATGAACGCCGGGGCGACCAGAAAGAACTCTCAATCTCAGGATCCCGGGCCATGGCCGTTTATAATTTGCCGCTGAACGAGGTCGTGTTTGACTTCTACGACCGGCTCAAATCGGTTTCACGCGGATACGCTTCGTTCGATTACGCGATCACCGGTTACCAGCCGGACCAGCTTGTGAAACTGCAGATTCTCGTCAATGGCGAACCCGTGGATGCGCTTTCGCTCATGGTGCACCGAAGCAAAGCGGAATCGCGGGGCCGCGCGATGTGCGAAAAACTCAAAGAACTGATTCCGCGCCATCTGTTCAAAATCCCCATCCAAGCCGCGATCGGCGGCCGCGTTGTGGCCCGTGAGACCATCGCGGCCCTGCGTAAGGACGTGACGGCGAAATGCTACGGCGGCGATATCACCCGGAAAAGAAAGCTCTTGGAAAAACAAAAGGAAGGAAAGCGCAGGATGCGGCAGTTCGGGCGCGTGGAAATACCCCAGCGGGCCTTCATCAGCGCGCTCCGGGTGGATTCGCGTTGATCCTGAGCAGAGCGCGCAGCGCCGGCCATGACCGGAAATTCTGATCAGCGAACAGACAATGCGGTAGCCGTGCTCGCGCCCTCCGCGCTTAGGCGCAGACTCGGAATCGGCGGACTCGCCGGGCTGGGAGTGATTTTGGCTTACGTGGCGGCAACCGGTCGCGAATCTGCGTTGGCAGCTGCGGCGCTTGCCGTCGCTGCCGCGCTGGCCTTGGTTCTCGCCTACCGCATGAAAACCGCCACATCCTCCGCATTGGAACTCCGGAGCGACGGATTATACACCACGGAGGGAATACTGGTCGCCGCGATTTCCAACGTCGAAAGGATCGAACTGGGCATGTTCGCCTTCAAACCGTCGAACGGGTTTCTCATTATCCTCAAGCAACCAATGCCTGGATCTTGGAATCCCGGTCTTTGGTGGCGGGTCGGCAGGCGGGTCGGAGTCGGCGGCGTCACTTCCCGCTCAAGAAGCAAAGCTTTGGCCGAAGCCATGGCTATGCTGGTCCGCGAGGATTCGCGGAACTCCCGCTGAAAACCGCGGTCATATGCCTTTGGTCTGATAACTGTCCGCGACTCTCCTGATTGCGACGAGATAACCTGCCGTGCGCAGGTCGCCGATTTCCGGGCGGGTTTTCCACATCTCCCGCATGAACTGATAGCCGAGGCGCATTGTGTCGTCGAGGCCCGACCTGACCAGTTCAAGCTCGCCCGCTCCGCGCCTGTAACGGCGCAGGAATTTTCCAGAGAGACTCACGGGAATCTCAGCATCTTTGAAAAGGCGGTTTAATTCTTCGATCAGAAGCTGGTTTCTGCTTTCTTCCGCCCGCCTCTGCATGCGGCCGAACCGGATATGGCTGAGATTTTTCACCCATTCAAAATAAGATACGGTCACGCCGCCCGCGTTCGCGTACAGATCCGGAATGATCACCGTTCCCCTGTTGCGGAGAATCTCATCGCCCGCGGCGGTAATCGGCCCGTTGGCGGCTTCAATGATCAGGGGCGCCTTGATGCGGCCTGCATTCTCAGAGGTGATCACGCCTTCGACCGCCGCAGGAAGAAGAATGTCGCATTCCTCCTCAAGCAGCTTCATTCCGTTTTCAACGAATGCCCCGTGCCCGAAGCCCCTGACTCCGCCGGTTTCAGCAATATGATCCCGCACAGCCCTCACATCCAGCCCGTCAGGATTATGAAGCCCGCCGTCGCGCTCAATGATTCCGGTGATCTCAGCGCCGCTTTCCGCTGATAGGAACAGCGCGGCATGATAGCCGACGTTGCCGAGGCCCTGCACGATGACTGACTTGCCTTCGAGACCGCCTGCCAGATTGGCTGCCGCGACATCCTCAGGATGTCGAAAAAATTCCTCAAGGGCGTATTGAACGCCACGCCCGGTGGCTTCGACCCGGCCGGCTATGCCTCCCGCATTCAAGGGTTTGCCGGTTACGCAGGCCATGGCATTGATGTCGGTTGTGTTCATCCGGCTGTATTGGTCGGCCATCCAAGCCATTTCCCGTTCGCCGGTCCCCATGTCGGGAGCAGGCACGTTCTGGCTCGGATGGATGAGATCGCGCTTCGCCAGCTCATAGGCATATCTGCGGGTGATGATTTCCAGCTCGGCCTCTGTGTAATCCGAAGGATTGATGCGTAGTCCTCCTTTCGATCCACCAAACGGAATTTCAATCAGTGCGCATTTGAAGGTCATCAGAGCCGCCAGCGCTTCAACTTCATCCTGACTGACACTCGGCGAATATCGAATGCCACCCTTCACAGGCTCCATATGTTCTGAATGCACAGATCTATAGCCGGTGAAAGTCTCAATTCCGCCTCGGATACGTACACCGAACCGCACAGTATAGGTGCTGTTGACCACCTTGATTTTTTCTTTCAGGCCGGGCGGAAAATCGACGAATTCCGCTGCCCGGTTGATCATTTCCTCAACGGAGTCGCGGAAAGAAAGCTCAGAATAACTCATTGTATTCATTCACTTATTTCCCGAAGCCGGGGCATGGTTTTCGAAGACCAATCCCGCGGGCCGCTTTGAAATTCGCTTTACGCAGATTTGCGGACACTTCGGCTTCGGCGCATCCTCTGCTGACAATCGGAGATTGCCGTTTATATCCCTGAATCGGTCTGTCAAGCCAGCTTCATCCGGACAGATGCAGAGCCGTCACTGTCAAACAGCAAAACGGGGGAAAGCGAACACCGGATGGTTCGGCACACCGATCAGGCGGCGATACCGTCAAGCTGCCGAAGTCTGCTACGCGGGACAGGAATATCTTCAGACTTCCTGACCTGATCTCCTGTTCAGGGCCGGGAAAAGTCGCAAAAACTCCATGTTTTTCTGCGTTTCAGCGGCTTTTCTCACTTAACAGAGGGGCTTCCATGAATATTGAATAGATGACCCATGAAAAGGCGGATCCGATGCTGTCTCTTCCCTTGGCACCCGTCGAAACCGTCCCGATCAGCGGACTTTCTCCCGACAAGTCTATCATGCCGCCGCTTGACTGACTCAGCCGGTCCGGAACCCTCTGCCCGGGCAGCGGTCTCCGCTTCGTCTGTCAGATCGCAGGCGCTCGGAACCCAAAAAATGGGTCAGATAATCATGCGTCAGGTCAGGAAGTCTGATCTTAGGCGTGTCAATCAAAAAGCAATCAGCTCTGGTCTTCTGTGATTTTACTCTGGCGTTCAGGCGCTCACCGGGATGGGTTACGGGGTCAAGGCGCCAAGCCGCCGAACAAGCCAGGGGCGCAAAAAGTGAGGACATGCTGTCTGTCTCACATGAATCAAAACCGGCAAGAGTCATTCGACTTCCACAAATCTCGTGCCTTGCTGGAAACTTTCTTGAAATGAATCGTGACATTAGTTTATGTATTAACCGCTCACGGATATCATGCCATGCACAGGGTAGCCTTCATGCAGAAAACTTTGTCACAAATCAATCTGACGCCTGCCGAGGTCGCCGAACTGCCCGCCGGAATCCGAAAAAAAATCGAAACTGCTTTTAGTTCCACTGATAACGCGAAAGGGAACTGGATGCTGGTCGGATCGTCATCGGAACGTATTGCGGGTCTGGTTGACCAAGCACTTGCGCGCCTGCCAGCGCTTGCGGCGGCGCGTGCAGCCGCCGTGCAGGAACGTAATATCGAAAAACTGCTCGAAATCATCGCCGACGATATGGCGTTTGTGGATATTGACGCAGAACTCGAACTCGAAAACGCTGAAATTCGCGCCCGGTATGACCAAGCAGAACTCGAACTCGAAAACGCTGAAATTCGCGCCCGGTATTTCGCGGAAACAAAACTTCTGACAGCGAACCAGGTGCGTGAGCGGTCAGGGCTCAAACCGCTCAACAATAACGAACCGGCATCCCGCTGGAAGCGTGAGAGGAGAATCTTCGCCGTACGCAGGGGCGGCATTGATCTTTACCCGGCGTTTCAATTCAAGGACGGTACACCGCGCCCTGTTATCAATAAAATTCTCGAACAGATTTCCAAGGACTTAACCCCATGGCAGATTGCGTTTTGGTTCGATTCCGGAAACGGCTGGTTGAACGGAGCCGAACCGCGGGACTGCCTTGACAAGATCAACGACGTAGTCCTCGCAGCGCAGCGGTTGAAAGAACCGACCATCGGCTGAGCGCCCCCCCCCGCATGTCAATCCGGAAACCGGACAATCCTCTTGCATCTCCCAACACAGTAAAGCTGAAAAAGGGTGTGCGCATTGAGCGTGTCCATAATCGAAACTACGCGGCCAACCAGTTCAACCCCTGCAAAGGCAACCCGACGCGCTTCGCGCCTATTCACAATACCGGCGGACAATGCGTTCCGTCTCTTTACGCCGGCGAAACATTCGAAGCGGCTGTTTATGAGACGATCTTTCATGACGTACCTGTCAATGCGAAAAGAAAATACATTCCCCAGAGGAGAGTTCTTGATAATGCGCAAGGCTGTCTCGAAACGCTTCGGGATATTACGCTTATCTCTTTGCGTCAACCCGATCTCAACATCTGGCGGATCAAACGCAGCCAGCTGATAGCGTCATCGCCGACATTCTATGCGGGCACAGCAGAATGGGCCGAAGCGACCCACCACCAATTCTCGAATGCCGAGGGTCTCGAATGGACGTCAAATCAATGCGATCCGGCAACCGCTTATTTGTTTTCCGGGGACCGGGTTAATGCGGGCGATTTCAAGATCATCCACACCCGAGATGGGCGGACCGATGCAGGATTTCGTCAAGACGTCAAAGAGATCGGAAATCGCAGCGGCATTCTGATCACGATTTAGAACCGCCCTCGGCAGTCAATCATCATTAGAACGATGAATATAGTGAATACAGTTCGGCACACGTATCTTCGACAATTAACCGCCACTTGCCGCCGTCCCGGAAAGGCCCTGCGGGCATGGCACGAACCACGATTTCCGAATCCGCTCTTGCTCTCAGTCTCATAAAGCCTGCTGCGCGCGGCCATTCCCTGCGATTCGTTATTGATGGTACCGCCTCCCCGGCTCGAACGGGGGACCCCCAGATCCACAATCTGATGCTCTAACCAACTGAGCTAAGGCGGCACGGAAATCAACCTATCAGCCCGATCCGTTGAGCGCAATGGCTTCATACCCGATGTTCATTGGAATCGGCGGATTTTCGCCGTCTGCCGCCGACAACCCGATTGACTCATATGCCAAGAACACACGGTTTTGCGGCGGACAATACAGACGGGACGGATGCTATTGGTTCGCGACGCGGCACCCGGGGATGTCCCGCTTGGTGTTGAAACCCGCAGGAGCGATGCCGCCGTCTGGAATCCAACGCAGAATCACTGATCGCCAAACCATGCGCGGAGTTCCCAGGAACGTCGTGCTCAAACTGATATCAACTAACTGGTGCGGCGGGACTGACGGCCACAGAGGCGAGTAAAGCGGTTTCCGCTTTGATGTCCGCTCCGCTTGGACCGGGAAGACTGACTGCTGAAATCTGCAGATGCATGTCCCCGGCCATCAAATTCCATCAGCCGGATGCAGGGTTGGGACCGTGCCTCAATCTCTCCCAAGCTGATGCTTCCGAAAGAACATAGTGACGCTCTGCCGCAGTCCGGGCGAATTTGAGCATGAGTTTCCGCCGCCTTGCAGGGGCCAGCTTTCTGATTTGTCCGGAACGGGCAATTTCGGCCTCGTGACGGTCGGCGAGCATCAAGCCCGTTTCCAGCGGCAGAAGTTCATGCGGAAACCAAGAATCGACGGCCCAGAAAAACTGGTCACAATAGCCGAGATAATTCCGCCATTTTGAATCCGACACATAGTCAGCCCGGGAGGACTTGCACTCAACGATCCAAATCTCGCCTTTCGGACCGATCGCCATTACATCGACACGAAGGCCCGCGGCGGGAACGAACTCCTCCAAAGTCTGGAAATCAAGGCTGCGGCGCAAATGCCGGCGCACGCCGCGCGCCAACAGTTTGCCTGCGGGAACATTAATATTCATGTAGGCATCATCGTTATGCCGCCAGCGCCTTCAAAGACCGACAAAGGCTTCATCATCGCTTCAGTTTACCCTGAATTTCATTGTACTGAAAGTCGGTGCGAATCTGTCTGCATCCGAGGAGCGGCTTCTCCTGACCCGATCCATTGAATTTCACAAGTCCGAGGCCAGAAGGGCGGCGGCGGAAAGGCGGAAACAGGCGCACAGCCTTGAAGGCCAGTCGCGCGCGGTAGCGAGACTAGCCGCATGGACGGACGAACGACGCGGCAGCGGACCTTTGGCCGGGTATTTGGCCATCGGAACGGAAATCGACCCGATTGCGCTTATGGTCAGCATGCACGCATCGTTAAGGCGCAGGATTTGCGTGCCGGTGACCGGGGCCGGAGACGCGCCGCTTCGGTTCCGCGAATGGGTACCCGGCACCGAACTGGAGCCGGGCCCCTTCCGGGTCTGCGCACCGGTATCGGGTGACTGGCTGACCCCCGAGATCATCATCATGCCCCTGCTCGCCTTTGACCGGCGCGGACACCGGCTCGGATACGGAGGCGGGTATTACGACAGGACGCTGCGCCGGCTTCGCGGAACCCGAAACGTTACCGCCGTCGGACTGGCTTTCGCCGCGCAAGAATCTGATTTATTGCCTGTCACTGAACTCGATCAGCAGCTGGACGCAGTGGTCACGGAGAAAGAAATAATCTTTACCGGCAAAACGGGAATGGAGTCTACGTGAGACTGCTGGCTATCGGTGATATCGTCGGCCGGCCGGGACGGGATGCCGTTATCAGGACGATTCCTGAAATCCGGCGCGGCATGGCGATCGATTTTGTGATCGGGAATGCTGAGAACGCCACCCAAGGGCACGGCATCACGCTTGCGCACGCCCGCAAACTGCTGGCAGCCGATATTGACTGCCTGACACTCGGCGACCACGCTTTCGACCAGCGGTGCTTGATTCAGAACATCGACTCCGATCCGCGAATCATCAGGCCGCTGAATTTCGCAAAGGCGGCTCCCGGCAGAGGAGCCGGCCTGTTTTCCGACGCGAAGGGCCGCAAAGTTCTGGTGATGTCGGCATTGGGCCGGGTCTTCATGCAGCCGACGTTCGACGATCCGTTCCCAATGGTCAGAATGATACTCGAAAAATATCCGCTCGGTTCGGCCGCGGCCGCGGCAGTTGTCGATTTCCACGCTGAAGCGACGTCTGAGAAAAACGCCATGGGAATTTTTTGTGATGGGCGGGCGACGCTGGTTGCCGGCACGCATACCCACGTGCCGACTTCCGATCACAGAATATTGGATCAAGGCACGGCTTATATCTCTGACTTAGGCATGTGCGGCGACTATGGCTCGGTCATCGGCATGCACAAAGAAGAGCCGGTCCGCAGATTCCTGTCCGGGATGAAGAAAGATAAATTCACGCCGGCCGCCGGAGAAACAACAATCTGCGGCGTGATCGTCGATACCGATGACCGGACGGGACTTGCGGAATCAATCACGCCCGTCCGCATCGGCGGCTGTCTGTCCCGGTCACCCGGCTGAACCGCAGGTTCCGCAATGAGCCGGGCACCTCTTTCGGTCATCATTCCCACGATGAACTCCGCCGAATCGCTGCCCGGAACGGTCATTCCGCTGATACAGGAGACGCGGGACGGACTGATCAGGGAATTGATCGTCAGTGACGGAGGCTCGGTTGACGGGACTTCAGAAATCGCGAATGAAATCGGCGCGAGATTCATCATCAGCGAGCAAGGCCGCGGCACGCAGTTGCATGCCGGCGCCCGCGCCGCGCGGGGCGACTGGTTTCTGTTTCTGCACGCAGACACCCGACTCGATGACCGTTGGGGAGAGTTTGCGCGCCGTCATATGGAATCCAGTAATAACGCCGGATTTTTCCGCCTCAGATTCTCGGCTCCCGGCCCGGCGGCGGCTTGGGTTGCGGGATGGGCGAACCGCAGATCGAAATGGTTTGATCTTCCGTATGGCGATCAGGGCCTGCTCATTTCCCAGGATTTGTATATGCGGATCGGCGGCTATCCGGAAATTCCGCTCATGGAAGATGTGGAAATCGCGAGACGTCTGAAAGGCCGGCTGCGCATGCTCGATTGTACGGCTGCCACGGATCCTGTCCGATACTTGGAAGACGGATGGTTCAGGCGCGGCTTCGGCAATCTCGTCTTGAGCGCACGGTATCTGACCGGGGCGACGCCTCAGGAAATCACTTCGCGGTATAATTCCAGCCGCAGAAAGATCTGAACAGGTGAGCGGCTCTCCCTCCCGAAGTGATAAAATCGCCTGTCCAACTGTTCAGAAGTCCGCAGCCGCGATTTCAGCTGCAATCAGGATGGAGCGGAAAAAGAACTTGCTCCATAATGCTGTATGCAGTATACGGGTTCGCATAAAATTCACGATGTGTGTCAGGGCTGTCGTTCTTGAATCTTCCCGTTTTCCGGCGGGAGTCCGGCGGAGCTGATGAGCTTCACGGCCCGGCGGTGATACCATGCGGCTTTTTCGAGTTCGCCGCGCATTAACTCGGCCTTTCTGTCCCCGGCGGCCCGCGCCGGTTTGAGAGCCGGCCACGGCATAACGGCCGGGTTCTCCGCCCGGATCCGGTCGCGCAGATGATCTTCATTCACCACGGCATCGAGAACCCGGCAGCAGACTGTTCCCGACCGGCCGGCGCTCCCGCGCGCCTTTGAGAAACCGCTCCGGATCCCGTTTTTGGCTCTCGTTAAACTGAACTTTTTTGGAAATTTGGCGGGCGGCACTCAAAAAACGGCGTGTTTTCAGTAATATAGAGATTATTCAGCGGTTCAGCAAGCTTCAAAACCTGTCTATGTAAAAGGCTCAATTTGCAAATCGTATGCGCCCATGCTGTAATGTCTTTGTATACAAAGAGATAGACGGCGACAGATGACAAGCGGCTCTGCCAGATACCTTGAACACTATTCTGAAATGATATCAGTATGTTAGGCTAAAAATGTCTTTTCCCGTACGTTTCTTTCTGCCGGAACTGAAAGACCATGCATACGATTTGCAAATTGAGCCATGTAAAAAATGATTTAATTTCATTTCATACATTGATAATCCGTCCCCGGCCCCGGCCAAACTCCGAAATGCATCGCTTCATCTGTAGACCGAGATTGAAGCGGATCTACATGTCATATGCGGATCAAGCGGGTGCGATACTCTCTATGATGAAAACGGAGGGAATCGCATGCCGTCGGGCTTTAACTGCTTGACCTGGTTTGACCGTTGCCAGATTCAGGCGCTGAAGAAAAGCGGTTTCTCGCAAAGAGGCATCGCGGCGGAAGTCGGCTGCTCGCAGTCGACGGTGAGCCGCGGACTCGCCCGCAACACCGGGCTGCGGGGCTGCCGCTGCCGCCAGGCGCAGCGGCTGGCGGAAACCCGGCGGCGGGAAGCCTCGTCGGTTCCCCGCAAGATGACGCCGATGAACTGGAAGATCATCGAGATATGTCTGAAGGCCGGACAGGCCCGCAGCAGACTTCGGGCCGCTCAGCGAAGACGGGTGTCATGACGGTGAGTCCGACCTGGATTCACCGTTATATCTATGCGGACCGGGCGGCGGGGGGAAGCCTGTTCCGCTGTCTCCGCCGCCGGGGGCGGAAGCGCTGCCGCCGAGGCCGGGACGGCTCCGGGCGGGGCGTGATTCCGGGCCGGAGGGACATATCCGAGCGGCCCGCGATCGTCGAGGAGAAGACCCGGGCGGGAGACTGGTAAGCGGACACGATCATCGGCGTCCGGCACCGGGGAGCCTTGGTTCCGCTTGTCGACCGGGCGACGAAATTGACTTTGCTTCAACAGGTTGAGCGAAGGACGTCGTCCTCAGCCAGGGCCGCGGTCATCGAGTGTCTTCAGCCTGTGTCCGACATGACTCACACGATCACGGCTGACAACGGCAAGGAATTCGCGGAGCGCGCGGAGGTCTCGCGGGCTCTCGACGCGGACTTTTACTTCGCCCGCCCGTACCGTTCATGCGACCGGGGTTTGAACGAGCATACGAACGGCCTGGCAAGAGAACAGCTTCCGAAGTCGACGGACTTCCGGACGATAGATCCCGCCGAGGTCCGGAGGGTGCAGGACGCGCTTGATAACCGCCCCCGCCGCTGCCTGGGTTACCGGACCCCGGCGGAGGCTTTCCGTGAGGCTGCGGAGGCGGCCGCGGGCGGCGGCTCAGCGGCGGCTCGGGCTGGCCCCCCCTCCGCTGAAACCGCCTGCGAACCGCTTGGAAGAGGCGGAGCTGAACTTTCCGGCTGCCGGCTGAACCCGGCTGGCGGCTGGATCACGACGGATTGCCGCCGCCCTCATGACCCGCGGCCTCCGGAAACGCATTTGCGGGGTATCTGCTACATCTGCTACAGCTTGATTCTGACAGAGAGCCGCCGGCTGAACCCGGTGATGCATTTCATAGTTGTAAGGGCGCGTTTTTACATCACTAAATAGCTGTTCATGTATATTGAGACCGTGCCGAACCGAAACTCGCCGCCCGCGATCCTGCTGCGCGAATCCTACCAGTCTAAGAATGCTGAAAAATCCCGCAAGCGGACCCTCCTGACCTCTCTGAACTGCCGGACGGACTGATCGAAGAAATCCGCGCCTGCGTGAAAGGAAACTCCACCCGCGGCCTCCCGGAGGCTTTCAAAGTCACAGCCTCGCAGCCGCACGGGCATGTCGCCGCGGCGCTCGGAAAACTCAGGGATCTGCGCATCGAGGAACTCATCGCGTCACGCAGGTCGCGCAACCGCGATCCAGCCGCCGCCATGATCACGGCCCGCATCCCAGCCCCGGAGCTGAGCTGGCTGCCGCCCAGGCTCTGTCTCCCGAGAGCGGAGCCGGCAGTCTCGGGGACATGCTCGGCCTCGGCAAGACCGATGCCGCTGAACTCTATGCCGCGATGGACCGGCTTCCAGCCCGCTGAGAGCGGATCGAAACCCGCCTCGCAGACCGTCATATCGCCGAGGGAGCTCTCATGCTCTGGGATCTGACCTCATTTCAGCTGGAAGGAACAAAGTGCGAGCCAGCTGCGTACGGCTGCTCGCGGGATAAAAAAGGGGGCAAGATGCAAGCAGCGTCCGCCCTGCTCTGCGACCGGGACGGGCGGCCCGTCGCCGTCGAACTGTTCAAAGGCAATGTGTCCGACCCGGCGACAGCATCGACCGCCATCCGGCGGATACGCTGCCGTTTCGGCATTGAACGGGCGGTTGTCATCGGCGACCGGGGAATGCTGACCGAGGCTCGGATCAGGGAGGATATCAAGCCGGGCGGGCTGGACTGGATCAGCGCTCTGAGAGCTCCGGCTGTGCGCAGGCTTGCGGAAAACCGGACCCTGCGGCCGTCCCTGTTCGACGAACGGGACCTGGCTGAAATCACCTGTGAGGAGTTGTTCCCCGGAGAGCGTCTCGTCGTTTGCCGGAACCCCTTGCCGGCAGAGGAGCGCCGCCGGCGCCGCGATGAGCTTCTGAACGCGACAGAAGCCCGCCTGCGCTTGATTGAAGCAGCGACCGGACGGGCCTCGCGCCCTCTCAAGGGCGTCGTTGCGATCACCCGCCGCGTCGACAAGGCCTTGGACAAGCACAAGATGAGAAAGCATTTCAGGGCAGCGACCCGCGATGACGGCTTCACTCAGCGCCGGAACCGGGAAAACATCGCCGCCGAAGCCGCGCTCGACGGCTGCTATGTCGTGCGGACCAGCCTGCCCGAAACAGTGATGAGCGCCGACGAAACAGTCCGCTCATACAAGCGTCTGACAAAAGTCGAACGGGCGTTCCGCGCTGTGAAAACCGTCGATCTGAAGGTTCGCCCGGTCTGCTGCCGTCTGGCGGACCGGGTGCGCGCGCATGTTCTGCCATGCATGCTCGCTTACTATGTCGAACAGCATATGCGGGAAGACCTGAAACCGATCCTGTTCGATGACGAAGATCCGCCGCGGCCGCGGCCGAGCCGTCACCCGGCGCAAAACGCAAAGCGGCATCGAAACGCGCGTCCGGCGGCCTGCCGGCTCTCAGCTTCCACAGCCTCATGAAACATCTCGCCGGCCTCTCGAAAATGCGCATCGAACCTGCTTCGGAAGCAGCAGCGGAATTCGATATGTTCACGACGCCGACAACGCTGCAGGAAAAAGCATGCTGGCTCCTGGGAACCCGAATACGCTGAAACCCGGCTGGTAAACACCGCTGAATTTTCAAATTATTAAATGAATACAAATGCGTAACTAGTCAGGTACCCGGCAAGCGTTCCCGGGGACGGGACCATCCGCCGCCGGCGGTCATTGGAATGTTTTCGGGGAGCAAAGGATTCAGGAGCGGAGCCCGCTCAGGAATCGGCCAGTCGGAGTTTCAGTTCCGCCGGATCCGCCCGGAGCGCGTCAAGGACGTTCCAGCCCTGCTTTCGGGCGGTCTCGATCAGCGTGCGCAGGACCGCATGGTTGCGGGCGCCGCGCTCGCTCCGGTAACAGCCGGATATTTTCAGATACACCTTCAGCAGCCGCAGGGCCCGCTCGGCATGGTTGTTCGTCGCCGGCACCGCCGGGTTCCGCGTGAACATCAGGACGCCCGCCCGATGATCCCGCAGCCGCAGGACGAGGTTGAAACCTTTGCGCTTTTTCTGTCTGCCGCGCCGCTTCGCGCGGTTCAGCGGCGGCAGCGCCTCGTGCCAGGCGACGGCGTCGGCGATGATCCTGTCATATTCTTTTTCGATCCGGTCCGCCGCCTCCGCGGACAGCGTTTCCCCGGCGCGGGCCGCCTCGTTGACTTCGTGCGCGCCCCGTTGAAGCAGCTCGCTCATCTCCGCCGCCCAGGCCTCGCCGTGAAACTCCGTCAGGGCCTCGAGTTCGCGCAGGAGGTGAGCGATGCAGTGCGCATGGCTCACGCCGACTATATTCCAGTAAGGTTGCTGGAAGTCATGAACCGCGATGCCGGTCGCGTCCATGGTCACATCGCCGCGGCTTTCGCCGAGACGGAAAAAACTGAGAAGCTCCGTGCAGACGACGTGAAACTGGCGAAGCCTGCCGTCGACGCGGACCCCGGTCTCATCCATGTGCTTGACCGCGGCCCTCGCCGCTGAAGCGCCGACATGTTCGGCGAAACCGGAAAACCTCTCGGCGCCGCTGTCGAGCAAAGCGGAAACCGTGCCCGGAGACAAGGATGCGCCGAACAGGTCTTTCATCGTCCCGGCCAGCCGCCGGCGCGGGATCATCTGCGCCGCCGACAGATAACGCACCGTCGAACGCACTCCCGGACCGTACTGCGCCGGGGCCTTCACGCCCTCCGGAAAGCGGCCCGCGCTCACCGCCCCGCAGCCGGGGCAGACCGCCCTGTGAACCCGGTGTTCAACAGTCTCCAGCGCGACCGGCGGGATGTCCGTGACCTGCCGCCGGACATACCCTTCCGATGCCGCATCGGCGAGGGACGCGCCGCATCCGGCGCAGGAACCGGGATGATGATCCTCGACCCTGTCCGGGGTCTCGACAAAGCTCATCGTCGTTCCCTTATGACCCGGCTGCCCGCCCGGCCTGCGGCCCGACGAAGCTTTTCTCTTCGGCGCCGGCTTGGAAAACCCGTCGCTCGACGGCGGCTTATGACTGTTGCCGCTGTTCAGTCCAAGCCGCCGCTCAAGCTCGGAAACGCGGCCCTGCGCAGCCGCAAGCGCCGCGGCGGCTTCATCCCGCCCGGCAACGGCAGCATCACGCTCGTCAGCGATCGCATCACGCTCAGCAACGGCAGCATCGCGCTCGGCGGCAATCGCATCACGGTCCGCGACAGCCGCGGCAAGTCTCGCCTTGAGACCGGCTCCGCTGAAAGCCGGATCGGTGGTACTGTCCCGCGCCGCCGCCGGAATGCCGCCGGTCATCGGACCCGCTCCGCTGAAAACTGTTCTGAACTCATATCCTGCGTATCCGCGGCTTGCGCCGTTCCGCTCAATGTCGTTTCTTAACTTCTTGACAAGAGCTTCAATCACACGGACAAAACAGAATCAAGCGAAAAAATCTACCTGACTAGTTACTACAAATGCTTATAAAACCGCTGCAAAAAAGTTCAGTTTAGTCTTCGTCGAACTGGATACGGTAGAGCGACGCGTAGCGGCCGTTAAGCGCCATCAGTTCGCTGTGGCTGCCCTGCTCCGCGACCGACCCGTTCTGTATGAACAAAATCTTGTCTGCGGTTTGAACCGTGGTCAGCCGGTGCGCGGTCACAATCAACGTTCGATCTTTGATAAGCTCAAAGATAGCCTCCTGCACCAGTTTTTCAGATTTGAGATCAAGAGCGGACGTCGGTTCATCCAAAAGAAGAATCGGCGCGTCTTTCAGCAGCGCGCGGGCGATAGCGACCCTCTGTTTCTGCCCCCCGGACAACAGTTCGCCCCTCGGCCCGCATTTGGCATCGTAGCCGCCTGTTTCCTGCAGAGCGAACTCGGAAACACGGGCCGCCTCTGCTGCCCGCTCAAACTGCCTTTCATCAGCTTCAGCGTTGCCGAACATAATATTGTCGCGGATCGACTCGTCAAAAATCCCGCTGTCCTGCGCTACGAAGGCGATGAAAGAACGGAGCTGCGACAGTTTCATTGTCTGGATATCGCGGCCCTGGATCCGGATCACGCCGCTGCGGGGATCGATGATCCGCGATAAGAGATTGAAGACGGATGTCTTGCCCGAGCCCGACGGCCCGACAATTGCCGTCAATTGTCCGGCCTCCGCGGTGAATGACAGGTCCCTGATCACAGTCTGCCCGCCTAAGTTCAGCCAGACATTCTCGAATTCGACGCTGAGACCCTGACGATCAAACGAGACTTCGTCCGGCTCCTCCGGATCAAGGATTGACGGAGCCGATTCGAAGATGGCGTGCACCCTCTCCAAGGAGACCTTCAAATTCTGCCAAGCCGACAAGAGATTTCCAAGACGTTTCACCGGGTCGAAGAGCAATACGATCGCCGTGAAGAAACTCATGAACTGGCCGACGGTTTTCTCGCCGCTGATAACATCGCCTCCGGCCACCATAAGGATCGCGAAGAAACCGGCTCCGGCCACGAATTCCACGAGCATCGGCACGCTGGCGATAGCCGCCTCAGTGCGGACCGTCGCCCTTTTGACGATCTTTGCCGTTTCCATAAATCCTTTTTCCTGCGATGTTTCGGCCCGGTACAGTTTGATCTCCCGGATATTCTGCAGCATTTCCTCAAGTCGAACGATGATGCTCGCGTTGGCCGCGGCCGCGCGCATAGAGTATTTTCTGGTCAACCTCTGGCTAAGCTGCACCGGCACGGCCAGCAGAGGCATTCCGGCCACCGCGATCAGAGTCCAGATCCAGTCAATCGACAGCGCGACCGCGAGAAGCGACCCGATTGAAATCAGATCGCGCACGCCGGGGGCGAAGAGCCCCTGCCAGACAAATTGTACGGCCCCCAGATCGTTCTTCACCCGCTGAATCAGGTCGCCGGCGGGATTGTCTTCAAAGAATTTCTTGTCCAGAGTCAGAATTCGGATGACAAGGTCGCGCTGGAGGTCGAACTTCAGGCGCTCGCCGACCGAGGCCATCATCACGCGCTGGATGAACCCGGACAGTCCGCGCATGGCAAAGACGGCAAACATCGCGAAACCGACATAAATCAGAGCTCCACGATCCCCCTCGGCAAAGACTTTGTCGAACACGGGCCGGATCAGATAACTCAGAACCCCCAGCATCCCGCCCTGAAGTACCATGAAAAAGCCGGCTCCGGTCAGCCGGGGCAACTGGCGCCGGAGATACGCGCGCCAAAGCCACCGGATGAGCTTCATGGTCGGAAGCTGTGAATGATTGATGGCTTGGTTCATAATTCCTATATGGCATGCAGCAGACAAAACGGGTATGCAGATATGTTCGCACCCGGTTTCCGGCGCCTGCGTCCCGGACCGCAGGCCTTGAACACTCTAACTTAGTGCAAGGCAAGTTCAGGGGATGTCCCGACTGGTGTTGAAACCCGCATGAGCGATGCTGCCTGTCAAGTTATCTACGCGGCTTCCTTGAGCCGGTCAAGCCGATCCTTTCGACGATGTTCGATGAGAGCCTGTTTGAGAACGGGCAGCTGCCTGTACGCCTTGACGCGGCGGAAACCCTTCCCGGCCTCTGTCATGCCGGCAGCGGGCTGCCGCAGAGCTGTCCCGGCGTTTCTCCAGCGCTTCACGTTGCGGCAGACCTGCCGGACCGTGCTGTTCATCGATTCGATGATGTTCGTGCTCGCCAGCGACCGCCGCAGCTCTAACGGCAGGCCGAGCCGGGAGACGGTCAGGACCTCGTCCAGGCCCTCAAGTATCGACCGGGAGACGTCCGGAGCCTCCTGTTCGAACCGCTGAGCCAGGCTGCGCATCAGCCGTTCGGCCTTGTCGGCGTCATCAAGTTTCCAGGCCTGTCTGAGCGTCCGCCGCACGGCGGCGTGATGCTTCGCGGCGAGACAGTCGGTGATGTTGCGGCCCTTGTGAACCTGGCAGCGCTGAACAACAGGGATGTCCGCGCCGAAAGCGCGTCGGACCGCCTTGCTCAGGGCCTCAGCTCCGTCGACGATGAACAGATAACAGCCCTCCGGATCAAGCCCGCGCTCAATCAGATCATCAAGCAGAGCCTGCACCGCCGCGGTATTCTCAGTCGCGCCCTCGATGACGACTGGGGGACGCTTACGCCCCGACGCGTCAATGCCGACCGCCCCGATCATCAGCAGACGGTCGCTCATATGCAGCCCGTCGATCTGAACCGCGACGAGATCAAGTTCCGACAGATCGGAAGCTGTCCATTCATCAAACTTCGCCTGCGTCAGAGCCTTGAACCGGCGGGACACGGCTGATTTCGACAGCCCGCCCCGCACGGAACCCCGGCATCCGGAATCCGCACCGCCCGGCGGAACTTGCGGGTCGCTGCGCTGGCCGTCATCAAGTTCACCGACTGTCGGTCGAGATAGCCGTCCGCGGAAATCTCTTCCCAGCTCGGCAGAGTCATCTCCTTGCCCGCAGCCTTGCAGCGGAGCCGGGGACGGTCGATGCCGACCTTGCCGCCGTGAAACCCGACCTGGGAACGCGCATGGCACCAGCGGTGCCCCGGCTTGTCGGGAGAATGACTGTAACGTTTCCCGGCCAGCCGTTCGGCGTCCTCGTCCATCATCTGCCGCAGATACGCGATGCCCGTCGTCAGACAGAATTTCTCGAAACTCTCGGTCACGTCTTCGTACGCCTCTTCGACGAGCGCGTTGATGTTCGAAGCGCTGGCGGAGGCGCCGGGGAATGTGCTAATGGTCTTCATGGCACTGCTTCCTTTTCTTCAGAAAATCCCCGAGCTGATGCCCGGGGGAGAGGCAACACCGCCTGTATCAAATTCAACACCAAGTGGGACATCCCCCAAGTTCACGCGCATCACAGATTGCCGGTTTGCATCGACATTTCAAGCGGTTATTGAACGTCGGATAATCATCGGCAGACAACGCGTACCAGCAGCCGGCTGACCACGGCGGAGAACAGAGGAATTTCAACCATTCACTTTTCTGATTTCGGACGGACACTAGTCGCGATTCCGGGACCGTCAGTGATTCCTGACCGGGTTTTGAACGCCATGCACAGGCCGTCGCCCGACATCTATTCGGCTGATTTCCAATCAATCGCCGACAGCGTGCTGACGGATCTCAAACGGATCGCGCGCACTGACGGCAATGTGGCAATGTACATAGCCAACGGACACGGCGCGTGGGAGGCCGCGGTCACCAATCTCTTCAGCCCCGGCGACTCTGCGCTCGTGCTGCAGACCGGCCTGTTCGCTGCGGGCTGGGGCGGGTTCGCCGATTCTCTGGGAGTGAACACCGAAACCATGGATTTCGGCATCCGGTCGGACATTGATGCGGAGCGCGTCGCCGAAAGGCTGGCAGCCGACCCGGCGGGGCGGATCAAGGCGGTGATCGCCGTGCATGTCGATACGGCCTCGTCGGTGCGCAACGATATCGAATCGCTGGCTGCCGCGATCCGCGCGGCCGGCCACCCTGCCCTGCTGCTCGTCGACTGCATTGCCGGTCTCGCCTGTGACGATTTTCATATGGACTCTTGGGGCGCCGATGTCGTTCTCGCCGGAAGCCAGAAAGGTCTGATGCTGCCTCCGGGCCTGGCTTTCGTGTATTTCAACGACCGCGCCATGCAGGCTGGCAAGAACGCCCGGCTCCGCACGCCCTACTGGGACTGGAACAGACGAGTGAATCCAGAGGAATTCTATCAGACTTTCTGCGGCACCGCGCCTTCGCAGCATATATTCGGGATGCGCGAATCCTTGAACATGATCCTTAATGAAGAAGGCCTCGACGCCGTGATCAACCGCCATGCGGTTCTGGCACGCTCGCTCTGGGCCGCTGTCGACGCGTGGAGCGGGGACGGAGACCGGCTGGAATTCAACATTTCCGATCCGGAAAAGCGCAGCCGCGCGGTGACAGCGCTGCGCGCCGGACCGCCTTTCGGGAAGCGACTCCGCAGCTGGCTGTCCCGAAACGCCGGGGTTTCGCTCGGAATCGGGCTCGGCATGTCGTCGCCGGAGGATCCGGACGCGTCAGGATCATTCCGGATCGGCCATATGGGACACATCAACCCGGGCATGCTGCTTGGCGTTCTGGCCTCGATCGAAGCTGGATTCGAGGCCGTCGGATTTCCCCGCGGACGAGGGGCGCTTGAAGCCGCGGCATCGGAACTGGCCGGCCTTCCGTGACTCGGCGGGCCGGCAACCGCTCATTCCGGAATGTGAAACCGCTTCAAAGCCGTTCTCAAAGCTTCCGCTTCTTCCTCACGGGTGGCTAGGCGTTCTTTGGTCCGCTGAACGACTCCGGCCGGCGCATTGGCCATGAAACCGCTGTCAGCCAGACGGCCATTCAGGCCGCCGATGTCCGAGGATGCTTTCCGCAGCGATTCCTCCAGCCGATTCTTTTCGACTCCGACATCAACTATGCCCTCCAGCGGAATACAGAAGACGTTTCCCTCAACCGAAAAGACAACCGAATTTCCCGGAGCTTCGCCGCATGCATCAATCCGGGCCAGACGGGCAAGCCGCGAGATAAGGGCGCCGTTCCGTTCACAAGCCGGTTTCGCCTGCGGACTCACATCGATTTGAAGAAGATCAACATGCCGCCCGGGCGGCACCCGCATCTGCGACCGGACCGAGCGGATTTCCTCAATCAAGCGGATTATCCAGTTGATCTCCCGGTCCGCCTTCTCATCGACCAGAGCGGATATGTCGTATTCCGGCCAGTCCGCATGGACGAGCAGACAGCTGCGCACGGCCCGTCCCCAGAGTTCTTCGGTGATGAACGGCATGAACGGGTGCAGCAGTTTAAGACATTCGTCCAGAACCCAGGCCATCGTGGCCCGGGTTTCCGCTTCCAACGATGAATCGCCGGACTTCAGCAGCTGTTTGGCGAATTCCACATACCAGTCGCAGACATTTCCCCAGACAAAGCTGTAAAGACGGTTAGCCGCATCGTTAAAACGGTAGGAATCGAGAGACTTATCGACGCTCTTTCCGGCGCGCGCCGTCTCGCTGATGATCCATTTGTTGGCAGCGGCCTCCGCCGATGCCGGATCAAAACCGGTGACAGGCCTGCAGTCATTGATTTCAGCGAAACGCGCCGCATTCCAGATCTTGGTGCCGAAATTCCGGTAGCCGGAGACGCGCTGCTCGGACAGCCGCAGATCGCGGCCCATCGCGGCCATGGAAGCCAGCGTGAACCGGACCGCATCGGCGCCGAATTTGTCAATCAAGTCTATGGGATCAATGACGTTTCCCAGAGACTTCGACATCTTTCTGCCTTGGGCGTCGCGGACCAGCGCATGCACGTAAACCGTGTGAAACGGCTCTTCGCCGACGACCGCCAGCTGCATCATCATCATTCTGGCCACCCAGAAAAAGATGATGTCGAAACCGGTGACCAGAACATCCGTAGGATAGTATCTTTTGATTTCCGGGGTCTCCCCGGGCCAGCCGAGCGTTCCGATCGGCCACAAACCGGAGGAGAACCACGTATCCAAGACATCCGGGTCGCGCGTAAGCCTGCGCCCGCCGGCCAGTTCCGCCGCTTCCCGCTCGGTTGCCGCGCAATACTGATTTCCGTCGGAATCATACCAGACAGGAATCTGATGACCCCACCAGAGTTGCCGGGAAATGCACCACGGCTCAATATTCTCCAGCCAGCCGAAATAGATCTTTTCGTACTGCTTTGGCAGGATTCTCGTCCGCCCGGACCGCACGGCATCCAGAGCCGGTCCGACGATTTTTTTCGTGTCAACGAACCACTGGTCCGTCAAGTAAGGTTCAATGACTGTTTTCGAACGGTCGCCGTGCGGAACGAAATGGCGGTCGTCGTCCTCGCCGTCCAGCCAGCCCTGCTCGCCGGCCAATTCCACGATCCGCCGCCGCGCTTGGTATCGGTCCAGGCCGTGCATCTCCAGAGCCTCGCCGGAGGGCTCACAGCCGTGCAGGAACTCTTTGTTGCTGCGCAGATTCATCGCTGCCCGGGCCGTCATTACGTTGACGGCCCGGAGTCCGCAGCGGACGCCCACCTCCCAGTCGTTAAAATCGTGCGCCGGAGTGATTTTTACGGCTCCGGTGCCTTTCCCGGGATCCGCATGGGGATCAGCGACCACGGGTATGGAGCGGTTGGCAAGCGGCAGCCTCACTGTCTTGCCGATCAGGCGGCGGTAACGTTCGTCGTCCGGATGCACCGCGACACCCGTATCTCCCAGCATCGTTTCAGGACGCGTCGTGGAAACCACGAGATAATTGCGCCGCTGCCACTCGACCGCATCGCCGCTGTCATTGAATTTCATCGGGAAATCATATGCCGAACCGTCCTCCAGTTCGTAGCGCAGCCGCCAGAGCTTGCCGTCGACTTCAACCTGCTCAACTTCCAGATCTGATATCGCCGTCTCAAAATGGGGGTCCCAATTGACCAGCCGTTTGCCGCGGTAGATGAATCCTTTCCGGTAGAGATCGACAAAGACTTTCAGCACCGCATCATGAAAGCCTTGATCCATGGTGAAGCGGTTGCGCGACCAGTCGCAGGAAGCGCCGAGGCGTTTGAGCTGGGAAATGATCTTCCCTCCTGAATCCTCTTTCCACTTCCAGACTTTTTCGAGAAAACGCCCGCGGCCCAATTCGCGCCGCGGGGGTTCGCCGTTTTCCGCCAAAGCCCTTTCAACGACCATCTGCGTGGCGATTCCCGCATGGTCCTGGCCAGGTTGCCAAAGCACATCCATGCCGCGCATGCGGTTTCTGCGGATCAGTATGTCTTGGATCGTGTTGTTGAACGCGTGGCCCATATGGAGCAGTCCGGTGACATTGGGCGGCGGAATCATTATGCAGTAGGAGTCGTTTCCGGGCTTCGCGTTGGCGCCGGCGGCGAAAGCGCCGGCTTCATCCCACTTCGCCGCAATCCTGGTTTCAATCGGTCCGGCTCGGTATTTTTTCTCTAGGGGCATCTATTTCAGTCCGTCATACGCTGCCTTGCGGGTGAAAATCCGGTTCGAAAGCCGGTTGTGCGCCGCAGACGCGACTGGCCGGCGCGCGGGTTGATCCGCCTGTGGAAAACCTAGTTGCCAATCTCAGACAGCGGATGATGAAACGGTTCATTATAATGGACCGCGCTGACGCGTTGTCCTGACTTTCCGGGCCTTCCGAACACGGGGTTCAGGCACCGCGGGACGCGTCCCGCAGCATCCGGGGCAAAGGCGGGCCTTTGTGGAAAAAACGTCAGTTAAAGCTGGTTCTTTCCATGACCTTATTGATCAGTTCCTGCCGTTTGCGAACGCCGGGAGCATCTTTGACCTTATTGAAATTCTCTTCAGGATCGTAGGTCGGAACATCGATTCCAAGATGCCTTACCGTCAACAGCCCCACTGATTCCAGCAACGTGTAAACCGCCATGTCTCTGTCATTGATCGACGACACCAGATTGTTGCGGGCTTCTTGAAGTTCCTGTTCCGCGTCCAGTTGATCAATGGTGGTGCGGGTTCCCAAGGCCGCCTCCTGAGTGATTCCGGAATACGCGAGTTCAGCTGATACCACCTGCTGCTCACTCGCGGGGATCAGAGACTGAGCGATTTCCAGGCGGGCCCATGCGATCGCAACGTTTTGGGCCACGAGCTGCGCTTCCCGCTGCAGATCTACGGCTGCTTTATCCGCGTTTGCTGCCGTCGCGCGCAGCCGGGAACTGATCGCGCCGCCCTGGTAGAGCGGCATGCGGGCATCAAGGAAAACTTCCACCGTATCCGTTCCCAGTTCCCAAGTTTTCAAATCTCTGCTGGTTCCGACAGAACCGCCCAACACAATCCGCGGTTTGTTAACGGTTTCAAATCGTTTGAGATTCAGTCGGGCAGCCGAAACGGTGTGTTTGGCCCTGTTAACCGCGGGGTGCTGCTGGGCCGCGATATCCTGCGCATGTTCAAGACTGTCGGGAAGATCGGGCAAAGGCGGCGTCGGCGCCAGATTTCCAGGTGTCAGACCGGTGGCCAGCTCAAAATTCTTTTCCGCGATTTCCAGTTCGCCCCGCCGCAGAAAAACGCGGCTCTGCGCGGCCGCGAGGCCCGCTTCCACCAGACTCACGTCGGTTCTGGTGATTTCTCCCAGTTCAAACCGGCTCTTGGCCGCTTCCAGCTGGGTGTTCGTGAGACGCTGGCCGTTTTCGGCCAGTTCCAGAAGCTCACGCTGACGGAGAACATCATGGTATGCCTGAGCGGCGTCAAGCAGCACAGCCTGTTCTCTTGCGATCAGCGACTGCCGCAAAGCGAGCACGCCCTGGCGAGCGGCCTCGGTAGCGGTTTTAGTGTCCCCGCCGTCGTAAATGGTGATTTCTGAGGTAAGCTGCAGAGTCGTCGGAAGGGTTGTAGAGTCGATCCGGCTCGTGCTGCCCAGAGGAGCGAAACGGCGGAATCTGCTGCCGACCCTTGCCTGCGCCGACAGTTGCGGGCGCGCCTCTGACAAAGCCTGCGGGACGTTTTCATCTTCCGCTCGCAGCAAGGCCCGGGCGGATTCGAGAATTTTGCTGTTTTTGTATGCCGCCGCCATCGCATCCGGCAGCGATTCCGCCATCACTGTTCCAGATGCTGAGGTGACAACGGCGAGAAACAATGCCGCGCGGCCGCGCAATACGTTTTTCAACATTTTCCCCTCACCGGGATGATCCGCCCGGTTTCCATATTATATAGCCTCAACTGTTCAAAAGAGGAATCGCTCCTCTTTTTCGTACCCTGCTATCAGCGGAGCGTCGGCATTGAAAGCGGCGCGCCAACTGATATGTCCGGCCCGCTTGACCCCGACGCAACATTCTCCCGGCGAGCGGTCCATGAAAACACATACGATTCGCCCGCCTTCCTTCAGCTGTGCGCAAATGCTTTCCGGCAGAAATTCAACTCCTCCCTGCACGGTTATGACATCGTAAGGAGCGTGCATCGGCGCCCCGTCACTCAGCGCACCTTTCACCGCGACTGCATTGTCCACCGCATGAGCGGCGAGGTTGGAGGCTGCAGCATCCGCCATATCCCCAGCCTCAAGCGCCACAACCGCCTCGGCGATGTGCGAAACCACTGCGGACGAGTAGCCTAACCCGCATCCGATATCAAGAACGAATTCGTCCGGCTGTATGTCGACCTCATTCAACATCTTCGCGAATACGCGCGGATCAAGAAGCGCCCGACCATCCGCCAACGTCAAATGATCGCCTTGATAGGCGACCGATCGCAGGTTGTCGGGCACGAATTCTTCTCTCGGGCATTCAGCCATGGCTGCGATGATCGGAAACTTTGTCACGTCCGATGGCCGGACCTGACAGTCAACCATGGCCTGTCGTTGCGCCTTATAGTCGGTGTTTTCCATTTCCGTTTTTTCCGGCGGTCTCAAATGCCGAATTCTGAGACCGCATGGCATATATGACAGGCCGACTGCAATACAGATTACTTTGCTTCAACATTATCGCTTTTGGTGATATGGTTTCTACTTTCGCCGTCCGCCGCAAGTCTGATGATCTCCGCAGGGAAGCCGCCCTTACCCCGAACTTACCACTTCACTCCGGTTTGTTCCAGCCGGAAGCATGCTGAGGTTGCGCTTGGCGGAAAGAGCTTCGCGCCCCGGCCCGCTTGACGTCTTCCGGCCGCCGGGCGGAACACCCCGCGCACTTGGTCACTATCGCACAGCCGAGGCGGAAAAATGTGATGCTGACAATTCAGCATGCGAATTGGAATGCTGCGCATTGACTGCAATGTCCGATTGACGCCGCTTCGGCATTTCCATGTTCCTGCCAGTGCTCGAATGACGCCGGTTTCAACAGCTGTGAGGCAATGACCAAGGCTAACGGCTAACAACGCCCGCGACGACAGGCGGAACATCGTGCGTCAAGCCGCCTCATCAGCCTGTTCAGCAGACAGACTCGCTGAAAACCGGAACGACAAATGCCCGCAGTTGACAGCAAACCGGCACGCGACCCACATTTCAATACCGTGAATTTTCAACCTTCGGCGGCAAGACCGCTGAATGCCTTACTCGAATCGCTCGCTTCGCGTTATCTGATCATTCTCGGATCCGGCGGATCAATTGGCTGACCGTAATTCTGAGAATTCTGAGGCGGATCCGGTCTCGATCGCCGCCGCCGGAGGAATCTCCGACGGACCCCCGCCTGCCGGCGGCTCCAATGACCGCATCCCTCTTTCAATCCATGCTCCGCTGAGATTCCGGCGTGAGCGGCGGAAAAAGGATCAGCTGTTCGAATAACTCAGTTGTTCAACTCGGGAATTTTCCTGAAGAAGTCCAGTGCTTCCGGATTCGCCAGCGCGCTGACATTTGTGACCGGTTTGCCGTGAATGACGCTGCGGACGGCAAGTTCGACAATTTTCCCTGACCTTGTCCTCGGGATGTCAGGCGCCGCAATGATTTTCGCCGGAATATGACGGGGAGAGGCGCTGGACCTGATCTCAGCGCGGATCTTTGCCGAGAGACCCGAGGTCAGTTCAATTCCGTCTCTGAGACGAACGAAAAGCACCAGTTCCGTATCGCCTCCGCGGTCATGCTCAATTGCCAGAGCTTCAAGGATTTCCTGAATTTTTTCCGCCGGACGGTAAATTTCTGAAGTTCCGATCCGGACGCCGCCGACATTCAATGTAGCGTCAGAACGGCCAAAAAAGACCACGCCTTCCCGTTCGGTGAGTTCAGCCCGGTCGCCGTGAGTCCACACATCGAAAAACTTCTCAAAATAGGCTTCGCGGTATTTTTTTCCGCCGGGGTCGTTATAAAATGCAACCGGCATTGATGGATGCGGCGATGCGCACACCAGTTCACCCGCCTCGCCCTCGACAGGATTCCCTTCATCGTTGAATATATGGACATCCATTCCAAGAATCCGCTTCTGGCATTCCCCTGCGAAAACCGGAGCCGTCGGACAGCCCCCGGCAAAACATCCCAGAATATCGGTGCCGCCCGCTATCGATGACAGGCAAATGTCGGATTTCCATTCACGATAAATGTATTCGAAACTCTCCGGCGACAGCGGCGAACCGGTCGAGAATATCGCGCGCAGGCTGGAGAAGTCATGCGTATCGGCGGGCGAGACGTCAGCCTTCGCGCAAGCATCGAAATATTTCGCCGAGGCGCCGAAATGGGTGACACGCTCGTTCTGAACGATTTCCGGCAGCCGGCAGCCGTCAGGATGCAGCGGCGAGCCGTCGTAAAGAACCAGCGACGCCTTCGAAGCCAAGGCGCTGACAAGCCAGTTCCACATCATCCATCCGCAGGTCGTGAAAAACATCAGCCGGTCGCCGGGCCGGATATCACAGTGCAGTTTATGTTCCTTGACATGCTGAATGAGCGAGCCGCCGACTCCGTGCACCATGCATTTCGGCGGCCCGGTTGTTCCCGAGGAAAACATTATGAACAGCGGATCGTTGAAATTCACTCTGTGAAACACAGGCTCCGCCGCTGGCCGCGTTTCCACGAATTCCGCGAACCCGGTTCCGCAGGAAGGAATTCCGGTTCTGATTTCCGTGCCCGAATATGGCAGCACGATCAACCGTCTGACACTGGAAATGGCGGAGGCGACTTTCTCAGCGCTTTCCAAGGTATCGTGCCAGCAGCCGTTATAAAAATAGCCGTCCGTGCAAAAAAGAATCCGCGGTCTGACCTGGACAAACCGGTCCAGCACGCCGTCAACTCCGAAGTCGGGTGAGCAGGACGACCAGACAGCGCCTATCGACGCTGTTGCGATCATCGCCGCCGCTGCCTCAGGCGTGTTGGCGACAATGCCGCCGATATGATCGCCTCTCTGAATTCCTTCCGCGGTCAGCGCCGACTGGATGGACGCCACAGCCGCGCGGAGTTCGTCCCAATTCCAGCTCCGCCGGCTGCCGTCTTCTCCGCAGAAGATCAACGCATCTTCGCCGCCATGCTCCTTCAGGAGGTTCTCGGCGTAGTTCACGCGTCCTGACGGGAAAAAGCGCGCGTCTCTGATATTCTTCCCGCGCCGAAGAACAGCGTCGCCGGAATCGCCGGTGATTTCGCAGAATTTCCAAAGCCGGAGCCAGAAATCTTCCGGATCCGACACCGAGTATCTCCACAGATCATCGTAAACGAATCGGCCGTCTTGAATCCCGATGCCCGCGCTGCGCATGAATTCCGCAAGAAGCGTCGATGAAGCCCGTTCTATTGAAGGCTGCCAAATCGGTCCGCTCAAATGGTAACCTCATGGAGGACATTGCTGCTGAATTCCGGGATCCGGCAAGGCTGGCCCGTCCGTCCCAAAAAAACCGTCGTGTTCAGCCGGTCTGTCTGAATCCGGCATACGGCTTTCCGGAATCTTTCAGGAAAAGACCAGTTTCCGCGCGGATCTTCAGTCCGGCGGAATAAGAAGATCATCCTTCGAGCCGCCCGCTTCAAGATATTCGCGGACCCAGCCCGGGGCGCGCCCGCGGCCGGTCCATTTCCGCGTCGCATCATTCGGATCCTGGTATTTGGATGGGATTCTGCCTTTCGGTTTTTTTTCGCCGCGCTTCCGTTTCTTCGGCGCTTCCACAGGAACATCAGCCAGATCCGAAAGACTGAAACCGTGTTTTCCTGCCACATTCCGGGCTTCGGCGGCCGCGGCTGATTTCCGTTCCGCGAGAGACCTGGTTTCAATCATGCGTTGGACAACATCCGAAAGAGCCTGCAATTGCCGAAGTGACATTGCATTCAATTGACGTTTCATTATCTTCACCCTTAATGTTTGGTTTTCCGATTACATAATAACAAATCTTTTTCGGGATTTAAGTCAATTTGTTTTCGATGGTTGGAAACATAACGACTTGCCGATTGCCGGCGGCGGTTCGAATCGGCGGCTGAAACTCCGATAAGTTCGGGCGAATCAACGCGGCCGTTGCCGAACATCCCGCCCGGGCGGGCTTCCGACATTGCTCACCGGGGTTGGAGGCGAGTACCGGATTTGAACCGGTGTACACGGATTTGCAGTCCGCTGCGTAACCACTCCGCCAACTCGCCATTCTTCCGGCATTTACTCCTGCCACAAGCGATTGGCAAACGCAACCTTTCCCGAATCGCGGTCATGCCGGCTGTGCCGCGGACATCAGCATTCACGGCAGACGTGAATTGAAGCCGAAGCCTGTTGAGCGGTAATCACGTCTACAGCAGCGCGGCTGAGAAGTGAAAACCGACAGTTTTTCCGGTGCGCGGCGGCGGATTTCAGACAGAAAGCCCGGGCGGACTCTCAAGGCCGCGCGACCGGCAACAGGCTGTCAAGGTGTTGGCCAGCAGACAGGCGATTGTCATCGGACCGACTCCGCCCGGGACCGGCGTGACGGCGCCGGCTGTTTTCGAAGCGGACTCGAAATCCACATCGCCTACCAGCCTTGACTTGTCCGACCCGAGTTCCGGCGCCGGAATACGGTTGATCCCGACATCAATGACAGTGGCGCCTTTTCTGATCCAACCGCCGGAGATGAACCGCGGCCTGCCGACCGCAGCGATGAGAATATCCGCCGAAGAGCAGACCGAAGGGAAATTCCTGGTGCGGCTGTGCGCCACGGTCACAGTACAGTCCTCGCGCAGGAGAAGGCTGGCCATCGGCTTGCCGACGATGTTCGACCGCCCCGCCACGACCGCGTTCATTCCTGACAGAGACTCATGCCGCTGACGCAGCATCAGCAGACAGCCGAGCGGCGTGCACGGAACGAGAGCAGGCCGCCCGGTGGCCAGCAGCCCGGCATTTCCGGCTGTGAATCCGTCAACATCTTTCCGCGGATCAATCGCGTCGATGACCGCGCCCGGATCGACATGCCGCGGCAGCGGCAGCTGCACCAGGATGCCGTGCACGCGCGAATCTTCATTCAACTCCGCGATCAGCGACAGAAGCCGCTGTTCGGACACGTCCCCGTCAAGTTCGTGCTTGAATGAAACCATGCCGGTCTCGGCAGTCTGTCTGGCTTTGTTGCGCACATAAACCTGACTGGCGGGATCGGTCCCTGCGAGAACGACCGCGAGACCCGGGCGGACGTCTTGCGCGCCGGCAAGATCCTCCACGCCGCGCGCGACCCGCGACCGGATGCCGGCCGCAATTGCTTTTCCGTCAATTATGTCCGCCGTCATATTTTTTCGATTCCAATGGCCTGCGCAAATGTTCAGCGTGAAGCGGCGGCGAATCGGGAACCGTATGCTTTTCCCTGACCTCCCGCCCGCCGGAACCGGCGCCATGCCGCGCACTCCGGTCGGTTTCCGACTGTACCGGCCACGGCGGCTGAGACGGAATGAACAGTCTCACCGCGTCCCTCAACCGCACCGGACCTTCACGCTCCACCCAAGCGGTCACTCCCCGGCGGCGGCTGGCGGCTGCCTTGAAACCCCTGCCGCGGCCCGGATGTTCGATTTCAATTTCGCGGGCCGGCAGACCACAGGGCAGATTCTCCATGTCAACCGTCACCGTCGCGCCGCCGGAAAACTGGAGACGCGAACTCGGCGGAATCAACGTAAAAAACGGAATGCCGCGGATGACGATATTGGCCCCGAGAAGCGCCGGGTCCGCCGAGGCGAGACCGGTTTCGTCCGCGATCTGCTGAATTTCCTCCGTGGCGAGCAGAGTGATCTGCCGCGTGTTACGGATCGGCGTGCCGGTATCATACAAATTCCTGACCCGGACGCATGATCCGCGCGTCAGGCCGCCGTGATCCTCGCCGACCATCCCGCAAAAATCCAGTTCCGCCGCGTCGCACGACGATGAGCGCAGCGATGCGCCGCGGTCTCTGACGTATCCGATCCATTCAACAATACCGGTAGCACCGGAATCCGTTAGTGCCGTCATCCGCTTACCTCTGAGGGAACTTCACCCTGAGAATGACGCCTGACTCCACTTCATGCGAGGCGGTGCCCGGCGGCCCCGCCGCCGCGGGACTGCTCAAACCAGCAATTCTCATTATGTCGGATTCATTCTCTTGCCCATTGAACATAGCAGATGTTGCAGGCACCCCGCAAAGGCTTTTCCAGAGGGCAACCGTCGTGAGAAGCACAGAAATTGGGCAGATGCAGCCGCAGTTGCGGTTTCATGACCGGCCGAATCAGCCGCTTTTCTTTTTCAAGCAGCCCTTCAGCGGGGCCATCGCGGCTCATCTGCTCTGGCCGGTCCGGGGCCGTTGCCAGACCTTACGGAACCGCTTCCAACGGAATCCGGTAGGCCAGAGAACGGCAATAACGGTTGTTAAGCGCGTCTTGCGCCCGCTGAATCTCCGCAGTGTCCGCGGCGTGGAAGTCCGTCGATTTCGGGAATCGCTCTATTGTCAGCCCGTTTACATGATCGCTCAGCCCCTGCTCCCATGAGCAGCAGAGACGGGTAAATCAGAAGTCCGCGCCGAGAGTTCGGACCACATCCGCGTGCCTCGCGAACTATTTTCCGTTGTGAGCCGTAATATTGTGCGCTGAGCCGGACACAGGCAGCAGGCACTCCACGACCACGGCCCTGACCAAGGACACCTCCTTTCGACTGATCCGTTGAAGATAAAGTGAATTTTGCCGCCCAGTCGACAAGCGAAACCAGTGCCCCGCTGTGCCGGGCAGCCGATGATCATTTCCGCTTCCCAATTTCCTCCCGCCGCCCGGTCCGCATGCGCATGACGGTAAATCCATGTCTGACTCATCTCCATGATCCCTGCTGCTTTCACCCAGCGGTCCGAGACCCGCTCCAGACTCCATCCGAACCGCAGACGCTCCTCGACACCCTTCCGGTGCATCAGCGACATCTTGTGGGGAACCGACGAAACTTTCCGGTGCCGGGCTTCGGCCAACCGCTGCACCCGTCGGCTGCGGCAGCCTCGTTGCCCCGCGTTGCGGGCAACCTTACAGCTTGCCGTCGGCTGCGAACGGCCGATCTCCGCCGCAAAGGACTTTTGCGAAAAACCGCTTTTCTTCGGCGACTGAATCCGGCAACGGTCATGCTGGTTCAGGCAGCGGAAAAAGCCCGACGCATGCAATTCCCTACGTTTTCGTTACAGAAAGTATCGCACCCGTTCAGCCCGCCTGTAACAAATAGATCCGCCTGAATCTCGGTCTGCAACTGACGCGATGCATTTCGCAGTTTAATCGGCGAAAGTATTCTTTGTGATGTGGCACACAATGCCAAGGCCATCGAATCTTTGTGGCGACGATTTATTTGGTTTCCGTTTTAATCGCAGCCAAGTGATTGTCTGCGAAACCTAATAAATACCTCCCAGAGAGATATTTATTGACACTCCTCTGCCGTGTGTTATTAGGCCGCATACGATAGCACTGATAATGCAAAACATCAAGCCCCGGGAGATCAGCATGACGAAGGGAAATGAGAAATTTCCGAAAACCAAAGTCCAGAACGAAGAGTTTTCTTCGGATCTCAATGAACAGACCCGTCAGTTGCAGGTCAGCCCCATTATCAAACGCATGAAGGCGGCTCGTGCCGCAAAGACTAGTGATCGATACCGTCCTCTGTATCACTTCGTCAATCCCGAGAACACACTCAACGACCCCAACGGCTTGTGCTTTTGGAAAGGTCGATGGCACCTTTTTTTCCAAGCGCGCCCGCCAGATGACGAACGGGTCCATTGGGGTCATGCGGTGAGCGATGACCTGATCCGCTGGCAAGACCTGCCCTACGCTTTCGGACCAGGGCCGGAAAGCGACTGCTATTCCGGTACGGCACTGGTGGAGGACGACCGTGTCATCGCCATGTATCATGGGGTCGGGCTTGGTAATATGGTGGCGACTGCGCACGACCCGCTTCTCCTGAACTGGCAGAAGGTGGCAGATGGTCCGGTAATCCCGTTTCACACGGATCATGGCTTGGATCGCCCCTACGGAATCTTCGACCCCTGCATTTGGAAAGAAGGCGATTTCTACTATGCCCTATCAGCCGGAATTCGGGACTTTCAGGACAACGGACGGCACCTCGCCGAGAATTTTCTCTTTCGTTCTCGGAATTTGCTCGAATGGAAGTACATGCATCCATTCGTCGATGGTGACAGGTTCACAATTCCCGGCGATGACGGCGCATGCCCCTATTTCCTGCCCATCGGCAATAAATATATCTTGCTGTTTTTTAGTCACATGAGCGGCGGACAGTATCTTCTGGGGAAGTATGACAACAAGGGTCAGAAATTTCTCGCCGAAAACCACGGTGTTTTCAACTTCGGCGCGACTTTTCCGGGCGGCGTCCACGCGCCGACCGCCGCTCCGGGATTCGATGGCAAAGTGGTTGCGCTTTTCAACATGAACCCGGCAAAACCCACCATAAAGCGTGACAGGTACCTCGAGAACTTTCTGGGGCCGGCGGCAACTGCAGGGGGCGGGGCGAGCTACGACAGCGAGCGAACCCTTTATGACTGGGATCAAGTCATGTCCTTACCGCGTGAGCTTTCGTTGTTTCCGGACGGCAGATTGATGATTGAACCGGTGTCGGACATTGACGGACTTCGCTGCGAAAACTTGGTTTCCGGCGGTCTTGCGCTGCCTGCGAACAAGGAGGTTGTGCTGCCCGATGTTAACGGTGACAGCTTGGAGATCGCGCTCCAACTCGAGCCGGACCGGGCCTCAAGTTTTGAGTTGAATGTATTGCGGTCTCCCGACAGTGAAGAAACCACACGTATCATATTCTTCCGCAAGCGCGGATATATTTATCGGACACCGTTCAAGGAAGACATCCGATCCCTTCGTGTCATGTCCTCGGCGATTTCGAACAAGGTCTCGCATGATAGCATACTTTGCATTGACACCTCCCGGTCCTCGACCCTGCCAGACGCATTGGCGCGCCCGCCGGAGCAAGGCCCGGTGCGACTTGCCGAAAACGATGCGCTGGATCTGCGGGTATTTATTGACCGAAGCGTCGTTGAAGTGTTCGCGAACTGTTCGCTGGCTTTATCGGTTCGCGTCTACCCCGGCCGGGATGACAGCAGGGGCTTCTCGTTGCTATCGCGCGGCAGAGACGCCAACGTATCGCGCCTCGACGTGTGGAGGATGCAGGGAATTTACTGAGCAGCGAGGCCTCCGATCCGTGGCTTTACCAGAAGATCGCGTTCAGGGGCAAAGCTGGAATAAAAAGGTAACAAGGCCCCGCCCAAAGCGCGAGCGTGGTCTCCGAGGTCGCCAATCAGAAGATGCGGGCGAACCAGACCGGTGAAGTCCTGTTCGTCGAGGTCCTCGCGGAGGCGCTCAAAAAGATATTCGCGAACATCGGGAGGCATATCCCCGTCAATCACGACCGCTTCGAAGTCGAATATTGAAATGGCACCGAGAACGCCGATCGCGAGCGCCTTGGCCGCGTGATCTGCCCAGTCACGAACAGTTGCGGTCTCGCAGGGGGTTTCGGCGGAAAGGACCTTGCCAGGATCAAGGCCAGCGGAATGGAGCATTTCGTTAAGAACATAACGCGATGCGACTTTCAGCAGGGGAACTGTCAGGTTGCTCCCATCCGATCCCAGAGGTGCCAAGACGCCCGGAACCGGCAGCGGCCCGATTGCACCCGCATATCCGTGTGGTCCGTGCCTCAGGGTGCCGTCCAAGACCAAGCCGCCGCTCATTATCGTTCCCAAGAACAAAACGAGATAGTTGTTCGGACGCGCGCCGATGCCATGTAAAAGCAGATCGGCAAGACAGGCAGCCTTTGCATCGTGATCCTCCCAAATGGGAAGTTCATGCGCAGCGGCGATCGCCTCCCGCAGATCCGTTGCTGCCCATTCTTCGGCCAGGTTTTCTGGACTCTTCAGTTCGGTGTGCCAATCGGGCAATCCATATGGCGCAACAACACCCAATCCGACAACTCGCTCACGTTGGGATTTCCTTAACCTCGAAAGAATCTCCGAAATGCCGTCGTTAGCCGCTACAATCACTTTCGAGGGTTCCGGAAAATCGTACTCGAACAGCTTGCTCTCTTGAATCGTGCCTGAAAAATCCATGGCAACGATGTCCATGCTCTTTCGGCCAATCTTCACGCCGATGGAGTATGCGCCATCCGCTTTCAGTGCCAAAGGAACAGATGGCTGCCCAACCTTACCCTTGATACGGCGACGGTCACGTTTCTCGATTAGGTCGCGATTTATCAACCGTTTTGTGATTCGGGAAACACTTTGAACGCTCAGGCCGGTCTCCTGCACGAGTTCGGCGCTTGGTATTTCTCCATGCTGGCGGATAACGTGCAGAATCAGCCGTTCATTATACTCGCGAACACCGCCGTTGTCGTTTTCCTGAACAAGCCCCGGGAATCGTCTGTTTGCTTTCAACTATTGCTCCTTGGGCCAACTGGTTCCGCATTTTGCGGGATATTTCCCTGAATGCGCGGGAATAAAAGTAACTCCCAGAGAGGTATTTATTGACACCTCCGGATTCCTGTGCGATGGCAGCCCTTATCGGGGATCGCCCCCGTCAGCAACACTGGAGAAGCAAATGTTCAGAAACATAATACGGATCGTGGGCATTCTGGCCCTCAGCGGATTCGGGCTGCTGGGTACCGGCGGCACTCTAGCACAAGACAGTTTTTCTTGGAAGGTTGGCACAACGCACCCGCAACAGTCTCCGACATTCAAGGCGCTGGAGGATCTCGCCATAAAAGTGGACGCTATGAGCGCCGGCCGCCTAACGATTGAGGTGTTCCCGGCAGGGGCAATTGTTCCCCCAGGGGAAACCTATCCCTCAATGGTTTCCGGTGTTTTCGATGCGGCGATGTTCTACGGGACCTGGATTGAAGGGCGCAATAGCGCTTGGCTTCTGTCGAACCACACACCGTTCGGCTTTGAAGACCGTGACGCCATTCTTATGTGGTACTACACTGAAGATGGGCTGGAGCAGGTCAGCAAACTCAGCAAGAACGATGGCATCAAGCTTGAGCCCTTCGTCGCGCAGGGCATGGAAATGGGAATGTTCTGCCGCGAGCCGGTTAAGTCCTTGGCCGATCTCGAAGGCAAGAAGCTCCGAATCGGGGGAGGCCCGCACATCCCGATCTTCAACGCACTCGGGGTTGAAACCTTGGGCATGTCCTATGAAGAAACTTATTCCGGCTTGGAACGCGGTATCGTTGATTGTGCTGAGTGGGACACGCCATTCACAAATTACTTCGCAAAACTTCACGAGGTCGGACCGTATCTCCTCTACCCCGCGTGGTGGCAGCCGAGCGCGACGGCACTAATGGGAACGCGGATGGCATCCTACGAGAGGCTTCCTGACGATCTGAAAGCGATATGGGATGTCGCCGTGCGCGAAGTCGGTCTGGAATGGTCGCTCCGTTCCAAGGCTCTTGATATCGAGCACATGAAAAAAATCGTCGACGAACTGCAGGGCATCTATTCATTCCCGCCGGAGGATATGCAGCGTCTTCGCGAACTCGCACCAGAGCAGCTTCAAGCCTATTCCGAGGCGAATCCCGACTTCAAGGCGATTTTCGAAGATCAGCAGGAATTCCGGAGCCGGTACAACGAATATCCGTTCCTGTTCAAGTTTCCGGATTGATCGGGAGGACACAGTCATGGCGGCCGGACGGCCGCCATGAAATCATGTCAGGCGGTCCTTATTTTGCATCGCCAAGGTTTGAAATTTCGGATTGCGAGATGTACATTCAAACGTTCTTGAAGGTCATTGATGCGATCAGCCGTATCCAGCGCATCATGATTTATCCGCTCATCGCATTGGTCTTCGTGACATGCGCTGATATCTTCGCTAGAAACGTGTTGGGATCGCCCCTGATCTGGGGATTCGATGTCGAACTTCACCTCTATGCCGCACTGATCACCTTGTGCTGGGCCTACAGCGAACACCGCGGTGCCCATGTCAGGATTACCGTCGTACCGGAAGCGCTCCTGTCCAAGCGCGGACAGGAAATTCTGAACGTGATTACCTGCCTGCTGTTCCTTTTTCCTTTCGCAATGGTGATATTCGTTCAAGGATTGGAATTTGCTTGGACCTCGTGGAATCTTCGCGAGATCAGCATCATGACACCATGGCAGCCTGTCATCTACCACGTGAAAGCGATGGTTCCGCTGGCCGCGCTTTTTCTCATTCTGCAACTGTTCGCCTCAATGCTGCGCCATGTGATTGCAGCAATTGAAGCGGAGTGAAAGATGAGTTCTGAAATACTCGTTGCACTGATGCTCCTCGCATTAGTCGGCGGGATTCTATCGGGTGCGCATCTTGCCGCCGTTCTCGGAACGGTTGGTGTCGTATTCGGTGTCATCGGCTGGGGCTGGCATATTCTTCCGGTTTTCGCCACGCGTGTCTTTGATGTCATGACCAACTACCTGTTGGTGGCGGTTCCCCTGTTTGTCTTCATGGGATTCATCATTTCAAGATCCGGACTGGCTGAAGACCTGTTTGCAGGGACCGAGATGATTTCACGGCGGCTCAAAGGCGGCCTTGTCGTGGCGACCATCATGTTTGGCGCAATCTTCGCCATGTGTACGGGTGTGGTGGCCGCTTCGGTAATCACCGCGGGGGTGTTGTGTCTGCCTTCAATGTTGCGCAGAAACTATCCGAAGGGAGTCGCCTTCGGTGCTGTCGGCGCAGGCGGGACCTTGGGCATCCTGATCCCGCCGAGCGTGATGCTCATCTTCTATGCATCCGAAACGGGACTGTCGACCGGGCGGCTCTTTGCGGCAGCCTACCTCCCCGGCATCTTGCTCGCCTCTCTCTTTGTTTTTTATATCGTCCTCCGTTTCACATTCTTCGAGAAAGAGCCGGCTACCGCGTCGGAAAACGCAACCCAACCAATCGTCGTGAGTAACTCGGGCGGTTCCGGGATAACTCCGACAGCAGTCGAAAACGAATTTACTGGAGTCGGCCCCGGAGCGGGTCCAGTCGCCGTTTCCCCCGAGAACAATAAGTCGGATGCCAAGCGGGCCTTTCGTTCGGCAATTCCGCTCTTCGGGTTGATATTCGCGGTCGTGGGTACAATCATTTTTGGAATTGCCACACCGACAGAAGCTTCTGCCGCGGGGGCTTTCGGTGCGCTGGTGATCGCCGCCGCATATCGACGCCTCACGTGGCCGATGCTGAAAAGCAGCGCCCTTGAGACAATTGAGACCGTTGGAATGATCGGTTTCCTGATCGTCGGTGTTTTAGCCTTCACATCTGCTTTTCTCGGGATCGGCGCAAAATCCGTTGTCAGCGACATCATCTTCGGCATCAGCGGTCGGCCAATGGTCATTCTTCTTATCATGCTCGTCATCCTTTTTTTGCTTGGAATGTTGCTCGACTGGATTCCGATCCTTTACATTACCTTGCCCGTGTTCATACCAATCGTTGAGCAAATGGGCTGGGATCCGTTGTGGTTCGCGCTTCTCGTAGTTGTCTGCCTGCAAACTTCGTGGCTCACGCCACCATTCGGGTTCGCATTGTTCTTCCTGCGGGGCATCGCACCGCCCGGAGTTACCTACTTCGACATCGTGAAGGGGTGTTTCCCGTTCATGCTGTGTCAACTGGCAGGTCTCGGTATTCTCATTCTCTTCCCACAGATAATCCTGTTCCTGCCGGACTTGGTAATGCCCTAGAGATGGAGACCGCACTCACGAAGGCCTGTTGATAAACGGGGCACTTTCGGTGCCGTTTGCCGCCATAATCACCTCAATGAGCACCGGAACGGTGCCATGCGTCAGCGGATCAAGCCGCTTCTGTTCCGGTAAAGCGACCGATCCCGGCGTCGTTGCGGCGGACAATAGGCTTTTCGCCGAGGCGGCTCTTCAGTGGATCCGGACGGGAGCGTCGCAACTGTGATCTTCCGCCGCGCTTCGACAAGCAGCACAGCGTATGCAAGCGGTTCCGCTGCTGGCCGCTTTCGGGTGTTTTCGAGCGTATTTTCAATGCCTTGTCCGAGGCGTTCGATTTGGAAATTATATACTTGACTCCCCTTTCATTTAATCCGAAGTTCCAGTGCCGATAAAGCGCAAGTATCTGATATAAATGACGTTCGATAGATTTCAGCGGTGTTTTACAGGGTACACTACGGCTTCACACCCAGGAGTTTGAATGCTTTTCTCTGGAGCGGCGTGGGCCGTGCAGTGACTTGGAAGGGTTCGGCGCCCGCAAGGCGGGGCACCACGGTGTTGCGGGTGACAGCAGCGAGATCACGGATGAGGGTGCGGAAGCTGTGCACCGGATCCCCCTCGGGCGTCCTCTTCGTTGCCGCTTCAGTCCTGGCGCTCGGCGATACCTGCGCCGGAGCTGCGACGGATGGCCGCCGGGCCTCGGCGCCTTCGGCATCTTCGTCGTCGAACAGCATGGGCTTGAGCCTCTGACGCATGTGCCATTCGACGTAGTAGGCCAGCATGCACACGAAGATGTGTGCCCGGACCCGCGGCTCGGTGCGATGGTATACGGGGCGGACCTTCAGGTCCACGGTCTTGAGGCTGCGGAAAGCCCGTTCCACGGAGCTCAACCGCTTGTAGGCCCTCACCGTGCCGGGGCCGTCGAGTTCGCTCTCCGGCAGGCTGGTGCGGATCACATAGAGACCGTCGAGCCTGGCCTCAGCGGCGATGGAGGCTTCGTCTCGCCGGAAGGTGAAGGCGCCGTCATCGCCGATGGACCACTTGAAGTGCTCAGCTGCCTTGTACTTGCCGATGACCTTGCCGACCCGCTCCCCGATCTTCCCGGCGCCTTTGAGACGGCGTTTCTCACGCCGTGTCGCCGCTGCGATCGGTTCGAGCAGGGCTTCGGTAGCCTTGATCAGTTCCCGGCGCTTGCGGGCCCGGTCCTCGGCCAGCAGGGGGTTGCGGCACACCATGAGGCGCTCGCCGGGATAAGCATCGCTGGTGATCTCCGCCAGGTCTCTCTCGTCGAAGAGCGACATTTTCACGTCGCCGGCCTCCGCCAGTGAACGGACAGCCGGTCCCCTCAAGGCGCTGATCCAGTCCAGCCCCGCAGGTTTCACATCCTGGCGGATCCGCGCCTCGGTCAGCATCCCCCGGTCTCCTACCAGCACCACCTTCGCAAGGGAGAACCGCTTCCGCAGCACGGCGACCTGCGAGGAAAGCGCGGCCGGATCCGCCGTATTGCCGGGGAACGCCTGCACCGACACCGGACACCCGTTCCGGTCGCACATAAGGCCGAACTCGATCTGCAGCTTGCCCTTCTTGCCGTCCCGGGAATGACCGCGTTTAGCCAAGGGACACGCTCTCCCTTCCATCCATGCCGAGGTCAGGTCATAGAGCACCAGACAGCCTTCTTCGAGGTGCCGCTTCGCCAGAGACCGCTCGATCCTCTCCTGGCGCTCCAAGAGCCAGTCCATGGCGCCGTAGAGATCGTCCTCGTCCGGTTCCGCATTGAGGATCTCGCCGAGGGTGCTCACCGCGGTAGCCTCGGCCAGTCCCCTGGCGGCAGCCGGCTTCGAGGCGGGTTCCAGTATCCGTGCCGCGATCATGGCCAGCGCCTGATCCCGCCTGGATGAGGGCTTCGGGTCGATCAGCCTGTCCAGTCCCAGCTTCTTCAGTGTTCCCAGCGCCGCGGCGACATGGCCGTGAGGAAGGGAGCGGACGATGTCGAAGGCATCGTCGAGGCGCCGCACCGCGGTCCCTCCCTTCAGCAGGATGCGCAATCCCTCGATAAGAGGGGGCGGCCACTTGGAGAGGTTGGCGATGGTGCGTTTTTTGACCTTTCCGCCTTCGCGATAGGACTCGCGGAGCAGGACGGCGGGTGGAGAGGAGCGGTTGGGGACTGATTCGATATACATGACTACTTAATATAGGTTTCAGTTAAATCATATCAAGTATAAAATACATTTATACATGGGTACATAACGATATCCGGCAAATCCCGCAGACTACGCAAAATCAACAACTTAACCTGAATATCAGCTGGAAATCAGAAGGAACTTCGGTTTAATCAAGAAACGCGCCCTCGACATCGCCGTCTGGCGTGGCCTGTAGGAAAGAACGCGGTCTGCAATCGCTTCCGGTTCTTTCGGAACCGGCCCGGTCATGCAGCCAGTTCCTTGTAGGTGATGCGATGCCTGAAGGAACTGCCCGCGGTGGAGTTAAGTATATAATTCCCTTCGATTTTGAGTGCGTATCCATTAACGGCAGTACCGTGCCGGTGCGTCCGAAGGCTTCAGGGCAAAAACATCCATGTCCCAATTTAAAGGCGTTTCAGGAAATTATTCAGCCCTGATTTCTTTTTGACTCAGTTTGCAAATTGTATGCATGGTCTTTCGGTTCCGGTGTGGCAGGAAATGTGCGGAAGGAGGCTTTTCCAGCTCAACGTGCTGATATCATTGCAAAATAGTTGTCATAGCCGGGCTAGGCAGCCAAAATACTCTGTTGCTGAAAACGGAGGGAATCACATGCCATCCAGCTATCGTTGTTCAATCTTTAAAGATCGTTGCCGGATTCAGGTACTGAAAAAACAATTTTTCGCAGCAGGCCATTGCGGCGGGAATCGATTGCTCGCAGTCGACGGCGAGCCACCAGCCAACCCACAACAACGAGCAACGGGAGCCTTTTCCGCCGTCTCCCAGCCGGGGCCGTGACGGCACCAGCCAAGGCGTGATCCCCGGGCAGAGAAACATATCGGAGCACCCGTTCATTATCAAGGACAAGGTTCGGTCGGAAGACCAGCAGGCAGACACGATCATCGGTGCCGGACATGGCGGCGTATTGGTTTCACTTGTCGGCCGGGCGACGAAATTCACGTTTCTTTAACGGGTTGAGAGAAAGACGGTGTCCTTGGCCGGAGCCGTGATTGTGAAGAGCCTCCTGCCTGTGGCGCACACGATCACGGCGACAACGGCAAGGAGTGTCCGCGAGGTGCGCGGAGGCCGTCCGGGATCTCGGCGCGGCCTTTTGCTTGCCCGTCCCTGCTGCTCTTGGGAACGGGCTGGCAAGGAAGCGGCCCCCGAAGTCAGCGACTTCCGGGCGGCTGACCCTGCGGAGGTCCGGCAACTGCAGGATACGCTCAACGATCACCCCGCCGTTCTCCAATCTATCGAACCCTGTCGGAGGCATTCCGTTAGGCACTGACGGCGACTGACCGGAACGGACCGGAGAAAATGAGCCTCGACGGCCCTCCGGGAAACTCTGTCCTTGAAAGGCGGACTAACCTTAAGAGGAAATCCAACTGACACCACAGAAGGGCTGCTTGGAAGAGAACAACGGCTGACCCGGTTGACCACCAAACCGCAACCGCTGCTGCAGCCTAGAGAGGGAGCGGCACTGGACTATGCGTTTCAGCGTTTAACGGGTGAGAAATCGCTGCGTTCAAGCGCGTTTTCTTCCGGCGCGGGGAACCGAGGTCAGGCCGCGAGGCTTGAATTCAATGGCATTTGAAGACGGTTTTTCTTCCTCAGGTTTGGAATGGCTGTCATTAAGCGGGCGCCCTTCCGCCACGGACTTGATTTCATCGCCGGTCAGAGTTTCATATTCGAGCAGACCGTCCGCAAGCCTCTCCAATTCGGATTTTCGTTTCTCCAAGATAGACCGAGCCAAGCTGTAGCCTTCGTCGACTATGCGCCGCACCTCGGCATCGATCATCTCTTCTGTCTCGGGACTCGCGCCGGAGCCTGAAGGCAGCCCCGGAATCGGCATATGGTCGTTCGAATAATCAATCTTGCCCAATTTTTCGGACATGCCGAACTGCGTCACCATGGCCCGGGCGATCTTTGTCGCCTGTTTGATGTCAGACGCCGCCCCCGAAGTGACGTTTTCACGACCGAACACAAGCTCCTCGGCCGCCCGTCCCCCCATCGCCATGGCGATCTTGGATTTGTACTTGGTTTTCGTCACGGACAATTCATCGCGCTCGGGCTGCGAGTGAACAACGCCGAGCGCCAAACCGCGCGGAATGATTGTCACTTTGTGAATCGGATCATGCTGCGGAACGTTCAGTCCGACGACTGCATGTCCGGCCTCATGATAAGCGATGCGCCTGCGGTCCTCATCCGTCATCACGAGCGATCTCCGCTCGGCGCCGAGAACCACCTTGTCTTTGGCGTTTTCAAAATCCTCCATGGCGACATGCCTGCGCTGCACCCGCGCCGCCAGAAGAGCGGCCTCATTGACCAGGTTGGCTAGATCCGCGCCGGAAAAACCGGGCGTGCCTTTGGCGATGGTCCGCAGATCGACATCCGCGCCCAACACCACCTTGCGGCCATGCACACGGAGAATCTCTTCGCGGCCCTTGAGGTCCGGCACCGGCACCACCACTTGCCGGTCAAACCGCCCTGGCCGCAGCAGGGCCTTGTCGAGAACATCGGGACGGTTGGTCGCCGCGATGAGAACGACTCCGTCATTGGACTCGAATCCGTCCATTTCGACCAGAAGCTGATTCAACGTCTGCTCACGTTCATCGTTGCCGCCGCCGTAACCGACTCCGCGCGCCCTTCCCACGGCATCGATTTCATCAACGAATATGATGCAGGGCGCGTTCTTTTTCGCCTGTTCGAACATATCCCGCACCCGCGAGGCGCCGACGCCGACGAACATCTGCACGAAATCCGATCCGGAAATGCTGAAAAAGGGGACGCCGGCCTCGCCGGCGATGGCCCGCGCCAGCAATGTCTTGCCGGTTCCCGGAGGGCCGACCAGCAGAGCGCCTTTGGGAATCTTGCCGCCCAAAGAGGAAAATCTGTCCGGATGGCGCAGAAACGCGACGATTTCTTCGAGTTCTTCCTTGGCTTCGTCGATTCCGGCGACATCCGCGAATGTCACGCCGATCCTGTCCTCTGTCAGAAGTTTCGCGGGCGAACGTCCGTAGCCCAGTATGCCGCCCGGCCCTCCAGCTTGTTTCCGGGCGAAGTAAATCATCGCCAAGAAAAAAAGCAGCGCAATGAGCAACCCGGGAGTCATTCGGCTCCCCTCGCCTCCCGGCCCGGACGGGTGCGCCGCGGCGTTCCGGGCGCGCCGGAATCAACGGCCATCAATGCCCGCTCAGACTGCGGCACTCCGCGTGTCATGTCGGTTCCGGCTCCAGACGGCCGCCGCCTTTCGCCGCCCTTGGCCTCCGCATTTTCGGAATGGCGGTCAGCGGATTCGGCTTGTCTTCCGCGCCGGCATCCGGGTCTTCACGGTCAATGTCCTCACCCGCCACGATCTTGGTTATCTCGTCGCCGGTTAGAGTTTCATATTCCAGCAGACCCTCGGCGAGTCTGACGAGTTCGGCGTCCTTTTCAACGAGGATTCTCTTCGCCGTCTCATAACCCGATTCGCAGATGCGGCGGATTTCAGAATCGATGGCCTCCTGCGTCACCGGACTGACCGACGGGCCTTGGCTGAAATGGCCGAGATAGGTGTCGGTTTCGCTGGCGTAATCAATGTTCCCCAGCTTGTCCGACATGCCGAACCGGGTGACCATCGCACGCGCGATTCTTGTCACTTGTTTGATGTCTGAAGCGGCGCCTGATGTCACGTTTTCAGCGCCGAATTTTATTTCTTCCGCCGCTTTGCCTCCCATCGCCATTGCGATTTTCGCCATATATTTCGCATATGTGACGGACAGCTGATCGCGTTCCGGCAGCGATAAGACCAGTCCGAGCGCCCGGCCCCGGGGTATGATCGTCGCCTTGTGGATCGGGTCATGCTGCGGGACGTTCAGTCCGACAATCGCGTGGCCGGCCTCATGGTAAGCGGTGAGCGTCTTCTCCTCTTCAGTCATGACAAGCGAACGCCGTTCCGAACCCATCATGACCTTGTCTTTGGCGTTCTCGAAATCCTCCATCGTGACATAACTGCGCCCGACCCGCGCGGCCAGCAAAGCCGCTTCGTTGACCAGATTCGCCAGATCGGCGCCCGAAAATCCGGGCGTGCCCCGGGCGAGGATCTTGAGATCCGCATCCGGTCCGACCTTGACTTTTTTCGCGTGCACTTCGAGAATCTTCTCGCGTCCGCCGACATCGGGGTTCGGAACTTCGACCTGCCGATCGAATCTTCCGGGGCGCAGCAGCGCCGGATCCAGCACATCGGGCCGATTGGTCGCCGCCAGAATGATGACGCCGTCATTGGACTCGAAGCCGTCCATCTCCACCAGAAGCTGGTTAAGCGTCTGTTCCCGCTCGTCGTTTCCGCCGCCGATTCCGATTCCGCGCGACCGTCCGACCGCGTCGATCTCGTCAATGAACACGATGCATGGAGAATTGCGCTTCGCCTGTTCAAACATGTCCCGCACCCGCGAAGCGCCGACGCCCACGAACATCTCCACGAAATCCGAGCCGGAGATTGAAAAAAAAGGCACTCCGGCCTCGCCGGCGATTGCTCTTGCCAGCAGCGTCTTGCCGGTGCCCGGCGACCCCACCAGCAGCGCGCCCGTCGGGATTTTTCCGCCGAGCTTGGAGAATTTGGCCGGATCGCGGAGAAAATCAACGATTTCCTCCAGCTCTTCCTTGGCTTCGTCGATTCCGGCCACGTCGGCAAAGGTCACCTGGTCCTGCTGCTCAGTCAGCATTCTCGCCTTCGATTTGCCGAAGCCCAAAGCACCGCGTCCTCCTCCCTGCATCCTGTGCATGAAGAAGAACCAAACGGCGATCAGGATGATGAAGGGCAGCAGCGGCCCGAGGAGCGACATGAGACCGCTCGGATCCTGTGATTTAGCGTCTATCTGGACATCGTTGGCGAGCAGGAGCCCCGTGACGTCCACCTCCCGCGGGCGGATGGTCGAAAACTGGCTCCCGTCAGACGCGCGCGCGACGATCTTTTCGCCGTCCAGAAGCACCGCCTCCACTTCACCCGCCTCAACCCGTTCAAGAAACACGGAAAGCGGAACCGTCGACTGCGACGACATGTTTCTGCCGTTGGTGAGCACATTGAACAGAACTACCGCCAGAACAAAGAGTCCGCCCCAAATGAATAAGTTTTTCCAATGATTCGACAAATGGGCATCCTCCAATAACTGCCCGGAGCAACCTGCGACTGTCCGATCAGAACTGCAAATAGATTCAACTTATAGCCTGAGGGACATGTAATTGCAAAAACCGGCAAATCAACTTTCCCGAGAAAAACGCTCCCAATGCGGCCCCCCGCGGCAGAATTCGAAACGCCAGTCAGGACGCAGACCCGCGAACGGGGCCGCCCACACTTCTCCGTTCCTCCACAGCGCCGGCGTCGCTGCCAGCCTGGCTCTTTCCGCCGCCGGGCCGCGGCCCGGCGGCAAAGACCTGAGGGACGGGCCCAGGGCCGAGATCACCGCGCCTTCCGGCGGGCCGGGCCGCGCCAGCCGCCATCTCCCGTCCCAGACTTCTTCCGGCGGCACCGCGGGTCCGCATGCCGCGGGTTCCCGCATGACCAGCAGGATATCTCTCCCGGCGGGCTTCAGGATGCAGCCCGCGAGCGTGACTCCGCGGCTCCGCGAACGTTCCAGAACCGCGGCAAGTGATTTGAAACGAGGACGGTACTCTCTGCGGCCCACGGCCCGCAGCGCATCGGCTGCCAGCCGCATGCGGACATCAGACGGCAGAGTCCAAAACCGTTCGTTGAACGTAATCTCGCCGAGTTCGGTTCGGGAAGCGCATGCCAGCGCGGCGTCATCGGCCGCCCGTTCCAGCGCTGTTCTCGCTTCCTGCATGCGCGACGCGGTGGCCGCGAGACGCCGAACAAAGAGCCCCGGCCGGGAAGTCCGGCCGATCAGCCGGCGGGCTTTCACCCGGTCGAACTGGGAATCCTGATTGCTCGGATCTTCGGCCCATTCAATTTTCTTAACTCTCAGATATTCGCGGAGTTCAGACCGGCGGACGCCGAGCAGAGGTCTCAGCCAGCGGATTCCATGACTTTCGATCTCGCCGGGCATGGCACTCAGCCCGTCGACGCCGGAGCCGCGGGCTAGATTCATCAGCACGGTTTCAGCTTGATCATCCATGGTGTGAGCCAGCGCAACGCTCTTGATATTTTCGGATTTCGCCCAATCGGAAATCAGCCGGCGGCGCGCTCTCCGCGCCGCATCCTGCAGATTTCCGCCGGCGGGCGGTCTCCAGTTGAGCAGCCGGTGCTTGATTCCGAGAGAGCGCGCGAAATCCGCGGCCAGCGCACATTCCTGTTCCGCTTCCGCCCGGATGCCGTGATTGACGGTCACTGCGGCCAGCCGGATATTCCGGACACGGCTCCACTCGGCCAACAGGCTGAGAAGCGCCATGGAATCTCCGCCGCCGGACACGGCGACGGCGGCTTGGCGGGAATTTGCGAGGGCGGGCAACCGTTCGAATGAACGCAGAATTTTCCGTGTTCTTTCGTCTTTCAACCGCAACCCAGTTCGGCGACTTGCGCATCCGCCAGCCCTGCTTCCCCGGAATCAGGAAACATGGCGCCGACATTCTTCAGAATTTTACAGGCTTCGGCCTGATTGCCGTGCTGTGCGAGGCTCTCGCCCAGCCGCAAAAGAGCTTTCGGGGCTGTCGGGCCGTCCGGTTCCTGATTAAAGGCAGCCAGAAACGCCTTGCCCGCCTCAGACCATACCCGGTCATAAACGAAAGTCTCCCCGATATAATAATAAGCTTCGGCAGCGAAGCGGCCTTCCGGATAAGCGTCCACAAGCGCCTGAAACCGCTCTCTAGCCGCTTCAATTTCGTTTTTCTGGTAGGTTTCAAACGCCTTGTCGAACATCTCCGCTTCCAGCGCGGACAGATCCGCGACAACCGCCCCGCCGCCGTCCGCGGCGACGGGCTCCGTCCGCCTCAGTTCTGCTCCCAACGGCTCGCCCCGGGCGATCTGCGACACATCGCCGCCAACAGCCTGGGCCAGCGTGAGTTCAAGATCCCGAATCTGGTTGTTTCCGTCCGCAGCGATGCGCAAAATGCGGAATTCCAGTTCTTCGATCTTCGCGATCGCGCCCCGCAGCTCCTGCTCCAAACCGTCAAGCCGCCGCAGCGCGGTCAAGTCCGATATGCCGACTTCCCGCTGTTTCGGTCCGCGCGGCGTCAACTCCCGCCGGAGCTGTTCCATCTGTCCGTACAGATCAAGCAGCTGCAGGCGGACGTCGGCAAGTCTGTCCTCCTGCTGATCCTGAGCCCGGACCCCGGCTCCGAGGATCAGCGCAGTTCCGACCGCGGCGATGAATCCGCAGAACTTCGCCGACTTGAACATTTATCCCCCGAGTTCCCTCTCGACAACGGTCACCGACCGGCGGTTCTTGGACCAGCACATTTCCGAGGAGCAGACCGCGACCGGGCGCTCTTTGCCGTATGTCACCGTTTTCAAACGGAAATCCTCAACTCCCAGATCAACGAGATATGATTTGACAGCGGCCGCCCGGCGGGCACCCAGCGCCAGATTGTATTCCCGGGTGCCCTGCTCATCGGCATGTCCCTCAAGCAGAACAGCGAATTCCGGATTCCGGCTCAGCCACCGGGCCTGCTGCCGCAGGACGGCAGCCGACTGATCCGTAATGATGCTTTGATCGACATCAAAATAAACGGTGTCGCCGATCAGCTTGGCGAAATATTCCGGTGAATCCGGCTCGTACTCCCCTAGTTCCGATTGTTGGATCGTACCGAAATCCTGCCCGGCCCCAGCGGCTGCACCGAGCGCATCCTGCGCATCGGGGCTGTTCTGCACGCTGCTGCCGGAACATCCCGCAAGCGCTGCGGCCGACAAAAATGCTGCTGTAAGTCTGAGAATCATTGCGTGGTCCCGCTTCTTGCCTGTGCTGACCTCACACTAACCTATTCAACCCGAAAGTAAAGCGAACGAACGCCGATGCACCTCTGAAACGCATGGCCAGCGTCAGTCAGCAGACCCTCTACCGTAGTCAGACTATAGCAGATGTCAAGATTGCCGCGCAAAGCCGTTTTCGAATGTCAACTGTCTTGAGAAAGCGGAAATCATGCGGATGCAGCCGCGGTCACGGCTTGACGACAGCCGGCGTTCTGGAGCAGTTCCTTCATCTTTCCGGCCGATTTCCCGCCGCTGATCACTGCGGGGTGACGGAATTCACACAGAATACGCGCGGCGCCGTGCGAGCAGAACGCGTTCGGAATTCTCCGGCACGTCTTTCAGAAGCCGCGCGCCTCCGGAATCGCATCGCCGCGGCTTTTGTCCAGCAGGAAACAGCTCAAAAACTCCATGAAGGCGACGTGAATCCGCCGCAGCCCGCCGTTGAGCCAAACACAGTCTCGCCATGTACTTGACGACTGATTCCGCTACAAGGCCAAGACATGCCCGGCAAAGCCGGAGAACCGGTCGGCGCTGCGAGCCGGCATGGCTGCGCTGAAGGGTTCATTCACCGCCGAGGCGAACACGCTGCGGAATCATGTGCACCGCGGCCATGAATTGCACGATTGACTCCAGCCTCAAGCCATATTGCACTGGGGTTTTCACGTTCTCTGGAAAACTACCCGTGCTTGTTTGCCGCAGTTGCCACAGACCGCCTTGACTGCACCAGCCATCCTCTTGCGGACAATAGTTATAACCTATCTTGCCAAGTTTTCCGGGTTAGACTCCAAGGCGATCCAAGACATCCGGGAAACTTCCATTGCAAGCGCACGCCCTATTAAGGCGTGATTGACCGTCGACGTGAAGTCGATACAGGTCTTGTCATAGCATGTCGCAACCGCACGGAACTCTTTGATTTCCGAAAAGAAATTCTTCACCTGATGCAGCTGACCATACATATCATGATCACAATTCCGAAGCTGCCGCCGATTTTTCCACAGGGGAATCACCGCCTCGGAACGGGGATGTCCCGACAAGATCATGCGCCTGACCGGGAAAAATCACTAACCGCGCCAGCTAACCGAACGCATCCGAGCCGCGACGATCTGCCAACTGGACCGCCCCGGGAACACCCGATCTCCTGCCGGCAAGTCCTCCTTGCTTGCGCTGAAAAATCCCGCTCAGCCGGTCCTTAATGTAATTGGCATAGCCGATCTTGCCGAATTCGCCGTCTGAGACATTGTCGATCCTAATCTCTACCTGCCGCCTGACGGCCACGCCCAGATGTTCAGCGATGATTTCTTTGAAAATGGCTCAATTTACAAATCGTATGCATCAATACTATAATGTGTTTATATACAAGGAGATAGATGTCATAGATCACAAAACGGTTTTGCCAGATACTTCGACAACTATTCTGCAATAGTATCAGTATGTTGGGCTGAAAAATGCCTCGTTCCGCACATTTTTTCTGCCGGAACCGAAAGGCCATGCATACGATTTGTAAATTGAGCCTTGAAAATTCGCAGGCGTCTTGTCATCCTCGCACGCTCGCGGCCCGTCACAAACGGGTAATGGGCAGCGGCAGCAATCCGACATGGAAGATCTTGACATCATCTATCCTTCGTCTGGCGGCGGGGCTTCGGAGAAGAAAACCATGTCACCCTTCTTGTTGATCGGCGGCACGGGCCATTGGTGGCCGCGGGTGAGGCTGAGACCTCGGTTCTGGCCGGGATGAAAGGTGCGGCCCGGCTCACCGACAATTTCGTCGCCGGTGAACCATTTCTCGTCCGACCCGTACATCTCTGATCGCAAGAGGTTTTTCAGTCGCGCGACGGTTCCGGCATGGGCCGGGTCGGCAGACAGATCCGTCATCTCGTTCGGATCCTCCCCAAGATCGAAGAGCTGGAAAAGGTTCCCGCAGGGATACCAGATCAGCTTATACCGCTTGTCCCGGATCATTCGGGATGAATGCTGTTCCTCTCCGAATTCGCCGTAGATATGCTCACGCTGGCCGCCCGTTACCATCGAACGGCCGTCCAGATGATCCGGCGCGTCAATCCCTGCCAAGCCCAGCAATGTCGGCATGACGTCCTGAAGCCCTGCCAGCCGGTCATCCGTTTTCCCAAAGCCGATACCGCGGTCGCCCGCCTCACCCACCAGGATCATCGGGATATTCGACGAACCCTCATAGAAGGTCTGCTTGGCCCACATATCGTGATTACCCAGCATATCGCCGTGGTCGGAGGTGAACATGATGACGGTTTCATCCAGTATGCCTTCCTCGCGGATCGTACCGATCAACGCACCGATCTGTTGGTCGATATGGGTGCAAAGGGCGTAAAAGGCTCGGCGGGCCCAGCGGATTTCGCGTTCGGAATAAACTGACCGCGCCTGTACCCCTTGCAGATGATAGGGCACGTCGCCCTTGGACCATTCACCGCAGAATGGCTGGTCGATCTCGATTTCGGTATAGTGGTCAAGGAACCTCTGCGGCGGCACTAGGGGCGGGTGCGGGTGGCGGTAGCCGAGATACCAAAAATTCGGTCGTTTCGGGTCGCGGCGCCGGACGTAGCGTGCCATCGTGTTGGTCGCCCAATTGGTGGCGTGGACCCTTTCCGGTAAGTGCCAAGCCGTCGCCTGATAGGCGTTGTTCGACATGCCATGCCCGAACTGCTGGCCGAGAAACCCCTGATCGCCGAGGAAAATCTCGTAATCGTCGGTGACGCCATAAAGCGTGCGCCCTTCGTCATCAAGCTGAATGTCATCAAATCCGATTCTATCGCGCTGCGGATAGGTGTGGGTCTTGCCGACGCCATAGGCCTGATACCCCGAATCGCGGAAACATTGCGCCAGCGTCGGCAGATGCGGCTCCATCGGCCGATAGGGCTGGAAAGTGCGGTCCCCATGCTGGCGCGGGGCGCAGCCGGTCATCATCGTGCGCCGCGCAGGCAAGCAGACGGGGGTCTCGGAATAGCAGTTGGTGAACCGCACGCCGTTGCGACATAGCTGATCCAGAACCGGCGTGTGAATCACCGAATGCCCCGCCGCGCCCAGCAAAGCCGCGGGCCAGTGATCCGTGACGATCAATAGGACATTCGGTTGGATCATTGGGTCTTTTCCGTCTTGCGGTGCCGCGATAACAACGGACCGGCGACCACAAGCGCCGTCAGCGCGAATACCGCCAGCGCTATAGGATCCGAGAGAAACTCGACAAAATCGCCGCGGGCGCTGATCAGTCCCTGCCGCAGCTTGCCTTCGAAAGTGGCGCCGAGAGCCATTCCAATCACCACTGGCGCAACGGGATATTTGGCGAAGCGAAACACGACTCCGACAATGCCGGCCACCGCACACACGATCACGTCCACTGAATTTCCGCGCACTACGAAGGCACCGACAAGCGAGAAGAGAAGGATCATCGCCATCAGAATCGGCTCCGGCATCGCCAGGATCCGCGCGAAAACACGAGCGCCGAGCGCACCCAACACGAACATCACGAGGTTCGCCACGAAGAGCACCAGGAAGGCACCTGTCAGAATATGCGGGTTATTGTTTGCCAGATCAAAACCCGGTGTCAGCCCTTGGATCGTCAGAACGCCCAACAACACCACCGTCCCGCCGTCGCCCGGAATTCCCAGCGCCAACGTCGGGATCAATGCCCCGCCCGTGACGGCGTTGTTCGACGCCTCTGACGCGATCAGACCATCCGGCTCGCCTTTGCCGAAGTTTTCTGCCCTCGGAGACGTACGGCGCAGTTCAGAATAACTGACAAACGTCGCGGCGGTCGCCCCAGTGCCGGGAAGAATTCCAATGAACGTTCCGATCACAGATGAACGCAGAAATTGCGGCACGCGAATCCGGATCGAAGCCCAAGCTGGCAGGCGGAAGCCGATATTGGCCACATCGGGCGGCTTGGCGGCAAAGTAGCGCGCCGCGCGATGGAAGACCTCTGACAAAGCGAACATGCCAATCAGTACCGGGATCAGCGACAGTCCGCCCATCAACGCGGTCTGGCCAAAATCGAACCGCGTATATCCCGTCAGGTCGTCCGTACCGATTGTGGTAAGCCAGAGACCGATCATCCCTGCCAAGAGGCCCTTAACCGTGCTCCCGCGGGAGACCCAAGCGATACAGGTCAAAGCAAACAGAATGATTGCAAAGATCGCAGCAGGTCCAAAAGCGACAGAGACCCGCGCCAAAAGCGGCGCCGCGAGGATCAACACGATCAGTGAGAAAACGCCGCCCACCAGCGAAGCCAGTGTTGCCCATCCCAAGGCGAGATCCGCTTTGCCTGACTTTGCCATCGAATAGCCGTCAAACACAGTCGCGGCGCTTTGGGGCGTTCCCGGCGTATTGATAAGTATCGCCGAAATCGAGCCCCCGTAGACAGAAGTTACGTAAATACCCAGAGAAAGCGCGATTGACGCCTCTGTCGACATTCCAAAAGTGAAGGGCAATGCCACGATCAACGCAGCCACGGTTCCCATCCCCGGCAACGCGCCTGCGACGACACCCCACACACAGCCTATGCAGAGAGCGGCAAGGACGCCGAATGAAGCAAACTGTGATATGGCGAGGCCAAGATTCTCCATCAGATCGCGTGAAACCACGGCGAGCGCGGCAGCAAGAGCTCAAAAACAAATGTGAAGAGTGCCCAGATTGTGACCGGCGCGGCCACGCTTAACAGGACCAAAGGCACCGGCCGACGATAGTGAAAGGCCCAGCAGAATGCTGCGAACCCGGGAACTGTCGCAAATACAAAACCAATTTTTGTCATCGCAACCGCCGTCGCCAGAGTGATCAGGACAATTCCCAGGAATTGCGCGGCTTTGACAGGTTCTTCTGGCGATGCATCGTTCCTGATCGCGATACCCAAGGCTATTGCGGACAGCAATATCCAAGCGCCAAGGAACAGGCGCGGCGCGAACGCGGGTCCGACGTCGCCGCCAAAGGTCGGCACGTCGAACCGATCGCCGAACGTCATGGCGAAGAATGCCGAACCCAGCAGCAAGAGCAAGCCTGAGACGCAGACATCCAGAATACGGGACATTTTTGAGAAAGGGGCCGCGGCTGGCAGCCCCTGCTTTTCGCAAGCCTTACTTGATCAGACCGGCCTCTTGCAGCAATTGGCCGTTAAGCTTGAACGCCTCGCGGAAAAACGGCCCGAACTGGTCGGTCCCCATGTAGCGGATCAGACGATTGGCACCCGCCATATTTTCCTTGAAGCTGTCGGCCTCGACGGCCGCCGCACAAGCATCCGATAGTTTCGTCACGATATCATCCGGTGTTCCGGCCTGAGTAAAGAAGCCGAACCAGACCGAGACCTGCGCATCATGGCCGGCCTCTGCCATAGTCGGGATGTCCGGGTGCCCCTCTGACCGCTGATCAGACATGATTGCAAGAGCCCGCCACCCGAATTTCGAGTTGAAATCTGCAAACCATGCCGTCGCATCTGCGCGGCCGCCATTGATTTCGGTCGCGATGTCGCCGCCGCCCTTGGTCGGAATATATTGCGTAGTCACACCCAGCTTGTTGTCGAGCGTCAACTGCGCCACATGGGCCATCGAGCCCGGCCCGGCCCCTGCGAATTTAATCCCGTCACCGTTCGCTGCGGCGATGTAGTCGTCGACGGTTTTTATCGGGCTGTCCTCGGCGACCACCAGATAGAACGGCCCTTGGCTGACCATGCAGATCGGTGCCCAGCTATCCGCGTTATAGCGTGCCTTTTTCAGATGCGGCTGGGTCGTGGTGGTGCCGACCGGCAGAAAGCCCAGATTGTAGCCGTCTGCAGCTGCCTCGCTAAGTCGGGTCGCACCGACCGTGCCGCCGGCACCCTCAACATTGCTGACGACGATGTTCTGGCCCAAGATCTTTTCCATCTCGGCGGCAAAGAACCGAGCCGGAACATCCGTTCCCCCGCCCGCGCCAAAGGGCACAAGCATATTAATGGTACGCTCTGGATACTCGGCAAATGCACTGGTCGCGCCCAGTGCCGGTACCAAGGCGGCAACTACGCCAGTCAGAATTCTCATGTCTTCCTCCCTGTTATCCTTGGAAAGCCCAAAAGCTGCCGGTGCGTTTTTGAAATTCCCGATTGAACTCCAAAACGCATCAGCCAGTGCCGGTGGCGTCTCTCAGCCGAGATCAATGCATAGCATATGTTGCGAAGCGCGCAAACGAGCCAAGAAATCTGTCCGGCCTGGCTGAAAACCGTCTATCGCCGAGCATAGGCTGAACTCATACAGTGCGGACCAATCCGCCATTGGCCCAGGCGTGATACCTGTCCGTTTTGGCTGAAATCGTGAGCGGCTACCCTTCGCAGTCCCACGGGATCAGCGTGTCGTAGAGCGGCGAATGTTGTTGGGCACCGTAGATATCCTTATCCCCGCAGCCGCCGGATGGAATCGACCGTGGGAGCGTCACCTTTATGGCCGCTGCCCGGTCATATTCGAAGACAGAGATTTTCTGCGTATCGGCCAGCCCGTAGAGGTCGGCGATACGTTCATTAGTGATAGGGGATGTCCCGATCGGTGTTGAAACCCGCACGGCTTTGCCGACCGCTCCCGGCCGGCGCGCTTCGACTGCGAATACGAGCGCAACGGGACGGCGAATCTGTTCATGGTGCATGCGCCGCTTTCAGACTGGGGCATGTCAAAATCACCGATCGCCGGACGAAGAAAGATTTCGCCGCACTCCTCAGGGACATCGCCGACGTTCACTTCCCCGGCAAAAAAAAATCGTGCCAGCCATGGACAACCTTAACACGCACAAGCTGGGAGTCTTTAATACGCTTTCCCGCCGGACCAAGCCGGCAGGATCTGCGACCGTTTCGAGGTTCACTGCACGCCGAAACACGGCACCCGGCTGAACATCGCCGAGAGCGAAATCAGCGTGCTGAGCCATCAGTGTCTGTCCCGGCGCATCCCCGACCGGGAAACGCTCTGCCGCGAGGTTTCGGCATGGCGGAAAGCGCGTAGCGCCGACCCGGCCCCGGTCAAACAGCGGTTCACCGCCCAAGACGCGCGCATTAAACTGCATTCCTTGTATCCATCAATTCAACAATGACAGATTACTAGGCGGCACTCTTATCTCAAAAGAACTGTACGAACAACCGCGCATTTGAATCGCATATTTGGTCGGCCCGGCAACCGGACATGACAGGATTGACGGCAAAGGCGGGTTCAGAGCAGGAACCTGAGGCGGCGGACCTTCCGTTGAGATCGTGGCAACATCTTCAGGCCGAACAGAGGCAAAAAGCTGACCAGATTACCCAAAGTAACACTTACTCGCGGAGCGGAGACCAAGCCGGATCGGATCCGAACTGCGGAGTCCGCACCTGCCTGAGATTGCGCCCGTAGAGATCAACTGAATAAATCGACGGACCGCCGGACGGCCCCGGGGTTTCACGGGAAAACATCAGCACCCGGCCGTTGGGCGACCATGTCGGCCCCTCGTCGAGAAAAGACGAGGTAAGTATGCGCTCCTCGCTGCCGTCGGCCCGCATCACGCCGATATGGAAACGTCCCCGCCGCTGTTTTGTGAAAGCGATATAATCTCCGGCCGGCGACCAGACAGGGGTTCCGTAACGTCCCTCGCCGAAACTGATGCGCCGCGGCGTTCCGCCGTCCACCCGCATGACATAGATCTGCTGCGTCCGGCTGCGATCGGACTCGAATGCCAGCCACTTACCGTCCGGCGACAGTGACGGCGCTGTGTCGATCGCCGCGCTGCTGGTGAGCCGGCGGATCCGACGGCTGCCGATCTCCACTTCGTAGATATCGGTGTTGGCCCCCATGGTGAGCGACAGCACAACCTTGCCGCCGTCGGGCGAAAACCGCGGCGCGAACGCCATCTCGGCGGACTGCAGTATAGACTGTTCCACGCCCGATCTCAGATTAAGCAGAAAGACACTGGGAACGCCGGTCTCATAAGAAGTGTAGATCAGGAGGCTGCCGTCGGGCGAAAACCGCGGCGCCAGGACGATTGCCGACCCGTCTGTCAGCGGACGCACGTTCGCCCCGTCGTAATCCATGATGGCAAGCCGTTTCAGCCGGTTCCCCTTCGGCCCGGATTCGGAAATAAACGCGACCCGCGAGTCAAAGTACGGCAGTTCCCCGGTAATGCGCTGATAAATCGAATCCGCGATCTTATGCGCGACCCGCCGCCAATTGCCCGCGCCAGCCGTGAAACGCACACCTTTTCCCAGCTCGGCTTCCGCAAAAACATCAAAAAGCCGGAAATTCACCTCGACTGCGGATCCGGCGGACTGCAAAGATCCCGCGATCAGCGCCCGTGCATTGACGGCTTTCCAGTCAGAGAACCTGATCCGGGAATCGACGCCGGCGGGCACCGAAATGTAGGCTTCCTGCGGAATCCGCCGAAACAGGCCTGTTCCCGTCAGGTCGCTGACAACGACGCCGGTCAGCCGCCGCGCAAGTTCCCGGTCTTCCGGGCGGGCTGCTGAAAAATCAGGCAGCGCGATCGGCATCGGCTCCACCACGCCCTCGGTGATAACAATGCGCAGCCGCTCCTGCGAAGTCTGGGACGTCACACGGTCAGCCGAGAAGAATGCCGCAGCGGCCAACATCAAGGCCATGCAGGCAGTTGTCTTGTTCATCGGTTCCTCATCGCTTCGGGATTGAATTCAATTTCGACCCTGCGCCAAGCCTCGTACTTGTCGGGCGGCAGATCATAGCCATTGTTCAGGCACCGCATAACAGCCCGCTGGCCGGCTTCATATGCTCTCATCCGCGCTGAATCCGATCCTGGAGAAGCGCTGAGCAGCTTGATGGATCCGGGCACCGGGCGGCCGGTCGGCTCCAGTTCCATCCCGATCGTGACCGTGATCCGTTTGGCCGCGTCCGAGAGCGACCCGATATTCCAGCAGTTCTGTATCGCCCGCTTCAGTCCTTCGCGTTCGCTTGCGGTCAGCGGCTGAGATATCACGGTATCGGAAGAATTTCCGGGTTTTTCCCTTGCCAGCAAATCCTGCAGGATCAGAGAAGCGATGTCGATATCCGGATCCTTTGGCTCCGGCGGCTGAGGGTCGTCCGGCGGTGCTTCCGGCGCAGGCTCCGAAGACGGGCCGGGAGCAGGCACAGGCTCTGTCTCCCGCTCCTGTTCGGCTACCCCGAACTGCGCCGCGTCCTTAACGGCTGAAGCGGCCCGGGCAGGCCGGCGCATTGGCCGGCTCACCCGCAGCGCAGTCGCTTCTGTTTCGTCAGCTTCAGTGACATTTTCAACCACCGTGCGCTCTTCCGCGGATTCCGCAGATTGTTCAACAGTCTCGGGTGCCGCAGGCTGTGGCTCCGGCGCCGCGGCTTCGCGCTCTATCTCTTTCTGTCTGACTTCAGTTTCCGGTTCAGGGGCCGCCTTTTCGGCGATTCTCTCCGCGCTTTGCCTGGCGGGATCTTCCGGTTGTGATTCAGTTTCGGAGATCGACACGGCTTCGCGGTCATCGGCATGCGCGGGCGGCACGGTCACGGTTTTCCCGTCATCCCGTTCATCGGCAACAACCGGAACCGCAGGGACCTGAGCGGGGAACCGGGACGGCGGCTGCCCGGCCGGCGTTTCGGGTGAATCAGCCTCCTGCGATGCGGGCGCCGCAGGCGTCCCGGCGGGTTGAGCCGGCTCTTCGGAATCTTCAGGACCGCTCACCTCGGACTGCAGGGCGAGGAATTCAACATCGGAGATCAACTCAACGCTGGCCACCGCCGGCTCCGGCTGCTCAGTGCTGAATTCGTCGAACCCGCCGAAGATCGCGAATAACAGTGCCGAACCGTGGACAGCCGCTGAAATGCTTGCCCCCGCCCGCATTCATTAACCTTGGCTGCAGTGTTCAAGACAGACCGGCTTGAATGTCGATCTTGCCCGGGCGGACAGCGGATTTGCCGCTGCCGGTCCGATATTCCGGTGGATGCGGTCCGCCCCGACCTCAATTCTGCGGGCTGCCGTTCGGGAAATCATCGCTTGACTTTTCGCTGTCCGTAACCAGCCCGATATCGCGGTACCCGGCATCATTCAGATCACCCATGACCTTCATGACCAGTTCGTACCGCGCGTCCCGGTCTCCGCGGATATAGATGCGGTCCGACCCCCTTTCCGCCATCACCGCGCGGAGCCGTGGAATCAGTTCATCACGCGGAATCTCCGTAGCCTGCAGGGCCACGCGGCCGTCCGCGGCCACTGAAAGAGTCAGAGGCTGCTCGGGTTCTGAAGGAAGCGGAGCGGCTTTGGTCTCGGGAAGCTGAATCGGAATGCCGACGGTCAGAAGCGGAGCAGCGACGATGAAAATAATCAGCAGGACGAGAACAACATCGACGAACGGCGTGACATTGATTTCCGCGATAGGACGATGAGCCCGGCGCCGGCGGCCGCTGCGGTTCTCTGGTTTGTAAGTCTGCAAGCCCATGTCATTCGTCCAGCTGCCGCGAGATAATCGTGGAAAACTCGTCTGCGAAATCCTCAAAGTTGCCCGCCATCCGGTCCGCGGCCGAGGACAGATTGTTGTAGAAAATGACCGCGGGAATGGCCGCGAGCAGACCGAGCGCGGTCGCAGCCAGCGCTTCGCCGATTCCCGGAGCGATGACCACAAGGCTGGTTGTTTCCTGGAATCCGATCTCTCCGAAAACCCTCATGATTCCCCACACGGTTCCGAACAGTCCGACGAAGGGCGCGGTCGAGCCTACGGTCGCAAGAAAATCCAGTCCCTGCGTCAGACGCCCGGTTTCGCGGGTCACCGCCAGACCCATCGAGCGTTCGATCCGCGCCCGCGCGCCGGCGATCAGCACGCCGTCCGAACGGTGCGACTTCTTCCATTCGTCCATCGCCGCGCAGAAAATCCGTTCCGAGGCGCCCCGAGGCTGATCGGATATCGTCATATATAGCTCGTCGAGCGGCTGGCCGGACCAGAATTTGCGGTCAAATTCCAGAGAATCCCGCCGGACCCTTCGGAACGTGATGAATTTCTGAAAGATGATCGCCCAGGTCCAGAATGACGCCAGAAGCAACAGCATCATCACCAACTGAACGACGATGCCGGCTTTCAAAAACAGCCCGACGACGGAAAAGTCCACGCCGGACGCGGACGCGATCGTCTCAATTTCCATTACCGCTGCCCACCGCCTTGTTCATGCCGCATTTCGCGGTTCCGTGATTTTTGGCACAGATTAACGCAAAACCGCGCAAAGTAAAGGATCAGCATGCCGATTTGAGAAAACGCCCGAAACTGGGAGAGCAATGCTGAGTGCATTAGGCCCAATGATTGAGTGACAACCAGAATTAGTGGCAAATAACAAAGAGTGAACAGTTATTCGCTCAGTTCCGTGGCCTTGTGAACCACGGGAAAGCCAGACGGACCCGAACCGCCAGCCGACCGATCAAGGGGATGTCCCACTTATCAGACCTCAGAGACTTCCAAAAACACACTGCATTCTTTGGGAACTGACATCAGATTATCTATGCCCGATGTAATGTCCCAGCGCACATGCAGCTCGGTTCCCTCATCTCGTGTTTGAGCCACAACAACGCGGTCGTGAAAGTGTCCGTCACGTTGAGATTTCGGGGCGAAAATGGGATCAATAGAGATTTGGGCTCGCCGAAATTCCGAACGCATCGCGGCAGCCTGATCGGACGGCGATTCGAACTCCTGACGATCAGAATCCCAAGTTATCGTAACTTCGTCTATCTTCACGCCCGCACCCATAATCACTCGAACAAGGGAAGCCAATTTTTTCCGGTTCCGCGGCCGCGCCGCGCACCACGGATCCTCTACTCGAAGTGATACCCTTCGGCCCACAATCGGCTCGAACAGCAGGGCAATCTTACGAGTCTCGCCCGGACGGAAACGGAACACGTGAAGAGGATCGGTCAGAGCCGAGAGCGGCCCCGGAAACTCTGAGGACTGGTCGGCGATTGATGCAAACCAACTATCGGTCGCTTTGATTGCGCTCTTATGGCTCACTCCCGCCATTGCTCCCTCCATCAACGGCGGAGCATCCTTAGCAGCATAAAACTCCTGCATTTCTTGCCCGATCAGCAAAGAAAGCCGCGGCGCGATTGAGAGAAGTTCTTCTGGCAACGTTGCGAATCTCAACCGCCCTGATTTTTCGTATTCGACAAAATGTAAGGCAATTTCACGATCGACTCCCGTTGCCAGCGTGCGGCGGGCCATGCTCGGCGCGGTAAGCACAAAGGCTTTTCTATCCTTCCCTTCATCAAGCCAGTTGCGAACTACGACAGCACTGGTCAGCCCCTCTTCACGATTGACAGTTCCGAACAGCCGTCGACCCGCTATCGCAATTATATCTCGTACGTTTTCGAAGTGACCCGCCAGCGTAGCTGCAGCGGTCTGAGCTACGGGCACTGCCGAATCTGGAGCGTGCTCCGGTCGAGGAGCGCACTTTTCCAAGAGTTTACGAAGCCAGCCAAAGACCGGACGTCGGTCGAACATGTCCCACAACAGCTGGTTGGAGTAGTCGTTCAGGCAACGCTTACAACTTGTCTCGCATTCATTTCCTCGTGGACAGTCCAGCACAGCTAAGGCTTGGGAGATCAACTTACGACCCGAGAACCGCGGATCTTCCAGCAACCGTCGGCAATAGCCTGCTCCGCCGGGGACCGCGTCTGACAGAATAACAAGCGGACCACCGCCGAGAATTTCGACGGTGGCTCGCAAGTCTCTTGGGTCGGTGCCCAATAAGTCCACTGCCGCCAACCGGATTGCCTCAGCCAAGGTCCGCAAAAACCCGTCTTGGGAAGTGCGCCGTTCATTTTCTGTTAGGCCGTCCGGTATCGGTAGTTCTTGATCGATTCTGATGCCCCGCAGATCGGTTTCAAGAACATGGGCAAGGTCCACTGGCCATTTAAGGCTCTTAACGATGCATCGATCCCCGGTTCGCGGATTGTTGTGCAGGGAGGAGACTTCGTTCCCTCTAAAACCCCCACCGGGCGCTGGACAGGCGTACTCACAAGCCGGACACCGAAGATACCCTGTTCCATTAGGCCCACGGTTAAGTATGAGCAACCGGCCGGTTGAACCTCCATCCCGCGGTACCGCTGGTGCAAAGAAACTGCTAACCGGCGCAAGATCGGATGCCGCATAATCCTCTGGCCGTGCGCGCGTCAACAATCGCGCTTCATCCACTGGCTTTACACGTAGGCGGCTGGCACCTGGGTCTCGGCCTGCCCTATTTTCATAGGAAGTCAGAAAACCGACGGGTTCCACGAACTTCCGGCGTTGGGTTCCCGGTCTCGAACCACACTGAGGACACTGATTTCCGAAGGCATCCCATTCGTGTTGTATCTCAACGTGCCGGCAGGTCGTGCAAACCCGATGGAAACCGTTCTCCATCCAAACGTCATCGCCACTATGCAAGTTGCGTCTGGTTATCCCGGCGCTAGTCCAGATCCGGCCGCCGGCCACAACTTCAGAACCCGGCGCATATTCCGCGATAGCCATGCTCGCGTCGCGGTCAAGTTGCAATGCTCGATCATCGGGAACTCTGGTACTGCGCTCCGTCACAATTTCAAGATGAATCGAGTGAACAGGAAAACTATAGGTGGGAATCACGGCATCACGCGACAGCGTCTCCACAAGAAAACGATTAAGGAAACGCTTCATGTCACCTAATCGGGCATGCATTCGGCCAGTCGCTCGCTGCTTGTCCCTTTCTGTCGCGTCAGGCCCTTCCAGAGTTTTTAGAGCCACCTGATAGTCTTCCTGCATTCCGCGCCATCTATCAGCGACCGCGCGCACCCAACGCCTGACCTCTCCGTATACGTGCCGGCGTAACTCAGCGCCATTCAGACCGATCGGTGCCAAACCAGTCGGCAAGCCCACAATCATCTTTTCTGCCACGCCCAGTGAAGCCTTTCCCTCCACGCTCTCGAGCCATTCCGCCAAATCGGCAACAACCGCCTGCTCCCTGTCATCGGTCAATTGATCACCTAAAATATCGCGTAATCTGGGAGCACCCGTACGCTCCTGCCTGCCCAAACGCCGGACGAACCACCCGGATAAAACGCAGGAAACCTGATGACGTCTAAAGAAACTCGGATTGTCCAGCGTTAGATAGGGCGCCGGCGGGGGAGTCTCCAGATAACTCCTAAGCGCGTGAAATTGTGCCTGATCATATCGACTTGACCTTGCGACCATCAGCGATATCGGTGCGGCTTGGGCACGTCTGCCTGCCCGTCCAGCCCTTTGCTGATAGTTCGCGATACCCGGAGGCACATTCCGGCATAACACGGCCTCAAGATCGCCGAGGTCGACACCCATCTCCATCGTTGTCGTACAACTCAGGACGTTAACTTCACCCTGTCGGAAACGCTCCTCAATCTCGGCTCTCTCCGTTGACCCGATCGCGGCAGTATGTTCTCTGGCAATGCCGCTTAGCGGCTTTTCCCGATACCGGGAGACATAGTGATTCCGAAGTTGCAGTTCATTCCGCTCTTCCGCCGGGATCAATTCCGTGCGTCCTGTGCAACGCCACGCCATACACGTTCCCGCCAAATCAATCTGGTATGTCGTCCCGCAACTACGGCAACGGAATAACGGACCCTCCAGGAGCGGAGAAAACTTCACCGCCGCGAGATTCAATACATACCCATGACCACCCGTCACCATGAGACGGCGGGCGGGCCGCACCGCTTCTTTCCAAAATGCATCAAGAATGTCATGCGCCTCTTCTCTATTGAAGCTTAAACGGTCGACCAGCACCCAGAGCGGACGATTGGATCGTCCGGTTTGTGGAAGTAGTGTTTGCAAACGTCGGCTCGCGTTGGTCCGCGTGGCTGCCCAGGAAATGTCTGAACTTGCCCGGTGCTCCCCCCAGACCGACTCGTCAGTTAAGTCGATAACTTCAAGACGGTTGATGGCACGCGAATAACGGATCAGATCAAGCAGGAACTTGACAAGTCCGGGAGCGATATCCCGCCGCTCCAAGGGTAAATGGCCCGCTAGCCGCTGTGCAATTTTATCGGTGTCCTTGTAGGCTATTTTTACCAACCCAAGAGATTCCAGTGAAACACGCCGCGGTCCTCCACAAAACTCTCCCGCGATCAGAGCCAAGAGGCGATCCTTCGCATTCGCTGTGCTCATTGGCTCAGGGTTCCGCCGGTCGTAGAGACGAAACCCCTCGCGACGGAGCATGCCCCAAACACCATCTCGCAAGCCGAGCAGATCCAGCGGTTCATCCGGTTCACGAAGAAGGGCACGAACGATAGCGGCCCGAACAGCCAGATCACGCGCCGTCCGGTCAAAGAACGGCGCAAAGAACGCCGCGTCCTGCCGGCTATCCGCAAACACCAGCAAATTGCGTCCTTTCATCGGCGCATCGCTGGATTTACCAGTTGGCACTGGCAGTGCTTCGATCAGCGTCTGCGCCGTAACGGCCGCCACTGCGTCATCTCCGGGATGGATAGAAGTGACAGGCTCAGCGAAACGCCCTCCGCCTTTGTGTCCACAGGATAAACAGCGATGAACATATGTGCGCCGTTCCTCCTCCTCCTCCCGCATCTGAGCGGGTTGAAGGGACAAGATGCCTTCCCGGGATTCATCCACCAGCTGGCCGTTATCAGGATTGAAATCGATTGGCTGTTCAGGACTCACGTATCCAGCCAGATCTTCCTCTTCCATTTCAGCGGCCACCGTTCCCGCCGCCGTCAGCCGCAACACCCTCCGTTTAGCTGTCGGAGTAATATCAGGGCGAGGATGGAGCATCCGTCCGTCATCCCATGCTTCTATGTAGGGCTCGCCACAATTTCGACAGACAAGCAGAGGGTACACCGGTGCTTCGTCAATGTACGATCCTGTCCGAGAGAGGCGATAATCGCTCCAGTGTTCAGCGTCGTCAGCTGAAAGACGCAAAGTCACACCGTCAACACCCGATGCGGCCAAATGGTATCGCGCGGGCAATAACGGAAATGCCCCGGGCACTGACGGTTTGGCGAGAAAACCGGCCGAAATCAAAGCCGTCAGTGCTTTGTCCGCTTCTGCATCAGTCGTGGAGCTGAAGACTCGCTTGGCCAGATCTTCGAACGGAAGCACCCGCCCATTCAGCGCATCCGCAACTGACCGCACTTCCGTTCTCGGAGCCAGAATTTCTATCAGGCCGTCTCCGAATGCGCGTTCCTCGTCGACGACGAAATCATTCAAGCCTGCCGCCTTCACCGCCTCATTCCAGTCGCTGACGAGAAATTCTTTGTTCTCAACGCTCATGGCTCCGTTTTCACGTAGACGCGACATAACCTCAGCTAGTTTGATCCAGTTTGACACGGGTATTGCAGGTTCCGCACTGCCGTCCGTCAACGCCGGATGCGGCTGACGTTCAGAAGTAATTACCGTCCCTTCACCGCTTGGGAACGGCTCGCCGAACAAATCCTCGGCGAAACGTGCGAGCTCTTCGCGACGAGATCGATCAAGGCTCGCCGAAGTGCCGACACACCGCATCTTTCCAGGCTGTATCCCCAGCTGAGACTTTATTTTTCGCAGGAGGAAAGCGACTTCAATCGCTTGGGCGCCCGCATAGGTGTGGATTTCATCAAGAACCAGCCAGCGAATCTCCGATCCATCCAAAAGTCTTCGATTTCGAGGCAGCAATAAAATGTGCTCAAGCATGGCGTAATTGGTAACAAGTATGTGCGGCGGGCGTTCAAGCATCTCTTCACGAGACAGAAGCCAATTTCGTGGAACACTTTCCTCATCCGGAAAATTGCTTTGGAAGGAAGGGTTATTAAGGAGACTTGGCTCTTCGCCGCCGCGAGTGGAATTAGAGCGAACCTGACCGGTAAACCGTCCAAGAGTAATTCCAGGATCACAAAGATCCCGGAAAAGCAATCGCGCGATACGGTGCATCTGGTCGTTCGCCAATGCGTTCAAAGGATAAACCAAGATCGCCCGAACTCCCGGCTGGCTGAGATTGCCCTGTCGAAGCAAATGATCCGCCAAGGGAAACAGAAAAGACTCTGTCTTTCCAGAACCGGTACCTGTAGCGACGAGATAGTTTTCATCACGCCCCATCGCCGCTGTCTGGTGCAGGTGCAGCGGCCTCTCGAATAGGCCCCTCCCTTCGTCAGTGACAGCCAGTTTTTTCCAAGCCTCGTGGAGCACTCCCTCTTCCACAAGTTGCTCAATCGAACCTCCTTTCTCGAAGTCAGGCAGGCTCTCGACAAACGGGCCTTTGACGAGTTCAGCCTGCGCACAGGCCGCAGCGATGGCACTGGACAGCCGCGGCGTCCGCGCTGCCGACACTGCAGCCGCTGTCGTAATATACCGCGCCAATACATTTTTCAGATCTGCCTTGAAGCGGATTGGATCAAGTTCAGAAGTCATGGACGCTCCTTAGCGATCTGCCATGCAAGGAGAAAAAAAGCGAACAATTCGGGTGCTAGACGAAGCATCAGCGCCAAGGTGCCAAGAACCTTCGCAGACGGCCATTCAAGCCTTTTTCCGAGCAGCACGACAAAGCCGTCAACGTTCCCCATCCGGCTCTCATGAGCAAACGCGGAAAGGCAAGCGGCCACCCAGAGGTCAATGCTGTGAGGTTCCTCTCGGTCTGTTGATCTTAGTGGGACATGAGGCCTATAAAATTCTGGAATCATTTCCCAGACTGATCTACTCAATCGGAGCACTGCCTCCTGCCGTCGGCTATTGGCGCCGGCTTCCGCCTCCTCGTTCATGAACATCCCCGCCACCTCTAAGCGTTCTACGAAACGAAGGTGAGCGGCACGCCAGTGATCCGGGCCCAAGAGTGGTGTTCCACGCCAGAACCAGCCGGCCGAGGGATTTCCATCCACCAGAGGGAGGTTCGCGAAAAACTTGCGTGGTTCAAACCCACTGAGTGACACATCTTCGTTCTCTGCCTCCCTGCAGTTCCGAAACGCTAGATAGACCGTGGGGTGCAACTGCGACTGATCCCTAAGGGGTGTTCGGCCCAGAGAAAACAGCTTGGATAACTCCGCCAATCCAAGATCCGGCGATCCAGACAGACCGACGAAGGCTGTGGTCGAAGCCTCATACAGACCCGGCAAAATGTGAATCGGATGCATCAGGGGAATCCAAGACCGCACGGTATGATCGGGAGGCGGAACAGCACCAGCCATCATTAGCGCCCCTATCCCTCCCGGCTGTTCTGCCAAGGCCCTGCCCATCTTATCCCAACGTGAAATAAGCGGCTTGTTGATTACTGACCAACATTCATCCGCATAACAATCTGCAAGCCATCTGCTCAGCGTCTCGAACCGCCATCGCACGTTAGTTTCAGCGACGTTCAGCCCAGGATTATCGAGGATGATCGCGTATGTGTCACCACGGGAATTACGTAATGGCCGCCACGTACTTTGAGTTTCGAACGCCGCCTCCGGTCGAAGAAATATCCTTGCAAGAGCGAATCTGTCTTCGAATTCCAACGCCGAAACAAACAATTCGATTTCTGTCGGATTTCCGCCGGGCAACTCGGCACTTAACCAAGATGGCCGGCGCGACGAAACCGGGCGCCGACCAAAGCTTGCCTCTGCAAATTCTGTTTTGCCGTGCTCGCTCTCAATCTCTAAAGCAAGAGCGTCAACCGGCGTCATCAGATTCAAGCGAAGGCGCAGCCCGTCACGCGCGGGCAGAAATCGGACCGATACAGGCTCAATGGACAATACTATCTCAAACAACATTAGTTCGGTGCCGTTTCCACGACGGAGAATCACCCTGTTGTCACTGGCCCCTTTGCTCAGATCACGGATTGCCAAGTTGCGGGAAAGCCCGCGAGCGAAAGGATGGTCTTCCGACTGACCGCGAATCGATAACTTGGCTAATGGATCCGGACACCGGATGGTCACGGTATCGAAACGGTTTTCCTCGTCCACGGTTAGGCGCGTTCCGACCGGCAGTCCCAGTACCGACCCATCTGGCCGGCGTCTAATGACGACCACATCCGGCCACGGAATTTCGAAGGCAATTAACCCGCCCTCAATTTCGAATACGGCGCGAGCCGTAATGTAGCCGCCAGAAACATTAAGGGTCAGACGCCCCCTGCTGTTCAAGATCACGTTCTGCGATTGTTCCAGAACGAGATTATTCAGCTCAAGGTCACTTTCGAAGACAAATCCGTCACTTCCTGAAAAAGCCGGCCAAACCCAAAGTTTGATGGAAATACCAGATTTCCTCACGAATGCCGCTCCGTCGGCAGGCGCCAGCAGGTCTATGCGCATTAGCAAAGGGTCTGGACGGATGTTTTCTCCAACCGAAGAGAAGAGTGTGCCGATGCCGATTTCAGACAATCCGTTAATCACTTCTATCTCGACGTCCGCAGACTGCTGTCCGACTGTGACACGCAGTCGCCGGACTTCATCCCGCTCAAGACCTGTTTTCACTTCAACCGTCGCCGAGGGACCAAACAACGTCCCTTGAGGTCCGCGCGCCACCTGACCGTCTCGAATTGTAAGGCGTCGGCTTAGCCTAGCGCGTAAACGTGTTTTCTCACCCCCGCTCAATAAAATTGAAGCAGTTCCCAATCGCGTAAACGCAATGAAAGAAAATTCACCTGTCGCCAACGCAGGTTCGCCGTCTATCGAAAAACTGCTTCGGGACAAAATAACGGCGTCGGTCGTGTCGACTTCGACTTCGGGTGGCAAAACCCCAACTTGCTTGATAAGAAACCCGGTCGTACAATCGAATATTGCCAGCTCTCCGGTGGCAGAAAGGAAACTCAGCGCTCCATCGTATTCACCGACACGCCAGCGCAGGCGGACTGGCCAAGGCTGTGGCAACATCCAGTCTTCGCCTCCCCGAAGTCGAAACGGTGAGATATCATCGTCTTGCCAAAGTTGAACACGCCCTTCGACCCTTGGGATACGGGCGGCAAGCCCATCGGCACGCCAGATTAAACGCAGCCGCGGGGGAACAACTGCCGCGGCATCACGGACACCCAAGGAAATTGATCTGCCGTTTTGTTGTTCTGGTTTGGAAAGTATTTCATGGAAGCGTTCTTCGACTGGAAGCTTGGGCACAAAGGCATTAGGATTCTCGCGAATTCTTGCATAGAGGGCAGCATGCCAAGCCGTTTCATCCCAAAGGATGGCACGACGTGGAGTGACAACGGTGTCCGGCAAAAATTCCAAAGAATCGTCTTCCCACCGGTTCAGCATTACCGTTGCTTCTGTCGGTGGCGGACCGAACGCAGCCTCTTGGCGTAGGAAGCTTCGGATAAGTTGTGGCAGTAACGGCATTGGAACGCCAGCGTGGAGCAAATAAACATCGACCATCCGATTGAATCCACGGGTCGGCAGTCCAAGCTGTTCGCATACACGACAGAAACTCTTATAAAGAATGCATCGGTGAAATTGATTTTCCAATGACACGCCAAAAACTCTTTCTATATGTCTGTAGATCGCCTGGTCTTGATCTCCGTACTCTTCGCTCAAGGCTTGTGTTACACACCAAGTTGAAACGTAAGGATAATCTCGAAATGAATTTGAAATTCTATTTGGATCACCGCGCAGATATACTCGCAAATTTTCAAAAGCAGACTGCCGTTGATTTTCGTGAATTGAAACAAGCCCAATAAACGGCGGTGTCTCCGCCGACCTTAGGGCTTCACTCAGCAGAATGTCTGTGGCGCGGCAATCCATCCGTCCATCGTCTCGCTTCTCCACTCAACATCTCGCCTACTGGACTCTGAGGAAATGTTCCGGTGGATGTTGAAGCCACCACTTTACTGGATATCAGCGTGATAGGCCCAATGCCCTTTTTGACTACGCTTCGTTGGCCAGAAGTCCGTCCGCAACAGCCGATCACCTGATGATTGACGCAGTCTTTTCCCTAGCCTGAAATCACTGGAGGCGCGTCAGCCAGCCGGCGGAGGCAAGCGCATTAAGAAACCGAGGGCAGCGATAATGACAATAACGCCGACAGTAATCGTCGCGACGATCCAGCGGGTGTTGACGGTCTCTCGGCGGGCGGCGGCCGTCTCCCGCTCCGCCATACGGAGTTCGAATTCCGCCATACGGCGTTCAAGACGCTCCAATGCGGTTTCGTATGTCGCCTGATGCGTGTTCATGCGTTCCTCCAGAACGGCGAGTTGCCGGGCGAGAGCTTCAATGTCCGGCGCTTCGCTCATCTTCCGAGATTATGCTCCAGCCGCAGCATTGTCAATCTTCAAGCGGCCCTTCGGCGTTGAGAATTGAAAATCGGAATATCCGGTTCTTCGCAACCAGCCGGTTCTACGGCCCGGCCGGGCGGGTGGCACTTGCCGCCCTCGCCTCATTAGCGCCGGACAGCCGACAGTATTCACCGCCGCGCTGGAAAGGCCGTAAAGCGGATTGCAAAATGCATGCCGGCAATCCGTTCGTGATCTGCTCAGCTGCGCCTTTGGCTTCAATGCCGGCAGACATCCCGGGATCTTGCGAAGTTGCCCGTGAAAGAGATCATTTGCAGGTGCAGTCGTCCCGAATGAAACCGCGGAATTCCCGCGGCCAGCCACGCCGGACCGGATCCGGAACTCGTACATCACTGTTTCTCGCTGAACAGGCTGCCGGGAGCATCAGGAGAATCCGGCGGATCAATTCCGAGATGAGTCCATCCAGACCCTGACAAAACTCGTCCACGCGGGGTGCGCTGGACAAGACCTCTCTGCAAAAGAAACGGCTCAATCACCTCTTCAATGGAATCTCTGGCTTCTGACAGCGCCGCGGACATGGTTTCCACTCCCACCGGACCGCCGCGGAACGTCTCGGCTAGCACGCTGAGATATCGGCGGTCGGAGATATCCAAACCGACTTGGTCGACCCCCAGCCGGCTGAGAGCGAGGCGTGCGACATCCAGCGTGATTTTGCCGTTGCCTTCGACAATCGCGAAATCAAGCACCCGGTTAAGCAGCCGGTTGGCGATGCGGGGCGTTCCGCGCGATCTTTTCGCTATCTCAAGTGCGCCGTCCGCATCAACGTCGACCTCCAGCAATCGGGCCCCGCGCACCACGATCTCGTACAATTCCTCCACGCGATAAAATTCGAGCCGTACGGGAATGCCGAAACGATCGCGCAGCGGCGTGGTCAGCAGTCCCTGCCTCGTCGTCGCGCCCACCAAAGTGAAAGACGGAAGCTCGATTCTGACCGTGCGGGCCGCGGGGCCTGATCCGATAACCAGATCCAGGGCCGAGTCTTCCATGGCCGGATACAAAATCTCTTCCACGACGGGCTGAAGCCTGTGGATTTCATCAATGAACAGGATGTCCCGGGCGTCCAGACTTGTGAGAATGGCCGCGAGATCGCCAGCTTTCGCCAAAACCGGCCCCGATGTCATCTTGAAGTTCACTCCCAGTTCACGCGCCAGAATTTGTCCCAGCGTCGTTTTGCCGAGGCCGGGCGGTCCGAAGAAAAGCGTGTGATCCAGTGCTGCGGACCGGAGCCGGGCACTCTTGACAAACACTCTCAGATTAGCGCGTGCGCCGTTCTGACCGATAAATTCATCCAAAGACTTCGGCCGGAGGGCCCGGTCCGGATCATCAGGAAGGGCCGCCGCAGTGACAGGTGATTTCTCATTCATCTTGAATTCACGCCGGAACCAGCCGCAGCAGAGCTTGGCGGATCAGCTGTTCCGTTGTCGCTTGCGGATGGTCACGAACGGCCTCGGCGACAGCTCGTGACGCTTCGCCGTGCTGATAACCGAGATTCACTAGTCCCGAGTGGGCTTCGGCCGCCGCAGCCGCATCACTGGACTTATTCGTCTTACTCTCCGCCGGCTTTGCTGCCGGTTTTCCGCCTCCTGCTTCTGAAGCTGTCAAGTCCGTGTCTTCCTCAGACCAGGCAACAAGCGCGGAAATCGGCTCTTGGAGTTCTCTGACAATGCGGCTGGCCAGTTTCGGACCCACCCCTTTGGCGGTCCGGACCGCGTCCGAATCTCCAAGAGTCACGGCCTGAACCGCGCCGTCAACGCCGAGCGCCCCGGCAATGGCCAAAGCCGCTTTCGCGCCGACACCCTGAACAGAATTCAGTAAATTATGCAGTTCACGCTCCTTCTTCGTGGGAAACCCGAAGAGCTGCATTGAATCTTCGCGCACCTGCAGATCCGTGTAAAGGCGCACAACCGAGCCGTCAGCGGGCAGACCGGCCAGAGTGCGCTCAGAACAGTGAACCTGATATCCGACGCCGCCGACATCAAGCAGAATAAAATCAGCGGACCGCTCGATAATGGTCCCGGTCAGACAGCCGATCATGCGGCTGCTCCAGACGACATTTCTGCCCGTGACACCGCGGCATCCAGTTTGCCCCTGAACTGCCGTATCGCGGCATGCGCCAGTGCCACGGCCAAGGCGTCCGCGGCATCGGGGCCTTTGATCACCGCGCCCGGCAACTGCAGCCTGACCATGCTTTCAACTTGGCTCTTATCCGCATGGCCGACTCCGGCAACCGCTTTTTTCACTGCGTTCGGCGCATATTCTCCGATCGGAATGCCGGTCTGTGCTGCTGACAAGATCGCGACTCCGCGGGCATGCCCCAAGAGCAGAGAGCCGCTGTAATTGCTGTTAACAAAAGTCTTTTCGACAGATGCCTCATCGGGAAGATAGGCATCCACGACCTGCGTCAACTGCTCGAACAGACACGCGAGCCGTTCGCCTATGGTTGAACCCGACGGCCTGCAGCAACCGTTCGCGACATGAGAAACCGCTGATCCATTGGAATCGATGACACCCCAGCCGGTCAGCCGGAGTCCCGGATCCAGCCCCAGTACCCGCATCAAACACCTCGTTCTTTTGCCGGCAGTTTAGCACGAAACAAGAACATTGCAAGCGTCATGAAATCTTCTGTCCTCCAGCGGCGGAATCAACGCGTCCGGCTGGCTGGAAGCCGGTTCCGACGGCAGCGGAAGCGACTGCCGGACCTATGCGTTCCGGGCAACGCGGATTTGCAAAACGGGAATTTGAACCGCGGGCTTCAGAACCGATATTCAGCAGACAAGAAACGCGCTTGCCAACACTTCAGGAAAGGATATCGAAATGGCCAGTGTCACATTCGGAACAGGCGCTCCCGCAGCCGGCAGCCGCAGCGAAGCGGGAACCTTCGGCTTTTTCAAAGCCATCAACCGCTGGAACACCACGCGGAAAACCCGGAATGCGCTCAACGGCCTGACAGACCGTCAACTCTACGACATCGGTCTCGTCCGCGGCGACATCAATGATATCGCGGTCGGCCAAAAATCCGCTAAGTGAGCGCGACAACACCACTGAGTTTCCTCCCGGAACCGCGGCCCTGTCATCAGGGCCGCGGTTCTTTCATATCCTGACGGCGACGCATGCGGTTTGCGCTGGAAATCCGCTCTTCAATCCGCGATAATGCCGCTGGCCTTCCGCAACATCATGGAAAACTCAATGCATCTGACCCGACGCTCACTGCTGGCGCTGGCCGCGATAGCGGCAGGATCGCCGCTCGCCGCTGAAACAGATCCTGTTTTCACCCGCTGGGGCGCAGCTATCCGGGGCTACGATCCGGTTGCTTATTTCACGCGGGGCGAGCCTGTCAAAGGTTCCAGAGATTTTGAAACTGAATGGAACGGCGCCGCTTGGCGGTTCGCTTCCGCTGAGCATCTGGAATTGTTCCTTGCGGATCCGGAACGTTACGCGCCGCAATACGGCGGTTACTGCGCTTGGGCGGTCGCGAACAACTACACGGCATCGACTCAGCCTGAAGCTTGGTCCCTTCACGAAGACAGGCTATATCTCAATTACAGCTTGGGCGTCCGCAGTCAGTGGGAGCAAGACATTCCGGGCAATGTCGCCAAAGGCGACGCGAACTGGCCGGCGGTTCTGCGATAGCGGCGGCCGGACCGTGTCAACGGGGACAGACTGATCTGTTCAGACTTGGAGGGAACATTTGAAATTCGCGCGAATCGGACCCGCAGGATCAGAAAAACCTGCAGCGGTTGACGTTGACGGCAGATACAGAGACCTGTCCGGAATTATCGGCGACATAGACCGCGAAGCCTTGACGGACCTGTCTTGGGCAGCCGGACTCGACATCTCCCAACTTCCTGCATTTCCCGCCGGTATGCGGGTCGGACCCTGCGTCGGGTCGGTCGGAAAACTGATCTGCGTCGGTTTGAATTACTCTGACCATGCTGCCGAAACCGGATCGAAGATTCCCAGTGAACCCATTCTGTTCGGCAAAGCGACGTCAAGCATTACCGGACCTTACGACAATGTGATCATTCCCAAAGGTTCAGAAAAAACAGACTGGGAAGTCGAGTTGGGCATCGTGATCGCTAAGGATACGCGTTATGTCAGTGAGAAAGACGCGCTTGACTGCGTGGCGGGCTATTGCGTCGTGAATGACGTGTCTGAGCGCGAATTCCAGATCAATCGGAGCGGACAGTGGATCAAGGGCAAGAGTGCGGATACTTTTGCCCCGATCGGCCCGTGGCTGGTCACGAAAGATGAAGTGCCGGACCCGCAGGATTTGCGGATGTGGCTGGATGTCGACGGCGTCCGGCGGCAGGACGGCTCCACCAAAACCATGATTTTCGGCATTAAGACCATTGTAAGCTATATCTCTCAATTCATGTCGCTGCAGCCCGGCGACATCATTCCTACCGGCACGCCCCCGGGGGTTGGGATGGGGATGAAACCGCCTGTTTTTCTGCACCCCGGCCAGGTCATGGAACTCGGAATCGAACGCCTCGGTTCACAACGCCAAAATGTCGTCGAATGGGACCCCGGCTCCTGAGGGATCTTCAAGCGGAAATGGATTTCTCCGGATTCTGACCAATATGATGTTCCGGGTGAATCAACCGCGGCGGTGAGATCTGACAACCGCAGCCGGCTGAAATAGAATTCAAACCATACATCCTAAGGGACGCATTGCGTCGCAGTTGTCAACGAAAAATGACTGAGTGACAATTACGGTCGCGGATTGATCCCGTATGGAATGCGGTAACATCGTTACCCGGTCCGGGATGCGCCGGTACAGGCCCTGACGGGATCAGCACGCTGATTCCGCACCCGGCGATATTCATCCGGGTGCCTTGCTTCGGCGCATATGAACCTCGAAACGCTTGCGGAGCATGCTGGTCCGCTCCGGCGGAAAAGCATGGTAAAGACTCGACAGTTCATGCGCATTGAAGTCAGCTGCAGCCGGCACGGTCTTTTTGCCGGGGAAGTGAACGTCGGTGATGTCCTCAAGAAGTTCGGCGAAATCTTTCCCGGGGCGGTTTGGAAAAATCCCGCCCCGGCCGGCGGCCGGAGCGGGATTGCCGTATCAGGTCAGAAGCGGAAGCCGAGCGTCAGCCCGCCGCCGAAGTCGGAGTTGCCGCCGCCGGCGGTCGCGTAGTACGCTTCCCCGGACAGCATCGTCCCGCGGTCCTCCGAAAGGCTCAGTTCGCCGCCGAGGCCGAGCCGGCCCCAGGTCGCCTTCGGTTTCGAAGCGAGTTTCATCCCCGACGCCGTCATGCCGCGGTCCGATGAGAATTCGTGCTCCACATCCAAGGAGGCGTACACCGCCGCGCCCGCGGCGACTTCGCCGATCTCCGCCGTCACGCCGAGGCGGGCCTTGAGGCTTCTGCCCGAACCCGACACCTTGCCGCTGCCGGCGACGCCCTCCAAATCGCCGAACTCGTCGACCTTGACCGACGAAGAGACCAAGCCGCCGCGCGGCGTCAGCGTCATTCCCTCCAGCTCCGTCCGCATGCCGGCCTCCACGCCGAGCGCGAGACCCGAACCGGAGACATCGGACCTGGACAGGCTGCCGCTGCCGGGAATGTCGTCGTCCGACATCAGCTCGATGCCGCTGAACTTCGAATACGAGAGCCAGCCCCTGAAATACACGGCGTCCGCACTGCCGTAGGTCAACGACGCCCCGACGCCCGTGCCCGACGCCTTGACCGTGCCGCCGCGCTTCACCGACGCCTTGCCCCGCCGGTGATGCGCGCTCACTCCGACCGTCAGTTCCTCCCCGGCGGGGAAATCAAAACCGGACGCGACGCCCCAGCGCGTGAAGTCCCAGGCCAGCGCCCGGCCGGCAATGCCCTCGGAAGTCGTCGAACCCGACGCCTGCCGCTCGCCTTCGCCGCCGTCGAACGAGGCCCAGGCATCGCTGCCCCCGGACGCATCGCGGCGCAGGCGGGGCCCAGGCGCGTTCAGGTCCAGAAGCACCGACGGCAGAGCCTCGTAAACACGCGCCCGCGCATGATACTGTCTCTCCTCCGGACCGGTCAACTTATAGCCGACCTTCGAGCCGCCCTCCTCGAGCTCATCCAGAACCGACGTCCGCACGGCGCGGTAGACGCCCTTCGTCTCGCCGGCCGACTTCACCGCGTCGCCCGCCGTCAGAGCCGTTTCCGTGCCGGAAGTGTCGCGGATCTTGAATGTCGTCTCCGCGGCGTTGCGGATGTCGCCGTCGATCATGCCGGTGAAACCGTCGCCGTCCTTCACCAGGATGACCGTCATGTCGCCCTCGGCGTTCGCCTTGACCGCGACGCCGGACGCCGCGCTCACATGCGCCCGCGGACCGATCACCACCGTCCCGCCCTTGACCATGTGCACGCCGGCGAAGTCTCTGCTGCCCCCCGTGACCGTGCCGTGAACCTCGACCGTCTGCGCACGCATCCCGTCCTTGAGCAAGGCCCCGTCGACATGAATGCCGTCCTGCCGGGACTTCACTTCCGCCCCTTCGTCAACCGTCACCTTGATCACGCCGCCCGCGGACGTGAAACCGTTCGTAACGTAAATTCCGTGCATGAAGGCATCGACGGAGCCGCCTTTCACATCGACCGTCACCGGGATGCTCTTGTCATTATCGCCGTAGACCTTGACATAGACGCCGAAGGCCCCCGACTCGATCATGCCCGACGATTCGATCACGACAGCCCGCGGCTTCCCGTCCTTGTCCGCCGGGGTCAGGGTCACTCCCTTGTACAGCACGCTGATTCCACCGGACTCACTATTACGAGAAGCCGTGCCGCCTGTGAAAATCTTTCCGCCGGAACCGTGCTTCACCGTCACCGTCCCGACGCCGTTGTGTACGGCCCGGATGCCGCTGGAATTTGTATATCCGTCCTCGTTGGCGTGGATCTCGCCGTTGTTCATGATCGTCACGTCGGAACGGCCGCTGATTCCTTCAATGTGAATTCCAGATGCGCCTAGCGCAGCGCTCCGTGTGCCGAGTTTCACGCCTTCGGCCGCGTCTATCGTGATATCGCCGTCAGCGAAATCTACCACATGGACACCGCCGCCCTGTCCCAGTATCGTTCCCCCGGTGATATCGATATCGACCGGAATATCTGAACCGTCCGCTGCGCCTTTGGCACTCGCCCGGATACCCTCCGATTTTGTATCGGTGCTTCCGCTTATGTCAATGTCGGCGGCCGAGATGATATGAATGCCTTCGCTCTCGCCGCTCTCCTTCCCCTTGTGCCGCACATAGATCCCGGCATCGAGATCAGAGCCCGTGCCGACTATCTTTCCCGCCTTGTGATGGACTTTCGCAAGACCTTCGCCGCCGCGGACCAAGGTTATTCCAGCCCCTGTCCAGCTGTCGTCATGGTTCACGTAGATTTCGCCGTTGTTGACGACCGTCACGGCCTTATCCCCGGCGCTTCCGGGACCGTTGGTTTCGTCTATGTAAATGCCGTTCTCGCCGACCGGGTTGTCCTTCGTGCCGACCTTCCCGCCGCTCTCCAGCGTCAGCGTCAAACCCGTCGATAGATTCACCTTGTCGCAATCAAGAAGTTTTTTGTATGTTCCACCATAGCTGAGATCGGGCAGATCGCCCCCGTCGATCGCCACGGAAGTGCTGCCGGCGGCGCTTGAGAGAAGCGACTTGCAGTCTGTCGCCGCGGTCGTCTGCGCGACAGCGGTCAGAGGAACTGACGAAAACGCCGCCAGCCCGGCGGCGGTCAGGCCGGCGCAAAGGAGGCCCGCGTAACGGCCGCGCCCGTGCCCCGGCAGACGGAAGTCAGCCGCGCTTAGAGACTGTGCCCCCCCCCCTATAACCGGATTGTTCGGAATATCCCATTTCCATTTCCTTTCATTCGCTTGTTTTCAGAATCCGCAGCTTTACACCGGCCCGCGCAGGATGCATACCTGAAAACGCCGGTCCGCAGCGGAAACACATCCGGCGTTGCATTCATGCCACACCCACCGCCGGGCGGAATATCCCGCCGATTGCCGCAAATCAGGCATGTCAGCGCGGCAGCCCTGTTCAGGAACCCGCTTCGCGTGACCCTGTTTCTTTCCTTCCACGCCGGGGTCTATTGAGATTGATTCCAGATCGCGGTCTGCAACCAAAGCTATACGCTTCAGAGTTCAATCGGGGAATTCGCCGGCGCTCCTGAACCCGGCGAATCTTGCCCGCAGTCCCGATGACGTATGACATTGCCCGGCAACGGCGGACGGCATTCAGGATGAAAACACAAGCGAGACCCAGCTGCCCCGCTGTTTCTGGAATTCCAGCGTCGCGCCGTGATCCTGATAGACGGATATAACCCCTGAGGCCTGATCCGCTGTGATCCCGGAAAGTATGCAGCACCCGTCCGGGCATAGAAGCCGCGTCAGTTCAGGCGCCAGACTGATCAGGGGTTCGCTGAGAATGTTGGCGGTGACCAGCCCGTAACTCCCTGCCGGGAACCGGTCGCCGGGAGCTCCCTCGGCAGTCTGCGCGCTCACCAGTCTCGACATGCCGTTCGCAGCCGCATTCAAGCGGGAAATTTCCACCGCCGCGGGATCATTGTCTCCGCAATCGACCCGGCATTGCCACAGTTCCGCGATCGCGATCGCAAGAATTCCGGTGCCGCAGCCGATGTCCGCCGCCATGGAGACATCAAACCCTTCCCTGTGAAGCGCGTCGATGAGCTCAAGGCACAATTGCGTCGTGGCGTGGTGGCCGGTGCCGAAAGCCAACGAAGCATCTATCAGTATGGGCATCTCACCCCGGCCTGCGTCAATGCTGAGGTGGCTTCCGTGCACGATGAATCGTCCTGCCTGGACCGGCGGCAACTGCCGGTTGACTTTCGCCGCCCAGTCTTCGTCCGCAATTTCCGAGACAGTGAATCCCTCCGTGCCGAACGCCTCGGCGAGCAAAGCGAGACTGACGCTGTCAGGCTTTCTGTCGAAGTACCCGCCGACTTCCCAGATGTCGGAACTTTCATCAATCTCGACGGCGACGGTGGCGTCCGGCGACGGGTTCATGCGCTCCAGAGACGCTTGGAGCGAATCAGCGCACTCCTGTCCTTCAGCAATGCACAGCGCGACGTGCCAAGTCATGGAGCCGCGGGCATTATCGCGGGAGGGCCGCGGAAGCTCAGCCGGCAGCCGGGAAGACCACGCCTGTCTCCCGCAATCCGCAATACCCGCCCGGATTTTTGGCAAGATACTGCTGGTGATATTCCTCCGCGAAATAGAATGGCGGCGCATCAATGATTTCGGTTGTCACGCGCCCGTATCCCGCACCTTCAAGCCGTTCGCCGTAGCCGCGCCGACTCGCTTCCGCTTCAGTTTTTTCGGCCCGGCTGAGAACGTAAATTCCCGAACGGTACTGGGTGCCCGAATCATTGCCTTGGCGCATGCCTTGGGTAGGGTCATGGCTTTCCCAGAAAATCTTCAGCAGGGATCCGTAGCTGATCTTTTCCGGATCAAACACCACCCGGACGACTTCATTGTGACCCGTCCTTCCCGTACAGACTTCCTGATATGTCGGATTTGGAGTCAAACCGCCGGCATAGCCCGCGGCAGTCACCCAGACGCCGTTGAGCGGCCAGAAAAGTTTTTCCACGCCCCAGAAACAGCCCATTCCGAACATGGCCAGCCGCATCCCCCGGGGATACGGGCCTTTCAGCGGTCTGCCGTTCACGAAATGCGCATCCGCCGTCGGGATCGGTTCGGCGCGGCCGGGGACCGCTTCGTGCCGTGCCGGATGATCAGTCATTTTCCGCAGCATTTGAAACATGACGCCCGCTCCAATTTCCGCCTTTGTCCAAGTCCGCGGTGCGCTTCCGGCGGAGTAAAGTCATGTGCGCGGCTTCGCCCGGACCAGAATCGTCTCCCGGCCGGGCATTGGCCGCCTCGGCACCAGCAGGGCCAGAATCAGCGACACAACAGCCATTGATGCCGCCAAACCGAAGACGCTGCCCGGCGATACCACCCAGACGTACCCCAGTAAAGCAGGAAGGAAAACCGCCGCGATATGATTGATCGTGAAAGAAACAGCCGCAGTCGGCGCGATGTCCGCCGGATCGGCGATTTTCTGAAAGTAGGTTTTGAGGGCGAAAGCAAGCGCGAAGAAGAGATGGTCAAGGATGTAAAGGGCGGCCGCGAGCATCACGCCCCATCCGAAATAGTAGATCCCGCCGTAAGCCAGAAAGACAACGGTCAGACCCAGATATTCGGCGGCCAGCGCCGCCCGCTCTCCGAAAAGCGCGACGGCTTGTCCCATGAAGGGCGCGAAAATCATATTGGCGACATAATTTATGATGAACAGAGCGGTCACTTCATGAACCTCGAAACCGAACCGTTCGACCATCATGAAAGCGGCGAACACCACGAATATCTGCCGACGGGCCCCTGACATGAACTGCAGCAGATAGTACAGCCAGTAGCGCGGCCGCAGAACAAGCTCCGCCCGCTGCCGTGCCGGCGACACGATCTGCGGGAACGCGAAGAAACAGTAAAGCGCGATCAAAACGGTCATCCCGCCGCCAGCGAGATAGACAGTGTCATAAGTCAGATCTAAAGCCTTCCATGTCGCTACCAAGAGACCGTAGGCAAGGAGCGATGCTCCGGATCCGACCGCAATGATCCAGCCGATCGCTTTGGGCGCCTCTTCCGTTTCCAGCCACTGCAGCTGAAGCGACTGGTTGACGGTTTCAAAATAATGGAAACCGATTGACGCGAGCACGGTCGTGGCGAGTATGCCGCCGAAAGTCGGAAACCAAGCGACGACCGCGGTGACGGCGCCGAGCAGTATCAGCATGGAAAGAGCCAGCACCTGTTCGCGAATTACCGCCATCAGCATAATGACGCCGACAGCTAGGAAGCCCGGTATCTCGCGCACTGTATGAAGCCAGCCGATGTCCACCCCGTCAAAACCGGCGGCTTCGACGACAAAATTATTCAGCAACGCCAGCCAAGTGGCGAATGAAAGCGGCATGGCAGCGGACATCAGGAACAGAAGAAACAGCGGCCGCCGCCAGTATGGCAGTTGCCGTGCCTCTGAGAGCGACGTCATGGACGGAAAAGTCCCGGCATTCTCAGATCAGCGGCGGGAAGCAGCCCGCGAACGACGCGCTGCCTGAAAACAGTCGGAATGAAGTCAGTTCTTGGCGTAATATTCCACGACCAGATTCGGTTCCATGACCGCTCCGTACGGGACTTCATCGAAAGACGGCGTACGCTGCAACTGCGCGGTCATTTTGCTGTAATCGACGACGATGTAATCGGGAACATCGCGCTCCGGCAGCCCGACCGATTCCAGCACGACCGCAAGCTGTTTGGAACGGTCGCGGACTTCAATCACATCGCCCTCGCCGACCCGATAGGACGAGATGTTAACACGCTTGCCGTTCACCAGCACATGGCAGTGGTTGACGAACTGGCGCGCCGCGAAAATCGTAGGCGTGAACTTCGCCCGGTAGACCACCGCGTCGAGCCGCCGCTCAAGCAGTCCGATCAGGTTCTCGCCGGTGTCGCCGCGCATTCGCTCGGCTTCCGCGAAAGTCCGGCGGAACTGTTTTTCCGTGAGGTCGCCGTAGTATCCTTTGAGTTTCTGCTTGGCGCGCAACTGAAGGCCGAAGTCAGAAAATTTCGACCGGCGGCGCTGACCGTGCTGTCCGGGCGGATAGCCGCGGCGGTTAACAGGTGACTTCGGACGGCCCCAGATGTTTTCGCCTAATCTGCGGTCAATTTTGTACTTGGCAGTCGTGCGTTTGGTCACGGCTGATCTCCTTCGTTCATATGAAGCGCGTTGTCCTTTCCGTCAGGCCGCATGCCCTCCGGCGACAGGATTCTCCTTGCGGAGGCCGCCAACACCAAGAAATTCTGACTGTTCGCCCAGAAGCCGCTGCGATAGCGGCCGCGTCCGGACATGTCAAGACAATTCCAGCCTCCGTACGCCTTCAGAAACATTTTTGCCGCCCTTGATTAACTTCGAAATGCATCTCTTCATTCGCAGACCGCGATTAACGCGGTTCAGATGGATCTATGTGTCACGGCAGATCAAGCGGGTGCCATATTCTCTATAATGAAACCGGAGGGAATCGCATGCCGTCAGGCTTCAGTTGTTTGACCCGGCATGACCTTCGCCGGCTTCAGGCGCTGAAGAAAAGAGGAATGCCCGTTGTCCGGACAGGATCCGGAACATATCTCGGGCCGCTCAGCGAAAACAGCATCCATGTTCCGTTTCAAGGGCGTTTCGAAACAAATTCAGGCCCTATTTCCCTTTACGGTGAGGCATTGATGGAACAAAATGCGCTGATCGGAAAGTGGGACAATTCAAAGCGATAGCCCTGTCGTAACCCCTGTCGTGCAGCGGCTGATGAATCTCCCGACGCTTCCGTCCGGTCGCGTCACTGTCATCCGACGATCGTCTGCGGCCTGCATAAAGGCACAAATCTTTTCCGGCTGCGGCAACAGGCGCATTCGCGTCATTACACCGGACGGCCTGCCGACCGATCGTATTGCCCGGCGTCTCAGCAAGAAATTTCCGCGCCGGATTCCGCCGCCGGCGGCTTCTTCACGGCCGGCAAATGATTTTCCCCTTGCAACCTATGCGCGATGCAGATTACACTACCCGCATCCTCAGGATCCGGGGCAGATTTCCGTCTGCAAGCCGCACCTCCGCAGCGCCTCCATTTCAGAGATGCGCCGCCTGCGGCGATCCCGCTTTTCTGAAATCGTTGAATTTCAGAAAAATCCTTTAACTGCAGGGCTTTGCAAGAAGCTCATTACAATCAATCGGAGAAACGAAACCATGACAAGACTCGGCAAATTCGCGATCGCCCTCGGCATCGCGGCAATCGCCGCGCCCGTCTCGACCGTTCCGGCGACGGCGCAGGACAAAACATTCATCACCATCGGCACCGGCGGACCGACCGGCGTTTATTTTGTGGCGGGCAACTCGATCTGCCGCATGGTCCACAAGGAAGCCGCCGAAGGACGGTCGTCGGGGCGGCAGCACAACATCCGCTGCTCAGCGCCTTCCACGGCGGGCTCGACCTACAATATCGCGCAGATCACTGAAGGAGAATTTGATTTCGGAGTCGCGCAGTCGGACTGGCAGTATCACTCGGTCAACGGATCTTCTGACAAGGTCATCCACAACCCGGATCTGCGGGCCGTGTTCTCGGTGCATCCCGAACCCTACCAGCTGATCGCCGCGAAAGACTCCGGAATCATGTCTTGGATGGATCTGGAGGGAAAAAGATTCAACATGGGCAACCCCGGGTCCGGCCAGCGGGCCACAACGGAAACGCTCATGGAACGTTATGACACGCCGAAAGAATTCTTCAGCTTGGTCACCGAACTGACATCTTCGGAACATTCGAATGCTCTGTGCGACGGCAAAATCGACGCCTACGGCTATGTGGTCGGCATTCCGAATTCAGGCGTCGCCGTGGCGACCGAAGGCTGCGGCGCATACATCGTCAACCTCGACACTGACGTTGAGCGGGCCCTGATCGACGAAAACCCGTTCTACGGTCCGGTCACTATCCCGGCGGGTGCTTACAGCTCGACGACGTCTCCGGTGAAGACTTTCGGCGGCTATGCGACAATCGTGACAAGCGCCGGCGTGCCGGATGACGTGGTTTATGAAATCGTTCGCGCGGTTTTCGAAAACCTCGATGATTTCAAAGCTCTGCACCCGGCATTTTCGATCCTTTCGCCCGAAGGCATGATCTCCAACGGGCTTTCCGCGCCGCTCCATGACGGCGCAGCGAAATATTACAAGGAAAAGGGCTGGATGTAACGCTCCCCGGACGGACGGGCGGAACCTGTCCGCCCGTCCGCTTTTTCCGGCGCCGGAAGCCGAAGGCGGATCCGCGCCGGTTTGAAAGTTCCCGCCCTGAAACATGCCTGAACGAGCTGATCTTGAAACCCTGACAGCCGAACTGGAAGGTCATGGAAAGCGGTCCCTTTCCGGCCGGTTTTCGCACCTTGCCACGGCAGTCGCGCTGTGCTGGTCGCTATGGCAGCTCTGGATCGCGTCTCCGCTGCCGTTTGATCTCGGATTCGGAATTTTTGTCGATCTACCGGCGCGGAGCCTGCATCTGGCCTTCGGCCTGTGTCTGGCCTTTCTGATCTTTCCGTCCAGCTGGGAAACCGGCAAGGTCCAGAGGAACTGGATCCCTGCCGCAGCCGCGGCTTTGTCATTCCTGATCTGCTCCTACGGATGGCTCGCCTATGACGGAATCGTCCACCGGGCCGGGATCCTGCTGGAGACCGAAATCGGCGGAATGACTGTCCCGGTTGAAGCGATCCTCGGCGGCGCAGGCGTCCTTCTGCTGCTGGAGGCCACCCGCCGAAGCATCGGACTGCCGCTGGCAATCGTCTGCGTCATCTTCCTGATATATTCGGTGTTCGGGCAGTCGATGCCGGATGTGATTTCACACAAGGGCGTCTCCCTGGAACGGCTGATCGGCTACCAGTGGCTGTCAAGTGAAGCGATTTTCGGCATCCCGATCGATGTCTCGGTCAGCTATGTCTTTCTGTTTGTCATGTTCGGCAGCTTTCTTGACAAGGCGGGAGCGAGCAAATTTTTCCTCGACATCTCGTTCGGGCTCGTCGGCCGCTACCGCGGCGGTCCGGCCAAGGCGGCCATTCTCGCGTCGGGGCTGACCGGGACAGTCTCAGGCTCGTCGATCGCCAACACGGTCACCACCGGCGCTTTCACCATCCCGCTGATGAAAAAAATGGGTTTCCCGGCTCATAAGGCGGGCGCGATCGAGGTCGCGGCATCGACCAACGGTCAGCTGATGCCTCCCATCATGGGCGCTTCCGCTTTCATCATCGCCGAGTTCATCGGCATTTCATACTACGACGTCATTGTTCACGCCGCGATTCCAGCGGTGATTTCCTATTGTGCGCTGTTCTATATATCACATCTGGAATCGGCCAAACTCGGCATCACAGGGATGCCGCGGGACCAGCTGCCGAATGTGCGCGCCACCCTGAAATCAGGGGCGCCCTATCTGGTTCCGCTGGGCACGCTGATCTATCTGCTGCTGGTTGAGCGCTGGAGTCCCAGTTCCGCCGTGTTTTACGCCATTCTCATTCTGGCCGTGATCATTTGCGGCCGGGCTTGCCTGCAGGCGCGCCGCGCCGGACAAGGAGCGGGCGCGGGCCTGACGGCGGGAGTCCGGCTGATTTTCGATGCTATGATCGCCGGAGCGCGGAACATGGCGGGCGTGACGGCGGCTGTCGGAGCCGCCGGAATCATTGTCGGGGCGGTTTCCTCGACCGGCCTGAACAATGCCATGCTGTCGGTGATCGAAGCTGTTTCACAGGGCAATTTCTATGTCCTGCTGCCATTGGTGGCGTTTGTCTGCCTGGTGCTCGGCATGGGGCTGCCGACCACCGCGAACTACATCGTCGTAGCTTCGCTGATGGCGACGGTTCTGGTGGAGCTCGGCAATGCGTCGGGGCTGGCGGTTCCGCTGATCGCGTTTCATCTTTACGTGCTGTATTTCGGACTGATGGCGGATTCCACTCCGCCCGTCTGTCTGGCCGCATTCGCCGCATCAGCGATATCCGGGGCCAACCCCATGCGCACGGGCGCACAGTCATTCCTGTATGACATCCGCACCAGCATCCTGCCGCTTGTGTTCATCTTCAACACGGAACTGCTGCTGATCGGCATTGACAGTTTCTGGCACGGGCTGACGGTATTCTTCGTGTCACTGATCGCCATTCTCTGTTTCGCTGCCGTGACGCAGGGCTGGCTGCTGACCCGCCTGCGCTGGGCAGAGCGGCTGGCCCTGCTGGCCGTGGTTGTCGCGCTGTTCCGGCCGGATGCGCTCCTGAACCGGGTGTATCCGGAATTCAGCCCGCTGCCGCTGGAAGCCGCCATGAACGGAGAACTTCCGGCTGACAGGGACATCCGCCTTCATATCGTGCGCTGGACCGAGTACGGCGACCGTTACAAGCTTTTTGTCATTCCTCCGGAATCGAGGGACGCGGACGGGTCGATCGGACTCACGGCGACTGCGGAAAACGGTCATCTATTGGTGACGAACCTGCGGTTCAACGGCGCCGCCGAACGCGCCGGAGCGGCTTTCGGCGATGTCATCAGGGCAGTCGACGCCGAAGAGAAGGACCGGCCGCCGAAAGAATGGATATACCCGTTCGGGCTGCTGCTGCTGGGACTGGTTATCTTGACGCAGTTCCGCGCCGCCGGATCGAACAGACCCGGCCCGCGTTCCGGCAAGCCCTGATCGGGCGGCGCACATGGCCGGAGTCCGGCACATTCAGCGGAGTTCGCTGCGTCCGGCTGCTGAAACCGCTCACGTTTGGGGGAGCATGCAGAATACACTGAATTCCAAAGTTTCCGCTGACCTGCTGCAAAGTGTGGCGGACAGCCGGGAAAGTCTCATAGAGCTGGCACAACAGCTTGTTCAAATCCCGACAGAGTCACCGGAAAGCGATACCGCGGCCGCCGTCCGGCTGCTGTCTGAAAGGCTCGCCCGCATTGACGACGTTTGCATTGAGGTGCTCACTGCCAAAGAACCGGTCCGCAACCTAATGGCCAGCTTTTCGACCGGTCGTCCGGGCCGGCGGCTGGTGCTCAACGGGCATCTGGACACTTATCCGGCAGGCAACCCCGGCGACTGGAGCGCCAGTCCGTTTTCCGGGCATATCCATGACGGCCGTCTCTATGGACGGGGATCCGCGGACATGAAGGCCGGCGCCTCCTGCTTGGTCCACGCATTCGAAATCCTGGCCGGACGGAGGGATCAACTCTGCGGCGAGACCGTCCTGACACTGGCCGGGGATGAAGAGACGATGGGAGAACTGGGCAGCGAATTCCTTCTCAAATCGTCATCCAAAGTGCGCGGCGATGCGGTGCTGAACGCAGATGTGGGATCTCCGATCATCCCGCGCGTCGGAGAAAAGGGGCTGGTCTGGGTGAAAGTCACCGCAGCCGGAAAGGCGGCGCACGGCGCACATGTTCATAAGGGCGAAAATGCCATTTCCCGGCTGAAAGATGCCATTGACGCCGTCTGCGCCATGGAGAAACTTGCCGTCGACACGCCCGAAGAAGTCGCCCGGACGATTGCCGCCGCGGCGCCGGTATCCGAACGGTCCGGCGGAATCGGCGAATCATCCGTGTTAAAACAGGTCACGGTCAATATCGGCAGAATCTCCGGCGGGATCTCGGCGAATCTTGTGCCGGACCGGGCTGAATTCGAGGCGGACATCCGCCTGCCCATGGGCGTATCGGTCCGGGATGCGGAAGACAGGATAGCTGCCGGCCTTTCAGGGCTTCAAGGAATACAGTATGAAATCATCCGCCGGTACGCGCCGACTTGGACTTCGCCCGACAGCCCGATCGCCCTAGCTGTGGCGAATGCCTGCGAAACTGTTCTCGGCAGCCGGCCCGCCGTGAATATGAGAGTCGGCGCATCCGATGCCCGGCTGTTCCGCGCCAGAGACATCCCGACGGTTGTCTGCGGTCTGACCCCTTACAATCTCGGCGCTCCCGATGAATATGTCATGATCAGCGAAATCGAAGACGTGGCGGGGATTCACCTGCTTGCGGCGGCGGCGTACCAGTCGAGAGAACTGTGTCCCTGACATCTCGAACCGTTAACTCCGCTGAATCAGCCAGCGACCAAGAGTCCAGCGGCGGATGCATCCATCTCATCAAGCTCTGTGTCGGCGCCGCGTCGTTCGAATCGCTTGCCGAATGGCAGGCCGCCCGCATACAATCGGGGGCCTTTGAGATGCCGGAGCATGTCACGCGCATGCGGCCGAAACGCGCGGCCGAAATCCTCAGCGGCGGCTCGCTGTACTGGGTGATCCAAGGATTCATCCTGGCCAGACAACGCATCCTGGCATTTGAACCAAGAGAAGGGGCCGACCGGATCATCCGATGCGCCATCATCATGGACCGGCGGATCATCCGGACAAGGGCCGTGCCGCGGCGGCCGTTTCAGGGCTGGCGGTATCTGACACCCGAAGCCGCGCCGCCGGATGTCGGGATTTCAGTTGCCGGCGATGATGTTCTGCCGCGCGAGATCGCGGCTCAACTCGACAGATTCGGGGTGATTCACGGTCCGGCGTCTGCCAGCCGCTCCAGAAATTTTCCGACCCGGTCTTCGCATTGCGGCGGCAGCGGGCGGATCCGTGACTGAAACAGCGCGGCTTCCGAACGCAGAACCACGCCGCCGGGCAGCGGCTTCATCCCGTTGGCGTCCAGCGTCCTGCCGGTCGACACCAAGTCGGCGATCGCGTCGGCAAAGTTGTTCGCCACGGAACCTTCGGTCGCACCTTGACTGTACACCAACTGGTAGTCCGCCACCCCGGCCCCGCTGAGAAATTCCCGAACAAGAAACGAGTATTTGGTGGCTATCCGCAACCGCCTGCCGTGTCTGCGCCTGAACTGGGCGGAGATCGCGTCAAGATCTTCCACTGACTCAGCGTCAATCCAGAATTTCGGCACGCTGATCACCAGATCGGCTGCGCCGAATCCGAGGGCAGCGACCTCTGCGACAAAGGACTGCCAGAGGGGGATGTTCTCGCGCACAACATCCATACCGGTGATCGCGAAATGCACGCTGCCGTCAGCGAGTTTTCCCGGTATTTCGCTGGCCGAGAGCAGCGACAGTTCGGCCTCCAGCGCACCCTTCAGTTTTCCCGAATAGCCCCGACCCGCCGCCGGATTCATGATCTCCACGCCGCGGGATCCGAGCCAGAGAGCGGACTGTTCGGCAAGCCGCCCCTTTGAAGGTATCGCAAAACTGAGGGTCATTCTGCGCCCCTGTTCAGCGCAGCCGTCAATTCAGGCCGCACCATTCCGCCGACAGCCGGACAGCTGCGTCCGCGCCCGAGCGCTGCGGTCAGGAAATCGTAACGTCCGCCAAGCGCCGCCGGCTGACCGCCGTCTTTGAGAAAAAACCCGAATACAAAGCCGTCATAATATTCCATACTTGTCCGCCCGTAGCTGGCCTCAAACCGGATATCCTCGGCGGCAATCCCTTTACGGGACAGCGCGTCCATTCGCGATTCAAGCCTGTCGACCGCAGATTCAATGCCCCGCAGCCGATCCGTGATGCCGCGGAGCCGCCGAAGCGCCTGACGCATCGCGCCCTTCGTTTCAAGGATGTCGTCAATGGCGGCCAATTCAGCGGAATCCAGAACCGGGGCCAGCGCCTCATCGTTCTTGGCCCGCACGTTCTCGACAACTTCCGAAAGACTCCTCTGCCCGATCACCGGACCGGCCTGCAGACTGCGTTCCCTGATTGCGCGGTCGGTCAGACCGGTTTCCGCGTTGCCGCGCCAGCCAAGCCGGCAGTGTTCGAGCAGCCGGCGGAAGCTGCCGGGGCGCCAGATATGCCGTTTCAGGGACGCCTTCTGGCTGTCCGTCGCCGTAAGCCCGTCGACGGCGGAGATCAACAGACTAAGATCGCCTGTTGCCGGACGCAGGCCGAGCGGCGCCAAGGCTTCATGGAAAGCACTGAAAATCTCGGCATCAGCTTCAGCCCTGTCACTGCCGCCGAACAGCTCATAACCCACCTGCAAATATTCCCGGGGACGGCGCGATCCCGGCCATTGGCGGCGGAACACCGGTCCGCGGTAGACATAGCGGGCCGTATCCGCCGCCGATTCCATGTGATATTTTGCCAGCGGGACGGTAAAATCGGGCCGCAGCATAAGCTCGCCCTGCGCGGCATCTTCGGTCACGAAGGCCCGGCTTCTGATATCCTCACCGTAAAGATCCAGCAGACTCTCGGCGGGCTGCAGGATTTCCGTGTCGAACGGCAACGCTCCGCGGGCCCGGAAAAACTCAAAATATCTCTGCGCCTCTTCGCCGGCGGAAGCATGGATTGACATGCGCGGAAACCTATTTGTCAGCCAGCAGCCGCCGGATTTCCGCCACGATGTCGCTGCGCGGCACCGCGAACTGAGACGGCCGGGCCTTCCATTCCTCGTGGGTCGCCGTCTCGGCCAATCGCCGTCCCAGCGCCAGATCCTTCAACTGAACCATGCCGGACTCCCGTTCGTCGGAGCCTTCTATCACCGCAACAGGGGCTTCGCGCCGATCGGCATATTTCATCTGACGCCCGAAGTTTCTGGCATTCCCAAGATACACTTCCGCCCGGATTCCCGCGCCCCGCAGTTCGGCCGCAATCGCCTGGTAACCGGACATGTTCTCCGGATCCATGACTGTGACAATTACCGGCCCGGCAGGTTTGCCGGCAGGCGCGCGGACCTTCAATGCGGCCAGCAGGCGGTCTACGCCGATCGACAGTCCGGTAGCCGGAACATCTTGTCCGGTAAAACGACGGACCAAACCGTCATAGCGCCCGCCGCCCGCCACAGACCCGAACTGCTGCGGCCTTCCCTTCTTATCCCTGACAGTGAAACACAGTTCCGCTTCGACAACCGGGCCGGTGTAATAGCCAAGACCGCGCACAACCGAGGGTTCAATCACGCATCTGTCCGCGGTCTGACCTCTGGCGACGACCAAATCCATAATCTGCTCCAATTCGGCGATTCCGGAAATTCCTCTCTCGGAGCCCCGCACGATGCCGCGCAGGTTTCTCAGGGTTGATGCCGAATCCGACCCTGCCGCCGACAAAAAGCCGAGCACAATATCGGACTGGTTGTCAGACAGCTCTGCCCCCTCGGTGAAATCACCGCTCGCGTCCCTGCGCCCTTTGCCCAGCAGCTGCCGCACGCCGTCCGGCCCCAACCTGTCCAGTTTGTCCATGGCCCGCAGCGCCGCGAGCCGCTGCCCTTCATACGCGCCGGCATCGCCCGGGATCAGTATTCCCGCTGTCTCAAGCACGCCGTCCAAGATTTTCCGGTTGTTGATGCGGATCCGAAAATCATTGCTGTGAATTCCAGACGTTTCAAAAACTTCCGAGATAAGAACACACATTTCAGCGTCGGCGGCCATTGACGCGGAACCCACGGTATCCGCATCGCACTGATAGAATTGGCGAAACCTTCCCGGCCCGGGCTTTTCGTTGCGCCAGACCGGCCCGATCGCATAGCGCCGGTAAGGACTGGGCAGCCCGTTTCTATATTGGGCAGCCACTCTGGAGAGCGGGGCCGTCAGATCGTAGCGCAGCGCCAGCCACTGGTCATCGTCCTTCCACGCGAACACGCCCTCGTTCGGACGGTCGGTGTCCGGGAGGAACTTTCCCAGCGCTTCAAGCGTTTCAACCGCAGGCGTCTCAAGAGGATCAAATCCGTGAAGTTCAAAAACCTCTGCGATGCCGGACAGCATCAAACGGCGGTCAGCGACATCACCTCCGAAATAATCTCTGAATCCCTTGGGACATTCCGGTTTTGGTCTGCGTGAATGCACTGCCTCGGCTCTCATCATCTATTGCTGGCGGCGGTTTAATTAGCGAATGGCTCAATCAGCGGCAAGATTCTGCCGCTCGGACTTGCCGAACGTGAGTTTGACCGCAAAAGATTCAGCTTGCCGCGGTTTTGCTGCTTTTGAGATATGTTTCTGCGCTGGCGGCTTGATACTTCTGCCCGGGCGATTTCAATACCGGCCTCGCCCCGGCTGTGAGCAATATCGAGTGAAGCGGTTCGCAGCCCTTGGGCGGACCGGGTTCCCGGACTGAAACGGCACCGATAGTCGAGCCGGCGCGGTTTCCGGACCTCCGGCGGTGGAAACGGAGATCAACAATCTCAAGCGCCGCGGTCTCGACCGGGTCCATGCGCACGGCACCGAGGGCTTTGCCCGCGTTATCGCCTTGAACATCCACCGCATCGGTCTGCCGCTGCGCCGTCGCGCCCGGAACTGCAGCGCATTCCGAGTCCGGCTGTGCGCCAACGGCGGTGAAAGGCTTGGAATCGGCATTTCCAGCTTGATCTTCATTTCAAAAATGACCAAATTTCCAAATAGAATCAAATATTTGCAGGTTTTCGGGCAAACATCATTAAATTCAATCCTGTCGAAGATGAGCGTGGATATACCAGGTACGCAACGTGTCATGAAAACAGCCGCGCTTCGACGCAATCGCCCGATACGCTGCGTTGCGCTGGCATACATGATCAATCCGCCGCAAGCGGAACGGCCGGACACCGTTCTTCCGGGACTCAGCCGTGCGCTTCGGGGGATGCTTCTTCTCGTCCATGGGAATCATCGTTTGAGAGTTTTGCTTTCCGGCACACCCGGAGCGATTCAGTCTGCTCCGGGCCGAACCGGCCTCAATATCCGCGACGGGAGGGGCATCAAGTCAGTCCAGGTCCCGGTTCGCGTTGATTGACGAGCCTCATGCCCGGGCCAGTCTTTTTCCGGAACCGCTGTCAAACAGATGAACTTCGTCTGTTGGGAAGGCTAGCCGAATGGACTGTCCGCCGGCGATGGTGACAAAGCCATTAAGAATTGCGGTGCATTTTTGGCCCAGGCACGTCACCGTTAACTGCGTTTGCGGCCCGGTCGGCTCCACATGCTCGACAACCGCCGGTATTCCGCCGTCATCGGTGATCACAAGCTTTTCGGGCCGAATGCCGAGAGTAATTTTCGTCTGGTCCGGGATTGCTGCGGCCAACGGGATCGATTCAAGTTGTCCGGCAAAGGTCGCCACACCGGTATCCCCCATCATCACCGCCGTGCCCTCGAAAAAGTTCATCGCAGGGGAACCTATGAAGCCGGCAACGAAAAGGTTTTGCGGGTTCATATATAGATCAACCGGCGTGCCGAGTTGCTCTATCCGGCCCTCGTTCAAGACCACCGCGCGATCTGCAAGGGTCATGGCTTCGATCTGGTCGTGGGTGACGTAAATCGAGGTAGTCCGCACCTTTTCGTGGAAAGCTTTGATCTCGCTTCGCATCTGCACCCGCAGCTTGGCGTCAAGATTGCTGAGCGGCTCGTCGAACAGGAATACCGTCGGGTTCCGCACGATAGCGCGGCCCATCGCGACGCGCTGGCGCTGCCCTCCTGAAAGCTGCGCGGGGTACCGATCCAGCAGTTCGGACAGGTTCAACAAAGCCGCGGCGTCTTCGGTGCGTTTCATGATATCCGGTTTGGCCAGCCCGGATATCTTGAGGTTCAGCGAAATATTCTGGCGCACGGTCATATGCGGATAAAGCGCGTAGTTCTGAAACACCATCGCGATGTTTCGCCCCTTGGGGTCGACGCCGTTGACGACTTCACCGCCAATCGCGATTTCTCCGTCAGAGATGTCTTCAAGCCCGGCAATGACGTGCAGCAAGGTGGATTTCCCGCAGCCGGACGGGCCGACCAGCGCGACGAATTCGCCGTCGGCGATGTTCAGATCAATGCCATGCAGGACTTTAGTCGCACCGAAAGACTTGTGGACGTTTCGAAGTTCCAATGAGCTCATTTTGATGCCGCGAAGGCTTCGATTTTGTCGATGAAATCGCGAATTACGGCGTCGCGATTGATGTGGTGGACGTAACGGATCAGGTGGCGCGCGTTGTCGACGCTCCATGTCATCTGGCTGGTCAGGATCGGCGACGGCACCAGCACGCTCGGCGCCCAATCGGCGTTCAACAGCCACGCCACCGCGGCCATATCCCAGATTTCCTTGGACCAGCCTTTGTGATCTTCGCTGTATTCCTTGAACCGCATCGCCAGGAAGGCGCCGATTTCGCCGTGGGGTCTCACGTAGCGTTCGATCTCGGGCACCGTGCTGTGCAGGTGCGAGGTCACGCCCATGCAGGGCACCATCACGACGGGCACGCCGCAATCGAACAACACTTGCGCACCGCCAACATCCTGCTTGAGGTTGAATTCCCGCGTATCGGGCCATGTCAGCGCATGCCCTCCCAACCAGACCACCACGATCCGGTCGATGATGTCCGCCGCCTTCCGGATGGCCGAAGCGACATTGCTGATTGCCGCGATTGCGATTACGTACAACGGATCATCCGGCGTGCCGGCTCTGGCCCGCGTAATCAGGTCGTCAACCGCCGGCGCCTCGCGAACAGCTTTTTGAGGCCCGACATATTCCCCGACCCCCTTGTGAACGAGCCCCTTCGGGGCGATGTCCAACCGTTCCAGAAGCCGCAGGATTTCGTCATAGCTCTGTTCCATGCCGTCCAGCGGCCCGGCAGAGCGGTGGTTATGGAAGGGCGCGGCATAAATCGCCTCGACCGACAGCCGGTCGGGCGACAGCATCATCTGAACGACGGCGAACTGGTCGTCGATCTCGTTATAAGTGTCGGTGTCCATGACGACACGCAGCTTGCCGGCGCGGGGCGAAAGCAGCGTGTGGCGCAAGGCGGGAGAGATTTCCATGTGAAACTCCGTTATTTGATGTCAACGCCCGTTAGCGTGCTGACGAATTGTTTCTGGAACATGAAAATGAACACCAGCGGCAACACACCCGCGATGGTGGAGGCCGCGAACTGTTCATTCCAAATGGCCGCGAATTCGGTGGCAAAACGGCCAAGGGCGACCTGAATCAGGTGCAATTCGGCCGATGGCGCGGCGATCAGCGGCCACAGGTAGCTTTCCCATTGAAATACGAACAGCAACAGCCCCGCACCGATGGAGACGGGCTTGGCCAGCGGCATGCAGATGGTCCAGTAGATGCGCCACCACGACAGGCCGTCGACCCGCGCGGCCCTGATCAACTCGTCCGGAATGCCCGCGAAGAACTGCCGATAGAGAAAAATGATCAGGCCGTTCGCAATCGCCGGCACGATCAGCGCCATGTAGGTATCGAACCAGCCGATCTGCCGCATCATGGAAAACAACGGAATGGCGATGGCTTCCTGCGGCACGGCAAAGGTCAAAAGCACCAGCGCGAACAGAATGTTCCGCCCAGGAAAAGCGAAACGCGCGAACGCGAACCCGGCCATTGAGTTGACCAACAGTCCCGCCACGACCGAGACCACGGAGACATAAAGCGTGTTCAGGATCGCACGGCCAAAGCCTTTTTCGAAGATCGAGATATAGGCTTCGAACTGGGTGCCCGGCAGGAAAGCCTTCAGCGTGAACGGGTTTACTTGGCGGAAGATGTCGGAGTTGTCCTTGAATGACCCGGCCGCCGCCCAGACGAACGGAGCAAGCGTGATGATCAACCCGATCAACACCACCCCGTACCAAGCGGCCACGGGCCAGAGCTTTTGCTTTCGCCTCACCGCAATTCCCTGCCTCTGCGGTCTCCCAGGAGCAAGACTTGGATCGCGATGACGATAAGGGTGATCGACGTCAGGATCGTCACGATCGCCATTGAGCGGCCAAAGTCCTGGAAGATAAACCCGCTGCGATACGCTTCATACATCAGCACATTGGTTGATTGACGCGGCCCGCCTTGGGTCAGAATGATCATTGGGACGATCAGCACGAAGTTCGCGGCCGTGTCAGCCACCAGAACGAACAGCAACGTGCGCTTCAACAGCGGCAGCGTGACATAGCGCAGCCGACCAAGAAACTGGGCTCCGTCAATGCGCACGGCCTCATACAGGCTTTTGGGGATGTCTTGGATTCCGGCTAGAAGAAACAGCATCCAGAACGCAACGCCCTTCCATGTGGCGATGATAACGACTGCCCAGATCGCTTGTTGCTCGCTGGTCAGGAAAGGCTGAGGCGGGATGCCGAAAAGTCTGAGGAACCCGTTCACCAATCCCTCATTCGGGTTCAACATCAGCCCCCAAATCACCGTGGCGATGGGCAGCGCCACGCCGATCGGCAACAGGAACAAAGTGCGGATCAACCTAATGTTGCGCGACCGACGGGTCAGCAACAATGCGACACCCAGCGCCAGCGCGATCTGGATGGGGTTGATGATGACTGTCAGAATAGCCGTCGCCTTGACGGATCGCCAAAAGACGAAGTCGTCCAGCAGCAATTCAAAATTTTCGAGACCCACGAATATCCGCCCGCCGCCAGTGCCGAAGCTGGTGATGAAAAGACTTTCCCACAGCGCCAAAAAGATCGGGTAGACGCGAAACGCTAACAACCCCAGCAACGCCGGGGCAAGAAAGAGGAAAGGCACCATGCCATTCTTCCGGTAAAGAGCGCGGATCATGGATGGGCGGAAGCGGGCCCCGCTCCGGGGCCCGCTTGGCAATCTCAGCGATACCGGCGCATGGCCGATTGGATGCGTGTTTCGGCTTCGCTCAGCACAGTCATCGGATCGCCGCCGTTGCGGATGTCCTCAAAACTGTTGTTCACGATCTCCTCGAATTCCAGAAAAGCGGGTGTCCGGGCACGTGTAACCGCTGAATTGGCCGCCTCATAGGTGGCCAGTTTCATGCCGGCCGCAGGCATTGAATTGTACTTCGGCGAGATGGAGATGTTCAACAAGGCCGTCAGGTGCGCGGGCAACTGGCCGTGCTTTTCGGTGTAGTCCAAGGCGACCTCGGGGCTTGCGGTCAGGAACCGGACCAAAGCTGCCGCCGCGTCCGGGTTTTTCGAATACTTCCAGATTCCGATGTGCCAGCTGTTGGTGCCGGTCACCGGCTTGCCACCTGCAAAATAGGGATGCAGCGCCATGCCGAAATTGATGCCGGCGTCCTGAAAAGTGGATACGTTCCAGTGTCCGCCCACGAAATAGCCCGCTTTGCCAGAAGCGAACAACTCTGCTGTCTGGTCCGGCGTCACCCCCTTAGGCGACACATTCCAAGTGTTGAAGAGGTCGTGATAAAATTCAGCCGCCTTTATCCACCCCTCGTTGGTCAGCCTGCCTTTCACCGAAAGACCGTCGTCAGACACGCCCGATCCGCCGCCTGCGGATTCCGGCAAAGCCTGCAACTGGTAGTAACGGCTGACTTGATCAAACATCATGCCCCACACGCCCGTGTCAGGATCAGTGATTTTCTTGGCGCCTTCGACGACCTCTTCCCACGTCGCTCTATCAGCCTCTTCGGCGGACGGCTCGGCCACGCCGGCGGCCGCGAGAAGATCCTTGTTGTAGTACATCACTTGGCTGGAATTGTTCAGCGGCGGCGCCCAGATTTCGCCGTTCCAGGAGGCCGCGTCGATGGCAGCACCCGCCCAGATCGCTGAAGGATCGTCATCGGCAAGATAGGGCGCCACCGGCTGGATCAGACCGCGTACGGCGTAGGACGGCACCAGCGGCGCATCGACAAAGATCGCATCGACATCGTCAGCTTGCGCATTGCCGCGCACTTCAATGGTCTGCAGCAGGTCACGGAACGGGAAACTTTGGATGTCGACACCGATCCCCGTTTCCGAAGTGAATTGCTCGGCCCAAGGCGTCAAGGGATCCACAGCCCAAACGCCCACGAGTAATACCAGATCATCCTCAGCCTGTGCCGGTGCCGAAAAAGGCGCCGATACGGTTGCGCCCAAAGCCGCAGCTATAAATGTTCTTCGAAGCATTTTGTCCTCCCATTCAGTGTTTTGCCCAAAATAGTAAGTGTCACCGCAGCATGCGGCATTCCAAACCGGTTCTGACAGCAGACAAGAATGTCCACGTGGCTTGGAACAAGACCATTCAGGCATCCGGGAATTTTATAAGTGCCCTTTGGTGCGCTTTGCAAGCAATGCCGCGAACGAGGAGTGGCGGTAATAAAGCCGCTGTCGCCGCCAGCAACGCGGGGAAGCTCGCGGCACGCCGACCTACCTGCGGGAGGTGTTCAACCCCGTCGAATGCATGCTGGAAGCCGGGACCGGCGGGGCATGCTTACTGAGAGCTTGTTCCTAAAGTCAACTTCATATACCATATATAGTACAAACAAACGTGATTTAAGCGAATTCATATACTGCATAGAGCATTATGGAACAAGCTCTGAGTGTTTTCCGCCATCTGCGACAGTTGAGTGTTATTTCTACAAATAGCGCGGCACCGAGGCGCCGGCTGGCCGGACGCCTGGGAGGATATGATGCAGGCAAAAAGATTCACGGGCACAAGCGCACAACGCCGTCGGGTATCGCCAAGCTCCTTAAGGCCTGTGGACAAATCGGGTTGCGCTTCGGGCGATTCGCTGTCAGAATCACCATAACGAGCGCCGGAGCGGCGCCGCAGGCAAGACGGGCAGAGAGATGAATGAACCCTGACAGAACCATGCTGACTGATAGAATGCATCAGCGGATCGAACCGCTTCTTCCCGGCAAACCGACCGACCCCGGCGCTGCCGCGGCGGACAACCGGCTTTTCGTTGAGGCGGTGCTTCAGCGCATCCGGACAGGCGCGCCTCAGCGCGATCTTCCGCCGCGGTTCGGCAAGCAGCACAGCGTGTGCAGGCGGTTCCGCCGTCAGCCGCTTTCGGGTGTTTTTGAACGTGTTTTCAATGCGTTATCGGAGGCGTTCGACTTCGAATACATATTCATTGACGGTTCTGTCGTGCAGGCGCATCAGAAGGCTTCCGGGGCGAAAAAAGGGGGCCCTGCCGACAGGGGATCGGGCGTTCCCGGGGCGGTCTGACGAGCAAAATCGTCGCGGTCACGGACGCGCTCGGTTACTTGGTGAAGTTCGTGATTCTTCCCGGTCAGAAGCATGATCCCGCCGGGACGCCGCGGGTTACAGCGGGCCTGTCCTTCGGGGCTTTGACAGCCGACCGGGCGTTCGACGCGGACCGGCTGCTGAAGGAGCTTGAGGAGCGCGGCGCCGAGGCGGTGATTCCTCCGAGGAAGAACCGGCGGCAGATTCGGGATTACGACCGCGATATGTACGGCCAGCGGCATCAGATCGAGAATTTCTTTGCGAAAATCAAAGAGTTCCGCGCGATCGCGACGCGGTATGACAAGACCGATACCAGCTTCGCGGCGGCGATTTATCCAGCCGCCGGTCTGATCGCGGCAAAATGACTGTCCACAGGCCCTAGCAAAGGGTGAAAAACATTGATTTGGCGTTCTCCATGGAGTCATTTGGAGGATGTAATCGTCCGGCAGCCGGAAAGCATCGGATCGGGCGCAGCGGCGAGGTCGGAAGAGAACATTGATCTGGTCGTGGGCGGACAGAAGTCTCTGCGTTTGCCGGGAACGAACCGCCCCATGATTTTCTTGCGCCTTCGCGTTGGATGATGCGAGACTTCTGCTCTGTTGTTCAGGCCCTCATATGAATCAAACCAAGGATAATTCCATAAGGAGTCATCCACAGGGGTTGCTCGGCGCGAGGTTGCAGCAAACTTTGTTTCATCGCTCATCTGCAGCCGTGCTGTCCTGTCTCAGGTTCCCCTTGCCGGCGGTTGCCTGGAATGGGAGGCGGGGATGCTCGTCCCCGCTGATTCGGGTCCGGCCGATAAGCGGAACTTCATTTGCCGTCAAGTCTGTTAACCGTTTGATTTAATTAATGAAAACAGCGTTTTTTGGCACGGAAAAGCGGCTTTTTGTTCTAAGAGTTTGAATCATAATTCGTGGACATTTATAAGCTATTGATATCATTTATTTTTCCGGCAATGCGGCATTCCGCGCCAGCCGGCGCATCAAAAACCGGCAGGCGGCCAGCTGTACCTGACTCAGCGAACTCGCCAGTGACCGTTCATAGTCCTTTGCCAGACGCCGACAACGCGACATCCACGCAAAGGTCCGCTCAACTACCCAGCGACGGTATAAGACAGTGAAACCCTCATATGAATCAAACCAAGGATAATTCCATAAGGAGTTGTCCACAGGGGTTGCTCGGCGCGAGGCTGCAGCAAACTTTTATTTCATCGCTCATCCGCAGCCGTGCTATCCTGTCGCGGGGTCCCCTTGCCGGCAGCTGCCGGCAAGGGGAAGCGGGGGCGAATGTCCCCGCTGAGCCGGGTCGGGCCGATAAAACCCGAGGTTGAAAAGAACCGTACGAAAGCGTGGCCGGCCCGGCTTTCCCGGTCCCTCGCGTCCTGAACAGCTGCCCAGCTCAAGATCCGAATAACCATGAGAACAGGAGCACAGGGACATGACGAAAATATGCGCAGGCTCAGCTATAAGCAAGCATCCATGTTTCAATTCAAGGGCGTTCCGGGGGGAAATTCAGCCCTTATTTCCTTTTTCACACAGCTTTTGCACATTTTCTCCACAGAAGCTCCTTCGGTTCAGGAGGCCGCGGCAGCCGCCGCGGGCCGCCGAATCGGCCGCTCCGGAGCGCAGCTCGGCCGTCCGGACGCGGACGGATCCCGTTTTTCCCAGACGCGCCGTTCGCGCAGCAGCGTGTTCGCCAGGATGACCAGCTTGCGCATGACGGCGACAAGGGCGACCTTATGACATTTCCCCCGCTCGGTGAGCCGGTCATATAATTCGGACATATCTTTATTGAACCGCACAGCCGCTGTAGCCGCCATGTAGAGCGCGCGCCTCGGACGGAAACGTCCGCCCTGAACGCGCCGGACGCCTTTCTTCGCGCCGCTGTCGCGGGCGAACGGGGCGGTTCCGGCGAGCGCCGCCGCCCAGTGGCTGTCGAGCTGCCCGAGTTCCGGGAGCCAGCCGAGCAGAGCGGCGGCCGTGACCGGTCCGATGCCGGGAACGGACATCAGGATGCGGTAAGCGCGGGCCTGATCGAGATCGCTCTTGATATGCTCCTCGATTCCGGTTTCGAGAGTTTCCTTCTCCCGCTCGGCGGCTTTGATGATTTTATCCATGGGCTTCTTCGCTGACACCTCCCGGATCTCATCGCGGCACTGACGCATTGTCTTAATGATCTCAACCGCTTGCGCACGGGCGACCATGCGATCATTGAGACTGTCAAGGAACGCGGATTTCGGCTCCGTCGCCGGGAGATCGGCGAAGGCCGCGGCGAAAGCGGCGAGCATCCTCGCATCCGTCTTGTCGGTTTTCGCCAGCTGACCGGTCGCTTCGGCGAAGCGCCGCGCCTGGCGGGGGTTGACCACGCAGACTTCGTAACCTCGGTCGTGCAGCGACTGATGAACCGCCCGGTGCAGCCGTCCGGTCGCTTCGACAGCGACCCGCCGCACCCCGTGTTTTCTCAGAAACCCGTCGATCGCCCGGAAGCCCGGACGGTCGTTTTCAACCCGGCGGTCGACGCCGGCGGCATGCACATCGATCGTGTCCTTGCTGATAGCTGAGCCTGCGCATATCTTCGTCATTTCCCTATGCTCCTATTCTCATGGTTATTCGGATCTTGATCCAGGCAGCTGTTCAGGACGCGAGGGAACGGGAAAGCCGGGCCGGCCATGCTTGATCACGGTTCTATAAACCAAGGAACGATCGGCCCGACCCGGCCCGGCGGGGACGTTCGCCCCCGCCTCCCCTTGCCGGCAGCGGCCGGCAAGGGGACCCCGCGACAGGATAGCACGGCTGCGGATGAGCGATGAAATAAAAGTTTTCCACAGCCTCGCGCCGAGCAACCCCTGTGGACAACTCCTTATGGAATTATCCTTGGTTTGATTCATATGAGGAACGCGGATTTCGGCTCCGTCGCCGGGAGATCGGCGAAGGCCGCGGCGAAAGCGGCGAGCATCCTCGCATCCGTCTTGTCGGTTTTCGCCAGCTGACCGGTCGCTTCGGCGAAGCGCCGGGGCTGGCGGGGGTTGACCACGCAGACTTCGTAACCTCGGTCGTGCAGCGACTGATGAACCGCCCGGTGCAGCCGTCCGGTCGCTTCGACAGCGACCCGCCGCACCCCGTGTTTTCTCAGAAACCCGTCGATCGCCCGGAAGCCCGGACGGTCGTTTTTGAACCGGCGGTCGACGCCGGCGGCATGCACATCGATCGTGTCCTTGCTGATAGCTGAGCCTGCGCATATCTTCGTCATTTCCCTATGCTCCTATTCTCATGGTTATTCGGATCTTGATCCAGGCATCCATTCAGGACGCGAGGGAACGGGAAAGCCGGGCCGGCCATGCTTGATCACGGTTCTGTAAACCAAGGAACGATCGGCCCGACCCGGCCCGGCGGGGACGTTCGCCCCCGCCTCCCCTTGCCGGCAGCGGCCGGCAAGGGGACCCCGCGACAGGATAGCACGGCTGCGGATGAGCGATGAAATAAAAGTTTGCTGCAGCCTCGCGCCGAGCAACCCCTGTGGACAACTCCTTATGGAATTATCCTTGGTTTGATTCATATGAGGAACGCGGATTTCGGCTCGGTCGCCGGGAGATCGGCGAAGGCCGCCGCGAAGGCGGCGAGCATCCTCGCATCCGCCTTGTCGGTCTTCGCCAGCTGCCCGGTCGCTTCGGCGAAGCGCCGGGGCTGGCGGGGCTCAGCGACGCAGACTTCGTAACCTCGGTCGTGCAGCGACTGATGAACCGCCCGGTGCAGCCGTCCGGTCGCTTCGATGACGACCCGCCGCACCCCGTGTTTTCTCAGAAACCCGTCGATCGCCCGGAAGCCCGCACGGTCGTTTTTGAACCGGCGGTCGACGCCGGCGGCGCGCACATCGATCGTGTCCTTGCTGATATCCAGGCCTGCGCATATTTTCGTCATGTCCCTATGCTCCTATTCTCATGGTTATTCGGATCTTGAGCTGGGCAGCTGTTCAGGACGCAGGGACCGGGCAGGCCGGGCCGGCCATGCTTGCTTACGGTTCTTTCAACCGAGGAAATGCCGGCCCGACCCGGTCTGGCGGGGACGGATATCCCCGCTTCCCCTTGCCGGCAGCCGCCGGCAAGGGGACCCCGCGACAGGATAGCACGGCTGCGGATGAGCGGTGAAATGAAAGTTTGCTGCAACCTCGCGCCGAGCAACCCCTGTGGATGACTCCTCGTGGAATTATCCTTGGTTTGATTCATATGAGGAAATGATCGATGTGCATGCCGCCGGCGTCGACCGCCGGGTTGAAAACGACCGTCCGGGCTTCCGGGCGATCGACGGGTTTCTGAGAAAACACGCGGTGCGGCGGGTCGCTGTCGAAGCGACCGGACGGCTGCACCGGGCGGTTCATCAGTCGCTGCACGACCGAGGTTACGAAGTCTGCGTCGCTGAGCCCCGCCAGGCGCGGCGCTTCGCCGAAGCGACCGGGCAGCTGGCGAAGACCGACAAGGCGGATGCGAGGATGCTCGCCGCTTTCGCGGCGGCTTTCGCCGATCTCCCGGCGACCGAGCCGAAATCCGCGTTCCTCATATGAATCAAACCAAGGATAATTCCATAAGGAGTTGTCCACAGGGGTTGCTCGGCGCGAGGCTGCAGCAAACTTTTATTTCATCGCTCATCCGCAGCCGTGCTATCCTGTCGCGGGGTCCCCTTGCCGGCCGCTGCCGGCAAGGGGAGGCGGGGGCGAACGTCCCCGCCGGGCCGGGTCGGGCCGATCGTTCCTTGGTTTATAGAACCGTGATCAAGCATGGCCGGCCCGGCTTTCCCGTTCCCTCGCGTCCTGAATGGATGCCTGGATCACGATCCGAATAACCATGAGAATAGGAGCATAGGGAAATGACGAAGATATGCGCAGGCTCAGCTATCAGCAAGGACACGATCGATGTGCATGCCGCCGGCGTCGACCGCCGGTTCAAAAACGACCGTCCGGGCTTCCGGGCGATCGACGGGTTTCTGAGAAAACACGGGGTGCGGCGGGTCGCTGTCGAAGCGACCGGACGGCTGCACCGGGCGGTTCATCAGTCGCTGCACGACCGAGGTTACGAAGTCTGCGTGGTCAACCCCCGCCAGGCGCGGCCTGCCCATTAGTCATAAAAGGTGTCATCACAAGTGCGCCGGCCGACGCTTGGCCGCAGCGATTCCGTGATTTCCGGTTCAGCTGATTTTTTCAGCGCGGGGGCTTGACAAACTCCCTCGGGGCATCCATGTTCTCCGCCATGGAATACACCCCGCTGCCGATTCGTTCAACCCTCGGGCAGCCCGGCGCCTTGGCGCGGCTGCAGCCGATTCTTGACCGCTCCCCTTGCCGATGGGCCGGAGTGCGGGAGGTCTGCGGCGTCTTCGCCCTCCGCGACGGGCGCGGACGCCTGCGGCTGCAAAGCTGTCTGTCGGCCCTCGAGGCGCTGGAAAGGGCCGGGCGGATCACGCTGCCCCCGGCGCGTCCGGGTCCGGCGAATCTGGCGCCGCGCGCCGACCCCCGGGAGCTTCCGGCCCCGCCGCTGCCGGCGGTTCCCGACCGGGCCGGCCTGATCGCCGGGCTGGCGGCGGTTCCGGTCGAGGACGCCGCCGGGAAGCGTCTTCAGTCGGCGATGACCGCCCGGGAGCATCCTCTCGGTCCGGTCAAGGCCGCGGGCTGCCAGATCCGCTATTTTCTCGTCGCCGGAGAGGACGTGCTCGGCGGTTTCCTGTTCGCCGCCCCTGCCCGGGCGCAAAACGCCCGCGACCGCTGGATCGGCCAGCCGCGGAACAGCGCGAGGCGAACCGCTGCCGGGTCATCTGCATGGCCCGCTTTCTGCTCCGTCCCGCTCCCGGACGGTGCCGCAACCTCGCCTCCCGGGCCTTGGGCCTGTGCCTGCGGCGCGTCGGGCGCGATTATGAGCGGATTTACGGTCTGCGTCCGGTTCTCGTCGAGACCTATGTCGGTCCCGGACACAGCGGCGCCAGTTGCCGCGCGACCGGATGGAGCCGGGCCGGCGTCACCGCCGGACGCGACCGGAACCGCCGGCCGGTGCCGCCGAAGGAGGTCTGGCTGCGCCCGCTCTGCAAGGACCAGTGCCGCCGGCTGGGAGCGCGGGTCGAACCGCTGGCTCCTCATGACGGCCTTGACAGCGCCGGCTGGGCCGGGCAGGAATTCGGCGGAGCCGATCTCGGCGACGCCCGTCTGACCAGGCGTCTCGTCGCCTCCGCGGCTCTGCTGGGCCGGTCGTTCTCGAAGACCTTTTATACCGCGGCCCATGGGAACAGCGCGATGACGACAGGATATTACCGCTTGATCGAGCATCCCGACACGGCCGCGGTCTCGGCGCAGGCGATCCTCGGGCCGCACCGCGGGCGGACCCGCCGGCGGATTCAGGGACAGGACACGGTTCTGCTGATCCAGGACGGCACCGACGTCAACCTGGCGACGCACGGCCGGTGCGAGGGGCTGGGTATGATCTCGCGCAATAAAGGGGCCGAAGGCACGCTCGGTCTGCATCTTCACTCGACCTTCGCGGTCTCGGCGGACGGCATCCCGCCAGTCGTGCCGCGCATCGAGTTCGATGCCCCGCCGGACGGCGGGCCGAAGACCCTGCGCTGGGTAAGGGCCCTTGACGACAGCGCCCGGCTGGTCGACGGGCTGAGCGATGTCCGCGCCGTCGCGGTGATGGACCGGGAAGGCGACGCGTTCGAGGTTTTCGACGCATGGCGGCGCCTGAACGGCCGGATCGACATCCTGATCCGCGCCGGCCGGGACCGCAGTCTCGGCAAGGGACGCCGCAGGCTGTTCGCCCGCATGCGCCTTCAGCCGGTCAAAGACCGGATGCGGCTTCAGGCGCCGCGCCGGTCGCCGCGCCGCGCCGCGCGCGGTCAGCCCGCCTTTCCCGGCCGCGCCGCGCGCGATGCGGTTTGCGATCTGCGCTGGAAAACGCTGGACCTGCCGGTTCCCGAAAGGCAGCGTCCGCGGCTGGGAGCGCAGCCGGTCCGCCTTGCCGCAGTCCATGTGCGGGAAACCGCGCCGCCCGCCGACGGATCGGAACCCGTCGAGCAGTTCCTTCTGACATCGCTGCCGGTGACCTGCTCCGCGGAGGCCCGCGAAGTGACCCGCTTCTATCAGCTCCGCTGGCGGATCGAGGACTGGCGCCGCGTTCTCAAAACCGGATGCGCCGCGGAGAAAACCGCGCACCGCGCCCGCGGGCGCGTCGAACGCGAAACCGCGCTGCGCGCCGTCATCGCCTGGCGGCTGCTGGCTCTCGCTCTGCTCGGACGCGAAACCCCCGATCTCGAACCCTCCGCCCTGTTCTCGGAAACCGAAATCGCGGTGATGGCGGACTACGCCGACGCCCTGCGTCTGCCGCCGCCCGGCGATCTCGGAACGGCGGTCGCGATGCTCGCCCGGATGGGCGGATATCTCGGCCGAAAACATGACGACCCCGCCGGCGCTCAGACCGTCTGGGAAGGCTATGCCTTCCTCTCCCATGGCGCCGCCGCCGTCGAGCGCGCGCTTGCTGCCGGCCGGGGAAGCCGCGTGGCGAAACTTCTCGCTCAAGGCTGAATATCAGCCCCGAACCGTCCCTCGCAGACCGGAAAACGCGCCCGGACCGGGCGGAAGACAGCGGAATCGCCGCCCTCCGGAACTGCTTGTGATGACACCTTTTATGACTAATGGGCAGGGCGCGGCGCTTCGCCGAAGCGACCGGTCAGCCAGCGAAAACCGACAAGACGGATGCGAGGATGCTCGCCGCTTTCGCGGCGGCTTTCGCCGATCTCCCGGCGACGGAGCCGAAATCCGCGTTCCTCATATGAATCAAACCAAGGATAATTCCATAAGGAGTTGTCCACAGGGGTTGCTCGGCGCGAGGCTGTGGAAAACTTTTATTTCACCGCTCATCCGCAGCCGTGCTATCCTGTCGCGGGTTCCCCTTGCCGGCGGCAGCCGGCAAGGGGAAGCGGGGGCGAATGTCCCCGCAAGGTCGGGTCGGGCCGATCGTTCCTTGGTTTATAGAACCGTGATCAAGCATGGCCGGCCCGGCTTTCCCGTTCCCTCGCGTCCTGAATGGATGCCTGGATCAAGATCCGAATAACCATGAGAATAGGAGCATAGGGAAATGACGAAAATATGCGCAGGCTTGGATATAAGCAAGGAAATGATCGATGTGCACGCCGCCGGCGTCGACCGCCGGTTCAAAAACGACCGTGCGGGCTTCCGGGCGATCGACGGGTTTCTGAGAAAACACGCGGTGCGGCGGGTCGCTGTCGAAGCGACCGGACGGCTGCACCGGGCGGTTCATCAGTCGCTGCACGACCGAGGTTACGAAGTCTGCGTCGTCAATCCCCGCCAGGCGCGGCGCTTCGCCGAAGCGACCGGTCAGCTGGCGAAAACCGACAAGACGGATGCGAGGATGCTCGCCGCTTTCGCGGCGGCCTTCGCCGATCTCCCGGCGACCGAGCCGAAATCCGCGTTCCTCAACGGTCTCAATGACCTCATGGTCGCCCGTGCGCAAGCGGTTGAGACAATTAAGACAATGCGTCAGTGCCGCGATGAGATCCGGAAGGCGTCAGCGAAGAAGCCCATGGATAAAATCATCAAAACCGCCGAGCGGCAGAAGGAAGCTCTCGAGGCTGAGATCGAGGAGCATATCAAGAGCGATCCCGACCAGGCCCGCGCTTACCGCATCCTGATGTCCGTTCCCGGTATCGGACCGGTCACGGCCGCCGCTCTGCTCGGCTGGCTCCCGGAACTCGGGCAGCTCGACAGCCGGCAGGCCGCGGCTCTCGCCGGAACCGCCCCGTTCGCCCGCGACAGCGGCGCGAAGAAAGGCGTCCGGCGCATCCGGGGCGGACGCTTCCGCCCGAGGCGGGCCCTCTATATGGCGGCTTTGACGGCTGTGCGGTTCAATAAAGATATGTCCGCATTTTATGGCCGGCTCACCGGGCGGGGGAAATGTCATAAGGTCGCCCTTACCGCCGTCATGCGCAAGCTGGCGGTCCTGGCGAACACGCTGCTGCGCGAGCGGCGCGTCTGGGAAAAACACGCCCCGTCCGCGTCCGCACGGCCGAGCTGCGCTCCGGACCAGCCGATTCGGCGGCCCGCGGCGGCTGCGCCGGCCTCCTGAACGGGCGGAGCTTCTGTGGAAAAAATGTGCAAAAGCTGTGGGAAAAAGGAAATAAGGGCTGAATTTTCTCCCGAAACGCCCTTGAACTGAAACATGGATGCTTGACAGTCTCAATGATCGCATGGTCGCCCGTGCGCAAGCGGTTGAGATCATTAAGACAATGCGTCAGTGCCGCGATGAGATCCGGGAGGTGTCAGCGAAGAAGCCCATGGATAAAATCATCAAAGCCGCCGAGCGGGAGAAGGAAACTCTCGAAACCGGAATCGAGGAGCATATCAAGAGCGATCCCGATCAGGCCCGCGCTTACCGCATCCTGATGTCCGTTCCCGGCATCGGACCGGTCACGGCCGCCGCTCTGCTCGGCTGGCTCCCGGAACTCGGGCAGCTCGACAGCCGGCAGGCCGCGGCTCTCGCCGGAACCGCGCCGTTCGCCCGCGACAGCGGCGCGAAGAAAGGAGCCCGGCGCATTCGCGGCGGACGCTTCCGCCCGAGGCGCGCGCTCTACATGGCGGCTTTGACGGCTGTGCGGTTCAATAAAGATATGTCCGCATTCTATGACCGGCTCACCGGGCGCGGGAAATGTCATAAGGTCGCCCTTGTCGCCGTCATGCGCAAGCTGGCGGTCCTGGCGAACACGCTGCTGCGCGAGCGGCGCTTCCAGTAAAAACACGCCCCGTCCGCGTCCGCACGGCCGAGCTGCGCTCCGGACCGGCCGATTCGGCGGCCCGCGGCGGCTGCGCCGGCCTCCTGAACCAGCGGAGCTTCTGTGGAGAAAATGTGCAAAAGCTGTGTGAAAAAGGAAACAAGGGCTGAATTTCCCCCCGAAACGCCCTTGAATTTGAACATGGATGCTTGACCGTCTCAACGATCTGATGGTCGCCCGCGGGCAACTGGTTGAGAATGCTGCAAAACTGCGCCAGCGCCGCAATGATCTGCAGGACGCGTCAGCGAAAAAGCGCATGGACAAAGCCGTCAAAGCCGTCGAGCGGCAGAGGGAGGCTCTCGAAACTGAGATCGAGGAGCATATCAAGAGCGATCCCGGTCAGGCCCGCGCTTACCGCATCCTGATGTCCGTTCCCGGCATCGGACCGGTCACGGCCGCCGCTCTGCTCTGCTGGCTCCCGGAACTCGGGCAGCTCGACAGCCGGCAGGCCGCGGCGCTCGCCGGAACCGCCCCGTTCGCCCGCGACAGCGGCGCGAAGACAGGCGCCCGGCGCGTTCAGGGCGGACGTTTCCGTCCGAGGCGCGTGCTCTACATGGCGGCTACAGCGGCTGTGCGGTTCAATAAAGATATGTCCGAATTATATGACCGGCTCACCGAGCGGGGGAAATGTCATAAGGTCGCCCTTATCGCCGTCATGCGTAAGCTGGTCATCCTGGCGAACACGCTGCTGCGCGAACGGCGCGTCTGGGAAAAACAGGATCCGTCCGCGTCCGGACGGCCGAGCTGCCCTCCGGACCAGCCGATTCGACGGCCCGCGGCGGCTGCGCCCTGCCAGTTCCCCGTAATTTTTTCTTGACCAAGCATTTCGCCGCGGCTATGATTCGCCGCATGTCAGAATTGCCGTCGATTCCCTCGGTTTTGAAACCGAAGTTCCAGTGCCGATAAAGCGCAAGTATCTGATATAAATGACGTTCGATAGATTTCAGCGGTGTTTTACAGGGTACACTACGGCTTCACACCCAGGAGTTTGAATGCTTTTCTCTGGAGCGGCGTGGGCCGTGCAGTGACTTGGAAGGGTTCGGCGCCCGCAAGGCGGGGCGCTGCGGTGTTGCGGGTGACAGCAGCGAGATCACGGATGAGGGTGCGGAAGCTGTGCACCGGATCCCCCTCGGGCGTCCTCTTCGTTGCCGCTTCAGTCCTGGCGCTCGGCGATACCTGCGCCGGAGCTGCGACGGATGGCCGCCGGGCCTCGGCGCCTTCGGCATCTTCGTCGTCGAACAGCATGGGCTTGAGCCTCTGACGCATGTGCCATTCGACGTAGTAGGCCAGCATGCACACGAAGATGTGTGCCCGGACCCGCGGCTCGGTGCGATGGTATACGGGGCGGACCTTCAGGTCCACGGTCTTGAGGCTGCGGAAAGCCCGTTCCACGGAGCTCAACCGCTTGTAGGCCCTCACCGTGCCGGGGCCGTCGAGTTCGCTCTCCGGCAGGCTGGTGCGGATCACATAGAGACCGTCGAGCCTGGCCTCAGCGGCGATGGAGGCTTCGTCTCGCCGGAAGGTGAAGGCGCCGTCATCGCCGATGGACTGCTTGAAGTGCTTGGCTGCCTTGTACTTGCCGATGACCTTGCCGACCCGCTCCCCGATCTTCCCGGCGCCTTTGAGACGGCGTTTCTCACGCCGTGTCGCCGCTGCGATCGGTTCGAGCAGGGCTTCGGCAGCCTTGATCAGTTCCCGGCGCTTGCGGGCCCGGTCCTCGGCCAGCAGGGGGTTGCGGCACACCATGAGGCGCTCGCCGGGATAAGCATCGCTGGTGATCTCCGCCAGGTCTCTCTCGTCGAAGAGCGACATTTTCACGTCGCCGGCCTCCGCCAGTGAACGGACAGCCGGTCCCCTCAAGGCGCTGATCCAGTCCAGCCCCGCAGGTTTCACATCCTGGCGGATCCGCGCCTCGGTCAGCATCCCCCGGTCTCCTACCAGCGCTGCCTTCGCAAGGGAGAACCGCTTCCGCAGCACGGCGACCTGCGAGGAAAGCGCGGCCGGATCCGCCGTATTGCCGGGGAACGCCTGCACCGATGCCGGACACCCGTTCCGGTCGCACATAAGGCCGAACTCGATCTGCAGCTTGCCCTTCTTGCCGTCCCGGGAATGACCGCGTTCAGCCAAGGGACACGCTCTCCCTTCCATCCATGCCCAAGTCAGGTCATAGAGCGCTGGACAGCCTTCTTCGAGGTGCCGCTTCGCCAGAGACCGCTCGATCCTCTCCTGGCGCTCCAAGAGCCAGTCCATGGCGCCGTAGAGATCGTCCTCGTCCGGTTCCGCATCGAGGATCTCGCCGAGGGTGCTCACCGCGGCAGCCTCGGCCAGTCCCCTGGCGGCAGCCGGCTTCGAGGCGGGTTCCAGTATCCGTGCCGCGATCATGGCCAGCGCCTGATCCCGCCTGGATGAGGGCTTCGGGTCGATCAGCCTGTCCAGTCCCAGCTTCTTCAGTGTTCCCAGCGCCGCGGCGACATGGCCGTGAGGAAGGGAGCGGACGATGTCGAAGGCATCGTCGAGGCGCCGCACCGCGGTCCCTCCCTTGAGCAGGATGCGCAATCCCTCGATAAGAGGGGGCGGCCACTTGGAGAGGTCAGGATGGTGCGTTTTTTGACCTTTCCGCCTTCGCGATAGGACTCGCGGAGCAGGACGGCGGGTGGAGAGGAGCGGTTGGGGACTGATTCGATATACATGACTACTTAATATAGGTTTCAGTTAAATCATATCAAGTATAAAATACATTTATACATGGGTACATAACGATATCCGGCAAATCCCGCAGACTACGCAAAATCAACAACTTAACCTGAATATCAGCTGGAAATCAGAAGGAACTTCGGTTGAAAGCCCCCGCCGCCCGCCGCCGGCTGCGGCGGCTTTTCGCCGGCCAGGTCTTCAGCAGCCGCAACGCCGCCGTCGGCGCCGTTTGCCGGGAGTTCGGTTTCGTCGACGCCCGCGGGCGGCTGCGCACGCGCAGCTGCGGCGCGGCGCTTGCCGCGCTCGAGCGGGCGGGGGCGGCGTTTCCGTCCCTGCCCGTGCCGCAGGCCGTCTGCGGCGGCGGCGGCGGGCGTCCCCGCCGTCTCGGGGAGCCGGTTCCGCCGCCGTCCGGCGTTCCGTCCGATGTCTCGGGCATCGCCGGGCTGCGGCTCGTTCCGGCGGACGGGCCGGATGACCGGCTGGCATGGAACGAGATCATGGCCCGCGAGCATCCGCGCGGGGCCGTTTCTCACGCCGGTCCGCAGCTGCGTTATCTGCTCGTCTCGGAGCACGGCGTTCTCGGCGGCCTGGGGTTTTCCGCCCCGGCGTTCCGCCTCGCCGCGCGTGATCGATGGATCGGCTGGGACGAGGACAAGCGGTCGCGTTGTCTGAACCATGCCGTCGTCTGCCTGAGCCGGTTCCTCATCCGCCCGATGACGGGCTGCCGGAACTTGGCGACACGGGCCCTGAAACTGTGTTTCGACAGGCTCGGCGATGATTTCGAGAGGATTTACCGTTTCCGCCCGCTGCTGGCGGAGACGTTCGTCGATGTGCGCGAGCATGCGGGCACGGCATTCGCCGCCGCCGGCTGGGAATGCGCCGGGCGCAGCGCGGGCCGCGGGCGTTTCGCCGCCCGCGGCGACGGTCCGCGCCCGGTCAAGGCGATCTGGCTGCGCCCTCTCAGGCGCGACCAGGCAGACAGCTCGGCACGGAACCGGAACCTCTGCGGCCTTTAGGCCCGGCCGACGGCCTTGACCGGGAATCGTGGTCGGAGAATGAATTCGGCGGCGCGCCGCTGGCCGATGAGCGTCTCAGCCGGCGGCTGGCGGTATCGGCGATGACGGCGGCCGACCGTCCCGGAGAGTCGTTTCCGGCGGCCGCACAGGGGGACAAAGCTTTGATCAAAGGGTATTACCGGCTGATCGATCAGCCGGCGGAATCGGAAGTGACGCCGGAGAACATCCTCGCTCCGCACCGCGGGCGGACGCGCCGCCGGGCCGCCGCCTGTAAAACGGTTCTGATGATCCAGGACGGCACGGATCTGAACTTCGCCTCTCACGGCGCCTGCCGCGGTCTCGGCATCATCTCCCGCCGCCGGGGTTCGCCGGGAACCCTGGGTCTGCACATGCACTCGACCCTCGCGGTCGATGCCGCGAACGGGGTGCCGCTGGGAGTGCCGCGCATCGAGTTCGACGCCCCGGACGGCGGCGGGGCGGAAAGGGACAAGCCTCCCGGGGAGCGCAAGTCCGCCCGCTGGCTGCGCGGCGCGCGCGACGCATCCGGCTTCGTGCCGGAGGGCGTGAACGCGGTCGCGGTCATGGACCGGGAAGCTGATTTCTTCGCTCTTTTCGACGAGTGCCGCCGGCTGAAGAACATCGATCTCCTCGTGCGCGCGAAGGTCGACCGGAAGATCGGCGGGGAGAAACTGTTCGCCAGGCTTTCGGCTCAGCCGGAGCGCGGACGCGCCCTCATAGATGTGCCGCGCTCTTCGGCGCGCCTTCCGTCGCGCGGTCAGAAGGCGAAACCGCTGCGTCAGGCCCGGCAGGCGGATGTCGCCCTGCGCTGGGAGAAGGTCGATATTCCTCCTCCCGCGGACGCCGGCGGAACCGCGGTCTCCCTGACGCTGCTGAGCGCCCGGGAAGAGGCGCCGCCGGAAGGCGCCGCGCCTCTTGACTGGAAACTGCTCACCAGCCTGCGGGCAGCAACGCCGAAGGACGCCCGGCGCATCCTCCGCTGGTACGCTCTGCGCCGGCGGATCGAAGACTGGCACAGGATCCTCAAATCGGGCTGCAAGGCGGAACATCTGAACCATCAGGAAGGCGAGCGCATCGAACGGGCGGTGACCGTCAAGGCCGTGATCGCCTGGCGTCTGCACGCCATGGTCATGCTCGGGCGGGAAACGCCTGAACTGCCCGCCGATGTCCTGTTCCCGCAAGCCGAAATAGAGGTTCTCAGGGTCTTCGCTGAAAACAGACGCCTGAAAATCCGCCCCGATGACCTGGGCTCCGCCGTGCGGATCATGGTTATCAAAGGCGGTTACATCGACCGCCCGAAGGCCCCGCCGCCCGGACATAAAACCCTCTGGAGAGGTTATGCCCGGCTGGCCGCGGACGCCGCTTTCCTCGAAATGCTCGTGGAGAACGGGCGGCTTGACCCCGATTACCGCAAGCTCCGCCCCGACAAGAAGGACGGAGACCGCTGAAAACGACGCTGAAACCTTGAAAGCCCCCGCCGGCATCCGCGCCGACCGCCGCTGACGGACGGCCCGCCGGCGCGCGCCCGCTTTCCTGCCGCCGGCGGCGCGGATGCCCGGTTCGCGCTGCGGAAAGGCCTTCGAAAAACATATGCGCCTGCTTCCCGTCCGTCGGCCGCGGCGGAACAGCGTTCCCGCGCCGCCCTGCGCCCTTCCGGCCCGGCGGGACGCGCCGGCCGCCGGACATGAACCCGCCTTCAGCGCCGATGCGCAGCGGTCCGCCGCCCCGCGGAATGGTTAAACGACAGGTTAAGGGGCATAGGCAGGCTGCGCCGGCCTCCTGAACCAGCGGAGCTTCTGTGGAGAAAATGTGCAAAAGCTGTGGGAAAAAGGAAATAAGGGCTGAATTTACTCCCGAAACGCCCTTGAATTTGAACATGGATGCTTTTGTTTCTGGGGCTTACGCACGATTTCAATCAGCGATCCCAGCCCGAGATCCACCAGCGCCGAAGCCGGCTTCGGCCCCCGATAGCCGCCGTCAGACTGCAGCTTCGTTACCCGCGGCGCCGCCGCCAGCGTCCGCAGGATCACCCCCGGAGCGCCGTCCCGATCCTGAATCGACGCCTCATGGATCAGGACAGCAATCGGCGAGCCGTCGGCGGCTGCCGTGATGTGACGCTTGCGGCCCTTGATCTTCTTGCCGCCATCATATCCGGCAGGGCCTCCGCTTTCCGTCGTCTTCACCGACTGACTGTCGATCGCCGCCGCCGTCGGGTCCGCCGCACGGCCGGCCTGCCGGCGCGCCAGCCGGCGAAGCGCAGCTGGCATCCGCTCAAAAATGCCGGCGTTCCGCCAAGCGTAAAAATAATTCTGAACGGTGCTAGTAGTCTGTCTTTGTTATATTGACAGCTACAAAGAATGCAATTTGATGCGCGCGTCTTCGGCGGTGAACCGCTGTTTGACCGGGGCCGGGTCGGCGTTGCGCGCTTTTTCCCATGCCGAAACCTCGCGGCAGAGCGTCTCCCGGTCGGGAATGCGCCGGGACAGGCACTGACGGCTCAGCACGCTGATCTCGCTCTCGGCGATGTTCAGCCGGGTGCCGTGTTTCGGCGTGTGATGAACTTCGAAACGCTCGTAGAGCCTGCCGCCTGCTCCGGCGGAAAAGCGTAGTAAAGACTCGACAGCTCATGCGTTGTCCATGGCTGGCACGATTTTTTTGCCGGGGAAGTGAACATCGGCGATGTCCCTGAGGAGCTCGGCGAAATCTTTCTTCGTCCGGCGGTCGGTGATTTTGACATGCCCTGGCCTGCAAGCGGCGCATGGACCATGAACAGATTCGCCGTCCCGTTGCGCTCGTATTCGCAGTCGAAGCGCGCCGGCCGGCCGGGAGCGGCAGGCAAAGCCGTGCGGACCTCCTTCGTCCGCTTTCTCAGAGCCTCGGCTGTGCAGACCAGGACCTCGTCCTCGCTGAATTTCCGCTGATAGACCCTGAGCACATCCTCCATCGAGCATACGAAGTCGCCGCTGTTCTCCGCCGGAATGCGCCAGCACCGCGTAAGGTGCGGTTTCAAATCGTTTTTTTTAATGTCCTCCTGACCGTCTCCCGGGAAATGCCATCGACGACATTCAACGCGACCAGCCGCTCGCCGAGCAGCGCTGGCGGCTGTGAGGAATGCCCTTCGGGAGGTTCCGAACAGGCGATCATCGTCAGCTTCGCCTCGCCCTCGCCGTCAAGCTTCGGAGGAACACGGTTCGAATGCGGCCTGCGCTCCAGAGCCGCTGTACCCTCCTCGACAAAACGCCGGCGGAGCCGCTCGGCCGAACCGCGGCCGGATGAAACGATCTCCTCTGATTCAGCCCGTTCATGATCTTCGAGCCGCACATGCTGTATCTTGCGTCCGATTTGTTCCTGTCGGGTGTAAGACATACATTTGTTTGCATTTCTGTATTCGGTCTGTATTCTGAAGTTCAGCGGATGCCGAGTGTTTGAAACGGCGGGAACAAAGCCGGCGCTCGGGATCATGAGGTTTTGAGCGGAGGATCATATCATGGTATCGAAACAGTCGTGCGGTTCGGATATCCGTCATCCCGATGCGGCGGCGTATCTGAAAGGTTTGAGTTCTCAGGACAGCCGGGGGGCATCGGTTGTCCGGTCGAATGCCGATGGTTCGGTCAGCTGTTACCAGCTCGCCGCAGGTGAAGTGCAGGCGGCGCATGTTCGTTCATCGTCGGACGGCGGCCCGGCGCACCGCCCGGTCGCGGGGCGCAGGGCGTCCGATGAGGCGGCTCGGGATGAGGATTTGTATGAGGTTTTGATGTCGGCGGAGCCGGATCCAGATCACGTGGAATGCCGGTTGCGGGAGGCTTCGCAGTTGCAGGCGGGGCAGCGGTTGAAGGGTATGCTGGAGCGCGTGGATGAGGCGCTGCCGGCGCCGCGCTGCCCGAAGTGCGATCGGCTGATGACCCGGCAAGGGCGGCGCTCCAAGATGCTGGACACACGATCAGGGGCGGCAGCGGTATCTCGCCGCTATTGGTGTTGTCGTGTGTGCCGGACGGGTTGTTATCCGTCAGCTCAGCGGCTGGGGCTGGCCGGCTGCGGTTATACGCCCGGCATGGCCCGGATGACAGCGACGGCGGTGCAGGATCGGAGTTTTGATTCGGCGGCCCGAGCCCTTCAGGAACTGTCGGGCATCTCTGTCATCTCACGCACGCTGGCCCGTCGGACACATAAAATAGGCGAAGAGATTCAAGCCTTTGAGCGCACGGAGGTCATAGAGAGCGCACCCGCTTCGGGGCGGCTGTATCTGTCGATCGACGGCACCGGTGTTCCGATGCGCGCGTCCGAGACAGCCGGCCGGTCGGGTCGGCAGGCGGACGGCTCCGCCCGGACGCGGGAGGCTAAGCCAGCGACTTCCTATACGGCTGATCGGTACGATCCGAAGACCGGCGATGTCCGCAAGAACGATGACTGTCAGACATTCAACTGCCGGATTGACAGCGCCGCGGCTCCCGGAGACGGTGAGCGTTCGGACTTCGTTCAGCGCCTGGATCGGGACGCGCGCCGGTATGGTCTGTACAAAGCCCGGGAACTCGTCGTCATTTCGGACGCGGCCCGATGGATCGTGTCGAGTTGCCGCGCCTTGTTCTCATCCCGGAAAGTCACTTACATCCTGGATATCCATCATGCCTTGGAATATCTGACGGCGGCCTTGAAGGACATGGATCTGCCGGCTGATGAGCGGCGGCGTCAGTTCGCCCGTTTCAAGGCGCAGCTTCAAACCGGACGGGTTCGCGATGTCATCGCTGAGCTGGAACGTCATCCGGGCCCCGCGGTGCGGGAGTGCTGCCGATACTATCGTGCGAACCAATGGCGCATGCGCTATGACGAGTACCGGCGGCGGGCTGTGCCCTCAGGGTCGGGCGTGGTCGAAAGCGGTTGCAAGCAGGTCACAGCCGCGCGCATGAAGCGGGCGGGGTGTCACTGGTCAAAAGCCGGGGCTGATGCCATGCCAGTCCTGAGATGCTGCCTGATGAACCGTCAGTTCACTGACTTTCTCGACCAGCGGGCACGGCAGGCTGCGACGGCATGAACAATCAAATGTCTTGCACCCGTTCCTGTCAGTCCGTCATAGTTTCCCGCCTCTTGTAATCGCCGTCGGCGCGAAACAGGCCTCAGCCGCTGGATTCCTGCTCAGAATCCGGCTGAAATACCCGGCCGACAGCATTTGTCTTCGTTCAGACTGAGGCTGCTGCTGCAACTTCAACGGAGCGTCAACACCGGAAATCAGGACGTCCGCCAAACCACGATTACCATCATTATCACTGTGTCAGACTACTAGGGCCTGTGGACAGTCATTTTGCCGCGATCAGACCGGCGGCTGGATAAATCGCCGCCGCGAAGCTGGTATCGGTCTTGTCATACCGCGTCGCGATCGCGCGGAACTCTTTGATTTTCGCAAAGAAATTCTCGATCTGATGCCGCTGGCCGTACATATCGCGGTCGTAATCCCGAATCTGCCGCCGGTTCTTCCTCGGAGGAATCACCGCCTCGGCGCCGCGCTCCTCAAGCTCCTTCAGCAGCCGGTCCGCGTCGAACGCCCGGTCGGCTGTCAAAGCCCCGAAGGACAGGCCCGCTGTAACCCGCGGCGTCCCGGCGGGATCATGCTTCTGACCGGGAAGAATCACGAACTTCACCAAGTAACCGAGCGCGTCCGTGACCGCGACGATTTTGCTCGTCAGACCGCCCCGGGAACGCCCGATCCCCTGTCGGCAGGGCCCCCTTTTTTCGCCCCGGAAGCCTTCTGATGCGCCTGCACGACAGAACCGTCAATGAATATGTATTCGAAGTCGAACGCCTCCGATAACGCATTGAAAACACGTTCAAAAACACCCGAAAGCGGCTGACGGCGGAACCGCCTGCACACGCTGTGCTGCTTGCCGAACCGCGGCGGAAGATCGCGCTGAGGCGCGCCTGTCCGGATGCGCTGAAGCACCGCCTCAACGAAAAGCCGGTTGTCCGCCGCGGCAGCGCCGGGGTCGGTCGGTTTGCCGGGAAGAAGCGGTTCGATCCGCTGATGCATTCTATCAGTCAGCATGGTTCTGTCAGGGTTCATTCATCTCTCTGCCCGTCTTGCCTGCGGCGCCGCTCCGGCGCTCGTTATGGTGATTCTGACAGCGAATCGCCCGAAGCGCAACCCGATTTGTCCACAGGCCTTAAAAGGCGGAAAACATTTAGGAATTGACCGCCATTGACAGCCGGTCGCGAGCATGAACCAGACAGCGTTGAACACCTCCCGGAGGTCGGTGATCGGCTTGCGGCCCATCCTTGAGGGCGGCGGCAGCAGCGGCACTGCCACTGCCCATTCCGCATCAGTCACATCGGTTTCAAACCGGTCTAAAGATCGCTTATAAAGCGGCTCAGTGGTCTCGTTCCAAGCCATGTGGATGCTCCCATTTTTTGTCAGCAAGACGGGATTATGCTGCACGGCGGCGGGACTGCTCAACATATGGAACAAACTCTAAGGCTATCGCTTTTGAATTTTTCTGTTTTCCAATCAGCGCATTTTGTTTGATCAATGCCTTAAAAATTCAAACAGAGGCAGGAACATGGCTGATTTATCTTTTGTTTTCAACGGTATAACCGATCCCCGGCTCAGCAACGCCACACGGCACGACCTTCACGAAATGCTCATGATCGCTCTTCTGACTGTCATGTCAGGAGGCGAAACATGCACCGATACAGTCGAATACGGCAAAATCAAGAAGAAATTCCTGCTTAAGTTCATGGATCTGAAACACGGCACGCCGAGCTGCGACGCCTTTTCCGATTTGTTCAACAGCCTTGATCCCCTCGAACTCGGCATCGTTCTCGCGCGTCTTTCCCGCAGTTGGTCGGAGGGTCTGGCGGCGGAATACGGAGACGGCGTCATTGCCGTCGACGGCAAGACCCTGCGCCGGTCATTCGCCGATGCTTCGAAGCGGCAGCCGCTGCACCTCGTGCACGCTTTCGCCTTTGAGACGCGGCCGGCTCCCGCGCAGACCGCGGTCGACGGGAAGTCGAACGAGATCACGGCGATCCCCGCGCTTCTGAAGTTCCTCGACATCCGGGGCCGGACGGCAGCGGCGGACGCGATGCATGCGCAGCGGGCGATATCGGAGGCCGTGAAGGACGGCGGGGGCGAGTATATTCTCGCTTTGAAGGGCAATCTGCGCAAGGATGTGAAACGGTATATGGAGGACCCTGATAACATTGAAAACATTCAGTTTTCCGAGACGCATAAGGAGAAGGGGCACGGCCGGATCGAAACCCGGCGGGCCGCCGTCCGCCATGATGTCGGCTGGCTGGAAAAGCACCTGCAGCCGGGTCTCGCCGCTGTCGGATCCGTCTCTTCGACCCGGGAAATCAAGGGAAAGCGCAGCGCCGGAACCCGGTATTTCATCATGAGCGGGAAGCGTGATCCGGAGCGTTTTCTCAAGGGCGTGCGGAAGCACTGGTCAGCAGAGAACAGTCTGCACTGGTTTCTGGATGTCACGATGAACGAAGATCATCTGCGCAACCGGACCCGGCCCCGAAAACCTGGCCGTGATGCGGCGGCTGTCTCTTAACCTGGCGCGGGTCACGGAGGATGAACAGACCAAGTCAATGCGCGGCAGACTTAAGAAAGCCGGACAGCATCACCGCTGCGCCCTGAAGCTCATCAGCTCCGCCGGACTGCTGCCGGAAAACGGGGAATTTCAAAAGCGATAGCCCTACCTGTTCCGCCGTCTCCGCCGGCGGGGGCGGAAGCGGAGCCGCCGGGGCCGCGACGGCTCTGGTCGGGGCGTGATTCCCGGCCGGAGGGACATATCCGAGCGGCCCGCGATCGTCGAGGAGAAGACCCGGGCGGGAGACTAGCCTCGATTCCCAACGGCCATAATTGATGTGAATCGGGCGGCGGCCGTGGACCGCCGGCTGGATCCGTTATCGTTCGGCAGGCGGCGTTTGCCGTGCTTCCCGCTTGGATCCGATGGATGTCGGTCTTGCCGGCGCCGGCACGTAATCATCTTATTTAAGGTTTTCAGCACTGATTATCACTCTGTCATTATGGGATGCGGCACGGCATCAGGATCAGAAAAGGGGCGGCTTCCGGGTTCAGCGCCTGCCTTCGGAATTCTTTCCAGGCTTTACTTCATATGTCCCGGCTCGACGCGCGGCGCGGTTCTGCGCAATTCCGGCTTGCGGCGGCAGCCATTATATAAATAGCAGCAATAGTATCTAAACTACATGCATTGCTATGATTGACTTGGCCGAACTCTTCCGCAAGCCGCGGTCCCGGAACTGTCTCCAGTACGAGGCCCTCCGGGCCTGCTTTCTCGACGGCGCAGAGGCCGCGGAGGCCGCGAGGCGCTTCGGATACAGCCTCGGGTCCTTCCGCAACCTGTGCACGAAGCTGCGCGGGAACCCGGATCTGTCTTCCTTTTTCGCCGAGCGCAGGCCGGGTCCGAAGCCGAATCCCGGCGAGCCTCTCAGGCTGCGGCGGGACCGGCGCATCCCAGCGTTTCGCAGGACCGCCGGCCTCTCGGTCGGCGAGATCAGCCGGAAGCTCGGGGAGGAAGGGATGCCCGCGGGAACGACGACCGTGCAGCGGACGCTCCGCAGGAACGGCGTCGGCAAGCTGCCGCGCCGGTCGCCCGGCGAGCGCGAAGCCGCCCTCCGGCCGATCTCCGCCCCGGTCGCCGACGCCCGGGAGCTCGACCTCTCGCCGCGACGCATGCGCACCGGGTTCGGCGGGCTGTTCCTTTTCGTCCCCGACCTTGTCCGGCTCGATCTCGACCGGATCGCCGCCGACAGCGGCATGCCGGGCAGCGGGATGATCCCCGCCGGCCATGCTTTCCGGGCCCTGCTGGCGCTGAAGCTCCAGTGAGTCGGACGGCCGCCGCACGTCATGGCCGACATCCTCGATCCCGGCACAGCCCTGTTCGCCGGGCTGAACGTGATGCCTGAGCGGTCAAGCCTGACCGAGTATTCCGGGCGTGTCGACCCGAAGCTGTGCGCCGGCCTCATGGACCGCTGGCGCCGGGCGCTGAACGACCTGGAGACGGATCTCGGCGGGGACGGCTCCTTCGACCTCGACTTCCATGCCATCCCCTGGCACGGGAAGGATCCGGAGGCGCCCGTCGAACGGCACTACGTCTCCAAGCGGAGCCGCAGGCAGAAGGGCGTCCTCGCCTTCCTCGCCCGCGACGCCGACGCCCGCCTGCTCGTCTACGCGAACGCCCGGGTCCGCAAGGCGGACCAGAACGACGAGATCCTCCGGTTCATCGGGTGCTGGTAGGAGCGCAACGGCGGCCTGCCCGGGGAACCAGCGTTCGATTCCCGGCTGACGACACATGCGAATCTCCAGTGGATCAACGAGAGAGGCATTAACTTCCTGACCCTTCGCAGGCGGACTGGATCGCTTCTCGACGCTGTCGCTGACGCCCCGGAAAGCGACTGGAAGCAAGTGCGCCTTGCTGATGTCGGACGCATCTGCCGCACGCCCGGGGTTCTCGACCGGCGCGTCCGGATCTCCGGCTGTCCGGGCGACATCCGCCAGCTCGCCGTGCGCGGCCTGGGCCACGAACGGCCGACCCTGCTGCTCACCAATCAGATGAAGACCTCCGCGAGCCGGCTCGTCGACCGTTACGCCCGGCGGATGGTGATCGAAAACGCCATCGCCGACGCGATCGACTTCTTCCATATGGACGCGCTGTCCGCCGCGGTCCCGATGAAGATCGATCTCGATCTCCAGCTCACCCTCATGGCCGGCGGCCTGTACCGGCTGCTGGCCGTCCGCGTCGGAAACGGCAAGAGGAACGCGAAGTCGCGCACGCTGTTCCGCAACTTCGTCAAGGCGCCGGCGGACATCACGATCGGAAGGGACAGCATCGACGTCCGGATCGGGCGGCGGGCGAACAACCCGTTCCTCCTCAACGCCTCATACGACGAAACCGACATCGCCGTCCCATGGCTCGGAAACCGCAGGCTGCGGATCAGCTTCCTGTGAACGGGGCGCGCGCGATCCCGGGATTCACATCAATTATGGCCGTTGGGAATCGAGGCTAGTAGTCTGTCATTTTTATATTGACAGCTACAGGGAATGCAGTTTGATGCGCGCGTCTTCGGCGGTGAACCGCTGTTTGACCGGGGCCGGGTCGGCGTTGCGCGCTTTTTCCCATGCCGAAACCTCGCGGCAGAGCGTCTTCCGGTCGGGAATGCGCCGGGACAGGCACTGACGGCTCAGCGCGCTGATTCCGCTCTCGGCGATGTTCAGCCAGCTGCCGTGTTTCGGCGTGTGATGAACTTCGAAGCGCTCGTAGAGCCTGCCCGCCTGCTCCGGCGGAAAAGCATGGTAAAGACTCGACAGCTTATGCGTGTTAAGGTTGGCTGTCACCAGCACGATTTTTTTGCCGGGGAAGTGAATATCGGCGATATCCCTGAGGAGCTCGGCGAAATCTTTCTTCGTCCGGCGGTCGGTGATTTTGACATGCCCTGGCCCGCAAGCGGCGCATGAACCATGAACAGATTCGCCGTCCCGTTGCGCTCGTATTCGCAGTCGAAGCGCGCCGGCCGGCCGGGAGCGGTCGGCAAAGCCGTGCGGACCTCCTTCGTCCGCTTTCTCAGAGCCTCGGCTGTGCAGACCAGGACCTCGTCCCCGCTGAACTTCCGCTGATAAACCCTGAGCACATCCTCCATCGAGCATGCGAAGTCGCCGCTGTTCTCCGCCGGAATGCACTGACACCGCGTAAGGTGCGGTTTCAAATCGTTTTTTTAATGTCCTCCTGACCGTCTCCCGGGAAATACTGTCAACGACATTCAACGCGACCAGCCGCTCGCCGAGCAGCGCTGGCGGCTGTGAGGAACGCCCCTCGGGAGGTTCCGAACAGGCGATCATCGTCAGCTTCGCCTCGCCCTCGCCGTCAAGCTTCGGAGGAACGCGGTTCGAATGCGGCTTGCGCCTGAGGCCGCCATACCCTCCTCGACGAAACGCCGGCGGAGCCGCTCGACCGTCGCCGTGCCGACCCCGACAGAATCGGCGGCGTCGGCATCGGCGCACGCGCCGCTCTTCCGGTTCTCATCCGTGAGAAGAAGAATATGCGCCCGCCGCCGCCGCTCGGCCGAACCCCGGCCGGATGAAACGATCTCCTCTGATTCAGCCCGTTCATGATCTTCGAGCCGCACATGCTGTATCTTGCGTCCGATTTGTTCCTGCTGATCCGTCATAGCTTCCCGCCTCTTGTAATCGCCGCCGGCGCGAAACAGGCCTCAGCCGCTGGATTCCTGCTCAGAATCCGGCTGAAATACCCGGCCGACAGCATTTGTCTTCGTTCAGACTGAGGCTGCTGCTGCAACTTCAACGGAGCGTCAACACTGGAAATCAGGACGTCCGCCAAACCACGATTGCCATCATTATCACTGTGTCAGACTACTAGTAAGCGGACACGGTCATCGGCGTCCGGCACCGGGGATCTCTGGTTTCGCTTGTCGACCGGGCGACGAAATTCACTTTGCTTCAACGGGTTGAGAGAAGGACGTCGTCTCTGGTCGGGGCTGCGGTCATCGATTGTCTGCGGCCGGTGTCCGGCATGACGCATGTGATCACGGCTGACAACGGCAAGGAATTCGCGGTGCATGCGGAGATTCCCCGGGCTCTCGGCGCCGGCTTTTACTTCGCCCGTACCGTTCACAGCAGCGGGGGTGGGCGGGCATACGAACGGCCTGGTAAGGGAACAGCTTCCGAAACCGACGGACTTCCGGACAGTCGATCCGGCCGAGGTCCGGAGGGTGCAGGACGCGCTCAATGACCGCCCCCGCCGCTGCCTGGGTTACCGGACCCCGGCGGAGGCTTTCCGCGAGGCTCAGGAAGCGGCCCCGGGGCTATCAATATCTCATACTTAACTCCGATTTGACTGCGTGTCCTGAACCGGAACATTCAAATCCGCCTTCCGTGTCCTGAAGTTCGATTGAAATCCACTCCCCATGGCATAATCCACGGTTGATGGAAACATCGTGGCGGCTGACGGCATACTTGCCGCGAAATGCGATCTGCAGCGCCTGGAATTTCCATGTCCATGAAAACAAAGGGGTTCCCTCACCCGGCGACAAACCCCGGCCGGCCGGAGATCAGTCGCGGCACCGGTTAAACTCCAGAATGCGCCGCTTCATCCGCAGACCGCGACCGAGGCGGATCTATATGCCATACGCGGATCAAGCGGGTGCGACACTCTCCATGATGAAAACGGAGGGAAGCGCATGCCGTCGGGCTTTAACCGCTTGACCCAGCATTACCGTTGCCGGCTTCAGGCGCTGAAGAAAAGCGGTTTCCCGCAAAAAAGCATCGCAGCGGAGATCGGCTGTTCGCAGTCGACGACGAGCCGCGGACTCGCCCGCGGGCTGCCGCCGCCGCTGGTCGCAGGAGCTGGCCGAAACCCGGCGGCGTGAGGCTTCGCCGGTTCCCCGCAGGATGTCGCCGATGCGCTGGGGATCATCGGGAAATGTCTGATGTCCGGACAAACCCGCGGCAGACTTCGGGCCGCTCAGCGGAAGCGGGGATCATGACGGTGAGTCCGACATGGATTCACCGTCGAACTTCAGGATATGGAAAGCGGATTCTCATGTTTCGGTTCGGGATGCGCAATCAAGTAAGAGTTAAGTATGTGATATTGATAGACCCGGGGGGATGAGCCTTTTGACGCCCCTGCCCGCTGAAACCGCCTGGGGGCCGCTTGAAAGCGGCCGAACTGGACGATCCGGCCGCCGCTCAACCCCGGCTAGCGGCTGGATCACGCCGGATTCCCGCCCTTCTCACGACCGGCAACCCTCGGAAACACATTTGACGGGCACTTGCAGTATCTGCTACATCTTGATTCTGACAGAGAGCCGCCGGCTGAACCCGGTGATGCATTTCATAGTTGTACGGGCCTACAAGGGGATAGATGTCATAGATCACAAGCGGTTTTGCCAGATACTTCGACAATTATTCTGCAGTATTATCAGTATGTTGGGCTGAAAAACGCCTCCTCCCGCACATTTTTTCTGCGGGAACCGAAAGGCCGTGCATACGATTTGTAAATTGAGCCTTATTTTATAGTCCGCCCCCGGACAGAACCTTGCCCCGTTTTCGACAGCTATGACGGCAATTTCGCTCACAGCAATCATGCGGCGGCATATTGCCTCGGCAAGTCCCCGCCGGCGTTCCCAGCCAGTTCAAGAGATTAATCGAACCGTGTGAGCATAAGCGCAGCATGGAAATACGGACGGCGGCAATGGCCGCAGACCGCCCAAAGAGCAGTTCGATTGCCAACGGCCTTGAAGAGCCGGCGCCTGTCGTGTCTTCCGTGATTCACCGGCGACATCGGACAGCGCACACCGCCCCCGAAACACAATCCGAGCCGTCAAACAACTCACCGCCCGAACCGGTTTAATACCTCGCCGGCAAGATCCACATCCGGCATGAACAACCCAAGCGGAAGACACGAAAATGTCAGAGGCTCATCCGCAACAGGACACGGCGGACGAATACCCAGAGCGGGAAAAGGACTCCGCCAGCGGGTGCCGCCGGTGCCGGAAACAGCGCCCGCAGAAGCCCGGCGGCCTTTGGTTCAGAAGCGGAAATTCAGTCCGATACTGCCGCCGAAGTCGGAGTTGCCGCCGCCGGCCGTCGCATAGTACGCCTCGCCGGACAGCGCTGTATCGTCGGCTAGCTTCAGCATGCCGCCTGCGCCCAGACGAACCCAAGTCGGCTTCACTTCAGCCATGAGCTTCGTGCCGGATGCCGTGACTTCACGCTCTGGCGCGAGCTCGTGCTCCAGATCCAGTGAGCCATATACCCTCAGATCCCGGTCTTCTCCGCCGCCGCCCGTCTCGGCCAGTGCCCCGAGGCGCACCTTCATGCTCTCGGCATTGCCGAGTTCGACCTTGCCGCGCCCCGGAACCCCCTCCAAGTCGTCAAAGGCGTCCGTCTTGACCGAAGAATAAGTGAAACCGCCGCGCGGCGTCACCCGCACGCCCTGCAGTTCCATCGGCTTGCCGGCTTCAAAACCGGCCGCGAAGCCGCTGCCCGACACCCCGGACCGGATCATCCCCTCGGTGTCCGACGTCAGCTCTATGCCGCTGAAACCAGTGTAGCTAAGGCGTCCGTCGAGGAAAAAACCGCCGTCGCCGCCGTGGGTCGCCGACAGGCTGACCCCGGTGCCGGATGCCTTGACGGAACCGCCGTTCTTCACTTTAGCCTCGCTCTTGCGATGATACGCACTCACCCCTAGCCTCAGATTTTGATCAGACGGAAAATCGAAACCCGCCTCAAAACCTAACTGTTTGACGTCCCAGGACAGGGCCATGCCGTGAAAACCCCGGCCGGTGGACGAATCCGCCGCCGCTCGCTTGCCGCTGCCGGCGTCGGCACGGGCCCAGACGCCCTGACCGCTGCGCGGAACCGCCATGCGGGCACGATAGGGCGTCTGCGCGTTCAGACCTGAAAGGACCGACGGCAGAACCTCATAAAGCCGGGCGCGGTTGTCATAGATCCGGGAGACGCCGCTCGCTGTGAACTCAGAACCACTGTCGGCCGCCGCCGTGAGCGTGGACGAGCGCCTTTCGGTGTAAATGGCTTTTCTCTCGCCGCGCATGACGACCGTGTCTCCGACGCTGAGTTCTGCCGCCGGGCCGGTGGAACCGGTTCGGGTCTTGACGGTCACCGCAGCCGGAATCCGGCCGTCAATGCGGCCGACATAACCGTCCTCGTCCTTCTCAAGGATTAAGGTCACAGAACCAGCGTATTCGCTTATCTTGATGCCTGAGCCGGATTGCGCACCCAGATGCGCCTTGGGGCCGACCACGACCGTGCCGCCGCCGCCGTTCGAGGTGTCGCCCTCCTTCACCGCGATACGCAGACCTGCGTATTCGGAACCGTCGGAATCCGTCAAACCTCCCATGACCTTGCCCCAGATGGTGACCTCGAACTTGCCGGCGCCTTCGTGACGCACCAGGATACCGTTTTTCATGGAAACAACTTCGCTGTTTTCCGATACCGTGACCTTGATGCTGCCGCTTCCTTGGCTGAACAATGTCATTCCGTCGTCATCAGCGTGGATCTTGCCGCTGTGGGTGATCATGATTTCGCTTGTGCTGGAGGAGTTCTGGATATCAGCAGCTATACCGGTTGTGTCTGTTTCAATCACGCTGTCCGCTCCCGTCGTGACCGTGACTGCGCCTGTTCCCTTGTTGACAACAGATATCGCATTGCCGTACGCGTCTATGCTGCCGTTGTGGGTGATCATGACTTTGCCTGTGCTGGCGGTTTCGGCGACGACATCTATTCCTGTGCCGCTTGCATCAATCATGCTGGCTGCCCCTGTCGTGACCGTGATGCCGCCGCCATCTTCGCCGTCAAGCAAGCCGTCAACCAATTTTATTCCGGTGCTCGCGTCTATCTTGCCGTTGTGGGTGATAACAGTACTGCCTAACGGACGGCTCCTCTTAAATGGAGTTAATGTTGGGCTTCCTGGCACCAATAATTGCATTTCGGGGGAATTATCGGAAGATATGCCTATTGCCTCTGTTTCGATCACGCTGTCCGCTCCCGTCGTGACCATGACACCGCCGTTTCCCCTTGCGAATAGATCTAATCCATCGCCAACCGCTTTTATCTTGCCGTTGTGGTTGATCACGATGTCGCCCTCGTCCCAATCACCCACTGCGTTTTGGAAATCCACAAATATGCCTCTTGCATTTGTTTCGATAATGCTGTCCGCCCCCGTCGTGACCGTGATGTCGCCTTGTCCCTTGCGTTCAGCGAACACTCCAAAGAAGGTTGAGTAAATTTGACCGTTGAGCGTGACGTCGACGTCGTTGGTGCCGGCTCCCTTAGCGATAAGGCTAAGACCGCCGTTGTTTGCATTTCCCTTCACCGGTCCCTCCTTCGTGCCGATCTTGGCATCAGCCTCAAGGGTCAGCGTCAGCCCCCCGGTCAGGCCGGCGCATCTAACTCGGGCCGTGTAATCAGCTTTCAGGGAAAGAGGGGTAGCGAATGTGACCGACGGCGTGGACGTGCAGGTCTGCGCCGACACGGGGGGGGGCAGCGCCGTAAGCACGGCTAAACCCGCAAGGACCGCGCCGGGCACCGCGAACCGAGCGGCCGGGCCAAGAAGTCCGCTCACCCTATCCGGCAACCGGAACGGGAAATATCCAATTGGCCACACATCAAGGAATGAATAATATTTCATAGTCCTGTTTCCCTTTGCGATTCCTCCAAACCCCGCAACGGCAATCAATCTGGCAAACACACGAACATCCATTTCAATTGCAGCTGCCAGGCCAGACAGTTCTGTTCTAACCGATAATATAAGCAAATGGCATGAAGTTAAAGTGCCCCCCCCCCTCCTTTTTTGCCGATCCGCACCGAAATACGTACATTGTTGCATTTGCGCACACTGCACGGCGATAAGCCTCGTTTTTCCAAGCCTTCATCTGATATCGCAGTTACTCGGCCAACCGGGGCAGGCAAGCCCGGGCGCGGCTTCTGTCAGAATCCGCCCGGATTCCGGCGCCGCGGACATCGCCTGCGGCACGCGCCGCAAGGAAATTCCTGCCCGGCAGCCCGCAGCGGCAAAGCAGATGCCGGCTGGCCTGCCGTGTACGGACGACACGATCCAGTACCGCATCCGACCGCCGGGTCATGGCGCCGGCCTTCGGGATGATGACTTTCCATCATCGATTCCCAGCGTCGCCCGTCGGCGTCGGAGACCAGGTCAAGACTGGTCTCGCCGAGGTACGCCAGCGAGTAGGCCGGGTCGGTGTCGGGCCAGTCGTCGGCGGGGCGGATGACCCTGTCACCGGGCGCTGCCGCCGGGGGCAGTGAAACGCCGACACGGTCGGCCAGTTTGCCAAGGATGCCGCGGGCGGAGCTGAGGTTCGGCTTTCCGTTGATGTCATGCCAACGCTCGCGTTCACACAGCCCGCGGACAAGCGATGTCCGGAACGGCCGCTGTCAACGCAGGCTGCCCTGAACGATTCGACCGGCGGCCCTCGGAAACGCATTTGCCGGGCATCTGCTGCATCTGCTACAGCTTGATTCCGATAGAGAACCGCCGGCTGATCTCGGTGATGCATTTCATAGTTGTACGGACGTAATATATGTGAGTGTCAGAATTTATCTGAAGCCGCAGTCGAATTGTCCTTAATATTCGGCTGCGCAGGTCGGAACGGCACGGCCTGCGGAAGAAGAAAGTTCACAAACCAACTTTGAGAGGATATGATGGAAGCACACGCACCGAACGGAGTAGTCACTGCTTGGCTGGAAAGACTGGAGAACGTCTTGTCCAAGGATGGAGAAGCCGCCGCCGCGCTTTTTCAGGAAGAAGGCTACTGGCGGGATCTGATCAGCCACACTTGGAACATCAAGACGATGGAGGGGCGCAGGCAGATTGCCGAGATGGTCGACGCGGTCGCCGGAGACATCAAACCCTCCAATTTCACCCTGCGCGGAGACGCCTCATCGGCTGACGGGATTACTGAAGGCTGGTTCGATTTCGAGACGGCTCATGGGCGCGGCGAGGGACATGTAAGAATAACCGACAAAGGAGCATGGACATTTCTGACCGCGCTCAAGGAGATCAAGGGCCACGAAGAAGCGAAAGGCCCCGCCCGGGATCTCGGCGTCGCGCATGGCCAGCAGCAGGGCCGTCTGACATGGAAAGAACAGCAGGAGAAAGAAGCCGCAGAACTGGGTTACAGCGAACAGCCTTATGTGGTCGTTATCGGGGGCGGTCAAGGCGGAATCGGCCTTGGCGCCCGCCTCCGCCGCCTCGGCGTGCCGACAATCATCATCGAGAAGAACGAACGCCCGGGCGACAGCTGGCGCAACCGCTATAAGTCGCTCTGCCTGCATGACCCGGTCTGGTACGACCATCTGCCCTACCTCCCTTTCCCCGACCACTGGCCTGTTTTCAGCCCCAAGGACAAAATCGGCGACTGGCTGGAGAGCTATACCAAAATCATGGAGCTTAACTACTGGACCAAGTCTGCGGCCAAATCCGCCAAGCGTGATGAAGTGTCCGGAACATGGACTGTCGAAGTAGAACGCGATGGCCGGGCAATCACCCTGCGCCCCAAGCAGCTGGTGCTCGCCACCGGCATGTCAGGAATCCCGAACATGCCTGATATCCCGGGAACAAAAAGGTTCAAAGGCGATCTGTGCCACTCCTCAACGCACCCGGGCGCTGAGGCCTACAAGGGATCAGGAAAAAAGGCGGTGGTAATTGGATCAAACAACTCGTCCCATGACATCTGCCAAGATTTCTGGGAACAAGGCGTCGATGTGACAATGGTCCAGAGATCCTCGACTCATGTCGTCCGCTCCGAAACGCTCATGGAGCTGGCGCTGGGCGACCTTTACTCCGAACGAGCGCTGAGCAACGGAATCACAACCCACAAGGCTGACATGATCTTTGCTTCGCTTCCCTATAAGGCTCTTCCGCCGCTGCAGATGCCCGTCTACGACGCGGCGGCGGAAAAAGACAAAGATCTGCTGGATGGGCTGCGCAGGGCGGGCTTCATGCTCGACCAAGGCGAAGATGGCTCCGGCCTGTTCATGAAGTATCTGCGCCGCGGCTCAGGCTATTACATCGACGTGGGCGCAAGCCAGTTGATCGCCGACGGCAAGATAAGACTTAAGACGGGACAGATCAACGAGGTGGTTGAAGATGGCGTTATCGTGGCCGGCGAGAAGATCGCAGCGGATGTCGTAGTCTTTGCAACGGGTTATGGTTCCATGAACGGCTGGGCAGAGCAGCTGATCGGAAAGGACGTGGCTGACAGCGTGGGCAAGTGCTGGGGCTTGGGATCAGGCACTTCCAAGGATCCGGGGCCTTGGGAAGGAGAGCTCCGCAATATGTGGAAGCCGACCCGACAGGAAGCGCTCTGGTTCCATGGCGGAAACCTGCACCAGTCACGCCACTATTCCATTTATTTAGCCCTGCAGCTCAAGGCGCGGATGGAAGGGATCCCGACGCCCGTCTACGGAATGCCGGAAGTCCATCACCTGAGTTGATGGCGGCGGCAGCGAGTTCAGCGACAATAAATTTGCAGCAACACAACATTCAGAGTGATTGTCAGAACACATGAGGCCGCTCGGCTGCCGGGAACGCAAGCAGGCCCGCAGCCAAGCGGCGACTTGCAACATGCAGGCCTATCAAGGTATTGTCCACCCCAGCTATTCACGATTTCGGGCGATTTTCTTCGCTGTCAGGCACGTCAACCTGTGACCGGGCGCCGGCACCAGCGTCCCTTTCTGCCTTACCGCTGTCACCGGCGGCGCTTTCCGGCCAGAGCGCGTCAAGCGGGAAAGTGACGTCGTCAAAGGGCGGGAGCGAGACCGGCGCGTCATCGGCCAGCGTGGCAAGCAACACCCAGCGACCCTCACGGAGTTCGAACGCTTCCAGCATCTTCACATCTGGATCTACGAACCACATATGGAAGACGCCCTCGCGGGCGTAGATCGCTGCTTTCTCGTGCCGGTCGATCCGCATTGTGGATGGCGACAGAACCTCGCAGACCCAGTCCGGCGCGATGTCGAAATAAGCCGCATCGGGATATTCAGGCATGGTTTCCCGCCGCCAGCCGGCCAGGTCAGGCACGGCTATGTCTTCCCCGTCGGAGCCGAAATGCAACTCCGGCTCGAACACGATCCACCAGCCGCCGGGGCCCCCGCGCCCGCGCCCGAACGGCGCGACCAGTTCCCCGACCAGTATCGAACTGGCCCACGCATGGCGCGCGGCCGGCCGTGGATGGGTATGAAGCGTACCCGCGAGCACTTCGGCTGTCATGTGGGGCGGGGCATCGAGCACGTCCTGATAAGTCGCATTGCGGTATGGTCTCTCCGCCAGTCTCGTGCCGGTGTTCATACAACACGCTCCTTGTCCTTCCGCCGTAATAGCGTCGGGCGGAAATTCCGGCAACGACATCGCTCCGGATAAGCCGCCAAAGTCAGCATCGCTGTGAGGCGGGCAGGTTCTGGCCAGCCGGGCATCCGAATTCATCTCGTTTCGGCGATAATTCGAGCGCACCGCCGTCAATACTCATTGACGACGACAATGCCTTCGAGACTGGCGATCGCCTTCTTGACTTTCGAGTTCAGCATGAATTTTCCGGGAATCTTGATTTCGAAATCGCAACTGATATCTGAAGCGGCGGGACAGAACGAGATTTCGCCCTGCCCTTCTCCTTTCCGGCAGTTCGTTTCCAGAAAATCCCGGACTCTTTTCGGCGCGTCCATCCCTTTGAAATAGATACGCAGCCCCTTCATCGCCGGAGTCCTGTCCGTTTCTCCGGATATATCCAGAAATTCCAAGACTTCAGTTTTCAGACGCATCTGGTCATTCTCCGAACTGGCCGTCACCACCGCCTTCAAGCAGCTGCCGACCGCCAGCTGTTCGCCGTGTTTATGCAGAAGATCGGAGAAAACAGTGATCTCGAAATTTCCGGACGGATCGGAAAGTTCCACAAACGCATACTTATTGCCCTGCCGCGAAATCCTCTGCTGCACCGCCGAGACATAGCCGGCCAAGAGAAACTTCCTGGGCGTGGAAGAGATGAGGTCCACCAATTCGGCATAAGGCAGAATTCCGTCCTTTTTCAGTTGGGAGAGGATGGCGTCCAACGGATGGCCGGTCAGATAATAGCCGATCGCGAAGAGCTCGTTTTCCGATTTCTCGAGTCCGCCCCAGTCTCCGCAATCCGGAAGGGAGGGCGGCGGAATTTCGCTGTCTTCTCCTCCGAACAGCGAATCCTGGCCTGAGTTGCGCTCTTCGAAAACAACCGCCGAATACGAAAGCAACAGATCAACGGACTCGAACACACGTTTCCGGTTGCCGTCCAGCGCGTCAAACGCGCCGGACTGGGCCAGACACTCCAGCTGCCGTTTCCCGACATGCCTGAGTTCAATCCGCCCGGCGAAATCGAAAAGGTCTTTGAATGGTCCGGCCTTACGCTCGTCAACAATGCGCCGGGCGGCCTCAGAACCGATGTTCCGCACCGCGCCCAGCCCGTAAAGCACTTCCCCGCCGTTCGTCGCAAACTCCGCATCGGAAGCATTGACGCAGGGCGGCCGCAGCTTGATGTTCAGCCGCTGCAGCTCGCCGGCGAAAGCCTTCAGCTTGTCGGTCTCCCCGATTTCGCAGTTCATAACCGATGCCATGAATTCGACCGGATGGTTGGCCTTGAGCCAAGCCGTCTGGTAGCTCACCAGAGCGTAGGCTGCGGCATGCGCTTTCGGAAACCCGTATTCCGCGAACCGCGCCATGAGATCCCACACTCCCGCTGCGGTTTTTCCGGCGACACCGTTGCGTTTCGCCCCTTCGAGAAACTTAGGTTTCTCGGCGTCCATGTCCTCCTTGACCTTTTTGCCGATGGCGCGCCGCAGCAGGTCAGCCTGGCCGAGCGAATAGCCGGCCATCGACTGGGCGATCTGCATGACCTGCTCCTGATAGACCATGATTCCATGGGTCTCGGCGACGATCCAGTCGATCGTTTCGTGCAGCTGCTTCCTGTTCTTGAGTCCGTTCTTGACATCGCAGTAAGCAGGGATGTTGTCCATCGGCCCCGGACGGTAGAGAGCCACGAGCGCGACAATGTCTTCGATGCAGGCCGGTTTCAGGCGGCGCAGTGTCTCTTTCATTCCCGAACTTTCGAGCTGGAACACGGCCACTGTCTCCGCGGCGGCACACATCTGAAACGTCTTTTCGTCGTCAAGAGGAAGATTGTTGATGTCGATTTCGACTCCGTTCCCGGCGAGCAGATCAACGGCTTTCTTGATCGCGGTCAGGGTCTTCAGACCGAGAAAATCAAACTTGACCAAGCCCGCTCTTTCCGCCCATTTCATGGAAAACTGGGTTGCGGGCATCTCCGCTCTCGGGTCTTGGTAGACAGGCACCAGTTCATCCAGGGGCCGGTTCCCGATGACCACTCCGGCGGCATGTGTCGAAGCGTTGCGCAGCAGCCCCTCTAAGGACCGGGCATATTCGAACAGCCGGCCGATCAGCGGATCTGAATCGCGCATATCGCGCAGCCTGGGTTCCCGCTCCAGCGCCTCTTCAACAGGCACGTTTCTCGCTCCGTCACGGGGAATCATCTTGGCGATCGCATCGGTCTTCGGGTAAGGAATGCGCAGCACGCGGCCGACATCCCGCACCGCGGCCCGCGACAGCAGCGCACCGAATGTGATGATGTGCGCGACACGGTCCTCGCCGTATTTTTTTCGGACATACCGGATGACCTCGTCGCGCCGTTCCTGGCAGAAATCGACATCGAAGTCCGGCATCGAGATCCGTTCGGGGTTCAGAAATCTCTCGAAAATCAGATCGAAGCGAATCGGATCAAGGTCGGTGATCGTCAACGCGTACGCCGCCAAGGACCCGGCCCCCGACCCGCGGCCCGCGCCGACCGGAATGCCGTTCTTTTTGGCCCATTTGATGAAATCCGCGACAATCAGGAAGTAGCCGGCGAATCCCATGCTTTCGATGACGCCGAGTTCGTACTCCAGCCGCTCCCGGTATTTCTCCTCGGCCGCCGCGGGTGTGATCACAGCCAGCCGCTCGGTCAGACCTTCCCTGGCCTGGCGGCGCAGTTCGTCGCCCTCGTTTTCGGTGAAAACAGGCAGAATCGGATCGCGCGGCTGCGCCCAGAATGAGCAGCGTCTTGCGATTTCCACCGAATTGGAAACGGCTTCCGGCAAATCCGCGAACAGTTCCGCCATCTCTTTCGCCGACTTGAAATAATGCTCCGGAGTCAGGCGGCGGCGGCCCGCAATCTGCTCGACATGGGCGGCCTGGGCTATGCAGATCAGTGCGTCATGGGCGTCGAACATCTCCCGGTTTGGAAAATGGACGTCGTTGGTAGCAACCAAGGGAAGCTTGTTTTTGTATGCAAGCTTGAGCATCACCGGCTCAGCGGCTGATTCACGCAGCGATAAATCGGATTCGTCAGAAAGGTGGCGCTGAATCTCCACATAAGCGCGGCCCGGATAGATTTCCGCGATCTCAAGCAGCGCGGCCTCGGCATCAGCATGCCGGCCCTCGGCAGCGAGTCTGCCGACCGGACCCTCCGCGCCGCCGGTCAGGCAGATCAATCCTTCGGAAAACAGCCGCAGCTGGTCCATGGTCAGTTCCGCGGAACCGTTGTCGGAATCGAGATACAGACAGGAATTGAGTTTGAGCAGATTGCCGTAGCCGGATTCGTCCTTTGCCAGAAGTACGATCGAACCGCCTTCGGAGGGCTGCCCGCCCTGTCCGGCTCTCACCGCGAACTGGCATCCGTGAATCGGCTGGATTCCGGCCTTGGAGAGGATAGTCGCGAATTCAAGCGCACAGAACAGATTACCGTTGTCGGTGACGGCAACCGCAGGCATTCCGTTATCGATGCACAGAGCCGGCAGACCGTCAAGACGCACCGCGCCTTCCAGCAGCGAATATTCGCTGCGGACCCGCAGGTGGACGAATCGCGGCGCGTCTTGCATGGGCGCTTGCTAAACTAGTTGCGCGTCTTGGTGAACCTTCCGCCGGCCCGTGCGCATCCGCAGGAAACCGGCCGCATGCCCAGAGCAGTCTGCGGGCAGCATTCTCCGCACAGGGAAGGCCCGGAGTGAATTCGCGGCGTCCGTTTTGCCGCGCAGCCGCAGCCGGTGTATATTGATAACGGACAGTCGGAACGGTCATGCTGTCCTTGGATTTCACAGGCGGGAAGCGGATGCCGGAAGCGGAATTTTCAGTCAACGGTCAGCGGATGCGCCCCGATTTGTCTTCGCCGAACAGGACGTTGCTGGATTTTCTGCGCGAAGACAAAGGGCTGACCGGAACCAAAGAAGGCTGCAACGAGGGCGACTGCGGCGCATGCACGGTCATGGTCACAGACCGGTTCGGCGGAAGAATCCGCCGCAGGGCGGTGAATTCCTGCATCCTGTTTCTGCCGCAGGTGATCGGGAAGGATGTCCGCACGGTCGAAGGATTGACCGCCCCTGACGGGCAGCTGCACCCGGTCCAGGATGCGATGATCCGGCATCATGGGAGCCAGTGCGGCTTCTGCACGCCCGGCATCGTGATGTCGCTGGCCGCCGCGCACGCCGCCGGCTGCCGGGACCACGACGACGTGCTCGCCGGGAACCTGTGCAGATGCACCGGCTACGCGCCGATCGTCCGAGCCGCGGAAGCCGCGTCCGGCAAGCCTGTTCCAGCTTGGCTCAGACAGATTGAGAACAATCTCCCCTACCGTTCATCAGCGTCGCGGACCGACCGGATTTTCATGCCGAGGAACGTCAGCGAACTGGCGGAGTGGTACGCGGACAACCCGACCGCGCTTCTGGTCGCGGGCGCGACCGATGTGGGCCTCTGGGTCACCAAACAGCTGCGCGAGCCGGAGCCATTGTGCTTCATCGGCGATGTGAACGGTCTCGCGGAAATCAAGGAAGGACCGGAATGGACTGCCGTCGGGGCCGCTGTCACATTGTCACGTCTCAAAGAGGCCGTGAATGAGCGCCATCCCGGCTTCGCGGAACTGCTGAGGCGGTTCGGGTCAGCGCAGGTCCGCAATTCCGCCACGATCGGCGGCAATATCGCGAACGGGTCCCCGATCGGCGATGCGGCTCCCGCTCTGATCGCTCTGGGCGCGGAACTGACGCTCCGCCGCCGCGGCAGGAGACGGTCGATGCCGCTTGAAGACTTTTTCCTCGGCTACGGAAAGCAGGACCGCCTGCCCGGAGAATTCATTGAATCTCTGAGGTTCCCGGCGCAGCCGGACCGGCTGCGCTGCTACAAACTGTCGAAACGTTTCGATCAGGACATCTCGGCGGTCTGCGGCTGCATCAATGTCTTTGTGGAGAACAACAAAGTCACGCGCACGCGCATTGCCTTCGGGGGCATGGCGGCCACGCCGAAGCGGGCAGCCCATGCCGAAGCGGCATTGCGGGGACAGAACTGGTCAACAGACACGGCGCGCAGCGCGATGGAGGCTATGAGCAGGGATTTTTCGCCGATCAGCGACGCCCGGGCTTCATCACATTACCGGATGACGGCAGCGAGGAACATGCTCCGGAAATACTTTCTGCAGGACACAGAGCCGGCGGAAGCGGCATGCGTCAACGATGTCTGACATCAGGACCGTCCACAAGCCGTTTTCCCACGATGCCGCCCCGCAGCATGTCAGCGGACAGGCGGTTTACGTGGATGATATTCCAGCGCCGGCGAACACGCTGCATCTGGCGTTCGGCCTGTCAGAAGTCGCCTGCGGCCGGATTGAATCGGTGAATCTAGAAGCTGTCAGGAATTCACGCGGCGTCCGGGCGGTGATGACGGCGGATGATCTTCCAGCGGCCAATGATGTCTCCCCCGCGGCGCATGACGAACCGTTGCTGGCCGCGGGCAGCGTGCATTTCGTCGGGCAGCCGGTGTTTCTGGTCATCGCCGACAGCCATCTTCTGGCCCGGCGGGCCGCCGCCCGCGGCGAGACGGAGATTGAAAAACTCGAGGCCGTCCTCACCATTGACGAAGCCGTCAAGGCGGGCAGCCGCTTCGAGGAGCCGCTGGAATATCAAAAAGGCGACCCGCGCCAAGCCATTGAAAGCGCGGAACACACGGTTACAGGAGAAATCGAAATCGGCGGTCAGGAGCATTTCTATCTTGAAGGCCAGACGGCGCTGGCAATTCCTCAGGAAGCCGGCGGCATGCTGGTCTACAGCTCCACCCAGCATCCGGCGGAAGTTCAGAAGAAAGTTGCCGAAACCATCGGCAGGCCGATGAATGCCGTGCGGGTGCAGACACGCCGCATGGGCGGGGGATTCGGCGGCAAGGAAAGTCAGGCCAATGCCGTCGCCTGCGCCTGCGCGGCTGCGGCGGAAATCACGGGCCGGCCGTGCAAAATGCGGCTTGACCGCGACGACGACATGATCACGACCGGCAAACGCCACGACGCCGTCATAAAATACCGCGCCGGATTTGACGGAAACGGGCGCATCAGCGGGATCGAGTTTGATCAGAATTTCCGCTGCGGCTGGTCCCGCGATCTGTCGCTGCCGGTCGCCGACCGGGCCATGCTGCACGCCGACAATTGTTACGATCTGCCGGCCGTCCGCGTGACGTCAGAGCGGCTGAAGACAAACACGCAGTCAGCAACCGCGTTCCGCGGCTTCGGCGGTCCTCAGGGCATGCTCGGCATCGAACGGGTGATGGATCATATCGCTTTCGCGCTGGGACAGGATTCAGTGGCTGTCCGCAAAAACAACCTTTATCCGCCGATGGGCACGTTTCCCTGCGGCGAAACATTTTATGGAATGAAGGTTGAGGATTTTGTCGCCGGCGAAATCATTGATGAACTCGTTTCAGCCTGCGGTTACCGCGCCAGGCGCAAAGAGACCGATGCATGGAACGCGTCACATTCGGTGATCAAGCGGGGGCTGGCGCTGACCCCCGTCAAGTTCGGAATTTCATTCACTCTCACGCATCTGAATCAGGCCGGCGCATTGGTTCATGTCTATCAGGACGGCTCTATCCGCATCAATCACGGCGGCACCGAAATGGGTCAAGGCCTGTACGTCAAGATTGCCCAGGTCGCCGCGGAAGCATTCGGCCAGCCGCTGGCTTCCGTCCGCATAACCGCGGCCGACACCGGCAAAGTGCCGAACACGGCACCGACAGCCGCCTCTTCCGGAACGGACCTGAACGGAATGGCGGTAAAGAAGGCGTGTGACGAGATCGTCGGGCGGCTAGCCGGATTCGTCGCATCCCGGCATCAGGCGCAAGCGAGCGATGTCCGTTTCACTGACGGCCGGTTCTTTGTCGGCAGCGAGTCGTACAGTTTCGAGGACACCGTGAATTCCGCCTATCTGAACCGGGTTTCGCTGTCGGCCACCGGCTTCTACGCGACTCCCAAGGTCAATTGGGACCGCGCCGCCGGAAAAGGGCGTCCGTTCTTTTATTTCGCGTACGGAGCCGCCGCGACGGAAGTCGCGCTCGACGCGTTGACTGGCGAACACAGAATTCTGCGCGCCGACATCATACATGATGCCGGACGTTCATTGAATCCGGCCGTCGACATCGGGCAGATCGAAGGCGGTTATGTCCAGGGAGCCGGCTGGCTCACGACAGAGGAGCTTGTCTGGAATCCGGAAGGCCGGCTGATGACGCACGCGCCGTCGACATACAAGATACCGGCCTGCTCTGACCGCCCGCGCGAATTCAATGTCAAACTGTGGGACAAGGGGCGCAACCGGGAAAATGTCATCTACCGTTCGAAAGCCGTCGGAGAACCGCCGCTCATGCTGGGGATCTCAGTCTTGATGGCGCTGTCGGACGCAGTCTCGTCATGCGGGAACGGATCGGTTTATCCTTCGCTGGATGCTCCAGCGACTCCTGAAACAGTGCTGGCGGCGGTCAGCCGCCAGCGGGATGAACGGAATTGAGCCTGGATCTGGCAGAACTTCAAACACAGGTCAGACGACACGGCGAGGTCGCACGGGTGGTCGTCGTTGATACTGCCGGTTCAGCGCCCAGAGAAGCCGGCGCTTCAATGACCGTCTGGCCGAATGGCCAGTCAGGCACGATCGGCGGCGGCGCACTCGAATTCAAGGCGGCGGAGGACGCGCGGCGGCAACTCGAAGGGGGCGTCAATACTCCGCGTCTGGAACGCGTGCCGCTCGGCCCGGGGCTTGGGCAGTGCTGCGGAGGATCCGTGACCCTGCTGACCGAAATATTCGACCGCGGGTCAGCTGCCGAGCTGCAAAGGCTGTCTGAAAACGGCTTCTGTGTCCGGGCTGTATCCGGCCAAGACGCCGGCAATTCAATCGCGCTGCGACGCATACGACAATCTGATGCCGAAGCCGTCGCAGCCGCCGGCTGGGTGGCGGAGAGACTGGCGGCACCGAAAAGGACGGTATGGATTTACGGCGCAGGCCATGTCGGCCGGGCCATCGTGGATATATTGGCGCCACTGCCCCAGTTCGGCATCGTTTGGCTGGATGTCAGCCGGGAGCGGTTTCCAGATAGCCGCGAAGCAAAGGCCGACATCCTCGTCGCCGCTGACCTGGCGAAAGCGGCCGCTCACGCGCCTGACAACGGCGAGCATCTTGTTATGACTTACTCACACGCGGTGGATCTGGAAATCTGCAGCAGAATATTGTCGCGGAAGTTCAGATCCGCGGGACTGATCGGCTCATCCACAAAATGGGCCCGTTTTCGGAAGCGCCTGATCGAATCCGGACATGACCCGCAGCTGGTCGACCGGATATCCTGCCCGATCGGCAATATCCGCTTCGGCAAACATCCGCGCGCGATTGCCATCGGGGTCGCAGCCGGGCTTTTGTCGCAATAAGCTGCATCTTTGATCAGTCATATCCGCTCAGGAAAAGACTCCCGGGACGCGCCCCGCCCGCGCTGCCGGCAGCCGCTGGACCGACCGTCATTCTGATAGTCGTTGAAAAGCCGTCCGTCAGAAAACGGCTCCTTGCGTCCGGTCATTCCTGCGGAGTCCGTTCATCGTCAATACTGCCGCTTATCACTTGCCCTCGTCATCGGGATGACCCAGTTCGCAAAACCAGCCGCCAATGAACTTGACTCCGGGCGCGATCGGGACAGGGGTTTCGGTTCTGGCCTCTACCGCGGCGCGGAAGGGCTCAGCGCTGTCCTGCGGATGAAACCCAACATGGCCGGCCTTGCTGTCGTCTATGACTTTCAGCCGGTTATCGGAAATGCCGTGGCCGATGGTATGGCCCAGCCGCGGGCAGATCAGCCCTCGTTCCACATACTGCACGCAATCGGCAAAGCTGAGCCAACTCCACAGCATCCGTCTGTCCGCCGGTTCGGGGAAAGACGAAAAGATCCGCAGACACAAGCTTTCGATCCCGAACTTGTCCCAGTAAAGGCGGCTCAGGCTTTCGACAAAGTTCTTCGAAACACCATACAGGCTGTCGGGCCTTACAGGCGCGTCGGCGTCAATATGCGCCTCTATTTCGTGATAGCCGACAGCGTGCACAGACGAAGCGTAGACCACCCGTTTGGCCCCGTTTTTCCGCGCACCTTCATAGATGTGGTAGGAGCCGCGGATATTGCTGTCGAGAACGGTTTCGAAATCCATCTCCAGCGGCGCACCGCCGAAATGCACAATGGCATCGACGTCCTTGGTCAGGGCCATGATTCCGTCAAAATCGCCCAATTCGCAGACAACAGCCTCTTCATGCGGCTGCACGTCAGCCATCTCCATCCGGTCCGAGATACGCACTTGCCCGGCCAGATGGGCCAGCCCCTTACGCAGTTCGGTGCCCAGACGGCCCGCTGCGCCGGTAATCAGAATACGGTTGAATCGGGTCATGTTGATCTCCTGAGCGCATTGGCGGGACAGCGTCACGGATATAAATGGCAGCGGCGCTCAGCGCATCATCAAATGCCGCGGCTGACAGGCGGAAAAACGGTATCCGATCAGAAGGCTCGGTTCGCGGCTGTGCCGTTCCGTCCGCCTGCGGCGCTTTCGTCGCCAGTTCTGGACGGGGGGGGGCGACTCTGTTCCGCACAACGGCCTTCAGCTGCCCAACGGCATTGTTGTCAACACATCGCAATCCAATCCTCATGCCGAATCATGCGGCATCATATGGCACACATTCACCCCTGTGTTAACCGCGTGATAATGACCGGGATGCAAGTCAATTGATGCTGCGTTTGCCGGTCTTGATGATCTTGTGCCCGCGTTCGATACGCGGCGTTTGGCAGTTCCCGCGGAGGGCGGCACAGCGCCGGCCGTCGATGCGGTTATGAACTTTTCAAAAGTTCCGCGCCAAGGCATGTTGCTGAAGCCGATTGCCCTGAAATTGTCGAGGATGTTTTTCCGATGCTCCTTGACGGCGATGACCGCGCAGCCGACGTGCGGTCTCGCGCTAGGTGCGCATCCATCGCGTCCATGGCGGCTTACGCCCGACGAAGCCGGGGCGGCTGGAGAGTGTCCGCACAGCCGGGACTCCGTTGTTCTCGATGTCATCCCCGGCCTGACCGGGGATGACACCGGTATTTTACTCGACGGACGCGGCCATCACGCGCTGTCCCTCTTCGGTCCGCTCCGGGGCACCGCACAGATCCTTGCCATCCATGGCGGTATTCGGACAACTCGCCACCCGATCGAACAGGCTGAGCGAGCGGGAACACTCGCCGGCCGGGTGTGCTGCCCGGCATTCCAGCACACCGGCTCCGCGCTTCGGGCTGCCGTTGCCAGGTTCAAAGACAAAAATCTCCTCAGGCTGAACGTGATGGCGCCAGTGTCCCGCGCACCCGGGATCACAGCAGAATCAATCAATGGAGAAACACGGGGCCGACAGCGTCATTATGACCGGGGCACCGCCGCATCAGGAACGGAATAGCCGAGCGCCAATTTCGTTACGCGACGCTGTCCAGCCGGACAAAACAAGCCCGGCGGCCCGCCTGGGCTTGGCCGGATGTTCGGCGAATCAACGTGAAGGGCTGCTCACGTCGGCGGGGGATGACTTGGTGATGTCGTGTCGTTCAGCGTGAACATCAAGGTGTCGCCGATTTCGCACAGTGCCGGCGTGCGCTTGCAAAAGACCACGCCGCCCTTGTTGAAATACAGTTTTTCGGGCGGCACCCAAGGTTCCTTCAAAGACCAGATATAGCCGGCAAACTGGCCGTCCGCGACCTCGTCGCCAAGGTTGACGCGCGGTTCGAACATGCCGTCCTTACAGGCAAAAATGTAGTTGTTATCGCCTTGCATATCCATCAGCCGTACCTCATGTTCCGGCTCCGGCAGTTCCAGCGAAGCAGGCAAAATGCCCATATGGCGCAGGCAGCGCCTTGTGCCATTGAAGGCAAAGTCCCTTATCCAGATACGGATCTTGCCGGCACCGCCAAGTTCGGTGCTCAGATAGATGATGTCTCTGGGCAATGCCTCCCCCGACAGCGTCGTTTCGTGCACCCGGCGGCCGACGATTCCAAGCGGCGCACCGAACAGTTTCAGAAACGTCATCTGCATCGCATCCTTTTCGGCATCACCCATGAGACGGATTTTGGCCGACGGCCAATGGTCGATGGATTTTCCCGCTGAATGCAGGTCGAATATGGCGTCGCAACGGTCGATCAGGCGGTGCGTGATGAACCAAGCGATCATCTCGGTCGGCGAGCCGTACCGGTCGCCGGGGAAAAGCCGATTGAGATTGGCCTCGCCGGTATGATCAAGGGGTGATGTGCGTCTGCCGGCATAGAAGGCGGGGGCGTTGGCGGCGGGAAGGAAGATAATCTGTCCCGAGATATCCGACGGCTCCAATGACTGGTAGAGCTCGTTGATGATCGAAACCCCTTCGTATTCATCTCCGTGATTGGCGCCGATCATCATGGCGCAAGGTCCCTCGCCGTTCCGGATCGACATGATCGGCACCGGCAACCATCCATAGGCCGAGCGGTCGGAGGAAAACTGGATGCGGATGTAACCGTGATGTTTGCCTCCGGCATCAAGATCGATTTCGCAGGACGGAGAAAGGCTGACTTTCGGGCAAGGCATTGGGTGTCCTCCGGTTTTCAGGGAGCGGTCGCAGTCAGCCGGCGCGCAGGTGCTCGCGATAAGCGGCGGCAAGGCGTTCGACGCCGCTGCGGATCTGCTCGACCGGCGGAAAACTGTAGGCAAGGCGCAGGCAGTTCGCAGGGCCCTCGCCCGGAAAGCTGAGCCTGCCGGCGCTGACCTCCACGCCATGGTCGATGCCGCGTTCCGCCACGGCCTCCGCGTCAACGCCTTCGGGCAGTTCGGCCCAGAGGAAATAGCCGCCCTGCGGTCTTCGGATTCTTGCCTGCGGCAGATGAGCGGCAAACGCATTCATCATAGCATCGCGGTGCCGCCGCATCTGGTTTTTCAGAGCCGTGATATGTTCCGGCATCTTGTTTGAGCGCATCAGTTCGACAACGATACGCTGGGCGAACGGATTGGAACCGCCGTCGGCCTTCTGCATGGCCATGCGGCGTACGACCTCCGGCGCGCCGAGAGCCCAGCCGACCCGCAGACCGGGGGCCAGTATTTTCGACACGGTGCCGAGCGCGACGACGACACCGGCATCGTCCAGTGTTTTGAGAGGCGGCACCGGATCGCCCTCAAAGCGCAGGCGGCGATAAGGATCATCCTCCAGAATGACAAAATTGCAGCGCCGGGCGAGGTCAATCAACATCTTGCGCCTGTCCAGCGACATCGTGATCCCGGTGGGATTGTGAAAATCGGGAACGTCGAAAAGCAGTTTCGGCATCCGTTCGCCATTGGCTTTCAAACGCGCGAGCTTGCGGCCGAGCTCGTCAGTGTCGAGCCCCTCGCCGTCTTGGCCGACCGTCAGGAAACTGACATCGTGGGTGCGCATTATATGAATGGCGGTCATGTAAGTGGGCCGAGTCACGATAACCCGGTCGCCGGGCTCGATAAACACCCGGCAGGCAAGATCAAGCGCATTTTTCGCGCCATAGGTGACAAGCACGTTTTCCCGGGCACAGTCGATACCGTCCTCGGCGACAAATCCGCAGATCTGATCCCGCAGGTCATCGAGTCCCATCAGCGGGCCGTACTGCAGCCCTTCTTCCACATGGCGGCCGACCGCCTCACCGGCCTCGCGCACCACGTCGGGCAGCATCGGCGGATAGGCATTGCCGCTTGAGAGGATGATGGTTCCCGGCGCATGATCGAACACCGACCTTCCGAGAATTTCAGCGCGACGGGCGTAGCGGCGGGCAGTTCGTGCCGGGGCGGGGCCGTTTCCAACAATTGCCATGGGCCGAGTCATCAAAAGCATCAAAAAAACACTTGCTCAAAACAACACGCTATCTATTGTGGAATCCGTGTCAATCGAAAAACGCTCAGTCACCGCCGATGGCCCCCAACTTCGCCGATTTTCCGAGGAAGGAGTTTGACTCCCGATACGCGCGTGCGCGCGCTTTGATGGAGAGGCAGAAACTCGACGCCCTGTTCATAACTGAACGCCTCAACTATCAGTACTTTTCCGGCCACCGCTCAGAGCAGAACGCAGTAGACAAGATCCGCTCATACATGTTCATCCTGCCCAAGGACGACGACCCGACGCTGATCACCATGCCCTTCGAGGTGACTCAGGTTGAACAGACCACCTTCATCGACAGGATCAGAACGACCGGCGGGCTGACCGGCCATCCTGAATTCATCATTGACACATTGAAAGACCTCGGCCTGTCGAAAGCCCGGATCGGCACCGAATTGGGCCGCGAGCAGTATCCGGGCATCAGTTATCTCGGGCTGAACCAGATAATGAGGGGACTGTCCGGAGCCGAATTCGTTGACGCCGCCGACTTGATCCTGAAAACCCGCGTGATCAAATCACCTCTCGAGATCGAGTATCTGCGGCGGGCCGCACGGATCAGCGCCCAAGCACAGAAGGATACCTTCGCCGCCATCCACGCCGGCATGACGGAGCGCCAGATTGCTCAGATCCTGCGTGAGCGGTTGATGGAGCTCGGCGCGGAGAAGCTGTCCCTCCTTTGCGTCGTCTCCGGCCCGTCGGAAGGCGGTATCTGCCTGTTGCCCACCGACCGCGTGGTTAAGCCGGGAGAGACCATCGGTTTCGACGTCGGCGTATCCTACCGCGGCTACTGGTCGGATCTTGCCCGCACCGCATCTGTCGGAGAACCATCGGCCGAACTCGACGAATTCTACGCTTGGATGATGACGCTGCGGCACGAGTGTAACATGCGGCTGCAGCCCGGCAGTACCCCGGCGGACGTCATCACGGTTTGCAACCGCATGCTCAGCGAGCGCGGTCTGAGCACCATGGGCGTCGGACGTATCGGCCACGGCGTCGGTATCGAAACCACCGAATACCCTTCGCTCGCGGCATTCGAGGACATCACTTTCGAAAAAGGAATGGTTTTCGCCTGCAACCCGAACTTCGCCAACCACTTGGGATTCATCAACGCCGAGGACAACTGGGCGGTCGACAGCGGCGGACCGGACCTGCTTTCCGATCCGATCGCTGAAAACCGTATCCCGGTGGCAGCGACCTGACGGGGCCCTGTCCGCAGGACAGGGATATCCGCAGAAAATCAGGAAAACGAAAAGTGGCGAAAACGGCGGCCCTGCGAAATAGTCGATGGCACTTGACAATGACGAGGTCATCAGGCGCCGTATGCGGCCGTTTCAGCCCGATGATGACATGCTCATGCGACAACGGGGATTTCTTTCATGGGCGGCCGTCCGCTTGGTGATTTGCGCGCAACCGCCAAGCGGAGCGAAACACGGGGATGATATCTTGATCAACTGCGACGGAGGAGCAATTACTGCGAAGCGGCTGCAAGCGTCCGATTTGACGGAAGAGAATTCTGCCTTCGGCTGATGATGCGATGAGGCCGGCCGCGGATCCACGCCGCCGCCGGTCTGGATCAAGTCCCGAAAGATCCCCGCCCGGCGGCAAGGCCGGATCAGAAGCGGAAGCCGAGGATGACGGCACCGCCAAAGTCGGTGCCGCCGCCGGCGGCGGCGGCACAGAAACCGTTGCCGGACAGGGTGAGCGCACCGGCCGCATCAAGGCGCACGGCGCCGCCCAGGCCCGCACGCAGCCAAGTCTCCTGGACCGCCGACGCCGTGACCGAGTGCTCCGGCGTAAACTCGCGCTCCAAATCCAGCGAGGCGAACGCCTAGCCCGGCGGCGGAACCGGTCCGCGCCAGCAAGCCGAGGCCGCCCCGGAAACTCCGCGCCTTGCCCAGCGTGACCTTGCCGCTCCCCGCGACCCCCGCCGCATCATCGAAACTGTCGGCATAGACCGAGGACCAGGCGAGGCCGGCGCGCGGCGTCAGCGTCACGCAGCCCTCCAACACGGTCCGTTTGCCGGCTTCCAGCCCCGCCACATGGCCGATCCCCGGCAGGCCGTCCGCCGCATTGCCGCGGGATCGGGAGGTCAGTTCGATGCCGACGAAGCGGGTCCACGAGAACCGCCCGTCAACATAGAATCCCTCCGCCCCGGGATAGGCCGCCATGACGCCGAAGCCCGTGCCGGAGGCCGCGACCGTCCCGCCGTGCATCACCGTCGCCTTCCCCGGACGGCGCGCGCCGTCGACGCCGCCGAAGCGCACCTGGACGCCGTCCGCCCGTGGCGAGGCATACATGCAATCTGTTTCGTCCGTGAGTGTTCGTTTTCTTGAAAACCACACCATTCGCGCAACGCTCCGGATATCCCCGCTGTCTCGCTCGCTGACACCGGTTCCGCAGCCGGCCCGGCATTCAAAACCGCCGTCGCAATGGACACAATTGATGATGGATGCGATTATATTACGGGGAATGTTCCGATGGATGTTGAAACTCACACGCGCGGAGCCGGAGAGACCGTCGGCGTGTCTGCGGCGGACTTAGAGTTGGATCCATAATGCTGTATGCAGTATTTGAATCCGCTTAAATCACGTTTGTGCATACTATATGCGGTATACTAATCGACTTTAGGAACAAGCTCTTAGGGCCTGTGGACAGTCATTTTGCCGCGATCAGACCCGGCGGCTGGATAAATCGCCGCCGCGAAGCCGGTATCGGTCTTGTCATACCGCGTCGCGATCGCGCGGAACTCCTTGATTTTCGCAAAGAAATTCTCGATCTGATGCCGCTGGCCGTACATATCGCGGTCGTAATCCCGAATCTGCCGCCGGTTCTTTTTCGGGGGAATCACCGCCTCGGCGCCGCGCTCCTCAAGCTCCTTCAGCAGCCAGCCAGCGTCGAACGCCCGGTCGGCTGTCAAAGCCCCGAAGGACAGGCCCTCGATAACCCGCGGCGTCCCGACGAGATCATGCTTCTGACCGGGAAGAATCACGAACTTCACCAAGTAACCGAGCGCGTCCGTGACCGCGACGATTTTGCTGGTCAGACCGCCCCGGGAACGCCCGATCCCCTGTCGGCAGGGCCCCCTTTTTCGCCCCCGAAGCCTTCTGATGCGCCTGCACGACAGAACCGTCAATGAATATGTATTCGAAGTCGAACGCCTCGGATAACGCATTGAAAACACGTTCAAAAACACCCGAAAGCGGCTGACGGCGAAACCGCCTGCACACGCTGTGCTGCTTGCCGAACCGCGGCGGAAGATCGCGCTGAGGCGCACCCGTCCGGATCCGCCATAGCACCGCCTCAACGAAAAGCCGGTTGTCCGCCGCGGTGACGCCGGGGTCGGTCGGTTTGCCGGGAAGCAGCGGTTCGATCCGCTGCTGCATTCTATCAGTCAGCATGGTTCTGTCAGGGTTCATTCATCTCTCTGCCCGTCTTGCCTGCGGCGCCGCTCCGGCGCTCGTTAAGATGATCTGGCAGCGGGTCGCCCGAAGCGCAACCCGATTTGTCCACAGGCCTTAGCAAACAGGTGCTCTTCCGAAGAGTAATGAGGGCTATCGGGACATCCGCCGTGCGCACAGCCCGGACGTAACAGGCCGTTACGCAATCAAGACCAGCCGTCCGATAATGGAATCCATTCGGCGGCGTTCCTTTGGCGCATTTGTCCGTTCGAAGGTGCAACAAGCCATTTGGCACTGTCAGCCCATGGGAGGATTTTCAGCGTACCGCAGGGTTTCTGCGTTTTCACGCAACACAACCGATTGCGCACATCTGACAAATGAATTATTGTAAAGCCAGTGCTTTTATACATCGCAGAAGTCGAGGCCTTCACCGGTTCAGCAACGACTGCAAAGACCATTTGGCACGGGGTCAAAACCAAGGAGGAAACCATGGCAACAATGAAAGCGGGCCGCCGGACGGTTATGGCAGCGGCGCTTGGAGCGACGTTTGCGGGAATGGGCCTTTTGTCCGCGCCGGCCATCGCGGAAGGACTGATGGATCGGGCGAAATCGACCGGATTGCGTGTCGCCTTCTACAATTTCAAGCCGTACGCCTATAAGGAAGATGACGGCACGTCAGCCGGCACGCTAACCGGCACGGACGTTGACACACTGCGCGCCGTGCTCGAACGCATGGGCGGCAAGATAGAATCCGCCGACGCGGTCGATTGGGGCGCCCTGATACCTGGAGTGAACGCCGGTCGTTTCGACGTCGTAGCCGCCGGAATGTTCGTCACTCCGAAACGTTGCGCATCGGTCCGATTCTCCGAACCCACTTTCGGCATAATGCAGACACTCATTGTCAAGAAAGGCAACCCGCATGGCGTGGTCAATTACGATTCCGTTGCCGAAAAGGACTTGGCAGTCGCCGTCATTTCCGGTTCCGCCCATGCTGGCTTTGCACGCGAAAGCGGAATCCCGGAATCGAAAATCATGCAGATTCCGGACAATCCGACGGCAATTGCCGCGGTACGCGCCGACCGTGCGCAGCTATACGCGCTTTCAGTGCCCGGCGCCCGGGCTCTTGTCGCTGGCGTGCCGGAACAGGATCTGGAGATGGTCATGCCATTCGACATGGTTGCCGGCAAACTCGCCATGCCCCATGGCGCTTTCGCATTCAGGCCTGAGGACAGCGCGTTTGTCAACGAATTCAACAAACACCTGACCGCTTTCATCGGCTCACCGGAACATCTGGCAATCTTCAAGAAACACGGCATGCACCCTAATGAACTGCCCCGCCAGAAGACAGCGGATCTCTGTCAGGGCTGATTTCCTGAGCATCTGGATTGCGGGCGGCCTTGATTGACGCCGCCCGCCCTGTCGCGCCGGGCCCGAGCAAAAACGAATGCGCCATGGCTTCGGACACACCGAACATACTTTTCTTTATGGTCGACCAGATGGCCGCGTCGGTCTTGTCCATGCACGGAGGAATGGTCGCCAAGACACCGAATATCGATCAGCTGGCCAAACGCGGGGTCGTCTTCGAAAATGCCTATACGAACTTCCCCGTCTGCGCCCCGTCGCGGTTTTCATTAATGAGCGGCCGTCTTGCCAGCGAGATCGAAGCCTATGACAACGCCGCCGAGTTCAGGGCCTCGATCCCGACCATTGCGCATTATCTGCGCTGCCGGGGCTATCAAACCGCCCTATGCGGCAAGATGCACTTCATCGGACCTGACCAGCTGCACGGATTTGAGGAGAGGCTGACCGAGGAAATCTATTCCGCCGACTTCATGACACTGCCCCGGTGGGACATCGATGACGACGATTACGCCACCGATGCCAACCAAGCCCTGCTGGAATCGGGACCAGTGCCGCGCACGGTGCAACTGGATTTTGACGAAGAGGTGGTCTTCAACGGTGAACGCAAGATCTATGACCTTGCCAGAAGCGAGGATGACCGTCCGTTCTTCCTTGTCGTTTCCTTCACCCACCCGCACGAGCCGTTCCTGTGCATGCAGGAATACTGGGACCTTTACGAGGGCATCGACATTGACATGCCGAGGGTGGGCCGGCTGCCGCTGGATCAACTCGATGCCCACAGCCGGCGTCTCTACAGCCACTACAAACTGCTCGATCCGGCGTTCAACGACACCCACATCCGCAACACGCGGCGTGCTTACTACGGCTCAGTGTCCTATATTGACGGACGCATCGGCCGCCTGCTGAGCGCACTGGAAAAGGCTGGGTTTTCGGACAGCACGATCATCTTCCTGACTTCCGACCACGGCGAAATGCTGGGCGAGCGCGGCATGTGGTTCAAGAAGACGTTCTACGAGAATTCCAGCCGCGTGCCATTGGTCGTGGCGGGATCAGGACTCGGCCATCGCCGCGTCAGGGAGAACGTATCTCTGGTCGATCTTCTGCCGACCTTCGTCGACATAGCAAGCAACGGCGCACCGTTCGATCCCGTCGAACCTCTCGCCGGCCGCAGCATGACGCCGTTGCTTAATGGTGACGCAGCCGGCTGGCCTGATACCGTCTTCAGCGAGATGACATGCGAAGGAGTGGGCGAGCCGGTGATGATGGTGAAGCACGGGCCATGGAAATACATCTGCTCGCTGACGGTTCCGCCGCTGCTCTATAACCTCGACGACGACCCGGATGAAATGACGAATCTGGCCGGACATCCCGACACGGCCGGAGTCCAAGCCTGTCTCCGGGAAATGGCCGACGACACCTGGGGCGATCTCGGCGAGTTGCGTGCCAAGATTGTCGCCAGCCAGAAGACCCGGCTCCTGTTGCGGGAGGCATTAGAGAAAGGCATGCCCTATTCTTGGGATGCCGGCCCTCACATCGCCGGAGGGAGCCGCTATCTGCGGCGTGGAAAATCTTACAACGCTTGGAATTACGGCGGTGTCGAGAAGTTGCGGAGACAAGCGCGGACGGAAGCGCCGCAAAAGCCTGAGGTCCCCCCGAAATGATGCCCGGACGCATAGCCGCAATCGCCGCCCTGCTTGCCTTTCTCGCAGGAATGTCCTTCGCCACCTTCTCCGAGTTGCGTGTCTTTCTGCCGGCGCTGTTGCGGGGTGCCGTGGTCACCGTCGAAGTCTCCCTGCTGTCGGTGGTGGTGTTCTACATCTCCGCGCTGGCGGCAGGTCTTGGAAGCAAGAGCCCGCTGGCTCCGCTGCGCTGGCTGTCGGTCACCTATATCGAGGTTTTCCGGGGAACCTCGCTGCTTGTCCAGCTGTTCTGGTTTTTCTTCGTCCTGCCAGAGTTCGGAATTACGTTGACGCCGATGGCTGCCGGTGTGATCGGCATCGGCCTCAACTTCGGCGCTTATGGGGCCGAAATTGTGCGCGGCGCAATCGTCTCGGTGCCACGCGGTCAGTGGGAGGCGGCAACGGCCCTCAATATGCCGCTCTGGAAGCGCATGATGCGCATCGTCATGCCTCAGGCGCTGATCGTCATGATTCCGGGATTCGGGAATTTGACCATTGAAATGATCAAGGCCACTGCCCTGGTCTCCGCCGTCACCCTTGTTGACATTACCTACGCCTCGGTTCAGTTGAACCAAATTCACTACCGAACCATCGAAATCTTCATGGTGACCCTGATCCTCTATTACTGCTTCGCCCAGCTGGTGAGGTTCGGTATCGGGATGATTGAAGAGCGCGCAATGCGCCATTTGCGTCAGCGGGCCGAACCATGAAGTGGGACTGGCAGTTCACCTCTGATGTCGTGCTTCCGCGACTGACCGAAGCGGTCGGCGTAACTATCCAGGCTACCGTTATTTCATTCGTGCTAGCTGCGGCCGCCGGCCTGCCGCTGATGCTAATGCGCACGTCACGCTACAAAATCATCGCCTGGCCGACCGGGGAGTTCATAGAGTTCATCCGAGCAACCCCCCTGCTGGTGCAGATATTCTTTCTGTTCTTCGTCCTGCCCGAGGCCGGCATAACGCTGCCGCCGCTGATCACCGGCATTCTGGCTATCGGCATTTACAATGCGGCATTGTGCTCGGAGGTTTATCGAGCCGGTCTGCAGGCTGTGCCGCATGGACAGTGGGAAGCCGCAACCGCGCTGAATCTCAGCACCTACCGCACCTATCGCGACATCATCATCCCGCAGTCCCTCCCGCCCATCGTGCCGGCGCTCGGCAACTATCTGATCGTGATCTTCAAGGAGACGCCGCTGCTGTCATTCGTGGCGGTCGGAGAACTCATGCAGGCCTCCAAGCTGATCGGCTCGGAGTACTACCGCTTTACCGAGGCGGTCACCATGGCCGGCGTCTTCTTCCTGGTCATGAGTCTGGCAGCGGCTTGGCTGGTCAGACTGGTAGAAGGCTATATCAAACGGAGAATCCTCCATTGATCGAACCGAAAATCAAATTCGACGCCGTCACCAAACGTTATGGGGCTCTCACCGTTCTCGACACCCTCAACTTCGACGTCGCCGATGGCGAGGTGGTCACAATCATCGGGCCATCCGGTTCGGGCAAGACCACAGTACTGCGTGTGTTGATGACTCTGGAGGGCATCCAAGATGGAACCATATATGTGGATGGCGAACCCCTCAACCGGATGGTGTCAGGCGACAAACTCGTTCAGGCATCAACAGCTCATATCAGACGCATCCGTTCGAAGATCGGCATGGTGTTTCAGAGCTTCAACCTGTTCCCTCACATGACCGCTCTGGAAAACTGCATTGAGGCGCCGGTCCATTCCAAGGGACTGAAAAAGGCCACGGCTGTCGAAACCGCCCTCGACCTTCTGGCGATGGTCGGACTGGGGGATAAGCGTGATCACTATCCCAGCCAGCTTTCCGGCGGCCAGCAGCAGCGCGTGGCGATCGCCAGGGCACTCGCCATGAAACCGGAGATCCTGCTCTTCGACGAACCCACATCGGCCCTTGACCCTGAGATGGTGGGCGAGGTTCTGAGTGTAATCCGGTCGCTTGCCGGCGCACACAATTACACCCTTCTTCTGGTCACGCATCAAATGGGATTCGCCCGCGAAATATCGGATCGCGTTTGTTTCTTCGACCGCGGCAAGATCATCGAGCAGGGCGCTCCCGCCCAATTCTTTTCAAATCCGCGAAACGACAGGCTCAAACAGTTTCTCTCCCAAGTTCTCGAGGCTCGCTAGCAGTCGGACATAATGGGATCGACGGCAATTGCGGACACGTCTTGCCGTTCCGCTGATGACAAGAGCACTGTAAAAGCCGTTCGCTGAACAAATTGAAAGGGTATCCGCCAAAGGCATAACCGGTTCCCGGTTAGTCGGAACTCTGATTGCCTAGCGGCTTGTTTCTTATGGGCCGGACGGAAAATCCCGTGTACCAAGCGCTCATGCGCGGCTGGGCTAACCTCCGAGCCCGCCATCGCCTTGGAGCATATCCCTCCATTCGCGCGATGAACAGATCGTTCAAAATACGATCCGGATAAGTGGCGAAGTCCGCGAAGCTGTTGGCGCGGCCGGGCCTGAAAAACCGCGGCTTTGCAATCGGGCGCTCGACGCCAAGACGAACCGCCGAAAGATGCGTGAACGTTTCCGTGATGTAAAGCGGGCACTGCGGCGGGATCCGCTCACCGGCACGGACTTGGTGGCGATCCGCAAGCGTCTGGAGAAGGAGAGCTTAGCCTAGTAGTCTGTCTTTGTTGTATTGATGGATGAAATAGCGAAGTAAACACTCCTCTTGTGGCACGATTTCAATGCTTCCGATTTCTGCTCCCAACCTGTTAATGTCGTCAATTTTGCTGTGTCGGAGTACTAGCCGGCGCGGCGGATGACGGCACGATGCGCCTCGACCATACCCGGTTCGGGGCGCTGTTCGCGGGCTTGGACTAGCCTCGATTCCCAACGGCCATAATTGATGTGAATCGGGCGGCGGCCGTGGATCGCCGGCTGGATCCGTTATCGTTCGGCAGGCGGCGTTTGCCGTGCTTCCCGCCTGGATCCGATGGATGTCGGTCTTGCCGTCGCCGGCATGTAATCATCGTATTTAAGGTTTTCAGCACTGATTATCACGCTGTCATGACGGGCTGCGGCACGGCATCAGGATGAGGACAGGCGCGGCTTCCGGGTTCAGCGCCCGCCTTCGGAGTCCTTTCCAGGCTTTCTTTCATGCGTCCCGTCTCGACGCGCGGCGCGGTTCCGCGCAATTCCGGCTTGCGGCGGCATCTATCATGTAAACAGCAGCAACAGTATCTGAACTACATGCATTGCTATGACTGACTTAGCCGAACTCTTCCGCAAGCCGCGGTCCCGAACCTGTCTCCAGTACGAGGCCCTCCGGGCCTGCTTCCTCGACGGCGCAGAGGCCGCGGAGGCCGCGAGGCGCTTCGGATACAGCCTCGGGTCCTTCCGCGACCTGTGCGCGAAGCTGCGCGGGAACCCGGATTTGTCTTCCTTCTTCGCCGAGCGCAGACCGGGTCCGAAGCCGAATCCCGGCGAGCCTCTCAGGCTGCGGCGGGACCGGCGCATCCCAGCGCTTCGCAGGACCGCCGGCCTCTCAGTCGGCGAGATCAGCCGGAAGCTCGGGGAGGAAGGGATGCCCGCCGGAACGACGACCGTGCAGCGCGCGCTCCGCAGGAACGGCGTCGGCAAGCTGCGGCGCCGGTCGCCCGGCGAGCGCGAAGCCGCCCTCCGGCCGGTCTCCGCCCCGGTCGCCGACGCCCGGGAGCCAGACCTCTCGCCGCGGCGCCTGCGCACCGGGTTCGGCGGGCTGTTCCTGTTCGTTCCCGACCTTGTCCGGCTCGATCTCGACCGGATCGTCGCTGACAGCGGCATGCCGGGCAGCGGGATGATCCCCGCGGGCCATGCTTTCCGGGCCCTGCCGGCGCTGAAGCTCCAGTGAGTCGGGCGGCCGCCGCGCGTCATGGCCGACATCCTCGATCCCGGCATGGCTCTGTTCGCCGGGCTGAACGTCATGCCTGAGAGGTCGAGCTTAACCGAGTATTCCGGGCGCGTCGACCCGAAGCTGTGCGCGGGCCTCATGGACCGCCGGCGCCGGGCGCTGAACGGCTTGGAGACGGACCTCGGCGGGGACGGCTCCTTCGACCTCGATTTCCATGCCATACCCTGGCACGGGAAGGATCCGGAGGCGCCCGTCGAGCGGCGCTGCGTCTCCAAGCGGAGCCGCAGGCAGAAGGGCGTCCTCGCCTTCCTCGCCCGCGACGCCGACGCCCGCCTGCTCGTCTACGCGAACGCCCGGGTCCGCAAGGCGGACCAGAACGACGAGATCTTCCGGTTCATCGGGTGCTGGTAGGAGCGCAACGGCGGTCCGCCCGTGGAGCCAGCGTTCGATTCCCGGCTGACGACGCATGCGAATCTCCAGTGGATCAACGAGAGAGGCATCGACTTCCTCACCCTTCGCAGGCGGACTGGATCGCTTCTCGACGCTGTCGCTGACGCCCCGGAGAGCGACTGGAAGCAGGTGCGCCTTGCTGATGTCGGGCGCATCTGCCGCACGCCCGGGGTTCTCGACCGGCGCGTCCGGATCTCCGGCTGTCCGGGCGACATCCGCCAGTTGGCAGTGCGCGGTCTGGGCCATGAGCGGCCGACCCTGCTGCTCGCTGAGCAGATGAAGACCTCCGCGAGCCGGCTCGTCGACCGTTACGCCCGGCGGATGGTGATTGAGAACGCCATCGCTGACGCGATCGACTTCTTCCATATGGACGCGCTGTCCGCCGCGGTCCCGATGAAGATCGATCTCGATCTTCAGCTCACCCTCATGGCCGGCGGCCTGTACCGGCTGCCGGCCGTCCGCATCGGAAACGGCAAAAGGAACGCGAAGCCGCGCACGCTGTTCCGCAACTTCGTCAAGGCGCCGGCGGACATCACGATCGGAAAAGACAGCATCGACGTCCGGATCGGACGGCGGGCGAATAACCCGTTCCTCCTCAACGCCTCATACGACGAAACCGACATCGCCGTCCCATGGCTCGGAAACCGCAGGCTGCGGATCAGCTTCCTGTGAACGGGGCGCGCGCGATCCCGGGATTCACATCAATTATGGCCGTTGGGAATCGAGGCTAGCACCGGAGGCGGGCACTGCCGGTTCTGTCTGCGCTACTGTCCTGCCGGTCATTTTTCCGTATCTTGTCGGGCGGGCGGTACGTTGTCGCCGGCAATCCCGGCGCGGACATCGGTGCGCTGAACAACAAAGAACATGTAGCCCGCCTCGTCGGAAAAGCGTCGGACGACCTTGATTTCCCTGCGAATGTCCTCAAGCACTTTCCGGACGTCGGTATCGGCGCATCCCGCAAGTTCGGCTACACGCGCCTCCAGTGGAACGTAGTAGGCCTCATGCGCTTCTTTCGGCATCCGGAAACCGCTGACGACCCGATACCCGGCAGCCTCCGCGCGAGACCGAATCTCTGCTTCGGATGCCATGTCCGGATACTCGACCGCCCAGAACGCGCGAGCTTCCGTCGAGGGATCGTCCACCCGCCAGACGAATTCGCTGAAGGCCGCGCACCCGCCCGGACGAAGCCATAGGCGCCACATGGCGAGGGCCCGCTCCACGCCCACCACATAAATGGAGCCCTCAGCCCATATGAGGTCAATGCTCCCCTCGGCTACATCGATGTTCTTCATGTCCCCGCATACCGGACAGACGCGGCCCGCGACGCCTGCTTCACCGATATGTTCGGTCATCCGCTCAACGAAAGGAGGATGTATCTCAACGGCTGTAATCCGGGCACTCGGAAGCCCCCGAGCCAGAGTGAACGACGTACGGCCATGCCCCACACCCAAGTCGAGCACCTTTCGCACGGCATCGCGGCCCGGCACCGCGTCCAGCGCACGCAGCGTCGAGGCGTCGTTGCCCGGCGCACCCTGCGACAGCGCTCCGAACACCTCATATATGGCATTATCTATGGACACGACGCGTCAATGTACCATTCCCAGGCTGTGGACTCAATCTTGGGTTGAGACATATGAGACAGGCAGAGTGAAAGTTGAATGTAACTAGTCAGGTAGATTTTTTCGCTTGATTCTGTTTTGTCCGTGTGATTGAATCCTTCGTCAAGAAATTAAGAAACGACATTGAGCAGAACGGCGCAAGCCGCGGATACGCAGGGTATGAGTTCAGATAAGTTTTCAGCGGAGCGGGTCCGATGACCGGCGGCATTCCGGCGGCGGCGCGGGACAGGACCGCCGATCCGTCTTTCGGCCGAGCCGGTCTCAAGGCGAGACTTGCCGCGGCTGTCGCCGACCGTGACGCGATTGCCGCCGAGCGTGACGCGATCGCTGACGAGCGTGATGAAGCCGCCGCGGCGCTTGCGGCTGCGCAGGGCCGCGTTTCCGAGCTTGAGCGGCGGCTGTTAACGAACAGCGGCAACAGTCATAAGCCGCCGTCGAGCGACGGGTTTTCCAAGCCGGCGCCGAAGAAAAAAGCTTCGTCGGGGCGGAGGCCGGGCGGGCAGCCGGGTCATAAGGGAACGACGATGAGTCTTGTCGAGACCCCGGACAGGGTCGAGGATCATCATCCCGATACCTGCCGCGGATGCGGCGCGTCCCTCGCCGGTGCGGCATCGGAGGGGTATGTCCGGCGGCAGGTCGCGGACATCCCGCCGGTTGCGCTTGAGATCGTTGAACACCGGGTTCACAGGGCGGTCTGCTCCGGCTGCGGAGCGGTGAGCGCGGGCCGCTTTCCGGAGGGCGTGAAGGCCCCGGCGCAGTACGGTCCGGGGGTGCGTTCGACGGTGCGTTACCTGTCGGCGGCGCAGATGATCCCGCGCCGGCGGCTGGCCGGGACGATGAGAGACCTGTTCGGCGCATCCTTGTCCCCGGGAACGGTTTCCGCTTTGCTCGACAGCGGCGCCGGGAGGTTTTCCGACTTCGCCGAACATGTCGGCGCGGCGGCGGCGAGGGCCGCCGTCAAGCACACAGCTGAGACCGGGGTCCGCGTCGACGGCAAGCTCCGCTGGATACACGTCGTCTGCACGGAGCTTCTCAGTTTTTTCCGTCTCGGCGAAAGCCGCGGCGATGCAGCCATGGCCGCGACCGGCATCGCGGTTCATGATTTTTGGAAACCCTGCTGGAATATAGCCGGGGTGAGCCATGCGCACTGCATCCCTCACATCCTGAGGGAACTTGAAGCTCTGACGGAGTTTCACGGCGAGGCCTGGTCGGCGGAGATGAGCAAGCTGCTTCAAAGCGCCGTGCATGAGGACAACGAGGCGGCCCGCGCCGGGAAACCGCTGTCCGCGGAGGCGGCGGACCGGATCGAAAAAGAATATGACAGGATCATCGCCGACGCCGTCGCCTGGCACGAAGCGCGCCGGCCGGCCGGCCGGCGGGAAGCGGAAGCGGCGCGGGAGACGGAAACAGCGCAAAGGCCTCAACCTCGCCCTGCGGCTGCGGGATCATCGGGCGGGCGTCCTGATGTTCACGCGGAACCCGGCGGTGCCGGCGACGAACAACCGGGCCGAGCGGGCCCTGCGGATGCTGAAAGCATATCTGAAAATATCCGGCTGCTATCGGAGCGAGCGCGGCGCCCGCAACCATGCGGTCCTGCGGACGCTGATCGAGACCGCCCGCAAGCAGGGCCGGCCCGTCCTTGACGCGCTCCGGGCGGATCCGGAGGACCTGAAACTCCGGCTGGCCGATTCCTGAGGGAGCTCCGCTCCTGAGTCCCGTTCCTCTGAAAAACATTCCAATGACCGGCGGCGGCGGATGCCCCCCTTCAGGGACGCTTGCCGGGTACCTGACTAGTTACAGTTGAATATCGGCAAAACCGTGCTAACCAACGCCATGCGGAAGCCGATCCAGCCGCTTCTGCCCGGCAAGGCGGCCGATCCCAGCGTCACCGCGGCGGGCAGCCGGCTTTTCCTTGACGCGGTGCTTGGGCAGACATCGACGGGATCGCCTTGGCGCGGCTGTCCTGAGCGCTTCGGCAAATGAAACAGCATGTTCAAGTAGTTTATCCGCCGGATTCTTTGCAAGGATTTCGATGTTGTTTTCAATGTTTTTTCCGAGGATTTCGGTCTTGAGCACCCGTTCATCAACAGTGCCATTGCGTCGACACACCCGAACATCTCGAAGAAGGCGTCGTAGAAGCCCTGCGTCTCGCCCTTCTCGCAGGCCGTGTTCTTCCAGTCTTCGGCAAAGACGGCGGCGCGGGCGCGAACCTCATTCCATGAGAAACGCACGGCCTACGGCGCGTCCTGATCGAAATAATCTTCATCGATTCGCTTGACCTCGTAACGAAGCCGCGTCCGCACGCCGATTCCGTGCCGGACCATGAGCCGCGCCAGTTCTTCGCCGTCGATCAGGACGATCCGCTTCGGACTCCGCGCCACATAGTCCTTAGCGGCGCGCGTGAAACCGGAGGTGGTGACGAAAACGCCCTTCGTCGTGCCTGCGGCGTCGATCGCGCCCGCAAAGTTGCGCAGGTCGCCTTCGCCCACGGTGTTGCCTTCAGCGTATTTCTTCGCCTGCACGTAAACTTCGTCCAGACCGAGCGCATCCTCTTGGATCATGCCGTCGATTCCGCCATCGCCCGAACGACCCATCACGCGGCCCTTCGCGGCATCGCCGCCGCCATAGCCCATCGCGATCAGCAAATCGACGACCGACCGTTCGAGAAACGCCGGTTCCGCATCACGAACCCGATGCAGCACTTCGGCTTCCAGAGCGCTGCTCATCTGTCGCGAAATGTGGTCCAGAGCTTCCTCCGGGGTGTCAGCAAGTTCTTCGTTCTGCTTGGATGTCGCACCCTTGCCGGGAGGCGGAGGGTTCGCGCGTTGCGACCATTCGGCGAAATCCGGGTACTCTCTGAGCAGGTTCAGGTCGATGCGCGAAGGCGCACGAGACAACAAGCGTTCACCTTCGTCCGTGAGCTGATAGACACCGCGACGGACCCGCTCCAGCAACCCGGCTCGTTCCACGTGCATCACGGCCCAACTCACACGGTTCTCGAACACCGTCTGCTGACCGCTCGGGAACGTTTCCCGGACATCTTCCGCCGAGAGTCCCTCGGCGGCGGCGATACGCTCGCGGACTTCGGAAAGTGACGGCTCCCCACCGCCGGCGAACGCCTTGAGAGCGGGGAGCATCAGCGACTGGAAATCAGGTACGGCCATCGGCCGCCGCACTTGTTGTCGCCGACTGCCGCGACGTCACGCATTTCGCGATCTCGCGGCCCGCCGCGATCTCCGCTCGGCGAAGTTCCCAAGTCTTCTGCAAGTTCATCCAGAGTTGCGGTGTCGTCCCGAAGTACCGCGCGAGCCGCAGCGCCGTGTCCGCGCTTACGCCCCGCTGACCGTTCAGGATCATCGTCATCCGGTTCACCGGCACACCCAGCACCTTCGACAGCGCATTGGCCGACAGGTCGAGTGCTTCGATTTCGTCGCGTAGTATTTCACCGGGATGGACCGGCCTCATGCCGTTCCTCGTGTTCATGTTCGGCCCCTCAGTGATAGTCCACGATCTTGACCTCGCATGGCCGGTCTCCGGTCCGGCGGAAGCAGACGCGCCGTTGCGCGTTGACCCGAATGCGGTACTGCCCGGCACGATCGCTCCGCAGCGCCTCCAGCCGGTTGCCCGGCAATGCGGCAAGGTCTCCAAGCGTCTCTGCGCCGTCCAGCAGGATCAGTCGACGCACCGCCTGATTGGCGAACCATTGAAACGCAGCGAGGCACCGCCCCTCGAAGAAGCGGCGCGTTTCCCGATCCTTGGAGCTCCGAATTATGCGCCCTGACCATAACTCATCTTACGCTCTCCATAAAGATGCTGCGAACCGACTCATGCCCGCGCTCCTGCCGGTGTGACGCCTATCAATCTATCACACTTAAATCCATGTCTTCTTCTCCTTCCGATCGTTTTCCTTCCCAGTGTTTAAAGGCCCGGGCGGCGGTCACAGCCTGATGCAGGAAGCGGACGCCTTCCCGGAGCTTCCGCGTTCCGGGCAGCGGCCGGTGTTTCGATGGATGGAATCCGGTGAGCACGACGAAGCCCGCGACAGTCATGTCGGGCGGTCCGCGGGGGACCTTGAAGCCGTGATAAGCTGCGAGGGCGCGGAGCGCGTTGACGGCCTCCCGGGTGACATGCCGTTCGGCCGGGTCGTCCGGCCTCGTTCGGGCGAGGCAGGAGAGATCCCGGACCCGGAAAGCGGTGACCGCATCGAAGGCGAAACACTTGCGCAGGCAGTCAGCGTCATCGAGGCGGCGGTATTCGATGCGGGCACCGACCTTCAGGGCGTGGAAGAAACGTTCGATTCTCCAGCGCAGTTCGTACCAGCAACGCCGTCGCCTCCGCTTCCGGCAGGCTCTCGCCAGCCTGCCGGCTCTCACGCTCGCACAGCTCCGCGGGCAAGCGCTGTCCGCGTCAGGGTCCCGCCCTTGCACGCCCCGACGAACCATTCCACTGTCTCCGAAGAGACCTGACGCATCCCGATCCGCATGAGCGCATGATTCGCACGAAACCCGGCTCAGAGTTAAGCGTGATCTATTGATAGGTGTGGCGCCCGGCATCCGTGCCCGCCGACGGCGCAGACCGCGTGAATGACGCTTGGCCGCGCATGCGGCTTCATGCATTGATCCGCCACCGAGCAATTCCTATCGCGCCGCTCGGAAGCCGCGCGGCGGTTTGGAGGACTGTCTTCGCAAGTGCGTGGCGGGGGCTGGTGATCAAGCGCCGTTCGGGCTGAGCGCCGATGGCACAACGACTTGCATCGCCTGCGAGTGCGGTCAGTTTCTCGTTCTGAACGGAATTGCAGGCCCCGGCCGAGCGGGCCAGCCGGAAATACTCAAGTTCGTGGAATGCGGTGAACCCGACGGCGCGGCTGTGCTGATGCACGAACATATTTTTACAGCTGCTGATCTGGCGAACGCACAGTTCGCGAGGCGCTTCGCCGGCAGCCCAAGCCGCCGCAACTGGTCCGCCTGACCTGAATACCGGAAATTCTAGCGTCTTCAGCCCGATCATCGGCCGAATGCCGCATTGGCGCCCGTGATCGCTCCCCTCGGCCAAGGCCAAACGAACTCGCGAATCGGATACAAACTCTTGGTCAGGTCGGACACCACATCCGCCCGACGGCGGTCGGATCAACTGTTGCCTGACATGCCAAGGTTGGCGGAATACGCCAAGTGAAACCAGTTCGGTCAAGGCAGCGGCCGGAAACCGCCGACGCATCGGGTGCGAGTGACGGCCATGTGCCGCCTCAGCCGGAATTCCATGTCATCAGGGTCATCAGGCGGTCTTGAGGTTTCAATTGACCATGCACTCAGGATTGCAATGAATGCATTCAGCAATATAGATCCGAACCAGATTGGACGAAACGGCACTGTGCACCGTAGCATTGTATTTATGAGCGATTCTGCGTTCGATTACGTCATTGTCGGATCCGGCTCCGCCGGTGGTGTCGTGACTGCGCGGCTGAGCGAAGATCCTTCAGTCACAGTGCTGCTGCTTGAGGCAGGCCCGGTGAATCGGAGCCCGATTCTGCATGTGCCGGCGGCCGCCCGCTACGCCTTCAACGCGTCAAAATTCAACTGGGGCTACGTCACTGAACCGGAGCCCGAACTGAACGGCCGCAGGATTAAACAACCCCGCGGGCGCGTTCTTGGCGGTTCATCCAGCATTAACGGACTGGTTTATCTGCGCGGCAATCCCCTCGACTATGAAGGTTGGGCGGAGGCCGGCGCAACCGGATGGTCCTACGCCGATGTTCTGCCCTATTTCAAACGCCAGGAATGCTGGATTGATCCGCGCAATGAATATCAAGGACGCATCGGGCCGATTCGCGTCTCGACACCGGAGCCTGTCAATCCTCTCTCCGCCGCTTTCGTCGAGGCGGGACGTCAGGCCGGTTACGGCTTGACCGACGACGTCAACGGCTATAGCCAAGAAGGCTTCGGGCGTTTTCCCATGAACGCCGCCCAAGGCTACCGTTGGAGCACTGCGCACGGTCACCTGCGCCAAGCGCGCGGGCGGCGCAATCTTGAAATCCGCACCGGCAGCGTCGCCGAGCGCATTGAATTCAAGGACAGGCGGGCGATTGCGGTTCACTATCGCCATAGCGGCCGTCTGCAGCGTGTCATCGTGCGCCGCGAAACTGTTATCTGCGCCGGTCCTTTCAACGCGCCTAAGCTGCTCATGCATTCAGGCATCGGCCCGGCGGCTCATCTGCGGGAATTCGGTATCGACGTGGTGCACGATCTGCCTGGCGTCGGCGAGAATCTGATGGATCATCAGATCAGTGCCATCCAGATGGAATCCAAGCTGCCGGTGACGCTTTACAAGTATATCAACCTTCCAGCACGCGCTTTGTCTGTCCTGCGCTGGCTTGTAAGTAAAGATGGGCCGCTCGCCTCAAACCACTTTGAGACCGGCGCTTTCGTGCGCAGCCAGGCTGGTGTCCGGTTTCCCGACATTCAACTCTATCTCTTCCCCATCGCCGTGCACGAGGGCAGCAAGGACTTCTTCGACATGCACGGTTTCCAAGTTCAGATCAGTCCGCAGCGCAGTCTTTCCCGCGGTCATGTACGGCTGCAATCGGCCGACCCCGGCGCCCCTCCCTTGATCCGTTTCAATTACATGACCCATAGGAACGACTGGATCGAGTTCCGCAGGGGCTTCCGGCTTGCCCGCGAGGTGCTGGGCCAACCCGCAATGGATTCCTATCGCGGGACCGAACTCCTGCCGGGCGGACATGTGCGCAGCGATGACGAGATCGACGCCTATGTGCGAGATCACATGCATTCCTCCTATCATCCCTGCGGCACCTGCAGGATGGGAGCCGATCCTTTGTCCGTCGTCGATCCTGAATGCCGGGTGATCGGCATTGAGGGCCTGCGGGTCGCTGATTCCTCAATCATGCCCTTGATTCCGTCATGCAACCTCAATGCGCCGTCGATTATGATCGGAGAGAAAGCGTCAGATCTGATTGCAGGGAAGCGTCTGTCACCGTTGAATCTGGACTACTATGTCGACGAGCACTGGCGAACGCGCCAGCGCCCTGGCTCACCTGAGCGGATCGTCATGTCCTAAGGCAGTTTACCGCTGCCAGCGCAGCTTCAACCGGTGGTGGGCGAAAGCGGTGTAGTTGCGCCTGACATAGCCGACGGTCGTCATGTCACCGACTCGCAGCGCACGGAGAAGTTCTGTCAATTCGCCGACGACGAAGGACACCTCCTCCTCCCAGTCAAGCTGCGGAATGGCGGAATGCCAGACACGCGTGGTGCGCATATAGAGAGATTCGCTGATTTCGCGTAGCGGCGCATTGTTAATGAGATCAAGTATGACAGCCATCATTCCGACATTGACCCGGCCGATCGCACGGTAGTCCGGCATATCGCCCAGCGCGTCAGCGGTGCCGACGAGGGTTTCAAGTTCTTTGACCGCTTTCGGGATCGCCGCCGGATCAATGCTCCCGCCGATCAATTCGGCCAGATGGACGCGTATCCGGTAGCAGTCCTCAAAGGTTGCCAGGTCGAGTTCTGTGACACGGCTGCCGACGCCGCGCCGCGTCCGGATCAGGCCGTTATGTTCCAGCCGCGAAAAAACACGCCGGACGGGCGTGCGGCTTACCCCGAACTCCTGAGCCACCTGGGTCTCATAGATGAACTGACCCGGCTCGATCTCAACCGTGCATATGCGCTGTTTGAGCACTGTGTAGATCAGGTCAAGACGCTCGGCATCAGGAAAAAAGCCGCCGAGAACACGCTGTTTTGCGGCTTGGGTTGCGAAGGCCATACCAGCTTGTATACAGGCTATTTTTAAATTCGTAAATAAAGTAATGAAGGGTTGTCTATTTTATTGCCCCGGCCAAACTCCGAAATGCATCGCTTCATCTGTAGACCGCGATTGAGGCAGATCTACATGTTGTATGCGGGTCAAGCGGGTGCGATACTCTCTATGATGAAAACGGAGGGAATCGCATGCCGTCGGGCTTTAACTGCTTGACCTGGTTTGACCGTTACCAGCTTCAGGCGCTGAAGAAAAGCGGTTTCTCGCAAAGAGGCATCGCGGCGGAGATCGGCTGCTCGCAGTCGACGGCAGTCCGCGAACTCGCCCGCGACACCGGGCTGCGGGGCTGCCGCTGCCGCCAGGCGCAGCGGCTGGCGGAAACCCGGCGGCGGGAAGCCTCGTCGGTTCCCCGCAAGATGTCGCCGATGAGCTGGAAGATCATCGAAATATGTCTGAAGTACGGACAGGCCCGCAGCAGATTTCGGGCCGCTCAGCGATGACGGGTGTCATGACGGTGAGTCCGACCTGGATTTACCGTCACATCTATGCGGACCGGGCGGCGGGGGGAAGCCTGTTCCGCTGTCTCCGCCGCCGGGGGCGGAAGCGCTGCCGCCGAGGCCGGAACGGCTCCGGGCGGGGCGTGATTCCGGGCCGTAGGGACATATCCGAGCGGCCCGCGATCGTCGAGGAGAAGACCCGGGCGGGAGACTGGTAAGCGGACACGATCATCGGCGTCCGGCACCGGGGAGCCTTGGTTTCGCTTGTCGACCGGGCGACGAAATTGACTTTGCTTCAACAGGTTGAGAGAAGGACGTCGTCCTTGGTCAGGGCCGCGGTCATCGAGTGTCTTCAGCCTGTGTCCGACATGACTCACACGATCACGGCTGACAACGGCAAGGAATTCGCGGAGCATGCGGAGGTCTCGCGGGCTCTCGACGCGGACTTTTACTTCGCCCGCCCGTACCGTTCATGCGACCGGGGTTTGAACGAGCATACGAACGGCCTGGTGAGAGAACAGCTTCCGAAGTCGACGGACTTCCGGACGATAGATCCCGCCGAGGTCCGGAGGGTGCAGGACGCGCTTGATAACCGCCCCCGCCGCTGCCTGGGTTACCGGACCCCGGCGGAGGCTTTCCGTGAGGCTGCGGAGGCGGCCGCGGGCGGATGAAGCCTTGACGCCCCTGCCCGCTGAAACCGCCTGCGGACCGCTTGGAAGAGGCGGAGCTGAACTTTCCGGCTGCCGGCTGACCCCGGCCAGCGGCTGGATCACGACGGATTCCCGCCGCTCTCATGACCCGCGGCCGCCGGAAACGCATTTGCGGGGCATCCGCGGCATCTGCTACAGCTTGATTCTGACAGAGAGCCGCCGGCTGAACCCGGTGATGCATTTCATTGTTGTACGGGCGTTGTGATTCGTACTTTGAATGCTGTAAAAAAGATAGCATGTATTCAGGCCGGCGAAACCTCAGAGAACGACAACCGATGAAAAGAATACGAATCAAGCGTCTGGGCGTGCTGGTCGGCGACTCCGACCCGATCTTCGAATTCGACCTTCAGCGCTTTCTTCCCCGTCACATCTCGTTCCATGTGGGACGCCTCGACATGCCGGCGGACGCAGGGCTGGCCTCCGCCGATTCATCACAGATGATGTGTGATTCCGCTCCATCCGCCGCCTGCAAGGTGGCAGCAGCCGAAGTGGAATTCTTCGTCTTTGCCTGTACCAGCGCCAGCTTTCTGCACGGCGGAGGCTGGGACAGGCGGGTGGCGCAATCGATCACGGACGCAACCGGGGTGCCTGCTACCACTACGGCGACAGCGGTGGCCGATGCGCTTGATGCGGTCGGGACGCGCCGGGTTTTCATGGCCACCCCCTATCCTGAAGAGGTGAACACTCGGGAAGCCGCCTTTCTTGCCCGGCGCGGCATCACGGTAACCGGGCAATTGAGCTTCGGTTGCATCAAGAGCCGGGATGTACCGCACGTCCCTGTCGATGCAATCCGCAGCCGGCTGCTCGCAGAGAGAACGGCGATTCGGCAGGCCGGAGCCCTTTTCGTCTCTTGCACCATGCTGCGGGCTATGGAGATTGCCGAAGAATTGGAACGGGAACTGGATGTTCCCGTGGTCACGTCAAACACCGCGTCCGTTTGGGCGATGCTGGACGCTGTCGGTGAAAGCGACGCCTGCGGGCGCAGGGAAAGTCTTTTCACCGGCACGGCCGGTTATGACTTGGCAAGCGACACGGGGAGGGATCAATGATCATGCCGAGCGTACGAACGCCGGGCGTTGCAAGCGCCCAAGCTGCCGTTTTTCCGGCGCAGGAATTCGAGGACCGCCAGAAAGCTGTCCGGGCCAATATGGAAGATGCCGGGCTTGACGTGCTTGTCGTGACCGGCCCGGAAAACATATTCTATCTGTGCGGCCAGCAAACCCCGGGCTATTCCACCTTCCAGGCCTTGGTGCTGCCGCGCGAAGACGATCCCGTTTTCATCGTGCGCCAACTGGAACTGGCCAACTTCATCGCCAACTCCTATGTCACTAACATCCTCGTCTATCAGGACAGTGAGGATCCTTCGGACTTTCTGATCGCCGCGCTCAAGGACAACGGATGGGCCTCATGCCGTGTCGGAGTGGACAAGAAAGGTTTCTTTCTGCCGGTCTCGTTCTTCGAACGGCTGGAGGCCGCACTGGAGAAACTGCACGACGACTCCGGCGCCGTCGAGCGCGTCCGCGTCGTCAAATCCCCCCTTGAGCGGAATAAAATGCGCCGGGCCGCTGAATATGTGGACGTCGCGCAACGTGCAGCCTTCGCCGCTATCGGCGCAGCTGAAAACGAAAATGATATCGTCTCGGCAATGGTCGGCGCGGCAATCAAGGCCGGCGGCGAATATGTAGGAATGGAGCCTCTTGTGGCGGCCGGAAAACGCACTGGCATACCGCACCACACCTGGCGCCGCGGACCGCTGCGCACCGGTGACAGCATTATCCTGGAGCCGTCGTGCTGTCACGACCGCTATCATGCCGTGCTCATGCGTTCGGCGGTTCTGGGATCGCCTTCAGATGAGTTCATGCGCATGTACGATGTCGCTCTTGAGGGTCTGCAGGCGGCGCTGGACAAGGTTCGTCCCGGCAACACCTGCGAAGATGTCCATGTCGCATGTCAGAACGTCATTGACAGCGCAGGATTAACCGATTGCTTCAGGAAACGAGTCGGCTATTCAATCGGCATCGCATTCGCCCCCGGCTGGGACGAGGGGCCGATCCTCGGAATGTATCACGACGTCAAAGTGCCGCTACGGCCAGGCATGTGCTTTCATTTGCCGGTGGCTCTGCGCAAGTGGGGAGAGTTCACGGCCGGTGTTTCGGAGAGCATCATCGTGACCGAGACAGGTCACGAAGCGCTTGGCGCCATTCCGCGCGATCTGCTGATCTTGTAAAGCGGCGCTGCCATGCCCCTCGCCCTTCTCAAATACGGACTCAGCCGCAAGTATCCGGTTCGAGGAGACATCCCGGAAACACCGGATTTGAAACGCTCCTACGATGTGGTCATCGTCGGCGGCGGCGGCCACGGGCTGGCCAGCGCCCACTACCTGTCCAAATATCATGGCATCAGCAACGTGGCAGTATTCGAGAAAGGCTATCTTGCCGGCGGCAACACCGCCCGCAACACCACCGCCGTGCGTTCTAACTACATCACGCGCGAATCCGTCCGCTTCTACCGGGAAACGGTGAAACTCTTCGAGGAGCTTTCTAACGAAGTCGGCTTCAACGTCTTCTTCGCACAGCGTGGGCAGTTAACGCTGGCTCATACCGAAAGAACGGAGCGAACATTCCACCGGCGCGCGGAAATGGGCAAGCTGATGCGTACGCGGGTGGAGGTCGTCGACCAGAAGAGCGTAGAACGAATCTGCCCGTTCATCCATATGGATTACGGCGGTCCGCACGAGATCCTGGCCGGTCTATGGCATGCTGACGGCGGCACCGCCCGGCATGACGCCGTCGCCTGGGGATATGCGGCTGAAGCGGCGCGGCGCGGCGTCGAGATCCATCAGCGCACCGAAGTCACTGGCTTCACGATCGAAGCGGACCGGGTTACCGAAGTGCATACGGACCGGGGCGTGACCCGCGCGGGGCACGTGATCCAGGCCTGCGCGGGCATGAACTCGTATGTGGCCGGACTTGCCGGCATCGACCTGCCAATCCGCACATTTCCGCTGCAGGCAATGGTCACCCAGCCGGTCAAACCGCTGTTCAACTGCATCGTGTCGTCGGCCGACATGCATGTTTATGTCATTCAGTCGGCCCGCGGCGAATTGATCATTGGCGGCGGCTCCGATCCTTACCAACTCTATTCGACCCGCGTGACGCTGAACCTTAAGGAACAACTGATCGTCGGCCTGCTGCATCTGTTTCCGTTTCTGCACAACATCAAGCTGATGCGCAGCTGGGCAGGGATGGTTGACACGACGCCTGACTACAGCCCGATCATGGGCGCAAGTCCGGTGCACAACTACTGGCTTGACTGCGGCTGGGGGACATACGGCTTCAAGGCGACGCCGGTATCGGGGAAATACATCGCCCGGTCGGTCGCGGATGAGCGGACGGCCGATATTCTCAAACCCTTCTCGCTGGAACGCTTCAGCCGGTTCGAACTCGTTAACGAGATGGGAGCCACAGCGGCACGGCATTGAGGCGGACACAATGAAGATCATGACATGCCCCCTCAACGGGCCTCGCAACATCGATGAATTCACCTGTTTCGGGCCCGTGAAGGAACAGCCCGAAGCCGCAAGCGCAAGTGACGCTGGATGGGCGCGCTATATCTTCCACGGCCCCAATCCCCAAGGCGTGTTGCGGGAATGGTGGTGCCACACGCCGACCGGCTTTTTCTTCATCGCCGAGCGTAACACGGTAAGTGATGAAATCATCCTTACCTACACACCTGATCGCCTTGGGTACATTGCCAGTGACTGACGACCGTCTTCCCACTCCTTTCGGATCGCGCATTGACCGCTCGAAACCGATATCCTTCCGTTTTGAGGGAACCGCCTACCGTGGCTATGCCGGAGACACCGTTGCCAGCGCGCTGATGGCGAACGGCCGTTTCGTATTGTCACGCTCCTTTAAGTATCACCGCCCACGCGGCTGCCTGTCACTGGCATCGCATGATTCAAACGGCCTTGTGCGGGTCGGCCGCGAACCGAATGTGTTTGCCGAAAACCGGGGCATAGAGGAAGGCATGGAGGTCCGCGGCCAGAACTATGCCGGATCCCTTGACGGGGATCGCCGGGCAATCTTCGATCGGTGCTCCCGGTTCCTGCCCGTCGGATTCCAATACCGGACCTTCCGAGGGCCGACGAAAGCCGCATTTCTCAAGCTCTGGGAACCAATGATCCGCAGGCGGGCGGGACTCGGCCGCATTTCGCTGGATGCGCCGCATTGCGAGTATGACAAAGCCTTCCGCTTCTGCGATGTTCTTGTGGTCGGCGCGGGGGCCGCGGGTATGTCAGCGGCCCTGACAGCGGCCCGGGCGGGCGCCGACGTGCTTCTGGTCGACGAGGAAGCTGAACCGGGCGGCATGCTCAATTATGCCCGCGGGAACAAAGCCGCCAGTATACGGGCACGACTCGTGAGGGAAGTCTCGGCGGCGAACATCGCGCTGTTAACCGGCGCCGTCTGCAACGGCTGGTATGCCGACAACTGGCTCCCGGTTATCCAAGGCACGCGTCTCCACAAGGTGCGGGCCGGACAAGTGGTTGTAGCAGCGGGCGTCTTCGAACAGCCGGTTGTGTTCCGCAACAATGACCTGCCCGGCATCATGCTGTCGACCGCGGCGCAACGGGCCATGCATCTCTATGGCGTCCGGCCGGGCAGGCGTGCCGTCGTGTTGACCTGCAGCGCGCAAGGTTACGAAGCGGCGGCTGATCTGGCAAATGCCGGCATCAAGGTCGCGGCGATAATCGACGCCCGCCCCGATTCACAGAATACGCCGCCGCAAGGCGTTCGGGCGCTGCGGGGGTACGGTGTGGCCGAGGCCGACGGCGGACGCCGGAATTGGCACCTGCGCCGGGTCATGGCGGCGCGCATCAACGGCGACCGCTACGTCGAGGCCGGTGAATGGATCGACTGCGATTTGCTCTGTGTTTCCGGAGGCTCCATGCCCGTATATCAATTGCCGCTGCAGGCCGGGGCAAGGCTAGGCTACGATGACGCCACGGCCCGGTTCCACATCCGCGGCGTGCCTGAAGGCATGAAAATTGCCGGCGCCGCGAACGGGGCCGGAGACCTTGACGCTGTGATGGCAGATGGCGCACGGGCCGGCGACGACGCCGCTGCCGCGCTCGGCGTCAATGTGAAAGATCCCTCGCCGGACTTCCATAGCGTCGGAATTCCCAATTTTGACTGGCCCCTGCGCGCCCACCCGCGAGGCAAGGATTTCGTTGATTTCGATGAGGACCTGCAGGTGCATGACATCGAAAATGCCATTGCCGAGGGTTATTCCGAACTGGAGTTGCTGAAGCGGTTCTCCACCGTAGGCATGGGGCCGAGCCAAGGCAGGCATGCGGCGCTGGCGACATCGCGTATCGTTGCCCGGCGGACGGGCCGCACGGTCGCGACGGTCGGCGTGACCACTTCCCGGCCGCCTTTCACCGCGGAAAATCTTGGCGTGCTCGCGGGCCCGCGCCGCACTCAGCGCCGTCACACGCCGATGCATTTCCGTCATTTGGAGATCGGAGCGAAAATGCAGCCGGCGGGGACTTGGTGGCGGCCTTCGTTTTATGGCCGCGGCGCCGGAACGCCGCATGAAACGATCGAAGCCGAAGTTGCCGCTGTGCGCCTGGATGCCGGCATGCTCGATGTGTCAACGCTGGGCTGTCTTGAGGTGCGTGGTCCCGACGCGGCGGAACTGCTCAACCGGCTTTACACCCTGCGTTATGACACGCAGGCAGTCGGGCGCATTCGCTACCTGCTGCTGGTGAATGAGATGGGGTCGATCATCGACGATGGCGTCGCCTACAGGATGGCTAAGGATCATTTCTACATCACCTCGACAACCGGCGCCGTCGGCGCGGTCCACCAGCTGATGCTCTTCATGAACGCGCAATGGGGCCTGTCGGCAGATGTGCTCAATGCCACCGCTGTCTTTGCCGGCATCAATGTCACCGGACCGAATGCCCGCGCTCTCATGTCAGAGCTTTCCGATGATACCGACTTTTCCGCCGAGGCATTTCCATACATGCATGGCCGGACCGGCACAGTCTGCGGTGTTCCGGCCCGTTTCATGCGAATCGGATTCACAGGCGAACTCAGCTACGAAGCGCATGTTCCCTGGTCCTGCGGCGAGGCGCTTTGGGATCGGCTGCTGGCTGCGGGCGCGCGGCCCTACGGGCTTGAAGCATCGCGCATCCTGCGACTCGAGAAAGGACACATCATCATCGGCCAGGACACCGATTCCATGACCACGCCGGAGCAGGTCGGCTTGGATTGGGCCGTGTCGGAAAAAAAGAGCTGTTTCCTTGGCAAACGCTCCATCGACCAGCGCAGCCGCCTCGGAATGGACCGGCGATTGGTTGGTTTCGAGACTGTTGCGCGGAAAAACAAGATCGCTGAATCCTGTCTGGTCATGAACGGCAATATGCCGACCGGATTCGTCACCTCGGTCTGTTGGTCACCGACACTGAAGCGGTGCATCGGACTCGCCTATGCGGGACCTGAAGTGCGCGAAGGAGACACGATCTCGATACGTACACGGTCGGGTACGATTGAAACCGTGCCGGTGGTGCCGCATCGTTTCTTTGATCCCCGTAACTCCCGCCAGAAGGTCTGATCATGGTCCGGCCAGACGCCTTCGACCGGCGGATCCCCGCTTGGCGAACCCATCGCGATCTCGGGGCACGGTTTGAGGAACTGAATGAAATTGCGTCCGTCGCATCCTACGGGGACGAGGCGGGCGAGGCAGCCGCGATTGCCAAGCTGGCCATCGCCGATCTCTGTGCCCTGCCGCGCTGCGGCTTAAAGAACGCCGGCGCGCCGGATTGGCTCGCAGCGCGCGGCGTGGTCATTCCGGAGATTGCGAATCGCGCGGCCCGGCAGGACGACGGAGGCCTGTGTATCCGCATGGGCGACGCCGACATCATGGTTACCGCAGATCCGGCAGGGCGCAGCAACCGGCCGCAGCGCTTGCTGGCAGAGTGGACATCTGACAGTACGCAGCAGAAGGGCTGGAATGCGCACCGTGAGGAGGGGTTCGGCTGGTTTCTCCTGACCGGCCGGCTCGCGCCGGAATTCTGGTCGCGAACATGCGCGGTCGACATGCGGCTTGACCGTTTTGCAGACCTCAGCATTGCCCAGACCCGTGCCTTCGGCATGAGCGGCATCATCGCGCGCGCTGACCTCGGCGCCGTTCCGGCCTTCCATTTATTCTTCGACATCGCTTCGTCCGACTATCTCATCAAAACTGTTCGCGACATCATGGGCGAATTTGAAGGCCGGATGGTCGGTCTCATTGCACTGCGGCAAATCTGAGGGGAGCGGATCACATGGGTTCCGGCATCAATTGACAGCGGACCTCCATTTGCCTTCCGGCAAAGGTCTCGGAGCGGCCTGTGCCGCGACGGCAACATATGGCGTCATCACGGCGACGAACGGACACTGCAGTGTGGCGCAGGAAACCCGCATCGCCGCCGCTCCGGGGCGGGAAGATGATGACACGGCGCCGGCAGCCTGTCTACTGCCGGACACTAAGATTAACAATGCCGATAACCGGCTGTCAGCGCCAATGTGACCGCGTTGATCAGGCCAATCCCGGAAATGACCGGCGGCGGCGCACGATCAAGCCCGGGTTTGGGTGCGTCATCCAACTTATATCAGGCGCAGTGCAGGCACAGACCAGCGCGTCTGATCGCACGCCTGCCGGCCTGAACAGCTTTTTCGCCGGGCTTTTTCCACGGTTTCACCCGCTATGGTTCCACAGCCAAGACTCCCTGCCCGTTCCATGGATACGGATCGGCTGGACGTCGGCGTTTCCAGCAAGGTCAAGAGACAAGGCATAAGCTTGGAAGGATATGGGATGCATGCCGTTCGATCAATCTGTCGAGACGCCATGGCGGCACGGTCGAGTCTGACGCGTCCGGACTTTTCCCGCCGGAGACATCGCCGGATATCGCACATGCCGGAACGCGTTCATTGAAAGCGCTGCCTGCCCGGGAATGATCCGAACAAACCGAAAGGAGTTAAGCCTGACATGAAAAACGAGATCAATCAGCGGCGCCTGATGCGGGTGCTGGAACGCCTTGTGGGTTTTGATACCCAGAACCCGCCTGGCCGGGAAAGCGAATGCGCTCGCTATATCTTCGGCGAACTGCAGGACATGGGCTGTCGCGCCGAAGTGGCAGACTTGGAAGAGGCGCGCGCAAATGTCGCGGGCATATACGAGAATGGGCCGGGACCGGTCTTTGCTTTCAACACGCATATGGACGTGGTGCCGGCGGGGGAAGGCTGGTCGTCAAACCCATTCGCGCTTCGCAGGGACGGAGGCAATCTTTACGGTCGCGGGACCTGCGACGCCAAGGGGCCGCTCGCTTCCATGCTTGAAGCCATGCGCTGCATGATTGCCGCCTCCCCGCAATGGTCCGGCACGCTGATGGGCGTGTTCGTTGCAGATGAAGAGGTCGGGTCCAAGGGTGCGCGGGCGCATGTGAAAACCGCCGGACCAGTCGATTTCTGCGCCGTTGGCGAGCCGACCTCCTGCACCACGGTAACCGCCCACAAGGGAAGCATCCGGCCAGTCGTGCGCGTGCACGGAAAGTCAGCCCATTCCGGCATGCCGGATCTAGGCGTCAATGCAATTCTTGAATCGGCGCCGCTGCTCAGCATGATTGTCGCCGAACATGAGCGGGTAAGGAGCAAATGTCACAATCTGGTCGGGCGGGCAAGCCTGACCGTCGTCCGCGCCAGCGGCGGCACCGCCAACAACATCGTGCCGGAGTTCTGCGACTTTGTTCTGGACCGGCGCATGGTGCCCGGTGAAGACGAAGATCAGGTTTTGGCGGAAATTCAGGGCCTGGTCGCCGCCGCCGCGAAGGAATGCGGAACGGGCGCGGAGATTGCCGGCTTCGAACCGACGACGGGGCCGGCGACGGAAACGGCGCCGGACCATCCGGTCGTGCACGCCGCTCAGTCCGTATGCCGCAGCCACAACGGCGTCGAAACACCAATCACCGGTTTCCAAGGCGGTTGCGATCTAGTGCATTTCCGCAAGCTTGGCGCCCAAGGCATAGTGCTTGGACCCGGGGCTCTCAGCGTTGCTCACCAGCCTGACGAATTCGTCCCGGTCGACGAACTTGTGCGCGCGGCGGCAATCTATCGCGACCTAGCTGTGTCTATGCTGGGACGAGGAGTCGACCCAGCAGTGACTTGATCGGCAGCCGGCATGATATGAGGGACGAACAACAGCAGCGGATGGAGCGTGTGATACCGACAGGTATGCCGGGTCCCCAGCGCAAGGACAACCGTAAGGTGACAGCCGGGATATTCTTCGTGCTGCGCACGGGCTGCCGCAGCGGGATCTGCCTGAGCGTTATGGGCTGGATGCGACCTGCTGTAACCGCTTTAACCGGCAGCGCAAGTCGGGTCGACAGCAGAAGATTCGTGATGATCTTCAAAGGCTTGAAGAAGCCGCGGACAAAAAGACGACGGCGATCCGACGCCGCGGAGCCGGATGATCGACTCGTCGTCAGTCCGCGCTCACCGCTGTGCCGCCGGGTCGCTCAAAGACGGCGAGACGCGGGAGACCGGGCACTCCCGGCGGACGACGAAGATTCATACCATGGCCGCCGACCGCGCCGGGGCGGCGGCCCTTCTTGACGGTCTTCAAGCCGGCTGCGTCTTGGTCGCCGACAAGGCCCTATGACGCCGGCGCCGTTCTCAAGGGGGCGGCGGAAGCCGGCTGCCGGGCCGTCATTCCGTCAAAGTCCAGCCGCAGGCGGCAGCGGCCGCTTGATGAAGCTGTCTATGCGACGCGTGATGTCGTTGAGCGTTTCTTCGGAAGAATCAAGTTCTGGCGAGCCGCGACCCGCTTTGACAAACGGGCGCGCAACTTCGCCGCCGCTGCCATCCTCACCGTCGTCCGCCACCTGTTGCGGAATGCCGCAAAGCTGATGATTGAGTCCGCAACCTTAGGCAAATAGAAGTTTGGCGGGTAACGAAACTGAGATTTTTTCTTGTAAAGACCAGCTTGCCGCTTTTAATCGTTCTTTGGTTTCGGTCAAACGGTTGGAATTTTCGTTCGACAGGATCATTGGGATCGCAATGGCCGCTATGGTCTGATCAGACGCGACTTGACGGACAGGAGCGGCAATCTCAATAATCGAATTATGCTTGGGGTTTGGTGCTTGAACAGCAGAGTATTTCCGGCAGTTCTCAACCAATTCAACAAAGGCCTCGATCGCTTCTGCAGGGCGCCCATCGCTAATTTCCCGGACCTTGTTGCGCCGAATTGATTCGTCGTCCGCTGATGCCAGAAAGCAAGCGCCCGCTGCCGTTCCGAACAGGCCGTGCTGATACCCGACTTGGACGCTTAGGCCATAACTGTTGGCAGCCTCGGCGGTTGCAATTGTAAGCAGACGGTTATTTTGCTGAATAGACAAGTGGTTCGATAACGATGTTTCATCACTCAACCGTTCAAGATAAGGACTTGCAAGCTCGGCAAGTTTGCCACTGTCGGATCTGGTATTTCCAATGTGTGCCAACTTGTCCGTAAGCGAGTAGATCTCGCCGTCGGTCCGCTGAATATACCCGCGCTCCTCGAGGACGATCATCATCCGAAAAATTTCGTTCTTCGATCGGTCAATTCCTGCCGCCAATTGTGAAAGAGTAGGAGACCCATTGGTAACCGACAGAAATTCAAGTATATCCAACCCTTTTTCCAAGGCAGGGGCGGAATACTTCTGCAGTTTTGTGTCACTTCTGCTCAATTTGAAATACTGATCCTCTAGCGTGAACTGCGTGGGGGCAATTTGCCCCCACGCAACCTAGCCCGTATCAATCAGAGAGATAAGAATACGCGCCTGCGGCTTATTTCAAGCCGTTGCGGACAAGAATCGCGTCTGCGTTTTCGGCGGTCACTGCCTCTGTCCCCATGACAACAGACTTCTCGACCTCTTGACCTCCGAGATACTTGAGAGCCTGCCGCAGACCTTCTGCGCCTGGCGTCGGGTAAAGAAAAGTCGCGGCGAGTTCGCCATTCGCAACCCAAGTTACGCCTTCACCCGGAAGCGCATCTACACCGATAAAAATGATATCCTTTTCACGGCCAGCATCTTTCGCAGCAAGATAGGCGCCATACGCCATCGGATCATTATGTCCGTATACCATGGTGATGTCTTCGTGGGTGCGAAGAGCCGTTGCCATGATGTCGTAAGCCTGATCTTGCTTCCAGTCTCCAGATTGCTGATCCAAGAGAAAGTTCACGCCGGCCTCATTTTCAAAAGCTTCGTGGAAACCATTCGACCGGTCATGAGCTGCTTGAGTCCCAAGGCCGCCCCAAATCTCGACCACCGTGCCCTTGGCGTTTCCGGCGCCCCCGAGCTTCTCTACAGCGAACTTGCCTGCGGCTTGGCCGATCAGAACGTTGTCGCCGCCAACCCATTGAACGAACTTGTCAGTGTCGACGTTACGGTCAAGAACAAAAACCGGAATGCCAGCCTCGGTCGCCTGCTCAACGACACCCGTTAAACCTGCCGATTCCTTCGGTGAGATCAGAATCGCGTCAACTTCTTGACGGATGAAGTTTTCCACGTCCGCCACCTGTTTTTCGGTACGGTCATTTGCATCAGCGATCAGCAACTCAACATTCTCATGCAACGCCGCTTCCGCGCGCAGGTCTTTGTTGAACTGCACACGCCACGGCTCAACCGTCGTCACCTGCGAAAAGCCGATGACATAGGTGTCAGCTGCCCGGGTAGCGCTTGTCGTGACACTCATCGCGACAACCATTGCACCAGCTCCAAGAACAAGTGCCTTGCCAAAATCTCTTCTCTTCATAGTATATCCCCATTCATGGTGCAGCGTTCGCGCTGCGGTTTGAACGCTCTGGCCTCCTTCCTTCACGTTGCGAGGTCAGAGCTCTTTCCGCCGGTCCAGGCCATACCTGGCCCAAGCGAAAATTCCGTCCATCCGTCCTTCCTGCAAAAGAACAGCGGCGATAATGATCATACCCTTCAGGATTAACTGTGTGTTGCTGTCGATGTTGTTGAGTTGAAGGATGTTGCTGAGAAACCCAAAGATCAGGACCCCAACAAAAGTTCCCATTACGGCACCGCGCCCGCCCATCAGGCTGGTTCCGCCGATAACGACGGCAGCAATGGCATCAAGTTCAAGCCCGATGCCCGCATCAGGTTTGCCTTGACGAAACTGTGCGACGTAAAACACGCCGCCGAGTGCTGACAATCCACCGGCAATTGCGTAGGTGACAATCTTGTTAAGCGCTACATTGATACCAGCCAAACGCGCTGCCTCTTCGTTTCCGCCTATCGCCAGCAAATAGCTGCCGTAGGTCGTCAGTCTGGTCAGCAAAAAGAAGATCGCCAAAACAGTCAGGAATATCAGCCCGGGTACCGGCAGGACGCCCCAGACGAGGCTTCGAAGAACTTCAAAGGTCTCCGTCGCATTGCTACCAGTGTACACGGGGTAGACTGCAGTGTCTTGACCCGCGATGACCCGGGCGAGGCCAAGAGCTCCGACCATCATGGCTAAAGTTACGATGAATGGCTGCAGACGTCCGTGGACGATAAGCAATCCGTTGAGCGTTCCAATGATCGCGCCGATACAGGGGACGGCGATAAGAACGGCCAAAACACCAAACTTGCCTGAGACCTGAGCAGACAACCACACCATAACGCCAACTGAAAATGCGGCGGCTATGGCGACAGGAAGCCATGTGGAAGCACTGGATATGGCGGACGATTTCCGCCCCTTGCGCAACTCTTTCTGAAGAAACAGCAGCAATGCTGCCATACATATGAACAGAACCGCGCCGGTCGCAGGGACGCTGAAATAGCTTGCCGCCGTCCAACCTTCCTGCGTCAGAAGCATTGCGCAGATCACCGTGCCAAGCGCCAAAGTCGATCCAACGGATAAATCAATGCCCGCAATAAAAATGACCAGCGTCATGCCGACGGCGACAATTCCGGTTACGGATACTTGACGCAGAATGTCCGTCAAGTTGCCAATTGAAAGAAAGATGTTGTTTCCCTTGGACGACAAAGGAGAAGTCAGCGCACCAAAAGCAATCAGAACGAGCAGACCCCAGTACAACTTGGTCTTGTTCAGGATCACGCCGATTATGCGCATAGCATCTATTGATGATGCCTTATTCAATTGTGAATTTGAAACGCTCATTTTTTCTTTGTTTCATTTCAGGCGAATTGCATCGCGAGTTCTTTGATCGAATCAACAGACATTTCGGCCTTATTGAGAGTTCCGGTGATTCGACCTTCACAAAGCACGATCATCCGGTCACAAACTGCCAAGAACTCTGAGATCTCCGAACTTGCAAACAAGACGGACAGCCCCTGCTCAGCCAATTCCCCAATCAGGTCATAAATTTCGTCTTTGGCACCTACATCGATGCCTCTAGTCGGTTCGTCGAGCAGCAAGATCTTTGGCTTGGTGGCCAGCCACTTGCCCAACACAACTTTCTGCTGGTTGCCGCCGCTCAATCGTCTGACAATATGCTCCGGACCACGAGCAACGATCCGCAGCGTGTCAATCGCATTTAGCGACTCGCGCCTTTGAACTGCCGTCGGATTAAGCCCGAAATGCGATCGTGTAGGCAACAACGGCAACACGACATTGTCGCTAATGGATCGGTCTAGAAGCAGACCATTCCCTTTACGGTCTTCGGTAATCAGTGCAAGCCCTAACTCAACTCCATCGGCCGGATTGCCAAGTCGGACTTTCTCTCCGTTGATTTCGATATCGCCCTTATAAGCGCCGCCGCGCGCACCGAACAAAGTCTCAAGAAGCTCTGTGCGCCCAGCACCCAAAAGACCGCCAACACCGAGAATTTCGCCATTTTTGACCTCAAACGAAATGTCCTGGAGAACGTTTCGGCGGTCAGAACAAACAGACAGATTGTTCACGCGCATAGTCACAATTTCGGAGCGCTCGGATTTTCGGACAAGTGGTTTGATTTCAACCGGTCTGCCGACCATCATCTGAATCAACTCACTCGAGTTCGTTTCCGACACAAAGCGTGTCCCGATCTGGTCGCCGTCACGCAAGACGGTCACACGATCCGAAATTTCAAAGACTTCATCCATCCGGTGTGAAATATAGACAATGGCAACACCTTGAAGAGCGAGGTCGCGAATGACTTCCATCAGGATGTCGGCCTCGGTCTGCGACAGAGCCGAGGTTGGTTCGTCCATAATCAACAGTCGCGCGTCTCCCAAAAGAGCACGTGCGATCTCGACAAGCTGTTGTTCACCCATGCGAAGATTTTTTACCGGCGTATCTACATTCAGTTTGAAACCAAAACGCGCCAATGCCTCACGCGCTGTTTTTCTCAGGGCGTAACGATCAATACAAATGCCAAATTTTTTCGGTTCGTGTCCAAGCAGAACATTCTCGGCCACTGTCATCTCGGGGATCAGGCTCAATTCCTGGTGCATGATGACGATACCGCGGTCCTCCGCTTCGCGCGGTGACCCAAAGGATACCTCCTCACCGTCAATGAACATCGAACCGGAAGTGGCTTTTTGCACGCCGCTGATAATCTTGACGAGCGTGCTTTTTCCCGTGCCGTTCTCTCCCATCAGAGTATGAATTTCGCCGCCAAGGAAATCGAGATGCACGTCGCGCAAAACCGATACGCCGGAAAAAGACATGCCAATCCCACGCAGATTAAGCGCGACAGAAGCAATCGATTCTCCCGGTCTTGCCTCCCCCTGTCGATCAACTGCGGGCATGCCTCCTCCCAAAGGCGATTCCTGATTCGAGTTTTATATAAGAAACGCTCTGCATATGTAAACCCTGTTTTGGCTTAACATGACACATCTTTTTTCCTGTTTGCCCCGAAATTCACCCGGAAATGAGTGTTGGGCAGAGGTTCGGTTCTTGCGGCGGCATGAACGAAGCGCAGGATCATGGCGTTGATCCGGCATTGTCGGTTACAAGGCGCGTACCCGACTATTTGACATGCCGGGCCTGCGGCACAGCGCCGCGCGACCAGCGGTGAGCTCAAAGGAGATTTGAAATAATGGGCAGCCGGCATGACATGACGGACGATGAACAGCGACGGATGGAGCGTGTGATGCCGAAAGGCCTGCCGGGGGCCTGCGCAAGGACGGCCGTAAGGTGACAGCCGGGATATTCTTCGTGCTGCGCAACGGCATGCCGCAGCGGGATTTGCCCGAGCGTTGCGGAGCCGTACGCGACCTGCTGTAACCGCTGTAATCGGCAGAGCAAGTCGGGCCAGCAGCAGAACATTCTTGATGATCTTAAAGGCTTGACGAAGCGGATGAAGAAGGCGCATCAGAAAGCATACGGCGGCTGCCGGAGCGAGCGGGGCGCCCGCAACCATGCGGTCCTGCGGACGCTGATCAAAACCGCCCGCAAACAGGGCTGGAACGTTCTTGACGCACTCCGAATTGAGCCCCGGCGGATCTGAACTTCCGGTCAGCCAATTCCTGAGGGAGCGCCGCTCCCGAATCCCGTGCTTCCGAAAGATATTTCCATGACCGACGGCAGCGGATGATCCCGTCTCCGGGAACGCTTCCTGGATACCTGACCAATTACTCTCCGACATCACTGGATCATGGTCTGCAGGCTTTCTTTCCCGCTGACAGGATCAAGCAAACCGGATCAGCCCGCAGTCGGCCGTAACAGGGTTGTCTTGCCGGAACTGACAGCTGATCTGAATGCCTTTCCCGGCATTCCCGCAAGCTGTGATCGGCTCTGACGTTTGGCACTGCCGGGGCCTTCATAGTGATTTCAGGATATATTCAGAGTTCATCCCCGTCGGGAAATGTCAGGCTGCGGCGCACTGTATGATGAAATCAGCAAGCCTTGGTGTATCCGGGGACAGGTCCCCGCCATACAGCCCTGAAACCGGCATCATTCCTGCGGCTCCCTGCGCAGCCTGCAATGGCCGCTGAGTCCTTGGTATCCAAGAAGCAGTCCGGGATGGGGATGCGCCGACCAGCCGCTTGATTGCTGAGAGTGTCTCTGGACGCCGGATCAAGCCGGAAGCGAATGCGCTGCTATCCCCGGCCTTTCCAAGGTACGAGCCAGCGTTCCGCCATGCGCATGAGTATGTCAATGCTGTAGCCGATTATGCCGATAAGAATTATGCCCATGATGACAATATCGGTCAGCTGGAACTTGGATGCCACCATGATCATCATCCCGGCGCCTTTCTCCGCTGCCACGAGTTCGGCCGCGACGACCGTGCCCCAGCAGACTCCCATGGCAACCCTGGCGCCGGTGAAAATTTCGGGCAGCGAGTTCGGCAAAATAACATGCCGCATGATCTGCCACCGCGACGCGCCGAGCGAGTATGCGGCATGCACCTTTGATATCTGCACGCCGGATACACCTGCCCTGGCAGCAATGGTCATTATCCAAAGCGCGGCCAGAAACAGCAGAATGATCTTTCCGACCTCGCCGATCCCGGCCCAGATGATAACCAGCGGAATGAGGGCCAGCGGCGGCACCGGCCGCATGAATTCCACAATCGGATCGAACCAGCCCCGGAACCAGTTGGAGAGTCCCATCGCGTAGCCGAGCGGAATGCCTGCCAGAGCGCCGAAGAAAAACCCGGCGACCACCCGGTACAGGGATGAACCCAAATGCTGCAGGAGATTGAAATTCTGATAACCGTCTGACGCGATGTCGATGAATCTGAACCAAACGCTCTCAGGCGAGGGAAGCCAGATCGGCTCCATCTGGAATCCCTTGTCAGGGGTAAAGTTCAGCGTGCCCTTGGCGGTCATCGCAACCGTGCCGTCCGCAACCCTTACCTTCGCCCCCGGTTCTATCGGTTGTCCATTGACGGCAATGACCCTTGCGCCGTCCGACCTGGTGAAACCGTCATTGGCGTCGGTCCTGATCAGTTTTGACCGCCAGGCTCCGACCGCGGCCGCATCATTCTTCGCAAAGCCCGACCCCGGTTCCACTTCGGGCACTTCAACTTCTTCGCCGACCCTGAACACCCGCACGCGGACTGTCGCGTCATCTTCCTCCCCGCCCGGCACTCGGGCGGTGTACTGGAACTCGGTGTCGCCAATGAACGGACCGGGTACGTGAACAGGCGCCAAGGCAGATCCAGTAAATGCCCCCCACAGCAGGAACAGGGTCACGACGGAAATAACCGATGCCGCCCTGTTTGCAGTGACGGTGCTCTCATCACCGAATGTGACGGTTTTGAGCGATGTGAAATCAATACGTTTGAAATAGCGCTTGGTGACGGCGCGCACGACAAAGAACATGCCGGCGAATACCGCGACATAGACGACAATGATCATCAGACCGGTCATCAGCCGTCCTCAGCCCGTCCCATGATCTCCTCTTCCATGTCCCAAATCATGGACAGAATCTCTTCCCGGGACGTTGCGTACCCATCGGCTTTCTTGACCTCGCGAAGATCGGCTCCGACTCCCATCTCGGCAAATGGCAGCCGGTACTCCTTGTGTATCCGCCCAGGTCTCGGAGCCATGACCAGCAGCCGCTCGCCGAGAAGGAGAGCTTCCTCCACGGAATGAGTGATCAGGATTATTGTCTTGCCGGTATCTTTCCAGAGTCTCAGCACCAACCCCTGCATCTTTTCCCTGGTGAGCGCATCAAGCGCTCCCAGCGGTTCATCCATTAAAATCACATCAGGATCATTGGCGAGGCACCGGGCCAGCGCCACGCGCTGCTGCATGCCGCCGGACAGTTCGTAAATCGCTTTTTCCTTGAAATCCTGAAGTCCCACAATTTCCAGAAGATGATCAACCCGGTCGTCAGTTTCGCCCTTCGGCACACCGTTCATGCGCGGCCCGAACGCGACGTTTTCACGGACATTGACCCACTCGAACAGGGCTCCCTGCTGGAACACCATGCCCCTTTCCTGGCCCGGGCCGCTGACTGAGCGGTCATTGAGAATCACTTTGCCCTCGGTCGGAGCGAGAAAGCCCGCGATGATATTGAGCAAAGTGGTTTTGCCGCATCCAGAAGGGCCGAGGACACTCATAATCTCCCCGGCCTCGATTTTCAGGCTGACATTCTTCAGCGCCTGCACATACGATCCGTCAGGCAAGTCGAACCGCATCGATATATCGTCTATCAGCAGCGGCTGCATCTTGCCCCTGCCATCAGATTCGGCTGCGAGGCAGCTGCCTCAGACACCCAAGATCTACATCATGCCCGCAGCTGCGGCCAGCGGGCCGGGATTCACTGTATCGTCATAGGTATCGAGAGCACTCTCTATGCTGCCCGAGGATACGAATACTTCGGCAACGCCCTTCATGAATTCCTGGCTTCCGCCTCCAAGCCATTTGTCCGACAGCTGCTCGTCAACCGACGGGAACTTGAATGTCGAAATGGTGTTGACGGTCGCCTCCTCGTCCATGCCGGCGTCTTTGGCGATAACCGGAATCATGTGGGCGTTGTCGCCTGAATTCCAAGCTGCGTTGGCATCAGCAGTCACCTTGAGAAACTTCGCCACCAGATCTTCGTTCTCCGCGACAAATTCCGCAGGGGCCGAGGTCACATCAAAAACCAAGATGCCGAGCGCCTCCTTTTCCACGCCGGTCAGCAGGACGTTGCCGTAATCCAGCATACGCCGGAGACCGCCGCCCCATCCGCAGGCCATGTCCACATCACCCTGCGCCAGCGCCGCAGCGCCTTCGGCCGGCGGCATGTCAACGATGTCCAGAGAACTCAGGTCGATGCCGAAGTGATCCATCTGCCGCAGGAATCCGAAATGCGCGGCTGTCCCCTGGGGCAGCGCGACTTTCTTGCCGGCCAGCTCGCTTGCTGAATTCTTGTCAATTTCGTGATCGGCGCGGACAACGCAGTTGTCATTGTCGGAATACGATACGGCGACATCGACAATCTGCAGATCCTGACCGGCAGAGGTCGCGACCACAAATGGCGGAAGTCCTTGGCTGACGGCAATCTGCACATCACCTGACGCCATTGCCGCCGACATAGCGGTGCCGGTATCGAAACTCACCCAGTTTACGTCAACGCCCAGTTCTTCTTCATAGGTTCCCGTGACCTTTGCGTACTGGAACGGCATAGGCCACTCGAGAAAGTAGGCGACAGTGATCTCTTCCGCTTTTGAGACTGCGCCAGATACGAGTGCGGACAAAGCTGCAAGAAATGCGAAGGTCCGGCTGGTCATGCTCATCAGATAATCTCCCGAAAAGTTTCCTCACAACGCTTTCTTGGACAATATCTGCCCCAAGAACGCCCCGTGCGATTCATGACCGATTCTAATTCCGATGTCAAATCGGCTCAGATCGGTGGATTATCCAGGGCGGCAGCTGCCGTGCAGTTCCAGGGGAGACACTTCTCCGGCCGTCATGATTTGCCAGCCGGAGCCGTGGCGCGATCCTGACGGCCCCGACTAGTAGCTCGACATTGTCAAATTGATAGATAGAAATAGTGGAAGTAGACGCTCCAGTATATCAAGCTTGTTGTTTCCGGTTTCTTCTCTCAACCTGTTATTACCGTCAATTCTGCTGTGTCAGACTACTGGACGGAAACTCGACATGCCCCTGGGCCATACCGGACTGGAACGCGCCGCTTTGGGACGATTTCGAATCAGAGCCCTCGCCGCACGGCCCGCGCCGGCTGGCGAGAAACTGCCTCCGGCTGATCGCCGCGACACAGCCTGTCGGTCACAAAGAGCCCGCCTGTTCCGCCCGCAGCTTCAATTCCGGCTCGCGCGCCGGGCCGCCGCGGCGGCATTGAATTAAACCGCACGGTCAGCGGTCGCTCACCTGCCAGCGCGGATTGATCCAAGGGCTGGATTCTTCCCGGGGAAGCCTTGGTTTTCCAAGGATATGGTCAGAAGCTTTTTCGCCGACCATTATGGCCGGAGCATTCAGGTTCCCGTTTGTGATCCGGGGGAAAATCGAACTGTCCACGATTCGCAGTGAACCCACGCCGATGACCCGGCATTCCGAGTCCACGACCGCGCCCGGATCGGCTGTCTGTCCCATGCGGTTCGTGCCGCAGGGGTGATAGGAGCTTTCCGCGGTGGCGCGCACATACGAGTCCAGTTCTTCGTCGGTTTGGAGCGAATCGCCGGGGCTGATTTCATTTCCGCGGAACTCGTCAAAGGCGGGCTGCGCGAAAATTTCACGCGTCAGTCGGATGCAATGGCGGAAATCAGTCCAGTCCTGCGGGTCGGACATGTAGTTGAACATTATGCGCGGCGGATCCCGGGGATCCGGGCTCCGCAGGGTCACGGTGCCTCTCGAACAGGAACGCATCGGACCGACATGCGCTTGGTATCCATGACCTTTGTGCGCTGAAACGCCGTCATAGCGCACGGCGATCGGCAGGAAATGGTACTGGACGTCCGGATATTCGATGCCGGGGCGTGAGCGCACAAAGGCACCGCTTTCGAAGTGATTCGAAGCGCCGATTCCATTTTTGAACAGCATCCAGCGGAAAGCGGTCCGGAATTTTCCCGCCAGATTCCAATGGCTGTTCAGGGATACAGGCCGGAGGCAGGAATGTTGCACCAGAACTTCCAGATGATCCTGAAGATTCGCCCCCACGCCCGGCCTGTCGGCAATCATCCTGATTCCCATCTCCCGCAGATGTCGGGCGGGTCCGATGCCTGACAGCATGAGGAGTTTGGGCGAATTGAACGCAGAAGCCGAGACAATGACTTCGCGGCGCACCCGTATGATCTGAACATGTCCGCGGCGTTCGATCTCCACCCCGGCCGCACGGCCGTCCTCAATGATGATCCGGCGGGCCAAGCAGTGAACCAGACGCGTGTTCCGCCGCCGCAGGGCAGGTTTCAGATAGGCATTCGCGGCTGACCAGCGTTGTCCTTTCCATACGGTCTGGTCCATCGGGCCGAAACCTTCCTGTTTGGCGCCGTTATAGTCCTCCGTAACCGGGAAACCGGCTTGGGCTCCCGCTTCCTCGAATGCCTTGAACAAAGGATTGTCCCGGGATCCTCTCTGCACATGCAGCGGGCCCGAATTCCCGCGGCGCGACGAGTCGCCGCCGTGACCGCCGGAGTGCCAGCATTCCTGGCGCCGGAAGTAAGGGAGCACATCGGCGGACGACCATCCGCGGGCGCCGGCTTGAGACCAATAGTCAAAATCGCGCTGGTGTCCGCGGACATAGACCATGCCGTTGATGGAGGACGAGCCGCCCACCACTTTGCCGCGCGGTGCCGCAAGCCGGCGGTTGTTCAAATTAGGTTCCGGTTCGGTTTGGTAACCCCAGTCGTAACGGCGCATCCGCATGGGAAAGGACAGCGCGCCGGGCATCTGAATCAGCGGTCCGGCATCCGTGCCGCCATATTCAAGAACCCAGACATTGTGCCGGCCGTCCTCGGACAGCCGCGATGCCAGAACCGACCCGGAACTGCCGGACCCGACGATCACATAGTCCGGGTCAGCCATGTCCAAGCTGCCGGATTCTCAGCTCTGGCAGTGCGCGCACCGGTGTCACTCGCCCTTTGGAAATCTCCGGCTCGCCTCCAGCGCGTTGAGATCCATGTGGTTGCGCATGTAGCGTTCGGACGCTTTCTGCAGCGGCTGGAAATCCCAAGGAAAATAGTGTCCGTTACGGAGAGCCGAATAGACCAGCCTGCGCTGAGCCTGAGACTGCCTGACAGCTTCATCGAGCGCGGCCAGATCCCATTGGCCGCTGATCAGGCTGGAAAGACTTTTTTCCACCGCGCCGCAGGCCGGATCTCCTGCCCTGTTTGATAATTCGGCCGGATCCGATTCCAAGTCAAAAAGCATCGGCGGATCATCACGGCAGGCAATGTACTTCCACGCGCCGTCGCGGACCGCTGCGATCGGCGATCTGGATGCTTCCGCCGTGTATTCCATGAAGACCGGACGATGATCGGCTTCAGTTCCCGCCATGTCATCCACAAGGGAACGCCCGTCCGTCCACGGCCGGATGTCTTCCGTGCTGATGCCGGCCAGTTCACATATGGTCGGCGCGACATCCATGATGCTGACCGGATGGCGGACGCACTTGCCTGGAAACTGTGGCGATCTTATCATCAGAGGGACCCTCGACGACCACTCAAACATGCACATTTTGAACCAGAGGCCGCGTTCACCGAGCATATCGCCGTGATCCGCCAGAAAGACAATCACTGTGCGATCGTCCTGACGGATTCCTCTCAGAGCCCTGAGGACTTCGCCGACACAGTCATCGATATAAGAGACATTACCGAAATACGCGCGTCTCGAACGGCTGATGTCCGCCTCGGAAATCCTGTGGGACCGCCAGTCGCTGGCTTCCAGAATCCTTTGTGAATGGGGATCCTGCTCATCAAAACCGATGCGCGCGGCGTACGGCAGCAAATGGTCGCAGCCTTCATAAAGATCCCAGTATTTCCTGCGGCAGACATAGGGATCGTGGGGGTGCGTGAAACTCACTGTCAGCATCCACGGCCGGCCGGTTTTCCGTCTGCCGAATTCATAGATTTTGCTGGCAGCGTGATAGGTGACCTCGTCGTCATACTCCAGCTGGTTTGTGGTTTCCGCAATGCCGGCCGATCTCACGCTCCCGAGATTGTGGTACCACCAATCCACGCGGTCGCCGGGACGCCGGTAATCAGGCGTCCAGCCGAAATCCGCCGGATAAATGTCGGTGGTCAACCGCTCCTCGAAACCGTGCAGTTGATCAGGACCGACAAAGTGCATTTTGCCTGACAGACATGTCAGGTAGCCAGCCTGCCGCAGATGGTGCGCGAATGTCGGGATGTCACTCGCGAATTCCGCCGCGTTATCATAGATCCGTGTCCGTGACGCGCGCTGTCCCGACATGAATGCGGCACGCGCGGGCGCACACAGCGGAAACGGCGTGTAGGCGCTGGCAAACCGCACCGACTCGGACGCCAGACGGCTGAGACACGGCGTGCGCAGCCACTCGGCCGGTCCGTCCGGAAACAGCGGACCGGCAAGCTGATCCGCCATAAAGATCAGAAAATTCGGATTATTGCCCATGACAGATTTCTGAATTCAGACACACGTTAAGCCGCGGCGGCGGAAATTTCCAACGGATTCACCGGCGCGCCGAAAACAATTCGCAGTTTCCGACTTGCAGATCCGCCGCCGACCTCCCTATAGAATCCATTAACACTTTCGCCCACCACGCGGTCGAAGCAGCACAGCCCTATTAAGCCTGCATGCAGATTTACCTGCCCATTGCCGAAGTTTCAGTCAATGCCTTCCTGCTGCTGGGCCTCGGCGGCCTTGTCGGGATTTTGACCGGCATGTTCGGAGTCGGAGGCGGTTTCCTCATGACTCCGCTGCTGTTCTTCATCGGCATTCCTCCGGCTGTGGCCGTTGCCACCGAAACCAACCAGATTGTCGCCTCGTCCGTTTCCGGAGCTTTAGCCCATCTCCGAAAGAAATCGTTAGACACTCAGATGGGCATCATACTCGTGATCGGCGGCATTGCCGGAGCGGGTGCCGGCGTTCAAGTCTTTGCCATCCTGAAAGAGGCGGGCCAGGTCGACACGCTGGTTCGGATCTGTTACGTGGCGCTGCTCGGCATCATCGGCAGCCTGATGCTCGTGGAAAGCATCCGCGCCGTCCGGCGCACACGCCAAAAAACGCCGGCGCGGCGCAAACTTCACCAGCACAACTGGGTCCACGGACTGCCGTTCAAGATGAAATTCCGGGCATCCGGACTGTATATCAGCGCGATTCCGCCTCTTCTGATCGGCGCCGCGGTCGGAGTTCTTGCGGCAGTCATGGGCGTGGGGGGCGGATTCATCATGGTTCCGGCGATGATTTACATCCTCGGCATGCCCACAAAGGTCGTCATCGGCACCTCGCTATTCCAGATCATGTTCGTTACCGCCTTCACGACGGTAATGCACGCGACCGCCAACCATACTGTTGATATCGCCCTCGCATTTCTCCTGTTTATCGGCGGAGTCGTCGGCGCACAGGTCGGCGCCCGCATCGGCGTCAAGCTGCCCGCAGAACAGTTGCGTGTTTTCCTGGCCATTCTTGTGATCGGCGTTTGCGTCAAACTTGCTTTGGAACTGCTTCTGCAGCCGTCCGAACTCTACTCGATCGGAGACGGACACTGATGCGTATCTGGCTTGCGGCGTTGGTTGTGTCCGCCTTGGCGGGCACGGCAGCGGCCAGAGAAGAGGTTGTCTCGGCACTCAGCCAGAACCGGATCGCGATCACGGCGAATTTCGACGGTTCGGAAATCTTTGTGTACGGCGCGATCAAGAGGGAATCGCCGCCTGCCGACGGAAACCTGGGCGTGGTGATAACCGTTGCCGGGCCTTCTGTTCCAACGGTTGTGCGCCGCAAAGCCCGCGTGTTCGGAATCTGGGCCAATGTTGACGCGGTCGAGGTCGACGCCGCGCCCGCTTTTTATGCGGTCGCCTCGTCAGCGCCGATCGGAGAGATTCTGAATGATGCCGAAGATCTGAAACACGAAATCCGGATTGAAGATGTGATCGTATCAACCAACCCGCCGGCGGACATTTCGGACGCGCAGGCATTTCCGGAGGCTTTGGTGCGCATCCGGGAACGGGAGGGTCTCTACATCGAGAATCCTGAAGCTGTTGATATCATTTCAGAGACCCTGTTCGGCACGCATGTCGCGCTGCCCGCCAATCTGGTTGAAGGCGACTACACGGTTACGATCTACATTACACGCGGCGGATTTGTCGTTGATATGCAGGAAAACACCATCAATGTGCAGAAGGCGGGCCTTGAACGGTGGATCTATACACTCGCCCACGAGGAACCGCTTGCTTACGGCCTGCTCGCAGCCTTGCTAGCCGCGCTGACCGGCTGGATCGCATCAGCGGTGTTCCGCCGCATCTGAAATCAGACGGCACGAAGCGTGCGCCATGCGGTTCCACCTCCATACTCCCAGCGCTGCTCGGCGCGGAATTTGACTGTCGACTCAGACGCTGCGGCATATGAGTCTCCCGATACAGGGGGGAGTCGCGATCGATGTTGAAATTTTCATATAGGCGGTTTTTCCTCCCCTGAGTGCCGGGTTCGGGGATTTTCAAGCAAGAAGCACCATGAAGGATCTGTCCAAATTTTTGGACGTCTCACCGAGCGGGGGAAATGCTGCAAGGCGGCTCTTGTCGCCGTCATGCGCAAGCCGGCAGTCCTAAGTAAACACGCTGCTGCGCGAACGGCGCGCCTAGGAGAAACGGGATCCGTCCGCGTCCGGAAGGCCAAGCTGCACTCTGGATCAACCGATTCCGCGGCCTGCGGCTGCTGCGCTGGCCTCCTGAACAGGCGGACCTTTCATGGATAAAATGCAGCAAAGCTGTGCGAAAAAGAAAATAAGGGCTGAATTTTTTCCGGAACGCCCTTAAATCGAAACATGGATGCTGACCAGTTGATCAGTTACGTCTTCGACTGTGTCATCTCAATCTGCCGTTCTCATCAAAGAATAAAAATGTCGCTGTCCGGTATGTCGGACAATCCTTGCAGCACGATGATGCCTCCGTTCAGTGCCGTCAGGTCAATGATTACGTCTCCCGCCCGGTCCACTGTCATGCTGATGTCGTCAAGGCTGTCCAAGTCAAAGGCGGTCAGATCAATCTTGTCGTCCCCGTTGCCGAAATCGGATATTGAAGCAGTCCCTGCGCGAGAGGGAGCGAAAACAAAAACATCACTGCCGGCACCGCCGAAAAGCCAATCATCGCCGCCGCCGCCATCAATCCTGTCATCACCGCCATTACCCATCAAAGTGTTGTATCCCGAATCGCCGGTCAATACGTCATCATAGGCAGAACCTCGGACAGACTCGATACTGATAAGCGTATCGCCCTCGGCCTCCCCGCCCCGGGCCTCGCCGGTCCGCAAATTTATCGTCACGCCCGCTGTCGAGTGTGCATAGCTCGCAATATCATGACCGGCGCCGCCGTTAAGCGTATCATTGCCGGCATCGCATGTAAGTACGTCATCGCCGGCGTCACCATTTAGCCTGTCATCGCCGAGGCAACCAAAAAGCCAATCATCGCCCTCGCCACCGTTGAGTTCGTCATCCCCGACATCACCCCAAAATGTGTCTGACCCTTCGCCGCCATAAAATATATCATCGCCGTCGCCGCCATAAATCCTGTCGTTACCCTTGCCGCCGTAAAACACATCATCACCGCCATCGCCCGAAAACCAGTCATCCCCCTTGCCGCCCCACAGCTTGTCGGCGCCGTCGCCGCCCCACAGCGTGTCATCACCCCTGCCGCCACGCAGCCTGTCGGCGCCGTCGCCGCCCCACAGCGTGTCATCACCCCTGCCGCCACGCAGCCTGTCGGCGCCGTCGCCGCCCCACAGCGTGTCATCACCCCTGCCGCCCCACAGCGTGTCAGCGCCGTCACCTATTAGCGAATACCAAACACGCTCACCCGGACCATCGCTGCCCACTACCGTGTCGGCGCCGCCACCGCCCCACAGCGTGTCATCACCCTTGCCGCCCCACAGCTTGTCGACGCCCTTGCCGCCCACCAGCGTGTCGGCACCCTCGCTGCCTTTCATGACATCATCGCCGTCGCCGCCAATCCGTTCGATTCTCATCGCAAACCCTCCAGATCATCGCAAATTCTTCAGTCGCGCCAATCGCGCTGTCACGATAACTTACCCACCTCACCCCCCCCCCTGTCAAGTTCGTGATGTTATTTTTTGGGAATTATATATATGGTTCTGTGCCCAAAATTTGGCTTGTCACACTGGATTGTGACATGTGCCCGGGCATTCAAGCCTAAAGGACAGCAAGGGACTTTAGCGTCATTTTGTTGCCTATTCCTTAAACGATACCAAATATTGGCCAAGCCCTTCAATTTTTGGGTACAAGGCCTAAAACGGAAATCAGGTCCGATCTTTCCCGGGGCGGTTTGGAAACATCCCGCCCCGGCCCGGCGGCCGGAGCGGGATCGCCGTATCAGGTCAGAAGCGGAAGCCGAGCGTCAGCCCGCCGCCGAACTCGGAGTTGCCGCCGCCGGCGGTCGCGTAGTACGCTTCCCCGGACAGCATCGTCCCGCCGTCGTCCGAAAGGCTGATTTCTCCGCCGAGGCCGAGCCGGCCCCAGGTCGCCTTCGGTTTCGAAGAGAGCTTCGTCCCCGACGCCGTCACATCGCGCTTCGCCGAGAAATCGTGCTCCGCATCCAGGGAAGCGTACAACGCCGCGCCCGCGGCGACTTCGCCGATCTCCGCCGTCACGCCGAGGCGGCCCTTGAAACTCCGGCCCGAACCCGACACCCTGCCGCTGCCGGCGACGCCCTCCAGATCGCTGAACCCGTCGATATCAACGGATGAAAAGACGAAGCCGCCGCGCGGCGTCAGCGTCATTCCCTCCAGCTCCGTCCGCGTGCCGGCCTCCACGCCGAGCGCGAGACCCGAACCGGAGACATCCGATCTGGACAGGTTGCCGCTGCCGGGCATGTCGTCGGACGACATCAGCTCGATGCCGCTGAACCTGGAATAGGACACCCAGCCCCTGAAATACACGGCGTCCGCGCTGCCGTAGGTCGCCGACGCCCCTGCGCCCGTGCCCGACGCCTTCACCGTGCCGCCGTGCTTCACCGTCGCCTTGCCCCGCCGGTGATGCGCGCTCACTCCGACCGTCAGATCCTCCCCGGCGGGAAAATCAAAACCGGACGCGACGCCCCAGTGGGTGAAGTCCCAAGCCAGCGCCCGCCCGGCCGTGCCCTCGGAAGTCGTCGAACCCGACGCCTGCCGCTCGCCTTCGCCGCCGTCGAACGCGGCCCAGGCGCTGTTGCCCCCGGACGCATCGCGGCGCAGGCGGGGCGCGGGCGCGTTCAGATCGAGAAGCACCGACGGCAGAGCCTCGTAAACACGCGCCCGGGCGTGATACTGCCTCTCCTCCGCACCGGTCGGCTTGAACTTATAGCCGACTTTCGCGCCGTCCTCCATGGCCTCATCCAGAACCGACGTCCGCACGGCGCGGTAGACGCCCTTCGTCCCGGCGGACGACTTCACTGCCCGCCCCGCCGTCAGAGCCGTTTCCGTGCCGGAAGCGTCGCGGAGCTTGAATGTCGTCTCCGCAGTGTTGCGAATATCACCGTCGACCGTGCCGGTGAAACCGTCGCCGTCCATCACCAGAATGACCGTCATGTCGCCCTCGGCGTTCGCCTTCACCGCGACGCCGGACGCCGCGCTCACATGCGCGCGCGGACCGATGACCACCGTGCCGCCCTTGACCATATGCACGCCGGCGAAACCTTCGCCGCCGCCCGCGACCGTGCCGTGAATCTCGACCGTCTGCGCCCGCATCCCGTCCTTGAGCAAGGCACCGTCGACATGGACGCCGTCCTGACGGGACTTCACAGTCGCGCCTTCGTCAACCTTGACTTTGACCATGCCGCCATCGGTCGTGAAATCGTTCATAACGTAAATTCCGTCCTTGACGGCATCGACGGAACCGTCTTTCACATCGACCGTCACCGGGATGCTCTTATCTACGCCTTCATCGCCGTAGACCTTGACATAGACGCCGAAAACCTCCGAATCGATCATGCCCGACGATTCGATCTCGACGGCGCGCTTCTTCTTATCCTTGTCGCCCGACAGTTCCACTCCCTTGTACTCCACGCTGATTCCGCCGGACTCATTATCACGAGAAGCCGCGCTGCCCGTGAAAATCTTTCCGCCGGAACCGTTCTTCACCGTCACCGTCCCGACGCCTTTGTGCATGATCCGGATGCCGGCGGCATTTATATACCCGCGCCCGTTGGCGTGGATCTCGCCGTTGTTCGTGATCGTCACATCGGAACGGCCGCTGATTTCTTTGTTGTTCCTGTCTCCTATTTGAATTCCGGAACCGCCCGTCACAGCGGTCCGCGTGCCGAGTTCCACCCCTTCAGCCACGTCTACCGTGATATCGCCGTCAGTACTCTGAAACACATAGACGCCCGAGGAAAACTGATCGGGGTGGCTCAGTATCGTTCCCCCGGTGATGTCGATGTCGACCGGAATCTCCGAACCGGCCGCCACGTCCTTGGTGCTCACCCGGATACCCGCCGCACTTGAATCATTGCTTCCGCTGATGTCAATGTCGGCGGCCGAGATGATATGAACGCCTTCGCTCTCGCCGTTCTCCTTCCCCTTGTGCTGCACATAGATACCGGCATCGAGTTCACCGCCTGTGCCGACTATCTTGCCCGCCTCATGATGGACTTTCGCAAGACCTTCGCCGCCGCGGATCAAGGTTATTCCCGCCCCTGCCCAGCTCCCGGCGGGATGTTTCGCGTAGATCTCGCCGTTGTTGACGACCGTCACGGCCTTTTTTCCGGCGGCATTCTTGCCGCCGCTGTCGTTGGTGTCGTCGATGTAAATGCCGCTCTCTTCGGCCGGGCTGTCCTTCGTGCCGACCTTCACGTCCTTCTCCACGGTCAGCGTCAAACCGCCGGACAGATCCGCTGCATCGCAGTTAATGATCACGATCACCGACTCGCTGTAGCTGGTCACCGGAAAAGTTCCCGTTCCGGCAGGGCTGCAGTCCGCCTGCGCAGCCGCCGGCAGCAGAACCGCCGCCCCGGCGGCGGTCAGCCCGGCGCAGAGGAGGCGCGCATAACCGCCGCGCCCATGCCCCGGAAGGCGGGAGTCAGCCGCGCAGCGAGACTGTGCCCCCCCCCCCTATAACCGGATTGTTCAGAATATCCCATTTCCGTTCCCTTTCATTCGCTTGTCTTCAGAAACCGCAGCCGCCGAACGGCATCCCGACGGATACCGGCGCGGCCGCTCCGTGCGCCGCTTTATCACCGGCCCGCGCAGAATGCATCCCTGAAAACACCGGTCCGCAGCGGAAACACATCCGGCGTTGCACTCATGCCACACCGCCGGGCGGAATATCCCGCCGGTCGCCGCAAGTCAGGCATGTCAGCGCGGCAGCCCTGTTCAGGAACCCGCTTCGCGTGACCCCTATTTCTTTCCTTCCGCGCCGGGGTCTATTGAGATTGATTCGAGACCGCGGTCTGCAAACAAAGCTGTGCGCTTCAGAGTTCAATCGGGAGCATCAAATCTGTTTCTTTTGTCTATTTCATGATTGTGATTATTAAACCCTGCCGGCGGCATACCGGCCGAACAGGTTCAACCGTCCGGTGCGCGAGACTGCTGATTGACTGCGGTCCATTCCCCGGCGCGCTCGTTCGATTCGACGGCGGCGGCGACAACCTCCACCATGTGCCGGCCTTGCCCGGCATCAGGGAACGGGCCTGATGCACCGCCGCAGTTCCCGCCGCCATGACGCACGCGGATTTCATCGGCAATGTCGCGATAGAGGTTGGCAAATGCCAAGACCAATCCTTCCGGATGTCCGGCCGTGATCCTGCCCGCCTCGCCGGCGTCCGCCGAAAGCCCTTCCATGCCGCGTTCAAGAATCTGAACTGGCCGCCCCAGCTTCATGAACTTCAGCCGCTCCGGCCGTTCCTGTTCCCAAGACATTCCCCCTTTTTCCCCGAAGATCTGCAGCGTCAGCCCATGTGCGCGTCCTATTGCAAGTCCGCTGACCCAGAGTCTTCCGATTGCACCGCCGTCCATTCGGAAGGCTACATAAGCATCATCCTCCAATCGCCGCCCCTCAACGCCTTTCGCCAAGTCAGCGGACAACATGCGGATCTGTTCACCGGTCACAAACGCCGCTAGATGCATGGCGTGGCATCCCATGTCCGCCATCACTAGCGAACGGCCGGCTTGATCAGGATCAAACCTCCAGCGGATGCGCGGATTTTGGTCGAGGTCGGCGTCCGCCAGGAATCCTGCCGCAAATTCAGCCTTGATCACGCGTATCCGTCCTAACTCGCCTTTCAGAACCAGCGAGCGCATATGCCTGACCAGCGGATAGCCGGAATAGCCGAAATTCACCGCGCAAATCAGACCGCCGGCGCGGGCGGCCCGCTCCAGTTTCCGCGCCTCTTCAGGCACAGTGGTCAGAGGTTTTTCGCAAAATACGTGAAAACCGGCATTAAGAAACGCCCGTGAAATTTCGTAGTGTGTCGCATTCGGCGTGGCCACGGTCACAAGGTCCAGCCGGTCGGGCCTGTCCGCTTCAGCACTGAGCATCTCTCGCCAGGTTCCGTGCGCCCGGTCCGGCGGAAGTCCAAGAAACGCCCCCATCTTGCGGCTCTTATCCGGGTCAATGTCGAATGCGCCCGCCGTCAACTCGAACCGTCTGTCCAATTCAGCGGCAGCGCGGTGAACGAAACCGATTTGGCTGCCCTCGCCTCCTCCAATCATTCCCCAGCGCAGCCTTTCCATAGCGGCCTCCCTTTTTCTTTCAGCCTCGATAAGGGCTGTCGCCTCTTCTTCGCCTGCGGAAAGAACTCTGCCGCCGGCCCGGCTTGCCTCCACCGGCCGCCGCCATGGTGCCTTCGGCGCGGCCGGTTTGCAAGCTTCGCCGTTTGACATATCAGTCGAGCCGAGCTGTCGGCAATCCAGTCGGCAGCCGAGCGAATATGCGTGACGTTTCCGGTATCGCCATGCTTGGCTGCGACCACATTGAAATGGAGCGCGCCGCCGAAGATTACTCTTATCTGAAGAGGCGGCCGGCTGCAGCCCGAGACATCGATCAGTCTTCGCAGGCATGGGCCTGCGCTGCGCGTAGCGCCCGGTGATTCAGCCTGCAGTTTGGATTGCGGCACTTTGATAGCGATGACTTATGAATGCAGCCGCAGCTTTTTCAAAACCGTCTGCCGCAAGAGTTGCGCTCACATGGCATTACGACCATGGAGGAAGCCAGCCGGTTTCTGAAAGAGGTCTATCTTCCTTCCTGATCACAATGTCCGATTCGTGAAAGACCCGGCGGACAGCAGTTCGGCTTTCGTGCCCCTTCACGGGAAATGTTCATGACACTCTGTGCGTGCAGGAAGACCGCGTCGTCAGTAACGACAATTTTTAATTTGGCTCAATTTACAAATCGTATGCATCCATACTGTAATGTATTTATATACAAGGAGATAGATGTCATAGATCACAAGCGGTTTTGCCAGATCTTTCGACAATTATTCTGCAGTAGTATCAGTATGTTGGGCTGAAAAATGCCTCCTCCCGCACATTTTTTCTGCGGGAACCGAAAGGCCATGCATACGATTTGTAAATTGAGCCTTTAATTTTTGTCCTCCCCGAATTTGCGCTTGAACCAGTCCAGCCCCGCCTGTCAGTCATCCTGTGTCGCAGAGCAGGGATCGTTGTTAATCAATCAAAGCCGGCTTATTCGAATCCAATGGCCTATCCGCCCCCGCATGCGCCGGCCCGCGACCAAGGCGGGCAAATGTACGGGTTTACAGTGCCGGGGTGACGAGCAGCCGCCCCGGCATTGTCTTTGCCGACGGACGCGTTCAGAAACTCACATTCAGCGCCAGAGGGCCGCACCGACATCCTTGTTGCCGCCAAAGGCCGCAGCGTAGTTTGCGCTATCCGACACCGTCATCATGCCGCTCATCCTGAACTCGCCGCCGATCCCGAGTCTGCCCCAAGTCGGCTTCATCCCGGCCTTGAGGACGGCACCGGGAAGCGTGATGCCGATCCCGTCCTTGAAATCATGCTCCAGATCCGCCGTGGCTCAGAACGTCCCGGCCTTCCCGGCTACCATATCGACTTTGGCCCCCAGTGTCCCTTTCAGGCTATTCGCGGTGATATCCGACGCCGCGCCGGTGCCTTCGACCGCCGTCTCCGCGAAAGCGCCGGTCTCCAAGGCTCGACCATTCAGGCCCGGCGCACGGCGTTATCGTCATGCCTTGAAATTCCCTCCGCATGCCGGCAGCGCCTGCGGAGATGCCGCTGCCACCAGCCGCTTTGATCACCGCCACGCCGCCTGCGGGATTGAGCTCTATGCCGCTCAGACACGAATTTGACAGATACCTGTCCACATGAATGCCGCTGCCCGGACGCCCAGCGTCACCGTGCCGCTGACAGCCTTGTCGCCGCGCATGACCGCTGCTTCAGCCGTGCGCTGCCGGCACTGAAACCAAAGCGCAGCGTTTCATCGGACGGGAAATCATAGCCGACCTCCAGATCTTTCCGCTTCATGCCCGTGGCGGTCGTCAAACTCTCAACCATGCGCTCACCGTCGCTCATGGAAATCTTTGCCTAGCCGCCGCTGCCGTCCCGCATCACGATTCCGGAGCGGCGGGTGTTCAGACCCAGCGACTCCGGAGGCAGCGCCTCATACAGCCGCGCACGGCTGTTGTAGAGCCGCAGCGGTCTGCCCATGTTCTTGAGTTGATAGCCGCCGGTTATCGTCTTCAGGTTAACCCGCTGAACAGAAGTGTAAACCCCTGTCGTACCGATCTTCCGGTCAACGGCGCTCTTGTCGGCGGTCAACGTCTTCAACCGGCTGCTCGCGCCCATCCGGGTTGGAAGGCAAGCTCGGTCCAGCCGACTGTTCCCGAGCCTTTTCCCGAATTAGGGGTCTCGCCCTCAATATGGCCGACAAAATCTACATCATCCTGCTGCAGGGTCACTTTCACCGATCCCGTATAGGGATCAACCCTGACAGCAACGCCGGAACCCGAACTAACATGCCCCGGGGGAGGACAGTGATCATGCCGCCGCCAACTGCCGGCTGGTCCCGGCGATGTATTTCATAGTTATACGGGCGTACGGTTTCACCTTAGGAACCGACCTCAATGTTTATTGCCGCGGTCACAACCCCGCTGTCAGTCGTATACGCGCGGTGATCATCTGTAACCAGAATGACCCGGATTTCATGCTTTCCCGGGGGAAGCTCGCCGATATCGAAGGTATGTTTGTACAGGCGGACGAACTTCAAGCCGGAAACATAAACATGACCATGGCCTGTGCTGACCCCGGTATCTTCTATCCCCTCAGACGGATCTGAGAACTTGAAATTTTCAGTCTGCAGGTGAATTTTCCAGCCGGCCGATGTTTTTTCGGCCCTCAGTCCAACCTCTGGCACCGCAGCGCCTTCGGGAAGCCGCAGAATCCTGCCGATGCCGAACTGTCCTGATTCATCCAAACCGTCAATTTCGAGGGCACTTCCCACTCTGACATTCGCCCTCACTTTCCCGGCGTTCTCGAAATTCAGCGTTACCGGAACCAAACGCCCGACACTGAGATCACCTTCAACCCCGAACAGCCTGACATGGGCGCCATCTACAGCCAGGCTGGGCGAGGCGTTTGCCGGAATCGGCACCCGCGGAAAATCTGAGGGATTGAACAATTCCGCTCTGACCGCATCCTTTGACGACACGGAATTCAGCCATTCGGGGCCTCCATTGTTTGTGAAGCTGGCAAAAACATACAATGTCCCCGGAGTGTTATCGATAGACCTGGCATTAATGCCGTGCAGAACGATCTCCCCGGACGGCTTGTTTGCGAACCAAAAAACAAAGGCCACACCAAGCAGAGCAACGACCGCGACTGCGGCGGCAATACGCACCTTCATTGCAAACCAATCCGTTTTGTCAGAAATAAATCAAGTTCATGATTTACAGAAAAGCCGCCAGACTCGCAACATGAAACTGACCCGCCCGGCAGTAATGCCTATAATCTCAGCGACCGCAATCTGGCCATCTTTTGCGTTTGCTCATGCGACTGAGCAGGGTTTTGTTCTTCTTCTGCCCACCGATCTCTACATATCGGCGGGAATCGCCACTGTCGCGCTAACCGCCGCGGCACTTGCGATTCTTCCCGCCTCGTTATCCGGCAATCTGTTTGCGTCGCATGGTTTTGCCTGGTTCCGGCCGCCTGCCCGGCTGGCTGACTGCACAAGCTTTTGTTCAACGATCATTCTCGCGGCTCTGCTGCTGGCCGGCATGACGGGATCCGGCGACCCTCTTTCAAATCCGCTGCCGCTTATCATCTGGACTTTCTGGTGGATCATGATGCTCTTTCTTCAAGGTGTTCTCGGAGACATCTGGAAGTGGACCAACCCCTGGACAGGCACCTACAGGCTTTTTGCCGGCAGTGAGGCGCACGGCATTCTGCGGCTGCCGCAGCGGCTCGGCCCGGCCATCGGCGTGACTGGACTGGTCTTGTTTTCCGCCTTCGCGCTGGCCGATCCGGCTCCGGATTACCCTCCCCGCCTTGCGGCCTTCACCGCATGTTACTGGACATTCACCTTCGCCGGAATGTGCGTCTTCGGACGGGATGACTGGCTTTCCCGTTGCGAGTGTTTCACCATGCTGTTCCGGCTGTTCGGCAAGATGTCGCCCGCCTTGTTAGAGGCCGGAAAGGGCCGTATCGGTCTTCCGGGCTGGCAGATCGCGTCGGCTCCCCGTCAGACTTTGGCTGTCTTCGTGCTCACCGCGCTGGCAGCGGGCAGTTTTGACGGCCTCAACGAAACATTCTGGTGGCTGGCGCTGATCGGAGTCAATCCGCTTGAGTTTCCCGGACGGTCAGCGGTCGGTTTTGAAACCGTGGCCGGCATGCTGGCGGCCATTCTGCTGCTGCACGCCGTCTTCGCATTCTGCGTCTGGGCCGGACAGGGTCTGACGCGGCTGCCTGCGGGCACCGGACCGCAACCCTCATATCGGGTTGCGTTCAACCGGTTCGCGCCAGCGGTGCTGCCGATCGCGCTCGGCTATCATTTCGCCCATTTCCTGCCGACGTTTCTGGTCAATGCCCAATATATGGCTGCGGCCGCGAACGATCCCTCGGCGACCGGCGCCGATCTGTTCGGACTGGGCGCGTTCTATGTCACGACCGGTTTCTTCTACACGCAGGACACGGTCCGCGCGATACTGCTGACTCAGTGCGCCGCCATTGTGGCCGGTCACGTCATCGCGGTGCTGGTCGCCCATGCGATTGCGCTGGACCTGTACCGATCATCGGGACGCGCGGTCCTGAGCCAGATTCCAATGGCTGTCTTCATGGCGCTGTACACATTTCTCAGCCTCTGGCTTCTGGCGTCCCCGCGCGGCGCGTAACGGCGGAGCGGGCGGAAACAGTATAGACAACTGCCCGCCGATGATGCAGACATCTCATCAAAGCCGAACATCCGCCGGCCACAAAAACAGGAGATAAAAATGACACAGGTAACCAACCACATTCATTCGCTGACACGACGCGGAGCGCTGAAATCGCTCAGCGGAGGAGCGGCGGCGCTGACCGCGGGATCCGCGCTGTCCGGCTTGTTCGGATACGCGCAGGCGCAGAGTTCCGCGCCCGTCCGCATCGGTTTTCAAGTTCACCGCACCGGCATCGGCGCGGCGTACGGCCGCTGGTACGACCGCACTACTCAGGCGGCGGTCAAACGGATCAACGACGCGGGAGGCATCAACGGAAGGCCGGTTGAAATTGTCGCCGAGGATGACGGGACCGACCCGAAGCGGGGCGCCGAAGTCGTGGAAAAATTCGCCACGCGGGAAAACGCCGATGTCGCATTCGGCACATTGTTCAGCCACGTCGTGATCGGCTCGGCCCCGCGCGCCGGCGAATTGAAAATTCCTTATTTCGTCGTTTCGGAAGGGCACCATGTCGCCAGCGGCATACTGAACCGCTACACTCTGCAGCCGGGCATCACCGATGTGAAAAGCCAGGTCGAGGCCATGGCGCCGTTCGTATCGTCCAATCTGGGAAAGAAAGTCGCGATGATTTATCCGGATTTCGCATTCGGCCATGACCACCGTGACTATTTCACCGCGGCTCTCCGGAAAAACGGCGGCGACATCAACGCCCATATCGCCATCCCTCCGACCGAGACATCGTTCACCAAGTATTTTCCTAAGATCCCGCAGGACACCGAGGTTCTTTACCATGTCATGGTCGGCCCCGCGGTGCTGACCTTCGTCAAGGAGCTCGGCGAGTTCTTCGGATCAAGCCGTCCTGAAATTTTCGGCTTCATCGACAGCCTGGAGGCTGTCGATATCGCAAGCCCCGGCCTGGAGTTTCTCGAAGGCACGTATTTCTGGGAGGGCAATCCGCGCTACGCGCAGGACAACCAGACAAGCCACGACAAGATGTACCGGCAGGCCGTCGGCGTTGATGCCGACGGCGCTTCCGTGTCGGACTCCAAAGATGTCTCCACCTACGCCCATATGTTCGGCTGCTGGGAGACGCTGAATGTCATCAAGGCGGGCATGGAGGAGGCAGGCTACCGGGGACCGCAGGACCGCAGCAAACTGATCGAAGCGGTCGAAGCCATGACCGACCTGCCTCTGTCCGACGATCACCCGCAGGGCAGCAAAATCTTCAACGGCAAGACCCATCAGGTTTTCGGCCACCAGTACATTTCCCGGGTGAGCGGCGGAAAGCTGGTTCTTGCCCATACGACATCAATTGATGACACTTTCTATCCTGATGAAACGGACTATACGACACAGCCCTTCTGACTCCGGATAGGTTCCGGACTTCCGCGGCCCGATGGATTTCGGACCACATCTTTTTCTGGCGGTACTGGAAGGCGCGATCACGGCGGCGGTCATTTCTCTGACCGCCGTTGGCCTCAGCATCGTTTTCGGCATAATGCGCGTCGTCAATGTCGCGCATGGAGAGTTCTTCATGCTGGGGGCGGTGACCGCATGGTGGGTCTCGGCGGCTGTCGGCGGCCATCCGGCTCTGGGATTCACGGCGGCGCTCGTCGCGGCGCCTCTGGCCGCGGGAACCGTCGCGGCGCTGGCTGACCGGCTGGTGCTTGCGCGGCTTGATTACGACCCGGAGCGCACAATCGTCGCAACCATCGGACTTTTGTATGTGTTTCAGCAGACGGCCCTGATGACATTCGGGCCGGACGCGCGGCCGGTTGAGCCGCCGTTCAACAGCCGCATAGCGATTCCCTGGTTCGAAAGCACCGAAGCAGGACTGAGCCTGACCTGGCCTTGGGGACTGGCGACCACAACCTACAAACTGGCGGTGATCGCCGCGGCGGCGGTGATCGTGGCGGCTGTCTGGCTGTTTCTCAACCGCTCGCGCTTCGGCTTGATCATGCGGGCGACCCAGCTGGACAGCGAGATGGCGGCGGCGTTCGGCATACCGGTGCGCCGGGTCTACACGATCGTGTTCGGCCTGGGCGCGGCATTGGCGGCGCTCGGGGCGGTACTGATCGTTCCGGTGCAGCAGGCTCACTATCTGATGGGCGGCGACCCCCTGCTCCTGTCTTTCATCGTCGTGATTATCGGCGGCCTCGGAAGCCTGCCCGGGACCATCCTCGCGGCGCTGATCATCGGCATGAGCGATGGAATCATATCGGTGTTCTTTTCGCCGACGCTGGCGAAAATCCTAGCCACGCTGCTGGTGGCGCTGGTGCTCGTTTTCAGACCTCAGGGCCTGTTCGGAAAACAAGCGCAGTGACGGAGCGGCGCGAACATCTTCTTCACGTTGCGGTTCTGGCGGTTCTCGGACTGCTTTTTTTCGCGGCTTCCGACTACCACGACGGCAACATCGCCCGGATCATGGTGCTCGCGGTCTATGCGGCCGGCTACAATCTTCTGTTCGGCTACACCGGGCTTCTCAGCCTCGGCCATGCGCTGTTCTTCGCCGCCGGCATGTACGGCCTCGCCCTGCCGATGCAACATTTAGGCTTCGGGCCTGCGGCCGCCTTCGCGACCGGCCTGGCATGCGCCGCGGCAGTTTCCTTCTCGGCTGGTTTTCTCGCGCTGCGGACGGCGGGCGTCGCTTTCATGATCGTCACCCTGATGTTCGCGCAGGCCGGGTTTCTGCTGTCGCTTTATTTCGGCAAATATACGCGCGGGGATGAGGGATTCGTCATACAGCAGGCTAACAGGACCCTTGCGGGACTCGACTTTTCCGATCCGACGGTCCGGTATTTCGCCGCTTTCTGTCTGTTCGCCGCCTCTTATCTGCTGATCGCGTGGCTGATCCGCACGCCGTTCGGGAAGTGCCTGATCGCGATTCGGGAAAACGAAGACCGCGCCCGCATGCTCGGATATGACGTCCATCTCCACAAACTTCTGGCGGTGACGCTGTCCGGAACCTTATCCGGGGCATCGGGAGCCGCCTATGCGTTCCTCTTCGGTTATGCCGGAGCGACCTTCGCATCGGTCCAGTACTCCATTCTGCCGCTCCTTTGGGTGCTGCTCGGCGGCGCGGGCACGACAATCGGCCCGCTGATCGGGACCGCCTTCGCATTCTACCTGGTCGACATTTCCAGCGACTTCACCTCCGCCCATCTTCTCGTCGTCGGTCTGGCGATCGTCCTTTTGACCCTCTTCGCGCCGCAGGGGCTGGCAGGGGAAATCCGCAGGCGCGTTTTCGGGTGGCTGCCGTGAGCCTGCTGTCAACACGCGGCTTGTCGAAGAGTTTCGGCGGCATTCAGGCTGTGAAGAACGTGGACTTCGACTTGGAGGAGGGCCAGGTCCGGGCTCTGATCGGCCCCAACGGGGCCGGAAAATCCACATTCGTCGGCGCCGTCTGCGGCCGGGTGCGGGCTGACAGCGGCCGCGTCTTTTTCAACGGCTCCGACATTTCCCGCCTTCCCCCGCACCGCCGCATCGGGCTGGGGATCGCTTATACGTTTCAGATCACCTCGGTCTTCAACCGTCTGACCGTCCATGAAAACGTGGCTCTCGGCGCGCGCCGGGCCCTGTCCGGCGGACCGCGGCAGACGGAAGACCGCGTTCAGGCCGCGCTGAACAAAGTCGGGCTTCTCGAACGCGCCGGGCAGTTCGCGGGCGATCTCAGCTACGGGCACCAGAGGCTTCTGGAAATCGCCATGGGGCTCGGCCAGAACCCGCGGCTGTTCATCATGGACGAACCCACGCAGGGGCTTGCGGAAAGCGAGGTCGCCGAGTTCAAGTCTCTCCTCGGCAGCCTTTCCGGCGAAGCCGCCATTCTGTTGATCGAACACAATTTGAACGTGGTGATGGAATGTGCGGACTGTATCACGGTGCTGAATTTCGGTGAGATACTGGCTGAAGGCGCGCCGGCTGAAATCAGGGCGAATGAAGCCGTGCAGCATGCCTACTTCGGCGCCGGGATCTGATGCTTGAAGTGACCGATATCCACGCCGGCTACGGCAAGGTCAAAGTTCTTTTCGGGCTGACCGCGAAGGTTGCCGAAGGAGAGGTCCACTGCCTCCTCGGCCGCAACGGAGCCGGCAAATCGACCGCGCTCAAATCCATCATGGGGCTGGTGCCGCTGCGGTCGGGATCGATCAGGATGGACGGCGCCGAGATCGGAAACCTGCCCGCCCACGAAATACCCCGGAGGCGCATCGGCCTGATTCCTCAAGGCCGGCGGCTGTTTTCAGAACTCACTGTCGAGGAGAATCTTCAGATCGGCCTTCTGGCGGGTCATCACGGCGGCGGCCAGCGGGAACGGGTCCTGTCGCTTTTTCCTCGTCTCCGCGAACGGCTCGGACAGGCGGCGGGCACGCTGTCGGGCGGCGAACAGCAGATGCTCGCTGTAGCCCGCGCCCTCTGCCTTGATCCCAAGGCGCTCTTGCTCGACGAACCCACGGAGGGGCTTCAGCCGACAATGGTAGAATTGATCAGGGAAGCGATCACGAGCCTCAAGGATGACGGCGTCGCCATACTGCTCGTGGAACAGCGGATTGACGCGGTGGTGTCAATCGCTGACAAAGTTTCGTTTATTGAACACGGCCGCACTGCGGCGACCCTCGCGGCTGACGAATTCAGGCATAACCGCGAGATGTTTTCCGCTTATCTCGGCGTTTAACTCATCGGACCGCGGCTGTGAGGCAGCTGATCGGAACCGGAATGACAGCGCGGCGTTCTTGACGGCGGGCCGCGCTGTGCTCCTCGTCCGCTGAGAACGACCGGACCGGCGCTCCGTCAGCAGCGGAGACGATTCAATCTCACCAGCACCGCGCGGCGCCGGTCACCGCGGCGTTCAGCTCCGCGCCTCGTCGCTGTCGGCAAACGCCCTTTCTATGACGAAATCCGCCGGTTCGCGGTTGGAACCTTCCTTGAATCCTGTTTTTTGAAGCAGTTCTTTGGTGTCGATGAGCATTTCCATTGAGCCGCAGATCATGCATCTGTCCTTGGCGGGATTCAGCGGATCACATCCGAGATCGTCAAAAATCTTTCCGGATTCAAGAAGATGGGTAATGCGTCCGTTGACCCGGTATGGTTCACGGGTCACAGTCGGATAATGCGACAGCTGTTCGCGCGCCTCTTCGCCGACAAGAGGATCATCATATGCCGCCGCAGTCAGATCGGTTCCATAGGCCAGTTCAGAGGCCTCACGGCAGGTGTGAGTCAGGACCACGGTCTCAAACTTCTCATAAGTTTCGGGATCGCGAACCAGCGAGGCAAACGGCGCAATGCCGGTGCCGGTGGAAAACAGGAACAGCCGCCTCCCGGGGAGCAGAGCATCGTTGACCAAAGTTCCGGTCGGTTTGCGGCGCATCAGAACCGTGTCTCCGGGTCTCAGCAGTTGAAGATGTTTTGTCAACGGACCGTCGGGCACCTTGATGGAATAAAATTCGAGCTCTTCGTCCCAGCTGGGGGAGGCTATGGAGTAGGCCCGGAAAATCGGTTCAGCGGCGTTCGGGAGCCCGATCATGACGAATTCACCGGAACGGAAACGGAATGACCGGGGCCGGGTCATCCGGAACATGAACAATTTCTTGGTGTAATGACACACCGAAACGGCGGTTTCCGCGAACACTCCCTTAGGAACCGGAAAATCATGATGTGCGCTGTCCGGGCGCACAGATGCCGCTGAATCTGTTTCCGCTTTTGAGATTTTCAACTCCGCCTGTCGCCGGGCATGTCATGATGCAGATCACTTGCGTAATAAGGTTTCCGCAGAGGATGTAAACAAATTGCAAGGCTCAGTTTACAAATCGTATGCACGACCTGTCGATTGCGTCAGCTAGACACGTGCGAGGCGATGCGTTGTCCAGTTCGATCTGCTGGAACCATCGCAGGCAGTTGTCGAGATATCTGGTCGCAACCCCGCGGCAGCGCCCCAGGAAACCTTTCAGCCAGCTATGCCGGCTGTTGACCGTCTGGATGTGAAAGGCGTTCCGAACCCGCTCGCCTCGGGACAGGTTGAGGGCTTCATGGCGAACGCCTGTTGCTGCGGCGCACGGCGGATATGCGCGGCAGCCGTCACTGACCAGGACGATGTCCTCGTCTGCGGCTGGTTCAATGACCCTTCGCAGGGCGTCGGCATTGACCGCCGGAAGAACCGCGCTGATCGTCGTGCCGCTGCGGTCGGCGGCAACCAGCACCGGAACCTGTTCGGACGACAAGCCGCGCTTGTCCGCCTTCCCGCCGCGCCTTGCGGTCAAGGTTCCGCTCGCCCTTGCGGCTTTCCAACACATAGGTTTCATCGGCCTCGACAATGCCGGCGAGCTTTTTCGGATCCCGGCTTCGGGCGGAAAGGAACCGGTGCCGCCAGCGGAAGGCCGTGTTGACCGCAAGCCCGCAACGCGCGGCGGACGCGCGCACCGTTTCCCCGTCCGCGAGACAGGTTCCGAAGGCCAGCCATTTCTCCTTGCGGTGAAGGCCCGCCAGCGGCGTGCCTGTCGCTGCGTTGAACGTTTTCCCGCAGTTCTTGCATTGATACCGGCGCAGACCCCGGGCCTTGCCGCGCGAAACAGCGCCGGGAGCGCCGCAATGCGGACACCGGCGGTCCTCGCCTACGCCCGCCTCGATCGCGGCCAGCGAAGCTGACGCCTGCGAGCCTCCGGAGAGGGGAATGTCCCGCTTGATGTTGAAACCCGCAGGAGCGATGCTGCCTGTCGGCTATCTACGCGGCTTCCTTGAGCCGGTCAAGCCGATCCTTTCGACTATGTTCGATGAGAGCCTGTTTGAGAACGGGCAGCTGCCTGTACGCCTTGATGCGGCGGAAACCCTTCTCGGCCTCCATCATGCCGGCAGCGGTCCATCGCAGAGCCATCCCGGCGTTCCTCCAGCGCTTCACGTTGCGGCAGACCTGCCGGACCGTGCTGTTCATCGATTCGATGATGTTCGTGCTCGCCAGCGACCGCCGCAGCTCTAACGGCAGGCCGAGCCGGGAGACGGTCAGGACCTCGTCCAGGCCCTCAAGTATCGACCGGGAGACGTCCGGAGCCTCCTGTTCGAACCGCTGAGCCAGGCTGCGCATCAGCCGCTCGGCCTTGTCGGCGTCATCAAGTTCCCAGGCTTGCCTGAGCGTCCGCCGCACGCCGGCGTGATGTTCCGCGGCGAGACGGTCGATGATGTTGCGGCCCTTGTGAACCTGACAGCGCTGAATAGGGATGTCCGCGCCGAAAGTGCGCCGGATCGCCTTGCTGAGCGCCCTGGCTCCGTCGACGATGAACAGATAACAGCCCTTCGGATCAAGCCCGCGCCGGATCAGATCATCAAGCAGAGCCTGCACGGTCGCGGCGTTCTCCGTCGCGCCTTCGATGACGCCCAGCGGGCGCTTACGCCCCGACGCGTCAATGCCGACGGCCCCGATCATCAGCAGGCGGTCGCTCATATGCAGCCCGTCGATCTGAATCGCGACGAGATCAAGCTCCGACAGATCGGAAGTCATCCATTCATCAAACTTCGCCTGCGTCAACGCCTTGAACCGGCGGGACACGGCCGATTTCGACAGCCCGCAGCCCGCCCCGCAGGGAACCCCGGCCTCCGGAATCCTCACCGCCCGGCGGAACTTGCGGGTCGCTACGTTCGCGGTCATCAAGTTCACCGCCCATCGGTCGAGATAACCGTCCGCGGAGATTTCTTACTGGCTCGGCAGAGACATCTCCTTGCCCGCAGCCTTGCAGCGGAGACGCGGACGGTCGATGCCGACCTTGCCGCCGTGAAATCCGACCTGGGAACGCGTATGTCCCCAGCGGTGCCCCGGCTTGTCGGGAGAATGACTGTGACGTTTCCCGGCCAGCCGTTCGGCGTCCTCGTCCATCATCTGCCGCAGATACGCGATGCCCGTCGTCAGGCAGAATTTCTCGAAACTCTCGGTCACGTCTTCGTACGCCTCTTCGACGAGCGCGTTGATGTTCGGAGCGCTGGCGGAGGCGCCGGGGAATGTGCTAACGGTTTTCATGGTGTTGCTTCCTTTTCTTCAAAAAATCCCCGAGCTGATTCTCGGGGGAGAGGCAACACCGCCCATATCAAATTCAACATCAAGTGGGACATCCCCTCCGGAGAGCGCTGCCTCGGTTTCCCCGCGCTGCGCTGAGCTGAGCTGGTCAACCTGGGAAAGCCAGGCCTGAAATTGCTTGTGATTCATCATCGATGGTCTCCTGCTTCGCTTAGGAACGTATCATAAATGCATACGATTTGTAAACTGAGCCAATTGCAAATATCCCTGCACTTGGATAGTAGCGGTCAGCCGTTTGAATGATGCCGGCGGCGGCGGTTTCCGTATCGGTTCTTTCGGAGATACGGTGCCTCCGTATCTCCGCCGGAGTGCATTCGGCTTTCCGCCGGTTCCGCACCGCCTGCCGGTTAAAGAAACAGCGGTCAGCATTAGAATGTCCAGACGCACGGGAATTATCGGCGCACCCGGAAATCAGGAGGAATCAAGACATGTCTGCTGCTTCGAAAAAATGCGTGATTCGGAACATCGGTCTGCTTCTGTCGGGCAAGATCGAAGCCCCGATACTGGATGGAGACTGCATTGTCGCGTCCGAGGGCAAAATCAGCGCGATCGGATACGAAAATGATCTCGACACCGAAGACGCCGACTGCATCGTGGACGCCAAAGGCACGGTTCTCGCGCCCGGCCTGATTGACAGCCACGTCCATCCGGCGGTGGGAGACTACACGCCCCGCCAGCAGCAGCTGCATTGGATTGATTCCTGTTTGAACGGCGGCGTCACGACAATGATTTCTGCAGGCGAAGTGCATATGCCCGGCCGCCCGAAAGACATCGTCGGATTGAAGGCGATGGCCATCGCGGCGCAGCGCTGGTACGAAAATTTCCGTCCTTCCGGTGTCAAGGTTCTGGCGGGAGCGCCGGTGATCGAACACGGTATGGAAGAGCAGGATTTCAAAGATCTTGCCGATGCGGGAGTCACACTTCTGGGGGAGGTCGGCCTCGGATCGGTCAAGGACGGCCCTACGGCAAAGAAGATGGTTGATTATGCAAGAAAATACGGCATCCAGAGCACCATCCACACCGGCGGGCCGTCGATTCCCGGGTCGGGGTTGATCGACAAAGACATAGTGCTTGAGGCCGGAACCGACGTCGTCGGACATATCAACGGCGGACACTCGGCGCTGCCGGATGACCAGATCGTCTGTCTGTGCGAAGCCTGCCGCGGCAGCCTGGAAATCGTTCATAACGGCAATGAAAGGGCCGCCCTCCTCACTCTCAATACGGCGCGGGAGCTCGGCAAACTCGAACTGATCAGTCTCGGAACGGACGGACCGGCCGGGTCGGGCGTGCAGCCGCTGGGAATTCTGAGGATGATCGCATTCCTTTCCAGTCTCGGAAATGTCAGCGCTGAAACCGCCTTCTGTTTCGCCACCGGCAACACATCACGCCGACGCCGTCTTGATACAGGCATCCTGGAACCGGGATACTCAGCGGACTTCGTGCTTCTGGATCAAGCCCAGCACTCGCCGGGAAACACGATGCTCGAATCCATCGAACAGGGTAATCTGCCGGGCGTCGGGATGACAATCATTGACGGCGTGATCAGGACAGGCCGCAGCCGTAACACGCCTCCGGCCCAGCGTCTTCCAGAAATCATGAAACAGACGTAAATTAAACACACGTGTAAAGCGGCAGGCAGTGAAAGCCTGACAGCATGCGATTCTCCTCCGTTTTTCCGTCAATAGAGAGTGCCGCGCCCATTTGTTCCGACTATATTGTCTGGATTCTCCTGAATCTCGATCCACAACTGAAGCGATGCGTTTCGGAGTTTAGTCGTGACTGCAAATAGTCGTGTCGATTGACATGTTTGGTTTGGCGCCCTTCCTATATCATGTTATAGCTCTTCATGATAAGAAATTTCAGGAGCCGGGCACTCCGGCGCTTCATGGAACGCGGCGATGAACAGCGAATACAGCCGGAACACCGCGAGAAAGTGCGCTACATCTTGGCACGCCTCAATGCATCCGGGGAGTATCAAGACATGGACTTGCCGGGGTTTCGTCTGCATCCGCTCAAGGGCACGTATGCCGGTTATTGGGCGGTGACGGTGCGCGCCAACTGGCGGGTGATCTTCCGGTTCGAGAACGGTCAAGCCGCCGATGTCGACTATTTGGATTACCATTAGGGAAACAAAGACATGCTCATGCACGATCCACCCCATCCCGGCGCCTTCATCCGGAGCCAGTGTCTTGAACCTCTCGGTCTGACGGTGACCGAGGCCGCCAAGTGTCTTGCAGTCTCGCGCTGCACGCTCTCGCTCCTTCTGAACGGCCGCCTCGGCATTTCACCGAAGATGGCGATCAGGCTGTCTGAGGCCTTCGGCGGCAGTCCAGAGAGCTGGCTGACGCAGCAAATGCAATATGACCTCTGGCACGCACAGCAGAACCGCACGCCTCTCAAGGTCCGCAAATTCGCGGTGGCCTGACCGGTGCGCCGCTTGGGATGTCCCGGCGGATGTTGAATCTTCGGGCGTATATCCCTGACTATGCGTCGAACGCCGCCGGCGCCTCAAGAATCCGGCCTTCAAACCTGCTTGTCGGTCCAAGCTGTTCACGCCGGTTTGCCGGTCTCACTCCGCTGAACCTCTTCAAGCCGCCTCTTGATCACTTCCCGAACGCGCATCTCGTCTGCTGAAAGCCGTCAGAACCGGCTATCTGTGTCTATAGTTCACAGCCAGCCGAAGTGATTGCGGACACGGACACTGCGGGGCCTGATACGGCCGCAGCTTTTCCCGACAAGATTAACAAACACCGAGGCGCTGTCTGCTGTTCCGCTTCTTCCACTGCTATGTCATGGTCAGGACAACGAGGCATCCGGCCGGCGCGGGGATATTATTGATATCAGAGTTCAATCAAGGTCCCGATTGAATGTCGCGATGCGATGGAAACGGTGCTCTATCCAGGCAATCTGCGGTTGATCAGCGCAGACCGTCCTCGCCCTTTGCCTGATCGGCGGTCAGCCCGCCGACCCTCGGCAGAGGCCGGCCGCTGTCCGTGACGGCAACCGCGACCAGAATCTCGTCAGCGCGTGGTGAATCGTTCAGACGAACCTCAATTCCGTCAAAATGAGACCGGACGTAAGCGGCGTCCTTGTGGCCGAGCGGAACATCCAGCGGCTGTCCGGGAGAACCCATTTTCTTTGAAGACGGCACCAGCGCGGCGCCCTTTTCCACGGCTTTTCTCAACGGCGCTCCCAGTTTGGGATGCAGTATCGCCGCCGCATGCTCCAGCTCCCCGTTTTCTCCGACCATCGCGGCCTTGCCGTAGCTTTCCGCCTCCTGAGGCGGAATCCCGAGCGCGCTGACGCATTTTTCTCCCAGCAAACCGCCGAGTTCGGCGCCAATATCCATCAGGCCGCTCAAATCCTCGACGAAGCGGCCGGCGAACGGATTCGCAATGACAGCCGCCGCCGCGGCCTTTCTCGTCGGCGGGTTGACCGCAACTCCGGCCTCGATCCGTGTCTCTTCGACGAACACCATGATTTTTCTCACCTCAGCCTTCATCGTAATCCGTCCTCGCCTTTAATGTCACCAGCCGCGAGTCCCCGCGACCGGTTATGGATGCGGCCGCCCGCGGACATGCCCAACGCATAACAGATCTCATCGCGCCGCGGCGCATCGGCCAAGCCGATCTCCATTGTGTCAAAGTGACTCCGCACATAGGCGGCGTTGATGTGAGCCAGAGGCAAGTCCAGCCTGGTCCCCGGCGCACCTACCTTTTTGGCGGAAGGCACGATGGCCTTCGTGCCGCCCAGGACTTCACGCATTCCATAGCCGCCGGGCGCATGCCAAAGCGCTCCATGCTCGATTTCTCCGGCGGCGCCGATAATCGCGCCTTTCCCGTAACTCTCGACAACTGAACTGTCGCCTCCCAGCGCCGCGATGAGCCGCTTGGCCATATTCAGACCCAGCGGTTTCAGATCATCCATGAAGTGCGCGATATCCGCAGCGTATCTGCAAGCGAACGGGTTGGAAATCACTGCGATCACGGCCGCCCGCCTCAAGGGAACGGGCGGGGGCGGACCGCCTTCATGGCGCACCTCTTCAAGAAACAAAGCAAACTTGCGAATCACAGGCTCAGGCATGAACCAGTCTCCGTTCTTTGTCCGCAGGTTGAAACCCCTTACCGCCGACAATGCGGACAGACCCGCGCAAAAACAATGCCGCCGCTTCGATAAGGCCGCGGCAATGCATATCTTCAGCCGCCGCCGCACCGGAATTCAGCGCGGCGCGGACTTCCCGGTCTGTAAGCCAGCCGCAATCCGTGACCACCGAAATGTCTGCCAAATCCGAATCCGCGTCAAGGCGTTCCGCCGGACAACGGTTCACTGCCGGGGAGCCGGGCAGATCCACCGCATTCGCGATGAGCGTCGCAGCCGCATCGGCGACGGCGGCTGTCCGCGCCAGCACAGTCACTGAATCAGCGATTCCAAGCGAGAAACTGCGCCCGCCTCTTCCGCTCGTGGCAATCCCGCGTACACGCATTTCCGAATCAATTTCAATGTTTCCGAGACAGACGCCATTCAAATCCGCAAGCGCGGCGCGGCAGGATCTGCCTGCGGCCAGATGGAACGCGATGTCTCCGCCATTGTTCACGAATGCGCGCTCCAGTACCGCCGCGCGGGTCATGCTGTCTAATATCTCTTCGGCGACCGCGCCGGCGACCGCCGCCATCGGCGTGACAAACCCTTGGCCGGCGTGCGGAGCGACGGAGTCAAACATCCTCCGCGCGATGGATCCATTCGGTCTTTCATGAATGTCAGACCATTCCGTCCTCAGGCCCGGCAATTCCCGCGTCAGCTCTTCCAGAACCGTTTCAAACCGCTGCGCCGCGGCATCAAGGGCCGCGCGGCTCGCCGCACCGCTCTTATCCTCAGCCGAAACGATCAGGTCAATCGGCCCGTGGTGCAGATGGAGGCGCCGGCCGTCCGGCAGTATCCTCGCCGCGGCGCCGCTCATCGAACCCGCGGCCGGTCCGGCCCGTCGGACGCTGCCGCCGCCCGCCGCGCGGCGGGCTTTTCCACGCGGCGCACTTCCGGACTGAGCACCGATTCAACCGAACGGATCCGGTCCGCGTGGCCCCCGAGCCGCACATAATCGTCTCTGCGCATGGAAAATTCGATCGGCGCGACCAGCGCCGGCGTCGGGACGTATCCGAAAGAGTTGTCAGGCATCTCCATCACATCCACCATGAATGTGATTCCGCCGCCGGGCCATACATAGGCTTCGGCGCCGCCGCATGACACGCGGGTCAGAGACTCTTTGACAGATTTTGTCAGCCGGATCGGATTGTCCGTCACGCCGGCGCGGAGCGACCCGCCTGCGCCGGCCATGAACAGAACGGAGCAGACCGACGGTTCGCAGTTTTCAGCGATCCTTTTGACCGATGCCAGCAGCCGCGGCGGGATTTCCGTTCTCTGAGGCGTCAGACTGTCGTCCAGCTGAAAATATTCCCACTGTGCGCCGGTCGTGGAAACCATCAGAAGGCGCAGACCCGGCCAAGCCGTCTTGGGATCAATCCTACGGATGACATCAAGCGGATTCACAATGTCGGTCCCGCCCCATCCGCTGCCGGATTCCGCTGCCTGAAAGTAGCGCCCGGGCGTGGACCGTCTTCCGGTGACGCGGATTCCTGCGGGAGGAAGACCGAGCTGCCGCCCCGCCTCGTGTTCGGTCAGGACGCCCGTGATATGGTCATCCACGACGACAACCTCATCTACGCTTTCCGCCCATTTTTTGGCGAACATGCCGATTGCCGCTGATCCGCATCCGACCCGCATCAGTTTTTCTTCGTCGCCGTCAATAACCGGTGCGCGGCCCGCTTGAATGACCAAGTCGGCGCCTTGATCCACAGTCGCTTCAACCGGCTCACGGTTGCAGAGGCGGAGAAGCGAGTCGCAGGTCGCGCGGCCTTCGCTCTTCGAACCGCCCGTCAGATGCGAGACCCCGCCGAGGGACAGCATTTTCGAGCCGTACTCGCTCGTCGTGACATGACCGACAACTTCTCCGCTGGCCCGCACCGCAGCCTGTTCCGGACCGATATCCCGGTCAGTATCGATTTTCACTTTGGCGCCGCAGTAGCTGAAGATTCCTTCGGTCACGACAGTGACCATGTCGGCGCCGCCGAACCCGCTGCTGACAATGAAAGGCGCCGGTTTGTAGTCCGGGTAAGTGGTTCCTGCGCCGATCGCCGTCACGAACGTCTTTTTCGTCTGCAGCAGGTCGCCGTCCCAGCCGGAGCCGTCAAGAAACGGCACCGCCTGCGCACCGCTCTTTTCCGCTGATTCGATGACCGTCAGCGGATCGAGCCTGACCAGCTTTCCGCCGTGATTCGCATACCGGTCGCAGGCGCCGATCCCGCCATCCGCGATATAGCACATGACCGGGCATGCGTCGCAGCGGATTTTCTCGTCCGCTTTTCCGGTTTTCTCAGTCATCTGACATGGCGCTGATCGCCGCGAGCACGCGGTCAGGGGTGGCGGGAATCTTTGTGATCCGGGCACCGCACGCATGCCGGATCGCGTTCAGCAGCGCAGGCGCGGTCGGAATCAAGGCATGTTCTCCGAGGCCTTTCGCGCCGTACGGCCCGAATTCATCCGGCACCTCAAGAATGATGACCTGAACCGGCGGAATGTCGCCGATCGTAGGCACGAGATAGTCGTGCAGATTTTCCGTCCTGCCCGGCACATATTCTTCCATCAGAGCCATCCCGAGGCCCTGCGCGATTCCCCCTTCAATCTGTCCCTCGACCAGCAGCGGGTTAATGGCCTTGCCGACATCATGCGCCGCAGTGAATCGCAGAGCCCGCACCGTGCCGAGTTCCAGGTCGACTTCGACTTCACACATTTGCGCCGCATAGCCATACTGGGCATAGGGATGTCCCTGCCCGTTTTCATCAAGAGGTTTTGTCGGCGGATCGTACGTCTCTTCCGCGCACAGCGCGTAGCCATATGAATCGACAGGCATCCGGCGCAGATCCAGGACATGTTCATCCGCGCCGTCCCGGATTCTGACTTTTCCATCTCTTGAAGTGATAGAGGCGTACCCGGATGCGTTGCACAGTCTGAGCACATGTCTGCGTAAGGATTCTCCGCAAAGTCTGGCGGCGTTGCCGGTCACGAATGTCTGTCGGGACGCCGATGTCTTGCCTGCGTCCGGAGTGACATCTGTATCTCCGCCCAAAAGCGACAGTTCGTCAACGGCGATGCCGAAGGCGTCAGCGAATATCTGGGCGATCACCGTGTTCGAACCTTGGCCGATGTCCACAGCGCCCTGATGAAGCATGATCATGCCGTCCGGCCTGATCCCGGCCCTGATTGTCGACGGATTTGGCAGGGAGGTGTTCCCGCAGCCGTACCAGCCTCCGGCGACTCCGGCGCCCCGGCGTCGCCGCTGACCGTTTTTTGCCGCTTCCTCGTTGAATTCCGCGCAAGCGCCCCTGGCTTCATTCCATACGGGGCGCAGAGATCTGAAGCATGCGCCGATACCGACCCCCTGGCGGAACACCTGGCCGCAGACCGTCGGCAATCCGTCGGCAAGAGCATTCCGGATTCTGAATTCAAGCGGATCCGCGCCGAGACGAACGGCCAGATCTTCGAACAGACTTTCCTGGGCAATCGCGCTTTGCGGAACGCCGAAACCGCGGAACGCCCCCGACGGAGGACAGTGCGTGCGAACCGCCCGGGAATTCGCTCGGTAATCTCTGACATAATACGGACCCGACGCATGCACCGGCACACGGTTGACAACAGTCGGCCCCCACGAAGCGTAGGCACCGGTATTGAAAATGCCGTCATATGTCAGACCTGAGATTCTTCCGTCTTCCGTGGCACCGATTCTCATGCGGATCCGCGCCGGATGACGCTTGGTCGTGGATTGCATCGATTCGGACCGAGAATATGTCAAACGGACCGGCTTTCCGGATTTCAGGGCGGCCAAAGCCAGGTACGGCTGCACCGACAAGTCCAGTTTCGAGCCGAAGCCGCCGCCGACCGCGGCCGGGACGATGCGGATGTCGGACAGTTTCATGTCAAGAATGTCGGCCAGACTCTCGCGATTCATCGCCGGCGCCTGGGTTCCGCAAAATATCTCCAAGCGGCCGTTTTCAGCGCGGGCACATCCTGCCTCCGGCTCAATATAGGCATGTTCGACGAAAGATGTTTCAAACTGGCCCTCAGCCACAAAGTCAGCCCGCCTCAGGGCCGCATCCGGATCGCCGCATCGCACAGCGCCGCGGCACATATCATTGCTCGGAAGATCACCATGCACCAGCGGCGCGCCATCCGCCAGAGCCTCATCAAGACCTTCCGCCGCGGGCAGCGGACGCCAAATCACCGGAAATGATTCCGGATCGAAATTTTTCAAGGCTTCCATGTCGCCCACGACCGCGGCCACGGCTTCTCCCCGGAACCGGGTTTCTGAAACCGCGAACACGGGCTGATCAATAAATCCGGGAATCACACCGAATCTGTTGCTTCCTTTGATGTCGGCCGCCGTCAGGATTTCGTGGATTCCGCGGCTCCTGCTCAAAAACTCTTCCAAATTTCCAAATTCAAACGCAGCCCGCGCATAGGGCGAACGGACAATCCGGACTGAGAGCCAGTCCGCATCTGCCAAATCATCGCCGTATTTTTCATTTCCAAATACTTTGGCTTCACCGTCGACCCGGCGGATCCGGCTTCCTACCCCGGATCCGCGCTTTGCCGCAGGACGCCCGTCACCGCGGGCAGCGTCCAGCACGGCCTGTATGATTTTCCTGTACCCGGTGCATCTGCACAAAACTCCGCCCAGAGCATCCTGGACCTGTTCCCGGCCGGGCGACGGCTCACGGCGCAGCAGAGCTGCCGCGGAGACCAACATTCCCGGGGTGCAGATTCCGCACTGGGCCGCACCGTTATCCTGAAAAGTTTCGGCCAGGATTCGCGCGGAATGATCGCGACGCAACAGACCGGAAAGGGTTTCAACCCTGCGCCCCCGCGCCTGCTGCGCTGTTGTCAGGCACGAACAGACCGGAAGGTCATTCACCAAGACCGTGCAGGCTCCACAATCCCCGGCGTCGCAGCCGATCTTGACATCTTTTGAACCTAATCTCTCGCGCAGGGACACCGACAGCCTCTCACCGGTCGCCGGCTCAATGCGGACCTCCCGGCCATTGAGGCTGAAACCGATCAGCGCGCTGTTCGCAGCGTCATCCATCAGATATCGCGCCAGCGACGGCCCTGCGGCACAATTTTTTCACCGCATTCTTCCGGTATTCCGCTGTGCCGCGTATATCGCTGATCGGCGACAGCGGCGCCAGATGTTTCTCTGAAATCTCGAATCCGGCAACCCCGGCTGCCTTCATGCCGCGCAGCCCGGCTTCAAGCAGCGGCAGCCGCGCTGCGACCGGAGAGCAAGAGCCCACAGCTATCCGCGCATCCGCCACGTGACCATCCTTTACTGAAACCACGGCCGCGGCCATGGCGATCGAAATCACCAAATACTTCCGGCTGCCAAGCTTGACAAACGAACTTCCAGCCGGCTGAGGAATGTCCGGAATCAAAACCGCCGTGACCAACTCGCCCCCGCTCAGTCCGGTTTTGCGCACGCCTGTGATGAATTCTCCGAGCGGAACGGTCCGGGATGCGCGCCTCGACCGGATCTCCACCTGCGCGTCAAGCGCCAGAAGCGGCGGGATCCCATCGGCCGCCGGCGAAGCGTTGCAAATGTTGCCGCCGATGGTCGCGGCGTTCTGAATCTGCACTGATCCGACAGTGCGGGCCGCCTGTCTCAGACAGTCAAAGTGCCCCGGCAGGGGGTGGTCAGCGATTTCGGCCCAAGTCGCGGCAGCGCCGATGCGCCAGCCGGCCGCGGTTTTCGACAGACCCCGGATTTCCCTGATTCCGGTGACGTCAATGATATTCCGGGGCGATCTTCCGGGTTTCAGCGACGGGAAAAAATCCGTGCCGCCCCCGACGATTTCCGCCTCTTCCTCAGCGACAGCCGCAAGCGCATCTGTGAGCAACCTTGGAGCGAAGTATCCCATATCCGAGACATTAGTATCTGAACCGGCGGGAATTCCAGCAATAAAGCCTGTGAGCGCCCAAAAACTCTTGCCGGATACCCGGCCAGTCACAATTCAACGCCATTGTGATCAAGACCGCTGTTTTCGCTCACGCAGGCTCGACGCGCACGTCTGTTATGTTGCGCTCCCCGCGTCCGCAGGCCACGCCGATCAGGCGGACCTGTTTGCCTTCCGCACGGTATTTCTCCGCGTAGCCCCGGTCGCGTATCTGCGCGATTGCAGCGGCTGACGCCGCTTCCGCGCCGGCCGTGTTTTCCGCCATCTTGAATTCCAGAACGAAAACCTGCCTGCCGAGACGCAGTGCCATGTCCGCGCGGCCGTGACTCGAGGCTTCCTCAACGCTCAGGTCAACGCCGGCTGAACGCAGGCACATGTAAAGCAGGCTCGCGTACCACGCCTCGTGACGCGCGAGAGCCCCCTTATTGTGCCATTCGCTGGGCATCCCCGAAATCCAGGCGCGGAGCCTGTCTTCGAAGCCGACGAAATCGCCTGCCTCAAGAAGCGCGCAGAACTCCCGTCCCGGCTTCGCCGGAACTCGTTCCTTCTTACTCAGCCAAGCGAGCAGCCCGCGGTTCAGGCTGACCCGGACCTCGCGATTGGGATAGTCCAGTCGGTACGAAGTGTCGAATTCATCCTCCTCTTCCCCGACGATGGTCAGATAGCCGGTCTGAAAAAGCAGGGCCTCAACGCTGATGTCGTTCACATCGAAACTGGAGACGAGCGACATGTCCGCCGTCCGGTTCTCCAGCTCCATCGGGTTAACGGACTGCTCCAACAGCATCTTGAACAGGAATTCCGGAGACCCGGTCTCGAACCAGTAGGGCCGGAACTCGCGTTTCTTCAGGAGCAGCAGAACGTCAAAGGGATTGTAGACCCGCTCATCTCCCCGCCAGCAGTAGCCGTTGTACCAGGCGCGGATCTTGCCGCGGTCGAGCCCGGCCATCTCCGGACCGAAGACCCGGTCCAGATCCTCCTCCCTGTAGCCGCAGACCGCGGCGTAGCGCGGATCAAGGCTGATATCCTCAAGATTGTTGAGACCTGAGAACAGGCTGACCTTCGAGAACATGCTCACGCCGGTGACGAAGACGAAACGGACATGCTCGGCGCTGTCCTTGATGACGCCGTAGAAGCCGCGCAGATAATCCCGGTTGGCCGCCGCGCGCTCCGGATCCTCGATCATGTCAAGGATCGGCTTGTCATACTCGTCCACCAGAACCACGACCCGCCGGCCGGCGGCCCTGTGCAGGCGGTCAAGCAGATCCTGCAGACGTTCGGGTCCTGTCTCGCAGGAAGCGGGCGGGAGACCGGCGTTGCGTTCGATGATCGCCAACTGGTTGAGGACGCTGCGTTCTATATCATCCGGTTCATTATATATCCTGCCGAAACTCAGTCGCACCGTCGGACGGGGCGCGCGCCAATCCCAGTGAGGATGGATATCCAGTCCCCGGAACAGAGACTCTTCGCACGCGAACAAAGAACGGAGCGTATCAAGCAGCAGGCTCTTGCCGAACCGGCGAGGCCTTGACAGGAAGTAGTGGCGCCCCCCGTCTGTCAACTGCCTGATTAGGGGCGTTTTGTCGACGTAGTAGAAACCCTCGCTCCGGATCATGCGGAAATCCTGAATCCCGATCGGAAGACGGCGTCGGGTCATTGGTTTCTCCATTCGTGATGTCATTATCCTATTTCATATGATTTTTACATGCCACACTGACTGAATTCCGAAGCGCGCCGCTTCATTCGCAGATCGCGATTCAAACGGATCTAATTGTCACAAGCAGGCTGAGCGGGTGCGATACTCTCTGAAACGAAATAAAAGAGGGCATCGCATGCCATCAGGCTTCAGCGGCGGCTCCGGCTGCCTCTGCCCGTTGAACCGCCTGAGGGCCGCTTGGAAAAGGCGGAGCGGAACTGATCCGGCTGCCGCTCAACCCCGGCCAGCAGCTGGCTCTCGCCCGACTCCTGCCCTTCTCATGACCAGCGGCCCTCGGAAACGAATTTGCGGGGCATCTACGACAGCTTGATTCTGACAGAGAGGCCGCCGGCTGACCCCGGTGATGCATTTCATGGTTGCATGGGCGCACAAGAAAAATTCAAAATTTTCAGGATCTGAAAATTCCTGCGACGGCAGGCATATAAACCCGCTCATGACGCCAATGCCTGCATGGCTTAGGCGACAGCTGCCGGCGACCAACATCACAACGCTTGGAATCGGCTGGTCTGCGGACTCGGTCGCCAGCGCAACTGACGCCGTCGGCAGGATGCGCCGAGATGAACAAATTCTTTGCCTGCCGAATACTTGACATCGCTTGCATTGTTGCTTGGACAAACCATATTCAGTCTCTTGCGGGACCAGTTGCACTACCAGACGAGGACGGGCTTCGTTCTTCTGGAACGCACTGGCCGCAAAGCAACGTGTTCGCCCGGATCAGCCGCCTGCTCATGACGGCGACAAGGGCGGCCTTATGACATTTCCCCCGCTCCGGCACCCATCGAGAAAATCACAGCAGCCAACCGCCTTAAACGCGACTCGTTTGTCAACAAGCCTTGATGTCGCAGGGCAAGTTCCATTCGAGATTCTCTACACCGCAGTTCATCCCAGGGGCGAACGGACGGCCGGCATGAAAACACGGAAACGTTCTGATTGCGCTGGCTTGCCCTTATTCGTGTCCGCGCCTTATACTTTCCTGTGCCGCGTTGTTAAGAAGGAGCGCGTGAACGGAATGGCTGCTGCCGATGAATATCCGGTCAGGTCGCCGGAGTTTCCGGGTCACGTCAGCGACGTCTGGACTGTCCTTGTTCGATCAGCGATCAGGATCATGTGGGATCAATCGGAGTCCCGACTCGAATTTTCCATTTATGGAAACCGCCGATGATTCTCGGCATTGACCTTGGAACATCCGCTGTGAAGATCGTCGCACTTGACGGTCACCGCTCAGTTGCAACAGCGGTCGCTCCGCTGTCGACCGACTCACCCCATCCTGGATGGAGCGAGCAGAATCCTGCGGCTTGGCTGGACGCATTACATGCCGCCATGGCCCGGCTGCTGTCCGAAACCGGGCTGGACGGCGGCAGCGTGGCCTGCATCGGATTGTCCGGCCAAATGCATGGAACGGTGCTGCTTGATCGCGCATTGACCGTTCTGAGACCCTGCATTCTGTGGAATGACAGCCGTTCACATGCCGACTGCGCGACGCTTGCCGAGCGCGTGCCGCGGATCGGCGAAATCGCCGGCGTTCCACCCCTTCCCGGATTCTCAGCCCCCAAGATCATGTGGGTGGCGCGGAATGAACCGGACATCCATGGGCGGATCGCCCACCTGTTGCTTCCCAAAGATTTCTTAGGGCATTTTCTGCACGGAAATCTTGTCACAGACACTTCGGATGCAGCCGGAACGCTATGGCTTGATCAGCGGAGGCGCTCTTGGTCTCATGATCTCTGTGATGCAAGCGCCACCCGTCCCGGCTGGCTGCCGGCGATTCTCGACGGCTATCAGGTCGCCGGGCGGCTGCGGTCCGCCGCCGCCCGGTCACTGGGGCTGAGGCCGGGTATTCCGATCGTCGCCGGAGGGGGCGACGCCGCGACCGGTGCGGTTGTTGTCGGCGCCACCGAGATCGGCGTCGCATTCATTTCCTTGGGAACCTCCGGCCAGCTTTTCGTGGCCACCGGCGACTATATCCCGAATCCGGAGCGCTTCGTCCATGCGTTCGCCCACACCGTTCCCGGCCGCTGGTACCAGATGGCTGCCATGTTGAACGGCGCCCGTCCGCTCAGCTGGCTGTCTGGAGTGCTCGGCTGCGGCGTCGAGAACGTCCTCGCAAACGCAGCCCGCGCCGACCCGGACCGGGTTCCGCTGTTCCTTCCTTATTTAACTGGAGAGAGGAGCCCGCACGGCGATCCACACATTCGCGGCGCCTTCCACGGCCTTGAAGACAGCACCGGCACAGCGGCAATCTGCCGCTCAGTTGTGGAGGGCATTGCGTTTTCCTTCGCCGACGCCGCCGACAGCTTCGGCGACCGGTTCGATCAGATTCGTCAGTTGCTGGCACTCGGCGGAGGCGCAAGAAGCGACCTTCTGTTGCAGACAATCTCGAATGCAACAGGCCGAAGGATACTGAGGGTCAAGGATGCGGAAGGCGGCCCGGCACTGGGTGGGGCTCTGCTGGCGGCGGTTGGAACCGGCAGCGTCGGCCCCTCGGCACTAGCGAAGGCGCCTGAGGTTTCCGCGACGTTCAGTCCCCGGACAGACGCCGGGCTAACCGGCAGGCTTGAGAGGTTCCGCTCCCTGTATCTTGCCCTTAAAATGTCTGGTTAGGCGGCGTCATCAGGCGGTTTTCTGGCCCCGGTAATGAAAGCCACCGCATCCGACATCCTGAATTCCTGTGGATCAATGACGCAAAGTCTCCTGCCGAGCCGGTGGACGTGGATAAGGTCCGACACCTCGAAAACATGCGGCATGTTATGACTGATAAGTATGATCGGAATTCTTTTTGATTTGACATCCTTTATCAACTCCAGCACCCTCCGGCTTCCTTCACGCCCAGCGCCGCGGTCAACTCGTCCATGATGATGATCTTGGAGCCGAATGCGACGGCCCGAGCGACGGCGACGCCCTGCCATTGACCGCCTGAAAGGGTTTCCACCGCCTGATTGATGTTCTGGATCGTCATAAGACCGAGTTCCGAGAGTTTTTCGCGGGCTATCGACGCCATCCTCTTCCGATCCAGCTGCCTCAGCAGCCCGCCGCGCCATCCCGGCTCCCGAAGTTCCCTTCCCATGAATATGTTGTCGGCGATGGACAGCGCCGGCGACATCGCAAGGGTCTGGTAGACTGTATCGATACCCGCCGCCCTCGCCTCAATCGGCGAACGGAAACTCACCTCAGACCCTTCAAACTTCATCATGCCCGCATCCGGCGTCACGGCGCCGGATATCACCTTTATGAGCGTCGATTTCCCGGCGCCGTTGTCACCGATCACACCGAGCACCTCGCCGGGGCGCAGGTCGAAATCGCAACTGTCAAGTGCGGTGACACGGCCGTACTTCTTTACCAGTCCACACGCGGACAAGACTGATCCCGTCTTGCGGCCACCTTTCTGATCCACTGGTCCACCGCTACGGCTGCGATGATCAGCACGCCGATCAGCAGGAAAGTCCACTGGGCGTCGGCACCGGCAAGCCGCAGCCCGAGAGCGAAGACACCGACGATCAACGCGCCGAAGAATGCGCCCAGAATGGACCCCCTGCCGCCGAAGAGGGAGATTCCGCCGATCACGACAGCGGTAATAGATTCAATGTTCAGGAGCTGCCCGGAGGTAGGGGACACAGAACCAATGCGTCCGATCAAAGCCCAGCCTGCGAAGGCGCAGATAAAACCGGCGACGGCATATGTCGATATCAGTGTCCCCCCTCACATTCACGCCGGAAAGCTCCGCCGCCTCTGGATCGTCGCCCACGGCATAGACGTGCCGTCCCCAAGCGGTCTGGCGAAGCGTATAGGCAAGCACAATCACCAACAGCACCATGAACACCACGCCATAGGTAAAGACGGCGCCGCCAAGCTTGAACTTCGAACCGAGGAACTGAAGCATCGGCGCATCGGCCGCGATTTCCTGGCTCCGAATCGTCTCGTTGGCGGAGTAAAGGAAATTCGCCGCCAACACGATCTGCCAAGTTCCAAGCGTGACGATGAAGGGCGGCAGCTTCATGACAGCCACCAACCAGCCGTTAAACATCCAGATCAAAGTGCCGAACATAAGACCGCAGGCGATCGAAAAGCCGGCAGGCAAGCCGTAGCGGAACGTAAATTGGCCCATAACGACCGAGGAGATCACGGCGATCGCGCCGACCGACAAGTCGATTCCGGCGGTTAAAATCACCAACGACTGGGCAGCCGCCACGATACCGACAATCTGCACTTGCTGCAGGATCAGAGTCAGGGCGAAGGGCGAAAAGAATTTCTGTCCTAAAAAGGCGCCGAACACAGCGATCGCCCCAAGCAGAACAATCAACGGCACCAAGGATGGCATGGTGTGCAACGCGTGATGGAGTCCTGAAATCAGGCCCCTCGGATGTCCGCCGAAGGAGGCTACCTCTTTCGCCGCATTCGCCGTCACCGCCTCAAAGTCATCCGAATCGGACATATGCTGCTCCGGCATCCGCTGCCGTGGGGACAGCCCTGTGCCTGTCCCCGCCAATTTGTCACAAAGAATGCAGGCTGGTCAAATCATCACCAGCAAAGGGCGGCGCCTTCTTCAGAACTGATGGACTCGACACCGTCGACCGGCATGTCCGTCACCAAGGCAACGCCGGTGTCGAAGCAGTCCTTTCCCGGGGTGTTCTCCGGTTTGGCGCCGTCCTTCGCCCAAGCGACGATCGCCTCGATCCCCTTGGATGCCATCAGGAGCGGATACTGCTGCGAGGTGGCACCGATCACGCCGGCCTTCACATTGTCAACACCCGGGCATCCGCCGTCCACGGACACGATGAGAACGTCGTTCTCGCGCCCGATCGCCTTGAGGGCCTCATAGGCGCCAGCGGCCGCGGGTTCATTGATCGTGCAGACGAGATTGATCATCGGATCAATGGCGAGGAGATTCTCCATCGCTCTCCGGCCGCCTTCTTCATTCCCTTGGGTCACATCATGGCCGACGATGCGAGGGGCGGATTCGTCTCCCCACTTGCTGGGATCGGCAAGATCAATACCGAATCCCTGCATGAAGCCTTGGTCGCGAAGCACGCCGACCGTTGGCTGCGAAACCGCAATATCCAGCATGGCGATCCTTGCGTCAGCGGCCTCGTCGCCGAGCACTCCCGCTGCCCACTTGCCGATCAGTTCGCCCGCAAGGAAGTTGTCGGTGGCGAACGTCATGTCGGCTGCGCCGATCGGATCAAGAGGCGTATCCAAGGCAATCACGACGAGTCCCGCCTCACGCGCTTGGGAGACTGCCGAAACGATTGATCCCGTGTCGGATGCGGTGAGCAGGATCCCCTTGGCTCCGTCGGCGATGCAGGTTTCAATGGCCGCGACCTGGGTTTCATGATCACCGTCAATTTTTCCCGCGTAGGCGGAAAGGTTCACGCCGAGCTCCTCGGATTTGGCAAGAGCCCCTTCGCGCATCTTCACAAAGAACGGATCGGTGGTATTGTGAGCCTTGTGAACTTAGCGGCACCTGATAAGAATGTCTGAGCCGAAAGTGCGCCGTAGAACTTCACTGAGCTCCTTGGGCCCATCCACGATGAAAAGACAGTTGTCTTCCGGATCAAGCCCGCGGCCGGTCAAATCATCGAGCAGCGTCTGCACTGCCGCAGCGTTCTCCGTCGCGCCCTCAACGATGCTCAAGGGACGCTTATGTCCTGACGCGTTAACGCCGACAGCCCCGATCATCGGCAGACGGTCGTCCAGACACAACCCGGCGATAAGAATCTTGACAAGTTTCAGCTTCGACAGGTCTGAACTTATCCATTCATCAAACAGTTCATCAAATTTCTTTTGGAACCGGCGGGATACAGATGATTCAAACAGACCGTTGTCCTTCTCAGCGGGAACTCCGGCATCCAAGAGCCGGACGGTCCGGCCGAATTTACGATCAGTCATATCCACTGCCATCAGGTTCATCGACAATTTGTCGGGATATCCGCCCTCCGAAATCCTTTGCCGACCCGGAAAGGAAGCCTCCCTTCCCAATCATCTTACAGCGAACACGGCGCGCGTTCAACTCAGATCCCGCCGCCGTGAAAGCTGACCTGAAAACGCATGCGGCACTGGCGACAACCAATTTTGCCAGAACAATAGCGGCAGAATTCCCCGGCAGCCGGTCCGCGTCTTCGCTCATCATTTGAGCTAGGCTTTCGATGCCCGCTGCTAAGCAGAGCCGCTGGAACCTCCTTAATCTCGCCATATGCCTCTTCGGCAAGCGCAGGGACATTCGTAGCGCTTGCCGAGGCACGATGGAATATGGTATTCGTTTTAACGATGTTGCTTTCTTTCTTGGTTTGAACTCTGATGCCGCGGCTCCGGGGGAAGCGATACCGCTTATATCAAAGTTTCAACTCCCGCCGGGATATACCCGGATTCGATAAGGAGCTTGACGGCCTCGCCGCCGCCCGCCGGACAATGGCGTAGACGATCAAGTACGGCCCGGCATAAGTGAATCCAGTTCTGCATTGCCTGAAAGGGTCGGATATGAATTGCCGCCGGAGATGCCCGGCCGCGGAAACAGCTTGGAAAAGAGATTGAGTGAAGACCCCGCGGCATCGCAGCGTAGCAGAGAGCGACATCAGCCGAACCGGTCAACGGGCGCTGTCTTCGAAACCAAGCGGGCCGGGCTGGCCTCGTTCCTGTTTGCCATGCTGCATCGGCGCCGCGCGAAGGCGGCATCGGTTGATTCTGAAACTGTCCGGCTGATGTTCGGAGCGCGGACGGTTCAGATGTTGTCCCTCGGCGATGTGGAAACAGTCAATGTCGCAGTCGGCCTCTTCTGGTCCGGCATAAGTTTCCGTCATGCGGCCGGCATCTCGCATGTTTCCGGCCTGCCCCGAACGGACGCGAGAGCCTTGGCCGGAGCAGTCGAAACGGCGAGATGCGCTTGGTGGCACCGAACCATCGCTGCCCGAGCCGGCATGTTGCGCGCGATCCATAGCCGCATCGCCAAGCTCGCCGATCCCCCGGAATACCTCACCTCCGATGCCCTTCAAAAGCTTGAGACCGATGCGCGAGCAGTGGTCGCCGGGCTCGCTATATGGCAACCGGAAGCCATGTCGGATATCCCTGAGAGCACGGTGCTGAAAGACATTTTCCAGTTTCTGAAGTCTCCGGACGACACCCGGGCGAACGCCAACAAGACGTTCCTTGCCAACGAGATGGTCCGCTCACGGGAACTGTTTGATCAGGTAGAGGCCCGCCCGCTCACCGGAGAGCAGCGCAAAGCGGTTGCGGTTGACGGGAACCGTAATCTCGTGGTTGCTGCAGCCGGCAGCGGCAAGACCTCGGTTATCGTCGCCAAGGCCGGGTGGCTTGTCCGCAGAATGAATCGCAAACCGTCGGAATTGCTGCTGCTGGCCTTCGCCAGCGATGCCCGCAGGGAGATGGAAGAACGCATCCGCAGACGTCTTGGCACCGGCATCTCGGACGGCATGACGGTCTGCACCTTCCACAGCTTGGGTCTGCGGATCATCAGCGAAGCCGAGGGCAAACGCCCGGCACTGGCCGCGACCGCCGAAAACGACCGGATGCTGTTCAATCAACTGAAGGAAATCATCGCCGATCTGATTGTTGACTCCGAACTTTCAGCCGAGTTGCTCGAATGGTTCCGGGACCGGTCCGCGCCCTACAGGAGCCCGCATGAATGCCGGAACTGGAGCGAGTATTACGACTATATCCGCAAATTTGACATCCGCTCACTCAAGGGTGAGACTGTCCGCAGCTTCGAGGAATGCGAAATCGCGAACTTCCTCTATCTTAACGGCGTGGCCTATGAGTACGAGTCTCCCTACAGGCATGACTTGGCGACTTCGCAAAGGCGCCAGTACAAGCCCGACTTTCATCTCCCGGATCACGGCATCTACATCGAGCATTTCGGTATCGATGCCAAGGGGAACACGGCGCCGTTCGTCGACCGGGAGCAGTATCTGCGGGAGATGGACTGGAAGCGCGGTATCCACGCGGAGTATGAAACTACGCTGATCGAGACTTTCAGCCATGAGCAGGCCGACGGCCGGCTGCTCAGCAGCCTCGCGGAGAAACTCACCTCCCATGGTGTGATTCTGACACCGATTCCACCTCGAAAAATGTTCGCACTTCTCGAAAAACAGGACCGCGTTGACCCGTTCACGCGGCTGGCGGCCACCTTTCTGCAGCATTTCAAGGGCAGCGGCCTGTCGTTCGCCGACATCGCGGAACGAGCCGGCGGATTGCGGGATCAGGCGCGGTCGAGGAGTTTCCTTGCAGTGTTCCGACCGATATTCGAGCGCTATCAGGAAAGCCTTGACCGGTCTGGAGAGATTGATTTCCACGACATGATCCGTCGAGCGACGGAGCTGGTCGAGTCGGGCCGTTACCGCAGCGCCTTCGGCTACATCCTGGTCGACGAATTCCAAGACATCTCGCCGGCGCGGGCGCGGCTTCTGAAGGCATTGCTTGACAGCGGACCGGACACCCGGTTGTTCGCGGTCGGCGATGACTGGCAGGCTATCTACCGGTTCGGCGGCTCGGACATCGCGGTCATGCGGGAATTCGAGGATTATTTCGGCGCGTTCGAGCGCATTGACCTAGCTGCCACGTTCCGCTGCGCCGACCGTATCGCCAGGGTCTCCTCAGATTTCGTGCTGCGCAATCCCGCGCAAATCCGCAAATCGGTCCGCGCAGTGCGCGAAGCGTCCCGGCCGGCGATCCATGTCGGCCTGTCCGGCGGGCAGGACCTCTCGCCGATGAAAAAAGCGTTGGACTTGATTGCCGAGGACGCCCGTCTGCACGGCGGGACGTCCGATGTGCTGCTGCTCAGCCGCTACCGGCATCTGCGGCCCCGCAACCTGCCGGTATTGCAGAAGCAGTATCCGGGTCTTCGCTTCACTTGGATGACGGTACACCGCTCCAAGGGTCTGGAGGCTGACTATGCCGTAGTACTCGGATTGTGTTCGGGCCGATACGGGTTTCCTGCGGAAGTCGCTGACGATCCGCTGCTCAATCTGGTACTGGCAGCGCCCGAGGCTCACTCGAACGCCGAGGAGCGGCGCCTGTTCTATGTCGCCCTCACCCGGGCGAAACGGCAGGTTTTTCTGCTTGCCGAAGGCGGCCCGCCGTCGGAATTCGTTATGGAACTGATCAACGGCGGATATGATATCGAGATATTCGGACGGACGCCGGAACAGGATGTCTCCTGTCCCCGATGCGGGGGCGGATGGATGAAGCGTCAGGAGAACGCCCGCACCGGCAGCGTCTTCTACGGTTGTTCGAACTTTCCCTTTTGCGGGCACACGGCGCGCGCCTGCCCGAAATGCGCAAAAGGACTGCCGATCAGGTGCGGAAACTTCCACCGCTGCCGTGACTGCGGCGGTGAAATCGAGTCCTGTCCTGAATGCGGGGGCTGGCTTGATATTCGAATGGGCAAGTACGGCCGCTTCCTCGGCTGCTCGAATTTCCCGGATTGCGGCTACACACGGAATCTGCGACCAGCGCGAAAGAAACCCGCTTCCGCGCCGGATACGGCAAGATCCCGGAAAGGTCTTCCATGAAAGCGGCTCGAAACAAGGTTGAAGAAGTCACTCCCCGCCCAAGCATGGACGGACAATTGTATAGCGAAAAATCACTGCGCCAGGCCGGGATCAGTTGACAACCGGGTTGCGCTTCAGGCGGTTTGCCGCTGTAATCGCTTCAACAGGCGCCGAAACGGCGCCATAGGCAAGAAAAACGGAGTGAGAAATGAATTCTGACAGAACCGTGCTTACCGATGACATGTGGGAGCGGATCCAGCCGCTTCTGCCCGGCAAGACGACCGATCCCGGCGTCACTGCCGCGGACAACCGGCTTTTCCTTGAAGCCGTGCTTTGGAAAGCCCGGACAGGGGCGCCTTGGCGTGACCTTCCACCGCGTTTCGGAAAGTGGAACAGCGTGTACAAGCGGTTCCGCCGCTTGTCGTGTTCGGGTGTTTTCGAGCTTGTTTTCGATGCATTGTCCGAGACGTTCGATTTTGAATACGAGTTCATCGACGGTCGTATCGTGTCAGCACATCCGAAGGATTCGGAGACAGAAAAAGGACCTGCGGACGGAGGACCGGGCGTTCCCGGGGCGGACTGACCGGTAAAATCGCCGCGGTCGTCAATGCGCCCGGCGATCCGGCACGGTCTGCGATCCTTCCCGGCCGGGCGTACGATCCTGCCGGGACGCCCCAGTTGCTTGCGAACCTGTTCGTCAGGACCTTGATAACCGGCGCGGCTCCGAGGCGGTGATTCCCTGCGGAAGAATCCGGCGGCGGCGCCGGAACCACGGCTGGAAGATGCAGGGCCGGGAGGCATCAGACCAAGAATTTCTTTTTGAAAATCAAAGACTCATGCGCACTCACGGCGCGACAAAAGCCGGTGCCGGCTTTGCAGAGGCGGTTCAGCCTGCCGCAGCCGATTGATTATCAGCAGACGTTGGCGCATTGACAGCAGAATCCGTAAACAGACTTCTGAACCTGACTTCGCCGCCTCCCGCCGAATAAGCCCCGCGATCCGTCACGCAGTCAAAATGCGCGGCGGCGGAGCAGCCACAAAAAGAAAATTCCCCCGGGCAGACCGGTGACGATACCGATCGGAAGATCCTCAGGAGCCAAGACCACGCGCGCGGCAATGTCGGCCCATAGAAGAAACACCGCGCCCACCAGCGCCGCCACCGGCAATACCCGCCGGTTGTTGCCTCCGAAGATCGCCTTGGCGATGTGCGGCAGGCATCATCAGTCCGACGAACCCGATCAACCCCGAATAAGCGACCACGACCCCGGTCAGCAGCGCCCCTGCGACAAACACCGCCAGCCGGAAGCGCATAGCGGAAATTCCCAGCGTCGAAGCGGTCTCATCAGCCGCCAACACGCCGTTCAGCTTGGCGGAATTCAACCAGAAATAGAATCCGCGGAGAATCAAGATTGCCAGCGGACGAGCAAGATGAGTCGCTTGCGTCAAGCCGAGACCGCCGAGCATCCAAAACACAACCGCGTGCGTCGCCCTCGGATCTCCGAAAAAAAATCAGCACGTTGGCGAGCGACATGATCACAAAGGACACGGCCACATCCACCAGCACCAGCCTTGACGCGCTCCCGGCCACGGCGAGGCGGGCCAGTCCGAGAACAAAAAGCGTGGTGAGACCAGTACCGGCAAACGCCATCATCGGCACGGTCAACGTCCCGAGAAACATGCCGGTATGAAGCAGAGCCAACACGGAGCCGAACGCGCCGCCCGAAGAAATCCCCGGCAAATGCGGATCCGCAAGCGGATCGGGCGTAACAGCCGGCAGCGCCGTTCCGACGATTGCCAGTCCCGCGCCGACAAGGCCGGCCATCAGACTTCGGGGAAGCCGCATGTCCCAGACAATGGCCTCTTGGCCGGCTTTCCAGTCGGGGAGGAAACTGCCGGAAAAAGCTGATTCAGAATGATCTTCCAGACGTCGGTCAAAGGGATCGGAACAGACCCCAAACGGACCGAAAATGCCACCGACAGCGCCAGCAGCCGCGCAGACGGGAACAATATACTGAACCGGGCGGACGATAGTGTCGCCGGTCATTTAGGTTCATTGACGAAACCTGGACATTCCGTCGACCTTCAGCGCGGCATGTCCACGGAATGCCGCCGCGAGCATCCCGATCACCTTGATGTTCCGGAACCCGGCGTCGCTTCAACATATTCCAGCACGGTGAAACGTCCGCTGCGCACAGCGTCAATACCGGCAAGGGCCGGGTTCGATTTCAGATAACTCCATTTCTGCTCGGCAGTGACGCTGCCGTAATTCACGATCACGATGAATTCCGGATCGCGGGACACAACGCTTTCCACCCGACCGTTGCCCAACTCTTCTGCAAATCATCAAAGATATTGACGCCCCGCCAACCTGAATCAATGCTGCAGGCATGGCATATCGTTCAGAGGTAAAGGGCCCGTCTTCACCGCTGTCATCGACGAACACTCCGAGAGGATGTTCCAGATTCGGCAAAAAGGCGGATATCGCCGCCAGTTCGGCCTGATATCCTTCGACCAGTTTTGCGGCGCGCTCCTTGATCTGGAAAATCCTGACGAGATCGAGCAGATCATTGTACATGTCGTCAATTGTGATTCTGAAGCGCGGACCGACATGAATGCAGGACTTCGGTCAATTCTTAAGTTTGGATTCCAAGCGGGCCCGCGCCAAATAGCTGCCGGCTGTCAGTCTGAAACGCGTCTCCTGAGCAGATGATCTGATTCAGGCCGTGACCCTGCCGGTCTCAGCGCACTGAAGCCAATTTGAACCGGATCCTCCCTGCAGGAGCACACTATCCATGACCTTGCCATACGTTCCGGAAACCTAGAAGTGGTGGAGCCAAGGGGATTTGAACCCCTGACCTCTTGAATGCCATTCAAGCGCTCTCCCAACTGAGCTATGGCCCCTCGGTCTTCCATTCGCGCGTCAGTCTAATGACATAATCACCCTTTGGCAAGAAATGAGTCGTATCCCGCGAATCGAAATTCCGGGGATACGCGGCTCGGCGGCAGTTGATGATTCAGACAGTGCGGAGACGTTCCGCCCGGCTGTCGGACGGCATACCGGCAACTCAGTCTTCGTCCTCGTCCGGCATGTCGGTGATGTCATCCAAAGGAATCGCGTCATCGTCGCCGTCATCAAGCACATTGTCATCGATCGCGACGTTCGTGCCGTCCGCTTCGTCAATCACGGCAGAGTCGTCATCCGCCAGCACGGGTTCTTCATCCCCGTCACCATTAAGTTTGACAGCTTCAACGGCCTCGACGACGACCTGTCTGCCGCATTTCGGGCATTCGATCGGATCCCTGAAGAGATCATAAAACTTGGCCTCGCAGTCAGGGCAGATATGTTTTGATCCCCATTCTTTTTTTGCCATTCATTTCACCCGGACTTGAATTTGAAAATGCGAGGCACCCTTTGCCATATCTCACAGCCGCAAGTCAAAACCGGAAAGGCTTCGCGGCTCAGCCGGCCGGCGAACTGAAATCCGGGGACATCACAGAGCCCGGCGGCGGAGTTATGCGTGTATGGCGCCGTCTCCGCATGCCAGAGCGGCTTCCCTGACGGCCTCGGACAATGTCGGATGCGCGTGGCAGGTCAAAGCCACATCTTCCGCCGCCGCGCCGAACTCCATTGCCAGGCAGATTTCGTGAATCAATTCACCGGCCGAAGGTCCGATCATGTGGCAGCCGAGAATGCGGTCTGTCTCGGCGTCAGCCAGTATCTTGACGAATCCTTCGGCGGCAAGAACCGCCTTGGCGCGCCCGTTTCCCAAAAAGGAAAACTTGCCCGCCTTGTAAGGCTGTCCGTTCTCTTTGAGCTCCTCTTCGGTTTTGCCGACCGACGCGACTTCAGGATGGGTGTAGACAACTGACGGGATCACACCGTAGTTGACGTGCCCCGCGCGCCCCGCGATCGTTTCCGCAGCCGCGATGCCTTCGTCTTCCGCCTTGTGCGCCAGCATCGGTCCGGCTGTCACATCGCCGATCGCGTAGATCCCCTGGATATTGGTCATCAGGCTGCCGTCGACTTGAATCCGGCCGCTGTCACTGACCTCTATGCCGGCCTCGCTCAACCCCAGCCCATCCGCATACGGGCGGCGGCCGGTCGCGACCAGTACGACATCAGCCCCGTGAGAGCTTTCGCTTCCGTCTTTGCGCGAGAGATACCGAACTGTCGCTCCGGAGGAATCTGTTTCAACTGACTGCACCTCCGAATTCAGCTTGAAGGTAATCTCCTGTCTGGTCAGCGTCCGCAGAAGCGCCTTCGACAATTCAGAGTCCATACCCGGCGTGACATGATCCAGATATTCCAGCACGGTCACCTTCGTGCCCAGCCGCGAATAAACCGATCCGATCTCCAATCCGATCACGCCTGCTCCGATGACCGTCATTCTGCCGGGGATCCGCGGCAGTTCCAGCGCTCCGGTTGACGTGACGACCGTGCGCTCGTCGATCTCGATTCCCGGCAGCGAGGAGGGAACCGACCCGCTTGCGATGACGATGTTCCCGGTCTGATGAATCGTTTCTCCGACCTGAACCCTTCCGGGGCCCTTTATCGCGGCCCATCCCTTGAGCCAGTCGATTTTGTTTTTCTTGAACAGGAACTCAATTCCGCGCGTATTGGCGGCGACCGTATCGTCTTTGAAGGCCAGCATCCGCTGCCAGTCAACCGAAACGCCTTCGGCGCGGATTCCCAGCTTGGGCATGTTGGCTGTCAGTTCGTGATGTTGGTGACTCGCATGCAGAAGAGCCTTCGAAGGAATGCAACCGACATTGAGGCAGGTGCCGCCGAGTGTCCCGCGCCCTTCGGCGCAGGCCGTTTTCAGGCCTAGCTGCGCCGCGCGGACGGCGCAGACATAACCCCCGGGGCCTCCTCCTATCACAATGACTTCATATCCGCTCATTCTGTTCTCCGTCGCATGCGTTCCGCGCCGGCCGGTCCGGGCGAGCGCCGGCTTTCAGCTCGAAATCAGATTTCCATCATCAGACGCCGAGGATCCTCAATCAATTCCTTGACGCGCGTCAAGAATGTCACGGCACCCTTTCCATCCACGATGCGGTGGTCGTAGGAAAGCGCCAGATACATCATGGGACGGATGACGACTTCTCCGTCCACGGCCACCGGACGCTGCTGGATCTTATGCATTCCCAGAATGCCCGACTGCGGCGGGTTCAAAATCGGAGACGACATCAGCGATCCGTACACGCCGCCGTTCGAAATCGAAAACGTTCCGCCCTGCATATCCGCCATGGACAATTTGCCGTCGCGCGCCCGCAATGCCAGCTCGGCGATGGTCTTTTCAATTTCCGCGAATGACATCCGCTCGGCATGGCGCAAAACCGGAACCACGAGCCCGGTCGGCGTGCCGATCGCGACGCCCATATGCACATACCGTTTATAGACGATGTCATCGCCGTCGATTTCGGCATTGACTGCGGGGACGTCCAGAAGAGCCGCGCAGCAGGCTTTCACGAAAAAGCCCATGAAACCCAGCCGCACGCCGTGCTTCTTCTCAAAATCCTCTTTAAAATTCGAACGCAGGGCCATGACCTGGCTCATATCGGCTTCATTGTAGGTGGTGAGCATCGCGGCCGTGTTCTGCGCTTCCTTGAGACGGCGCGCGATCGTCATCCGCAGCCTTGTCATGCGGACGCGCTCTTCCAGACCTGTCTCGTCAGGCGGCTTGTCAGGACCCGGGGCCGGGGCCATCTTCTCCGCCGCTTCTTCCGCTGACCGCAGAGCTTTCAAGACATCCTCCTTAAGGACCCGGCTGTCCTTTCCGGTGCCTTGAATCTGCGAGGAAGCGAACCCGTGCCGCGCCATAAGCTTTTTCGCCGACGGCGCATCCTCGGCGTCCGGACGTTTCACGGGATCCGGCCTCGCCGCGGCCGGTTCCGGCTTCGGCACCGCGGCAGGACCGGAAACTTCTCCCTCCTTTATCCGCGCGAGAACTCCTCCCACGCCGACCGTGGTGCCTTCCGCGGCGACGACCTCCGAAATCACGCCGGACGACTGCGCCCGCACCTCCAAGGTGACCTTGTCCGTCTCGAGCTCGCAGACGACCTCATCGGTTTCCACCCGGTCGCCCGCGTTTTTTGTCCAAGTCCCGACGGTCGCTTCAGAAACGCTTTCCCCAAGCGTGGGGACATGAATATCCATGATCATTTTTCCGCATCCTCTGTGAAGGACAAAGCCTCATCGACGAGCTGCCGCTGCTCGGCTTTGTGACTACCCAGAAGTCCGGTAGCAGGCGATGCCGACGCTTGGCGTCCGGCATACCGCGGCCGTCTCCGGCGAGCCCGCAGCCTTCCCAACACCCATTCGATGTTTGGCTCAATAAATGTCCACGCGCCCTGGTTTCTGGGTTCTTCCTGGCACCAGACGATATCCGCGCCTTTGAACCGCCGGAGTTCCTTGGTGATGGACTGGAACGGAAACGGATAAAACTGCTCCACTCTCAGCAGATAAATGTCATCGATGCCGCGCTTGTCGCGTTCCTCGAGCAAGTCGAAATAGACTTTGCCCGATGTGATCACCACGCGGCGGATGTTTCCGTCAGGAACCAGCTCGGTGTCCGAGTTTCCTTTTTCCGCGTCGTCCCAAAGAATTCTGTGGAACGACGTGCCTTCGACAAATTCGTCAAGGCCGCTGACCGCCATTTTGTGGCGCAGCAGCGATTTCGGGGTCATGACGACCAGAGGCTTGCGGAAGTCGCGATGCAGCTGGCGGCGCAGAATATGAAAATAGTTCGCAGGGGTCGTGCAGTTGGCGACGATCCAGTTGTCTTCCGCGCAGAGCTGCAGAAACCTCTCCAGCCGGGCGGAAGAATGTTCCGGCCCCTGGCCTTCAAAACCGTGCGGCAGCAGCATCACCAGTCCTGACATGCGCAGCCATTTGCGCTCGCCGCTGGAAATGAACTGGTCAAACATGATCTGGGCGCCGTTCGCGAAGTCCCCGAACTGCGCTTCCCACAGCACCAGCGCGTTGGGCTCGCTCAGCGAATAGCCGTATTCGAATCCGAGAACGGCGAATTCCGACAGCATGGAATCGATCACCTGGAACTCGGCTGCGTTCCCGCCGAGATTGTTCAACGGCACGTACGATTCCTCGGTGTCCTGATCAATGAAGGCCGCATGCCGCTGGCTGAAGGTCCCGCGTGTTGAATCCTGGCCTGACAAGCGCACCTGAAAACCCTCCTGCAAAAGAGAGCCGAAGGCCAGCTGCTCAGCGATCGCCCAGTTGCAGCCCTGCCGGGAAGCGAAAATTTTCTCCCGCGCTTTCAGGATCCTCGCCAGCGTCGGATGGATCTTGAATTCCTCCGGAACATGGGTCAGCGACTTTCCGACGGAGAGCAGCCGTTCAATTGACACGCCTGTCTCGCCGCGCTGATAATCCTCGGCTTTCGGCTGCAGATGGGACCAGTGTCCGTCCAGCCAGTCGATTTTATTCGGTTTGTAGTTCGCTGACGCCTCGAATTCCTCGTTCAGCCGGTCTTGATACCGCTTCTGGGTGTTTTCGACCTCCTGTTCCGGCACCAGACCGTCTTCGATCAGGCGCCGGGAGTACAATTCCAGCGTGGTCTTGTGGAGCTTGATCGACCGGTACATCTTCGGCTGCGTGAACATCGGCTCGTCGCCCTCGTTGTGGCCGAACCTGCGGTAACAGAAGACATCGATGACCGCGTCTTTGCCGAATTCCTGACGGAACTCCGTGGCGACCTTCGCCGCATGAACGACGGCCTCCGGATCATCTCCGTTGACATGGAAAATCGGCGATTCCAGCATCAAGGCGATGTCGGTCGGATACGGCGATGAGCGCGAACGGTGCGGCGCTGTGGTAAAACCGATCTGGTTGTTGACGATGACGTGGATCGTGCCGCCGGTGCGGTGCCCGAACAGGCCGGACAGGCCGAAACACTCGGCGACGATGCCCTGGCCGGCGAAGGCCGCGTCGCCATGCAGCAGGACCGGCAGCACCATGGAGTGATATTTGTCATTCAACTGCTTCTGCTTGGCCCTTGCCTTGCCGAGAACGACCGCGTTGACCGCCTCAAGATGCGACGGGTTTGCCGTCAGCGACAAGTGGACATTGTTGCCGTCGAATTCGCGGTCGGACGATGCGCCCAAATGGTATTTGACATCCCCTGAACCGACCGCGGCCGGATTCGAGACTCCACCTTGGAATTCATTGAAAATGGCGCGGCACGGCTTTCCCATGACATTGGCGAGAACATTAAGCCGTCCGCGGTGCGGCATGCCGAAAATGATTTCCCTGACACCGAGAGCGCCGCCGCGTTTGATGATCTGTTCGAGCGCCGGAATGACGGACTCGGCTCCGTCCAGACCGAATCTTTTCGTTCCCGTGTATTTCGCGTGCAGGAACTGCTCGAATCCTTCCGCTTCCACAAGTTTGTTGAGGATCGCCCGCCGCCCCTCTTGGGTGAACTTCACCTCTTTGCCGTAGCCCTCGATCCGCTCTTTGAGCCAGTGACTCTCGGCGGGATCGGAAATATGCATATACTGAAGAGCGAATGTGCCGCAGTAGGTGCGCCGCACCAAGGCCAAGACTTCCCGCATCGTGCCCGTGGCCAGACCGAGCACGTTGTCGAGAAAAATCGGCCGGTCCATGTCGGATTCGGTGAATCCGAAACTTCCGGGTTCCAGTTCTGGATGAACGACAGGCTGCGTCAGGCCGAGCGGATCCAGATCGGCGATCCGGTGGCCGCGGATCCGGTAGGCCCGGATCAGCATCAACGCCCGGATCGAATCGCTGACCTGCTGCCGCAGTCCGTCCTCCGTCAGATTCAGGCCGCCGGTTCCGGCATGCGCTCGGATCTTCAGTCCGATATCGGAGTGCAGCCGTTCAGCCTCCTCGCGCCACTGGCCGTCGAAAGCCGCGATGATCTCGCCGTCCGGCGTCCGCGGCCAGTCCCGCCGGGCCCAGCTCGGCCCGCCGCCGTCAGTCTGACGGTCGTCCAGCGCGGCGAAATACCGGCGCCACGATTCGTCAACCGAATCCGGATCGGACGCACATGCGGACTGCAGACTCTCCACATACGCCGCGTTCTGTCCCTGCAGAAAACTGGATGCATGCAGCGACGCGTTTCGGCTCTCTTTGCTCATGACAGCTATCCCCCGCTGATACTGCGGCCGTCCCTCAGCCGCGGTCCAAGGCCCGCAGCACCGCTTCGCCGAGCGCGGCCGGGCTTTCGGCGATCACGAATCCGGCAGACCGCATGGCCTCGATCTTGCTCGCCGCATCGCCTTTGCCGCCGGAAATCACGGCCCCGGCATGGCCCATCCGGCGGCCCGGCGGAGCCGTCAGCCCGGCAATGAACCCGGCGATCGGTTTTGACCGGCCGCGCGCCGCTTCCCGCCGGATGAATTCGGCCGCGTCCTCTTCCGCGGTCCCGCCGATTTCGCCAATCAGAATGATTGATTCGGTTTCGTCGTCGGCGAGAAACAACTCAAGCGCGTCAATATGTTCGGTGCCCTTGACCGGATCGCCGCCGATTCCGATGCAGGTCGACTGTCCGAGGCCGATGTCCGTCGTCTGTTTCACCGCCTCGTAGGTCAGCGTTCCGGAACGCGACACCACCCCGACGGATCCCCGTTTGTGGATATGGCCCGGCATGATCCCGATCTTGCAGGCGTCCGGCGTGATCACGCCGGGGCAGTTCGGCCCGACCAGGCGGGACTTCGACTGCTTCAGTGCCCGTTTGACACGCACCATGTCGAGAACCGGTATGCCTTCCGTGATGCAGACAATCAGCCCGATTCCGGCATCGCACGCCTCCAGAATGGCATCCGCCGCGAACGGCGGCGGCACGTAGATCGCGGTCGCGTCGGCGCCGGTCTCCCCGCAGGCTTCATGGACGGAGTTGAAGACCGGCAGGCCCAGATGTTCCTGGCCGCCTTTCCCCGGCGTGACGCCGCCGACCATGCGCGTTCCGTAGGCGATCGCCTGTTCGGAATGAAACGTTCCCTGGGAACCCGTGAATCCTTGGCAGATGACTGTCGTGCCTCTATCAACCAAAACGGCCATGCATCACCTCCGCAGACTGGACACCGAAGTTTACACGCCGCCGACCGAAGCGACAATTTTTTCGGCCGCCTCGCCGAGATTGTCCGCCGCGATGACGTTCAAGCCGCTGTCGTTGATGATCTTTTTGCCGGCTTCGACATTGGTACCCTCGAGACGCACCACCAGCGGCACGTTCAGCCCCACCTCCCGGACCGCTTCCACGACTCCCTCGGCGATGATGTCGCAGCGCATGATGCCGCCGAAAATATTGACCAGAATTCCTTCGACTTTGGGATCAGATGTTATGATTTTGAAAGCCTCGGCCACCTTGCCGCGGGTCGCGCCGCCGCCGACATCCAGGAAATTCGCCGGATCCGCTCCGCAGTGTTTGATGATGTCCATGGTCGCCATGGCCAAACCCGCTCCGTTCACCATGCAGCCGATATTTCCATCCAGGGCGATATAATTCAAATCAAAGTTCGAAGCGGCGAGCTCTTTGGGGTCCTCCTCGGATTCGTCCCGCAGGCCCATGATATCGGGATGGCGGTAAAGCGAATTCGAATCAAATCCCATTTTGCAGTCCAAACACTGCAGTCCGCCGCTCTCCGTCACGATGAGCGGGTTGATTTCGATCAGCTCCGCATCCTTTTCCTGAAACAGCCGGAACAGGGCGCCGGCAAGTCCGACGCACTGCCTCACCTGCGCGCCTTGGAGTTCAAGCGCGAACGCGACGCGGCGGCCGTGATGCGGCTGGAAACCGGTCGCGGGATCAACGAGTACGGAGCGGATCTTTTCAGGCTGCGCGGCGGCGACCTCTTCGATATCCATTCCGCCTTCGGTGGAGCACACGAATGACAGGCGCGACGACTTCCGGTCAAGGAGCAGAGCGAGATAAAGCTCCCGCGCGACAGCCGCGCCGTCCTCGATATACACCCGGTTGACGGTCTTGCCGGCCGGGCCTGTCTGATGGGTTGCCAATGTGCGGCCGAGCATGCGGCGGGCCTCTTCCGCGGCCTCCGAGGCCGAGCGGGCGATTCTCACGCCGCCGCCCCGGCCGGCGTCAGCTTCCTTGAAACTGCCTTTGCCGCGCCCGCCCGCGTGTATCTGGGCTTTGACCACCCAGACCGGTCCCGACATCCCGCTCGCGGCCGTCTTGGCGTCTTCGGCCCGCAGAACTGAACAACCGCCCGCGACCGGCGCGCCGTACTGCCGAAGCAGTTCCTTGGCCTGATATTCGTGGATATTCATGGAGCCTCCCTAGGTCTCCGCCCCGCCGGGGCCATAGCACCGGCTTGACTGAACCTGAACCAAAACACGGACATCCCGCCGGCCGGATCTGCCGCTAGTCAGCCGCTGCGAATCAAAGGCCGGGGTCAATCTTGCGGCACGCTTCGGTCAATCCGCGGACCGCATCCACGGAACGTTCGAACATCGTGCCTTCTTCCGGCGTTAACTCCACCTCGATCACGCGCTCGACGCCGTGTTCCCCGAGCACCGCCGGCACGCCTACGTAAAGGTCGTTCTGTCCGTATTCGCCGTCAAGGCGGCTGGCGCAGGGAAGCACGCGGTTCTGCGCGCGCAGATAGGCTTCCGCCATCTCGACAGCGGCGGCCGCGGGCGCGTAATACGCCGACCCGCTGCCCATGAGATTGACGATTTCAGCCCCGCCGTCCCGTGTGCGCTGAACGATTTCCTCCAGCCGCTCCGCGGTTGTCCAGCCCATCTTCACCAGGTCAGGAACAGGAATTCCGGCGACTGTCGAGTAACGCGTCAAGGGCACCATGGTATCGCCATGCCCGCCGAGCACGAACGCCGACACGTCCCGCATCGAGACGCCGAATTCCAGCGACAGGAAATGGCGGAAGCGCGCCGAATCCAGAATTCCCGCCATGCCGACCACTTTGTTCGGCGGCAGGCCGGAATAACGCTGCAGCGCCCACACCATCGCGTCCAGAGGGTTGGTGATGCAGATGACAAACGCATCCGGGGCATGTTCGCGGATGCCGGCGCCGACAGACTTCATGACCTTGAGATTGACTTCCAGGAGATCGTCGCGGGACATGCCGGGACGCCGCGGAACGCCGGCCGTCACGATACAGACGTCGGCCCCCTTCACGCCCTCATAGCCGCCGGTTCCGCTGACCCGCGCGTCAAATCCGATGACAGGCCCGCTCTCGGCTATGTCGAGGGCCTTGCCCTGCGGCACCCCGTCCTGAATATCGAACAGCACCGCATCGCCGAGTTCCCTTGACGCGACATGATTAGCGAGCGTGCCGCCGATCTGGCCTGCGCCGATCAGCGCCACGAGCGGTCTTCCCATTTTGACCTCCTTGCCTGTTGAATCAATTCCGGGCGTCCGTATCTTGGAGACCGCCGCAATACAACACCGCGGCAAGAGATCCGGGGGGCCGGCGCCAAAACAATCGTTGCGGCGGGCGGAAATGCCCGCGGCGGGAAACCATCACCCGACCCGCGCAGCGTAGGAAGGCGATGCCGGCCAGGTCCTGCGGCAGTTCACCCGGCAGTCTCTTGAAATCCGCGGCCGCGGTCTCACGCCGCGATTCGCCGCGCAGCGTCTTTTCTCCAGTCCGGAGACACAAAAGCACTGAACTGTCAGTGTTCATTTATCTCTCTGCCCGTCTTGCCTGCGTTACCGCTCCGGCATTCGTTGTAAGCCATTGACTTATGAGTCATTGGCGTATATTCAGTGCCTGCCAGAAAACCCGTAACACGCTGAATATGTGAGAAGAATTGCAGTATCTGGAGAACAAAAAATCATCAATTGTGATGTTGTGATTGCCCGTTCAGGTTAGAATCAGCGTGAATCTGGTCAAGACAGGAAAATCTTCGTTCCCTGAAAGCCATAAATCATGCTTTGAATTCAATTGGCTATAGTTTTTCTAGTATGTTCTATTTAGATGACCAAACTGCAAACAGTTGTTGAACTGCCGGAGTTTCAACGCCGGGCCAAATTAGTGATGTCGGACAGTGAGCGCCAAGCGGCTGTCGTCTGGATCGCCGGGAACCCAGAGGCCGGATCCTCCTTGGGTGGCGGTCTGAGAAAGATGCGTATCCCTCGTCAAGGTGGAGGTAAGAGCGGTGGATTTCGGACAATTTATGTCTTTAGCAGCCGACGCATACCGATCTTCCTCGTCACAGTGTTCGCAAAGAGCGAGAAAGCGAATCTGACGCCGAATGAACAGGCGGCCGCTGTCGAGTTGAGCGAGTTGAGCAAGGAAATTATGAGCATGTGGAGGGAAAAACAATGAATGCATTTGACAGCATTAAGCAAGGTCTTGAAGAGGCCAAAGCTTTCTCGAAAGGGCAAGGGGCGGCCGCGCGTGTTCATGAGATTTCAGCGCCGGAAATCAACGTCTCAGAAATTCGTGCCCCGACGGGTCTGTCCCAGACAGAGTTCGCACGGAGCATCGGTGTCGCGAAGGGAACTCTGCTCAACTGGGAACATGGTCGCCGCCAGCCGAATGGGTCAGCGCAGGTTCTGCTTGCGCTGATCGCCCGTAACCCCGCTGTGGTTCAAGAGTTGCGCAGAACCTGATGATTTTCTAACCCATGGGTTAGGGCCTGTGGACAGTCATTTTGCCGCGATCAGACCGGCGGCTGGATAAATCGCCGCCGCGAAGCTGGTATCGGTCTTGTCATACCGCGTCGCGATCGCGCGGAACTCTTTGATTTTCGCAAAGAAATTCTCGATCTGATGCCACTGGCGGTACATATCGCGGTCGTAATCCCGAATCTGCCGCCGGTTCTTTCTCGGAGGAATCACCGCCTCGGCGCCGCGCTCCTCAAGCTCCTTCAGCAGCCGGTCCGCGTCGAACGCCCGGTCGGCTGTCAAAGCCCCGAAGGACAGGCCCGCTGTAACCCGAGGCGTCCCGACGAGATCATGCTTCTGACCGGGAAGAATCACGAACTTCACCAAGTAACCGAGCGCGTCCGTGACCGCGACGATTTTGCTCGTCAGACCGCCCCGGGAACGCCCGATCCCCTGTCGGCAGGGCCCCCTTTTTTCGCCCCGGAAGCCTTCTGATGCGCCTGCACGATAGAACCGTCAATGAATATGTATTCGAAGTCGAACGCCTCCGATAACGCATTGAAAACACGTTCAAAAACACCCGAAAGCGGCTGACGGCGGAACCGCCTGCACACGCTGTGCTGCTTGCCGAACCGCGGCGGAAGATCGCGCTGAGGCGCGCCTGTCCGGATGCGCTGAAGCACCGCCTCAACGAAAAGCCGGTTGTCCGCCGCGGCAGCGCCGGGGTCGGTCGGTTTGCCGGGAAGAAGCGGTTCGATCCGCTGCTGCATTCTATCAGTCAGCATGGTTCTGTCAGGGTTCATTCATCTCTCTGCCCGTCTTGCCTGCGGCGCCGCTCCGGCGCTCGTTATGGTGATTCTGACAGCGAATCGCCCGAAGCGCAACCCGATTTGTCCACAGGCCTTAATGTCGTGGTGTCGGACATTGTTGCCGTTAAATCTGAATTCCGGCCGCATTTCCCCGGAACGGATCAAATTTTCGGAAGTCTTGCGCGGTTAACAGATCACCGCAGCCCTCCGGACCGACAATCCCGATCTTGTCCTGAAGCGGATCGGCGGGGGATGATGATGTCATCGCTTCCGCGCATGATCTGCTGACATTCCCGCCATTCAACAACGGCGATCCCCGACCCGATCCATGTCCACGACGCTTTGCCGCAGGCATGACCGGCGGGCACGGATCCGGCTTTGACCCGTCAGCAACGGACTGGAAAATCGTAAAAATTGCACAACGTCTGCTGCGACAGGCATTTCTGCGCCCCGGCGCTATCGCCCCGGCCCGTCCTCATCGTCAGTCAACCCCTCGCGGCTGACTTCATACCCGAGGACAACGCGCCGCGAGGCTTTCCTGTCTTCGCCTCCCTCGGCGGTCAGCAATGGCTTGGAGGAAGAGTAGCCTACGGCCGTGAGCTTTTCTTTCGCCCAGTCGCGGAGGGGAGTCTCCCCCACATATTCCAGACAGTGCACCAGCACCGCCTCGGCCCGCCGCTGCGACAATTCAAGGTTCTTCACCCAAGCGTCCCATTCCGTCGCGGCGCCTTCCCACTCGGAGGAGGAATGTCCCTCGATACGGATTTCGTCGATGTCGAACCGATCCTTCAGTTCCTTCAACGTCGCGAGCCAACCATAACAGACATTATCCAGAAATTGCCGGGAACGTTCGGTGATTTCGTAGCTGCCGGCGTCAAAGAAAGCTCTGTCGGGAAAGGTGATCCGGCCGCGCGGACCAATTTGTCCGCCCGCTTGTTCAACCGGCGCGGAAAGTTCGCGTCTCAGCTTTTTATTGAAGAGCCGCCGCACTTCATCGGTCGACAAGGACGGCGCCGCATCCGCACGCGACAGCCGATCCGGATCCGCGGCCAGACGCTCCAAGCCCTCAAGTTCCGCCAGACGCTCCGTGCGAACCGGCACCGCGCCTTCTGTAATATCCCTCATGGCCTGAACCGATTCCGGATTGCGGACAAGGTCAGCGAGCAGCCGCACTTCATCATGGGATAATTCAGATGAAGCGTCCGCGAGCAACCGCAGTTTCGGATCCGCGGCCAGACGCTCCAAGCCCTCAAGTTCCGCCAGACGCTCCGTGCGAACCGGCACCGCGCCCTCGGAGAGAGCTTCCCTGTCCACCCGCGACAGCCTTGAAATCAAATCGGAGTCTGCCTGTTCCTGCTGACGCCAGAACGCCAGAAGCAAGAGAAGCATGAAAGCGACCAGCATGAACGCCTCGGCGATCATCAGCCCCAAGATCGTTCCCCGGCGATACTGGCGGCCGGAGTCCGCGAAAGGCAGGTATCGGGGCACAGCTCAATGCGCCGACGCGGCTAGCGGCTGCGGCCCGAAAAGATATTTCTGAAAGGATTCCACGAAGACTTCGCCTTTCTGTCGGCGCGTCCGCCGATTCTGTCCGCAGCCGCACACAGCGCGTCAAGCGTCGTTTCCAGCCTTTTTGCCGCGTCAGCGAATTGCGCCGACGCGACCGCCATATTGGTTTGCATGCCGGACAGTGGTGCCGTGTCTCCGGTCAACGCCTTAACTTGGTCAAGCTCGCTGAGAGCGGTTTTCCCGGCGCCGTTTGTCTGTTCAACGGTCGTCCGGCTCAGGCTCGCCAATTTGTCCGCCTCTTCCCGGTATCTCGCCAAAGCCTCCAGCCCGTGGTCCAAAGTCTTGCGAAGACTGTCCGTGCCGCTCTCCAGACTCTGCCGGCGACTTTCAAGGTCCCGCTGCAGCGACTCCCGCACCTCGGCTTCCGACTCGGAGAATGCCGCTGTCGCGCCGCCGAGAGCTTTGCGAAAGTCGGCCACAGCCTCCTGCACAGCTTTCTGGTAGGCGCCCGCATCCTGCCGGACAAAACGTTCCCAAGAAGCGCGATGATCCGAAAGCGCCTTCTCCGCCTCCTCGGACAAGCGGGCCGCTGCCGCCGTGCTCTCCTCTCTCGCCTGAAGGTTCCGCCGCAGCGACTCCCGCACCTCGGCTTCCGACTCGGAGAGTGCCGCTGTCGCGCCGCCGAGAGCTTTGCGAAAGTCGGCCACAGCCTCCTGCACAGCTTTCTGGTAGGCGCCCGCATCCTGCCGGACAAAACGTTCCCAGGCAGCGCGATGGTCCGAAAGCGCGTTCTCCGCGTTCTCGTACAGTCGGGCCATGGCGGACGCTCCTGATTGCGCCGTTTGTCTGTGGGCTTCAATGTCTTCCTTCAAAACATTCCGGACCGCGTCGCGCTGCTCAGCCATCATTTGTGCGGTTTCAACCGAGCAGCGCCTCAGCTCTCCGAGGCTACTGCTGAGCTGGATGCGGAAATCGCGCACCGCGAGATCAAGATCTTTTCGGGCCATACCTTCCGGAAACGCATCCGCCGGAGCGGCCTTGAGCATCATGATCCGCAGCATGATGCCGAAGATCGTCGAAGACAACGCGACGCCGAAGCCGGAAATCGTATCAAGATACACGCTGTCCCCGGCCCCGGCTTCTCCGTCGGTGTTAAGCCGGTAAAGTGTCACGGCCAAACTGACCAGCGTGAAAACGAATCCGAGATAATAGCAGTTGTCTCCGATGGATTCGTAGGCGCTCTTAGCGCTGGTCACAAGCGAGAGCAGCCAATACGCGAGAAGAACCAGAAGCGGAAATCCGACCGTATACTCGACAGGCCATTCAAGCAGCTTCAGATACAGAATTCCGCCGCTTCCCGTCAGAAGCGCGATCAATAGCCACCCCTTGTCAAAAAACTCGCGGTTCGGACGCATTGCGGAAAACCTCCGATGAAGCGCGGCCGACTCTACAGGTCGCCGAGGGGACAGGTGGAGGTCAGAATGGAGGATGCGCCCGCGCGGTCAAAATATCGGATCCAGAATTCATCCACCCGGCTCATATCGACACGCGCTCCGGGCCGCGGCACTCGGCAGATCTCAACCTTGACGGCCCGCAGACGGCCCGCGAGCCGCCGCGCATCGGGAGACTCGATGAAACTCGACCAAGTGTCGCCGCGATAGAAACTGAAAGCTTCGCTGTTCTGGATCAGGTCCGAGACGATGATCACGTGCCGGGGGTAAGACGCGTCGACGAAACCGGGAGTCGAAACAAGCAGCTTCTGCAGGGATTCCATGATCGGCGACTGGTCCGCCACCGGGCTGCTCATCAATGACAGAAGTTTGCTCTCGAACGGCTTCCGAAATTCGTTCTGATAACGTTCCTCGACTTTTCGCGGATTCTGGTAATATTCGCTCGCGTCTTCGCCTTCCATCGGTTTGCACCGCGCGAAACTGTAATTCTCTCCGCCGGCGCCCGCGAGCACCGCGCCGACGGCGATCAGGGTGCTTTGCCCGGCGACGGCGATGCGCTTCTCGAGAAAACCCCGGACCCGTTGCTGCTGAACCGGCTCCAGCGGATCGGACAGGTCAAGGAGGATCGCCAGCCCGGAACTGGGACCGGCGGTTTTCGGACACAGCCTGGCATCAAGCTCATCCCCCTTTAACCGGGACTGGAAAAAGAAAAAACCGATGGCGATGATGACGGCACCCGCTATCATGCCGTAGGAAACCCAATCCGGCATGCGCCCGCGCCGGCGGGCCGCTTTCCTCTTAAGCCCCCGGCGGGTCATTTGCCCCGGCCGCCCTCTTCGTTGAACTCATCCATGGCGTCCTTGCACATCCGATGGATGCGCTCCTCTGCTTCTTTCACAGTGTCGTCGGCTTGCTGCACGGCATTCAGACTCTGCGGAGACGGCTCAACAGGCTCGGTCTCGGCGGGAAAACTGAATCTCTCCCGGAAATAACCCGGCTCAGGTTCGGCGCGCGCTTTGCGGTTCGCATCCCGGTAAGCGGACAGCAAATCGCCCGCGACCTGATCACAGTCCTGAAGAAAGGCGCGGCGCCGGCTTGCCAGAACCGAAAACCCCTCCCGGGCGCTTCTGGCCGTTTCAAAACGCTCGCTTATCTTCGCGCGCTCCTCTTTCAGACTGTCTTTCGCCTCATCGCGGGTATGAAGCAGGGCATCGAATGCTTCCTGTCTCAGGTTTTGCCATTCCTGCCGCATCCTGCCGCAGCGTTCCGACACATGGCTGTAGCCCGGATATGGATCAAACGCCCCATACGCCTTCCAGCCGGAAAAAGCGGCGATCAGCAGTCCGAGGCCGGTCAAGAGCCAAGCGTCAAGACTCTGCATCTGCCACTGCCCGGCCGCGAGACGCTTGACCGCATCCCCGGCCGCCTGATCCCACTCGACGATAGCCGTCAGGTCGCGAAAATGACCGACCAGGAAATTAATGAACACGGCAAGGCCGACTCCGCAGGCCAGAAACAGCCACCCCGTGAAACGGCGTGTGAATCGGGCATGATTTTTTTGACGGAAGACATGCCCTGCTATGCTCGCCGCCCCGACATTCACCACCGCGATCACCAAGGCAGTGATTGATCCTCCCAGCAATCCGGCCACATGTTCCGCTGAGAAGAACACGCCGTTCAGCGCCGATTCCGCGAGAATGATCACGCTGCACCAGGCGAACCATCCCAGAAAACCAGCTGATTCATGGGCAGAGCGGTGCAGATTGTTGTTCTGCCTGAATTCCTCAAGGTCGAGTAGGCTCCTGCGCAGATCATCGCGGGCGGCGGTCAGCTGGACGCGCCACTTGTCCACATCACTGCGAAAATCGGTTTCAGCGTCGTTGGCGATCTGTTGAATTCCGGAACCCGAACCGGTTTCAGCGGCGATCCTTTCGCGGTAGACCCGATCGTGTTCGGCGGCTTCCCCTAGTCCTCGCTGTCTGATCTTCCTGACGGCGGCGACCATCTGCTTTTCCACCGGATCAAGATCGACGGCATCCGGCGGCGGATGGCCGGTCCTGCCGTTTTCCAGCCCCCGCGACTCAGGGCGCAGTTCGTTCCGCAGCTCGTCGTAGTCAACCTGCGGGAACACTTCGCCGGATGTATAAACCGGTTTTGTCTTTTGTCTGATCTGGTCAAACATGCTGCCGAACGCTCCACTTCACCCGCTTGCTCCGGTCGTCGGATGACTCCACGCTGATTTTGGCGGTTTTTCTCTCCTTATTCTGCCATTTGCGCACGCTTTGCGCAACTTGCCGGGCGATGCCCGCTGGTCTCCGCCCTGTGGATGCGGTGGACCGCCGGTGATTTGATTCATATGAGTTGTCAATGATAGACGGCTGGCTCCGCTAGGCGTATGCGCTCCATAGTTGATGTCGTACCTGACGACACCGGCTGACCGTTTGTCCACATGCCGACACTGCCGAATGACGGGGACGTGCATCAAAAAGTACCACAGCGCACACGCCTCTCTATAGTTTACTTGGCCGCTGGATTTCAGCTAGCGTTGATGGTCAGAACTGATGACAGACTGTTAGAAAGGACACATGATGGCCGACACAGAGTATCCGCACGGTTTCTGCGCTTGTCAGAAATGGGCACGCCTCAGTGAAACCGAAGTTTTCCAGCTTCTTCAAGAGGCCGTACAGCAGTATGAAAAATACATGCGCCTTGCTGATCCGGCTGACATTGCCAAGATGAGTGAGATAAGACAACCTAGATATTCTTGGGACAATCCGATAGGGCTTGTGATATCAGGGCCGGAAAATGCCGAGTTGGTCTGATCTTCAGGATGAACCGAAGGATTCCTCGTGAAAAGCAGGAATCCCTCCGGATGATCTCACAGCCGGAGGGTGGGGGTTGAAGCTCTCATACGAATCAAGGATGGTTCATATCTTTACGAAAAGCATTTTCTTAATATTTCCAGTATTTTGAAGCTCTGGCGAATGCCTGTGGACAATAGGTTTGCGCTTTAAGAGATTCGTTGCTGTAGTCGTTTCAACGAGTACCGGACCGAACACAAGGCCTGTGGACAAATGGGGTTGCGCTTTGGGCGATTCGCTGCCAGCGTCTTTTGTTCCGCACGGCAATTCTGTAAACGCGCTCCGTCAAGCCGTAATGTGAACAGTTCAGGCAGTCTGGTTTATGGATTCGCTTCAATGAAAAAAAATGAAAGACCGCTTTCTCCGCATGCGACGATCTATCGCTGGCCGCTGAATGCGATCATGTCGATTCTGCATCGTATCACGGGCGCCGGACTTATGGCCGGCGCCGCTCTTTCCGTCTGGTGGCTTCTGGCGGCGTCGGCATCTGGCGATTATTTCGAATTTGTCGACGGGCTCCTGACTTCGGTCTTGGGCGACATCGTACTCGCCGGTTCGCTGGCTGCTCTCTGGTACCATTGCTGCAACGGCATCCGCCACCTGATCTGGGATACCGGGCGGGGATTCGATGGAGTTGTCGTCAGACTGTCCGGCTGGGCTGCCATCGTAGCCGCATCGGTTCTGACGGTCGGGACGCTGCTGGCCGTGCAATGAGTCACCGGACTGACTACATACGCGCTGCTGGACTCGGATCGGCCCATGAGGGCACCCGCCACTGGTGGCTGCAGAGGATCACGTCAATTGCGTTGATTCCTTTGAGCGTTCCTTTTGCGCTGGTTTTCGGGTCCGGTCTCGGCGGGGAACGCGATGACGTCATCCAGGCATTCGGCAATCCTTTCGCGGCGGTTTCAGTGATTCTCTTTCTGATTGTCGGGTTTCATCATCTCCAGCAGGGTCTGCAAGTCGTCATAGAAGACTACGCGCATTCGAAGCGGGCAGCGACAACATTGCACGTTCTGAATGTTCTTCTCTGCTGGACGCTCGCTGTGACAGGAATATTCGCCGTGGCCCGAATGTCGTTCGGCCTCGCCATTTGACGAAAGGCTGCCATGAGTCCGTACGAATTCACTGATCACAGCTATGATGTTGTTGTGGTGGGCGCCGGAGGCTCCGGACTGAGGGCGACGCTCGGCATGGCCGAGCAAGGACTGAAAACGGCCTGCGTGACCAAACTGTTCCCGACTCGCTCCCATACCGTGGCGGCGCAGGGCGGAATCGCCGCGGCGCTGAGCAATATGGGTTCCGACAGGTGGCAATGGCACCTCTATGATACAGTCAAGGGGTCGGACTGGCTGGGCGATGTCGATGCCATGGAATATCTGGCCCGGGAAGCGCCGCAAGCCATCTATGAGCTTGAACATTACGGCGTTCCGTTCAGCCGCACTGAAAGCGGCAGGATTTACCAACGGCCTTTCGGCGGACACACGACCGAATTCGGCGAGGGACCGCCCGTTCAGCGGACCTGCGCCGCGGCCGACCGCACCGGGCATGCCATCCTGCATACGCTGTACGGCCAGTCGCTGAAAAAGAAAGCGGAATTCTTCATCGAGTATTTCGCGCTTGACCTCATCATGTCGGAGGATGGAATCTGCCAAGGGGTTCTGGCTTGGAAACTGGATGACGGAACGCTGCACCGTTTCCGCGCTAAGATGACCGTGCTCGCGACCGGCGGGTACGGCCGCGCCTATTTCTCCGCGACCTCGGCGCATGCCTGCACCGGCGACGGCGGCGGGATGGCAGCCCGCGCAGGCGTGCCGCTGCAAGATATGGAGTTCGTGCAGTTCCACCCGACCGGGGTCTACGGCGCAGGAGTCCTGATCACAGAAGGCGCGCGCGGCGAAGGCGGATATTTGACCAATTCCGAAGGCGAACGGTTCATGGAACGCTACGCGCCCACATACAAAGACCTTGCCAGCCGGGATGTGGTGTCACGCTGCATGACGATCGAAATCCGCGAAGGACGGGGCGTGGGACCGAATGCGGACCATATCCATCTGCATCTCAATCATCTGCCGCCCGAAATTCTGGCGGAACGTCTGCCGGGCATTTCTGAATCGGCGCGTATTTTCGCCGGTGTCGACGTCACCCGCGAGCCGATACCGGTCCTTCCGACGGTGCATTATAACATGGGCGGTGTTCCGTCGAACTACTGGGGCGAGGCGCTGCGCCCGACAGCCGACAATCCGGACGCGGTGCAGCCGGGTCTCATGGCCATCGGCGAGGCCGGATGCGCTTCCGTTCACGGGGCCAACAGACTGGGATCGAATTCCCTGACCGACCTGGTGGTGTTCGGCCGCGCCGCAGCCATCCGCGCCGGCCGGATAATTGACCCCGAAGAGCCGAATCAAGAATTGAATGAGCGTTCCGTTGATAAGGCAATGGCCAGGTTTGACCGGCTGAAGCACGGTTCCGGCTCAGTTTCCACCGCTGAACTGCGGCTGCTGATGCAGCACGCCATGCAGAACTATGCAGCTGTGTTCCGCAGCGGCGAGTCCCTCTCAGCCGGCATCAAAAAAATTAAAGAGGTCGCGGCCATGGAATCCGACCTTTCGGTCACCGACCGGTCCATGATCTGGAATTCAGACCTGATGGAAACGGTTGAACTGACGAATCTGCTCGCCAATGCGCTGGCGACGGTTTTTTCGGCTGAAGCGCGGAAAGAAACCAGAGGGGCGCACGCGCACGAAGATTTTCCTGAGCGCGATGACGAAAACTGGCGCGTTCACAGTCTGGCATGGGTCAACGGCACCGACGTCAAGATGTCGTACCGCCCGGTTCATTCCGAAACTCTGACTGCCCTTGATTCCGGCGGAATCGATCCCGGTTTGATCAAGCCGAAAGCGCGGGTGTACTGAACTGCGCCGGAACGGCAGACGCCAGCCCCTCCGACCTGACGAGTCCGCGGAGCCCGGCGCCGATTATTGAAATCCGACACAGCATCCGGTATAATATATCATGGTCCAATTAACTCTTCCGAAAAACTCGAAGATAAACGTCGGCAAAACCTGGCCGAAACCGGACAACGTTTCCCATCTGAGGGAATTCCGGGTTTACCGGTGGGATCCGGATACCGGCGAAAACCCCCGGATCGACAAATACTTCATCGACACCGATAACTGCGGCCCGATGATTCTGGATGCTTTGATCAAAATAAAAAACGAAATCGATCCGACTTTGACATTCCGGCGCTCCTGCAGAGAGGGCATCTGCGGCTCCTGCGCCATGAATATCGACGGCGGCAACTCGCTGGCTTGCATCAAGGGAATCTCCGAGGTCAAGGGAGCGGTCAGGATTTACCCGCTGCCGCACCTCCAGGTCATCAAAGACCTGGTGCCCGATCTCACCCATTTCTATGCGCAGCACGCATCCGTTATGCCGTGGCTTGAAACGAAATCGAACACGCCGCAAACCGAATGGCTTCAATCGATTAACGACCGCCGTCATTTGGACGGCCTCTATGAATGCGTCATGTGCGCCTGCTGCTCGGCTTCCTGCCCCAGCTACTGGTGGAACAGCGACCGCTATCTCGGGCCGGCCGCGCTGCTGCATGCGCACCGCTGGCTGATTGACAGCCGGGACGAAAACGCAGGCGAGCGTCTGGATGATCTTGAGGATCCCTTCAGACTCTACCGATGTCACACGATCCTGAACTGCGCGGACACCTGCCCCAAGGGATTGAATCCAGCCAAAGCCATCGCTGAAATCAAAAAGAAACTGGTCGAAAGGACCATATGAACGCCGGGCGGGATCGTGGCAGCCCTGAATATTAGACTTGAAGCAGGTCGCCCAGCAGGAAGGGCATCACGTTCTGCCCGTCGGCCACGATATGCCCGCACGGGCACCGCCGCTGACACGCTTCCGTAAAAGTTGCCGCGTTGCAACCGACCTCGGAAGCAACAGCACTGAACGGCCGATCCTTTCTTCGGCGTCGAACCGCTCCGGGATCATGCGCACGCAGATGATACAGCAGGCGGTTCTCCAACCATCCTCCCCAATTCATACATGTGCACCCGCCCATCGCGATGCTCATGCATATGGACGAGATGGAACCCGTCCTGCCCAACTAACTTGATTTTGTGACAACCGAGCAGCTGCATAATGCGACTTTCCCATGCCGGCCTCTCCTCCCATAATGCCCGGCAATCTGTTTTCCTGCCCAGCGGATTGTCGGCGTGCATAAGACTGCCGCACAGATTGTAGAGCCGCGAGAACTCGCTTCGGCTGAGGAATCCTTCGGTTTTATTGGCTAGCTCGCATCGCACGGCAGGATGCCGGGACGGCTGTTCGAGCAACGGAACCGGATAAAAGTCCGGATTAATTTCCTCCACGGTTTTCAGGATTACATCTCCGTTCCACTGTTTGCCCAGCTTATTCCGGCTCCGGTTCATCTGCGTCATGGCCTGGCTGTTCGCCACCAGGGATGACATGGCGATGAGTTCCAGAATCTTGCGAAACTGGAGATAGACACATTCCGTCACAACCTGCGTGTGAAGTTGTCACACTGCAATTTCTGAAAGCTTCTTGATCGACGCCGTCCGCAGCTTGATCTCTTCCATTTGAGCAATATACTCCTGCTGCATTGTCTCCATGGTTTCCTGCCTCGTGATTCAATCCTCGTTTCTGTTCCCTAAAATCTGCTGACAATCACTTGACTGCGATCACGCCAGCGGCCGGCTAAACGGCCGCCGCAAAGCCGGCATCAACTTTATCGTACGCGTCACAGCCGCACGAAACCCTCTGATTTCCACAAGGAAATTCTCGGTCTGATGCCGCTGGCCGTACATCTCCCGATCGCAACTCCGGAACTGCGGTTGATTCTTCTTCAGGGGAATCACCGACGCGCTCTTCAAGCTGATCGGCGTCGAACGCCCGGGAGGCTGTCAAGTCCCCGGAGACAGGCCCGCTGGAAACTGGTGTCCCGACAAGATCATGCGCCGGCCGGAAATATCACGAACCGCGATGATCTTGCGTTCAGACCTCCTTGGAAACGCCCGTTCCACTAACGTCAGGCTCCCTTGCCCACTGAAGCCTTCGGATGCGCCGGCACGATACTGCTGTCAACAAACACGCACCCGAAACCGAACTCCTCGGACAAAGCGTTTTGTTGTTTTCGTCCAGAGGAATATTTCCGGGATTTTCCGCGCCGCGCCCCTGATATCAGAAATTTCCGAATCTCCGGCGGCGAGTCGGCTTCCAGCTCACTCGACCAGACCAAGGAGCCGAAGCGTTGCCCGGTCAGGCCGTCCGGTCGCCTGCAACCCGGCTGAATCTTGGTAATTCCGCATCGCCCTTACTGACTTGCTGCCCCAGATTCCGTCTGCTGGCCCGGCATTGAAGCCGGCGAGATTCAGCAATGTCTGTATCAGACGGTAGTCCATCCTGCCGAGGGACAGATCCGACTGTGCGCAGGCGTCTCTGACAATGGCATCCACATCATAATATCCGGTAAGATCAAACTCGGCCGTGCGCCGATTCCGGCCAGCGTCCGAAAGCTCAAGAAAAAGCGAGCGGGCCGAATACAGATCGTTCATCAGATTCAATGCGGCAGCGCCGGTAAGTCGGACACCATCGCCGCCCGATGCGGCAATCCATTCGCCGCGGCTCAGCGCACCGCCGTCAACACGGTATGCGACATCAAATGCCCGGCCTCCGGAACCGTTGTCAAATCCTGCCAGATACTGTCCCGGCATATTGACGGAGATTTCCGACATATCGCCGGAACAGCGGATCTGCAGAAGCATGCCGCGTTCATTCAATGGGGCGTCGGGAAAATACTGCGACAAATTCTGGGCTACAAGAGAGTTGCCGCCGCGCCCGCCTGAGATTGTCCACCAGCCTGAAATCCGGGCCCCGGACCGGTAGGCTATCTGAAACAGCGGATTCGTGTAATCAACATCCGGATGGCGCAGATCGGCCCAAGCCAGCGGCGGACTGTCAACATCTTCCGAAACATCCCTGTCCTGCGGCTCCCCGGCTTCAACGACGGCGGCTGTTCCGAAACGCGCTGTGATATAGGCGATCCTCAGCTGCGCCAGTGCGAGTTTTTCCGATTCAAGGCGGGTTGCGATGATTGCCCTGTCAACTCCGTCCGCGGACTTCAGACTTTCCTCGGCTTCAGCAATGGCCCTTCTGACATCGGCCATTTCAGTCATGACAGCACCCGCTTCAATCATATCCGGCCGGGTTATCGGCACTTCCACTTCCACAACGCCCTCCCCTTCGAGCATGAGAGCGCGGTTGCGCAGAATTTCCTGTGTCAGACGAAGCAACGATAACCGCAGTTCCGTCAACTCAAGCACCGCAGGTTCGCCGGCTGAGTCCGCGATTGCCTGCGCCGCTTCAATTTCGTCGGCCACCTCGGTCAGTTCACGCTGCAGATCTGAGTTGGTGTGCGCGTATGCGAACCCGAACGAAAGCAGAGCCGACAGCGCCGTCAGGCCGATACGAATTGAATTGATCATCGTTCTTCCCCAGCCGCCTATTGACCCGCAAAACTTGCTCGCGAACAAGCAGCAACACAGATTCTTGCGGTTTTTCAACGTATGCGGAAACCTTTGAAACTTCAACCAGCCGGGATCAAAACGCGGGTTCCGGAATCGTGGAAAAAATCAGTCCGGATTTTGAGTTGCGGCAGCGGACCGTTCAATGCGATTGGACACACAAATTTGAGATAATCCAGCACAGAGACAGCATTTCATTTCCCCTGCCCGATATGAGAAAGGTATGTTCCATGCCGCCAGAACGTATAATCGACCTCCGCAGCGATACGGTCACCAAACCCACGCCGGAAATGCGCGAAGCGATGGCCGAGGCAGAAGTCGGGGACGACGTCTACGGCGAGGATCCGTCAGTCAACGAGCTTGAGGCGGAAGCGGCGGCGGCGCTTGGCAAGGAAACCGCGGTTTTCTTCCCGACAGGAACGCAGAGCAATCTTTGCGCCATTCTGAGTCATTGTCAGCGCGGCGATGAAATGCTCGTCGGCGAAACCTATCATGCCTTTGTATCAGAAGCCGGCGGCGCCTCGGCGCTGGGCGGCGTCGCCTTCTCAACACTGCCTGTCCGGAAGGACGGCGGACTGGCCGCTGACGACGTCGCCGCCGCAGTGCGCGCCGATGACCCCCACAGTGCGCGGACAAGCCTGTTGTGTCTGGAAAACACAACCTTCGGACGCGCGATCCCCTTGGCCAGCCTGCGCCCGACCGTTGACGCTGCGCGTGACAACAATCTGCGCGTCCATCTCGACGGCGCCCGTCTGTTCAACGCCAGCATCGCACTGGACGAAGACGCCGGAACAATCGCCGCTCTTGCCGATACAGTGTCGGTTTGTCTTTCAAAAGGACTGGGGGCGCCTGCCGGGACGATTCTCGCGGCGGACAAAAAGCTGGAACCTCTGATCCGCCGCAACCGCAAAATTCTCGGAGGGGGAATGCGGCAGGCAGGAATCTTCGCCGCTGCCGGACGGCACGCCTTGAAACACAATGTCGCCCGTTTGGCGGAAGACCACCGCCGCGCCGCGGACTTGGCCGGAGAACTGTCAATGCTTCCCGCCGGCAGCGGCCTGAAAATCTCTTTTGCAACAAACATGGTCCATATCGAACCGCTGGCGGAAGATCATGCCGAACTGCACGCCCATCTCGCGGAATGCGGTATACTGATCGGGAGCAAACGCCCGGCGATGCGCATAGTGACCCATCTCGGCATCTCTGATTCCGACATTGCCGCGGCGGTCCAGGCATTCTTTGAATTCTATGACAGGTCATATGCGGTCCACAAAGCCCGGGAATATCGGTCCGAGTCGCACCGGTTCTAAACCGCCGGCAGATACCGTTCAACACCGCCGGCCATCCATACAAGGCATTTCCTGGAAAACGGTCAGGCGCGACGTTAAAAAACGATTTGAAACAGCATCTTACGCGGTGCCTACGCATACCAGCGGGAAAAGCGCCGACTCCGCATGCTTGATGGAGGATGCGCTTGATGCCTGTCAGCGGAAGTTCTGCGAGGACCGGGGGCCCGGCCTGCGCAGCCGGGACTTTGAGACAGCGGACGAAAGAGTTCCGCACCGCTTTGACGACCGCACCCGGACAGCCGGCACGCTTCGATTGCGAACACAAGATCAACAGACGGCGGACTTACTCATTGTCAGTGCGCTGTTTTCAAACCGGCGACATGTCAAGATCACCGACCGCCTGACTACTCAAGGACATCGCCAAGAGCGGAATCAGCATTCTGAACCATCTGGCACCTGCCCTTGCGCGTCCTGCGCGTGGAGAGGCTCCGCCGCGAGGTTTCGGCACAGCGGAAAGCGCACGATGCCGACCCGGCACCGATCAAACAGAGGTTCACCGCCGAAGACGAACACACTGAACTGCAATCGCTGTGACTGTCAATTCAATAATGACGGATCAATGGAAACACGAGACACTGTCCCGAATGGAGCGTGAAGACCTTCTACAGGTCAAAAAGCAGCTCGTTATGGCCGCTTTGCACAAGTTGACCGGACTCATTGCTCACTTCAAATTCAATCCGAACAATGCCCCGGTCCCTTGACCTTGTGATCCTCTTCGCGGCAATTTTCATATCACATTGAATTGTGTCTCCAGCAAGGACAGGAAGATCAAAGCGCCAGTTCCATCCGAGAGAAACAAGACCGTCCAGTTTAGCATCGGCGTTGTTCTTCAAACCATCAACGAGAGACAGAACAAGCAACCCATGAGCGACCCTATCGTCGAATCCCTTTCCGCGAGCGGCATCCCGATCAATGTGAATGGCGTAGTGATCACCGGTAAGGGCAGCAAATTGATCAATCAACGCAGGTGAAACCTGTGTTGAGCCGGCATCTATCCGATCTCCAACCCGGATATCCTGAAAACCGTAGTTTCCAGGTGGAAGAATCCGTCCGTTCATTATGTCATTGTGCCGGCACCGGGGCGTCTTCGCGCAGAAGTCCGTTGCTTTTCAGATCGGTCCAAAAATCTGACGGAATAGCGTGTCTGAACCACTTCAGATTTTGTTCCAATTGTTCGACCGTCCGTGTGCCGGCCATGAAGGTCGGAACCGCCGGGTGCGCCACCACAAACTGCAAAGCGGCGGCGGGCAGCGGAACGCCATAACCGGCACAGACCGCTTCAATTTCTTTCACTTTCCCGATTATTTCAGCAGGCGCAGGCGCATAGTTGTATTTCGCACCATCTTTCGCCCCCGTTGCCAAGATGCCCGAGTTGAAACCGCCGCCCACAACGACAGCCGCTCCGCGTTGCTCGCAAAGCGGCAGGAATTTGTCCAAGGCGTCTTGTTCGAGCAGAGTATACCGGCCCGCCAGCAAGAAGCAGTCGAAGTCCCGCCGCTCCAAGGCAGCATGGCAAACTTCCCATTCATTCACTCCGACGCCAATCGCCTTCACGACGCCTTGATCGCGCAAACTCGAAAGCGCCTTCCAAGCGCCATCCATCGCCTGTTTGAATGCCTCGGGCTGGTCATCACCGCGCGTGAATCGATCAATATCGTGAATGAAGCAAATGTCCATGCGTTCCAGCGCGAGACGCTGCAAACTGTCCTCGAATGAACGCATTACGCCGTCATAGGTGTAGTCGAAATGCATGGCGAAAGGAGCGGCGTTGGTCCAGGGCTCAAAATTGACTTCGTTTCTTGGTGTCGGCTTGAGCAAACGTCCAACCTTTGATGACAGAACGAACTCGTCCCGGTTTTTCCATCGAAGGGAATGGCCGATGCGCAACTCCGAAAGACCGTGACCATACATAGGGGCAGTGTCAAAATGGCGCACACCGGCATCCCAGGCATGTTGGATCATCGCATCCGAAGTCTCTTCGTCGATTTCGCGGAAAATATTCCCAATCGGCGCCGTGCCGAAGCCAAAGGCTGTGACATCGAGATCCACGCGGCCGAATTTGATTTTTGCGCTCGGGTCCATAATCAACCTCCAAAAGTAACTGTATGGTTATCTATATGATATTTTTCCCTGATCAACCCTCTTGACCTGATAGTCGCGCCCGGCATACAAGTAACCGTACAGTTATAAAAACACAGGATTGGCCGATGTTTCTGGATGAAACACACGAACAGGTTCGGGATATGACCCGGCAGTTCGCTGAGGATGTGATTCGACCAATCGCTGAAGAGCTTGACCGGAATTCTCGATTCCCGTCCGAATTATACACCCAAATGGCAGAACTCGGCCTGTTCGGGATAGGTGTTCCGGAGGAGTTGGGCGGTCCGGGACTGGATACCGTCGCCTACGCGCTGGTGATGGAGGAATTGTCGCGCGGATACGCGTCGATCGCAGACCAGTTCGGATTGGTCGAACTCATTTCGACACTCTTGGTCAGGCATGGCACATCTCATCAAAGAACTCAATGGCTGGGCGGCGTGCTGGCAGCAAAAGTCAAAGTCGCATATTGCATTACCGAGCCTGAAGCCGGAACGGATGTTTCGGGTATCAGGACATCCGCCGCGCGCGATGGCGACGGCTGGATATTGAGCGGCGGCAAAATCTGGATTCATAACGCGCCGGTAGCGGATTTGGGATTTGTTCTGGCCCGTACCGATCCAGATGCGGGTCACCGCGGCATGTCGATCTTCGTCGTGGATCTTCACAGCCGAGGTGTGACCAGAGGCCCTAAGGAAATCAAGATGGGGCAGCGAGCCAGCCAAGTTGGATCTTTGACCTTTGACGACGTGCGTCTGCCGTCCGACGCGTTGTTGGGTGAAGAGGGACGCGGCTTTCACATGATGATGAGCGTTTTGGACAAGGGGCGTGTAGGGATCGGCGCTTTGGCCGTGGGCATTGGACAGGCGGGACTGGAAGCAGCGGCGGAATACGCGCAGCAACGCAAGCAATTCAATAAAACGATCTCGGAGTTCCAAGGCGTCCAATGGCTCTTGGCCGACATTGCGAAAGATGTCGAAGCGGCTCGTCTGCTGGTACTTTCAGCGGCCCATAAGATTGATCAGGGCGCAGATGCCACGAAGGCCTGCTCCATGGCTAAGTGTTTTGCCGGTGACATGGCTGTGTCGAGATCCGCTGACGCCGTTCAGGTCTTCGGAGGTTCGGGATACATCCGCGGTTTCGAAGTTGAACGTCTCTATCGCGATGCGAAAATCTGCCAGATCTATGAGGGAACGAATCAGATTCAAAGAATGATCATAGCACGGGAAATTCTTGCTAAGGGAGCGAAGTCATGAGCCGGCAGGTCGCATTAATCACCGGTTCAAGCCGTGGGATTGGTCTGTCGGCCGCAGTTGAACTGGCAAAACTGGGCTTTCATATTGCTCTCAATGCGCGGTCGGATGGAGACGAATTGACCGCAGCGTACGAAGCCGTCGAAGCTCAAGGCTCCAAGGCGCTGAAAGCCGCATTTGATGTCAGCGGAATTCAACATCATGGCAAAATCCTCGATGAAATCGAAGAAACGCTCGGACCGATAACAACGCTGATCAACAATGCGGGTGTTGGCGTGTTGAACAGAGGCGATCCATTGGATGTGACCGAAGAAAGCTATGATCGCTGCCTCGACGTCAATGCAAAGGCGGTCTTCTTTCTGGTTCAAGCGGCGGCCAAGCGTTGGACCGGACGCGATTTGCATCCGGATCTGCATTATTCAGTGATCAACGTGACGTCGTCAAACGCGGCAGCCGTTGCACTGCCGCGGAGCGAATACTGTGTATCCAAAGCGGCTGCCGCGATGGTTTCGAAGTGCTTCGCTGTCCGCCTTGGAGAGAAAGGGATTCCGGTTTTTGATGTACAGCCCGGCTTGATTGCGACCGATCTCACGAAGGCCGTTATCAACACGTATCGAAAACGCGCCGAGGAGGGGTTGTGCCTGTTTCCCCGTGTTGGGCAGCCCGAGGAGTTGGGAACGGTCATTGCATCTCTCGCTTCGAACAAAATCCCCTACACCACCGGGCAGGTCATTTCGGTCGACGGCGGTATGCTCGTACCCCGCTTCTAAGGATGGTCAAGGCATGAAAGTTCAACTTCCGGACACAGCCGGCCAACTGCATGATTACGTGCTCGCGGGCACGCCAGTTGAGCCGTCCGTCCTTACACCCGATTCTGTACGCGTCATCTACTCGGCGGCCCATGTCGTCGCTGATCCGTTCGGGGACAACGACCCTACGGGCCCGGCAAACGTCGACTGGGACAAGACCATGGAGTTCCGCCGCTACCTGGCTGGCATGGGGATTGGCATCGCAGAAGCGATGGACACTGCGCAGCGCGGTACGGGTCTGGACTGGAAAAAGGCAATGGAACTGATCCGCCGGACCAAAAATGAGCTGCCCGATGCATTGATAGCAAATGGCTGCGGAACCGACCATCTTGATCCATCAGAGGCCATGACTGTCGAAGATGTGCGCCGTTCCTATTTGGAACAGATCGAGGCGATCCAAAGCGTGGGGGGACGCTTGATATTGATGGCGTCCCGGGCTCTGGCAAAGGTTGCCAAGGGTCCTGATGACTATATCTCGATTTACAGCGATATCTTGTCGGCATGTGATGAGCCGGTCATTCTGCATTGGCTGGGCGATATGTTCGATCCCCGGTTGGCCGGATACTGGGGCAGCAGCTCGTTCGAACCGGCTCTGGAAACCGCCTTGGCAATTATTCGGGCTAATGCTCCGATGGTCGACGGGATCAAGATATCACTGCTTGATGCCGAGAAAGAAATCATCATGAGGCGGCGTCTGCCGGATGCGGTCAAAATGTATACCGGCGACGACTTTAACTATCCCGAACTTATCCAGGGCGACGCTCAGGGATACTCTCACGCACTCTTGGGAATTTTCGATCCGCTTGCGCCTGCCGCGGCCCACGCCGTCAACAAATTAAGCGAAGGAAATGTGCTGGCTTTTCGGTCCGCGCTGGATCCGACCGTGCCCTTGGCACGTCATATATTCCGGGATCCGACCCAATATTATAAGACCGGGGTGGTCTTTCTTGCTTGGCTGAACGGCTTCCAAGATCATTTCGTTATGCTGAACGGCGCCCAATCGGCCCGGTCGCTTCCCTACTTTGTCAATTGCTTCAAGCTGGCGGAACAATGCGGCGTTTTAAGAGATCCTGATCTCGCGATAGAGCGGATTCGGTCGTTATTGAAACTTTTCGGAATCTGAGCCATGCGCGATTTCAGCGACGATCACTCTGCCTTAGCCCTGAACACTGCGACATTGGGCCACAATTTGGATGGACACGGCGCCGGCTGGAGTCCTGAGCGCGTCGCTCACGCATGCGCTGAACGAGGATATGGCGGCATAGTCTTTTGGCGGCGCGAAGTTCAAAACCCGGCCGCACTCGGAAAATTAACTCGATCCTTGGGAATGGAGGTCGCAGGTTTGTGCCGCTCGCCCTTCCTGACCGGCCCCCTTGCGCAATCGTCGGATCAGCAGATTATGGATGATTTCCGAGCCTCAATTGATATGGCAGCCGAACTCAGCACATCGGTGCTGACCATAGTAACCGGCGGTCCTGAAGCGGGCACCGCGGGGGTTTCGGAAAGCCAGAAAATTGTTGCGGACCGTGTGGGCCGGGCCGCCCCATATGCGTCGAACCGCGGCGTCAATCTCGCTCTCGAACCCTTGAATCCCGCTTATGGAGGAAACCGAACCTGCATAATGACAGCGGCGGACGCATTGAACGTCTGCGATATGGTCAAGGCGCCAAACGTTGGCGTCGCAATAGATGTTTACCATGTTTGGTGGGACACGACTTTAGCCGACACTCTGAAAAAAAGGGGTAAGGGGCGTATTCACGGATTTCACTTGTGCGACTGGTTGGCGGATACTTCTGATATGCTGCTTGATCGGGGAATGATGGGAGATGGCGTCGCCGACACACGCCAACTGCGGTCTGCCGTCGAAAACGCCGGCTATGAGGGTTTCTGCGAAGTGGAAATTTTCTCAAGCGGTAATTGGTGGAAACGCGAACCGGCAGAAGTTCTGGACATCATCGTAGAGCGGTTCAAACGGTGCTGCTGAAACGACAGTGCAGTCAAAGAACATGAGCTGCGGAAGATCCTTGGTGTCGAAGCGGGACTTTATTTACCGCCGATTCTGTTAATTATTTTATGTCATTTATGAAACAGCTCATTTCAGTGCGGAAAAGCGGTTTTTGAGAATGTCCCACTTGGTGTTGAGCTTTGATATGGGCAGTGTTGTCCGTTAGAGATTGTGCGGCTTCCTTCAAACGGCGCATGGATTCCCAAAGCTCTCCGCCACCGTGTCATGCACCTCTTCGAAAAGCGCATTAACACTCCGAGCTTTTGCTGACTCAAATCCAGCACCTGCGCCGATATCCCCTTGTTCCTTGTGAGAAAGCATTCAGCCTTTCGGGAAGATGCGTCTCAAATGCGCGATTCCGTCTTCGGCATTCAGGACAAACCGCTCACCCGGCGGACTCCAAGTTCAGTCCGAACGGAGCCGGATCAAACAAAGCGGCATCCATAAATTTGAGATTCCCGGCAACGACAAGTCCAGTCTCGGAACGATCCAGTATGTCGCGCTGAAGGTCGATACCAGGTGCGATTTCAATAATGACCAACCCTTGATTCGTCAATTCGATTACGCAGCGTTCGGTAATGTAAATGATGTTTTGTCCCTGTCGCAGGGCGCGTTGTCCTGAGAAAGAAACTTGATCAACTTCATCGACAAACTTGGCCACTTTCCCTTCTTTAAGGATTCTCAGACAACCGCTGTCAACAGCCATTTCGGCGCCGGCATTGAAATTACCCGAAAAAACGATTTTTCTCGCCCGTGCGGTAATATCAACGAACCCTCCGGCGCCTGCTGTCCGGTGGGGAACTGATGGAAGTCTCGACACGTTTACGGATCCGTGTCGATCAACCTCGAGAAATGACAGCAGCGACGCATCAAATCCGCCCGCCTGGAAATAACAGAACTGGTGCGGTGACGGAACAAAAGCCTCTGCGTTTGCCGAGCAACCGAACTTAAAATCAAGCAAGGGGATGCCGCCGACGGCGCCTTGCTCAATCATCCATGTGACACTGGAATGCAAACCTTCTTCCACAAGAATTCGCGGGACATTCGCGGAAACTCCAAAACCAATGTTCACGGCCCAGCCCGATTTCAGCTCTTGGGCAACGCGGCGCGCGATTACTTTACCAACGTTGAACTCCATACGGCGGAAACTTTCCAAAGGACGCGTCAGCTCCCCCGATATTGCCGGATCATATTCCGTTTGTGTCGTCTGCAGCTGATCCGGGGCCTCGACGATTACGTCGACAAAGATTCCCGGGACGTGAACGTCATGAGGTCTGATGGACCCTGGAGCGGCAATTCTCTTGGCCTGGGCAATCACGGTACCGCCATTGTTGCGGGCGGCCAGCGCCATTTCCATGGCGCCTAAGTAGGCGCCTTCGTGTTCGAAGCTCAAATTTCCATTCTTATCCGCAGTAGTCGCTCGAACAATTGCGACATCAGGCGCCATTGATTTAAAATATAACCATTCTTCGCCCTCAAACTTCACCCTTTTGACGATCGGTTCGGCACGCGCGGCATTGTTCATCGCACAGCCTTCAATGTCAGGGTCAACAAATGTGTCCATTCCGACCTTGGTAAGAACGCCGGGTCGTTTAGCAGCCGCTTCCCTAAGCATGTCGAATATGATTCCAGAAGGAACGTTGTAAGCGCGGATCATCTCTCCAGAGATCATTTTCCAGATTTCAGGAGGATCAGCCTGGCTCGGACCAGATGGATAGGAACCCCCAATGATGCGACTTAGCAGCCCGGGAATGGCGATATGGTCAACACCTCTGGTGCCGAACATATCTCCGGCCGCAATAGGGTGTATTGCGGTCAATTCGCGTGGAGCCTGTTCTTCTTTAAATCTCTGCCCAATTCCCGCAAGGACGGCATCGGGGCAGCACAATCCACTGGACGCGTTTACAGCTATGATTGCTTGGCCGGGAATCAAATTCGCCGCTTCACGAGCTGTCATTGTCTTTTTCATAGGCTCCTCGCAAAAGTAGCTGACCGATTATGGGGTCATGGCGGCGGCAGGCCATTAAATCAAGCATTCGGTCGTCATATATCGGTTGACGAATCATTAAGTAACCATTAGGTTACCATAAAGCATTGAACAGGAGATTGAAAGTGAACATTTACTTCCAGAACACCAACGAACGCTCATTTGGAACGTTTCCTCTTAAGGGAAGCCAGTTGCGGACATCCATAGAAGCGGCAGCGAATGCAGGCTACCGCTCGTTTGATACCGCGCAGATGTACGAGAATGAAGCCGATACCGGCGCCGCTCTTTCCGGACTGGGTCTGCCGCGTGAAGCTATATGCGTGACAACAAAAGTTCATCCGGATAATTTCGGAGATTCGGCGTTCCTGCCGTCCGTCGAAGAAAGCCTGAAAAGGTTGAAGCTGGATTATGTCGATGTGCTGTTGTTGCATTGGCCGCCAATCGGCGGGGACATCGCACCCTCTCTGAGGCTGTTGCGGCAAGCTTGGGAAAAGGGGCTTACGCGCAATATCGGTGTATCCAACTACACTGCTCAAATGATGCGTGATGCCGTCAAAATTGTTGACGCGCCTCTCGTGACCAATCAGGTGGAATTTCATCCACTTCTAAACCAGGATGTTCTTCTATCCGCCGCCAATGAAACTGGAATCGCCCTGTCATCCTACTGTTCAGTTGCCCGCGGCGAGGTGTTTAAACATATGATTTTCAGCGAAATCGGAAAAACCTACGGCAAATCGGCTGCGCAAGTCGTATTGCGTTGGATATTGCAGAAAGGTGTGCCTATCAACACCATGTCGACCAAGGCAGCGAACATTGAGGCAAATTTCAACGTTATGGAATTCACACTTTCCAGCCGTGACATGTCTCGAATCGATGAAATGACGAAAACCGGCTATAGGATAGTCACTGAAGAACTTGTGCCTTGGGCACCGGATTGGGATTAGAATTCGCTGACAATCGCTTGGCTGCGATCAAAGCGGAAACCAGATAGAATGCCGTAGCGAAGCCGGCGGCCGGCTGTCAATATCCTGAAGGACAGACCCTCCGTAAGCCGCGGCGCGTCCCGGCAAGATCATGCGCCTGACCGGGAAGGACTGCGAACCGCGCCAAGTGACCGAGTATGTCCGTGACCGCGACGGTTTTGCCGGTCGGACCGCCCCGGGAAAGCCTGCCCCGCCGGCAGCCGCCCTTTTCCGCCCCGAAGCTTCTGGATACGCCAGCGCGATAAAACGGTCAATTAATACGTGCTTGAAGTCAACGCCTTGGACAAAACATTGGACTCAGGTTCGGAAACACCCGAAAGAGACCAGCGGCGGAACCGTTTGCACATGCTGTGTCGCTTGCCGAAACGCGGTGGCAGGCTGCGCTGAAGCACCGTCTCAAGGGAAAGCCGGTCATCCGCCGCCGCGGCCTGCCTATTACACACAAGTTCTGTCTTGACAAAGATGTCGCCGCCGACCAGCGTCTCAAACAGACGCCTGACAACTTGGACCATGCGGTGCTGATCATGGCGATCATGGGCGGCTGTCTGAACCGCCGCAGCGACCTGCCGCCCGGATGCCGGATCATCCGGCGGGGCTGCACGAATCCAGCCTGCCGGACTCAAAATTACGAGCGCCTGCTGAGACTGGACCGCGCTGGCCTGCTGTATCACCGGCGGCGTCAAGACAAACTCATATGAATCAAACCAAGGATAATTCCATAAGGAGTTGTCCACAGGGGTTGCTCGGCGCGAGGTTGCAGCAAACTTTTATTTCACCGCTCATCCGCAGCCGTGCTATCCTGTCGCGGGTTCCCCTTGCCGGCCGCAGCCGGCAAGGGGAAGCGGGGGCGAATGTCCCCGCTGAGCCGGGTCGGGCCGATGACAAACAGGGTTAAAAGAACCGTACACAAGCATGGCCGGCCCGGCTTTCCCGGTCCCTCGCGTCCTGAACAGCTGCCTGGATCAAGATCCGAATAACCATGAGAATAGGAGCACAGGGACATGACGAAAATATGCGCAGGCTCAGCTATAAGCAAGGAAATGATCGATGTGTACGCCGCCGGCGTCGACCGCCGGTTCAAAAACGACCGTCCGGGTTTCCGTGCGATCGACGGGTTTCTGAGAAAACACGCGGTGCGGCGGGTCGCTGTCGAAGCGACCGGACGGCTGCGCCGGGCGGTTCATCAGTCGCTGCACGACCGAGGTTACGAAGTCTGCGTGGTCAACCCCCGCCAGGCGCGGCGCTTCGCCGAAGCGACCGGTCAGCCAGCGAAGACCGACAAGACGGATGCGAGGATGCTCGCCGCTTTCGCGGCGGCTTTCGCCGATCTCCCGGCGACCGAGCCGAAATCCGCGTTTCTTGACGGTCTCAATGACCTCATGGTCGCCCGTGCGCAAGCGGTTGAGATCATTAAGACAATGCGTCAGTGCCGCGATGAGATCCGGAAGGCGTCAGCGAAGAAGCCCATGGATAAAATCATCAAAGCCGCCGAGCGGCAGAGGGAAGCTCTCGAAGCTGAGATCGAGAAGCATATCAAGAGCGATCCCGGTCAGGCCCGCGCTTACCGCATCCTGATGTCCGTTCCCGGCATCGGACCGGTCACGGCCGCCGCTCTGCTCGGCTGGCTGCCGGAACTCGGGCAGCTCGACAGCCGGCAGGCCGCGGCTCTCGCCGGAACCGCGCCGTTCGCCCGCGACAGCGGCGCGAAGAAAGGCGTCCGGCGCATCCGCGGCGGACGCTTCCGCCCGAGGCGGGCCCTCTGCATGGCGGCTTTGACGGCTGTGCGGTTCAATAAAGATATGTCCGCATTCTATGACCGGCTCACCGGGCGGGGGAAATGTCATAAGGTCGCCCTTGTCGCCGTCATGCGTAAGCCGGCGGTCCTGGCGAACACGCTGCTGCGCGAGCGGCGCGTCTGGGAAAAACACGCCCCGTCCGCGTCCGCACGGCCGAGCTGCCCTCCGGAGCGGCCGATTCGACGGCCCGCGGCGGCGGCGCCGGCCTCCTGAACGGGCGGAGCTTCTGTGGAAAAAATGTGCAAAAGCTGTGGGAAAAAGGAAACAAGGGCTGAATTTCCCCCCGAAACGCCCTTGAAACCGAACATGGATGCTTGTGTGTAATAGGCAGGCCGCGGCAGTGCCGGAGGCGGTCGTTTTCTGGGAAGAAGCGGCTCAGTCCGCTGTTGCGCCGCATCAACCGGCATGGTTCTTTCAACAGTCATCCGTCTCACTGCCCGCTCTGCCTGTGGCAGCCGGTCCGGCGTTAATTGAAGCGCAACCCTGTTTGCCGACAGAGACTGAGGAAGATTCTGTGATTTGGGCTGTAAGCGAGTAGGAAGCTGAAACGGCGGTCAACAGCGCAAAACCGGATTTCAACAAGAATTGCCGATTTACAACAAACGGGCGACTCACTGATTTCTCCCTTAGGTGGAGAGGTGACACGACATCTCTTACTGATCTCCGCGAATCAGATCAGACGCCTTTTCCGCCAGCATGATGGTTGCCGCATTGGTATTTGAGCCGATCAGGCTTGGCATGGCGGAACTGTCGCAGACTCTCAGCCCCTCGATTCCATAAACGCGCAGTTGAGGATCGACCACAGACATCTCGTCGACACCCATCTTGCATGTGCAAGTGGGGTGATAGGATGTCCTCCCGAATTGGCGGGCATAGTTTTCAAAGTCTGCCTGGGTTTTGACGTTGCCGTCGGGATACCGGATTTCGCGTATATGCTGCCGCAGACTCTTTTGCTGAAATATTTCCACACTGATCTTTACGCCTTCGACCGACGTTTTCAGATCGTCGGGATGGCCGAGGAAATTCGGATCCACAACAGGCGCGTCATCGACCCGATCGGAACGCAGCTTTACCGCGCCTCTCGCTTTCGGGCGCAAAGTATAGGAATTGAGTGTTATGCCGGAACTGCCTTTGGGAACGCTCGGCACGCCCGCTTCAGCGCCGGCGCCGGCAAGAAAATGAAACTGCAAATCAGGATAAGGCGCTGATTCGTCAGCATACCAAAACATCCCGCCTTCGACGACATTGGATGTGACCGGTCCGGTTCCAAACAGGTAATACTGCACCCCTGCCCAAAGGGCCCGATGCGGTTTGTTATATTTGTCAAGGCTGTAGTGCCCCTTTAGCTCCGCAACGATATCGATACCGAAATGATCGTTTAAGTTCTCGCCGACACCCGGCAGATCTTGAATCACTTCGACAGCATGCTCGCGCAAATGGGTCGCAGGTCCAATTCCTGACAGCATCATGAGCTTCGGGGTTCCGATGGCACCTGCAGTCAGGATGACTTCCCGCTCTGCAGCCGCAGTTCTCGGGTTGCCCCGTTGAATATACTCGACGCCGGTTGCGCGGTTCCCACGGACCAGTATCCGGTTCGCTTGGCAATTGTGCTCAACGGTAAGGTTTGGCCTGCTTTGAGCCGGCCTCAGATAGCCCACAGCGGCAGAACACCGTTTGCCGTTCTTTATTGTAGCCTGATATACGCCCGCCCCCTCTTGTGACGGACCGTTGAAATCCGCGTTATACGGAACTCCAAGCTCTTGGCAGGATTGAACAAATGCCTGCGTCATGGGCTGAGGATCAGATAGGTTCGAGACGCCTAGCGGACCTTCTGAACCGTGCCAGTCGCCTGACAGAATGGTGTTGCCTTCAGAACGAAGAAAATACTTCTTTATTTCATCAAACGACCAGCCTTCGCATCCCTCTTCGTTAGCCCACCGGTCATAGTCGGCGGAATTGCCCCGCGTGAATATCTCGGCATTAATAGAGCTTCCTCCGCCTATGACGCGCGCCTGAGCATAGGGAATTTCCCTGTTATTCGCGTTTTTCTGCGGCGCCGTTGAATATCCCCAAGTGTGCGGGCCTTCGGTCATCTTCGCAAAGCCAACCGGCATATGAATCAGAGGATGGCTGTCGTTTCCGCCTGCCTCCAATAACAGCACCCGGACATCGCAATCCTCTGACAACCGCGCAGCCAACACACATCCTGCAGAACCGCCCCCGACGATCACATAGTCAAATTCGTTTGCCGCCATCAGTCCACCCAATGCAACCGCCTGCCAATGTCAACGTGAATTGATTTTGCCTGCATGTACGCCTCCACATCCCACATGCCCGATTCTTGTTCCTAACCGGATCGTTTGAAACTCCCGATTATGCGATTCCGATCAACAGGCTGGTATTGCACTCACCCAGAGCCGGCCTGTCTGCGCTTTGAGTGAGATGGTCAGAGCCTTGTTCAAATCATCTCCAGAACGGCGAGGCGTTATGGTGGCTGAAGACCCTGTTCGGGCGAGAATCGTTCGAACAAATCACGATTGCCTGCGGGAACAAAGCCCCCATTCGGATAAAATCCGAATTCCCTTGGTCCGGCAGGAGACGAATGGTCGTCGGCGACTGGGCCATCGTGGTTTCTCTTCTAATTTTTGCGATCAAGACCGTCGCGGAAATCGTTCCACCCGCCATCAACCGAAGATGTAGCCTCAATCCAGGAATGCAGGGGCAGTCCCGTAACCGGATCCTTGGTTGGGATTGGCAACATCATGATACGCTTGACGGCTGAACGAAAATCCTCGTCGCTTAGAAACGCTTCCTGGATGTTGTCCCAGTCGCATCCCCCGGGGTAGCCGCCGACCATGAGATTATCCTCAGAGTTCTGGACCATTCTGTGGCTGACGCCAGCCGGCAGAACGATGACATCACCGGCTTCCACCTTTATCTTCTCTCCGCCATCGCCGAACAGGACGATCTCCATCCAACCGGCAGCACATCCCAAACATTCATGTGTTGTCGAATGGAAGTGCCCGTAAGTGTAAATTCCAGGATATTTCCAGTTGTTCAGCCAACCATTTTCACGAAACTGCGCTATGATCGCATTCGCCCCGCCGCCGGGCATGGCTTCGCGATAAACCAGAAGCGGGAAACGACTGTTTGGAATTTTGGCAGCCGGTCCTCTTTGATACATCTCTGTATGCATTGTCTACTCCGTCACATCTGTTTGCATTGTCCACTCAGTCACAGCATCACGATCTGCGTTTTCAAGTCCCGCGGGCGTGATTCAATGGAATCAAACGCAGTTTGAATTTCCTCCAGCGGGTATTCGGCTTCGGTGAAGAACTGCGTGGCTATTCGTCCATGGGCAAGAAGCGTCAGCGCGTCATGCATATCTTCGCCCGTTCCAGCGACGGATCCTTTCAGAGAGTTTTCGTGAAGAATGGTCTCAAGGATGTCGATCGAAAGTGTCTCACCGGGCGCTGTCAGCCCGAATGCCGCCAAATGCCCGCCCCTGCGCAGCAGCTCCTTTGATGTTCGGTAAAGCCGGGCCAGCCCTACACTCTCTATGACGAAATCCGCCCCGCGACCGTCGGTAGCGGAGAGAACTTCTTCTTCCAGATCATTCGGGACGCTGACGCCCACATCCGCCCCGACCTCAAGCGCCATTTGAACGCGCTCCGGACTCAGATCCGCCACGATAATCGGAGCTGCGCCGATAGTGCGCAACATTTGAACATGAAGATTGCCGATTGGACCGGCGCCCAAGACAACGACCGAACGGGCGAACTTAATATCCATTTTGCGGGCAGAACGAACGACGCACGCCAAGGGTTCCGTCAACGCAAGGACATTCTGCGGAATTCCATCGGGAGCCGAAATGACAAGGCGGGCCGGTACACTGATGTAATCGGCGAATGCGCCGTTCATGGTGATGCCTAGTTGATTCGCGTCCGGGCAATTCAACACCTCGTTACGCCGGCACCAATAGCAGCGCGTACAACCAATGTTCATGTCGGCAACAACGGCTTGACCTTCAGTAAGGCCAACAACGTCTCGACCCGCATCTTCGACATAGCCGGCAAATTCGTGGCCGGGCACGAAAGGTAACCGTTCTTGGGCATATTCGCCTTTGAAAATATGCAGATCAGTGCCGCAAATTCCGGTACGCGTTATGCGGACAAGCACTTCGTCCGGCCCGAATTCGGGGCGAGGAACTTCACGTAACTCGAACTTGCCGGGTTTCACCAATACAGCCGTCCGCATCGACTTGCTCATTTGACCACACTTCGAAGTTTCGAGCGATCGATGGTCAAAGCAATGGCTGCGATGAGGACAACGCCGAACACCATTTGCTGCTGGATCGCGCTGACCTCCAGATAGATCATAGCAGCGCGGATCACGAGCACTATGAGCGTGCCGATCAGGGTATTGACGACGCCGCCCACCCCGCCGGTAAGGGGCGTCCCGCCGACCAGAACCGCTACAATCGTCAACAACAGGAACCCATTGGCGAGGTTGGCATCTCCGCCTGACAGCTTGGCCGAAAAAATCAATCCCGCAATTGCGGCGAATGCGCCGGATATCCCGAATGCGAGTATCTTTATTCTGTCGACATTCAGACCTGATGCGACAGCAGCGAGTTCACCGGATCCCACTGCTTTCAGCGACCGGCCAAAAGTGGTTCTGGTCTGCAAGAACCATGCGAACAGGAGAAGAACTCCGCCAATCAGCAATTCATGCGGAATGCCGAACGAATTGCCGAACATCCATCCGAAACTATCGTTACGAAGCGTCGCATCCATAGACAAAGCACGTTCCCCGGACAGATATTTGGCACCCGACAGCGCGACGAAACCCATAGCCAAAGTCGAGACAAACGACGGGACGTAAAGCCGGGTTGTCACGAACCCGGAAATCATGCCGAAGATGAAGCCTGCCAGCAAACAAATCACTGCGACTCCAATGCCAAAGTGAGCCAGATAAACAGTCGCGATAACCGTCACCAAGTTTGCCAACTGCTGCACCGAAAGGTCGATGCCGCCGATGTAGATGGCAAATGTCATGCCCAGTGCCATGACGAACAAGGGCACAATGTCCGCAATCAATTCAATCAAGCCGGCCGGATCGAAAAACGCAGGGTTCGCCGCGCCTACCGCCAACGTCAAAACAACCAGAGTGATCCAAGGCAAATACGGTTTAATGGATGCAAAGCTCATGGGTCCGCTCAAATCATGTGGTGAACAAGATCATAAAGAGATGGTTTATCGCCCGGCTCCCCGTCAAAACGTTTCTGAAATTTCCCGTCCTTGAGGACAAGAATCGTGTGGGACAGACCGATTGCCTCTTCCAAAGTATCTGCGACCAGAATGACACCAGCTCCTTGGTCGCTCATCTCGCGCACCATCTCATAGACATCTTCTTTCGCGCCTATGTCGAGGCCTCGCGTGGGATGATCAAGAAGAATGATATCGGCCCCGCCGGAACGCCATTTGGCCAACACCACTTTCTGCTGATTACCTCCGGAAAGGCCGCCGCAATCTTTGTAGACATCCGGCGTTTTGATCGCGAGGCGTTCGATCCAGCTGCGAGCGAGGTTTTTTTCTTGGCCGGTTCGAAGAACGCCAACGTTTGAATAGTTCGGCATCTGACTGAGGGTCATGTTTTCATAGACATTCATGCCGCTGACAATGCCCTCTACCTTGCGTTCACGCGGCACGTATCCAACGCCAAGAACCAGTGAAGCGCGGGGCTTGAAGCGCTTGATTTCCCGGCCTTTGATCCAAACGCTTCCTGAATCCGGAATTTCAAGGCCAAAGACAGTCCGAAGGATCGCTTCGCGGCCCGACCCCTCTGTCCCGACCAGGCACAGAACTTCTCCTCTGCGCAGATCGAACGAAATGTCCATGTAGCGCCGCCCGTGGCTGGCATTCTTGAAAGAAACCAGGACCGCGTCTCCGTAGGGTTTCTGCTTTTGTTCGCGGTAATATTCCTTGTCGACATCACGGCCCACCATCTTGTGCTGAATATCTTCGATTTCAGCGCTGTCGTGTTCCACAACATCAACAACCTCGCCATCCTTCATGACGTAAATCCGGTCACTCAGTTCGAGAACCTCGTCCATACGGTGACTGACAAAAATAAACGAAGCCCGGTTTGTAAGCTCACGGACAAGCTTGAAAAGCAATTCCACTTCTTCCTGAGCAAGAACACTGGTCGGCTCGTCAAGCAATATGACGAGATCACCGTCCACGCGCTCCTCCAGCGTAAGCACCTTGGCCAGTTCAACAAGTTGGCGTTGAGCAAAGGACAGTTCGGACGTTGTGGTCGCAGGATCAATGTCCAGTTTCACCTTGTCGAGCTGTTTTTTCGTGGCCTTTGCCATCGCTTTCCAATTGATGACTCCGAAATTCACGAACTGGGATTCGCAGCCAAGAAAGATGTTTTCCATCACCGTCAGGTTCGTGATGAGCGACTGTTCCTGGAACACCATTCCAATACCGTGCTCCATCGCCTGTCGCGGATTCTGAAACCGAACGGTCTTGCCGTCGATTGCCACCGTACCGGCGTCCGGTTGATAGGACCCGTAAATGACTTTCATCAGCGTCGATTTGCCGGCGCCGTTCTCGCCAACGAGTCCAACAATTTCACCGCGATTCACGGTGAAATCGACCGCTTTCAGCGCTCGGACACCGGGAAAATTTTTGTCGACCTTTCGCAGTTCGTACATCTCTCCGACCCCTACTTTACGAAGCTGATTGTTTTTCTGTCCGTTGACAACACTACTGCGACAATCACCAAAATGCCGAGAACGGCGTCTTGGACGAAGTTGGGCAGCCCGATCACAATCATGCCGTTATTGATGACGTTCACTATGAGCACGCCAACCAGAGTATTCCACACACCGCCGATGCCGCCCCACAACGCAGTTCCTCCGACAACGACAGCAGTAATCGAGACGAACATGAAATTGTTTCCCGTCGCCGTCTCGGCAATTCCAATCCTTCCAACAGCCAGAAGCGCGCCTACAGAGAAAAACACACCTGCCAGGGTAAAACCCATTAACCGCACGCGTTCGACATTAAGGCCGCTTGCGAGAGCGAGTTCCTCTCCACCTCCCACCGCGTAAAAATTCCGTCCAAGCGTTGTGCGTGACTGGATAAACCAAGCAATCAGAAGAAAGACACCTGCGACAAAAACCATAACGGGGAAATTCAACCAACGTTCGGTGAGCAGTGCACGAAAAACCGGATCCTCTACACGAATACGGTCACCGCCAGTCATCACCAGCGCCATTCCAGTGCCAACGAATCCCATGGCCAGCGATGCCATAAAGGAAGGGATTTTGAGACGTATATGCACAAGCCCGTTCACAAACCCCATCAGTGCACCGACCGCGACGGCAATCGGTATCGCAAACCATGCCAAACTCAGAACCGCTCCGCCCCAGGCAAGAAAAACGATTGCGAAAACAACTGCGCAGACCGAAACAGTACCTTCCATACTGAGGTCAATAGAACCCATGATGATGATGAAAGTGACGCCGACAGCCACCATCAACGTCGGTGCGGAAGAGATGCCGATCCGCGCTGCGTTTCGGATCGAAAAAAAGCGCGAGTCAATCAGATAGATGTGTGCTTTCCCGGCCATGAAGTCATCAAGCCATTCAAAAAGCGGAAACAGTAAAACCAAAACGGCCAAGACCAACAACGGCGCCCATTTGACGAGCTTGTCTCGAGAAAATGGGTTGGAAACTGTTGTTGCGTCAGTCACAGCAACCCCTTCACATCAAAGACCAGCTCGCAAATCGGCAGCCGAGGTTCCGCACGCGCACATTTCAGGGGGATGTCCCACCCAGTCACCCGGCACAGATGTTCCAATTCAACCATGCTCGGCGGCCGGATTAACCCCCAACCCGGCCGCCGGGACAATTCACTTATATACGATCGGCCCGTTAGACGGCCCCCAGAAATCCTTCCAATCGTAAACCGGCACGTTGTCCAAGTAGTTTTTCTTGAACTCCGCAGCATCTTCCGGCGTGACAAAAATCGTCGGGCCATTGAATTCGCGGTGCTCATGCGGCTCATCTGACGGCTTGAAGTATCCGGTTGCCGCGTGGTAAGCTAACGAGGCTGTGATTCCGCCGCCCCAATGCGGGTTGGTAAACACGGTCGCTAAAATCTCGCCCTTCGCAACCAGGTCAACCGCTTGCGGGTTGCCGTCATAGGTAACGACCGGCATGCCTTCGATGCCTTCGGCGCGCAGGGCCTCCAGAACCCCGTAACCAATGGTGTCATTCGCACAATGAACACCTTTGATCTCATCGCCATAACGGGTCAGAAACGATGACATGATCTGGTTGGCCTTCTGGGTGTCCCAATCCGCCGGCTGAGCATCAAGCAGCTCAACGTCCGGAAAATCCTTCAGAGCGTTTTTGAGGCCATTCAAACGTTCAATGGCCGGGTTGTTCGACGCAATACCTCCAAGATGAACCACACCACCTTTACCGCCCATGGCGTCCAGCATTATACGAGCTGTTCTCTCGGCAGGACCTTCATCAGACCATGACATGTGGCTTACATAATTGTCACCGAAATCCCAAGGATGAAGATCGTCAGTCTTATTCCAAAGCGTCGAAACATATGCACCCGCAGCTACACACGCCTCTACAACTGGCCTGGCATTCGGCGCATCATTGGTATCAATTGCCAAGGCAAGATCACCATTGGTTTTGGAAAGCAGCGCCTTCACATCGGCCAGCGATTTTTCTGACGAGCCCTCGTTAATTAGATGGGTCAAGAAATCCTTGGGTTTGCCCAGGCTTTCGACGAAAGCCTCCCCGCCCGATACAATCTCATTCCAATAGGGGTTGGTGCGGTTGCGGTACGACCACGCAATTGTCGGATCTTGAATCGCCGCGCGCGCCATGCCCTGCCCTAACAGTCCTGCGGCGGCGATTCCACCGACACCATAGGCCGAGGCAAGCAGAAGGTCGCGGCGATTGACCGTTTCCTGTTCGATGAACTCTTTGATGAATGACATAACGTCCTCCCTGTTCGTTCAGTGTGCGGAGACAAGCAGTTGTTTGCTGCCGTCGCCTTTGAGCTCCAAAAGAGACCAGCCGCGCACAAGCGCGATCAGCCAATTAACACACTAACCGGTTACTTATTTACTGTCAAGTATATCAAGCGCTGACATCATCAAAAATACTCACGTTGCATCGGACTGGAACTTGAATGCCCGCAAGAACCGCTCGGCTTGAAGCGGTTAGACGGGGTTTGAGGAGTTCTTGCACTGTTGCGCAGCGAATCGAGTGCTGTTCGCATCAATTCTCGTGGATTTTGCCGTTTCCGGACGGATTCATCCCATCACCTTCCGCCGTTCATGGAAGATAAGAGGTCGAAATTTCAGACGAGATTGACCGGCCTGTGTCCAGTCTCGGCCCACGCGGCGGCTCTAGTAGTCTGTCATTGCAGAATTGGCAGGTACCGCGATTACAGTCTGATGCGAGCGGCTTCAGCGGCTAACCGGCATTTCACCGGGCCAAGTCAGCATCGTGCGCTTTCCCCTGCGCCGGGAGCTCGCGGCAAAGCGTCTCGCGGTCAGGGATCCACCGGGACAGGCATTGACGGCTCAGCGCATTGATTTCACTCTCGGCGATGTTCAGCCGGCTGCCGTGCTTCGGCGTAGGTGAAGAGAAAAACGACGATGTCCTCAAGAAATTCGGCGAAATCCTTCTCTGTCCTGCGACCAGCGATTTCAACATGCCGCCGGCCTGAGAGCGGCGCACGGACCATGAACAGAGTCGCCGTACCATTGCGCTTGTATTCGCAGTCGAAGCGCACCGCAGTCCGGGAACGGCCGGCAAGCCGTGCGGACCTCTTTCGTCTGCTGCTTCATCGCTTAAGCTGTGCAGGCCAAGACCCGCTTCTCGTCGAACTTCCGCTGACAAATATATCCTCCGTCGAGCATATGAAGTCGGTGCTTTTGCCCGCCGAAATGAGCCGGCACCGCGTACGGTACGATTTCAAATTTTGTTCAAGTGCGCCGAACCGTCTTCCAGGAAATGCCGTCGACGACATTCAGCACGGCTAGCCGCTCGCCGAGCAGGGCCGGCGGCTGTAAGGAACGACTTCGGGAGATTCAGGGCAGGTCCGCCGACCATGCCTCGCCGTGAAAATCCGTCAGGCTGTCGAGTCCGCGCAGGATAGAAGTGACAATTGCTCATAGTGTAAGCCCTCGCTATTCCAGCCCCGATTAAATTCTGAAATGCATCGCTTTATTTTCAGACCGCCGACTCAGACGGTTCCATATACCATGGCAGATCAAGCGGGCGGGATATTCTCAGCGGGTGCGATACTCTCTGTAGCGAAACAAAGGAAGGAATCTCATGCCGTCAAGCCTCAACAGCTTGACCCGGCATGACCGTGGCCAGCTTCAGGCGCTGAAGAAAGGCGGTTTTTCGCAAAGGGGCGTCGCGGCCGAGATCGACTGCCCGCAATGCGCGGCAACGGAGCCGCCGGTCTCAGAGGCTGTCCGGAACCCGGCGCCGGGAGGCCTCGCCGGTTCCCCGCGGGGTGTCGCCCATGCGCCAAGGACCATAAAGGAATTTCTGATGTCCGGAACGGACTTCGGGCCGCTTAGCGGAAACAGCTGGAGGCGGCCCAGGCGTCCTCAAAAAATTCTGTCCCCGAGCGGCGGAAAAGGGCGGCGGCTCCGGCTGCTGATAAAACCTGGCCAGCGGCTGGATCGCGTCGGAGACGCATTCGTGGGGAATCTGCTGCGGCTGATCTCGAAAAAGAGGCTGCCGCCTGATCCCGGTGATGCATTTCATAGTTGCATGGGCCTGGAATTATCCTAGATTTCATTCATGCGAAAGGGGCTGGCAAACACTACTAAGGCTCTTCACCAAAATGATTGAAAGGCTTGGACGATATTTGGCATCGGCTAAGGAGTCGGCAAAAAGATGATGCCAAAGCCGCTTGCTGCCCTGCAGGCGTGAATACCGGGGATGTCCCACTTGGTGTTGAATTTGATACAGGCGGTGTTGCCTCTGCCCCGAGCATCAGCCCGGGGATTTTTTGAAGAAAAGGAAGCAATGCCATGAAGACCATCAGCACATTCCCCGGCGCCTCCGCCAGCGTTTCGAACATCAACGCGCTCGTCGAAGAGGCGTACGAAGACGTGACCGAGAGTTTCGAGAAATTCTGCCTGACGACGGGCATCGCGTATCTGCGGCAGATGATGGACGAGGACGCCGAACGGCTGGCCGGGAAGCGTTACAGTCATTCTCCCGACAAGCCGGGGCACCGCCAGTGCCATGCGCGCTCCCAGGTCGGGTTCCACGGCGGCAAGGTCGGCATCGACCGTCCGCGGCTCCGCTGCAAGGCTGCGGGCAAGGAGATGTCCCTGCCGAGCTGGTAAGAAATCTCCGCGGACGGCTATCTTGATCAATGGGCAGTGAACCTGATGACCGCGAATGTAGCGACCCGCAAGTTCCGCCGGGCGGTGAGGATTCCGGAGGCCGGGGTTCCCTGCGGGGCGGGCTGCGGGCTGTCGAAATCAGCCGTGTCCCGCCGGTTCAAGGCTCTGACGCAGGCGAAGTTTGATGAGTGGATGACTTCCGATCTGTCGGAACTTGATCTCGTCGCGGTTCAGATCGACGGGCTGCATCTGAGCGACCGCCTGCTGATGATCGGGGCGGTCGGCATTGACGCGTCGGGGCGTAAGCGTCCCTTGGGCGTCATCGAGGGCGCGACGGAGAATGCTGCGACGGTGCAGGCTCTGCTTGATGATCTGATCGAGCGCGGGCTTGATCCGGAGGGCTGTTATCTGTTCATCGTCGACGGAGCTGAGGCGCTCAGCAAGGCGGTCCGGCGCACTTTCGGCGCGGACATCCCTGTTCAGCGCTGTCAGGTTCACAAGGGCCGCAACATCACCGAACGTCTCGCCGCGAAGCATCACGCCGGCGTGCGGCGGACGCTCAGACAGGCCTGGGAACTTGATGACGCCGACAAGGCCGAGCGGCTGATGCGCAGCCTGGCTCAGCGGTTCGAACAGGAGGCTCCGGACGTCTCCCGGTCGATACTTGAAGGCCTGGACGAGGTCCTGACCGTCTCCCGGCTCGGCCTGCCGTTAGAGCTGCGGCGGTCGCTGGCGAGCACGGACATCATCGAATCGATGAACAGCACGGTCCGGCAGGTCTGCCGCAACGTGAAGCGCTGGAGGAACGCCGGGATGGCTCTGCGGCAGCCCGCTGCCGGCATGATGGAGGCCGAGAAGGGTTTCCGCCGCGTCAAGGCGTACAGGCAGCTGCCCGTTCTCAAACAGGCTCTCATCGAACATCGTCGAAAGAATCGGCTTGACCGGCTCAAGGAAGCCGCGTAGATGGTCGACAGGCAGCATCGCTCATGCGGGTTTCAACATCAATCGGGACATCCCCTTGAATACCCGGCCACGTGTAACAAATCGGTTTGACAGGTCAGCTTTGGGTACAGAGTCTGGTGAATGCTTGATCGAGTGATCGAAAGAAAGGGCGAGACGTTGGCGCAATCCTTGAAACCAAAAAAAAGAAATGCGGAAGCGACGAAAGCGCGCATATTGCTCGCCGCCAAGAAAGAATTTGCCAAGCGTGGATTAGGAGGTGCTCGTGTCGACGAGATCGCCGAACGGGCCAAGGCCAACAAACGGATGATTTATCATTATTTTGGCAATAAAGAAGAATTATTTCAAACTGTTTTGGAAGATGCTTATTTGGATATACGAGCAGCGGAGAGAAAACTCGATCTTGACAGCCTGTCACCTAAAGACGCGCTCGAAACACTGGTCCGCTTCACATGGAATTATTATCTGCGAAATCCAGAGTTTATTACCCTTGTAAATAGTGAAAATTTGCACCGTGCTCGGCACATCAAGAGCTTGCGAAGCCTGCCGGAGGCAATGCGTGGACTTGTTGAGCTGGTGGAAAACATCTTAGAGCGTGGCAAAGACAGTGGAGATTTTCGGCCTGGAATCGACGCTATTCAATTAAATATTTCAATTGCAGCTATTGGATTTTACTACCTTACAAACCGGTTTACCGGAACGTTTCTCTACGAGCGCAACCTTATGAGTGAAGAAGCCCTGGAAGCGCGGCTGGCTTTCAATGTGGAGACAATATTGCGCCTTGTGAGCGCTTGATTATCCTTGCGGTCAGAACGAATTACTGCCAGCGCTGAAACCAAGACGCCCCTTTGGTCTTCCAAGGGGATGTCCCGATGGGTATCGAAACTCGCATGAGCGATGCTGCCCTTCGAGAATCGACGCGGCATCCTTGAGCTGATCAAGCTGATATTTTCAGCGGCGTTTGATGAGTTCCGGTTTGAAAACGGGCAACTGCCTGCAGGCCTTGATGCGGCGGAAGCCCTTCTCGGCTGCTGGCTGTCGTAGAGCCATACCGGCGTTTCTCCAGCGTTTAACGTTGCGGCAGACCTGCTGGACCGTGCTGTTCATTAGCTCGATGATGTTCGTGCTCGCCGGCGACCTCCGCAGTTCGAATGGCAGACCGCGCCTGATGACGGTCAGGACTTCGTCCAGACCCTCAAATTTCGACCGGGAAACATCCGGCGCCTCCGTTGCGAATCGCCGCGCTAGATTACCGTCATGCGTTCGGCTTTGTCAGCGCCATTGAGTTACCAATGTCCGTTTAAGCCCGGTTTCTGAAAGAGTCAGAGGACCAAAACCAAGAAAGAGCTGTATTTGCAATAACATGGTGAGCAATTCGGATCTCTTCCAGACGCCATCCGGAAATCAGACATTCGTCGATTATCCCCGGCACATGGCGACATCCCGCACGGAGCCGACGAAGCCTTCCGCCGCCGGGTTTCGACGAGCCGCTGTGCCTGGCGGCAGCGGCAGCCCCGCAGCCCGGTGTTGCGGGCGAGTTCACGGCTCACCGTCGACTGCGAGCAGCCGATCTCCGCCGCGATGCCTCTTTGCGGGAAACCGCTTTTCTTCAGCGCCTGAATCTGGCAACGATCATGCCGGGCCAAGCAGCTGAAGCCTGACTTCATGCGATTCCCTGCTTAATATGTCGTTACAGAGAGCATTACGCCCGCTTGATCTGCCATGATATATGGATCCATCTGAATTCGGCGGCTGCAAATGAAGCGGTGCATTTCGGAGTTTAATCTGGGCTCTCAAGACTTACGCCTCTACGACGCCTTCTGACCGGATCAGTACCGTGCCTTCAGACGGTCGAATTTGTCCGCCATCCACTCCCGGAGACGGACTATGATCCGCCACGCGGCGAGGCCGAACAACGCCAACAGAACAGCGGCGATGATGCGCATCCAAGGTATCAAGGTGACTCCGGGGCCGGAGACCGACGAAATGCCCACGGCGTTCGGGTAAATCGAGAGCATTCTGATGCGCCAGCCATAATGATTCACCGCGACCCATTGCTCAGTTCCTGCCAGCTGCTGCGCTTCGGCCTGCAGATCGCCGCTGCTGAATTTGAAATACGGCGGCCAGCCCCAGCCGGTGTCCTCGTTGCGGTAAACCCGCGCATTTTCATTTGGCTTAACGGAATTGATAAACCGGACATCTCGGTTGCCCGTGCCCGAGACAACAGCCTGGTCCGCATCAGGGCTTGCCCAGAAAATTGAATTCACAGCGATGTCGGTTCTGACGACCTCGGTGCCGACGATTTTCACAATGTCCCGTGACGGCAATGTGTAATCGAGAAAGGCAAGAAACACAGCCACAACGGCAATTCTCACCAGGATCTTGATATATCGCATGAAATCCGCGCTCCAGAGCGGCTGCAGCAGTCCGGATATAATCGCGCCGGCGCGGCCGTTCAAATGCTCGGATAAGCCAGTGAGCAGAAAAGACACACCCTTCTCCGCTGTTCCTGCGGCAGGACAAAGCAATCCGCGCACGCTGAGCCGCGCAATATACGTCCGACCTGAAACTGTCCACTGATCTGCCGCACATTGCGGAATTCGCGTTGTTCAACATCTTCTGTCATGAAATGGAATAGCGAAGGACGGAGAAATTGATCTGATGGACATTACTGAACGTATCTTGCGTGAAATCAACGACCGCCGTGACAGCCTTGTCGAACTCGCGCAGGATCTGATCCGCATACCGACGCTGAATCCGCCGGGGCTTCACTACCGCGACATCTGCGAATTCCTGCGGAACCGCCTTACGCAGTCCGGATTCGCGTGCGAGTTGATCCGCGCCGAAGGCGCACCGGCGGACAGTGACCGCTACCCGCGATTCAACTTGGTGGCGCACAGAAACGGTTCGGGGCGCGGTGAATGCGTCCATTTCAATTCTCACACCGATGTGGTGCAGGTCGGAGAAGGTTGGACGTTTGATCCGTTCGCGGCAACAATCCGGAACGGCCGGATTTACGGGCGCGGGTCCTGCGATATGAAAGGCGGCCTGGCCGCATCGGTCATTGCCGCGGAAGCATTCATAGCCTGCCAGACCGAATATTGCGGCGCCATAGAAATTTCGGCGACTGCGGATGAGGAATCCGGCGGCTTAGGCGGAGTCGCGTGGCTCGCTGAACGCGGCTGGTTTTCGCCGCGGCGAGTTCAGCATGTCATCATTCCCGAACCGCTGGCGAAAAACCGCATCTGCCTTGGACACAGAGGCGTCTGGTGGGCGGAAATTGAGACAAAGGGCAAGATCGCGCACGGATCGATGCCGTTTCTCGGCGACTGCGCCGTCAGACATATGTCCGCCATTCTCGCTGAAATGGAAACGGAACTGTTTCCCCTTCTGGCAGACAAACGGACCGCCATGCCCGTGGTGCCTCCTCAAGCCCGCCAGTCAACGCTGAACATCAATTCAATTCACGGCGGCGAACCGGAGATGGAAGCCAGCTACACCGGGCTTCCGGTTCCATGCGTTCCTGACCGCTGCCGCATCGTGATCGACCGCCGCTATTTGGCGGAAGAATCGCTTGAGGAAGTCCGGGCCGAGTTCATTGAGATGCTCGAACGGGCAGCAGAAAAAAGGCCCGGTCTTGAATTTGAAGTGCGCGACCTGCTTTCCGTGCAGCCCACGCTGACGGACAGACAGGCACCGGTGGTGCAAAGCGTCAGCCGTGCCGTGCGCCGGATTCTGGGCACTGATCCGGAATATGTCGTCTCGCCCGGCACCTATGACCAAAAACATATCGACCGCATCGGCCGCATCAAAAACTGCATCGCTTACGGCCCCGGCAATCTCAGCTTGGCCCACCAGCCCGATGAATGGATCGGCATTGAAGATATGGTTGACAGCGCCAAGGTCATGGGTCTGGCGCTGGCGGATATTCTTTCCGTTTCCTCCGGTTCGCCCGGATCCTGAGCAAGCCGGAAAGAGAGTTAAAGAAACGCCAGCAATGCCGGTTTTCCCGCGCCGAAGGCGCTCTCCTCCTCATGCGGCTTCACGTCTGAGTCTGCTAAAAATTCAATGCAGACCGCGCCGCGGAATCCCGATCCGGCCAGCGGCGCGGCGGGTCTATCTATTTCGGGTTTTTCGCCCGCGCCTTGCGCTGCGACCCTGATGGTCAACGGAAGGAGTTTACCAGTCAATCCGGCGCGTTTCCGCCTGCCGCACATTTTCTTCCTGGCCCGGCGCGGCCCGCGCCATTTTCAGTTCCGTGCGCCGCATCATGCCGGGCTTTCCTGTCCATCAACTTTGCGGCTGCGCCGAAAACCTCCGCTCATGGCCGATCCGGAAACCCGGGCAAACACCACAGCGCCAGCAGTTCGCCCGATTGATTGACTTGACCGAAAATCAATCCGCCGTTGACAGGGGAAATCAGCCGCCGCGTCCATGTGCGCTTTAGGCTGGCCTCAGTCGAAAATCTCAGTCGCCAGACGGCTGTCGAGAAGTTCGTTCGCGGCGAGCATGTAGATCTCATCCGGTGGAGTATTCAGTGAGTAGACCATAAGACCCGGATCAATGCCCATTCCAATAAGGTACTCCATCGTCTGACCCTGGCCGTGCTGAATGTCTTCAACGGCAAAAAATGCGGGCACATAGCCCGGCGTCTCGTAGTAGTGCTGATGCATGCCGACAGCGGAGAACACGGAGACCTCGCGCCTGACGCCGCCGGCCAGGATGTACGGGCAAGCCGAAAGACAGGCGGTGCCCGGGAGCATAAGGGTGTCGGCGGCGGCTTCGCGCACTCTTCGCCCGATTTCCAAGGCTTCATATACCGCGCCGCCCGGACTGTTCAGCGCGAATCTGTATGAGGCCTTGTCCAAGCTGGCCAGAAAGCCTGCGAAACGCCGTGAATCTCCTGTTTCGATCGGGCCATTGATCAGCACCACCTCGCCGAATCGGCCCGTATCGACCAGCCTGAACTCAAGCCGTGAGGGCAATTCATCAGAGAGATCAATCTCGGGCGGCGTTACCGTGTCCGTGATATCGGGAGGAATCCGGGTCGGATCATAATGCCACACCTGATCCCCGGGCGTCACCGGCCCGGAAGGCCGCGCGCTGTCCCCGCTGAGCCACGAAGGCAGGCGGATCGGCACTTCCGACACAACAAGAACTGCGGCGAGGATTGCTTGAGCGGCCAAAACGCTCCGAAGACTGCGATGAATCGTGATTCGAGCCGAAACGATGCTGCCGGTGAACATGATCAACTGCCGCGATCGCCGCGCTTCGGAGAATCCGCGGCATCGGATCCGGATACCCGGCGCAACATCTCAGCGTCCGCCGCCCCCATCGACACCTCAACGTCTTTCATGGCTTTGATCGCCGCTTTCAGGTCGGCAAGGGTCAGCGTCTCTTCGATACTCAGACCGTCACGTCCGCTTCTGATAGCCGCCTGCGTGATCGCAAGCACGAACACCAAAACCGCCGGCAGCAGGTCAATCGCAACGGCACCGGCCCACGACGGCACGAAACTGCCCGCATATTTGATCACTGCGTCCGCGCTGGAAATCGGATTGTAGGCGGTTTCCTGGGGCGGCTCCATCTCCAGCGCCTCGTTGGCGGCCCTCTTCAGTGTCTGGCTCCGTTGGTCAAGGGCCCGCAAAACAGAGCCGATAGTGGAAGACTGGGCTTCTCGGACCGTACTGTTGCGGCCATCAAGGTCAGGCAGAACAACTGAGGCCGGCAAATCCTCGGCAGCGCGCACGACAAGCGGAGCAACGAAATATTGATTCAGGCTCGCAATCACCCCTGCCAGCCTTACGCTCTCCTCGGAGAATGCGACGGACCGCTGTTCCACCGACCCGGGCGCGACTGTCAGAACCCGCATACGACCCAAAATCTCGTTGCCGTCATTGAAAGCGGCGTCGATCAGGGGCTGCTGATCGGCGATCTGCTCTTCAAGATTGTGCAGTTCCTTGGTCTTCTGCGTCAGCACACGGAAAACAGCGCCTTCACCCGCGGTGCCTGAGAGTTCGCCCAACCGCTCTTGCTGCGCCAGCGACTCGAAAGCTTCCCGCGCACGCTGCACTTCACGTCCCAGTGCCTGTCCCGACAGCGCGATTTCGTGAGCCTGTTCGAGCGCGGACTGGTAATCGCGAACAGTGTTTTCCAGATGCTGCTCCACGGCGGCGGCGCCGGCGAGGGCAGCCGCATTGAGCCAGCTCGACATCGCGACGATGGCAAGCGAGCCCGCGAGCATTGAAACACTCACGCCGATGAACCCGGCGACGCTGCGCATTGAGGGCAAAAGCCGCAGTATGTAATTCCAAAAGACAAAAATGCCGACCGACACCGCGATTGAATATGCCACTGCCGCGAAGAAACTCATCGCCCCGGTGTCTTCCAGAAGGGACGACACCCCGAGATATGTGTAAATGCCCGAGGCAATGGCCAGAATGCCTAAAGCCGCAGGCGTGATAGTGTCAAGCCAGACCAAGTGACCTTCGAGCTCTTTAGCAGTCCGAAGGCCCTTCGCTTCCGCCGCCGTCAGTTTTTTTGCCTCACCTGTCATCGCGCCAGATCACCCTTGTTATTGCCCGTCCTACAGCGCGATGAGGATGCCGCACCCCGCTCGCAAATCGAGAGACGAAGGCCCGTATACTGACCTGCCCATTTTCGCGGCCGCCCGCAAGCGGAGCGCACTCCATTCATTTTGTGCCATCATTCGGCTGCGCAGGCAATGGGCTTCGCCCGGTAACCATCAAACAGCTCAAGCGCCTGCGCCGTCGCGCTTTGCTGAAGGGCCGCGCTGGCTTCCTCCGGCACCAGACGCTTCAAGCCGCTGTCCTGATTCCTGGTTTGGTCGTGTATCCTCTGGTCTTCGATGATTTTCCGGGCCCGCGGAATAAATCACGCAGCAGTCTGACCTGCGGCGTCTGCCATCCCGCGACTTCTCTGAATCGGGCTGATTTGTGCCGGGCAGCTTGGGGAAGGATCAGATTTCCCTTAGTTTCCTGATTTCATCCCAAGATCTGTTGTAGTCCGCGACTCTGCTCTGCGCCAGCCTAGCCGCTTCAGGCGGCGCTCCTCTCGCCATCAAAATATCAGGGTGGCTCTCCTTTACCAGTCTTTTCCATCTGGCGCGGATTTTTTCGTCAGAGTCCGATGAATCGACCCCGAGAACTTTGTAGGGGTCATCGATTACGCCAGCCGAAAACCGGTGCATACGCTGGCTGAAACTGCGCTCCGAAAGGCCGAATATTTCGTTGACCCGCCAGAGAAACTCATGCTCCGCCTGCTTGATTTCGCCGTCCACGTTCGCGATATGGAACAGCCCCTCCATCACATCATCCCGGACATGCTTATCATGTTCGTACAGTTTGGCGACGGAAGCAGCGTATTGCTCAAATCCGGCAACGGTCTGCTTCGCGAGATTGAAGATCTTAGCCACTATTTTTTCGTCTTCCCTGCGGAATCTGAACACTGACTTGAATGCCCTGATCTCGCCGACAGTCACTTTCCCGTCCGCCTTGGCGATCTTGGCCCCCAGAGAAATCAGAGCGATCATGAAGGCGACCTGCCGGTTCGCGGATTTAAGCTGTTCCAACGCATCCGGGCTGATTATGCCCGGCTTCGCAAGGCCGCGGATCGTATCCAGAACCCTTGACCAAAACGACATGGTTATCGAACTCCGGCAACCAGCGGATGCCGCATCGGCGCAAAATCAAGCCGGCGGCCGAATTCTTGCTCCGCCCCGGGCAGCCGGGCGGTCTTCTGGCGGCCGGCAGTTGCGCGGAATCCGATGACGCCCAAGCATTCCTCACTGATCACCGCAACCATGAAATAAACACCCCGACTAAACTCCGAAATACATCGCTTTATTTGCGAAGCGCGATTCAGACGAATCTAGAATCTATATGTCATGGGCGGACTGAGCAGGGGAATGTTCCGAAGTATGTTGAACCTCGCATGAGCGATGCTGTTGACTATCTACGCGGCCTCCCTGAGTCCGGTCAAGCCGATTCTTTCCACGATGTTCGATGAGCGCCTGCCACTGCCTCGGCGAAGGACGCCATCGCCCCCATCATCTCCCGCAGCCAGTGGTAGAGAGACTGCGGCGGCTGGCCGCCTGCATCCGTTTCGACGCGGCGAGACTGATATCCCGCGCACCCTTGTCGAGCACCGGAACCCGAGCCATATCACCGCGGCCGACAATTTATCAGCGGTTTTCCACAACTTTTTCAGATTCAGCGATTCCCCGCGATAGTAGACAGGTCCGAACATGTTTCTCTCCTCTCTCCGTCAGTTTTCAGCGCCGGGCGCGGTGTTAACGTGATTCTCAAGCGGTGACAGCCGCGCACGCCCCGAACCGATTTAGAGTCACATCGCCGGTCACGTAACCGGTATCTATCGGCGTGCGCGGATCTCGTAGCAGGACAGCTGACCGATATGATCCACAACCCACATATGAATCAAACCAAGTCAGAACATGGATGCTGCTGGATTCAGGAACTGAAGAAAAGCGGTTTTTCATAAAGGGCCATCACGGTTAAGATCGGCTACCCGCAGTCGACGGCAAGCCGCGGACTCGCCCGCAAAGCGAGACGGCGGGGCTGCCGCTGGGCGCGCGGCGGCTGGCCTAAACCCAGTCCGGGAAGCATCGCCGATTCCCCGCAAGTTGACGCCGATGCGCCGGCAATTGCCGAGGAACGTCAGCAGTTCGGATAAAACCCGAAGGCTCAATTTGCAAATCGTATGCACGGCCTATCGGTTCCGGCAGAAAAAATGTGCGGGAGAAGACATTTTTCAGCCCAAAATATTGATATTATTGCAGAATAATTGTCGAAGTATCCGGCAAAACCGCTTGTGATCTATGACCTTTATCTCCTTGTATATAAGTACATTACAGTATGGATGCATACAATTTGCAAATTGAGCCAACCCGAATGGATTCACCTTCATGCGCATGCGGACCGGGCGGTGGGGGACGTGTTCTGCCGTCTCCGCCAGCGGTGGCGGAACCGACAGGGCCGGCCGGAGTGTGATTCCCAGTCGGACGGACATATCCAAGCGGTCCTCTGTCATCGATGAAAAGATCCGGGCGGGAGGCCGGTAAGCGGATACGATCATCGGCACGCGGCGCTGCCTGCATCCGGCCCGACGCATGTGACCACGGCTGACGACAACAAGGAATCCGCTGGTTGAGAGGAGCAAGCACGGTGCTTATGATGCGGGCGGATGAAGAATTCAACAGACGCGACATCCAGAACCATCATCAGCCGCCAATGACGTTCACGAAGAGACCCTTCTACTGTATTTTGCCGCCGACGGCAGGAAGGCAGGAGAAGAACGGTTCGGCAGCTGGCCGTCTCCGGTGAATCCTTTGTGGAATCCAGGATGCATATGTCCTGCTGCAACGCTAATTGACGGCATGAGCCGGCTGCAGGGGAATGCCATGGAAAAGTCATTGTATCTTGCCAATCCGTACGGATTTTCGGAACAGCAGAAGACTGGCCCGCTGCAGGAAATCAAGACGGCGCTGGAATCGCTCGGCGCAGTGGTTTGGGAACCCTTCGAGCGCAACAATCAGATTGATTTCAGCAAGCCCGGATGGGCCTATCATGTGGGTCAAGCGGATTTACGGGACGTGCACGATTCAGACGGGATATTCGCTGTCGTAAACGGCTGCCCGCCGGACGAAGGCGTGATGGTTGAACTGGGCATGGCAATCGCTTGGGGGAAACCCGTTTTTCTGTTCCGCGATGACTTCCGCCGCTGCACCGACAGCGACATGTATCCACTCAATCTTATGCTGTTCACGGGTCTTCCCGAAGCAGGCTGGGAAGATTTCTGGTACACTTCAGTCGCCGAGATCAGCACCCCCGGAAAAGCCTTGGCACGCTGGCTCGCAGGAAGGGAATTCAACCGCTTCTTCTGATTCGGTGGACAGCCGCCGCGCGAAATCATCCCATGCCCGGTGCTGCTCCGGTCGGCATGAGAGCAATCGCCCGCCGTCGGGAACAGGGCTGTCGTTTTGAATCTTCCCGTTTTCCGGCGGGAGTCCGGCGGAGCTGATGAGCTTCACGGCGCGGCGGTGATACCATACGGCTTTTTTGAGTTCGCCGCGCGTTGACTCAGCCTGCCTGTCCATTGGTGACCCGCGTCGGGTTGAGAGCCGGCCGCCGCATCACGGCCAGGTTTTCCGGCCCGGGTCCGTTCGCGCAGATGATCTTCATTTACCGTGACATCGAGTGGCCGGCGCAGACTGTTCCCGACCGGCCGGCACTCCCGCGCGCCTTTGAGAAACCGCTCTGGATCCCGTTTTCCGTTCCCGGTGAAACACCGGGTTCCGGGGCTGCGCTGTCCCCGGATTTCCCGGGGCGGCGAGACGGTTCCGACAGCGGCGGAACCCGGCTGTCGGCGGCTTTCCGGCCGGCAGAGGACCGAGGCATGCGGATCCGCGCCCGCCGCCGTTTTTCCGCCCCTCGCGCATTCGAGCCGGGTGAGAGCCCGCCGTGATCCGGGGGGGGGCGGCAAGGAAGGTTGCGGCCGTGCCGCCGGTGCCGCGCCGGATCAGGAAGGCCGAGGAGAAAGCCTCTCCCGAACCCCCGGCCGCTGCCCCGCCCATGAGCGCACCCGGCTTCCCGGCGGCGGCATTAATCTGTCTTGCGCAATGCGCTCAGAGGCTGTACAAGGGGATTCCGCCGCTTGGAAATCAGGCAGCAGTTCACAGCAACAGATACTGCAGAGGCTGGAACTATGGAAATTCTTTCAATGTTTACGTCGGCGGTCTTCGGGAAACGCGGCTGTAATTCTACCCCCCCCCCCCGGCAGGGATTCCCTCAATAACCGGCTGACCGCGGGGCTGCGCCGGCTTGCGGCCGGCGGCCCCGCCCGCCGTGGCGCAAACGCCGAGATGCACACCCGCCGGCTATACGGGTACGCTGCCTGCTGTGACCTATGACGGCCCCACGACCGAAATTTCCTGCAATACCCTGACCGGCGGGCTGGAGATGACCCTCGGTCCCGGCTTCACAATGGGCACGGAGGAGACGCCGCTTGAAGTCAGGGCCATCTATGTTGACGCTGACGGCGACAGCGGCGAAGACATCGTCGTCATGGGCAGCGGCACGATTTATACGAAAAAGAGCGGCTTCTACTTAAAGCGCGACGGGACGGGCCTGCTCAAACTGGAGTTCACGAAGGGCAGTATCGTCGCCGAGGGCGACAGCGAAGGCGTCGGCATCTATCTCCGGCACAAGGGCGAAGCGGGCGAGGAAGCGAAAGGCATTCATATCTCCTCGGGCACCGACATCGACCTTTCGGCGCATACAGATAACGTCAAGCGCGGCATCCATGCCACGACGACGGGGGCGGACCCGACCGCTGTGATTCCGATCGAGATCAGGGGCACCGGCGGCACCATCGACGTGAGTGATCCTCCCGGCAGCAGCGTCGGCGGCATTGCCGTCAGAGCGGAGCAGTTCGCCAAGGGCGATATCGCCGTCACGGTGGAGAAGGCGGCGATGCTCGGCACAAAAGATGCCGTCGCCGGTGATGCCGGTATCGAAGCCTGGCTGAGGCCCCGCAGCGAAGGCGACATCGTGATCACGCACCGGGGCGGGATTCACGCCGCAACCGGGATAGTCGCGGACAACGAAACGGCATCGTCCGAGAAGGGCGACATCACGATCACGACGGAAGCCGGCAGCACGATCACAACGAATGAACAGGGCATCTCGACCTCAGTCGACGAAGCCGCCAGCACCGGCGACATCACGATCACTCATAATGGCGAAATAGATGCGGACGGAACAGGAATCTCCGTGACCAACAAAGGAAAAGGCGATGTGACCGTCACGACCGGGAAAGACAGCAAGGTCACCGGCGGCGATGAAGCCGACCTGGGGCAGACTCGGTCTCGGCGGCGAGTTCAGGCTGAGCGATATGATGACGGTGTCGGGCGGCGCGTACTACGCCGCGGGCGGCGGCGGGAACAAGGACCTCGGCGGCACGCTGGCCCTGAACGTGAGTTTCTGAACGCGGAACCGAAGGCCGCCGGGGGCGGGGATGTTCCCGCGCTGAAGGGCCGTCAAGGCGAGCCGCGCGGGGATGCGGACCGGCATACGGAGAACCCCGGCGGCATTGAAAACGTCCGGTTCTCCGGGACGCGTAAGGAGAAGGGACACGGCCGGACCGACACCCGGCGGGCCGCCGTCCGCTGTGATGCCGGCCGGCTGAAAAGTCGCGGCCGCCCATGGAACTCTGAAACGCATAACCGCGGCGAGCCGGCAGCCTCTCTGTCGGGATCATGCCGCGGCAGATGTCGCAGATGCCCATAAATGCATTTCCGGAGGCCGTCGGTCGTGAGCCGGGCGGAAATCCGGCTCGACCCAGACGTGGGCCGGGATTCAGCGGCAGCCGGATCAGTTCCGCTCTACCTCTCCCAAGCGGCCCTCAGGCGGTTTCAACGGAGGGGGGATAGACAACCGCCACCTGGAGACGGAAATTTTTAAGGGCGCCCCGCCGGACTTCGGCGGGAACCGCCACCCGGAAGTCCGGCGGTTTCGCAAGCCGTTTCCTTGCTAGGGGTTCGTGTGTCCGCTCACCTCCCCCGCTGATGTGAACGGAACAGGCAGCCCAAGCAGAAGTCCGCGCCCGAGATCCCGGAAACCTCCGCGCTCGCCGCGGATTCCTTGCCGTTATCAGCCGTGACCACATGCGTTATGCCGGACGCAGGCGGCAGATGCTCTATGGCTGCGGCCCCGGCTAGGAACGCCTTTTATTGACTGACCCGTTGAAGAAAAGTGGAATGTCATCGTCCGATCGACAAGCGGAACTAGAGCCTGTTGTTCCGGGAGGCGATGATCGTGTTCGCTTACCTGCCTTCCGCCCGGGTCTTCTCCTCGACGGCGGCGGGACGCTCAGATACGCTTCCCCCGCCCCGACTGGAAATCACGCCCCGGCCAGCGCTCGTTGAAATGATTGGCTCAATTTACAAATCGTATGCATGGCCTTTCGGTTCCGGCAGAAAAAATGTGTGGAACGAGGCATTTTTTAGCCCAACATACTGATACTATTGCAGAATAGTTGTCGAAGCATCTGGCAAAACCGTTTGCGATTTATGACCTTTATCTCCTTGTATATAAATACATTACAATATCGATGCATACGATTTGTAAATTGAGCCAAATGATTACAACGGCGAATCGCCTGAAGCGCAGCCCCGCTTGTCAACAGAATCCTGCAATCTGTCATGGTTATATTGATTGATGGGAAGGGTGAAGTAGACGCGCCCGGTATGGCACGGGTTTGATGCTTCCGGTTTCTGCTCCTAGCCTGCTTATGCTATCAATTTCACTGTGTCTGACTGCTGGACGGAACTGACGAAGCAACTGCCTTCGCAACAACCGGGACCGCCCACGATGACGGTCTGCCTAGCCATTCCTTTCGACTGGATCGACTATAACGGACAATCTCGGCGAAACCCGCCATCTTGAATGGATCAGCCTTGCCGCGGAGGGTTTTCCTGCTGTGGCGGATGCGATCCGTCTATGTGGTGTAAGGGAAAAGCCGCTTCACTGTGAAGACCTGTATGCATATCTGAGGAACCCGCGAAAGCGGCATAATCCGGGCTGAAGCCCGTTGCCTGTCGGTGCAGGACAAAAACTGCGTCTGTATCATGTCCTGCGCGGCCGGGACGGAGCGATGCTTGCGACCGGAGAGCATCTGCTGCAAGTTGGTCTGGCGAATCGGAAATCCTTTGAACCTGATCCGTTTCTCACGGATGAATTGATGAAGCGCAGACATACAGGCCGGCCGCCGGGCCGAAAACCGGTTTCGGCTGAATTTCACTTGAACTGCGCGGAAAGGAACAGTCCATGGATTCAAACGCTGATCAACCGCAAATGCCCGATGAAACAGAAATCGGAAAGCTTCCCCGCTGGGATCTGAGCGATCTGTTTTCTGGTCCCGAATCGCCGGAATTCAACGAATGTCTTGTGCGCGTTCAGGAACAGTCAGAACAGTTCAAAACCGCTTACAAAGACCGAATCGCCGGCTTGGACGCGGACGGACTTCTGGCCTGCATCCGCGAATATGAAGCCATCAGCAACTTGGTCAGCCGTATCATGTCATATGTTCGGCTACGCTACTCCACTGACACGCTTGATCCGCTCCGCGGCAAACTGCTGAGCGACGTCAGAGCAAAAATCTCGGAATGGAACAGTCCGCTGGCATTTTTTGAAGTCGAAATCAATACTTTGGAATCAGAGCGGCTGGAATCCCTGCTGGACGATTCCGCCGGTCTGGAACGATACCGGCCGTTCCTGCGCCGGATCAGGAAATACAAACCACACCAGCTTTCAGCTGAACTTGAGCATTATTCGTCAGAGATTTCCGCGGCCAGCGCGGCATCAATCGTGCGGCTGTTCGATGAAACCTGCGCATCCATGCGGTTCCGGGCGGCGGGGAAAACTCTGAATCTCGCCCAGACGCTTGATCTGTTGAACTCTCCGGACCGCAAGACACGGCGGTCCGCATCCAGAGCCCTGACCAAAGAGGCGGACGCGAGGCTGCCGCTGTTCTCACTCGTAATCAACACAGTCGCCAAAGAAGCGGAGATCGACGACCGATGGCGCAGTTTTGACACCCCTCAGGACTCGCGCCACCTCGCAAATGATGTGGAAAATGAAGTGGTGGATGCGATGCTGAAGGCTGTGACCGGCTCGTACGGAGAGATCTCCCACCGGTATTACAAACTGAAAGCCCGGTGGCTCGGACTGCGGCGGCTCAGAGAATGGGACAGAAACGCGCCTCTGCCGGCGGCTTCGGATTCAAAAATCCCGTGGTTTGAAGCGCAGTCGATTGTGCTCGCTGCCTTCGGGGATTTCTCGCCTGAAACCGCAGCGATAGCCGGGAAGTTTTTTTCCGGCGGCTGGATCGACGCGGCCGTGCTCCCGGCAAAAGAATCGGGAGCGTTCTGCGCATCGGCATCCACGGATACGCACCCGTATGTGCTGCTGAATTATCAGGGCAGACCGCGGGACGTCATGACGCTTGCCCATGAACTCGGGCACGGCGTTCACCAGACGCTTGCCGCACCGCTGGGAGAACTGCTGGCGGACACGCCGCTGACCCTCGCCGAGACGGCCAGCGTGTTCGGCGAGACGCTGACTTTTGACCGCCTGCTCCGTTCGGTTTCCAGCGAACGGGAGAAGACGGCTCTGCTCGCTGAAAGAACGGAAGACATGATCAACACCATGATCCGGCAGTCGGCCTTCCACGCGTTCGAAAGCCGTGTTCATCAGATGCAGCGCGCACAGGGCGAACTGACCAAAGACGAACTCTGCGGATTGTGGACACAGGTTCAGAAAGAAAGCCTGGGACCCGCATTCGCCTTCTCAGACGGGTACAGAAGCCACTGGGCGTATATCCCTCATTTCATCCACCTGCCGTTTTACGTCTATTCATACGCATTCGGCTTGGGACTGGCTCTCGCCCTTTATGCCGCATACAAAGACGGCATTGCGGATTTCGCGCCGAAATATCTGGATATGCTCGCCGCGGGCGGCTCGAAACATCACAGCGAACTGCTGAAACCGTTCAGCATATCGGTCGCCGACCCGGCATTCTGGAGCCGGGGCTTGTCGATAATATCCGGCTACATCGACGACCTTGAAGCGATGCGGACATGACGCGCGGCGTCACGCGGAAACCATCCCTTTTTCCTGCGCGAGTTCGAGCACTCTGGCCTTGATCTTGCTGAATGCCTTTTCTTCAATCTGGCGTATGCGCTCGCGGCTGACATTGTATTTCACCGACAGCAGTTCCAGCGTACAAGGCTCATCGCTCAGGCGGCGGTTGGAAAGTATGTCGGCTTCGCGGGCGTTGAGGACATCCATGGCCTGAACCAGCAATCCCCGTCTGACGTCGGCTTCCTGCTTTTCCGCGAATTCAGATACGTGGTCCGCATTCCGGTCGACAAGAAGATCCTGCCATTCACCCGATTCTTCTTCGTCCTGCCGGACTTTTTGGTTCAGGGAGCCGTCGCGCCCGGACAGCCGCTGATCCATCGACATGACGTCTTCCGCCGGAACGTTGAGATTGCGCGCGATCTGCTCTGCCTGCTGATCAGTCAGATTTTCGTCAATCGCGCCGATTCTCTGCTTTGCCTTGCGCAAGTTGAAGAACAGCTTTTTCTGAGAGCGCGTGGTCCCCATCTTGACCAAGCTCCAAGAACGCAGAATGTATTCCTGAACATTCGCCCGGATCCACCAGATCGCATAAGTCGCAAGCCGGAAACCCCTTTCCGGATCAAAACGCTTGATCGCCTGCATCAATCCCACGTTGGCTTCTGAAATCACATCCGAGATGGGCAAGCCGTAACCGCGGTACCCCATCGCGATCTTGGCCGCGAGGCGGAGATGCGATGTGACCAGATCATGGGCCGCGGCCGAATCCTTATGCTCGACCCAGCGCTTGGCCAGTATGTACTCCTCTTCCTTCTCCAAGATGGGAAACTTTTTGATTTCCGCCAGATAGGCGCCTAGTCCGCTGTCTTCTGACAGAACCGGCAGAGATTTGGAATTGCGCAAATTTTTCTCCGTTGATCGCAGATACACTCGTTTCTATGTAAGCTGAGGCCTGTCGGAATTCAAGTTTTGGAGATCGCCCCGCCAAGGTCCGAGAGGGCTGACAGAAGCGTTCGCATATCGTCCGGGTACCCGGTTTCAAACCGCATCCGTTCCCCGTCAGCGGGATGGGTGAATTCCAGCGACAATGCGTGCAGGGCCTGCCGCGGAAACCGGGCAGCGGCATCTCTGGCCGTCTCGCCCGCCGATTCCGGCAGAAGACGCAACGACGCTCCGTAAACCTGATCTCCGATCACCGGATGCCCCAGAAATTCCAAATGAACCCTGATCTGGTGCGTGCGGCCGGTTTCCAGTCTGCACTCGATCAATGACGCCTCTCCGTTCGCGACCGGCCGGAGCAGACGCAGTCTTGTCACAGCGTGTCGTCCGCCCGCGCTGACGACGGCCATTCGCTGCCGCTGTGTCCGGTGCCTGCCGATGGCGCCTTCCATGCGCAGCCAGCCGCGGGGTTCAAAACTCAGACCGGCAATTGAATTGACAGGCCGGCCGGCCGGCGGAACGCCGCGGACGACCGCATGGTAAAACCGCGAAACGGTCCGCCGGCTGAACTGTTCCGCCAGGCTGAGCGCAGCGCGGCCGGTTTTGGCAGCCACCATGACGCCCGTGGTGTCCTTATCCAGCCGGTGGACAATTCCCGGACGCGCCGGATCCTCCAGAGAGCGGATTCCATCGCCGCAGCGGTGCAGCAGCGCATTCACCAGAGTGCCGCCCTTGCGGCCTCTTCCGGGATGAACGACAAGGCCGGCAGGTTTGTCAATGACAATCAGGTCCGCGTCTTCGTAGAGCACTTCCAGCGGAATGTTCTCGGCCCGGAGGCCGTCCGGGACCGCAGGTCCGGGGTGAATCGTCCAAACATCGCCGGGCAGCGTCTTCTTGTCCGGCTCCGTGGTTTCATGCCCTCCCTGTTTCACGCATCCGGCGCGAATCAGCCCGGTGATGCGTGACCTGCTGAGCCCCGCCTCCTCTGGCAGTCCGGACGCAAGGGCCTTATCAAGGCGCTGTGGAGCATCCCCTCCCACCTTGACTTCCCAAATGCGGGTTCCCGATTGCATGAACGACACTCCGGCGGCCGGTTCCAACGCGTCAGCGCTGAAATGGCTGAAAATCCTTGTCATGACGATGACAGTGACAATCATCGCCGGCTTCATCATAATCGTCGGCTTGTTTATCGCAAAGTTCAACTCGTTCGGCGCTGCGCGGGAGCAGGTGTTTCCCGGACAGGTCGTTCTTCCCGATGGAACATCCGCGGAGGCGTTCACCACCGCTGGAGACTGGTACGCCATCATCACCGATGACGGCGAAATTCTCATTTACGACATGAACAGCGGAGAACTGACGCGCCGTATCAAAATATCCGAAAGGTGACCGGACGGGTGTTTCGCGCAAGGGGGGGGGTACGGCCATGAAGCAACCGGCAGGAGTTTCCGGGCCTGAATCGTGTCCCGCGGCGCAAAAGTTGTTTGCCTCAGGCGGCGAATCCGGTCATGCTGGCAGCATGCGTCTCTCCGGGAATGATATCGATGCCGCGGTTTGTCGATGAACTTCTGGCCCGCGTTTCACTGGCAAACGTCATCGGACAGCGGCTGACCTGGGACTCCAGGAAGTCGCGTCCGGCCAACGGCGATTACTGGGCCTGCTGTCCGTTTCATCAGGAAAAAACACCGTCCTTCCATGTTGACGACCAAAAGGGGCTTTATTACTGCTTCGGCTGTCAAGAGAGCGGCAACGCGCTAACATTCCTTCGCAAAACCGACAATCTGGAATTCCGCGAGGCCGTGCAGATTCTCGCGGATTCCGTGGGAATGGAGGTGCCGGCCTCGGGCTGGAAGGATGCGGCAGCGGAAGCATCACGCAAATCGCTGCACGATATCTGCGAACTGGCCGCGCGGCATTTTCAGATCGCCCTGAATTCCCGCGCCGGTTCAGCGGCGCGGGCCTATCTTTCAGAGCGCGGAGTCAGCGCAGACGCCGTGAAACAATTCGAGATCGGCTTCGCGGCAAATAAGAGAGACGGTCTGACGCGGAGCTTCACCGGCAAGGGAATTTCTCCGGAAACACTTCAGGAAGCCGGACTCAGCGCCCTGCCCGACGACGGCGGACCGCCGTACGACCGGTTCCGCAACCGGATCGTGTTTCCGATCAGGGACCTGCGCGGACAACTGACGGGATTCGGCGGACGTTCGCTCGACCCGTCCGCCCGTGCCAAATATCTGAATTCACCCGAGACTTCTATCTTCAAGAAAGGCGCGAGCCTGTATAATCACCGCCATGCGCGCGCGGCTCTCAAGGAAGGTTCTGATCTGGTGGTCGCTGAAGGCTACATGGATGTGATCGCCTTGTCTCAGGCCGGCATGAAGGCGTGTGTCGCGCCGCTGGGAACAGCCATCACCGAGACCCAGCTCATGATGCTTTGGAAACTGGCGCATGAACCGGTTTTGGCGCTGGATGGAGACCGGGCAGGACTGAACGCCGCGCAGCGGGCCTCCAAGCTGGCGCTGCCGGCTCTGGAGCCCGGCAAGTCGCTGCGTTTCTGCTTTCTTCCCGACGGCGCGGATCCCGATGATTTCATCCGGGAACACGGGGCACAGGCAATGCGCGAGCTGATAAGCCGGGCCATACCGCTTGCCGACTTCATCTGGCAGACCGAGATTGACCGGCATAGGCTGGACACGCCGGAAAGATCCGCGGCCTTTGAGACGAATATCCGCGCCATGGCAGCGACAATCCGTGACCTGACGGTCCGCCGGACATACAGCCAGCTCATACGCGAGAGACTGTTTGAACTCAGCCGCCGGCCGCGGGAGCGGTCCAGCGGGATCTCGCGGCAACAGACATTCGCGGGGCCCTCGCCGGAACTGCGCGCCTCGCTGCTGGTGTCCGGCAGGCGGCAGGAAGGAATCGACCTCTTTATCCGCGAAAGCGCGATACTCGGAATCTGTCTGACAGTTCCGGAAATCATTGAGCGTTTCCCCGAACGTCTGGAAAATCTTGAATTCGCCAACAGTTCGCACCAGCGGCTGCTCGACTGCATCATCGGCGGAGCCGGCAGTCCGGGTCAGGACCCAAAGGAGTTCCGCGCCATGGTCCGGGAGGAATGCGGATCTGAAGCCGTGGACCGCCTGATGGCTTCCAGCCGACTGCTTCCGCTGCGCTCATCGGCATCCGGCGGGTCTGACGGGCACGACGGGGAGTTCGCCAAGCGGGCCGAGATGATGCTGTTGGAAGAACTCGAAAAGATTGAGGCGGTCAGCGCGGCCCGACGCGAGTTAGAAGACGCGCTTGTGGATGCCAAGCAAGGCGCCGGAGACGATCCCATCAAGAGATTCGGAGAAGCCGTCAGAGCGAGGCTGCAGGCGCAGCGGGGCATTCAGCCAGCCAAGGCGCGCGGATATATCACTGCGGACAACGGCGTGTCGATAGATCCGCAGGAACTGGAGGATTTCGACCGGCTGGTGCAAGGCATGAACAGCAAAGAATGATCCGCCATTCGATTGATTTTCTTTCGGAAAGACTTGGGATATCATCATGTCTACCTATATCTGGCAGAATGTCATGCATTCTGAACGCATCTGTTTCAACCCCGGGCGAATGGAAATTTTCTCGGAATAACAGCGTCGCGGCAGCAATCGCAGACCAAGGCTGAAATAGACAGGCCGCGCAGTCCAAGGATTCGGAAGATGACCAACACCATTGATCACCTGAGAAGCGGCGGGGCAGTCGGTTCGGCCTGTCCGCCCAGCCGATCCACGCTCGCAGCCGCCAGGGACATGCTTGGCAAGGCCAGAGAACGGGGATCGATAACGCATAAAGATCTCGACAGGATTCAGGAATTGATTCCCGCTGACCAAATCGAAAGCACGATGGCCATGATCAGCAATATGGGCATCGAAATCATCGAGACTGAAAAAGAGGACAAAGAAGCCGCCCAGGGAACAGACCTTGTTGAGGCGCCGGCGGCGAATGAAGTCGCTGTCACCAAACCCTCGTCAGGGCAGGTTGACACCACGGATGATCCGGTCCGCATGTATTTGCGGGAGATGGGCGGCGTCGATCTGCTGTCGCGCGAAGGCGAGATCGCGATCGCCAAGCGCATTGAGGCCGGAAGGCGGACGATGATCGAGGGGCTCGGCGAGAGTCCTTTGACCTTCATGGCGATTTCAAATTGGCGCAGGGAGTTGATGGATCAAGGCTACAACCTTCGTGAGGTAATTGACCTTGATGCGACCCACGGCGGCGGAGCCGGCCAGCCGAAAGACTCGGATTCGGATCTTGACGGCCAGAACAGCGGCTGCGATGACGAGCTTGCCAATCTTCCCGTGACCAAACTGGAAGAAGCCCTGACCCCCCGGCTGTTCGGGGAGCTTGAAGCGGTCGACCGAAATTACCGGGCGCTTAAACCGCTTCAGGAGCGCCGTGTCAAAGCGGCCTGCGGAGTCGGACGCAAGCTCACTGCGAAAATGGAAAAACAGTATCAGCAGCTGCGGTCGGAGCTGGTCGAGAAAGTGAACGGTCTGTGCCTGCACAACAACCGCATCGAGACACTTGTTGAGCAGCTTTACTTTTACAACAGCAAACAACTTTCAATTGAATCCAGGATGGTCAAACTCGCAGACCGGGCGCGTATCAACCGCCGCGAATTCATCGAATCCTGGAAGGGAAATGAACTGAACCGCGGATGGATCAGCCAGATCAAAAAGAAACCCGGCCGAGGATGGGCCGCTTTTGTGGAAAATTCAGCGGGCGAAATCCGGGAACTGCAGCGTGAACTCGCTGAAAATTCCGGTAAAGTCGGTCAGAACATCGCTGAGTTCCGGGAGGTCGTCCAACAAGTGCAGAAGGGCGAAAAGGAATCGTGCATCGCAAAAACGGAAATGGTCGAGGCCAATCTGCGCCTCGTGATTTCTATCGCCAAAAAATACACGAACCGCGGACTTCAGTTTCTTGATCTCATTCAGGAGGGAAACATCGGCCTCATGAAGGCGGTGGACAAGTTCGAATACCGCCGCGGATATAAATTTTCCACTTACGCCACTTGGTGGATCCGCCAAGCGATCACCCGATCCATAGCCGATCAGGCGCGAACCATCCGAATTCCGGTTCATATGATTGAGACCATAAACAAAATGAACCGCACGAGCCGGCAGATGCTGCATGAAATCGGCCGTGAACCGACACCTGAAGAGCTTGCGGAGAAACTTCAGATGCCGCTCGACAAAGTGCGGAAAGTCATGAAAATCGCCAAAGAGCCGATCAGTCTGGAAACGCCGGTCGGAGATGAAGAAGACAGCCAGTTAGGGGACTTCATCGAAGACAAGAATGCGATTCTGCCTCTCGACAGCGCCATTCAGGCCAATTTGAAAGAGACCACTTCGCGCGTGCTCTCACAGCTGACGCCGCGCGAGGAACGGGTGCTTCGAATGCGGTTCGGCATCGGCATGAACACGGATCACACCCTTGAGGAAGTCGGGAAACAGTTCCATGTGACGCGGGAGCGCATCCGGCAAATCGAAGCCAAAGCGCTCCGTAAACTCAAGCATCCGAGCCGCGGCAAAAAATTGAAGCCGTTTCTTGAGAATTAAGTGCTTCCGCCGTGAGATCCATGCTCTGGAGGGTATCCTTACCGGACATTCCCGCCGCTGAAACGCCGTGCATCTGCGAGATCCCGGAACCGTCTGCGGCGCGTGTTCAATTTTCGCTTCGGGGAGCAGGAGATCACCGCACCTATCCGTTTACCGCAGAAATGAGCGGCGCAGCTGTCGATTGTTCCGGCGCCTCGTCTGCGGCGCATGCCGTTCCGTCTGCAAGACGGCGGCGAGTCCGGTCAACGCCGATGCTCGCGGTTTCCAGCCGCATCTTCTGAAAAGCGGGCGCACGGGCCAGCAGGGCATCCGCTTCATCGGCAGTGACGCGTGGTGTTCCCCTTCAACCAAGGGAATGATGGAGGAGAGCCTGAATCGACTGCTGCCATACGAAATAAGCCGGACCGTGAACAGCATTGCGACCGTGTCGGCTTATGATGCCGAACCTTCCGCAAAATCACGTATAGGAGCATAGATGAGAAGGGCTGGCAGGTGAGCGCGACGGCGCGGTTCGGCTGTGGACGGGGGATAGCAATCGTACCCTCCCCCTCCCTCAATGGCACGGCAGACGGCACCATCCGATGCGGCTGTCATGGAACGGCGATCCGAGACCGGACCGCCGCATTTACGAGAACTGAAAAGGCACTGCCTGCGAAAAGGGAAGGACAAAAAGCTTCCAAAATGACTTCTTCAATGTATCAGAGATTCAGTGACGCTGTTTCACGCACTACGAAGCACATGTCGCAAAGCTTGACGACTGCCCAAGCTTAGGGTTTGTTGTTGGCAAATGGGGTTGCGCTTCATGCGACTCGCTGCCGTAATCGTCTTAACGAGCGCCGGATGCGGCGTCGCAGGCAAAACGGGCAGAATAACAAATGAACGCTGACAGAACCATGCTGAATAATGCGATGCAGCAACGGACCGAACCGCTTCTTCCCGGCAAAGCGATCGACCCCGGCGCTGCCGAGGCGGATGACTGGCTATTCCTTGAGGCGGTGCTGCAGCGTATCCGGATGGGTGCTCCTCAGTGCCACCTTCCACCGCGTTTTGGCAGACAGCACAGTGTGTGCAAGCGGTTCAGCCGCTGGTCGCTTTCCGGTATTTTCAAGCGTGTTTTCAATGCGCCCGTACAACAATGAAATGCATCACCGGGTTCAGCCGGCGGCTCTCTGTCAGAATCAAGCTGTAGCAGATGCCGCGGCCGCCCCGCAAATGCGTTTCCGGCGGCCGCGGGTCATGAGAGCGGCGGGAATCCGTCGTGATCCAGCCGCTGGCCGGGGTCAGCCGGCAGCCGGAAAGTTCAGCTCCGCCTCTTCCAAGCGGTCCGCAGGCGGTTTCAGCGGGGGGGGGCTGGCCCGAGCCGCCGCTGAGCCGCCGCACGGGACCGGAAATTTTTCGAGGACGCCCCTGCCCGGCTTCCAGCGCGCGCTGGAAGCCGGGCAGGGGCGTCAAGGCTTCATCCGCCCGCGGCCGCCTCCGCAGCCTCACGGAAAGCCTCCGCCGGGGTCCGGTAACCCAGGCAGCGGCGGGGGCGGTTATCAAGCGCGTCCCGCACCCTCCGGACCTCGGCGGGATCTATCGTCCGGAAGTCCGTCGACTTCGGAAGCTGTTCTCTCACCAGGCCGTTCGTATGCTCGTTCAAACCCCGGTCGCATGAACGGTACGGGCGGGCGAAGTAAAAGTCCGCGTCGAGAGCCCGCGAGACCTCCGCATGCTCCGCGAATTCCTTGCCGTTGTCAGCCGTGATCGTGTGAGTCATGTCGGACACAGGCTGAAGACACTTGATGACCGCGGCCCTGACCAAGGACGACGTCCTTCTCTCAACCTGTTGAAGCAAAGTCAATTTCGTCGCCCGGTCGACAAGCGAAACCAAGGCTCCCCGGTGCCGGACGCCGATGATCGTGTCCGCTTCCCAGTCTCCCGCCCGGGTCTTCTCCTCGACGATCGCGGGCCGCTCGGATATGTCCCTACGGCCCGGAATCACGCCCCGCCCGGAGCCGTTCCGGCCTCGGCGGCAGCGCTTCCGCCCCCGGCGGCGGAGACAGCGGAACAGGCTTCCCCCCGCCGCCCGGTCCGCATAGATGTGACGGTAAATCCAGGTCGGACTCACCGTCATGACACCCGTCATCGCTGAGCGGCCCGAAATCTGCTGCGGGCCTGTCCAGACATCAGACATATTTCGATGATCTTCCAGCTCATCGGCGACATCTTGCGGGGAACCGACGAGGCTTCCCGCCGCCGGGTTTCGGCCAGCCGCTGCGCCTGGCGGCAGCGGTAGCCCCGCAGCCCGGTGTTGCGGGCGAGTTCGCGGCTCACCGTCGACTGCGAGCAGCCGATCTCCGCCGCGATGCCTCTTTGCGAGAAACCGCTTTTCTTCAGCGCCTGAAGCTGGTAACGGTCAAACTGGGTCAAGTGGTTAAAGCCCGACGGCATGCGATTCCCTCCGTTTTCATCATAGAGAGTATCGCACCCGCTTGATCCGCATACAACATGTAGATCTGCCTCAATCGCGGTCTACAGATGAAGCGATGCATTTCGGAGTTTGGCCGGGGATGCGTTATTCGAGGCGTTTGACTTCAAATACATATTCATTGACGGTAGTATCGTGCAGGCGCATCCGAAGGCTTCGGGAACAAAAAAGGAACCTTGCCGACAGGGGATCGGGCGTTCCCGGGGCGGTTTGGCCAGCAAGATCATCGTGGTCAAGGACGCACTCGGTCACTCGGTGCTGTTCGTGATTCTCCCCGGTCAGGCGCATGATCTCGTCGGGACACCGCACCAAGACTGAGTCCTTAGAATTTCTGTCTTTCTCACGACGGTTTACCTCTCGCAAATGCCATTGCGGCCTCTTCTGACATCTGCTATGGTTTATGATATAGCTCGATCTGGACAGAGAGGCCGTCAACCAGCACACAGCTATGCGCTTCAGAGATTAATCGGGGATGTCAATACATGGTAGACTGGCCGTTGCAGTTAGCAATGGCTTGCTGATCGAGTTCGAACCGGTGATTACCCAGGAATCAACAAAACGGAGCTTGTTTGCTACTCCAGAAGTTCATCGCCTCGTTATAGGTCCATGGAACGATGAAGCTGAGGAAAAGCGATGCGGCAAGCTCATGGCAGATTTTGAGAGGTTTGTTTTGGGGCGGCACATTTCAGTGAATTGGGACAAACATTCCAAAAATGCGATGGATTCCTTTATGGCCCGTCTTCACCCATACGAACACGAAGTGTGGCAGATTCGGAGTCGTGTTCCGAGTCCTGGAATCAGGATATTTGGTCGGTTTGCTTATAGAGACTGCTTCATCGCATTTTCCTGGCGATACAGAAGAGAACTCAATGGCAAGAATTCACCGGAATACTTGGAAGTAATGCGTTCATGTCAGGCACAGTGGAGTAATATCTTTGCTTCGTATGATGCTTTCACGGGGGACAGAATTGATGACTACATCTCCAAAAAATACATTCCTTGTTGATGCACTCAATAGCGATACGATCTCACTCGCAGCGTTTTCTTATTTTCGCGAGCGTTTCCGTGATCGTCTGTACGATTTAGTCTTAGAAGAGTTCCTGAAGCAAGAGGCAGAATGTGGATTGACCGCTGCCGAAGTCGCAAGACGATCCGGATACAGCTCAGAACAAATCATACGTTGGTTTAATTCATCCGAACACTGGACTCTTGAAACCGCAAGTGACCTTTTTTTGGCTGTCAGCAAGTCTGAACCCGATCTGCGATTGATGCGAATCGAAACAAGAGCCTTAGGCAATGATCTGGTTCAGAAATCAAGGTCTCAGCCATTAAGCATGACAGTGAACACCCGGCCACATGCCGTGACACCGCCCCAAAGAATTATCAACGGCCAAAACAGAACACGCACGGACGAATCGATTTATCCACAGACCTTAATGAAAAGACGCTTCCAAGGATCATCGGTTTTGCGCCCTCATGACGGCAATTACCAAAACCAACATTCGCGCCAAGAACATTGTGCACGTTCTATTTAAATGAATCACCCTGTTGCCATTCTAGCTAACAGCCAAAACAACGGAGGTCAGCATGAAGCTTCTTACCGTCGAAATGAGCCGAGTGACGTTTCTGTTCCGGATGACGAGGTTAAGCGGTCAGCTTTACCTTCCCCAAATGCTCTACCAATTATCTGATCGTTATCATTTCACCGGAAAACCTGACTCACTGGCAGCAATAGAAGAGAAAAAGGCCGTATTCAGACATGGACGTCTCGATGGTAATGCCATTGATTCGTTCGAAATTTATGATGACGGAATTGTTGTAGCATCACGCTCCGATACAGAGTTCGTCGATAGGTTCATCAATGATTTGGTTAAAACGCTAGAAAAACACCACGGCATTTCCTTAATTGAAACGCATGCGATCGGCAGGATTTACGAGAGTACGTTGCTAGTCCAGACTAATCACGATGTATTCAAGCCGCTTTCGACTTTTTTTGAACTGCGTGGAATGATTGAAAATATGTTGCATGATTCTACGAATCTGAGAATCCCATACCAGGATTTTGGGATTGCGTTTTCCGCTAACCAAGCCGGTAATCCTGTACTGAAGCCGATTCCTTTTCGTTTTGAGAGGAAAGAAGGAATTGATTTTTCTCATCATCAGTTCTTTACGGTTGCGCCACTGAAGACCAAACAGCACCTGAAGATATTGGAGCGGCTGGAACAACTCGTGGCTTGATGAAATTGCCCATCATACTCGCTTATGGCGTTTACGTTCAGCTGCCGAAATGAGCTATATGCAGGTGCGAACAGAGGTTTTTACACCGGGGAAAGCGACATACTCCGGTGTCATCACGGCGGATGACGGGTGTTTCATTGAAACAGTGCTTCAGCGTAACCGGCCGGGTACACCTTGGCACGATATTCTGCCGCGTTTCGGCAAGCGGTTCTGTCGGAAACGTGAAGTACTGGAAAGACGCTGTCATGGCTCTGCGACAGCCAGTAGCCGACATGCAAAAGACTGAGAAGGGTTTCCGCCGCATCAAGGCCTGCATGCAAGCGTTTGTTCTCAAATAGGCTCTCTCCAAACACCGCGGAAAGGATTAGCTTGACAGGATCAAGCACGCCGCGTAGATATTCAACGGGCAGCGCAGTTCGCGCGAGATCTAATATCCATCTGGACATTCCCGTTCCGGAACATCCCTGTCACCGCGCTATAACGGTTGGAGCTAATGCACAAACCGCTGAGGCAACAGGAGCTGAAATACTTCTCGGATGAACAACCCTCTGCCTAAGAATCCTTTCAAGCCGGGAATTGCCAGAATTCCACCAAGGATGGGCCATCGCCCGGAGGTCGAACAACCGCTTCTGAGCATTCTAGATCATCTTCGAGGCAATGAGAATGGCTCGGAATTTGCCTTTCTCTACGGTCCCCGGGGCAACGGCAAGACGGTGCTGCTGAATTGGCTTGAACGGCAGTTGAAGAACGGCAAATCTATCCCCTGCGCATTCCTCTATCCGGGATCGCTGGAGTCGGATGAAACGCTTGCAGAAGCTCTGAACCTGTTTTCCGGGCACCGCAACCTGTTCATGCGAGCCTTAGGGAAACTGAAGTTCAGTTTTTCCGTCGGCATGGCCGGTGTGAAAGTGGATACAGAGAGACGGCAATCCAACAAGACATTGGTCATTCGTGGAGGGCCGCTTTTGGTATTGGTTGACGAGGCCCAAACGATTAACCCGCAGCGGCTGACATCATTGCTAAACGCCGTTCAGGATGCCGGCAGACACTCACGCATAGCTGTCGTTCTCGCAGGCACCCCGGATCTGGAGGATGTTCTGAGAAGCGCACACGTCAGTTACTGGAGTCGTGGCAAACAACTTGGTGTCGGTCGTCTACCAGCTTCGGAAGCCGAACTAGTGATTGCCGAGCCTTTCCGGAATGCCTGCATTGAGCTTGAGGACGGCGTTGCGGCGGACTTGGCAATGACTGCTGACTGTTATCCCTATTTTCTGCAGGTCTATGGAGCTGCGGCATGGGAAGCGATGGCCTCAACCGGATCCGGAATACTTAACGAAACAAATGCGGAAAGCGCGAAAGCGGTCGGTGAAATAACACGACGAGGATATTATCGCGAACGCCGAAGCGAATTTGTTGACGCTGAAGTTTTGCCTCTTGCGCATGCCGTCGCGAATGCTTTTTTTGAAAGCTCAATCCGCATGGAGGACGCCCAACTTGAATCCGTAGTTGACAAGGTTGAGCTGGATGGCTGGAGCCGTCCGAAGAAATTGCGCTTCCTGCGCTCTCGCGGCTTTGTTTGGAGACCAGCGTCGAATGTGGGCTGGGAGCCCGGAATTCCCAGCTTGATGGATTATATTCTTGAGGAAGCCAGCTGAACCGTACAGGGGGCAATAGCCAGAGCGTTCGCTTTTGAATTTTTGCTTTCCAATCAGCGCATTTTGTTTCATCAAGGCATCAACAACATGAACAGAAGCAGGAAGACAGCTGATTTATCTTGTATTTTCAATGGCATCACAGATCCCCGGCGCGGGAACGATGCCGAGCTCGAGAGGATCAGTGTTATTGAACAGGTCGGAAAAGGCGTCGCAACTCGGCCTGCCGTGCTCCAGATACATGAACCCAAGCAGGAATCTCTTCTTGATTTTGCCGAATTCGACTGTATCGGGGCATATTTCGCCTCCCGACATGACGGTCAGAAGAACGAAAAGCGGAATCTGGAGCGTTTTCTCAGGGGCGTGCGGCAACACTGGTCGGCAGAGAACAGTCCGCGCTGGTTCTTCGATGTTACGATGAATGAAGATCATCTACGGAACCGGACCGGAAAATCCAGCCGTTATGCGGCGGCTGTCTCTCAATCTGGCACGGGTCACTGAGAACAAGCAGGCTGAGTCAATGCGCGGCAAACTCAAGAAAGCCGGACAGCATCGCCGCTATGCGCTGAAGCTCATCAGCTCCGCCGGACTGCTGCCGGAAAACTGGGAACCACAAAAGCGATAGCCCTAGATGGCCGAGCATTCTGAGGATATCCAGTTGACGCGGAAATTAAAGGGGCTTATGTACTTAATTGGGGGATGTCCCACTTGGTGTTGAATTTGATATGGGCGGTGTTGCCTCTCCCCCGAGCATCAGCTCGGGGATTTAATGAAGAAAAGGAAGCAACACCATGAAGACCATCAGCACATTCCCCTGCGCCTCCGCCAGCGCTTCGAACATCGACACGCTCGTCGAAGAGGCGTACGAAGACGTGACCGAGAGTTTCGAGAAATTCTGTCTGACAACGGGCATCGCGTATCTGCGGCAGATGATGGACGAGGACGCCGAACGGCTGGCCGGGAAGCGTTACAGTCATTCTCCCGACAAGCCGGGGCACCGCTGGTGCCATGCGCGTTCCCAGGTCGGGTTCCACGGCGGCAAGGTCGGCATCGACCGTCCCCGGCTCCGCTGCAAGGCTGCGGGCAAGGAGATGTCCCTGCCGAGCTGGTAAGAGATCTCCGCGGACGGCTGTCTTGATCAACAGTCGGTGAACTTGATGACGGCCAGCGCAGCGACCCGCAAGTTCCGCCGGGCGGTGAGGATTCCGGGGGCCGGGGTTCCCTGCGGGGCGGGCTGCGGGCTGTCGAAATCAGCCGTGTCCCGCCGGTTCAAGGCGTTGACGCAGGCGAAGTTTGATGAATGGATGACTTCCGATCTGTCGGAACTTGATCTCGTCGCGGTTCAGATCGACGGGCTGCACCTGAGCGACCGTCTGCTGATGATCGGGGCCGTCGGCATTGACGCGTCCGGGCGTAAGCGCCCGCTGGTCGTCATCGAAGGCGCGACGGAGAACGCCGCGACCGTGCAGGCTCTGCTTGATGATCTGATCGGGCGCGGGCTTGATCCGGAGGGCTGTTATCTGTTCATCGTCGACGGAGCCAGGGCGCTCAGCAAGGCGATCCGGCGCACTTTCGGCGCGGATATCCCTGTCCAGCGCTGTCAGGTTCACAAGGGCCGCAACATCACCGACCGTCTCGCCGTGAAGCATCACGCCGCCGTGCGGCGGACGCTCAGGCAGGCTTGGGAGCTGGATGACGCCGACAAGGCCGAGCGGCTGATGCGCAGCCTGGCTCAGCGGTTCGAACAGGAGGCTCCGGACGTCTCCCGGTCGATACTTGAGGGCCTGGACGAGGTCCTGACCGTCTCCCGGCTCGGCCTGCCGTTCGAGCTGCGGCGGTCGCTGGCGAGCACGAACATCATCGAGTCGATGAACAGCACGGTCCGGCAGGTCTGCCGCAACGTGAAACGCTGGAGGAACGCCGGTATGGCTCTGCGATGGACGCGGCTGGCATGACAGCGGCCGGGAAGGGTTTCCGCCGCATCAAGGCGTACAGGCAGCTGCCCGTTCTCAAACAGGCTCTCATCGAACATCGTCGAAAGAATCGGCTTGACCGGCTCAAGGACGCCGCGTAGATAGTCGACAGGCAGCATCGCTCATGCGGGTTTCAACACCAAGTGGGACATCCCCCTTAATTGGCCAAAAACTACTACTTGTGTATTTTGTTGTTTTCTGAACACTACATTTTGTGTTACGGCTAGTCAAGCATATAAGCCCCAAATTAAAAGACGCGGTTTGAGGAATGCGGAAAGATACAGTGCCTGGACAGCTTCACGGGCGCGACAGGGCGGCGGTTGACACATTACAGATAAAGTTGATAACCCTACCGACAGACTGACGGAGTATCCCATGTCTGAACTCAAACCGAGCGAGACCGCGGCGCATCCCGGCGTCTCCATGAAATCGATATGACAGATGTTCACGCGGACGCGCCGGCGAAGGACGCGACGCGCCCCGTCGACAGAGCCGACATTGAACGAGTCGAACGGCGGATCGAACGAGCTGACGGGCGCATAGATCGGACGGAAGACCGCATAGCGCGAGCCGTCGAGGGAATCAGGGCTGAAATGCGGGCTGACCGGGCCGCCATACAGGCCGATATCGGCAAGGTGCAGGAATCCGTTGATGAAATCCGCAAAGAGGTTCACGCGCTGAACAAATGGAAATGGGCCGCCGGCGGCATAATCGGGCTGGCGGTGGTTTGCTCGCCGGTGATCGCCGCGCTGATTCTGCGCGGTTTTCCCGCCGGATGATTCGCCGTGCGTTCATGTTCTTGGCCATGGGACACACCTCGCCACCGATTCGTTCAACCCTCGTGCGGCCCAGCGCCGGCCGCCGCTGTCAAGCGCACCCTTGCTGACAGCCAAATGAGCCGGGCAGCGAAACTTCTCGCTCAAGGCTGAATATCAGAGTTTGTTCCTAAAGTCGATTTCACATACCAAATATAGCGCCCGTACAACAATGAAATGCATCACCGGGTTCAGCCGGCGGCTCTCTGTCAGAATCAAGCTGTAGCAGATGCCGCGGCCGCCCCGCAAATGCGTTTCCGGCGGCCGCGGGTCATGAGAGCGGCGGGAATCCGTCGTGATCCAGCCGCTGGCCGGGGTCAGCCGGCAGCCGGAAAGTTCAGCTCCGCCTCTTCCAAGCGGTCCGCAGGCGGTTTCAGCGGGGGGGGGGGCTGGCCCGAGCCGCCGCTGAGCCGCCGCACGGGACCGGAAATTTTTCGAGGACGCCCCTGCCCGGCTTCCAGCGCGCGCTGGAAGCCGGGCAGGGGCGTCAAGGCTTCATCCGCCCGCGGCCGCCTCCGCAGCCTCACGGAAAGCCTCCGCCGGGGTCCGGTAACCCAGGCAGCGGCGGGGGCGGTTATCAAGCGCGTCCTGCACCCTCCGGACCTCGGCGGGATCTATCGTCCGGAAGTCCGTCGACTTCGGAAGCTGTTCTCTCACCAGGCCGTTCGTATGCTCGTTCAAACCCCGGTCGCATGAACGGTACGGGCGGGCGAAGTAAAAGTCCGCGTCGAGAGCCCGCGAGACCTCCGCATGCTCCGCGAATTCCTTGCCGTTGTCAGCCGTGATCGTGTGAGTCATGTCGGACACAGGCTGAAGACACTTGATGACCGCGGCCCTGACCAAGGACGACGTCCTTCTCTTAACCTGTTGAAGCAAAGTCAATTTCGTCGCCCGGTCGACAAGCGAAACCAAGGCTCCCCGGTGCCGGACGCCGATGATCGTGTCCGCTTCCCAGTCTCCCGCCCGGGTCTTCTCCTCGACGATCGCGGGCCGCTCGGATATGTCCCTACGGCCCGGAATCACGCCCCGCCCGGAGCCGTTCCGGCCTCGGCGGCAGCGCTTCCGCCCCCGGCGGCGGAGACAGCGGAACAGGCTTCCCCCCGCCGCCCGGTCCGCATAGATGTGACGGTAAATCCAGGTCGGACTCACCGTCATGACACCTGTCATCGCTGAGCGGCCCGAAATCTGCTGCGGGCTCCATCCAGACATCAGACATATTTCGATGATCTTCCAGCTCATCGGCGACATCTTGCGGGGAACCGACGAGGCTTCCCGCCGCCGGGTTTCGGCCAGCCGCTGCGCCTGGCGGCAGCGGTAGCCCCGCAGCCCGGTGTTGCGGGCGAGTTCGCGGCTCACCGTCGACTGCGAGCAGCCGATCTCCGCCGCGATGCCTCTTTGCGAGAAACCGCTTTTCTTCAGCGCCTGAAGCTGGTAACGGTCAAACTGGGTCAAGCAGTTAAAGCCCGACGGCATGCGATTCCCTCCGTTTTCATCATAGAGAGTATCGCACCCGCTTGATCCGCATACAACATGTAGATCTGCCTCAATCGCGGTCTACAGATGAAGCGATGCATTTCGGAGTTTGGCCGGGGTAGAATAAACATCGTGATTCAAGCGGACTTACATACTGCATACAGCATTATGGATCTAACTCTCAGAGTTGAACCGTCTCTCGCAGACCTGAAACCGCGCCCGGACCGGGCGGAGGGCGGCGGAATCGCCGCCCTCCAGAACCAATTGTGATGACACCTTTTTGACTAATCTGAAGTTCCAGACAGGAGCGGACGTAACTTATTGACTTAAATCGATATTAAGGAGATTTCAGTTCGCCGCTACTGGGAACACGGCAGCAGCACGCCTAACAACTTGAAGGCCTTGCACTGCAGTGGCATGGGGCGGGTGGTGACCTTGAACGGTTCGGCCTCGGGAAGGCGCGGCTCTACGGTGTTGCAGGTGATGGCAGCCAAGTCAGCGAGCAAGGAGCGAAAGCTCTGCACCGGGTCGCCTTCAATGGTGCGTTCAGTACCAGCCTTGGCCAGCGCAGCTTCAGACCTCCGGGCCGGGGCTACGACAGAACGACGCGCGGCTTCGGCGGCATCGCTGTTCTCGTCGTCGAACAGCAGCGGGCGCAGTTGCCGGCGCATGTGCCATTCCACGTAGTAAGCCAGCATGCACAGCAGGACATGAGCACGGACGCGGTCGGGAGTGCGATGGAATACCGGTCGCACCTTCAGATCCACGGTTTTAAGGCTGCGGAAGGCTCGCTCCACGGTACTGAGGCGCTTGTAGGCACGTACGGCAGCGGGTGCGTCGAGTCAGCCTTGGGACAGGCTGGCGCGCACTGCATACAGCCCGGCTGAGGCCGCTTCAGTCGCAATAGAATCGGCCTTGCGCCGGTAGTTGAACCTGCCTTGCTGATCAATGGACCACTCGAAGCGCTCAGTTGCCTTGTAGCGGCCGATGACCTTGCCTGCCCGTTCTCCGATTCGCTCCTTTCCGGTCAGACGCCGCTGCTGGCGTCGGGTTGCTGTCGCAATCGGTTCGAGCAAAGCCTGCGGCAGCATCAAGCAGCGCTTCGCGCTTATGCGCACGTTGCTCGGCTGACAGAGGATTGCGGCAGACCATTAAACGCTCACCGGGGCAGGCATCACTTTTGACCTCTGCTGGATCCTTCTCGTCGAACAGCGAGAGCTGCACTGTGCCGTTGTCGACCAACGAGCGGATGGCCGACCCGCGCAATGCCCCGATCCAGTCCAACTCCGCCGGCTTGATGTCCTCACGGATCCGTGCTTCAGTCAACATCCCGCGGTCACCTGCCGGTACCACAGTCGAAAGATTGAATTGCTCTCGCAGCTTCTTCACCTGCGCTCCCACAGTACTTGGATCCGCCGTATTACCTGCAAACACCTCTGCCGACACCGGGCAGCCCTCTTGGTTACACAGCAACCCGAACTCGATCCGCAGCTTGTTTCGCTTGCCGTCACGTGAGTGTCCAAGCCGGGCCAGCGGACAGAAACGCCCTTCCATCCACACCGAAGTCAGGTCGTAAAGCGCCAAGGCGCCTGTTTCGAGATGCTGCTTTGCCAAGCCGCGCTCAATGCGTTCCTGCCGGGCAAGGAGCCGGTCCATGGAGGCATACAGGTCGTTCTCGTCCAATGGCTCGAGCCCCGGAGTCTCGGCAAGGGTGTCATGTGCCGTTGCCTCGGCAAGCCCGCGGGCGGCAGCGAGCTTTGAACCAGGGTTGAGGATGCGTGCGGCAATCATCGCTGGTACGCGCTCGCGCTGCGGCGAGGGTTCAGGGTTGATGAGAAGGTCAAGGCGAAGTTTGCGCAGGGTGCCGAGCACCGCAGCGACATGGCCGTGCGGGAGAGAACGCACGATGTGGAAGACGTCATCGCGCCCGACCAAGGGTTCGTTCTTGAGAACCCGGCGCAGATCAGCGATCTTTGCGCCGGGCTGCTTGGGAGAGGTTAGCGATGGTGCGTTTTTTGACTTTACCGTTTTCGCGCTGACCTTCCCGCAGCAGGATAGCGGGCGGCGAGTTACGGTTGGGGACAGTGTCGATATACATGGCAACTGCAATAATCGTTAGTTGCAGCTGTTGCAAGAGCAAAATGCATATTTACATGGCAACGATATGGAGCTGTTCAAATAGCGTTTCCTGAAACAAATCAATCAGTTAAGCGCAAAATAGCTGGAAATTTTTTGGAACTTCAGTCTAATGGGCAGGCCGCGGCAGCGCCCGTCCCGGCGCATCCCGGACCAGGAGGCACTCCGCCGCGAGGCCTCGGCGCAATGGCAAGTGCGCAATTCCGGCCCGATCCCGATGAAACAGCTGTTCACCGCCGAAGACGCCACAAGGAATTGCAATTGCTCTACCTGTCGATATGGCAATGACAGACGATTGGGATATACCACCGTTCCAAGTTGACAAAACCGGAAAGGCGGCATAGTTTTCCGGATACAATTCCTGATTTCTATTTACATTCATATGGAGACAATTCATGGCCATAACGATCCCCACCGAACCGATCGGCAGCGTTCCGCGTCCCAGCTACCTGATCGATGCCATGGGCGCTCATGCATCCGGCGAACTCAATGACGCCAGCCTCGACAGTGTCATGAATCGCGCGGTGACCGAAACGATCGAGGCCATGGAGGCAACCGGTTCCCCGGTGATTACCGACGGCGAGCAGTCGAAACCGAGCTTCGCGACCTATCCGCTCGCCGGCCTCGACACGCTGGCGCCCGAGGGGGTGGTCATCCCCTTCGAAGATGGCCATACCCGACAACTCCCGGTACTGACCGCCGGGCCGTTTCGCTACAATATCTATTCGAAGAGCTATGTTGCCGCAGCAAAGACCCTTACTGACCTGCCGGTGAAGCAGGCAGTGATCTCGCCCTCCGCGATCTCGCTGATCTATCCCCAAGAAGGGATCGCCGGCTATTCCCGAGACGAATTCATTGCCGACTTGGTGAACGAATGTGAAAAGGACATCCGCTCGGCTTTCGATGCTGGAGCGGACAGCGTGCAGATCGATTTCACCGAGGGGCGGCTGTGCTGCAAGTTGGATTCATCACTCAGACTGCTCAGGGACTTCGTGGAGCTCAACAACCGAGTGATTGCGCGCTTTACCGACGCCGAACGTGCCCGCATTGGAGTGCATACCTGCCCGGGCGGAGACCAGGATTCGACCCATTCCGCTGATGTCGATTACAATGAGTTGCTGCCGGATCTGCTTGGCATAAACGCCGGGCGCTTCTACATACAGATGGCGAGCGAGGCGGACCGGCCGCGGGTACTCGATATCGTGGCGCACGAAAGGAGGTCCGATCAGACGGTCTATGTCGGGGTCATTGATCCCATAAACCCGCGTATCGAGAGTGCCGAGACGGTCTGCGAGCGCATCTTGGAAGCAGCCGAGCATCTCGGGACCAAAGGGCTTGGTAGCACGGACGACTGCGGCTTTTCTCCTTTTGGCGACGATGTGTCGACCGCGCGTGAAACCGCCTTCGCGAAGATCCGGGCAAGGGTCGAGGGCACAAAGCTTGCTGAGGCCCGCCTAGGCTGAACACTCAGCGGCTTCGCCTGAAACAACCAGTTCTGAGTCGTCATCCCTTGGTCTTGAAAGCTCAGCATTGACCTCAACCACCTTGTCGATTGCGGTATTCAAGCTTTGATCGTGTTGATTCTGTTGTAAATCAGGGAGAACAGGAAACGAGGCCGATTTGCATTTTGATGACGATGCTCGTCATGCGCAGTCCCGCTCGCTGATCGGTGATGAATTTCTTAAGCAAATGGAAATGCCTTGGTTCAAATCAGAAATCTCCAACTTTCCGGGATGCGGTGGCCATCACCTAGAAGTCTGTATTGCCGTACTGACAGGCAGAGGGAACGCCGTTTGGTGTGCGCGTCTTCAGCGGGGCCGGGTAAGCATTGGGGCGCTTCCTGCTGCGCCGAGACTTCGCGGCGGGGCGTTTCCCAGTCTTGGATAAGCCGGACCGATGCCATGGGCAAGATAAACAGAATGACAGAATCATGTCGGCTTATGCGATGCAGCAGCGGGTCAAGCTGCTTCCTCTCGGCAAAGCGACCGGCCCCGTCACTGCCGCGATGCCACTTTGCGGAAAACCGCTTTTCTTCAGCGTCTGAAGCCGGCGATGGCGGTGCCAGGTCAAGCAGCTGAAACCTGACGACCTGCGATTCCCTCTGTTCTTTCGTTACAGAGAGTATCGCACACGCGTGATTTGCCATGATATGTTGCTACGTCTGAATCGCGGTCTGCAGATGAAGGGATGCATTTCGGAGTTCAGCCGGGAACAGAATCGAAAGGGCGGAGCTGACCGGATCACGGCGAAACCACGGGAATTCGCAAAATCCACTATTGCCATTACCCCGCATCCGCAATTAGTTGACCGTCTGACAATCGCTTGTGACGAGGTGGCGAATGCGTTGCCCATTTTGTGGAAGCACTGACTCCCAAGTCAAGGATTCGCGGCCGACTGAAGACCATGGCGCGATCAGGAGACGCCGGTTATGCACTTCCTGCGCCGGACGTTTCACGACCTACGAACGAGTTCAACTGCGCGACTTGGTGATCAGAAAAACATCCGGCAGACGCGAGGATTTTGACCGCGACAAACTGGAGAGGTCAATCAAGATCGCTCTGAGGAAGCGCCCGATCGAACCTGAGCGGATCAGCAAGATGATTTCCGGGATCGTGAGGCGGCTGGAGTCGTCCGGCGAAACAGACATTCCTTCTACATTGATCGGTGAGACCGCAATGGAAGCTCTTTCGCGAATCGATACTGTGGCGTTTGTCCGTTTTGCCAGTGTTTACAAAAACTTTCAAGGAGCCAACGATTTCGAATCATTCGTCGCGGAGTTACGCCCGAAAGACTCCGGCGAGGACTGACACATCTCACCGTCAGAGAGCGATCAGCGATGGATGAGTCTGGCGCTGATGCTGGGCCGGCGCCGGCTGGGCCATGCATGGCCGAACCCTTCCGTCGGCTGCGTTCTGGTCAAAGGCGGACGGCTCATCGGGCGCGGATTCACCGGACAGGGCGGACGGCCCCATGCCGAAGCGTCAGCGCTGCGGTCCGCCGGCCACGATGCGAAAGGCGGCACCGCTTACGTGACTCTGGAACCCTGCGCCCATTTCGGGCGGACGCCTCCCTGCGCCGAAATGCTGGCCGAGGCCGGAATCGCTCGCGCCGTGATTGCTGTCGGGGATCCGGATCCAAGAGTCTCGGGGAAAGGCATCAGAATACTCGAATCAGCCGGAATTGAAGTCAAAACCGGTGTTATGGAAGCAGAGGCGCGGTGGTCGCACCGAGGGTTCTTTTCCCGAATTGAAAAGAATCTGCCCTCTGTCACGCTTAAGCTCGCCATGTCATTCGACGGCAAGATCGCGACTGCGGAAGGAGACAGCAAATGGATCACCGGGCCGGCCGCGCGGCGGCGCGTCCATCTCATGCGCGCCCGGCATGATGCCGTCATGGTGGGACGCGGAACAGCCTGCGCCGATGACCCGCACCTCGCCCCGCGCGAGATCGGGGCAGGCGTGCCGCCGGTGCGGATCATCATTGACAGCGGACTCTCAACCCCGTGCGATTCTCAGCTTGGGCGAATTGCCCGGAAAGAACCCGTTTGGCTGTGTCACGTCGCGGACGCGCCGCAGACGGCAATCGACCGCTGGCGGAATCAGAAAGCGGAAACCATTCTTTGCCGCTCGATCGGCGGGATGGTTGATCTGCGCGATGCTCTCGGGTTGCTTGCCGGCCGCGGACTGACCCGCGTCTTCTGCGAAGGCGGATCAGCATTGGCGTCGTCACTGATCCACGCCGGTCTCGTCGATGAGATTGTCGGCTTCAGCGCCGGCTTTAGCCTGGGTGCGGAAGGATTATCCTCGATCGGCCCGCTGGGCCTGAAAAAAGTTGCTGATGCCCGCCGTTTTCAGCTTATGTCTGCCGACCGGATCGGAGACGATGTCATGCACCGGTGGATTCGAACCGCCGGGAATCATGACTGAAGACGGTCACGACGTTCACCAGCGTCACATATTCTCTTTCTCTGCCGGCGTGGAAATGCCATGTTGCCGCAGACGATCCATCTATGTAACTATGCGGCGGGTCTTATTCGGAATCTGAGCCATGTTCACCGGAATCGTCACTGACATCGGCACTGTGAGTGAAGTGATAAAACACCCTGATCACAGCGTGCTGATCGAACCGCAGCGGCCGCAGCGCGGACTTGAAATCGGCGCATCGGTCGCATGTGACGGCGTTTGTCTGACCGTGGTCGAAAAATGCGGCGGCGGCGACTGGTTCAAGGTGACCGTCTCTCAGGAGACCTTGGAGCGCACCGCGATCGGCCACTGGAAACCCGGAAGCCGGGTGAATCTGGAACGCTCGCTCCGCATCGGCGACGAGTTGGGCGGCCATATCGTGTCAGGTCACGTAGACGGCGTGACAGAAGTCGAAAGCATGGAACCTGAAGGCAGCAGCCGCCGGATGACATTGCGCGCTCCGAAGCAGCTTGCGCGCTACCTCGCCGAAAAAGGATCCGTTGCCCTGAACGGAGTTTCGCTGACAGTCAACCGGGTCACCGGCACAGACTTCACAGTCAATCTGATACCACACACATTGTCGGCCACAACTTGGGGATCCGCTGCCCCGGGCGATCTGGCAAATGTCGAGATCGACGTACTGGCGCGGTATATCTCACGTTTTCAAGAAGTGTCAGGGCAGGCATGAATTCTTCCGAATACAGCGATGCGGTCTCGGGAATTGAGGAGATTATCGACGATGCGCGAAACGGCCGCATGTTCGTACTCGTTGACCATGAAGAGCGCGAAAACGAGGGCGATCTGATCATCCCAGCGCAGATGGCGACGCCGAATGCCGTCAACTTCATGGCAACGCATGCCCGCGGCCTTGTCTGCCTGGCCCTTACCGAAGACCGAACCAAAGCTCTCGGTCTTCCCTTGATGGCCGCGACGAATTCATCGCGCCATGAAACCGCATTCACCACCTCGATTGAAGCCCGGCAGGGAGTCACAACCGGAATTTCCGCCCATGACCGGGCCCACACGATTCTGGTCGCGATCAATCCTGAAAGCACGGGTGACGACATCGCCACTCCGGGCCATGTGTTTCCCGTGCGCGCCCGAAACGGCGGCGTCCTCGTCCGCGCGGGCCATACCGAGGCAGCCGTGGATATTTCCCGGCTGGCCGGTTTGAACCCGTCGGCTGTGATCTGCGAGATCATGAAGGAAGACGGAACCATGGCGCGGATGCCGGACTTGATTTCTTTCGCGCAACTGCACGGTCTGAAAGTCGGAACCATATCGGATCTGATCGCTTACCGGCTCAAACACGACAATCTGGTGCGTCAGATGACCAGCCGCGCAGTGACGTCGGAAATCGGCGGCGAATGGATGCTGCGGATTTTTGAGGATGAGATCCAAGGGGCCGAGCATATAGTGCTGACCAAGGGTGATTTTTCCGGCGGAGACACGGTGCTGGTGCGCATGCATGCCGTCAATCCGCTTCTGGATCTGTTGGCGCTGGCGCCCGGCAAAGCGCGCCAGCTCGGAGACGCGATGCGCATCATCGCCGAAGAAGGACGCGGCGTGGTGGTACTTCTCCGCGACACCGATATGAAGCTGAACATCAGCAAGGGAGAATCACCGCAGACGCTGCGCCAGTACGGGCTGGGGGCGCAGATTCTGGCTTCGCTCGGCATCCGCAACCTGAAACTCCTGACAAATTCGCCGAGCCCGAAAATCATCGGACTCGACGGCTACGGTATTTCCGTGCACGGCACCCATCCTATACATGCAGAGGATTGACTTTGTTCTGGCGCAACGAATCTCAAATGCACGAATTTCCGGAATTCGAGTCGAAGCCGCATCTTTTGATCGTGGCGGCCCGTTACCAACAACAGTTGGTAAGTCTTCTGGAGAAAGGCGCACAGCGGACTCTGGACTTGGTAGCGACCCATGAAATGATTCATGTCCCCGGCTCGCTGGAAATTGCCGCCGCTATCCGGATCGCTTCCTCAGCCGGCAAGTTTGACGGTTTTGTGGCGCTCGGCTGCGTCATCCGCGGAGAAACTTCCCATTACGACATTGTCTGCGCCGAGAGCGCCCGCGGACTGACGCTCCTTGGAATCTCGGGCCTCTGCATCGGCAACGGAATTCTGACCTTGGAAGACGATCGTCAAGGCAAGGACCGCGCCGACCCGCTCCGCGAGGACAAAGGCGGCGAAGCAGCGGCAGCGGCACTGCATTTGATCGCGCTGACGCAGCGGTTCGGCGGCACGTCCGGAAATATGGGATTCAGGATGCGGGACGGCGGCGAGGCCGGCCGGGATCCGGCCTGAAACCAGAACAGCGGCACCTCCATGGATCCCGGCATGATTCTCGCGCGCAGAATGGCGCGTCTCAGATCAGTTCAGGCATTGTTTCAGATGGAAGCATCAGGCGTCGGAACGGACAAAGTCGTGCGCGACTTCGAATCGGACATGATTTCGGGCGGTGAAAACGGCGAGGAACTGGCTGCGACGGACGCGGAATATTTCCGGATGCTGATTGACACTGCGCTCAGAGAACAGAAGCGGATCGACAAAATGACCAATGCGGCTCTGAAAGAAGGGTGGCCGATCGACCGGATAGATCCGACTCTTCGGGCTCTTTTCCGTTCGGCGGGCGCGGAGTTATTCATGCGCTCGGCACCGCCACGTGTCACCATTAACGAATTCGTGGAGATCGCCAAGGCCTTCTATCCGGAAGGCAAAGCCGCGGGATTCGTTAACGGCGTGCTTGATCACATGGCCAGAAGTTTATCGCCGGACATATCTCCGGGAACAGTTGAAAAACTCCGCACTGATTCTATTTGATTTCTGAAATTTGCTGTTGACGCCGGACACCTCATTGAGGCCTTGACATCTTGCTTCCAATGCAACGGTAACATTGCAGGGCCAGCATGCTTGCGATATCATTCTTCTCGCTGTTTCTTTCCATTGTTCTGATTCAGCTCAGTTCCGGCGGGGTCGGGCCACTGGACGCTCTCTCAGGCATTCAGGCCGGATTCACCACCCAGGAAATCGGAATACTTGGATCGTCCCACTTCATCGGGTTTTTCATCGGCTGCTGGTGGTCCCCCCGGCTGATCGGAATCATCGGACATTCGCGCGCGTTCGCTGTCTTCGCCGCGGCGGGAACAGTTGGCATCCTTTCGCATATGATGTGGCTTGATCCTTATGCTTGGTCAGCGATGCGGGTGCTGTCGGGAATGTGCGTCGCCGGCTGTGTCACGGTGCTTGAGGCATGGCTTCAGGCCAAAACGACAAACGAGACACGGGGCCGGAATGTCGGAATTTACCGTATTGTGGATTTGGCGGGCGGCATCTGCAGCCAGCTTTTGATCGCCGTCCTGGAACCTGCCACTTATGCCGCTTACAATCTGCTGGCGATCGTTTGCTGCGCATCGCTGCTGCCACTTGCGCTGACCCGCATACCGCAGCCGCCGACCGCAGCCAAATTGCGGCTCAGGCCGATGCTTGGATACAGGATTTCCCCAATGGCCTCGGCCGGGGTGGTGATCGCGGGCATCACCACCGCTTCCTTTCGTATGGTCGGACCCGTCTACGGTCAGACAACCGGTCTGACCACAGTTCAAATCGGTATCTTCCTCGCGGCGTTCGTTTTCGGCGGCGCGTTGGCACAATATCCGGCGGGCTGGCTGGCCGACCGGTACGACCGCAGAAAAGTGATGTTCGTTTTTTCCGCCGCCTCAATCGCCGCGTGCCTGCTGGTCATTTTGCTGTCTGGTTTCAGCGCGGCGGGTCTGCTCGCGGCCTCTGTGATATTCGGGATCGCCGCTTATCCGATTTATTCCATCGCCGCCGCACATGCGAATGACCATGTGGAAACAGAGCACATGGTTGAACTGAACGCTTCTTTGCTGTTCTATTTCGCCATCGGGGCGATCATCAGCCCGCTGCTCGTCTCACTGCTCGTCGCCGAACTCGGAGCCTATGCGATGTTTGCATTCATAGCGGCGGCGCATGCCGTTCTGTGCCTGTTCGGATTGATCCGCATGACCAAACGGCCGACAACGGCCAAGAACGCTTACGCTTACATACCGCGGACAACATTCATTCTTGGCCGGATGTTCAAACGAAAGAACGGCAGAAGCTGATCGACCGCAGCGAAACTGTCCCGCGGATTCAGCACGGCGGAACCGAGTGAGGCGGCTGATGTCTGTTCGTTTTCAAGAATTGCCGCCGCACAACCGCTCATCGGATCATAACAAGGGCCGGCGACCGCGCCAAACCTGGCTTCGCTCTCATCCATGGGAGCCGGGGGAATGTCCCGCCGGCAAGGAAAACCCGCGACAGGACAGCACGGCTGCGGATCTTCAATGAAATGAAAGTTTGCCGCAGCCTCGCGCCGGACGCACATCTGCGGACAACTCTCAATGGAATTATCCTTGGTTTGAATTATATGAGGCCAACACCGCATCTCCTGTCAGACCAATATTCCCTGTATCCATACAATACCGAAGCGACAGGCTGCCAGGCACCGCGCCGGGAGAGCATTTTTGTGACGTGTAGCGTGGAACTCCGACTTGGGTTAAGAAGGTCGCCGAGCGACTGGATCTTGGCAATGGCACGTGTGTTGATCACTTCCGCGATTCCGTACATCAACGGAATCAAACATCTCGGCAACCTTGTCGGCAGCCAGCTCCCAGCGGATCTGTATGCGCGTTACCTGCGCCAGCGCGGCCATGAAGTGATGTTCATCTGCGCGACCGACGAACACGGAACCCCGGCGGAGCTTGCGGCCAGAGACGCGGACATGGAGGTGACCGATTACTGCGACCAGATGCACGACACCCAAAAACGCCTCGGGGAGGGATTTCGGCTGTCATTCGATCATTTTGGACGGTCATCCAGCGACAGGAACCGCCGGCTCACTCAGCATTTTGCCGGAAAACTCGCCGAAAACGGATATATCCGCGAAGTCGAAGAATATCAGCTGTACTCGGTCGCCGACGGCCGGTTCCTGCCTGACCGGTATGTTCGCGGCGAATGTCCTGCCTGCGGTTATGACCGCGCCCGCGGCGACCAGTGCGAAAACTGCACCAAACAGCTGGATCCCAAAGATCTGATCAATCCCAAGTCAGAGATTTCCGGATCAGCCGATCTGGAAATGCGGCGAACCAAACATCTGTATCTACGCCAGTCGGAGTTCCGCGGACGCTTGGAGGAATGGATCGACTCAAATCACGACTGGCCTGTGTTGACAACCTCGATAGCCAGAAAGTGGCTGCGCGACGGCGAAGGCCTGCAGGACCGGGGCATCACGCGCGATCTCGACTGGGGCGTGCCCGTTCGCAAGGGAGACGCCGACTGGCCCGGGATGGAGGACAAAGTCTTTTATGTCTGGTTTGACGCGCCGATCGAATATATCGCCGCGACTGCGGAATGGGCCGATCTGCATGACCGTTCAGACGCCGACTGGCTGCGCTGGTGGCGCACGGACAAGGGCGCATCGGATGTGCGCTATGTGCAGTTTATGGGAAAGGACAACGTGCCTTTCCATACACTCTCGTTTCCGGTGACAATCATGGGTTCGGGCGAGCCTTGGAAACTTGTCGATTACATCAAGTCTTTCAATTTCCTCAACTATGACGGCGGGCAGTTTTCAACGAGTCTAGGGCGCGGCGTGTTCATGGATCAGGCACTTGACCTGCTGCCCGCCGACTACTGGAGATGGTGGCTGCTTTCGCATGCGCCGGAATATTCCGACAGTGAGTTCACTTGGGACGGCTTCGTTACCAATGTGAACAAGGATCTCGCGGATGTGCTCGGCAATTTTGTCCGCAGAATCACGAAATTCGCCGCGGCGCGTTTCGGAAGCGCAGTTCCGGAATGCGAATGGGGTCCGGCAGAACATGCATTCGTCGAGAATCTGCAAACCCGCATCAGAAAATACGAAGAGCAGATGGACGCGATCGAGGTGCGCAAGGCTGCCCGTGAACTGCGCGGAATCTGGGCCGCCGGAAACGAATTTCTGCAGTCTTCCGAGCCGTGGAAAGCGGCGCGCCTGGACAAGGGCGGAGCCACGGCGTCGGTTGCCCTTTGCCTCAATCTGGTGCGCCTTTACGCCATACTCTCGCAGCCGTTCGTGCCGGATTTTTCCGCATCGATCCTGCGTGACATGAACAGCCGGGAGAATGCCTGGCCGGACGATGTGAGAAAATCTCTGGGAGCGCTGGCAGCGGGCCATGAATTCTCGCTGCCGGATGTCGCGTTCAGCAAAATCTCAGCCGGGCAGCGCGACAGCTGGAGGAAAAAATTTGCCGGAAGCGACCGAACGGAACAGTGACCGCGCGCCGAAGCCGCAACCTGCCACGGGCCCGCTGAGCGCACGGGAAAATATTACATTTGATAGCCGCTCGAATTACGCGCTCCAGAGAATGGCCTGCGGAGAAAACAATCTGCTTATCACCGGGAAAGCGGGCACCGGCAAATCAACTCTGCTGACCGCATATCTCAGGGACCGTCCCGAGGGAACGGCGGTCGTGGCCCCGACCGGCGTGGCCGCCCTGCGGGTCGGCGGCCAGACAATTCACCGGTTCTTTGGATTCTCAGTCAATGTCACGCCGGAAACTGCCCGGCGAATGAAATCCAACCGGTCTCCGAATCTGTTCAAGTCACTGCGAACCCTCATCATTGATGAAGTGTCAATGCTGCGGGCCGACCTTCACGACTGCATAGACATGTTCCTGCGGAAGTTCGGCCCTCAAAGAAACAAACCGTTCGGCGGCGTACACATGATTTACGTGGGCGATTTGTACCAGCTCCCGCCTGTCGTAACGAGATCCGAGCGGGAATTCTTCTGGACACATTACGATTCTCCATATTTTTTCAGTGCCGGAGGCGTCCAGGAAACCAGCTTGGAAATTATTGAATTGGAAAAGATCCACCGCCAGCATGATCCTGTTTTCATTGACATTCTGGAGAATATTCGAAATAATTCCGTAACCGATGAGGATATCAACGCTTTGAACCGGAGAGTCGATCCGGATTTTGAAAGCGGTGAAAACGGGTTTTATGTCACGCTCACGTCCACAAATGCGCGGGCGGACAAAATCAATGCTGAACAACTCGGCCTGCTCTCCTCCCGCAAAAGGAAGTCGACTGCTGAAATTTCCGGAGACTTCACACGGGATTATTTTCCGGCGCCGGTTGAACTGGAATACAAAGCCGGTGCCCAGATCATGCTGTTGAACAACGATTCGGACGGACGCTGGGTCAATGGATCGACCGGAGTCATCCAGACGTGCGGAACTGATTCCGCCGGCATGCCTTTTGTCAGAGTCCTCCTGAATGACTCCTCCGACTCTGTCCGCGTTGAACCGCATGAATGGCAAGTCTACAGGCCCGAACCGCACTCCGGCACGATCGAATATGTTCTGGCCGGCAGATTCCGACAGCTTCCGTTCCGTCTCGCATGGGCCGTCACGATTCACAAAAGCCAAGGCTTGACTCTGGACAAAACGATCATCGATCTGACTCGGGTCTTCTCTCACGGTCAGGCATATGTCGCTTTGAGCCGCTGCCGGACTTTGGAAGGCATTATACTGACGCGTCCGATCGAACGACAGCACATCCGAACCGACTGGAGGGTGCAGAAATATCTCGCAGCCAGAGCAAGAGAAAAGTCCGCCGACCGGCATGACCGGGAATCCCGGCGGAAACTGCTTGAAGACGCGCTGCTGAATCAAACGCAGGTTCAAATTGAATATGTCAGCGCGAAGAACCAGCGGACTGTCCGAATTTTGACCCCGACCGACATCGGAAAACGGGAGTACAAGGGCAGCTTGTATGATGGCCTTGAAGCTTATTGTCACGAACGTCGGGCTATGAGGAATTTCCGGCTGGATGGAATCGTCAAAGTCGAACCTGTCAGACCGCATAATGGCCGGATCCGCTGAAGCCGCTCCGGCTTTCACTGGCTGCATCCGCAGAATCAAATCACGAATCCGGCTGTTTCATTCATTGACCCGGACATTGCCACAGAGGATTCGCTCTCAGCGAAAATTTGAGAAAGCCGCATCGCTGGCCTTCCGGCATATTCAGTTTCGATATGCCCGGCGCAGCCGGCTGCAAATTGGCCAAAGCCGCAGATTACACGCGGTTAACCGCAGACCAGCTGCTGAAATTTTCTCCAAGTGCAGACGGCTCCAACCGCTGCACCGAGGCTAAATGCCGCAGCTGATGCTTGCTACAGAGGCGTCTTGCCGGGAGAGGCAACTGACATGACTGACATGACAATCTGTTCCCGGCAAAAGAGTTAAATCGCCGGAATTCATCCCGCTTTTGCGATGTGCTTCTGTGCTTACTGTTCGATACAACTGTCAGACGTGGTAAGAAATTGTAAAATATTCAGTCATATATCCGCGGTTTTAGTTTGGCAGTCAAAGCGGGACAGCCGTTCTGTTTCCAAGCCGTTTTTCAGAAGCTCAGGCGGCGGCAGGAAACTCCTCTTCGGGCTGAAAAGAAAACTTTCCTCGGGACTGCCCAAAGTTCCGCCGCAAAGTTGAGGAACCCTGATCGGGTTAATCCGCAGCAGCAGCGTTCAGCGGTTTTCTAAAACAGACCAGCGGCGGGATTGTCCAACTGTCATAAACCAAGGCTGATAGCGAAGCCTTGCTGAAACCGCGTTGAATCCTCAAGATTTCTGCGCTTTTCCTCCACGGCTGACAGATATTCCCAGCCGGGCAAGCAAGAAGGGTCGGGGAAAACCTCGAACGGAACCTTCGCGCTTTCATGATTGCCGTCATATGCCTGACCACAGCCGCGTTTCCCGCCAAGTTGCCATTGGATTGGCTCTATTCCAGCGTTCCCAGGACCTGCAACTAACACCGGCGGCGGAGTCGGAGAGTGATTTTCAGGACACATCCCGGATACGTTCTATTGGAAAGTATCAGGCTGCGGCGCATCCCCGGTCTGCGCGTGGCTCGTTCCGGCCGCCGCGCAACGATTACGGCACGGCACGGCTTGGAAACATCCCGCCCCGGCCGGCGGCCGGAGCGGGATCGCCGTATCAGGTCAGAAGCGGAAGCCGAGCGTCAGCCCGCCGCCGAACTCGGAATTGCCGCCGCCGGCGGTCGCGTAGTACGCTTCCCCGGACAGCATCGTCCCGCCGTCCTCCGAAAGGCTCAGTTCGCCGCCGAGGCCGAGCCGGCCCCAGGTCGCCTTCGGTTCCGAAGCGAGTTTCGTTCCCGACGCCGTCATGCCGCGGTCTGATGAGAATTCGTGCTCCACATCCAGGGAGGCGTACACCGCCGCGCCCGCGGCGACCTCGCCGATCTCCGCCGTCACGCCGAGGCGGGCCTTGAGGCTTCTGCCCGAACCCGACACCTTGCCGCTGCCGGCGACACCCTCCAAGTCGCTGAACTCGTCGACCTTGACCGACGAAAAGACCAAGCCGCCGCGCGGCGTCAGCGTCATTCCCTCCAGTTCCGTCCGCATGCCGGCCTCCACGCCGAGCGCGTGCCCCGAACCGGACACATCGGACCTGGACAGGTTGCCGCTGCCGGGCATGTCATCGGACGACATCAGCTCGATGCCGCTGAACTTCGAATACGAAAACCAGCCCCTGACATACACGGCGTCCGCGCTGCCGTAGGTCAAAGACGCCCCTGCGCCCGTGCCCGACGCCTTGACCGTGCCGCCGTGCTTCACCGTCGCCTTGCCCCGCCGGTGATGCGCGCTCACTCCAACCGTCAGATCCTCCCCGGCGGGAAAATCAAACCCGGAAGCGACGCCCCAGCGCGTGAAGTCCCAGGCCAGCGCCCGTCCGGCCGTGCCCTCGGAAGTCGTCGAACCCGCCGCCTGCCGCTCGCCTTCGCCGCCATCGAACGCGGCCCAGACATTGTTGCCATCCGATGCGCCGCGGGGCAGGCGGGGCGCGGGCGCGTTCAGATCCAGAAGCGCCGACGGCAGAACCTCGTAAACACGCGCCCGCGCGTGGTACTGCCTCTCCTCCGCACCGGTCGGCTTGAACTTATAGCCCTCCTCAAGCTCTTCCAGAACCGACGTCCGCACGGCGCGGTAGACGCCCTTCGTTTCGCCGGCCGACTTCAACGCCCGCCCCGCCGTCAGAGCCGTCTCCGCGCCGGAAGCGTCGCGGATCCTGAATACCGTCTCCGCGGCGTTGCGGATCTCGCCGACGACCGTGCCGGTGAAACCGTCGCCGTCCATCACCAGGATGACCGTCATGTCGCCCTCGGCGTTCGCCTTGACCGCGGTGCCGGACGCCGCGCTCACATGCGCCCGCGGACCGATCACCACCGTCCCGCCCTTGACCATGTGCACGCCGGCGAAACCTTCGCCGCCGCCCGCGACCGTGCCGTGGACCTCGACCGTCTGCGCGCGTGTCCCATCCTTGAGCAAGGCCCCGTCGACATGGACGCCGTCCCGACGGGACTTCACTTCCGCCCCTTCGTCAACCTTCACCTTGATCACGCCGCCCGCTGACGTGAAACCGTTCATAACGTAAATTCCGTCCCATACGGCATCGATGACGCCGCCTTTCACATCGACCGTCACCGGGATGCTCTTGTCATCATCGCCGTAGACCTTGACATAGACGCCGAAGGAACCCGAATCGATCATGCCCGACGATTCGATCACGACGGCCCGCGGCTTCCCGTCCTTATCGTCCGAGTCCAGGGTCACTCCCTCGTACAGCACGCGGATTCCGCCCGATTCATTATCACGAGGAGACGCGCCGCCCGTGAAAATCTTTCCGCCGGAACCGTGCTTCACCGTCACCGTCCCGGTGCCTTTGTGCGTGACGCTGATGCCGCCGGCATTTACATATCCGTACCCGTTGGCGTGAATCTCGCCGTTGTTCGTGATCGTCACATCGGAACGGCCGCTGATTTCTTTGTCCGTGTCTCCTATCTGAATTCCGGATCCACCGATCACAGCGGTCCGTGTGCCGAGTTTCACGCCTTCGGCCGCGTCTACCGTGATATCGCCGTCAGTATGGTGATCTATATAGACGCCCGAGGAGTTTGAAGATCCAGAGGCCAGTATCGTTCCCCCGGTGATATCGATGACGATCGGAATCTCCGAACCGGCCGCCGGGCTTTTAGTGGTCACCCAGATGCCGGCCGGACTTACATGGCTGCTTTTGGACAAGTCGATGTCGGCCGACGAAATGACTTGGATGCCGTCTGTCTTTCCGGCTTTCCCCTTGTGCCACACATAGATCCCGGTCTGCAAATTGTTCACGCCCGATTCGCGGACGGCGACTATCTTTCCCGCCTTGTGGTGAACTTTCGCCAGACCTTCGCCTTTGCGCTCCAAATATATCCCCGCCACCAGCCATGATCTGGTCTGCTGCGCGTGGATTTCGCCGTTGTTGACGACCGTCACGGCCTTCTCTCCGGCGCTTCCGGGACCGTTGTCTTCGTCGATGTAAATGCCGCCGTCATCGATGATCGGCGACGTCGCCGTGCCGATCTTCCCGCCGCTCTCCAGTGTCAGCGTCAAACCCGTCGACAGATTCAAACCGTCGCAATCGAGAACTTTCTTATATGTTCCGCCATAGCTGAGATCGGGCAGATCGCCCCCGTCGATCGCCACGGAAGTGCTGCCGGCGGCGCTTGAGAGAAGCGACTTGCAGTCTGTCGCCGCGGTCTGCGCGACAGCCGTCATGGGAACTGACGAAAACGCCGCCAGCCCGGCGGCGGTCAGGCCGGCGCAAAGGAGGCCAGCGTAACGGCCACGCCCGTGCCCCGGCAGGCGGAAGTCAGCCGCGCTTAGAGACTGTGCCCCCCCCCCAGCTGATGCCGCGGACATCCATCCGCCGCGCGGCGAAACGTTCAATATGTTCCATTTTCTTTTCCTTGCATTCACATATGTCTTCAGAATACGCAGCCGCCGACCCGGCATCCGGACGGATACCGGCGCGGCCGCTCCTCACGCAACTCTATCACGAACCCGCGCAGGACGCATCCCTGAAACCGCCGGCCCGCAGCAAAAACAAACGCCGTGTTGCATGAAAGCGACACCGCCGGGCGGAATATCCCGCTGGTTGTCTCAAATCAGGCATGTCAGCGTGGCAGCCCTGTTCAGGAACCCGCTTTGCTTGACCCCTTTCTTTCCTTCCGCATCGGGGGACTGCGCGTCTTTCACCGGTTCGGCACAGGCGGCCGGCAGCCAAACGCGGAGCCGGGCGACAGCATGCGCAAGAGCTTTCACCGCCGGGTCCATTGAGGTCGATCCGAAATCGCGGTCTGCAACCAAAGCTGCGCGCTTCAGAGTTCAATCGGGAAGGCATTCCGCGCCGGATTGACAAAAATTGCTTTTTGGCCGGATTCGCCGTCCGCGGTCTCACCGGCATTGACTGGAATCTCAACACTTGTTATCAAGAGCGAGACCGTTGGGGTGCTGTTTTCCGAGGCTGAGAGGCGCTTGGCTCCAACCCGTCGAACCTGATCCGGGCAATGCCGGCGCAGGAAACGGCCGCGTGACTGGCTCTCCCCGTCCGTTCATCGCACCTAAGTGTATGGGAACAGTGTCATGGCGGCTATCGCCCTCACAATCGCAGGATCCGACAGCGGCGGCGGTGCCGGCATCCAGGCTGATCTCAAGGCTTTTTCAGCGCTGGGCGTCTATGGCGCCAGCGTGGTCACCGCGGTCACCGCGCAGAACACCCGTGCCGTGACCGCTGTTCACGGCATTCCGGCCGAGGTGATCGCCGCGCAGATCAAGGCGGTGCTCTCCGACCTCGACGTCAAGGCGGTCAAGATCGGCATGCTGGCCGATTCGGACATCATTGAATGCGTCGCCGAAGGCATCAGGGATTTCGCCGGCCCTGTCGTGCTTGACCCGGTGATGATCGCTAAATCCGGCGATGCGCTGCTTGCGCCCGGAGCCGTGCGGTCGCTGCGCGAAATGCTTTTGCCCCGGTGCCATGTGCTGACCCCCAACCTGCCCGAGGCTGCTTGCCTGCTGGACAGGCCCGTCGCTGACAGCGCAGAAACGATGATTCAACAAGGCGGAGCCCTCTGCGCAATGGGCGCGCGCGCGGCACTGATGAAAGGCGGACATGCCGAAAGCAAAACCTGCCGGGACTTTCTGATTGATGCCGGCGGCGTATTGGAGTTTGCCGCCCCGCGCCTTTTAACGGCGAATACCCACGGCACCGGCTGCACGCTCTCCTCCGCTGTCACCGCAGGTCTGGCCAAGGGATTGCCGCTGGCTGAAGCGGCGGGCGAAGCGCATGACTATCTGCAACGCGCGATCGCGGCGGCCAGCGGTTTGCGTATCGGTCACGGCCGGGGTCCGGTGCATCACTTTCACCGTTTCTGGAAAGCATGACCCTTTATTCCGTCATAGGAGCCGGGGTGGCGGGCCTGGCGGTCGCCACGGAACTCACCCGCCGCGGCGCGAAGGCGCAGCTGTTTGACACGCACGGCGCGCCCGGTGCCCATGGCTGCTCTTGGTGGGCGGGCGGAATGCTGGCCCCTTGGTGCGAATATGAAAACACCGAGGAGCTGGTTCTGCGCTTGGGGCGGGAGGCGATCGACTGGTGGTCGGGACAGACCGAAGTCACCCGCGCCGGTACGCTGGTCCTGGCCAAGCCGCGTGACTTGCCCGATCTGCGCCGCTTTTCCCGCCGCACCGAGGGTTTCCGTGATCTCGCAGAGGCGGAGATCACAGAACTCGAGCCGGATCTGAACGGCTTTCCCAAGGGGCTGTTCTTTGCCGGCGAGGCCTGTCTCGACCCGCGGCGGGCGCTTTATGCGCTTTGGCAGAATCTGCAGGCCGCAGGCGTGAATCTGCACCAGCGCCGTGCGCCTGAGGGGCTAGAGAATGCAATCGACTGTCGGGGCCTTGCCGCACGCGACGCGCTGCCCGACCTGCGCGGAGTGAAGGGAGAAATGTTGCTGATCCGCTGCCCGGATCTTGCGTTCACCCGCCCGGTCCGCCTGCTGCACCCGCGTATCCCGCTTTATGTCGTGCCCCGAGGCAACGGCATCTACATGCTCGGCGCCACCGTCATCGAAAGCGAGGATCGTCGCCGTATCAGTGCGCGTTCCATGCTTGAACTGCTCAGCGCCGCCTATGCGCTGAACCCGGCCTTCGGGGAAGCGGAGGTGCTGGAAATCGGCGTTGACCTGCGCCCGGCCTTCCCGGACAATCTGCCCCATATCCGCCGGCGCGGCGGTGTCATCTATGCCAACGGCCTTTACCGGCACGGTTATCTGCTTGCGCCGGCGCTGGCGCGGAATGTCGCGGACTTGGCGCTTGATAACATGCATTCGGAGATGATCGATGAAGATCACGCTTAATGGAGAAGTGCGCGAAGTGCGCGCCGCCACGTTGGATGAACTGCTCGCAGAATGCAGTTTTTCGGGCCGCGTCGCCACGGCGGTTAATGAACAGTTCATTCCCTCCGGCTCGCGCACATCCAAAACGCTTGATGAGGGAGACCGGATTGAAATCCTCGCCCCGATGCAGGGCGGATGAGCGAAATGAACAAAATGTTCTACGGCGCGCACCTGCCCAACGCACTTATGCTCGGCACCGCGCTGTACCCCAGCCCGGCGATCCTTCAGCAGGCATTCCGCGAAAGCGGAGCGGGCGTGGCGACGGTGTCTTTGCGGCGCGAAGGCGCAGGCGGGGCCGGTCAGGCTTTCTGGGACTTGATCCGCGGTCTGGGCGTTCTGGTGCTTCCCAACACAGCGGGCTGCCACACGGTGAAAGAGGCGGTGACCACGGCCCATATGGCGCGCGAAGTTTTTGACACCGCGTGGATTAAACTCGAAATCATCGGCCATACCGACAGTCTGCAGCCGGACGTTTTTCAGCTGGTGGAAGCCGCGCGGATATTGGCGGAGGACGGTTTTCAAGTCTTCCCGTACACGACCGAGGATCTGACCGTGGGAGAACGCCTGCTGGCGGCGGGTTGCCAGACGTTGATGCCTTGGGGAGCTCCCATCGGATCCGGCCGGGGGCTGAGCAATGAGTATGCGCTGCGCGCGATGCGATCGGAATTCCCGGACACTCCTCTGGTGGTGGACGCGGGCATCGGTCTGCCCAGCCACGCGGCCCATGCGATGGAACTTGGATATGACGCGGTTCTGCTGAACACCGCGGTAGCCCGCGCGGGCGATCCCGCAGCGATGGCGCGGGCGATGATGCAGGCGGTGGCTGCGGGGCAGCTCGCCCACAGGGCCGGCCCCATCGAGGTCCGCGACATGGCCGAGGCCTCCACGCCAGTCATCGGAAAGGCGTTCCTGTCATGACCCTTGACCGTTTTTACCCCATATTTCCTGACGTTAACTGGTTCCACCGGATGCTGCCTCTCGGCGTGAAGCTTGCGCAGCTGCGGATCAAAGACCAGCCTGAGGATGTGATCCGCACGCAGATCAGGCAGGCGTACGGTCTCTGCCGGAAACACGGCGCGGTTCTGGTGGTCAATGACCATTGGCAGGCCGCCATCGAAACAGGCTGTGAATGGCTGCATCTGGGACAGGAGGATCTGGACTCGGCTGATCTCGGCGCTGTCCGCCGCGCCGGACTGAAACTCGGTATCTCCACCCATGATGAGGCGGAACTGGAGCGCGCCTTGGCTCTGGACCCCGGTTATGTCGCGCTGGGGCCGGTTTATCCCACCATCCTGAAAAAGATGAAATGGCATCAACAGGGTCTGACCCGCGTGACCGAATGGAAGGCCCGCGCCGACAGTATCCCCTTGGCGGCGATCGGAGGAATGAGCGTCGAGCGCGCGCCGGATGTACTGAAGGCCGGAGCTGACATCATCTCCGCGGTCACTGACATTACCCTGAACGCCGATCCCGAGGCGCGTGTCCGGAACTGGCTCGCGGCGACCAGATGAGCCGCTACGCCCGTCAGACGATTCTGCCTGAAGTGGGCAGTCGGGGCCAACGCCGCCTCGCCGCCGCCCGTATGCTGGCAGTCGGGGCCGGCGGCCTTGCCGCGCCCGCGCTGCCGCTTCTGGCCGGGGCTGGGATCGGCCATCTGACGATAATGGACGGGGACGCGGTGGAGATCAGCAACCTGCACCGACAGACGCTCTTCACCGAAGCCGACGTCGGCCAGTCCAAGGCAACGGCCGCCGCTGCTCGCTGCCGTGCGTTGAATTCCGATATCACCGTCAATGCCCTGCCCTGTCCGCTCAACCCGGCCAATGCGGAGGAACATGCCGCCGCGGCGGATGTGGTACTCGACTGCGCCGATTCCTACGCGGCGAGTTACTTGCTGAGCGATGCCTGCCTTACCGCGGGGACCCCGCTTATCAGCGCATCGGCGACAGGCGCCGAGGGATATGTCGGAGGCTTCTGCGGTTCCGCGCCTTCGCTGCGCGCCGTCTTTTCCGAAGTTCCTGACAGCGGCGCGAACTGCGCCACTGCAGGCGTGCTCGGCCCGGTCGTGGGTATCCTCGGCGCGATGCAGGCGCAGATGGCATTGAACTTCGTGCTGCGGACCGAGCCGTCACCGCTCGGGCAGTTCACGCGCTTTAACGGGATCAGCATGCGCACGGCTTCCTTCCGCTTTGACGGCGCGGCTGAACCCGAAACGTTCTTTCGTTTTGCAGGGGCAGCGCAGTTGCGCGATACTGACCTCATCTTTGATCTGCGCGACGCAGCTGAGGCCCCGGACCCGATCGACCCCCGCGCGCGGCGGTCATCGCCGGACGGCATCAAAACCCTGCTTGCCGATCGCCGGCCCGGCAAATCCGCCAGGCTTGCCCTCTGCTGCGCCACCGGTCTGCGCGCGTGGCGCGCGGCGGAAGCCGTTCAACCCTGCTGGTCCGGCGAGATCATCCTCGTCGCAGCGGTTGCATCATGATTTTGAAGGACTGATATTGATGAAGAAACTGCTCACCGCAGCCGCGCTCTTGGCCGGGTCATCGGCCATGGCGGCCGACGAAATGACCCTGCTGCTGGATTGGTTCATCAACCCCAACCACGGCCCTGTCATCGTGGCCAGGGAAAAGGGATACTTCGCCGACGAAGGCCTTGAGGTCGAAATCGTGCCGCCCGCCGATCCGTCTTCCCCGCCGCGCCTCGTGGCCGCCGGCCAGGCCGAACTCGCGGTTTCTTACCAGCCGCAGCTGCATCTGCAAATTCACGAAGGCCTGCCGCTCAAACGGGTCGGCACGCTGATTGCCACGCCGTTGAATTGTCTTCTCGTGCTGAGGGACGGCCCGATCAAAACGCCGGCGGACCTCAGGGGCAAGAAGATCGGATTCTCTGTCGCCGGCGTTGAAGAGGCTGTGCTCGGAGCCGTGCTCGGCACTCACGGCGTCTCCACAGCCGAAACTGAGATGATCAACGTGAATTTTTCCCTCTCACCGGCGCTGATGTCCGGCCAAGTGGACGCGGTGATCGGAGCTTACCGCAATTTCGAGCTGAACCAAATGGAGATCGAAGGCGTGAACGGCCATTGCTTTTATATCGAAGAGGAAGGCGTGCCGCCGTATGATGAGTTGATTTACGTGGCGAATCCTGACCGCATGGACGCTGATCAAATCGCGCGTTTTCTGGCCGCGACGGAAAAGGCGACCCAGTTCATCGTGAACAATCCCGAAGAAAGCTGGAGGATATTCTCTTCCACTTCGCCTGAACTGCAGGACGAACTCAACGCGAAAGCTTGGAAGGATACGCTTACCCGCTTCGCTCTGCGGCCGGCCGGGTTTGACGCCGGGCGGTATGCGCGTTTTGAGGCGTTCCTGAAAGACAGCGGCATGATCGGCGTCGTCAATCCTGTCGAGGCCATCGCCATTGATGTGACGGCGCAATGAGCGGCGCGCCGGACTACGGAAAAGTCTTCGCGCTCATGCGCTCATGCGCCCACGAGCCTTGGCGGCGCTATACCCGCCACGCTTTTGTTGAAGGATTGAAAGACGGAAGTCTGCCGCGCGAAGCCTTTGTGCATTATCTGCGTCAAGACTATGTGTTCCTGGTTCACTTCTCCCGCGCTTGGGCGCTGGCGGCGGTAAAATCGGAAACCCGCAGCGAATTACTGACCGCCATTGCCACGGCCAGTGCGCTGGTAACCGAGGAAATGCCGCTCCATATCGGTATCTGCCAAGCAGCCGGGGTTTCACAGGACGATCTCTTCGCCACTCCCGAACGCCCGGAAAATCTCGCCTACACCCGTTACGTGTTGGACACCGGCTACAGCGGCGATCTGTTGGATCTGCTCGCAGTTCTCGCGCCTTGCGTGATGGGATACGGCGAAATCGGCGCACGTCTGGATACCGAATCCGACTCGGATGCCTACCGCGACTGGATCAACACTTACGCCGGCGCGGAATACCAAGGATCGGCGAAGAAAGTCGGCGCCATGCTCGATACGGCAGCCGAACGGCGCTTGGGATCTGACTTTGATAAAACACCCCGCTGGCGGACGCTGTGCGCTAAATTCCGGACCGCTGCCGAGCTTGAGATCGGTTTTTGGCAAATGGGCCTGACTCCCTGAGTTCCGGAAGTTGGATTCTTCATGGCCGAAGCCCTTTCCCTGAAGGTTGAAGGACAAGCCGATCTGAACGGGACGCCGCTGTTTGCGCCGATCGCGCTTGAACTGGCGGCCGGGCAGTGGACGTGCCTGCTGGGAAGTTCAGGCGCCGGCAAATCCACAATCTTGCGCCTGCTCGCGGGTCTGGAGACAGGCGCGGAGTTTTCCGGCAGTCTAACCGCTTCGGACGGCGGCGGAGTTTCCCGGCGGACCGCCTATATGGCGCAGGACGACCTTCTCCTGCCTTGGGCGACAGTCGCGCAGAATGTCGCTCTGGGCGCGCGGCTGCGAGGTGAAACGGGAAACAAGGCGCGGCTTGACCGTCTGCTGGACCGCACAGGATTAACGGAACATGCCGGCAAAACCCCTTCGCAGCTGTCAGGAGGACAGCGTCAGCGCGTGGCGCTAGCGCGCACGCTGATGGAAGACAAGCCAGTGGTGCTTCTGGACGAGCCCTTCTCGGCACTTGACGCGCAGACAAGGGCGCAGATGCAGGACCTTTCGGTCGAGCTGCTGGCAGACCGCACGGTGTTGATCGTAACCCACGATCCCGGGGAAGCGGCGCGGCTTGGCCATTTTATCGCCATCCTGTCGCCCAAGGGACTTACCTTTCGTCAGCCGCCCGCAAGCGCCGTTCCTCGTCCGGTGGACGATCTGGACACTCTGGCATGCCAGGCCGCTCTGCTGCGCCGACTGATGAAGGGCGCAGCATGAGAGCGTATCTGCCCGCCTTCGCAGCCGTCGTTTTTTCAATTGCGGTTTGGCAGACAGCCGTCAGCGCGACGGGACTGCCCCGTTTTATCCTTCCGCCGCCGGCCTTGGTTGCGGAGGCTTGGTGGCTGAATCGGTCAGTGATTTTCGAGCACACGCTGGTCACCGCGTCCGAAGTGCTGATCGGCTTGGCGATCGGAGCCGCACTCGGAATCGCGACAGCCATTCAGCTCGCAGCTTCCAGAAACGCGCGTATACTGGTACAGCCGATACTTATCTTCACTCAAACACTTCCGGTGTTTGCCCTGGCGCCGATCCTGACGCTCTGGTTCGGCTACGGACTCTGGTCCAAGATTGCCATGGCGGTGCTGATCATCTATTTCCCGGTCGCTTCTTCTTTTCTGGACGGCTTGCTGCGGACGCCGCAGGGCTATCTGGATTTGGCGCGGACGATGCAGGCGAATCCGGCGCGGGTTTTGTGGCATCTGCGGATTCCGGCCGCCCTCCCCTCCCTGTCTTCGGGCCTCAAGCTCGCCGCGGTCTACGCGCCCATCGGAGCGGTGATCGGCGAATGGGTCGGAGCCTCGCGGGGTTTGGGCTATTTGATGCTTCTCGCCAACGGGCGCGCCAAAACTGATTTGATGTTCGCCGCGGTTTTGACGCTTGGCGTCTTCTCGGTCCTTTTGCATATCGCTGTCGGCTGCCTGGCAAACAGGTTGGAAGCCAAGACCGCCTCGTGAGCTGGATGACTGTTCAATGTGTCAACCGCGATAAGAAAGCGCGGGAATTCTGATGCCGCAGCCGCGGTTTCGACAGCTTTCGCAGGCTGGTCGATTCTGTGCGCCGAGTCACACTCCGGAACCGTTGGCATGAATTCTGAACTGCGGATTCGCGACTCCCGGTCTCAATTCCTGAAACCGCTTGAAACCTGAAAGGCGGATTTACGATATCACCGGAGAACCTCGCGCACCAAGCATCGGACCTTTTCAAACCGGGTTCGGACATTCCTGACCGTACCGGCACCGCTTACGATTCAAGACCGATTTTTCCGTTCCGGCAGAAGCCAAGGCCGCTGAACGCGCCGTGAACCTTTCCATAATGCCGTCAAGAAAGGGCATCTGAATTGGAACAGTGCCGGAGAAGCAGGCGGCCGGCAAAAAACGGTTGCTGTGAACCTGATTGATCCGGAAAGTTTCACATCTGCCGGACCATGCTTTTTGTCAAAAACGCCGGGACCGAACTGACAGCGTACGGCTTCCCTTTTGTCTGGTTTTCTGTGCGAGCCCGCGCCGCTGTCGGCTGCAGCTGGACAATTGATCTCCCTACGCCGGAGCGAATCCGCACCCGCGATCGCATTCGACCAGCGAAATGACATATCCCCGTTTCCGGCCCTGCCACGGGCTTTGTGCTTTCCGCACCGCTCGGCTATGTGAAGGTCAAGCGCAGATTTCATCAGCATTGCCGGCCGGGTTCAAAGCGAAAACTTCCAAATCATGACACTGAACCATCGAATCGCCTCAGTCACTGAGCGGATCCGAGCGCGAAGCAAACGTAGCCGTTCATCATATTCGGAAAGAATCCGGAGGGCGGCTGATTCCGGGCCGGCCCGGTCGCATCTGTCCTGCGGCAATCAAGCCCACGCCTATGCCGCCATGGGAGATCAGAAAGCGAATCTGGCAGAAGGGAAAACGCCCAATCTCGGGATTGTCACAGCCTACAATGACATGCTCTCGGCGCATCAACCGTTTTCGGATTATCCGGACATAATCAAGGCGGCTGCGCGGGAAACCGGCGCCGCCGCACAGGTCGCGGGCGGCGTTCCGGCGATGTGCGACGGCGTCACCCAAGGTCAGCAGGGAATGGAGCTGTCGCTGTTCTCAAGAGATGTCATCGCTCTCGCCGCCGGTGTCGCTCTCAGCCACAACACCTTCGATGCGGCTGTTCATCTCGGCGTCTGTGACAAAATTGTTCCCGGGCTGGTCATCGCCGCTCTGACATTCGGGCATATGCCCGCCGTGTTCATCCCGGCGGGGCCGATGGTTTCAGGGCTGCCCAACGATAAAAAATCCCGGATACGGCAACAGTTCGCCGCTGGGGAGATCGGCCGGGACGAACTCATGCGGGCGGAAATGGAATCATACCATGGTCCTGGAACCTGCACATTTTACGGCACTGCCAATTCCAATCAGATGCTCATGGAATTCATGGGCCTGCATCTCCCCGGCGCATCGTTCGTTAATCCCGGAACGCCGATGCGCGATGCGCTGACCAGAGCCGCCGCGCACCGGGCCCTGGCTATCACCGCCCTCGGCAACGATTACCGACCCGTCGGCAAAATTCTTGATGAGAAAGCTTTTGTCAACGGCATCGTCGGGCTGATGGCCACAGGCGGCTCAACCAATCTCCTGCTGCATCTCACAGCCATGGCACGGGCGGGCGGCATTGAACTGGACATCGCTGACTTCGCGGACATCTCCGACGCGGTGCCGCTCATGGCGCGCGTTTACCCGAACGGCCTTGCGGATGTGAACCACTTTCACGCCGCGGGCGGACTCGCATTTTTGATCGGGGAACTGCTTTCTGAGGGACTGCTTCATGAAAATGTGCGGACCGTCGCCGGCGACGGCCTGCTGCGCTATGCAAAGGAACCGAAACTCAGGGGCGGGGATCTGGTCTGGGAAGATTCGTGCAAAGCATCGGAAAACGAACAAATTCTCCGCCCGTCCTCAAAACCGTTCGCCGAAACCGGCGGGCTGAAGCGGCTTCAAGGGAATCTGGGCAACGGAGCGATGAAAATCTCCGCTGTCGGCAGCGGACACAGAGTCATCGAAGCGCCGGCAAAGGTATTCTCCGAACAGTCCGAGGTGAAAGCGGCGTTCGCGCAGGGCGGACTCAGTCAGGACTGCGTGGTCGTGGTCAGATTCCAAGGGCCCCGAGCCAATGGCATGCCGGAACTGCATGCGCTCACCCCGACTCTGTCGGTGCTTCAGGACCGGGGATTCAGCGTTGCCCTTGTGACGGACGGACGCATGTCCGGCGCCTCCGGCAAAGTTCCGGCCGCCATCCATTTGTGTCCTGAAGCCGCGGAGGCGGGACCCCTGTCGAAAATTCGGGACGGAGACCTGATCCGTGTGGATGCTGATGCGGGAACCATTGATGTTTTGGGAGTTGATCTGCGGCAGCGGCGGCAACAGCCGGCGCCGGACCGATCTCGGTCGGCGCATTGCGGCCAACAGCTGTTTGAAGTTTTCCGAAGACATGTCGGGCCGTCTGACAAGGGAGCTTCCGCTGTTCTCACAGGAGAGTGTGAATGAAGCCGAATGACAGCAGTGAATGGCTCAGGAACGTCTGCGCGGATTTTCCCGTAATGCCTGTTCTCACCGTCAAAGATCCGGACGTCGCGGCACCGCTTGCTGAAGCGCTTGCCGCGGGCGGCATCCGGGTCATTGAGGTGACTCTACGGACCCCCAATGCAACCGATGCCATCCGGTCTATGGCTGCGCGCCCCGACTGTCTGGCAGGAGCCGGCACGCTTCTCACACCCGCTGATGCCGCGGAAGCGAAAGAGGCCGGCGCCGCATTCGGAGTCTCACCCGGTTCGACGCCCGAACTTATCAAAACCTGTGTCAATATCGGACTTCCTCTTCTGCCCGGCGCCGTGACACCCACTGAGATCATGCGGCTTGTGGATCAAGGTTTTGACTTTTTGAAGTTTTTTCCTGCCGGACCGTCCGGCGGACCCGCGGCCCTCAATGCGATTGCCGGGCCGTTTCCGCAGGTCAAGTTCTGTCCGACTGGCGGCGTATCGCCCGAGAATGCCGGATCTTACCTCAGTCTTGCCAATGTGGTCTGCGTCGGCGGCAGCTGGATTGCGCCGCCGTCAGCCATTGAGCGGGAAGATTGGGCGAGTATCCGCCGCGCCGCGCGTAAGGCCGTGTCATGCTTGGCAAAGCAGTAAAACGGCAATGCGCCGTTAGCAGCGAACAGAGGCATTTTGGATGGATCAGCACGTGCGCTGACCGTTGCTGTGGAAGATTCAGATGTCCTGTTATCGGACTGCCGTTCTCAATCGCATTCTCCGGCAAAAACTGCAACCCGACCTGATCCCCGTTTCGCAGACGCGAGCCTGCCGGTTTATGTGCCGCCGGTGCGCGAACCCGGCATGCTGAGTGATTTCTCCAGACCTTCGTGTTTGTGAGAACTGCCGATATCTGGACAAACTTTACCGGCAAATGTCCGCGCCAGCGCACAGCCAATCCCGCGCCGGCTGTGAGAATCATTTCTGCATTGATGCATACTATTGGCAAATTGAGCCAACAAAAATCCCGGCCCGGCCAGTTTCAAGTTGACATGGGACCCGAAAAATGGCAGAGAGCGCATCAGGAGGGACTGACGGCTGTATAATTGCCAGGTTTGTGCCCCGCCGGCTTGGAGGGGAAAACTGGTGGAGAAACAACACTGGCCCGACTGCGGTCCGACAAACACGGTTGCGGTCAAGAACTGCAAATCCTTGCACTGCCGCTCCAGCAGCGGTCATTTCTACGTCCGTCAGGGCGTAGAAATGACATACAGCTGACTTGCAATGGATGTGCGCGGGCGTTATCGTGCCCTTGGGCATAGTCGGCAAGCGCATCGCCTGCCGGCACTTGGCGGCACGGGCATCCACCGAAGCCGGACACCAAAACGGGAGGGATTGCCCGCACCGTTCTTGCGGGGACCAAGAAGCCAAGCCCCGAACTTCGAATCAAAGTGACATCTCATGCGAAAAAGTGAGCGCGGCGGAAAGACCGTCTATCTGGACAAAGTGAAAATCTGGTGGAGGGAAGATACACGCAGAATTCATATCTCCTTCGCAGATACGATCTCGACGGTGGGACCAGATGCAAACAATGCGCGCGGACACCCGCATCTGTTCCAAAAACTGGCGAAGTGCCTTCGCGACTCGGGTGCGCCGCACCCGCCGATTGCGGACGACAATTAGCTGTGCGTTTCGGAGTTGCGTGGACATTGGCGGAACTTGAAGCTTTGCCGGCGCATGAGGGATTGGATTCCGAACCAGCCTGCCGCCGCCGAACTTCCCAGCCATGAACTGAAAATGGAACTGCCGCCTTGACGCGTCAGGCCGGATCGCAGACCGTAGCTGAGCAGGAGCTGATACTGGCAGCCGATGTCGGCGGCACAAACACCCGTCTCGCATTGGCGGACAAGTCCTCCGTTCTGGAAGCCTCGGCTCTCCGTTTTCAGAACCGCGACTTCAGCGGTCTCGACGCGGCAATTCGGCGGTTTCTGCGGGAATCCGGCTGGCCTGTACTCGCCGGGGCCTGTATCGCTGTCGCAGGGCCGGTCCTCAACAACCGCGTCCGGCTGACCAATATTGACTGGGAAGTGGACGCCGCAGTTTTGAGCAGAGATCTCGGCGGCATCCGCGTGTCGGTGATCAATGACCTTCAGGCAATCGGCCATGCGCTTCACTTGTTGAAACGCAATGATCTTCAGGAACTGATTCAAAGCCGCGGCAATAAACTCGAAAACCCGCGGCTGGTGATCAATGCCGGCACAGGCTTCAACGCGGTGGCCGTGCATGCGGCAGGCAACGGCCGTTTTATCGCGCCTTCCGAATGCGGCCATGCGGGATTGCCGTTCATCAGCGATGAAACACTCAAGCTCCAGCGGCATATTCAGTTCCGACAAGGATTTGCATCGATCGAGGATGTGCTTTCCGGTCGCGGCGCCGAGTTAGTGCGGAACTGGGTGACGGATTCCGGCAAGTCTCCCGCGGAAAAATCCTCGGCCGACTACCACCGGATTATGGCGACGACACTCGGCGCTGTCGCAAGAGATCTGGCACTCACTCATCTGCCGTTCGGCGGGATTTACCTTACCGGCGGTCTGATCCGGGCCATCGCTCCGCAGCTGAAAAACCACGGTTTCTCGACGGCATTTATTTCAGCCGGGCGGTTTTCAGATTTTATGCGGCAGTTTTCAGTTCATCTCATCTGCGATGACATGGCTGCGCTGAGGGGCTGCGTCGCGGACTTTGATTCTTTTTGCACTGTCAGCTCTTCCCGGCGCAGCGGTCGGTAAGTACCGAACCGCGCAATTCAATTATTGACGTTGGCTCAATTTGCAAATCATATGCATCTTTACTGTAATGTATTTAGATACAAGGGGATAGAGGTTATAGATCACAAGCGGTTTTGCCAGACACTTCGACAATTATTCTGCAATAGTATCAGTATGTTAGGCTGAAAAATGCTTCCTCCCGCACATCTTTTCTGCCGGAACCGAAAGACCATGCATACGATTCGCAAATTGAGCCTTGACGTTTGATACCGACCCGGCTTGGCAGGGACGAATATCACATGGGAATGTCCCGCCACCTTCCCGACAGCCGCCGACAAAGGGAACCGGCGACAGGATAGCACGTCTGCGGATCAGCAATGAAAGTTCGCCGCAACCTCGCGCCGAACGCCGGTGGCCGGCGGAAACAATTGCGGAAGGGCGGAATTTACGGCAAATGGTCCGCGGAAATAATCGCCATATGATCGGAGGCGCCAATGTCGGTTGCAAACACCATGAACGGCGCGGAAGCGATGGTCAGAATGCTGGAAGAACATCAGGTCCGGCATGTGTTCGGGCTGTGCGGGGACACGACCCTGCCTTTTTATGACGCATTGTACCGGCTTGATCACAAGATCGACCATATCCTGACACGCGACGAGAGATGCGCAGCGTATATGGCTGACGGCTATGCCCGGATGACGAAAAAAGTCGGAGTCTGCGAAGGCCCTTCCGGCGGCGGCGCCACTTATATACTGCCGGGACTTATTGAAGCCAGCGAGAGTTCAATTCCGGTTCTCGCCATCACATCGGATGTCAGCACCCGGTCCAGAGGCCACTATCCTCTGACTGAACTGGACCAAGACCGGCTCATGCGCCCGCTCACGAAACACAATGCCGTCATCCAGCATGCTGACGCGGTTCCGGATGCCGTCCGCTCGGCATTCCGCAAAATGACGACCGGGCGGCCCGGCTCTGCCCATTTGGGATTTCCGATCGATGTGCAGCGCGGCCAAGCTGATCCCGGCGATATCTGGGCGGATCCCGCTCACTCGCATTATCCGGCTTATCCCTTCGGGCCGGATCCTGATGCTTTGGAGAATGCTCTGGAGGCAGTTCTGTCGGCTAAGTTCCCGATTATCATCTGCGGCGGCGGAATTCTGCTCGCGGGCGGCGAGGCCGATCTTCTCAGCTTCGTCGAACGGCTTGATATCGGGGTTGCGACGACAATTTCCGGCCAGGGTTCGATTCCGGAAACGCACCCCAACTGCATCGGCGTGGTAGGATCAAACGGCGGCGTTCCGGAAACGCGTGAAGCGGTGCACCTTGCCGACCTTGTGGTTTTCATCGGCTGCCGGGCCGGATCCGTTGCCACCGAATTGTGGCGGAGTCCCGGCCGTGGCACGCGAATCGTTCACATTGACTGTGATCCGGAGGTCATCGGCGCCACATACATAACCGAAGCCGCAGTCGTTTCAGACGCCAGACTGGCGCTGCGGGGACTCAATGCGGCACTAGCCAAGCGCGATGGAAACAGAACTTTCGGAGCGGCTGCGGCCATCGCCCCGCTTGCGGGCCGGAAATGGTCGAATTTCCATAGAGTCGCAGAGTCGAGAGACATCCCTGTCCGTCCTGAGGCGACCATTGCCGCCTTGCGGTCAGTCCTTGACGATGACGCGGTAATCGTCGGTGATCCGGGAACTCCTTGTCCCTATATTTCAGCTTACTACCAGATCCGCACAGCCGGGAGAAAACTTTTCTCAAACCGCGCCCACGGCGCACTCGGATACGCCCTGCCGGCTTCCGTAGGGGCCGCCGTCGGTGCGCCGGACAAGAAAGTCGTCTCGCTCATGGGTGATGGAAGTTTCGGATTCGCCTGCGGCGAACTCGAAACCGTTATACGCAGAAATCTGCCGATAACCTTTATCGTGTTTTCAAATTCCTCCTACGGCTGGATCAAGGCCGGACAGCAGACAAGCTTCGGAAAACGGTTTTATTCCGTCGATTTCGGCCGCACCGACCATCGCGCGGTGGCCGAAGCGTTCGGTGTCCGCTCCTGGCAGGTTTCCGGCCCCGAACATCTGGCGCCGGTTCTCCGGGAAGCCGTCAGCCTGCCTGAGCCGACGCTGGTCGACATCATCAGCCAGCCGCTGAATGAGGCAAAGGCTCCTGTCAGCGAATGGATCGCATGAATGGGCGCACACCGAATCACGGATTTCAATGTCCATGTGGTGCGGATTCCGTCACGCGCCGTCCATTCGCACGGCTGCGGCGATGTCGGCAGCATTGATTCAGTTCTGCTGGAACTGAGGACCGATTCCGGATTCACCGGCTGGGGCGAAGGCTCGCCGTGGCCGGCATTCACCGGCACCGTCGAAGCGGCAGCCTCGGCTTTGGATACGCATCTGCGACCGCATGTGATCGGCGCGGATCCTGTCCAGAACGTTCAGATCATGTTTCGGGCCGACCGAATTCTGGTAGGCCAGAACGAGGCAAAAGCGGCTCTTGAATGCGCATTGCTGGATCTCACGGGAAAGATTTCCGGACTTTCCGTCTCTGAACTGCTCGGCGGAAGAAGCCGTGAAAGCATTCCCTTGAGCGTCTCGGCAGCCAACCGGGATTTTGCCGAGGATCTGGCAAAGCTGGAAAGGATTTGGTCCGACGGCGTCCGTATATTTAAGGTCAAGACGGGGTTCAAAGATCACGCGTTTGACATAATGCGCTTTGAGGAACTGAGAAAACTGTTCGGCGACGGCGTCCGCCTGAGGGCCGACTACAATCAGGGGCTGCCCGCCTATGACGCAATCCGGCGGATCCGCGATCTCGAAACATTCCGCTTGGACTTTGTCGAACAGCCGGTACGGCGCCGGGAACGGGAGGCATTGAAACACATCTCGCAAAACGTCGACGTGCCCATAATGGCGGATGAATCGGTTTTTGATTCCGTGGATGCGCTTGACGCGGCATCGCGCAGAATCGCGGATATTTTTTCACTGAAAATCAACAAATCGGGCGGAATGCGCGAAGCGCTCAACGTTGCAGCTATCGCCCGCGCCGCCGGAATCGAGGTTTACGGCGGCTGCATGTTCGAAACATCAATAGCTCATGCCGCAGGGGCGCATCTTATGGCGGCTGTGCCCGAGTTGACGCTTGGCTGTGAATTCTACATGTCCACCTATTTCGCCGAAGAAGATATCGTCGCCGAACCCTTCCCGGTGCGTGACGGGCAGGTGCGTGTGCCTGCAGGACCGGGAATCGGCGTCGAACCGGATGCGGACCGTCTGCGCCGCCGCCGCGTTCATCTCCTGACCGGATCATGATGCGGCTGCAAACGCAAATTCTATTTCAGCCGTTTCCGGCCAGGAGACCGCGCCGCTGGCGTTCGGCGCGTCGCCGCACGGCGGAAGGCGTCATGCGCTGCCGCCGACACCCGGAACCGGACTGCCGGCTGTCCGGCAAGTCCCGCACAGCCGTTGAGTGGTTCGGGTTGATCATGCGCATCAGCGAACGCACGGGCAAGACCTGACGGTGGCCGTGCCTACGCCCCATGACGCGCTTTTCCGCTCCCTGCTGTCCGATCCGGAGCGGGCGCGGGATTTCCTGCGGCGGCATCTGCCGGCCGGCGTGTCGGGGCTGCTGGCCGACGCCCCGCCCGAGATCGTCGACGGCAGTTTCGTCGACGAGGCCCTCGCGGCCAGCCAGAGCGACGTGCTTCTGAAGGCCAGGCTGGCTTCCGGCGGCGACGCCGCGGTCTACATTCTCTGCGAGCACAAATCGACCCCGAACCCCGGCCTTCCCCTGCAGCTGGCGTCCTACATGCTGCGCATCTGGAAACGGTTCGCCGGCGCGTCCGCGGCCCGGCTGCGCGCCCTGCCGCCGGTCATTCCGGTCGTCGTGTATCACGGGGAGGCCGCCTGGTCGGTTCCCGCGGGCCTGCGGGAGATGATCGCCGCGGACGATCCCGGTCTTGCTTTCCTGCCCGGCGAGAGCTATATCCTGCGCAACCTGCGGGCCATGGAGATCGACGATCTGGCGCATGACGCCGCCCTCCGGGCGGGGTTCCTCGCGATGCGGCGGGAAGCTTTGTCCCGCATGGCGGAGGTCATGGCGGGCCTGTACGGAGGCGGCGATCTGACGCGGCAGATTCTGGAATACATCCTGCGCGTCTACGACGACGACATGGACACGCTGCGGACCCTGCTGCGAAACGAGGGACAGAACGAACTGGAGGAGCTCATGGGAACCATCGCGGAAACGCTGCTCGAACAGGGCGAAGCTCTCGGGATCAAGAAAGGCGAAGCGCTCGGGATCAAGAAAGGCGAAGCGCTCGGGATTAAGAAAGGCGAAACGCTCGGCAAAGCCGGAACCCTGACGCGCCTTCTGGAGCGGCGGTTCGGCCCCCTGCCCCGCGATGTCCGAACGCGGATCGGCGGCGCCGGACTCGCGGAGATCGAGGTTTGGTTTGACGCTGCGATAGATGCCCCCGATCTTTCGACGGTCTTCGCGGGGTCTGCGTCTTACTGAGAAACCCCGCCCGATCACAGCGCTTAAGTCCGTGCAGGCAATAATTGAACTGACTTTTTTGCGGGTTTGACAAGCGGCGGCCAAGAAACAAAACGGTTCCAGACTTCCTGACTTGGCATTCTGAACAGTTGTTTTCGCTTTCCAGTTCAACCTGCCGCAGAATTGATCCAGAAACGGGACGAGCATCTGCCATCGGATGAAGGCTTACTATCAAGCCGCGACATGCCGAATGCTTGAAACGTTGATCACCTTAGGCAGGGTTCGCCATGTCGCGGTTGGTCTGCAAACTCATCCAGTATTCCAGTGTTGTGTGGAACATGCCGGCTGGAAGCACCGCCGTGCCGGGAGTCACTTTGGCCGAACCCTTTACGAGACGAACGCGAATAGCACAGCCTATGTTTGCTTGACTAGCGCGAAGGAGGAGCCCTCGCCGTATGTTCTGCGCAGCGCATTCGCAGCATGTTTGTCCCGCGCACCTGAATCATATTTCGCCAACATGATGCCATGACACATCCGCCAAGGGCAAAACTGCCGCTGAAACCCGCATAGTTCTGTCTCTGCGTCTTCAGGAGAAACTCAGGCTGATGCCGCAACTGTCTTCCCGCTGTCGGCATGCCGGACTTCAGACCCTTGGCTAAAATCCTCCGCAGGCTGAGGGTTTTCTGGTGGAGCCGAGGGGAATCGAACCCCTGACCTCGTCATTGCGAACGACGCGCTCTCCCAACTGAGCTACGGCCCCTCAGGACAGACAATAAACCTGTCTCGATGATGCTGTCAAGCCGGCATGACCTGCGCCGTTCCGGTTACGCTGACAGGTATCCAACGAAATTCCGGTCGCCGTACACGCTGTCGATCCGGTTCACCGGCGGCCAGTATTTGGCCGCCCTTCGGCAGCCTGCCGGAAACGCGCCCTGTTCCCTTGAATACGGACGATCCCATTCGCCGACTATATCATCAGTGCTGTGAGGGGCGTTTTTGAGCGGATTGTTGTCAGGATCCATCCGCCCCTGCCTCACCGCGTCGATTTCTTCCCAGATGTGAATCATGGCATCGCAGAACCGGTCCAGCTCATATTTCGGCTCCGACTCCGTCGGTTCGACCATGAGCGTGCCGGGAACCGGCCAGCTCATGGTCGGCGGATGGAAACCGCAGTCAATGAGACGTTTAGCGACATCATCGACGGTGATTCCTGTTCCCTGAACCGCGCCGCGGATGTCCACGATGCATTCGTGCGCCACCAGTCCGGACCGGCCCGAATAGCAGATGTCGTATTTCTCGCGCAGCCGGTGCGCGACATAGTTGGCATTTATGATGGCGACCCTTGTCGCCCGCGTCAGGCCTCCGGCGCCCATCATCAGAATATATGACAACGAAACCGGCAGAATCGAAGGCGACCCGTAAGCGGCGGCCGAAACAGCCCCTTTTGAATCCTCAGCGGACGGGTCGCCCGGCAGAAAAGGAACCAGATGTTCGCGCACTCCGATCGGTCCCATGCCGGGTCCCCCGCCGCCGTGCGGAATGCAGAATGTCTTGTGAAGATTCAAATGGCCGACATCCGCGCCCAGATCACCCGGTTTGGCGATCCCGACCAGCGCATTGAGATTGGCGCCGTCCAGGTAGACCTGACCGCCATGGCTGTGCGTGATGTCGACAACCGAACACAGGGTGTCTTCAAACACCCCATGCGTTGAAGGATAAGTGATCATGGTAGCTGCAAGCCCGGATCCGCACTGCGCCGCTTTTTTCCTGAAATCCTCAAGGTCGATCGATCCGTCTCTGCCGGTCGCGACCTCAACCACTGTCATGCCCGCCATCTGCGCCGACGATGCGTTGGTTCCATGCGCGGACTTCGGAATAAGACAATATTTACGGGAATGATCGCCTTTATGCCGGTGATAAGCCTGAATCGCCAACAGACCTGCATATTCGCCCTGAGCTCCTGAATTCGGCTGCATCGAAACCGCCGCGTAACCGGTGACCGCGCAAAGCAGTTCGGAAAGCTCGCCGATCAGTTCAAGATAGCCTTCGGCCTGATCCCGCGGAACATAAGGGTGAATCTGGCTGAATCCGGGCCAGGTCACGGGCGCCATTTCAGCGGACGCGTTGAGTTTCATGGTGCACGAACCCAGCGGTATCATCGTTCTGTCGAGCGCCAAGTCGCGATCCGCGAGTTCGCGGAGATACCGCATCAGTCCGGTCTCCGACCGGTTCATCTGAAAGACCTTCTGCCGCATATAATCGGACTTGCGGCGAAGGCTTTCCGGAACCGGCGATGCCGCGGTCAGATCACGCGGGGAAAAATCCGCGCCGAACGCGCGGCAAACGGCCTCAAGAGTCGGAATCTCGGTCATTTCGTCGAGAGCGATTCCAATGCCGCCCCGATCAACCGGGCGCAGATTGATTCCCTCCCTGCGCGCGGCTTCCAGTATGCCGAGCTGCCCTGCCGCCGGTTTCACGCAAATTGTGTCGAAATAACAATCTGTCAGAATGTCGGAGCCGGAGCGGCGCAGAGCTGATGCCAGAGCGGCGGTCCGCCGGTGGATCCGCCGCGCGATCCCGCGGATGCCCTGCGGTCCGTGATAGACGGCGAAGAACGCCGCGACGACCGCGGGCAGAACCTGCGCAGTGCAGATGTTCGATTTGGCCCGCTGCCTCCGGATATGCTGTTCACGGGTCTGGAGGGCCAGCCTGAGAGACTCTTTGCCCCGGCTGTCAACGGAAATTCCGACGATCCGGCCCGGCAGATCCCGCCTGTGTTTGTCCCGGCAAGCGATATAAGCCGCATGCGGCCCGCCGAATCCAACCGGCACGCCGAAACGCTGCGTGGATCCGACGGCGATATCAGCTCCCATCGCAGCCGGCTCCTTGATCACGGTGAGGGCCAGCGGGTCGGCCGCGACAGCAGCGATTCCGCCGGTCTCGTGCAAAGCCGCGATATGGCCGGTGAAATCCCGGATCTGTCCGTACGTGCCCGGATACTGGAACAGCGCGCCGAACAGACCGTCCGGATCGAGATCTGAATCGGCATCACCGACATACAGCCGAATTCCCAGAGGCTCGGCCCGCGTCCTCAGAACCGCCAGCGTCTGCGGATGGCAGAACCGGTCAGCAAAAAAGCCCGCAGCCTTGGTCTTGGAAAGCCGCAGCGCCATGGCCATGGCCTCGGCGGCGGCGGTCGCCTCATCCAGAAGAGATGCGTTCGCGACATCCAGCCCCGTCAAGTCGCAGATCATCGTCTGGAAAATCAGCAGAATCTCCAGACGGCCCTGGCTGATTTCGGGCTGATACGGCGTATAAGCCGTGTACCATGCGGGATTCTCCAGGATGTTCCGCTGAATAGCGGCCGGAGTGAGCGTTTGATGGTAGCCCATTCCGATCAGCGACACATACGGCTTGTTCCGCTCCGCCAGTCCGCGCATGCGGGCCAGCGCCTGAAATTCCGTCAGGGGATCTTCCAGATCCAAGGCGGCGGCGCGTCCGAGACTCGACGGCAGCACGGCTTCAATCAGGCTCTCTTCGCTTCCGTAGCCCATTGTTTCAAGCATCTGCGAAATGCCGGAGCGGGTCGGGCCGATATGTCTGAGGTTGGCGAAATCGTAGGGATTGTAGTCGAACGGAGGCAAGTTCATCTCGGCGTCTCTTTTCTCAGCTGACGAATTTTCTGTACTCTTCTTCATTCATCAGTTCGTTGAGTTCGTCCGGCTCTGAGATTCTGATCTTGAAGAACCAGCCGTCACATTCCGGATCCTCATTCACCAGAGACGGATTCTCAATGATCGCGGAATTGATTTCGGTGATGCTCCCCGAGACGGGCGCATAGATCTCGGACGCGGCCTTAACGCTTTCAACCACCGCCGCCTCTGACGAAACGGCGAACACATCGCCGACCTCCGGCAGATCAACGTACACGATGTCGCCAAGCTGACCCACCGCGTAAGCGGTGATGCCGACGGCGGCGACATTCCCATCCAAGTCAACCCATTCATGATCTTCAGAAAATTTCACCATCAACGCCTCCTTTGGCTTAGCTTGCGGCCCCGGACGAACGGCAGTTTCACAAGCCGCACAGGCATGCGGCGTCCCCGCACTTCGCCGAACAACCGCTGTCCGGGATCAGACAACCTCGCATGCACATAACCCATCGAAACCGGACCTCCAATCGTCGGGCCGTAGCCGCCGGAAGTGACCGTTCCGACCGCGTCTCCGCCGGCGGGTCCGTCGAACAACAAACTGCCTCCACGCATGGGCGCTCTGCCGTCAGGCCGCAGACCGACCCGGCAGCGGTCCGCGCCTGCTGACAGCTCGCGTTCGATTCTGCCTTGGCCGGGATAACCGCCCGGCCGCCGGCCGCCCGGCCGCCGGGCAGGATGAATTGTCCAAGCCAATCCGGCCTCGACAGGACTCGTCGTATTGTCAATGTCGTTTCCGAACAGACACAGTCCCGCTTCAAGCCGCAGAGAATCCCGCGCGCCGAGCCCGGCAGGCTTCACTTCATCCATCAAGGCCAGCTGACCGGCCAGCCCGGCAGCCTGACCGGAGGGAACCGAAATCTCGAATCCATCCTCGCCGCTGTAACCGGTGCGCGAAATCCACAGCTGCTCTCCGGCAGACGTAATTTCAACGCCCGTCATGAAACGCAGTTCGGAAACGGACGGGAAGATGCGGGACAGCGCTTCTTCGGATTTCGGCCCCTGAAGCGCGATCATGGCGCGGTCGGGCGCCAGCAGGACCCGGCACTTATCGCCGATTTTCGATTTAAGATGTTCAAAATCCTCACGCTTCCGGGACGCATTCACTACAACCAGAAAATGATTTCCGCAGTTGCCGATCATCACATCGTCAAGAATGCCGCCGTCATCCGCCGTCAGCATACTGTAATGGTGTTTGCCTTCGACAAGTCCCGCGACATCGCAGGGCGTCAGCTTTTCCAGTTCCAGAGCCGCCTCTCTTGGCTCCCCGCTCTTGGCCGTCACAAGAATCTGTCCCATATGGCTGACATCGAAAAGCGATGCCGATGAACGGGTCCAATTATGCTCCGCGATGATTCCCCGGGAATACTGCAGCGGCAGGTCATAACCGGCAAAAGGCGCGAATTTCGCTCCATGATCCCGGTGAAAAGCGTGCAGCGGCGTCTGTTTTGCCATATCAGCCCTTGTACGTCAGGTTACATTTTTCTGTTGAACGGCGCACATTCAGGGAAAGGTCGCCGGGGACACCGCCATGGCGCCACCGGCATTCCGGCTCAAAATTCACGCGTCACCTTTTGCATCAATGGCATGAGGGCCTGCATTTCAGGTCCGCGCTCCCTTCCTGTCAAGGCCTTGCGAAGCGGCATGTAGAGCCGCCGGCCCTTTCGGCCGGTGGCGGAACTGACGGCCTGGGTCCATTCATTCCAATACCGGCTGTCATAAGGCGGCGCGCGCAGAAGCTGAAATGCATCCGTGATAAATCCGCGGTCATTTTCCGCTATCAGAGGCTCGGCGCCGTCGCGCAGCATATGCCACCAGCCGCGCAGATCCGCTCTTCTGTCCAAGTTCATGCGCACCGCATTCCAAAAGGGTTCCGCAATGTGATCCGGAACCCCGTATTCGCGCAGCTGTCCTTTGATCTGCCCGAACGGAAGCTGCGCCAGACTGCGGGATGTCAGGCCGGACAGGCCGGTTTCATCAAACCTGACCGGGGCCGCGCTGAACGCGTCCAGCTGGAAATGCCCGGCAAGCTCTTCCAACGTGCCGCAGAGCCGCATCGGCTGCCCGGAGCCTGAGAAGGCAAGCAGCGACAGAAGGGCCATCGGTTCGACGCCCTGCTCCCGCAGGCTACCGACCGCCAGCGCCCCCAGCCGCTTAGAGAGCGGCTCGCCTTTCGGTCCGGTTAGCAGTGAGTGGTGCGCGAATGCCGGATGACCGTTTCCGAAACACCGCATAATCTGGATCTGCACCGCGGTATTGGTGATGTGGTCGGCGCCGCGGACGACGTCGGTGACTCCCATATCGAGATCATCAACGACTGAGGCGAGCGTGTAGAGAACCTGCCCGTCAGCTCGGATAAGCACGGGATCGGACAGGCTTGATGTGTCGATAGACACGTTACTCTGAATACCGTCAGACCAGCCGGTCCGCGATCCATCCAGAAGAAACCGCCAATATCCGGGTGTTTCCCGGCGCATCTCCTGCCGCTCCTCTTCTGAAAGAGCCAGCGCGCTTCGGTCGTAGATCGGCGGTTTGCCCGTGCTCAGGAGAGTCTTGCGGCGCAGCGCGAGTTCCCCCTGTGTCTCAAAACACTCGTAGAGCCGGCCCCGCCTCCGCAGCTGGTCCGCCGCCTCCCGGTAACGGTCAAGCCGGGCAGACTGCCGTTCCACTCGGCTCCAGTGCAATCCCAGCCATTCCAGATCACGCCGGATCGAATCGGCGAATTCCGGACGCGAACGTTCCGGGTCAGTGTCGTCAAGGCGCAGAATGAACGTTCCCCGGGAAGCGAGCGTGATCAAGAAATTGAACAGAGCCGTCCTCAGATTCCCGACATGAAGGTGGCCGGTCGGAGACGGAGCGAATCGGGTGATGGTCATGTGATTCAGGTTGCTGCCGCGTCAGATTTCCTGCTGTGCGCTGATTACAGTATTCTTTCTGGAAATTTCCAGAGGCCTGTCAACACTGTCTTACTGCGAACGAGGGCCGGAACACATTCTTATCCGCGCATATGCCTGCGGAAACAGATACGAGTGCGACTTTGCGGCGGTATCAATCACGGGCGTCGTATTGGGCGATGCCTGCAATTCCAACCGGGAGGCGGTCGGGGCTGCGTGGCGCAACCGCCGGTTCGACTCTTGTTCCATGCCGGAACAGCCCGCGACTTGCGGGCATGGACAGACAGGAACCTCACCAAATCCGTCCTTGCCGAAGCGCATTTGCAACAGCAGCGTCCATTCACAAGACTGCCTTGCCGACCCCGGGTATGGACTATTTTGGGGATGACGGCAAGGCGCACCGCGAGCGGGCATCTAGGCGAACCGGGGCCTGTCATATTTCATACTTCACTCTCAGAGCTTGTTCCGTAATGCTGTATATAGTATTTGAGTCCGCTTAATTCACGTTTTCTATACTATATATAGTGTACAAATCGACTTTAGGAACAAACTTTCAATACGGTCTCGAATCACGGATGATCCGGTTCCGACTCGGAGGCTGCGCTCCGGCACACTGCCGACGATGGCGGGCGTGCCGCTGAAAACGTGTTCCTGAGCGGCAGCACCGGCCAGTGCAGTTCCGATGATGCGCATGCGCTTTGCCGGATACATGCCGAACGGCCGATGTGCCCGCTTGTTTCCGGTGACGCAGGCGGATAGTTTCACCTCAGTCTTAAGAACATCAGAGGGACAGCGGACAGCAGAACCGTGCGCAGCCGGTTCTGCCGCTGAGATCCTGTTCCAGCTCAGTTGATGAAGAAACCGATGACCCGACACTTTGTTCCGATCAGGATTCAGAATTTCCGCAAGATCCTGAACCGGGGTTCGCGCTATGTCAACGAAACGCCTCTTGATGGAGTTCACAATAGAAAGGCCGCCCGCATTGCATGACCGACTCTCGCTCCAGAAAAACAGAACACGGTGAATTCTTCAGCAAATGGAAGAATCGCTGCCCACCGTCCATAACTGATCTGAAGGAACTAGCGCACAGATCAATCAACGCTCTGCCCAGTCCATACAGGTCAATTGCTTCACAGCTGTCAATTATCGTCGAAGATCTTCCGTCGCAGGACATTATCGACGAGTTCGGCCTCGAAAACCCATATGAACTTTCCGGGATTTATACTGGAGAATCTCTGACCGAGCAGTCTGTTCTCAGTCAGCCGACCGGTCTCAATTGCGTTCATCTCTACAGGCTGGCGATTCTTGATGAGTGGGTTCAACGTGAACATGTCACTCTCGGCGAGTTGATCAGCCATGTCGTCGTTCATGAACTTGCGCACCACATCGGTCTCAGCGACGCCGACATCGCAAAAATCGACCGTTGGTGGGAATGAGCGGATCCACAGACGTTCAGTGTTTGAGCCGGAAGCCGGGCCCGGCGTTCAGATCAGGGATTTCCGGGCGGCTCCGTGACCGCCGGTGTCACAATGACCTGCGACCGAATTCAGCCGGTCACGGTTCCAGCCGCGCGGCAGCCGTCGTCCCTCCAGTGGTTAACGATCGGGTATCGGCGGTCAAGCCACAGGGCGCGCTTTGTGAGTTTCACGCCCGGAGCCGACTGAAATCTCTTATGTTCAGAGCTGTAGATCAATTGCTCAACCCGTCTGACAGTTTCGGCGTCGAAGCCGGCCGCTTCAGCTTCGTCAACCGACATATCCCGGTCAATCAGGATTTCAAGAATGCCGTCCAGCACATCATACGGCGGCAGGCTGTCCGAATCGCGCTGACCGCGGCGCAGTTCAGCGGATGGCGGTTTGGACAATATCTGATCAGGGACACACCGGCCGGCCGGTCCCCTCATCCAAGGCCGGCGGTTGCGGTTTCGCCATCTGCATATCTCAAACACCCGCGTTTTATAAAGATCCTTGATCGGATTGTAGGCACCCGCCATGTCGCCGTAGATGGTCGCATAACCGACCGCAGCCTCGGATTTGTTGCCTGTCGTCAGGAGCATTTCACCGAATTTGTTGGAAACCGCCATCAACAGCAAGCCTCTCAGCCTTGACTGGATATTCTCTTCCGTCACGTCCGGCCCGCGATCCGCGAAGAGTTCCGCCAATTCGCCGCTGACCCCGTCTTGGAGGCGGTCGATCCTTATCGTGTCGATTCGGCAACCTAAATTGGCGGCTAACTCCATCGAATCGTCTATCGATGCCCGGGATGTGAAGCTGGACGGAAGCATGACGCACCGCAGCCGTTCAGGGCCCAAGGCATCCGCGGCAATAGCCGCGACAAGAGCGCTGTCAATCCCGCCGGAGAGTCCGACCAGAGCACGTGAAAATCCGCTTTTATCCAGAAAGTCACGCACCGCCCCGACCATTGCCCGGTAATCCTGCTCCCAGTCGTCGGGAACAGGATTCAGGCTGCCGGTGTCTGCCCGCCAGCCCTCATCACCGAGTTGAAACCGGACAGTCTCGGCGGCTGCGTCAAACACCGGCATCTGTCTCGCAAGTTCGCCGCGCCGGTTCAGGACGAACGAGCCGCCGTCGAACACCTGGTCATCCTGACCGCCAGTCATATTCAGATAGGCGAGCGGCAGATCTGTCTCGACGACGCGCGCCACCATCTGGACCATCCTGCTTTCCATCTTGCCGCGGTGATACGGCGAGCCGTTCACGACCAGCAGAATTTCCGCTCCAGATTCCGCAAGCGTTTCGCAGACATCTTCCGACCATGCATCTTGGCAGATCGGCAGCCCGATGCGCGCCGGCCCGATTCTGACCGGGCCGCAAATCGGACCGGGCTCGAATTGCCGCGCTTCATCGAACACCTCAGAATTAGGGAGTTTATGTTTCAGGATCGCGGCCGAAATCTCACCGCTCCTGAGTATGTAATATGTGTTATGCAGTTTCCCGTCGACGATGCTGGGGGAGCCGAATCCGACCGCCGGGCCGTCCTTGCAGGCGTGGGCAATCCGCTCGACCCGCCGCTGGCAGGCTTCGACAAACGCAGGTTTCAGCGCCAGATCCTGAACCGGATACCCGGAAAGGAAAAGCTCCGGAAACGCGACGAGGTCCGGCGAATGTTTTTCAGCCTGGCGCCAGCGGTTCACGATGATGTCAGCGTTTCGGTCCAGAGCACCGACAGTGGGGCCCTCCTGAACAAGCGTCAGGTCAAACGTTTCCGTCAATCCCGACCTCTTTCAGTCCCGCTGGAGTGACAAAAAAGGTCTTGTCCTTGCGGCGCTCACAAAAACCTTTGTTGATGTTTGAATTAAGGCAGTCGGACGCATTGCCGACCCCATTTTGCTTAGCCGCTTGAAGCTCCTGAACAACAATACTGCTCGTGAGGCTGTGCGACTGATGCACTTGAAGCCATGCTGCCGCGGCGAGAAACCGTCTGACTTGGGTCGTATCAACTTGCTGTCTGATAAATTCCGGCAGACTTATGCGCATTTCTTTTTCGGCGGCATCCGGATCCGTATTGTGGCGCGATGATTCGCGGATTGCGCAAACACGATCCCCGATGTCTGTTACCAATTTCGGAAGGATCCTCGCCATGAAATCCTCGGATCCCTCAAACGTCATGTCAACTTTTCCGACTTTCATGCGCAAATAAGATCGCATTGTGCGACCGTCATCATCGCCATCATCATGAGTCATGGGGTGCCGTCGCTAACCTGGGCCGGATATCCGGCTGCTGCCATACTGCATTCCGGAAAGTTTACAGGCCGGATCCTGCCGCAGTCAACCTCCGCGTCCGCCGACGTGAAAACGGCAGTTTCTGAGCAGGCGGACATTTAATATCTTTCGCCTGCTGGATGCATCGCCTGCTGCCTCGGAAGACATCCTGGAACGCAGAAAGGCCGTGCTGCCGAAACACTGCCTGCATTCAGCACCGCACCGTCCGGAAAGCGCACTGTTCATTATTATTCCGGTCAGCATGCAACTGACCGGCGCGGCGGCGAAACAGCAGACTGTGGGCAATGGGCAGCGTACGCTTGGTCAATTGCCGAAGTCAGCCGCAATTGATGACGAAAATCCGTGGGACGGTTTGACTCGGCAGCAGCTTGATCTTGGACGCAGCCCCGGCCGGATGCTTCAAAACGGCAGAGTAAATGACTAATAGCTGCGATGATCACTCAAATGGAGAAGCAGTCCGGCATGACCCGTCTGTTGCTCGCCATCCGCCGAACTGCCGCTGCGCTTCCGGCAATTGCCGCTGCCTTTGCGGCAGGCGTTGGAGACGCGTCTCCGCCGCTGCCATACTATGAGGGTAATTTTGAGGACGGACGGGTTCACGGGCAAGGAGTGATGCAGCTACCGGGAGGCTACTCCTATGCGGGCGAGTGGCGGGACGGAGCTCAGACCGGAACAGGCACTGCGCAATTTCCCGATGGGTCAGTCTATACAGGTGAATTCGTGAACGGTGCGGCGCACGGATCCGGGAAAATAACCTTCGCGGACGGCCAGATCTACGAAGGAGGATGGAAATTCAACAAATTCAACGGCGACGGGCTTCTGACTTATCCGGACGGCTCGCGTTACGAAGGCGGTTACCTCGAAGGAAAACGGCACGGACAAGGACAGCTGAACCTGGCAACAGGATATAAGTACACAGGGACTTGGAAAGACGGCATGCAGCATGGCTTCGGCACGGCAACCCTTCCCGACGGGTCTGTCTATACCGGCCAGTTCGAAAATGGCGCGGCTCAAGGAACCGGCAAGCTTTCGCGCGCCGACGGCCTCGTCCTGTCCGGTGAATGGCAAGCCAACCAGTTCACTGGTCAGGGCAGTCTGCTGGATGCCGGCGGAACATTCTGCCGGGGCAATTTTCTGAACGGCTGGCTTGAAGGCGCCGGAGAGTGCGTGACCAGCGAAGGTCAACGATTCTCGGGAATTTGGCTGCAGGGGGAATTGTCCGGCGCCGGCGAGGCGGAATTTTCGGACGGATCGCAATATGCCGGCAGCTTCAAATCAGGCCGGATGGACGGACACGGCACTCTCGTCAAATCTGACGGCTCCGAGTATGTGGGCGAGTGGGCAAACGGCGCGTTTCACGGCAAAGGCGTATACTCTAAACCCGATGGCGAACGCTACGAAGGTGAGTTCGATTCCGGATTGCGGCAGGGATTCGGCATCCTGTTCTCGGCAGACGGCTCCGTCTTTGAGGCTGAATGGGCGCAGGACCGGATGCAGGGCCGTGGAAGCGCACGGTTTTCGAACGGCGGCGAATATTCCGGGGAGTTCATGGATTCATCATTCAACGGCTGGGGCAAATTGACCCTGCCCGGCGGATATAGCTACGAGGGGCAATGGAAGAACGGCGTCAAACATGGTTACGGAATTGAAAGATTAGATGACGGCCACGTTTTTGACGGCATGTTTTCAAGCGGCGAGCGCAGCGGGCACGGAGCGCTGAGGACGGCGGACGGTTATTTTTATGTCGGCAGCTGGCGGCAGGGACAGGCCAACGGCCATGGAACTGCGTATTACGCCAATGGCGATATATATGTCGGCGAATTCAGGGACGGCAGGCCCCACGGCAAAGGACGGATGATCTTTGCCAACGGCGAGATCGTCGAGTTTCCCGAATAGCCTCCGACCGGAGGGAATACTCAGCCTCGATTCCCAACGGCCATAATTGATGTGAATCCAGCGGCGACCGCGAACCGCCGGATCGATCCGTTATCGTTCGGCGGGCGGCGTTTGCCGTGCTCCCCGCCCTGATCGGACGGATGTCGGTCTTGCCGCCGCCGGCATGTAATCATCGTATTTAAGGTTTTCAGCACTGACTATCACGCTCTCATAAAGGGCCGCGGCACGGCATCAGAATCAGGACAGGCGACGCTTCCGGGTTCAGTGCCCGCCTTCTGAGTCGATTCCAAGCTTTCTTTCATGTGTCCTGTATCAATGCGCGGCGCGGTTCCGCGCAATTCCGGCTTGCGGCAGAATCAATAATGTGATATAGTGGAAATAGTATTCAAACTACATGAGTTACTATGACTGAATTGGCCGAACTCTTCCGCAAGCCGCAGTCCCGGAACTGTCTCCAGTACGAGGCTCTCCGGGCCTGCTTCTTCGACGGCGCAGAGGCCGCGGAGGCCGCGAGGCGCTTCGGATACAGCCTCGGATCCTTCCGCAACCTGTGCGCGAAGCTGCGCGGGAACCCGGATCTGTCTTCCTTCTTCGCCGAGCGCAGGCCGGGTCCGAAGCCGAACCCCGGCGAGCCTCTCAGGCTGCGGCGGGACCGGCGCATCCTTGAGCTTCGCAGGACCGCCGGCCTCTCGGTCAGCGAGATCAGCCGGAAGCTCGGGGAGGAAGGGATGCCCGCCGGAACGACGACCGTGCAACGCGCGCTCCGCAGGAACGGCGTCGGCAAGCTGCCGCGCCGGTCGCCCGGCGAGCGCGAAGCCGCCCTCCGGCCGATCTCCGCCCCGGTCGCCGACGCCCGGGAGCTCGACCTTTCGCCGCGGCGCCTGCGCACCGGGTTCGGCGGGCTGTTCCTGTTCGTTCCCGACCTTGTCCGGCTTGATCTCGACCGGATCGTCGCTGACAGCGGCATGCCGGGCAGCGGGATGATCCCCGCGGGCCATGCTTTCCGGGCCCTGCTGGCTCTGAAGCTCCAGTGAGTCGGACGGCCGCCGCACATCATGGCCGACATCCTCGATCCCGGCACAGCTCTGTTCGCCGGGCTGAACATTATGCCTGAACGGTCAAGCCTGACCGAGTATTCCGGGCGCGTCGACCCGAAGCTGTGCGCCGGCCTCATGGACCGCCGGCGCCGGGCGCTGAAAGGCTTGGAGACGGACCTCGGCGGGGACGGCTCCTTCGACCTCGATTTCCATGCTGTCCCCTGGCACGGGAAGGATCCGGAGGCGCCCGTCGAACGGCATTACGTCTCCAAGCGGAGCCGCAGGCAGAAGGGCGTCCTCGCCTTCCTCGCCCGCGACGCCGACGCCCGCCTGCTCGTCTACGCGAACGCCCGGGTCCGCAAGGCGGACCAGAACGATGAGATCCTCCGGTTCATCGGGTTCTGGGACGAGCGCAATGGCGGCCTGCCTAGGGAACCAGGGTTCGATTCCCGGCTGACGACGCATGCGAATCTCCAGCGGATCAACGAGAGAGGCATTGACTTCCTGACCCTCCGCAGGCGGACTGGATCGCTTCTCGACGCTGTCGCTGACGCCCCGGAAAGCGACTGGAAGCAGGTGCGCCTTGCTGATGTCGGGCGGATCTACCGCACGCCCGGGGTTCTCGACCGGCGCGTCCGGATCTCCGGCTATCCGGGCGACATCCGCCAGTTGGCAGTGCGCGGACTGGGTCACGAACGGCCGACCCTGCTGCTCGCTGAGCAGATGAAGACCTCCGCGAGCCGGCTCGTCGACCGTTACGCCCGGCGGATGGTGATCGAGAACGCCATCGCTGACGCGATCGACTTCTTCCACATGGACGCGCTGTCCGCCGCGGTCCCGATGAAGATCGATCTCGATCTTCAGCTCACCCTCATGGCCGGCGGCCTGTACCGGCTGCTGGCCGTCCGCGTCGGAAACGGCAAGAGGAACGCGAAGTCGCGCACGCTGTTCCGCAACTTCGTCAAAGCGCCGGCGGACATCACGATCGGAAAAGACAGCATCGACGTCCGGATCGGACGGCGGGCGAACAATCCGTTCCTCCTCAACGCCTCATACGACGAAACTGACATCGCCGTCCCATGGCTCGGGAACCATAGGCTGCGGATCAGCTTCCTGTGAACGCCGCATGCGGAAGCCCGGGATTCACATCAATTATGGCCGTTGGGAATCGAGGCTCAGGTTCGCCAAGCCGCTGACCGCGCGCCTTCAGGCGATTGTAGTTGGACATCAAGGGACAGAGGCGTCTTGCCGCAACCGGCATCTCATTTGAAGGCCTGTTCCGGTGTTCCCTGAAACTGCGACAGTTTTAAGTCCGGCACGGGATCGCTTTGCCCGGCGGGACGGGCTGAAATATCCCGCCCCGGCCTGACGGCCGGAGCGGGAACAGGTTTCTTTGATCGGATCAGAAGCGGAAGCCGAGCGTCAGCCCGCCGCCGAACTCGGAGTTGCCGCCGCCGGCGGTCGCGTAGTACGCTTCCCCGGACAGCATCGTCCCGCCGTCGTCCGAAAGGCTGATTTCTCCGCCGAGGCCGAGCCGGCCCCAGGTCGCCTTCGGTTTCGAAGAGAGCAGCGTCCCCGACGCCGTCACATCGCGCTTCGCCGAGAAATCGTGCTCCGCATCCAGGGAAGCGTACACCGCCGCGCCCGCGGCGACTTCGCCGATCTCCGCCGTCACGCCGAGGCGGCCCTTGAGGCTTCTGCCCGAACCCGAGACCCTGCCGCTGCCGGCGACGCCCTCCAGATCGCTGAACCCGCTGATATCAACGGATGAAAAGACGAGACCGCCGCGCGGCGTCAGCGTCATTCCCTCCAGCTCCGTCCGCGTGCCGGCCTCCAGACCGACCGCGAGACCCGAACCGGAGACATCGGACCTGGACAGGCTGCCGCTGCCGGGCATGTCGTCGTCCGACATCAGCTCGATGCCGCTGAAGCCGGAATACGAAAACCAGCCCCTGAAATACACGGCGTCCGCGCTGCCGTAGGTCAACGACGCCCCGACGCCCGTGCCCGACGCCTTGACCGTGCCGCCGTGCTTCACCGCCGCCTTGCCCCGCCGGTGATGCGCGCTCACTCCGACCGTCAGATCCTCCCCGGCGGGAAAATCAAACCCGGAAGCGACGCCCCAGCGCGTGAAGTCCCAGGCCAGCGCCCGCCCGGCCGTGCCCTCGGAAGTCGTTGAAGCCGACGCCTGCCGCTCGCCTTCGCCGCCGTCGAACGCGGCCCAGGCGCTGTTGCCCCCGTCCGCATCGCGGCGCAGGCGGGGCGCGGGCGCGTTCAGATCCACAAGCACCGACGGCAGAGCCTCGTAAACACGCGCCCGTGCGTGGTACTGCCTCTCTTCCGCACCGGTCGTCTTGAACTCATAGCCGACCTTCGAACCGTCCTCCTTCTTCTTCAGCTCCTCCAGAACCGATGTCCGCACGGCGCGGTAGACGCCCTTCGTCCCGGCGGCCGACTTCAACGCCCGCCCCGCCGTCAGAGCCGTCTCCGTGCCGGAAGCGTCGCGGATCCTGAAGGTCGTCACCGCGGCGTTGCGGATCTCGCCGTCGACCGTGCCGGTGAAACCGTCGCCGTCCATCACCAGGATGACCGTCATGTCGCCCTCCGCGTTCGCCTTGACCGCGACGCCGGACGCCGCGCTCACATGCGCCCGCGGACCGATCACCACCGTGCCGCCCTTGACCACGTGCACGCCGGCGAAATCTTCGCCGCCCCCCGCGACCGTGCCGTGAACCTCGACCGTCTGCGCCCTCGTCCCGTCCTTGAGTAAAGCCCCGTCGACATAGACGCCGTCCTGCCGGGACTTCACTTCCGCCCCTTCGTCAACCGTCACTTTGATCACGCCGCCCGCGGCCGTGAAACCGTTCATCGCGTAAATCCCGTGGTCCCGGGCATCGATGACGCCGCCCTTCACATGAACCGTTATCGGGATGCTCTTGGCATCATCGCCATGGGTCTTGGCGTAAATGCCGAAGGAGCCCGAATCGATCATGCCCGACGACTCGATCACGACAGCACGCTTCTTCTTGTCCTTGGCGTCCGGGGTCAGGGTCTTTCCCTCGTATGCCGCGCGGATTCCGGCTATGCTTCCCCGCTGCCCGTCAACTTCCACGAAAATCTTCCCGCCGGAGCCGTGCTTCACCGTCACCGTCCCGACTCCCGCATGTCTGACATCGATTCCTGCGCTGTCGTTGAATCCGCCCTTGACGTGGATCTCGCCGTTGTTCGTGATCATTATGTCGGAGTCGCCAACAACTTCGAGAACCTGGAGTCCGCCCGCGCCCGCTCCAGCAGTCCGCGTGCCGATTTTCACGCCTTGGGCTGCGTCTATCGTGATATCGCCGTCTGCATATTGACTTACCTCAACCCCCTTGCCCCCTCTTTGATCTCCTTCTGCTGTGCGCGCGCTGACCAGTATCGTTCCCCCGGTGATGTCGATTTCTATCGGAATCACCGCACCGGCCGCCGCGTCTTGGGTGCTCGCCCAGATACCCGGCGAACTTTCATCGGCGCTTCCGCTGATGTCGATGTCGGCGGCCGAGATGATATGAATGCCTTCGCTCTTACTGTTCGCCTTCCCCTCGTGCTTCACATAGATCCCGGCATCGAGATCAGAGCCCGTGCCGACTATCTTTCCCGCCTCATGACGGACTTTCGCAAGACCTTCGCCGCCGCGTTTCAGTTGTATCCCCGCCCCTGTCCAGCTGTCGTCATGGGTCACGTAGATTTCGCCGCTGTTGACGACCGTCACGGCATTGCTTCCAGACCTTTTTCCGGCGGCGTCGTTGGATTCGTCGATGTAAATGGCGTTCTCGCCGATCGGGGCGTCCTTCGTCCCGACCTTCACGCCCTTCTCCACGGTCAGCGTCAAACCGCCGGAAAGATCCGCTCCGTCGCAGTCAATGATCACGGTCACCGACTCGTTGTAGCTGGCCACCGGAAAAGTGCCCGTTCCGGCAGGGCTGCAGTCCGCCTGCGCAGCCGCCGGCAGCAGAACCGCCGCCCCGGCGGCGGTCAGCCCGGCGCAGAGGAGGCGCGCATAACCGCCGCGCCCATGCCCCGGAAGGCGGGAGTCAGCCGCGCAGCGAGACTGTGCCCCCCCCCTATAACCGGATTGTTCAGAATATCCCATTTCCGTTCCCTTTCATCCGCTTGTCTCCAGAAACCGCAGCCGCCGACCGGCATCCCGACGGATACCGGCGCGGCCGCTCCGTGCGCCGCTTTATCAACGTCCGCGCGGAATCCAAACCTGAAACCGCGGATCCGCAGCAGAAATCAATCTGCTGTTGTATTCAAGTCACACCGCCGGGCGGAATATCCCGCCGGCTGTCGCAAGTCAGGCATGTCAGCGCGGCAGCCTTGTCCAGGAACCCGCTTTGCGTGACCCTTTTCTTTCCCTTCCGCCCCGGGGTAGGGTGGTAGGCTGTTGATCGCTTATCCGTTCAGCATAAACTGCCGGTGAAAAAATGCGCCCCGGGCAGACAGATCCCGCAACCGCGGCGAAGGACGCTGAAACATATTGAATTCACCCGTGTCCGCTCGCTGCGGCAGCGGTCCGCGTGTCCGATGAATCTGACACGGATAACTTGCCTGCGGCTGCCGCGACCGCGGCTTTCGGAATTCGGCGCCCGAGACGGAAGAATGCAGCGGCGATCAGGGCTTGCCTATTGAAAGCGGATTTGATTATGAGCGCGGTATGAAAACTCTTGAAACCGCAGAATACGAAACGGCTGCAATGATCCGTCCGCCGCTGTCCGGACGGGCCGTTCGACTTCTTAGCAGCCTCTGAGCGCACCGCGGCGACGGCGCGCCCGCTCAGAGGACAACACCGGCGCCGGACATCCGAACAGACCATTCACCGACAGCGGACTTTCCCATGACAACGCGCACCGAAACAGAAAAGGACCGGGTCCTGATTTTTGACACCACGCTCAGGGACGGAGAGCAGTCTCCCGGCGCAACGATGACGCTTGAGCAGAAAATTGAAATCTCGCAGCTTCTTGATGACATGGGCGCAGACATCATCGAAGCCGGGTTTCCGAATGCTTCGCCGGGCGATTTCAATGCTGTCCGCAAAGTTGCGGAAACCGTGAAGAATTCCACAGTCTGCGGCCTGGCAAGATCGGTCATCGCCGACATCGACAGGGCAGGCGAAGCGCTGGCCAATGCCCGCAACCCGCGCATCCACACATTTATCGCCACCTCGCCGATCCATATGCGGCACAAACTGCAGATGACGCCCGACGACGTCATTGACGCCATCCGGGGCGCGGTCAGTCGGGCCCGCAAATACACTGACAACGTGCAGTGGTCGCCGGAAGACGGAACGCGAAGCGACCGTGATTTTCTCTGCCGGACGGTTGAGACGGCGCTCCGGGCGGGCGCGACCACGATCAATATTCCGGACACCGTCGGCTACACCGTGCCTATGGAATGCGCGGACATCATCCGAATGCTCCGGGAACGGGTTCCGGGAATCGAGAATGCCGTCATTTCAACGCACTGCCACAATGACCTGGGAATGGCAGTCGCCAATTCCCTGGCAGCAGTCGCGGCGGGCGCCCGGCAGATCGAATGCACGATCAACGGATTGGGCGAACGGGCCGGAAACGCTGCGCTTGAGGAAGTGGTCATGGCGATGCGCGTGCGCAACGACGTCCTTCCCTACCACACCCGGATCAACAGCAGAAAAATCATGCAGGCTTCCCGTCTGGTGTCTGAAGCGACCCAGTTTCCGGTGCAATATAACAAGGCGATCGTGGGCAAGAACGCATTTGCCCACGAAGCCGGCATCCATCAGGACGGAATGCTCAAGAACGCGGGAACTTATGAAATCATGCGGCCCGAAGATGTCGGGCTGACAAAAACGACTTTGGTCATGGGCAAACATTCCGGCCGGGCGGCGCTGCGTGAAAAGCTGGCAGAACTCGGCTATGTCGTCGGCGACAACCGGCTGAACGCCATATTCGCGCGATACAAGGCGCTTGCCGACAAGAAACGGGAAGTCTTTGAAGACGACATGATCGCCCTGATGCAGTCAACCACTGCGGAAGAATCGAATGAACATCTCAAACTGGAGTCAATGTCGGTGACATGCGGGACCGACCAAGAAGCTGTCGCGATGATCGGGCTCTCGGCAGGCGGCGCGAAACACAGCGTCACAGCAACCGGCGACGGACCGCTGGATGCGGCATTCAGCGCCGTCAAAAAGGTTTTCCCCCACAATGCCCGGCTTTGCCAGTATCAGGTGAACGCTGTCACGGAGGGGACCGATGCGCAAGCGACAGCCAGCATCAGGCTCATGGAAAACGGACGAATCGTCGTCGGCCAGGCTTCCGATACCGATACCATCGTCGCATCCCTGCTCGCCTATGTGAATGCATTGAACAATCTTGCCGACCGCCGCCAAAAAAAGACTCCCGAGGCCGTTTGATGCTGTCGTCTAGACATTCGGGCCGCGCACTGGTTCATGCACGTCCCGGTTTCATCAGTCCGGCAGCTGAACCCGTGCGCATTCCAAGCTTATGATCCGTTCCGGATTTTGCCGCTGCGGCCGGATGTGGACCTGCCGTTGTTTCCGCAACAGGAACTCGACGGATAAGCCTTGGCTGGCATTTTCATGAACGGAACTGAAAATTCCGGACCGGCGAAATGCGCAATTTGAGTGGCGGAATCTCATATCGAGGCATCAAGCTGACCGCCGTCTCGCTTGTTTTCGCATCAGCGTTGATAGATCCGGCTGCTGACGTCATGCGCCTGCAGCCCGCTCCGGCTGAATTTATTCTCCTGGCGGCGGGACCACTCAACACATGGAACAAACTCTCAGACTCCGCGGCCGCGGCATCTGCGCCTCCTGCCCTTCCGCCCTGCCCGGCTGCCACACGGAAGCCGGCTGACTCTGAATCCTATTTCTGTTCACAGCTGCTTGATAACGGCGGGGCGCCGTCGGTGCATGCGGCCACGCTGGCCAGCCTTCCGGGGGGGGGCATCGGCGTTTGGTGGTACGGAGGATCCAGAGAAGGCGCGAAAGATGTCTCCATCTATTTTGCCCGTTACAGCCACGAATCAGGAGAATTCTCGCCTGCCAGAGTTGTGGTCACCCGCGAGCAACTGTCTTCCCAGCTGGGACGGCACATCAAAAAACTCGGCAATCCCGCCGCAGTTCTTGATCAGAGCGGCAGGATCTGGCTGTTCTTTGTCAGCGTTTCGGTGGGGGGCTGGGCAGGCTCCGCATTGAACGTCATCGTTTCCGAAGACGGAGGTGGAACATGGTCGCCGGCAAAGCGGCTGGTCACGAGCCCGTTCTTTAATGTCAGCACCTTGGCAAGGGCCGCCCCGGTTCCGCTTGCCAGCGGCGAATTGATGATTCCGGCCTATCACGAATTCATCGGAAAATTTTCCGAAATCCTGATTGTCAGCGGTGAGGGCGAAGTGAAGGACAAACGGAGAGTCACTTGGGGCAGACGCGCGGTTCAGCCTTGGCTCGTTCCGCGGTCGGCAAGCGGGGGCACCGTTTTCATGCGCAGTAAGTCGGATCGGGAACCGTTTGTTCACTCTTCCTCGACAGAGGACAGCGGAATGACATTTCAGCCGGCGAGGACAATGGATCTGCCGAATGCGGACAATTCCGTCGCTGCGGCCAGACTGGGCGGTGACGGTTTCTGGATCGTTTATAACAGTGACAAAAACGGACGGCGGGCGCTGGCGATCGCTGCCGCTTCAGCTGACGGATCGGACGCGCAATGGATCACCGATCTGGAGAACGCGCTGGATGATCCAGGCAAACACGAATTTTCCTACCCCTCCGTCATAACTGACTACCGCGGCCTGCATCATGTGGCTTGGACACACAACAGGAAACATATCAAACATGCGGTGTTCACCCATGACTGGCTCTTTGCCCGCGTGAATCAAGGCCGTGAAACGCCGTGAATCTCTATTCTGATGCGACATGGACGCTGCTGCTTCTCTGCGCGGGATTTCTTCTCGCGGGGACAGCGGCCCGGAGGCCGGCACACCGGGCGGCGATCAGCGTCGTTCTTGCTGTCCTGATCTTCATATTTCCAGCAGGCGACGCAACGCTCGCCGGCCATCTCAAGGGCCTGCTGTTCGAACCGAGCATCGGCTGCATCCTCATTTTCACTTGGATGGTGTTGGCACGAATCAACAAATTCCTGCCCCCTCCCCAACAATGGCCGCCAAAGTTCCAGGACAATATCCTCCGGTCCGCGAATCAGGACTTGAACGCGTTGTTGATCGCCGTGCTTATGCTGAGCTGCGCCGTTTACCCCATGGCATTGGGGATCAGCCGATTCGACCCTTACGCGCTCGGATACCAACCTTGGGCTGCAGCGGCAGCCGCGTTCATCGCATTGCTGCTGATCTGGATTCGGAAAATTGAGTTGATCGCATGGTGGCTCTCCCTCTCAGCTTTGGCAAATGCTCTCAAACTTGGGGAAAGCGACAACCTGCTGGACTATCTGCTGGATCCGGTCGCTCTCGCGGCGGCCCTCATCTGGACTGCCGGTGAATCGGGGAAATTCATCCTTCAGAGATTCAGGAGCGCCGCCGGAAAATGACGCATGTCGGAGTTCATGTCCGCGACGGTCAGCCGGGATATCCAGAAGAAAAACCGATTCTGGCAGGGCCGCCCGCCCGGAAGACGCGGCGGATCCGCCGCCTGCGCTGATCAATTTGCAACCGGCTGATTGACAGATGCGCTTCGGGTTTGACAGCCGCAGCCGCAACTGTTCCTTTACGAAACATCAAATTGCCGTCATAAGCGGCGGCGAAAACGCACAGACTGGGCGGAAGCAACAAGCAGGTTTCTCGGAGCGGAATGTTCTCCTTTCTCGCAGGCAAATGGAGGCCGGACATCGCCATCGACCTTGGAACCGCGAACACTCTCGTGTTCGTAAAGGGCGAAGGCATCGTTCTGGAAGAGCCTTCCGTGGTCGCATACCAGATCACGGAAGGCCGTAGAAAGATCATCGCCGTCGGCGAGGAAGCGAAATCCATGCTGGGACGCACCCCCGGCGGAATTGAGACCATCCGGCCCCTGCGCGACGGCGTCATCGCCGACTTCGCTGTGGCTGAGGAAATGATCAAACATTTTTTCAGACGTGTGACCTCGCCCATCACGATTGCCAAACCCAGAGTCATTGTCTGCGTGCCTTACGGAGCCACACCGGTCGAAAAACGCGCGATCCGTGAAGCGGTTTTGTCCGCGGGCGCACGCCGTGCGGGCCTGATCACGGAACCGATCGCCGCGGCGATCGGTTCCGGCATCAATATCGGCGACTCACGCGGCAGCATGGTTGTTGATATCGGCGGCGGCACGACGGACATCGCCATCATCTCGCTGGGAGGAATCGTTCATGCCGCGTCTATCCGGGTTGCCGGCAATCTGATGGATGAAGTCATTACCGAATATATGCGCGACAAGCACAATCTGATCATTGGATCGGACACAGCCGAACAGATTAAGAATGTGCTGGGCACTGCGATGGTTCCGCCGGATGGCCAAGGCTCAAGTTTGGTTGTGCGTGGTCGCGACCGGCTGGGCGGGTCGCCGAAAGAAGTGCTGCTGAATCAACTCCATGCGGCGGAAGCGTTGGCGGAACCGATCGGCCGCATCCGAGAAGCGGTTGCCAGCGTTCTGCAGATGACCCCGCCGGCACTGTCAAATGACATCTCCGCGACCGGTGTCATGCTGACCGGCGGAGGCGTGCAGATCGCGGAACTGGACACGATTCTGCGCAACAGAATCAAGCTTCCAGTCGTGACCGCCGACGATCCGCTCCGCTGCGTGGCCATCGGCACCGGCCAGGCCCTTGAGCTCGGATCACAGCTCAGGCACATTGTCGACTATGAGAGTTAGCGGTCCCTGAAGGTATCCTGTGATGGATCGTGATCCGGAAAAATTTTCGGAACATCAGAATTTCGTTGGAAATGTCCGCCGGCTGTTCGTCGGACTGGCGGCAGCCGCGCTGGTGCTGATGTTTCTGCTGTGGCGCGTTGAAAGCGAACGGATGGAGCGGGTGCGCACGGCCGTCGTCGATGCTCTTATGCCCGCCGCCGAACTGGGCGGCAGACCGCTGACGTATGTTTCCAGCCTCGCCCGGCGCTTGGACTCCCATCTGCGGCTGGCGGAACGGATTGCCGAACTGGAAGCCGAAGTGGCCAGGCTGGAGCACTGGAAAGAGCAGACGCGCCGCCTAGAACAGCAGAATGCCCGCTTGCGGGGCCTCCTCAACGCGCCGAAAAACCCCGCCGCATTCACTGTTTCAGCCCAAGTCATCGCCGATACAAGCTCTGTTTTCCGGCATTCGGTTCTGATCAATGCAGGTTCGGAAAACGGCGTCGGGGACGGATGGCCGGCGCTTGACGGCAGCGGTCTGGCGGGAAGGATTGCCGGTGTGGGCCGGAAAACCGCCCGCGTCGTGCTGCTGGCGGATCCCAGTAGCCGCGTGCCGGTCAAAATCGTTGAAGCCCGTTCACGCGGCATCGCCGTTGGAGACGGAACGCTGCTGCCGCAGCTGAGATTCGCGTCCGCCGCCAGCGTGAATCCCGGCAGCAGGGTTGTTACATCCGGAGACGGCGGAGTCTATCCCCCTGATATTCCGCTGGGAGATGTCATTATCGGCAGCGACCGGATTCTCCGGGTCCGCCTCTTGGCTGATCTGTGGAACCTGGAATATCTCATCCTGTTCCGCGCCGATACGCCCGAAGGTCCGGCTGCCAGCGGCGGAGTTATTACCGGCAGGGGGAGTACGGACATCATTGATCCGTGAAGCGCTATGACCCCTTCCTCAAGGACATGGAAGTTCAGGACTTTGTTCTGCCTCGGACTCTACCTGATCATTTCCCTCGGGATGGTGCCGGTGTTACCGCTTCCGGCGCCGGTCCCGCCACCGGATCTGATTTACTGCTTTGCCGCGGCGTGGCTTGTCCGCCGGCCTGACTACGTGTTGTCCTCGGCAGTGGCCGCCGCCGCGCTGATCACCGAGTTCATGCATCTGCACACACCCGGACTCTGGAGCGCGGCGATGCTGCTGCTTGCTGAATATCTGCGCAGGAATTCCGAGCGGATCCGCAATTTGCCCTTCTGGCTGGAATGGGCGGCGGTCGCGTTGCCGTTCGCCGCCGCGCAGGCCGCCAGCCAGCTGATCCTAGCCGTCTTTTTCCTGCCGGCGGCCCCGCCCGGCGTAATTGCGCTGCATACGGGGGTGACCTGTCTGGCCTATCCGGCCATCGTGCTGGGCGTGAACTGGGCGTTCAGGGTCACCAAACCCAACTCTTCGGATTCCCGGATGTTCCGCGCTCCCGCCGCCGCCGGAGGCGCGCGCTGATGTTCACGATGCGTCCGGAAGTCAAACTGGGACGCAGCGGGCTTATCCGCCGGACGGTTCTGCTCGGCATCGGCCAAGCGGCGGTACTTGCTGTGATTGGCGGAAGGCTACGCTATCTGCATGTCACAGAATCAGAAAAACTCGCCGGACTGGCGGACAGGAACAGGATCAGTATCCGGCTGCTCGTTCCGGAACGCGGTCTGATCTACGACCGCAACGGCCTGGAGCTGGCCGCCAACGAAAAGCACTTCAAAATTCTCGTCATCAAGGAGGAAACAGAAGACGTCGCCGCCTCCCTTGAACGTCTCAGCCGCATCTTGCCGATATCCGACAGCCTGATGTCAAGAAAGCTGGAAGAAATCGCCAGCCGGCGTGAACATATACCGGTGGTCATCATTGAAGAAGCCGGCTGGGAACAAGTCGCCGCCGTTTCGGCGAATGCACCGGCCTTGCCGGGCATCCAAGCGGCTGTCGGCGAACGCCGGATATATCCTATAGGGGCGGACACGGCGCATCTCGTCGGATTTGTCGGCAAAGTCAACCGAGAGGAATTGTCCGATCCAAGCGATCAGGATCCGCTGCTGGAGATTCCGGATTTCCAAATCGGCAAGTCCGGCGCGGAACTGGGCCTTGACAGAGAGCTCAGGGGCCGGGCAGGAAACCAGCGCATTGAAGTCAATGCCCGCGGGCGCGTTATGCGTGAACTGGGAAACGCGGGCGCGCGACACGGAGAAGGCTGTCAACTCACCATTGACAGCTGGCTGCAGAATTTCGCCGTCGCCAGACTGGGCGAAGAAGCCGCCTCCGCCGTGGTTATGAATGTGAAAAACGGGGACATCCTCGCCATGGCGTCCGTCCCGGCATTCGATCCCAACAAATTTTCCTCGGGAATAACCCAAGCGGAATTCAGCCGGCTTCTGAATGATAAACGCACGCCGCTGGTCAACCGGCCGGTTCAGGGAATTTATCCGCCCGGCTCAACCCTCAAGATGATGGTCGCTCTCGCTGCTCTTGAGGAGAACTTGGTCACGCCGGATGAAATCATCGATTGCCGGGGCTTCGTGGAAGTCAGCGGCCGGGCATTTCACTGCTGGAAAGGCGGCGGCCATCAGAAAGTCGATTTGAGGAAGAGTCTGAGCGAATCTTGTGATGTCTATTATTACACTATCGCGCAGAGAGTCGGCATCGAAAAGCTCGCGGCAACGGCGAGAAAGTTCGGGATCGGCGTCAGACCCTCGCTGCCACTGCCGGGCATCGCGCAGGGACTGCTGCCGACCAAGGAGTGGAAACAAAGCAGGCACGGCAAGCCTTGGCTGATCGGAGACACGCTCAACGCCGGCATCGGACAGGGGTATGTTCTGGCGTCGGCTCTTCAGCTCGCGGTCATGACTTCCCGTCTCGCTTCCGGACTGATGGTCACGCCGAGAACAGTCTTTGCCATCGGCGGCCGGAAAATTCCCGAACACCGTTTTGAACCTGTCGACGTTTCCGAAGCTCATCTTGAACTGATCCGCGAAGCCATGAATGCCGCAGTGAACAGTTCGCGCGGGACTGCGTACGCGTCGCGCACAGCGGACGAATCATTTGTCATCGCGGGAAAAACCGGAACCAGCCAAGTGCGGAACATCTCCAAGCGGGAGCGGCGAACCGGAATCATAAAGAATGAGGATCTGCCGCTGAAGCAGCGCGACCACGCGCTGTTTTGCTGTTATGCGCCAAGCCATGACCCCCTGTATGCGGCGGCCGTCATCGTCGAAAACGGCGGCAGCGGCTCCGCCAAAGCGGCTCCCATCGCCCGCGACCTGCTGTTAAGGGCACATTACGGCGGCATTCCGCCTCTGCGGATGTATCCTCCTGAAGTCCGCGACGAGGTCCGCCAGAACTTCCTGCAGCTCAAACTCCACGAACAGGCTCCGATTCAGCCTCCGGCATCCGGGCAGAGGCGCGCATGATTAATCAGGATATTAGACCAGCGCCGAGGCCGCTTCTGGTCTGGAAACTATCACGTCTGAGCTGGCCGCTGCTGGTTCTGACCGCTGCGCTGTCGGCCATCGGCGTCCTCGCGCTGTATTCGGTGGCGGGCGGCTCATTCGAACCCTGGGCCTTGCAGCAGTTGATCCGGATCTGCGCCGGATTCGCCGTTTTGATCGCCGTGGCTCTCACGCCCATGCGATGGTGGCATGCCGCCGCCATCCCGATTTTCCTCGGCGCATTAGCATTGATCGGCTTGAGTGCCGTCCACGGAGTGTCCGTGAAAGGAGCGCAAAGATGGCTGGATATCGGCTTCATGCGTTTGCAACCCTCGGAAATCGCAAAGATAGCTCTCATCATGGTTCTGGCGGCATATTACGCGCATCTGCCGAAGGACAAAGTGTCTCGCCCATTATGGGTCGCTGCCCCCGCCGCCATCATCGCGGTGCCTTCACTGCTGGTCGCTGGCCAGCCGGATCTCGGGACTGCGGTTCTGATCGCGGCCGGCGGAACGGTCATAATGTTCGTCGCCGGAGTCAGCCTGTTGTATTTCGCCGCGGTTCTTCTGACGGTATCCGCGGGAGTCGCGGCTGTTTTTCTCAGCCGGGGAGAGAGTTGGCAGATCCTGCAAGATTACCAGTACAACAGGATTGACACATTTCTGGATCCGTCCATAGATCCGTTCGGGGCTGGATACCACATCATGCAGTCAAAGATCGCCATCGGCTCCGGCGGGCTGTACGGCCGCGGATTTCTGCAGGGCACCCAAAGCCAGTTGAATTTTCTCCCGGAAAAACACACAGACTTCGTGTTCACGACTCTGGCGGAGGAGTTCGGCTTGATCTGGTGTCTGGTTCTGCTCGGTTTCTATGCCGCCATTATCGTCGTCTGTTCGGTTGCGGCGCTCCGCTGCAAAGACCGTTTCGGCTCGCTGGTGACGATCGGAGTCGGCAGCACGATGTTTCTGTATTTCTCGGCTAATGTTTCGATGATCACAGGGTTGATTCCCGTCGTCGGCGTGCCATTGCCGCTGATTTCCTACGGCGGTTCATCACTGCTGGTTCTGATGTTCGGATTCGGTCTCGTCCAAAGTGTCATAATCCACGCGGAAAGGTATTGAACCATGACAGCGCGCATTTTGTTTTCGGCCCATCCAAAACACTTTCCGGACTGGCGGAAAGCTCTGCCCGATGAACTCGCAAGACACGGCGTCGACGCCGAGGTCCTGTTTGCGGCGGACGATCCGGCCTTGATCGACTATATCGCCTATGCCCGGGACGGAAAGCTCAAAGATTTTTCTTCCTTTACCCGCCTGAAAGCCGTCCTCAGCCTTTGGGCCGGCATAGATGATCTGATCGACAATGACTCCATCCGCTGCCCGGTTACCAGAATGGTGGAACCGGGAATAACAGAGGGGATGACCGAGTGGGTGACTGCGCAGGTGCTCCGCCATCATCTCGGACTTGACCGGGTCCTCAGCGGCCAGGACGGTGTCTGGCGCTCCGAACTGTTGCCGCCGCTTGCCCGCGACAGAACGGTCGCTGTACTGGGTCTCGGCGAACTTGGACGCGCCTGCGCGGATTCGCTGAAATCATTGAATTTCCGAGTGATCGGCTGGAGTCGGACCCCGAAGAAGATCGCAGGCATTGACTGCCGGCATGGACGGGACAGTCTTGAGTCGGCGGTCGCGGAGGCTGAAATCACGGTCCTTCTGCTGCCGCATACACAGCGAACCGAAAATCTCCTGAATGCGGAACTGCTGGCGAAATTTCGGCAGGGGTCGGTGATTGTCAATTCCGGACGGGGCGCGCTGATTGACGAGAACGCGCTGCTCGCGGCCCTTGATTCCGAGCATATCGCACATGCCACTCTGGACGTGTTTCAAACGGAACCGCTGCCTCCTGAGCACCGTTTCTGGAGCCATGGTTCTGTGACTGTCTCGCCGCATATCGCGGCCGACACCCACGCTGACACAGCGGCGGCAGTCATTGCTGAAAATGTGCGGCGCGGCGAAAACGGAGAACCATTCGTTCACTTGTGCGACAAACACCTTGGCTACTGAGAATTGACGCCGCGCTTCATGACCGGTCAGCCGCCAAACCAACTGCCCGACCCGGACGGACTCCACCGTTTCGCTCCGTTCCGTTAACTGTGGCGCTGTTTCGAGGTGATTGCCGTCCGGCAAAACAATAGCATGGCTGGACATCCCAACCGCCTTTCAGCAAGCGGAGTCAAACGATGACTGATCCTGAACCGTTCATGAATCGGATTATATTGTGAACGCGACCGTCAATCGAATACAGCTGGATTGACGGCAAGGCACATTACGCCGAGTTTCCGATGTCCCGCGGTGAACGTTCTGCGGGAATTGCCGCAGCGGCCTCTGGCACCCATGCAACTATGAAATGCATCACCGGGTCCGTCCGGCAGCCTCTCTGTCGGAATCAAGTCACAGCAGATGTTCAGATGCCCCGCAAACGCGTTTCAAAGGCCGTCGGTCATGAGAAGGACGGAAATCCGGCGCAGGCAGAGGTTCAGCGGCAGCCGGATCAACCGGTTCAGCCTCTTCCAAGCGGCCGGCGGTTTCAGCATCAGGGCCGCTTGCCGGGACAGAAGCGGATCTGACGAGCATGTGACTGCAATTTTTGAAGTCCCGGCCGATTATTGGCGGACAGTTCTGTCGAAGAAAAACTCATATTCCCGGGAAGTCGCTCCGATTGCGCGGGTCAGATCCGGAAACCGCACCCAGAGCTTGTTCCGGCATTCCCGGAAACTGAGGCCGGCGCTGCTGAGGCCTGTGCGCGGAGCGGTTTCCAGATATGTTCGGGTTTGTTCCTCCGAAATGCGTGAAGCGGCGGCGCGGGTGACATCAGCGGACTCCGGCATATCCGGGCACCGCCGCGCCGGGCGGTGAACGGGATATTCCGCAGCAGCGTCAACCCCGCGCGGGACCGCTTCAGCCGGCTGGGACGGTTTGGAAATATCCCGCCCCGGCCAGCGGCCGGAGCGGGAACAGGTTTCTTACATCCGATCAGAAGCGGAAGCCGAGCGTCAGCCCGCCGCCGAAGTCGGAGTTGCCGCCGCCGGCGGTCGCGTAGTACGCTTCCCCGGACAGCATCGTCCCGCCGTCGTCCGAAAGGCTTATTTCGCCGCCGAGACCGAGCCGGCCCCAAGTCGCCTTCGGTTTCGAAGTCAGCTTCGTCCCCGACGCCGTCACATCGCGTTTCGCCGAGAAATCGTGCTCCGCATCCAGGGAGGCGTACACCGCCGCGCCCGCGGCGACTTCGCCGATATCCGCCGTCACGCCGAGGCGGGCTTTGAAACTCTTGCCCGAACCCGACACCTTGCCGCTGCCGGCGACGCCCTCCAGATCGCTGAACCCGTTGATATCAACGGACGAAAAGACGAGACCGCCGCGCGGCGTCAGCGTCATTCCTTCCAGTTCCGTCCGCATGCCGGCCTCCACGCCGATCGCGTTCCCCGAACCGGACACATCGGATTTGGACAGGTTGCCGCTGCCGGGGATGTCGTCGCGCGATACAAGCTCGATGCCGCTGAACTTGGAATACGAGAACCAGCCCCTGACATACACGGCGTCCGCGCTGCCGTAGGTCACCGACGCCCCGACGCCCGTGCCCGACGCCTTGACCGTGCCGCCGTGCTTCACCGTCGCCTTGCCCCGCCGATGATGCGCACTCACTCCGACGGTCAGATCCTCCTCGGCGGGGAAATCAAGCCCGGAAGCGACGCCCCAGCGCGTGAAGTCCCAAGCCAGCGCACGACCGGCCATGCCCTTCGAAGTCGTCGAAACCGCCGCCTGCCGCTCGCCTTCGCCGGCGTCGAACGCGGCCCAGGCGCTGTTGCCCCCGGACGCGCCGCGGCGCAGGCGGGGCGCGGGCGCGTTCAGATCCACAAGCACCGACGGCAGAGCCTCGTAAACACGCGCCCGGGCGTGATACTGCCTCTCCTCCGCACCGGTCAACTTATAGCCGACCTTCGAGCCGTCCTCCATGGCCTCTTCCAGAACCGACGTCCGCACGGCGCGGTAGACGCCCTTCGTTTCGCCGGCTGACTTCACCGCGTCGCCCACCGTCAGAGCCGTTTCCATGCCGGAAGCGTCGCGGAGCCTGAATACCGTCTCCGCGGCGTTGCGGATATCCCCGTCGACCGTACCGGTGAAACCGTCGCTGTCCTCCACCAGGATGACCGTCATGTCACCCTCGGCGTTCGCCTTGACCGCGACGCCGGACGCCGCGCTCACATGCGCCCGCGGACCGATCACCACCGTACCGCCCTTGACCATGTGCACCCCGGCGGAATTCCTACGACCGCCCGCGACCGTGCCGTGAACCTCGACCGTCTGCGCCCGCATCCCGGCGGCGTCGGCCTTAGCGCCGTCGACATAAATGCCGTCTCTGCTCGCCTCGACCGTCGCGCCCTCGGAAACCGTGACGGTGAGGGCCCCCGTTCCCGAGTTCCGAGCGTCGATCCCGTGCCTGTTCGCGTCGATGCTGCCGCTGTTGACGACCGCGACCGTGCCTTTGCTGTCGGAATCAGTGATCCTGACCCAGATCCCGTCCTCAAGATCCGTCGTGATCACGCTGTCTCTCGTCGCCGTGACTGTGATATTGCCCGTTCCCGCGTGCCGGGCGTAGATCCCTGAAGCAGGACTATTGCCGATTCTTTCGCCGGTTCCGGCCCTGAGGGTGCCGCCGTGGGTGACCGCGATGTTGCCCGTTCCATCTCTGTGATACACGAAGATGCCCGCGTACTCCGAACTGATCATGCTGTCTTCCGTCGCCGTGACCGTCGTGTCGCCCTTCTTCTCATGCCCTTGGACTGTTATGGTCGTAATACTGATGCCGCCGCCACCTGCCTCGATGGTGCCGCTGTTCGTTACCGCGACGGGGCTCGTATGACGGATAAACGCGACCAAACCTGAGTTCGTTGCCTTGATCGTGCCGCTGTTTGTGAAAGTGACCTTGCCCGAACTGAATTGGTTCAAGTAAACGCCGATACCAAAATTATTCTGGGGGTTGCTGGCATTTACGGTTATAGCACCCGTCACCTCGACCGTGATCGGATTGGTCGTGAGGGGCTCGGCAGCAAAAATGCCGGCGGTAGCGATAATGCCGAAACATTCACTGTTCGTGCGGCAGGCACTGCCTGAGACCTCGATGTCGCCCGCCGAGACGACATGGACGCCTTTGCTCGTCGCGCCCCGCTTCCCGTTGTGATGGACCGAGATGCCGCGGGTGATCGATCCCTTGGCGGTGATCCCGGCGCCGGCCTTGTGCTCCACTTTCGCTGAGCCCGCGCCGTCGCGGAAAATTTCTATGCCTCTTGCTGATCCGCTCGAGTAAATCCGGCCGCTGTTGACTACCGTGATGTCCTTGTCCCCGGGGCTGTCTGTGCCGCCGCCCCCGCCTCTGAAAAGGTGTCTGGCATCATTACTACCGTCGATATCAATCGCATGGCCGCTGACGGGGCCGGCTTCCGTGCCGATCGTCGCGTCCGGTCCGACGGTCAGCGTCAGGCCGTCCGTCACGCCGTCGCAGGCGATCTTGGCCGTGCCGGCACTGCTATAGGTCGCTGCGGGCAGGTTGCCCGTGCCGGCCGGCGCACAGGCGGCCAAGGCGGCCGACGGGGCTGCCAGCAGCGCCGTCAGCCATGCGAGAACCAGACCGGCGACGGAAAGCCGGGAGAATGAAACGATACCCCCCCCCCCTCGCGGCGGCCGGCGGCACAGACTTTCGCCGATGCCCGTTCAAACATTGATTTGATTGATTTCGTCATCATGCGCTCCCTTCATGCCGCGCCAATGAAAGCCATGCGGCTGCCGGCTCACAGGTCCGGCACGCGGCGCTGGTCCGATGACCGGCGGCATCCCGGGACAGGATCGCCGATCCGGCTTTCAGCGGCGCTGGTCTTGAGGCGGGACTTGCCGAGGTTGTCGCCGAGCGTGATGCGGTCGCTGCCGAACATGAATCTGCTTTCCGGAAGGCGCAGCGGCGCGAAGAAAGGCGCTCGCTCTGCATGGCGGGGGGGGGGGGGGGGAATCACCGCCTCGGAGCCGCGCTCCTCAAGCTCCTTCAGCAGCTGGTCGGCGTCGAACGCCCGGTCGGCTGTCAAAGCCCCGAAGGACAGACCCGCTGTAAGCCGCGGCGTCCCGACAAGATCATGCTTCTGACCGGGAAGAATCACGAACCGCGCTGAGTAACCGAGCGCGTCCGTGACCGCGACGATTTTGCTTGTCGGAACGCCCCGGGAACGCCCGATTCCCTGTCGGCAAGCCCCCCTTTTTTCGCCCCCGAAGCCTTCGGATGCGCCTGCACGACAGAATCGTCAATGAATACGTATTCGAAATCGAACGCCTCCGATAACATATCACCGATCAAACTCCGAAATGCATCGCTTCATTTGCAGACCGCGATTGAGGCGGATCTACATGTTGTATGCGGATCAAGCGGATGCGATACTCTCTAATGTCGAAAACGGAGGGAATCGCATGCCGTCGGGCTTTAACTGCTTGACCCGGTTTGACCGTTGCCGGCTTCAGGCGCTGAAGAAAAGCGGTTTCCCGCAAAGAGGCATCGCGGCGGAGATCGGCTGCTCGCAGTCGACGGCAGTCCGCGAACTCGCCCGCGACACCGGGCTGCGGGGCTGCCGCTGCCGCCAGGCGCAGCGGCTGGCCGAAACCCGGCGGCGGAAAGCCTCGTCGGTTCCCCGCAGGATGTCGCCGAGGCGCCAGGGATCATCGAGATGTGTCTGATGTCCGGACAGGCCCGCAGCAGACTTCGGGCCGCTCAGCGGAAGCGGGGATCATGACGGTGAGTCCGACATGGATTCACCGTTACGTCCATGCGGACCGGGCGGCGGGGGGAAACCTGTTCCGCCGTCTCCGCCGGCGGGGGCGGAAGCGGAACCGCCGGGGCCGCGACGGCTCCGGGCGGGGCGTGATTCCGGGCCGGAGGGACATATCCGAGCGTCCCGCGATCGTCGAGGAGAAGACCCGGGCGGGAGACTGGCAGGCGGACACGATCATCGGCGTCCGGCACCGGGGAGTTCTGGTTTCACTTGTCGACCGGGCGATGAAATTCACTTTTCTTCAACGGGTTGACAGAAGGACGTCGTCCCTGGTCGGGGCCGCGGTCGTCGAGTGTCTGCGGCCGGTGTCCGGCATGACGCATGTGATCACGGCTGACAACGGCAAGGAATTCGCCGGGCATGCGGAGGTTTCCCGAGCTCTCGGCGCCGACTTTTACTTCGCCCGACCGTACCGTTCACAGCAGCGGGGGTGAGCGGGCATACGAACGGCCTGGTAAGGGAACAGCTTCCCAAGTCGACGGACTTCCGGACTGTGGATCCGGCCGAGGTCCGGAAGGTACGGAACGCGCTTGATAACCGCCCCCGCCGCTGCCTGGGCTGCCGGACCCCGGCGGAGGCTTTCCGCGAGACCTTGGGGGGGGGGGATGAGCCTTGACGCCCCTGCCCGCTGAAACCGCTTGCGAGCCGCTTGGAAGAGGCGGAGCTGATGAACTGATCCGGATGCTCGTCCCCCCCCCCCCCAGCGGCTGGATCCCGCCGGATTCCCGCCATTCTCACGAACGGCGGCCCTCGGAAACGCATTTGCCGGGCGCTTACCGCATCTGCTATATCTTGATTCTGACAGAGAGCCGCCGGCTGAACCCGGTGATGCATTTCATAGTTGTACGGGCGTTTGTTCCCGTTTCGGCGGCGGGTTTCAATATCACGGCTGACAGGGTCCGGGCATGAATGCGCACGGCCGTCCCGGCGCCGGAGCATGATTCGCAGGCAGACTTGTCTATCGCGCTGACCCATTGTATCCACGCCGCGCCGTTAAGCGTGTCACCGGCCAGACTGGAGTTCATCAATGAAGCGTGTTTGGAATATAATTTCAGACTATTCTCTGCTGCTGCTGTCCGGCGCACTCATCGCCCTCATCTGGTGCAATCTCTCTCCGCACTCCTATCATCAGATCATTGACGGCATTCTCTCCGAAAACCAGCTGGTCGGCTATAAGAAATTCACGGACACGGGCGAGGTTTATTACAAACTGACCCTTCACTATTTTATCAACGACATCCTGATGGCTTTCTTTTTCGCGATCGCCGGCAAGGAAGTCTGGGAAGCCGTCTGGCTCAAGGACGGCGCTCTGCGGGGAAAAAAAGCGATGACTCCGCTGCTGGCCGCCGCCGGCGGAATGGTCGGACCAGTCGCCGTCTATCTGGGTTTGGCGATGCTGTTCGGCTCTGAAACCTATTCGGCGGTGGCCAACGGCTGGGCTGTGCCGACCGCCACAGACATCGCGTTTTCATACTTAGTCGGACGTATAATTTTCGGACGCGGACATCCGGCAGTCAAATTTCTTCTGCTTTTGGCAATTGCCGACGATGCCGCGGGACTTCTCATACTCGCGATCTTCTACCCGTCGGGCGCACTCGCTTTTGAGTGGCTTCTGCTGTCTGCGGGAGCCGTGACGGCGGCTTATGTTCTGTTCAACTGGCTGCCTCGCCGGCTTGACCACGGCAAACAGCACCGGCCGAATTCCACCTTTGTCCGCGAAGTTCTGACATTCTGGCCATATGCGCTTGCCGGAGTCTTGTCGTATTTCGCGTTTCAGGAGTCAGGCATTCATCCGGCCCTCAGTCTGGTGCCGGTCGTAATGGCTATTCCCCATGCTGACCGCGACTTCGGAGTCTTCGCGGAATCAGAAAAATACCAGACCGACCTGCTCAACCACATCGAACACAAGCTGGAAGTGCCCGTGGAATTCATTCTGTTCTTCTTCGGGCTTGCCAATGCCGGCGTGCTTCTTTCAGCCATCGGCACACCCACATTTCTGGTTCTTGCCGGGCTGATGGTCGGAAAACCGGCAGGAATTCTGCTTTTCGGATGGATCGCCGCCTATCCTCTGAAATTCGGCATGCCGCAGCAGATGGCCTCCATCGACATGCTGATTGTGGGATTCATTGCCGCAATCGGTTTCACGGTGGCGCTGTTTGTGGCATCGGTCGCCTTCGAACCCGGCCCTGTCCAGGACGCTGCCAAAATGGGCGCTTTGCTGAGTCTCGGTTCGGCAGCGGTTGCAATCGGTGTTTCCCGGTGCTGCCGGATCCAGAAGATTCACTGAGTGCCACGGGCCGCGCCGGCTGAACAGGAGATGGCTGCGCAAAAACGCTGTCAAGGTGTCAGAGTCGGCGGCCTTCTAATCGCCAATGATCACGCGTTCACGCTGATTTCCGGGCCGTGCCAAATCGAGTCCCTCGGCCACTCGCTGGAGATGGCGGGCCGTCTCAAGGAAATCGCCGACGATACCGGAGTCGGTTTTGTGTTCAAATCGTCATTCGACAAAGCGAACCGCACATCGATAGATGGAAAAAGAGGAATCGGCTTTGAGGCCGGACTTGCTGCTCTGGCTGAGGTTCGCCGCATCATCGGCTGCCCGACTTTGACTGACGTGCACGATCCGGGACAATGCCGGGAAGCAGCGGAGGCGGCGGATATCCTTCAGATTCCCGCCTTTCTCTGCAGACAGACGGATCTGCTGGTCGCCGCAGGCGAATCAGGGGCTGTTATCAACATCAAAAAAGGACAGTTCCTTGCTCCTTGGGACATGAAACACGTCGCGGAGAAAGTCAAGTCGACCGGAAACAGCCGGATACTGCTGTGCGAACGCGGAACCTGTTTCGGCTACAACGCGCTTGTCACTGACATGCGGAGCCTGCCGATCATGGCCGCCCTCGGCTACCCCGTCGTGATTGACGGCACGCACTCCGTGCAACAGCCCGGCGGTCTGGGATCGTCTTCCGGCGGCCAGCGGGAATTCGCCCCGGTCATCTGCAGGGCGGGAATCGCCGCCGGCGTCGCGGCTGTGTTCATCGAATCGCACGACAATCCGGACTCGGCTCCGAGCGACGGTCCGAATATGGTTCCCCTGCGGGACATGCGGGAACTCATTGCCGGCTTGGCCCTCCTCGACCGTGCCGCCAAGTCGTTGACGGCCCCGCCGCTGTGAATCATCCCGTTTGCCGGTTGGAACCTGACTCTGTCCCCTACGCCTGCAGCTGGGACGCGGTAAACACACCCGTCATCGCGGCCAAAGGGTTCAGAGAGTACGACGGCCGCTGGCTGTTTCCCGGAGACATCAACATCCCCGGCGCCGGGTTGCTTGGCGAAGGTCTCGGAACGCTCATGCATGAGCGCGGTGTGAACCCGACAATTATCGTGGGCAATGATTTCCGGAGCTATTCCCGGCCGGTCGCGAACGCATTGACCATCGGCCTCATAAGCTCGGGAGTCCGGGTTCTCGACATCGGCACGGTTATTTCGCCCATGGCTTATTTCAGCCGCGTCCATTTGGGAATGGGAGCGGTTGCCATGGTGACGGCCTCGCACAATCCGAACGGCTGGACCGGCCTCAAAGCCGGATTCAGACATCCGCTCACGCTGAGCGGCCGCGATATGCGCCGGCTGCGCGAAATCGTGCTCGAAGGCCGGTTCGTCAAGCTCGCCTGCGGCGGTTACGCCCGGACGGGCGGAATCGCCAAAGCCTATGCGGATGATCTTTGCCGGGGACCGCGGATACGCCGTCGGCTCAGAGCGGTGTGCGCGGCGGGAAACGGCACCGCCGCACGGTTCGCGCCGAGAATTCTCAGCCGGTTCGGCTTGCGGGTGGCACCGCTGCACGCGGAACCGGACTGCGGTTTCCCGAACTACAACCCCAATCCGGAATCCGTTGAGATGCTTGATGACATGGGGAGAAAAGTGCGTGAATGCGGCGCTGATCTCGGCTTCGGCTTCGATGGCGACGGCGACCGTCTCGGGGTGGTCGACGATCGCGGACGCGTTGTCTATTCTGACAAGATCGGCTTGCTACTCGCGCGGTCGATCGCCGAGCGCGTTCCGAATGCGAAATTCATCGCCGACGTCAAATCAACCGGGCTGTTCGCTGCAGACCCTCAGTTGCGGGAGCACGGCGCCCGAACCGAATACTGGAAGACAGGCCACAGTCATATGAAACTGCGGCTCGAAGAAACCGCCGCTGCGGCGGGATTCGAGAAATCCGGGCATTTTTACTTCGGACCTCCTATCGGGCGGGGTTACGACGACGCGCTTCTCGCGGCTTTAGAACTTTGTCGGATGCTCGAACGCGCGCCGGACGCCTCGCTTTCGGAACTGGCGGACTCGCTACCGAAAAGCTGGATGACTCCGACTATGTCACCTTACTGCAGTGATGAAACGAAATACGGAACAGCGCAGAAAATTTCTGACAGGCTCGAGTCCCTCGCGAGCCGCGGCGGCACGCTGGGCGGCCAGAGAATCGTGGATGTTCTGAAGATCAACGGCGCCCGCTGCCTGCTTGCGAACGGCTCTTGGGCACTGGTACGGGCTTCCTCAAACACGCCCAATCTGGTCGTTGTCTGCGAAAGCATGGAAAGCGAGTCTGAGATGCGCGCCATATTCGCGGATGTCAACAGACTCATCCGGCAGGAGGAAACAGTAGGCGAGTACGACCAGCGAATATAATCCGGCCTGCATGGGAGAGACCCGGATCTCTCGATTTTCCGCTCAGTTTCCGGCACGACGTCGGCGAAACACTGGTTGCAAACCCGGCGGCCCGAAATTAGTTTCAGAACCGCGGTTGGGGTGTAGCCAAGTGGTAAGGCAGCGGTTTTTGGTACCGTGTACCGTAGGTTCGAATCCTACCACCCCAGCCAATTTTCTCGGCTGCAGAGATAATACGCCCGTTTTTCGACAGGGCTCCAGCTGATTCGGTTGGTGCGCTCCGGCCCGAAAGCACAGGTCAGAAAGTCAGCTGGCTGTCTTGGCCGTGCCTGCGGACGGGATCAGTTCGGGGTCACACTTTTGATCACTCGGGACGGGAACGGCGCACAGACGGTTGATCCGCGGGCAGCAGGGGCATCTCGTCGCGCCCGGAGCTGATCTGAGGGCATATTCCGGCGCTTCCGGAAGCCGTCGCCGGCTCCGGCGGAGCTGCCAAGGCCTGTGCGCAGGGTGATTTCCGGACATGGTCCGGATCCGTCCCGTCTGAGAGCGTCAGGCTGCGGCGCATCCCCGGGCTGCGCACGGCCCGCTCCAGCCGCCGCGCAGCGATTACGGGCCGGCACAGTGTCTGGAAATATTCCGCTCCGGCCCGGCGGCCGGAGCGGAAACAGGACCTGCCCTGTCAGGTCAGAAGCGGAAGTCGAGCGTCAGCCCGCCGCCGAACTCGGAGTTGCCGCCGCCGGCGGTCGCGTAATACGCTTCCCCGGACAGCATCGTCCCGCCGTCGTCCGAAAGGCTGATCCCGCCGCCGAGGCCGAACCGGCCCCAGGTCATCTTCGGCTTCGAAGCCAGCTTCGTCCCCGACGCCGTCATGCCGCGGTCCGATGAAAACTCGTGTTCCACATCCAGGGAGGCGTACACCGCCGCGTCCGAGGCGACCTCGCCGATCTCCGCCGTCACGCCGAGGCGGGCCTTGAGGCTTCTGCCCGAACCCGATACCTTGCCGCTGCCGGCGACGCCCTCCAGATCGCTGAACTCGTCGACCTTGACTGACGAGGAGACGAGACCGCCGCGCGGCATCAGCGTCATTCCCTCCAGTTCTGTCCGCATGCCGGCTTCCAGACCGACCGCGTGCCCCGAACCGGAGACATCGGATCTGGACAGGCTGCCGCTGCCGGGAATTTCGTCCTCGGACGAAATGAGCTCGATGCCGCTGAAACCGGAATACGAGAACTAGCCTCTGAAATACACGGCGTCCGCGCTGCCGTAGGTCACCGAAGCCCCGACCCCCGTGCCCGACGCCTTGACCGTGCCGCCGTGCTTCAACCTTGCCTTGCCCTGCCGGTGATGCGCGCTCACTCCGACGGTCAGCTCCTCGCCGGCGGGGGAATCAAACCCGGAAGCGACGCCCCAGCGCGTGAAGCCCCAGGCCAGCGCCCGGGCGTGGTACTGCCTCTCCTTCGCACCGGTCATTCTGAACTTATAGCCGACCTTTGCGCCGTCCTTCTCGATCTCCTCCAGAATGGACGTCAGCACGGCGCGGTAGACGCCCTTCGTCTCGCCGGACGACTTCACCGTCTGTCCCGCCGTCAGAGCCGTTTCCATGCCGGAAGGGCCGTCAGCCCTAGTAGTATGACACAGCGGAAATGATGTTAATCAGTGTTCGGCAGACGGCCTGATCCCCGGTTATTAACTCTCTGTTGAAATCATGGTAACGGTTTCAGTCTGAACGAAGACAAATGCTGTCGGCCGGGCGTTTCAGCCGGATTCTGAGCAGGAATCCGACGGCTGAAACCTGTTTCGCGCCGGCAGCGATTCAAGAGGCGGGAAGCGATGACGGACTGACAGGAACAAACCGGACGCAAGATACAGCATGTGCGGCTCGAAGACCATGAACGGGCCGAGCTGGCGGAGATCGTCTCATCCGGCCGGGGTTCGGCCGAGCGGCGGCGGCGGGCGCATATTCTTCTTCTCACGGATGAGAACGGGAAGAGCGGCGCGCGCGCCGATGCCGACGCCGTCGATTCCGTCGGGGTCGGCACGGCGACGGTCGAGCGGCTCCGCCGGCGTTTCGTCGAGGAGGGTACAGCGGCTCTGGAGCGCAGGCCGCAGTTGAACCGCGTTCCCCCCGAAGCTTGACGGCGAGGGCGAGGCGAAGCTGACGATGATCGCCTGTTCGGAACCTCCCGAAGGGCGCTCCTCACAGCCGCTGGAACTGCTCGGCGAGCGGCTGGTCGCGTTGAATGTCGTTGACAGCATTTCCCGGGAGACGGTCAGGAGGACATTAAAAAAAACGATTTGAAACCGCACCTTACGCGGTGCCGGCGCATTCCGGCGGAGAAAAGCGGCGACTTCGCATACTCGATGGAGGATGTGCTCAAGGTCTGTCAGCGGAAGTTCAGCGAGGACGAGGTCCCAGCGTACACAGCCGAGGCTACCAAGCAGCAGACGAAGGAAATCCGCACGGCTTTGCCGACCGCTCCCGGTCGTCCGGCGCGCTTCGACTGCGAATACGAGCGCAACGGGACGGCGAATCTGTTCATGGTGCATGCGCCGCTTTCAGACCAGTGCATGTCAAGATCACCGACCGCCGGACGAGGAAAGATTTCGCCGGACTCCTCAGGAACATCGCCGACGTTCACTTCCCCGGCAAATAGATCGTGCCAGCCATGGACAACCTTAACACGCATAAGCCAGGGAGCCTTTACCACGCTTTCCCGCCGGACCAGGCCGGCAGGATCTGCGACCGTTTCGAAGTTCACTGCACGCCGAAACACGGCACCCGGCTGAACATCGCCGAGAGCGGAATCAGCGTGCTGAGCCGTCAGCGCCTGTCCCGGCGCATCCCCGACCGGGAGACGCTCTGCCGCGAGGTTTCGGCATGGCAGCAAGCGCGCAACGCCGACCCGGCCCCGGTCAAACAGCGGTTCACCGCCCAAGACGCGCGCATAAAACTGCATTCCTTGTATTTATCATTTCAACAATGACAGACTACTAGCCGGAGAAGGAAAACGACGTCGATGGTCGTTCCCGCATAAGGCGCGGCGGCGTCCTTCAGGCTCGAAGCCATTGAGCCGGACGCGCTGCTGGTGACCAGACCGGCAGCGGCCGCTGACTTCATTTTCAGTTGTTGCACGATGTTCTGCCCTGCAAAAAGCATGTACTTTCGTTTGTGCCCAAGCTTATCCGAATGTAAAATCGCCGGATACAAACCGGAGATGTCGGCTCCGGCCGGTGTCTAGGTGTCTATATGTCCCGCGCTGGATCGCGGCTGGATCGCGGAGGATACAGGAAGTGGCGACTGCCGAAATTTCAGACTTTATGAAACATTACGGCTCGCTTAAGGCACTTGATGACGTTTCGCTTGAAACCCCCGACGGTGATTTCGTGCTCCTCGTCGGACCGTCGGGACGCGGAAAATCCACGCTGTCGGGGTCCGTCGCCGTGCTCGAGTCCATTGACAGCAGCGCGATCGGCGGCCGCGACGTGACCGGACTCGAACCGTCAGACCGGGATCTGTTAATGGTGTTTCAGTCCTGCGCACTCTAATCCGCGTATGACGGGTGCTCGCGAACATGGAATTCGGCATGAAAGTCAACGGCACTGAGCGCGGGGATACTGCAGTCGAACGATCTTCTGGACAGAAAGCCCGGGCAGCATTCCGACGGCTAGCACCGGCGCGTGGTCATCGGCCGGTCGATCATGAAGAATTTGAAAGTGTTCCCGTTCGACGAACTGTTGTCGAGCCTCGACACGAAAATCCTGGTCCAGATGCGGATCAAACTCGAATCGCTCCACAAGGAACTGGGAACGACGATGATTTACGTCACCCATAAGCAAATTAAAGCGATGACCATGGCCGACAAGATCGTGGCGCTGGACGGCGGCAAGGTCAGGCAGGCCGGCAAGCCTATGGACCTCTATCGCAGAACCGTGTCGGAATTCGTCGCTGGCTTCATCGGTTCGCCGGCGATGGACGTCATTGACGTGAACACTTCAGTAGGTCAGTCAGCGGGCCCGCGACCCGCGGCCGCACGGATCGGAATCAGGCTCGAGCATGTGGAGATCACGCGGACGGGCACGTCCGCCGCCATCTGCGTGAAGGAACCGCCAAGCGGGGAAAGCTGTCTTTACGTGCGGACCGGCGACGGCGTCGACCTCGTGGTCAATGCCCAGGGCGGCAGCAAACATGATTCGGGCGATTCGCTTTCACTGAGTTTCCCCTGTCACCGCGTGCATCAGTTCGCCGCCGACGGCGCGGCCCTTACATCCGCTTGACGGGCGGCGGATGGCGCACTGGGAGGCACAGATCGACTCGCTGATCGCACCCGCGGCGGCGCAATCCGCAGTCACGGACGCGGTGCATATCGCTCCCGGCGCGGTGCGCAGAACTGGGGAAGCCGCAGCGAAAATCACGGCTTCCCGCCGCGCGCTGGTATTGGCCGACGAGGCCGGATTCGCGGCAGCCGGAGCGCCCGCGGTCGCGGCGCTGCAAAACGCGGGATTCGCGGTGACGACCTTGGTGAAACCCGCTGCTCCCCTTCCCGCCGCCTCGGTTGAGGAGGCGGAGACGTTCCGCGCGGCTCTTGTCCGGGACGCGGCCCTGTTCCCGGTCTCGGTCGGATCCGGCGTAATGAACGACCTTGTGAAATATGCCGCCTTCTCAGCCGGAAAACGCTATCTGACGGTAGCGACGGCAGCGTCCATGGACGGATATGCCAGCGCAGGCGCGCCGCTTTCGCGCGGCGGCTTCAAGATGACGATCCCGGCCCGTGCGCCAGCGGCGGTTATCGCCGATCTCGACGTGATCGCCGGAGCGCCGGCGGAGATGAATGCCTGCGGATACGGGGATCTCGCCGGCAAGGCGCCCGCGGGCGGCGATTGGATCCTCGCCGATCTCGTAGGAGCCGAACCGCTTGATGACTCGGCTTGGAGCCTGGTTCAGGATCATCTACGGGACTGGCTGGACCGGCCCGAGGGCATCGCGGGCGGCGATAAGGACAAGGTGGCGGAACTGTTCTTGGGCCTGACCGCAGCGGGATTCGCGATGGAGGCCTACGGAAGCTCACGCCCCGCTTCGGGAGCGGAACACCAGATCGCCCACCTGTGGGAAATGGAAGGGCGCCGGCACGGCGGCCGGAAGATCGCACACGGCGCGGCCGTCGCGGTAGCCGCGGTCGCTGTCCTCGCCCTTTTTGACTGGCTGCTTGAACAGGAAATCAAGAATTTTCGCATGGCCGGCGCAGTATCGCGCGCGCCGGGCTTCGCCAGCCGCGAGATCACGCTGCGCCAAGCGATCAAGGATGCCGCCATCGCTGAATCAGCGGTGAAAGAACTGCGGGCGAAACACGCCGATCCGGCGACTCAGACAGCGCGGCTCGAACGCGCGGTCCGCGGATGGGCTGAGACGCGCGACAGACTTTCCGCCCACCTGTTCCGGCACGAAGAGATGGCGGCGATGCTGCGCCGGGCCGGCGCACCGGCCTATGCCGGTGATATCGGCATCGCGCCGCCGGAAATGCTGGAGACAATGCAGGCGGCGGTCTATATCAGGCGGCGTTACACCATACTGGACTTTCTGCATGAGACGGGCCTAACCGAAGCGGCATTCGCCGCCGCGGCGCAGCGGCTCGAAAACAGCGCGGCATCGGAGACGCGGGCGTGAACATGAACGAAACTGCGGCCAGAGCGCTGGCTGAAATCGGCGCGGCGCTGGGCTGTGCCCTGCCCGGCGAGATAGAAGCGATGGCCGCGCTGATCCGCCAAGCACGGCGGATCGCGCTCTACGGCGTAGGACGCGAAGGGCTGATGATGAAGGCGCTGACCATGCGGCTCTACCAAATGGGGCTTGACGCTCATGTGGTCGGCGACATGACGACGCCGCCGTTGGAAAGCGGCGATCTTCTGATTGCGAGCGCGGGGCCGGGACGGTTTTCCACCGTGTCGGCGCTGATCAGCGTGGCGCGCGGCGCGGGCGCCGCCACCTTGTGCATCACCGCGGAGCCTGAAGGCGCGTCGGCGGCGGAAGCCGACCACTTCATTTATCTTCCGGCCCAGACCATGGCCAGCGGCGAGGACGACGCGGCCTCCGTTCTGCCCATGGGATCGCTCTACGAGGCGGTTCAATTCCTGTTTTTCGAAATCCTCGTTCTGCACCTCCGCGACGGCCTCGGCCTTTCCGCCGAGTCAATGAGCGCCCGCCACACAAACCTGGAGTGAACATGGGCCGGCAGGACCGCTTCTCGATTTCACGCAAGACTGCGTTCGTCACCGGAGCCACCTCCGGCACCGGGGCCGAAATCACGCGGGTTTTCGCCGAAGCCGGCGCCGCGGTGATCGCATCGGACCGGTCATGCGAACAACTTTCGCATACCGCGTTCGCATACCGCGGCCGAAACCGGCGCGGAAACGATCGCGGCGGACATATCGGCGGCAGCGGGCTGCGAGTCTCTGACGCGGGAAGCTCGGTCGCGGTGTTCCCGGATCGACATACTGGTGAACAGCGCCGGGCCGCTTCTGAGCTATTCCGCCGAAGGCCAAGACATGACAATGACCGTGAATCTGGGTCCGCCCTTTCTTCTGACCCGTGCCTTCGCCCCGGGGCGGAGCAGCGGAAAGATCATCAACATCTCTTCGCAGACCGGAGTCATCGCGCTGGCGAATCATGCAGCCTAAGCGGCTTCCAAAGGGGCCTGAACGCGCTGACCAAATCACCCGTGGCCGAACTTGCGCCGCATAACATCCAAGTCAACGCGGTCTGTCCGACGGTTGTTATGACGGAAATGGGCCGGAAAATCTGGAGTCCGCCGGAAAAATCCGGGCCGATGATCGCCGGAACGCTCCTCGGCCGGTTCGGAAAACAGGTGGAAGCGGCCGACATGGCGCTCTATCTCGCCTCGCCCGCTTCAGACCTGGTGAACGGGGCCGTGATGATGATCGCAAGGAGGTATTCAAGCGTATGAAAGGATTCGGCGTTCACACCAGCATGTGGACTATGTCATGGGATCCGGAGGGTGCGCGGCGCGCGATCGCGGCAGCTTCCGGAACGGGGATGGATTTCATTGAGATCGCGCTTCTTGATCCGCCGTCGGTTGATGCCGATCTCGGGCGCAAGCTCCTGTCCGAGGCAGTCCTTCCCGCGGTCTGTTCTCTCGGGCTGCCCGAAGGAGCCTGGGCGGCGCGCGACCCGGATGCGGCGGCTTCTTTCCTGAAGGTCGCGGTCGAGCAGTCCGCGAAACTCGGGGCCGAAGCGCTGACCGGCGTGACCTACGGCGGGATCGGGGAACGCACGGGCTGTCCTCCGACCGTCCGGGAAATCGACAACGTGGCCCGCGCGCTGACCCAAGGGGCGGCCTTCGCCCGCGAACACGGCCTGGCATTCGGGATCGAGCCCGTCAACCGCTACGAAACCCACCTGATCAACACGGCTGCCCAAGGTGTGCGCATGATCGAGCGAATCGGCGCTGAAAACATGTTTCTTCATCTTGACACTTATCACATGAACATAGAGGAGAAAGGCGTAGGCAACGGCATCCTCGCGGGGCGCGAACATCTGCGCTACATCCACCTTTCGGAAAGCGACAGGGGCACGCCCGGGGAAGGCACCTGCGACTGGGACGAGATATTCGCGACCCTCGCGGCCATCGGTTTCGACGGCGGCCTCGCAATGGAAAGTTTCGTCGAGATGCCGCCGGAAATCGCTTACGGGCTTTCGGTCTGGCGGCCGGTCGCGGAAGATGCGGACGAAGTTATGGGCAAGGGCCTTCCGTTCCTGCGCAATAAGGCGTGTCAGTATGGACTGACCTGATACGTTCAGGGGCGCGGTCCGTCCACATGTCACAGGAACTCCGCTCCCTTGGCGGGGATTTCCGGCGGATCCGGCGCACTCCCGCTGAATGGCCTCGACACACTGTGCTTCAGCGGATCTCCAGGCGCGAGCGGGCGGTCGCAGAGGATTTCCGCCGAGGGCACACCCGGCAGCCGCACTTTAATACGTTAATACGTTGCGCGGGCGCGCAAAAATGTGTAAATTTTTTTCATGAGAGAAAGTGAGTGATTCTCGGAACATCAACGATGTCCCGGGAACCACTTCATCACCAAGGAGAAAAACTAATGCCGGTTACTTTCTTAGGCAAAAAAACGGCACTTGCGGCAGCGCTGGCAGGGGCGGCGTTCGCCTCGCCGCTCCAGGCGCAGACCAGTCTCGATATCGCGATCGTCGGTGAGGCGGATACGTTCGACCCAATGATGTCCACGAAGGACGTGGTCAGCATCGTCACGCAGCATTTTGTCGAGACGCTTTACACCTTCGATGCCAACTGGAACGTCGCTCCGCTTTTGGCGGCGGATCTTCCCGCAATCAGCGGTGACGGACTGACGTACAGGATCGCCCTGAGGAAAGGCATCACTTTCCATGACGGTTCGTCAATGGATGCCGCCGATGCGGCCGCGTCCCTGAACCGTTGGCTGAAGGTCGCGACCCGCGGCAAAGGCGTGGCCGGCCGGGTCGCGTCCATCGAGGCCAGCGGCGAGCACGAAGTGACGATAACCATGAACGAGCCCTACTCGCCGCTGCTGTCGTTGCTCGCGTTCTCCAATTCTGCTGCCGTCATTTATCCGGAAGAGATTATAGGCGAATCGATTGACAGCATCGTCGGCACGGGACCTTACCGCATAGTCGAACACGTCCCCGATCAATATCTCCGGCTCGCCCGCTTCGACGGATATTTGCCGCGCGTCGAAGCGGCCAGCGGCTCCGCTGGCAACCGGGCCCGGATCGCCGATGAGATCCGCTTCGTGCCGGTCCCTGATCCGAACACGCGGGTCGAAGGACTGCTTTCGGGACAATTCGATTTCGCGGATGCCTTGCCCGCGGAAAGCTTCCAGCGCATTGAAGAGAGCGATGCTGCGGAACCGCTTCTCCTCCGCCCGTTCGGCTGGCCGATTTTCGCCATCAATCACAAGGCGGGCCTGCTGACTGACCATGACATCCGGCTTGCTCTTCAGGCGGCGCTTCCGATCGACGACATGCTGTTCGCCGCCTTCGGCGATGACAACTTCTTTGTCGTCGACGCTCCGATGTATCCTGAGGGCTGGGCCTGGAGAAACAACGCGGGCACGGAACTCTACAACCAGAATGATCAAGCCGCTGCCGGCGAATTGCTGGAAGCGGCCGGATACGACGGGACGCCGCTGCGGATCCTTACTTCGCGGCAGTATGAATTCCACTTCAAGATGGCCGAGGTCGCGAAACAGGCGCTTGAGAGCGCGGGCTTCGCGGTTCAGATGGACGTGGTCGACTGGGCCACTCTCGGGCAGCGCAGAAACGATCCGGCCTTGTGGGACATTTACATCACCCACTCGCCATTCCTCCCTGAACCGGCTCTGACCAGTCTTTACGCGCCGACTTCGCGGCTTGGATGGTCGAATCCGGAGAAAGACGCGGTCCTGGCCGAATTCACCGCCGAGACCGACGCCGGGCGGCGGAGGGAGCTCTTCGCCGAGCTGCAGCGTCACGTTTTCGAGGATGTCGGCTTCATCAAGATCGGCGGCTTTAACGCGTTGCAGGGTGTTCGATCCGGCATGGCCGGCATCTCGGCGACGCCTTGGCCTTTCTTTTGGAACGCTTCGGTGAATTGAGCGAACAACACTGCGCCCGCGCGCAACCGCGCGGGCGTCAAGTCCGGAGACTGAGCCGGCCTCAGCGCCCGCGGCATGACTGATTATATCCTGAAGCGGCTGTTGGGCATGGCAGCCGTGATTTTTCTGGTTCTGACCATCGCCTTCGTCATCGTCCGTCTCGCGCCCGGCGATCCCGCGGTTCTCATGCTCGGACCGGAAGCAACGCCGGAGGACGCGGCGGAGCTGAGAGAACAGCTTGGCCTCGACCGCCCGATTTCCGTGCAATACATCACTTTTTTGACGCGTGCGGTTCAGGGAGACCTCGGGACCTCGATCTTTTTCAGAGCGCCAGTCACTGAAGTCTTGGCGCGGCGGGCGGAGCCGACGGTCTTTCTCTCGGTATTTTCACTCTTGACCGCGCTGGCGATCGCGACTCCCATCGGCATCTACGCCGCGTGCCGCCGGGGGTCGCTGCTGGATCAGACCGCGGTTTCAACGGCCATGCTCGCAGCCTCAGTGCCGAGTTTCTGGACCGGGCTGATGTTCCAGCGCTATCTCGCCACGGAACTCGGATGGTTTCCGGCATCCGGCTACGGAGGGCCGGATGCGGATTTTTTTGAACGTATGCGCCACCTCATCCTGCCGTCGATCGTGCTCGGAATCGTCAATTCCGCCCTGATTCTGCGCTTCACCCGCGCCTCCATGCTCGACATTCTGGGCGAAGACTATATCCGGACCGCGCGCTCCAAGGGCATGAGCGAACGGCGCGTCGTGCTTCGCCACGCGCTGAAGAACGCGGCGATCCCGATCATCACCGTAGCAGGGCTGACATTCGCCCTGCTCGTCTCCGGAGCCGTTGTCACAGAGCGCGTTTTCAACATTCCGGGCATGGGCAATCTTGTCGTGAGTGCCGTGCTGAGGCGCGACTATCCGATTATCCAAGGCACGCTGATCGTCGTCGCCACGCTCTACGTCGTCATCAATCTTCTGACCGACCTCATTTATCTGGCGGTCGACAAACGCGTCACCTACTGAGACCGGCATGGTTTCATCCGCTGTTTCCGACGAACCGAAGTTCCTGACGCTGCTGTTTTCCCGTCGCGCCGTTCTTGCGGCATTGATCGTTTTTTCCGGGATCGCCGGAATGTGCGCGCTGGCGGCGCTGATCGCCCCGGCTGACCCCTACCAGATGTCGGTCCGGGCGCGCCTGTCGCCGCCTGGAGGGGATTTTCTGATGGGAGCGGACGCATTCGGCAGAGACGTGGCGTCGCGGCTGCTCTATGCGGGGCGGGTTTCCCTGACCATAGGGCTGGGCGTCGCGGCCATCGCGTCGCTGATCGGAATCGCCATCGGCCTCGCGGCCGGCTTTTTCCGGAAACTGGACGCCCCGTTGTCGCGTCTGATCGACGCCATGATGGCGTTTCCGGACATCCTTCTGGCGATCGCCCTCGTCTCGATTCTCGGCGGATCAATGACAAATGTGATACTTGCGCTCGCAATTGTCTACGCGCCGCGGATCGCGCGCATCGTGCGGGCGTCGACGCTGGTTACCCGGGAACTTCCGTATGTCGAGGCGGCGCGGGCGCTCGGCTCCTCGACATTGACGATCATGACAACCCATATTCTGCGCAACATCATGTCACCGGTCATCGTGCAGGCCACGTTCATATTCGCGTACGCGATGCTGGCGGAGGCCGGTTTGTCTTTCCTCGGCGTCGGGGTTGATCCCGAGACGCCGACTTGGGGCACCATGGTCAACGAAGGACGCCAATACATCGACCAGGCCGCGTTTCTGATCTTTTTTCCCGGCCTCGCGGTTTCGATTTCAGTTCTCGCTCTCCAACTGATCGGGGACGGGCTGAGGGACGCGATTGATCCCCGTCTTGCGAAGGAAGTGTGAGAATGGCCTTCACTCTGAAGAATTTCCGTTCCGTCGGTTTCGAGAGCTGCCCGGACGAAATACACGTCAATCAGAACGGCAGGGTCAGCGCCGTCCCCAACGCAGGCGCCGGAATCGTCGACTGCGGGGGCGCGTTTTTGTCGCCTGGCTGGTGCGATCTGCATGTCCATGTCTGGCACGGCGGAACCGACATCTCGGTCAGAGCCGGCGATGCCGGGCGGAAAACCGGCGTGACAGCGATGGCGGATGCCGGGTCGGCCGGAGAAGCGAACTTTCACGGACTGCGCGAATACGTGATCGAAAACCATGCCGAAACCATCAGGGCCTTTCTCAATATCGGCTCCATCGGACTGGTCGCGTGCAACCGCGTGCCTGAACTGACAGACACACGGTCAATCAATGTCGACCGCACGCTGGCCGTGATCGAAGCCAACCGTGACGTGATATGCGGCGTCAAGGTGCGCGCCAGCGGCGTGATTGTCGGATCTTGGGGGGTTGTTCCGGCAAAGATCGCCAAACGGGTCGCGGAGATCGCTGATCTGCCGCTCATGGTCCACGTGGGAGAACCGCCCCCCTTGATCGACGAGGTCTTTGACATTCTGCGCCCGGGCGACATCATGACCCACTGTTTCAACGGCAAGCGGGCCGGATCCATCCGCGACACCAAACCGCTCTTTGACCGGGCGAAGCGTCTGGCCGCTGAAGGAGTCCTGATGGACATCGGCCACGGCGCGGCGTCGTTTGATTTCGAGACGGCGCGCGCCGCGGTCGCCGGCGGAATGGTCCCGTTCTCAATTTCGACCGACCTGCATCTCGGAAACATTAACGGGCCGGTTCATGACATGGCGACCACCATGTCCAAACTCCTGGCCGTCGGGCTTTCTGCTGAAGAATGCATCGCCGCCGCGGCCAACAGACCGCGCAGCCTGCTCGGTTTGAGCGGCAGGGACGGTCTCGAGGCCGGACGGACGGCTGATTTCACCATCTTCGACCTCGAAGAGGCGGCAGCCGCAGCAACCGACAGCTGCGGCAATGAGATCATCATCAATCAGGTATTCGCGCCCCGCATGACGGTTATGGGCGACAGCATCGAGCCCGCGTCAAGGAGAGGCGCATGACGGAGCCGGTCTTGGATGTCACGCATCTCAGTGTCGTGTTCCGCTCAGCGCACGGAAGCGTCACGGCGCTTCGTGATGTGAGCATCAGACTGCATTCCGGGAAAACCTTGGCGCTGGTCGGCGAATCCGGTTCCGGAAAATCGGTCACCTCGCTCGCAGTCATGGGTCTTTTACCCCGGAACGGAGCGATCACCGGCGGAAGCGTCAAATACCGCCGCCGGGACGGCGCCGAGACCGAACTCGCGCGGGCCGCCGAGACAGATATGAGACGCATGCGCGGCGCCGAAATCGCAATGATTTTTCAAGAACCCATGTCCTCGCTCAATCCGCTGTTCACCGTCGGCGATCAGATCAGCGAGATGCTGCTCCTTCACGAAACTCTTGATGCGGCGGCGAGGCGGAAACGCACGCTTGAAATGCTGGAACTCGTGGAGATCCCGGCTGCGGCTTCACGGCTCGGAGCTTATCCCCACGAGCTTTCCGGAGGGCTGCGGCAACGCGTGATGATCGCGATCGCGATGGTATGCAACCCCGCGCTTCTCATCGCAGACGAGCCGACAACGGCGCTTGACGTCACTATTCAGGCGCAGATCCTTGATCTCATGCGGCGGCTGCAGGGAGAACTGGGCATGTCGATCCTGTTCATAACCCATGACATGGGTGTCGTGGCGGAAATGGCTGATGACGTGGCGGTGATGTACGCAGGGGCCGTCGTGGAGCAAGCGGCGGCGAGCCAGTTATTTTCCCGGACGCGCCATCCCTATACCAGAGGCCTGCTGGCCTCGATCCCGAAACCGGGGCGGCGGGAAAGCGAAATGCTTGTTCCGATCCCGGGGTCAGTCCCGGCGCTCAGCGACATTCCCTCCGGCTGCGCATTCGCCCCGCGCTGCGCTCACAGCGGCGAGGTCTGCGGGCGGGCGGTAGAACTGCGCGAGCTGACTCCCGGCCACTGGGCGGCCTGCGCCAGAGCGGAAGAACTGCCGGCGCATGGCTGAACCTCTCCTGCAGATCCGGAATCTCTCCAAACGCTTTGAGACATCCCGTGGTCCGGTTTACGCGGTAAATGGTGTGACTTTCAACATTCCCAAGGGTTCAATCACGGGCCTGGTCGGGGAAAGCGGATCAGGAAAGACGACGCTTGGCCGGTCAATTTTGCGGCTGATTGAACCCTCGGAAGGTCAGATTCTGTTCGATGGTCAGGATCTCAACACGCTGGGCAGGTCTCAGATGCGCGGCATCCGCCGCCGCATGCAGATCATTTTCCAAGACCCGGTCTCTTCTCTCAACCCGCGGTTGAGGGTGCAGGCGATTGTTTCCGAAGGACTGACCGCCCACCGAATCGGCAGCCGGGCTGATCAAAAGGAAAAGGTCGCCTCCCTGCTGGAAGAAGTCGGGCTCCGCGCCGATCATATGACGCACTTCCCGCACGAATTCTCCGGCGGCCAGCGCCAGCGGATCGGCATTGCCCGCGCCTTGGCCCTGGAACCGGAATTCATCGTTGCCGACGAATGCGTATCGGCTCTGGATGTATCCGTCCAAGCTCAGGTGCTGAACCTGCTCCTCGAACTTCGCAAGAAGCGCGCATTGACCATGCTGTTCATTGCCCATGATCTGTCTGTGATAGAGTATATCTGTGATCAGATCGTTGTCATGTATCTCGGCAAAATCGTTGAAACAGGACCGCCTCTCAAGCTCTACTCCGACCCGTCCCATCCCTACACAAAAGCGCTGCTCTCGGCGATTCCCCTCCCCGACCCGGATATGAAACGATCACGCGTGATTTTGAAAGGCGGCATGCCCAGTCCGCTGTCCCCGCCGTCGGGATGCGTGTTCCGGACCCGGTGTCCGTATGCGGCGGAAATCTGCGCTGCCGGCGCACCGGACCCGGTCATGATCTCCACCTCTCAGACAAGTTACTGCAAACGCATTGAGGAATTCAAATGAACAACGTTTACCGAGAAGATTCGCCTGAGGCGCGACTGGCGCGCCTCGGTATTTGTCTGCCGAAACTGGCGCCCTCCCCGATCGGCCGCTTCTGCAATGTCAGGAGGACTGGAAGCCTCTTATTCGTGTCCGGACAAGGCCCCTTGGATGCCGACGGCAAGCTTCACACCGGCAAGGTCGGAGACGATGTGACCGCCGAGGCCGCGCGGGAACACGCGAAACTGGTCGCGGTCAACATCCTCGCTGCGCTCAAGGAGCATCTCGGCAACCTGGATTCCGTGTCCGGCGTCATTAAGCTGCTCGGCTTGGTCAATGCCGCGCCCGATTTCGCGCGTCACCCTTTCGTGATTGACGGAGCTTCCGAACTTTTCTCAGAGGTATTCGGCCGGAATGGCGTTCACGCCCGTTCCGCCATCGGCGCAGCCTCTCTGCCTAATCAGATCACAGTCGAAATCGAGGCCGTTTTTGAGATTGCTTAAGGGCGTGACATGGCAGCGGCGTCCGACGGAGGCTCCAAAGCCGGACGATTGATCCGCCGACCTTCCGCAGCCCATGCGGCGCTGTTTTCCCCGCAAGAGAAAACAATCAGCGATTCAAAGGCAGATTATGACTGATTTCGCGGCTCCCGATGATCATCAGCAACGGCAAGAAGACCGAGGCTATGTGAAATGCATCACCGGGGCCAGCCGGCAGCTCTCTATTTCAGGGAAATAGAAATCCTGCTGGTCTCATGGTCATTTTTCAACGAACTGCTGACCCGCCGATAGCTTGATGCTCTCCAATCTATACGTCTACGGACCGAATGCCCGCTAGATGGGGCGGGTAGCAGGTAAAACGTGCCCTGCCTCAGTCAGAACTGTCTGTCATCGCCGATTCCGTGTTTTTCATAGACGGTTCCAACCTGTTGACCGTTCCATACGTAGCAGAGGTGCCGCTCCTGGCGGGCGTTGGAGAGAAGGGGAGGTCGAAATACGGCGACACATTCACCCTCTGCACAGCGAACGCTGTCATATGCGATCCCGTTCGATCCGGCCGCGCGCAGCGTTTTCGCCAGATGCTGGCCCGCAGCGTAGTTATGGCTATGGTAAACGAGCGGCTGAGTTGCCTTCTGACCACGCAGATCATGCAGGTCTCCGTCAAGATCGACAAGGTAGACCCGCATATCCAGTTCCATGTGCGGCTGGGCCGTAGCGCTCAGGAACTGCTCGCGATGGTATTTGGTCTCGGCAATGACCGCGTTAAGGTCACTCGCAGCATAGAAAACACCGTAAGTGCCGTCGGAGAACCAGCTGCCGTTCGGATTCAGATGGGTGAAAGCTGCCATAATCACGGTGCTCCCGGGTCCACTGATGCGATCTTCCGGCGGGACGAGCGCAATTTCGCCAGCTTCGTTACGAAGCCTGGGATTCGTGAGCGTTTCCAATTCGAAGATCGCTTCAAGATCATCAGGATCGGTCACCCGTTCAAAGAGTTGAACAGGCGGAAAACGGCTGGGGATGATTCGCCAGCACGGCTTCCATTCGAAGCGGGTGATCGGCAACGTCATGCCCAACCACCCCGCTGTGCGTCGAGATATTGCCGCACGACGAAGAGGTCTGCCACTTGGCCGGAGAGCATTCTGTCGAGAGCCGGTCGACCAGCGAAAAGCGCTGCCGCATTCGGGCGCCTCACCCAGTCATCGGCAGCCTGTTCATTGGGGAGAAGAAGCTGAAGCGCCTTGTATATCCCCAGAATATAGGAAATGCGCTCCAGCGTATCCTTTGGCAGAACAGCGTTCGGATCCTTCTTCCACTTGAAATAGGTCGACCTGGCCGTCAGCCCAAGCAGAGTCATCTGTTCGTCAACCGAAAGCCTCCAGAGATCCGCGATGCGAAAAAACGTGCGCAGAGCCGGTCCAGATATGCCCCTGCGATCAGAAGCTGTTGCCGGACACCCTCGTGCAGCCATGATCGACTCCGCAAATATTGCCTGACTTTAATTGTGGTCCAAATATGGACTAATCACAAGACCAAAATTCAATCAACTGAAAGACGCTGCACAACCAAGCACAGAGGCAATTAGGCTCCCGATGACAAGCTCGATTAAGCTGTATAAGCTGAAGACGATTCGTTGCGCGCCTTGGCACCCGGGTCGTCGGCAAGGCTAATCCGCGCCTGACGATCGGCGGTCGGCACGATAAATGGCAGGAGAATCGCCGCGGGGCGACCGACCAAGACAACATGCGCCTGCGCACTCGCCATGTCAATCTGTAGGCATAACGCAAGACACTGCCGCCGCCGGATGACGGTAAGCGGAAACACCACGGGAGACGCAGAAAACGCAAAGGCCTGAACCTCGCCCTGCGACTGCGGGACTGCTGCGAAAGCGTCTTGACGATGGATGATTACAAACAACGGCTCCTGACCGCCTGAGCCAGCCAGCTTAACAGAAAGATCGCTGTCGTTCCTGACCCGAGGAACGGCCGCAATCGCATCCGCCGCAGCAAGGCGACGCGACGGCCGGTCTTCAGGAAACAAGCGGTCGTCCTTCGCCTTCGCGCCTCGTTTCGGCAAGTGCTCCCGGAAACGGATCATTTGCCGTGAGCGGTCATTGATAAGCCGGCCGCCGCGGGGCGACATCCTCTTGGCAGCCCTCGCCGCCACGCCAGATTTTCCGGACGATTCGCCCGCCTTCCTCGGGCGGCGGAAAGCCAGCGTTTTCACAATTTTGAAGCACCCCGACGGCAGTGCAACCGCGGCCGGACCTTCAGCGTGGGAAAGTCCTGAGTTTCAAGGAATACAGGAAGTCAGCCCGCAGAGCGCACCGCCGGGGCGGCAAGGCCGGAAAGCGCGGCCTGTGGAAGGAACAGGTTCCAGCTTTGGCAGCCGCCGACCGCGCGGGGACGACGGTCAGCGCGGTTCTCCCGGCGGTCAACGCCGACACGCTGCAGAAATCATCGAGCCGGGCTGGAAAAGCCTCTCCCCGTGCGTTTCTCGGGGATGTCCCGATGGTTCATACATATAATTCACGAATTGAGCCAAAAACATTTCAGTTCCCAGGAACCCGAATACGCTGAAACCTGCCGGCGAATGCTGAAATGAATTCAAATGCTTGCAAAACCACTGCAAAAAAGTTTCAGTCTATAGCCGATTGTAATTCATTATTGCAGCCTATCATCCGCCTTGCCACTGAAACCGAAGGTTCCATCAAGGCGGCTGCGGATCAGCCGATCAACCGTTCGGCTTTGCTGCCGGTCAGGATTTGCGGAAAATAGTGGATTTTCTCCAAGTTTTATCGCAAACTCGAAGCTGGACTGAGATCATTTGAACAGGAGCGGTCGAACTGAAACCATGCCGAAAATTGTGATCATTCAGCCGTTGCCGTCCGAAGGATACAAAATCTTTGACAATCATCCCGACATTGATTGGGAGGTGGTTGAAGATGTCTCGCCCGGGTCTCTTGCGACGCGGATCGCCGATGCCGACGGGTTGACAGTCCGCGTGGCCCCGCTGCCCGCTGAAGTCTTGGAATCCGCCGCTGAACTCAAAGTGATTTCGCGCCACGGCGTCGGTTACGACAACATTCCGGTCGACTACTGTACGAAACGCGGAATTCCAGTTGCAATCACCGCGGGCGCGAATTCCGTGTCAGTTGCCGAGCACGCCATGTTTTTGATGCTTGCAGCCGCGCGCAACGCCATCTTCATGGACCAGGCGGTCCGGGACAACAGGTTCAGCGCGCGCTCCGAGTTGACGGGGATAGAGTTGTGCGGCCGGACGCTGCTCATTGTCGGATTCGGCCGGATCGGCCGGCAGCTTGCCTCCCGCGCGATGGCCTTCGGAATGGAGGTTCTGGTCTTCGATCCGTATTTTCAGGAAACGACGCCGGACAATATTCTTGTTGTCGGATGCCTTGAGGACGGACTGTCAAAGGCTGATTTTGTCAGTCTGCATATTCCGCTGACGTCTGAGACGCAGAATCTGATCGGCAGCGCAGAACTCGACATGCTGCCCGAGAAAGCTGTTGTCGTCAATGCCAGCCGTGGCGGAATCATTGATGAAGACGCCCTGCTGGAAAATATCCGCTCCGGACGGCTGCACGGGGCCGGACTCGACACCTTTGCCGCCGAACCGCCGCCCGCCGGCTCACCTTTGTTTGACGAACCGCGAATTGTTCTCAGCCCCCATTCCGCCGCGCTGACGGAAGAATCCCTCAAAGCGATGGGATCCCTGTCGGTGCAGAACGCAATTGACGGAATCAAGGGAAGACTGAGACCGGAGATGGTCGTCAATCCGTCTGTTCTGGGCTGACAGGAACAGCCGCGGCTGAGCCGCATCACCGATAATAGTTCGGCACCATCCTCTGCGTGTCGAACGGGGGCCGCTTGTAGCCTTCAGAGCTTCTGCGCTTGGGAAGTTCAACCGGCGGCGGCGTGACATCCTCGTAGTCGATCATGCGCAGAAAATGCCGGATGCAGTTCAGCCGCGCGATCCGTTTGCTGTCCGCATCCACCACATACCAAGGTGAATGCCTCGTGTCGGTATGTTCGAACATGCGGTCCTTCGCCTTCGAATAATCCACCCACCGGGCGCGTGACTCCAAGTCCATGGCCGAGAGTTTCCACTGTTTCAGCGGCTCCTTGCGGCGGCTCTGGAACCGTCTCTCCTGTTCCTCGTCAGAAACCGAGAACCAGTATTTGATCAGAATGATGCCCGAACGCTGCAGCATATGTTCAAATTCCGGGCAGGAACGCAGGAATTCATGATATTCCGCATCGGTGCAGAAACCCATGACGCGTTCCACCCCGGCGCGGTTGTACCAGCTTCGGTCAAACAGCGCGATCTCGCCGGCGGCCGGCAAATACGGGCAGTAGCGCTGGAAATACCATTGTGTCTTTTCCCGCTCAGTCGGCGCCGGAAGAGCGACAACTCGGCAGATCCGGGGATTGAGAAAATGGGTAATGCGCTTGATCACCCCGCCTTTCCCTGCCGCATCCCTGCCTTCAAAAATCACGACAACCTTCAGACCCGCATGTTTGACCCACCCCTGCAGTTTGACCAGTTCCCTCTGAAGCTTGAACAGTTCTCTTTCATAGACGCGTTTGCTGATGACTTTGATTGTCGCGGCCATTGCTACGCCCTTTCTCCCTCTCCTTATCGCCTTCCTGCACAACCGGCCCGGCTCATGCCCTCCGGCGGAGATACCGGCGGCGGATGCCGGACTGGCCTGCTCGGTTATACCGGCAGAAAATCTGTGCACCCCTAAAGGCCGGCTGCAGTGTATAGCAGACCATACGCCGCATGTTTAGAATTAACCGCACATGAACGCAGACTGCCGAACTAACTGAGGACGCCGAAACGAGATGAGCGCACATCACAAAATCGACTATGTTGAATTCCCCTGCCGGGATTTCGAAGCGACCAAAGAATTCTTTTCAAGTGTCTTTGACTGGGCCTACACGGATTACGGTCCCGGCTACGCCGCATTTGCGAACGCTGGAATCGACGGCGGATTTTTCGCCAGCGATCAATGCAGCCGCACCGACCGAGGATCGGCGCTGATTGTCTTTTACAGCGAAAATCTGGAGGCGACCCGGAAATCCGTGGCCGGTTCCGGAGGCAAAATTTCGCAGGAGATTTTTACGTTTCCCGGCGGCCGCCGGTTTCACTTTGTGGAGCCAAGCGGTAACGAATTCGCTGTCTGGTCCGACAAATGACTGCTGAGAACAGCGGCTCCGGAAGGTTGCTGGCCATTCCTTACAAGGCCCTCGATTACACTCTAATTCAAAAGCGACAGCCCTATCAATGAGTATGTATTCAAAGTTGAACGCCTCGGACAACGTATTGAAACACCCGGAAGCGACCAGCGGCGGAACCGCTTGTAAACACTGTGCTGCTTGCCGAAGCGCGGCGGAAGGTCGCGTTGAGGCGCACCGCTTCAAGGAAAAGCCGGTTATCCGCCGCGGCAGCGCCAGGGTCGGCTGCTTCGCCGGAAAGAAGCGGTTTGATTCACTGCTGCATTTTATCAGTCAGCATGGTTCTGTCAGCGTTCATTTTTCTTCCTGCCGTCTTGCCTACGGCGCCGTTCCAGCACTCGTTAAGATAATCTCAGCAGCGAATCACCTGAAACGCAACTCCATTTGTCAACAGACCCTGAATCCGGTATGATGCATGTGATTACAGCTAATGACAGCCAAGGAATTCGTGGGGCACGCGGAGGTTTCCTGGGCTCTCGGCGCGGACTTCTACTTCGCCCGTCCGTATCGTTCACAGCGGCGGGGGATGAGCGGGCATACGAACGGTCTTGCAAGGGAACAGCTTCCGAAGTTGACGAACTTCCAGGCAATAGATCCAGCCGAGGTCCAGAGAGTACGAGACGCGCTCAACGACATCCCCCTCCGCTGCCGCCCTCCTACGGGGGCCTTCCACGAGGCGCCAGCGGCGGTCCCGGGTAGATGAGCCTTGACGCCCCTACTATTGAAACCACCTGAGTTCCGCTTGGAAGAGGCGGAGCGGAACTGATCCGGCTGCCGCCCAACTCCGACCAGCTGCCGGATTCCCGCCCTTCTTATGACCGCCGGCCTTCGGAAACGCATTTGCGGGGCATATGCTGCATCTGCTACGACTTGATTCTGATAGAGAGGCCGCCCTGAGAGGGGATGTCCCACTTGGTGTTGAATTTGATACAGGCGGTGTTGCCTCTCCCCCGAGCATCAGCTCGGGGATTTTCTGCCGGGCGGCGGCGGCGCAACCGATTTTTGAGCCGGAGTTTTTCATCTGGCCAAGCGATGGGCCAATTGAAGAGGTGATGCGAAGAAAAATGCCCTATATGGTCGCTGACTTTCGGGAGCGCGGGCATAAATGCGACAGCGTTTCTTATCTGCTTAATATGATTCACCTTGGCTGCATGGGAGAAAACGGAGAAGACCGTTGCGGCATGGCAATGGTTCTGGGGTGCAACAAAGGCCGCTATGATTATTGGTTCCGGCTGTCCAAGCGCGGAGCCATTTGGGGTATCCTTTTGTTGCCGAAAGACAAAAATTAATCGTCCGCGAACGCGTCAAAACATGCTTTGAATCACTTCGCGCAATCCCGGAAAAAGCAGAATTGCGACAAAACCGCTGCCTATGAATTTTATCCATCTGAGATCGGTTTTCCGCTCGATGTCTCGCTCCCTGAGATCCGCCATCCCGGCTTTCAGTTCGTCGACTCCGGCTTTCACTGTCTCGATATCGGCCCGCATCGCGGCGAGCGCGTCAATGGTGGTGTCTGTCATGATGTCCGTCCTCTTGACGGACAATGTAAGCCGTGTCGCTTAGTCCTGCAAGGCGTTCAACGCTTCCCGAAACTCCGGGTCATCGTAGATCGACGGCGTCTTGCGCTCCTGCGCCGGCGACGGGTCCTCTTCGGCTTCGTCCAGTCCGCAGATCCGGGCTGCCGACTCGATGCTGACGCCGTTCTGCCTCAGGGTTCCGAAGGCCCGCGCCCTGCCGGTAAGGTCACTGGCGCGGAGTTCCCCAAACTCAAGGCTTACTTCCGTCTCGAGCTTGGCCGAAAGCTCCGCGGCGATCAGCCTGGCCATGGGCGCAACCGAACCGAACAGAAACTGCCTCCAGCTTTCGCGAAGCATTGTTCCATCCGCCCGTCCCAGAGCTAGGACCGCAGGAACGCAGCAAGCCGCAAGCGTCGTCTGGACCGCCTGCTCATGCAAAGTGATCAAGAACTCTTCCAGTTCTGAGTCCATGTGCGGACACATAGCCCGGCCGCGGCCGGAAATCAAACAGCGCCGAACCGCCGCCGAAAGGAATTCTCCCTGTCGCGGACTGTTCCGCAGTCCGGGCCGGGGCTTTCGGGGTACGGCAGGCGCCCTGAACAGCGCGGCCGTGTTCCAAGGAATGATTCCGGCCGTGCCTGACAGGCGCCGACAGGTTTCCCGCCTTCGCCGGGCATATCCGCGCCGCGGCGGTGCGGCTGCAACCGGCACCGCGATGCGCGGCTTTCAGCGATTATACTGAATATCAAGCATTCGAACCATAGTGACTGACCAGCATCCATGTTTCGATTCAATGGCGTTTCGGAAAATTCAACCCTTGTTCCCCGCCGTTCAAACTCTCCCTGATTTCGCTGCCGGACTTCATCCCGCAGGGCTATTTAATTGTCGGCCCGGCGATCAGCGTTTGCTGATTTTCAGCCCAGCTATTTTGTTTTCGATGCGGCAAGCTTCCGGCTGTTATGATTCTTCCGCCCCCGGATTCCTCCATCGACCTTCGCGCAGCAGCGGTGCGTCCGACCCGCGGCGCGCGCGAGCACCGGCTCCAGTACCGTCTTATCGAGGAGCATCACTGCCTGCGGTTTCACGGCATCATCGGAAAGGGCCTGCGCCATGTCGCCCTGCACGGCGAGACCTGGATCGCGCCAGCCGGCCGGCAGCCGGGCGCGTTCAAGCTCGCCGCGCGCGACCGCTGGATCGGCTGGTCCGCGGAGAGGCAGTTCCGGCGCCTGCATCTGATCGCGAACAATTCCCGGTTCGTCATTCTCAGACCGAGGGGGGTGCCGAACCCAGCGTCCCGCGTGCTCGGTCTGAGCCTTCGGCGGCTGTCCGCCGACATCGAAGCCGCGCACGGATACCCGGTTTTCCTCGCCGAGACTTTCGCAGCCGTCTCGCGCTTCGCCGGAACCTGCTGCCGCGCGTCAAACCAGCGTTCGCCAGTACTGACGCGCGGCTTCGGCCGCGAACCCGGCGGCCCTGCGCGCTTCCGTCACCATGGCCGGACTGAGGAGATTTTCATGTACGAACTGCCCGACGGCGCCGCCGAGGCGCTGAGCCGGGATGCGATCCCGGACAGCTGGAAAGCGGAGCAGCACGACAGCGCCGGGCCGATGGCCGCGTCCGGCCCGCGCAGCCTGTTCGCATGTTCATGCGAGGTCCCCGAGTGCCGCAAGCCCCGGGGCAAGTGCTATCCGCTGAGAACCGTTCTCGCGATCGCCGTCGCGGCCCGGCTTGCCGGCTACCGCGGCGTGACCGCGTTCGCTCAGTTCGCCGCCCTGCTCACCCAGGAGCAGCTCGCGGTGGCAGCCTCGTTCTTCAGCCCGTCGAGGAAACGCTACACCGCGCCTGCGATCCTGCCTTCCATGACATCCTCGCCGACCTGCCGCCCGACACGCCCGACACGCCAGCCGACGCCATCGGCCTGCAGCCTGCGCAACAGGTCGGCAAGGACACGCCGCTCGCCATGGACGGCAAGGACATCCGCGGCGCTTCCAGACAGACTGAGGACGGGCGGCGGATGACAGCCGCGGCCGTCGAACACGGGACCGGCACGGTGCTCGGGCAGGTCGAGGTCGACGCGAAGAGCAACGAGATTCCCGCCGTGCGGGACCTCGCCGACAGCGTCGACGTCGCGGGCCGCATCGCTGCTATAGACGCGATGCGCGCTCAGCATGAGACCGCCCGCCGGCTTCTCGAACGGCGCGCCGACTATGTCGTCACTGCGGTCAAAGAGAATCAGGAGGCTGTCCTCGATGACCTCAAGGCTGTCGACTTCAAGGACGCGCCCTCGTTCGAGACCTTCGAAAAGGGACACGGGCGCATCGAGTGCCGCCGCTGTGCCGCAGTCGACCTTTCCGGCCCTGAACAGCACGGCTGCGCCGCTCTCCACGGTCGCCGCTGAGCTGTCCGCATCGAGCGCGAACGCGAGATCATCAAGACCGGAGAGCGCAGCGGCGAAGCGACTTGGTGCCTTACCTCGCTCGGTCCCGAGCGTGCCGGACCCGAGGCGCTTCTGAGGCTCGTGCGCGACCATTGGGTCATAGAGGAACCGGGTTCACTGCGCGCGCGACTTCACTTACGACGAGGATCGCTGCCGAGCCTATGTGCGCCATCTGCCGCGCAACCTGTCCTGCCTGACGAACGCCGCTGTCGCCATCGTGCGCTGCGGCGGACGCTTCAGCTATATGCCCGAGGCTGACCGGCATTACGCCGCCCGCGACTGAGACGCGCTCGACGCGATTCTTATCCCGCCCGGCGGATGAAACGCCGCTCCTGACCCCGCCCGATGCGCCGGGAACGCGCCGCCGGACGGCGCGACGGGGCAGAAGTGCCCGGATGCTCCGAAAAGCGCGCCTGGAGCGCTGATCCGCTGACAGCGGCTGCTGAAACCAGTGCGCAGAGAACCCGGGCAGCCTCAAATACGCCCGTCCCCTGCCGCATCAGTGCTCCAGGCCCGACAATAAAATGGTCCTGCTTCATCCCGACCTCCGGTGTCGGGGAGCTTTCCTGAAATGGTATGATACGGGCGAATCGAACGGCATCTGAGTCAAAGAACGGGCACTGCGTGAACAACTCCGATCTGAACGGGATCGCGAACTACATCTGGAGCATAGCGAACGATGTGCTGCGCGACCTCTACGTGCGCGGCAAATACCGCGACGTGATCCTTCCCATGTCCGTTTTGTGCCGTCTTGATGCGGTGCTTGAAGACGGCAAGCAGCCGGTTTTAGAAATGAGGGCTGCGCTTGATAATGCCGGCGTGGTTGATCAGGATGCCGCCCTGCGCCGGGCCGCGGGACAGGCTTTCTACAACACCTCGCCGTTCACGCTGCGATCGCTTCGCGCCCGGTCCAATCCGCAGCAGCTCAGGGCTGATTTCGAGGCTTGGCTTGACGGGTTCTCGCCCAATATTCAGGACATCCTCGGCCGCCAGCTGACCCCGGTGATGCATTTCATAGTTGTACGAGCCTATTTGACCGGCGGTGAACGGTCAATCACCTCGCGCCGGTGTCTCGTCGCCGCGCCTCGGTTTATCGGGCTTCGCGCGCAGCAGCGCGCGGGCCGCCATAGCTGGCGCCGCCCCCTCATAGCGCGGGTTCAGAATCTCTGACTCCGGTCCGCGATAGCAGCGACTTCTACAGTCACTTCTGAACAGAATGTCACCGGTTTCCGTCCCGGCGGTAACCCGAGGAGAAAGTCAATGTCGCTGCCGAAGTTCGGAAAGTTGGTTTTCCACCCGCCGAGCAGGAGCACGAGTGGAAACGCGACTGACAGGAAATCCGCTGAGGAAATGTCGGACGGCCCAAGCCGGAGCGCAATCTTGGCATGCAGGTTCCTTCCTCGACAGATTGTGCAACTCCTTCCGGTCCAGCCTCTCACTTGGGCGGGAATGAAGCTCGATGCTCATTTCCCCCTCCCATGGCGGCAGGTTCGCGAACTTGCCGCTTGCCGAAGACAGCCACTGCCACTAGGTTCAGGCCATGGGGAACGTTTCGAACAACCGCGAATTCGACAAGAAAACCGCCTTGCTGGTGAAAGACATGGAAATCCTGAAAGCAAACCTTGACAGCACGCTGAACCAGTTCCGGACAGATAACGAAAGGCTTCGGACGGACAACGAAAAGCGTGATTTGAAAATCATCCTTGCCATTGGCGGCCTCATCGGTTTGGCAACAGCCATACTTGGGTTCCTGATTCGTATTTCTTCCTGAATTCTGAATTGACCGCCGCCGCTGTAGCACTGCATTGATAATTTCCGGTCTACAAGTTTTTGTGCCGGCACTAGGGCCTGTAGACAATCACTTTGCCGCGATCAGGCCGGCGACCAGATAGATCGCCGCCGCGAAACTTGCATCGGTCTTGTCATACCGCGTCGCGATCGCGCGGAACTCCTTGATTTTCGCAAAGAAATTCTCAACCTGATGCCGCCAGCGGTACATATCGCGGTCGTAATCCCGAATCTGCCGCCGATTCTTTTTCGGGGGAATCACCGCCTCGGCGCCGCGCTCCTCAAGCTCCTTGAGCAGCCAGTCCGCGTCGAACGCCCGGTCGGCTATCAAAGCCCCGAAGGACAAGCCCTCGATAACCTGCGGCGTCCCGACGAGATCATGCTTCTGACCGGGAAGAATCACGAACTTCACCAAGTAACCGAGCGCGTCCATGACCGCGACGATTTTACTGGTCAGACCGCCCCGGGAACGCCCGATCCCCTGTCGGCAGGGCCCCCTTTTTTCGCCCCGGAAGCCTTCTGATGCGCCTGCACGATAGAACCGTCAATGAATATGTATTCGAAGTCGAACGCCTCGGATAACGCATTGAAAACACGTTCAAAAACACCTGAAAGCGGCTGGCGGCGGAACCGCCTGTAAACGCTGTTCCATTTGCCGAACCGCGGCGGAAGGTCGCGCCAGGGAAGCACCCGTCCGGATGCGCTGAAGCACCGCCTCAACGAAAAGCCGGTTGTCGGCCGCGGTGACGCCGGGGTCGGTCGCTTTGCCGGGAAGAAGCGGTCCGATCCGCTGCTGCATTTTATCAGTCAGCATGGTTCTGTCGGCGTTCATTTGTCTCTCTGCTCCTCTTGCCTGCGGCACCGCTCCGGCGCTCGTTATGATGATTCTGGCAGCGAATCGCCGGAAGCGCAACCCCATTTGTCAACAGGCCCTAGTCTTCATCCGAGCTTTGCTTCCGTTCAAACAGCCACGATGCCTAAGAGCTTGTTCCTAAAGTCGATTGGTATACCGCATATAGTATGCACAAACGTGATTTAAGCGGATTCAAATACTGCGTACAGCATTATGGATCCAACTCTAACAGGACGGCGGCATAGCTCTTGCGGGTCAAGGGTACCCCGGACAACGAGCCCGATGCAAACGGCATGCTTTCGGCACAACTGCTGGAGCAAGGCATGGCAAGCGAATGGAAACCGGCCCGACATGGCGGAGATCGGGATCGATTCGCTGTCTTGGCGATGCCTACGGCACCGCACCACAGACCGCGGCGCAATGCGGCGGTTGCCGCTTCTGGCTGGCGTTTCGCGGCCAAAGACGCCTGGAAGACATCGAAGTCTCTGTTGGAAAAACGATAAACAGAAATTCTGTCTCGGCAGCACTTCGGTCGGCAAATTGCGGAACAAGCCCAAGACAAGGCGCACTCTTGGCCCGCTGATGTCGTCCTCGGCAGACTGCGCGGCCCCCTCGGCCGGACCGCCGCCTGAGCGGGAATGAAACTTTAGAGGGATTATATAGTACCTGCCTGAAAAGTTCTTTACTTATTATTTTTAGTATATTCAGGTGTTTTTCAGTTGTGAAGAATCAGCGTTTTTGCTAAAAATCCGGCAATTAAGCCCTGATCGGGGCAATCTTCGCCGCTTTTTTCACCGGGAGAACGATATGAGAAGCCTGATCAAACCGGCCCGCCTCGGCTCGACGGCCATTGAAACTTTGAAAATGGCTCAATTTACAAATCGTATGCATGGCCTTTCGGTTCCGGCAGAAAAAATGTGTGGAACGAGGCATTTTTTATCCCAACATACTGATACTATTGCAGAATAGTTGTCGAAGTATCTGGCAAAACCGTTTGTGATTTATGACCTCTATCTCCTTGTATATATATAGTATATATATACATTACAATATCGATGCATACGATTTGTAAATTGAGCCTTGAAAATTGATCTGAAGTCGCGGGACGACATTGAGAACGTGCTCAGGGGCCTGCAGCATCTTTATGTCAATCGCTGGGATGACCTTAAGAGGATTTTCGACGAGGAATTCTTCGCCGATGTCGACCAGCCTGACGGTCGTCCGGGGACAGCTTGTGGTCGATTCTCGTGATCGGCGTTCTCAAGCAGGGGACTGACTGCGATTTCGACCGGCTGTGCAGCTTGGTGAACAACCACAAGCTGGTCCGCGCGATGCTCGGCCATGACGATGTCTTCGACTGCGGCGAATACGAGATGCAGACGCTTGTCGACAATGTTTCGCTTCTGACGCCGCGGATGCTGGCGCGCGTCGGCAAACTGCTTGTGGAGAGCGGCCATGAGGTCGCCGGAAAAAGCCCGGCGCCGCGTTGCGCGGCCGCGTTGACAGTTTTTGCGTTGAGACGGATGTTCATTTTCCGACGGATGTGAATCTTCTGATGGATGCGGTGCGCCGCATGGTGCGGGAGACGGCGCGGGAGGCTTGCCGGCGCGGCGTTCCCGACTGGCGGCAGAGCGCGCATCTGCAGGCCGGGCTGCGACGGCGGTTTCACGGCGTCCGCACGCGGCGGCGGCAGACCGAGAAGCGCGTCAGGGAGTATCTCATATGAATCAAAGCAAGGATAATTCCATAAGGAGTTATCCACAGGGGTTGCTCGGCGCGAGGTTGTGGAAAACTTTTATTTCACCGCTCATCCGCAGCCGTGCTATCCTGTCGCGGGTTCCCCTTGCCGGCGGCTGCCGGCAAGGGGAGGCGGGGGCGAAAGCCCCCGCCAGGCCGGGTTGGGCCGATAGTTTCTTGGTTCATGGAACCGTACCGCAGCATGGCCGGCCCGGCCTTCCCGTCCCTGCGTCCTGAATGGATGCCTGGATCAAGATCCGAATCATCTCTGAGAATAGGAGCATAGGGGCATGACGAAAATATGCGCAGGCCTGGATATAAGCAAGGACACGATCGATGCGCATGCCGCCGGCGTCGACCGCCGGTTCAAAAACGACCGTTCGGGTTTCCGGGCGATCGACGGGTTTCTGAGGAAGCACGCGGTGCGGCGGGTCGTCATCGAAGCGACCGGACGGCTGCACCGGGCGGTTCATCAGTCGCTGCACGACCGAGGTTACGAAGTCTGCATCGTCAACCCCCGCCAGGCGCGGCGCTTCGCTGAAGCGACCGGGCAGCTGGCAAAAACCGACAGGGCAGCTGCGAGGGTGCTCGCCGCTTTCGCGGCGGCTTTCGCCGATCTCCCGGCGACCGAGCCGAAATCCGCGTTCCTCATATGAATCAAACCAAGGATAATTCCATAAGGAGTTGTCCACAGGGGTTGCTCGGCGCGAGGCTGTGGAAAACTTTTATTTCACCGCTCATCCGCAGCCGTGCTATCCTGTCGCGGGTTCCCCTTGCCGGCGGCAGCCGGCAAGGGGAAGCGGGGGCGAATGTCCCCGCAAGGTCGGGTCGGGCCGATCGTTCCTTGGTTTATAGAACCGTGATCAAGCATGGCCGGCCCGGCTTTCCCGTTCCCTCGCGTCCTGAATGGATGCCTGGATCAAGATCCGAATAACCATGAGAATAGGAGCATAGGGAAATGACGAAAATATGCGCAGGCTTGGATATAAGCAAGGAAATGATCGATGTGCACGCCGCCGGCGTCGACCGCCGGTTCAAAAACGACCGTGCGGGCTTCCGGGCGATCGACGGGTTTCTGAGAAAACACGCGGTGCGGCGGGTCGCTGTCGAAGCGACCGGACGGCTGCACCGGGCGGTTCATCAGTCGCTGCACGACCGAGGTTACGAAGTCTGCGTCGTCAATCCCCGCCAGGCGCGGCGCTTCGCCGAAGCGACCGGTCAGCTGGCGAAAACCGACAAGACGGATGCGAGGATGCTCGCCGCTTTCGCGGCGGCCTTCGCCGATCTCCCGGCGACCGAGCCGAAATCCGCGTTCCTCAACGGTCTCAATGACCTCATGGTCGCCCGTGCGCAAGCGGTTGAGACAATTAAGACAATGCGTCAGTGCCGCGATGAGATCCGGAAGGCGTCAGCGAAGAAGCCCATGGATAAAATCATCAAAACCGCCGAGCGGCAGAAGGAAGCTCTCGAGGCTGAGATCGAGGAGCATATCAAGAGCGATCCCGACCAGGCCCGCGCTTACCGCATCCTGATGTCCGTTCCCGGTATCGGACCGGTCACGGCCGCCGCTCTGCTCGGCTGGCTCCCGGAACTCGGGCAGCTCGACAGCCGGCAGGCCGCGGCTCTCGCCGGAACCGCCCCGTTCGCCCGCGACAGCGGCGCGAAGAAAGGCGTCCGGCGCATCCGGGGCGGACGCTTCCGCCCGAGGCGGGCCCTCTATATGGCGGCTTTGACGGCTGTGCGGTTCAATAAAGATATGTCCGCATTTTATGGCCGGCTCACCGGGCGGGGGAAATGTCATAAGGTCGCCCTTACCGCCGTCATGCGCAAGCTGGCGGTCCTGGCGAACACGCTGCTGCGCGAGCGGCGCGTCTGGGAAAAACACGCCCCGTCCGCGTCCGCACGGCCGAGCTGCGCTCCGGACCAGCCGATTCGGCGGCCCGCGGCGGCTGCGCCGGCCTCCTGAACGGGCGGAGCTTCTGTGGAAAAAATGTGCAAAAGCTGTGGGAAAAAGGAAATAAGGGCTGAATTTTCTCCCGAAACGCCCTTGAACTGAAACATGGATGCTGCGGTTTTGCCGCTGCCTCGTCGCGAAGACGGCTGAGACTTTTTCGGCTTTGGCAGCGGCCGGCGCCAGCGCGCTGAAACTGTGTTTGATTGACAGCTGTCCAGCGCACGCCAGGCGGCAGATCGACCAGGTCAGCCGCCGCCTGCTCCGGGGGGAAGTGATACCGCAGAACGAGAAGGTATTCTCGATTTTCGAGCCGCACACGCGGTGGATAGCCAAGGGCAAGGCCGGCTCGCCCGTGGAGCCAGTAGTTCCGACGGCTGTCGTCGAGGATCAGGGCTGGTTTGTAACTGCCATGAGATCATGCAGTAAGACTCCGATGTTCACCATGCCGTTCCGGTCGTCGCGGCGGCGCAGGAGCGGTTTCCGGAACTCCGGGCTTGCAGCTTCGACCGCGGCTTTCACAGCCCGGAGAACCGTCGGGACCTGGATGCGATGCTTGATCTGAACGCGCTGCCGAAGAAGGGGTATCTTTCGAAGGCGGAGCAGGAGCGGCAGTCGGAACCCGGCTTCGCCGAGGCCCGCCGTCAGCATCCGGCGGTCGAATCGGCGATCAATCACCTTGAGCATCGCGGTCTCGACCGTATCCGGAGCCATGGCCGCGACGGCTTCGCCCGCACCGCAGCCCTCGCGGTGCTGGCCGCGAACTGCTGCCGGCTCGGAAGGCTTCTGCGAAAAAACGGCAGATGCGGAACAGGAAGCGGTTGCGACGACGAGCCGCCTGACCACCACCCCCCCCCCCCCTTCATCGAAATAACGACTTTCTCCCGGGTCTCTGAACCCGGGAGCGGTCAGCCGTGCTCCGGCGGCCCGCAAACTCGGCGTTGACAATTAATTTCCGCCGTCCGGCATGCTTCAGAGCCCGGATCCGGGCCGGTTCCGCCGCCGGATGGCGGCCCGGACACGCCGAGCCGCCGCCGAAAACAGGGGTTTTCTGGCAGACACTATATATTTGACCGGCGATTAAGAGTTTGTTCCTAAAGTCGATCCCGTATACCATATATAGTACAAATAAACGTGACTAAAGCGAACTCACATACTGCATACAGCATTATAGAACAAGCTCTAACGGTCAGTCACCTCGCGCCGGTATCTCGTCGCCGCGCCTCGGTTTATCGGGCTTCGCGCGCAGCAGTGCGCGGGCCGCCATAACTGGCGCCGCCCCCTCATAGCGCGGGCTCAGAATCTCTGACTCCGGTCCGCGATGGCAGCGACTTCTACAGTCACTTTTGAACAGCATGTCGCCGGTTTCCGTCCCGGGGGCAACCCGAGGAGAAAATCAATGGTGCTGCCGAAGTTCGGAAAGTTGATTTTCCACCCACCGAGCAGGAGCACGAGTGGAAACGCGACTGACAGGAAATCCGCCCGGACGGCAATCCGTTGAGGAAATGTCGAATAGCCCAAGCTGAGGAACAGTCTTGGCCTGCAGGTTTCTTTCTCGACAGATTGTGCAACTCCTTCCGGTCCAGTCTCTCGCTTGGGCGGGAATGAAGCTCGATGCTCACGGATCTCCCGCCCATGGCGGCAGGTTCGCAAACTTACCGCTTGCCGAAGACAGCCGCTGCCACTAGGTTCAGGCCATGGGGAACGGTCTCGGACAACCGCGAATTCGACAAGAAAACCGTCTTGCTGGTGAAAGACATAGAAATCCTGAAAGCAAACCTTGACAGCACGCTGAACCAGTTCCGGACTGACAACGAAAAGCGTGATTTGAAAATCATTCTTGCCATTGGCGGCCTCATCGGTTTGGCAACAGCCATCCTTGGATTCCTGATTCGCCTTTCTTCCTGAATTGATCGCCGACGCTGTAGCATTGCATTGATGATTTCCGGTCGACAAGTTTTCGTGCTGGCACCAGTCTTCATCCGAGCTTTGCTTCCGTCCACACGGCCACGATGCCGAACAGGGCGGCGGCATAACTCTTGCGGATCGAGCGCGGCCCCGGACAACGGGCCCGGTGCAAACGTCATGCCTTCGGCACAACTGCTGGAACAAGGCATGGCGAGCGAATGGAACCCGGCATGGCGGGGATCGGGATCGATTCGCTGTCTCGGCGATGCCTACGGCACCGCATCACAGATCGCGGCGCAATGGTGCGGGAGACGGCGGCCCGGGCGGAACACCGCAATGCGGCGGGTGCCGCTTCTGGCTGGCGTTTCGCGATCAAAGACACCTGGAAGACATCGAAATCTCTGTTGGAAGCACGACAAACAGGAATTCCGTCTCGACAGCACTTCGGTCGGCAAATTGCGGAACAAGCCCAAGACAGGGCGCACTCTGTGACCCGCTGGTGTCGTCCTCGGCAGACTGCGCGGCTACCCTCCCCCGGCCCCGACCGCCGCTTGAGCGGGAATGAACCTTAGGGGATTATATGCTTGACCGGCGATGAACAGTCAATCACCCCGCGCCGGCATCTCGTCGCTGCGCCCCGGTTTATCGGGCTTCGTGCGCAGCAGCGTACGGGCCGCCGTAACTGACGCCCCCCTCATAGCGCGGGTTCAGAACCTCTGGTTCCGGCTGTTTCTATCGGCTTCGCAGTCATGTTCTCCCCTTGTCGTGGCAGGCTGTCATCCCGGATTATCGGCAGTCAGGGACCGGATCACTGGACCAGCGGCGTATCCACGCTCGCGATATCGATTCCGGAAATTTCGGCATCGCCCGCAAGCAATTGAACGAACTGCCTGAAAGCCCGTCTCCAAGACGCTTCCTTCAGATACTCCGAAACCTTGTCAGCCACCGATTCATAGGGCAGCGGCCGCCCGGCCATGCGCTTGTCGACACGCACGACATGAACACCGTACCGGGTCTTGACCGGAACCGGAGAAAGCTGGCCCTCCTCCAGATTGAACAGAAAGGTTTCCATCTCCGATACGGTATCGCCGCGGGACAGTTGTCCGAGCCTGCCGTCGTTACGCTTGGAATCGCAGGCCGAATGCGCACGCGCCAGCGCGCCGAATTTTTCCGGCGCCGCCGTCAGAACGGCAATGATTTCCGCTGCCTGCTTTTCCGCCCGGTCCCGCGCATCCGCGTCTTCAGGCGCGGCGGCGAGCAGAATATGGGCGGCTTCAACCAGATCCGGGCTGCGGAACCGTTTTCGATTGTTGTCGTAATAGCGCCGGCACTCATGCTCGGCCGGCTCGGGAATATCCACATCATGCTCGATGACAGCGGTTATCGCCGCCGATTCGTCCGCGCCGCTGATTCCGAGAGCTTCGGCCCGGTTCAGCAAAAGCTCGCGGACCACCAGCCATTCGGCCGCGGCATGCCGCGCGGCGGACGCATCCTTGGCGGGATGATACTGCATCTCCCGGAGAATCTCGTCCTCTTCAATACGGCGGTCATTCACTCGGATACCGGGCACGGCCGCGCCTCTCAGGCCGGGCCTTTGCGGACACGCACCACCTGATAGCCGCGCCGGGTCAGATAGCCCAGCGGCGCGCTCCAGACATGGACAAGACGGCTGAACGGAAAAATCAGGAAGATGGTAAGTCCCAGGAAAATATGTGTCTTATAGACCCAGCTCACACCGACGACATGCATCGCCGCGTCAGCCTGGAATGTCACTATCTTCTGCGCCCAAAGCGACAGCGTTACCATGACCTCTCCGCCCTCCCGATGAGCCCAAGAGAACGGCACGGTGGCGAGGCCCAGCACCAACTGCAGCCAAAGGATGATCAGGACCGCGATATCCATCATGCTTGAAGTCCGGCGAATCCGGGGATCCGACAAACGGCGGTGCAGAAGCATGGTCAGTCCGATAAAGCAGACTATGCCGAACACGCCGCCCACAACAATGGCAAGAATCTGCTTGCCGCCTGAACTGAGGCCGAGAGCGTGGTAGACCTCCTTCGGTGTCAGCAGGCCGACAAGATGACCGAAGAACAGCGCCAGGATGCCTATATGGAACAACACGCTTCCCAGCATAAGCTGCCGCCGGCGCAGGAGCTGGCTCGATCCGCTTCGCCAAGTGTACTGCTCACGGTCGAAACGGATCAGGCTGCCTGCCAGAAACACCGTCGCCGCAAGATACGGATAGTAACCGAAGATGAGAACGTGAAACCAGTCAGACATGGTTCTTCTCCGTCTTGATTCCAGCGGCTGGAGGTCTCGCAGGCGCCGCCATTCGATTCAAGATGTCACGCGCTGCTGAGCAGCTTCCGTCAGCCGTGCCGGAGAAAGCCGGAACCTCCTCCCACTCGCTGTCGAGTTCAGCCGCTTCCGCTTCGGGCGTGCGGTCCGCTTCCACCAATGCCGCCACTGCCTCCTTGTCGGGCGCTTCGGCCGAAAGCTCCTCAAGCGCTTCGAACACATGCGTATAGCCGCTGCCGCGCTGCTTCAGTCTGAAACGGAGCGCACCGAGGATATGGACGACATCCGCCAGCCGATCCGCCGCCGCCTCAGGACCGACCAGCGAAAGAAATTCCAGAAACAGCGGCAGATAGTCCGGCAGCTCGTTTCCGTCGATCCTGTAACCATGGTCCTCGTAGTGCGCCGCGAGGTTGACCATTGCCTGGCCGCGGTCGCGCGATTCACCGTGAATATGCTCGAACAAATGTAACGAAAGACTGAGCGAACGATCAAACAAACCGACATAGTTCTCCTGCAAAGTGAGAAGATCGCCTTGGGCCAGTTCTTCAGTCAGCCTGCTGATTGCCCGGCGCGTCGCCGCTGAAACCTGCGCCTCCTGCTGCACGACCGCGCAGATATCTTTTGCCGCCCCCGCCAGTTCAGCGGTCGGATAGTGCAGAAGCGCGCCAAGCGCCCGGTAAATCATCATCGCGGCACCGAACGGCCGCCGGCCGTCGGGCCGACCCGCACTTCCTGGCTGAACAGATCCAGCTTGCCGCTGCCGCCGCTGCAGCCGTCGCCGAAACTGAACCCGCACTCACCGCGCAGATCGAACGCTTCCTCGGCATATTCACGATGCGTGGTCGGAATGACAAACCTGTCTTCATAGTCCGCGATCGCCATGGTCCGGTACATGTCTTCCACTTGCGCTTCGGTAAGGCCGACCTGCTCCAGCACTTCCAGATCACGCTTTCCATCAACATGGCGCGCGCGCATATGAATCCGCATCGCCAGCATCCGCTGCAGGCCGAGCTTGACCGGAGCCTCGTCGCCAGCCGTCAGGAGGTTCGCCAGATATCGCAATGGAATGCGCAACTGGGAAACATCGGGTATCAGCCCGTCGGCGCCGAGCGCACCCGCTTTGGCCGCCGACTGAATCGGTGAGAGCGGCGGGACATACCAGACCATGGGCAGGGTCCGGTATTCGGGATGCAGCGGGAAGGCGACCTTCCAGTCCATCGCCATGCGATAGACCGGAGAGCGCCGCGCGGCCTTAACCCACGCCTGAGGAATTCCATCGGCCATCGCCTGCCGAATCACTGCCGGATCATCCGGATCAAGAAAGATATCGAGTTGCGCCTGATAGAGATCTTTTGGATCCTCAGCCGCCGCCGCTTCCTCGATCCGGTCCGCATCATACAGCATAACGCCAAGATACCTGATGCGCCCGACACATGTCTCGGAGCAGACTGTCGGCTGACCGGCTTCGATCCGCGGATAGCAGAAAATGCACTTTTCCGATTTCCCGGTGCGCCAGTTGTAGTAAATTTTCTTGTAGGGGCAGGCTGAAACGCACATGCGCCAGCCGCGGCACTTATCTTGGTCGATAAGGACGATACCGTCCTCTTCCCGCTTGTAAATCGCGCCCGAGGGGCAGGCCGCGACGCAGCTTGGATTAAGGCAATGCTCGCAAAGCCGCGGCAGATACATCATGAACGTGTTTTCGAACTGGCCGTAGATGTCCTTCTCGACTGATTCGAAGTTTACGTCCTTGCTGCGCTTGGAGAATTCGCCGCCGAGGATTTCCTCCCAGTTCGGCCCCCATTTGACCTTGTCCATCCGCTCGCCGCTGAGCAGAGAGCGCGGCCGCGCTGTCGGCGGAGCCTGCGATTCGGGAGCATTGTGCAGATGTTCGTAATCGAACGTGAAGGGTTCGTAATAGTCGTCGATCTCCGGCATGTCGGGATTGGCGAAGATCTTGGCCAGAATTCGCAGCTTTCCGCCCATCTTCGGAGCGATGCGCCCGTTCCGCTTGCGCACCCAGCCGCCGTTCCAGACTTCCTGATTCTCCCATTCCCGGGGGTACCCGATACCCGGCTTGGTCTCAACATTGTTGAACCACGCGTATTCCATGCCTTCGCGGCTCGTCCAGACATTCTTGCACGTCACCGAACAGGTATGACAGCCGATGCACTTATCCAGATTAAGGACTTTGCCGATCTGTGCCCGTATCTTCATTGAGCGGCCTCCAATGCCGGGCCTTGGCGTGGCCCTTCCATCCAGTCGATCTTGCGCATCTTGCGCACGATCACGAATTCGTCACGGTTCGAGCCGACGGTGCCATAATAGTTGAACCCGTAGGACTGCTGGGCATAGCCGCCGATCATATGGGTCGGCTTGACCGTCGTTCTGGTCACCGAATTGTGGATGCCGCCGCGCGAGCCTGTGACCTCGCTGCCGGGCATGTTCACGATCTTCTCCTGAGCATGGTACATCATGGTCATTCCATCCGGCACCCGCTGGCTGACAACCGCGCGGGCGACCAGCGCACCGTTGGCGTTGTAGGCCTCGATCCAGTCATTGTCTTCTATTTCCGCCTTGCGGGCGTCCGCTTCGCTGATCCACATGATCGGGCCGCCGCGCGAAAGGGTCAGCATCAGCAGGTTGTCCGTATAGGTGCTATGGATGCCCCATTTCTGATGCGGAGTAATGAAGTTCAGCACCAGTTGCCTGCCGCCGTTGCTCTTTTCTTCGATCAGCGGCTTTACCGTCCTGGTGTCGATGGGCGGTTTGTACACGCACAACTGTTCGCCGAACACCCGCATCCAGAGATGGTCCTGGTAAAGCTGCTGCCTGCCGCTGAGAGTGCGCCAAGGAATCAACTCATGAATATTGGTATATCCGGCGGTGTAGGACACATGATCAGATTCGACGCCTGACCAAGTCGGAGAGGTGATGATCTTGCGCGGCTGGGCCTGGAGGTCACGAAAACTCACCTTGTCCTCCTCGCGGGGCGTCGCCAGATGGCAGTGGCTGCGTCCGGTCGCCTTTTCAAGCGCGCGCCAAGCCTTGACCGCGACCTTGCCGTTGGTCTCGGGAGCCAGAGCAAGCACTGTTTCCGAAGCGTCTATGTCGGTCCTGATCCTCGGCCTGCCCTTCGCAATGCCTTCCTCGCTCACGCAGCCGTTCAGGCGGCCGAGAAACTCGACTTCATCGTCAGTGTTCCAAGTGATGCCCTTGCCGCCGTTGCCCGCTTTTTGCATAAGCGGGCCGAGCGAGGTGAATTTCCTGTAAGTGTCCGGATAGTCACGCTTGACAACTGCCATGTTCGGCATCGTCTTTCCGGGAACCGCCTCGCATTCCCCCTTCTTCCAGTCCTTGACATCGAAAGGCTGCGCCAGTTCCATCGGCGTGTCGTGCAGCGCCGGCACGAGCACCAGATCCTGCTGTGTTCCGAGTTCGCCCTCGGCGATTTCGGAGAATTTCCCGGCAATCCCCCTGAAGATGTCCCAGTCGCTGAGAGTCTCCCAAACCGGGTCAATGGCAGCTGACAGCGGATGGATGAATGGATGCATGTCCGAGGTGTTCAGGTCATTCTTCTCGTACCAAGTCGCCGTCGGCAGCACGATGTCGGAATACAGACAGGTTGTGGACATGCGGAAATCGAGTGTCACCAGCAGATCCAGCTTCCCTTCCGGCGCCGTCTCGTGCCATACAACCTCCATCGGCTTGCTGGCCCCGTCCTCGCCGAGATCCTCTCCCTGCACGCCGTGCCGCGTTCCCAGCAGATGCTTGAGGAAATATTCGTGGCCTTTCCCGCTCGCGCCGAGCAGGTTCGAACGCCATACGAACAGGTTGCGCGGCCAGTTTCTCGGATCATCCGGGTCTTCCGAGGACATCCGCAAGCTGCCGTCCCGCAATCCCGCCACCGCTGCCGCGACCGGGTCTTCGGAGCCGGCGTTGCGGGTGACTTCCAGCGGATTGGCCGCCAGCTGCGGCGCAGACGGCAGCCAGCCCATCCGCTCCGAACGGACATTGAAATCGATCAGGCTGAGCGCCGTCCACTCGCCGTCGGGAGCAAGCGGAGAGATGATGTCGTCAACCGAGAGTTTCTCGTAGCGCCACTGGTCCGTGTGGCTGTACCAGAACGATGTGCTGTTCATATGTCTCGGAGGCCTGCTCCAGTCCAGAGCGAAGGCCAGAGGAAGCCAGCCGGTCTGCGGCCGCAGCTTTTCCTGTCCGACATAATGCGACCAGCCGCCGCCGGACTTGCCGATGCATCCGCACATCACGAGAATGTTAATGATGCCGCGATAGACCATGTCCATATGGTACCAGTGGTTAATCCCGGCGCCGACGATGACCATTGATCTGCCTTCTGTCTTGTGCGCATTCTCGGCAAATTGTCTGGCGACAGCGATCACTTTGTCACGCGGAACGCCTGTGATGCGCTCCTGCCAGGCCGGCGTGTAAGGCATATCGTCATCGAAACCGGCCGCGACATTCGCGCCGCCCAGCCCCCGGTCAATCCCGTAATTCGCCGCAAGCAGATCGAACACGGTCGCGGCCAGCGCCTCGCCGTTCCGCGTCTTGACTTTCCTGACCGGCACATTGCGCCATGACACGTCGTCATGTCCGGTGCCGGAGAAATGCTCGTGATCGGCATTGCCGAAATAAGGGAACCCGCAGGGCACAACGTCGTCAGCCGAATCAATGAGGCTCAAGCGCAGCTTCGTGGCGCGGCCGTCCGCCGCGTTCTTTTCCTCGATATTCCACTTGCCGGATTGATCCCAGCGGAAGCCGATGGACCCGACCGGGCAGACCAAGGCATCATCCGCCGCCGAGTCCACCGCCACCGTTTTCCATTCCGGGTTGTCAGACTGTCCCAGGGCGCCCGGCAGGTCGGCGGCGCGGAGCATGCGGTCGGGTACATAACCGTCACCGCTTGCCCGCAGCGTGACAAGGTTCGGCATGTCGGTGTAGCGGCGGCAGTAGTCCTCAAAATAGCCGCTCTTTCCCGCGAGGTGCCATTCCTTGAAAATCACATGCCCCATCGCCAGCGCCAAAGCGGCGTCGGTGCCTTGCTTCGGGCTGAGCCAGATATCGGCGAATTTCGACGCCTCGCTGTAATCGGGCGCGACCGTGACGATCGTGGTTCCCTTATAGCGGGCTTCAGTCATGAAATGCGCGTCCGGCGTGCGGGTCTGGGGAACGTTAGATCCCCACATCATCAGAAAACTGGAATTGTACCAGTCGGCGCTTTCCGGCACATCGGTCTGCTCTCCCCAAGTCTGCGGACTCGATGGCGGCAGGTCGCAATACCAGTCGTAGAAACTCATGCAGACGCCGCCGATAAGCGAAAGATAGCGCGAGCCGGCGGCATATGAGACCATGGACATCGCCGGAATCGGGGAAAATCCGATTATGCGGTCTGGTCCATGGGCCTTGATCGTGTGCACATTGGCTGCGGCGATGATCTCGTTGACCTCGTCCCAGTCAGAGCGGACGAACCCGCCCAGCCCGCGCACGCGCTGGTAGTCGCGGCGCTTCGCCGCGTCGCCGACGATCGACGCCCACGCCGCCACCGGTTCCATTGTCTTGCGCGCCTCGCGCCAGCAGCGGACCAGCCGGCTGCGCACCAGCGGATATTTCAGCCGATTGGCGCTGTAGATGTACCATGAATAGCTCGCGCCGCGCGAGCAGCCGCGCGGCTCGTGGTTCGGCATGTCAGGCCGGGTGCGCGGATAGTCGGTATGCTGCATCTCCCAAGTGATGATTCCGCCTTTGACATAGATCTGCCAGCTGCATGAACCGGTGCAGTTGACGCCATGTGTCGAGCGCACGACCTTGTCATGCTGCCAGCGCGCCCGGTACGCATCCTCCCACTGACGGTCCTCGCTGGTCACGATTCCGTGCCCGTCGGAGAATGTATCGACGTTTTCCTTGAAAAATCTCAGCCGTTCCAGAAAATGACTCATCGCCCCGCCTCCTCAAGGATTCTGAATGTAGGCGTTCCTGCGCAGATAGAACCACCAGTTGATTACGATGCACACAGCGTAGAAGGCTGCGAACCCGTACAGCGCACGTTCCGGCGTCGTCGCCTTGATCTGTTCGCCGAGAACCTGGGGAATAATGAATGCGCCGTAGGCGGCGACAGCCGAGGTCCAGCCCAGCACCGGACCCGCCTGAACCTTGTCGAAGACGACAGCGATTGTGCGGAAAGTGGAACCGTTGCCAATCCCTGTCGCGGCGAACAACAACAGAAACAGGGCCAGGAACGGCAGGAAGTAGTCTTCCGGCGCAGGCGAAGCGTATGCCAGAGACAAGGTGTAGGCCACGCCCAGCGCGCACAGGAGCATGACGGCGGAAACGATCTGCGTGACCAGCGCGCCTCCGATGCGGTCGGAAATCATGCCGCCTATCGGGCGGATCAGCGCACCGATGAAGGGTCCGGTCCATGCGTACATGAGAGCGCTCGGCCCGTTCGGATTCACCGTTCCATGGGTCAGAACCCCGTCCACCTCTATATGCTGGAAGCCGAACACCACCTTGATGGCCAGCCCGAAGGCCGCCGAAAAACCGATGAACGACCCGAACGTCATCGTGTAGATGATTGTCATCGCCCAAGTGTGCTTGTTCCGGAATATCGCGTACTGCTGATCCAGACTCCTGTGGATCGCGCCCGGCACCAGACGCAAAGCGAGAACGGTCGCGGCGATGACCAGCGGCAGGACGATCCACTTGCTCAACTCGAGTCCGGAACCGCCGGCAGACGCCGGAAGCAGGAGCCACAATCCGGTAGCGGCGAACAGCATCCCGATCGCAAGCATCCCCAGTACCTTGCCGAAGGCTGCGCCCGTGGAACTCAGGCCCGGCGTCACATGCTCGGCCGTGATGTTGTTCATGCCCAACCATGCAGCGATGACCAGCGGAACCAGCACGGCGACCCAGATATAGCCGGCATTATGAATGTAGGTTTCAGTGCCCGCGGGTATCCTGCCCACCAGCGCGCCCGACCCGTTGACGAGAACCAGGGCGGTGCCGCCGAAAAGCCCGATCGTCATGACCAGCGGAACGACGATCTGCATCGTCGTGACGCCGAAATTGCCCAGTCCGGCATTCATTCCCAAGGAATAGCCCTGCACCTTTTTGGGAAAGAAAAAGGAAATGTTGGACATGGAGGAAGCAAAGTTGCCGCCGCCGATACCGGACAGCAGGGCCACGGCCTGGAACTGCCAGAGCGGTGTGTCAGGATTCTGCAAGAGGTAGCCGGTGCCCGCGGCGGGAATGATCAACATCGCCGTCGTCAGGAAGATGGTGTTGCGGCCGCCTGCGATGCGGATGAAAAAAGAAGAGGGAATACGGAGCGTGGCTCCGCTCAGGCCGGCTATCGCCGCCAGCGTGAACAACTCAGCCTGAGAGAACGGGAATCCCAGATTGATCATTTGGACGGTTATGATTCCCCAATACAGCCACACCGAAAAACCGACCAGCAAGCAAGGAATGGATATCCACAGATTGCGCGTCGCTATCCGTTTGCCTTCCGAATTCCAGAAAGCCGTGTCTTCCGGATCCCAAACTTCCAGATTCTTCGCCATCTGTATTCCTTATCTTGGTCTTGCTGTCCGTTCCGACCGGCCCCGATTACCGGCCCGCAACCGGCGCATCCGGCACATCGCTGAGATAACGCTCTTCGGCCAGAGCCGGGTGACGGCGGCGTTCCATCAAGCGGATCGCCACGTGCATCCAAACCGTGCTGACGAAAACGATGACAAAGAGGAGCATGAACGAGCTCGTCCACACTTCCAGCCAATCGTTCAGGATGCCGAAGGCGATCGGAAGGACAAAACCGCCGAGACCGCCGATCATGCCGACCAGTCCGCCGACCGATCCGACATGATGGGGATAGTAGACCGGGATGTGTTTGTAGACGGCCGCTTTGCCGAGCGACATCACGAAACCGAGCAGCACGCTCAGTATGACAAATAGAGGCAAGCTGATTCCGAAGGAGAACTGAACCGGCCCGTCGATGCCCTGCACGACGTACTCAGTCCGGGGGTAGCTCATGATGAACAGGCAGGCCAGCGAGGTGATGAAGGTCAGATACATCACGAACCGCGCGCCCCACAGATCCGACATCCAGCCTCCCAGCGCCCGAAACACGGATCCGGGCAGGGAATAGGCTGCCGCCAGCATGCCGGCTGTTGCGAGCGGAAGATCGTAGGCTCCGACATAGAAGCGCGGCAAATAGGATGCCAGCGCGACGAAACCGCCGAACACGAAGAAATAGTAGGTGGAAAAACGCCAGACCTGAATGTTCTTCAGCGGCGCGAGCTGCTCCCTCGCCGAAACGGCCCGGCGGCCTTGTTGCCGGCGCGCCATTTCGGCCGGGTCCGGCTTGGCCATCAGGTAGAATCCGACAGCAGTCAGCGCCAGCAAGACCGCATAGATCTGCGCCGTCTGTTCCCAGCCGAATGCAAGAACAAGGAAGGGCGCGCCGAAATTCGTGACCGCGGCGCCGACGTTGCCGGCGCCGAAGATGCCGAGAGCGGTGCCCTGCCGCTCCTTCTCGAACCATTGCGATGTGTAGGCGATACCGACAATGAAGGAACCGCCTGCCAAGCCGACGCCAAGCGCGGCTATAAGAAAAATTTCAAAAGTCTCCACCTCAGCCAGCAGCCAGCATGCGACAGCTGTTGCGAGCATCTGGATAGTGTAGACGCGATGTCCGCCGAACTGTTCCGTCCAGACCCCCAGGAAGATGCGACTGATGGATCCTGTCAGAACCGGCGTTGCCACCAAGATTCCGAATTCCGTCTCCGAAAGCCCCAGATCCTGCTTGATCCTGACGCCTATGATCGAAAAAATCGTCCACACGGCGAAGCAAACGGTGAAAGCGAACGTGCTGAGACCAAGAGCCCGATACTGTTCGCCCCTGCTTATGTCTTTTAGATCGTACATGTCTTTGCTCTCCGGAAATTCATGTCAGCCCGATCGAATCACAATCACGGACATTACGGGTTTCGGGAAAAAGAGCCTTGACGCAGATCAAGAATTTCGGTGTTTGACGGGCAATTAACGGCCCTGATCGTTTCGCCGCAATGCAGTGCGTCCGAAATCAGAATCATCTGTTCCCGGACACAAGCCGGAACATCGGGCGGCCTGTGAAAACCGGCCCGTGCACGAGCTTCACCCTTCCCAGACGGATTGGCTGGTCAAGCTCACCGGTTTCCTTGAAAAGCGGAACAGTTAACAAGGGGGCAACTTGCCGGGAAGCGCGGCTGGCCCCGGAGGGTTTGCAGTCCGCGGGCGCGAGGAAAGAAGGACTGCGGCAATCAAGAGTCCGTCGGCAGTTGTCGCCCGGGGACGCACTCTATAATGTGCTGTTTTCGGTATCCATTTGGTAGTGCAGGGGATTAAAACAGGCCAATTTGACATTCCCGGACCCGCTCACAGTCTCCAAACGCGGAACATGATGCGCACACTGCTCAACCGTATTAGGACATCGGGCGCGGAATGCGCATCCCTTCGGGGGATTCAGCGGATCCGGCAGTTCTGTTTCACTCCCTTCCGGCACCTCGAGGTTGCGGCCGACTTTCGGCGCGCTGCTTGCCAGGAGCCTGGTGTAAGGGTGACGCGGCCGGGTGAATATTTCTTTTGCTGGAGCAATTTCCACAACGGAACCGAAATACAGCACCGCGACCCGTTCACTGACCGCTTCGATCACCGCGAGATCATGGCTGATAAACAGATAGGTCAGCCCGTAGCGGGTCTTAAGATCGGTCAGCAGATTCAATGCTTGCGCTTGCACGGATACGTCCAGCGCCGAAACAGGTTCGTCCAAGACAAGGATGCGCGCGGCCGCGGCAAGGGCCCGCGCAATGCATATCCGTTGCGCCTGTCCGCCGGAAAACTCGTGCGGATAGCGATCCAGAAATGTTTCACGCAAATTGACTGCTGCAAAAATCTCTCTGATTCGATCAGTTGACCGGGCCCTGTTCATGCCGTGCAGGTTTTTCAGCGGGGCTTTCATGATCTGCCGGATTGTTTTGCGCGGATTGAGACTGCTTATCGGATCCTGAAAGACGTACTGGATTTTCTTGCCGAACTCCGCCGGATCCGCATTATCCAACGGTGCCCCCTCGATCTCGATACGGCCGGCAGTCGGCAGCAGGAGCCCCGCCAGCATGCGCGCCAAAGTGGACTTGCCGCATCCGGATTCTCCGACGATACCGAGTGTTTCGCCCTGTTCGACTGCTATGGTCAGCGGCTGAACAGCGCGGACAACTGCTCGTGGAGGACCAAACATCCGCCTGCCGACCGGGAACTCCTTGGCCAACCCGACGACTTTCAGCGCCGGCGTCATCGGTCTGCCTCAGGGGCGGATATCGTTTCAGGGCGGATGCAACGCAGGCGCCGCCCATTGCTACGCCATTCAAGTGCGATATTGCCCTTGCGGCATGCCGGGGCAGCCCTGTGGCAGCGGTCGGCAAAGGCGCAGCCGTCAGGCAGCTGATTCAAAGCGGGAGGCAGCCCGGGGATCGCTTCCAGACGGCGCCGGCCGCTGCCCAGTTCAGGAACGCATTTCATGAGTCGGGCCGTGTAGGGATGCGATGCCGCATTGAGGATGTCGTCAGCGGACCCCTCTTCGACAATCTTGCCGGCATACATCACCGCGACCCTGTCGCATAGCTGCGCGACAACGCCAAAATCATGGGTGATGAAAATGATCGCGAGACCGCGTTCGCGCCGCAGTTCATCCAGCAGGGAGAGCACCTGCGCCTGAACTGTCACGTCCAATGCAGTCGTCGGCTCGTCTGCGATGATCACTTCGGGGTCATTGGCCAGGGCCATGGCAATGCATACCCGTTGCCGCATCCCGCCGGACAACTCGTGCGGATATGCGTCGATTCGCGATTCCGGGTTGGCAAGGCGCACGGATTTCAGAAGGCCGATGGCGCGTTTTCTTGCTTTGGCAGCATCGATCCTGTGATGCGTGCGCACCGCTTCGGTCATCTGACGGCCGACCGTGTAGAGAGGATGCAACGTGGCCAGCGGATCCTGAAAGATGTAAGCGACGCGGTCGCCGCGCAGACTGCGAAGTGTTTCATAATGGGCACCGACAAGATCCTGGCCTTTGTAATGAACCGTGCCTGCGGTGATTACGCCAGGCGGAGACGCGACCAGCCGCATGATCGACAGTGCCGTGACCGATTTCCCGGAGCCGCTTTCCCCGATGATGCCGAGGCATTCTCCGGAGCGGACAGACAGATCCACGCCGCCCACAGCCTTGTGTGCGCGCTTTTTCACATGAAACTGAGTTTTCAATTCCCGTACGGCAAGAAGCGCATCGCCTTCGGCTTCCGATGCCGGGGCGGCCCGCCGGACGCTGGTCGCAGCCATGGGACGGCTGAGCGCCCCCGAACTCAGGCGGGGATCAATCGCGTCCCGCACACCGTCACCCAGCAGGTTGACTGCCATGACGACAATCAGAATCATCGCGCCCGGCACAACAGATGTGTAGGGGTTTGTTATCAGCGCAGAGCGCGCCTCTCCCAGCATGGAGCCAAGATCCGCCTGCGGCGGCTGCGAACCGAGGCCGAGGAAACTGAGACCTGCCGTCTCCAGGATCATCCATCCCACGGTGGTGGACATGGCGATTACGATTACAGGAGCCACATTGGGCAGCACTTCGGTCAGGATGATGCGCGGGTTCCGCATGCCGGACAGCCGCGCTGCGTCGACGAACTCCCTGTGCGCAATGCTGACGGTAACCCCGCGGATGTTCCGTGCGAAAAAGGGGATGTTGACCGCAGCGACCGCAATCAGCGCGTTCATCAGACCCGGCCCAAGGGACGCCACAATGGCCAGAGCCAGCAATATGTACGGAAACGCCATCAACACATCAACGCCGCGCATGATGATGTTGTCAGTCCGCCCGCCGTAGAATCCTGCGATGATCCCGACTGCCGAACCGATTGCGGCGGCAATTGCCGCGGCCGCAAAGCCGACCGCCAGAGACAGGCGTGTGCCCCAAAGAAGACGACTCAAAAGGTCGCGTCCCAAGTGATCCGTGCCCAGAAACGCGTCCCCGGAGAATGGCATTCGGAAGCGGTTCGCCGTGTTTGTCGCATCAGGGTCGGCTAACGGCAGGACGGGCACGATCAGCGCGACGGAGACGACAACACACATTATGATCATCCCTGCCAAGGCTAAACGATTGCGTGCGAGGTGGTCGAGAAAGGCCGTCATGTCTTGATCCTCGGATCAAGCAGCATCTGCGCCACATCGACAAGGATGTTGAAAAACACATAACACGCTGCCACGAAAACCACACCGCCTTGCACCAGCATAATGTCGCGTTTGAGAATCGCGTCCACCAGCATCCGTCCGACACCGGGCCACTGAAACACGATTTCGATATAGACGGCGCCGGAAAGCACGAACCCGGCTTGGATACCGAGGACAGGAAGAATGGAAATCATCGCCGCCCTGAGCGCATGGCGCCAGACAACCGACCGCTCGTGCACACCTTTGGCGCGGGCTGTGCGGATGAAATCCTGGCGCAGAACCTCCAGCATCGCCGAGCGCGCCAGCCGCGCGATAACCCCCGTGGCCACTGCAGCCAGGGCCAGCGCGGGAAGCGCCAGATGGCGGGCGAACACGGCGAAGTCCCGGTCTCCGAAAACCGGCCACATGCCGGATGCCGGAAACCATTGCAGGTTCACGGCAAAGGCCAAAATCATCATCATGCCCAAGAAGAAGGAAGGAATGGAAATCCCGAGAAGCACGAAGAAGGTAATCGCCTTGTCGGCAAGGCCGTATTGGCCTGCGGCGGAGACGACACCAACTGCAACCCCGAGAATGGCGCACAGGACAAAAGCCGTCCCGGCAAGGATCAAGGTCGCATTGAACCTTTCCAGAACCTCGTCCAGCACAGGCCGATTCAGTGCGAAGGAACGCCCGAAATCACCTTGCAGCATGTTGCCCAGCCAGATGAAGTAGCGTTCCGCCAGTGTCCGGTCGAGGCCCAGATCCCGGTTCAGCTTCTCGACGTTCTCCGGTGTAGCAAAAGATCCGAGTATTGCTGTCGCCGGATCGCCGGGGATAAATGCCATGATCAGAAAGACGATGACCGATATGCCGAAGAGCACGGGCACAGCCGATAGCAGCCGCCTGAGTATGTAGTCAGTCACCGTACAGGAACACCGGTCAAAAAACGGCGGCCCGTTCCGGGCCGCCGCTTGAAACTGTCAGCCGTTCTACTTCTTCTCGACATCGCGCAGAAGCAGGAAGAAAGACGGCTGTAGAGAAAAATTCCCGACCCGGTCGGAAGTTATCGCGTTCTGCTTCCAGTTCGCGACAAACACCCAAGGGGCGTCCTTTTGAACGATTGCCTGCATCTCCTGATAGAGACGCGCACGCTCGGCCTGATCAGTCGCCGCGCGGGCGGCGTCAAGAAGCTTGTCGACATCCGGATTGGAATAATAACCTGAGTTAAAGCCGCCTTTGTCAGGAAATGCCTCGGTGCGAAGCGCCAGGAACGGCAGCGTGTCGGGATCGTTCGTCATCCACGCCATCTCGGCCATGTCCGCCTTGCCTTCCAGCCCCGGATTCACCATGCCGAGGAAGGTGTTCCACTCGTAGGTCTCGATTTTGACATCGAACCCCACAGCTTCAAGGTCGGCCTGTATCGCTGTGCCCATGGCCACGGGATCCAGCATGCCGGAACCGCCTTCAGTGACATAGAATGTCAACTCCGCACCTGCGGCGCCGGCATCCTCGATCAGCCGCCGCGCCCTCTCGGGGTCGTAGGGATACGGTTCAAGGTTTTCGTTGTAGGCCCATGCAAAGGCCGGCGGCGTTGGACCTGCAGCCACTTCCGCGGTGCCTTCGAGGACATCTTTGACGATCGCTTCCTTGTTGATCGCGTAGTTGGCAGCCTGACGGACGCGAACATCGGCGAAAGGTCCTTCCTTGGCGTTCAAGATGAGGAACCATACGTGGGGGCCGGCCTGTTCGTGCAGGGTGTAGCCGTCGCCCTGAAATTTCGACAGCGCGACAGGCGGCACCTCGACCATCAAGTCGATGCCGCCGGACAGCATCTCGGCGGTGCGGGTGTTGGCATCTGTGATCGGGCGGAAGACCACGGTTTTCAGCGCTGGCGCGCCATCCCAGTAGTCGGTGTTGGCCTCGACCACGACGGCCTCGTTGCTGCGCCATTCGACGAACTTGAACGGGCCGGTGCCTGAAGGGCTGCGGCCGAACGCGACACCATGCCGCGCCACGGCCGCCGGAGATACCATCAAACCCGTGGGGTAAGCCAGATTCGACAGGAATGGCGCATAGGGGGATTTCAGGGTGAATCTCACAGTCAAGGGGTCCACCGCCTCGACTTCTTCGATTGCGGAAAAGAAGAAGGACAGCGGGAACGGTCCTGTGTCATGATACGGATGATTCTCGTCAAGCATACGGTCGAAGTTGAATTTCACGGCATCGGCATTGAAGCCGCTGCCGTCGTGGAACCACACCCCGTCCCGCAGTTTGAAGGTGTAGACGATTCCATCGGCCGAGATATCCCAGCTTGTCGCGAGCGCTGGCTCCGGTTCGAGTGTTCCGTCCTTATAGCGCACGAGGCCATCGTAGACGTTCATCAGTATGCGGAAATCGTTGACTGCTGTGACAGCCGCCGGATCCAGCGCTTTCGGTTCCGCCACCTGTCCCACAATCAATACATCTGCCGGCGTCTGCGCAGCGATGCCTGATCCTGTCAGCGACACGGTAATGGCCGCGGCGAGCGCAGGGGCCGCCCCGCGCAGCGTATTGAAGAATTTCATAGCAAGGCCTTTCTGATCTGTTTAGCGTCTGGCAGAAAACCCTCTTGGTTTCGTCTGCGAGGGCTCTTCCCGCAGAAATTTCAAAGATTGAGCGGAATCTTTCAAGAGGTTTTTGGCTGGAATCGCCATGAATCAGCCGAAAAAGCGGCAAATTCATTGAAAGTCATCGTATTTTCAGAGATCCAGACGCACTTTGCCCGTCTTTTGTCGCATCTGCCGCTTGCCGCACAGCAACCTTCGAAGACAGCGTCCATTAAGAACGCGGGGAACGGGGAGGCCGGGCTGGCTGTGTTCAAACACGGTTCTTATCAACCAGGGTTCCGCCGACCCTTCACGGCAACGGACGGAAAGGGACCCCTCGACAGGACAGCATGGTCTCGAATCAGCTGAGAATAAAGTTCGCTGCAACCTCGCGCCGTACGATCCGCGCGGACGATTCTTAATAGAATTACGCTTGGTTTGATTCATATGAGACGCGCCGTCCCGTGGCCGGTCGTCATCGCTGGTGTTCTTTCCCGCCGCGCAGCTGTCACCGGCGGTGTTTTCCGGCCAAAGTGCATCAAGCGGGAAGACGCCGGCGCGTCATCGGCCGGCGCGGACGGCAATGCCCGGTGACGAACTTCCTTCAGCCCGAACGCTTCCAGCGTCTTCGCGCCGCAATTGGCAAACCGCGTACCGGATACAGTTCCGCGGGCGCGGATCACCGCCTTCTTGTGCCGGCCGGTCCTCCTTGCCGAGGACGCCAGCGCTTCGCAAACCCGGTCCGGCGCAATGGCCAGACAGGCGGCGTCAGGGTATTCGGGCATGGTTTCCCGCCAGCCGGCCAAGTCCGGCACAGCGATATCGTCACCCTCGGGGCCGAAACGCGAAGCCGGCCTGTCGATGATCCGCCAGCTGCCGGAACCGCCTGCATCATCGCGGAACGGGCCGCCGATCTTCCCGCCGGTCACTTAACCCGCCCGGGTATGCCGCATGGCCGGGCGGGTCTCGGGTGTATGTAAAGCGCACCCGCGAGAGCTTCGGCTGCCATATGGACGGCGATGCAGCATGTCCCCCGCCACCTTCGGCTGCGCCCGCATCCATCCGATGAACGGCAGAGATAAGGAGAGGCGCAAGCTGCCGCAGACGCGGGAGCCAGCGGCCCCCGCGCTTTAAGCGGGATACGAAGCGGTTTTCCGGTTCAAGGGCCGGTTTCAGCCGCAGGAAAATGTCCCTTGCCTGAGCCGGGCTTACACCTGCGGCCGTCAGGACCGGCGCGCCGTCCGGTCAGCTTATGAAACTGAAATCGGCATCGGTGAGCTAGACATTCACGTATCTTCCAGCGTGATGGTTCCGCTGCTGTATCTGATGACGGTGTCGGTGATGTCGCGGCCCCGGCGAACCCGCCGGGGCGGACGGTTTCCGTCATCGTGAGACTGCCGACAATGCCGCCGCCGCTTGTAAAGACGATGATGTCCTCTCCGTCTTCGAAGTCCTTAGATCACGTCAGAGCCGTTGTTACCCACTTGGAAGATTAACCCGTCATCGCCGGTGCCGCCTTGGAGACTGCTGCCGGACATCGGGGCATCGACCGCGTCCGCGCTTGCCATTAGTCCCATTATGTCCGACTATTAGGTTGTGTCCTCAAATATTTGACATGCTGAGCTGGTTGCGGCACAGTGCCGCGCGACCAGCGGTGAGAATGCTCAAAGGAGATTTGAAATGATCGGCAGCCGGCATGATATGACGGACGAGCAACAGCAGCGGATGGAGCGTGTGATGCCGAAAGGTCTGCCCGGGCCGCCGCGCAAGGACGACCGTAAGGTAACAGCCAGTATATTTTTCGTGCTGCGCACCGGCATGCCATGGCGGGATTTGCCGGAGCGTTACGGGCCTTACACGACCTGTTACAACCGTTTTACCCGCTGGAGCGAATCGGGCCGCTGGCAGAAGATTCTTGAAGATCTTCAACGACTTGAAGAAGCGGAAGAAGAAGCCGCGGACGGAAAGGACGACGGCGATCCGGCGCCGCGGAGCCGGATGATCGACTCGTCGTCGATCCGCGCTCACCGCCATGCCGCCGGGTCGCGCAAGGACGGCGAGCCGCAGGAGATCGGGCGTTCCCGGGGCGGACAGCCTGCGAAGATTCATGCCATGGTCGACGGCAAGGGCGGGCTGCGCCGCATGCGCCTGTCGCCCGGGCAGGCCGCCGACTGCGCCGAGGCGGCGCCCCTTCTTGACGGCCTTGAAGCCGGCTGCGTCCTGATCGCCGACAAGGCTTACGACACCGAGGCCGTTCTCAAGCAAACGGCGGAAGCCGGCTGCCGGGCCGTCATTCCGTCGAAGTCGAACCGCAGGCAGCAGCGGCCGCTGGATAAAGCTGTCTATGCGAAGCGCAATGTCATTGAGCGTTTCTTCGGAAGAATCAAAGAGTTCCGGCGGGTCGCGACCCGCTTTGACAAGCGAGCCCGCAACTTCGCCGCCGCTGTCATCCTGACCGTCATCCGCTGCCTGCTGCGGAATGACGCAAAGGGGATAATTGAGTCCACTACCTAGGTCGGTTGCATACCAAGTCAATATGCTTATGCCAGTACCAAGATGTGATAAAGTCGCAAATTCGATGGCCAAGATGTTGTGACGATCCCCCTTAAGTATAAAAACCTGACGAATGTACCGCTTTGAAATTGCTTTCACCGGAATGATTGCATTGATTCGATGACCTTCTCAATACTCACACGCGACCCGAAGACAGGCGTATTGGGAGCCGCCGCCGCTACCGGCAGTCTCTGTGTCGGCGGCTGGGTTCTCAAGGGCATCACCGGATCGGGCCTCGTCGCAAGCCAGGGAACATCGCCATCTCCGATCTGGCGAGACAAATGTCTGTCGATGATGTCAGGCGGCGCCAGTGCAACAGAAGTTGTGAACGCCTTCGACAAATCAGACGCTGGCAGATCGTTTCGACAATTGACAGCGCTTGACCGAACCGGCAGCACGTCAGGCTTCACGGGCAGGAACAGTGGTCCCTATGCAAATCACGAATGCAGCAAGAATCTCGCAGTTTCGGGGAACATGCTGTCTGGTCCGAAAGTTCTTGAAGCGATGAAAGACGCGTTCTCGACAGCTGCCGATCCAATTGAATGGCGCTTGCTCAACGCGTTGAAATCTGCCGAGGATGCAGGTGGCGACTCGCGCGGACTTCGGTCGGCAGCATTGCTGGTTCTTGATCCCGACCGCCCTCCTTTGGATCTTCGGATAGATTATGCCGAAAACCCTGTTCGCTCCCTCACTTCCCTGCTTATGCAATCGCAAACCGCACCATACAGTGATTGGCTTGACATTGTGCCCACCGTGAATGACCCAAACCGCTCTCCGAAAGTCTCCTCTCCTAAATCCTGACGGCAAGAGATGCTCTCGTTCAATCATTGTGGTGTCTGTCGATAGTCAGGTCGGCCGCGCAAGCCGCATAAAGCGGAAGGCTCAATTTGCGAATCGTATGCATAGCCTTTCGGTTGTGGCAGAAAAAATGTGCGGGAGGAGGCATTTTTCAGCCCAACATACTGATACTATTGCAGAATAATTGTCGAAGGATCTGGCAAAACCGCTTGTGATCTATGACATCTATCTCCTTGTATATAAATACATTACAGTATGGATGCATACGATTTGCAAATTGAGCCAAGCGGAAAGAGACTCGGAACCGGCAAAAAACAGAGCCTGTTCATGATACCACACCGGCGAATAGATTGGTTTACCCTCGATTAACAGCGTGTCGGTCAACCGACACCACGCTGAATTGCGGCCGTCCTTTTGGATCTGCAGCACCTCGAAAGCGGTTTCTTCCGAGGTATCGACCGGAACGTTGAGATGAAGCTGGATGATATCCTTATCCCCATTTGCCAAGGACTTTTCCCTTTGCACCGCTGGCCACACCGGCGGACCGGGAGGCCCCTCCGTCGTACGCTTGGCACGGCCATGGACAAAAACCATCAGCGCAGCCGCACAGGAGAAAACCCGGCAATGACAAAGCGCATGGCACTCAGCATGGCGCGCGCCGCGCCAAAGAGAACGGCCTCAATTTGCAGGGCCGCCTGGAACGGGCCGGATAGAACAGCAGTTTCATGCCAGAGATCAAAAACAGGCTGTAACCTCCACCTCGACCTTCATTTCCGGCCGGGCGAATCCGGCAGCGATCATGAGTGTGGAGGCAGGCGGATCCGCGAGGCCGCCGATCCATTCGTCGCGCGCCTTCATATAATCGGCAAGATAGATTCGGTCGGTCACATACGCATTGATCCGCGCGACGTGGCTGACATCAAGGTCCGCTTCCCGCAGTATCGCGCCGATATTGGCGAAACACTGACTGGCCTGCTCATAGGCTCCGGGCGGCAGCGAGCCGTCAGGCATAATTCCAAGCTGGCCGGACAAAAACAGCGAACGGCCGGAACCAGCAACGGCATGTGAGTAGTTCGCGAGCGGCGGGTAAACCGACTGTGGGTTATATGTCTTTAGCATATTCTGCCTTCATCTGGAATTCATGTCTGCCGGCTGACCGTAACACCGCTGAGAACGCCCTTATCATCCGTGGAAAGAAAAATCAGCCTTTAAGCCGCCGCGGCTGACCATTCGGGGAAACAGCACGGGGCTCCGTCCGCTGAGAATCACGAATCGCCGCTGAAGTCCAATCAGATGCAAGTTTTCCGCCCGACGCGAATGATTCGAAAACCCGATCCGTGCGCACTGGCCCGCTCAGGAATTCAGCCGCCTTTTCGTGTTTCCATGGGTCGTCCATGGCTTGAACGATCAATTCGGACACCGAGCGGTTTGTTGACGGAAGTCAGTCGACTCGCTAAACAGCGTGGGCATCAGCAACCGCCTGCCGGATGAAGCGCAGGCACATTTGAAGGGGATATGAAGAATGATCCTTTGCAGGACAATTTTGTTCGCCGCCGCCGCGGCGATTGTTGCCGGGGCATCGCCGGCTATGGAGAAAGTCTCCTTCGGCTCCAACTGGCTGGCCCAGGCGGAACATGGAGGGTTCTACCAGTCCGTGGCGGACGGCACCTATGCGGAATGCGGCTTGGATGTCACAATCGTCCCGGGCGGCCCGCAGGTCAACAACCGGGCCCTGATGATCGCCGGCAAGCTCCAGTTCCACATGGGATCAGACATGCTGCCGGCTTTCAACTCCGTTAGAGAGGGCATTCCTGTCGTCTCAGTCGCGGCGATTTTTCAAAAACACCCGCAGGTGATTCTTGCCCATCCGGGCAAAGCCAGCAAGTTTGAAGACCTCAAAGATCTGAATTTGCTGATCGGCGACATGGGATTTCATTCATACTACCTCTGGATGATTGCCGAGTATGGGTTCACCGAGGAGCAGCGCAGGCCCTACACTTTCAACCCGGCGCCGTTTTTGGCAGACGAGAATCTCGGCATGCAGGGCTATCTGTCATCAGAGCCGTTCCTGGTGCAGAAGGAGGGCGGATTCACGCCTGAAGTGTTCCTGATCGCCGATGCCGGATATTCGACCTACGCCACCACGATCGAAACCATGGCCGATACGATTGCCGACCATCCTGAAACCATCGCCTGTTTCGTGGACGGCTCAATCAAGGGATGGTACAATTATCTTTACGGTGATCCTACCGCTGCGAATGCCCTTATCAAAGAGCATAACCCGCAGATGACAGACGATAAGATCGCATATGCGATTGACCGCATGAAAGCAGAGGGAATCGTCGATTCCGGAGATGCGCTGACTCTGGGAATCGGCGCCATCACCACAGAAAAGGTGGCGGATTTTTACAACAAAATGGTCAAGGCGGGTGTCATTGAAGATGATATCCCATGGCAGGACGCATTCACGACGGACTTCGCCAACAAAGGCGTCGGCATGGATCTGAAGTAAGGATTCAAGCCGAACGAACACCGCGGGCGGGCTTGCCGGCCGGGTCCGCCCCAACACTGGTTTTCAGAGAATACCGTATGTCGCCGAACGACGGGAATTCCGTGTCTGACCATCGTCAGGAAACACTGCTGGCCGTCAATTCCGTCGGAAAAATCTTCAGCGGAGACGTGGCCGCGCTGGATGACATGCGCCTGACCGTGAATGTCGGCGATTTCGTGAGTCTCCTCGGCCCGTCGGGATGCGGCAAATCAACCGTGCTGCGGATGATCGCTGGTCTCATGGAGCCCACATCGGGGAAAATTGTCTGGCAAGGCGAGCACGGCAGCGGATCAATCGGCGTGGTGTTCCAGGAGCCAACCCTGATGCCGTGGGCGACCGTCGAAAAGAATGTCTGGCTGCCCTTCCGGCTGCAGGGAAGGAGCCTGAGGTCAATGCGCGGCCCGATCAACAACGCGCTGAGTCTGGTCGGACTGGAAGGATTCGCCGGCAGTTACCCGCGTGAACTGTCAGGGGGAATGAAAATGCGTGTCGCCATTGCCCGCGCTTTGGCGACCAGCCCGCGGGTCATTCTGATGGATGAGCCGTTCGCCGCGCTTGATGAAATCACAAGATTCAAACTGAACAACGATCTTCTGGAACTCAAATCAAAAATCGGCTGCACGATCGTGTTTGTCACGCATTCGGTGTTTGAAAGCGTTTTCCTGTCAGACCGGATCGCGGTGATGACGGCCCGGCCGGGCCGCGTTCACTCTGAAATCAGGGTCGAGGAGCCCTATCCCAGGGATGAAACTTTCCGAACGTCACATAATTACGCCGCCTATTGCAGAACCACCTCCGACGCGCTTCAGGAATCAATTCTGAAAACCGCCTGACACGACAAACGACGGACCAAAGACATGAACGCGGCACATACACGGATTTTCAGCCATTCGGCTGCTGATGAATCGGAACACGCGCCGGCCGTCGATGCGGAAGAGCGGGAAAGGCTGAACCGCCGCCGCCTTGAAAAAGTCGGAAAATGGTGTCTGCCGCTTCTGGTGCTGGCCTTCACGCTGTGGTTCTGGGACAGGCTGGTCCACTGGAACGAGATTCCTCATTACATTCTCCCCGGGCCCGGGCGGGTCTGGTCGACCTTGGTCGCGGACTGGTGGCTGCTGCTTGACGCCCTGAAAATCACACTGCAGATCACGCTGCTCGCTTTGACGGTGGCTGTTATCGGAGGAGTCGGGCTGGCAGTGCTGTTCACTCAGTCCCGGCTTTTCGAGATGTCGCTGTTTCCCTACGCGGTTGTGCTCCAGGTCACGCCGATCATCTCCATTGCGCCGCTGATTTTCATATACGTCGACAACAAGGTCGTAGGCCTGCTGATCTGCGCTTGGATCGTCGCTTTCTTCCCGATACTCTCGAACACCACGCTGGGACTGAATTCCACGGATCACAATCTGCGCGATCTGTTCAGGATTTACGGAGCCAGCCGGTGGCAGAGGCTGATTCACCTGCAGCTGCCGACGGCTCTCCCCTATTTTCTCGGCGGGCTCCGGATCGCCGGCGGGCTGGCCCTGATCGGAGCCGTGGTCGCTGAATATGTGGCCGGAACCGGAGGCATAGGATCCGGCTTGGCCTTCACGATTCTGGAGGCCGGATACAGGCTTAATATTCCGCGCATGTTCGCGGCCCTTCTGCTGATCGCGGGCACCGGCGTGTTCATTTTCATCACACTGTCGCTGATCAGCCACCTGCTGCTGCGCCAATGGCACGAAAGCGCTCTGAAACAGGAGCAATGAGAAACTTTCCAGCCATTCCGGATTCCGGTTCCTACTGCCTCAGCAACACCGTGCCCGCCTTGGCCGCGGGCGATCACAGCGAGAGACCGGAAAGCGGACGGATCTTCGTCAAAGACGGTGCGGTTTCCGGCCCGCATGACGGACCGGAAATAGATGCCGGCGGCGCGATGCTTCTGCCCGCCTTCGTCGATATGCACACGCATCTTGACAAAGGCCATATCTGGCCGCGCGCGGCCAACGTGGACGGAACGTTCAGCTGTGCGCTCGAAACCGTCCAGCGGGACCGAGAGGCGAACTGGGATAAAGAAGATGTCCGCCGCCGCATGGACTTCGCATTGCGGTGCGCCTACGCGCACGGCACCCGGGCCGTCCGGACCCACCTCGATTCCGCCCCCCCTCAGCACCGCATCTCATGGCCGGTGTTCAATGAGGTCAGGCGGGACTGGCAGGGAAAGATGGAACTGCAGGCAGTGACGATCTTCGGAATCGAGCTGACCGGCGACGAGCCTTCGTTTCTGGAGGTCGCCGACACGGCGGCCCGGTTCGGCGGAACGCTGGGCTGCGTGACCTACCCGATGCCCGATCTGCACGAGCGGCTGGATTTGTTTTTCGAAACCGCGTCACGGCGCGGCATGAATGCCGATTTCCATGTTGACGAAACCCGCGATCCGGCGTCAGCGACCCTGCGCTCAATCGCCGAATCGGCCCTGCGGATGCGGTTTGACGGGAATATTGTCGCGGGGCACTGCTGCTCTCTGGCCCGTCAGAGTGACGAAGAGGCCGGTCAGACGCTTGATCTTGCCGCAGAGGCGGGAATTTCCGTCGTCTCATTGCCGATGTGCAACCTCTATCTTCAGGACCGGTTTCCGCTGCGCACGCCGCGGTGGAGAGGAGTCACGGCAGTCCACGAAATGCGCCGCCGCGGGATTCCCGTCGCCTTCGCCTCCGACAATACGCGGGATCCGTTTTACGCCTACGGCGATCTCGACATGATCGAAGTGATGCGCGAGGCCACGCGCATCTGCCACCTCGACCACTCCGAGCCGCCTTGGCATGAAGCTTTTTCTTCGGTCCCGGCCGCGATCTGCGGATTTCCGGACGCCCGTCTCCGGATCGGTGATCCGGCGGATTTCGTGATCTGCAGGGCGCGGAACTGGTCCGAGCTGTTCGCCCGGCCCCAGTCCGACCGGATCGTGGTGCGCCGCGGTCTGGCGATTGACAGACAGCTGCCCGATTACAGTGAGATTGATGATTTGATGGTGAAGAAATAGTGACAAACTGTGAAGCTGCGATGGCGGAGCTCAGCCATCTGGATATCGATGCCAATCCGGTGTCCGTCCGTTCAAAGAGCCGTGATTTCTTCTGGTATTCGCCGGTGCTGAAAGCCCGTCTCGACCATGTTAAGGCGGACTTTGTCGCCAGTCCGCGTTCTGAAGAGGAAGTGATCGAAATTCTCGCCGTCTGTTACAAACACGGCGTGCCGGTGACAACGCGCGGCGCAGGCACTGGAAATTACGGCCAGGCGATGCCGCTTGCCGGCGGCTGCGTTATGCATATGAGGCACATGGCTTCCGTCAGGGATATCAGTCCGGGCCGGGTCACCGCCGAACCCGGCTGCCTGCTCAAGGATGTCGATGCCGTCTGCCGTGCGCGGTCGGGGCAGGAAATCCGCATGTTTTCATCAACCTGGGCGACGGCGTCCATCGGCGGTTTCATCGCCGGCGGTTCCGGCGGAGTCGGTTCCTGCACTTGGGGGCAGCTGCGTGATCACGGGAACATCATCCGCCTGCGCGTCGCGACGATGGAAGAGAAGCCGCGCATTCTTGAATTCACCGGCGACGAGCTGCCTCGCGTGTCGCACGCTTACGGAACCAACGGGATCATCACCGAAGTCGAAATGCCTCTGGCGCCCGCCTATGAATGGGTGGGCATGTTCGTCGCGTTTGATGATTTCATCGAATCTGCAAGGTTCGCAGCCGATCTGGCGAACCAGGACGGCATTCTGATCAAACTCGCGACGCCGTTTGAAGCGCCGATAGCATATGACTATTTTCCACGGGTCAAGCCCTATATCGAACGGAACGACAGTCTGGTCGCGCTGATGGCGGCCCCGCATTCGATGGACGGTTTCATGACATTCTGCGGGCAGCGCAGGGGGGGCCGGATCATTTACCGCTCAGATGCCAGTGAATGGAAACGCGATCCCGGCCCGGTCTTTGAATACGGATGGAACCACACCACGCTCAGGGCGCTGAGAGTCGATCCGACTGTCACGTATCTTCAGGTCCGTTACGCATATCCCAGACATCTCGAACTGGTCGCACAGGTGCGGGCAGCCTTCGGCCAGGAAGTGCTGCAGCATCTCGAAGTCATCCGGGAAAACGGAAAGGTGATGTTCGCTGGTCTGCCGATCGTCAAATTCACATCCGAGGAGCGGCTTGACGAAATCGTGCGGATGCATGAGGATATGGGATGCATGATTTTCAATCCGCACCGCTACACGCTGGAAGAGGGCGGTCGGCAGACCGTCGATGAAAGGCAGCTGGAATTCAAAAGGGAAGCCGATCCGAGAGGTCTGCTCAATCCGGGCAAGATGATCGCTTGGGATGATCCGGGCTGGGCATATGACAGGATGTATGCCTATCCAGGCCTGATGGCCGCCGAGTGATGCGCGCGCTGGTGGTCTTCGCGCATCCCCTCGAAAACAGCTTCTCGGCGGCTTTGCACGGCGTGGTTGTCGAAACCCTGCGCGGACGCGGATGGGATGTTGACGACTGCGATCTCTACAAAGAGGAATTCCCGCCGGTTCTGACACCGCATGAGCGGCGGATCTATCATGACGAACCCGCCAATATCGAGCCGGTCCGCGAATATGTGGAGCGGCTGACAGCGGCCCAGGCGCTGATCCTGGTCTTTCCGGTGTGGATTTTCGGGTTTCCGGCGATCCTGAAAGGCTTTTTCGACCGGGTCTGCGTGCCGGGCGTCGCTTTCAGGCTGGAAGGCGGAAAGCTCAGACCGAATCTTACGCAGATCAGAAGACTCGCCGCTGTCACGACTTACGGCGGAACCAGATTCCGGGCATTCGCCGCCGGCGACCCGCCCAGGCGGGTCGTCACGCGCTCCGTGCGGTTTTACTGTCAACCGGAAATACTACGCTATCTCGCGCTTTATGACATGAACCGGGCGGCTGAACCCAAACGCGTAAAATTCCTGCGCCGGGTTCGCCGGGAAATGGAACGGTTCTGATGCGGGCTCTGGTCGTTTACTGCCACCCCGATCCGGCCAGCTTCACCGCTTCGGTCCTGGAAACGGTTGAAAGGAAACTTGCGCAGGCGGACGCGGAAGTCCGCATCGAGGATCTTTATCTGAACAGCTTTGATCCGGTTCTCGGCCAGCAGAGTCTCGCCGATTATCCGGACAGTCCGCGGAATGCCGAACCAGTCCGCCGCCATGTTGAAAATATCGCGTGGTGCGACACGCTGATTTTTGTCTATCCGACATGGTGGTACGGGCTGCCCGCTATGCTCAAAGGCTGGCTGGACCGGACAATGCTGCCGGGATCGGCATTCCATCTGCCCCGGCCCGGCGAAAAAGCCATCCGCCCCGGTTTGACGCAGATCACCCGACTGGCCGTGTTCACCACCTGCGGCGCCTCTTGGCTGTGGACCCAGGTCATCGGAGCGCCGGGCAAACGGACTTTGCTGCGCGGACTCCGTTTTATCTGCGCGCGCCACGTCCGGACCGCATTCGCGGCCCATTATTCCATGGACGCTTCAACCCCTGCCAGCCGCGCCCGGCATCTCGCCCGGATTGAGCGCGCTATGGACAGATTTCTGGCCGGCGGTTTGAGTTCCGCCCAAAGAGATGAGGCAAAGACAGAATGAAACTGACCGACTGGGATGAATTCCGCGCCCCTGATTTCGATTCGATTGACGCGATGCGCACAATCGCCGTCCTGCCGACAGCGGCCGTTGAGCAACATGGCCCGCACCTGCCGGTGGGAACCGATTCCATGATCGCCCGCGGCATGCTGGCAGAGGTCCGAAAAAATCTCCCGCAGGATCTGGATGTGAGGATTCTTCCGTTGCAGCCGGTCGGCAAGTCAAATGAACATCTTTGGGCCGCCGGCACCCTGACGCTGACCGCTGAAACAGCCATGCGGGCATGGACCGAGATCGGACTCTCAGCAGCCCGCGCCGGCGTGCGGAAGATCGTCATCATCAATTCCCACGGCGGCAATATTGATCTTGTGTCGATCACCGCCCGCGAACTGCGAGTCCGGGCCGGCATGCTGGCGGTTAAATGCCAATGGAGCGGCTTCGGCCATCCCGCCGGCATGTTTTCAGACCGCGAAAACCGAATCGGCATCCATGGCGGGGATATGGAAACGTCGCTGATGCTGCATTTCCGCCCCGAACTCGTTGACATGTCACGCGCGAGGAATTTCCCGTCGACGGCGGAGACAGACGACATCTCTCCGACCGGCTCCGCGAGTTACGGCTGGATCGCCCGTGACCTCGGGCCGGACGGCGTCGTCGGGGACGCCTCGGCCGCATCGTCCAAAAAAGGCGCGGCAATCGCCAAGCACCAAGCTGGGTCATTCATCGCCCTGCTCCGGAAAATAGAAGCCTTTCCGCTGGACCGGTTCTCACCCGCCACGGCTCCGACAGCGGACTGACGCCGGGCGCGGCCTGATTTCAGCAGCGTTCCCCGAAACGGGTTCTTCCGAGTCTGACGGACAATCACCGCTTTGGTTCGGTATATGTGCAGAAGGGTAAGGTTCAGTTCGCTGTGGAACTACAGCCCGTCAACGCCAGACACTTGCCAGCCCCTCAATTTTCCTCCAAGCTTGCCAAGTATTCCGCAACAGCTTCATGATCTTCGAACGGAACATGGTTTGAAAAAGCCACCGCCAAAAGAAACATTGGACTCTTTTCATCAACCGCGCCTGACCACTCATTCAACGCGTTCAGCACGTCTTCTTCAGCGATTCCCGCGATCCTCGGAGCATATTTACCGCCTTTTTTCAACGGCTCCGCCCCGGCGAAGCGTTTCGAGAGATTCTCAGCCAAAATCAGGCTGCGCGGCGTGTGGCAGCTGCCGCAATGGCCGAGCCCGTTCACGATGTAAGCCCCTCTGTTCCATTCAGGAGACTGTTCAGGATCGGGTTCAAACGGCTGAATGCGGTGCGCAGCCAGTTTCCACAATGCCAGCGCGGGCCTGATGCTGAACGGAAAAGTAATTTCGTGCGGTCGTGCCGGACGGCTGACAGCCGGCAAACTGTCAAGATACGCTTTCAGGTGCAGCAGGTCTTCTGCCGCAACCGATGCATAGGAAGTGTACGGGAAAGCAGGATAGTAATGCTGGCCGCGGGGGCCGATTCCTTCACGCATCGCATTGACAAAGTCCGCCGCTGACCAGTTTCCCAGACCAGTTTCCGGATCCGGCGTGATATTGGGAGCGAAAAACGTGCCGAGCGCGGTCTCCAGTCCGCTGCCGCCGGACGGCGGACCGTCGCCGCCCGATTCCGAGTGGCAGTGAGCGCAACCGCCCATATGGTAGAGAATCCTCCCCTGCCCTGAATCCGCAACGAAGCCGGCAGGCAGCAGAGCCTGCAATTCGTCCCCGGTCATGCCGGCAGTACGCTGAACCCAGAAAAATCCGAGCGCTGCCAAGACCAGCGCGGCCGCGGCGCCGGCAGACCATTTCCACGGCACGGCTCTAGCCAAGGCGGTTATTGACGGAACCGGCTGTGGCAGGACTTGCAGGAATCATTCAGATTCCGGAACAACTGTTGAAGCTGTTCCTGCGACGCAGTCCGCTGCAGTTCGTTCCCTGCCTGCCCCATCGCAGATGACAATTTCCGGAAATTCCCGGGGTCATCAAAAATGTCCGGCGCCGCCTCGGTGTGTCCGCCGATTTCCGTCCCTTCCGGAAACAACAAAGGAAAAGCCTTCGCCATCGCCGCAATCGCTTTTCCAGTCGCCCGGACATGCTCCGCATCGAATTCAACCCGGCCCCGCTGCATTCCGCCCAGCGTCCGCATCTGCCCGCCGATGAATTTCATGATCTCTTGTCTGGCTTCGATATATTCGAGCGGATCCTGCGCGGCGGCGGCGAACCCCGCCGCCGTCACGGCTAATGCGGTCAAAGTCGTTTTCATAGTTGATTCTCCGAACCGGCTGATGGAACGGCGCTGTTCCGCATGCAGATTCCACCGCCAGCCAAGCGTCCTGCCGGCATATGTGTAAAATGAGTCATCTGTTTCCCGCATATATATGTGAGTGTTCAACGACAATCAAAATGACAGCGGCGCGGCGATCAGGATGACAGTCAAAGCGGCGGGAGGCGGCATCGCCGGCAAGAGCGGAATTCCGCCCCAGCCGAGGTGAAGATTCATATCTCCGGTGCGCCGGCTATCCGCCGTCCGGCTGAAACAACGGACCATGCGGGCGGCAAATTACCGGCGTCAACCGGTATGCAATCGCCCGCTGTCTGAAAACACTGCCTGGGGGGAAACTTCTGAATTTCCAGCGGGCTGGACAGCTCCACATAAAGTTTCCAGCGCCGCGAGCTGACGGCGCCAGAGATTCAAATTGAATTCGCAGCCTGCCTGCGCAGATCCTTCACTTTGGACTCCGCGCCTGCTGAATCAGCTTAAGCACTGAAGGCCCGACGGCGGCGACGATGACAGCGACGCCAGCGGGATTCGGATGAAGGCCGTCATCTTGAAGAAAACGTTCCCTGGCGCGCTCTCTGCCGCCCTCGCTTTCGAGGGGCGCGAAAAACCTGGTGAAAAGCAGCGTTCGGTACTTGGCGGACAGATCCGGGTAAATGGACTCAAATTCCGCTTTGTATTCCGGTCCGAAGTTGCCGGGAGCCTCCTGGCCGATAACGAGCGCGGGCAGGCCGGCCTCTGCAATCCGCGCCAGGATGCCGTCCAGATTGCTCCGGGTCTGTTCCGGAAACAAACCGCGCAGAAGATCGTTTCCGCCTAAAACCACTATCAGGGCGTCGGGATTCGATTCGAGCGTCCAGTTGATACGCGCCAGTCCGCCTGCCGTAGTGTCCCCGGAAACCCCCGCATTGACAACCACCGCGTCGGCGCCGTTCTCAGCCAGCCAGCGATTCATCTGGGAAACGAACCCGTCTTCAGGATTAACGCCGTATCCATGCACGAGACTGTCGCCGAATGCCGCGACCCTCACGGTTTCCGCCGCCGCGGCCTGGATGAGCGCAAGACATATTCCAAAAATGGCGGCCAACTTGTGGAATCCGCGATACGCACCATATTGGGACAATGTTGACTGTTTCCGGCGGCGATGCATGACCGATTCCGTACTCTCGCTTGATGGCGTTTCGCTGACACTTGCCGGAAACGCCGGCGATGTCGAAATCCTTAAAGGCATTTCACTGTCGGTCCGCAAGGGCGAAACAGTCGGACTGACCGGACCGTCGGGATCGGGAAAGTCTTCGCTTCTCATGCTGATGGGCGGCCTTGAACAGGCCACATCGGGACAGATCACCGCCCTCGGCAGGAACCTGACTGAGATGAATGAAGACGATCTGGCCGGGTTCCGCATGCGTCATGTCGGCGTGGTGTTTCAATCATTTCACCTCATTCCCACCATGACGGCTCTGGAGAACGTCGCCACGCCGCTTGAGCTGGCCGGGCGAAGGGACGCCTTTGACCGGGCCCGGGCGGAACTGGAATCCGTCGGGCTGGCCAGCCGTATCCACCATTACCCTTCGCAGATGTCAGGCGGCGAGCAGCAGCGGGTTGCGCTGGCCAGGGCCTCGGCTCCGTCCCCGGACATTCTGCTCGCTGACGAGCCTACCGGCAATCTGGATGCCGTGAACGGACAGGCCATCATGGAGTTGATGTTCGGCTTGCGGGACCGCGAACGCAGCACGCTGATCCTGGTAACCCATGACAATGACATCGCAAAACTCTGCGACACATCCATTTCTCTGAGCGACGGCCAACTGGAAACATCCGCCGGGTACGCTCTCTGATGCGCTGGGCCGCCGTCAATATCGCGCGCCGCGAACTGCGCGGCGGAATCAGAGGATTCCGCGTTCTTCTGGCATGTCTGGCGCTCGGCGTGGCGTCCGTCGCGGCCATCGGCACGGTGCGGTCAAACATTGAAGCCGGCCTGACTGAACAAGGCGCGGTTCTGCTCGGCGGCGATGCGGAAATCGAATTGAGCTACCGGTTCGCGACCGATGAGGAATTGCGCTGGATGCGCGGCAGGTCGGAGAATGTGTCGGAAATCATCGAATTCAGATCAATGGCCGTGAAAGATCCGCGTGAAACCGGTGGCCGGGCCCTGACCCAGCTCAAAGGTGTTGACGACCGGTATCCGATTTACGGCTCTGTTGAACTGGACCCGCCGCTCCCGCTTGCCGAGGCATTGGAGGAAAAGAACGGCGTGCACGGAGCTGTCATGCACGGCGACCTCATCAACCGGCTTCAGATCGGGATCGGAGACACCTTTTCGCTTGGATCGAGACGTTACCGGCTGAATGCGCGGCTGGCGGCTGAACCCGATGGGATCAATGCCGGGTTCGCGCTCGGTCCGCGCACGATTGTCCGCGCGTCCAGTTTGGAAGATTCCGGGCTGATCGGAGCGGGAACGCTGTTTTCGACGAAATACAGGCTGAAACTGAATCCCGATACCGACCTCGAGTCCTTCAGGAACGATACGGAAACGTCGCTTTCGGATTCCGGGCTGCAATGGACAGACCGGCGCAACGGCAACCCTTCGGCGCGCGCTTTCGTGCAAAGAGTGGGCGCGTTTCTCGTGCTTGTCGGCTTGGCTGGAATCGCCGTCGGCGGGGTCGGGGTTTCCGCGGCCGTGCGCGCCTATCTGGACAGCAAAACCGCGACAATCGCCACATTGAAAACACTGGGCGCGGATCGGCGGACAATTTTTCTCGCCTATCTGATTCAGATCGGCGTGATGATCGCTTTGGGAGTCGCGATCGGAATTGCGGCCGGAGTGCTGCTGCCGCAGCTGTTCAAGCCGTTGATCGCCGCGAATCTGCCGATTCCGGTCGGGAGCGTGTTTCATGTTCAGCCTCTGGCGGAAGCGGCACTTTACGGCGTATTGGCCGGATTGGCGTTTTCGCTGTGGTCGCTGTCGAAAACCGGAGAAATCAAAGCCGCCGAACTCTACCGGATCGGAGCGCACCGGGGGCGCAAGCTGCCGCCGCCGGCCCTTCTCGTTTCAGTTCTGGCGATAGCCGGGACGCTGATCGCCGTTGCGACAGCGCTGTCCGGGGCGCCGCGGATCGCAGTCTGGGCCGCCGCCGGACTCGCCGGATCGCTGCTGGCGCTGGGACTCGCAGCGGGCGGAATCCGCGTTGCCGCGCATCGGCTGGCACGGTCCGGAGCCATGCGCGGGCTGACTGCAATGCGGATGGCGGTCGGATCAATCGGCGGTCCCGACAGCGATGCCGGGCCTGTCATTCTTTCGCTGGGGCTCGGACTGACCGTGCTCGCGGCGGTCGGGCAGATCGCATTCAATCTGAATAACGCCATTTCCCGGGACATCCCGGATCAGGCGCCGTCGTATTTCGTCATTGATATCCAGAACGCGCAGTTTGACGCTTTCGCCGGACTGGCCGCGTCCCAGCCGGGAGTGAATGAACTCGACACCGCGCCTATGCTCCGCGGGATCATCTCCAGAATCAACGGCGTCAACGCGATCGACGCGGCCGGTCAGCATTGGGTTCTGCGCGGCGACAGGGGCGTGTCATACGCCGCTCTTCCGCCGGAAGGGACAGTGATCACCGAAGGAGAATGGTGGCCTGAGGATTATGCCGGAAAACCTCTGGTGAGTTTCGCTGACGAAGAAGCACGGGAACTGGGGCTGAAAATCGGCGATATCCTCACTTTGAATATACTCGGCCGCGACATCGACGCGGTTATATCGAGTTTCCGGAAGGTGGAGTTTGAAACCATCGGCATCGGCTTCATCATGATCGTGAATCCTTCAGCCATCGCTGATGCGCCCCACACCCATATCGCCACGATTTACGCTGAAGACGATTCCGAGCAAAATCTTTTCCGCAGCATCACGTCGGCGTTTCCGAACGTCACGGTTATCTCCGTCAAGGAAGGAATCGCCCGGATCGCGGACATTCTCAACAGCCTTGCCGCCGCCATAACATACGGCTCCGGGGTCACTCTGGCCACCGGCCTTGTCGTGCTGATCGGCGCCGCGGCGGCGGGAGAAAGGCGGCGCGTTTACGAATCGGCCATCCTAAAAACCCTTGGAGCCACGCGCCGCAGAATTCTGTCCGCGCTGGCTGTCCGCTCAGCCCTGCTCGGCGCCGGCGCGGGAACCGTGGCCATCACGGCGGGCGGAATCGCCGGATGGGCGGTCCTGACATTTGTCATGGAGACAGATTACAGTTTCGAACCCTTTTCCGCCGTTGCCATTGTCATCGGCGGCGGCGCGGCTTCCCTTGCCGCAGGTCTGCTCTTCGCTTTGGGACCGCTCAACGCGAGTCCCTCACGGGTCCTCCGAGCCCCCGACTGAATCTTGGCGGACCACGCGGAAACTGCGGCTGAACTGATAAGTCTGCAGATTTTCCGCATCGCCGATCCAATCGAAGACGGCGAACAGCCCGCGCCCGGAGAGCGGCGTCAGCACGCCGTGCCACACGCCGCGGCGGAAATTCACTCCCTGAAACGGAGATGACTCAAACGCCAACGGCATGCCCGGAGCATCCCCGAGGTCAGGCGCCGCAATGACAAGAAGCGTTTCGCATCCCAGCGGCAGAAATGCCTGCGATCCGAGCGGGTGCCGCTCCATAAGTCTGAACTCGTAGGGAAGAGTCCGGATCCGGGAGTCAAACAGACTGATCCCGCCGCGCCCGGACGGGTCAAAATCCAACCGCGCGAGATCGCTGTGGCGTTCGCACTTACCGTCATTGATCAGAACGGGGCGATCGCCGAGCTCAATCACATCGCCGAACTCCGCGAATGACGCGGCAGTCAGTTTCCGGACAATGACCCTGTCAGTTCCGTCGGAAGTCATGGCCTGTCAGAAGGTTTCGAGACGGCTTGCGGCCAAAGGCGCGCGTGCCGGTTCACATCTTTGTACAGGAGATATCTGAACGGTCCCGGGCCGCCCGCGTAACAGGCCTGGGGACAAAAGGCCCTGAGCCAGACATAGTCGCCGGCCTCGACCTCCACCCAATCCTGATTCAGCCGGTACGCGCCCTTGCCTTCAAGAACATACAGCCCGTGTTCCATCACATGGGTTTCCAGAAAAGGGATGACCGCGCCGGGCGCGAAATTAACGATGTTCACATGCATGTCATGGCGGAGGTCTCCGGGATCGACAAAGCGTGTCGTTGTCCACCGGTTTCCTGAACCCGGCATCTGTTCCGGCGTGATGTCCGCTTCATTGGTGAAAAAGGGCGGCGGCGGGCGGATCCCCGCCGCCGCCTCGTAGCGTTTGCGGATCCAGTGAAACACGCAGTCCCGCCGACCCTCGGCGTTGAGCGTCCAGCGGTTTCCGGCCGGAACGTAGGCGTATCCTCCCGGCAGCAGGCTTGCCGAAATGCCGCCGGTTTCGACCGCGCACTGTCCATGAGTCACGAACAAAACGCTTTCAGCGCCCGCATCCGGTTCGGGATCATCGCTCCCTCCGCCCGGCTGCACCTCCATGACATAGTGGGAGAAAGTCTCGGAGAATCCGGTCAATGGACGCGCCAGCATCCACAGCCGCGTTGAATCCCAGTGCGGCAGCCGGCTGGCGACGATATCGCGCATGGTTCCGCGCGGAATGACAACGTGATGACCGCTGCAGACAGACCGCCCTGTCAGAAGCTCCGATTGATCAGGATGTCCGCCCGGCGGCCGGGCGTAGGTTTTTCCGGTCATTTTCCGCTACCGCCGAACATGGCGGCCAGCCGGTGCCATGCGATGCGCTCAATCTGGCGGCATGCCTCATCGAACTCTTCGCCGCGGCTGCTTTCCGCCCGCCTGGCGAATGCGTCAAGGATGGATTTCCGGGTATGGTCCCGGACCGCGATAATGAAGGGAAAACCGAACCGTTCGCGGTAGCGGCGGTTCAATTCCCTGAACGCGGCGCGTTCGTCATCCGTCAGGGCATCAAGCCCGGCAGATGCCTGTTCCCCGGCTGACGCGGATGTCAGGCGGCGCGCCCGCGCAAGTTTTCCGGCAAGGTCAGGATGGGCCATGACCACATTCATTCTTTCCTGATCCGCAGCCGCGCGGAAGGCCCGGCACAGCAGATTGTGCAGCCCCTCAAGGCAGTCATGGGCGGGGCCGGCCTCCAATTCGAATGCCCGCGAGGCGACCCAATCGGAATGTTCGAACACCGGTCCGAACTGCCTGACGAAATCCTGTTTTGTCATATCAGGACTGAGCGCCGAGCGGACGGGTGCGGGATGCCGCCCGGACCAGTGGCGGGCAATGTCTATGCGGCGCGCGAACCAAACACCGGACTTTCCGCGCGCGTAGTCCAGAAACCGCTTCAATGCTTGGGCGCGGCCAGGCCGGCCCGCCAGCCGGCAGTGCAGTCCGATGGACATCATCTTCGGCGCCCCGGCCCGGCCCTCTTCATACAGCAGGTCAAAAGAATCCCTGAGATAGGCGAAAAACTGATCCCCGGAATTAAATCCCTGCGCGGTCGCGAATCTCATGTCGTTGGCATCAAGCGTATAGGGCACCACCAGCTGGCTCCGTTCCCCGAAAATCAGCCAGTAGGGCAGATCGTCCGCATAAGAATCCGCGACATATTCGAAGCCGCCCTCTTCCGCCGCGATCCCGGCCGTATCGACTGAGCAGCGCCCCGTGTACCAGCCCAAGGGGCGCTCGCCTGTCACTTCTTCGTGGAGACGGACAGCCGCGTCCATATGCCGCCGCTCCTCCTCTCTCGTGAATCCTTTGTATTCCATCCATTTCAGGCCGTGGCTGGCGATTTCCCATCCGGAATCCGCCATCGCGGCCGTCTGCGACGGTGATCGGGCCAGCGCCGTCGCCACCCCGAAAACCGTTGCGGGAATGCCCGCATCATCCAGGATCCGCCGCAGCCTCCAGAAACCGGCACGGGCTCCGTATTCGTAAATCGACTCCATGTTCCAGTGCCGCTGCCCGACCCACGGCTCAGCGCCGACGATTTCGGACAGGAACGCTTCCGACGCTTCATCTCCGTGAAGCAGACAGTTTTCACCGCCCTCTTCGTAGTTGACGACCGTCTGAACCGCCAAACGCGCGCCGTCCGGCCAGTCAGGGTCGGGCGGCTCCCGACCGTGCCCGCGCATGTCACGCCGGTACCATTCCATCTCAATCACCCTTACCGTCTGCGGCCTTTCCGGTCAGAGCCGCGAATCAGAACGGACCGTACCATGCCGGTCCGCAGCTTGGGAGATTCCGCCGGCAAAGGCACTGTTCGCCGATCCCGCAGCCGCCGGCAGGCTCCGGCGCCCGTTCGGGTTCCGGCGGTTTCCCGTCCGGCCGCCTTCATCCGGACACCGGGATCAGTCCGCCGGTCCGCTGAATGAAATCAGCGACATTCTTCACGCCTTCGCCCGCTCTGACATTGGTGAAAACAAACGGCCGGCCGCCGCGCATCCGGCGCGAGTCTCGTTCCATGACCGCGAGGTCGGCGCCGACATGGGGCGCTAGATCGGTCTTGTTTATGACCAGAAGATCCGAACGGGTGATGCCCGGCCCGCCTTTGCGCGGGATTTTGTCACCCGCTGAGACATCGATCACGTAGACCGTGATGTCCGCGAGTTCAGGACTGAAAGTCGCAGCCAGATTGTCGCCGCCGGATTCAATCAGAACGAGATCCAGACCGGGGAATTTCGCCCGCATGTCCGCGACAGCCGCAAGATTGATCGAGGCGTCTTCCCGAATCGCCGTATGCGGGCAACCGCCGGTCTCCACGCCGCAGATCCGCGCACTCTCCAGCGCGCCTGACCGGGACAGGAACTGGGCATCTTCCTTTGTGTAGATGTCGTTCGTGATCACCGCGATCTCGAACGAATCGCGCAGCGATTTGCACAGCGCCTCCGCGAGCGCCGTCTTGCCGGTTCCCACCGGGCCGCCGATTCCGACCCGGAGAGGGCCGTGGTGATTGTGATTCATGAGCGGAACAGCCTCGAATACTGTGTTTCGTGGTGAATTGAGTCGATCTCCATAAGCGGAGCCGCGGAGCCGATTTCATCCAGACAAACGGTCTGCGCCTGACGGCACGCCCGGGCGACACATTCGGAAAGCGATGCGAGAACTTTCAAGCCTTGGGTCTGCCCAAGCGGAATCAGCCGCACTCCCGCCGAAACCAGCGCCGATGCCGTCGAATGATACCAGCTTGCCAGACTGGGGCTGAGCGGCACGTCATGGGATGCGCATGTCACTGCCGCCGCCACGGGATAGGTCGGGCTGTCAAGACGGGCCGCCGACATTCTCTCGGCCGGCCAGACTTCGCTGCTCGCCTTGAAGAACGCCTCGCCCTGCGCCCGGCATTCCAGCGCCAGTTCCTCAGTCGGAAGAAGAGCCGCCGAAAGTTCCGCGATTTCATCCAGCCGGCCGTTATCGCCGCTGCGGACCGCTGTGTGCGCCTCGCGGAAAATCACACCGTCCGAACGGCCGCTTCCGTGCAGCATCATTGTGCCGACCCAGTCTCTGAGCTGCCCGGGGTCCGTAACCGATCCCTTTGTCACAGCGGCCTCCAGCCCATGGGAATAAGCGAAAGATCCCACCGGGTAGGCCGGCGAAAACCAGATCATCAGCAGATTCAACTGATCAAGCGTCAGGCAGCCGGGTTCAGTGTCTTCCATGATGCGCCGCGCCGTAAGCGCCCTTTTCAGGGTTGAACGCCGCCCTCACGGGGACCGGGTCGCAACCCAGCCCGCGCAGCATGGATTCAATCACGCTGTCGCGCCGGATCCGGATACGGTCCGCCGTAAGATCCGCCGGGCAGTGGCGGTTGCCGAGATGCCAGGCAATGCGCGGCAGCCCGCGGGGATCGGATAGTCTGACTTCCAGCAAGTCTTCCGGCGCCGCCCTGACGGCGATCCACTTCCCGTCGGTCAGCCGCAGCCCGTCGCCATCAGCTAAAATCACGGCTTCCGGGAGATCAAGCAGCACCTGGCCCAAGCTGTCGCAGTCCAGCATCAATCTCCGCCGGAAACGGGCATCGTAATCCAGCATGATTGACGCGGCGGCATCCGCCGCCGGCCAGCCGCCGCGCCGGGCCACTGAGACAGCGCGGCGCATCAATAGAGAAAATACCGCTGCGCCAGCGGCAGGACTTCGGCAGGCTCGCAGGTCAGAAGCTCGCCGTCCGCCCGGACCTCGTAGGTTTCAGGATCGACTTCAATGCGGGGAGTCGCCGAATTCAGAATCATTGACGATTTTCCTATGCCGCCGCGCGTGTCAGCGACCGGAACAAGTTTCCGCTCCAGCCCCAGTGAGTCTCCGATGCCATTCTCGACCGCGGCCCGGCTGACGAAACTGACGCCGGCCCGCGCCAGCGCCTTTCCGAATGCGCCGAACATGGGACGGAAGTGAACCGGCTGCGGAGTGGGAATCGACGCGTTCGGGTCTCCCATGGGAGCGGCGGCGATCATGCCGCATTTCAATACGAGACTCGGTTTCACGCCGAAAAACGCCGGATCCCAGATAACCAGATCCGCGAATTTCCCGGATTCCACGGATCCGACATGCGCGTCGATTCCTTGGGCGACCGCCGGATTGACGCAGTATTTCGCCACATAGCGGCGAACCCTGAAATTGTCGTTGCCGCCGGTGTCTTCGCTCAGCGCGCCTCTCTGGCGTTTCATTTTATCCGCCGTCTGCCAAGTGCGGATGATGACCTCTCCCGCGCGGCCCATCGCCTGGCTGTCCGATGCCATGATCGACATGGCGCCGATGTCATGCAGAATGTCTTCCGCGGCGATTGTCTCGTGGCGTATCCTGCTGTCGGCAAACGCCAGGTCTTCCGGAATCCGGGGATCAAGATGGTGGCAGACCATCAGCATGTCGAGATGCTCGGCCAGCGTGTTGACTGTGAACGGACGCGTGGGATTGGTCGATGACGGAAGAACATTGCTTTCGCCGCACAGCCGGATGATATCCGGCGCGTGGCCGCCGCCCGCGCCTTCGGTATGGAACGCGTGGATGGTCCGGCCGCCGATAGCTTCGGCGGTGACCTCCAAGAATCCCGACTCGTTCAGCGTGTCCGTATGGATCAGCACCTGGACGTCCATTTCGTCGGCGACCCGCAGACATGTGTCGATAGCCGACGGCGTGGTGCCCCAGTCTTCATGAAGCTTCAGCGCGCAGGCTCCGGCGGCGACCTGTTCCCTGAGCGGTTCCGGCCGGGATGCGTTTCCTTTGCCGAAAAACCCCAGATTGACGGGAAATGCCTCCGCCGCTTCCAGCATGCGGCTGATATGCCAGCTTCCCGGCGTGCAGGTGGTCGCATTGGTGCCGGCCGCCGGCCCCGTCCCGCCACCCATCATCGTCGTGATTCCGCTGCAGAGCGCGTCTTCCGCCTGCTGCGGACAGATGAAATGGATATGAACATCAAGGCCGCCCGCCGTCACGATCTTGCCTTCTCCGGCGATCACTTCGGTCCCCGGCCCGATGATGATGTCAACTCCCGGCTGAATGTCCGGATTTCCCGCCTTGCCGACGGCTGAGATCCGTCCGTCGCGGATTCCGATGTCAGCCTTGATGATCCCCCAATGATCAACGATCACGGCGTTCGTGATGACGGTGTCCGCGGACCCCTCTTCCCGCGTCGCCTGCGACTGGCCCATCCCGTCGCGGATAACTTTGCCGCCGCCGAATTTAACCTCCTCGCCGTAAACGGTCCGGTCATCTTCGATCTCAATGAAGAGTTCGGTATCCGCCAGCCTGACTTTGTCGCCGGTCGTGGGACCGAAAATCCCCGCATATTCGCTTCTGTTTATCTCACGCGCCATGGATCACCCGTCGACCGGACCGTTGACGCGGCCATGAAACCCCCGGACAACCCTTTCGCCCGAATAGGCCGCCAGCCGGATCGTGCGTGTCTGCCCAGGCTCAAACCGGATAGCCGAACCCGCCGTGATATCAAGCCGGAAACCCTTTGCGGCTTCCCGGTCAAATTCCAGTTCAGCGTTGGTTTCATAAAAATGGTAGTGAGAACCGACTTGCACGGGCCTGTCTCCGCGGTTTGAAACTTCAATCGTCACCGTCGGACGCCCTTCGTTGATTCGGATCAGACCATCCGCGGTCAGGATTTCACCGGGAATCATCTGCCGGCCTTCAGCGGACCGGCTGGTGGACGGTGACGAGTTTGGTTCCGTCGGGAAACGTGGCCTCGACCTGGACTTCATGCAGCATTTCAGGGATGCCCTCCATGACCTGATCCCGGGCGAGCACTGCAGAACCTTCGACCATCAGTTCGGCGACGTTTTTTCCGTCGCGCGCTCCTTCGACAACGAAGTCGCTGATCAGAGCTACCGCTTCCGGGTAATTCAGCTTGACTCCGCGCTCAAGCCTCCGCCTCGCGACCATGGCCGCGACGGCAATGATCAGTTTGTCCTTTTCCCTCGGCGAAAGCTGCATTCCCGCTCCACTTGGCAATACGAAATACCGGCAATGCCGCATGCGCATACTGGTCATACATGCCTTGGACATGTCCCCGCCGGCCAGCCGGCGCATGCCGGCCCAGAGTTCCGGGATCAATTCGCGCAGTCGGGCAGCATCGCTGCTAATGAACTTTCCCATAACCGATCCGTTAACGATTGCAAAGCCGCCCTGCGGATCGCCGTCAGTTAACTGGCGGGCCCAGTCGCGGATCGCCGCCGGATCCGGCTATGGCAGCAGACCATCAAAGCTGATGAATTTGCTGCGCGGAAACTCATGGAAAAAATACGCCCGTACAGCTATGAAATGCATCGCCGGGTTCAGCCGGCGGCTCTCTGTCAGAATCAAGAGGTCGCAGATGCCCCGCAAATGCGTTTCCGGAGGCTGTCGGTCATGAGAAGTGCGGGAATCCGGCGGGATCCAGCCGCTGGCGGGGTTGAGCGGCAGCCGGATCAGTCCAGAGCTCCGCCTGTTTCAAGCGGCCTTCAGGCGGTTTCAGCGGGGGCAGCCCGAGCCGCCGCCCGGGGCTGGAAATTTTTCAAGGACGCCCCTGCCCGGCTTCCAGGGCGCGCTGATTGGAAAGCAGAAAAAATTCAAAAGTGAACGCCTTGGATGTCAGGGTGTTTCTTCAGCCTTATCTCCGTCTGACTTCCAAGGCACAACATGCGCATACCGGTCATAGATGCCATACTCGAGGCAGGTCCCCGCCGCTCAGGCCGGACGGCTGGCGAAGGCCGATCCACAGTTCCGGGATCAATTCACGCAGCCGGGCGGCATCGCTGCTGACAAACCGTCCTATAAGCAGTCCGTTGACGATCGTAAAACCGCCCTGCGGGTCGCCGTCCGTCAACTGGCGGGCCCGGTCGCGGATCCCTGCCGGATCCGGCGCGTGACAGACCATCAGGGCGACAGCGGCAGCGGAGCCGAATGCGAACGGCCGCCGCAGTTCGCCGTTCAGACCCGATCCAATGCGCAGCCTGTCTGACCAGGTCAGTTTCCGTCCGATACGGACTTCCCAGTCATCACGGAGGCAGCCGCTTTCAAATGTCTCACCGCGGGCGCGCCTTCCGAACACAGTGATTTCCGCCGCCAGCAGAACCGAGTCCGGATCCAGACAAAGACGGGTCCGGCGGCACAGGCGCGATCCTTCAAACAGTATCGTTTCCTGCGGCATCCACTCGACACGGCAGCCCCGCCCGGTTTTGACCTGTGTCGATACTTCGCATGCCGCTCCATCAGACCGGTAGATTTTCTCAGCCGCTTGGGTGGTGAACGTCACACCGGCGTTGCGGCGGGTTTCAAATATCTGTGTCAGGCGGTCCCCCGCTACCATGCCGCCTGCTGTATTCACGACAACCGCCTCGGGACGGGAGTCCCGCGGCGCCGAAGGAAAAAGCACCCTGCACGGCCATGTCTGCCTCAGATGGCGAAGACGCGTGATGCCGCTGCCGCCACAGAAGGCCACCTCAGCCGCGCCTTGTGCGCGCCGCGCCTTGCTCCGTGCCGGCGGATTGAATTCCGACCGGTCAGGCATTCTCTCCCCGTTCCCGGACCATACTTCCGCGGGAGCGGTAACGATGATCGGTCACCGGCGCAAACCCGTCCGCCTGACGATTTTCTTCACGCCCGCTGCCCGGAACGCTGCAATCGGCGGGCGGGTCCGCCGCGCACAGTTCGCCTTGTGCATTCATTCTGCATTCTTCCCGCCAGGATTTGTAAGGCCGAGAACGGACGCTTGAGGTGAGCTTCCCCGATATGCGCCTCCGCCTGGAGACGCCGCGGCAGAGCTGCCGACAGAACGGCAAACTTGATCACGGCTGACATTTCGAGGGGCAGACGGGAATTCCGTCGACATTTCAAATTCCGGCATGTTCTCAACTGCTCCGGAAGGCATTTGAAGCCGGCATACAGCGACCATGCTTTTGCTATCCCCTGCCAACGGTTTATGATACATCGGCAGATGGAGACACCGCACGGCAGATACGGGCTTCTAAGGCCGCCATGCGTCGGAATGGCGGTTGACACGGATCGCGGGCCGGGCATTCCCGGTCCGGAACGGATCTCCGGACGGCACAGGAGGCGGCCTTGGCAATGACACGTTCAGATTCGAACCTCCCCGGCCCGGCGGTTGAGCCGCTTGATAATTTGGCCATGCCGCATGCTGACATATTTGATGAAACTTCCATTGAAAAGTTCATTCTGAACGCGGCGGCGGAGTCGGAAGACCCGGCTTCCGTCAGATCCGCGGCGCTGAAAGAGCTTGGCAGGCGGCGGGCGGCCGCGACGGAGTCCATTCGGGAAACGGCATTGGCCCAGTTTCCCGTCAGTCCTTTCGCCGCCCGAAAGATCATCCGCTCTTATTCCTTTCTCACGGACGGCCTGGTGCGGGCGGCTCTCAAACTGGCGGCGGGCCCCCTGTCGCAAGATTCCAGCCCGGCCAAACGGTTTTCGGTCCTTGCGGTCGGCGGCTATGGAAGAGCTGAAATGGCCGGACACTCTGATGTCGATCTGCTGTTCCTGATCGAAAACAAGGTCGAGCCCTGGATCGAGAATGTCATTGAGAATGTGCTTTACCTACTTTGGGACCTCAAACTCAAGGTCGGCCATTCCTGCCGCAACGCCAAGGACTGCATCCGTCTGGGGCGCGAGGACTTCACTATCCGCACTGCTCTTCTGGAAAACCGTCTGATCTACGGTGACACGTCTCTGGGCGCGGAACTTGACGCCAGACTTTGGAATGAACTTTTCAAGGGAACCGGACGGGAATTCGTGGAGGCGAAACTCGCGGAGCGGGAAGCCAGAAACGAGCGCCAGAACGGCAACCGGTATTTGCTTGAACCCAATGTCAAGGAGGGAAAAGGCGGGTTGCGCGATCTTCAGACGCTGTTCTGGATTTTCAAATATCTTCACCGCGTCAATGACCCGAAGGAACTGATCAGTCTCGGCGTTTACACGATTGAGGAATTCGAAAAATTCATCAGTGCCGAAGCCTTTCTGTGGTCTGTCCGGTGCGTTCTGCACATGATGGCGGGCAAAGCGCAGGATAAGCTGCATTTCGAAATGCAGGCCGACGTGGCCAAGGCGTTGGGCTATCAAGCCAGCGAGGCGCGCCCGGCGGCAGAACATTTCATGCAGGAATATTTTCGCTTCGCCACGGATGTCGGTGAGTTGACGCGGATTTTTCTGACGGCGTTGGAAGCGCGGCATGTGAAGCGCGAGCCGCTGATTCTGGGTTTTCTGAGCAGCATCGGCACGAAAGTCGGCAGCGGCTACAAGACTCTGCACGGACGTCTGGGAATCACTGACAACGATGCGTTTCTCGCGGACAAACGAAACATCATGCGGCTGTTCGACGAAGCGCTGCGCACCGGTCTTCTGCTTCATCCTGACGCCATGCGCCTTGTGGCGGCGAATGTTCATCTCATAGACGACGATTTCCGCTCCGATCAGGAAATCAGCGAGACTTTTTTCAACGTTCTGCTCAATCACGGCAACCCGGAACGAGCGCTGCGCCGTATGAACGAGCTGGGCGTTCTGGGACGGTATCTGCCCGAGTTTCAGAATATCGTCGCGATGATTCAGCCCGGCGGCTATCACCAGTACACAGTGGACGAGCACACGATCCAGTGCATATCGACTCTGTCTCAGATCGAACGGGGGGATTACCGCGAGGAACTGCCGGTGGCCTCCGACATTCTTGAAAAGGGCGTGAACCGGAAGGCGCTGTATCTTGCCTTGCTGCTTCACGACACCGGCAAAGGGTCGGGTCAGGACCATTCGGTGCGCGGGGCTGAAATCGCCCGTGCCGCGGCGCCCAGACTGGGCTTGAATGAAGCCGACTCTCAAACGGTTGAATGGCTGGTCCGCAATCATCTTCTCATGTCGGACACATGCCAGAAACGCGATATTTCCGATCCGCGCACCCTGTGGAATTTCGCCCTCAAAGTCGCCAGCCGCTCCCGGCTCAAGCTTCTGACGGTTCTGACGGTCTGCGACATCCGCGGCGTCGGTCCGGGTATCTGGACCAATTGGAAAGCGCAGTTGCTGCGCGATCTGTACCGGATGACGCATCAGACGCTCACTGAGGGGCGGACCGATGCCGTCGGCATCGGCGCGGCGGACTCACGGCAAAGTTTCAGGGAGGCGGCAGCCGCCTGGCCGCCTGAGCGCGCGCAGAACGAGCTTGACCGGCATTCCGACTCATACTGGCAGGGTCTCGCCACCGAAACTCAGCTGGTTTTCGCCGGGCTGCTCGACGGCATCACCCTTGACGAAATCAGAACCGATGCCAAGCCTGAACCTGCCCGCGACGCGACCCGGATATGTTTCGCGATGGCAGACCATCCCGGATCCTTCGCGCGGATCGCCGGCGCATTGTCCATCGCGGCCGCGAACGTGGTCGATGCCAAGACCTACACGACGTCTGACGGTTATGCGACTGCGGTGTTCTGGGTACAGGACTACAGGGGCAAACCTTACGGCAAGGCCCGCTTCCAGCGGCTTCTGCAGGTGCTGGAACAGACCATGAAAGGCGAAGTGAACACGGCGGAGGCTCTGGACCTCCGCGAGAAGCAGGTCGGATCAACTCTCGCCGCCAAACGCGCGAGAAGTTTTGTGGTTCCGACAGAAATCACTTTCGACAATGAAGGATCGGATATCTGCACGATTGTCGAGGTCGACACCCGGGACCGGCCGGGGCTGATGTTCGATATCGCCTACACGCTGTTCCGGGCCAATGTCACAATCACCAGCGCGGTCATCGCGACATACGGCGCTCAGGCGGTGGACGTGTTCTATGTCAAGGATATGGCCGGTCATAAACTGCTTTCCGAATCCCGGATGAATTCACTGCGCGGAAAACTCATGGAAAGAATATCTAAAGACAACCGCGCACCGTGAACCGATGTGAATCTCCAGAACGGGCGGGCCCGGCATGGACGGGATCAGCGGATCCCGGCGCATGACAGGCGGTGAACGGGATATTCCGCAGCAGCGTCAAGCCCGTGCGGAACCGCTTCAGCCGGCTGGGACGGTTTGGAAATATCCCGCCCCGGCCAGCGGCCGGAGCGGGAACAGGTTTCTTACATCCGATCAGAAGCGGAAGCCGAGCGTCAGCCCGCCGCCGAAGTCGGAGTTGCCGCCGCCGGCGGTCGCGTAGTACGCTTCCCCGGACAGCATCGTCCCGCCGTCGTCCGAAAGGCTTATTTCGCCGCCGAGACCGAGCCGGCCCCAAGTCGCCTTCGGTTTCGAAGTCAGCTTCGTCCCCGACGCCGTCACATCGCGTTTCGCCGAGAAATCGTGCTCCGCATCCAGGGAGGCGTACACCGCCGCGCCCGCGGCGACTTCGCCGATATCCGCCGTCACGCCGAGGCGGGCTTTGAAACTCTTGCCCGAACCCGACACCTTGCCGCTGCCGGCGACGCCCTCCAGATCGCTGAACCCGTTGATATCAACGGACGAAAAGACGAGACCGCCGCGCGGCGTCAGCGTCATTCCTTCCAGTTCCGTCCGCATGCCGGCCTCCACGCCGATCGCGTTCCCCGAACCGGACACATCGGATTTGGACAGGTTGCCGCTGCCGGGGATGTCGTCGCGCGATACAAGCTCGATGCCGCTGAACTTGGAATACGAGAACCAGCCCCTGACATACACGGCGTCCGCGCTGCCGTAGGTCACCGACGCCCCGACGCCCGTGCCCGACGCCTTGACCGTGCCGCCGTGCTTCACCGTCGCCTTGCCCCGCCGATGATGCGCACTCACTCCGACGGTCAGATCCTCCTCGGCGGGGAAATCAAGCCCGGAAGCGACGCCCCAGCGCGTGAAGTCCCAAGCCAGCGCACGACCGGCCATGCCCTTCGAAGTCGTCGAAACCGCCGCCTGCCGCTCGCCTTCGCCGGCGTCGAACGCGGCCCAAGCGCTGTTGCCCCCGGCCGCGCCGCGGCTCATGCGGGGCGCGGGCGCGTTCAGATCCATAAGCACCGACGGCAGAGCCTCGTAAACACGCGCCCGGGCGTGATACTGCCTCTCATCCGAACCGGTCATTTTGAACGTATAGCCGACCTTCGAGCCGCCTTCCTTGAGCTCATTCAGAGCAGACGTCCGCACAGTGCGGTAGACACCCTTCGTTTCGACGGCCGACTTCACCGACTGGCCCGCCGTCAGAGCCGTTTCCATGTCGGAAGCGTCGCGGATCCTGAATGCCGTTTCCGCGGCATTGCGGATCTCGCCGTCGATCCGGCCGGTCAGCCCGTACTTATCCTTCACCAAAATAATGACCATATCGCCCTCGGCGTTCGCCTTAACCGCGACGCCGGACGCCGCGCTCACATGCGCCCGCGGGCCGATAACGACCGTCCCGCCCTTGACCATGTGCACGCCGGCGTATTTTTCACCGTCGTCATCCTTATCGCCGCCCGTGACCGTGCCGTGAACCTCAACCGTCTGCTCGCGCATCCCGTCCTTGAGCAAGGCCCCGTCGACATGGATGCCGTCCCGCTTCGACACCACCGACGCGCCGAGACCGACTATGACCGTGATTTTGCCGCCGCCGGCGTGATCGTCGAGCCCGTTATTGTAACTGTTTCCCGCCTTGTGCCGCTTCGCCCTGGCGAAAACGCCGTGGTGGTCGGCCTTGATCGCGCCGCCCGTCACACGGACCGTCACCGGGACTTTCTTGTCGACCCCATTGTCATTCACCGCTTGGGCGACGATGCCGTGAACCGTCGATTCGATATCGCCGGCCGAGACGATCTCGACGCCGCGGACATCCTCCGCCGCATCCTCACGCGCCTTCGGCTGGTAGCTGCCGACGATGCCGGCGTCGTAGCTGCCGGTGAAATCGAAGCCGCCGCGCACGACGATCCGGCCGCCGGCCCTGTGCTCCACCTTCAGCAGGCCCGCGCCCTTGTGCACGGCGACGATCCCGCCGGCGTCGACGGTTTTTCCTTCTGTATCCGCCTCGATCCGGCCGCTGTTGACGACCGTGACGCCGCCCTTGTTATTCGAGCTGAAAATGGCAACGATGCCCGCATCCTTGGCCTGGATCACGCTGTCTTTCGCCGCTTCGACCTTGACGTCGCCCGTTCCGTTTCCGTTGTGGAGTGCGCTAATGCCGTCATCGCCGGCATGGATCTTGCCGCTGTTGCTGACCGTTACATCGCCCGTTTTTCCGTTGTTTGCGTAGATGCCGTCATCGCCGGCATGGATCTCGCCGCTGTTAACTGCCTCGACGCCGCCGTCGCCGTTGCCGCTGCTGCGGATACTGGCGTTGATGCCGTCAGTTTTGACGGGCGCGGCTTCCGTGCCCAACTTCGCCCCGTCGGCGACGGTGACCTTGATACCGCCCTTGGCGTCGTTGAGCGCATGAACGCCATGGCCCAGACTTGACGGCGCGCCCGTGATTATCGTGCCCCCCGTCACATCGACCCTGATCGGGACCGTCGTGCCGGCGGCCAAGGACAAATTACTGAGCGCGTAGGCGACGATGCCGACCCTTGTGGCGTTGCTCGAGCCCGAGAGATCAATGTCGGCGGCCGAGATAACGTGGATGCCGCCGGTCTCTTCGTTCGCCTCTCCTCTATGCTCGACACGGATGCCCACGGGGTTTGTGCTGCTGCTGCCCGCAGCGACGATCTTGCCGGCCTTATGCTCCACCGTCGCCTTGCCCTTGCCGCTGCGTTCCACGAGGATGCCCCGTCCCTGCATGCGGATCGTGCCGCTGCTGACGACTTTAACGGGGTTGTCGCCGTCGCCGACGGCGTCGATCTTGACACCGATGTCAAGGCTGGCGCTCGAACCGATCGTCGCGCCGGGTTCAATGGTCAGCGTCAGGCCGCCCGTCAGGCCCTCGCAGGAAACCGCGCCCGAGACCGCGCCGCTGTAGCTCACCGTCGGCAGCGTGCCGCCGGCGGGCGTGCATGTCTGCGCCAGAGCTGCCGGCGGGGCGCCCGCGAGCGCGGCAAGTCCGCCGGAGATCAAGCCGACGCGAAGAAGACGCGCGTATCGGCCGCGTCCCGGCAGGCGGGACTCAGTCGCGCAGCGAGGCTGCCCCCCCCCCCCATATAGAGGGCACCGCATTGTTCAGAATATCTCATTTCGGTTTCCTTCATTCACATGTTCCCAGAATACGCCGACCGGGCTTCAGACGGAGGCCGGCAGTCCGCTTTTCACGCCCTCTGCCACAAACCCGCGCAGGACGCCACTCTGAAGCCGCCGGTCCGCGGCAGAAATCAATCCGCCGTTGCATTCATGCCACACTCCGGGACGGAATATCCCGCTGATACGGGCCTGTGCCTGTCTCCGCAGCCGGACTCAGCGGGCCGGCCCTCGGCCGGGACCAGCCCGGATGCCGCCGGCGCGGACACTGCCCGGGGCATGCCGCAGCGGCGATTCCCGCTGATCGCGGCCGGTCAGTTATGTCGGCGCGGACATCGTGTTAAAGCATCCGCTTTCCGCGGCTTTTTCCTTCCCCGCCAAGGAACTGCGAATCTCTCTTCCGTTCGGCGTATGTCGCCGGTGAACACAAAATTCTAAAACCGCCGGGCGGCTGGAAAAGTCTGGCGCAGCACAGCGCGGCCACATTAACAGCTTGTGTCGAAACGGATGTTCGCTATCCGACGGATATCGAATTTTTCATGGATGCGGTCCACTGGCGGCATTCCCGTCCGGCGATAAGGGCGGCGTCTGCAGGATGCACGGCGATAGCCGGGACTATCCATACATAATCGACTGTTTTCTGAAGCACGCTGAGCACTGGACGGACCGGGTTGACCGCCGCATTCTTCAAGAAAAGATCATGCTGCGGGATGAGAAAACGCTTCCAATTTTCGAACCTGTTCAGCACAATCAAAATACAAGGCTCAATTTACAAATCGTATGCACGGTCTTTCGGTTCCCGCAGAAAATAATGTGCGGGAGGGGGCATTTTTCAGCCCAACATACTGATAATACTGCAGAATAATTGTCGAAGTATCTGGCAAAACCGCTTGTGATCTATGACATCTATCCCCTTGTATATAAATGCATTACAGTATGGATGCATACGATTTGTAAATTGAGCCAAATACAAAGTAGAAGAAGGCGGATCGCCTTCCCGCCGGCCGCAATAGACATGGACCGGGACAGACGCTGCGCTTCAGATCTGGAAACGAATTTAATTGAAACCGGTCATTCATATTTTTAAACTGAGCCTTGCGGCCTGCGGCTCAGCTGACGCCGATTTGGCCCGGACACAAAATACAAGTGCCGCTGGATCCTGTGTCAGCTGGCATATCAAACGATCAGGAGGAATCACATGAAAACCTTTTTTCGAAAGTCTGCGTTGACCGGAGTTCTGGCCGGCAGTCTCGGCTTCGCCGGATCTGCGTTCGCAGCCGAATGCATCGCACCCGCCAATCCGGGCGGAGGCTGGGACTTCACATGCCGCACCATCGGCAAGATCATGTATGATATCGGCGCCGTCGATAAACCGATTCAAGTCACCAACATGGCAGGAGCCGGCGGCGGACTCGCATTCACCCACGTTGTCAATGAACGCGATGACGACGGCGAACTTATCGTGGCCGCGTCTTCGGCGACCGCGACGCGGCTGGCGCAGAACGCGTACGGCGGAATGACTGCGGATCAAGTTCAGTTTCTGGGCGCGATCGGCGCCGACCCGGGAATTATCGCTGTCGCCAAGGACTCATCCTACATGTCTTTGAACGATCTGTTGAACGCGGTCATGGCTGATCCATCCGCTGTGACTTTCGCCGGCGGATCCGCAGCAGGCGGATTCGACCATCTGAAAGTCCTCATGGCGCTTGGAAGACTGGGATTCACCGATGTGCAGTCAGTCAAATATATCGGCGTCGACGGCGGCGCCGACGCAATCACCCAGACCATCGGCGGCCACACCCAGGCAATGACCGGCGATATGTCTGAAATCGTCGGGTTCCTTGCCGCGGACGAAATCCGCGTGCTTGCGGTTTTCACCGACGAAAGAGTTCCGGGCTTTGAGCAGATTCCCACGGCGAAAGAACAGGGCGTCGACATTGTTTCCGTCAATTGGCGGGGTCTTTACGTGCCTAAAGGAATTTCTGAAGACGACTACAGCAGATGGTCCGGCGCTTTGGCCCGAGTCGCGGCATCAGCTGAATGGCAGGAAGCTATGACAGCGAACGGCTTGGCTCCGTTCACCAAGGTCGGCCGCGACTTCCAAGATTATGTGAACGGCGTCGTCGGAGAGATTGAAACCCTTTCACGCGAAATCGGCGTCATTCAATAGTGGCAAGCGACCGCATATTCGGTCTTGTTTTTCTTGTCGTCGCGCTCTTTTATCTTTGGAGCGCGACGACGATTCAGGCCGGATTTCTCTCTGACCCGGTCGGGTCGCGCACCTTTCCGTATCTGATAGGCGGCGTCGTTGCGCTCTGCGCCGCCTTCATCTTTGCCAAGCCGGATGCTGATCCGGTCTGGCCGGCTCTTACGACATTCGGAAAAATCGCGGCCGCGGCCGCCGTGATGTTCGTCTTTGCCCGCCTGCTGAAACCGTTCGGTTTCATCATACCGGCCGCCGCCGCCTCGGCATTTCTCAGCTACTTGATCACGCCGAACATCAAAGCGGCCGCGATTGCCGGAGCCGGACTGTCTCTCGGCCTGTATCTGGTCTTCAGAAGCGCACTCGGTCTGAGCCTTTCCGCCTTCGGCAACCTGCTTTAATTTCAGGCGTGTTCCAAAATGGAGCTTTATCAAAATCTTGCTCAGGGATTCGCCGTTGCGCTGACCTTCACCAATCTGCTGCTTGCCGTCAGCGGCTGCTTTCTCGGCACAGTGATCGGATCCCTTCCAGGCCTTGGTCCGTCAAACGGCGTTGCCATCCTTATACCTCTTGCATTCACGCTCGGACTGGATGCCACCGAGTCCTTGGTTCTCATGACATCCGTCTATTACGGCGCGATGTACGGCGGACGCATCTCATCGATCCTGCTGAACATTCCCGGAGACGAACCCGCCCTGATGACGACTTTGGACGGCTATCCGATGGCCAAGAAGGGCCGGGCGGGCGATGCGCTGGTGCTGTCCGGGGTCGCCTCATTCGTCGGCGCGCTTCTGGCCACTGTCGGTCTGATGCTGCTCGCGCCGGTTCTCGCCCGGATCGCCTACCTGTTCGGTCCTCCTGAATATTTCGCCCTTTATCTTCTGGCTTTCTGCACGCTTGGCGGGCTGGCATCGAGGAATCAGGCGAAATCCGCGCTTGCCGCGGCTATCGGCCTCGGAATCGCGATGATCGGATTGGACAATACGACCGGTCTGCCGCGGTTCACTTTCGGCGAGATGCATCTCTTCGACGGCATTGATTTTCTGGTTGCCATTGTGGGGCTTTTCGCCGTCTCCGAAGTCTTCATTTTCATCGAAAGCCACGGCAAGAGTTCAGCTATCGGCGTGAAGCTCCGGAAGGTCACGGTGCCGCTCCGGGACATCATCCATTGTTTTCCGTCCATGCTACGTTCCACTGTGATCGGTTTCGCCGCGGGCGTGCTTCCCGGCGCCGGCGCGTCGCTCGGCAGCTTTCTCGCCTACATGGCGGAAAAATCCGTGGCGAAGGACAAAGACAGTTTCGGGACCGGCAATCCGCGCGGCGTCGCCGCGCCCGAATCCGGCAACAATGCCGCCGCCGGCGGGGCACTGGTTCCAATGCTCACTCTCGGCGTGCCGGGATCCGGAACAACCGCGGTTCTGCTGGCGCTGCTGCTGACTTTGAACATCACGCCCGGGCCGTTGCTCTTCCAAGACAGGCCGGAAGTCGTCTGGGGACTGATCGCCGCGCTGCTGATCGCGAATTGCGTGCTGCTGATCATGAATGTGCCTCTGGTGCGGCTCTTTGTGTCGATTCTCTCGGTCCCGCCCAATTTTCTGCTGCCCGGCATCATGATGGTGTCATTCGCCGGCATCTATTCGCTGTCCGGCAGCGCATTCGATCTGATCCTGATGATCCTCTTCGGCCTGCTCGGGTATGTGTGCAGAAAAATCGATGTGCCGACCGTTCCCATCATTCTCGGCATTTTGCTGGGCAATGAAATGGAAGACGCGCTGCGCGACGCGATGGTGATCTCGAACGGCGATTACGCGTATCTTTTTTCATCGGTAATTTCAGTCGGTCTGTGGGTTGCGGCTATCGTCGGTTTCGTTCTGCCGATCTTCCTGCGTCCGTTCCTGCAGAAGCCTCCGCGCCCGGAAAACTGAGTTGCCGACCCGGGTTCTCGTACCTTCAGGCGTGCTCGGCCTCGGATTTAACAGGGACGCCCTTGGCCGCGGCATAGACATGCGGCCGGATATCATCGCGATCGACGGCGGGTCGACCGACAGCGGCCCGTTCTATCTGGGCGCGGGCGTGTCGAAATATTCCCGGTCGGTCATGTTGGCGGAATGGACCGCTCTCATGGAAGCGCGGGCTGAAGCCGGAGTTCCGCTGGTGCTGACATCGGCGGGAACCTGCGGGACCGATGCGTGCGTCGATCGGATGCTGGGAATCACCCGGGAAGCCGCCGTGAAACTTGGCCAGAGTCTGCGGATCGCGACAGTTAAATCCTCCCAAAAACCGGATTTCATCGTTCAGAAATTTGATTTGAAGATGCTCCATGCGCTTGCCGACGCGCCTGCGCTTACGCGGCGGACCATCCTCGACTGCGCGAATATTGTCGCCTTGGCCGGCGCCGAACAGATATGCGCCGCGATTGAAACCGGCGCGGAAATCATTATCGCCGGAAGAGCGACGGATACCGCCGGGATCGCGGCGCTTCCTCTCTTGAACGGAGATCATTCCGGAGCGGCCTGGCACGGCGCAAAGACCGCGGAATGCGGCGCACTGTGCTCAACCCAGCCGATGAGCGGCGTGATTTGCGTTGATTTTGACGATTCCGGCTTTGAAGTGGAGCCGCTTGCCGAAAACGCGCGCTGCACGCCCCATACAGTTTCCGCCCACATGCTCTATGAAAATGCGGATCCCTTTCTGCTCAAGGAGCCGGGCGGTGAATTGGACGTCTCAAAGGCGAAATACGCAGCGGTCAGCCGCCGCCGGGTCCGGGTCAGCGGATCGATCTGGAATCCATCGGACCGCTACACAGTGAAACTCGAAGGGGCCCGGCTCGCCGGCTGGCAGTCTGTCATTCTCGTTATTGTGCGCAATGAGCGTTACGTCCGCAGAGCGGCTGAATGGATTGAAAAGCTTCATGCGTTTTTGAAGACAGAAATACTTCGCAAGTCCGGCATTTCCGAATCCAGCTATGATCTCGACTTCCGCCTCATCGGCATGAATGCCGCTCTGGGCGCGCTCGAAAGCCGTCAAGGGAATCCATGCGAAGTCGGAATTCTGTGTCTCGTGACCGCGCCGCGTCAGGACACCGCGAACGAAATCGCCAAACTGATCAATCCGTATATGCTGCATTTTCCTCTGACGGAAAACGAGGAACTGCCGACTTTCGCATTCCCGTTTTCGCCCGCCGAAACCGAACGCGGCCCCGTTTATGAGTTCTGCCTCAATCATGTTATGGAGATCCGCCGTCCGATGGACGCATTCAAACTGGAACTGCAGGAAATCCGCCATGCCCCGTCTCGGTGATATCGCATTCAAAGTGCGGTCCAAGAATGCAGGGCCGTTCACCGTGACGATTGACATCTTCTGCGGCTCGCGGCAGACTTTCAAGACCGTGTGCATGCAACTTTCAAGCCAAGCTGTCGGCGAAATTTACGCCGCGCCCCCTGAATCGGTCCGTCGGTTCGAAGTTCCAGACTTAAATGCCGTCAAATTCAGCCTCCCGCGCCCTGATATCCAAGGCAGCCGCCTGGACAGAGACATGCATGCGGCCCAGTTTGCTGAGCTGCTGCAGGAATTCGTTATCAATACAGAGTGATAACAAAGCAGCGCTCTGACGACAACCCAAGCACGGCACGATTGGGAATCACAACAAAGACCCGGTCTGCGTCAGCCGGCGCATGGCGGCGATGCGTATCAATGATTTCAGGACGACGCTTTCACTGGACTCCGGTGATGGCGAGACTCGGCTTTAACCGCGGCGGGCGTTGCTGGCGCGCCGACAGGATTTTGCTATGACTCCGTTACTGGTTTGAAGCGCGCCAAGGCACAGCGATTCTTATTGTGTCAGATTCATTACTCTTTTCTACGGATTGAATTTTTCAAACCCCGGTCGGGGACGGTGTCTGCGGGATGCATGAGGCAGTCACGGCCAAGCGCAGAACGCCGCAATGAAGCGCCTTTTCAAGCTGCGCAAGGCCATCAAGCTACGCACCGTCCCGCTTCTGTACCCGGTTATGACCGGCAGTTGGCGACAGCTCCAACGGGAGCATATCACGGCGGCGGTTGAACGCCGTCAATTTTCACATGGAAAATACGAGTTGCATGTATTTTCAAAACAAGTGAAATTAATGGTTATGAGCCATCAAAGAATCCCGAGACTGAAACCTTTTCTGGAACGGGTCCCACCCGGCTTCCTCGTCGATGCGGCATGGCTGAAGCGCTTCGGGATTGATCCCAAGTCCATCCATAATTATGCTGAGAGAGGCTGGCTGGAGCGGGTGGCGCACGGAATCTACCGCCGCCCGCTGCCCCATACCGACCAAACAGGGTGCCCGCCTGTCCGACCGGAGACCGACTGGCAGCTACCGCTGCTGTCGATTCAATGGATCATGGAACATGAAGTCCATCTGGGCGGTATGAGCGCTCTGGGCTTTCATGGACTCGCCCACTATTTGCCGCTTGGCGGCGGGCACCGTGTCTATCTATACGGCGAAGTTCCGTCTTGGCTGGCGCGCCTTCCATGCAAAACACAGTTCGTCGTTCGCTCATGCGTCCTGTTCGGCAACGACCTTACCGGCGTCGAGAATACCGAACACCAATTTGAGAGCGCAACCGGGGCGGGACACGGCCCGACGGTCAGCCCTTGGCGCTGGCCGCTCAAGGTTTCGTCACCCGAGCGCGCCATCCTCGAGGCGCTCGGCGAACTGCCGACCCACGCGGCCTTCGACAATCTGGACATGATCTTTCAGGGTCTGACGAACCTGCGTCCCAAGCCCCTGATGAAGCTGCTGCGGGCCTGCCGAAGCATCAAGGTCAAGCGCCTGTTTTTCGTGTTCGCCGACCGGCATGCCCATGCTTGGGTGAAGCATCTGGACAAAAGCGCCATTGATTTCGGTTCCGGTCCGCGCGCGCTGACGAAGGGCGGGAAACTGCACCCGGCCTACCGGATTTATGTGCCCGAGTCGCTTCTGCCTGCGGACACGGATGAAGTCGTGAGCCATGCATGAACGCTTTATCGAACAGGTCCGTTTGCTGATGCGCCTCTTGCCGGCCATTGCGGACGAGGAGGTCTTTGCGCTCAAAGGCGGTACAGCCATCAATCTTTTTTACCGGAACATGCCGCGCCTGTCGGTCGATATCGATCTGACCTACGTGCGGATTGAGAATCGCGCCGTCTCTCTTCACCATATTGATGCCGCGCTCGACCGGATAATGGACTCATTCGGCCGCAACAACAGGGATGTGCGGCTCCAGCGTATCGCCGGCGGCGGAAACCTGGAAACCCGCATCATGGCCTCGCGCGGTGCGGTGAGTGTGAAGATCGAAACCTCGCCTGTCATGCGCGGCACGGTGCTGCCGCCGTTGCCGATGAGGGTCTCGGACGCGGTGGAGGAGGCATTCGGATTCGCCGAGATGCCGGTGCTGGCCTTCGGAGACCTGTTCGCGGGCAAGCTGCATGCTGCCCTTGACCGCCTGCACCCGCGCGATCTGTACGACATCCACCTTCTCTATAAGAATGAGGGGCTGACGGACGACTTGTTCCGGGTCTTTCTGGTCTATGTCTCCGCGTCCGGCCGTCCGCCGCACGAACTGCTGGCGCCGCCGGCTATCCCGATAGCACAAATGCACATAGAGGAATTCATTGGGATGACTCGGGAGGAAATCGGGCTGTCAGATCTCGAAATGGCGCGAACACGCCTGATCACGGATATCCGAAGGCGTCTGACTGGCAACACAGCGGCATTCCTTATGTCGCTTCACAACGCCGAACCGGATTTCGCTCTCATAGACCTGCCCCAAGCGGAACGGCTCCCCGCTGTCCAGTGGAAACTTCTGAACCTACGCAGGCTCAAGGCTGAAAATCCTGCCAAGCATGCCGAACAAGGAGAGATGTTGAAGGCGTTGTTTGCCTAAAGGAGCGAAGGAGAAGAACAGGGTAAATTCAGACTTCCTGACCTGACATATGATTATCTGACCCGTTTCCGGGTTGGGAGCGCCTGCGATCTGATAGATGCGGCGGAGACCGCTGCCCGGACAGAGGATTCCAGGCAGGCTGAGTCAGTCAAGCGGCGGCATGATAGACTTATCGGGGAAAAGTCCGCTGATCGGGACGGCTTCGACGGGTGTCAGGGGAAGAGACGGCATCGGATCCGCCTTTTCATGGGTTATCTGTTCAATATTCATGAAAGCCCTTCAGTTCAGTGAGAAAAGCCGCTGAAAAGCAGGAAAACATGGAGTTTCTGAGACTCTTCCCGGCACTGAAGAGGGAATCAGGTCAGGAAGTCTGAAATTACGTCAATAAGAACTCGGCTGCTCTCGCGCGATCCTTATCCGGAGTGAATTAACACTGGAAAAGCTCGGCTCGTGAAGGAAAAGGAGAACCGGGCGGTGCGGTCATCTCGCTTCCGGCGAACGATAACTGCCCAGAGCAACAAGCGGCAAAAAACGCGGGAGGCACAGCGACTGAACACCATTGCGCGGGCCATCGGCCGCCATATCGCCCGTGAGCGCCCTGAGATTTGGAAACGGGCGGCCAACGACAACCGGCCACAGTAATAGGAAAGGGAACCGGATGGATGAAATCGGCCATTGAAAAAAGGAAGGTCTTAAAAACCGCGCCAGGCTATACGCCCGCTATTCTACGGGCAATCAGAACGTTCCCCCATCAAGGACCAGTTCCGCATTTGCGCGTTAACGGTGGCGGAAAAACGGAAAAAACTTACAGGCTGACTTCAACGGCGGGAATCAGGACGCCGGCCCGAAGCACCGGCTTCGGCCAAAATGCGGCGCGCCAGTTCAAGACCCAATTCCACCGCGTCTGCGACTGAGCCACGAAGCGATTTTGAAATGCAGACTGTTCCGTCAGGACTCAGATATTCTCCGCGGATGAAAATTTCATCACCGTCAATTTCCGCCAGCGCGCCGACCGGCGTGGCGCAGTCGCCGCCCAGTCCTGACAGCAATGCCCGTTCGGCTGATACCCGGCAGCGCGACTCAGGATCGTTAAGTGTCAACGCCAGTGCTCCCGCGGCGCGGTCATCGGTCCGGCGTTCAAGGCAAACAGCGCCCTGCGCCGGGGCCGGCAACATGTCCGATACGGGGACCGGACTGATACGTCTGCTCATCCTGCCAAGCCGGATCAGCCCAGACATGGCGAGTATCGCGGCATCCGCTGCGCCGTTGTCCAGATTGCGCAGTCTTGTATCGAGGTTGCCTCTGAAATTCACAGGTTTCAGCTTTGGATTGAGCCTGAGAATCTGCGCACTGCGCCGCAGACTTGACGTGCCGACCCGCGAGCCGTCTGCCAGTGCGCAAATGCTCGCGGCAGAATCACAGATCAGTGCATCCCTAGGATCGGCGCGCGGCAGAACACAGTCCGCCGCCAGCCCCTCTGGCTGCCCGACCGGCAGATCCTTCATTGAATGCACGGCAATGTCGATTTTGCCGTCCAGCAAAGCCTGCTCAAGCTCGCGGCAGAAGACGCCCTTTCCTCCGATTTCGCTGACACGCGGCACGGATTTCAGATCACCGGTCGTTTTGATGATGCGGATTTCAAGATCGCCTGCATTGAACCGTCCGCAGTCCGCAGCGCGGCTCACGGCTTCTCTGGCCTGCGCCAAGGCCAGCGGCGAACCCCGCGTGCCGAATACTATATGCCTGCGCCTCAACTACGGAATCGCTTCTGATGAGAGGGGAAAATGCCGGCTGGAATCATGAAAGCCTGATTACTTGCTGACCCGAATCATGCCAAGTATTCGTCAGTCTTGGAGAATTCTCGGAACGTCATGACCCTGCGCAAACCTTTTCTTCGTGCCCTGTCCGGAAAACGAATCGACCCGCCTCCGGCCTGGATCATGCGGCAAGCAGGAAGGTATCTGCCGGAATACCAGTCTCTGCGGGCGAAGGCAGGGGACTTCCTGACCCTGTGTTACACGCCTGAACTGGCAGCTGAAGCCACGCTGCAGCCGATTCGCCGGTTCGGCTTTGATGCGGCGATCATCTTTGCGGACATACTCCTGCTGCCGCACGCTCTCGGATCGGATCTCAGATTTGACACGGGTTCCGGGCCTGTGCTCTCGCCCATTCTCAGTGAAGGCGATGTTGATGCGCTCCGCGCTCCCGATTCGGTTCACGAGATGCTGTCGCCGGTCTGTGAAACGATCCGCCTCACGAAGGCCTCCTTGCCGCCGGATACGGCTCTGCTCGGATTTTCCGGCTCACCTTGGACAACCGCCACCTACATGATTGCCGGCCGCGGCGTTCACGGCCAAGGGCCAGCGCGCCGCTTTCTGCGTCGCCAGCCGCAAGCTTTCGAGCGTCTCATTCATCTTCTGACAACCGCGACGATTGAGTATTTGTCAGACCAGATCTCAGCGGGAGCCGAAGCCGTTCAGCTTTTCGACAGCTGGGCCGGTGCGCTGGACGGCGCGGAATTCGATAGATTCATCACCGCTCCGACGGCAAAGATCGTCAGGGCGCTCAAACTGCGCCATCCGGCTGTCCCGGTGATTGCCTTTCCCCGGCAAGCCGGTGTCCGGCTTCCGGATTTTGCCGCAGCGGCCGGCGCGGACTGCATCGCTCTGGATCAATCGGCTGAACCCGCTTGGCTCAACGGCAGAATTCCGCCGCGGATCTGCGTGCAGGGCAATCTTGATCCAGCGTATTTGAGCAGCGGCGGTCCGGCTCTGGTCAGCGCCGCCCGCGCTGTTTTGGAGGGATTCTCGGATCGGCCGCATATTTTCAACTTGGGCCATGGCATCACGCCGGATGCCCGCATTGAAAATGTGGAACTGCTGCTTGAAACTGTGCGCGCTTGGAAACGCGCCCCCGGAATGAGCCGGATCACGGCCAGCGGGCAAGGGGCGGCAGGCTCATAAGCACAAACCTCGGATCGTGGCCGGACTCCAAACCGAACTTCGTTCCCCGATCGTAGATCAGATTGAACTCCGCATAATGTCCCCGGTGCACAAGCTGAGCCTCGCGGTCCGACTCCGTCCAGCGAGCATCCCGGCGCCGCAGCAAAACGGGCAGATAAGCTTTGAGGAAGGCCCTGCCGACATCTGTCACGAATCTGAAATCCGCATTCCAGTCGCCAGTGTTCAGATCATCGAAAAATATGCCGCCGGCGCCGCGGGCGCGGTTCCGGTGGCGGATGAAAAAATATTCGCCGGCCCAGCTGCGGAACCGCGGATAGTATTCCGGATCCGCGCGGTCGCAGCAGATTTTCAGCGCAGCGTGAAATTCCTGCGTGTCTTCAGGAAATTCAATGCATGGATTCAGGTCGGAACCGCCGCCGAACCACCAACGCGCCGGGGTCCAGAACATCCGGGTATTGAAATGAACCGCCGGAACCTTGGGATTGCGCATATGCGCCACCAGCGATACCCCGGACGCCCAGAAACGGGGATCGCTCCCCAGTTCCTCGGCTGACTTTCCTGAAGCAAGACGCCGAAGCGCATTTTCCTCCAGCGTGCCGTATACCGTGGATGCGTTGACTCCGACTTTTTCGAACAGCCGGCCTTCCCGCAGAACCGACATGACCCCGCCGCCTCTGTCGGATCCGTCGCGTGCCGGCGCCGATGTCCGTTCGGTTTCAAAAACCGGCGGGGACCGGCCGTCTTCACTGCCGTCCCACATTTCCGCTTCAAGGAGTTCGAACCTTCGGCAGTAAGATTCCCGCAGGCCCGAAAACCACGCCTGCGCCGCCTGCTTTTCTTTTTGAAATCCTTCCTCTTGCATCCCCGCCGCCTTTCCGGAGAGCCGCCGCGGCAAACCCGTTCCGGATTCGTCTTTGAAATCGTCAATATGCCCGCCGGGACAACATCGCGGCGGTTATCGTGCCGCCGTCCAGAAGATCCAGTTCGCCCCCGACAGGAACTCCCTGACCCAGCGTCGTGATCCGGACTTTCTGCCCCTCCAGCCGGTCCGCGATGTAATGTGCCGTCGTCTGACCATCAACCGTCGCGCTGAGGGCCAGAATGACTTCGTCCGTTTTTCCTTCCGACACCCGCCGCACCAGATCAGGAATGCGGAGCTCATCGGGGCCGATATTGTCAAGCATGGAAAGAACCCCGCCCAGAATATGGTAGCGGCCGCTGAAGGCTCCCGCCCGCTCCATCGCCCAAAGGTCGGAGACGTCCTGCACCACGCAGATCTCCCGGTTCGACCTCTCAGGGGATCTGCAGATCCCGCACAGATCATGCGCACAGAAATTTCCGCAGACGGCGCATAACCGCACGGTGTCCGCAGCCTTCCGCATCGCGGACGCGATCTCCGCGAGGCGGCTGCGTCTGGATTTCAAAAGATGCAGCACAATGCGGCGGGACGAAACCGGACCGAGACCCGGAAGCCTCGCCAGCAACTCAATCAGGTCATTGATTTCATTCAATTCTTGGTTCAAAGCGATGCTCGGTCTCAGAAACCCGCCATTTGATGCAGACGAGACTATTCCTGCGCCAAACGCACGACAGAGCCGGGAAACGATTTAATCACACTCTGAGACAGTTCGTGCTTCTCGGCTTCCAGCAGCCGCCGCTGTTCAGAGTCGCCTTTGATATCGGCTTTCAGCCTGTGAGACCGGTCATCTGAGTGCAGCTGCTCGACCCTCCAGTCCCGGGACGTCGCCCGGCTCACTTCAGCCTGCAGTTGTTCGGCGAATTGAGCCGGCGCACCGGCATCGAGCCGCAGACTGATGGTGCCAAGCGCGATCTGAACATCTTCAGCGAATGTTTCCAAAGCCGAAGCGAGATGCGCGTTCCGGCCGGTTTTCAATATTTCGAGAAGATCGGCGCGCGAGGTCAGTGCAACCGTTCGAGCCGCCGCGGACGCCGCGTCGTCTCCGGACCGATGCTCGTCCCGGTCGATTCCGGATCCGGCCGGAACCGCTTGAACTTCCGCGGCGGCAGATTCCGGCGCTTGAGAAGAACCGGCTGCTGCCGGATTTATTTTGCCGGTGAGTTTCCGCAGAAGATCGCCCGGCGGCGGAATTTCCTGTACGTAGCACAGGCGGATAACTGCCATTTCAGCCGCCATGATGGGGCTGGGCGAATTCGGCGCCTCCTCAACCGCCTTCAAGAGCATCTGCCATGCCCGCGAAAGAGAGCCCATCGGCAGATTCCCGGCCATCTCCAGCCCCCGCTTCGACTCATCGGGCGGCAAACCGGTATCCTGGCCTGTGTCCGGCGACACTTTCAGGACCGAAATCAAATGAACCGCCTCGGCGAGATCCCGAAGCACAGCGTGCGGATCCGCCCCTTCACTGTATTGTGAATTCAGTTCCTTGATAGCCGAAGCGATCTCCCCTTTCATGATCAATTCCAAGAGATCAAAAGTACGGCCCCTGTCAGCCAGACCGAGCATTTCCCGGACAGCGGCCGGCCCGATCTCATCTCCGCCCTGTCCCGCTGCCTGATCCAGAAGGCTGACGGCGTCGCGGACCGATCCTTCGGCCGCCCGCGTGATCAAATCAACGGCATCGCGCGTGACCGGAATTTTCTCCTGTTCGGCAATTGAAAGCAGATGATCCCGCATCACCGGCGGCTCAATCCTTTTCAGATCAAACCGCTGGCAGCGCGACAGCACGGTCACCGGGACTTTGCGGATTTCCGTCGTGGCGAAAATAAACTTCACATGATCGGGGGGTTCTTCCAAGGTTTTGAGCAGCGCGTTGAATGCATGCGTGGACAGCATGTGAATTTCATCAATCAGATACACTCTGTAGCGGCCCTGAGTGGGTTCGAACGAGACATTCTCCAGAATGTCGCGCATCTCGTTAACTTGGCTGCGGGACGCCGCGTCCAGCTCAAGGACATCCATATGCCGCCCGTCCGCGACACTTATGCAGCTCTCGCACTGACCGCAGGGTTCGACAGCCTTTTCAGCGCCGTCCGAAGTGCAGTTCAGACCTTTCGCGATAATCCGGGCTGTGGTGGTCTTCCCGACACCGCGCACGCCCGTCAGAATGTAGGCTTGGGAAATCCTGCCGTCCGCAAAAGCATTGCGGAGAATTCTGACCATCGCATCCTGGCCGATCAGCTCCTGAAATGTGCCCGGCCGGTATTTCCGGGCCAGGACCTGGTAGGCTTCGCGGGGTTTTTCAGCCATGCTTCCTCAAACACAAGAATCGGGCCGCCAAACAGCTGATCATCAGAGAGAAAGGCAGAAGGTATGGTTTGACGCGCACATCCCGCCGCGCAAAAACCCCGCCCCGGAGAGTTTCCCGGGCCGGGTGTCGGCGGCTCAAAACGCTGATTCCGCTCTCGGCGATATTCAGACGGCTGCTGTGCGTCGGGGCATGACAAAACTTGCACCGCCTGCGAATCTTCTCCGCATGTGCTGGTGAGAAGACATTGCAAGAAGCCGGCAGCTTGGGTGTGTTCAGGCATTTCATCATCAGCATGATTCGCTCACATGTTTTGATCCAAGGATGATTCGATGAAGAGTCATCAATAGGGCTGCGCGGCACGGGACTGTGGAAAACATCAGTTTCATTGTCGGTTCCGAACCGTGCCGTCCTGCCGGAGTTTCCTGTACCTAGCCGCTGCTTGGCAGGTGAAGTGGAGACGCCGCAGCCTCGCCCTGCCGGGCCGATTATGCCTCGGTTGACATGAACCGTTAAAAAGCGCGGACGGATTTCCGAATGGATGAACGAATCCGTATCCACCAAGTGAGATTGAACGCGGAAGCGGGCGGCTCGCCGAGTGGATCCAGCACAGTCATCGGCCGGCATGCTGTTCTGCCACCAAATTGATGATCGTTTCCGCCGAGGCCCGGATCGCTTCTTCAATCTTTCGCCGCTGTTCGGCATTCTCGAAATCCGGCAATGGAATACGCAGTTCGTTTCGGCAGCTTGAGTCCGGGTTTTGGCCGCTAGGCGGATGCGCAGCCGAATAAGCTGCGCGGAACGCCGCCGCTTCATCTTCAGACAATGCGCAGATTTCCAATACGGTTTCAACGTGCTTCCCGGGAAGCGGCACTGTGTAATCCGGTTTGCAAATCTGGCTGACGAAACTCTTGCTGGTGCCTGTTCGCTCCGCGATCCGGCGTTTTGTGCCGGCCGGACACCGCTCAATGGCATCGCGAAGCAACTGTTTGTAGGCCTTGATCGCCTGTTCTTTTCGGGACTTGTATACGAAGCCACGACTATTGCTAAGCAAAAGCCGGCTCCGCGCTCAATTCACGGCTAATCGGGGCTGCAGGCCGCAAACGCCATCCTTGGCGCAGCTGTGTGAACTCCTTAACCGAATTGAAAAACGCCGGAGCAGAAGCTTTCCCGCCGCAGACTTGACTGCCGTTCCGGACAGACCGGAAGGCTCCGGCGATCCCGCTCTGCTTTCCGCTTCCCGGGCTGCTGCCCGCAATCAGTACGCATTTGATTCGGCGACGTTTTGCTTCTGCATCCGCCATGCGGTCCATTTCCCTCGCCTGAGTCGTTCGGGGCTAAGTATGCCGATTCACTGTGCGGAGCCAAGCGGATTCCAGAAATTCTGTCGAGTCAACCTGACAGCTGCCGACGTCAATTCTTGTCAGCCGCAAATGCGCGAAAGCGCAGTTCATTGTAATGGCGACAGTTCCTTTCCCGCTGCCGAACCGAGCAATGATATTCCGATGCTTTCTGCAGGCAGCTATCATTCATCGGTCTTCGCGCGCCCGAGCTGCGACCGTCAGAAATACCACCGGCCTTCGGCAGAGCCTTCGCCGACAGGCGGCGCGCCGGATCGCCCGCTGTCTTCGCGGCCTGCGGCCGCATTCATCGGAAATACCGCGACCGACGGAATCAACCTTCGACTGCAAAGAGTCCCTTGGAACTGCCGGACCGCTGACCGATAAGCTCAAGACCGGCTACCGCCCGGCGGAAAGAATACCTCGCGCGGCAAACCGTCCGGCAGGAATGAAACCGGATGCGCATTGAAAGAAAAGCGGAGCGTACGGCAGCAGTCCGACACTTGCTGACCAAGAGGCGCCCCCGGCACAGAGCGGGAGCGGCATCCTCCTTCTTCTGGCTCCTGTCCGCCGCCCCAGCGCCGAAAGTCCGGGATGCCGCATCAGAAAATTTCCTGTCTGTGAACATCGGCTCCAAGCCCGCCAGATTATCAGCGGCTTGCAATTGGTGTCTGGCGGAAAACCGCTGGCCATTCACACTCCGGAACCGCGGGCCGGCCTGTCGATTGTTCAGGCGCAACGCTCAGAATGACCGTCGCACGCCGAGTTCCAGGACCGTCCGCTTATAGCTGTTCAGATTGATATTGCTCTTCCTGCGCGTATGGCGGAGCGTCACTTCCGGCATGAACCCGAACGCATCGAGACGGCGGTTCGAGACGGTCACATGCCCGGAGACGGTCGTGTCCTTCCTCGCGTCAGCACCCAGCGGCAGGAAGGGAGCGTCGTATCCGCGCCGGACGAAAACCGGCCCCGCCCTGATCAGGAAACCCCGGGGCAGTTCGAACGCCGCATACGCCCCGAACCGGCTTTCCCTCCATGAATCGAAGCCGCGCTCCAGACGTTCGCGCCGGAACCCGATGTCCGCGCCGACGGTCACCGACTGGCTGAGAACATGCGAAACGCCGGCCCGCGCCGAATCGAGCCTTCCCGGACCCGGAACAGCCGCATAGTCGGTCCGCCGGCTTCCCGCCGACCATTCAAACCGCCATGCGGGCCGGATGTTCCAGCCGCCGGAAAGCTCCCCTCCCAGCTCCCTGCCGCTGACTTCCCCGCCCAGCCTGCTCTCCCGCGCCGTCAACTCGACGCGCAGGTCGGACCGACCGAACAGGAACCGCGGCCCCAGCCGCGCGCTCAGGACGCGCTCGTTGAACCGGCTCTCGCGGTAGAATTTCGCATCAAGCCGCAAAGCGGTCCGGAACCGGAGATCCTCCGCCAGCGGATGCTCGTATCCCCCCGAAACCGACGCGGCGAAACCCACGCCGCTCGTCGGACGGCTGTCATCGGACACCCTCCCCGGAAGACCGAACAGGCTCACCGTCCCCGCCTCCGTGCCGCTGTTGATGTTGGTGTCCGGAACCAGAGCCGCCGAACCGGTGAGATGCCAGCGCTTCCGCCGCTTGATCCGCTCGAGAACCGCCGCCGCCCGCCTGCGGAAACTCTCCGCGAGCCGGTCGTCCGCCAGCGCCCGGCGGAGATGATACCCGGCCCTGCGGTCCTCCCCGGCCATGAAATGGGCCAGCCCCAGCTGAAGACGGACGACCGGACGGTCAGGATCGCGGGCGATGACCGACCGGTAGCGGGAGACCGCCGCCTGCCAGTCGCCCCGCCTGAAGTCGATTGTGCCGAAAAGAAAATCAAGATCGTCCGCGTGCGCGGCCGCCGGATCGATCGTCAGCAGAAGCGCCTCGGCATCGTCCAGCGCCCCCGCCGCCATCGCCCGGACCGCGGCGGCCAGAACCTCGGCGGGAGGCGGATCCCGCTCCTGCGCCGACCCGGCGGACGCGGCCATTATCAGCGCCGCGGCTAACCAGTTGCGAATGGTTCCGCCCTCCGCCGACAGCCGGCACGCCTCATTCCGGGGACGGAACCCGCCGGGCGAAACGCCACTCCGGCGGAAACGTCAAAACGGGGAGACGGACCGGCGGCCGAAGCCGCCGGCTTGATAATGCCGCCTACTCCTTGGCTTACTTATTGGCCCCGAACGCGCCCGCGATTCCCTGTTTCTCGAACACCCCCGCGACTTCTTCGTTGCCGGGCCCGTAAAGCCCGCCTTGAATGTATTCGGAACCGGATTTCTCGCCGAATGCGCCGGAGGGGGTCACCTCGACGCCGGGGAACGAAATGCTGGTCACAGAATGCGGGGTTTTCTTGTTGTCATCAAGGCTCTTTTCTACTTTCGCGATGTCCGTGAAGGAAACGGAGATACTGGTGTCGCTGCTGCTGTAGTTCACGGTCGCATCGCCCCGAAGGATATTACCCCTGTCCTCCCCGGCTGTGGGGGCGCCTACCATCAGGCCGGTCCACTCCACATCCGCGGTCGGCCTCTTACCGTACAGGTCGCCGCTCGCAACTCCCCCAAAGAAAAAGGAGGCAATATCTTCATCCTCAAGCGCACCAATATCCTCGTACAACCCGAAACTGCTGTGCCCCAAAACAGCGCCCCAGAAACCTTCTCCGCCTTTGCTTTCACCGACACGAAGCCGCGCCATAGTGATGCCTCTTTTGGTCTGAAGCGTCTTGACTTTGTCTCTGTTTTCAGTGAAAGCCTTGGCGACGTCTTCGACACTAAACTCTTCCTCATCGTCGTCGTCCGGCAATCTGGACGTGCAGGTGGCTTCTCTGCAAGTCGAAACGCTCTTAAAAGTCATCAACTCAGAGGAGCCGGCGGCCCTAGTCGTCCAGTACCAATCCGTGCTCAGAAAAATTTCCGCTGTAATGTCCGCACTTTCTTCAGGGGCCTTCATTCTTTCGGCAATTTCTTCGACAATTTCACCGCCGCTCTTCTCAGGAACGGTACCGCCGAAAAGAGCTATGAATTTGTCCTTATCTATTGGAGTATCTTCGCCGCCGTTCCCGCCAGCCGGCTTTCTGGGGTCAATTACAGCCGGATTGCTTGGAGAGTCGCCCCCCCCCCCCCGCAGGAAACGAGCGCGAAAACGCTGAAAACAAAAGCGGCATGAGCTGCGATGCTCGGTGGTATTGATCTTCTGACCATAATATACTCCCTTTTTGTAAGTGCGCACTGTCTGGCGCTGACGGCCATATGCATACCCCCCCCCCTGTAAGCATGTCAAGGCAGGAGAATTCCGTCGCGATTCGCGGATTCCGTGCCGCATACAAAGAGATAGACGGCGATGGATCCCGCGCGGCTCCGCCCTGCGCCTCGACAGTCATTCCGCGGTGAAATCAGTGCGCCGGCCCGAGACACACCTCCCGCCGGAAGCGGAAGGCCGTACATACTGATTCGCCAACCGGACCGGAGTCTCTCGCCGCAACCGGCCGGGCGGGATCCGCAAAACACTTACAGACAATCATTCGCCGAAGCGGAATCTCACGGGTATGAAACCTTCGGCGGCATGAAATGCCGCGCGGGATCCACGCCGCCCGTGATCAGAAAGTCACGGAAACCCGGGGAAACCGTCATTCCCCTGAAATTCCGGCCTCCGCGAATGTCGCCATTCCCGAATGGCAGGCCAAGGCGCATTTCAAAACATGAAACGCCACGGCGGCGCCGGACCCTTCGCCAAGACGCATTCCGATGTCAAGGATCGGCGGCTTGCCCATACGTTTCAGCAGCGAAGCGTGCGCCGACTCGGCCGAGAGATGCCCGGCGGCAGCATGGTCCAGCGCGTCGGGAGAAAGCGACTGAAGGCATGCGGCAGCCGCGCAGCACACGAAACCGTCCAGCAGCACCGGGATCCTCAGCAGCCGCGCCCGAACCAGAGAGCCCGCTGTCGCGGCCAGTTCGCGCCCGCCGAGACACCGGAGGATTTCGAGGCCGGATCCTGCCGTGAATGGCCCGTTCGCCGCCAGCGCCGCGCCGACCGCCGCCCTCTTGCGCCGCAGGGCGGCGCCGCGGACGCCTGTGCCTCTGCCTGTCCAGTCGCCGGCGCGGCCGCCGTAAAGCGCCAGGCAGACTGCCGCCGCGGACGTCGTGTTTCCGATGCCCATCTCTCCGGCCACGAGAAGTTCCGCATCCGGATCGACAGCCCGCCAGCCTGCCGCGAGCGCATCGACACATTCAGCTTCGGTCATGGCGGGACCTTCCGTCAGATCCGACGTCGGACGGTCCAGATCCAGCGGAATGACGTCCAAACGAGCCGCGGCCGCCTCCGCCAATTGATTGATCGCGGCGCCCCCGGCATTGAAGTTAGCCGCCATCCGGGCGGTCACATCCGCCGGAAAGGCGGAAACGCCGCGGCGCGCGACCCCATGGTTCCCCGCGAAAATCAGTATCTGCGGCACCGCCCGCAGCGGATCAGCATGCCGCCGCCAAGACGCGTACCAGACTGCAAGTTCTTCCAGCCGGCCCAGCGAGCCGTCCGGTTTCGTCAGCCGGCTGTTGCGTTCCCGCGCCGCGGCTTCAGCCTCTCTGTCCGGCCTCGGCAGGCGCCGCAGCTGTCCGCCGAACTCAGTCAGACTGGAGAACGGCGCCGGCCGCGGTTCGTTTCGAGCCGTTGATACCTCTTTCGCCATGCTTTACCGCCGTGTTTCTGCCTCTCGGAACATGCCGGAGATATCCATGCGCGCTTTGATTGAGTGTCTGAATTTCCGTCGCAGGTCAGCCGAATTCGTTGCCGCTTTGAGCCTTCTGACCCGTTTTCCGGTCGCCAAGGAGGACCGCATTCAGCACCGGCAGTCAGCCTGGGCCTGGCCCGTCGTCGGGGCGGCGCTCGGCGCCTCGGCGGGCGCTGTCTCCGGAACGGCGTTTGCCCTCGGCGCCGGCCCGACCGTCGCCGCGGTCCTCGGTCTCGCGGCGGCTGTCCTGATGACGGGGTGCCTGCACGAAGACGGTCTGGCGGACAGCGCGGACGGTTTCTGGGGAGGGGCAGACGCGGAACGGAGAATGGAAATCATGCGGGACAGCGGAATCGGCGCGTACGGGGCTGCCGCGCTGACGCTCATCCTAATCGCCCGGTTTGCGGGAATCTCCGAAACGATCGGCAGCGTCAGCCCGGTAATCGTTTTCGCCGTAACCGGCGCGCTCTCAAGAGCCGCCATGCTCATGGCAATGCGCCTTTTGCCCTTGGCGCGCGGCGACGGACTGGCCGCGGACTGCGGCAGGCCGCTCCCGGCTGTGGCGTGGTCCGGCTGCGCGATCGCGGTTCTCTTCGCGGGCGCGGCGCTGGGATGGCATTCACTGGCCGCAGCCGCGGCGGCGGGCTCCGCCGGAATCGCAGTGAGCATCTTGGCGAGACGCAAGATCGGGGGGCACAGCGGAGACACGCTCGGCGCCGCCCAGCAGACCGCTGAGACCGCATGCCTGCTCACCTTGGCGGCGGTTGTCTGACGCCGGGCATCACTTTTTCCGCGTATTGCGCGCGATCAGCACTTTCAGCATTCTTTCGCCGGCATCGTCTTGGCTGACGCCGGTGACAGCAGCGATTTCGCGTCCGAGCCGGTCAAACGCCGATTCAAACAGCTGACGTTCGGAATATGACTGTTCACGCTGCTGGTCGTGCCGGTGCAGATCTCTGACGACTTCAGCGATCTGCATGATGTCGCCGGAATTGATCTTCTGATCATATTCCTGAGCACGACGCGACCACATCAGTTTCTTCTGCACCGCCTTGCCCTTGAGCGTCATCATCACCTGCTCGACATCATCCTGCGAGGCAAGGCTCCGCATGCCGATTTCCCGGGCCCGTTTCGTGGGAACGCGCAGAGTCAGTTTGTCACGTTCAACATAGATCTCGAACATCTCTATCGTCGTTCCCGCAACCTCCTGATTTTCAATGCTGCGGATCCTTCCCACGCCGTGCGCCGGATAAACGACATGTTCTCCGACTCTGAAATTCCTGGCTCTTCTTTTGCGGGCCATAGCAGATTTTCCTTGTGTGAAACCCGGAATCTGACGAACAGATCCCGGGCGCGCCGCTGTGTGTTCTCCGGCGAACCGCATGAAAACCGGATTTACGCTCCTCTGCCCGAACGGCAGCCGCCGTTCAAGTTCCCTCGCCGGGTTTTTCCGAGAAGTACTTTTCCAGTTTGCCCTCTTCGCCCTCATGGTTCTCAGCATCCGGCTGCGGATCGGTCTTTTCATAAATGACCGGCCAGATTTCCGAGTATTTCCTGTTGAACTCAACCCACTTCTCCATTCCCGGCTCGGTGTCAGGACGAATCGCGTCAACCGGACATTCCGGCTCGCACACTCCGCAGTCAATGCACTCATCCGGATGAATGACGAGCATGTTCTCGCCTTCATAGAAGCAATCGACAGGGCACACCTCGACACAATCCGTGTATTTGCATGCAATGCAGCTATCAATCACGACATAGGTCATTAGAATTCCGCAGCCGATACCAAAGTCCTGAGAAAGTAATAACTGGGCACATATCATGCAAGCTCCGGAGACGTCGGCGCAGGCCGGCCGGCCATGTCAAAGCCTCCGTTCAGGCCCGGCTTGCGGGTCAAAGGCGAAGCGCGTGAACGCCTTCCCGAGCCACGTGATCACGTCCCGGTCCGAACAATCGCGCTGGCGGCCGAAACGGTTTTCCGCCTCGGCATGTAAGGAGTCAGCCGGCTGAACGGTATCCGCCCGCGCAGGGAACGGCGGATTCACTTGCCGATGCGGTCCTTCAGTTCGGCAAGAACAGCGAACGGGCTGTCGGGATCAGGGCGTGACGCTGCAGGCGCGCTTTCCCGTCTTTCGGTTTGCCGGCGCTCGCCTTTGCGCTTCATCCTGCGCGGTCTTTTATTGCCGCCATTTCCGCCGGCTGCCGGCTCAGCGGAAGCAGAAGGAGTTTTTTTCACCGGCGGACGGCGAGACGGCTTCGGCCTCCAATGGAAGGTGTAGCTGATTTCTGTCTCCAGCTCCGCATCCGCCGCTGAGCCGCGGACCGATTCGGAACCGCCGCTCTCCCGTCCGTCAGATGCCGGAACAGCCCGATCCGCCGTGCCCGGGCCGTCCGCGGATGTGGCACCGGCGGCTCCGTCCGCCGTGCCGGACGGACGCGGTTTTTTTTCTTTCTCACCGCGTTTGACAACGTATCCCAGACCCGCGAGCAATTCCGCGAATCCGGACGGCGACAATCCGGAAATCGACAGCATATCGACGGTCGCTTCGAATCCGGCGCGGCCATCCTGCTCACGCAGCATGTTCGAGAGCCGGTCAAGCATGTCGATACGGATGGCGCGGCCGCCGGCCCGGAAAAACCCGGCCACGGAATAATAGTCCTGATGAAGGGCATCATCCGCCGGTATTGTGACCAAGCCGGGCGGCGGAGCGGCCGGGGTGTCCTGGATTCCTTCCGATAAGGCCCAAAGAAGCAGTCTGATTCTGGTGGATTCCGGTTTGAGCACGGAAGAAACGAAAATCGCGTGCTGGCCGAATCTCACCCCGTGAACCCGCAGACATTTCCTGGATTCCTGAGTCAGCGACTTGACATCATCCGCGATCTTCAAGCGCGGCACCACACCGAAAGATTCATAAATCCGGTAAGCGACCCCCCGCGCCAAACCTGTGATGGCTTCATCATTCTTCAATTCCAGCAATGCCGCGCAATGGATCGAGATTTTCTGTCCGATATACGCTTTCAGACGCCGCTCGACCTGTCGCCGGGCTTCCTGTCCGGCTTCTTCATCAACAAATGCCTCGACATCAGGATCGTAAATGCCGCTGCCTGCCACGAGTTTGCCGACGGCATACTCGCCCCACATGAATCCACCCTGATCAGTCAGTCCGATTTCATTGTCAGGCGCATTATAGAAACGCAGGGCCCGCATCGACAATTTCTGCGACAGCGCCTTGGCGCTCGCCTGCCTGAGCGTTCTGGCTTCATCAGCAGTCGCAGCGCCGTCCGGAATGAACCGGAAACCTTCGATTCTGCCCACGGTCTCTCCTTCGACCGTGAGCACACCCTGCCCGTCAACTTCTGCCAAAAGGTTGTCCTTTCTCTTCATTTGCCTCATCAGCACACTGATCCGGCGGTCAACGAACCGACGCGTCAACCCGGCGTGAAGCGCATCGGAAACCCGGTCTTCGGCCGACCGGGTGCGCTGCCGCCAAAATTGCGGGTCTTCGGTCCACTCAGGCTTCTGCGACAAATAGGTCCAAGTGCGGACAAATGCCATTCGTCGTGACAGTGCCTCGAGATCGCCGTCGATCCGGTCAATCCTGCGGACCTGACCATCCAGCCAGTCATTCGGTATCTGCCCGAATTCCTGGAGAAAGAAAAACACCGTTTTCAGCAGTTCGCAATGATCATAGGGCGAGACCTTCCTGAAATCCGGAATTTGGCACACATCCCAGAGCAGCCGGACATCAGCCGGGCTGAGCAGCCTGTCGCGGATCTCGGCAAGTTCAGCCATTGCGCGGAGGGAAAGGAGATCATCGGCTTCACGGGCACGGACCAGCAGCGGGTTCCCGCTCGGCGCCTGCAACGCGCCGAGAAGGGCGTGAACCGACCTGAATGACAAATCATCATTGCGCCACTGCAGGCGCCTCAGAGACTGAAAGCGGTTTTCCTCAACAGACGAAACGACATGCGGATCCAGCGGCCCGGCGTCCGCCGTCACGCCGAATGTCCCGTTCGAGCGGAAACGTCCGGCCCGTCCGGCGATCTGTCCGATTTCATGCGGCCAGAGAGGCCGCACCCGCCTGCCGTCGAATTTCACGAGCCCGGCGAACGCCACATGATCGATATCGAGATTGAGACCCATTCCAATAGCGTCGGTGGCGACCAGAAATTCAACATCGCCGTTCTGGTAAAGCTCGACCTGCGCATTGCGGGTGCGCGGGCTGAGGGCTCCGAGAACCACCGCGGCCCCGCCCCTCCGCTGGCGGACCGCTTCCGCGATCGCGTAAACGTCTTCGACCGAAAATCCGACGATCGCGGAACGGGGCTTGATGCGGGAAATCTTCTTCGCGCCGGCATAGCTGAGTTCAGAAAGCCGGTCGCGCCTTCTGAAACGCGTCTCGGGAACCAGAGCGGAGATCGCTGACCGCATAGTGTCTGAACCCAGAAAAACCGTTTCAGCCTGTCCGCGGGCCGACAACAGCCGCTGCGTGAAGACATGGCCGCGTTCGGGATCTCCGCACAGCTGAATTTCATCGACGGCCAGAAAATCAACACCGCTCGCCTGCGGCATGGCTTCGACGGTGCACACCCAATAGCGCGCCTGTTTCGGAATGATGCGCTCTTCGCCGGTGACGAGAGCCACCGCGAAAGGCCCCCGCGCCGCGCGGACGCGGTCATAGACTTCACGCGCCAGAAGCCGGAGAGGCAGACCGATCATGCCCGTCCGGTGTCCGAGCATCCTGTCGATAGCGAACCATGTCTTGCCGGTGTTGGTCGGGCCCAGAACAGCGGTCACCCGGCTCCGGCCGTGTTTCGGATTCATCAAGCGGGTCTTCAGATTGATTCAGCGGCCAGCTTTTTCCGCAGACGGCTCATGGCTTCCGCCAAGCCGGCGCGGTTCGGGTGAATGTCTTGAACATTCTGATAGATTTTCAGCGCCGATGTGTCCTCCCCGAATTTCTCCATGATCATCGCCAGTCCGGTCAACGCCCCGAAATGCCGTTCATTCAAATCAAGGACGGCCGCGATGTCCGAGACCGACAGTTCATATTGTCCCATAAGGAACCATGCGGTCGCTCTCGCATTCCAGCCTTCGGCGAACGCCGGCGCATGGTCGGTCAACGCCGTCAGATGCTCGATCGCTTCTTCATAATTTTTGCTGATTATGGCCCGGCGGCCCCGCTGGAGCAGAATATTCAGGCGCGGCGATCCCGAATCTGACCACAGATTGAGAATCCGGCGCTCAATTCTCCGCGCCTCCTCCGGCGCCGCCGTCAGCAGTTGATCAAACAACTGGTCTTCCAGATATTCCTTCGCCGCGTACGGGCCGGCCGGAACCGCAATGGCGGCGGCCAAGGCCACTGCTACGAATGCGGTGCGCAGATTCATGAATCCCGGCATTCCCGTCTCCCTTCACTCAGGTTAATCTGCGCAGAATGTAATGGAACACGGAATCCGGCATGACTGCAACCATCATCGACGCTCTGCGGGCCCTCCAAAACGCGTTTCCGGACGGTTTTGACGGCCGCGTGAATTTTGAAATCTCCGGTTTAGGCTGCCTGAGTCTGAGTTCCTCCGGCGCACGAATAGGCAAAGGCAAAGCCGACACGGTTCTGCGGGCCGATCCCGAGACGTTCGCCGCTATCCTTGCGGGCGACGAAGACCCGGCCCCGCTTTTCTTCAGCGGACGGCTTGAAATCGAAGGGGATCTCGGCGTCGCGATGTGGCTCGGCCGGCAGCTGTGACACCGTCCCGAGCCTGTCAGAATTTCACCCGAATATGTTCCAGCCCAAGCGTGATCCGGCAAAGAGTTATCCGAAGACGCTGCGCGGAACTATGGGAAACTGTCCTTTCTATGACTCGCCCGTACAACTATGAAATGCATCACCGGGGTCAGCCGGCGGCTCTCTGTGAGAATCAAGCTGTAGCAGATTCGACAAATGCCCGGCAAATGCGTTTCCGAGGGCCGCTGGTCGTGAGAAAGGCGGGAATCCGGCGGGATTCAGCCGCTGGCCGGGATTGATCGGCAGCCGGACATTTCAGCTCCGCCTTTTCCAAAGCTGTTCCAAGCTGCTCGCAGGCGGTTTCAGCGGGGGGGGGCAGCCCGAGCCGCCGCCCGGGGTCGGAAATTTTTCGAGGACGCCCCTGCCCGGCTTTCAGCGTGCGCTGAAAGCCGGGCAGGGGCTTCAAGGCTCATCCCCCCGGGGCATATCAACGTTTCATACTTATAGATTATCCGATCAGATGTCATACAGCATGGCATACGAATCGGACTTCGACATTTTTCAGCCGAGACGGTCGATTGGTTCAAGACGGCTTGCGTTGATAGCGGCCGCTCCCGGACATCGCTTGCCCGCGAACTGTGCGTGCGCGAAGATCAGCATGACTTTTCGGGAAAGCCGAGCCTCGGCTCCGCCCGCGGAATACTCGCCAAGCTGGCCGACGCTGCCGGCATCCGGCTGCCGCCGGCGGTGGCATCAGCCGTCCCGCTGGCGGAACTCGGAGAGGTCGGGCTCGAGCCGGTTTCCGGTGCCGACGTAGGGCTTTCGCTTTTGAATTTTTCTGCTTTCCAATCAGCGCATTTTGTTCCATCAAGGCCTCAATAACACTGACAGAGGCAGACAGACAGCTGATTTATCTCACATTTTCAACGGCATCACCGATCCCCGGCGCAGCAACGCTGTGCGGCATGACCTTCACGAAATGCTCATGATCGCTCTTCTGACCGTCATGTCGGGAGGCGAAATATGCACTGACACAGTCGAATACGGCAAAATCAAGAAGAAATTCATGCTTGAGTTCATGGAACTGAAACACGGCACGCCGAGTCACGACGCCTTTTCCAACCTGTTCAACAGCCTTGATCCCGTCGAGCTCGGCATCGTTCCCGCACGTCTTTCCCGCGGCTGGGCGGAGGGCTTGGCGGCGGAATACGGGACGGCGTCATCGCCGTTGACGGCAAGACCCTGCGCCGGTCATTCGCCGACGCTGCGAAGCGGCAGCCTCTGCATCTCGTGCACGCTTTCGCCTCTGAGACACGGCTGGTTCTCGCGCAGACCGCGGTCGACGGGAAGTCGAATGAGATCCCCGCGCTTCCGAAGCTCCTCGACATCCGGGGCCGGACGGCAGCAGCGGACACGATGTACGCGCAGCGGGCGATATCGGAGGCCGTGAAGGGCGGCGGGGGCGAGTACATTCTCGCTTTGAAAGGCAATCTGCACAAGGATATGAAACGGTATATAGAGGACCCTGACAACATTGAAAAAATTCAGTTTTCCGAGACGCATAAGGAGAAGGGGCACGGCCGGATCGAAACCCGGCGGGCCGCCGTCTGCCATGATGTCGGCTGGCTGAAAGAGTGCTGACAGCCGGGCCTCGCCGCTGTCGGATCCGTCTCTTCGATCCGGGAAATCAAGGGAAAGCGCAGTGCCGAAACCCGGTATTTCATCATGAGCGAAAAGCGGGATCCGGAGCGTTTTCTCAAGGGCGTTCGGGAACACTGGTCGGCAGAGAACAGTCTGCACCAGTTCCTTGATGTCACGATGAACGAAGATCATCTGCCAAACCGGACCGGGGCTGGAGAACCCAGTCGTGATGCGGCGGCTGTCTCTCAACCTAGCGCGGGTCACGGAGGACAAGCAGGCTGAGTCAATGCGCGGCAAACTCAAGAAAGCCGTATGGTATCACCGCTATGCGCTGAAGCTCTTCAGCTCCGCCGGACTCCTGCCGGAAAACGGGGAATCTCAAAAGCGATAGGCCTAACGTTCCCGGGAGTCGATTTGGACCTGCGATTCGGCCATGTCAAACAGCCCAAGCAGGGGATTTCCTGCATGGAATCAGGCCTTTGCGTAGCTAAGTGGGCGCAAGGGAGGGCACGCCGCGCCTAATAGTCTGACACAGCAGAATTGACGGTAAGAACAGGTTGAGAGAAGAAACCGGAAACAACAAGCTTGATATACTGGAGCGTCTACTTCACTATTTCCATCAATCAATACAACAATGTCGAACTACTAGCGTATGATCGAAAAATGCGATGCACGGCATCGTTGCTATCCCTTCAGGTCAGCACGCGGAGCGCGGTTTCCGGTGCCTTGTCGAGCACCCGCAACAGAGCGCGCGCCGCCCCGGTCGGGCAGTGCTTGCCCTGCTCCCAGCTGCGGATCGTCTCGTGCGGCACGTCAATGCGCCGCGCCAGCTCGGTCTGAGAAAGCCCCAGCCGTCGCCGGACCTGGCGGGCATACCGTGCCATGTCCTGCATGGCCTCTTCCTCGTCCTCCCGTTCCTGCGCCGCGATCTCCGCCTCGGTGGTGGCGTCCACCCTGGCGGGGTCGATCCGCCCTTCGGGCAGGGTGGACGGATCGTCGGGATCAATCTTGATGCACGTTATGCTCATAATCCGCGACCTCCTTCCGGTTAGCCTTGCGGGCCGAAATGATGCGAACGGCCGAATCCCGAATCGTTTAAACCACGACATAGTCCCGCCCGTCGACCGTGCCGAGCACCCGGTAGCGGTCTTCGCCATAGTCCCGTCGGCGATCCTGCGCGACGATCCGCTGCGGATCGAGGAAGGCCTGCACGGCATAAACGAAATCGAAACCGCGCTGCTCGAAACAGGCACTGTTCTTGGCCTCGTCCCATTCGAACTCCATGCTCCTACCATAAGCCAATGGCCTACGGTTATCAAGCCTCCAACTCGCTAAGTCATGTGCGCTGTGGTGTTTTCGGAATTGCAGGTGGTGCGGAATACGGCGCGGCGGGCCTCCGTTTATCCGGACTTTGGAGGCGAGCAATGTAGGGCTTTCGCTTTTGAATTTTTCTGCTTTCCAATCAGCGCATTTTGTTTCATCAATGCCTTAAAAATGCAAACAGAGGCAGGAACATGGCTGATTTATCTCATATTGTCAACGGCATAACCGATCCCCGGCGCAGCAACGCCATGCGGCATGATCTTCACGAAATGCTCATGATCGCTCTTCTGACCGTCATTTCGGGAGGCGAAACATGCACCGGACACAGTCGAATACGGCAAAATCAAGAAGAAATTCCTGCTTGATTTCATGGAACTGAAACACGGCACGCCGAGCTGCGACGCCTTTTCCGACCTGTTCAACAGCATTGATCCTGTCGAGCTCGGCATCGTTCCCGCGCGTCTTTCCCGCGGCTGGGCGGAGGGTCTGGCGGCAGAGTACGGGACGGCGCCATCGCTGTCGACGGCAAGACCCTGCGCAGGTCATTCGCCGACGCTTCGAAGCGGCAGCCTCTGCATCTCGTGCACGCTTTCGCCTCTGAGACACGTCTGGCTCCCGCGCAGACCGCGGTCGACGGGAAGTCGAATGAGATCACGGCGATCCCTGCGCTTCTGAAGCTCCCCGACATCCGGGGCAGGACGGCAGCGGCAGGTATATTCTTGCCTTGAAGGGCAATCAGAGCAATCTGCGCAAGGATGTGAAACGGTATATGGAGGACCCCGATAACATTGAAAACATTCAGTTCTCCGAGACGCATAAGGAAAAGGGGCACGGCCGGATCGAAACCCGGCGGGCCGCCGTCCGCCATGATGTCGGCTGACTGGAAAAGCGCCTGCAGTCGGGTCTCGCCGCTGTCGGATCCGTCTCTTCGACCCGGGAAATCAAGGGAAAGCGCAGCGCCGGAACCCGGTATTTCATCATGAGCGGGAAGCGCGATCCTGAGCGTTTTCTCAAGGGCGTGCGGGAACACTGGTCGGTCGAGAACAGTCTGCATTGGGTATTCGATGTCACGATGAATGAAGATCATCTGCGCAACCGGACACGGCCCGGAGAACTTAGTCGTGATGCGACGGCTGTCTCTCAACTTGGCGCGGGTCACGGAGGATGAGCAGGCTGAGTCAATGCGCGGCAAACTCAAGAAAGCCGTATGGTATCACCGCTATGCGCTGAAGCTCTTCAGCTCCGCCGGACTCCTGCCGGAAAATGGGGAATTTCAAAAGCGATAGCCCTACGTCCAGAGCGTGTCAAGGATGGACTGTTACTGTTTGCGGGCGGTCTCAATCACCGTCCGCAGCACCGCACAGCTCCGGGTGCCGCGATCGATCCGGCAGCAGCCGTATGCTTTCTCGTTCTCCATCAGTATCGCGGCGCACCCATCCTTTAAAAAATGCGGCAGGTCGTCAGTCATCGGATCCTCCTTTGCTTACATCAGAACCAGAGGGCGCGAACCGCGCGCGGCGAAGAGCAGAATGCCGGCGACCTTGCGGGGCGTCCCCGGAAAGAAAATCATCAAGCCGACTGGAAGCAACAGGACGAACAGCGGCAAGACCAGCGCGCCTGACGGTTCCAGCATTATCCGCCCGGCCAAAGGCGCAGAATCAGCGCGGCGATCACCGGCGCGGAAACCACGGCCAGACCGGCCACGCCGGCTGCGGCCCATTTCCATTTGTTGAGTGCGTCCACGGACGCCTGCACCCTGCCGATGTCGGCTTGAACGTTTTTCCTCACCTCGTCCACGGACGCCTGCACCCTGCCAATGTCGGCTTGAACGTTTTTCCTCACCTCGTCCACGGACGCCTGCACCCTGCCAATGTCGGCCCTGATCTCCGAAACAGTGCGCAGGAAACGATCTTCCGACCGGTCAATGCGCCCGTCAAGTCTGGCGATGTCGTCCCTGTCGGCGGGGCACGTCACGTCCTCCGCCGGCGCGTCCGCGTGTATGTCGGTCATGTCGGTTCCCCCCGGCCTGTCAATTGGTCTGAATTACGCCTTGCAAATAACGGGATCACCAGCAAAAAAAACGATCGCGCCGCCGATAATCTTCATTCAATTGAGATCGTTCTTCACGTCCCTGACATCCTCGATCACCCGGTCAAGTTTCCCCTCGACACCGGCGAAACGGGCGGCATTTTCCTTTTTATGCTTTCCGATCCGGTCTTCCAGCCGGGCGACATCTTCCTGCTTTGCGAACCTGCCCGCGACGTCAGGCGCACCCGCGTGTATGCCGGTCATGCCGATTCTCCTTGGTCGTAATGCCCGGCCCCGGCCAGCACAGCTGGTCGAGTTCGGCCGGATCCACGCCGGACACCTGAGCCTGCGGAATCTGAGATTTCAGCGTCAGCGTTGTTCCAAACTTGGCGACATCCTCGACCAGTCTCGCCTTGGCCAGCCTCGCAGCCGTTCAATCCCAGCGCCGGCCCGCGTCAGTGAGTCCGCTCATGTCATCTCCGATCAGTTATAATCCACACTAGCGCAACCATGGCGCAACCCGCAACCCTGTACTGTCGCGCCGCTTGGACGGCCCGCCCCTTTCTTCGCAATTGAGGGTATTCTCATGCAATTGCGCACGCAAATACGCAAGCATGCGAAAGTTGACCGCATCATTTCCGAAATCGGCTCAGTCAAGACTGACCTCGCGGATGTCAGGCAAGACATCAAAGAGTTGAACAAATGGAAGGTCAAGGTCGCCGGTGTCGCGGCATTGCTCCGTTACGGTGCAGGCGGGGAACATTGCCGGTTCGATACCGCGCGGTATTTCCGGGGCAGGGCTCTTGCCGTCCGCCGACGGCGGATAGGCGCCTGATTCAAAACGAAACCGGATCGACCTGACTTTCTGTCCAGTCCAGCGCCGCCAGAGCTTTTTCGTGCAGTTTTTTATTCGCGGCCGCGATGATCCGGCCTCCTTGGTGAGCCGTTTCCCCGCGCCAGTCAGTCACGATGCCGCCGGCCGCAGAAACCACAGCGATCGGCGCCTGAGCGTCATAGGGCTTCAGTCCCGCTTCAATCACGAGATCAATCTGACCGAGCGCCGCGAGGGCGTAACTGTAGCAGTCAAGGCCGTAGCGGGTCAGCAGGGCCCGCTCCGAGACGCGCTCGAATGCCTGTCTTTCTTCACCGGTTCCGATTTGCGGGAATGTCGTGAACAGGATCGCGTTCTTCAACTCGTCTGTTTTCCGCGTGGCAAGCCGCCTGACGCCGCGGGGGCCTCGCATCAAAGCGCACCCGAATCCGCCCTCAAACCGTTCGCCGATATAGGGCTGATCAATAATGCCGTAGAGCGGGCCGTCGTCATCGGAGACGCATATCAACGTGCCCCAGACCGGAACGCCGCTGACGAATGAGCGTGTCCCGTCTATCGGATCAAGAGCCCACTGCAGGCCGGAAACACCTTTGACAGTACCGAATTCCTCCCCCAGCACTCCGTCTCCTGGCCGCCGCCGGGAAAGAATCTTCTTCATCGCCAGTTCGCAGCGCCTGTCGGCTTCTGTCACAGGGTCCCAGCCATCTGCCGATTTGCTTTCGGTTTGCAGCGTTTCCGACCGGAACAGTCCGGCGGTGGCCTCCCGCGCGGCATCCGCCAGATGCCTTGCGACATCAATTAATTCTGTTTCCAGATCCGCTTTCAAGCGGCGCATACGCATTGGCGCTCCCTTTCGTTAAGGAACTTCTGAGATCCAGCTGCCCGCCGGAAAGGTTCAGCGACTGGCCGGCATGCTTCCCGTGGCACTCCGGGCGGGCGTTTGCCAGTGCCGCAGAACCCGCCCGGCCGTCGTCGCGCCGACACCAAGAACGCAACGAAATCGGCATCAGCGCACCCGCCATCCGGCCAGGTCTCATCCATCGGCGGTCTCGTCATGGGGCAGTTTCCAAAGTCGCTTGGGCGTGGATTCGCTGCCATATTTCCGCTGCCCGCATCTGTGCCTTGTCCATTCCTTCGGGATTGCTGAACCGCCGAAATCCATGCTGCATCTTCCAGGCTATCGAGTCCCGCAACCCGGCATGTTCGGCATTTTGCGCCGTTGCAACGCTGGCCCAAGCGTATGCTTCAATTAGATCTTCTGGAATACCCTTCCCGCTGGCATACAGCCTGCCAAGGCCAGCTTGTGCCTGATCTTTGCCCTGAAAAGCAGCCTTTCGATACCACCGGACAGCCTCGGCATAGTTTTGCGGCACGCCTTCCCCGGTTTCATACATATAGCCGAGAAAGGCTTGTGCCTCTGCATCCCCCTGTTCGGCCGAAAGGCGGTACCAGCGAACGGCTTCAATGTCGTCTTCCGGCACGCCCAGTCCGTAGTCATAAACAAAGCCGAGGGAGAATTGCGCTTCCGCATTTCCTTGCTCCGCTGTCCGCTGGAGCTTTGCGATCTGTTCCGGGGTAAGTTCTTCCTCAGCTGATGCAGCCCCGGCTGCCATAGCTGAACCGGCGGCTATCATCACGGCGAGGACGCGGCGTATGGTGATTTTCATGGCGGTCCTTTCTCACTTCGCTGACAAACAGCGGTTCCCGGCAGTACTTCAGCCGGAAAAGACGGCGTTCTTCAGACCAATCCGCTCCTGCATGTCGGAGCGCACATGCTGTTTTCCCGTCATTCTTGTCCTGTTCCAATTCCGCCGCCTCCGAAGACGCAGGCGGACATAACACGGACCAACGCCGTGGTTCATGTTCCGGTCCCGGCCATGATGTGCGGCTGGCGGTCTTTTGCCGGTTCCGCTCAAGACCTCTGTCGCAATTGCGGTGAAAGTCCGCTGCCGGGCGTCGGAGCATCGGCCGAATCCGCCCTTTCTATCAATCCCGCATTGTCCGGCCGCTAATCAGACGCATAGTTCAATTGCCATCCCTCGGATGGTTCATAGGCCGAATCAGCGGCGGGACGCCGAGTCCAAGGCGTAGCCGAAGCTTCGGCTACAGCCTGCAAGGCGGCTATGCGCGGGGCGGCGACGCGCACGAGGAAGCGGTCCCGATCCTCCGGCGACGTCATGGTCATCGCCTCTTTCCAGATCGCACGGCCGCCAAGAAAGCCAGAGGCGCCGCCTGCGCAGGCGGCGCGTACCTGACCTAGGAAATCGTCGAAGTCGACACCGCCGGAAAGCACTACCCAAGGCAGCGGCGTCGCGTCAGTCACCGCTTGGCATGCCGCCTGCATGTCTTCGGAGTCTGCGGGTTCCAGCAGCGGATACTCAAGCTTCAAGATATCGGCGCCGCAATCGCTGAAGTCCTTTGCTGTCTGAGCCACCAAGCCGGCCATTGATTTAATGTAACCCGGATCGCCGCGGTCACCGAAGGGGTTATAGCCCACCGGCTCGGCAACCAACACCAAATCATGCTTCTTGCAAGCTTCGCCGACGTCGCGCATCATCCTAATCTGGTCGCCTGCGGTCTTGGCGTCAGGATGATAATGCACCAAAAATTTCAGCCCCGCCGCGCCCGTTCTTTTAATCGCCGCCACGCTCCAGCCCGGCTCAATCACATTGCGCCGGGCATCGGCCTCACCGACATAGCCGGATTTTTCCAGTGTCACCAGGAATCCCGTGCCGCCCGGCAAAATTCCCCGCGTGACCAGCGGCGCCGCGGCGTAGACGGGGTCGAGCAGGACGGCCGAGGCAAACGGAACCAGCGCCTTTCCCAAGCGCGCTTTCTCGTTGACCACCTGCTCCCAGGAGGCATCGCCGCCGAACAGCCCGGCAGTCAGGCGTTTGAAGCTGCCGCGATGATCGAGGGCCAACATTGAAAACGCACCATTGCCGGACGCCAGCGTAGCCAATCCGCGCAGTTTTCCGAGTGTGAGCATCACAGAACCTTTCCGGTTTTTGCAAGCAGATGACGCGCCGCGGGCACGATGGCCAGGCTGCCGAGTTCCGCGCGGCGGACTTGCAGCGAATAGCGCGGCGACGGCTTGCGGAGATGATCGTTGAGTATCGCCAAGATGCGCTCAAAAGGAAAGGACTCGCGGCTTCCAAGTCCGCCTCCGATCAACAGCAATTCCGGGTCCAAAAGGTTACAGGCCGAAGCCAGAGCACAGCCGATGGTCTCAAGATACAGATTGGTCGTTTCGCGGGTCTTCTCGGCCGTGAATATCTCACTGATGGGGATACCCGCCTGTTCAGCGGCATTGACCAGCACATGGCCGGAGGCATAGGCTTCCAGACAGTCACGGTTGCCGCAGACGCAGCTCAGGCCGTCTTGGCGAACCGGCACATGACCTATCTCTATACCGGCCCCCGACGCACCGCGATACGGCATGCCGTCAATCAGCATTGAGCCGCCTATTCCGGTTCCGACAAAGACGCCCAACACATGGCTGAAACCTCGCGCCGCGCCGGCAATCCACTCACCAGTCGTCAACAGCACCGTTTCACGTTCGACCAGCACAGACACGCCGAGGCGCGATGTCAGTTGAGCTCCGATATCGCGGCCCTCCAGCGCAGGAATATTGGGCGAACTCCGCACCACCCGGGTTTCGGCATCGAACATCGACGGCAAACCGACAACGACACCGATGAGCCGGGCGCCGTTCGGCATGGCGCCGCTCACAAACCGGGCGAGCGATTCCACCGGATCCTCGCGCAGATCGTCTGACGGCGCTTCAATCAGTTCAGGCGGCCGGCGGCTCGAGCGGCACTCGGCGTCAAAGACAGCAATGCGCGTGGTCGTGCCGCCAACGTCCGCAGCGACGCAGAGGTTGCGCGCATGATTACTCACAGAACCCCGCGCCAGACCCGTTGATCCGGGGCTGACGCCGCGCCGGTCTCGGCCAGGATTCTTGTGCCTAATTCGCCTGATTGCAGAACGGCGTAGCCGGAACGCCCTTCGGCCACGGCTGTAATGGCCTGGTCGGCGAAAGCCGCGGCAAGCGCCCGGTCTCGCGGAGTCGGCGCTCCGCCCCGCTGCGCGTGACCGAGAGTCGACATGCGCAGTCTTGTGCCCAAGTGCGCGCAAACCTCCTGCAAAACGGCATGGAGATCGGGGTAGCCCTCGCTCGCGACCGCCAGAGTCGGCGTTCCTGCGGCAATCCCGGGTGCCAATGCGTCGATAATGTCTGTGCGCGGCAAAGGCGCTTCAGGGATCAGGATCACATCAGCGCCGGCCAGCCGGCCAACCATCTGCGCAAGATGTCCGGTGGGCCCGCCCAGCGTTTCAATGCAAAAGAGCCGCGGCAGGGATTCCGCGGAGTCGCGCTGGCGGTCGGCCACGTCGAGCCCGAAGGAAAGCGCCGTATCGAAACCGAGACTCAGATCGGTCCCCGCCACGTCGTTGTCGACCGTCGCCGGCAGACCGACCACAGGGCGTCGCCAAGCCTCGGCAATCGCCTGCGCACCGGCAAGCGACCCATTGCCTCCGATTACAGCGAGCGCGTCGAAACCGGACAGCGTTCCCACTGCTTCGGTGATCCGATCCGGAAAATCGGGGACCCGGGCCACTCCGAGCCAAGAGCCGCCAAAGCGGGCATGTCGCGCGGTTCCCTCGACGCTCAACTGCTGGTTCGCCGCATTGAGCAAACCAAGAAAGCCTTGCGGAATACCGACGGCCTGCCAGTCCCGCGCGACGGCGTGGCACGTCAACCGCCAGACGGCCGCGTTCATGCCCGGCGCATCACCGCCGGAGCACAGGATCGCCATCCTCATGCCGCCGCGCCCAACATCATGCGCACAATCTCTTCGTCGCTCGTCTCCTCCGGGCGTCGCTCACCGGCGATGGAACCCCGGGTCAACACCACGATTCGGTCGGCGGCTTCGAAAATATCCGGCAGGTTGTGGGAGATCAGAATCAAACCGACACCTCTGGATTTCATCCGTTTGATCAGAGCCATCACTTCACGCTGCTCCGGAACGCCGAGAGCGGCGGTCGGCTCGTCAAGAATCACCAGATGCGCCTCCCAGTGAATGGCGCGAGCGATTGCGATAGCCTGCCGTTGACCGCCTGACAGATCCCGCACCGGAGCAAGCGGATCCTGAATTTGAATGCCGAGCCCGTTCAGCACCCGGATCGCATCTTCCCGCATGGACCGGCGGTCGACTACCGGCAAGCCGAACACTCGCTTGGTGCGCTCCCGGCCCAAAAACAGGTTCAGCCCGGCATCAAGGTTGTCGGCCAATGCGAGATCTTGATAGATTGTCTCGATTCCGGCCTCACGGATCTGGAACGGAGTTTTTCCTGTCAGCAGGCTGCCCTTGTAGAGCACTTCGCCGGAACTCGGCGAGTGGACACCTGAGATCATCTTGATAATCGTCGACTTGCCGGCGCCGTTGTCGCCCGCCAGCACGACGCATTCGCCCGAATGCACTGAAAAGGAGACATCCGTGACCGCTTGAATGCCGCCGAAGCTCTTTGAAAGCTCACGGACTTTGAGAACAGGCTCGCTCATGAACCGCCTACGGTAACATGAGCTTTCGACTGATCCACCAATACGGCGATGATTATAACCAGCCCTACGGCGACGAATTGCCAGTAGGGAGGCAGGCCCAAAAAGACGAGGCCGAATTGGATCACCGCGATGATGATCGCGCCGATCACGGTGCCGATTATGGTGCCCTGCCCGCCGGTCAGCGAGGCGCCGCCGATGAACACCGCAGCCACGGCGTACAGCAGGATCGGTTCACCGGCATTGGCCGCGCCGGCTGAAAACCGCCCGGTATAGACCAGCCCGCCCACGCCGGCGGTAACGGCAGAGAGGATGAACAGCAGCATCAGATGTCGCTTCAAGCTCACTCCCGCCCGTTCGGCCGAGGCCGGATTGGCGCCGAAGGCGTAGGTATGAACTCCGAATTTCGTAAAAGCCAAAAGGTAATGGCAAACCGCGGCCAAAGCCAGAGCCACCACGACGGGTACGGGCACGCCCAGGATATCGCCATTGCCGAAAGCACGCGCTTCCGCAGAACGGATCGATACGGTCGCTCCGCCGGCCACGATCAGCGCCATCCCGCGCGCCACGCCATAGGTTCCAAGCGTGCCGATGAACGATGGCACGTTCAGTACCGCCACCAGCCAGCCATTGACCGCCCCCACCAAAACGGCAGCGAATGTTCCTGCCGTCATTGCGGCAGCGACCGTATGCCATCCCAGATCGGCTTCGGTCATGGCACGCACCACCAAGGCCATTACAACCGCCGCCAGTCCGGTGGTAAAACCAATCGAAAGGTCGATATGCCCCGCTACCACGACCAGTGTCAGCCCGAGCGCCAACAGCAGGATTTGCGACGCCGCAATGCCGATCGCCTGCACGGCGAAGACGCTGAAAATAAAGGTCCGCTCGTTTGCGATCCAAGAATATCCCTCAAAGAACGCGAGGATCAGGATGAGAAACAGCCAAGACCATGCCGAAAAAAGAGGCTTCAGAATTGAAGCCTCCGTTTTTGACTGTCTTGCGATCAATGCATTTACTCGGAGTAGATGAACTGCGCGATACTGGGATCATCGACATTGTCGGCATTGATCACGGTAAAACCGGTGCCGATTTGTACAGGAACCGATTGACCGGTGAGCACGGCGTAAGCGGCCATTACACCAAAATAGCCGATCTCCGCAGGATGCTGCGCGATGGCGGCATCCACCAGCCCGCTGGAGATGTTGTCTACGATGGATTGCGGCGCATCAAAGGCAATCACAGTCACATCGCCGGCCATGCCCGAACCTTCCACTCCGTTGCCAGCCCCTAGAGCCGAGAACAGATTGGCCCCGAACACGCCTGAGATGTCCGGATTGGCGGCCAGAACCGCTTGGAATTGCGAGGCCGCCAACGAAGCGTCATTCTCGTTATATTGGGTGTTGAGCACGTCGATTCCGGGATAGTTCTCGTTCATTTCGGCGATAAAGCCGGCCTCGCGCTGGTCTGTGGTGGAAATGCCCGGTCGCACATTGGAGACATAAACCTTCCCCTCGCTGCCGATTGCATCGGCCATGAAGCGCGCAGCCATCCGCCCGCCCAGCACATTGTCCGAGGCAATGTAGGACATCGGAAAATCTCCATCACCGGCTCCGTCCTGATACATGCCGTCGTCTATGAATGTATCGACTGTCAGCACGGCTATCCCCGCTTCGTGGGCGCGGCGCAACGGTTCAATCATCTGCGTGGTATCAGTCGGCGCGATCAGAATCGCGTCGGGGCCGCGGGCAATCACGGCGTCAAGCACCGGCGTCTGCAGCACGGGATCGAACTCTTCCGCGCCTTGGAAATCGACGGTGATGCCAAGCGCTTCCGCGGCGGCTTGAGCGCCGCGATTCATGGTGATGTAGAAAGCATCAGTGGTCAGGCCCGGCACCAGAGTGATGTCGAGGTCGTTATGGCCATCCGCATGGGACACCGAGCCGAATGCTGCTGCCAACACAGCAGACTTCGCGATTGTCTTTAACATTTGATTTTTTCCTCCCAGATTAGGTTCTGTTATTGAGCGACCTTTCTCCATGCCGAATTCCAAATCTGTGTTCGGAACAGACAAGGATATCCAGACAAGCTTGGAACTTGATCGCCCGAACGCTGATAGTCCCCTTCACCCTGTTTTGCAAGCGAAATTACTGCCGGGCAGTCTGTCTATCGCATTTGACTTTTTCCTTTTCCGTTTTCCTGAATCTCTGGCGAATATGCCTGCAAAATAAGCATGTGAAAAAACCGATGCAGGATATCCAGCATATTTTCGAGGAAATTCAAAAACTCCCGGAACGGCGATGCCGCCCGCTGCGGCCTTCATGAGATGCTGATAACCGGGTTTTTGACGATGATTTCGGCGGCTGGGTAGAACGGCGTGACCAAGGCATGGTCGCGCTTGGCGGATTGCGTGATCATTTCGCTCTGGCGCAGGAACATGACCGTGATTTCGTGTCCGGAAAAGCGCATGCCGTTTTCGAAGTTTCTGCGCATGGCCCTCCGTGCGGCCGTTGTGACTGATGCCGCCTTTGCATCGGCCAGCGGGTATACGTGCGAGGTCGATCAGCGTAAACGCGGCATGGATTTCCTGTCGTACACCGCATTCGGACCGGGAATGTCGCGACGGATGTTAAAACTCTCATGAGCAGGGGGGTGGAAAGATTAATCCGGGCTGCGTGGCGCAGGCCGTCCTTATGAGTTCGTGATTCGCGGATGTATCCGCGTTATCGTGCGGCAATCGGACCGCGTGTACCCCACCAGCAATTTGTCACTGTTAATTTGATGCGCAAAAAGAGTGCGGCAGACGCTTCCGGCATAACGCTGGCTGAGGTTAACTGTTTCCGCTCCCGATTCGCTCTTGTCATTGCCATCGATTCCGCTATGTTCCGAACTGCTAGCCGATTGCCGCATGGGCCAGTGCTAATGGCCATACAGATCCACTCCCCGCTTGGCGGAGCAAAGCCGCGACGATTGTCATCGTCCATCTGGAATCCACGATATCATCCACAAGCAAAACAGGCCCAGCAGGCGGGCTGCCCGCAATGGCAAATGCACCGTCGAGATTGCGGCACTGGAACAAGCTGTTTTGCTGGACTTTCTGCGCCTCGGTATCTCTCCTTTTTTGAACAATCGGCATGAACGGCATGCTGAGCCTGTCAGCCAGACGCGCGGCGAATCCGGGCACAAGATCGGGCCGGTTACTGGATGGCACGCATGTTATCCATGTTGGCCCAGGTTCGGGATTCCAGCGATCCTCGATCAATCCCACAACCGCCTCGACAAGTCTGTCATCGAAATGGCCGTCGTCCTTGCCCTTGGCAACCAGTTCACCCCAGCCCGTCTCGCCCCAGCGGGCAAGAGCGCGCCCTGGCTCAGCCAACAGCTTGGCTGGGAGGCTTGTCTTGAATTCGTAGGCCGTAAAAGCGTCTTGCGGAATCCATTTTCTGCATTCAAACGCGATGTCTGAAATCCGCAAGAAAACAGTCGCGTCCTCTTTAGACCGGCCTGAGTAAGAGCGTCTGACAACCGGCTCTCCCAAGCAGTTCCGGCATTTCCCGCAAGGCTTCGGGTCATCGTCGTCGAGAGAGCGGGCCAAAAACTGCATCAGACAGCCCCGCTCGTCGATGAAAGCCTGAACTTCATCCCAAGCGGCCGTTTTCTGAGCGGTCAGCCTCCGGATCTTCGCATGATCCATGCTGTAGGCGGACGACGTCCGGTGCCACTCTTTCCCGTCCCTGAAAACCGGAGCCGGATTTTCCACGGAAAGGAACTTGAGAACCTGCTGAATCTGTCCGTGGCGCAGATTGACCTTGCTTTCAATTTTTCGAATATTCAACCCGTCAGCTTTTTCCAAAACCTTCAGGATCGTTTGAACCCATCGCTCGTCGGGAAATGACGTTCTGTGAAAATACGCCTGTATCGCTTGGTCTTCCTTACCCGACATCATGATGCAGAAGGCATGGTCGATTGCCCGTCCGGCACGGCCAATCTGCTGATAGTAGGAAATGATCGACCCCGGCGCCTGGTAGTGAATGACGAACCCGATGTCGGGCTTGTCGTAACCCATACCGAGTGCCGTAGTTGCCACCAGCGCTTTTATCCTGTTGTTCAGCAGCAGATCTTCACGATGCAGTCGACAGGAATTACTGTCGTTGAAACCGTCACCAGTCACGCCGCTGTAGTACGCCTTGGCGTCAATATTGTTTTGGTTGAGCCACGCGGCAACTTGATCCGCATCCCGTTTTGTCAACGTGTATATGATCCCGGTGCCAGGAAGCTTATCGAGATGCGTCGCCAGCCATGCGAGGCGAATCTCTTGCATTGGCACACGCATGGTCTGCAAAGCGAGCGAACTTCGCATCAGCGGTCCGCGCTGAACAGCAATATTACCAAGCTGCCGCCGAACGTCAGCCACGACCCGTTTGTTGGCCGTCGCTGTCGTGCCCAAGACAGGCGTATTGCGCGGTATGTGCTGCAGGACGGATGTCAAGCGCCGGTAGTCCGGACGGAAATCGTGCCCCCAATCGGAAATGCAGTGGGCTTCGTCAACGACCACCAGACCAATATTCCCGGCAACAGGCGTCAGCACATCGTTCATGAAGTCGTCGTTGGCAAGGCGTTCCGGCGAGATAAGAATCGCATCGACTTCGTTGCAAGCCATATCCTCTTGAAGTTTCGGCCACTCATCCGTGTTCTGGGAATTGATCGTAACGGCACGGATGCCGAGTCGCTTGGCAGCCTCAATCTGATTCCGCATCAGGGAAAGCAAGGGGGACACGATCAGCGTGAAGCCTCGATTGTCGTTTCGAAGGATTCGCGTGGCGATGAAGTAGACGGCGCTCTTGCCCCAACCCGTTCTCTCGACGACGAGCAGCCTTTTTCTCCGGTTTACCAAAGCATCAATGGCTTCCCATTGACCAAGCCGGAAAGCCGCTCCCGGGTTACCCACGGCGGTTCGGAGCAGGTTGCGGGCAGCAGTTTCGGATATCGATTTCAGCAACAATTCTTCGGATAATGAGAACTGCACATTCGGCAGGTCAGAGACTATTCAGAGACTATATTTAGCCGTAATCAAACTCAGCCGGCAAAACGCTTACTCCCTGGCTTCGCTTGCGATGACAGATCGGCATGCCGAAACAACTCTCAGAGCCTGTTCCTAAAGCTCATTCCGCATACCGAATATATAATACACCGTGTTCAAGCAAACTTATATACTGCATACAGCGTTTTGGAACAAGCTCTCAGCCATCAACTCCAAGGCAGCGGCGATTGTGCCGCCTCATAACGCGCCGGCGGCCTCGCCAGACGATTCATCTGCCCGGCTTTCTCGGCGCGCCTCAACCATCTTTCAGCCTGATGTCTTCTAATCTGCAGTCGCTCCGCAATATCCATGGGTCTTTTGGGGCTGTCTGCGATGATGACGCTAGTCCGCTCGACAAACATCTCGTAGAAATCGGCGTCCACGTTGGTGCGGAAACTGCATTGCTGCACCCGGTACGTTCTCCCTTGTTTTTCAACATCCCCCTCCTTGAGCGCACGATCAAGCCAATCCTTTGTCTGGGGCAGTTCCAATTCGAAATATTTCGCCATGCGCTTGATGTTGGTCCGCTTTGGCTCATCAAGACCAGCCATGCGAGTGAGAAAGAGCGCGTACAGATCATCGGCAGGTGATCGTACCTGTCCCTTCATCAGATCACTCAGTTGATCGGGTCCATCGGGCGGCAATTCCACCGCGCCAAGTTCGACAAGTCCGGCGCTCCCAGAGCCGGCCGCGCCGTCCTGCCTGACCCAGACCGGGACCTTGCGCTTCCCCTGCTGCTTCAGATGTGCCACGGCACCGCTCCAAGTCCCGCCTTTTCCCACTTCCCAGCAGACGACGACGGCAGCGTCGGCAAGGCAGTAGGTATACGCGTTGCGTGCCATTGCATTGCCGACATGGAAGGAAGCTTCGGGATTGAACGGGGAAATCAGAGCAAGTTGATCGGACTGTATGTATTTGCGATATCCGACGGACATAGCGGATCTGAGAAGACTGTCCGAAAGAACGCCAAGCGCGGTTCCCTTTCCTTCCAGCGCCCCTTGCATCGCATGACTGTCGACACCGCGCGCCCCGCCTGAGATAAGCGAATACCCCTGCTCAGCGGCTTTCGCGCCAAGATTCTGCGCAAAATCGAGATATTCGTCTCCTGCCCGCCGGGAACCGACGACAGCGATGCCGGCCTCGTCCAGGAGTCGCATGTTTCCACAACCGAAAATCACAGCAGGCGCGGCAGCGCCGATGCGCTGCTTCAAACGTTTCGGGTAATCCGGGTTGGATCGGGTCAAGACCCATAACCCGGCACGTTGCCAGCGTTCGCAGGCAATGGCGAGTGCAGTCCCCCGGTCCAACAGCCTTCGCAGACGTTCCCGGGTTATCTTACCCTTTGGATCCTCCCAGCCCTCAAGGTGTTTGTCAACATCGCTGTCTAGCAAAGCAGACGGATCTAGCCCTGCCTTCTTCAGCCAGACTGCGAACCGATTCCACTCCCGATTGGAGAGCGGCTTGGGCATACCAGCCCCGGCATTCCTGAACGAGAGGTTCAGAAGCAGAACCGCTTGATCCAGAGGTTCAATCTGCATATCCGCCCCCAAACCGCTGCTAGATCAGAACAATGGACCCATGTCGAGAGTCCATCCCGTCGAGGGTGTCGGGCAGAATGACACATGGCGCCGCATGGCCGCAAGTCCAGAGAACTTTACCTTGCCGGCGCATATTCATTCTCCGGTTTTGGGAGCAATGCCGCAAGACGCCAGTCTGAAGCTTGATGGCAAATCTGCGTGTTCGCAGAATCCAAGTCATTGATTTTCCATATAAAATGTCAAAATTATTCTCTGAAATTCTATCAATATGTAAGCAGTATTATGAACATGGCACCATAGCACGCATCAATAGGTTCTGGACACCATGATCAAGCAAAAAGGGATTGACATCCGAATATCCTACATCCTCCATCATGATGCAAATGTCGTTTCCTAATGCAGGCACCGGACTTTCTGCTGCACCCGGGATGCGCATCGCCGTCGTCGCCTCAAGACAGGAGGCGAAGCTGTGCAAATCCAGATTTCTCAGGAACTCCTGCCCAAGGACGGAAAAATCCAGAAAAACGCTCGCTGGTCTTCCCTTATCTCAATGACACAGCCATATCACTGCTGGAAAACCACCCCAAGGGAATGACATTGCTTGTTTGATGCTTGTTTGATTCTTCGGGGGTATCCCCTCCTGCACCCGCCTGCCGGCAGACATTCCAAAGACTGCCCCGGCAAACGAAACAGGTTCCGAAAACACCGACCGGCTATCGCTGTTCAACCAACAACAGGAGTGATTTGTCGTGATCGTAGCAACACTTGGAGAGCTTTTGGCGGAATTCGTTCGACTCAGTCGGAATAATGAACCCGCGCCGTTATCCAGCGAAGCGGGACAATTCGCAGGCCCATATCCCAGCGGCGCTCCAGCCATCTTCATCAATCAAGCCGCGATGATGGGCGTTCAAACACGACTTCTCGGCGCCGTCGGAAACGATGTGTTCGGCCAGGCGATCATTGATCGGCTGGTTGCTTGCGGCACGGATGTCGGACTCGTGACGCGACACGACGATCTTCCCACGGGCACGGCGCATGTCGGCTACAATGCGGATGGCAGCCGCAACTACCTGTTCCATATCACCGCTACCGCGGCAGGGGCGGTCGATCCAAATGGCGTCGCGCCTCTGCTGAACGGTGCCGACCTCCTGCATATTACCGGCGCGACCTTGGCCGACCGAACGCTGCGCGGAATCGCTCTCGACGCCGTTCGCCGTGCCCAAGCCAGTTCGATCAAGATTAGTTTTGACCCCAATGTCAGACCGGAACTGATGCACGGCAAGGCTAGAGAAGCACTGATGGATTGCTTGGCAGCCGCGGATTGGATAACGCCGAGCGATGAGGATCTCAGCGCCTTATTTCCGCAACGCGACGTTGAAGAAACCGCTGCCGAATTGGCTTCCGACGGCCGTTTGGTCGTGATCACCTACGGAGCCGAAGGCGCTGCGCTGTTCATTAAAGGCGATCGGGTGGCCAAGTCCGGGCATCGGGTTGAAACAATCGACCCGACCGGCGCCGGCGATGCTTTTGCAGCCGCTTTCGCTGTTTCGATGCTGGGCGGACGAAGTCCCGCCAAGGCTCTGACAGTTGCGACTTCCGCAGGTGCGCTGGCCACCACAAAGCTCGGACCAATGGAAGGAAATGCAGTCCTTGACGCGATATTGCGGCTTGCTGAAGACTCTTTTGGCTCGGCGGCATAATCGGAGTTTAGCCGGGGTGAGCGCAAGGAAGTGAACTATATTGCGAAGGTTAGAGAAATCCGGCACAGTCCTATCGCCATTGAAAAAGTCATTGTGATCAAAGGTATCACGACTCGATCTTCAACGGACATATGAAGAGGCCGGGCGGCTGCGAATCGGCCAAGGGGAGCCAAGCCTTGATGGACGTTGATTGATAAGACGCTTCGTCCGCATACCATAATCGGCTTGGCATGGACACATTGGGGAAGGGCAGGATTATCGCTTGTTAATGGTGACATCAGGAACACAGCGCATCTTGTTCTCGACTGGACAGCACTCACGTACGCCCGTGAGAAAACGCTCCGGATCCCGTTTTAGGGCCTGTTGATAATCACTTTGCCACGATCGGGCCGGCAGCCAGCTCGATCGCCGCCGCGAAGCTTGCATCGGTCTTGTCATACTGCGTCGCGATCGTACGGAAGCCTTTACAAAAGAAATTCTCGATCCAGTGCCGCCGGCCGTACATATCGCGGTCGTAATCCCGAACCCGCCGCCAATCCTTAAGCGGGGGAATCACCGTCTCGGAGCCGCGCTCCTCAAGCGCCTTCAGCAGACAGCCGGGCGCCACGAATGCCGTGCCCGCATGCTCCCGCGCATCGACGAACGTCTCCACTGGCAGCGTACGGAAGCGGTGGATCCTGTCGAAATCATCGCCGAGCCTGTCGAAACAGAGTTTCAGGGCCCGTATCGCTGGATTCCGGCATTCCGTCATCGGGCGGATGAGGAACCGGCTCAGGCAAATGACCGCATGGTTCAGACAAAGCGCCCGTTTGTCCTCGTCCCAGCCGATCTGCCGGTTGCGCGCGGCGACTCGGAATGCCGGGGCGGAAAAACCCATGCCGCCGAGAACGCCGTGCTCCGAGATGAGCAGACCTGGCCGGCAAAAAGCCGCCGCAGACAGCGGCCGGCGGCAGGGTCCTTCAAAACCGAAGGAGTCGACGGCAATTCTGACATACGGCGAATCATGGCCGCGGCGAAATGCTTCATTAGGTTGTGTACCCAACCATTTGATACGCCGGGCCGTTTGCGGCACAGTGCCCCGCGACCAGCGGTGAGAATGCTCAAAGGAGATTTGAAATGATCGGCAGCCGGCATGACATGACGAACAAGCAACAGCAGCGGATGGAGCGTGTGATGCCGAAAGGCCTGCCGGGGCCTCCGCGCAAGGACGACCGCAAGGTAACAGCCGGGATATTCTTCGTGCTGCGCACCGGCATGCCTTCGCGGGATCTGCCCGAGCGTTACGGGCCTTACACGACCTGCTGCAACCGCTGGAGCAAGTCGGGCCGCCGGCAGAAGATTCTTGATGATCTTCAACAACTTGAAGAAGCGGACGAAGAAGCCGCAGATGAAAAAGACGACGGCGATCCGGCACCACGGAGCCGGATGATCGACTCGTCGTCAATCCGCGCTCACCGCTGTGCAGCCGGATCGCGCAGGGACGGCGAGCCGCGAGAGATCGGGCACTCCCGGGGCGGACAGCCGACGAAGATCCATGCCATGGTCGACGGCGAGGGCGGGCTGCGCCACATGCGCCTATCGCCGGGGCAGGCCGCCGACCGCGCCGAGGCGGCGGCGCTTCTTGACGGTCTTGAAACCGGCTGCGTCCTGATCGCCGACAAGGCTTACGATGCCGGGGCCGTTCTCAAGCGGGCGGCGGAAGCCGGCTGCCGGGCCGTCATTCCGTCAAAGCCGAACCGCAGGCGGCAGCGGCCGCTGGATAAAGCCGTCTATGCGAAGCGTGATTTCATTGAGCGTTTCTTCAGAAGAATCAAAGAGTTCCGGCGGGTCACGGCCCGCTTTGACAAGCGGGCGCGCGACTTCGCCGCCGCTGTCATACTCACCGTCGTCCGCCGCCTGCTGCGGAATGACGCAAAGGGGATAATTGAGTCCACAACCTAAGCATAAAGTCATGAGGCATAGGCAGGTCACGACAGGGGGGTTGACACATTGACAGATAAAGTTGACCACTCGACCGATGGATTGACGGAGTATCCCATGCCCGAACTCAAACCGGGCGAAACCGCGGCGCTGCGCCGTATCGCGGCGCATCCCGTTGAAATACGAAGCCGGGCAGTTTGGAATCATTGAGGGCCGCTTGCGCCGGCGCGTCGAGGCGAAGCTTTGAGCGGACGAAGGGAAGAGAAGGAAATCGACATGACAGACGTTCACGCGGACGCGCCGGCGAAGGACGCGGCGCGCCCCGTCGACAGAGCCGACCTTGAACGAGTCGAACGGCGGATCGACCGGACGGACGGGCGCATAGACCGGTCGGAAGACCGCATAGGGCGGGCTGTCGAGGGAATCAGAGCCGACATCGGCAGGGTCCAGGAATCCGTGGACAAGCTGCGGAGAGACGCGGCCGAAATGCGGGTCGATATCGGCAGGGTCCAGGAGTCTGTGGACGAGCTGCGGAGAGACGCGGCCGAAGTGAAGAAAGACGTTCACGCGCTGAACAAATGGAAATGGGCCGCCGGCGGCATAATCGGGCTGGCGGTGGTTTGCTCGCCGGTGATCGCCGCGCTGATTCTGCGCGGTCTTTCCACCGGATGATTCGCCCCGCGGTGATATTCGCCGCACCCGGCCGCGCTGTGCGCCGCGGAGATCGGGGAGCGGGGCGGTTGATCGGCGACCCCGCCGCCGGTCTGGTAGGTACTCCCGCTGTAATGCGGATTTTCGGAGCGGTGGACTCAGCGGTCTTGAGCGCGCAGCGAAATTGACCATGGTCGATACTGTCGCAATGCGTTGACGCCTCGGCGGCGGGCGATACGGTCAAGGCATGGCTCCGGTCCGATGCGACCGGCTTGATCCTGCCGGTTTTCGCACTGCTGATCCTGGCTGAGGCATTGATTTCCTCAAGGCCGGGATTGACGCGCAATGTCGCGGGGATTCCGCTTCCGGGTGCGCTCGGCGCCGTGGCGCTGTTAGTCAGGTTGGGGGCAGCAACCGGAAGCGTTAAACTCGTTGTATGCCGAGTGCGTCTAAGTCAATCTTTCCATATATTCAGACTTCCTGACCTGACGCATGATTATCTGAGCCGTTGTCCGGGTTCGGAGCGCGTGCGATCTGACAGACGAGGCGGAGACCGGTGTCCGGACAGAGGATTCCAAGCTGGCTGAGTCAGTCAAGCAGCGGCATGAGAGACTTGTCGGGAGAAAATCCGCCGACCGGGACGGCTTCGATGAGTGTCAGGGAAAGAGACAGCATCGGATCCGCCTTTTCATGGGTCATCTATTCAATATTCATGAAAGCTCCTCGGTTAAGCGCGAAAAGCCGCTGAAAGGCGGAAAAACATGGGGTTTCCGAAACTCTTCCCGGCACTGAAAAGGGGGTCAGGTCAGGAAGTCTGATATTAATGAAGAAAAGGCGCGGCACGGGATTATGTCCGCCAAGGGTGTCCGGGACACTCTGCGGGACTGAACGCGCAAACGGAATACCGAATGCCGCGTGGAAACTCTGCGAGACGTCATCAAAGCCGGTTTGGACAGCGGCGCGGCGATTCCGGTAGACGAGATGTCTGCCGAACTGAGCGTGCGCTACGCCGTCAGACATTACCTCGGCTTACAGGATTCAGCGCCTTGAATTCCCTTTCCCGCGCTGCCATATTGGAGCCAAGCAATTCATGCGGTTGCGAGTCATTAACCGGAGATTACAAATGAAGCACATGGAAACTGTCAGGCGCGGCTACGCCCGGGCCGACAGCGCGCTGATCGACGAAGGGCTGCGCGCCCATATGAACAAAGTATACGGCATGATGTCAGCTGCTATGCTGATCACGGGAGTCGTCGCATTCCTCGTCGGAAACAGCACACAGCTTCTCGTGGCTATTTTCGGCACTCCGCTGCGGTGGGTAGTCATGCTGGCGCCGCTGGGAGTCGTGTTCCTGCTCTCGGCCCGCGTCCATAAGATGGCGCTGCCGACCGCCCAAGCGGTATTTTGGGGATTTTCCGGACTGATGGGCCTGTCGATATCTTATATCTTCGCCGTCTATGCGGGAATGTCGATCGCACAGACATTTCTGATCACGGCCATCGCATTCGCGGGTCTCAGTCTCTACGGATACACGACCAAGAAAGATCTGAGCGGCTTGGGTTCGTTCCTGATCATGGGCCTGATCGGAGTCATCGCCGCATCGATCATCAATATTTTTCTTGGATCGCCCGCTTTGGCCTTCGCCGTATCGGTGATCGGCGTGCTGGTTTTCGCGGGTCTCACGGCCTACGACACGCAGAACATCAAAAACACTTATCTCCAGATGGCCCATTCAGGAAATTCCGAATGGCTCGGCAAAGCTGCCCTGATGGGTTCGCTGAGCCTGTATCTCAATTTTCTGAATATCTTTCTTCTGCTGCTGTCGCTGTTCGGACAGCGCGAATAAGCGTTCCTTGACCGGGAAACGGAAAACGGCCGACATCGTCGGCCGTTTTCGCGTCCACGGCATGTCCGGCGGCGTCCGCCGCCGCGGCAATCACTTGATCTTGCCTTCCTTGTACTCGACATGCTTGCGGGCCACAGGGTCAAATTTGCGCACTGACATTTTTTCAGTCATGGTGCGCGCGTTTTTCCGGGTCACATAAAAGTGGCCGGTTCCGGCCGTCGAGTTCAGCCGGATCTTGATCGTCGCCGGTTTGGCCATCACTCAGTCTCCGCATTTGTGATCCTGCTTCCGGCGCCGCGCTGATCCGCCCGGGCCGGAATGGCCGTTTTCATGATTCCGCGCCCGATGTCAATTCCCCGGGCATGAAATTCGGTGCGGAACCGCGCGGACGGCCTGTAAGCCGGATTCTGTTCCGGGCAGACAGACTGCCCGTCGGTGACCATTCATCTTGCCGCCGCGTCGCCGCGGCGGTCATGCTGCCAACCCGGATCACTGCAGCCAGGACGAGCCTCCGGCAGAACCGGTCGTGATCCCTATTCGGCATTGCTCCCGGTGGGGCTTGCCTTGCCGTTGCCGTTGCCGGCAACGCGGTGGGCTCTTACCCCACCGTTTCACCCTTGCCTCAGATGAGGCGGTCTGTTCTCTGTGGCGCTTTCCCTCAAGTTCCCCTGGCCGGGCGTTACCCGGCACCGTCGTCCTCATGGAGTCCGGACTTTCCTCACGGGACTGAACCCGCGCGGCCACCCGGCCATCCGCGCGGAATTTACCTATGCGGCGCCCGGTCACAGGTCAAGTCCTGCCGTTCCGAAACGACTGGCGAGGCATTCCGCCGCCGCCGTGTCGCTTCCGGTCAGAACGCCGTGCCTCCATGGCGCGAAACGAAGCCTGAACGCCTTCAGAAGCAGGCGGAGTTCATTCGGACTGCGGTTCGGATCAAGCCTCGGATATCCGAAACGGACCGCCGCATCGGCAAATCTTCCGGGATCGGCGTCACATCCGCAGGCGCTATCCGGCCAAACCGACAAACCCTGCCGCGCCAGCCTCAGCCAGTCAAACTTCGGTCCCGGATCTGTCTTGCGGCCGAGTGTGAAATCAGAATGCGCGATCACGCCCTCGGGAGCGATATTCCAGCGCGTCAGGATGTCGCCGAGCAGCAGTTCCAGCACGGACATCTGCGGTTCAGAGTAAGGCGCGTCTCCCGGATTGTCGAGTTCGATTCCAATGGAACGCGAGTTGATGTCAACCCGGCCCTTCCACTCGCCGCGTCCCGCATGCCATGCCCGCCTGTCTTCCGCGACCAGATGGAAAAGCGCGCCGTCCGCCGCAATCAGATAGTGAGCCGAGACGTCAAAACCAGCGCCGCAAAGACGAGCCAAGGCCGCTTCCGGGCCCTCCATTGCAGTGTAGTGGAGAACGACCAGTTCGGGCGCGGCTTGGCCGCGCCTTTCGCCGAAATTGGGCGACGGATGCCAGAGCGCGCCCGCCGCTCCCGAGGTCACCGGATCATGCTGCGGTAGATGTCAGGCGTCCAGCCGCAGGCAAATCCGTCACCGTCGATATCCAGATGCAGCTTGTCATTTTGAGGCCCGCCGGCATCCAGAAAAGCTTGCTGCGCCGCGTAATCATTGCCATATTCGGCGCATCTTTTGGCCAGCGACCGTTTCGTGAAAAACGTGCCGAACCGCCTGTATATCTTGTTTCCGACATTGTTATCCGTTGTGAACGCATACTGCGCGACGCTTGAGGATCCCTGTTTTTCTGGAAGCTCTTCGGGCAGATAATCCACCCGGGTGGCCTGCTGCGCCTGCCGCCGGAGAGCGTCCGACTCGATGGATTCCCGCTGAGCCACCGCTTCAAAGTCCTGTTCATCCGAGACAACCGATGCGGTCTGTTTCCGGGTGTCAGAGGACTGACCCAAAGAATGGGCCTGCGCTTCGGCAGCCTCCGCAGTGTCAAGCTGTTCCACCGCCGCCGCAGCGTTCAGAGATGTGATTCCCGGTTGAAGACCGCCGCTTACGTCCTGAATTGACCGGTCTGTCCGCCGCCGGATCCCGGCTGGATCTGACGCTGATTCGGCGCCTTGGCCCGTGCGAACGGCTCCAGCATTCGGAGGAGCGTCAAGAGCGGCATAAACTGCTTGAATCGTTTCCGGATCAAGAACGTTACCCTGCTTTCCCGGTGAATCCGCTGTTCCCAGCGGCCGGCTGTCCTGTGTTCCCGCCGATCTGTTATCCGCGGGCTCCTGCTTTTCTGCTGGCGGTGTTGTTTGGCCGCAGGCGACCAATACGGACAATGCCGCGCTTGCGGCGGCACGTCGGAAGAGGCGCACGTATTGGAGTTCTTTCCGCATCAATCTACCACCACTTTTCTGGCTTGTCCGTAAAGTTCAGCGCCGCCTCAAGCGCGAATGCGCAATTCAGCAAGTCTCCTTCTTCCCAAGGCCTGCCGATCAACTGCAGTCCCAACGGCAATCCGTTCGAATCCAACGCCGCCGGAATCGCAATGCCCGGCAGCCCGGCCAGATTGACCGGAACCGTGAACACATCATTCAGATACATCTCTACCGGATCGCTGGCACCGATTTCACCGATTCGGAATGCCGGATGGGGAGTCGCTGGCGTCAGAATCGCATCAATTCCGGCGTCGAAGGCCTGTTCAAAGTCACGTTTGATCAATGTGCGGACCCTTTGGGCGCGGCGGTAATAGGCCTCGTAAAAGCCCTGCGAAAGCACATAGGCGCCGACCATGACCCGCCGTTTGACTTCCGGGCCGAATCCCTCAGCCCGCGTCTTTTCGTACATCTCGTTGATGCCGTCGCCTTCAGCCAGACGGGCGCGGTAACCGTAACGTACGCCGTCATAGCGCGCAAGGTTAGACGAGGCTTCCGCAGGCGCGATCACATAGTAGGCAGGCAAAGCGTATTTCGTGTGCGGCAGCGAAATATCAACCGTCTCCGCCCCGGCCGAACACAACATCTCAGCGCCTTCTGACCAGATCCCGGCGATTGCGTCCGGCATTCCCTCTACTTGGTATTCGCGCGGAATGCCGATCCTTTTGCCGCGGATGTCTCCATCAAGCAGCAACGGATAATCGGCGACCGGACGCCGGGAAGATGTCGAATCCTTGGGATCATGACCGCTGATTGTCTGCAGAATGATGGCCGCGTCTTTCACCGATTTGGCCATCGGGCCAGCTTGGTCCAGAGACGATGCGAAGGCTACGATTCCCCAGCGCGAACACCGCCCGTAGGTCGGTTTCATCCCCACGATGCCGGTGAAAGCCGCCGGCTGGCGGATGGACCCGCCGGTATCCGTGCCCAGCGAAGCCAGACAAAGATCAGCGGCCACAGCCGCCGCCGACCCGCCTGAAGACCCGCCCGGGGTCAGGTTGCTTGCCGATCCCGCGGCCCGCCACGGATTGACGGCCGGGCCGTAGATTGAATGCTCGGTCGACGAACCCATCGCGAACTCGTCCATGTTCAGCTTGCCGAGCATCACTGCGCCCGCTTCACGCAGTTTGCTTGTGACCGTGGATTCGTACTCAGACACAAACCCTTCCAGAATCCGCGACGCTGCCTGTGTTGAAACGCCCTCAGTACAGAACAGATCCTTAATTCCTACCGGGATGCCGCACATCGGCGACGTTTCCCCGTCTGCGAGACGGCGGTCGGCGTCCGCAGCGCGCCGCAGCGCGATCTCAGCCGTCACACTTCCGAAAGCGTTCAACGCCGCCGCCGCTTCGATCGCTTCTAAACAAGCCATCGTGAGTTCGACCGACGTGAAATCTGAACTGCGCAGACCCTCTTCCGCTTCCGCGACTGTCAGCCGGTTCAGCCTGTCAGTCATTCGACAACTTTCGGCACTGCGAAAAATCCTTCCCGGGCATCAGGAGCATTCGACAGAACCCGGTTCCGGCCGATGCCGGAGCCGGCCTTGTCAGGCCTTTTTTCCAGCCGCATCGGGGTTACCGAAGACATGGGATCAACCCCTTCGACATCCACTTCTCTGAGGCTTTCCATGAGTACCAGAATTGACGCAAGCTCGCTTGCGATCTTCGGAAGCTCTTCATCGGAAACACGGATTCTCGCAAGCCGTGCCGCCTTCCGCGCATCATCCGCATCGATCGCCATCAGCCGCTCCCGCCGGTTTCCCTGGTATCTTCCGCCGGCGTCATCGGGATTCCGCCGCGGGACAAATGGGCCGCCACCGCGCGGATCATCCAAGCCAGCAAGACGGCATTCAGAATATGCCAAATGAAATGGGTGCCGACCGGCACCAGGCTGCAGATCGGTTCGTCCAGCCACCGGAACAAAATTGATACCGCCAGCAGCAGGAACCCGATGCCCAGATCTCTTGAGACTGCCGGCAGCCGCCGCCTGAGAAGGACCGAATAGCCGAGAATCAGCAGAGCGATCGGCACATAACCGGTTGAACCGCCGATCCAAGGAAACAATTCCGATATCACTATGACCGCCAGCCACTCGTAAGGAAAAAACAGCAGCGTGACGGCAAGCGCAGGCAGCCGGTTCATCCGCAGGAAACAGCGGTTGGAAGCATACAGATATGTCAACACAAAGAGCGCGATCGACGTGACATCGGCAACCATGGTGATCCGGTTTGCGAAGGTATGAAACAGCAGCGAACTGATGCCGATCGCGCAAAGCAGAGCCGTGAGAATGACAGTGAGCGGATACCGGCGCGTATCCGGTCTGGCGAAGATAACGGCGGCAGCGATGATGAAGACGAAATTGGTCGCCGCATTGAACGGCTCCGCCAGAAATCCCGGCTCCAGACGTTCGCAATAGCCGTCGATATAGGTCGTGAATTTTTCCAAACTGGCCACTTGCACGTTTTCGGGAATGCGGCGTTTTCCGGATAAGTCTGTCCCGGAACAATTCCGGGAAGCCGTGCTGCCGACAGCTGAATTATAGGCCGTCAGCGGAAAATTACAATCATTCATATCCGGAGACGGGAACGAGACAAGACGGCGATTCGCGCGCAGCGCAGACAGCGGCGGCGGAATTATCTCGAGCGGATCTGCGAATAGCGCCGCGCCCCGGGAACGTCTTCCGCAAAACTCAGAAAGTTCAGCCTGGACATTCGCAAGGAGTTTCACGAAGGATTTCAGTCTGGCGCATCGGAAAGCGGAGCAGGATTCTGAGCGGAAGCGTCTCCGCCGCCGTTTCGGAGTCCCGGCTGTTCTCCTGGCATGGATCAGGTGTGATCCTGCCAATCTGTCCGAAAATCGAGTTCCCGACCGAACTGGAACGCGCTAACGGCCATAACACCAAACTGCCGGCAGACATCGGGTACCTTGCGGTTTTTCCGTCGCGCACTCGGCTTCGAATGCTCTGTCGTCACAATCTTCCGCTTCTTGGGATCAACCAACCCGTAGGCGATAAGAAACGGATCGCCGCCGATTTCTTCGATCTCGATATCGGTCAGGTCCGGAGCATAGCCTTCTTCGATCACGCGACGTACCAAGTTGATGTCCGCCTCTTCGGCAAACCTCATAGCCGTTTCAGTTTCCGATTGTTTCGCCCAAGCCGATAAATCGTCCCTTCCCGCCTTCAATTCCTCGTAAACCTCAAGCGGAATCTTGACCTGACCTTGTCCGCCACAGTGGATAAGCCAGTCCCAGTACTCGTCGACTTTGCCAATGCGGTAGCAGTCGCGGTTCGCGTCGATCAGCGTATTGGCGTCAAGGAGGTAGAGCATGTCTCAGGGTGCTTCACGCCGACGCACGCGGCTCACCGGCACGAAGAACGCCTTCAACATTCTTCGCGCTGACACCGAGAACCTTACCGGCTTTGGCCGTTGTCAAAGCGCCGGCGGCGAGCATGCGATCGACCAAGGAAACAAGCGCGGGTCCTGCCCTATGCCGGCGGATGATAGAATATGCCGCCGCTCCTCCGGCCGCTCGGGCCGCTTCTCTCTCGCGTTTTTTTTGATTCAGGAAATTTTGCCGTAATGCCCCGGCGATGCCTTTGTAAAAACTGAACGGGAAGGCCCCTTCCCTGTGGAGCTTATAGGCCGCCATCGTTGCGCTGACATTGCGGGCATGGGCAATATCAATAATCACCTGGGCCGCTTCGCTGATGGGCATGGCTTCGGAAACAGAAAGAGCGGTGAGCTCATGCGCCGGCAGCAGGAGCTCGCCGGCCACGTCATTGCAGAATTTTTCGATCCGCATCTCACCGTCAATACCGCTGACACCTGTGGCGCCGAGCCAGATGTGGACGAGTTCATGGACGATCGTGAAAGCTTGCGCACCCTTGGAGTCATTGGCGTTGACCGCGACAAAGGGCGCAACATCACTGGCTAGGGCAAATCCTCGGAACAGATCGACAGGGATTTCGGTATGGTGGCTCCCCAAGTTGTCCACGAAGAGCACAAAAACACCTATCGCTTCAGCTTGGCCGCGAAGATAGGCTACGGCATCTTTCGTGGATCGGCGCCGCCGATAAGTGTGAAGCTCGAAGCGCAACGTTTCGGTGATCCGCCTTGCCAAGTCGGATGGGTCATCGGAGAGGTCGGCAGAGCCGACAAACGGCAAAAGTGCGGCCTCATCCTCTTCCTCGAGGATCGCGCGGATAAGAGATTGCCGCGCACGGATATTCCGAACCACAGCATCAACGAGTGCTTGGTCGGACATTTCTACCGCGGCAGGCAAAGTCCGGAAGTCCTGCCCTCGATCGCCGGTACGCGGCGGGACACTTAGGTAGAAGGCCAAGAGCGGCCGGCGATACTGCTTGGCCATCTTGACAAGCATCGGCCGTGTCGGACAGATATCACCGTTCTCTAGCGCGGCTAGGCGATCAAGCGGTCCAATGCCGCGCACCACATTGATTCCGAGTTTCTTGACAGCCTGATCGGGCGTCAGACCAGCGGTCTCACGCGCCCATTTCAATATATCTGGATTCACGCTTGGCATAATCGATTGTCGTAATTGAATTTTTCAGTCCAATGTCCGCCGCGCGGCTTCAGACTCCTCTCAATTGCTCGCAGAAGCATCGCCGCTGGGATGCTGATGACATAGGAGTAGCACTGCTTCCCCTTGCGACAACCGGAAAGTCACGCGGGGATGTCCCGATGGATGTTGAAACCCGCATGAGCGGCACAGTCTGTTGATTATCTACGCCAGCGTCGTTGAGCCGGTCAAGCTGATCTTTTTGACGATGGCAACTGTTCAGTATCCATTTTTCAATTCAAGGGCGTTCCGGGAAAATTCTGCCCTTAGTTTCTTTTTCACACTGCTTCACTGCATTTCATCCACAGAGGGCCCACTCGTTCAGGAGGCGGACGCGCATCACCGTTCCCTTATGACCGGCAGCCAAAAACGGCCTGAAATCATGCGCCTTGGCGCAGATTTTCGAAAAATCTCCGCAGCATCTCTCTCGATTCCTTTTCCGCGATTCCCGAGTAGATTTCAGGACGGTGGCGGCACTGCGGCTGTTCGAATATCGCTGGCCCGGATTCCACTCCGCCGGATTCCGGATCGGACGCGGCGAAATAGAGTCTGCCGATTCGGGCCAGCGAGATCGCCGCTGCGCACATCGGACAGGGTTCAAGCGTCACATAAAGCCGGTATCCGGGCAAACGCTCGTTCGCTGACAGTGCGCAAGCTTCGCGGATCGCCAAGATCTCGGCATGAGCCGTCGGATCATGCAGTTCGCGAATGCGGTTGCCCGCTGTAGCGACCAGCCGACCGCGGGAATCTGCGATGGCGGCCCCTACAGGAACTTCGCCGCGCCGAAATGCGGCCTCGGCTTCTGCGATTGCCGCACCCATATGGCCTTCGAACGGCCATGTATTCTTTATCTTGCGACAGTGCATCCGGCAGTTTCTATCATCAGCTCTGGTCAAACCGTCTCGGTCATGCCGTAAGACGGCAGCAGACCGAAACCGAATACCATTCATTTCGTTTTTGCGGAAATGGTGGCGCACGCCGCTCTGAAACCGTATTCGGTGCCATCATGCAGAAATATCCGATTCCAAGTCAACGGCTGGCCAAGGCCATCGCCCGCGCCGGCCTCGAATCGCGAAGAGGCGCGGAACGGCTGATCAATGCCGGCCGGGTCGCTGTCAACGGCGAGACCGTCGTCAGCCCTTCCATTAACGTCACCGATCACGACATCATCACTGTGGACGGCAAACCGCTGCCGCCCCCGGACCCGCCTAGGCTTTGGCTCCACCATAAACCGGCCGGGCTGGTGACAAGCGCGCGAGACGAACGGGGCCGCGCCACGGTTTTTGACCGTCTTCCGCATGGACTGCCCCGCCTGATGCCGGTCGGCAGACTGGACATGGCTTCCGAAGGACTGCTCCTTCTCACCAACGACGGAGAGTTGAAACGCTGGCTTGAACATCCCTCCACGGGATGGCTTCGCCGTTACCGGGTGCGGGCCTACGGCAGGCCTGATGAATCTCAGCTTGCGGAGCTGCGCGGCGGCATTGTCTCGGACGGGTTCCGCATCGGTCCGATGGAGATTGAAATCGACAGGCGGCTGGGGCGGAACACTTGGTTCACCGTCGCGCTTCGGCAGGGCAAAAACAGGGAAATCCGCCGTGCGATGGAGGCTGCGGACATGGCGGTGAACCGGCTTATCCGAGTGTCCTACGGACCTTTCCGCCTCGGCCAGATGGAGCCGGGAGAGGTCAAAGAAGTGCGGCGGCGTGTACTGCGCGAGCAAATCGGCGGCTTGGAACGATTCACGGAAGGCGGACGGTGCAAACCGACACCGATCAACAAGCAAGCGGCCTTTCCGCCAGAGCTTAAGGCGGCGTCACCGGACCGATAGCGAGCCGAAGCGGGAGGAAATGGTGCCTGGGGGCGGATTTGAACCACCGACACGAGGATTTTCAGTCCACTGCTCTACCCCTGAGCTACCCAGGCACGGGCGGCATTCCTTACGACAGACGCTTCGGCCTGTCCATACCGGATTTTTTATCCGGCGGCGATTCATCGCAGGTGCCATTATCGGCATTGAATTCCCGGCCGAAATCCAACGGCATCGAATAGCTTCCGTCGAACCACCGGCCAAGATCAATGTCCGCGCAGCGGCGCGAGCAAAACGGACGGTATCGGCTGCCGCCCTCACGCAGGCAAATCGGACATTTCATTTTTCTTCATCCAGCATCTCAGCGGCAGTCGTCCCCGGCGCCGGTGCATCTCAAAATGACCCAGCCCCGTCCAGCCGACCAGTGCGGTAGGCACACAGTCGGATTGGAAAACCGTTTCCAGATCCTCCTGGATACGGCATCGCTCCCTTTTTGAAGCCGGGGCGAAATCGACAACGATCTGGCCGCCGATCCCCCGTATGCGCAGCTGCCTCGGCAATTCCCGCGCCGCAGCAAGATTGGTTTTCAGTCCGGCCTTGGGAGACACGTCATGTCCGGTGTTAACGTCAACCGCGGTCAGGGCGCGGGTCGGTTCGATCACAAGATTTCCTCCATTCGCAAGAGCGACCGAGGGCGTATCAAATGAATCCAGCATTTCTGAAATTCCGTGACGCTCGAATGAACCCGCAGCCTCGTCGACCCCATGATCAATGGTTCCGCAGCCGGCGACCGCCCGGTCCAGCACCGACGGCGCCGCAAGAACGACACACGGGCATTCATCGGCGTCCGCAGCCGACGCGCGTCTATAGTCGTCGGCCAGTCGGCGGATCTCGTCAGCGATGCGGGAGCCGCCGGCAAACGCGGCGGAACTACGGACAATAACTCCCAATTCATCAATCGACTCAGCTGCCGATTGCGCAGCTTCTCTGACCCGCCGGTCGAGTGCCGAGTCGCGGATTTTGCGCGACACGCTGACGCCTTTCCTGGCATCAGTCAGAATCGTGTATCTGCCGCTTAACTCGACGCGGTCGGAGACCGGAACCAGCTTTCCCGGCTCTGCGTAACCTTTGACCTGCGCCAGAATTCGCGCGCCAGGCTCGAGCGGCCGGACAGTCCGCAGAAATCCCCGCAGGCCACCGGGCAGCCTTACCACCCAAGCTCCTTGTCCCTTTAATCTGCGATCCGCGACCGCACGAAAGACAGTTCCGGGATCCGGACCGCCGCCCGAAACCGAAAACAGAAAATCCTCCAGAACTCCATCGGCCAGAACCGCCGCCGCCTCTCCGCCTTTCAAACGGTCATAAACGATCATTCCCGGAATCGCTCAGATAGCCGGCTGCCCGCAGAAGGCCGGCTGTTTCGGTTAAGGGCAGTCCGACGACCGATGTGAACGAACCGCGCAGCCACGGAATGAACGCGCCGGCCTTTCCTTGGATTCCGTAGGCGCCGGCCTTGCCTTCCCATTCTCCCGACTCGATGTAAGCGTCGATTTCACTCTCTGAAAGCCTCTTCATTCTGACAATTGTCACAACATCCCGAAGCCACAGGTTGGCGGCTGACTTGACCGCGACGGCTGTGATGACCCGGTGGCGCCGTCCCGACATTTTTGTCAGAAAGGCGCGGGCGCAGCGGGCATCGTCCGGCTTTCCCAGTATGGTCCGCCCGACTGCGACAGCGGTATCGGCCGCAAGCACAATTTCTTCCAGTCCTGGTTCAGCCTCGTTCACCTTCGATTCGGCCATCCTCCGGCAGTAGACCCTCGGGGCTTCGCCCCGGAGCGGCGTCTCGTCAATGTCCGGACCGCGGACCTCGTCAGGCTGGACGCCGATTTGCCGCAGCAGCTCTCTCCGCCGCGGACTGGCGGAGGCCAGTATCAGGCGCATCCCCGTTATTTGTACCTGAAATTGATTCGGCCTTTGGTCAGGTCATAGGGAGTCATTTCGACTCTCACGCGGTCACCGGCCAGCACCCGAATCCGGTTCTTGCGCATTTTTCCTGCCGTGTGAGCAATGATCTGATGGCCGGTTTCCAACTCGACCCTGAACGTCGCATTCGGCAGAAGCTCCTTAACGACGCCGGGAAATTCGAGCAGTTCTTCCTTCGCCATCCTCGCTCCTTAGATTTTAGTGAACCAAGACCCGGCAGTCCGGGCTGAGTCATCATTTAACCAAAAGGGATGGAATCTTCAACTATCCTGCGGGTGTCGCGAACCCGCGATCAGCAGGCCGGGCATCAGGCTGCATCGGTGTCGGAGCAAAGATACGGATAAATCGGAAACTGACCGCAGAGTTCCGCGACGCGCCTGCGCACGGATTTTTCAACAGCCTCATTCCGCTCCGGACCATTCTTGCGCAATCCATCCAAAGTTTCCGTAATCAGCGCCGCGGTCCGGCGGAATGCGTCCTTTCCAAAACCTCTTGTGGTGCAGGCCGGAGTTCCCAAACGCAGCCCTGAGGTCACGGACGGCTTTTCCGTGTCAAACGGAATCGTGTTCTTGTTGCAGGTGATTCCGGCACGGCCCAGAGACCTTTCGGCGTCATTTCCCTTGATTCCCTTGGGGCGCAGATCGACCAGAACGACATGCGTGTCCGTTCCGCCGGTCACGATGTCCAGTCCCCCCTCCTTCAGGGTATCGGAAAGCGCTGAGGCGTTAGAGACCACATTTTCAGCGTATTCTTTGAATTCAGGCTGCAGCGCCTCGCCGAACGCCACCGCTTTGGCGGCGATAACATGCATCAGCGGCCCGCCTTGGATTCCCGGGAAAATCGCTGAATTCACCTTTTTGGCGATTTCCCGGCTGTCGGTCATGATTGCGCCGCCGCGCGGACCGCGCAGCGTTTTGTGCGTGGTCGTCGTCACGACATCGGCACACGGGAACGGCGAGGGATGGGCATCGCCGGCGACGAGTCCGGCGAAATGCGCCATATCGACAAGCAAATAGGCACCCACTTTATCGGCAATGCGGCGGAAACGCTTAAAATCAATGCGGCGGGGAATCGCCGAACCGCCGGCGATGATCAGTTTCGGCCGACGGGCCTTCGCCAGTTCTTCCACCTGATCATAGTCAATCATGCAGCCTTCGCGGCAGACGCCGTACTGAACGGCATCGAACCATTTGCCGGACTGGTTCGGCCTGGCGCCGTGCGTCAGATGGCCGCCGGACGACAGTTCCATGCCGAGTATGGTGTCGCCGGGACTGAGAAGGGCATTGAACACACCTTGGTTGGCTTGACTTCCGGAATGCGGCTGGACATTCGCGAAGCCGCATCCGAAGAGCCTGCAAAGGCGGTCAATGGCCAAGCGCTCCGCATCATCGGCGAATTCACAGCCGCCGTAATAGCGCCGTCCGGGATAGCCTTCGGCATATTTGTTGGTCATTACCGATCCCTGAGCTTCAAGAACCGCCCGCGACACAATGTTTTCGGATGCGATCAATTCGATTTCATGGCGCTGTCGTCCGAGCTCGCCGCCGATGGCCTCAAGTACCGCGGGGTCCGTATCTGCCAGCCCGGAATCAAATCCGGAAGGAGTGAATTTTTTCATAACCGCTTTCTTAATCGGCCGATGCGCGGAAACGCTGATGCTTCAACAGGATTTCAGAATCAACAAACTGATCGGTTGGACGTTGAGCCAGATATCATTAAAAACTCAATAACAACAGCCTTGGCGAACGTCGACTTCCTGAAAGCCCTGAAGCTGCCTGAGCGGCCTCAGGGATCCGCCGCTCCAGACACAGGATCATTCCGCGGCTGTAGATCTTAATTTCGATAGAACATATGCGCGATCGACAGCGTGCGGCCAAGCCCGACTCTTTATTCCGCGATTCGCATTTGAACAGCAGGGTTGATGATGCCGATCTCGTCGATTGCCTCCCGGCCGCGCTTCCGGTGCAGGAACTTCATGGTCAGGCTGACGCCGCATGACGGTCTGGTTCGACCGGATCATCCAGTGATCCACTCGATACTGGACAGGACGCAGTCGGCGACGTCGCTGAACCGGATCCTGCGCAATACTCTGGGTTTCGTGTGGCAATACGGGTTGCGCTGGCAAGACCCCGAAAGCGGCGAGGAGCCGCTGGTGCTGAACCCGCTTGCATGGGCGACCTGGTTCACCGAACGCTGGACCTGGCATTGCAGGCGCTCGAGACGAATGGCGGCCTGCCGACGGCTTCCGCCGAGCGGGTCGCCGCCGCTGTCGATAGCACGGCCGGCGAGGTCGCACAGGCCTGGAAAAGCGAACGTGCCGCGCCTCCGGCGATGATCTGGCACCGGACGCTCAACGACGTTCGCGCGATGGGCGCCAAGGCGCTTGCCTTCCGCGACGACCGGATGCCCGGTGCCCGCGCCTATGGGGAAGTCCCTTTCGGAGGGACCGCGCCCAAGTCGAATGCCGAGGTCCCCTGGGATCCGGATTCCAAGTTGCGTCGGTCCACTCGATTGCAGATTCAGCACCCATGGTGCAACCTCGCGGCGAACTCGAATCTGAGCGTACTCTTGGTGCGCAGGGCGGAGCCGCGATCAGTGCGTGTTTTCACGCAACCGCACCAAGGCCGTTCTTCGCCACCAGCGTCAGCAGCTTCAGCGAGGTGCCGCGGGGGCGCTTCTCGCCGCGCTCCCACTGGCTCACCAGACCCGTCGTCACGTTGAGGTAGCGCGCGAACACCGCCTGGCTCGCGTGCTCGCGCAGCCGAAGCGCGCAAATGTCCTCCGGCGTCATTTCCTTGACAGGCGTGAGGCACATCCCGTCGAACTTCCGCATGGTCCGTTTCGACATCAGGCCCGCCTCGGCCAGACCGAGCGCAGCTTCGTGCGCGGCCGCCAGCGCCTCACTCTTATATTGCTTGGTCATCGCATTCAACCTCGATTATCGCTCCAGTCGCCTGGGCAGCCGCAAGGCCGTTCCTGTCCAGCGTCAGATACCCGTCGGCCAGCAGCCTGTAGGTCGCCAACTCGTCCCGGCGCAGGTTGTCCCGGGCGCTCTTCGCAAACCCGTAGACGAAGAACGCCAGCGCGCCCCGGTGGAACAGTGCGATCGCGCGGAACCCGCCGGATCGGCCGCCGCCCTCGCGGGCGATGCGCTGCTTGATGACGCCGCCGCCGAGGTCGGCGTCGATCAGCCCCTGCCCGGCGCGCCGGACGGCCTCGCACAATGCCGCATCCTCCAGCCCCTAGCGGTCGGCGAAACGGGCGAACGCCTTGGTCTTGAACGTCTGCAACGCGAGCCTCGCGCACATCCGCCTTCATGCTTCCTTTTATGATGCCCGGTTTGGCTTTTCAACTCGCGCCGCGCTCCTGTCCGCTGCACGGCCGTCCTGCTGCTGCCTCCATCCACGCGCATTCCACCGGCAGGAGGAGAGGCTGGCCGTGAGCGGGACGGCGGTCGGCGCTCCAGAGAGAGGGGAACGTTGCCGCCGTTCCCATTCACCTGTCGGAGGAGCACGGCACGATGCAGGCAGCGATCGCACCGTGCGGCGACGCGCGCACCTATCTCATCCATTTCGTCAGCGGCGGTCTCGACGACGAGCGTTATATCGTGGAACGGTTCCGCTCGCTCGCGAACGGCAAGATCGTTCCCGCCCAGTCTAGCGGCGCGGCACGCAAGGGCCAGCGCAAGGCCCGGGGCACGATCGTCACCGCGAAGGCGCTTGAGGAGATGCGTCCGGCCCGGGACGAGATCATCATCGCGACAGGGATCAAACTTCGGCATTGCGGGTGCAGCTGCGAGGCTAGCGCAGCCTCGGTATCTTCGCCGACCGCCGCCAGCGCGGTTGATCGGCCCGCACGTCCTGCCGGCCCAATGCGGTCTGCCGCTAGGGCTTTCGCTTTTGAATTTTTCTGCTTTCCAATCAGCGCATTTTGTTCCATCAATGCCTTAACAATGCAAAAACAGGCAAACAGTTGGCGGATTTATCCCATATTTTCAATGGCATCAACGATCCCCGCCGCAGCAACGCTGCACGGCACGACCTTCATTAAATACTCATGATCGCTCTTCTGACCGTCATATCGGGAGGCGAAACATGCACTGACATGGTCGAATACGGTAAAATCAAGAGGAAATTCCTGCTTGAGTTCATGGATCTGAAACACGGCACGCCGAGCTGCGACACCTTTTCCGACCTGTTCAACAGCCTGGATCCCGTCGCGCCCGGCATCCTTCCCGAGCGTCTTTCCCGCAGCCGGAATGGGAAATTTCAAAAGCGATAGCCCCCCGGCCCGCCGTTGAAACCGCCTGCGAGCCGCTTGTAATAGGTCTGGAAAAGGCGGAGTGAACTCTGTCCGGCTGCCAATCGACACCGGCCAGCGACTGAATCCCGCCGGATTCCCGCCCTTCTCACGACCAGCGGCCCTCGGAAACGCATTTGCCGGGCACTTGCCGCATCTGCTGCAGCTTGATTCTGACAGAGAGCCGCCGGCTGAACCCGGTGATGCATTTCATAGTTGTACGGGCGATGGATATTCCGGTTCACTCCCGCCCTTCGCGACCAATTACGGCAATGTGTAAATAGCGCTTTCGGGCAGTTCCCCGTCCGGGTTCAGGAGCCTGCTCGACCGCCTTGCACTCGCCGGGAGACATCTCCGCTTTTCAGACCGGCGTTGCCCGGCGCCTGCTTGCGTCCTGTCGGCTGTCATCTTCAAAAAACGAAGGCGCGAATACCGGCGCATCTGCCGCTCTGAGTAACAATCAGCATGCGGAGGAACACACGGCTGTGCACATGATCTTCTTTATAAACATAGAACTGCGGAACGCTCGCTGCTCCATATTGCCCGAGCCTTTGCCGCATGAAATCCGCCGCGCCCGGGTCTGACATGAAACCGGACAGCTGCATGACATGCGCGGACAGCCCGGTCTGTCCGCGATCCGAGGGATCGGGGCACAACATGGCATCAAAGGAGAGACAGCAGCCGAGACCCGCTGTTTCCTGATGAACGGACCGATGACGCCGGAGTAGCTGACGGGCGCCGTGCGGTCACGCCGGCGGATCGGGAACTCCCTGCATCAGGCACTGGACATGATCATAAATGACTGTCAGCGCGGCAGCATGGGAATGGACCCCGGTGATGATGCAGCGTATCGCTCTGAACACAGGGCGCGATATCCCGGGAAAAGATATCAATGAGAAACAAGCTGAAACGCGCCGGATGGAACGATAGTCTCCTGCATGGAGCTCATCAGAACCCCTGCGTGCAGCGTAAGCGAAAAAATCAACAGCAACAACCTCGGCTTGAACAGTCAATGCAGTATCGACCCGGCGTTACAATCTGTTATACAGGGAAAACCCAGGCAAGCCGCCGCAGCGGCATAAATCGCATATACGGCTTGGAACTGCAGAATTTCCCGACAGCATGGCAAATTTCGATCATATCCGTTTTCTTTCGAGCGATACGCCCTTCGCAGTGGAATCCCGGAAGCGTCTGACAGAAATCTACGGCGACGCCTCCGAGGACAGCGCCGATGTCATCGTCGCGCTCGGCGGCGACGGATTCATGCTGCAGACCTTGCATAAAGCCCGCAGTCTGAACTGCCCTGTCTACGGCATGCACAGAGGAACCATCGGATTCCTCATGAACGGCTACGAAGAAGAGAACCTGCGCGGCCGTCTTGCCGCCGCCGAAGAGGAAGTGATCAATCCTCTCGCCATGCGGGCGGTCGACCACAGCGGCGACACTCATGCCGCGCTGGCGATCAATGAAGTCTCGCTCATCCGCGCCGGTCCGCAGGCATTGCGGCTGCGGATTTCCGTTGACGGCAAGGTGCGCCTTGAGGAACTGATCTGTGACGGAGCGATCATATCCACGCCAGCGGGGTCCACGGCCTATAATTATTCGGCGCACGGGCCGATCCTGCCCATAGGCTGCGATGTGCTGGCCCTGACCCCGATGGCCGCATTCCGCCCGCGGCGCTGGCGGGGCGCTCTCCTGCCGAAATCAGCCCGTGTCCGTTTTGATGTTCTGGATCCCGCGGCAAGACCTGCCATGGCGGACGCTGATGCCCGTTCCGCCCGCGGCATTGTGTCAGTTGAAGTGGCGAGCGAACCATCCGTGGGCCACCGCATATTGTTTGACCGCGGCCATGGTCTGGAAGAGCGGCTGCTGAGGGAACAATTCCTTTGAGCGGCAGGCGCATGGTCTTCAGCCGTTTCAGCGCGCCGCCCGGGCCTGCCGCGCTGACGCCGGTCCATTACCCGGCGCGGAGCGGCCGTGCCGGCACAGTCGGCGGAGTGTCCGTTCTTCCGAAAAGGCGGTGACCGGCTCCGCAATTTCCAGGACGGCAGAGACGTCACAAGTTTCAGCGGCGGAATGAAATTTGAAGCTCCCGCGATCACGCGGTACGGTGGCTGCGAGGTTTTTGCGCCCGGACCGCTGAACGCGGATCTGCAGGCGCTTTTGCATCGCGGACGGTTTCGCCTTATTGCCATGGCCGGAGAAGCAAACTGAGGAAAGGCCGCGCGATGGCTTTGTCAGCCCGCATGCAGCTGATCTGCTGGACCGCTGGGACCGCGCTGTTTCTCGCCATCCTCTGGCGGCTGGGAGACGTACTGCTCCCCTTCGTGGTCGGTCTGGCTCTCGCCTACTTGCTTGATCCGGCGGCGGACCGGCTGGAGCGCTGGGGCCTGTCCCGAATCTGGGCGACAGCGATCATCTCTTCGCTGAGCCTCTCAATGGTGCTGGTGATCATCATCGCCGTGATTCCGTTCATGGTGGGGCAGCTGTCGCAGTTCACTGACCTTCTGCCGGAAATGTCCAAATCGCTGCAGAACTGGATCAACGGACTGGCCCGGAAATACGCTCCGGATCTGATCGACGGAGAGTTTCAGCTGACAACCGCGCTGCAGGATTTCGGCGGCGCAGCCGGCGCAGTCGGCACTGCAGTCGTAGAACGCGTGTTTTCGATCGGAATGGGCGCGGTCAACCTGCTCATGTTCGTGCTCGTCGTTCCAGTCGTCATGATCTACATGCTGGCCGACTGGGATCTGGCGGTCCGGAGTATCGACAGTTGGCTGCCGCGAGATCATGCGGGGGACATCCGCAGGCTGGCGCACGAAATCGACAGCGCGCTCGCTGGATTCGTCCGGGGACAGACGACGGTCTGTGCGCTTATCGGCATCTTTTACGCGGTGTCTCTGGAACTGGTCGGATTGAATTTCGGATTCACCATCGGCATGCTCGCCGGCCTTGCGTCATTCATTCCGTTTTTCGGAGCGATCGGCGGCGGCGCGCTCGCTATCGGAGTCGCGGCGTTTCAGTTCTGGTCGGACCCTGTCTGGATCATTGCCGTCGCCGCCGTGTTCGCGGCCGGACAGGTGCTTGAGGGGAACATACTGACACCCCGGCTGGTCGGCAAATCCGTCGGTCTGCACCCGGTCTGGCTTCTGTTCGCCCTGTCAGCTTTCGGCAGCCTGTTCGGCTTCATCGGCATGCTGCTGGCGGTTCCTCTGGCAGCGATCGCCGGCGTGATTTCGCGCTATGCGCTTGAACGTTACCTCTCCAGCCCGCTTTACAAGGGGCATGGCAAACACGATGCCGACTGATGAAGTTCTGCCGCCGCCCATGGAATTCAGCGCGGCGGCGTCTTTCAACGCCGCGGATTTCGTCCGTTCAGACTGCAACGCGGAAGCCTGCGACGCCGTGCTTCTTGAAGACGGCTGGCCGGACGGGAGGCTGATCCTCACAGGCCCGGCCCGGTGCGGGAAAACCCATTTGGCGCACATCTGGTCGCAGGCGGCCAAGGCCCGCATTCTAAGCTGCGGCGACCTGGCGGAACCGGGCATCGCGGCTGCCGCGCGCGGGGCGGCGGCGGCGGTTCTGAACGCCGACCGGTCTGCCGGAAACAGCGAACAGGAGGCCGGACTGTTCCATCTGTGCAACGCCGCGGCGGAATCCGGCGGGCTGCTGCTGCTGACATCACGCCGCGATCCGGCGCTCTGGACCGTGCGGCTCGCCGATCTGAAAAGCCGGGCGCAGGGCAGCCGCTGCGTATCCGTCGGATCTCCCGACGACCGGATGCTGAGGGCGTTGATCATCAAACTGGCCGCGGACCGGCAGATTTCAGTTGCGCCGAACGTAGCCGACTATATCCTGCCGCGCATGGAACGCACCTTCGAGGCAGCGGAAGCTCTCGTCGCGGAAATTGACCGCCGCTGCCTGGCAAAGGGCCGCGGAATCTCCCGCACGGCGGCGGCGGAGTCGCTCGCAGCGCTGAATTCAACGACAGTTCGCAAGGAAAATGACTGATACCGGACTGCCCGAAGTTTCTCATGCAAACGCCGACTTCCTGCACGGTGAATTCCCGCCGCCGGTCGAGATCCCTGTATCCGGCCGCTCGGGGCCGAAACGTTTCTTCAATCGCGAACTGTCTTGGCTCGCATTCAACTGGAGGGTGCTTGAAGAAGCGCAGAACTCCGAAGTTCCGCTGCTCGAAAGGGTGCGGTTCCTCGCGATTTCGGCCACCAATCTTGATGAATTCTACACCGTCCGGGTCGCCGGTCTTCTGGAACTGGCCGGCGGCGGGAACCAGCCCGCCGCCGCTGACGGCCTTCTGCCCTCTGAACAGCTTGCAGCCATCGCCACGGACACCCGGAAACTTCTCACCGCGCAGCAGCAGGTCTGGAATTCCCTGAAGTCCGAACTGGACCGGGAGGGCATCTGCCTTCTGAACAAGTCGGAACTGACAGACAGGGACCGGAAGTATCTGGACGATGTCTTCATCAAATGCGTGTTTCCGATACTGACGCCGCTGGCCATCGATCCGGCGCATCCATTTCCCTTCATTCCCAATGCCGGCTTCGCGCTGGCGCTGTGGCTGGAAAGCGGCAAGAACCGCCGCGCCCTTCAGGCGCTGATGCTGATTCCGGAGCAGATCGACCGTTTCACGCGGCTGCCGGACGGAAAACGGGGTGAGGCGCGGTTCATTCCCCTGGAAGAATTGCTGGTGGAAAAAATCGGTTTCGTTTTCCCGGGCTGCCGGGTCGTCGAGCAGTGCGCATTCCGCATTCTGCGCGACAGCGACCTCGAACTGGAGGAGGAAGCCGAAGATCTGGTCCGCGAATTTGAAATCGCGCTGAAACGGCGGCGGCGCGGCGATGTCATCCATCTGTCGCTGACGGGCGGCGGCAAGGGCGGCCTCGCCCAACTGGTGAAAAAAGAGCTGGAAATGAAAGACGGCGACATTTTCTCTCTCCAAGGAATGGTCGGACTGGCGGATCTCAAAGAATTGGTTCTGGGCAGCCGCGCCGATTTGCTGTGGCCGATGTTTTCGCCGCGGGTTCCGGAAAGAGTCCGCGACCATGACGGCGACATGTTCAGCGCGGTCCGGCAAAAGGACATGCTGCTGCATCACCCTTATGAGACTTTCGACATGGTCGTGCGGTTTGTCCGGCAGGCCGCCAATGACCCGAAAGTCGTCGCCATCAAACAGACGCTTTACCGGACATCCTACGACAGTCCGATCGTGGAAGCCCTCTGCGCAGCCGCCGAAAACGGAAAGTCGGTCACCGCTCTGGTTGAGTTGAAAGCCCGCTTCGACGAGGCCGCGAATATCCGTCAGTCCAGGCGGCTGGAACGGGCCGGGGCACAAGTCGTCTATGGTTTTCTCGATCTGAAAACGCACGCCAAAGTGTCAACTGTGGTGCGGCGCGAAGGCGACCGGCTGGTGACTTACACCCATTACGGCACCGGCAACTACCATCCTATCACGGCCCGGATCTACACGGATCTGAGTCTGTTCACCTGCAGCGCCGCCGCCGGGAGAGACGCCACCAAACTGATCAATTACGTATCCGGCTACGCGCAGCCGGCCAGTCTGGAACGGCTGGCGGTGGCTCCGATCAATCTGCGGAAAATGCTGATAGAATGTATCAGCCGCGAGGTGGAGTCGGCGAAGAGGAAAAAACCGGCCGAAATCTGGGCCAAAATGAACTCGCTCATTGATCCGGAAGTCATCCAGAAGCTTTATGACGCCAGCGCGGAGGGAGTGAAGATCACGCTTGTCATCCGGGGAATCTGCGGTCTGCGGCCGGGAATCCGCGGTCTTTCGGAAAATATCAGAGTGAAGTCTGTGGTCGGCCGGTTCCTCGAACATTCCCGCATTGTGTGTTTCGGAAACGGAAAGCGGCTGCCTTCGAAACATGCGAGGGTGTTCATCTCTTCGGCTGACTGGATGGAGCGCAACCTGAACCGGCGGGTTGAAACGCTGGTGGAAATCGAAAACCCCACGGTCCGAGAGCAGGTTGTCAGCCAGATCATGGCAGCGAATCTCGCGGACCAGGCGCAGAGCTGGATTCTGCGGCATGACGGCACCTATATACGGCACCGGGGGGCGGAAAATGAGAAAACGTTCAACTGCCACCGTTTTTTCCTGGAGAATCCCTCCCTCTCCGGACGCGGCTCCGCCGGCGCCGAGGATGTCATCAAACTTGCGCATTCCGGGGACTGAAAAACCGCGGGCCGGCCGGAGTCGGCGGGCATGGACGGCATGACCCTCCGCCCGCCGCCGGGCGGAATCGGCGCCGACGGCATGCGGCGGCTGGGAATCATCGATATCGGATCGAATTCCGTGCGTCTCGTGGTGTTCGACGGCGCGGCGAGATCGCCGGCTTATTTCTTCAACGAAAAGGTGCATTGCGGCCTGGGTGCCTCGCTGTCCCGGACGGGCAGGCTGGACGCTGAAGGACGGCAAAGGGCGCTGAGAGCCGTCAAACGGTTCGCCCTGCTGTCCGAAGGCATGAATCTGTCGTCGCTGACCGCCGTGGCGACGGCCGCCGTGCGCGAAGCGTCCGACGGCCCTGATTTCTGCGGCGATATCAAATCCCGGACCGGAATCGAGATTCTGGTGGTCAGCGGCGAAGAGGAGGCGCGGCTGGCGGCTCAGGGCGTTTTTCTGGGCTGGCCGGACGCGGAGGGCGTCGTCTGCGATCTCGGCGGCTCGTCCACCGAGCTGGTCGAGGTCTCTAACCGCACTATCGGCAGGGCGCTGACCGTGAAGCTCGGACATTTGGCGGTCGGCCTCAACGGATCGCCTGACGAGGTGAAAAAACTGATCCGCCGGACAATTGCCGGAACCCGGGAACGTCTGGACGGCACATATCACACGCTGTTTCTGGTCGGCGGTTCATGGCGGGTCATCGCGCGGCTGGACATGGAACGGAACCGGTATCCTCTCAAAGTTCTGAATGAATACAAAATGACCTGCGAGTCCGCGCTTGCCACCGTGGCTTGGGCCGGAAAGCTGGGAACGGAACGGCTCCGGAAAAAGGGACTGGTGTCGTCCGGCAGGCTGAGCGGCCTGAAGGCGGGCGGCATGGTCCTGAAAGAACTCATCGCCCAGTTCCGCCCCGGCGAGATCGGCGTTTCCGGCTACGGCATCCGCGAAGGCATGCTCTACGAGAGGATGCCGGAAGAACTGCGCCGGCGCGACCCGCTGATCGAAGCCTGCCTTCATTCGGAACTGTCGTCGGCGCGGCTGCCCGGATTCGGCGACAAGCTGTTTCAGTTCGTCAAGCCGCTGTTCAAGTCCCGGTCAGCTGAATTCCACCGCCTCATCCGCGCCGCCTGTCTGCTGCATGACGTCACATGGCGGGCCCATCCCGATTACCGCGCTGAAATCAGTTTCGACAATGCGACCCGCGCCAATCTGGGCGGCATTGACCATAAGGGGCGCATCTTCATCGCCCTGGCTTTGTTCCACCGCTACCGGAACGCGCGGGGCGGCCCGCCCGGCGATTATATCGGCCTGCTGTGCCAGGACGCTGCCAGCCAAGCCGAAATACTCGGCAAGGCGATGCGTTTCGGGGCCATGTTCAGCGCCACGTCCGCCGACAAGATCGGACGGCTGAAATTCCGCGCCAAAAAACATGTGCTGACTCTCATTCTGCCGGAATCCTTCAAGGACATATACGGAGAGGTCGTCGAAACCCGGTTCGAGTCGCTTGCAAAAGCAATGGATTGCGAGCCGGTCGCGGAGATCGTATAGCCTGCCGGACGCATCGCCGCTGGCCGCCGTCGGAGTCAAATCATGCGCATGTCGAGATATTTCCTGCCTGTCCTCAGGGAAACCCCGGCGGAAGCGCAGATCGCGAGTCACCGGCTGATGCTGCGGGCCGGCATGATCCAGCAGGCATCGGCGGGAATTTACTCCTGGATGCCGCTCGGCCTGCGGGTCCTGAAAAAAATCGAGGCGATTGTTCACGAAGAACAGGCGGCCGCCGGGCATATCCCGTTGCTGATGCCGACTCTGCAGCCGGCCGCGTTGTGGCAGGAGTCCGGCCGCTATGACGATTACGGAGAGGAAATGCTCCGCGTCACCGACCGGCATGGCCGCAGTCTGGTCTACGGCCCGACCAACGAAGAACTCGTCACCGACATATTCCGCAGCCACATCAGTTCCTACCGGGATCTGCCGCTGACGCTTTATCATATTCAGTGGAAATTCCGTGACGAAATCCGGCCCCGCTTCGGCATCATGCGCGGCCGTGAATTCCTGATGAAGGACGGCTACAATTTCGATGTGGACGAAGCGGCCGCGATCCATTCGTACAACCGTCATCTGGCGAGTTACCTGAGGACCTACGAGCGGATGGGACTGAAGGCCATTCCCATGCGGGCCGCCGCCGGACCTATCGGAGGCCGGCACAGCCACGAATTTCTGGTCCTCGCCGAGACGGGCGAATCGGAGGTGTTTTTCGACAGCGCCATCCTGGATCTGACCCTCGGCCGCAGCGGGATCAACTTCGACAGCCGCGAGGAATGCGCCGCCATCTTCGACCGGTGGACGGCACCGTACGCGCGCACCGATGAAACCCATGACCAGGAACTCTTTGAACGGCAGGTTCCCGCCGCGCGGCGGCGGACATCGCGCGGCATCGAAGTCGGCCAGATATTCTATTTCGGCACGAAATATTCGGAGCCCATGGGCGCCTGCGTAAATAACGCGGACGGGAAACGCGCGCCGGTGCACATGGGATCGCACGGAATAGGCGTATCCCGCTTGGCGGGAGCGGTCATTGAAGCCAGCCACGACGAAAAAGGAATCATCTGGCCGGAAGCCGTCGCTCCCTTCGCCGCCGGAATCATCAACCTCGCGCAGGATGACAGTGCCGTTTGCGGTGTCTGTGAAGAACTGTGCCGCCGCCTCAGAGATCAGGGACTGGAGCCGCTATATGACGACACGAACGCACGCGCGGGATCCAAGTTCGCAACCATGGACCTGATCGGACTGCCGTGGAGAATCACCGTCGGACCGCGCGGCTTGGCGAAGGGCGAGGTCGAACTGACGCGGCGGCGCGGCGGCGACACCGTCCGCTGCACTCCCGACGAAGCCGTGAACCGGCTCGCCGCCTGCGGCGCGGAATAACGGAGCGCATGCAGCCGAAATGAAAACCGGAACGGAAATTCCCGAAACCCGAGGCAACCCCCCCGCGTTCTCCCTTTTCGAATGGATGATCGCATACCGCTATCTGAAGTCGAAAAGAAGCGAGGGCGGAGTCAGCGCCATGACCGTCATTTCGGTCGTCGGCATCATCATCGCGGTGTTCGCGCTCGTCGCCACGCTTTCGGTCCGCACCGGATTCCGCAGCGAATTCATGGCGACGGTGCTCGGCGCGAACGCGCATGTCTCGGTTTATTCGGGCATCTACACCGCCGCTGACGGCACCAAATCCACGGCGATCCGCGGCTACGGCAATCTGGCGGCGGCGCTCGGAAAACTTGAGGGTGTGAGACGCGCCGCGCCCGTGGTGCGCGCCCAGCTCCTGGCGTCATCGGAAGTCCGCAACGCCGGCGTGGAGATGTTCGGCGCCCGGCCGGAAGATTTCGCCTCGCTTCCGCTGATCGCGGACCCGCAGAATTCCGTCGGACGAATGGAGGATTTCGGCAAAGGAATCGCCATCGGAACCGGCGTTGCCAGAGATCTCGGAGTCACGGTCGGAGACAGAATCCGGCTGATCTCCCCTGACGGAGTCAAAACAGCATTCGGCACCGTGCCCCGCATCAACAGCTATGAAGTGGCGTATATTTTCGGAGTCGGGCGCCACGATATCGACAAAGTGCGGGTCTATATGCCGTTCGCCGACGCCCAGCTGTTCCTGAACCGGGAAGAAACAGCCGACGAGATAGAGGTTTTCGTCGACGACCCCGAAGAGATCGACGAGATCAAAGCGGCACTGATCAAGACCGCCGGCGACGGATTTTACGCTTGGTCGTGGAAGGATTCTTCCGGAGCCTTTCTGCGGGCGCTGCAGATGGAAGACAATGTGATGTTCATCATCTTGTCGATTCTGGTGCTGATCGCCGCCTCGAACATCGTTTCCGGCTTGGTGATGCTGGTCAAAAACAAGGGGCGGGATATCGGCATACTGCGCACGATCGGGCTCAGCCAAGGCTCCGTTATGCGCGTGTTTTTCATTTGCGGCGCGTCGATCGGAGTCATCGGAACGGTTATCGGTGTCGCGCTCGGCTGCCTGTTCGCCGTCAATATCGACCCGATCTTTGAATTCGTGAACATGCTGGCCGGAGGCGGGGTCTGGGATCCCAACGTGCGGTTCCTTTCCAGCCTTCCGGCCAGGGTGGAATTCCGGGACGTGGCATCGGCGGTTTCGCTGTCCCTCGGGCTGTCATTCATCGTAACGCTCTTTCCGGCCCGGCGCGCGTCAAAGATGAATCCGCTGGACGCTCTGCGCTATGAGTGATCCGGTTTTTTCGCTTGACTCCATCCGCAAATCCTACAGCCGCGGATCGCAGAACCCGGTTTCGGTGCTGCGCGGCGTGACGCTCAGCGTTGCGAAAGGGGAAGTTGTCGGGCTGCTCGCTCCGTCAGGCGCCGGCAAATCCACTCTTCTTCACATCTCCGGCCTTCTGGACGTTCCCGATGAAGGCGCGGTCGAGATCGGCGGACGCCCGATGAACAACGCGACGGACCGCGCGCGGACCCTGATGCGGCGCACGGAAATCGGGTTCGTGTACCAGTTCCACCATCTGCTCCCTGAATTCACCGCCCGCGAAAACGTCATGCTGCCGCAGCTCGCCAACGGCCGGTCATCCAAGGACGCCGCGATCCGCGCCGACGATCTGCTGGCGCGCGTCGGTCTGGCGGACCGCGCCAGCCACCGTCCGGCTGAACTGTCAGGCGGCGAGCAGCAGCGGGTCGCCTTGAGCAGAGCGCTGGCGAACCGCCCGAAATTCGTGCTGGCTGACGAACCCACCGGAAATCTTGATCCCGGCACGGCCGGACATGTCTTCGGGGCGCTGCTCGAACTGGTGCGGAACACCGGACTCTCGGCTCTGATCGCCACCCACAATCTGGAACTGGCGGCGCGGATGGACCGAACGGTGCATCTTGAAAACGGACAGCTCACCCCGATGTAGGCCGGATGTCCGCCCGGCTCCGTCATCAGGCGGCCGCGCCGGACGGCAGTCACCGGCAAATGTTTCTGAGATCAAACCACTCCCTGTCGCTGAGCGGCGGCTGGAAAGCCCTGCCGCGGTAGGGATCCAGTTCCAGCAGCCGGCCGTTCGAACCCGTCGCCAAGGCGAAGGGCGAGCTTGAAAGCCCGGCTGTCCCGAAAGCTTCCAGCAAGGCCTCCGGCTCGACGGGAGTCCTGCCGGACAGAACTTGCGATTCCGTGAATTCCCGCAGATCCGAATCATCCAGCCGGCCCCGCAGAGCGAACAACGCCGCAGCCCGCAGCCCGGCGGCGCGGAACAGCACAGCCATTGGATCAGACCGGACCGCCCTCAGATTTTCTTCCAGCAGATATCCGGCGGTCACTGCGATCCGGTCATGCTCGTTCAGCAGCGCATCCGAGACCGCCAGAATCCCTCCCGGCAAATGGGTTGTCATTGCCGCGTCTCCACGGACCACCCGGACAGTGGCGCCGCCGGGAAAGAGTCTGCTCTCCAGTTTGGCAAGAGCGCGGTCGCCGGCTGCCGTGCGGCACCGCCCGCCGGTCATCTCAGTCAGAAAGCTGAAAGCCCTTTCTCCGGTTTCCAGCCGCTGGGCAGCCGGGATCAGCCCGGCCAGCTCTCCGGCTATTTCACCGGAAAACACGAAAATCCCGGCACCGACAGCAGTCAGAAAAGCCAGCACGTACAATCTCACAGCCCAAGACGTCCGCGGCGGCGAAGTCCCATTCTTCATGCCGGGACCGAGCTGATCGCACAACAGCCCGATGACATCGCTGTCGGACATTTCAACCGATTCGCCGGCATGGTCGTCGGGCGTGAAAACCGCGGGAAGGCCGCCCGGATTGAGATGCCGGACGGCATCAAGCGACCAGTGCGCCAGCGGCTGATTGTCTTTGCTGACGATCGTCAGGTGGCGCGCTGACAGCTGGACCACCACGCTCCGCCCGGGATCACCCTTCGATTCCCGCCAGATTCCGTGTGTCTCAAGCCTTTGAAAGTCGCTGATTTGTTTCATTCATTTGTGACGGCCGCCCGATTGTTCCGCAGCCTGCTGACCTGCCCGTCCCTCAGAAATTCTTTGCGGCCTCCCGGAGTTCGAATTTTTGAATCTTGCCCGTCGATGTCTTGGGCAGATCCCTGAACGCCACTCCCTTGGGAACCTTGAATCCCGCCAGCGATTCGGCGCAGAAAGCGATGAGTTCATCCTCGCCGCACGCTGCGCCCTCCTTCAGTTCGACGAAGGCGAACGGCACCTCGCCCCATTTCTCGTCCGGTTTCGCGACCACCGCGCAAAGCGAAACCGCCGGATGATGCATCAGCGTCCCCTCCACCTCCACTGACGAGACATTTTCGCCGCCGGAAATGATGATGTCCTTTGAGCGGTCAGCGATCTGTATGTAGCCGTCATCATGGAGAACCGCGATGTCGCCGCTGCGGAAGCTTCCGCCTTCGAAGGATTTCCGGGTCGCTTCCGGATTCCGGTAGTAGCCCTTCATGACCAGATTTCCGCGCATCACGATCTCGCCCAGCGTCTTCCCGTCGCGGACGACCTCCTCGCGCGCGGCGGCGTCAACGACCGTGGTCTCTTCCATGGTCGGGAGAGGCACCCCCTGACGCGATTTCACCGCCGCCCGCTGATCAGCGTCAAACGAGTCCCAGCGGCCGTCTTGCCACACGCATTCGGTCACATGGCCGAAAGTCTCCGTCAGTCCGTAAACATGCGTGACGTTGAAGCTGAGTTTTTCAATCCGCTCCAGAACCGCCGCCGGCGGCGGCGCGCCGGCGGTGAATATCTCAACCCGTCGCGAAAAGCTGCGCCGTTCGTCCGGCCGCGCATTGGCAACCATGTTGAGCACGATCGGCGCGCCGCCGAAATGCGTCACGCCCTCGTCCGCGATGGCATCGTACACCGCTTTGGCATTCACATCGCGGCAGCACACGAAGGAGCCGCCCAGAACCGGCATCATCCAGGAGTGATTCCAGCCGTTACAGTGAAACAGAGGAACAACGGCCAGCAATCTGGGATACAGCGTCATCCGCCAGCTGATGACCGTGCCTAAGGTCATCAGGTAGGCGCCCCGGTGATGATACACCACGCCCTTGGGACGGCCGGTCGTGCCCGATGTGTAGTTGAGCGCCAGACTTTCCCACTCGTCCGCGGGCATTCTCCACTCAAACGGCAGGGGCGCGGAGTCGATCAGGTCCTCATACCGGGCATGCCGCCCGGTGGAGCCGATCCCCGCGACTTCGTCATCCGCCTCAATGATCTCCGGCCGCGCCCCTTCCATCAATTCGAGAGCCGCCTCCGCAAGCGGGATGAACTTTGAATCCACGATCAGAATTCCAGGCGCCGCATGACCGAGAATATACGCGACAGATCCGGCGTCCAGCCGGATGTTCACGGCATTAAGGACGGCTCCGCATGCCGGAACGCCGAAATGCGTTTCCGCAGCCGCCGGAACATTGGGCAGCAGCGTCGAGACGACATCGCCGGGCTGAACTCCCCGCCCGGCCAGCGCGGAGGCCAGCCGGGTGACTCTGTCGTGATATTCCGCGTAGGTCCATCGCCGGCTGCCGTAAACCAAAGCCTCGCACTCCGGGTAGACAAGCAAAGCCCTGTTGAGATGCGAAAGCGGCGTCAGCGGCGCATAATTGGCGCGGCAGCGTTCCAGACCTGTTTCATCGGCAAGCCAGCCCATTCGAAAGTCCCTGTTTCATCTTCAGCGCAAAAACTGCCCCTCTCCTTAAATTATCAATGCGACAGACATTGTAAATCACCGCGCGGCTGATTGCGGCGGTAATCGCAACCGGACACCGACGGCAGGCAGCCGCGGCCTGCCGCTCAGCGCGCCGTGAACCGTTCGCCGGCCGCCGCTTTGCGGCGCAGGAGATCCGGAACCTTGAATCTCGCGCCGTGCCGTTTCCGCAGTTCATCGCACATCGCCGCCGCTGATCCGGCCCCCATCATGTCCAGCCAGCTGAAGGGGCCGCCGCTCCAAGGCGCGAATCCCCATCCCAGCACGGCCCCGACATCGCCTTCCCGGACATCGGTGAGGACACCTTCCTCGAATGCCCGCACGGCTTCCAGGGTCTGGATCATCAGCAGACGGTTCTTGACGTCCTCAGCCGCGGGCTGAGAATCGCGCACAGGGAAACGCTCCTTCAGTCCCGGCCAGATGCCGGTCCGCTTGCCCGAATCGTCGTAATCGTAGAAGCCGGAATTTGATTTCCGGCCCAGCCGTCCGATTGACGCGAGTTCGGAAATCACTCTGTCGGCATCTTCATGCGCATAGGCCGGGCCCAGAGCCCAGCGCGTGGCTTCAGCGATGCTGACGGCCAAGTCAATAGATGTCTCATCAATCAACTGCAGCGGACCGACCGGCATGCCGGAGTGTTTGGCGGCGTTTTCCACGAGTGCGGGCGATACCCCCTCGCCCACCATTCTGATTCCCTCATTGAGGTAAGGTATGATGCAGCGGTTGGCATAGAAAAACCGGGCGTCATTGACCACGATCGGCGTCTTGCGGATCCGGGCGACAAAATCAAGGGACAGCGCCACGGCCGGATCGGCGGTGGTTTTCCCGCGGATGACTTCCACAAGCATCATGCGGTCCACCGGGCTGAAAAAATGCATCCCCAGGAACCGGTCCGGTGACCTGCAGGCATCCGCCAGCCCGCTGATCGGCAGCGTCGATGTGTTGGACGCGATCACGCAATCGGCGGCGGAGTCAATTCTGGAAATCACCTCCGCCTTGACCGCCGGATCTTCATACACGGCCTCAATGACCAGATCGGCGTCCCGGAGTTTCTGAAAATCCTCGCCCGCACTGATTCGCTCAAGGATACGCCGCGCCTTATCTTCCTGCGCGCGCTTGCTTCCGGGTTGCCTGTCCAGAAGAGCCTTGACGCTGTTCTTTCCGCGGGCCGCAGCTTCTGCGTCGCGGTCAATGAGAACGACTTCCATGCCGGCGCGGGCCGCCACGAACGCAATGCCGGATCCCATCATTCCCGCGCCGACGACTCCGATTCTCCGCAAATCCGCCGTCTTCGCCGCGGCGGGTCTCCGCACGCCTTTTTCCAAGGCCTTTTTGCTGACGAACAGTGTCCGGACCATGTTGGCCGAGGACCGGTCGAGAAGCGCCTTGGTGAACCACCGCGCTTCAATCTCAAGGGCCTTGTCAAAGGGCGCCAGCGCTCCCTCGTAAATCGCCGACATCAGCGCGTTTACCGCAGGGTAAACGCATGCCGTGCCGCCGCTGACCATCGCGCAGACGCCGACGAACGACATGTATCCTCCCGCGTCATACGGCCGCCCGCCGGGCATCCGGGCGCCTTTGCGGTCCCAAGGCTTGATGACATCATCCGCGCCGGCGCGGAGGGCCCACTCTCTTGCGCGCTCCAGGAGTTTTCCCGGTTCCGCAATTTCATCGACGGTTCCCGCGCCGAGCGCCGCTGCCGGAGACGGAGTCAGTCCTTTAAGCAGCAGAGGGGCCGCCGCCTCCACGCCGAGGCGGCGGACCAGCCGGGTAGTGCCGCCCGCCCCGGGGAAAAGGCCGACCTTGATTTCCGGCAAGCCGATCACGGCTCTCGGACTGTCGGCCACGATGATCCGGTGGCAGGCAACGGCGATCTCATAACCGATTCCCACACATATTCCCGGCAGCGCCGCGACGACCGGTTTTCCCCGCCGCCCGTCTTTCGGATGTCCGCCCGCGAGTTCAATCCCGCGCAAAATCCGGTGAATCCTCATGACTGTATTGAAGACGTCTCTCGCTTCGCCGCTCTCCGCCCGGTCCCTCATCTGCGCCAGTGCGCGGAGATCCATTCCGCCGGAGAAATCCGGTTTGCCGCTGGTCAGCACGATTCCTTTGACCCGGGAATCCGAGAATGCCTTCTCGAACAGGCCGGCCATCTCCTCCATGCTCTCCAGCGACATCGTGTTCATCCGCGCCCGAGGAACGTCCCAGGAGATCACGGCTGCGCCGTCGGCGTCTCTGTCGTAATGAAAATCCGCCATCGCCTTAAACTCTCTCAATCACGGTCGCCACCCCCATGCCGCCGCCGACGCAGAGCGTGACCAGAGCTGTTGAGAGATCCGCCCGCTCCAGCTCGTCAACCGCGGTCGACAGCAGCATCGCCCCCGTCGCGCCGAGCGGATGTCCGAAGGCGATCGCGCCTCCGTTGACATTCATCTTGGCGTCATCAATGCCGAATTCCCGCGTGAACAGCAAGGGAATCGCGGCGAACGCTTCATTGACCTCGAAAAGATCGATGTCGCCGAAATTCATGCCCGCCCGCGCCAGCGCTTTTTCCGCCGCCGGCAGAGGGCCGGTCAGCATGATGGTGGGTTCCGAGCCGACTTTGGCCGCCGCCAGCACCCGGGCCCGCGGCCGAATGCCGCGCTGTTCGCCGAACAGCCGGTCGCCGATCAGAACCGCGGCGGCCCCGTCGACGATTCCCGAGGAATTTCCGGGATGATGGATATGTTCGATCCGTTCCAAATGCGGATATTTGAGAAGAGCCGTCTTATCGAACCCCGGAACACCCGTTCCGATTCCGGCGAATGACGGTTCGAGATCGGCAAGGGCATCCATGTCAGTTTCGGGACGCATATGTTCGTCATGCCCGAGAATCTCGACTCCGTTGATATCACGCACCGGAACGATGGACCTGTCAAACCGGTCTTGCGACCATGCGGCGGCGGCGCGGCGCTGCGACCGCAGCGCATAGGCATCGCATTCACCGCGGGAAAACCCGTGTTCAGTCGCGATCAGATCGGCGGAAATCCCTTGCGGCACTAAGGCGCAGGCCATCGCGATTCTGGGATCCGCGGCCATGGCCCCGCCGTCAGTTCCCATGGCCACCCGGCTCATCATCTCGACGCCGCCGGCCAGATACGCGGCGCCGGTCCCCTCACGGATCTGGCCGGCAGCAAGATTCACCGCCTCAAGACCGCTGGCGCAGAATCGGTTCACGGAAAGTCCGGGAACACAGTCATCAAGCCGGGAAAGCAGGACCACGGCTCTGGCCAGGCAGCCTCCCTGCTCGCCGATCTGGGTGACATTGCCCCAAATCAGATCTTCGATTCCGTCATCCGGAAGACCGTTCCGTTCAATCAGGGCGTCAATCATCTGCGCCGATACGTCCACCGCCGTCACGCTTCTGAGCGATCCGCCGCGGTTCCCGCGCCCGCGCGGCGAACGGACACAGTCATAAATGCAGGCGTCCGTCATTTTTCCTGTCCACCACGGTCTGACGGATTGCCGGGCATCAGCTCATAGGGATGTTTCCAGCCCGGCTGGGAGGCGATTCTGTCCAGCCAGCGGCCGATCACAGGCCAGTCTTTCCGGTCAAAGCCGAACGGCTCCGGATAATACAGATATCCGCAGCAGGATATGTCGGCTACCGTCAAACGGTTCCCGACCAGCCAGTCGCCGCTCTCAAGAGTCTTCTCCAATATCCCGTATGACCCCTTGAGCCGGCCCTGCAGCCAGTCAATGACCTGCCGCGGTCTCTGTTCTTCCGGAATGAAGTTGCTGAGGAACCGGCAAATTCCGTTCAGCGATGAAAGTTTGTGGTTGTCCCACAGCACCCATCGCCAGATCTCCCTGTCTTCGTCGTCCGAGGCTCCGCCGAGTTTTCCTGATTGTTCAATGACATATCTCTGAATGACGCCGGACTGGGTCAGAACGAGATCGCCGTCTTCCATCACCGGCACCTCGCCCATCGGGTTCAGTTTGCGAAACGATGCCGTTCTGGCGCCGCCGTTAAAGAAATCGACATACACCGGCTCCCAGTCCATACCTGCCAGCTGGAGCGCGAGCGCCGCCTTGTAAGCGTTTCCGGATTCACCGAAACAGTGCAGTTTTACGGTCATGATGTCGCTGCTCCCAAGGTCATTCCAACATTTCTCAGCGTTTATCATGCTGTCCCGGAGCGGAAAACAAAATACGGAAAGGCTCAATTTGCGAATCGTATGCATAGCCTTTCGGTTGTGGCAGAAAAAATGTGCGGGAGGAGGCATTTTTCAGCCCAACATACTGATACTATTGCAGAATAATTGTCGAAGGATCTGGCAAAACCGCTTGTGATCTATGACATCTATCTCCTCATATGAATCAAACCAAGGATAATTCCACGAGGAGTTGTCCACAGGGGTTGCTCGGCGCGAGGTTGTGGAAAACTTTCATTTCACCGCTCATCCGCAGCCGTGCTATCCTGTCGCGGGGTCCCCTTGCCGGCGGCTGCCGGCAAGGGGAAGCGGGGATATCCGTCCCCGCCAGACCGGGTCGGGCCGGCATTTCCTCGGTTGAAAGAACCGTAAGCAAGCATGGCCGGCCCGGCCTGCCCGGTCCCTGCGTCCTGAACAGCTGCCTGGATCACGATCCGAATAACCATGAGAATAGGAGCATAGGGACATGACGAAAATATGCGCAGGCCTGGATATCAGCAAGGACACGATCGATGTGCGCGCCGCCGGCGTCGACCGCCGGTTCAAAAACGACCGTGCGGGCTTCCGGGCGATCGACGGGTTTCTGAGAAAACACGGGGTGCGGCGGGTCGCTGTCGAAGCGACCGGACGGCTGCACCGGGCGGTTCATCAGTCGCTGCACGACCGAGGTTACGAAGTCTGCGTGGTCAACCCCCGCCAGGCGCGGCGCTTCGCCGAAGCGACCGGTCAGCTGGCGAAAACCGACAAGACGGATGCGAGGATGCTCGCCGCTTTCGCCGCGGCCTTCGCCGATCTCCCGGCGACGGAGCCGAAATCCGCGTTCCTTGACAGTCTCAATGATCGCATGGTCGCCCGTGCGCAAGCGGTTGAGATCATTAAGACAATGCGTCAGTGCCGCGATGAGATCCGGGAGGTGTCAGCGAAGAAGCCCATGGATAAAATCATCAAAGCCGCCGAGCGGGAGAAGGAAACTCTCGAAACCGGAATCGAGGAGCATATCAAGAGCGATCCCGATCAGGCCCGCGCTTACCGCATCCTGATGTCCGTTCCCGGCATCGGACCGGTCACGGCCGCCGCTCTGCTCGGCTGGCTCCCGGAACTCGGGCAGCTCGACAGCCGGCAGGCCGCGGCTCTCGCCGGAACCGCGCCGTTCGCCCGCGACAGCGGCGCGAAGAAAGGAGCCCGGCGCATTCGCGGCGGACGCTTCCGCCCGAGGCGCGCGCTCTACATGGCGGCTTTGACGGCTGTGCGGTTCAATAAAGATATGTCCGCATTCTATGACCGGCTCACCGGGCGCGGGAAATGTCATAAGGTCGCCCTTGTCGCCGTCATGCGCAAGCTGGCGGTCCTGGCGAACACGCTGCTGCGCGAGCGGCGCTTCCAGTAAAAACACGCCCCGTCCGCGTCCGCACGGCCGAGCTGCGCTCCGGACCAGCCGATTCGGCGGCCCGCGGCGGCTGCGCCGGCCTCCTGAACCAGCGGAGCTTCTGTGGAGAAAATGTGCAAAAGCTGTGTGAAAAAGGAAACAAGGGCTGAATTTCCCCCCGAAACGCCCTTGAATTTGAACATGGATGCTTGACCGTCTCAATGACCTCATGGTCGCCCGCGGGCAACTGGTTGAGAATGCTGCAAAACTGCGCCAGCGCCGCAATGATCTGCAGGACGCGTCAGCGAAAAAGCGCATGGACAAAGCTGTCAAAGCTGTCAAAGCCGTCGAGCGGCAGAGGGAAGCTCTCGAAACTGAGATCGAGGAGCATATCAAGAGCGATCCCGATCAGGCCCGCGCTTACCGCATCCTGATGTCCGTTCCCGGCATCGGACCGGTCACGGCCGCCGCTCTGCTCGGCTGGCTCCCGGAACTCGGGCAGCTCGACAGCCACTGGGCGGCGGCGCTCGCCGGAACCGCCCCGTTCGCCCGCGACAGCGGCGCGAAGAAAGGCGTCCGGCGCGTTCAGGGCGGACGTTTCCGTCCGAGGCGCGCGCTCTACATGGCGGCTACAGCGGCTGTGCGGTTCAATAAAGATATGTCCGAATTATATGACCGGCTCACCGAGCGGGGGAAATGTCATAAGGTCGCCCTTGTCGCCGTCATGCGCAAGCTGGTCATCCTGGCGAACACGCTGCTGCGCGAACGGCGCGTCTGGGAAAAACGGGATCCGTCCGCGTCCGGACGGCCGAGCTGCGCTCTGGAGCGGCCGATTCGGCGGGCCCGCGGCGGCTGCCGCGGCCTCCTGAACCGAAGGAGCTTCTGTGGAGAAAATGTGCAAAAGCTGTGGGAAAAAGGAAATAAGGGCTGAATTTCCCCCCGGAACGCCCTTGAATTGAAACATGGATGCTTGTATATAAATACATTACAGTATGGATGCATACGATTTGCAAATTGAGCCTACGGAAATAAAGCCCGCGCAGTCCATGTGCTGCAGCTGTCATCCGGCCTTTGTTTACGCGCATCCCCGGAGAATCAAGATCCGTACGTGCCGTCCGGCGCGATGGTCTCAGGCGGCTTCCGGATGAAAAACAGACCCGCGCTGCGCGCTTGCGGCAGCCCCCGGCGGCGGTCATAACCGGACGAGGTGATTGTCCCAGGCCCGCGCCGCCGCGGCAGGGCCGGGCGATGACACTGTCATCGTCCGGGGGGCGATGGTCAGGACGCTTCCCAAGCCGTTCGCCGCGACGAAACTTCCTTCCGCGTCGCCGGCGCATAGGCCGCAGACGTCCGGCAGCAACCAAACGCCCAGCGGACGCAGTCCGGAAGCCTCCCAGAATGCGATGCTGCCGCCCTTCGGCGAAGTCGCGGCAATGAGCTTTCCCGATCTGTCGAAAGCGACCGATCCGACGTAACCCTTCAAGGACAGGGTCTCGCGGCTGAATTCATCGGCCACCGACAGGGATGAAGAGCCGTCCCAAGTGGCGACCAAGACCGGCGACGGTCCGTCACCTTCCCACTGCATTCCGAGAACGATCATGCCGGTGCGGGCGATGTCAATATGACGGATGGAGGCCTGCCGCCATTTTTCGGGCGCGCGCGCTTCGGCAATTAGCGCACCGTTATTTGGATCAATCAGGGCAATCGACGGAGCCATGGTATCAAGGTTCAGTTTCGCCCGCCCCGTGTCCGGATGCGTGCGGATGCCGCCGTTCGCCACGACCAGGAGATCGCTGTCCGGCCATCGGAATATGTCATGCGGACCGACGCCGTGACTCGGGAAATCGTCCAGACGTTTCAACGGAGGGCCCGTATCATAGACACCGATCCGTCCGACGCCGGCGTCATAGTCGTTCTCAGTCAGGTAGAGCGTTTTCTCGTCCGATGACAGCGCCGCGTGTCCGTTGGCGTGCCGTCCGTCAGGACACCAGACCGTATCGTCGATCGTCCACTCCCGCAGATCCGCCTTGACAAGGAACCGGCCCGGCCGCCGCGCCGGCACGAACGCCTTCGTTTTGTCCGCCAAAGCCACGATGTCATGGACGCGGCCGGGCATGGGCAGACTCGCGCGTCCATTTACAGCGCCGACATGGCAGCTGCCGTCAAGCGCTCGCCAGGCTCCCAGAACTTTTGGACCTGACGATGCCAGAAGCGCGCCGGGAGCGGCGCATGCGGCGACTCCCAGAGCGAGGAAACCGCGGCGTTCAATCTCCGTCAAGACTGTTGAATCCGAGCAGAAGGCCCAGTGCCGGCGCGGCCTCGCTGGTCAGGACGGCGCGCGCCAGACCCAGTTCATCGATAACCGATATCACGCGGCTGCGGAATTCGCCGTCGCTCAGACCGTCGCCGAAACTCTCCGGCAGGGTTTCAACGATCTCCAAGCCGGAGCGGAGAGCCGATGAAATCGTCTCCGCCGCAGAGCCGGAACCGGCGTTCTCGACCAGACTTCGGAGCCGGCCGTCACCATGCTCGAAGAGGTTGATGAGCGCGGCGATGTTCTGCCGGACGTTGCGTAGGCTTCGGCTGCTCCGCCACGATTCGGCCAGATGCGGCCGCGGCCTGTCCGCGTTCGATCCGAGAGGGGCATAAAGCTTCTTGTTGACGACGAACTCAAGCTGCGTCGTCATGGCAAGGACAAGCGCACCCGTGGCCTGGGACGCTGTCGCGTAATCCTTCACGCCGCCGCCGGGCGCATACAAACCTTCTGACCAGCCGCCGCCGGGCGCCCAAGCCGCCGCAAGTTCGGCTGCCATGGCTTCGAGATTGGCCGCGATCGCCCGGGCGAGACGCACGGCATAGCCTTCGGGCGACAAGCCGGTTTCATAGAGAAGACGCTCAATCGCCGGCAATCCCTGGAGCGCCACGCTGGCATTGGCCATGACTGAGGGATCGTCGACAATGTCGCGGCGCTTCTCCGCAAGCAGGACGCCCAGCTGCCTGCCGAGGCGGTTGCGGCTGTCAGGCCAGAACTGAATGCGGAACGAACGGCCGTCTGCCTGGGAAGGGCCCAGCCGAAGGTGCTGGACGGCCATCCACGCGTTCATCGCCTCGTGAAAAGCGCCTCGCGCGGCGGCGAGGCCGGTTTCGCCGTCGCCGAGCGACGACACTGCGCCTTCAAGCTTCCGCGCAGCCTCGGCGAAGGCGGCGTGCCCGGGCCGGATATGATTCAAAACGATATCGCGGTTCACCCCGGCGAACGCGTTGTCCCCAAGCGTCATCGCCGCTGTCCGGCGCCAAGTGGCAGCGACTCCCGTCATCAAGACGCATGTCAGAAAATCCCGGCGCTTCATCACTACAGGGATTCCAAAAAAGCCATCAATTTTTTCCGTTCTTCAGCCGACATCGCAGCGAAACGGTCCCGGGCCGCTTGGGCCTCGCCGCCATGCCACAATATGGCCTCGGCCAAGCCGCGGGCCCGTCCGTCGTGCAGGAAAAACGTGTGCCCGTTGACCGCCTCTGTCAAACCGATGCCCCAGAGAGGCGGAGTACGCCATTCGCTGCCGTCCGCAAGCCCTTCAGGCCGTCCGTCAGCCAGACCACTGCCCATGTCGTGCAGAAGCATATCCGTGTACGGCCAGATGAGCTGCCGTGACTGTTCCGGCTGATCCTCATTGACGGGCGTGACGTATTTCGGCGTATGACAGCTTATGCAGCCGGCTTCGTAGAACAGACGCTTGCCGTCCAGCACCGCGGGCGCACTGACGCCACGCCGTGCCGGAACCGCGAGATTCCGCGTGTAGAAGAGGATTTTCTCCATGACTGCCGCAGTCGCTTCCAAGCCGTCGGCATTCCCGCCGTGAGGTGCACGGATGCAGGGTTCCTGCGCCGGCGTACAGTCGCCCCACGGAACCGGAGAAATCGGAGTGGCCAAGCCGACATCAAGAGAAAACGCATGGGAATTCTGCTGGCTGAGAGAAGGCTCGCCCGCCTTCCAACCGAATCTGCCCAGTTCCGGCCTTCCCGATTCTTTGTTCCAGACGATGTTCGCACGGCCCGAAATGCCGTCGCCGTCGGCATCGCCGGGATCAGCCTTCGCAAGGATATCGGCCTCCGCAACCGCTTCGAGAAGGCCGAGGCCGATCATCGGCGGCGCGACTCGCGGCGACGTCATGGCGCCGTCTGACAGAGGTCCGTAGCCGAGGTCGCTGACCGAGTAATCAGGCCGCCGCAAGCCCACAGCGGTTCCGTCGTCAAGCAGAATATCAAACTCCTCATACTCAATCACCATGCGGCCCTCAGCGGTCAAGCCCGGAACGGCGAAATCCTGCAGCTGTCCGCCATAGACAGGATCAGGAATCGTGTTTGCCCGGCGGCTGGCCAAGAGCATCTCCTCGCTTTCGGTCGAGGGCGGCGCACTCAGGCGAAGAACCATGGAAACCGCGTTATCATCGGGCCAGTCAGCGGCGGGCGGGTGTCCGCGTCCGTCCTTGATGTGGCAGCGCTGGCAGGCGCGCGCATTGTAGAACGGACCCAGACCATCGCTCGAAGCGGTCGACGACGGCGCGGTCACCCACAGGCGCCTGAAGAACCCGTTGCCGACCATGAAATCCAGCCGCGCGTCAAGCGACATGTTGGCCGCCGGCATTGAGAACGCGTTGGCGTTCGCCGTGCCCCGGAAAGTTCCGGCTCCTCCCTGATTCGCTTCATACCGTTCAGGACGGATGAAATCGGAGGTCGGAGAAACCACCGCCTTATCGTCGGCAAAGGCGGCGAGGCAAAGGAGAACCGGCGCTGCGGAAATAAGAAGACGGGAACGGAATGCCTTCCTCCGCCTGGACGGTCTCTTACTCGAAGACGGCATCCGGATCGTCGAGGCTGTCCGACCCTTCCAGTTCGAGCGAGTTGATGCCAAGCGCGGCGACGACCATCTCAATCCGCTGAGTCTGAATCTTAAGCGCGTCGATGACGTCCTGAATGATCCTGTTGCCGTGACTGTCGCCCTCGGCCAGCATCTGGTCGTAACTCTTGCCGGCTTCCGCGACGGTCACCATTGCCGTCGCGCGGGCGAGGCTGTTCTGCAAAGCCCTCCTCATGGCGGCATCGACATCAGGAGCGATGTCCTGCATAAGCCCGGAAAGGCTTGGTCCGGAGACCAAGCTGCCATCGATCCGCGTGTAGTTGCCCAAATAAACGTTCTGCATGCCGAGGATGTCGTAGAAATGCGACCAATGCGTATTGTCGCTGAAGCAGTCGTGCTCTTCTTCGGGATCGTGCACCAGAAGGCCGAGTTGCATGCGTTCGCCGGCGAGTTCACCATAGCTCAGACTGCCGAGGCCCGTCAGCATGACAGCGAGTCCGCTCTTATCTCCGTTACCCGTGACATGGGCGCGGGCATCGCCGTCATCGGCCCACATGGCGACTGCATCCTCAAGGTCGGAGATCAAGAGGTCGGCGGCTGCGCTCAGATATGCCGCACGACGGGCGCAGTTGCCGTTGGTGCAGTTCGCCGTATCGAAATCCGATGCGGGACGCGACCCTGCGCCTGCGCCGGTGCCGTTCAGATCCTGGCCCCAGAGAAGAAACTCGATTGCGTGGTATCCGCGCGACACATTCGCCTCCACGCCGTCGATTTCATGGAGCGAGGCCAGCAAATCGGCATCAATCACTGAGGCGTCAACTTCAGCGCCGCCGATCTTGAGGCTGGTGTTGGCGATGACATTGGCGGCATAAAACATGTTGACGTCCGAACTGTCGCCGTAGGACATGTGCACATAATCTATCAAACCTTCATCCAGCGGCCAGGCATTCACCAGACCTTCCCAGTCATCGACCATGGGATTACCGAACCGGTATGCCTCGCTCTGCTGATACGGAACACGCGCATTGATCCAAGCTTCTCGAGCCAGCCCGAGATTGGCATCGTTCGGATCTGCGGCGAGGGTGTCGACCGCGTCTGCAAGGGCGTTGGCGCGGATCAACGAATCCTCATAGGTCGCGTGCGCGATGTCGGCGTAGGTTTCCAGAACGCCGTCCGCGCTGCCCGCCTGCGCTCCGCTCGCGGCAAGCCCTGCGGCGAGAACCGCGGCGAAAAGTTCACGGCCCCTGACAGTTGTCCGGCGAAAAGCCGGACAACGCAGGATCGGCATATGCTGTGGCCTTGGGATCATCCTGTGTCTCCTTATTGCGATACTTCATCATCACACGGTTCTCTAAGAAGAGACCCCCGAATCAGATGGCACTCAAGGTATCAAAATTAATCCTGACTGTAAAAGTCAGGTTTAAGGAGGGCAGGCCTGTCACCTGCGAAATGTTTTGCCGCCGCTTTTACCGGTTCTCGTCAGAATTTTTGAAAAACAAAATGATAATGCGGATTGATGCTGTTCTGAGAGAATCGAAATGACAGCCGGAAAACGGAATCGGGACAACAGGATCTGGACAGGCTTGCGAGTGTTTCGGGTCATACGAGGTTTTGCCTCAACCGGCACACAGGATCCGCGTGAAAAATTTCCTGTCGTCAGCCAAGACTTGGCGAAACATGCCGAGGCCCATAAGGCTGCAGTCGGAAGCGCCGGAAAAGAACAGGATAAACGCTGTTCCGAATCAACTGCTAAGGAGAGAATGCTTCTGCCGGCTTCCCGGATTGCGCCGGTTTTTGGACTGTTCCTCGTCAGAGAAATCCGGGGCATACCCCGCGCAGCAAAGCGATTGAGTTAGCAAGACTGAAGCGTGAGGGAGACAAGACAGAAATCGGCAAGGGACGGAACCTGTTGCATCTCGGTGCCGGTCCGCTGATGACGGCCAAGCTGCGGCAACTGGAGCACAAGGCCGGAAAAAGGCAACGTCTGTCTAATTCATGAAGTGCGGCGCGAAAAAGAAGAACCCGTATGCGGCCAGCAGCGCCGGAACGGCCGATACCAACGTCGCAGTGACTGCCGCTTTCGGATTAACCGCGATAGCCGGAAACAACGCATCTCCGTCATTGGAAATCGCGTTTCCAAGAACCGCCGCAAATGGAATGACGCCGTTGATGAACAGCGAAGTGACCAGCACCTGCGGACCGCAGCCCGGAATGAAACCTACCACGATTCCGATGAGCGGCAAAATCGGAGCAAAAGTCTGGAACAGCAATTCGAGATCAAGGCCTGCGAATTCCGCCAGATACTCATAAGCCAGAAACGCGCCGACAACCCAAATTGTCACAAAACTGGTTTCTTCCGCCATCCTCGTCACCGGACTGTCGTCCGGATGGCTCATGGCATTGAAGCTTGACGTCGACCAAATCAGAAGGCCCAGACCAATCCCGCAGAAAGCGACGGCCGCTGGAAGCCAAGATATCGCTTCGCCGACCCCGATCTGAAACAGCAGAAAAATTCCCAGAGCCAAGCCCGGAATCGCAGCAGCAAGATAGGCGACATCCAGCAAACGGGTCTTGCCGACGGCAGAGGCGGACGCGGACCGGGACCGGCTGCAGCCGGCGTTCAGTTTCGGAAACAGCCAGTTGATGGTCCAGCCCGACAGTATTCCGGCCAGGAATGCGGTCGGCAGAACCACCGCTGCGGCATCCGGGCGCAGCGCAATCAGCAGAAACGCCGCATCTCCCATAGTTGAGGTCAAAGCTGCGACAACGGCCCCGAACCCGACATTGCCCGAACTGTATGCCGCAACGACCAAGACCGCGCCGCCGCATCCGGGTGTCGCGCCCAGACCCGCGGCAACCGGGACAGCGTATAAGTTGTCCTGCGCCAGAAAGGTCCGGATTTCAAAGTTAAAGAACCTTTCGGCCCCGTAAAATATCAGGAATGCCGCAGCCACAAAAACGCTGACCTGAAGATAGGCATCAACCAGCAATCCGCGCGTGACTTCACCCAAAAGCCCCGGAGAGAGAGCGGCGGCAGTCAGCCCGACCACTACGGCGGCCCGGCGGGTCCGAACTCTGTGACGGACCAGTTCCATGCGTATCGCTGCCAGCATTTCATCCCGCTTGTTGCGATTGCGAATCACTCGCAAAAGCATATAAGCTGCGGTTTGAGGCAGGGAAAGGACAAAAAGCTGAAATCTTAAAATTCAGGTCCTGGTGACGATCACTCAGCTGCGACCAGGCCAGCGGCCAGCTAAACCGCCGCCGCGAAACTGATGTCAGTCTTGCCATAGCGGGTCGCAACTTCACAAACTCTTTGATTTTCAGAAAGAATTTCTTGATCTGACGCTGCCGGCCATCCGCCTTTCGGTCATAGTTCCGAAACTGCTCCTGATTCTTCCACGAGGGAAACACCGCATCAGCACCGAATTCTCCAGGCTCCTTATTCGCAGCCACGGCACAACAGACTCCGATCTAAAACGCTGACAAGGCATCTTGCCGGAGCCAGCAGCCGATCTGAGAGTCTGCTCCAGAACTCCCGGAAGCTGAGGACGGCTTCGGCGCCTTCAGGCCGAATGGCGGCCCGTTCCAACCGCCGCGCAGCGTTAAGCCCGCGCGGGAGCGCTTCAGCCGGCCGGGAAGGTTTGGAAACATCCCGCCCCGGCCTGACGGCCGGAGCGGGAACAGGTTTCTTTGATCGGATCAGAAGCGGAAGCCGAGCGTCAGCCCGCCGCCGAAGTCGCTGTTGCCGCCGCCGGCGGTCGCGTAGTACGCTTCCCCGGACAGCATCGTCCCGCCGTCCTCCGAAAGGCTCAGTTCGCCGCCGAGGCCGAACCGGCCCCAGGTCGCCTTCGGTTTCGAAGAAAGCAGCGTCCCCGATGCAATCACATCGCGCTTCGCCGAGAAATCGTGCTCCGCATCCAGGGAAGCGTACAACGCCGCGCCCGCGGCGACTTCGCCGATCTCAGCCGTCACGCCGAGGCGGCCCTTGAGGCTTCTGCCCGAACCCGAGACCCTGCCGCTGCCGGCGACGCCCTCCAGATCGCTGAACCCGCTGATATCAACGGATGAAAAGACGAGACCGCCGCGCGGCGTCAGCGTCATTCCCTCCAGTTCCGTCCGCGTGCCGGCCTCCAGACCGACCGCGAGACCCGAACCGGAGACATCGGACCTGGACAGGCTGCCGCTGCCGGGCATGTCGTCGTCCGACATCAGCTCGATGCCGCTGAAGCCGGAATACGAAAACCAGCCCCTGAAATACACGGCGTCCGCGCTGCCGTAGGTCAACGACGCCCCGACGCCCGTGCCCGACGCCTTGACCGTGCCGCCGTGCTTCACCGCCGCCTTGCCCCGCCGGTGATGCGCGCTCACTCCGAACGTCAGATCCTCCCCGGCGGGGAAATCAAAACCGGACGCGACGCCCCAGTGAGTGAAGTCCCAGGCCAGCGCCCGCCCGGCCGTGCCCTCGGAAGTCGTTGAAGCCGACGCCTGCCGCTCGCCTTCGCCGCCGTCGAACGCGGCCCAGACATCGCTGCCCCCGGACGCATCGCGGCGCAGGCGCGGCGCGGGCGCGTTCAGATCCAGAAGCGCCGACGGCAGAGCCTCGTAAACACGCGCCCGCGCGTGGTACTGCCTCTCCTCCGCACCGGTCGGCTCGAACTCATAAACCTTCGAACCGTCCTCCATGTCCTCTTCCAGAACCGACGGCCGCACGGCGCGGTAGACGCCCTTCGTTTCGCCTACCGACTTCAACGCCCGCCCCGCCGCCAGAGCCGTTTCCATGCCGGAAGCGTCGCGGATCCTGAATGCCGTCGCCGCGGCGTTGCGGATCTCGCCGTCGACCGTGCCGGTGAAACCGTCGCCGTCCATCACCAGGATGACCGTCATGTCGCCCTCCGCGTTCGCCTTGAGCGCGACGCCGGACGCCGCGCTCACATGCGCACGCGGACCGATCACCACCGTACCGCCCTTGACCATGTGCACGCCGGCGAAACCTTCGCCGCCCCCCGCGACGGTGCCGTGAACCTCGACCGTCTGCACCCGCATCCCGTCCTTGAGCAAGGCCCCGTCGACTTTAATGCCGTCTTTCCGGGACTTCACTTGGGCGCCTTCGTCAACCGTGACTTTGATCATCCCGCCCGCGGTCGTGAAACCGTTCGCAGCGTAAATGCCGTGTTCCCAGGCATCAATGACGCCGCCCTTCATCACATGAACCGTCACCGGGATGCTCTTGGCTGCGCTGCCGCGGACCGCGGCGTAGATGCCGAAGGCCTGCGAATCGATCACGCCGGATGATTCGATCTCGACGGCCCGCTTCTTCTTGTCTTTGGCCCCCTCAAAGGCCGCTCCTTCGTATATCACGCGGATTCCGGCGGCTTCAAGATCCTGATCGCTAAGTATTCTTCCAGTATACATGGAAATCACCCCGCCGGAACCGTGCTTCACCGTCGCCGTCCCGACGCCCTTATGGATGATCATGATTCCACCGGAATCCCGATGCGTGTTCCTGTTGGCACGGATCGCGCCGTTGTTCGTGACCGTCACGTCTGAGTCGCCCCCGTTAACTGCAACATCCAATCCGCTTCCGCCCAGCTCAACGCCTTCCGCGCCGAATTTCACACCGCTAGCTGCGTCTATCGCGACAGGGCCGTCGGCATATTGCTCCACGATGACGCCTCTGCCTGATTCGGTGCTTGAGGCCAGTATCGTGCCTCCGGTGATTTTGATGTCGATCGGAATCACCGAACCGGCCGCCGAGTTTTCGGTGGTCGCCCAGATGCCAGCCGGATTGTCATGGGTGACTTTGGACAAGTCGATGTCGGCCGACGAAATGACTTGGATGCCGTCGGTCATTCCGGCTTTCCCCTTGTGCTGCACATAGATCCCGGCCTCCATATCGTTCTTCTCGCCCGCTTCGCGGACGGCGACTATCTTTCCCGCCTTGTGATGAACTTTCGCCAGACCTTCGCCGCTGCGCTCCAAATATATCCCCGTCACCTGCCATGATCCAGTCTGCTGCACGTGGATTTCGCCGTTGTTGATTACCGTCACGGCCTTCTCTCCGGCACTTCCCGGACCGGCGTCTTCGTCGATGTAAATGCCGCCGTCATCGATGATCGGCGACGTCGCCGTGCCGATCTTCCCGCCGCTCTCCAGTGTCAGCGTCAAACCCGTCGATAGATTCACCTTGTCGCAATCAAGAACTTTCTTATATGTCCCGCCATAGCTGAGATCGGGCAGATCGCCCCCGTCGATCACCACGGAAGTGCTGCCGCCGGCGCTTGAGAGAAGCGACTTGCAGTCTGTCGCGTCGGTCTGCGCGACAGCGGTCAAGGGAACTGACGAAAACGCCGCCAGCCCGGCGGCGGTCAGGCCGGCGCAAAGGAGGCCCCCGTGCCCCGGCAGGCGGGAGTCAGCCGCGCAGCGAGACTGTGCCCCCCCCCCGGCTGATGCCGCGGACATCCATCCGCCGCGCGGCGAACCGTTCAGAATGTTCCATTTTCTTTTCCTTCATTCATATGCCTTCAGAATCCGCAGCCGCCGACCCGGCATCCGGACGGATACCGGCGCGGCCGCTCCGCGCGCCGCTTTATCACCGGCCCGCGCTGGATTCCACCTGAAACCGCCGGGCGGCTGGAAAAGTCTGGCGCCGCACAGCGCGGGCGCATTGACCGCTGTGTCGAACCGGAACAAGCCGGCAGAATTCCGGCAAGTTTCCCCTTATATTCAGGCCGCAGCGACCCCTTTTCCTGTCTGAAACCCCGATCCGCCCTTACCTCACCATCAATTGCCGCGCCTTGGAATTCATTCTCATTGAAAGGAGGCGGTGCTGCGTTCAGACCGTCTTGAATGGCATCCGCACGCATCGGCACTGCTTTGCCTACGCTTAAGTCATGCGGATTATTCCGATACAGGAATGTCTTGAACAATGGACGATTGCGGCCTTATGCCGACGCGCATTGCGTGACAGGACAGCCATGATGACTGATGCAAGAGAAAAAACTGTCCGGGATTTCTTCAAGGAGGCACCGTATTCTCAGTCGCTGAATATGCGGCTTGAGTCCTTGGGCGAAGGGTGCGCCGTCGTGTCTATGCCTTACGATCCACGTCTTGTCGGAGATCCGGAAACCGAGGCTGTTCACGGCGGAACGGTCTCCGCGCTTCTCAACACTTGCCGAGGCGTGGCTGTGATGTGCCATCCGGATCCGCGTTCTGGATCCACGGCGCTGACCCTGACCATCGACTATATGCGGTCGGCACGGCCGGACCGGACAATAGTTGCCGAGACCCGCTGTCATCATGTCACACGGTTTGTCGCCTTTGTTCAGGCCGGCGCAACCGATCACGAAGTCGATTCTCCTGCGGCTGCGGCTAACGGCGCCTTCACGGCAGGATGATCTGAATGGCGCAGATTCCAAAATCAAGTTCAGCAGGCTCTATTGACGATCTGCTTACCTCGCTGGCCACCCGGATTCCTTACTCGCAATTTCCGGGCCTCAACTTTGCCCGTCATGACGACGAAATGACCGCGCACCTGTATTTTCGGCAGCGGCCGATCGGCAATCCGAACCGCCCGTCGCTGCACCGCGGCGCGACCGCCGCGTTCCTTGAGATCACTGCAGCGACTGAACCAGCACGGCGAACGCGCTTGGTCCGCGGCGAAGTCAGATATGCCAGCTGCAGGAACCGGCTTCCGAAGACTGCCGCCTTCTCTATTGACTATCTGCGCGCCGGCCAGCCGGAATCCGCGTTCGCGCACGCTGTCATCATCCGTTCTGAGCGAAGTTTCGCCTGGCTGTGTAAGCGCAGCCGGCTGTTCGACCGGGCAACCGGTGATTTTCAGCTGCCCGGCGCCCATGAATGAGTCAATGTTTCAGGCGGTCACACACCGGCGTGTCCTGAAAGTCGCACTGCCCATCGTGGTATCGAACGCAACCGTACCCATTCTCGGGGCAGTGGACACCGGCGTGATCGGCCAGCTCGGTGAAGCCGCACCGATCGGCGCGGTCGGCATCGGCTCAATCATCCTGACCACCCTGTACTGGTTTTTCGGCTTTCTCCGCATGGGCATTTCAGGTCTTACGGCCCAAGCCAGAGGCCGCGGCGACAGAAAAGAACTGGCGGCCCTGCTGATGCGCGGCCTGTTGATCGGAACTGCCGCCGGCGGCCTGCTGGTTGTGCTGCAGGGGCCGGTTCTGAATGCCGGGTTTCTCGCTGCGCCCGCATCCGTTGAAGTGGAATCTCTGGCGGATGAATACGCTTCGATCCGTATATTGTCCGCTCCGGCGGCGATCTCGTTATTCGCAGTAACGGGCTGGCTCATCGCGCTCGAAAGAACCCGCTCCGTGCTGATTCTCCAGATCGTGACCAACGGAATCAACATCATCCTTGATTTACTGTTTGTTCTGTGGCTGGATTTCGGCGTGCGCGGCGTGGCCTCGGCTACGGTCATCGCGGAGACGACTGGTTTGACGCTGGGTTTGTGGCTCTGCCGCAGCGCGTTCGCAGAACCGGGCTGGCGCGACTGGCCGCGGATATTTGACCGGATGAAGCTGAAAAGAATGGCCGCCCTGAATACGGACATTTTGATTCGGAACCTGCTGATTGAAGTCACTTTTGTCTCATTCCTGTTTTTGGCCGCGGACTTCGGGGACCTGACGCTCGCCGCCAATCAAATTCTGCTGCAGTTCCTCCACATCACCGCATACGCGCTGGACGGATTCGCATTCGCCGCGGAAGCGCTGGTGGGTCTGTCAATCGGCGCGAGGCGGAGAAGCGAGCTCCGGCGCTCGGTCATGCTGGCGGGCCTTTGGTGCGGCGTGACCACTCTGATTTTGAGTTTCGGATTTGCGGCTCTCGGGCCGGTAGGAATCGATATCCTGACCACCGCAGGCGACGTCCGGTCCGAATCACGAATTTATCTTCCATGGGTCGTCGCCGCGCCGCTGATCGGCGCCCCTTCCTGGATGCTGGACGGAATTTTTATCGGCGCGACACGCACGCGCGACATGCGCAACGGCATGCTGATTTCCACAGCAGTCTATTCCGCTTCTGTCTTGGTTTTAATTCCGGTTTTCGGAAACCACGGATTATGGGCAAGCATCATGATATTTTTCGCCGCCAGAGCCGTGACTCTGGGAGTCCGTTATCTATCGCTTGAAAGCGACGCTGATGCCTGACCGCCGGATTGAACCGGCACAAAATACGCAAGCGCGCGAATCTCCGGTCACATATCCAGCCGCCAGCCGGCATTGTCCGTGCCGACAGCTTCAATGACCGAATTGAACCCTTCCCGCTCAAGCCGCCGGTCAAGACCCGCCAGAATTTCAGACAACCGGGAGAATCCATGGAAAATCAGCGCCGTGTAGATTTGCAGCGCCGCAGCGCCGGCCTGGATTTTCCTGAAAGCGTCATCGGCGGTTTCTATCCCGCCCGCGCCGATCAGCGGAACGGTCCCCTGAGTTACGTGGTAGATTTCGCCAAGCGTCCGGGTTGACCTGTCGAACAAAGGCCGGCCGGAAAGTCCGCCTGCCTCACCCCGATAGCGCGACGTCAGTCCCAAAGCCGATCCGTCGGCGGAACCGCCGCGGTTCACGGCCATGGTGTTTGTCGCAATGATCGCGTCCACACCCGACTCGGCTGCGGTCTCCGCAGCTTCTTGAAGGTCTGAGACCGGCAGGTCAGGAGACAGTTTCAAAAACAGCTTCGGCCTGCCGGCCAGCGTATCCCGGGCTGCTTTGGTCAGTTCCAGCAATTCCCGCAGCTCAGACCGCTTCTGCAGCGAGCGCAGCCCGTCGGTATTGGGAGATGACACATTCGCGGTCACGAAGTCGACATAGCCGCCGCAGGATTGGATGACGCTCGCATAATCAGCAATCCTGTCCGGGCTGTCTTTGTTGGCGCCGACATTGAGACCCACGACCATCTCCGCGGGACGGGCCGCCAAGCGGCGCGCGGCGGCTTTCGCTCCCCTGCTATTGAATCCCAACCTGTTGATAACTGCCCGGTCCTGTTTCAGGCGGAACAGCCTTGGCTTGCTGTTTCCCTTTTGCGGCCTCGGCGTCACAGCGCCGATCTCGATGAAACCGAAGCCCATGCGGGCAAGTTTGGACAGCGCCTCGGCATCCTTGTCGAATCCGGCCGCGAGGCCGAGCGGATTCTGCAGTTCAAGACCTGCGACTGTGACCGCCAGCCGCCCGGACTGAACCCGCTTGGGAGTCGGAACGAGCCCCAGCCGCAGAAGCCGCATCGCGGCGTTCCGGGCTGTTTCGGCTTCCGCGGTTTCAAGCGCGCGGACCACCAGTGACTCGATCCAACTCATTTGTTCGGCATATGAAGCGGAAGACGGCGGCGGTTTTAGGTTCCCGGCGGGTGTAAGACGTATTTTTGTTTGCATTTCTGCATTCGGTCTATATTCTGAATTTCAATGAATGCCGAGTATTTGAAACGGCGGGAAGAAAGCCGACGCTCGGGGTGATGAGGTTTTGAGCGAAGGATCATATCATGGTATCGAAACAGTCGTGCATTTCAGATATCCGCCATCCCGATGTGGCGGCATATCTGAAAGGGTTGAGTTCTCAGGACAGGCAAGGGACATCGGTTGTCCGGTCGAATGCCGATGGTTCGGTCAGCCATGACCGGCTCGCCGAAGGTGAAGTGCAGGCGGCGCATATCCGTCCATCGTCGGACGGCGGCCCGGCGCGCCGCCCGATGAGGCGGCGCGGGATGAGGATTTGTATGAGGTCTTGATGTCGGCGGAGCCGGATCTCGATCATGTGGAATGCCGGTTGCGGGAGGATTCGCAGTTGCGAACGGGACAGCGGCTGAAGAGGATGCCAGCGCGTGTGGATGAGGCGTTGCCGGCGCCGCGCTGCCCGAAGTGTGATCGGCTGATGACCCGGCAAGGGCGGCGCTCCAAGGTGCTGGACACACGTTCAGGGGCGGCAGCAGTGTCGCGCCGCTACTGGTGTTGCCGCGTGTGCCGGACGGGTTGTTATCCGTCAGCTCAGAGGCTGGGGCTGGTCGGCTGCGGCTATACGCCCGGCATGGCCCGGATGATGGCGACGGCAGTGCAGGACCGGAGTTTTGATTCGGCGGCCCGAACGCTTCAGGAACTGTCGGGCATCTCTGTCATCTCACGCACGCTGGCCCGTCGGACACATAAAATAGGCGAAGAGATTCAAGCCTTTGAGCGCACGGAGGTCATAGAGGGCGCACCCGCTTCGGGGCGGCTGTATCTGTCGATCGACGGCACCGGTGTTCCGATGCGCGCGTCCGAGACAGCCGGCCGGTCGGGTCGGCAGGCGGACGGCTCCGCCCGGACGCGGGAGGCCAAACTGGTGACCACATATACGGCTGATCGGTATGATCCGAAGACCGGCGATGTCCGCAAGAACGATGACTGTCAGACATTCAGCTGCCGGATTGACAGCGCCGCGGCGCCCGGAGACGGTGAGCGTTCGGACTTCGTTCAGCGCCTGGATCGGGATGCGCGCCGGTATGGTCTGTACAAAGCCCGGGAACTCGTCGTCATTTCGGACGCGGCCCGATGGATCGTATCGAGTTGCCGCGCCTTGTTCGCACCCCGGAAGGTGACCTATATCTTGGATATCCATCATGCCCTGGAGTATCTGACGGCGGCTTTGAAGGACATGGATCTGCCGGCTGATGAGCGGCGGCGTCAGTTCGCCCGTTTCAAGGCGCGGCTTCAAGCCGGACGGGTCCGTGATGTCATCGACGAACTGGAACGGCATCCGGGGTCCGCGGTGCGGGAGTGCCGCCGGTATTATCGTGCGAACGAGCAGCGGATGCGCTATGACGAGTATCGGCGGCGAGCTATGCCCTCAGGGTCGGGCGTGGTGGAAAGCGGTTGCAAGCAGGTCGTGGCCGCGCGCATGAAGCGGGCAGGGTGTCACTGGTCAAAAGCCGGGGCTGACGCCATGCTGGCCGTGAGATGCTGCCTGATGAACCGTCAGTTCACTGACTTTCTCGACTGGCGGACACGGCAGGCTGCACCGGCATAAACAATCAAATGTCTTGCACCCGTTCCCGGCGGATGTATGAGCAAGATCAAAGCCTGGGCGCAGCCTGCCGGACCTCTGACGGCAACGATGGAACTGCCGCTGATGTCCGTGGCCGGAAGGCGCAGGTCTCACGACTCTTTTGGCGCTGGAACCACCGACTCAGGTCTGAATTCAAGCCGGGGAACCATTGCAGCCTACTGCTGTCCGGAGCCGTTGTTCGAAAGAACGTCCGGGAAGGCGTCTTCTGCCGTAAGGGTGCGAAGCTGCAGGGACTAAGACAGCATGTTCCCAATGTAAAAGACATACGCTTCTCCCGCCTGTTCGGCTGCGCGCCATTCATTTCGGTTCATGAAAAACACATTGGCAATGCTATTGTGGACTTTACTTCAATTAACTTGTCGGTGATGCCCTCACCCCTCCGCTTATAGGAGAGAACATCATAGCCGGCAAAGTTGTCGTCCAAGCTTGGCCATTCAGATTCTTCGGTGGATGTCCATTTCTTCCAAATTTGCGGCGTTCATGTTCAATGGTCAGGACTTCAGCAACGCGCGCTTTCGCCATCTTGGCAAGATCACTCATCGTCCGCGCATTGCCTGAGAGTTTGTTCCTAAAGTTGAACGGCCGCGTGGTATAATCGGAACTTCATTTGCCGTCAAGTCTGTTAACTGTTTGATTTCATTTATGAAAACAGCGTTTTTCGGCACGGAAAAGCGGCTTTTTGGTCCCATAATGAAGCGCAGTGTTTTTCAGAAAACCCTATTTACAAAAGAGCTTTCATCCATATCTTATGGCCAATAGGTTCCCATAAGAGGAAACCGCGGAATGAGGCAGATTCAACAGCTTTCAATATCGAACGCGTGCCGAACTGAACGGGAAAGCCTGCTGTCCTTTTACGGCAGGCCTGGCGCGAAGGCAAGCGGATCCGTAAAATAACCGTCGCTGACTTATCTGAACTTCCTCCCGAAGTCATCGAAGGCTTCCGGATCGTCCTCAAGGGCGGCGCCGCGGTCAGCGATATCATTGAACTTCTTGATATCCGGCGTTCTTTTCCTCACGGAGCCGCCGCCGCTGTTCTCGGCACCGCCCGCAATCTCGGGTTCGAGCGCATTCTGCACCGCGTGAAAAACCGCGAGAGGCAGCTGGCGCTGGCTTCGGTCATCAACCGCGTCATCGCCCCTGATTCCAGGCTCGCAGCCGCCCGCCGCCTGTCCCCGGACACCGCGGACGGCAGCCTCGGCCCCGTGCTCGGTCTCGGCGAGGCTGCCGGCAATGAAATGCTCTCTGTGCTCGACCAGCGCTCGCGAGGCAGCCGCGGATCGAAAGGGCGCCGGCAAGGCGGCATCTGCAGGATGAAACACTGATTCTCTAAGACGTTTCGAGTTCCTATCCAGCAGGCCGCCGCTGCCCGCTCGCCGCTTTCGGCTATAACCGGGACGGCAAGAAGGGCAAAAAACAGATCGTTTTCGGCCTGCTCCGCACCGCCGAGGGATGCCCGGTCGCTGTCGAGCTGTTCGTCGGAAATACCGCTGACCCGGCGACCTTGTCGTCTCAAGTCGAGAAAATCCGCGCCCGTTTCGGCATCAGCCGCATCGCGCTGGCCGGCGACCGCGGAATGACTGCTTCAGCAAGAATCCGCGAGGATCTCGAACCGGCGGGCCTTGCCTGGATATCAGCTCTGAAGACGGCGGATCCGCGCAGGCTCGCTGAGGCGCCCGCCGGCGCCGCTCCGGCACTGGCGCCGGAAACTTTATCCCCGACGCCGTCGCTGAAATCACCAGCCCCGACTTTCCCGGCGAACGGCTCATGGTCTGTTTCAACCCGCGTCTGCGCGAAGAACGCCGCCGGAAACGCGACGACCTGCTGCGGGCGACCGAGCGGGATCTTGAACGGATCGCCGCCTCGGTCCGGGCCGGAACCTTGTCCGGCAAGGCGCGGATCGGACGCCGCGTGGGACGCGGAGCTGACCGCTGGAAAGTCGAAAAACACTTCGAGATCGTCATCGGCGACACTTGCATCTCTTGGAAGCGGCGCAGCCGGAAAATCATGGACGAAGCCCGCTTCGACGGTGTTCACATCATCCGCACGAGCCTTCATGCGGGCGACATCGGTCCTGAAGCCGCGGTCGAAGCTTACAAAAGTCCAGCGCGCGTGGAACGGGCGTTCCGGACCGTGAAGTCAGACCTCCGGATCCGCCCTGTTTACGTCTATACGGAGGATCATGTGCGCGACTGTGTGTTCCTCTGCATGCTGGCTTACTATCTGGAACAGAATATGCGTAAGCGGCTCGCGCCCCTGCTGTTCGAGGATGATGACCGGCAGGGCGCCCGCGGACGCCGGAACACGCCGGCAGCGAAAGCCGGACCGTCCGCAAGCGCCGAAAGCAAAGCCTCGACGAAGAAAACCGCGGACGGATTGCCGGTGCACGGGTTCCGCACGCTGCTTGATGATTCATCCACGGTCACGCTGAACATCGTCAGCTTGTCCGGCCCCGGCCGGGAAAAGCTGGTCGTCGTCACCCGGCCGACTGAACTGCAGCGGCGGGCATTCAAACTCCTTGAAGTCGATCCGAAAAAACCGTTGCTGTGAACGTGACAGTTTGAATTCACTTTCCGCAAGCTGAAAATTAAATAAAAATAAGATACTGACGGATAAAACCAAGCTGATTTTCCTGTGAAGTTCCGTATAATCCTGTTTTCACACAAACAATGGAAGCATCCACATGGCTTGGAACGAGATTGCTCAAGAGCAGTATGAGCGATCTTCAGATCGTTTTGAAACCGACGGAAGCAATGAGGAGCAGGCGGTGACCGCGCCGCTTCTTTCCCCGCCGTCGAAAACAAGACAGAGGCCCGTCACGGACAGCCGGAAAGTTTTTAATGCCATCCGGTTCATGTTCGGAACCGGGTGCCAGCAGCGCACTTCCGAAGTGTTTTCCGCCGTTCAGCAGGTCTGGAACTATTTCTATGTTTGGCGGGACACAGCATCCATGTTCCGATTCAAGGGCGTTTCAGGAAATTATCCAGCCCTGATTTCCTTTTTTGCACGGGCACCGCATCAAATAGCCGCGATTGCATCATTTTGTCCAGCCGCAATGCAGCGCATATTTTGTTGTTGTTTGCTAAGTGTGCTTATTGGTTGTATTTTCGCATCGAGTTGAACAAATCCAATCAACAGCCGGGGAAGAATGCCCGCACACAACGTAATCAGAGTTTCCCCGTGAAGATGAAGATCAGGCAAGAGAAGATCGTGGCAATGGTTCGTAAGAACGAACATGTAACGATTGAGGATCTTGCTTCCTCGCTGAATACATCTCGAGAGACGATCAGACGCGACATTGCGGAACTAGCGAAAAACGGACATGTTCAGAAAGTCCATGGCGGTGCGAAAATCCCGGAGTTGCTCGGCGACGGCTCGTTTAGAAGCCGAATGGCCACGAACGCCGACGCAAAAACCCAGATCGCTGACGCTGCCATCGGCCTATTCAAACCGGGAGAGACGTTATTCGTCGTCACTGGATCGACAACGCTGTATTTTGCCGAACAACTAAAGCGACTGAACGACCTGACGCTGGTCACGAACTCGGGTGAGATTGCCAGGGCCAGTTATTCGAAGGATTCTGGCCATCGTATCTTTCTCTTAGGCGGCGAGTACAACGCGGCGAACAACCAAACTATCGGTGCAATGGTCGTGTCACAAATACGTACATTCCGCGCTCACCACACTGTGCTTACAGTCGGAGCTCTGGATGACATTACCGGTGCAATGGATTACAGCATCGACGAAGCGCAGATCGCTATGGCGATGATCGAGCGGTCGCAATCGGTGACAGTGCTGATTGATGGCTCGAAATTCGGTAAGCTGGCGTCGTTCGAGGTTTGCCCGCTGGACAAAATTGACCGTATTATTTGCGACGTCGCCCCATTGGGCGCACTCAAAGCGACGCTGGAGTCCAATCATATTGAGATTATTCTGACCGGCTAGTAGTCTGACACAGCGGGAATGATGATAATCAGTGTTTGGCAGACGTTCTGATTCCCGGCTGCAGCCTCTTCGTTGAAATCATGGCAGCGGCTTCAGTCTGAACAAAGACAAATGCTGTCGGCCGGGCATTTCAGCCGGATTCTGAGCAGGAATCCGATGGTTGCTGGCTGTTTCGCGCCGACGGTGATTCAAGAGGCGGGAAGCTATGGCGGACTGACAGGAACAAATCGGACGTTAAGATACAGCATGTGCGGCTTGAAGATCTTGAGCGGGCCGAATCAGCGGAAATCGTCTCATCCGGCCGGGGTTCGGCCGAGCGGCGGCGACAGGCGCATATCCTTCTTCTCACGGATGAGAACCGGAAGAGCGGCGCGCGCACTGATGCCGAAGCCGCCGATTCCGTCGGGGTCGGCACGGCGACGGTCGAGCGACTCCGCCGGCGTTTCGTCGAGGAGGGGATGGCGGCCTCAGGCGCAGGCCGCGGTTGAACCGCGTTCCTCCGAAGCTTGACGGCGAGGCGAAGCTGACGATGATCGCCTGCTCGGAGCCTCCCGAAAGGCGTCCCTCACAGCCGCCGGCCCTGCTCGGCGAGCGGTCAGCCGCGTTGAATGTCGTTGACAGCATTTCCCGGGAAACGGTCAGGAGGACATTAAAAAAACGATTTGAAACCGCATCTTACGCGGTGCCGGCGCATTCCGGGCGGAGAAAAGCGGCGACTTCGCATACTCAATGGAGGATGTGCTCAGGTTCTATCAGCGGAAGTTCGGCGAGGACGAAGTCCTGGTTTGCACAGCCGAGGCTTTGAGAAAGCGGACGAAGGAGGTCCGCACGGCTTTGCCTGCCGCTCCCGGCCGGCCGGCGCGCTTTGACTGCGAATACGAGCGCAACGGGACAGCGAATCTGTTCATGGTTCATGCGCCGCTTTCAGATCAGGGCATGTCAAAATCACCGACCGCCGGACGAAGAAAGATTTCGCCGGACTCCTCAGGGACATAGCCGAGAGCGGAATCAGCGTGCTGAGCCGTCAGCGCCTGTCCCGGCGTATCCCGGACCGGGAGACGCTCTGCCGCGAGGTTTCGGCATGGCAGAAAGCGCGCAATGCCGACCCGACTCCGGTCAAGCAGCGGTTCACCGCCAAAGACGCGCACACTGAACTGCATTCTCTGTAGCTGTCAATTCGACAATGACGGACTACTAGCGTCTTGGCGCATAGTTGGAGAATACGGCACCGCCCGCTTCAGCCGCGGGTCAGATCACACGGGCCAGCTTATGTCCCCGTCGCGGAGTGCCTCATACAGCCGGGCGACCTTCATAACACCTAGGTCATCATAGCGCTTGCCCGAGATCTGTAAGCCCACTGGAAGGCCATCAATGAAGCCCGCGTTAATTGATAATGCCGGCGCCCCAATCTGATTGAATGGTATTTGATAGGCGCAATGCGCGAAATGATCATTGGGAATGGCACCAACTTGATCTGCCGGAAAGGACACGACTGTCAGTGAGGGCGAAATCACATAATCATACACATCAAGAACTTCGGTTACGCGCGCCTTGAATTTCTCCAACTCGAACAGAGCTTGGCTCAGTTCATGCGCCGATCTGCTTTCGGTCTGGCGGCACCATTCGTCGATATGCGGCAGAAGGCCAGCGCGCAGGTTTTCCGGCCTACATGACAACTCGTAGTAGGCCCGTGCCTGAACGAGGATGTAAAGGGCATTCATAGGATCAGCATTTGCCACTGTTGGCACTATGTCGACGTGTGCGCCCAGACTCCCAAACAGCTTCGCCTGCTTTCGAACACTATCAAGGATTCTAACTTCTGAAGGCTGCCCGTATCCCATATCAAGCATCAAGCCAATTTTCTTGCCATTCAGAAATTCCGGTGGTGTGTCGGCAAGCGTCCGATAGGCGGAATCATCGCAAGCCGGCGCGGATTCATAGTCGCGCGAATCCGGTCGAACCAGAACGCTCATTAAGAGGCCTGTGTCTTCGACGTTGCGCGCCATCGGGCCGGCCGCGCGGATTGGACTAGGCTGAAGATGCGGAATTCGGCCCCGGCTTGGCTTTAGCCCCACCAAGCCATTGTGCGCGCAAGGTAACCTCACTGAGCCGGCAATGTCCGTGCCAACAGCAATCGGTGCCATCCCAGCTGCAACCGCCGCTGCCGAACCTGCGCTTGATCCGCCCGTATTGACGCTGTTATCCCAAGGATTGCGCACAATACCGAATGCGGAACTTACACCTGCAGCCAGCATCCCGTAGTCGGGCATTGTTGTTTTGCCATAAATCAAACCACCCGCCTCTTTGATACGGGCGGCAGGTGGTGAGTCCTCTTCGGCGGGGCTGCCGTCATAGGTGGCGCTGCCGTGAAAATAGTCAAAACCTTCGCATTTGACGCTGTCCTTCAAGAGCACTGGCAGTCCATCCAACGGACCAAGGATTTCTTCCCTGAACCACCTATCTTCCGACTGCCGGGCTTCGTCCATCGCATACTCCGCGCGCACGCCAAAAACCGCGTTGATTTCGGGATTCTTTCTTTCGCACTGGTTAAGGTGCGCCGCCATCACTTCTACCGGCGACAACTCTCTCATCTTATACGATTGAAGGATCTGGGCAGCGCTAAGCGTTACAATATCGCAGATCTGGATCATTGAGATTTAACCTTTTGATGACAAGCGCTGCCGAGGCAACAATGCCGCGCATCCGAACCATATCGCACAAAAATGTCGAAATCCACTCTTGTTCTGCCTGTTCAGTCGTGAATAATGACCATTTAAGGATGTTCATTGACTGAACCACGCTGGAAGCTTGCTTATTTTCTGAATCAATCGCGGCCCGCCTACAGATGCAATGAAGTGGTGCGAAAAGCCTTGGCATAAATCGACGGCCGTCGCCGATAGCAATTTCTAAATGGTGTCTGCCCAAGAATCGGCAAGTTGCTCACTCCACTCGGCAAATTGATACAGCCTAGTAGTCTGACACAGCGGGAATGATGATAATCAGTGTTTGGCAGACGTTCTGATTCCCGGCTGCAGCCTCTTCGTTGAAATCATGGCAGCGGCTTCAGTCTGAACAAAGACAAATGCTGTCGGCCGGGCATTTCAGCCGGATTCTGAGGAATCCGATGGCTGCTGCCTGTTTCGCGCCGACGGCGATTCAAGAGGCGGGAAGCTATGACGGACTGACAGGAATAAATCGGACGTAAGATACAGCATGTACGGCTTGAAGATCATGAGCGGACCGAATCAGCGGAGATCGTCTCATCCGGCCGGGGTTCGGCCGAGCGGCGGCGACGGGCGCATGTCCTTCTTCTCACGGATGAGAACCGAAAGAGCGGCGCGCGCACTGATGCCGACGCCGCCGATTCCGTCGGGGTCGGGCACGGCGACGGTCGAGCGGCTCCGCCGGCGTTTCGTCGAGGAAGGGACAGCGGCCTCAGGCGCAGGCCGTGGTTGAACCGCGTTCCTCCGAAGCTTGACGGCGAGGCGAAGCTGACGATGATCGCTGTTCGGAACCTCCCGAAGGGCGTTCCTCACAGCCGCCGGCCCTGCTCGGTGAGCGGTCAGCCGCGTTGAATGTCGTCGACAGATTTCCCGGAAAACGGTCAGGCGGACATTAAAAACGATTTGAAACCGCATCTTACGCGGTGCCGGCGCATTCCGGCGGAGAAAAGCGGCGACTTCGCATACTCAATGGAGGATGTGCTCAGGGTCTATCAGCGGAAGTTCGGCGAGGACGAATTCCTGGTTTGCACAGCCGAGGCTTTGAGAAAGCGGACGAAGGAGGTCCGCACGGCTTTGCCTGCCGCTCCCGGCCGGCCGGTGCGCTTTGACTGCGAATACGAGCGCAACGGGACAGCGAATCTGTTCATGGTTCATGCGCCGCTTTCAGACCAGGGCATGTCAAAATCACCGACCGCCGGACGAATAAAGATTTCGCCGAGCTCCTCAGGGATATCGCCGACATTCACTTCCCCGGCAAAAAAATCGTGCTGGTCACAGCTAACCTTAACACGCATGAGCTGTCGAGTCTTTGCTGCGCTTTCCCGCCGGAGCAGGCCGACAGGATCTGCGAGCGTTTCGAGGTTCATCATGTGCCGAAACACGGCACCCGGCTGAACATCGCCGAAAGCGGAATCAGCGTGCTGAGCCGGCGCATCCCGGGCCGGGAGACGCTCTGCCGCGAGGTTTCGGCATGGCAGAAAGCGCGGAACGCCGACCCGGCCCCGGTCAAGCAGCAGTTCACCGCCGAAGACGCGCGCATCAAACTGCATTCCCTGTAGCTGTCAATTTAACAATGACGAACTATTAGCTTGCATCTCGGAGATCACACGCCTGCCCGGTTCTTTCATGGCCACATCCAGCCGCCTTGGATTCAAATCTTCCTCCGCCTCTGTCTCTTGCAACCGTCATGATGTCGCCATCCTAGGTTTTGTACCCGAATAATTGGCGGACGGTGAAGGTGACCGGCCGCCGCACGGCATGTGACTGGACGCATTTCATCCGGGATCTTGCAGACGATCATTTCCCGGGCAGAAAGATCGCGCCTGATTATGGACAGTCTGAACACGCACAACCCCGCATCGCTATATGAAACCTTCGAACCCGGGGAAGCGATGCAGGTGCGCTGGCGGTTTCAGTTCCGCTGCACACCCAAGCATGGAAGCTGACTCAATGTGGCCGGGATCAAGATCGGCACACAATCGGGGTAATACCTTCGCCGCCGCATTCCCGGGCCGCCGCGGGGAATGTCCCGATTGGTGTTGAAACCCGCATGAGCGATGCTGCCTGTCGACTACCTAGGCGGCGTCCTTGAGCCGGTCAAGCCGATCCTTTCAGCGATGTTCGATGAGAGCCTGTTTGAGAACGGGCAGCTGCCTGTACGCCTTGATGCGGCGGAAACCCTTCTCGGCCACTGTCATGCCGGCGGCGGGCTGTCGCAGAGCATCCCGGTGTTCCTCCAACGCTTCACGTTGCGGCAGACTTGCCGGACTGTGCTGTTCATCGATTCGATGATGTTCGTGCTCGCCAGCGACCGCCGCAGTTCTAACGGCAGGCCGAGCCGGGAGACGGTCAGGACCTCGTCCAGGCCCTCAAGTATCGACCGGGAGACATCCGGCACCTCCTGTTCGAACCGCTGAGCCAGGCTGCGCATCAGCCGCTCGGCCCTGTCGGCGTCATCAAGTTCCCAGGCCTGCCTGAGCGTCCGCCGCACGGCGGCGTGATGCTTCGCGGCGAGACGGTCGGTGATGTTGCGGCCCTTCCTTGTGAATCTGACAGCGCTGAGGGATATCTGCGCCGAAAGTGCGCCGGACCGCCTTGCTGAGCGCCCTGGCTCCGTCGACGATGAACAGATAACAGCCCTCCGGATCAAGCCCCCGCTCGATCAGATCATCAAGCAGAGCCTGCACGGCACGCAGTATTCTCAGTCGCGTCCTCAATGACGACCAGCGGACGCTTACGCCCGGACGCGTCAATGCCGACGGCCCCGATCATCAGCAGACGGTCGCTCATATGCAACCCGTCGATCTGAACCGCGACGAGATCAAGTTCCGACAGATCGGAGGTCATTCATTCATCAAACTTCGCCTGCGTCAACGCCTTGAACCGGCGGGACACGGCTGATTTCGACAGCCCGCAGCCCGCCCCGCACGGAACCCCGGCCTCCGGAATCCGCACCGCCCGGCGGAACTTGCGGGTCGCTGCGCTGGCCGTCATCAGGTTCACCGACTGTCGGTCGAGATAACCGTCCGCGGAGATCTCTTACCAGCTCGGCAGGGACATCTCCTTGCCCGCAGCCTTGCAGCGGAGCCGGGGACGGTCGATGCCGACCTTGCCGCCGTGAAACCCGACCTGGGAACGCGCATGGCGCTGGCGGTGCCCCGGCTTGTCGGGAGAATGGCTGTAACGCTTCCCGGCCAGCCGTTCGGCATCCTCGTCCATCATCTGCCGCAGATACGCGATGCCCGTCGTCAGACAGAATTTCTCGAAACTCTCCGTCACTTCTTCGTACGCCTCTTCGACGAGCGCGTTGCGGTTCAATAAAGATATGTCCGAATTCTACGGCCGGCTCACCGAGCGGGGGAAATGTCATAAGGTCGCCCTTGTCGCCGTCATGCGCAAGCTGGCAGTCCTGGCGAACAAGCTGCTGCGCGAACGGCGCGGCCAGTAAAAACACGCTCCGTCCGCGTCCGCACGGCCGAGCTGCGCTCCGGACCGGCCGATTCGACGGCCCGCGGCGGCTGCGCCGGCCTCCTGAACCAGCGGAGATTCTGTGGAAAAAATGTGCAAAAGCTGTGTGAAAAAGGCACCCGTACAACTATGAAATGCATCACCGGGATCAGCCGGCGGCTCTCTGTCAGAATCAAGCTGCAGCAGATGCCGCGGATGGCCCGCAAATGCGTTTCCGGCGGCCGCGGGTCATGAGAGCGGCGGGAATCCGTCGTGATCCAGCCGCTGGCCGGGGTTGGGCAGCCGGAAAGTTCAGCTCCGCCTCTTCCAAGCGGTTCGCAGGCGGTTTCAGCGGGGGGGGGCTAGCCCGAGCCGCCGCACGGGACCGGAAATTTTTCGAGGACGCCCCTGCCCGGCTTCCAGCGCGCGCTGGAAGCCGGGCAGGGGCGTCAAGGCTTCATCCGCCCGCGGCCGCCTCCGCAGCCTCACGGAAAGCCTCCGCCGGGGTCCGGTAACCCAGGCAGCGGCGGGGGCGGTTATTGAGCGCTTCCTGCACCTTCCGGACCTCGGCGGGATCTATCGCCCGGAAGTCCGTATGCTCGTTCAAACCCCGGTCGCATGAACGGTACGGGCGGGCGAAGTAAAAGTCCGCGTCGAGAGCCCGCGAGACCTCCGCATGCTCCGCGAATTCCTTGCCGTTGTCAGCCGTGATCGTGTGAGTCATGTCGGACACAGGCTGAAGACACTCGATGACCGCGGCCCCGACCAAGGACGACGTCCTTCTCTCAACCTGTTGAAGCAAAGTCAACTTCGTCGCCCGGTCGACAAGCGAAACCAGAGCTCCCCGGTGCCGGACGCCGATGATCGTGTCCGCTTCCCAGTCTCCCGCCCGGGTCTTCTCCTCAACGACAGCGGGACGCTCGGATATGTCCCTCCGACCCGGAATCACGCCCCGCCCGGAGCCTATCAATATCCCATACTTAACTCCGACTTGACTGCGTGTACGAACTGGAACATGCGAATCCGCCTTCCGTATCCTGAAGTTCGATTGAAATTCACTCCCCATGGCATAATCCACGGTTGATGGAAACATCGTGCCGGCTGACGGCATACTTGCCGCGAAATGCGATCCGCAGCGCCTGGAATTTCCATGTCCATGAAAACAAAGGGGTTCCCTCATCCGGCGGCAAACCTCGGCCGGCCGGAGATCAGTCACGGCCCCGATTGAACTCCGGAATGCATCGCTTCATCCGCAGACCGCGATCGAGGCGGATCTATATGTCATATGCGGATCAAGCGGGTGCGATACTCTCTATGATGAGAACGGAGGGAAGCGCATGCCGTCGGGCTTTAACCGCTTGACCCGGCATGACCGTTGCCGGCTTCAGGCGCTGAAAAAAAGCGGTTTCCCGTAAAAAGGCATCGCAGCGGAGATCGGCTGTCCGCAGTCGACGATGAGCCGCGGACTTGCCCGCGGCACCGGGCTGCGGATTTACCGCTGCCGCTGGCCGCAGGAGCTGGCCGGACCCCGGCGGCGCGAGGTTTCACCGGTTCCCCGCAGGATGTCGCCGATGCGCTGGGGATCATCGGGAAATGTCTGATGTCCGGACAGACCCGCGACAGACTTCGGGCCGCTCAACGAAAGCGGGGATCATGACGGTGAGTCCGACATCGATTCACCGTCGAACTTCAGGATATGGAAGGCGGATTCGCATGTTTCGGTTCGGGATACGCAATCAAGTAAGAGTTAAGTATGTGATATTGATAGGCCCGGAGCCGTCCCGGCCTCGGCGGTTGCGCTTCCGCCCCCGGCGGCGGAGGCAGCGGAACAGGCTTCCCCCCGCCGCCCGGTCGGGAATGTCCCGCTTGATGTTGAAACCCGCAGGAGCGATGCTGCCTGTCGGCTATCTACGCGGCTTCCTTGAGCCGGTCAAGCCGATCCTTTCGACGATGTTCGATGAGAGCCTGCTTGAGAACGGGCAGCTGCCTGTACGCCTTGATGCGGCGGAAACCCTTCTCGGCCTCCATCATGCCGGCCGCGGGCTGTCTCAGAGCCATCCCGGCGTTCCTCCAGCGCTTCACGTTGCGGCAGACCTGCCGGACCGTGCTGTTCATCGATTCGATGATGTTCGTGCTCGCCAGCGACCGCCGCAGCTCTGACGGCAGGCCGAGCCGGGAGACGGTCAGGACCTCGTCCAAGCCCTCAAGTATCGACCGGGAGACGTCCGGAGCCTCCTGTTCGAACCGCTGAGCCAGGCTGCGCATCAGCCGCTCGGCCTTGTCGGCGTCATCAAGTTCCCAGGCTTGCCTGAGCGTCCGCCGCACGCCGGCGTGATGTTCCGCGGCGAGACGGTCGATGATGTTGCGGCCCTTGTGAACCTGACAGCGCTGAATAGGGATGTCCGCGCCGAAAGTGCGCCGGATCGCCTTGCTGAGCGCCCTGGCTCCGTCGACGATGAACAGATAACAGCCCTTCGGATCAAGCCCGCGCCGGATCAGATCATCAAGCAGAGCCTGCACGGTCGCGGCGTTCTCCGTCGCGCCTTCGATGACGCCCAGCGGGCGCTTACGCCCCGACGCGTCAATGCCGACGGCCCCGATCATCAGCAGGCGGTCGCTCATATGCAGCCCGTCGATCTGAATCGCGACGAGATCAAGCTCCGACAGATCGGAAGTCATCCATTCATCAAACTTCGCCTGCGTCAACGCCTTGAACCGGCGGGACACGGCCGATTTCGACAGCCCGCAGCCCGCCCCGCAGGGAACCCCGGCCTCCGGAATCCTCACCGCCCGGCGGAACTTGCGGGTCGCTACGTTCGCGGTCATCAAGTTCACCGCCCATCGGTCGAGATAACCGTCCGCGGAGATTTCTTACTGGCTCGGCAGAGACATCTCCTTGCCCGCAGCCTTGCAGCGGAGACGCGGACGGTCGATGCCGACCTTGCCGCCGTGAAACCCGACCTGGGAACGCGTATGTCCCCAGCGGTGCCCCGGCTTGTCGGGAGAATGACTGTGACGTTTCCCGGCCAGCCGTTCGGCGTCCTCGTCCATCATCTGCCGCAGATACGCGATGCCCGTCGTCAGGCAGAATTTCTCGAAACTCTCGGTCACGTCTTCGTACGCCTCTTCGACGAGCGCGTTGATGTTCGGAGCGCTGGCGGAGGCGCCGGGGAATGTGCTAACGGTTTTCATGGTGTTGCTTCCTTTTCTTCAAAAAATCCCCGAGCTGATTCTCGGGGGAGAGGCAACACCGCCCATATCAAATTCAACATCAAGTGGGACATCCCCGCCCGGTCCGCATAGATGTAACTGTAAATCCAGGTCGGACTCACCGTCATGGCGCCCGTCCTCGCCAAGCGGCCCGAAGTCTGCTGCGGGCTCCATCCGGACCTCAGACATATCTCGATGATCTCCCAGCCCGCCGGCGTCATCTTGCGGGGAACCGACGAGGCTTCCCGCCGCCGGGTTTCGGCCAGCCGCTGCGCTCAGCGGCAGCGGTAGCCCCGCAGCTTTCACGGACTCACTGTTAACAGAGCATTATTTGATGCTGTATGTGATTCGGCATGAACGTAGGAATGCGAATGATCTCGGCCGATGGCGCAGCCTGGTTGAAGGGAGCCATCAAGGCCGGCGGCATGACCCGTCATGCGCTTGCCCGCGGTCTGTGCGAGCATGAGGACTGGCGCAATGCGCGGGGCGGGTTGTGCACCTCATCGGCAGGCAAGGCGCTGCCGGGACTGGCGCGGGCACTGGGTGTCTCGCTGCCCGCTGCCCGCATGTTCAGTGCGACCTCGGGGCCAGGGGAGCCGGACGGCGGTCACGTTCCCTCCGTCGAGGTCTCCTGCCCGCTCCGGGAACTCGGACCGGTCACTTTGCGGGTCGTCGGCAAGGCGGATGCCGGGCGGTGGCGGGCGATGATGGAACGGCATCATCCCCGGGGCTGCCCGCAGGCGCCGGGAGCGGTGTTGAATTATTGGATCGTCTCCGGGCGCTATGGTTGCATCGGCGGCATCGGCTTTCGGGCCGCCAGCTGGCACGTCAAGCCCCGCGATGAATGGATCGGGTGGTCGAATGCGGCGAAAGCCGCCAATCTCGGCCTTCTCGTTAACAATCACCGTTTTCTGATCCTGCCCGGCGTTGAAGTGCCATACCTCGCCTCGCATGTGCTCGGCAAGGCGGGACGGTGTCTGCCGGACGACTGGCAGGCGCGTCACGGCTGCCGCCCGCAAGCAGTCTACACCTATGTCGACGACACCAGGGCGGGGAGCTGCTATCGCGCCGCCAATTGGCGCTTCGCCGGCATGACGGCGGCGCGGGCCCGTTCGGGTGAGGCCAAACCGCAGTGCAGGATCTTCATGCGGTCCTTGGAGCGGGGCTGGCGCCGACGGATGGCGGAGGCGCCGCGGCGTCCGATCGGCGCCCTGGCGGACAGCTGGGTTGACGAAGGCGACGGCACGGGGGATAACGAGTTCGCATACTCGACACACTGCGATGGCCGGGTGCGCCGCCGGCTGCGGCGCGTCGGAGACGCGTGGATCAGGAATGCCGGCGGCACGATTCCGGAGATGTTCCCGAACGCCGCCGATCAAACGGCGGTTTACCGTCTTCTGTCGAACCCGGATGTCACCATGCGGCATGTCTTGGAGTCCCATATCGAGGCTGCGGTGAGGCGCTGCCGCGCTCATCGCCGTATTCTGGCGGTGCAGGACACGACGATGCTCAACTATTCCGGTCTGGCCGGGAGCGCCGAAGGCTTGGCTCCGCTCGGCGGCGGCGGCAAGGGATCGGCAGGCATCGCCGCGCACGCGATGCTCGCCTTCGTGCCCGGCGGCCGGCCGCTGGGGGTGCTTTCGATAGACGCCGACTTCCGTGGGAACGCCGGGAGCGACAGGACCGAAAGCCTGCGCTGGCTGGACGGTTTCGGGGTCTGCGGAGAGCTGGCCGCGGCCTGTCCCGATGCCGAGACGATCTGCGTCGGCGACCGCGAAATGGACATCTGGGAAATCCACCGCGAGGCGGCGCGGACGGGCCGGCGCGTCGTGCTCCGCGCCTGCCGGTCAAAAAAGCGCCGGGTCCTGACGGAAACCGGCGAGCCTCGAAACCTGTTTTCCTTCATGGCGGAACAGCCCGAACTCGGACGCATGACCATCGAACTCGACGCGGCGGGCGGGAAGCGCAAACGGGCGTCCCGGAAAGTGGAGCTGTCGGTCCAGGCGTCGCGGGTGACGGCGCTGCCTCCGAAGGCCGCCGGGGAAGGCGGCGCGCTGGAGATGCTGGCGGTGCGGGCGAGCGAGACCGATCCGGAGGATCCGGAAAAGGCGCTCGACTGGGTGATTCTCTCGAGCGCCGGCGACGCGACGCCGGAAACAGCATACGATGTGCTGTCGATATATCGGGATCGCTGGGCCATCGAACGCTGGTTCGACACGTTGAAGCGGGGCACCTGCATCAGCGACCGGAAACTGAACACGGCCGACGACCTGCGGACCTGCCTGGCCTTCGACGCGGTCGCCGCCTGGCGCGTTCACGAACTGTCTCGTCTCGCGCGCGAGGCCCCCGACACCCCGGCGGCGGAGATTGTCCGGCCGGTGGAAATCCAAGCCCTCGACCTCATCCTCACTGCCTATCGAATGCCGTGCGTCGGCGACCGGGCCTCCGCGGCGCGGGGACCTCCGACCGTGTATGACTATGTGCTTGCCATGGGCCGCATCGTCGGCTTCCGCCCGTCAAAACGGCAACCGTTGCCGGGTCCGCTCAAATGTTTCAAAGGAGATGACAGAATCCAGTTTACCGTCGCACTCATCGAAAACGCGCAGTCAACAGTGATAAAGTGAAAGGCCCCGCAGCCCGGTGTTGCGGGCGAGTTCGCGGCTCACCGTCGACTGCGAGCAGCCGATCTCCGCCGCGATGCCTCTTTGCGAGAAACCGCTTTTCTTCAGCGCCTGAATCTGGCAACGGTCAAACTAGGTCAAGCAGTTAAAGCCCGACGGCATGCGATTCCCTCCGTTTTCGACATAGAGAGTATCGCACCCGCTTGACCCGCATACAACATGTAGATCCGCTTCAATCGCGGTCTACAAATGAAGCGATGCATTTCGGAGTTTGATCGGCGTTATAATAAGGCGGAAATTTGAACCACGAACGCTTCAATCGCACGATAGCATCGTTAAGCACCAGAATTCCGGACGACAACCTCACTGTGGAAAAGGTGCCGCCGGTTGCCCACCCGATTAACCGGGGGCTTGACGGCACTTCCGCCGTTCTTCGCGATAGGTTGAACGGACCAGCGATGTTTCTGAAGGTGTTTAGTGAGCATACCCTGTCCGAAATCGTCTTTACCGACACTTGCACCGCCGTGCAGACAGCGTCCAGTTTGGGCATTGCGCCCAAGATAATTGAATCCGTTGAGTCGACAGGCGCGATCCTGTTCGAGCAACTGCCCGATGATTGGACCTTCGGAACCGTCAAGGCATTTCGTAACCCAAGGCCTCGGCAGAAAGCCGTCGAGTGCTTGAAGCAGTTTCATGGCACAAGCGCCTTGACTTCCACCACATCGGTGTTTGACAGGATCAGGAGGCTTCAGCGGGACATTGCGGCTTTCGACGCCGCTCGCAGAAATGACGGGGCGGTCTACCCCGAATTCTATCACACCATGCACGATTGGGTTTCGCGGATCGACAGCGCAATTGGAACCGCCGGGCATGATCTCGCCCCATGCCGGGTCGAGAACAGTCTTTCGAACTTTTTGGTCAGCCCGGCGGACGATGTCAAGCTGGTGGACTTCGATCGCGCAGCCAATGCTGATCCCTTCTCGGATATCGGCAGTTTCTGTAATGAAGTCTGTAGGACTGATGGGGACGTGGAAGAACTTGTAGCCGCCTACAGCGGAGCACCTAAATCTTCCGAGCTTGCCCGCACCAAGCTTTACATGATCGCCTCAGCGTTTCACCTTGGTCTTTGGGGCATTGTTTCCCAGTACCGCGAACCCGGGACGGAAATCGAATACTTTAAATACGGTCAGAATCAGTTCTTCCGTTGCCGCGCGGCGGTCTCGCGCTGGGACGTTGGCCGTCTTCTTCACGAAATATGAGTAAGCTTATGCCGTTCAAACCGCTGAACAACGCAGAGACGGCGGAAGACCTCGCCCTCGCTGCATCAATTTCGAAGATCACGAAGTGGAACGGAATGCATGTTACCTATCAACGGGTCAATGCAGGTTTCACTAATTTCAACTACCTGGTCCACATCGACGAACTCGATTTGACTGGATTCGCTAAGGTCGTCGGGCCGGGGTCTGAAGCATTTATTAACCGGACAATCGCCCACGAGGCAGCGGTTCTAGCATCGGAAGCGGGGATCGGGCCAGCTCTGATAGCCTATATCAAAGAGGATGATTTTGAAGTCTACGAGTTCCTTGACAATTTCCGCTGTTTCACCATCGCAGACATGATCGCACCTGACCTCGCCGGGAAGATCATGGATTGCTATGCAAAAATCCATGCCGCGCCGCCACTGTCCGGATCAAACAGTTGGGCGCAGCAGATTGACGACCTCTGCGAACAACTGCAGGCAGAAAACGCTGATCGACCGGAGGATCTAGCCGATCTTTTATGGCAGAGAGATCGCGCTCGGGCAGCGATTCAACGATGTGGAATTGTGTCTGCGCCCTGTTACAACGATGGTTATGTTACCAACTACATGCGAAACGATCAGGGCGATGTGCGCATCATTGACTGGGAATATGGGGCAAACAACGATCCCTATTGGGATTTGGCGACCTACTTCTTTGAATCCTTCTCCGACCGAGCCACACGAAGAAGACTGTTGAAACGGTACGATCCCTCTGCGGGCGTACGAGAAATGGCACGGATTGATTTATTCATTCCAATGGTTTGCTTGAAGTGGGGTCTATGGGCATCATTACAGGCAAGTGTGTCCGAGATTGATTTCGACTATCTCAAATATGCTGATATCCTGTTCATGCGAGCTCGGCACTTGATATGTCAAGAGAGTTGGGAGGACGCTCTGGCTGCCGCCTGATTTGCTTAGCGGATGTTGTTAAGCCGCTTCGTGAGATTTTCATATTGATACGCTTTATGTGATTAAATTCTCTGTTGTTTACCGGGCGGCGCATTTGGTTATTCTATTGGCTCATATGCCCTTGCATTTTCAGGCATATAGATGATATCGTACCACTCGTGAACCAATGGTTCAGAAATTCCAAGCACTCCGGAGTTCCGAATATTATCAATTCAAAACGCGGTCGCGAATCCAAAAGACCGCGTCTGAATGAACTGGCAGTCGAGCGAACACTGATATCGGCATGGGTTTTATTATGGAAAAGAATTTGGAACATCTCATCCGGTGGAGATTTTCACAGTGTCCTTGGGCACCGCATTGATTATGTCCTCTAACGGCAGCTGAACTCGCCGAACTGGCCGGGATTTCAAATAGCCGCTCCAAAGAGTTTGTTTGCCGGATTCAGCGATAATGCTTCCTCTGACCGGCCGGTTCAATCCCAAATACATCCGTTCCATGCCTCCGGGCTCACTGGAAACGTCAATCCGTTGCGGAACAACGAAGCGCAGTGCCGGATCTGACGGCACGATCTGTGTGAAATCTGTCTGATTTACACCTTTCCTCATAAGGTCACTTGATACTCGGCGGGCAGTTTCAATGCCTTCCCGCCAGCAAAAACAGGCTGTCTCGGCAGGGCGCAACAAATTGCCTGTGCTGAAATAGGTCAAGTCCGAACAGCGTCCAAATTGGTCGATGATTGGACCGCCGGTACCAGGATCAACCTCGAGATGGCTGTCGCGCAAGAGCTGACTTTCTGGTCGGAAATGCCCCGAGACGACAATTCCGTCTGTCTTGATCCGCCTTATCTGGCCGGTCCGGTCGGCAAACTCCAACGCCTCGACACGCTCACGGCCGATAATGCGCGGATTCGCGATCCCAGTGAACACAGGAGTCCGTGTCAGCACGGGATAAAGCCTCAATGCCTGCCGAGCGACCATGCGATCTTGTTCCTCGACCATTGCGACCGGCTTTATCTTCAGGTGCCTGCAGGTCTGGATTGCAGACAGAGATATCAATTCAGAACCGAAAATAACAGGCCGCTCAAAGGGCTTGATCCCTTTTAGATAGACCATCGACTGCAGTGCGCCGGTCGAGATCACTCCGCTGGGCCGGTCGCCGCTTATGAACCGCTGAGCTCGGCTGCTCTCGCGGATACCCGTGCATAGCACCACGCGCTCGGCGGAAAGCGTTGCAGTGCCAGCATCCGTGGTAAGGCTGAGCTTGCCGCCGGGATCGAGCTTGATCACCGTGGTTCCGGTACGGATATCTGCGCCAAGGGATACCGCCGTATCGCGGTTGCGTCTCGCATAGTCGGGGCCCCTCATTAACAGGCCGTATTCGCGCAAACCAAAGGGATAGTGGCCGCAATGGCGTGGAATACCGCCTGCCTCAGCTTCGCGTTCCAAGACCACGACCTTACCCACTTTCAACCGCATCAACTCAGCGGCCGATGAAAGGCCTGCAGTGCCGCCACCGACGATAGCCACGGTGCAGCTTCCCCCGGTTTGAATTCGTTTAGTCATTGTTATATCCGATTGTCCGTCGCAACCGCCCAGCCGTCATCTGCGCCAGTTCTGAAGTGCAATAAAAACCCTGACATCGACCCATTGTCACCCGCGTACGCCGCTTCAGACCCTGAAGTGTGGCAGGTGCCATTGGACCCTGAAGGACCATCTCGATTTCGCGGCGGGTTACAAGTTCGCAATGGCATACGATGCCGCCATTGCCGGCGGTTTGCCAATCGCGCTGATGGTAATTCGATAGGCGGTCGGGAGCAGGTATTATCGGATCGGTGATGGATGTACGCGTATAATCCTGCGCTTGGAAAAGGCCCGCGACATGGCGCGCAATGCCTAGAGCCGCGCTGAGACCTGTTGAGCGGATCGCTCCAACGGTCACATAGCCACAGTCTTTGTGATATCGGATCTGGTAGTCTTGGAATTCAGAAGCTGGCCGCAGGCCCGCATAGGCGGCCGTGACCTCGCAACCGGCCAGCGCAGGAAGCATCTCAATTCCCTTGTCCCACAGCCCGGTCAACGTTTCGTGCGTGGTTGAGACGTCGGTCCGGCTAGACTGATCTTCGGCGGTCGGACCGACTAAGACATTGCCAAAGATCGTCCGACAGACCACTACGCCCTTGGTTGTATTCGTCGGCACCGGAAGGATAATCGCAGAGACAAAGTCTGACGCTGTCTTATCGAAAACAATGAACTGCCCTTTGCGCGGCGTAATCGCGAAATCCTTGCGTCCAAGCAGGCGTTCGTCGACGATATCGCCGTAAAGGCCCGAACAGTTGATGACGTGTCCTGCGCGCACCACCCTTCTACTAGTCTCGAGCGTCCATGAACCGTTGGAATACTCCCCACTCAGGACCTCGGAATCGCGCCATAGTTCGGCACCGTTGAGTATGGCCTGCAGGATATAGGCATGCGCGGTTGCCCAAGGATCGATTAGCGACTCGCCAGGAACATCAAATCCGCCATATATGCCATTGGACAGGTATGGCTCTCGCCGATGAATTTCCTCAACGCTCAGCATTCTGACGTCGGTTACTCCATTCTTGTGCGCTTTTTCGACAAGTCCGGGCATTTTTTCTAGCTGGCTTCCATCCCAAGCAAGCACCATTGCGCCAGTTCGAAGGATCGGCAGTCCCAATTGCCGGGAAATTTTGTGGTATTCGGCATAGCCGTCCGCTAAACATCGTTGTTCCAGCGAACCCGGCGGCGCGTCGAAGCCGGTATGCAAGATCGCACTGTTGCCCTTGGAGGCTCCGTCAAGAACGTCGAGCGCCTTTTCCAGAATCAGAACGTGTGCGCCGTCAAGCGTGAATCGGCGTGCCATGGCGCAACCGACGATTCCCGCTCCGATGACTATGACGTCGTATTTGCCCATGCCGCCTTCGCTCCCAAATTCGCAGATAGCCGGCGACGGTCAATCCTTTCAACCGCACGTCGAGATCGGAACCGGCGCAATGCCGCTGGAACCGCAGCACTCTCGAATTAATTGCCGCTCAAAGTTCTGCCGGATTTTCCTTCGTGCACGAGGTGGCATTCGACCTGCATCAATCCGTCTGCCACCGGCTCCGGATCGAGTCTGCTGCAGATTTCCATGGCATCGGGGCACCGCGTGCGAAAGCTGCATCCTGAAGGAATATTCACGGGACTGGGCGGTTCGCCTTCAAGCAGGCATTCCTTGGCGTCAAACCGGTTCCTTTCGAGCGTCGGCATGGCTGACAACAATGCCCGGGAGTAAGGATGCCGCGGTTCGAAGAACAATTTTTCGTTCTCCGCTATTTCGACGACGCGCCCAAGATACATGACCAAAACGCGGGAACAGGCCCTGCGGACCAAGGCGAGATCGTGGGAAATAAAGATATAGGTATATTTGTGCCGTCGCTGCAGATCGTCGAACAAATCAAGCAGTCGGGCCTGTTCCAGCTGATCCAGCGAAGACATCGTTTCATCAAGAATTAGAAGCCTAGGGTTAATGATCGTTGCTCGGGCGATATTAACGCGCTGACGCTGGCTCGCGCTTAACTGGTAGGGCAACCTCAGCTCTGATCCTTCGGGCAATCCCACTTCGTGCATAACTTCGTGCAAACGATTCCGCAATTTTCGGCCTGACGCGATGCTGTGGATTCTAAGCGGTTCTGCGATGATTTCGGCTACGGTTTTGTGGTCCGGCAAACAGGTGAATGGATCCTGCAAGATCAGCTGGAATTGACTGCGCAACGCCTTCAATTCGCGAGTGTTCATCTTGGAGATGCTCCTGCCGTCAAAGAAAATGTCGCCGGTATCGGGTTGCTCAACCCAACTTAGCAAGCGAGACAAAGTCGATTTACCGCAACCCGATTCGCCAACAATGCCAAAGTTCTCGCCTTCCAGGACATCAAACGAAACACTTCGAACAGCCTGCACGGCCTGCTTGCCGAAATACGCTTTTGGATTTTTGGTAAAATATGTTTTTGTGGCATCCCGCACGCTCAGGATCGGTTTCATCGTGTTGGATTGCTGAGGTGTGTGCTCGGCACTCCAGATTCTCGGAACCCGTGTCGTGAGTGTTTTAGTGTAGTCAGTTTTTGGCTTTACGACAACGTCTGCCGGGGTGGTTTCTTCAAGCACCCGCCCATTTTGCAAAACCAGCAAACGTTCGGAAATATCAACTGTAATCGGCAGCGAAGCCGAAGAAAACACCACCGATGTCCTGAAATCGTCACGTAGATCGTGCAATAAGCGCACAATCTGTTTGGCGACTGTCACGTCCAGCGGCTGGGTGATGTTATCGGCCACCAGAAGCGCGGGATCGGTGCAAAGCGCATCGACGATCATTACGCGCTGCATCATGCCGCCGCTGAACTGAAACGGAAACTCGTTGAACCGTACCCGAGGTGACGGAATCCGGACGGCGTCGAACAGATCGAAGATGCGCTGACGCGCCTGATTCTCGGAATATTCCGGCAGAACTGATCGCAGCTTGGAGATCAGATGCTTGCCGATCGGAACCGTGGGGTTGAGTGCCGTCGAACTATCGGATCCGATATAGGCGATCTCCTTGCCGTGCAGTTCGCGGGTTTCGTAAGGCGCGATATTCAGAAGATCGCGGCCGCGGAAATTGATCTGGCCGCGTGTCGCTTCCAGCGGAGCGGGCAGCCAGTTCATAATCGAGCGCGACAGCACTGTGAGGCCCGAGCCGCTTTCGCCGATCACACCCAGGATTTCTCCGTTTGCCAAATCAAAGGAGACATCTGACAAAACCGCGGCGGAGCTGGTTGCCAGACGGGCATCGACATGTAGGTTCCTTACCGACAGAATGGGTATGTTCCCGTCGGCGACTTGACTGACCCTTTTTGCCATCAGTTCCGCCCTCCGAGGACGTCATTTCTGGCGCCTTCAAGAGCTGATCCGATTACGTTCAGGCTGATCAGCGCTGCGAACAAGAACAAACCTGGAATGACGGTAATCCACCACGCGTTGATCAGATATTTCGTTCCGTCAGCCAGAATGTTTCCAAACGTGGGAACCGGAGGCTGAATACCGATGCCGATGAAACCGAAGATCGCCTCGAAAATCATCATCCTGGCCACGTCGAGCACACCAATGAACGCCACGGGAGGAAGGATGTTTGGAGCGATGTGCCGGAACATGACCCGGGTGTGACTCGCGCCGATTATCTTGGCGGCGCGGACAAATTCCTTGCGACTCTCGGTGAGAGTCACGCTTCGGATCACCCGAGCGTAAGTCGGCCAACCCGCAAGGATCAGCACCAAAATCACCGACAACGGTGTTGGGCGCGAAACGCCCAGAATTGTGATCGCCAGAATGATTACGGGAATGGACATCTGAGCGTCAGTGATACGCATCAGAATTGTGTCCACAATTCCCCCTTTATAGCCTGAGACGATGCCGACCAACGCCCCCAGCACGAACATGCCGAACACGCTGACAACTCCTATGAACAAAGCATTCTGCAGGCCGATAAGTGACCGCAACAGAAGATCGCGGCCAAGCTGGTCGGTGCCGAAGAGGTGGTCGGCGGTGCCGCCCTCCCACGGGATTGGGGGCGCAAAACGATCGCGGACTGAAATCGTCGTCGCCGAAACCGAACTAAGCATTGGCAGCAAGATCGCCAGCGCGACAATAGCGATCAGGAACAGCAGCGCGACCTTGAACCGTGGCCGTTTCCATGCCGCGCGCAACATCCGCCCGTTGACCGAGTGCCAGAAAAGAGAAGCGGGTTTACGCATCTCCTTATCTCTCAGTATTGCAGACGTCGGTCGATGCCAGCCGAAATCAAATCCACAAGGATGTTGATTATGACGAGGGCGGCGGTAGTCAGGATGGCGACACCTTGGATTACCGGAAAATCGCGTTGGAATACGGCATTTACTGTCAGGAGGCCAAGACCAGGATAGTTGAAGATATATTCGACTACAAAGAGGCTGCCGAGGAGTAGCCCACCCAACTGGGCACCGAAGAGGTTCAGCATGGGAATCGCCGAATTGCGCAGAACATGGTGTGTGATCATGTGCTGTATTGTCAGACCGCGCACCACACCAGCCTGGACAAAATTCTCCTGCATCGTCGAGGCGACCGAAGAGGCCAGTGCCCGTACTATGACAGCTGACAGTTCAACAGCCAGCACGATCGCCGGCAACACCGCATAGGCCGCGCCTTTGTATCCGATCGCCGGCAGCCATCCAAGCTGTGTGGAGACTACCAGGATGAGCAGTATCCCCAACCAGATATTTGGCAGCGACACGAAAATTGAGCTGATTGCAAACGTGATCCTGCTCATCCATCCATTCGGACGAAGCCCGGCCGCAATCCCCAGAGGAATTGAAAATGCCAGCGCCAACAGCACCCCTAAGCCCGCCAACAGGGCTGAGAATGGAAGTGCCGTCACGATCAGGCCGAGGACCTGCGCCCGCGCCGCGCCGCCATCATCGCGTCCTCCTGCCACGCTCGCGCCGCTTTCTGCTTTGATGAATGAATTCCCCAAATCTCCGCGGGCAAGATTTGCCAAGTATCGGCCGAACTGAAAGGGAAGCGGGTCGCGAAGGCCCAAATCCTCAGCAATTTTCTCTACCTGTTCTTCGGTAGCCATAGGGCCGACCATTATTCGCACGGGGTCGCCCGGCACAATTCGGAGAAGCGAAAAAATGACGAAGCCGACCAACAGAACGATAACCATTCCCTGCGACAAGCGGCGCAGTAAAAAAGTCAGCATAAAGGCCATTTGATTCCCTGTGTTCAGGCCGCCGACAGACGTCGGCGGCCAGTCGCGAGTATCACTAAATGTATGATGCCTTCGAAAGATCAATCGGGCCGTTCGGGTAGAAGTAGGCCCCGTCGAGGTTGTCGCGCGCGCCGTGAATCAGCACCGAAGTGAACAACGACAGACTGGGCACTTTCTCAGCCAGTTTCGGCATCAACTCTTCCTCGATCAGCCTCAGACGCTTCGCCGGATCGCCTTCAGCCTGCTCCGCATCCAAGGCGGCGTCAACATCCGCATCCTTGAAGCCGGTAATAAGTGACTTGGAAGAATGCCACATCGGCCGAAGAACAAGATCTGGTTCCGGCGACCCGGTCGCCCAGCCAACATCCACAAGGTGCCCGGGCGCTTCTCCTGATTCAGGCTGATATATGCGTTCGAGCCAGGCAGCGGTTTCCAGAACGGTCAGTTTGACGTTGAAACCCTGCTCTTGGAGGAGCGCGGTAATCAATTCTCCGTATTCCTTCGTCTTCGGATAGAATCCGGTCGATGTGATGTATTCGAGTTCCGGCAGCCCATTGCCCCTGGCGTATCCGGCGTTCGCAAGAAGCCGCTGGCATTCATCCGGGTCGTAAGTCGGGTAGTTGGCGATATCGCTGCCGCCGAGTTTCACCGGAGAAACATAGCTTGACGAAGCATGACCCGCCGCGCCAAGGATTTCTGTAACCAGACTTCGATCAATCGCGTGGCATACCGCCTTGCGGAGACGAACGTCGTCGAACGGCGTCTTATTGCAGCGGAAGTGAAGATACTTGTTCTCGGTCGAAACAGTTCGCTTGACGCGGATGCCTTCCTTGTCGGCCAGCGTGTCATGCTGTTCTGGTTCGAGACGCTCAATGATGTCCGCCTCGCCGCCCAGCAACGCTAGAACCCGTGTGTTTGCGTCGCCCATATATGCGAACCGAAACTCGTCCAGGGCCGGTCGACCTTCATGAAAGCCATCGAACGCGGCCAAGATTGTCTCATCGCCACGCTGCTCAACGAACTTGAAGGGGCCGGTACCGTTCGGAGTTTGGCTGATCGCGCCGCTCGCTATATCCTCGGCTGACAGGATCGGCAGAAAGCTCGCCAACAAGATGTAGGCGGTCGCCGGATAACCGTGTTTCTCGGTGTGAAGCCGCACAGTGTAGTCATCGACAATCTCGACATCGACCGGGCCAGGATACCACGCCGATTTATCGGGTTGAGAGGCGTATTCGAAGGTCGCCTTGATGTCTTCGGCCTTAAACGGCTTGCCGTTGTGAAAAGTGATGCCCCGGCGCAAGGTCCATTCAAGGATGTGTTCGCTGATAACCGTATGGCCGGTCGCAAGCTCATACTGGAGCTCCGAAGGGTTCTCCGGCCTCATGGGTGTCTTGGTCATACGCCCAAACACGTAGCCTTCGAAGTTGATCTGACCAAGAATCGTGTGGGATGTCGGATCCCAATTGCCTGTGAGCGGCTCTCCAGATGCGAAGACGACGCTGTTGCTTGACGGCCCTGCGAAAGCCGTGCGTACGAACGGTGAACTCAACTGAGTCGCCGCTGCAACGCCGCCAAGCGCGAGACCGCTTTTTAGAAATGCTCTTCGGGGGGTGATTGTAGACATGAGTATTCTCCCTAACTTGGATGGCGCACGGGACAGATTCACGTCCAGCACTCCAATTAACGAAGAATACTAATATCCCGTTTCTGGTCAACTAAAATTGTTCAATCGGTCAAAAAAAATGACCGTTTAGGTAGTGTCGGCCAGAAAACTCCTTTTGACGACGGCCGACTGCGGTTTTCGCTCGGCTTGAACGCCGTCCGACGGTTGATTCGATTCGAGGCGCCAGCGCATTCGGCAGCAAGTTACGGCTGAGCAGCACTTCAAGACAGCCCCGGTTGGCGGGGGTTTTTAAAGCCGCAGTTGGAATTCGCTGCCCTCCCGTATCACCTCATGGTGGAGAATGAAGCCGTTCTGGTTTTCTTCCACAAGGCGTCCTGCCTCTTAAGACACGGTTTCAAATTGTTTTTAAAGTGCGCCGGACGGATTCCCGGGAAATTTAATCGACGACATTCAGTGCGCCCAGCGGCTCGCCGAGCAGGTTCAGCGGCTGTACGGAACACCCTTCGGAAGGTTCCGAGCAAACGATCATCGTCAGCTTCGCCTCGCCCACTCCGTCAACCAGGAACGCGGGTCCAACTGCGGCTTGGCCCGGCACCGCCGCCAGTCCCTCCTCGGGTGAACCGCCGGCGGAGCCGCGCCTCATGAATCAGGACAGCGATCGGCGAACCATCGGCGGCTGCCGTGATGTGACGCTTGCGGCCCTTGATCTTCTTGCCGGCATCATATCCGCAAGGGCCTCCGCTTTCCGTCGTCTTCACCGACTGACTGTCGATCGCCGCCGCCGTCGGGTCCGCCGCACGGCCGGCTTGCCGGCGCCGCGCAGCTGGCATCCGCTCAAAAATGCCGGCGTTCCGCCAAGCGCAAAAATAATTCTGAACGGCACTGAAAGGCGGAAAACATTCAGGAATTGATCGCTGTCAGCAGCTGGCAGCAAGCATGAGCTGGATGGCGTTGAACACCTCCCGGAGGGCGGTGATCGGCTTGCAGAACATCCTTGGGGGCTGCGGGGCTGCTCAACATATGGAACAAACTCTAAGAGTTGGATCCATAATGCTGTATGCAGTATGTAAGTCCGCTTAAATCACGATATGTATTCTACATTTGGTATATGAAATCGACTTTAGGAACAAACTCTAAGGCCGCGGCAGGGTGCTGCGCCGACAATACCGCTGTCGGTCCGTCGCTGGCGGCGGCAGCGCGGCTGCTTCATGCGGAAGGGACGGCAACGCCGGAGAATCTGACCCGGGTGATGGCGGCGGTCAGGCGGCTAGCTGCCTGAGGATATTACTTCGGCAAGGCATCCTCGTTCTTGAAGAGGACGGAAAGCTCAAACCCATCGCCCCGCTGCTAACTGAAAAGGTGTTGAAGGACTTCAGTATCGACCTTGCCGCAGAGCTGCCCGCGGAGTGGAAGAACCGCGAAAAGACAGCGGCGCGGCTGGTCCGTGAGGGATGGCTGATAACGCGGTGGGGAATGAAGCCGATCGGTGCACTGTTCGTGGCGGCGGAAGCTGGCTTTGTCCCGGGCGTGGACTGCCTGGCGCCTCCGTGGCTTTCTGGTTTGGAGCCCGAATGTGAACGACCCCAGTGAACTGCAAACGCTGGGGATCCTTTATAACGCGCTGCTTCTGGCCAACCGGATCCAGGATCGCTGGCTGGCGGTGCGTCAGGACGCGTCTGTAGCGGAATCCGAATGTCTGGCAGGGAAATCTGAAGAGAGGCATTCCGACCTGAACGACCACATCGCTGCTGTCATGCGGCGGCACCGGCTGTCACAGCCGAAACGGTCTCCGCAGGCGGAATCCGGGAATGACGACGGGCTCGTCCTTGGGATGTGTAACCGCGCATATACGGCTACGGACTTCAGAGTTTAATGGACACTCTCATTTGATGAGTGTTTCCAAGGGCGATGTAAATGCGGCTGGCTGACCGGCATCTTGCCAACTCGAAGCCTCTGCTGGAGGAGGCGATACCCCCGGCCGACACCAAGCTGGTGCCGCGAAATCCTGCGGTGAAATGCTCGCGCCACGCCTAACTGGCAGCCGTTCCTGACTACTGCCGGACATAAGGATGGAAACATACGACCATCTCCGCGATACGGTCGCGTATTTCGGAACCGCATTACCGCGCCCGATCAAGCGGGTGATTCGCTCGGTATCTAAGAAAGTCGCGGTCTCCCGACGGCTGGCAACCTGTTACCGCGCAAAAAACCGTTTCAGGCCTCCACAGAAGCCGCTTTCACCGGTTAATTCTCTTTGATCGTCAGCCTGACAATAAATGCTCCTGCGTTTCGTGCCAGTTGACTTGATAGCCGGCCGCAAGAGGCGTATACGGATGCGGCGCGGGTGTAGCTCAATGGTAGAGCAGCAGCCTTCCAAGCTGAATACGTGGGTTCGATTCCCATCACCCGCTCCAAAATCCAAGGACACAGCCGGACAAAAAGATGACCGAGGAAACGGTCGCCGAGGAACGAACGTCACAGTCTCGAACGGCCCTCGGACAGCGGCTGGAGTCAAACGCGCATGGACTGACTCAGCTTCGCGGCCTGCTTCCGTACCTGAAACCTTACCGCCGGCGAATCACCGCGGCGGCGGCGGTTCTGGCATTGACATCCGCTCTGTCGCTGACGATGCCCATATTCATCGGCCGATTTGTCGACAATTTCGGCGCTCTCGCCGCGGAAAACCCTTCAGGACTGTTCGGCGGCGCAATGGCCGCCGCAGCCCTTCTGGCCGCAGGAAGCGGTGTCCGTTACGCCTTGGTCACAATGATCGGCGAATGCGTGGTCGCCGACATCCGCAAGGCGGTCTTTGCCAAAGCTGTCTCGCTGAGCCCGGCCTACTATCAAAAGGTCATGACGGGCGATGTGCTGTCGCGCATCAACACCGATACGACGCTGGTTCTCACAGTTATCGGTTCGACGGTGTCCGTCGCTCTGCGGAATCTGCTGATTCTGGCCGGCGGCCTTGCGCTGATGATGTTCACCAGCGTGAAACTGACGCTTCTTGCGCTGCTTGTCGTGCCCGTCGTCGTGGCTCCGGCTCTGGCGCTGGGCCGGAAACTCCGCAAAGTCAGCCGGGAGAACCAAGACCGGATCGCCGAGAGTTCCGCCAGCGCTTCCGAGATTCTGCTTTCCCTTCAAACCGTCCAGGCAAACACCCATGAAGACGCCAGCAGGGCGCATTTCAACGCCATTGTCGAACGGTCCGTCAAATCGTCGTTCCGCCGCATCCGGATCAGAGCGGCAATGACGATTTTGATAATCCTGCTGGCCTTTTGCGGCGTCGTGGCAGTGGTCTGGAACGGAACTCTGGATGTTCACACCGGACAGATGTCTGCGGGAAACATGACTCAGTTCGTGATTTATTCCGTCATGGTCGCCGGATCCGTCGCGGCATTGTCCGAAGTCTGGGGCGAACTGGTCCGCGCCGCCGGGGCGACAGAAAGGCTGGCGATGATTCTGGAAGCCGAGGACACAATTTCCGAAACGGCTTATCCCGCGGCGGCGCCGAACCTTGATTCATCATCGGTCAGATTCGAGAATGTCGCCTTCCGGTACCCTATGCGGCCGGAAATCAGCGCGCTGCGGAATGTTTCATTCACAGTGAGCAGCGGCGAGACCGTTGCGATCGTCGGCCCGTCCGGCGCAGGCAAGTCCACGGTCTTTCAGCTTCTTCTGCGGTTCTTTGACCCGCTGTCAGGAAAGATACTCATTGACGGGACTGACATCCGGGACATGCGCCGCAGGGAATTCCGCAAAAGAATCGCCTATGTGCCCCAGGATCCCGCCATCTTCGCTGACACGGCGCGGGAAAATGTCCGCTTCGGCAGACCGGAAGCATCTGACGCCGAAGTTGAAGCCGCGGCATCATTCGCCGCGATTCACGACTTCCTGCAATCGCTGCCCGACGGTTATGACAGCTGGGTCGGAGAACGCGGCATCATGCTCTCGGGCGGGCAGAAACAGCGCATCGCCATCGCCCGCGCCATTCTCCGTTCGGCTCCGCTTCTGCTGCTTGACGAAGCGACGTCATCGCTGGATTCAGAAAGCGAGAAAGCTGTTCAGGCGGCTATTGAGGTCATGGCCCATTCCCGGACCACTCTTATCGCGGCCCACCGCCTTGCGACCGTAAGGAAAGCTGACCGGATACTTGTGTTCGACGGCGGGGAAATCGTCGCCGAAGGCCGGCACGAGGACTTGATTCGGCAGGAGGGGCTCTACGCCCGTCTGGCCGAACTGCAGTTCATCGAGACTTGAGACCCGGATGCCTATCCAACGGTCCGCTTGCGTCTTCGGACGGTATGTCGCATTCTGAGCCGAGAGGTCACACATCAGGATCAGGCACAGTATCATGGATATTCCGGCGACGCTTGAAGACAAGATCAAAATAGAAAATTCGATGCGCTGGGAGGAGCGCGGCGCTCCCGCCACGATTTACGGTTTCCTGACAGAGCGCAAAAAAGAAAACGGCAACCGGCCGGCGCTATCGTTCCAGCTCCTGTCCGATCCCAAGTCCAAAGCGGAAACGCTGACTTGGACTGAGCTGCACGGAAGGGTCACACAGGCAGCCAATCTGTTCCGCTCGCTGGGTGTCGGCGAAAGCGATGTCGTGGCTTTTCTCCTGCCCAACTGCACTGAGACGGCCGTCACGCTTATCGGCGCCGCGGTCGCCGGAGTGGTCAGCCCGATCAACCCTCTTCTGAATGCCGAACAGGCGGCCGGAATCCTGAAGGCGTCCAACGCGAAAGTTCTGGTGACGTTGAAACCGTTTCCCAAAACCGGCGTCCCGCAGCTGGCCGCGCAAGCCGCGTCGATGGCCCCGAATGTCCGGCATGTGCTGGAGGTTGATCTCTGCCGTCACCTTTCTCCTCCGAAATCCTGGCTGGCCTCGCTGCTGCGGCCCAAGAATCCGGCGGCGCATTCCGCGCGGGTGTCGGACTTCAGCGCACTGGCCGCCTCCCAGCCCGCAGACCGTCTGACCTTCGATGATTCGTCGGGCGACCGGATTGCCGCGCTGTTCCACACAGGAGGGACCACAGGTGTCCCGAAGCTTGCCCGGCATGCCTATTCCGGAATCATCTTCAACGGCTGGGCCGGCAAAACTGTCGGACTGGGAAGCGACGATGTCATCATGTGCCCGCTGCCGCTGTTCCATGTGTTCGCGGCCTATCCGGCGCTTTTCTCCGCGGTCGCCACAGGCTGCCACATCGTTTTCCCGACACCGGCCGGCTACCGGGGGGACGGCGTGTTTGACAATTTCTGGAAACTCGTCGAACGATGGAGAGTTACCTATTTCATGATGGTGCCGACGGCGGGCGCGGCGCTCATGCAGAGGCCGATCGACGCCGATGTGTCATCTCTGAAGACGGCGATCTGCGGATCAGCGCCGCTTCCGCTGGAGCTTTACCGGCGGTTTGAAGATGCGCTCGGCATTAAAATCCTTGAGGGATACGGGCTGACGGAGGCTACGTGCCTTGTTTCCGTCAATCCTCTCAACGGCGAGCGGAAAGTCGGCTCCGTGGGTCTGCCCATCCCCTATGTTCAAGTGCGGATTCTCGACTTCGACGATGACGGGAATGTGATTCGGGAGTGCGGACACGGGGAAGGAGGAGAGATATGTATTTCCGGTCTAGGCGTATTGCCCGGCGGAACTTATCTTGAAGCCGTCCGCAATGAAGGGCTGTTCGCGGACGGCGAATGGCTCAAAACCGGCGATCTCGGGACAGTCGATCAGGACGGCTATCTGTGGATCACCGGACGGGCGAAAGATCTGATCATACGCGGCGGCCAGAATGTGGATCCGGCATGGATCGAGGAGCCGCTGTCAGGTCATGAAGCGGTTGCGTTCGTCGGCGCTGTCGGCCAGCCGGACCCTGAGATGGGTGAATTGCCCTGCGCCTACGTCGAACTGGTCGCCGGCGGAGTCGCCGAGCCGTCAGAATTGATGTCCTTCGCAGCCGGCGAAATCAGCAACCGGCTGGCGAGACCGGTTCATATCGAAATACTGGACGAGCTGCCCAAAACCGCCGTCGGCAAAGTCTTCAAACCCGACCTGCGCAAACGCGCCGTCGAACGAGTGCTGAACGCAAGACTCCAATCCGAAGGAACAGACGTGGCGGTTCAGGAGATTTCGGAAGACCCGAAACTCGGGCTGCTGGCCTCGGTATCAGGGAACGCGGGAACGGACAGGGACAAAATTTCCGCGATTCTCGGCGAATACAGCGTGAACTGGCGATGGAGTGACTGACGCCCGTTTCCGGCGAATGGTGCCGCAGGGGAGGATTGAACTCCCGACCTCACCCTTACCAAGGGTGCGCTCTGCCACTGAGCTACTGCGGCCTCGGGGCAACCCTATGCCGATGCCGGCATCAGGGCAAGCGGCGTATCATAATTTCTCTTCCGCTTACATTTGCAGAACTGCCATTCGAATTTTCCGCCTGCTCACAGTAGCCGCGGCTCAGGAATCGGAACCGCATAGGGAGGTCAAGCCGCGTGATCGCCTGCGATCATGTCCGCGGCCTTTTCCGCGATCATCATTGTCGCGGCATTGGTGTTTGACGAAATGATGCTCGGCATCACAGAACTGTCGCATACACGCAGATTTTCGACATTCCTGACTCTCAGTTCAGGATCAACCACCGCGGACGGGTCATCGGCGGCGCCCATCCTGCAGGTGCCGACAGGATGGTAATCAGTTTTGGCGTGCTTCGCGGCATACTCGACCAAATCCTCGTCCGTGACCGCGCCGGAGCCGGGCGCGGACTCGCCGGCGATGTAAGGCTTGAACGCATCCTGAGCCATGATACGGCGCGCCAGCCGGAAAGATGCGAGCGACCGTTCGATGTCAGTTTTATCGCCCCAGAAGTTGGGATCGACATGAACTTTCGCCAGAGGATCGCTTGAAACAAGGCGCACCCGTCCGCGCGAGACCGGGCGCATCCAAGCGGAATTAAGGGTCACGCCGTTGGCGATCGGCTTCAGCCCGTGCTCAAGACCTGATCCCGGCAAAAAATGAAACTGCGTGTCCGGCGCCGGCTGCCTGTCGTCAGTATACCAAAACCCGCCGCCGTCGCAGATATTGGATGCCAGAATTCCGCTCCTGAACAGCGCGAATTCCAAACCGGCCCAAGCCGCGCGGAACGGATTCTTGTAGCGATCGAACGAATGGTTTCCCGAACATTCGGACACAACGAAAACGTCCATATGATCGTGCAGATTCTCGCCGACCGCCGGAAGGTCTATCAGCGGGTCGATCCCGGTCTCACGGAGATGCCCGGCCGGCCCGATGCCCGAATGCATCAGCAGCCGCGGGCTGCCGACCGCGCCGGCGGTGACGATGACCTCTTTTTCGGCCTGCGCAACGCTCCCGCCGATGCGGACGCCGACAGCGCGCCCGTTCTTGATTTCTATTTTCTCCGCATGAGATCCTGTCCGGACCGAAAGCCGCTCGCTGCCCCGGACCGGCCGGAGATAGCAGCGCGAGGCGGATGAGCGCCTCCCCCGCCGGTTGGTGACCTGATAGTAACCGAGACCCTCCTGTCTACTTCCGTTGAAATCCGGATTGAACGGAATTCCGGCCTGCTGGGCCGCGCGCGCAAAGGCCCTGGTCAAAAAATGCGGCTGCACATCCGAAACCCTGACGGGTCCGCCCTGGCCGTGAAACTCATCAGCGTAGCGCTCGTTATCCTCTGACCGGACAAAGTACGGCAGCACATCGTCATAGCTCCAACCGACGCAGCCGTCCGCGGCCCAGTTGTCGTAGTCATAGCGGTTGCCGCGGGTGTAAAGCTGGGCATTGATGGACGAACCGCCTCCCAATACCCGGGCCTGCGGATACCAGACCCGTCTGCCGCCGAGGCCGGACTGCGGGGCAGTCTCGTAGCCCCAAAGATAGGCGCTGCCGGTCAGTCGCGTGAACCCGGCCGGAACATGAAGCAGAGGATTCCAGTCAGCCGGCCCGGCTTCCAGAACCAGAACGGAGAAGCAACCGGCATCAACCAGCCGCCGCGCCAGTACGCAGCCCGCCGAACCGCCGCCCACGATGACAAAATCAAACAGATCGCGCTTGGAGCCGAGGCTGACTGAAGGAACCGGCCGGCTCACGCTTTGCTTCCAAACACTCCGGCGGACGAACAGCCTTTCCGGCTGCCGGCTGACTGCTTGTCAGAACTCCTCTGCGACAGGGGAAGTCGGCGTGTCTCGCCGCAGCCGGAAAATTCAACAGCCATCGGGCTGCCGGAACCAGCCAGCGAAGCCTGAATCAGATTCGCCGGCAGATCACAGATCCCGCGAGGCCTGCGGATCTGTTGCGGAAAACCGTGATTCATCATCCTGATCCGGGTCGAAAGGGTCATGGTTTCAATTTGGTCGTGGATAACATAGATCATTGTTATACCGAAGTTCTTATTTGGGACCGCATATCGACGCGGACCCCAGCATCGATATTTTGCAGCGGTTCGTCGAACAGAAACACATCCGGCTCGCGGACCAAAGCGCGGCGCATAGTGACACGCTGGCGGACGGACCTGAAGAGCAGGGGGCTGGCGGCTCCCACTGAAAGACCGCTTTGAACAAAAAAGCAGCTGACTGCCAAATCGCGAACGTGGTCGCATCCGCCGCATTTCCGCACCGCTCATGACAGCTGACCTCCTCCAGAGGCGTTTTCGCGGGCGCCTGCAACGTCTGTTCTGACCACGACAGAGAGGTTGCTGACCAGTGCCGGGCTATACCCTTCAGAGTTTAATCTGGAATTGGCAATCCTCTTGTCGTTTTCGCTGTTTTTCTGAGGAAACACCGCGCCTCACTCCGGCGATACTGTCTTTCTTTGCCATCTGAGTGGATGACGGCAATTTCCGGCCTGCCGTTCCTAACTGAAACCTACCGGTTTGTAAATCTTGCGGGTCGTTTATCCCGGAAAGCGGCCACGCCTTCTTTGTTGTCAGGCGTCGCCGCCATCGCGGCCCCGGCCAATGCATCAATTGAAGCGGCGGCATCTTCGCCGGCACCGGCATGTATCATTGCCTTTGCGGTCTCAGCGGAGCGCGACGATAAATTGTCCAGTTCCGCAGCTATACTGACGGCTGCGGCGACCGGATCCTCGGCAATCTCTGCGGCGAATCCCAATTCCAGCGCCTTCTGCGCCGACAGCCTCCGTCCGAACAATGCCATTTCCTTGATCACGGGCTCGGGCAGCAGCCGCGCCAATCTCTGGGTGCCAGACCATCCCGGAACAATCCCGATCCGCGCCTCCGGCAGCCCCAGTTCGGCATGCGGCGCCACCACCCGAAGGTCGCAGGCGGCCGCAAGTTCCAGACCGCCGCCGAGCGCGACTCCGTTGACGGCAGCCACCGTAGGCTTCGACAGCCTCGCCAACCGGTCAAAAGTCCGGTGCCCAAGGCGCACCCAGTCGCGCGTGAATTCGAATGGTGACATCGACGCCCAGCATTTGATATCCGCGCCGGCGCAAAACGCCTTGTCTCCCGCGCCACACAATACCAGTGCCAAAATCTGCCGGCTCCGCTCGGCTTCTTCAAAACAAACGGCCAATTTTTCAAGCATTTCCGTATCAAGGACATTCAGCCGCCTTGGATTGTTCAAACAGACAATCAGCGCATTGCCTGTGGTTTCGCGGGAAATGCCGGTCATTGTTCCATCCAGAGTTTTCAGCCGTGTCGCATGCCAAAGCAATGCTGGCAAGCAAGCCCTTCATTTAGCCGGCACCCGTCATAGACCGGTGTCCGGCAGAAAGCGTGTTGCCAATTCAAACCAAAAGGTGATTCGCGATTGTAAATGAACAGAGATTCACCTGCCTTAACCAGATTCGTAACGCCTCCAGTCCAAACGGGTGTTCAGCGACGATGAGCCGGAACATGGATGCTTGGCCGATCCACGCTCTGCATTCCAGAAATTCACGCGCCGCTCAAGCGTGCGGCGGCAACCGTCCTGGAGATCCGAAATCCGGATGCCGCCGCTGCAGTTCCCGGAAATTTGGGATCGAACGTGGATCTGAGTTTGCCGCCGGCATGGGCACGGCCTCGCCGCCGAACAGAACGGTAAGCGGATCCGGCTGCCGCGCACTTCCCGCTTCTGCGAAGGCAGTCGGGAGCCGCGCTTGGCACAGCAGCGCCTAGTTCCAGCGCAGGCGTGTGGATGCAGGACTTGATGATGTCTGAGCTTACCGCAAAGAAATCTTTGCTTGCAAAAAAGCCCCTGCAGTTAGGTTGCGGACTCAATCATCAGCTTTGCGGCATTCCGCAGCAGGCGGCGGATGACGGTGAGGATGACAGCGGCGGCGAAGTCGCACGCCCGCTTGTCAAAGCGGGTCGCGATCCGCCGGAACTCTTTGATTTTTCGGAAGAAACGCTCAATGACATCACGCGCCGCACAGGCGGCTTCATCCAGCGGACGCTGCCGCCTGCGGTTCGACTCAAACGTAATGACGGCCCGGCAGCCGGCTTCAAGACCGTCAAGAAGGGCCGCCGCCTCGGCGCGGTCGGCGGCCTGCCCCGGCGACAGACGCATGCGGCGCAGCCCGCCCTTGCCGTCGGCCATGGTATGGATCTTCGTCGGCTGCCCGCCCCGGGAACGCCCGATCTCCCGCGGCCCGCCGTCCTTACGCGGCCCGGCGGCACAGTGGTGAGCGCGGACTGACGACGAGTCGATCATCCGGCTCCGCGGCACCGTCATCTTTTTCGTCCGCGGCTTCTTCAAGTTGTTGAAGATCATCGAGAATCTTCTGCCGGCGACCCGATTCGCTCCAGCGGTTAAAGCGGTCACAGCAGGTCGCATCCGGCCCGCAGAGCTCAGGCAGATCCCGCCATGGCATGCCGGTGCGCGGCACGAAGAATATCCCGGCTGTCACGTTACGGTCGTCCTTGCGCGGAGGCCCCGGCAGGCCTTTCGGCATCACACGCTCCATCCGCTGCTGTCGTTCGTCCGTCATGGCATGCCGGCTGCCGGTTATTTCAAATCTCCTTTGAGCATTCTCACCGCTGGTTGCGCGGCACTGTGCCGCAACCGGCCCGGCATGTCTAATAGTTGGGTACACAATCTAACGGAGGCAGTCACTGATAAAACGTTTCGATAAGATTTTCGGACAGCGGACCGGCTATGCCGGCCTCGACAAGCCGTTAAAACGGCTGAAGACGCATAGGGACGTGCTTCTGCGCTCACTATCCTGATAAGCCGCTTCATTTCAACGGCGCAAAGCGCGGCCTCCGACCACATCTGACCTATATGTCACTTGGCGGAAGATTTCATCCGGAACCCGCAGCGGGAACAGGCTTGCAGCATGGAACGGCTGTATCGGAAGGGTGACGACCTGCGATAACTCGACCTGTCACTCCAGAGCTATCTGCAGAACCGCCTTGGCATTGCCTGCGCCCCGAATATGCCGAAGCCCGCCGATCTCATCGGCCACGCAGCCTAATGCTTCCGAGCCGGGCAGTCAGCACTGATCTGGAAACCACACCGAGCCGAAAACCGCCACTTCCATAAGGCCCTGAGCAGGCCACACGGGCCAGCCACGCTTCCGGCAAGCGCCCTATTAAGATTTGACAAAAAAGGTTCATGAGCGTTATAAACATGCTGGCGCATTAACAACATTGTATGTTGCAGGCGCACCAATAGGAGGAGTGAAAAAATGTTGAATGGAAAAGGGCTTTCCCGCCGCGTTTTTCTTCGAACGTCCGCTGCCGCGACCGCCGGAGCAACAATAGGACCACTTGCGACTCCCGCGTTGGCTCAACGGAGCGATACAATCCGGGTTCTGTCCGTGGAGGATCCCTTCTTTTTCTCGTTGAAAGAAGTGCTGGGAGATTTCACAGCCAAGACCGGGATAAAGGTCGAGCTGGAGTCACTGTCGTACGACGCAATGCAGGCGCGCCTTGTATCGTCTTTCGTATCCAAAACGTCTGACGCTGATGTCATAACGGTCGACCAAATGTGGACCGGTCAATATGTTGACAACGGTTGGATAACCCCGCTCGACGAATTCGCACGTGGGGACGCTGAACTCGACATAGATGATTTCATTCCCGAAGTGCTGTACTCGCTGAACACTTGGCGCGGACAGCTGGCGACACTGCCAATCGGCGCCTATGCGCAGGGTGTCATGTACCGCAAATCGGTCTTCGAGAAGCTCGGCATCGACCAGCCGACCGGAAAGTGGTCATGGAATGAATACAATGAGATTATTGCCCGTATCAACGGTCAGAACGTAAATGGCGCCGACATGCACGGCACTGTGATTTGCGGATCGCAGCCGGTTCCGATCGTCCATATGTTCACCCAAGTGGCAGCAAGCTACGGAGCACGTTGGTTCAAGCAGTTTCCGGATGGCAAATGGGATTTCACACCGACCATCAACTCTCCGGAAATGTTGGCTGCGGTAGAGGAATACAAGCTGCTTTATGATATGTCGCCAGAAGAGTCGATCAATTTCATCTGGTTCGACGCTGGCACGCGATTCAGCCAAGGTGATATCGGGATGTTCTACTGGTGGACACCCTATTTCTACTTGATCCGGAATAATGGCTATATGAGCGGCGAGCCTTCTGTTGTGGCAGACGACTACGGCATTACGCAGGTGCCGACAGACGGCGACCGCCCGCAGACCATCAGCCTTGGGGGATGGAGCTTCGGCATACCTTCGACGGCCGATAAATCGGATGCGGCTTGGGCATTTCTCAAGTGGGCGACTTCCGCTGAAACTGGGAAGAACATGGGAATGGTGGACAAATATGGTTACCAGTTCTCAGACTTCACCCGCCGTTCTTTATACAACGACAGCGACCTTGTTGAGCACTATCCGTATCTGGACCAGCAGCTAGCGATGATGGAGAAAGGCAACGGCAAGATCGCCCGGCCGCCAGCGCCGGTCTACACCACACTGGAAGGTATTCTGGGTCTTGAGTTGAACAAGGTTCTCATAGGGCAGACCAGCCCTGCTGAAGCTTTGGCCCAGGCTGAGACACTGTTTGTCAACACACTCAAGGGCAACTTCTTGATACCCTATGGTTTCGACAGCTTCGACGATACGCCCGAAGCCACTGAAAGCCTGGTTGCCTCTTTGCGCTGACACGCGGTTCCGGCCATTTCCGCGGTTCCCATCGCCGCGGGAATGGCCGCAATCAAAAAATCTTGGAGACTCCGGCCACGACCGTTTCAGCCGGAGGATTAAGATATGCCGATTGGACCCGCAGCTCCTGAAACTGCCCGACGCTCCCGGAATTGGGCTAGGAATAACCTGCCCATCCTTTTGATCGCACCGTCGGCGCTTTTACTCATCGGTCTAATCGCATACCCGCTGGTCTTCGCTCTCAAGAACAGTTTTTATTTCTGGAATCTTCAGACCAGCCCGGAACCGGTCATGTTCGTGGGACTGGCAAACTACAAACTGGTCTTGTCCGGGCCGGAGTTTTTCCCCTCGCTTTGGAACACCTTGGTGTTGTCGGTCAGCGGGACAGCCATTGAGTTCGTTCTCGGTTTAGCCATCGCGCTTCTATTGGCTAATCATCTCCCGGGCATGAGCGTAAGCCGCGCCATTTTGATTATGCCGACGACAATCGCGCCCATCGTCATAGGATTCCTCTTTCGCTATATGTACGACCCGTCTGGCGGCATATTGACTTGGCTTCTGATTTCCATTGGGCTTGATCCGCCATCCGCAGGCATTTTGGGGAGCGTAAGCACCTCGCTGGGCGCGATTTTGGTTGCCGACGTTTGGCAATGGACGCCCTTTTTTGCGATAACGCTCTATGCCGGACTCCTTTCGGTCTCGCCAGACCTCATCGAAGCTGCCCGTCTGGACGGGGCTTCTGCCGCCACAATCCTTTGGCGGATCAAACTGCCGTTAATACTAAAAACCGCTCTGATTGTCTTGATCCTGCGATTTATGCAGCTTTTCAATACTTTCGATCTCGTGTTGGTGCTCACACGCGGAGGCCCCGGCACCTCGTCGCGCACCCTAGGCTACACGCTCTATCAACAGGGCCTCATTGATTTCAACATCGGTCTAGCCAGCGCCACAACTTGGCTTGTCGTCATCACCGTGAACGCGATTGTCGGTATCTACGCCTTCTTCGCATTCCGGGACTGGGAGTAGCGGAAAATGACCGGCCTGAATACTCCCCTCAAATCGCTGATGGTCTACACGCTGCTGGCGTTGATTTTGATCTTCTTCATTAGTCCGATCCTCTGGTTCATTCTCCTGGCGATCCGACCGCCCTCGACAGCCTTCACCATGCCGCCGGTTTTGAATTTCGAACCCACCTTGAACGCTCTCAAGCACACGCTGGTGGATCCTGGAGCAAACGCCAAACAAGTCAAAAACAGTCTTATCGTGGCGGGCGGCGCGGTCCTCCTGAATTTACCGTTCTCTGTGCCAGCGGCCTACTCCCTCAGCCGGTTCCGTATCCGCAACAAGAAATTGATCATGCTGTGGTATTTGGGCCTTTTGATGGCACCTCCAGTGGCGTTCCTGATCCCATATTTCATCCTGATGACGAAAATCGGGCTCTCAGGCACCTATCTTTCGATGGTGTTGGTGCTGCAAACCCTGACCATCCCGTTTTCAGTTTGGTTGATGAAAAGCTTCATTGATGAGGTTCCGGTCGAGATTGAAGAGGCTGCCCGCGTGGACGGGGCGAACTACGCAACAATCCTGTTGCGCGTGATCCTCCCACTTGTCCGTCCGGGACTGATCGTGACTTCGATGTTTGCCTTTGTATTCGCGTGGAACAATGCGGCATTCCCGCTTGTTCTTTCGTCTCAGCAAACTGCGACCCTGCCAATCGGCACGCTTGGTTATTTCGCCTCCACTGGCGTCACCTGGAGCTTTATCGCTTCGGCCGCAGTAGTCGCAATGCTGCCGCCGATGATTATCTTTCTTATATTTGACAAATACGTCGTCCGTGGTCTCACTTTCGGCGCCATGAAAGGATAACCGAATGACACAGGATACTCTCAACATCGCCGTTATCGGCTCCGGCATCTGGGGAAATCAGCACGCGCGCGTTTTTTCAACGCTTCCAAACACGCGTCTGATCGCGGTTTGCGATCTCCAGCAAGACCGTGCGGATGCCATGGCAAAGACGTATGGGGCTGACCACACATTCACTGATCACCGTGATATTCTGAATCTTGAAAACATCGACGCCGTTTCCATCGCCACGCCCGACTTTACACATACCCCGTTGATTGCGGACGCACTGGCCGCCGGAAAACACGTGCTGAGCGAAAAACCTCTCGCCACAACCGTGGACGAAGCCGAAATCATTTACAATGCAGCGCAGAAAAGCGACCGTAAGATCATGGTGGACTTCCACAATCGTGTTAATCCGGCCATCGCGACGGCTCAGAAAGAGATTGCAACAGGAACTCTTGGCAAGATTATTCATGGCAACGGGCGTCTTTCGAACACGACCTTCGTGCCCTTGGAGATGCTCAGTTGGGCCGATAAGTCTTCAGCGCTATGGTTCCTCGGCTCGCACTTGATCGACACGCTTCGTTTCATATTAAGCGACGACGTGGTCCGCGTTTTTGCGATGCGCCGCGACGGCCTCCTTAGTTCCAAAGGCGTTGATTCCGCAGACGCGCATCTTTCGATGCTGGAATTCTCAAAGGGAACAATCGTCACAATTGAAAACAGTTGGGTTCTTTCTCCCGACAATCCGCAGGTTTTCGATTTTGGAATCAGCTTGGTGGGTGAAAAGGGCCAGATTCAGTTGAACCCTTCGCACAACGACGCTTACTACCAAATTACTGGACAGGGACTGAAATACCGGGATTTGTTCGGTGTGACGCCCGCGGGCGTTGGCCGTGTGGGCGGCTTTGTCCTCGAATCCATAGCCCGCTTTGTCGACGCCGTTCTCGCTGATGCGCCTCTTCTCGCGACAGTGGATGACGGTCTGAAAGCCACTCGTATTCTTGCTGCAATCGAAGACAGCGCGAGGCTTCGCCAGCCGGTCGACATCAGCGACTGAGAGGGCAAATGACTTCTTTAACCATTGAGAATGTCGGCAAGAAATACGGTGAAATCCGCGCTGTATCGAACGTATCCATTGACGTTGAAGATGGAGAATTCCTGGTTCTGGTCGGTCCATCAGGATGCGGAAAATCCACGCTTCTCCGGATGATCGCCGGGCTCGAAGTTCTGACTGAGGGGCGAATTTATCTGGGTGCCCGCGATGTCACCGGTGTCGACCCAAAAGACCGCGATGTAGCGATGGTGTTCCAGAACTACGCACTCTATCCCCATATGACAGTGTTTGAAAACATGGCATTCGGGCTTCAGCAGCGAAGGGTGCCGAAGGCAGAAATCCGTGAAATGGTAACAGAGACTGCCCGTATTCTCGATCTTGAGCCATTGGTCGACCGCAAGCCGGGCGAGCTTTCCGGCGGCCAGCGCCAGCGGGTGGCGATGGGCCGAGCGATTGTTCGCAATCCAGCGATCTATCTGATGGATGAACCTCTCTCTAATCTTGATGCAAAACTACGGGTTCAAATGCGGGCGGAGCTTAAACTTCTGAGACAACGACTTGGGGTGACAACTGTTTATGTGACACATGATCAGATCGAGGCGATGACGCTGGGTGACCGCGTTGCGGTTCTGTCACCCCACTCACCGGATCAAGAAAGCAACCTCCAACAATGTGACCGTCCACAGCGGCTCTACCTTGAGCCCCGCAATATGTTTGTCGCAGGCTTTATCGGCTCGCCTGCAATGAATTTTATCTACGCTGATATCGGGCTTGACGGAAAGAAAATGTCCGCGGAAATACCCGGAACGGGTACACGACTGCAGTTAACCCGCGAAAACACGCTGAGTTTTGACGCGCTTACCAAATACTCGAGCAATCGTGTTGTCTTGGGAGTGCGTCCGGAATTCTTTGCGCTGACCCCGCAGTCGGGCAGCGATTCGGCCCAGCCGATCAGCGTCGAGGTGATGGTCTCAGAATTGGTAGGACCTGATGCCTTCCTCCATTTTGATCTCCCGACGCCGGAAGTCGGGCGGAACCTGATGCAGGTTCTAAACGACGGCGAAAGTACCGCGGCCATCAAAGCGCGGTATACGGCACGCGTCAGTTCTGAGCGGCTGAACGAGGAATCGGGCCGGATGACGCTCTATCTCGATATGCGGCGCCTGCACTACTTCAACGAAACGACCGCAGATCGCATCTTTTAAGACCAGGAGTAAGAGTGATGCATGCGCTGACCCGGTGGGATACCGGCAAGGAAACTATGTCTCAACCAGACGTCTGGGCAGCTTGGGCGCCGGAGCTGGATGGGGTGGCTGCGGAAATCAGGGGTTGGATCGCCGAGAGGCAACCGCATGAAATCTGGCTGTCCGGCGCTGGAACTTCTTCCTTTATAGGAATGTCGTTGGAACGTCGTCTGTCCAAGTTGTCCGCGCGTTCAGTTCGGGCGATTTCGTCAACTGATCTGGTCGCGACACCATATGAGTTTTTTGAGCCTGGACTCAGGCCTTTGGTCGTCTCATTCGGACGGAGCGGCAACTCGTCGGAAAGTGTCGGCGTGTTGGACCTTCTGGACAATTTCTGCCCCGAAGCTGACCGGCTTAACATTACCTGCAACGGCGATAGCGCATTAGCAAACCGCACAAGGACCGCTCCGGAAAAGTCCCGGGTCATCGTGCTGCCGGAGACGACACATGATGCGGGATTCGCAATGACCGCCAGCTATTCGACAATGCTCTATACAGCATTGGCGTGTCTCGGTCCCGAGAATCGTCTGGGAGAAATGGCGGAAGCTGCACAGGATGTGCTTTCGCGCGGTCTGCAAACATTCAATTTGCAGGAATGTCCGGAACGGATTGTTTTCCTAGGCGCGGGTCCTCTCAAAGCTGCGGCTAGAGAATCCAGTCTGAAAATTCTGGAACTGACGAAGGGTCGGGTTGCGACTCTGTGGGACAGCCCGCTGGGCTTCCGGCATGGTCCGAAATCATTCGTGAACGAACGAACCAAGGTGGTGCTTTTCAAATCCGCTCACGGCCTGACGCGTGCCTATGACGACGACTTGGAAGCAGAATTGCGCACCCAGTTCGGATCAAAAATCGTGACAAGCCTCGGCAATACCGAAGCTAAGGCGGATGCAGTCCTCCCTTTGAGTAATGATGACACTTGGAATGTCCCAGTCTGCGTCATTCCGGCACAAATTGCCGGCATTGTCTGGGCTGATGCGATGGGGATCAACGTGGACAATCCATTCATGGGCGATGGCAATCTGACGCGAGTCGTTTCGGGTGTGCGGCTTCATACAAACAAGGACTGGTAGGTTATGGGGCTCATCGGCGGAATAGACTTAGGCGGCACCAAAATCGAAGCAGGACTGTTCGATGACCAGTTAAAGTGCTTGCAAAAGCAGCGCATTGGAACCCCAAGCGACTATCCCAGCCTTTTAATCGCGATTACCGAGCAGGTCGGCTGGGTACGAGATCAGGCCGGTCAATGCATTCCGGTCGGGTTAGGTTGCCCGGGGTTTTTCAATGACGACACGGGGCTCGCCTGCACCGTGAATCTCGCGGCTCACGGCAAACCTTTTAAGTTTGACCTCGCGACCAGGAACGAACAGATATTCGTCGGGCAGGATCTAAAGTGCTTCACGCTTTCCGAAGCAAACGGCGGTGCCGGAGACGGTCAAAAGCACGTATTTGGATTGGTGTTTGGAACAGGCCTTGGCGGCGCTTTCTGCATCAACGGAAATCTCGTGACTGGGCAGCAAGGAATTCTCGGAGAGATCGGCCACATTCCGGTATCAGCGAATGCGGCGGCCCGGTATGGATTACCGGAGGTAAATTGTGGATGCGGACGTTCCAATTGTTTGGAAACTTGGGTGGCCGGTCCCGGTTTGACGAGACTCGCTGACCACTTCGGCATGAAGCTTACATCCCCTCGCGAAATCGCTGAAGCAGAAAAGTCGGGTGATCAATTTGCCGGCAAAGTCATGGATGCCTGGCTTGATCTTGCCTGTGAAACGCTTCTCATTGTTCAGCTTTCTATTGACCCTGATTGTATTATCGTTGGAGGCGGGCTGTCCCGGATCAAAGGGATAGACACGCGCTTAGCCGAGCATTTTGCTGTGCAATGTCTCCCGGGCAGCAAGCCTCCTGAAATCAAGCCGGCCAAGTTCGGAGACAGCAGCGGGACTCGAGGGGCTGCGCTTCTGGCAAAGCAATGGAATGACCAGAAATGAACTACCCCCGTGATATCATAAAACGCAACAGAAATGGCATCGAGATTTGAGTTTCCCATCTGAATTGGTTCACCGTTAGGCTGAACTTTTTTGCAGTGGTTTTGTAAGCATCTATATTCATTTAATAATTTCAAGATTCAGCGGCGGTTACCAGCCAGGTTTCAGCGTATTCGGGTTCCCAGGAGCCGGAATGCTTTTTCCTGCAATGCTGTCGGCGTCGTGAACATGTCGAATTCCGCTGCGGCCTCCGAGGCTGGCTCAATGCGCATTTTCGAGAGGCCCGCGAGATGTTTCATGAGGCTGTGGAAGCTGAGAGCCGGCAGGCCGCCGGACGCGCGTTTCGATGACGCTTTGCGTTTTGCGCCGGGTGACGGCTCGGCTGCGGCCGCGGCGGATTCCCGCGCCGGCGGGTCTTCGTCATCGAACAGGATCGGTTTCAGGTCTTCCCGCATATGCTGTTCGACACAGCAGCGAGCATGCATGGCAGAACATGCGCGCGCACCCGGTCCGCCAGACGGCAGCAGACCGGGCGAACCTTCAGATCGACGGTTTTCACAGCGCGGAACGCCCGTTCGACTTTTGTCAGACGCTTATATGAGCGGACTGTTTCATCGGCGCTCATCACTGTTTCCGGCAGGCTGGTCCGCACGACGTAGAAACCGTCGAGCGCGGCTTCGGCGGCGATGTTTTTCCGGTTCCGGTTCCAGGTGAGACCGTCATCGCGGACTGTCACCGTGAAATGCTTTCTCATCTTGTGCTTGTCCAAGGCCTTGTCGACGCGGCGGGTGATCGCAACGGTTCCCTTGAGAGGGCGCGAAGCCCGTCCGGTCGCTGCTTCAATCAAGCGCAGGCGGGCTTCTGTCGCGTTCAGCAGCTCATCGCGGCGCCGGCGGCGTTCCTCCGCCGGCAAGGGGTTCCGGCAAACGACGAGACGCTTTCCGGGGAACAATTCCTCACAGGTGATTTCAGCCAGGTCCCGTTCGTCGAACAGGGACGGCCGCAAGGTCCGGTTTTCCGCAAGCCTGCGCACAGCCGGAGCTCTCAGAGCGCTGATCCAGTCCAGCCCGGCCGGCTTGACATCCTCCCTGATCCGGGCTTCGGTCAGCATTCCCCGGTCGCCGATGACAACCGCCCGCTCAATGCCGAAACGGCAGCGTATCCGCCGGATGGCGGTCGATGCTGTCGCCGGATCGGACACATTGCCTTTGAACACCTCGACCGCGACGGGCCGCCCTTCCCGGTCGCAGAGCAGGGCGAACGCTGCTTGCATTTTGCCTTTTTTCTTGTCCCGCGAGTGTCCGTACGCGGCTGGCCCGCACTTTGTTCCTTCCAGCTGAAATGACGTCAGATCCCAGAGCATGAGAGCTCCCTCGGAGATATGACGGCCCGCAAGGCGGGTTTCGATCCGCTCTCAGCGGACTGGAAGCCAGTCCATCGCGGCATAGAGTTCAGCGGCATCGGTCTTGCCGAGACCGAGCATGTCCCCGAGACTGCCGGCTCCGCTCTCGGGAGACAGAGCCTGGGCGGTAGCCGGCTCAGCTCTCGGATCCAGGATGCGGGCCGTGATCATGGCGGCGGCTGGATCGCGGTTGCGTGATCTGCGTGACGCGATGAGTTCCTCGATGCGCAGATCCCTGAGTTTTCCGAGCGCCGCGGCGATATGGCCGTGCGGCTGCGAAGCTGTGACTTTGAAAGCTTCCGGGAGGCCGCGGGCGGATTTTCCTTTCACGCAGGCGCGGATTTCTTCAATCAGTCCGTCCGGCAGTTCAGAGAGGTCAGGAGAGTCCGCTTGCGGGATTTTTTGGTATTTTTATCCCAGTAGGATTCGCGCAGCAGGATCGCGGGCGGTGAGTTTCGGTTCGGCACGGTTTCAATATACATGAACAGCAATTTAGTGATCAAAAAACCGATTATCAATGTATGACATGAAATTACATCATTTTTTACATGAACAGGTATTGAAGCTTGCTGAACTGCTGAATGATCTCTATATTATTGAAAATACTCCGTTTTTTAAGTGCCGGCTGCCAAATTTCGACAAAAGTTCAGGTTAGGTGCTGTCTACGAGCCGTGGCGCGGCTTTTCAATTATGCCCCCGTCGGAGGTTTACGGGATGTTATCCCCGGAAAAGTGGAGTGCTGACCACGGAGTCTCCCGCAAATAAAACTTGGTGAAAAGAATTCTGCTGATCCGCGCATCCCGGCGGCCCGAATCGGCGCCGGATCCGCTGCCGGACGGCGGGCAGGCCGAGTGGAACCGCCGCCGGCCGTCCGCTGGACATGCGGGGTTTCCGGCAGACACGAATTATGCTGCTGCGAACATGGAAAAATAACGCCATCACCAATGCGGAAGCGCTGATTTCTTCGTTGCGCCCTCGCGAACAGTTCGTCACTCACTTAGACATGTCACTTAGACATGTGCATTCATGATAAGCGTGCGCTTACGGCCAACAGCATCAGTGAAATCGCGGCAGCCGAAGGCTTCCGCGCGTCGGATGTTCGCAAGATTCGCCGGCATGCGTCTGCGTTTCTCTTCACCCCATCCGTGATGACTCGGACACTGAAGCAGTCAGAGATCGGCCTGTGGCTCAATGCGGATCCTCGCCAAGTCCGCAAGCTCAAGACGAAGGGGCTGGAAGAGCTACATCAGAATTGAATAAATTGGGTTCGGCAACCCCATACAGTCACCTCATTTAACGTGACATATAGTGCAGGTTGCATTACAATTATAGTACAATGGAGACCCAAGATGCTGGACCTGAATTTAACTCGCCTGAACAGCGAGAAGCAAACCCGTAGCACGCAGGTGCGGCATGGCGATAGCTTGGCTATGCTAATTGAGCGCGCCACAATAGCACTGAGCGTAGAAAAATCTGTATTCCTTCGCAATGCAATTGCCAAGGAAGCTCGGCGCGTCATTGAAGACAGTTCGCGCCACGTACTGACAACAGAGGATGCCAGACTGTTTGCAGCGGCGCTTGATACGCCGCCGGCTCCGACGCCGCGCGCCGTCAACGCGGCGGCTTCTTACCGTCGCCGCGTGGCGAATGCTGACTAAGGATACTCCACTCAACATCGAGAGCTGGAATCCGGGGCGACATGATTGTTCCGGATTTGACTGTGGCGTCAAGCGGCTGAATAATTTTCTGAATCTGTCAGCAAAGAGGCAGCAGAAGGATGATATGATCAGGGTCTATGTCGCCGTCGATCTTGGAGGTGTAAAGATACTCGGCTATCATGCGGTCAACGTCGGCACGATGAATGTGGCCGAGTTGGCAAAGCCGCCAAGAGGCACGCCAAGACACGGCGAAATCCCGGTTCTGTTCCTCGGACAGGTTGCTGTGGATCGACAAGCCCAGGGTTTTGGGGTTGGCAGCCTTCTCATGCATCATGTATTCGAGAAGGCGTGTGTCGTCGCCGATAAAGCGGGCTGCCATGCTGTCTTGCTGGATGTGATGTCAGATGGAGATAAGGGTGCCTTTGCCCGGCGTAAGGGTTGGTATGAAGAGTTCGGGTTTCAGAGCTTTACCGGCAATAAAGCCCGGATGTTCATTACCATGAAGCAAGTTCGGCAGATTATGGGAATGTAATTCACATATAACGTTTTGTTGCCGCGAATGTCATCTCGCGAATCATACTGCGAACGCACTTACTGCAGCGGGAGATGTCACGGCAGGCCCGATTTCCAAGCGGCGAACGGAGGAATGCACCGCCGAACATTTGGAGCTTACTGTGCCATTGAAGCGGAGTATTGACATTCGGCTGCCCAAAGGCTAGCATTATTATATCCTTTGGGCAACTATTCGGTGGAGCGCCGTGCCGGTCAAGGATGCCACAGTATTACATTTTTCGGTCTGCGTAACTGATTTGGATCGCTCGGTCGCGTTTTACGGTGCTGCCTTCGGCTTCACGCCGAGCTTGCCCGCTACTGATCTGGGCGATGCGTTCGCGCGCATGGTTGGCCGTTCCGGCCTCTCGGCGCGGTTGGCGCAACTGTCCCACGAAACACGGCCCGAGATTCTCGAATTGATAGCGATCAATGGCGAACCGGGGGCGGCCCATGGCCCTGCCCCGCTGGCCCATATAGCCTTCAAGGTCCCCGACCTGCCCGAGGCGATTGCATCGGTCGGTTCCGAGGGCGCCGTGCAGGTCGGAGAGATCGTGACCTTTTCCGAAGGTCGCTCAGTCTATTACAAAGAACCCGGCGGCTCGGTTTTTGAGCTTGAGGAGTTGTTCGAATGATTGATAGCGCCGCCGCCCTTGCCCGGTTCCGGGCCATGGTCGCGATGCGCTGTTTTGACGAGGCATGTCTGGATGCTCTGCACCGCAAAGCTATCCATGGCGAACTGCATGTGGGCATAGGCCAAGAAGCTATCGGCGCCGGCATGGCCGAGGCGCTTCGGCCCGAGGACGCGGTCGTTTCCACCCATCGCAACCACTACCACGGACTGGCCAAAGGGGTTGATCGCCGTGCTCTGCTGGCGGAGATCTGCGAGCGCGAGGCGGGCCTCTGCCGCGGACGCGGCGGGCACATGCACCCTTTCGATCCGGTTGCCAACTTTTCGGCCACAGGCATTGTCGGCGCTTCGTTGCCGGTGGCGTTAGGCTATGCGCATGCTTTTCGGGTGCGAGGCGACGACGCGGTGGCGGTGGGGGTCACGGGCGACGGCGGCTCTCATACAGGCGGATTTCATGAGGCAATGGTGATAGCCGGCGCCCGCAAACTGCCGATGGTCGTGCTGGTCGAAAACAACGCGCTGGCGATCTCGGTGCGGTTCGAGAACGTATCTCCCACGGCAACCGTCGCAGAGCGCGCCTCGGCCTACTCCGCTCTTGGCTTGCGTGTGGACGGCACCGATGTCGACGCGGTGGCAGAGACATTCGCTGAGGCGATGGAACATGCGCGCACAGGCCGAGGACCGGCTATTGTTGAAGCGACCTGCCACCGATTCCGCGGCCATTTCGAGGGGGATCCGGAAGGTTACCGCAGTCGGGAAGAACGGCAGCGTCTGCGTGAGAACTTCGATCCGATCACGCTATATCGGTCGCGGATACTGGAAAACGGTCCAGTTTATGACAATGCAGCGCTGGATGCGATACAGGCCGAAGAGAAGGCGTTGATGAAAACGCTTCTGCAAGAGGTGCTTGAGCTGCCTCTGCCGGATCCGTCGGGTGCCTTGGATCACCGCTTCGTCGAGGAGATCCGCCCATGACCGCGGTCAATCGTCCGAATGACAGGATGGCGATGCGTTTGCCCGCGACGATTGCCGAGGCTATCGGGCTGGAATTGGAGAGGGATCCGACGGTTCTCTGCATCGGCGAGGATATCGGCAGGGCTGGAGGAGTGTTCGGCGCGACATACGGTCTGCAAGATCGATTCGGCATGGATCGCGTTATGGATGCGCCGATTTCCGAGATGGGCTTCGCCGGCATGGGGGTGGGCCTCGCACAGGCGGGAATGCGGCCGCTGATCGAGATCATGTTCGTCGATTTCATCGGCGTCTGCCTGGAGCAGATGTATAACGCCGCCGCCAAAATTCCCTATATGTCGGGCGGACGTCAGCGCATGCCGATCGTTTTCAAAACGGCGGGAGGATGTATCGGCTCGGCCGCTCAGCATTCCCAGTGCCTTTGGGGTCTCCTCGCGCACCTGCCGGGCTTCAAGATCGTCGCCCCGTGCAGCCCTTACGACCACAAGGGGCTGATGGCCGCAGCCTTGCGCAGCGATGATCCGGTTGTCTTCATAGAGCACAAGGCCCTCTTGCTCAAAAAGGGCCGTGACTTCCGTCATCACCCCGACGTGCCGGATGGCGCATACACATTGCCGATCGGCGAGGCCGCCGTGGTGCGCGAAGGGGCTGATGTGACCTTGGCCACCCTCTCGGCAACTGTGGAATATGCGCTTTCCGCGGCAGTCGCGGTCGAAGCCGAGGGGATCTCGGTCGAAGTGATCGATTTGCGAAGCGTAGTGCCGCTGGACACTGTAACCGTGGCGGTCAGCGCCGGCCGAACGGGGCGTTTGCTGGTCGTGGACGAGGACTACCTGAGTTTCGGCCTCTCTGCGGAATTGTCGCTGCGGGTTCTTGAGAAGCTTGGTTTTTCAGCCCTGAAACAGGTCGGGCGCCTTGCCGTGCCCGACGTCCCCATCCCGGCCGCTCTCACGCTGGAACAAGCGGTTGTGCCAAGGGCGGAAATGGTCGCGGAAAAACTCCGCCAGATGGCAAGAGGGCCCTGATGGAGGGGCAGCGCGCAGCTGTGATCGGAGCGCGCGGCGGGATCGGCGCGGCCTGCATGCTGGCATTCGCCGCCGCCGGATGGGAATCCATCGGCGCCGACCTTTCCGCCGGAGACAGCCTCTATGCACTAGATGTGACAGACGCCGAATCGGTGGATTCCTTTGCAAAAAAGATCGGGCCGGTAGACGCAATGGTATATGCTGCGGGCACGGTCGCCACAATGCCGATCACCAAGACCGATTTCACCGTCTGGCGCCGCATACTAGCCGTCAATCTCGATGGGGCGGCCTATGCGGCCTCGGCCTTCGCGCGCAGCATGGCGGAGCACGGCGGTGCAATGGTTTTCGTCTCTTCTGCCGCCGGTATCCGCGGCGAGAGCAATGCCTCGGCGTATTCGGCGTCGAAAGCCGGACTCATCGGACTGGTCGAAAGCATCGCCGCAGAACTCGTGTCCGACAATATTCGCATCAACGCCGTTGCGCCCGGAAACGTTGACACGCCCATGCTGCGCGAGGTTGCACGGGGTATTGCAACAACCAAGGGTCGCGGTGAGGCCGATGTCTGGGACAGTTTCGCTCAAACAGGCGCCGCCAATCGGATCCTCATGCCCGAGGAGGTCGCCCGCGTCTGCGTAAGCCTTTGCACAGACGCGTTCTCCGGTGTCACCGGCGCCACAGTCCCAGTCGATGCCGGGTATCTTCTTTCATGACCGCGGCGGAGCCCGGAATGAACGGCGAATCCCCGATCCGCCCCGGCAAGGACCGGACCGGAGGCATGCGCAATGCAGGCTCGCCCACGCCTGCGGTCTTCCCGCCGCCCGAATCCATGCGCCCCACGATCGTCGGCCGGGATTTTGTCGTCTCGGCGGGACACCCGACTGTCGCGCAGGTCATGGCCGAAGTGATGGCGCAGGGCGGCACGGCAGTGGACGCGGGTGTTACCGGCGGGCTTTTGTCGAATGTCATCCAGGTTGACATGTGCAACTTGGGCGGCGTCGCCCCGACGCTGATCCGAAGCGCGGTCAGCGACCGGATATACGTGATTGACGGTGTCGGTCCGTGGTCGCGGGAGGTCACTCTCGACGCCTTTCTCAGCCGGCACGGCCGGCAGATGCCTCTCGGCTCACCGGTGGGTGTGGTTCCCGCAGCCTTTGACGCCTGGTGCACGGCGCTCTCCCGGTTCGGCACTTGGCGGCTCTCTGACGTCATTGCGCCCGCTATTGACTATGCAGAGCGCGGTTTCCCGCTCGACCTGCGTTCGGCGAAGGCGCTTGAACTGCTTGGCAACGGCTTCTCCAGCTACGAGACATCGCGCGTGATTTACTGGCCCAAGGGCCGGCCGCCGCGGCCCGGCGAGTGGCTGGTACAGACTGACCTTGCACGGACCCTTACGCGCCTTGCTGCATGCGACTCCGGCCCCCGCGCGGAGGGCATCGCAGCCGCCCGGTCGCACTTTTACAAAGGGGACATCGCTCAGGAACTCATTGCTTTTCATCGTGCAACGGGCGGATGGCTCAACGTGGATGACCTCGCTGCCTACGAAAGCCCCGTGGAGACATCGCCTGAAATCATCTTCCGCGGCTGGCGCGTCGCCACGCCCGGCATTGTCTGCCAAGGGCCGGTCATGTTGCAGGCCTTGGCGATCCTTGAAGGTTTGCCGCTTGAGAACATGGCGCACGGATCTCCTGAACATCTGCACTTCGTCGCCGAGGCTCTGAAACAGGGCTTTGCTGAACGCGAGCGGCACTATACAGACCCTGCCTTCGCGGATGCTCCGATCTCGGAACTGCTTTCAGAGGATCGGATTTCCGCGCTTCGCGCCGAGATCAAGCCGGACACCGCCTTGCCGGGAGCTGCCGATGAAACCCCGCTTGGCCGGGGCCGTTCCGATACGACTTACGTGGCCGCTGCGGATGCTGCGGGCAACGTCTTCTCCTCGATGCCGAGCGACACGATCGACGGCGGGCCGGTCGCGCCGAGTCTGGGCTTCTTCGTCTCGCCGCGGGGCGTTCAAAGCCGGCTTGAGCCGGGCCACCCGGCGGCCATTGCGCCGGGCAAGCGGCCCCGGTTGACGCCAGCTCCGGCCATCGCGGTCAATAATACGACAGGTGAGGCCATGGCCATCGGCTGCCCCGGCGGTGACATGATCCCGCAGGCCATGACGCAAAGCTTTTTGAACATGGTGGTCCACGGCATGACGCCCCAGCAGGCGGTGGAAGCGCCGCGTGTCGCGACTTTCTCTCACCCGGGATCTTTCTATCCGCATCCGGCCTTTCCTAAACGGCTGGCCGTGGAAGGCCGCATCGCTGCGGATATACGTGCGGCTTTGGCCGCGAAGGGCCATGTTATATATCACTGGCCGGAATTCGAGTTCGACGCAGGGGGCGTTTCCATCGCCGGGAGCCGGATCCTTACCGAGGGCGAGCCGCCGGTTCTCGTCGCTGCCGCAGATCCGCGCCGGATCACCTATGCGGCGGGGCGCTGAACAAATGCGAACCTTCCTGCCCGCGCCGTCCGGCTTTGACGCAAAGGCCTATACCCAAGAAGCCGCGAGCGCCGTGGGCTTGTCGATCCCCGGGGCGGAGTTGGCCGAGGTTGCGTTGAATTTGGAGAGAACGGCGGGCTTTGCACAGCTTCTGGCGGAGTTGCCGGGTCTTGACGACGAGGAACCTGCACCCGTGTTCCGTCCGCGGGAGGACGCTGAATGAGCGTCCGCCGTATCGCATCTGACGTCCGGAATGGACGCGTGACGGCCACTGAGATTGTCAGCCGCGCCCTTGACGCGCTCGACGCGTTGAGCGGATTGCGCGCAGCGACCCGCATCCATGCGGATCGGGCGATCAAACGCGCTGCTGAAACGGATCGGATAATCGCCGAAGGCGGCGAGCCGAGTCCGCTTGCCGGAACACCTTTTGCGGCAAAGAACCTCTTTGATGTCGCGGGCCAAGTGACGCGGGCCGGATCCTGCGCGACCGGGGAGAATGCGCCGGCGATCCGAGATGCGTTTGCGATCAGGGCGCTCGAAGCCGCAGGCGCGATCCTCGTGGCCAGCACCAATATGGACGAACTGGCCTACGGGTTTTCCGGCGAGAACGCCCATGACGGCGACACGCGCAACCCGCGTGACCCAAGCCTCAGCGCCGGCGGATCATCCTCCGGTTCGGCGGCCTTGGTCGCCGCAGGCGCCGTGCCGTTGGCGCTCGGCACCGACACGAACGGGTCGATCAGGGTGCCCGCAGCGCTGTCCGGCACCGCCGGCCTGAAGCCCACTTACGGCCGTCTTTCACGTGCAGGTGTCACACCCTTCGTGCGCAGCCTCGACCATGTGGGACTGCTTACTAATGACACGCACGACCTCGCGCTGGCCTATGACGCGCTGCAGGGCCGCGATCCTGAGGATCCTGTGCAAGTCCCGCACGCGCCGCAACCCGCAGCGCCCGGGATCAAGGCCGTCGGAAGAATCAGAGCCGCTCGGCTAGGAGGCTACTTTGACGCGCCTCTTCATCCGGATGTCCGCGAGGCCGCGGATGCCGCGATTCAAGCGTTAGGCGCGGATGTGACTGTTACGCTGGATCTCGCGGAAGCGGCCCGCGCGGCCAGTTTTCTTCTGACCGCCGCGGAAGGCGGCCAGCACCATCTGCCCGGCCTGTCGGCGCATCCTGACCGCTATGGCCCGCTGGTCCGCAACCGGTTGCGCGCCGGCGCGCTGGTCCCCGCCGCCTGGACCGCCCGGGCGCAGAAACTGCGCCGACGGGTCGCCGAAGAGCTTGCCGCGCTGATGGTCGAGCGGGACGTGCTGCTCGCGCCCGCCACTCCGTGCCCCGCCTTTCCCCTCGGTGCTGCTGATTGGAAGGTCGCAGGGGTGAATCTGCCGATCCGGCTTGGCATCGGCATGTTCACCCAAGCCCTGACTCTGACGGGCTTCCCTATCGCGGCAGTAGCTCGTAAGGGCACGGAGAGCGGACTTCCCGTGGGTGTGCAGATCATCGGCCGTCCCTTTGAGGAAACGACCGTTTTGCGGGCCGCGCACCGCCTCGAACAGACCGGCTTCCACATGGCCCCGGAAATACCGGGAGGCGCCAATGCCTGAGAATCATGAGATCAACATCCCCGAGGTCATCGCGGAAGTGCGGGCCGTTTTTGACCGCTACGAAGCGGCCCTGACTTCGAACAACGTGCCGGTGCTGGAGGAGCTTTTCTGGAACGCAGTCGAGACCACCCGCTATGGCGTCGGCGAGAACCTCTATGGCTGGGACGCGATCTCAGCATTCCGCCGCGGGCGTAATGCGGGCGCATTTCGCCGAAAGCTGATGCGCACCGTCATCACTTCCTACGGCCGCGATTTCGCAACCGCCAACACGGAATACCAGCGCGAGGGACATGAGCGGCCGGGCCGCGAAACCAAGACACTCTTGCGCACTGTCGACGGCTGGCGCATCGTTTCGGCTCACGTGAGTCTTCTGGGAGAAACCGTATGACCGCGCGAGGACCGTTACCGTAGGAAACGGACATCATGTCAATAAGAAGGGATTGCCGATATGACTAAGATCACAGACTACAATTCGCCCACGGCGATCAGCCGCCGCCGCTTCAGTCAGCTTCTGGGCGCGGGCGGCGCGATGACAATGCTGCCTTGGAAAATTGAAGCGCAAGATGGTGTCGACACGCTTGTTTTCGCGCTCCCGGGGCTTGTCGGAAATTTCGAGCCGCACACTTGGGTCGGTTTCGGCGACACAGTGCATGTCATGGACACGGTCGCGCGCGGACTCACGCACATGGACTTCTCTGATCCGCTTCCGCAGCCGGCCATCGCAGAGAGCTGGAACATTTCGGAAGACGGCACGGTTTACGATTTCGCGATCCGCCCGGGCCTGACGTTCCATGACGGCACGACTGTTGACGCCGCCGCGGTGCTGCGCACATTCCAGCGGATGCTTGACGAAACCGACCGGACCCGGCCAGAGCTTTCTTTTGCGCTCGACAATCTCGGCGGACCGAACGTTCGAGGTTTTGAGATGCCGGACGCGATGACGTTCCGCATCAAGCTGGCTTCTCCTGACGCAGCGATCCTCGGGCGTCTTTCGCGGCCCGATATGGTGATCATCTCGCCGACTGCTCTGGAAACACACGGGCAGGAGATCGGGCTCAATTTCGTCTCCTGCGGCCCCTACCGGATCGTGTCCGTGACACCGAACGAACGCGTTGTGCTGGAGGCTTTCGGCAACTTCTACAAAGGCGTGCCGGGCGTGTCGCGCATCGTGATGCAGGTAATCCCAGAGGCGGTCGCGCAGATGACCGCTTTGGCCGGGGGCGACCTCAACGTCACCAACCTGATCCCGCATTCCAATGTTGACCGTCTCGAGTCGATGGAACAAATTCGTATCGAGCAATCAGCGGCTTTTATATCGGCCATGCTGGCGATGAACTGCGGAGTGGAACCGCTGAGCGACATTCGCGTGCGCCGCGCGATCGCCGCCGGTATCGACCGTGACGCTGTCGTGCGTGAAGCATTCTTCGGCAAAGCCGAGGCGCCGGGCTACATCACGCCCGCCGCTGAACAGGGCTATGCCCCGGAACATCAAAGGCATTCCGAGTATGATCCGGAAGCTGCACGCGCGCTTTTGGAAGAGGCGGGGGCCGTGGGGGCGGATCTCAGTCTGATCTCCGAGAACAGCGGCTTCTGGCCTCGGCTCGGCCAGGTTGTCGAGCGCAGCCTGAACGGAATCGGGCTCAATGTGACAACCGAATATCTCGATGGCGGCACCTTCAACGGGCGTCTCTTCGATGCCGAGGCCCATGAGCTGGCATTCGTGCAACGGTCCGCCTTCTTCCCCGATCCTGACGGCCGTTTCTCGCCGCTCTTCATGTCGGGCACGGCAGCGGCGGACAACATCACCGCGCAAAGCGGTCTGCCTGAGCAGGCCGGACTCGACGAGTTGATCAAGGCCGCCAATGCGGAATCCGACCCGGAGGCACGCGGTCAGATCTACGTCGAGATCAACAATTATATGGCCGATCAGATGATGCCGGTCGCGGCGGTGGTGAACACCTTCCTGCCGGTGGCGGTGAGCACGAATCTGTCAGGTGTCAACGCCAATGCGCTCGGCACTTACCGGACCTTCCTCGAAGAAGCGAAATTCAAGAGCTAGACCTTATTGTTAAGACCTTTCCGGGCGGACCTCCCGCCCGGAAAATCGAATCCCCCTGGGATCATGACCGGCCAGAACGGCAAAACCGCGACCGCAGGCCGACAGGACGCCAGCCTCTCCGGACTGTTTCGGCGGGCTGGCTCGGCGCTCCCTTGGACCGTTGCGGGGAGCTTTATTTTTCTGGCGCTCTTCGCGCCGCTTCTCGCTCCTTTCGACCCGATCGATACCGTGGACGCGCCGATGCTTGCGCTCTTTTCCGAGGGGCACCCATTCGGCACTGACGGCTTCGGAAGAGATCAGCTGTCCCGGCTTCTCTACGGCTTGCGCCCGATGCTTGTCGTCTCGATAGGGGCCGTGGCTATTGCAATGACGGTCGGCGGCGCTTACGGACTTATGTCGGGCGTCGCAGGCGGACGCACCGACTGGGCCATGATGCGTCTGATCGATATTCTGATGTCCTTCCCCTTGATCCTGGCCGCGATCCTCGTCTTGGCCGCCCTGGGGGCGTCCACGGTGAACCTGACCCTGGCGGTGGCCGTGTCTCAATTGCCGATCTTCGCCCGGCTCGCCCGGGCGCTCGCCAGCGGTGAAGCCTCCCGCGACTACGTCATGGCCGCGCGGTCTGCGGGCTTCACTCAGATTCACATCATGATCCGCGAGGTCGCGCCCAATATTCTGCGCCCGATGCTTGTCCAAGGCACATCGGTCGTGGCGCTGGCAGCTCTGACGGCTGCCGCTTTGTCCTATCTCGGCCTCGGCGTGCGGCCGCCCGCGCCTGACCTCGGCTACATGGTGCGTGAAGGTCAGGAACTGATTTTCATCGCCCCGGAACAGACGGTGCTTCCCGGCCTGCTCATCGCGGTCTTCGCGCTCGCGGTTTCCTTCTGCGGCGACCAGCTGGCCGATCATGACCGGTCCGCAGGCCCCCCATGACCGGCGAGATTCTCAGGCGCCTGGCTTTCCTGCCCATGACGCTTTTTGCCGTGGCCACGCTGGTATTCCTCGCCCTTCGCGCATTGCCCGGTTCGACCGCGGACCTGCTTGCGTCGCAATTCTCAACCGCTGGACTGCGTGATCAGTTGATTTCACGACTCGGTCTCGACCGGTCGCTGTGGGAACAGTACCTGATCTACATCGGAGAGCTGATCCGGCTTGACCTCGGGCGTTCATTCATCACCGGGAAGGACGTGTCGGTGATGGTTTGGGAAACATTGCCGGCAACCGTCGAACTGGCCGCGGCTTCTTTGGCCGTCATGCTGATCACAGGCTTGGGGATGGGCCTTGCCGCCGCCGCCCGTCCCGGCTCGATCCTCGATGGCGTCCTGCGCTTTATCGCCATGGCGCTGTTCTCCTTACCCTGGTTCTGGTTCGGCATCCTTCTGATTCTTGTTTTTTCGCTCTGGCTCGGCTGGCTGCCTGCGTTTGGACGGCTGCCGTCCACGATCACCTACGAGCCGATCACGAATTTCGTCTTGATTGATGCCGTCTTGCAGGGACGCGCTGACCTGATCCGCCCATGGCTGACCCATCTCGTGCTGCCGTCTCTGACAGTGGGACTGACCACCGCGGGCGTGCTGATGCGGCTGGCGCGGAGCAGCGTCATCGAAACCTCGAAGCTCGACTTTGTCCGCACGGCGCGGATGAAAGGCGTCCCTGGCCGACGCATCTACTTGCGCCACATTCTGCGCAATGCCGCGCTCGGCATCCTGACCGTGATCGGTCTGCAGTTCGGCGCCATGCTCGGCGGCTCAGTCATCGCAGAGGTTGTCTTCGGCTATCCCGGCATCGGACGGATGATGGTCGACGCTGTCCTGACCCGCGACTATGCCGTGGCGCAAGGCGCCGCCCTCGTTCTGGCCGTGCTCTATGTTTTCGTGAACCTGGCCACGGACCTCGCCTACCGTTGGGCTGATCCGCGGCTCAGACGGGAGAGCGGGGAGTGAGCCCGCCGCTTCTTGACGTCGGTGATTTGTCGGTTTCCTTCGGTCCGCGCCATGGCCGGCATGCGGCAGTCGAAGGCGTGTCGTTCTCTGTCTCCCGCGGGGAAACGCTGGCTATCGTCGGCGAAAGCGGATCCGGCAAATCCGCCACAGCCATGGCGCTGGCGCGTCTGAACGAAGGACAGGGGGCCACGCTTTCGGGCGAAATCAAGCTGGAAGGCAAAGAGGTGCTCAGTCTCTCGCCAAGAGAACTGCAGGGGCTGCGCGGGCGCGGCGCCGCGATGATCTTCCAGGACGCGACGGCGGCGCTCAACCCGTGCGAAACGATCGGCGATCAGATCGCCGAGGCGCTGATTGTCCATGGACAGGCTGACCGCCGCGCCGCGCGGGCCCGCGCCGTGGAGCTTCTCGCCGAAGTTGGATTGCCCGAACCCGACAGACGCGCCCGGCTCTACCCGCATGAGATATCGGGAGGGCAACGCCAGCGCGCGATGATTGCGACAGCGCTGGCCTGCGGTCCGTCGCTTCTCATCGCCGATGAACCCACAACGGCCCTCGATGTCACGATTCAGGCTCAGATCCTCGCTCTGCTTATGAGTCTCGTCGAACGGTGGAATATGGGTTTGATCCTCATCACCCACGATCTCGGCGTCGTCGCCGGCGTGGCCGACCGGGTGGCCATTATCTACGCCGGCCGTATTGTCGAAGAAGCGCCGGTCGAAGCGCTTTTTTCAACTCCCGAGCATCCCTATACGTGCGACCTGATCGCCGCTACGTCGCGTAAACCCGATGCGGCCGGTCGGCTTGCGGCAATCCCCGGCGTACCAGCGCGTCTCAGCCTCCGCGGCGAAGGCTGCGCCTATGCGCCCCGCTGCCGAAAGGCTGCGGCGCGTTGCCGCATGGAGCGGCCCGAACTTGAAGCGCATGGCCCGGGCCGTCTGGCGTGCTGGCATCCTGAGAGCCGGTCATGACTGACGCGCCGATCTTGTCCTTACGCGGGCTTACCGTCCGCTATCCCGTCCGCCAAGGACTGATCAGACGCGAAATCACGGCGTTACAGCCGACAGACATGGACGTCCGCCGAGGCGAAACGCTGGCAATCGTCGGCGAAAGCGGGTCAGGAAAAACGACGCTCGGGCGCGCCATGTTGCGGCTAGTGAAACCCGCGGAGGGACGGATTTTTCATGACGGCACCGACCTCATGACCCTGAGCTTCCGTGGGATGCGGGCGCTGCGGCCGCGCTTCCAGATGATTTTCCAGGATCCTTATTCCTCCCTCAATCCGATCCACAGGATAAGGAGTGTATTGAACGACGTGCTGACCCATTCGGGCGTGCCGAAGGAGGAACGGGAGGCGCGCGCGATTGCCTTGCTGACCAGTGTCGGGCTCAGCCGGGACGCGATGGAAAGACTGCCCTCGGCCTTTTCGGGCGGTCAACGCCAGCGTATCGCCATCGCCCGCGCGTTAGCCTCGAATCCCGACCTGATCGTGGCGGACGAGCCGATCTCCGCGCTCGACGTCTCGATCCAGGCGCAAGTGGTGAATTTGCTGATGGAACTCAAGCGCGAGCGGGGGCTGACATTGGTTTTCATCTCACACGATCTGGGCATGGTCTCGTCGGTCGCGGACCGAACCGCGGTGATGTATTTCGGCGAGATCGTCGAGATGGCAGAGGCCGCGGTTCTCGCAGCGACGCCTGCGCATCCCTACAGCGCCATGCTTCTTTCCAGCCAGCTGCGGCCGGATGTCGCGGCCGCCCGCGCCACAATCCGCGCGGCGGCGGATATGGAGGCTCCGGACATGCCCAGCCAACTCGACCCGCCGGCCGGCTGTCCTTTTTTCAGCCGCTGCAAACGGGCTCTTTCCCGTTGCGCGCAGGAAGCGCCGCGGCTTTCACCCGATCCCAGGGGCGGGCTGACCGCCTGCTTCAACCCCTTGACCTCAGGCGAAACGCCGAAAGGAACTCTCACCCTATGATTATCGACGCCTATAACAACATCTGGGAGGCCGGTCAGAACTCCGATTACCTCACGGCCGAAACCTATTCGGTCAAGACGATGCTGCGCGACATGGACAGCGCAGGCGTTGACATGGCGGTGGGCTGTTCGTTGGGCCAGATGATCGACAATGACTACATTGCGCGCGTCGCTCGGAAACACCCGGACCGGATTATCCCTTTCGGGCAGGTCAATGCGCGTGACAGGGATGCGGCGGATCAAATCAGGCGCGACCACGACAAGCATGGTTTCAAGGGGATCAAACTGCACCCGGTTCTGCATGGCTATCACATCGTCGATCACGGTCTTCTCGATCCGGTCTACGAGGCCTGCGCGGAACGGGGCGTCATCATCCTCTTCAACGCATTGGACGATGCGTTCGTCCATCCTCTGGGCATTGAGGAAATCGCGAAGCACTTTCCCGCCGTGCCCACGCTGATCGCCCATATGGGTACGGTTTGGAATGTGGGCGAAGCCATCCTCGCGGCCCGCCGCACGCCGAATATTTACCTTGAAACCTCATCCGCTCAACTGATCGAGGTGCGCATGGCTTACCGCAGCCTCGGCCCCGAGAAGATCATCATGGGAACCGACTGGCCCGGAAGCGACTTCGAGATGGAACGCCTGAAGATCAAGAAATCGGTCGAAGACCCCGTCCACCGCGCCATGGTCGAGGGGGAAAATCTCGCGAAGCTGCTTGATCTATGACAACAATCAGCGCCGCTGCGCTCTGGTGCCGGCCTTGGGAGGGGCCGCCGGTTTGGGGCGGTCAGATAACCCATACGAACGGACGGATCAGCGAGGTTGCGCCGGGAGAAGCGCAAGGCGACGCCTTGTTGATTCCGGGTCTCGTCAACGCGCATGACCACGGCCGAGGCATGCGCCCGCTTGCATTCGGCGCTCAGGACGCTCCGCTTGAGGCTTGGCTCTGGGATCTTTGGCGCCAGCCGGACGCAGATCCCTATCTGACGGCGCTTGTGGCCTTCGGACAGATGGCGCTGTCGGGCGTCACGACGGTCATTCACAACCATCTGCCGCAATCGCAGAATCCCGTCAGCGAAGCAAAGGCGGTCGCGCGGGCAGCGCGGGATGTGGGGATTCGGCTCGGCTTCGCGGCACCGATCCTGGATTGCAACCTGGCTGGCTATGACGGCGGCGCTGCGGTGAAAGAGGCCGTTTCGGCTGAGGTTTGGGCAGCGATCAAGGCCGCGCAGGCGTTGCCGCCCTTCTGCGAGCAGATCAAAGCGGTCGCCGACATAGCCGCAGAGGTCGACGGCTTGAGTGTGGTGACGCAATACGGGCCTCCAGGCCCCCAATGGCTGTCGGCCGAGGGCTTTGCAGCCGTTGGCGACGCCGCCGATTCCAGCGGCAGGCGTACGCATGCGCATCTATTGGAGACCCGGCTTCAGCGCGATTGGATGGATACGGCATGCCCCGAAGGCGCACACGTCTTCTTTGAGCGCACGGGTCTGCTGAATGATCGCCTTACAGTCGCGCATGGCGTCTTTTTCCGGCCCGAAGAGCTTGAAGCCTTCCGCGAGGCGGGAGTTACGCTTGTTGTCAACACAAGCTCCAACATGCGGCTCTTATCCGGAATCGCAGATGGCGCGGCGCTCAAGGTCTCGGGTATCCGGCTTGGGATCGGACTCGATGGCATGGCCCTTGATGACGACGCGGATATTCTGCGCGAGTGCCGGCTGAACGCCATGCTCCTCGGGCCGCGCCGTTTCGATACACCCGGGCTGAGCCGCGCCGATATTCTCCGCGCCGCCTTTTCATCCGGGCGTGCCGCTTTCGACGGCATTCCGGCGGAAGGGTTGGTGCCGGGAGCCGAGGCCGACATTGCGGCCCTCTCTCTGAAGCGGATTGCGGGCGACCGGATTGACGACCGGGCCGAAACACTGGCCGGGCTGATCACAGGCCGCTCAAGCAAGGACGCGGTGACCGATGTCTGGGTCGCCGGTCGGCAAATCGTAAAGGACGGTCTTCTGACCGGTGTCGACCTTTCCGCCGCCGAAAACGAACTGACTAGAGCGGCGCGCGCGAGGGCTGACTCCCGTGAATGGGTAGGACCTGCACGTAGCGCCCGCATCCGGGCCTCTGTTCAGAAGGGTCAGCTATGACCGGCATCACCCCGCTGCTTGACAGTCATATCGTATTTGATCCGATGATTTTTCCTGAGGTGAGGGAAGTGCCCGAGCAGGCCGCGCGCCTGTTAGGAGCAAAGACACTGCCGAAGAAAATTGACGTGCCCGTCTGGTGCTACTTGATCAAAACGAGCGGCGGCGCCGGGCTGGTCGACACCGGCAGCGGCGTCCTCTTCGGCGATGCGCCGGGCAGGCTGGACGCGCAGCTTGCCGGTCACGGCGCCGCGCCTGAGGATATCAGGCGGATTTGGCTCACCCACCTTCACGGGGATCATTGCGGAGGTCTGATCACGGAAACCGGCGAACCGACATTCCCGACAGCCCGCATCGCGTTGCCGGAGGCTGAAGCGGCCCACTGGTTTGAGGGCAACTTTGAAGAGATGGACGCACAGATCGCCGAGGACGCAAAGGAAGCGCTGACCCCTTACGAAGGCCGAATCGACCAGATCCCGCCGGGCCGTCTGATTGACGGCGCCCTAGCCATGGCGGCCCCCGGGCACACTCCGGGGCACATGGCGTGGCTCTTTGAAGAGGCGGCGCTGGCCGCCGGAGACATCCTCCACGTCCCGGGATTGCAATTGCACAATCCGGACTGGTCAAGCGACTGGGACAGCGACCGATACGCCGCGTCAGAGACACGGCGCGCAATTCTTGAGCAGGCTAAAAATCAGCAGCTGAAGCTTTTGACGGGTCATGCAGGTGTAATTGCACCGCCCATGAGACTCTGAAGGAGATTTGCAAACAGACTCTGTATTGGCTAAGGAAATGCATGACAATGTGCTGGTTTCCGTAATGCGGACACGACAGTAGGCGGCTGGAATTCAGGATAGAAGGCTGCGCTTATAACACGGACGGCGGATCTATCAGCTAAGGGAAAACCCTTCAGCGAACTAAAAAGAGAGACACGCCCAAGAAGGATTGGATTGTAGGGTGATGGGAGTCTGCGGCAGGATTTCGCATTGGGAAAAGCCGGAATCGAGCCGAGTGGTTCGCCGTGAGATCCGTGACGTGCCCAAGCTTACGTTGTCGAAACGGCTGTCTAGGCCGCCTCTGAAGTATGACTCCCAAAACGAGTATCTGTTCCGGTACCGAGCAAAAAATCATAGATATCTGCCCCATGTCGTCAAGTTCTCCGGAGGCCGTTCAAGCGGAATGCTGCTGTTATTTCTGCTGAAAAACAGGCTGCTTGATGCGTCACGCGGCGATGTCATCGTCTTCAACAACACCTCTGCAGAACATCCGGATACTTATCTGTTTGTCCGTGACTGCATGCATGCCGCCCGCTGCTATGGAATTCCGTTCTTTCAAGTAGAGTTTCAGACTTACGAAGACGCTAGACAGGGAGAATGGACCCGGCTGCCGACTTACAGACTCGTCAACGACCTGCCGAAGTCGGCTGCGAATGACGAAGGATTTCACTGGCAAGGCGAAGCATATGAAGAGTTGCTTTCGTGGTCCGGCTACGTTCCGAACCAGTTCCACCGCATCTGCACGAAATACCTTAAACTCGACGTGACTCGAAGTTTCCTAAAAGACTGGCTGACTTCTAAGGCGGCGATCCCCCGTTTGGGCCATTACGGCAAGGACTCTCGAATGGACCCCGAGGCAGCCTACCGCAGGCACCTGAAAAATCACGGCGGAGTGCCGAAGGACATCTTCCTGCAAAAACGGGCCTACGCTTGGAACCGGCCTCATGTGCGCCCTGAACAACGCTATAAGGACTTCTGCACGGAATGGCAGCCGTTCCAGAATGAGTGGCTCTCGGGAAAGACTTTCGGTGACAAGGCATGGTTTGGCAAACAGGGCGTGGAGTATGTTGCATTTATCGGATTGAGAGGCGACGAACCGCACCGAGTTCAGCGCGTCGAAGCGCGCAATGATTCGGATGCCGGTTACGAAGGCGAGCACATCTATATGCCGCTCAACGAAATGACGGTGACCCAAAAGGACGTCAATGAGTTCTGGGAAAGCCAAGACTGGGATCTGGCATTGCCGAAAGACAAAAGACTATCGAACTGCGTGTTCTGCTTTCTGAAGGGAGCCGCGAATCTCGGGGCCATCAGAGCTGAACAGGAAAATGCTCCAAACACCGAGGCACCGGGGTTCGGACGGCTTGCCCAGACGCCGTCCGATTTGCAGTGGTGGATAAAAATTGAGAAGTTGTACGGACGGGATCTTCACGCCGAGAAGCGCGCTACCCGGTCCGACACGACGCACATCGGCTTCTTCGGAAACCGCTCTTTTTCCTACAAAGATCTGGCTGCCGGCCGCAACCTCGGCGAGTTCAGTGAAACACTGCTGCCGTGTGACTGTACAGAATGACCGACGCGCCTGTCTACCTGGACTATCAGGCTACAACCCCTATTGATCCTCGGGTTCGGGAGGCGATGATGCCTTTCCTGAAAGATCAGTTCGGTAACCCCCACTCCAATGATCACATCTTCGGCTGGGAGACGGCGCGCGCAATAAAAGACGCACGGGCAAGTGTTGCGGACTTAATCAACGCAGATGACAATGAAATCGTGTTCACGTCTGGCGCCACGGAATCCTGCAACCTTGCCCTCCGGGGAATCGCGAACAGTACGCACGGCCGCTGGCGCAACCGTATCGTGACTTTGGCGACTGAACATCCGGCGGTGCTGGAAACGGTTCTCGACCTAGAGCAGTACGGTTTCGATGCTGTCGTACTTCCCGTCAACCCAGATGGTCTCCTGAATCTCGGACACCTCGAAAGAGCGCTTGACGAACGGACGCTTATCGTCTCGGTGATGGCCGCGAACAACGAGATCGGGGTGCTCCAGCCTATCCCGGAAATCGCGGCTTTGTGCCACAGTGCCGGCGCACTTTTCCACACCGATGCGACTCAAGCTGCAGGACGTATCCCGATCGATGTGGATAGCTGGAACGTAGATCTTTTGAGTCTGTCGAGCCACAAGATTTACGGGCCGAAGGGTGCTGGCGCTCTATTCATGCGCTCTGGTGTAAAGCTCAGGCCGATCATTACCGGCGGTTCGCAGGAGCAGGGACTTCGAGGCGGAACCTTGTCCCCGGCACTTCTTGCCGGATTCGGCGCAGCATGCGAACTTGCCGTTGAACGGCAGGAAGAAGACCAGGTCATCCTTGAAGAACTCACAGTACGCCTCTACGCTGCGCTTCTTGATGCTCATCCAACCATGCGCCTGTTCGGACATGCTGAGAAACGTCTCCCCGGAAGTCTCAGTATCGGCTTCCCGGGCCTTCCGGCCGAGGAACTGATCCGTAACATCTCCGAACATGTGGCTGTATCAAGTGGATCTGCGTGTGCATCCGATGCATCGGAACCTTCACGTGTGTTGCTTGCGCTGGGGCTTGAGGCTGATGTCGCTGCCACCGGAGTCCGCATCAGTCTGGGGCGTTTCACGACAGTTCAAGATGTCGATCGTGCGATCGCAGCGCTGTCAAGGTTCGCCTCCCTTGCCCACTTCTATCAAGCTGCCTGACTGACCGCAGTGACAAGACAAGCCCCTGACCTGCGTTTCGGACCGGGAACGAGCAGCGGATTTACTCCGGCCGGAGTGGCAGCCTTCGACAATCTGCGGCCGGGCGCGGTCGTACGTGAACTCATCCAAAATTCATTGGACGCCGCTCGAAACGCGGAAGTCGGCACGGCGACCATCCGGTTTCGGCTGACTCGGGTGTCCAAGGACAACATTCCTGGGATCAGGAGCTATGAATCCGCATTCGCCAAGGCGATCGACACTCAGAAGGCAATGACAGGTAGGATGCTCAAAGGTCAGGCACAACTCACCGTAGAGACGATCCGCAAAGCTCTTAATCAAGAAGAAATGGATGTGCTTTCAATACTTGATAATGGCATCGGTCTTAACAAGCCGCGCATGAATGCGCTGCTGAGCGACGGGATTAGCGTCAAGGACGGTGCCGCGACCGGAACCTATGGCAATGGACACTCCACCGCCATCCCCGCATCAGACCTTCGATATATTCTCTACGGCGGTCTCACCAAAGGCGGATACCGCATCGGAGCTGGCCACGCCGTGCTTGCCTCCCATTATGAAGAGGGAGAACAACACCAGCGATCCGGGGACGGCTTCTATATCCGGGATTTTCGAGCGTCACGCGACTCCCTCTACGAATATCCGACCGAACGACATTTGCCCGAGTTGATTACCCGGGAGCTTGACCTGATTGAATCCGAAACTCCGCACGGCACCGCCGTCATCATCCCGGCTTTCAATCATTTTCTTGAGAAACAGAACCTTTGGTCAATGGTTTCGCATGCTGCATCGGCCAACTTCTTTGTTGCCATTGAAAAAGGGGAGCTAGCAGTCACCGTGGAGGACAGCCGGCCGGAAGCGGACAAGCGTTCGCAGCGTCTTGACAGTGAAAACCTCGCGGATGTGCTCCAGAACCACCGGGATAACCGCCGAACCTCGGCATTTCTCAACGGAAAGCGTGCGCACGAAGCCTACAAAGTCTACCAAACCGGTAGGCGACATTACGTCGAGACCAGTGCCGGCGCGATAGAGATCCGGCTCAGCGAAAACTCTGAAGGCATTACCCGCATTGATCTGTGCCGCAACGGAATGTGGATCACCGGGAAAGTCCCCGTCATCTCGCAGGGGCTGGCAGATCAAGCCCCTTTCCAAGCCATCCTCTCGCTCAATGCACGGGACGGGCGTGATCTGCATAACTACATCCGTATTGCCGAAGGTCCGCTTCACGACGTCATCACTATCAAGCGTTTGTCAGAAGAGCAGCGCAAAGCATGTTGGAAAGCCCTCCGAGAAATCAAGGAATGGCTTATCAGAAACACGCGAGCGATCAAGTCCGACGAATATCTATCGGACGACTTCCTGACACTTGATTTCGGAGAGATGGATGGCAGCGGGCGCGGCAAGTCCGGAAATGCTTTCTGGGGCATCCCAGCTCCGATCAGTAAAAGTCCCGCACACGAACGCCATTTGCCTCATATTGATGACGATATTCTAGAAAATGCTCAGCCGCCGGGAGGGAAAAAACACAAAGGGGGCGGCAAACCTCCCAAGCATCATCGTCGGGCGAGGCCTTCGCTGCCGCCGCTCTTCCAAGCCGCTTCATGTCCAGTCGGAAAGAATCGTCGGCGGATCTGGATTGAGTGCCAGAAAAACTGCTCTGACGCCCAGTTACGGCTTGTCGTTGACGAAGCTCTGGATGCAACATGTGAGCGCCCTGGACAGGATCCTTACATGCCCGCGCTGCTAGACAACATTACCATCAATGCAGCACCTGCCGGCTGTAAGGATCTCATCCGCATTGACGGCCAAGTTATAGGCGTGCGGCTGGGCGATCTAACGAAAGGAACATCGGTCGAGATCGAAACCGATTACTGCCTTAGCGGGGATTTCAGCGATTTGTCATCTCCATCGCTGCGGGTCGAGGTGTTCAAGACTGGACAAGACGCTGAAACGGACCATCGCGCTGATGACACCAAGAAACAGAAAGTCGAGCCGTGAAGGAACCGTATACCATTGAAGTGGCGGCTCCGGAACCCTCTAATGCGGTCCGTTCCCACGACCATCCAATACTTGAATCAGGAAACCTGTCATTCCCCAATGGCCGTTATATTCTGGATATCCGCCTTGGAGAGCGTCCGTTTTGCTGCGTCATTGAACACCGGGTCGAAGGCGCGGAGCTGATCAAGCGCCTAGTCGGGGCCGGCCATGCCCGATATGTCTGTGTTGTCTCCTCGCCAATCTCCTCTTACCGTCGTACACATATATCCGCAGACGCGCTACACGAAGTAAGCTGGAATGTTGGCGACCTCGGTGAATCTCCGCTCTTAACCCCGATGATCCTATGCATGGCACCGTGCGCGATAACCATTGATTCCGATAAAGACGGCACACACCGACTCTGGAACAAACAGCGAGTCAATCTCCGCAAGGGTTCACGCTTGGCCCTCGGCAGCGTCATTCAGTTCCAGTCCTCTCTTCTTCAGCTTCTGTCACTTCGTGAAGACGAACATCTTGGAGAGGGCCAGTTCTTTGTCGACGTGAAAACCGAGCCATTCCGCTTCCATGTCAGGCTGAGCACGGGGCTGCACAGGTTTCTTCGTTTCCCGAAGGATCCCATCCGAAACCACATCATGACGCATATCGTGACGGCCTGCCTCGCGCTTCTGCAAGATGACTACTCTGAGGACGACGGTGACACTGGCTGGCAATCCTTTCGTAACCTCAAGGCATTGTCGGACTACCTTGAGAAAAAGGGACACCCGCACTGGAGCGATTCAGAGTTTCGCCCCGAGAAAGTTGCGACTGCCCTGTACCCTCACATACTGCCCAAAGTTGATTCAGGTGAGGAAAGCGAAGCGTGAGTGCAGTTCGCAACCCATACAAAGAGTTGGATGATATCTCGTACGCCAAATTTCGGAAGGGGCTTCTGCGCGCCAAGGGAAGCGAACGGCAAAGAGAGTTTCTTGGAATCGTCCGAGACACTAAATCCTTTCTGGATTACGTATCGGACATTGCGACTTTAGGAACAGTCGATGCAGCGCTTGCGGCCGAACCGATGACCGAAAACGAGTACAAGGATCCGCCATCCGACACTGAACAAGCGCTGTACGCGGCATGGTCCTCGCTCACGCCCGCGACGGCATGCCGCTCCACTTTCTGGGCCAATCTCACGATCGAGCATATCCGGTCCGGCCGAATTCGATCCGTCTACCTCGCCGCCAACGGCGGCAACCTGCCGGGCGGCGGCGAGCGCATCGATTTCTCGTTGAGCGATGCGCAAAGGCAGGATCCGAAGAAAATTGACGAATGTGTGCGTACCGTCTTCAGGCGTCTCGGGGGCTTGCGGGAGGTGCGCGGAAACCGCTCGGTATACGTCGACTGCCCGTTTGCCAGAGCATGGTGGCGCGAACACTTCGTAAACCAAGCTGCAAGCGGGGACGCCCGAATGGCCTCCTGCGTGCGTACCGCACTCAGAATGAACCAGACATATTGGGAGAAGCTGATTGACCGTATCGTGTTCAGAAACTCGACATTCGGATCGGAGAACATCCGCAGCGCATTCTTAAGGGCACTTGGCCGGCACGTGGAGTCCAACCCAAAATCGAAGCTTACGATTTCAAAGGAACTACAACGTCTCTGCCGACGCGCCACGACATACCAAGGCACTCGGGAACTGAGCATTCTGAGTACAGCCGAGTTGGACGAACTGATGAACACCGTGGTTGCCGAGACATGAACATGAATCGTAACTAGTCAGGTTCCCGGAGAGGGGGTCATCCGCCGCCGGCGGTCATTGGAATATTTTCGGGAAGCGCGGGATTCAGGAGCGGAGTCCGCTCAGGAATCGGCTGGTCGGAGTTTCAGTTCCGCCGGATCCGCACGGAGCGTGTCAAGGACGTTCCAGCCCTGCTTGCGGGCGGTCTCAATCAGCGTCCGCAACACCGCATGGTTGCGGGCGCCGCGCTCGCTCCGGTAGCAGCCGGACACTTTCAGAGATGCTTTCAGCATCCGCAGGTCCCGCTCGGCTTGGTTGTTCGTCGCCGGCACCGCCGGGTTCCGCGTGAACATCAGGACGCCCGCCCGATGATCCCGCAGCCGCAGGGCGAGGTTGAGGCCCTTACGCTTTTTCCGTCTCCCGCGCCGCTTCCGCTTCCCGCAGTTCAGCGGCGGCAACTCTTCGTGCCAAGCGACGGCGTCGGCGATGATCCCGTCATATTCCCTTTCGATCCGTCTCGCCGCCTCCGCGGACAGCGGTTCCCCGGCGCGGGCCGCCTCGTTGACCTCGTGCACCGCACTTTGAAGCAGCTTACTCATCTCCGCCGACCAGGGCTCGCCGTGAAACTCCGTCAAAGCCTCAAGTTCGCGCAGGAGGTGAGCGATGCAGTGCGCATGGCTCACGCCGACTATATTCCAGTAAGGTTGCTGGAAGTCATGAACCGCGATGCCGGTCGCGTCCATGGTCACATCGCCGCGGCTTTCGCCGAGACGAAAAAACTGAGAAGCTCCGTGCAGACGACATGAACCCAGCGAAGCCTGCCGTCGACGCGGACCCCGGTCTCATCCATGTGCTTGACGGCGGCCCTCGCCGCCGAAGCGCCGACATGCCCGGCGAAGCCGGAAAACCTCCCGGCGCCGCTGTCGAGCAAAGCGGAAACCGTGCCCGGGGACAAGGATGCGCCGAACAGGTCTTTCATCGTCCCGGCCAGCCGCCGGCGCGGGATCATCTGCGCCGCCGACAGGTAACGCACCGTCGAACGCACTCCCGGACCGTACTGCGCCGGGGCCTTCACGCCCTCCGGAAAGCGGCCCGCGCTCACCGCCCCGCAGCCGGGGCAGACCGCTCTGTGAACCCGGTGTTCAACGGTCTCCAGCGCGACCGGCGGAATGTCCGCGACCTGCCGCCGGACATACCCCTCCGATGCCGCCCCGGCGAGGGACGCGCCGCACCCGCGGCAGGAACCGGGATGATGATGCTCGACCCTGTCCGGGGTCTCGACAAAGCTCATCGTCGTTCCCTTATGACCGGGCTGCCCGCCCGGCCTGCGCCCCGACGAAGCTTTTCTCTTCGGAGCCGGCCTGGAAAACCCGTCGCTCGAAGGCGGCTTATGGCTGTTGCCGCTGTTCGTTCCCAGCCGCCGCTCAAGCTCGGAAACGCGGCCCTGCGCAGCCGCAAGCGCCGCGGCGGCTTTGTCACGCTCGTCAGCTATCGCATCGCGCTCGGCGAAAGCAGCGTCACGATCCGCGACAGCCTCGGCGAGTCTCGCCTTGAGACCGGCTCCGCTGAAAGCCGGATCGGCGGTCCTGTCCCGCGCCGCCGCCGGAATGCCGCCGGTCATCGGACCCGCTCCGCTGAAAACTGTTCTGAACTCATATCCTGCGTATCCGCGGCTTGCGCCGTTCCGCTCAATGTCGTTTCTTAATTTCTTGGCAAGGGATTCAATCACACGGACAAAACAGAATCAAGCGAAAAAATCTACCTGACCAGTTACCATGAATCAGTACTACGATGGTGACTTTGGAATCTCTGTCTCACGGCTGTCCCGCGGCGCAGCAGAGGGTCATCTGCTTGATATTAACGAGGCTGTCGAAGCAATCCGCACAGGATCCAAGATAAGAACGGAGGCTTGGGCTTGGCCGGACGGACTCGACCGTTCGATCATCCGCACACTTCCGCTCCAGTTGAGAACACGGAATTGCCTCCGCAATGCGAATCTAATGGAAGGAAACGGCCCGATCACCCTGAGGCAGCTTCTGAATATTCCGAACTTCGGACAAAGGTCACTGCAGGATTTCCTCTTTGCGACGGAGAACTGGCTAAGCCAGCTCATGCGTACGGGAAACGCCGACTCGAGTGAGCTGGACGAACGATTACGAACACACCGAAGTGATTCCAGTTCCCCGTCCACGAAAGACGAGGCATCCCGGATTTGGTGGGAACGCGTGGGAATGGCACTGAAACCACCCCTCACAGCCGCCGCCGAACTGTACGGGGCCAAGACGCTGACGGATGTGCTTAACCCGGAATTCATGCGCTTAGCAGGTCGAATGGACGCTGCAAATGCGATCGGAATGATCGGGATCAGCGACCTAATCCAAGGTACGAAAGGTTTTGCATCCACTGCATTGAACCATCTGTCGCAGACCCTTGACGCTGCGTCGGCAACCGAACACATCATCATCCGTCAGCGTCTGCTTCGTATACCAAGAGCGACGCTTGATGAAATCAGTTGTCGAGCAGGAGTATCGCGCGAACGCATCCGGCAGATTCAGTCTAGAATCGAGAGAAAATTTCAGAATGCGCTGGGTGAGGAAGGACGAATCATCGTTTGGTCGCTGAAGGAACAACTCGGTTCTGTAGTTGCCCAAAGCGAGTTGGATCAGCGAATTGATGGAATTCTCCCCACCGGTCAAAGTCTCGCGAGAACACTCCTGCGAAGGACATTGATCAATGAAATGGGCTTTACGCTTGACGACAGAATATATTTGGACGAACCAGCGCAGAAGCAGCTGAAGGACATTCACGCGCTGAGCCGCAGAATCGCAGACGACGTCGGCATTTTGGACGAGCAACAACTTCTGGCAAGCCTTCCCGACGAAAAGTGGCGGCGCTTCTGGAAGTGGGCGCGCAATCACTGCGGAATCCACGATCTGTTTGGATCCACTTCCATTCGAGACAGCCGAAAAGCACAGGTGAAAGCTGCGCTCATATCGATCGGACACCCGGCAACGTGCGAGGAAATCGCCCGAATTTGCGGGCTAAGCGAGAACAGCGTAAGGTGGAGTTTGCGGACCATCCCAAGTGTTGTCAAAGCAGACAAGAAACGATGGGGGATAAAGAATTGGGTTGACGACGAATATGAGGGAATTGCGAAGGAAATTATTCAACGCATTGAAGAAGACGGCGGCATCACGAACACCGAGAGGCTGCTGACCGAGTTACCCGGAAAGTTCGGCGTAAACCCGATGAGCGTGCGCGCCTGCATGCAAGCGCAGAAGTTTGTGATCCGTGACGGATGGATCAGCTTGGCAAACCCGGCATCAATTCAGTCAAGAAATCTGGACGACGTCATTGACGGACGAGACTGCAGTGACAATCCCTACTGGACATTCGCAGTACAGGACCGTTTCTTCGACGGATACAGCGTGGCAGGCGTTCCGCCTGAATTTGCGAAAGCACTGGGATGCGCACCGGACTCTGGAGAACGCGTTCGAATTGAAAACCTCCCCGACTGTTTCGAGCTATCGATAAGATGGCCCCTTTCCTCACCGTCAGGCGCATCGATAGGATACCTTGCCGGACCACTGAAGCATCTGGGCATTGAGGCAGGTCGGCGCGCACGGGTAACCATCAAAGGATATCTCCTTGTCAAACTCGACGCAGAAGGAGAAGATACCAAAAATCTCCAAATAAGCGGGGCGGACGCTATACTAAATCGCATGATGCGGCGCCGAAGGATAATGTAGATTTGCTCCGGAACGAACGCACTCTCAAACCGAAGATGTTTAAGCTGCCGGATGAACCGGTAGCGGAAAAGATCCTCATACCAGGGTTCCGCACAGCGAAGAAAGTTCGAGGCGCTTTCGGCTGGTTCACGTCCGGGTGGATTGGGCGCTTGGCTCCAGGACTCGCCGTGTACCTCAATCGCAATGAGGCCGAGCCTGTCGACTTCACAGTCGCTCCAGCTTTGTTCCCCGACGAACTGGCCGCCGTCAAACGTGGCGTCAGGATGACGCCGCTGGAAGCAGCCGAACAGATCACCGATTTGTTCGTCAAAAGGCGAGTTGACGCATCCGTACTGGCCAGGCATGCACTCGACTGTCTCGCATGGATGATCGCCACTGGGATGCTTCGTCTCAGAATCGCAGTTCCCGCTCCGGAGTCGAACTATCATCCGAAGATATGGCTATTCGACGACGGCGAAAGCCAAGTGCTCGCCCGAGGGTCAGGCAACGCAACCAGTCGAGGTGTGGCCGCCGGGGTCGAGCATCTCGACGTCGACGTGTCATGGGTGCCTGATAGCCAAGCCAGGGTAATCAGCGGCATCGCCATGCTCGACGACTGGTCCAAAGGCAGAAGTCTCGGGATTGAGGAAGTCGTTGAACTCCCCGCCGCCTTGGAAAAAGACATCATCAAGACAGCGCCTCAACTACCGCCGCTGCCCCGTGACTATGATATGGCAGCCCGCAAAGAAAACATGATGCGCGACCCCGCTGGAACATACACGGCGCGTCGTCTTGAGCAACGGTTGCGTATCCCTTCCGACTTGGAGTGGACAACCGGGATGTTCGCGCATCAGGGTGAAGCCGTGAAACAGTGGGAGGGAGGGTCATTCCCCGAAGCAGGCGTGATCGCAATGGCAACCGGGGCAGGAAAAACACTCACCGCCCTGATCTGTGCTGCCCGAAGCCAAGATCGCCTTAACGGCGAACCGCTTCTGGTCGTCGTCTCCGCACCGTCTGTCCCGCTCGTGATGCAATGGCAAGAGGAGACGAAGAAATTCGGTGTGATTCCTGTGGCCCCGAGTTTGGTGAGCAACACCGAACGGGCACTTACCCGCCTGTTCCGAAGCCTTCGGGGCGGCGGAACCCACGTCGCCATCGTTACAAATGCCCTCCTGTGCACCCCAAGCTTTCAGGCGACGGTCGAAGAAAAAATCCGCAGCCGGGGCCAGACGGTTCCAACGATGCTGATCGCAGACGAAGCCCATACACTGGGGGCGGAATCGTTCATTACGAACAAGCCGGCGTTCTTTGACAAGCGCCTTGCGCTCTCCGCAACGCCGGAGCGGCAGTATGATCCACAAGGAACCAAGGAGATATTCGAGTTCTTCGGCCCGACCGTGTATGAGTTCGGCTTAGACCGCGCCATCGGTTTCTGCTTGGTTCCGTACAACTACTACGTTCATGCGTGCACGCTGAATGAGAATGAACTCGATGAGTTCAAACGGCTCTCGCGGCGGATCGGCACCGCCATGGGCGCAGGGGCAAGCGAAGAGGACAGCAGTCTGCAACGCCTGCTGATCGCACGGCGGCGAATCATTGAGACGGCACAGAGCAAGATTGATTTGCTGCGAGAGGTGCTCATCCGCCGAGGCCCACGAGACCTTGAGCATGTCCTCATCTATACCTCGGCAAAAAATCCGGAGCAGTTCGCCAAGATCGGCGCACTGCTAACCGAACTGGAAATCAAGTGGGCTCCAGTGACGCAAGAGACGACAAGGAATCCGAAGCTGCTTACGCGCATTCTGGATTCATTCACAAAAGGCGCCAGCCAAGTGCTCCTTGCGAAAAAGGTGCTTGACGAAGGAGTCGACATCCCAAATATTCGAGAGGCGTTCATTGTCGCCTCATCAACAGTGGAAAGAGAGTGGGTGCAGCGCAGGGGACGAGTCCTGCGCCGCTATCCAGGAAAGCCTTGGGCAATCGTGCATGACTTCCTCGCCCTGCCTCCAGCCTATTTGGTTCGCGACACTGACGCGAAGGGGCTGAAGAAGATTATCAATACCGAATTGAATCGCACCTATATATTTGGGACGCATGCCCGGAATATTGCCGGCGCGGATGGCGTGCACGCCAATCTGGAGCGAATCAGGCACGTCTACTGGCCGGAGGCAGGCGAAGCCGGTATTCTGGATACTGCTGTCGAGTGCCTCGTTGCCAGAGGGATGCCAAGGGGAAAGCCATGGTAAGCAACTTTGAGCGGATACTCCATGAAATCAGAGAGGGATCCCGCAGAATTGATCAAAACTCTGGGCTTGATCCAGAGGACATCGTGACGTTGATCATGAACATCGTCGATCTCGAAGACAGTAACCGTGTGAAGGCAGTGGCCGGCATCAACCAAAAGATTAAAGGAATGATTGAGAATGCCGTGCGTCGCAGCAGCACAAGAGAGGGTGCTTAGATGCTGTTGATCCGGCGAATCGAGATCCGCAACTTCGTGTGTTTCGATCACATTGAGATCGTGCCTTCGACAAATAGAGAAAAGCCTTTGACAGTGATCAGAGCCGAAAATGGTTCAGGCAAGACAACGCTCCTTCGGGCAATCCGCTGGGGAATGTACGGTGAAAAGGGACTTCCAGGTAACACGAGTCGCTTCTCCCTGCATCCGGCCTCATGGCGGCCGGAGGCAGGTGGCATCAAAACCAGTGTCTTGATCCTCTTCGAAACAGACGGCTCCAGCCGTAACCGTCCGGAAGGCAAGTCGACCAATTCCGTCTATGAGTTGCGCAGGTCGGTAACGACGGTGGCGAAAACCACGAGCGGGAAGGAAGAACCGGACTTTCTCCGTAAGAACGAAGAGACACAACTGCTAATTGAACTGCCGGATGGATCATGGTTGCCGCATGAAGCGGGCGTGGACACGGTGGTTGCAGAACTGCTGCCTTGGGAGTTGCGGGATTTTTTCGTCATGGATGCCGACGAGGCAGCAGATTTCGTCGGGGGAAGTGAGAACAAGATCATGGATCACAAGGAGGTCATCAAAAAAACCTCTTATGCCATTCGCGCTCTTCTCGGCTTAGAAGTTTTCAAAAAAACCGCCGGGCGTGTGCGGAAAATCTCCGAGGACTTCGGACGATCTGCCACGAAGGCCGCTGGCAGCATAGAGCTAAGCGAAAGGCAGGCAGAGTTGGACCAGTTGCGCAAGATGGCGGAAAAGCGTGAAGAAAAGCTTAATAAAAATCGCTATAAAAAAGCCGATATCGATCATCGGCTGGAACGCACTAAAGGACAACTCGAATCCCTTATCGGCAATCTCATGAGATACGATCAACTCAATATACGGTCGAAAGAAAATGAAAAATACCGCAAAAAATTTGACGAAGATCGGCACAAGGCGGTTAGCCAACTGTCCCGCCAGTTGACATCGGTCGATCTGCTGGCATCGCTGGCCACACGGGAAATAGACGTCGTTCGTACCATTCTGCAGCCGCTGTATGATGACGGGTCAATACCAGTCAGTCACTTGGCATTCGTACAGAGCCTGCTCGAAAAGGGATCCTGTGTCTGTAGTCAGGACTTGTCATCAGACAGCAAATATAGGCGGCACGTCCAGCGCATGGTCGAGCATTCGAGCGGAAGGGAGGAGAAGGCCAACTACTTGGCCCAAGTTCTACATATGGCAAACAGTCTGTCTCGACACAAGGGGAGCGAAAATTGGGAATGCCGATGTGACGAATTAGAAAAACAAGTCGCAGATCTTGATAACGAAATTGACAACCTGGAGCAATCAAAACGTGATATCGACGCCAAGGTTGGTGCTATCAATAACGATGACATACAGACCAAACGGAATGAAATTAAAATGCTTGAGGGGCAATCAAGACAACTTGAGCGCGACCTCGTGAGCGATGAGGAAAATCAAAAACAGAATCGCATGCGTATTCATCAGCTTGAAGGAATCATACGACGCGGAGAAAGGGGGCAGAAGGAGGGGCAAGATCTCGTGACATATCAGGAGATGGCGAATATCTTGGCTGATATCCTTGAGGAAGCGTATCAAAACATTCGCGAGAATCAGGTCCGAGAACTCAGCAACGAAATGAGTGATCTGTTCGTCAAAATGGCCGCGAATGTCATGGACGATGGACAGGTCGACGACGATCGTCACAAGGCAACGCTTCGGATGATCACGAAGGTCGGGCTGCAGAGTGGGGAGGGAATCCCGGGGGGATACGAAATTTTCGCACTTAATAACCGCGGCAGATCCATGCCGCCGACTGAGATCAACGGCGCATCACGGCGAATCTTGGCCCTTTCGTTCGTTCTGGGTCTCTGCAAGGTGAGCCAGACAAGGGCACCTTTCGTTGCCGACTCGCTCCTGAATTTTACATCGGGCTCTGTGCGGACAAACACGTTACGCATCACAGCAGAGCATGCGAACCAGCCGATCCTTCTACTCACAGGATCAGATCTGGAATCGCAAAGCGAGGTGGATTTGGTGATGCGCTACGCTGGAGCGACTTACACGCTGACTGGCCAATGGCAGCATACGATGCACGGCGGGGATGTGATAAACCAAACGGATGAAAGACAGGTATCGCTTCTTTGCAGGTGCGGACCGCGGGAATTTTGCAGCATCTGTGAAAGGCGGGGGCAAGCTGAAAACCAAGAGTGGATATCGCGTGATCAGAGAGAGGCCTACGGTGAGCGACTTCGCAGACATCTTTAAGTCCAGAGGACTCGGCTTGGTTCTGCCTCGAGATGACGCTGACGAGATCAATCGCTACGTCGCGACTCACTCTGGAGAAAAGACAAACGCCGAACGGCGGCCTTTTCTCAGACAGGTTGACTTCTGGGCGTTCAGTATAGCCACTGCATTGGCATTGAATCTTGATCCGAGGGAAGGTCCTACAGGGCGTTGGGGAAAGAACTTTATCTATACATCTCAGGGCATCATGAACAATGATCTCTGCGGTTTGCTCGCCGTCATCGCAATCGCCAAGATCGGCCATGATAATCCAGAAGCGAGCGAGCCGAACCGGATTGTCGAACTCGCAAACCGGCTTGCCGGCACCGGCTGTCCAGAAGTCCTGAAAAAACTCTCGGCTACTGATCTGCGGACTACTCCGCTTGACCGTGCGCTCCAACTGGCATGGTCACTGCAAGAACGCGTCCGGCATAACGACTGATGAAAAAAGCACCGGCAAAAGGCTCGGAATACCAAAGCATGGCTGCGCTATCATCCTGATTATCGATTTCAAACTGAACTTTTTGCAGTGGTTTTTTAGCATTTGGATTCATTAATTAGTGCCTGCCAGAAAACTCGTAACACGCTGAATATGTGAGAAAAATGCAATATCTGGGGAACGAAGAATCATCAATTTTGATGTTGTGATTGCCCGTTCAGGTTGGATTCAGCGTGAATCTGGTCAAGACAGGAAAATCTTCGTTCACTGAAAGCAGTGAATCACTCTTTGAATTCAATTGGTTATAGGTTTTCTGGCAAGCACTAGCTGTCAATCAAACACAGTTTTGACGCGCTGGCGCCGGCCGCTGCCAAAGCCGAAAAAGTCTCAGCCGTTTTCGCGACGAGGCGGCGGCAAAACCGCAGATACTCCCTGACGCGTTTCTCCGTCTGCCGCCGCCGCAGCCCGGCCTGCAGATGCTCACTCTGCCGCTGGCCGGGAACGCCGCGGCGGCAAGCCTCCCGCGCCGTCTCCCGCACCATGCAGCGCACCGCATCCAGCAGAAGATTCACATCCGTCGGAAAATGAACATCCGTCTCAACGCAAAAACTGTCAACGCGACCGCGCAACGCGGCGCCGGGCTTTTTTCCGGCGACCTCATGGCCGCTCGCTGCCAGCGGCTTGCTGACGCGCGCTGCCATCCGCGGCGTCAGAAGCGAAACATCATCGACAAGCGTCTGCATCTCGTATTCGCCGCAGTCGAAAACATCGTCATGGCCGAGCATCGCACGGACCAGCTCATGGTTGTTCACCAAGCTGCGCAGCCGGTCGAAATCGCAGTCAGTCCCCTGCTTGAGAACGCCGATCACGAGAATCGACCAGCAATCCATCCCCGGACGACCGTTGTTCCAATCGACATCGGCGAAGAACTCTTCATCGAAAATCCGCTCAAGGTCGCGCTGGCAGTTGACATAAAGATGCTGCAGGCCCCTGAGCACGTTCTCGATGTCGTCCCGCGACTTCGGATCAGTCTTCAGGGTTTCGATGGCCAGCGAGCCGAGGCGGGCCGGTTTGATCAAGCGTCTCATATCGTTTTCCCGGTGAAAAAAGCGGCGAAGATTGCCCCGATCAGGGGCTGAATCACCGGATTTTAGCGGAAAAGCTGATTTTTCACAACCGAAAAACACCTGAAAATGCTAGAAATAATAAGCAAAGAACTTTTTTGACAGGCACTAGCTAGGGCCTGTTGACAAATCGAGTTGCGCTTCCGGCGATTCGCCGCCATAATCGTCTCAACGAGTGCCGGAGCGGCGCCGCAGGCAAGACGGGCAGAGAGATGAATGAACGCTGACAGAACCATGCTGACTGATAAAATGCAGCAGCGGATCGAACCGCTTCTTCCCGGCAAAGCGACGGACCCCGGCGTCACCGCGGCAGACAATCGGCTTTTCGTTGAGGCTGTGCTCCAGCGCACCCGGACGGGTGCGCCTCAGCGCGACCTTCCGCCGCGTTTCGGCAAGCAGCACAGCGTGTATCAGCGGTTCCGCCGCCAGTTGCTTTCGGGTGTTTTTGAGCGTGTTTTCAATATGTTATCGGAGGCGTTCAACTTCGAATACATATTCATTGACGGTTCTATCGTGCAGGCGCATCAGAAGGTTTCGGGAGCGAAAAAAGGGGCCCTGCCGACAGGGGATCGGGCGTTCCCGGGGCGGTCTGACGAGCAAAATCGTCGCGGTCACGGACGCGCTCGGTTACTCAGCGCGGTTCGTGCTTCTTCCCGGCCAGAAGCATGATCTTGTCGGGACGCCGCGGCTTATGGAGGGGCTGTCTTTTGGAGCTTTGATAGCCGACCGGACGTTCGACGCCGACTGGCTGCTCAAGGAACTTGAGGAGCGCGGCTCCGAGGCGGTGATTCCCCCGAGGAAGAATCGGCGGCAGCTTCGGGATTACGACCGCGATATGTACCGCTGGCGGCATCAGATCGAGAATTTCTTTGCGAAAATCAAAGAGTTCCGTGTGATCGCGACGCGGTACGACAAGACCGACGCCAGCTTCGCGGCGGCGATTTATCCAGCCGCCGGCCTGATCGCGGCAAAGTGATTGTCTACAGGCCCTAGCCAGCATGGTTCTGTCAGCGTTCATTTGTCTCTCTGCCCGTCTTGCCTGCGGCGCCGCTCCGGCGCTCGTTAAGATGATTCCAGCAGCGAGTCGCCCGAAGCGCAACCCGATTTGTCCACAGGCCTTAGAGTGCGAATCTCCGGAATCCAAAAATTCCGGGTTAAGGTTTAAGCGGAAATATCGGCTTGACACGATGGTTCCCGTATGATTCTATCCGCTGGCAACAAAAACGCAAAAGGCCGGAACCAGGATTGCGATGAGAACGATAGGCGGCATTGCGCTGGTTGACATGGGCGGTCTGTTACCCCCCCCCCCCCCCGGAAAGTTCCCGGCGCCGAGGGGAGGCAGTCTGGTGTCCACCGCACTGAGTGCGGTTCCCGTCGCCGTCCTTCTGTCGACGCAATCCACGCGGGCGCGGAGCGGAATAGTGTCCGTCATCACTGCTGCTGCAGGCGACGGACCAAGGCCGCTCAACCAGGCTGCGTACCCAGCTGTTCGCTTTGCGTCATACCGCAGCAGGCGGCTGATGCCAGTGAGGATAACAGCGGCGAAGTTGTGCGTCCGCTTGTTAAAGCGGGTCGCGGCCTGTCGGAACTCTGTGATTCTTCCGAAGAAACGCTTAATGACATTGCGCTTCGCATAGGCTGCGGCATCCAGCGGCCGCTGCCGCCTGCGGTTCGGCTCAGACGGAATGACGGCCGGGCAGCTGACTTCCGCCGTCCGCTTGAGAACGGCGACAGCATCGTAAGCCTTGTCGGCGATCAGGACGCAGCCGGCTTCAAGACCGTCAAGAAAGGCCGCCGCCTCAGCGCGGTCGGCGGCCTGCCCCGGCGACAGGCGCATGCGGCGCAGCCCGGCCTTGCCGTTGACCACGGCATGGATTTTCGTCGTCCGCCCGCCCAGGGAGTGTCGGATTTCCCGCGGTTCGCCGTCCCGGAAAGGCCCGGCGGCCCGGCGGTGAATACGGATCGTCGACGAGTCGATAATCCAGTTCCGCAGCCCCGGATCGCCGTCGTCTTTTTTGTCTCCGGCTTCTTCAAGCTTTTGAAGATCATCAACACGATTCAGTCGCACGGCGCTGTTCCGGGATCCGCCGCCCGGACTCGCACGGTAACGGATTCAGTGAATTTCGTCATATTGCGAGCCCCTCTGTCAAACCATGCGATTCAGAGCTTGCTGTGAGGTTTGTGAACAGCGCCGGCGCCTCAGTTTTCCACGAAGTCCACATCCACAAAGGAGATTGTCATGAAGATGTGTAAATCGGCCGCTGTCGCGGTTACCTGTGTTTTGCTCACGGCTTGCGGCGGCGGGGGCGGCAGCCCCGCCGTTCCCGCGGGCGGCAGCCCCGGCACGACATCACCCGAAAATACCAGAAGAGTCACCGTCCAATCCTCAAATCCCGACGCTACTCTCGACGCCGCCGCGCGGGTCGCCGCCAACCGGCCGCGCTTCGGCAGCGTGACCCAGTCGTCGAACACAGGCGATACCGCGGGCGTGACCGGGGACTCGGCATCGGCCTCGTTCGACGGAAGCAAGGTGAGCGTAACCGTCCGGCGCGCCGACGGGAGCAGCGTCGCCTTCAATTCCGCATCCCATGGGATCGATACCGATACCCTTGACCCGATGTTGTCCGGGTACTCCTTCCGCGGCGACCAAATGCTGACATCCACCGCCAACAGCCTCACGCTCGCGGCGGCCTACACCCACTGGAACAACGAAGACCCGAACGACTACTTGGCCGGCGGCTACTGGATGCAGGCCAAGGGGCGCGTCGATCCTCTGGAAATCACCGGGATAGAGATCGGCGCATTCGTGGACGGCCCCGAACTCACCGGCGATCCGACCCTGCCCGTCAACGGCAGCGCCACCTACACAGGCCGTGCCGCGGGGTCGTTCGGCTACAGGTCGGAGTCCGACGACGAGACCATAATCGGAGAGTTCTACGGGGACGCCAGTCTGACCGCGGAATTCTCGGACAGTCCCACTGTTTCCGGCTGCATAGGCTGCAACGGCGGTCTTTTCACGTCAGGTACTGCGATCAGTGAAAGCGGGCTAACCTCGGAGTTCGAAGATGAGCCCGCTCAGTCGCGGATAAGATTGCAGGCGGCGCCCGTTACGGGAGGAAGTTTCACCGGCAAAGTGAAGGTTGAAAGTACAAATGTGACGAATTCAAGCGGTACTTGGGGCGGCCGGTTTTCGACCAAGACGCAGGCTGGAGACCCTCGGCTGACGGCCGGTACTGTTGGAACTGAATGGACGGAGTCAGACGGAAGCCGCGGAACCGCGGTCGGGGTCTGGATCGGAACCCGGAACTGATCACGGTCGCCGGGGCGCAGGCGATGGATCCGCATATCTAGTATCTACCAGAAAACCCCTGTTTTCGGCGGCGTCCGGCGGCGGTTCGGCGCGTCCGGGCCGCTATCCGGCGGCGGATCCGGCCCGGATCCGGGCTCTGAAGCATGCCGGACGGCGGAAATTAATTATCAACGCCGAGTTTGCGGGCCGCCGGAACACGGCTGACCGCTCCCGGGTTCAGAGACCCGGGAGAAAGCCGTTATTTCGATGAAGGGGGGGGGCAGGCGGCTCGTCGTCGCAATCGCTTCCTGTTCCGCATTTGCCGTCTTTTCCGCAGAAGCCTTCCGAGCCGGCAGCAGTTCACGGCGAGCACCGCGAGGGCTGCGGTGCGGGCGAAGCCGTCGCGGCCATGGCTCCGCACCCGGTCGAGACCGCGGCGCTCAAGGTGATTGACCGCCGATTCGACCGCCGGATGCTGACGGCGGGCCTCGGCGAAGCCGGGTTCCGACTGCCGCTCCCGCTCCGCCTTCGAAAGATACCCCTTCTTCGGCAGCGCGTTCAGATCAAGCATCGCATCCAGGTCCCGGCGGTTCTCCGGGCTGTGAAAGCCGCGGTCGAAACTGCAGGCCCGGAGTTCCGGAAACCGCTCCTGCGCCGCCCCGACGACCGGAACGGCATGGTGAACATCGGAGCCTTACTGCATGATCTCATGACAGTTAGTGCTTGCAAGAAAAGTGTCTTTCTTATTATTTTTCATCATTTTGAGGTGTTTTTTCCTTTTCAAGAATCAGCGTTTTCGCTAAGAATCCGGCGATTTATCCTGAATCGCGGCAATCTTCGCCGCTTTTTTCACCGGGAGAACGATTATGAGACGCTTGATCAAACCGGCCCGCCTCGGCTCGACGGCCATCGAAACCCTGAAGACTGATCCGAAGTCGCGGGACGACATCGAGAACGTTCTCAGGGGTCTGCAGCATCTTTATGTCAATCGCCAGCGCGATCTTCAGCGGATTTTCGATGAGGAGTTCTTCGCCGATGTCGACCAGCCCAACGGCCGTCCGGGAACAGCTTGCCAGCCGATTCTGGTGATCGGCGTTCTCAAGCAGGGGACTGACTGCGATTTCGACCGGCTTCAGAGCTTGGCAGACAACCATGCGCTGATCCGCACGATGCTCGGCCATGACGATGTTTTCGACTGCGGCGGGTATGAGATGCAGACGCTTGTCGATGATGTTTCGCTTCTGACGCCGCGGATGCCAGCGCGTGTCGGCAAACTGCTAGCAGAGAGCGGCCATGAGGTCGCCGGAAAAAAGCCCGGCGCCGCGTTGCGCGGCCGCGTTGACAGTTTTTGCGTCGAGACGGATGTTCATTTTCCGACGGATGTGAATCTTCTCATGGATGCGGTGCGCCGCATGGTTCGGGAGACGGCGCGTGAGGCTTGCCGGCGCGGCGTTCCCGACTGGCGGCAGAGCGCGCATCTGCAGGCCGGGCTGCGGCGGCGGTTTCACGGCGTCCGCACGCGGCGGCGGCAGACGGGGAAGCGCGTCAGGGAGTATCTGCGGTTTTGCCGCCGCCTCGTCGTGAAAACGGATGACACGTTTCCGGCTTCAGCGGCGGCCGGGGCGAGCCCGTCAAGCCTGTGTTTGATCGACAACTGTCCAGCGCACGCCGAGCGGCAGATCGACCAGGTCAGCCGCCGCCTGCTCCGGGGGGAGGTCATACCGCAGGACGAGAAGGTGTTCTCGATTTTCGAGCCGCACGCGCGCTGGATCACTGAGGGCAAGGCCGGCTCGCCGGTGGAGCCAGTAGTTCCGACGGCTGTCGTCGAGGATCAGGGCTGGTTTATAACTGCCATGAGATCATGTGGGAAGACTCCGATGTCTGCCATGCCGTTCCGGTCGTCGCGGCGGCGCAGGAGCGGTTTTCGGAACTCCGGGCCTGCAGTTTCGACCGCGGCTTTCACAGCCCGGAGAACCGTCGGAACCTGGATGCGATGCTTGATCTGAACGCGCTGCCGAAGAAGGGGTATATTTCGAAGGCGGAGCGGGAGCGGCAGTCGGAACCCGGCTTCGCCGAGGCCCGCCGTCAGCATCCGGCGGTCGAATCGGCGATCAATCACCTTGAGCATCGCGGTCTCGACCGTATCCGGAGCCATGGCCGCGACGGCTTCGCCCGCACCGTGGCCTCAGCGGTGCTCGCCGCGAACTGCTGCCGGCTCGGAAGGCTTCTGCGAAAAAAACGGCAAATGCGGAACAGGAAGCGATTGCGACGACGAGCCGCCTGACCGCCCCCCCCCCTTCATCGAAATAACGGCTTTCTCCCGGGTCCCTGAACCCGGGAGCGGTCAGCCGTGCTCCGGCGGCCCGCGAACTCTATGTCAGCAATTAATTTCCGCCGTCCGGCATGCCTTTGAAACCCGGATCCGGGCCGGATCCGCGCTGGGCGGCGGGACGGCCGAGCGGAGCCGCTGCCGGCCGCCGCCGAAAACAGGGGTTTTCTGACAGACACTAATTATTCCGGTTTTCATACTCCCGCCAACCGGTTTCCGGTGCGGAAAGCCCTCCGAAGCCCGAAACACGCCGACTCCCGGCCGCCGGAAACAAACGCGCCTTCAGCACTGATGCGCCACCCTGCGGGAATGGTCGAGCGGCAGTTTATGGAGCATGCAGGGCGCGGCTGGACGCCGGTATCAGGAATAAAAGTACGACAGGAGGAAGACCCATGAGCGGCTTCTTCTCCGCCGACAGCCCGGCCTCCGCGGTGCGCCGCTCCTCTTCCTTGCCGCCTGGATCAGAGTCCTGCGGTCGGCCTGACCAGCCCTTTGTCTTTTCCTTCACCGCTCTGTGTGATATAAAACCTCGCACCATGAAAACTGAAGCGGAAGAATATATATCTATGTCCCGGACACGCTCCCAGCGCGGTATCGCTCGCGATCTCCTCGCGGAGCATGGGATTCTGCGCCTCGCGGAGCTTCGGCAAGCGGGCGTGACCGCTGCAACCGTCAGCCGCATGGAAAAGGATGGCGAGGTCATACGCTTGGCGCGCGGACTCTATCAGCTTTCCGACGCAGAGATCGGTGCGAACCACAGCCTCGCCGAAGCAGCTAAGCGTTTCCCCAAGGGGGTGATCTGCCTCGTTTCCGCGCTCGCCTTCAATGGACTCACGGATCAGCTTCCCAGAAAGGTGTGGATGGCGATCGGCCGGAACGACTGGGCGCCGAAATCGAGCGATATGCCGATCCGCCTGCTGCGTTTCTCGGACGATCTGCTTGCCGAAAGCGTCAAGGCCCATGTGATCGAAGGCGTATCGGTAAAGGTGTTCGGCGTGGCGAAGACTGTCGCGGACTGCTTCCGACATCGCGGCAAGATCGGTCTCCCCGTTGCGCTCGAAGGCCTGCAGGAGGCTCTGCGCCAACGTAAAGCCACGCCGGCCGAGATCGCCAGGGCGGCGGATACAGGCGGTGTCGGTACGGTGATCCGCCCCTATCTGGAGGCGCTGACCGCCAATGGCTAAGGAAATCAAGAATATCGGCGCCTCGGTGCGCACCCGACTTCTCAAACTTTCCAAAGCGAACGGGCAGAGTTTCGATCTCGTACTCACGCGCTTTGCGCTGGGGCGCTTGCTGTTCCGTCTCAGCCAATCGCCCGATGCCGGCCGCTTCGTGCTGAAAGGCGCGATGCTGATGCTGAGTTGGTTCGACGATCCGCACCGTGGCACGCGTGATCTCGACCTGCTGGGTTTCGGCGGCCCGAGCGAAGACGTGATGCTGGCAACATTCCGAGACATCCTGTCTCTGGATGTTGAAGACGGCGTCGTATTTGATCCGGAAACGCTGCGCGTCGACCGCATTCGCGAAGAGCTCGACTATGGCGGTCTTCGACTGTGCGCGATCGCCTCGGTCGGCGGCGCCCGGATCAATCTGACGATCGACATCGGCTTTGGCGATGCGCTGGAACCCGGGGCTGAGACCGTCGACTACCCGGTCATGCTGGACCTCCCCGCGCCGAGGCTGCGCACCTATGCGCGGGAGACGGTCATTGCCGAGAAATTCCAGGCGATGGTCGTTCTGGGCCGGGCGAACAGCCGGATGAAGGACTTCTACGACATCTGGATTCTGAGCCGATCATTCAGCTTCGATGACGACAGGCTTGCGCAGGCGATCGCAGCGACTTTCGCCCGGCGAGAGACAGCAATACCGACCGAGCTGCCCGATGCGCTCACGCCGGCATTTGCGGCGGATGAACATAAGCAGCGGCAGTGGCATGCCTTTGTCGAGGACGTTGCAACTGATCCAGGACCCCTTGCGCTGGTTCTCAAGGAACTCGCTGGCTTTTTGATGCCAAGGGCCAAGCGAGCAAACGAACTGGGTCAATAGCGGCAGAGCAGAAGATCGCACTGAGGAGATCAATCAGGGACGAAATGGTCCAGAGATAAGCGAACCGAGACGGGTTATCGAACTGGCGAACCGGCTTGCCGGCGCCGACTGTCCGGAAATCCCGAAAAAGCTCTCGGCTACTGATCCGCGAACCGTTCCGCTTGACCGCGCACTCCAATTGGCATGGTCGCTGCAAGAACGCGTCCGATAAAACGATTAATAAAAATACCGGCGCAAAGCTCGGAAAATCAGCGCATGGCTTGGCGGTGCTGATCTTCCCGCCCTTCAGGGAAAGCTTCAGGACGCGGAACGGAGTTCGGTCCGGCTCTGCGCTTCAATTCTGCCAGAATTTGACTGATAAAACCGCGTAAACGGCTATCAATTCAAGCCGCCCCGCCAGCATCACAAAACACAGCACCCATTTCGCGAAGTCATCAAGGCCGGAAAAATTTCCGGCGGGGCCGATCATCCCGCCAAGACCGGGACCGATATTCGCCAGTGCCGCGGCGGCCCCGGACAGGGAAGTGATGAAATCAAGACCCGTCAGGGAAAGCAGAACCGTCGTGACCGCAAGGGTCCCGAAAAAGACCATCAGAAACAGCATGACGGATTTGATGACCTCGGCCGGCACGCGCCGGCCCTCATAACGCGGCACCGCGACCACATGCGGCGACCGCATTTTCTGAATCCTCGCCCAGACGGCCGCGAACAAGAGCTGGAAACGGAAAACCTTCACGGAACAGGTCGTCGAACCCGCGCAGCCGCCTATCAAACCGATGGTGAAGAACAGAACCAGAGGGAAACTGCCCCAGGCGCCGTAATCGGCGCTGACGAAACCCGAGCCGGTGAGAATGGACATGCCGTTGAACAGCGACTGTCTGAAAGCCCGTTCAAACGGTTCGCCGTTGACAAGGATCTGCCATGCGGCCAGCGCCCCCGCGGACACGACTATGATCTGGAGAAAACACCGAATCTGCGAATCTTTGAACAGGGGTTTGATCTTTCCATCCGCGAGCTGCCCGTAGCGGAGAAAAGGCAGCGATGCCAGAAACATAAAGATAATGCCGACATATTCGGCGGCTGTTCCCAGATCCTGAAAAGATGAATCGTGATTGCCGAATCCGCCGGTGGCAATCGTCGTCATGGTGTAGACGACGGCGTCGAACAGTTTCAGGCCGGCCAGCAAATAAGCGAAAAAGCATACAGCCGACAGGCAAAGATAAATGGTTGAAATCGAACGCGTGACCTGCGCCGCCCTGGGAAGAACGTTTCCCAAGGCGTCATAGCTGTCCCAGCGGAACAGCTGCATCCCGCCGACCCTCAGAAGAGGCAGGAACACCAAAGCGACGATGATGACGCTGACTCCGCCGAACCATTGGAGCATGCCGCGCCACAGGAGCAGTCCCGCCGGCTGGGCCGAAAGGTCGGTCATAATTGTCGACCCGGTCGTCGTCAGCCCGGACATCGCCTCGAAGAACGCGTCGGTAAAAGACAGTTCCGCCTGCCCGATCATGAACGGGACCGCGCCGAACACCGGCAAAACCGCAAACACTCCCGCGGTCAGGATATATGTCTGCTTGATGGTCAGCCCCTCGCCCACGGAATTCCGTGTCGCAAGCGCCAGACACAGGCCCAGCATGAATGTCAGAAAACTTGAAACCGCGAATGTTTCCCAAGCGCCGTTCCGCAGAAAAAGATCCAAGACCATCGGCGCCAGCATCGCGGCGCCGAACCAGGAAACGACCAGCCCTACGACATAGACAACTGGCCGCGGATCAATCATCTGACCTCAGATGAGATGACAGCCGCACGGCACCCCTTGAACTCTCCGGGTTGAAGTCAAACGGCATCCAATGCCCGTTCCAAGTCCTTGCCGAGGTCCGTCGGATCTTCAAGGCCGACCGAGATCCGGACAACTCCGTCGCTGATACCGAGATGCCGCCTCTTCTCCGGACCGAGACGCTGGTGGGTTGTCGTCGCCGGATGCGTGACGATGCTTTTCGCGTCACCGAAATTGTTGGAGATCTTGATCAGCCGCAGGGCATTGATAAAGCGAAACGCGCCGTCTCTTCCTCCCTTCAGTTCAAGAGTGAAGACCGTGCCTCCGCCGGTCATCTGCGCCGATGCGACGCCGTATTGGGGGTGGCTTCGGAGATGGGGGTAAAGGGCCGTCAGCACATTGCGGTGTTTTTCGGCTCCGGCTGCCAGTTTCAGCGCCGCCGCCGCCTGCTGCCGGCAGCGCAGGGACAAAGTCTCAAGCCCTTTCAGCATGATCCACGCATTAAAGGGACTGAGAGCGCCGCCGGTATGTTTGACGAAGGGTTCCAGGGTCCCGCGGATGAAATCACGGCTGCTGAGAACAATTCCGCCCAAACAGCGTCCCTGGCCGTCAACATGTTTTGTGGTGGAATACACGATCACATCGGCGCCGAGATCCGAGGAGCGCTGAAAGACCGGCGTCGGAAGGGCATTGTCAACGATGACCGCGGCTCCCGCCCGGCGCGCCAGATCACAGACCGGTCTGAGGTCGATCACGTCGAGCATCGGATTCGACACTGTTTCAAGAAACACCGCCTTGGCGCCGGACCGGAGGGCGTCCCGCCACTGGCAGAGATCGGTCCCGTCCACCATTGCAACCTCGATGCCGAACCGCGGCAACACAGACTCGACAATGTAAAGACAAGAACCGAACAACGCCCGGGATGAAACGATCCTGTCGCCTGCCGACAGGATCGAGCACAACGCGCCGACAACCGCCGCCATTCCCGAAGCTGTCGCGAATCCGTCTTCCACCCCCTCAAGAGCAGCCATGCGTTCTTCGAACATACGCACGGTAGGATTGCCGTATCGCGCGTAAATGAACTCGTCTTCACCGCACTCAATGAACCGTCTTTCCGCCTGTTCGGCGCTGTCATACGAGAACCCCTGGGTCAGGAAAATGGCCTCGGACATTTCACCGTAGCAGCTGCGGCGGGATCCGCCGTGAACCGCAATGGTCTGCCAGCCGGGCGTCGTATCAGATTTCACGGCAATTTCCGGGCATCAACCCGCCGATTCAGTTGCAAGACAGCATGACTCCGATTTGTCAGCTCCGCCGGTCGGCCTGTCATTGCGCCGGTTCTGCCCCCAGAGCCGGTCTGATGGCTGGCGCGCCGCGAGCCGGAAATTCCATGCCTGCCGGCTTCAATATCCGCCCGGCGGATCCGGGCGGCTGCGCGGCTTCCAGCGGTTCGCATCTGGCCGCATATGACGCGGCATGTTTCCGTTCAATTTTTTTCGCCGGGAATCTATATCGCATTGACCGCCGCCGCGTCCAGCGAACGGAGGCGGAAAACGCCGTCCAGCCGCGGTGAAAGCTGAACTTCAGCGCCGCTGTCCAAGCTGCGGGAGCCAAGTCAAGAAAACTGAATTTCGCGCTCCATGCGGAACGACCGGATACGGGCGGACAGGAGGTTGAAAATTCCGCGGGAATCATTGATGGAACGCGGAACCGAACCGGAGGCGCGACGTGAACGAACCCATTGATCTCTACTACTGGCCGACGCCGAACGGCTGGAAAATCTCCATTGCGTTGGAAGAATTCGCGCTTCCATACAAACTGCGCCTGATTAACATCAACAAGGGCGACCAGTTCGCGCCGGAGTTTCTGAAGATCGCGCCTAACAACCGGATGCCGGCGATCATTGATCATGACGGCCCGGACGGCGCGCCGGTATCAGTTTTCGAATCCGGGGCCATACTTCTGTATCTTAGCCGCAAGCACGGCAAATTCGCCGGCTCGACAGAGCGGCAGCGAATTGAAGTCGAGCAATGGCTGATGTGGCAGATGGGAGGTGTCGGGCCAATGGCCGGCCAAGCGCATCACTTCATCAAATACGCCCCGTCCTTGGAAACTCCGCAGGATCTGCCCTACGCCAAAGACCGCTACCGAAATGAGGTTTCCCGCCTTTACGGGGTGCTGGACCGGAGGCTCGCGGACAGAGAATACGTCGCCGGCGACTATTCCATCGCTGACATGGCCGTCTGGCCGTGGGCATCTCTGTGGGAAGGCCAAGAGCAGGACATCGGGCAGTTTCCGAACATGCGGGCATGGCTGGAACGCGTGGGCCGGCGGCCAGCTGTCATCCGCGGGCGCGCCGTCGCCGAGGACATGCGCTCAAGTATCCAGAGGGACAAAAAGGCCCAAGACATCTTGTTCAAACAAAAAGCGTAGCATCCATGCCGGCGGTCTTTCACGGCTCGGGAAACATCTTCCGAAACTCCACCGCCTCTTCAAGAGAACTGAACCGTCCCGCTTCGGGCCGATGCCGGGCGGCCCGGGAATTGGTCTGATCCGTGAGGAATCGGCATTTTCATTCCCGATCAGAGACTCCTGCCGGCAGTCAGCGGCAAACAGCCTGACCGCTGTCTGCCGTGCGCCGCTCGCAACTGAGACCGGAACTCACGAATCCGCTTTCTCCCGAGCCTGTTCAGCCGGCTCAGCCGCGTGTTTCTTCATCAACGCGTATGTGTCCGCGACAAAAAACAGGGCCGTCGCGACGGGGAGCCCGAATGTTTTGAAGGACACCCAGACATCTGTTGACATTGTCCGCCAGATCAGTTCGTTGGCAACCGCCAGCGCAAGACAGAAAAACATGGTGTGCCGCGCCATGATCATCCAGCCGGTGCGCGTGAGCGGCATAGCGTCTTCAAGCGCGTATTGCAGAACCGACCGGTTTTTCAACAAACCCGCTCCCAAGAATCCAGCGAACAGCAAATAGACCATTGTCGGCTTGATCTTGAAGAACCGCTCGTCATTCAGCCAGATTGTCAGGCCGCCGAATACCACGACGAGCACAGTCGTCACGGCCTGCATCCTGGCAAGGCGTCCCGTGAGCCGCCAATAGACGGCCATCGTGATCACGCACAGAGGAACAAAAAAAGCCGTCACGGCAATGAACCCGGCATATTCGACGCCGTTAACGATAAAGGTCTCGTCCTTGAGCCACGAATATCCGGCAAAGAACAAAATGATCGGACCGAATTCCAAAAGGAACTTCAAACCCTTCGAAATCTCGCGATCAGGCATCAATCCGCTCCTTAATCCGATTTCCAAACTCAACTGGCACGGAGCCGGACGCATCCACGCAGACGGCGATGCAGGTGACTTCACCCGGACCGTCTGTCCGCGGCCAGCGGCTTCGGACCGGCGGACATGCGGCGAATTCAGCCAAGGCCCGTCAACGCCCTTGCGAACTCGTCAGGGTCGAACGGTGACAGATCGTCAATCTGCTCGCCGACGCCGATCGCATGGATCGGCAATCCGAATTTCGCAGCAATGGATACCAGAATGCCCCCTTTCGCCGTGCCGTCGAGCTTGGTCATGACAAGGCCCGTCACATCAGCGATCTTCGTGAATATCTCAACCTGCGAAACGGCGTTCTGGCCGGTCGTCGCGTCAAGAACAAGGATCGTGTTATGCGGCGCCTGCGGATCCTTCTTCTGGATCACGCGCACGATCCGGGCGAGTTCTGCCATCAGGTCCTTACGGTTCTGAAGGCGCCCCGCCGTGTCGATCAGCAGCAAATCCGAACCGTCCTGAACAGCTTTTTCAATGGAACTGTAAGCGAGAGCCGCCGGATCCGAACCGTGCTTGGCAGTGAACACAGCGACACCTGCCCGACTGCCCCAGATTTCAAGCTGTTCGACGGCCGCGGCTCTGAACGTATCTCCGGCGGCGATCATCACTTTCTTGCCGGCCGCGTGAAACTGACCGGCGAGTTTGCCGATGGTCGTGGTTTTCCCTGATCCATTGACCCCGACCACCAGAATCACCTGCGGAGTCTGCGGGAAAATCGGCAGCGGTCTGGCGACCGGCGCGAGAATACCGGCGATCTCGCCGGCGATCAGGGATTTGATTTCATGCGACGACACCCTGTCGCCGAACCGGTCCTCAGCGACAGCAGCCGTGACTTTCGCCGCCAGGTCCAGCCCCATGTCGGACGCGACAAGAAGATCTTCGAGGCTTTCCAGCATCTCGTCGTCAAGCCGCCGTTTCGTCTCTGGCCCGGCTTTGCCCGCGATACGGTTCCAGAGTCCGGCGGAAGGCTCGGAGACCTCTTCCGGATTTTCCTGAATCAGTCCGTCAATCTCCTGATCCAACCTGGAAGAGGATTTGAAGAGCCGCTGTTTGAGTTTGCCGAAAAAACTCATTGCGAAGCCGCAAAGACCGTCAGCAGGCCGCCGTTATCACTCACAGGGCAAACCCACATCGCCGGGAAAATGGCGCATAGCGAGCCGGATAGCATTCGGGGCCGCCTGGCCGAGGCCGCAGATCGATGCGTCTTCCATTGTCTGGCACAGATCTTCCAGCAAGTCGGCATCCCACTTCTCGCTCTGCATCAGCTTGACCGCCTTTTCGCAGCCGACCCGGCACGGCGTACACTGGCCGCAGCTTTCGTCTTCAAAGAACCGCAGCATATTGAGGGACGCCGCCTTCGCGCTGTCGGCATCCGAAATCACGACCACGGCCGCCGAACCGATGAACGAACCGTGAGACTGCAGAGCATCAAAATCGAGCGGCACGTCCGAAAGCGCCGCGGGCAGAAGCCCGGATGACGGACCGCCGGGCTGATAGCCGCGGAAAACATGGCCTTCCGCCATGCCGCCCGCCGCTTCAATGACGTCAGTGATCGTTGAACCCGCAGGAAGGACATAGACTCCCGGTTCGGCAACCCGTCCGGACACCGAGTAGCTGCGCAGGCCTTTCCGGCCGTTACGTTCTACGGACGTAAAGATCTGCGGTCCCTCCCGGCAGATCCGCGCCACCCAATAAAGAGTCTCCACGTTGTGAACAAGCGTGGGCCGGTCAAACAGCCCGACTTGCGCGACATAGGGCGGCCGGTGCCGGGGCAAGCCGCGTTTGCCTTCTATGCTTTCGATCATCGCGCTTTCTTCGCCGCAGATATAAGCGCCGGCGCCGCGGCGGAGCTCAATACAGCCCCGCTGGGCGATCCCCGCATCTTCGAGCGCGCTGATTTCCCGCAGCAGGATATTCCGCGCCGCCGGATACTCATCGCGCAAATATATATAGACTGTTTCAGCTTCCACTGCCCAAGCGGCGATCAGCATGCCCTCGAGAAAACAATGCGGCTCGCGCTCAAGATAAAATCTGTCCTTGAAGGTGCCCGGCTCGCCTTCGTCGGCATTCACCGCCATCAGTCTGGGACCCGGCTCGGCCCGGACGAAGGACCATTTCCGCCCGGAGGGGAATCCTGCGCCGCCGCAGCCGCGCAGTCCGGATTCAAGGACAAGGTTCTGGACATCATCCCGACCGCCGCCGGCCCGGCATCGGCGAAGCGTTTCGTAGCCGCCTTGCTCAAGGTAGTCCCGCAGCCCCTCGTATGCGGGCATTTCAGGCTGGAAAAGCCCCCGGTCCGCGGCGTTCAGAACTTTTTTGACAGTCGCATGGCCGATATGCCGGTGTCCGACCTCAAGCGCCGGCGCCGTATCGCACTGCCCCATGCATGGAGCGCGGACAACCCGGATCCGTTCCGGATTGACGCTGGAACGCAGCGCCGCCAACAGCTCCCGGGCGCCGGCAAGCTCGCAAGACAGAGAATCGCAGACCCTCACGGTCAGGGGCGGCGGCGGTTCCTCGTCTTCCTTAACGACATCAAAATGCGCGTAGAATGTCGCGACTTCATAAACTTCGGCCTGAGCCAGCCGCATTTCTTCGGCCAGCGCGCGCAGATGCGCCGCCGAAAGACTTCCGTATTCATCCTGAATAAGGTGCAGATGCTCAATGAGCAAATCGCGCCGCCGGGGCCGGCTGCCGAGCAGACCGCGGATATCCGCTGACGCCGCGCCGCTGACCTGCCGCCCTTTGGGAGTCGTCCGCCCCTTTCCCCGGCCGGATTTCCACACGCCTCCGGCAGCATTCGCATCGTCACGCACCGTGTCCCTGTCCTCCCTGTATAACTGCACAAGCCGCGCCGTTATCCATTTGTCCGGCGATCAGCAACGCCGCGCAGCGGAACGGCGGGCCGGTCATGCATCCCGGCACACTTCGGCCTTGACGCTTCCATCATGAAACCCGATTTCGACAGCGGTTTCCTCTCTGGCCTGAACAGAAGAGTCAATGATCCCGTTTCTGCCCTTCACAACCGCATAGCCGCGTTTCAGAACCTGACTGTAACTCAAGGATTCCAGCAGCCTTTCCAGTTCAGACAACCTTTGCCGCTTCTTTTGAACCGCGCCGGATCCAGCCTGAACAATGCCGTCTCCGGACGCCCGCAGGCGCAATACGCCAGATTGAATCAATCCCTCCATGAGCCGCGGCCGAAGCTTCGCCGCGGCCACTGACAGACGCCTCTCCGATGCCGCGATGATATCCGGCCGCCGCAGCTTCGCCGCGATGCGGGCGAGTCTGATCCCATTTTCCTGGCGGCGGCTGCGCATGGAGGAGACGAGACTGTGCGATGCATGGTCAAGACGCTGTGACGGCAATGCGAAGAGGACGTCCGGCCGCGGAAGGCCTCTGGCCAGATCTTGGAGCCGCTGCCGCTGTCCGCGGGTCTTGGCGGTCAGTGCCGCCGCCAGCCGGCTGCCGAGAGCGGACAGCCGTGCGGCGGTCTCGATCCGCGACGGAACGGCTTTTTCCGCCGCCACCGAGGGCGTCGGCGCGCGGACATCGGCAGCCAGATCGATGAGCGGCGTATCGGTCTCATGCCCGACCGCCGAAATCAGCGGAATGCCGCTTTCGAATGCGGCCCTCACCACGGTTTCCTCACTGAAACCGGCCAGATCTTCGACGGACCCGCCGCCGCGCGCCACGATCAGCAGATCAGGGCGGGGAACGGATCCGCCGGATTTCAACGCATTGAAGCCGCGGATCGCCCCTGCGACCTCGTCAGCGCAGCCCGGCCCTTGAACGGCGACCGGCCAGAGAAGCACATGCCTGGGGAACCGGTCACGGAGCACATGCAAAATGTCGCGGATCACAGCTCCGCCAGGCGAGGATACAACCCCGATCACAGACGGCAGGTGTGGAATCGGCTGTTTGCGGCCAGAATCAAAAAGGCCCTCGGCCTGCAGTTCCGCCTTGAGCCTTTCAAGACGCGCCAGCAGCGCACCTTCTCCCGCCTCTTCGATTCTGTCGATGCTGAGCTGGTAGCTGGATTTGCCTGAATAAGCTGTGAGTTTGCCGGTGGCGACATATTCTACGCCGTCGGCAGGCTTGGTACGCAGCGCCTGTGCCCGGCTTCGCCAGATCACGGCATCCAGCTGATGCCTGTCTTGAACAAGTTTCAGATAGATATGGCCGGACCGGGGAACAGAAACCCCCGAAGCTTCGCCGCGCACGCGGATGCGGCCATAACTTGATTCGATCGTTTTCCTGACCTGCTGTGAGATTTCCTCAACAGAATATTCAGGAACATTGCCTCCGATCGGGGCCGCATGGCGGTTTCCGCGCACGGGATTCGGGTCAGATCTGTTTTTCGGGCATCTGAACGATCAGGCCGTCCAATTGATCGGTGACAGTGAGTTGGCACGTCAGACGCGAGCGGACGGGATCCGGTTCCCAAGCGAAGTCAAGCATGTCTTCTTCCATCACATCCTTTTCCGGAAGCCTGTTGACCCAGGATTCATCCACATACACGTGGCAGGTGGAACATGCGCAGCATCCGCCGCAGTCAGCTTCAATGCCGGGAATGTTGTTGTCACGGGCTCCTTCCATGACTGTCAGACCGTTCGGCACCTCGATTTCATGGCGCAGTCCGCCAAACTCAATGTATGTGATTTTCGCCATTTCAATTCCTGTCCGCCCGTCGGGCAGTCTAAACTCAGAAGGCAAATTAAGGAAGCGCTGAGCCGGCATCTGAAAATATCCGCACGTCTCAAGGGCACCGCATTTCACCGCGTCTGATTCAGATCAGACCGTCAAATGTGACTCCATTCTTATGTCCGTGCAATCTTCATCCACACTGCGGCACCGACGCGGCCGGGCTGAACAATCAGCCGGCCGCGTCTGAAAAATTAAGCTTGAAATTCCTTACCGACATTCACTTAACTTGCTATCGGCAATGCGACGTATCTCCTCTCACCGTTCCGCTGGATCAAAAGAAGAACGGATTCGCGTCCGGCATCTTCAGCCATCGAAACCGCATCCGACAAATCCTCGACCGTCTCGACGGGAGAGACGTTAACCTGCAGGATCAGGTCATTCTTCCGAATGCCTTTTTCGAAGGCCGGCGATGAACCGTCAACACCGAGGACAACCAGCCCCGGATCGCCGTCGTCAAGATTCAAAAGCTGACGCTTCTGCGCATCCAACTCTCCAAGTTCGAGCCCTAAAGCGTTTCCCTCCTTCGGCTCCTCGATGCGCGACGCCGGCAGGATTTTCTGGCCTTCCGCCTCTTCACGGCTGCCGAGCACAACCGCTATCATCAGCGGCTCTCCTTGCCGGTACACAGTCAGCTCGACCTCCGCTCCGCTTCCCGCATCGGCGACCATTTTCAGGAGATCCCGGTTGCCGGAAATCTTGTTTCCGTCAAGCTCGGTGATCACGTCCCCGGCTTCGACTCCCGCTTCAGCGGCAGGGCCTTCCAGCAAGCTGACAACCAAAGTCCCATCTGCGGTTTCAAGGCCCATCGCCTCGGCGATATCGGCTGTCAGCGTCTGCATGCTGATTCCCAGCCAGCCGCGGCGCGTTGTTCCGAATTCCTTCAACTGGCCGACAACATTCTCGACCACAGCGGATGCCATGGCGAAACCGATCCCCGAAGAGCCGCCCCGCGGCTGTCCGCTCCCCAGATACAGCGTGTTGACGCCGACGACCTCGCCTTCCATATTGAGAAGCGGACCGCCGGAATTGCCGGAATTTATAGCTGCATCGGTCTGGATAAAATCGTCATACCCGCCCGTCAGCGTACGGTTCCGGCCTGAGACAATTCCAGCCGACACAGAAAAATCCAGTCCGAGCGGATTGCCGATGGCCAGAACGTGGTCGCCGACGCGCATCTCGCCGCTGTCACCGAACCGCAATGCCGGCATCTTCTGATCTCCCGCGTCAATCTTGAGCACCGCGATGTCCGTATTGGGATCCGCGCCGATCACTTCCGCTTCGAAAGTCTGCAAGTCAGACAGTTGAACTTTGATCTTGGTGCCGTTCTCAACGACATGGGCATTGGTGACGATATATCCATCTTCACTGATGAAAAAGCCTGAACCGACAGACCGCACGGTCTGGAGCTGAGTTTCGCCCTCTGGAACAATGCGTTTGAAATCCGGCATATAACGGTCAAAAAATTCCTGGAACTCCCTTGGCCTGTCGCTGAGCGGATTGCGGCTCTTTCTTTCGGCCTCAACGGTGATGCTGACAACTGAGGGGATGAGTTCTTCCACAAGATCGCCGAATCCATCGTGCGCGGCTCCCGGGCCGGTCAACGCGAACGCTGAGATCACCGCCGCGGAGGCACAGATAACCGCTCTGCTACTGACCTGATTGTGTAAACTGCGAACCAAACTGTTCATGTCTGCTCTCCTTGATTTTCATATAGCTGGAAGTCGGGCGTTGCGGCGGACTACGCCGTTTTGCCGCAAGATTGTTCCAAATCCAGCGAACTAGCTGTGAATTTGATGCTTTATCGATATTTTTCAAGTCCGGCACGGGCATGAATAAGGGACTTGCCGGCCTTAGTCCCATATACGAGGCTGCGCTCATTCACCGAATGTCCTGAATTCGTTTAGCCCAGCAAATCCGCGAAGCCGTTCTCCATTATGGAAGTTATATTTTAACCTGCGCAGATTCCGGCAAACTGCCACAGGTCAGGAATGCGGGACGGACTCTTCCTTTCTTTACAGGAAAAGGTTGACGCTTCCGGCAGGGCTCCTTAGGTCAGAATCATGGGAGAACCGCCGGACCGCCATGAACTCGCACGGCGGGTCTCCGTCATGGAGGAGCGAATGAACACCATGCGGGCTGATCTTGAAAGCACGCTCAATCAATTCCGGGCGGACGCCGAACGGTATCGGGCGGATGCGGAACGGCACCGGGCGGATGCGGAACGGTATCGGGCGGACGCGGAAAGACGCCATTCCGACAATCTGCGGTGGCAGATCGGTCTCTGGATAGCGGCCGTCGTCACGCTCGGAGTCATCGTCCGCTGGCCGTTCTGAAGTGCGTCGATGTCAACAGGAACTCTCCTCCGCGACGGACGGCTGCAGTTTCCGCCGGCCATGAACTCCGGTTGACGGCTGATGCGGTCAGGCCCCTGGGTTGGTGCTGCGGGACCTGTCGCGTGCCTCAGCGAGATATTCGGGCAGAACCAGCTATAGCGCCATCGGCACCCTGCCGCGACGGCGGACAAGGACGGTCTTCTGCGGATACTCGAACATCCGGCCGTGCCGTTCCATTCCAGTGCCGCAGAGCGCGGCATCAGAACCTGTGAAGCTCGGCGGAAAATCTTGTCTGGAACAGCTGGAACACAGAATGAGGTCGGCGGACTCTCCGTGCGACCGCCTCGGAGAGTCGCCCGGGCATCGGGCACACCAGGCTGGTCGACCTCATCACGCAGCGCACAGCGGCGACACTCACGGGCAGGACGGATTCGGGTTCGGAACGCATCAGGAAAACGCTGCGCCGAGGATTTCGCAGCATCGCTCCGCACAACCGGCTGCGGCTTCCAAACGCGCCGGAACAGGAACTGCCGGACAGCTGCAGATCCCGGCAAACTGCCACATGTCAGAATTTCGGGACGGAATCTTCTTTCCTGACAGGAAAAGGTTGACGCTTCCCGCCGGGCTCCTTAGGTCAGAGCCATGGGAGAACCGCCGGACAGCCATGAACTCGCACGGCGGGTCTCCGTCATGGAGGAGCGGATGAACACCATGCGGGCTGATCTTGAAAGCACGCTCAATCAATTCCGGGCAGACGCGGAACGATATCGGGCGGACGCGGAAAGACGCCATTCCGACAATCTGCGGTGGCAGATCGGTCTCTGGATAGCTGCCGTCGTCACGCTCGGAGTCATCGTCCGCTGGCCGTTCTGAAGTGCGTCGATGCCAACAGGAACTCTCCTCCGCGACGGACGGCTGCAGTTTCCGCCCGACATGAACTCCGGTTGAGGCTGATGCGGTCAGGCCCCTGCGGTGGGTGCTGCGGAACCTGTCGCGTGCCTCAGCGAGATATTCCGGCAGAACCAGCTATCGCGCCATCGGCACCCTGCCGCGACGGCGGACAAGGACGGACTTCTGCGGATACCCCAACATCCGGCCGTGCCGTTCTATTCCAATGCCGCAGAGCGCGGCATCAGAACCTGTGAAGCTCGGCGGAAAATCTTGTCTGGAACAGCTGGAACACAGAATGAGGTCGGCGGACTATCCGTGCGACCGCTCGGAGAGTCGCCCGGGCATCGGGCACACCAGGCTGGTCGACCTCATCACGCAGCGCGCAGCGGCGACACTCTCGGGCAGGACGGATTCGGGTTCGGAACGCATCAGGAAAGCGCTTCACGGAAGACTCCGCAGCATCGCTCCGCACAACCGGCTGCGGCTTCCAAACATGCCGGAACAGGAACAGCCGGTCAGCCGCAGATCCCGGCAAACTGCCGCAGGTCAGAATTTCGGGACGGAATCTTCTTTCCTGACAGGAAAAGGTTGACGCTTCCGGCCGGGCTCCTTAGGTCAGAGCCATGGGAGAACCGCCGGACAGCCATGAACTCGCACGGCGGGTCTCCGTCATGGAGGAGCGAATGAACACCATGCGGGCTGATCTTGAAAGCACGCTCAATCAATTCCGGGCGGACGCGGAACGATATCGGGCGGACGCGGAACGGTATCGGGCGGACGCGGAAAAGCGCCATTCCGACAATCTGCGGTGGCAGATCGGTCTCTGGATAGCGGCCGTCGTCACGCTCGGAGTCATTGTCCGCTGGCCGTTCTGAGGTGCGTCGATGTCAACCGGAATCCTTCTCCGCGACGGCCGGATTCGCCTTTCGCCCGGCATGAACTCCGCGGTTGGCAACTGATCCGGCAACGATCCGACACTTGCGCACAGGCGGGCTGGAAGCGCCCCGCTGTTCCCGGCGACGCGGCGGCAATGCGGCCGATTTCCAGGATAACCGCGCCAAAGGCGTTGACAAGGGCGAAGTCCTGAGGGCGCTGACTTCCGACTCCGGCGACGCATCGCAGCGCATGCGTCGCCATCCCGCATCAATTCATGGATGAACACGAAGCCGGCCCATTCGGAATGCAGACCGGAACCCAAACTTCACAGGGCGTTACGCCCTGCCGTCCAGGATCCGGCACGTGTGCGGCTCAATGATCGGCAAAACCTTTCCGCGCCGCACGGTCGTTTCCCCCGGAAAAGACAGCCGCCGGCCTTGTGATTTCAAAAACTATGGCAAGCTCGATCGCTCAGCATGTCCCGCGCGACAATTCAGAACGCGCTTTTGGCCGTCCAGACCGCCGCGACTCCGAGGGCCACCATCAGGAGTCCGATGAAGCGCCTTGTGTCATACGGCATCTCCCCAAGTGCCCGCAGCATGTCCTCCCAACGTTTCGGCGCCAAGACCAGCGCCAGGCCTTCGATCACGACGACCAGACCCAGCGCAACGAAGACGTCTGAAATCACTCGGATTCAGCGGACTTCAGATACTCGAAGAAATCTCCTTCAGGCGTAATGACCAGCGACGTGTTTTCTGAGTCAAATGCTTCCTCATAGGCGCGCATTGAACGGTAAAACTCAAAAAAATCCGGATCCTGGCCGAACGACTCGGCAAAAATCGCGTTGCGCCTAGCGTCAGCCTCGCCGCGGGCGATCTCGGCCTCTTTCTGCGCCTCAGACACAATCTCGACCTGGGTTCTGTCAGCCAATGCCCTGATTTTCTGCGCCGCCTCTTCGCCGCGGGCGATTTCATCGGCTGCCTCGCGTTCCCTCTCCGCCCGCATGCGCGCGAATGTCGCTTCGAGGTTTTGCGTCGGCAGATCAGTCCTTTTGAGCCGGACATCTATGATCGCCACGCCGAGATTTTCCGCTTCCACTTTGGCCGTATCGCGGATCTGCTCCATCAGCGCCGCCCGGTCGGCAGACAGTATTGTGTTAGACGCGACCGATCCCAGAACTTCACGCGTCGCCGCGTTCAGAATGCGTTCAAGACGGCTTTCGGCCGATCTGACTCCGCCGACGCCGACCGCCTCACGGAACCGGACCACATCATTGATCCGGTAACGCGCGAACGCGTCAACAACCAGACGGCGGTCATCCAGCGGGGTGACTTCGAGAGACTGGGTCTCCAGAGACAGGATGCGGTCATCATATCGGACAACTTCCTGAATCAAAGGGATTTTGAACGCCAGACCGGGATCTTCCTTGACCGATCTGACTTGACCGAACTGAAGGACCAGCGCTTTTTCCCGCTCGTCGACTATGAATATTGAACTGATGACAGCGACCGTGACGAGAGCCAAGGCGCCGATAATAATGGTTTGACGGGGCATATCGTTCACTCTCCCTGACCGGACGTGTTCCGGCGCAGTTCATTCAGAGGAAGATAGGGGACAACACCGCTTCCACCTTCCGAGCTTTCCTGGTCAATGATGACCTTGTCCACAGATCCCATGATCCGCTCCATTGTTTCGAGATACAGCCGTTTCCGGGTGACATCCTCCGCTTTCCGGTACTCGTCGAGAACAGCGAGGAAACGGCTGGCCTCGCCTTCCGCGACATTGACCACTTGCGCCCGGTAGCCTTCGGCTTCCTCTTTCAACTGCGCTGCTTCGCCGCGGGCGCTCGCGAGAACCCTGTTGGCGTACGCATCGGCTTGTTTCTCGAGACGGTCGCGCTCCTGTTCGGCAGCCTGAACTTCCCTGAAACTGTCAATGACCTCGCGCGGCGGGTCGGCTTTGTCGAAGTTGACCCGAACCACATTCATGCCGGATTCGTAATTGTCGAGCGTTGTCTGAATCAGTTCCTGCAGGTTGGTCGCTACGATGCCGCGGTCGCGGTTGAGAATCGGCGCGAGATTGGACTGAGCCATGATCTCACGCATAGCTGATTCAGAAACTGCCCTGATAGTCTCCGTGGGATCCGCGAGATTGAACAAGAACCTGGCCGGGTCATTGATATTCCAGACCACTTGAAAATCCACGTCGATGATGTTCTCGTCACCCGTCAGCATCAGACCGTCATCAATGCGGCGGCGGTTCATTTCCTGCTGAAACGCGCTGTTTGAAAACTCGTCGCTCTCAAAATTTCCGCCCACCCCGATATCTTCAGTCCGCTCCCGCGTCACCGAAAGGATTTCGCGCGTGACCACCGGCCAAGGCGCGATGTTCAGTCCGGGCTGCCCTGTTTTGTAGTAGGATCCCAGAAACAGCTCCACGGACCTCTCTTCGGGTTTCACCGTATAGAAAGAAACGTACGCCCAGGCGCCGATCAGTATGAGAATGCCCAAGAGGATTTGGAAGCGGTTGAACCGTGGCCCGCCCGACTGCTGCCTGCCTCTACGGCCGCCCTTGCCTCCGAAAATGGAGCGCACCGAACTGCTTCCCCTGCTGAAAATTTCTTCGAGATCGGGAATGTTCGGTTCGGGATCTTTGCCGCGGTTGCCCCACGGACCGCTGTTGTTTCCTGCCATGAGAGGAAATGCCTCCTGTTTGTGTCTCGGTGTCAGGTCTTTATATACAATGGTTGCGGGAAACCAGAAAATCAAGCGGCGGGCACGGGATCCTTCATGGTGACCAGTTCTTCCGCCACAGTCGGATGCACGGGCACCGTGCGGTCAAAATCGTCCTTGGTCGTGCCCATTTTCAGCGCGATTCCCGCCAATTGTATCAGTTCAGCGGCTCCGGGACCCGCGATATGCACGCCGAGCACCTTCCGCGACCCGCGTTCGACAATGATTTTCATCAGGATTTTCTCGTCCCGCCCGGCAATGACGCCTGAAAGCGGCCGGAACGCCGTCTTGTAGATTTCAATCCGCGCGGTCTGCTCGGCCGCGGCCTGGGTCATTCCGGCCGCGCCGATCTCCGGGCGGGTGAACACCGCCGTCGGCACGTTCTCATATTCAACCTTGGTAGGATTGGCTTTGAAAACGGTTTCTGCGAATGCCGCGCCTTCACGAATCGCCACCGGCGTCAGACTGATCCGGCCGGTCACGTCTCCGACGGCGAACACCGATGGAACGGACGATTGCGAATAACCGTCAACCAGAATCTCGCCGGCCTTGCCGAGAGCCACGCCGGCTTTCTCAAGTCCGAGCCCGGCGGTCGCAGGACGCCGTCCGGTCGCGAAAAAAACCATGTCGAACGTTCCCGATCCGCCTTGGCTGTCAGCGACGGACAGAGCGGACGCGGACTTTTTGATCCCACGGGGATCCGTCTCCTGCCGGATGTCAATTCCCCGGGCGGCCATCGCCCGGAACACGTGGTTCCGGATGTCGTCGTCGAAACCGCGCAGAATCAGTTCGCCGCGGTAATGCTGCGTCACATCGCAGCCCAGTCCGTTCAGTATGGAGGAGAACTCACACGCAATATATCCGCCGCCTACCACCAGAATACGTTCCGGCAGATCGTCAAGCAGAAATATATCGTCAGAACATACGGCGTGCTCAACGCCGGGAGTCGGAGGAAGGTAAGGAACCCCTCCTGTCGCTATAAGAATATGTTTGGCCGATCTCAGCCGTCCGCCGGCAAGGCGCACCGTATGCGCATCGGCCAGTTCGGCGCGCGCATCATAGATCCGCACCCCCGAATTCCGAAGAATTGATCTATAGATGCCTTCCAGCCGGCTGATTTCCCGGTCCTTGGCCTCGCGGAATTTTTTCCAGTTGAAAGCGGTCTCGCCGACTGACCACCCGAATCCCGCCGCATCCACGAACGCATCGGAAAAATCGGCGGCATTCACCATGAGCTTTTTGGGCACGCATCCTCTGATCACGCAGGTGCCGCCCATTCTCGACTGTTCCGCCAACCCGACTTTCGCGCCGGTCAGCGCAGCCATCCGCGCCGCCCGGACGCCGCCGGATCCTCCGCCGATCACAAACAATTCGTAGTCAAACATCGCGTATTCCCGCCGGTGTTTCCCGCGACATCAGTCGTCCCGGCTCCGGACGTGAACCGTTCCATCCGGGCAGCCTAGAACAACCAGCGAGCACTGACCGGCGAAGATCCCCGTCTCGACGACTCCGGGAATCATGTTCAGCTTACCCGCAAGCCGCGGCGGATCCTTTATCGCGGCCAGTTCCGCGTCAATCACGTAGTTTCCGCCGTCCGTCACAAATGGAGACCCGCGCGCCATCCGCAGATTCCACGGATGGTCGCAATGGCCCAGACTCTCCAGAACCGTTCCAATCCTGGCCGCTGTCGCCTCCCAGCCGAACCGGTCCACTTCAACCGGCAGCGGAAATTTTCCCAGAGATTTTACCAGTTTGCCGTGGTCTGCGATCACGACCATTTCATCAGACGCTTCGGCGACGATTTTTTCCCTCAGCAGCGCACCGCCGCCGCCCTTTATCAACTGAAGCTGCGAATCAATTTCATCAGCCCCGTCCACCGTCAGATCAAGAATTCGCAGACTGTTCAGATCTGAAAGCTCCAGTCCCGCCTGCTTGGCCCGTTCCTCAGTGCGGCTGGAAGCAGCGACCGCCGAGACGGAGAGTCCGGTTTCACGAATCCGCGCAGCCAGCAGACCGGTGAAGATATCCGCGGTCGTTCCAGAGCCGAGACCGATTCTCATTCCGCCGCGGATCAAACCAAGCGCATATTCCGCGGCGGCGAGCTTGCCCGCGTCACTGACATCAGAGTCGGATTGCATCCAGCCGCACCCTTGATACCCGGCATGTCCCCGCCCGTTCTGAATGCAGACTACAGACCATTCACCGGAACCTTCAATGTGGGATTACCCTTCCCGTCCGACGGCACCTCTCCCGCGCGCATATTGACTTGCAGAGATGGAATGATCAACTGCGGCATCGCCAAAGTCGCATCCCGCTCTTCCCTGAGCCTGATGAAATCCTTCCGGGTCTTGGCTTTCTTCAGATGAATATTGTTCAGCCGTTCTTCGCGGACCGTGGTTTCCCATGCGGCGGCGCGGCCTCCCGGTCCGTAGTCATGACAGACGAACAACCTCAGATCGTCCGGAAATGACAGTATCCGCTGTATGGAATCGTAAAGTTCTCCGGCGTCGCCGCCGGGAAAATCTGCCCTTGCCGATCCGCCGTCCGGCATGAAGAGCGTGTCGCCCACAAACCCGGCATCTCCGATCACATGCGTCATACAGGCGGGCGTATGGCCGGGAGTCGCGACGGCGAATGCATGCATCCGGCCGACTGTATAAGTGTCGCCGTCCTCGAAAAGCCGGTCGAACTGAGATCCGTCTCTCTGAAACTCCGTGCCCTCGTTGAAAATTTTGCCGAATGTCTCCTGAACTTTCATGATGTCCGAACCGATGCCGGTTTTCCCGCCGACCCTGTCCTTCAGATAGGGCGCCGCCGACAGGTGATCGGCATGGACATGAGTTTCTATGATCCACTCGACATTAAGGTTCCGCGCTTCGACATGAGCGATGATTCTGTCGGCACCCTCGGAAGTGATACGCCCTGCCGCGTAATCAATGTCCATGACGCTGTCGATAACCGCGCAGGCATGTGTTTCCCTGTCGGACACGACATAAGAAACCGTATTCGTTCCCCGATCGAAGAATCCCTCGACTTCAGGACATTGATCCATTCTGGGACTGGCCGCCATCCTCTTCCTCCCGGCGCCGGGCCCGCCCGGAATTCAGCCGAGCGCTGCGCCCGGAATCATTATGCTATGACGTTGAAGAATTCAATTTCACAAGTCCTGACATCCAAGAAACCGCGGACGCACTGCGAACCGTCGCTCTCAGCGGCAGCAAGCTGCGACAATCCCGCAAAAATTCCGGCCAAACCGCACCCTCTCCATCCATCGACGCGACAATGACGGACCGCCCAGGGGGGTGTTAAAGCTCTTGACATGCCTTGTTTATACAGTGTATACATATGAAACACATATGCATCATAAAAAGAACATCATGCTTGAGCCGATTGAAACCGAACTCCCGGAAACCGCCGTTCAAGCCATCGGCGAGATGGGCAAGATAAAGGCGGTTATCAAAAACGTCGTACGAACAGCTGATGCATGGGGGTTGTCCAGTGCTGAGGCAGCGGCGCTTTTCGACGTTTCAACAGCGACTTGGGAACGTATGAAAGCCGGGACGTATGAAGGTGTTCTTGATCAGGACAAGATGACTCGCGCGAGCCTGTTGACCGGCCTCGTCAAAGGACTGCGGCTGCTTTTCAACGGGCCGCTGACTTATCGCTGGCCGAAGACGCCCAACGCGGGACCGATCTTCAATGGAAAATCTCCTGTCCAGATCATGAGTGAGGGCGGCATACCCGCAATGATGAAAATGCGTCAGCATATCGATGCGCTCAGGGGCGGCGATTGATCCAAGCCAGTGATCTTGAGATTGCCGCGTTCACCGGCCCTTCCACGGTTCGACTGATTTTCATGGCCTGTATCAATAAGCCTGCGATGGCACCGCTTGTCGATAACGACGGTGAGTTGGCCATCATCAAGAAGATCAAAGGACTGACGTCCGCCCGGAGATCCACGACGCTGGCGCATACATGGAAGACTCCGTCCGGACGGAATTCTGACTGAAACGTCAGGCTATGGCCAGCCGCTGGTCAACGCCGCCTTTTGCCATACCCGCGCGACGGGGAACAGCTTCAATCGACCGGGGGGCTCGGCATGCGCAGGAGACCTTGCCGCAGAGACCGCGTAAGGCAAGCTGATCCGGCATCTTGCCGGAGAACCGGAAGCGGCTGATGTCTTTGAGAACGCCACTTCCTTCAGTGGGATCTGGACCTGGTTAACTTCAAGGTTCCATCCACCGGCACCTGAAGTTGAGGATCCTGTCGTAAGCTGGGCCCGGCGGTCGCCCATCCTGCAGGCCAGATCCTCGTACGCGATGTTTTCGACTCTATCGGCAACGGGATTTTCTATCCCCCCCCCCTCCAAGGCGTCAAGCCGAAGGGAAACGCCTCGCCGCGCTCCGCCCGCGCCTCGTGCGGAACATGCGGCACGTACGGCTTGGAAAATTATCTGGAAAGGCGGACCTGAGCCGAAAATCAAGGGATGTTGACTACCCTTGAGATTCGGGGAGCGGCGCTGGAGGAGCGGATGAACACGCATGTCGAAACCTTCAAAGCGGCGGAAAGGGGAACGAAACAGGAAGCGGCGATCTCGGCAGCCATCTCAGAGCAGAAAGCTGCGATCTCAGAGCTTTTGGCGATAATTCGGAGAGCGGGATGCGGAGCAGGCGAGACGCGAGAGGGACAACACCCGTTGGATCGTCGCCGCCATCGTTCCGGGTGTCATTCCGCTCGGCATCATCGCGCGCCGGCCTGCCTGACCTGGGCCGGCGAACCGCCGCGCGTATCCGGGGATCGGCGGCTGATCGGGAAAACCTGCGCCGGCGCCGCTGTTTGAGGCGATGAACAAATGCTGACCGTTTGACCTTGGAAATCCGCGGAAATCCGAAAAACTCAAATAAAAGGGAATGTCCCGCTTGATGTTGAAACCCGCAGGAGCGATGCTGCCTGTCGGCTATCTACGCGGCTTCCTTGAGCCGGTCAAGCCGATCCTTTCGACTATGTTCGATGAGAGCCTGTTTGAGAACGGGCAGCTGCCTGTACGCCTTGATGCGGCGGAAACCCTTCTCGGCCTCCATCATGCCGGCAGCGGTCCATCGCAGAGCCATCCCGGCGTTCCTCCAGCGCTTCACGTTGCGGCAGACCTGCCGGACCGTGCTGTTCATCGATTCGATGATGTTCGTGCTCGCCAGCGACCGCCGCAGCTCTAACGGCAGGCCGAGCCGGGAGACGGTCAGGACCTCGTCCAGGCCCTCAAGTATCGACCGGGAGACGTCCGGAGCCTCCTGTTCGAACCGCTGAGCCAGGCTGCGCATCAGCCGCTCGGCCTTGTCGGCGTCATCAAGTTCCCAGGCTTGCCTGAGCGTCCGCCGCACGCCGGCGTGATGTTCCGCGGCGAGACGGTCGATGATGTTGCGGCCCTTGTGAACCTGACAGCGCTGAATAGGGATGTCCGCGCCGAAAGTGCGCCGGATCGCCTTGCTGAGCGCCCTGGCTCCGTCGACGATGAACAGATAACAGCCCTTCGGATCAAGCCCGCGCCGGATCAGATCATCAAGCAGAGCCTGCACGGTCGCGGCGTTCTCCGTCGCGCCTTCGATGACGCCCAGCGGGCGCTTACGCCCCGACGCGTCAATGCCGACGGCCCCGATCATCAGCAGGCGGTCGCTCATATGCAGCCCGTCGATCTGAATCGCGACGAGATCAAGCTCCGACAGATCGGAAGTCATCCATTCATCAAACTTCGCCTGCGTCAACGCCTTGAACCGGCGGGACACGGCCGATTTCGACAGCCCGCAGCCCGCCCCGCAGGGAACCCCGGCCTCCGGAATCCTCACCGCCCGGCGGAACTTGCGGGTCGCTACGTTCGCGGTCATCAAGTTCACCGCCCATCGGTCGAGATAACCGTCCGCGGAGATTTCTTACTGGCTCGGCAGAGACATCTCCTTGCCCGCAGCCTTGCAGCGGAGACGCGGACGGTCGATGCCGACCTTGCCGCCGTGAAACCCGACCTGGGAACGCGTATGTCCCCAGCGGTGCCCCGGCTTGTCGGGAGAATGACTGTGACGTTTCCCGGCCAGCCGTTCGGCGTCCTCGTCCATCATCTGCCGCAGATACGCGATGCCCGTCGTCAGGCAGAATTTCTCGAAACTCTCGGTCACGTCTTCGTACGCCTCTTCGACGAGCGCGTTGATGTTCGGAGCGCTGGCGGAGGCGCCGGGGAATGTGCTAACGGTTTTCATGGTGTTGCTTCCTTTTCTTCAAAAAATCCCCGAGCTGATTCTCGGGGGAGAGGCAACACCGCCCATATCAAATTCAACATCAAGTGGGACATCCCCAAATAAAATGCAACCCGTCCACCCGCGGTTTGACGCGGTATCGCCATTGGATTAAACGGCGAATCCGTCAGCGGAGTAGCTCAGCAGGTTAGAGCAGCGGAATCATAATCCGCGTGTCGGGGGTTCAAGTCCCTCCTCCGCTACCAACAGAATTTCACGATCCCTTCCGCTGCCCGGCGGCCTATCCGAAATGCCGCCCTGAACGTACACTATCGAACCGGATAAAACGGACAAGGGAGAATCTTCACCGGACATTTTCAAAAACCGGCGTCAATGAATCGCCTGGCCGGACTCGTCGAATGCATGGACTTTTCCGCCCGCGCCGGGTTTCAGTCCGACCTTCTGGCCCGGCTTCACGCCGGATGCTCCGTTCGTACGCTGGGTCACCGGCCCCGCGGGGCCGCAGTTCAGAAGCACATACTCGTCCGCGCCCAAATATTCGACAAGTTCGACCGTTCCGTCCAGAAGGCCTTCGCCCTCTGCGCAGAATTCCAGATGTTCCGGCCTGCAGCCGATTTTGACGGCTCCCTTGCGCGCGCCGCCGAGGACATGCGCGGCATCCACGATGTTCATCTTGGGCGATCCGATGAACTGCGCGACGAACAGATTCTGCGGTCTCTCGTAGAGTTCGCGCGGCGACCCGACTTGGGCGATCTCGCCGAATTCCAGCACCACGATCCGGTCCGCCAGCGTCATCGCCTCGACCTGGTCATGCGTCACATAAATCATTGTCCGGCCGAGGCTCTGATGCAGCTTGGCGATCTCGTAGCGCATTTCCACCCGCAAGGCGGCGTCCAGATTGGAAAGCGGCTCGTCAAACAGGAATGCCGTCGGGTCGCGCACAATGGACCGTCCTATAGCCACGCGCTGGCGCTGGCCCCCCGACAGTTCTTTCGGCCTGCGCTCAAGAAACGGGCCGAGTTTCAAAACCTCCGCAGCCTGCCCCACTCTTGAGTCAATTTCTGATTTTGACGCGCCCGCCGTCTTGAGCGGAAAACCCATATTGTCGCGCACCGACATGTGCGGATAAAGGGCGTAAGACTGAAAAACCATCGTCAGGCCTCGTTTGGAAGGCGGCTGGTCGGTGACATCCGCTTCATCGATCATGATCGCGCCGCGCGATGTGTCTTCCAAACCCCCGATCATCCGGAGGAGCGTGGACTTTCCGCAGCCGGACGGGCCGACAAACACGATGAACTCGCCGGCTGTGATCTCAAGATCCACGCCTTTGATGACCTGGACTTCGCCGAACCATTTCTCGACATCACGCAAAGCTATTCTACCCATCATCCGTCCTCCGCATATGATCCGGCCCAGGCCAGCCAAACAGCCGCGGTCCAAGCGAATGAACCGCCGCCGGCCGCCTCTCCGTTGACCGGATTGAAATATTCAAAAAACCCTGATCCGCTGATCAGTGACCGCGTCGATTCTTTCAGGAAATCAGCCTCTTCCATGCCGAAATCCGCCAGGCCTGAGGCGATCAGAAAGTTCATGAACGCCCAAGTCGGCCCGCGCCAGTACCGCAACGCGTCGAATGCTTGTGATTCCGGATCGACGCTGGCGACCGGAAACGGCACCTGTTTCAGAGCCCGGCGCAGGCGCGGCAGCTGTTTCGCGTCATTCAGACCGGCGTACCAGCAAAGAAAGGACGCGCTGGAAAGGACGCCGTTCAAGCCGCCCGGCACCGTCCGGCTGTCATAGCATCCGAGGGACTCATTCCAAAGCGATCCGGCGCCCGTCTCCAGCGCGGCGATGTCGGATTCGAGTCCCTCCGTGTCCAAACCGAATTCCTCGCCTGTCTTCAGCAGATCCCGGGCGGCCCGCAAACAGATGAAAGTCAGGGTCGGGTCGGCGACCCTAAAAGGATTAGCCTGCAGCAGTTCGGCCTGGTTCCAGTTCAGCCGGCTGCCAAGCCGCACCAGCCAGATATACCGGTCATATTCTTCATTGCTCGGCCGCATCTCGGCTGAGACATGGTCCGTGTCGCGTCTGTGGTAGCCGCCGGCTTCAGCCGGCGCGATTTCCGACATTGCCGGATCCCAGTCAGGAGCATTGTCACGGCCCGCTTCCCAAGGATGAGTGGCGCAGACGGCGCCGCCGTCCAGCCGCCAGCGCATGAACCAGCGGTGCCAAGACAACATTGAAGGATACAGCCCGGCCAGCCTGGCGCGGCCGGTCTCGGGATCTTTCTCGTAGATGCGGCGCGCGAACGAAGTGACCACCGGCGGCTGCGAGATTCCCGAAGACGGGACCGGCCCCGCGCCGCCCCAGACTTCGGGGCCGGGGAAATAGCTGACCTCAGGCTTGTGAAACAGAATGTGCGGCACCATGCCGTCCGCCCACTGACCCGAAAACAGCGTCTCGATTTCTTTCCATGCGCGGCCGGTATCGAATGTCGAAAAACCCAGCGCCGCGAAGGCGCTGTCCCAATTCCACTGGTAAGGATACAAACCCGCCGTCGGCACAGTATATCCGCCCCAGTCATTGCCTGTGAGGATCCGCCGAGCTCTCTGGTCGAAATCATTCAACACGGCGGCGGCCTATCCTTTGACAGAGCCGGCGGTCAGACCTTTGGTCATGAACCGTTCCAGTCCGAGGAAGATCGCCATGATGGGAACTGTCGCGATCACCGCGCCGGCCATCAGATGCTGCCGCGGAATCTCGGAAGAGTTGAGTGAAGCGATTCCTCTTGTCAGGGTGAATTTGGAAGGATCGTCAAGCAGCATGAACGCGATCAGGAACTCGTTCCACGCGATCATGAAAACGTACAGCGACACCGACGCCAGCGCCGGCAGCGAAAGCGGAAGGGTGATTTTCCAGATCACCGCCAGCCGGGAGAGACCGTCCATCAGGCCCGCATCCTCGACTTCGGAAGGAAGCCCGCGGAAATATCCCTGCAGCATATAGAGCGCGACGGGTATCGTGGTCACCGGATAGATCATGACAATTCCGAGAATCGAATTCCTCAGACCGGTCAGCGAAAAGGCGATATAGATCGGCAGGGCCAGAACGATCATCGGGACCATGTAAATCAACAGTATGGACCTTGAGAACGCCGCCTGCCCGCGAAAGCGCAGCCGGGCCACCGCGTAGGCGCCGGGAATGCTGAACAGCAGAGTGACCAGCACGGTGGCAACCGACACCACGGACGAAATCCAGAGATAGCCGCCGAAGCCGAAATCGCCGAACAGCTCCGCATAGCTGCGGAACAGGTCCCATCCTCTGGAAATATCCAGGGAAAAGTCCAATGGATTGGCCAGCAGGGCCTGCTGCGACTTCAAGCTGGTCATGACCATGACATAAAATGGGATCAGCACGATCGCGGTGAAAAAGACATAGCCGGCGCCGGTGAGAAAACGAATCACCGCCGCCTCGAATTCGTGGCGCGTCAGCGCCCCCGGCGGAAGGTCGGAGACAAACCTGCGCTGACTCCAAGCGGCGGCGGCGGCCATGACCAGAGCAGCGGCAACGGCGGCTAAGGACAAATCCGTATCGATCACCACCGGACCGGCGCCGGCCAGCGTCACCGCGGCCAGAAAAACGACGATCACGGCGAGCATCAGGTCAGAAACTTTGATCCATACCATAACGGCGCCGAGGGCGGCGCCCCAGAACACCGACAGAATCAGAAACGGGCGGTACGGATCGCCGGTGATGAAAGATGACGCAATCGCCGCCGTGGCGGCCACGACGGGCATCCACAGCGCCCCGATCAGCGCCGCCGCCGCATATCCAAACCGAAGATAGCGCATCACAACCCCTCCTCGCGGCTCATGAACCGGAAGAAAAACCACGAAAACAGCAGCAGGCAGAAAAAGACCACGACAGCCACCGCGGCTCCGGCTCCGATGTTTGAAACGGCGAACGCCTGCTCGTACACGCTGACCGTCAGCGTGCGGGTGCCGGCGTTCCCGCCGGTGAGCAGGAAAATGTCATCGAATTTGTTGAAGGTCCAAATGAACCGCAGAAGGAACAGCACGCTAAGGATTCCAAGCAGCTGAGGCAGGCTCAGAAACCAGAATTTCTGGAACGGACTGGCACCGTCCATGTCGGCCGCCTCATACATATCGCTGTCAATCGACTGCATCCGAGCCAAGATGAACAGGAAGGACAGCGGGAAATACCGCCAGATCTCAAACACGGTCACCATGATCAAAGCCTGCGGCCTGTCGCCGAAGAAATTGATCGGCTGACCGATGACGCCCATCTGAAGCAAAAGCTCGTTCGCGGAACCGCTGAAAGGATCGAAGAGTGTCACCCAGGTGAATGCGACGGCGATCACCGGAGCGACATAGGGAAAAAGAAACAACCCGCGGAGCAGTCCCTGACCGCGGAAGCTGTTGTCGAGGAGCATGGCCGCGAACAATCCCGCGGCCAAGGCCCCCACTGTGCCGAACACGGTGTAGAACGTGGTCGCCCAGAGCACTTCCCAGAAGTCCGCCGCATTGAATATCCGGACAAAGTTCTCCAGCGAGAACTCCAGATTGGTCAGAATATAGTCAGCTTCCCCTTCGACCGCCGGCAGCGAGGATTCCGCGGCTAGTTCAGCCGCGTCAGGATCGCCGCTGACCGTGACATCAATACGGATCCGTTCCCGGAAACCGCCCTCCAGATCCCCGTAACCGCAGCTGAGAAGACGCTGGTTCAGAACACAGTTTTCCGGCAGTTCGCCGATCACCGTGACCGAAGGCGGAATCTCATCGGAGAACCCGGCCCCCGTGATGACCGATTCCTGACTGGAGTTGTTAACCCGGTATTCCAGCCTCGCCGCGTCGTTTCTGATCCTGAGCGATTCCCGGACTGTCATTTCCGGCGCCCGAAGGTCAGACAGGGAAACGGGTTTGAAGGAAATCCAGAATATGGCCAGCAGCGGCAGCGCCACGACCAAGGAGACGGCCGTGATGGTCGGAAGCAGCATTCCCCACGCCAGACGCGCTTCCCGCTTCGCCAAGGCGCCCCGATCAGCTGGAGGTTGCGCTGAAATCGCCATTGTTCGTGCCTTCACAATTTTCCGACAGGTCCTGCGCGCCTGCGATAGGTTCGCCTCATGACGGCCGCCCGGTTGGAAAAATCGCCGCTGTCAGACATTTTCAGCTCAGACTCGCTGATCCGCCTTCAGCGGCCGATCTACAGCCGCCTGAAACCGGCCGAGACCGCCTCGGCCGGTTCCGGGGGTTCGGCCGGCTCCCAAGTGTTCATTTCTCGGGAGCCGGCCGAAGGAGGAAACTTGTCACTCAATTGCCGCCAATTCGGAATTCATGGCGGCGACAGCTTCTGACGCGCTGACTTCACCGTCAATATACTGGCGGACGATACGGTTGATCGTTTGGCTGTTGTTGATCTTGGAAGCCAGAGATAACTGCCCTTCCTTGACGCCCCAGCGCTGTCCCACATCCAGACCGGCGACGATTTCGTCAATCATCTCCTGCGGATACAGGTCGCTCAGCGGAGCTTTCCGGTCGACTCCCACTTCAAGCATGGCCCAGCCGTCAGTAAACTTCGCCGGCTCTTCGGGTGTTCCTTTGCGCACGGGGAACTTGCCTTCCGGCGCAATGGCCAGCGTCTGCAAATAACCCTCGTCCATCCCAAAGAGGACGAAATCCATGGCGGCGTCAGTGTCGGCGTCAGCAGTGATTCCGAAATACCGGAGGTCCGCATACGCAGCCCCGTCCGGGTTCGACGGCCCGGAAAAGTTCGTGATCACGCCCGTCATTCCTGCCAGATCGCGTGACATCGGATCGTCATTGATGGTCGGCGGCGCGGAATCGCGCAAACCGGCCAGTTCGTCGAGAATGAACGGCGACCATATGATCATGGCGGCCCGGCCTGCGAAATACAGTTCGCGGGACTGTTTCCAGTACAGTTCACCCGGCGGCGAAGCATCGGCGACCACCTTGTAGAATTCCAGCACCTCCGTCGTCGCTGCCTCGTCCAACGGAGAGAATCCATTCTCATCGACCGGCGAGACACCGTTGGCGAGAAAGACATGCTCAAGAACCTGGCTCATGAAATTCTCGTCAACCTTGGTGGCCGCGACGAATCCGTACATATCAGGCGGATTATGCAGGGCTTCGACGGCTGAAACGACATTCGCGAATGAGTCAGGGGGCTCAAGTCCCATTTCAGCGAATTTGTCGGCCCGGTAGACAACCATCTGCGTCCAGCCGTCAACTGGAACCGAGGCCCAACCTCCTTCCACGGCGGCCATGGACAACGCTCCCGGAGCAAAGGTGCCTGCATCCAGATCATTGATCACATCCGTCGCCGCATCAGTGTCGAGCAACCCGGATTCAGCCCAAGGCAGCGCGTACTGCAAAGTGTGGTAAATCACATCCGGCAAGTCACCGGCGGCGAAAGCGGCCGTCGCTCTGGTTCCCAGGTCTGATTCAGTGATTGGAATGACTTCCACGGCAATGCCTGTCGCGGCTTCGAAGTCGGCCGCCATGTCCTGCTGCCTCGCAAGCCGGGCCGGTTGTTCTTCCGTGGTCCAAAAACGCAGGCTGTCCGCAACTGCGAAAACAGGAAGGCTGGCCGCGACCGCGGCGCCAAACAGAACTTTCATGGGTTTCATCATTTTCTCCTCTTTAGGTTTGATGATTTGCTGAATTTTCAATTGATTGTCTGAACTTGTCAGCCAATTCGCGTGAACTCAGCGAAGGCGGGCCGTCGGTTCCGCCTTTTACAAACTGCGCCGCCGCGATTTCCCTCAGGGATTCCGGCGCCGCGCCCTCGGCGCGGCGAATCAGAAGCGAGGAAAGCCTTTCACCGGCTGCGGCCACATCAACCCTGTAGCTGGTCAGCGCAGGCGCCATGTAGCTTCCGCGGGCTGCGCCGTCGTATGCGGAAATCGACAGATCCCGCCCCAGTTTCAATCCCAGCCGGGAAGCGACAGCGTAGGCGCCCATGGCAGCTTCATCCGTCGAAAAAACGATCGCGGTCGGCGGCGCGGGCAGACCCAGCAAACGCTGTGTGGCTTTCTCTCCGTCTTCACGGGTCCGCACATCCGAAACCATGAGGTCCTTGCCGACTTTCATTCCGGCCCTCTCCAGACCCAGAAGATAGCCGGCCTTGCGGATGTGCGCATAGGTGTATTCAGCAGGAGAACCTACGAAACCGATCCGCCGGTGTCCGTGATTTCTCATCCGCGTGACCGCGTCAGCGAAAGCGTATTCGCCGTCGATATCATACCATGCCGCGTTCGGATCACAGGTTCCGCCGTCGTGCCAGATACGGCCGAAAAGCACGGAATGGACCCCCATCCGGTTCAGAAAAACATAGCGTGAATCGTGCAGCTGCGTCCTCGGCAGTATGAATCCGTCAACCTTCCGCTGTTCGACCAATCGGGCTGCTATCTCCCGGAAATCCTCATGCGAGCCGGCGCTCGCGACGGTCAGCGTCCATCCGTGAGCCGAAGCGGACTTTGATATCCCTGCCAGAAAATCCCGAAGAAAGAATCCGTAGCCGTCATGCTCGTCCGCCTGCAGGATCAGCCCGATGGACTTCGCCCGCCCGGTGCGGATCGCCTGGGCGTGGCTGAGCGGCCTGTAGCCGAGCCTGTCCGCCGCTTCCGCGACTCTGGCCTTGGTCAGATCGGACACATCGCAGTAACCGTTCAGCGCCTTCGAAACAGTGCCCTTCGACAGGGCGAGCGAATCGGCGAGCGCAGAGAGCGTCACCCTGCCCGAATTCCCTCCGCCGTCCGTCCTCAAGAAGTATTTAGAATCCTCCATTTTGCCCCCGCTAAACTACGAAACCGGTTTCGTCAAGACATTTTCACACCGGATTCCAACTTTTTCGCGGACATGCTCATTTTCATTCATAAACAGGGCCGAATCCGGCGGGCGGTATGCGCGCCGGCCTGCGGGAGAACGGGAGGATTACAGCCCGCCGCTCTTATGGAGCGGCATATCCGCGACTGTTCGCTGACCGCCGGGCAGCAACCGGCGCAGAAGGAAACAGGGTTCTGCGGCGGCCCGTCAGCGGGCAGAGGATTGGCCGCGGGAGCCGGCACGGCGGCGCACGGCCGAAGATACCGGAGCGCCGGACCTTGATATTCCTGCCGGGCAGAACGATTTTCAGCGCACCGCCGTGCCGGGTTTCACTTGAAGGGCAGCCGCAGTGACCAGCCCAGCCGCGAAGGGCGTTCATCCTGCCACTGCAGGCCGGTCCGCATGTCTTCATGCCCGTCCACCGGCTGCGCAGTGTACGTGCCGAAAGCGCGGTCCCAGACCGAAAGCGCGAATCCATAGTTCGAATCGTGTTCGCTCCGGCGGACCGAATGATGAACCCGGTGCATGTCGGGCGTGACCAGCAGCAAACGCAGGAATTGATCGAGTCGTTTCGGCATACGCAGATTCGCATGGCTGAAGATGGCTGAGCCGTTGAGAATGATCTCGAACAGTATGACCGCCACAGCGCTCGGCCCCAGCAAATAGACCGTCCCGATTTTCAGGAGCATTGACAGCGCGATTTCGATCGGATGAAAACGGATCGCGGTCGTGACATCAATATCGACATCCGCGTGATGGACACGGTGGAGGCGCCAGAGAAGCGGAATCTTGTGCGAGAGGAGATGCTGGGCCCAGATCACGAAATCCAGGGCCAGAACGGCAAGCAGGATTTCAAGCTGCGCCGGCCATTCGACATTGTTCAGCAGTCCGGTTCCCGCGCGCCCGGCATCCAAGGCAGCGCCGACAGCCAGCAGAGGCAAAATCACAGCCATTGCTCTCAGACAGACTGAGTCCACGATAACGATGGCCCAGTTCGTGGCCCAGCGCCGCGAACGGCGCTGGGCGCGCTGACGCCGCGGCCAAGCGGACTCAAGAACTGCCAGCGCCGCGAAAACAGCGAGGAAAACCGCCAGCCGCACGACGATTTCATTTTCAACCATTTTGACTCAATCCGGTCAAACGGGGCAGACTGAACAGCCGTCCGCGGCCAGCCTGAGACGCGCCGCAACAGCATCTGCCCTCCAATTCAAGAGCATTTCAGGAAAAATTTCAGCCCTGATTTCTTTTTTTGCATGGGTTCGCCACATTTTATCCACAGAGGATCCGCCCGCTTACAAGACGGGCACGCTTCACACCGGCAGAGCAGGCAAGCGGCCTTCCGCTGCCAGCTGCTGAAACGCCCGCAAAGTGCTCTCAATGCCTTCTTCAACAGAAACCAGCGTGTATTCAGGCAGGTTGGAATGAATAGAATTTTCGTCCAGATCGGGCGGAAACGGAAACGGCGGCCCGGACGCGGAAATCTGCGCGGCTGGATCAAGTTTTTTCAGGATTTCGATGCCCCGCTCCACGGTGACGCAGCGCCCGTTAAGATCGTACACCTGCGCGTTCCGCGCGGGACGGCTTACCGCGGCGATGAAAGCCGCAGCGGCCTCGCCCGCATACAGCCAACTGTAAGGACCGGTGTAGGGCACCTCGAGCGGGACGCCCAACGCCGCGGCATGGACGGCGGCTGTGGTGAGTGAACTCATCCCTTGATCCCGTCCCAGGCCGTAAATGACGTTGGGGCGGATTCCAACCGAAGGCACATGCCAGTCGCGCCAGTATACAAAAGCAGTCTGCTCATTGGCTGCCTTATAGGCACCGTAAAGGGTTTCCCTGAAACCCTGGCCCGGCGGAAAAGCAAGCGCAGCTATCGACGACGCGTAAGAAACGCGCTTGATCCCGGCTTCCCGCGCTGCCTGCAGGATATTGACCGTGCCTTCGACATTCACACGAGCGCCAAGCGCGGGGTCAGCGGCGCAGAACGGAACCTGCAGCCCCGCGAGATGGATAATCGCGCAGGCTTCACAGGCTTTGACCGATTCCGCCACGCCGGTTCCGTCTGTCACATCAATGACTTCCCACGTAAGCTCCGTCGCTTCTTCAGGTCCCATTATCAACTCTAAGCGGGCGCGGTTTCCGCTGACATCCGCGGCGACACAGGGAATGCCTGATCTCACCAGGATGGCGATGACCCACGAGCCGATGCATCCCGCGGCGCCGGTGACGAAAACCGGCCCGTCAAACTGCTCCCGGTTTGTCATGAACGGATCAGTTAACCGTTTCATAGTGATTATTTCCGGCTGGATTGTGAATCTGCTTGCCAGACTGCAACGTAATTGCCCAACTTTCAAGATGCCGGCTCTTGCATCATTCAATCATCGTATCCATCGGCGCAGACATGCGTCTCAAAACAGTCGCGCGGCACCGTCCGCGCCCGATCATGCGGTCAGACCGGTTCAGGGCCGTGCGTCTGCGTTTTTGCCGGCAAACCGTCGCGGATGAGAAATCGCTTGCTGCCGGAAAACCTTCAGGGGTCGTTGCCCGCGATCTTTTTCCTTAACCTGAACGGCAGCCGTACGCCTTGCAGTGATCCCGGCACACGGACTTCGCTCATAAGGCCGAGGGCCGACGCGGAATTGTCAGATCTGCTGCCCGCGGTTCTGGACGGCGGGGCGTTCGTATTGACTGGCTGCGTCCGCGCTCTTGATGACGCCGGAACCGAAATTCCGGAAACGTTTGCGGTCGGCGGCGAATCCCGCTCCGCGGCATGGCTGCAGACCATTGCGAATTCCGCCGGCGCGAATCTTCTCTTGGCCGACGAAGGAGAATACGGAGCCGCGTTCTGCCTATTACACACAAGCATCCATGTTCGGTTTCAAGGGCGTTTCGGGGGGAAATTCAGCCCTTGTTTCCTTTTTCCCACAGCTTTTGCACATTTTTTCCACAGAAGCTCCGCCCGTTCAGGAGGCCGGCGCCGCCGCCGCGGGCCGTCGAATCGGCCGCTCCGGAGGGCAGCTCGGCCGTGCGGACGCGGACGGGGCGTGTTTTTCCCAGACGCGCCGCTCGCGCAGCAGCGTGTTCGCCAGGACCGCCAGCTTACGCATGACGGCGACAAGGGCGACCTTATGACATTTCCCCCGCCCGGTGAGCCGGTCATAGAATGCGGACATATCTTTATTGAACCGCACAGCCGTCAAAGCCGCCATGTAGAGGGCCCGCCTCGGGCGGAAGCGTCCGCCGCGGATGCGCCGGACGCCTTTCTTCGCGCCGCTGTCGCGGGCGAACGGCGCGGTTCCGGCGAGAGCCGCGGCCTGCCGGCTGTCGAGCTGCCCGAGTTCCGGCAGCCAGCCGAGCAGAGCGGCGGCCGCAACCGGTCCGATGCCGGGAACGGACATCAGGATGCGGTAAGCGCGGGCCTGACCGGGATCGCTCTTGATATGCTTCTCGATCTCAGCTTCGAGAGCTTCCCTCTGCCGCTCGGCGGCTTTGATGATTTTATCCATGGGCTTCTTCGCTGACGCCTTCCGGATCTCATCGCGGCACTGACGCATTGTCTTAATGATCTCAACCGCTTGCGCACGGGCGACCATGAGGTCATTGAGACCGTCAAGAAACGCGGATTTCGGCTCGGTCGCCGGGAGATCGGCGAAAGCCGCCGCGAAAGCGGCGAGCATCCTCGCATCCGTCTTGTCGGTTTTCACTGGCTGACCGGTCGCTTCGGCGAAGCGCCGCGCCTGGCGGGGGTTGACCACGCAGACTTCGTAACCTCGGTCGTGCAGCGACTGATGAACCGCCCGGTGCAGCCGTCCGGTCGCTTCGACAGCGACCCGCCGCACCGCGTGTTTTCTCAGAAACCCGTCGATCGCACGGAAACCCGGACGGTCGTTTTCAACCCGGCGGTCGACGCCGGCGGCGTGCACATCGATCATTTCCTTGCTTATAGCTGAGCCTGCGCATATTTTCGTCATGTCCCTGTGCTCCTGTTCTCATGGTTATTCGGATCTTGATCCAGGCAGCTGTTCAGGACGCGAGGGACCGGGAAAGCCGGGCCGGCCATGCTTGTGTACGGTTCTTTTAACCCTGTTTGTCATCGGCCCGACCCGGCTCAGCGGGGACATTCGCCCCCGCTTCCCCTTGCCGGCTGCGGCCGGCAAGGGGAACCCGCGACAGGATAGCACGGCTGCGGATGAGCGGTGAAATAAAAGTTTGCTGCAACCTCGCGCCGAGCAACCCCTGTGGACAACTCCTTATGGAATTATCCTTGGTTTGATTCATATGAGTTTGTCTTGACGCCGCCGTTGATACAGCAGGCCAGCGCGGTCCAGTCTCAGCAGGCGCTCGTAATTTTGAGTCCGGCAGGCTGGATTCGTGCAGCCCCGCCGGATAGTCCGGCATCCGGGCGGCGGGTCGCTGCGGCGGTTCAGACAGCCGCTCATTATCGCTATGACCAGCGCCGCATGGCCCAAGTTGTCAGGCGTCTGTTTGAGACGCTGGTCGGCGGCGACATCTTTGTCAAGACAGAACTTGTGTGTAATAGGCAGGCCGCGTTAGGCGGGGAGTTTCAGCCTGTCATGACCGCGCAGAAGCGGACCGAACACTCCAAGGCGCCGCGGACCGGTTGCGGCGCAGGCGCGGGACACATGCCGAACCCGCAGCGCGATAAGTTCATGCCAATGCCGGCGGGCGGCCCGCGGATGCGGCATAAGTGTTCCGGAAAGCGGACTGACACCGCTTTGAAGGCTGAATTTGACTAACGAGCACGGTTCATATATGCTTTGAAGGGCATGCTGAATTATATAAGATGCTCTTGAAAGCAGATGTCCGCGAAGAACCTGTTGACGAAAGCTCCTCCCTACGAGGTCGAGCAGGCGGTCAAACGTCTGGGGGTTAACCTGCGCACCGCCCGTTTGCGCCGTAACCTGACGATAAAACAGGCCGCGGAGAAAATCGGAACCGGGCCGCGCGCCGTCATGGATGCTGAAAAGGGCAAGCCGACCACCAGCATAGCCGTCTACAGCGCCCTGCTCTGGGCCTACGATCTGCTAAGGCCGATGGCCGTCCTCGCCGACCCGGCAAGCGACAGCGAAGGTCTCGCTTTCGAACAGCTCAGGGGCCGCGTCCGCGCACGGGCGGGCGAGGAACTCGACAGTGACTTCTAGGAAGAGCAGCGCAAAGGAATGCTTTGTCTACATAACCCTGCCCGGCACAGCGGAATTCGTGACGGCGGGGCGTTTCGTCCTGGAAACAACCCGCGCCGGCGTCCCGGTCGGCCGATTCATTTACGGCAAGAGCTACCTCGCCAATCCTGACGCGGTCCCGATCGATCCGCTCGGCCTCAAACTCGGCGCGGCGACCTGCAGCACGACCGCTCTCAAAGGCGTGTTCGGCGCACTGCGCGATGCCGGTCCCGACCACTGGGGGCGGCGTGTCATCGAAAAACACTCGGGCAAAGCGAAGCTCGACGAGATCGACTATCTGCTCCGCGCCCCGGATGACCGCGCCGGCGCGTTGGGTTTCGGGGTAGGCCTGAAGCCGCCTGCGCCTGAGCGCAAATTCAACAAGACGCTTGATCTGGAAAAACTGACAATGCTGGCCGAGGCGATCATTGCCGATGAAGAGACCCCGGACAGTCCGGAAGCGCGGCAGGTGAAAGACCTGATGTTGATCGGCACGTCAATGGGCGGGGCACGCCCCAAGACCGTGGTCGAGGACGCGGAAGGGCTGTGGGTAGCCAAGTTCAACCGCCCTGACGATCAGTGGAACCATGCCCGCGTCGAGTGCGCGATGCTTGAACTCGCAAATGTCTGCGGACTCACCGCATCGCGAAGCCGCGTGGAAACGGTCGGCGGGCGCGACGTGCTACTCGTCAAACGCTTCGATCGCGAACGGACGGATCAGGGGTATTTGCGGGCGCGCATGATCAGCGGCTTGACGGTCCTCCGCGCCGAGGACACTCCCACGCACAGAGACCGCTGGTCCTATGTGCTGTTCGCCGAAGAACTGCGCCGGATATGCGCAGAGCCGGAAAAAGACGCAGTAGAACTGTTCCGCCGCATGGTTTTCAACGCGTTGATCTCGAACACCGACGACCACCCGCGCAACCACGCCGCTATCGCGAAAAACACGGGCTGGCGTTTGTCGCCCGCCTACGACTTGACACCTTCCGTGCCGGTCAGCCTTGAGCGACGCGATCTCGCGATGAACTGCGGCGATTTCGGCCGCTATGCCCTTGCCGAAAACCTGCTCTCGCAGTGCGCGCGCTTCTGCCTCGAACGAGATCAGGCGCAGGCGCTTATTGATGCGATGGAACAGAAGATCGCGCACGTCTGGCATAAGACGGCCCGCAGGGAGGGCGTCTCCGAAAAAGACTGCGGAACCATCAAACCCGCATTCACTTATCCGGGATTCCGGCTGTCGCTCGAATACGGCGCGGAAGTTTAATCATGTTTAACCAGATTCCTGAATTTACATACAAAACCGCACCTGATGTCCAGCACACGGGCCGACTCCGCACTTAATTCACGTATCTTCCGGCTGCGCCGCGTTTACGGCCAAAACCTTGCAAAACAACCTCGCCGCCCAGTCTCCCGAAACCCTGAGCGCCGACATCGGCCGATGGGCCAGCCGGCAAGACTGACGCACGCTCTGGCAGCCATGGACACGACATCCCCAAGAGGAGACCGTACGCTGCCCGCACGGACACTGCGCCGTCTGCGCAGTAGTCTGACACAGCGGGAATGATGATAATCCGTATTCGGCGTATGTTCTGATTCCCGGCTGCAGACTTTCCGTTGAAATTACGGTAACGGTTCCAGCCTGAACAAAAGCACAATGCTGTCGGCCGGGCATTTCAGCCGGATCTAGTCGGGAATTTGATGCTTGCGGCTTGTTTCCCGTCGGCGGCGATTCAAGAGGCGGGAAGCGATGACGGATGAACAGGAACAGATCGGAAGTAAAATACAGCGTGTGCGGCTCGAAGATCACGAGCGGGCCGAGCCAGAGGAGATCGTCTCCTCCGGCCGGGGTTCGGCCGAGCGGCGCCGGCGGGCGCATGTTCTTCTTCTCACGGACGGGAACCGGGAGAGCGGCGGTCGCACCGATGCTGACGCCGCCGATTCAGTCGGGGTCGGCACGGCGACGGTCGAGCGGCTGCGCCAGCGTTTCGTCGAGGAGGGGTATGGCGGCCTCAGGCGCAGGCCGCGGTTGAACCGCGTTCCCCGAAACTTGGCGGCGAGGGTGAGGCGAAGCTGACGATGATCGCCTGTTCGAAACCTCCTGAAGGGCGTTCCTCACAGCCGTTGCAACTGCCCGGCGAGCGGCCAGCCGCGCTGAATGTCGTCGACGGCATTTCCCGGGAGACGGTCAGACGGACATTAAAAAAGGCTCAATTTACAAATCGTATGCATGGCCTTTCGGTTCCCGCAGAAAAAATGTGTGGAACGAGGCATTTTTTGGCCTAACATACTGATACTATTGCAGAATAGTTGTCGAAGCATCTGGCAAAACCGTTTGTGATTTATGACCTCTATCTCCTTGTATATAGTGCCTGCCCGAAAAGTTCTTTGCTTATCATTTTTAGCATTTTCAGGTGTTTTTGGTTATGAAGAATCATCGTTTTTGTTAAAAATCCGGTGATTCAGCCCCGATCGGGGCAATCTTCGCCGCTTTTTTCACCGGGAGAACGATATGAGATGCTTGATCAAACCGGCCCGCCTCGGCACGAAGTCTATCGAAATTTTGAAAATTGATCTGAAGTCGCGGGATGACATCGAGAATGTGCTCAGGGGCCTGCAGCATCTTTATGTCAACTGCCAGCGTGACCTTCAGCGGATTTTCGACGAGGAATTCTTCGTCGATGTCGACCAGCCTGACGGTCGTCCGGGGACAGCTTGTGGTCGATTCTCGTGATCGGCGTTCTCAAACAGGGGACTGACTGCGATTTCGACCGGCTGCGCAGTTTGGTGAACAACCATGAGCTGGTCCGTGCGATGCTCGGCCATGACGATGTCTTCGACTGCGGCGAATACGAGATGCAGACGCTTGTCGATGATGTTTCGCTTCTGACGCCGCGGATGCCAGCGCGCGTCGGCAAGCTGCCGGCAGCGCCGGTAGTTCCGATGGCTGTCGTCGAGGATCATCATCAGTTCATAACTGTCATGAGATCATGCAGGAAGGCTCCGATGTTCACCATGCCGTTCCGGTCGCAGCGGCGGCGCAGGAGCGGTTTCCGGAACTCCGGGCCTGCAGTTTCGACCGCGGCTTTCACAGCCCGGAGAACCGCCGCGATCTGGATGCCATGCTTGATCTGAACGCGCTGCCGAAGAAGGGGTATCTTTCAAAAGCGGAGCGGGAGCGGCAGTCGGAACCCGGCTTCGCTGAGGCCCGCCGTCAGCATCCGGCGGTTGAATCGGCGATCATTCATCTCGAGCACCGCGGTCTCGACCGGATCCGGAGCCATGGCCGCGACGGCTTCGCCCGCATCCGCGGCCTCAGCGGTGCTCGCCGCGAACTGCTGCCGGCTCGGAAGGCTTCTGGTAAAAAAACAGCGGATGCAAAGCAGGAAGCGATTGCGACGACGCGCCGCCTGACCCCCCCCCCCTTCATCGAAACAGCGGCTTTCTCCCGGACAACCCGGGAGCGGTCAGCCATGCTCCGGCAACCTGTCAATTCAGTGTCAGCAACTAATTTCCGCCGTCCGCCGTGCTTCATATCCCGGATCCGGGCCGGATCCGCCGCCGGATGGCGGCCCGGACGCGCCGAGCCGCCGCCGGACGCCGCCGAAAACAGGAGTTTTCTAAGGCCCGTGGACAAATGGGGTTGCGCTTCGGGCGATTCGCTGTCAGAATCATTTTAACGAGTGCCGGAGCGGCGCCGCAGGCAAGACGGGCAGAGAGACAAATGAACGCTGACAGAACCATGCTGACTGATAGAATGCAGCAGCGGATCGAACCGCTTCTTCCCGGCAAACCGACCGATCCCGGCGTCACCGCGGCGGACAGCCGGCTTTTCGTTGAAGCTGTGCTGTGGCGCATCCGGACGGGCACTCCTTGGCGCGACCTTCCGCCGCGTTTCGGCAAGCAGCACAGCGTGTGCAGGCGGTTCCGCCGCCAGCCGCTTTCGGGTGTTTTTGAGCGTGTTTTCAATGCGTTATCGGAGGCGTTCGACTTCGAGTATGTATTCATTGACGGTTCTATCGTGCAGGCGCACCAGAAGGCTTCCGGGGCGGAAAAAGGGGCTCTGCCAACAGGGGATCGGGCGTTCCCGGGGCGGTCTGACCAGCAAAATCGTCGCGGTCATGGACGCGCTCGGTTACTTGGTGAAGTTCGTGATTCTTCCCGGTCAGAAGCATGATCTCGTCGGGACGCCGCAGGTTATCGAGGGCCTGTCCTTCGGGGCTTTGATAGCCGACCGGGCGTTCGACGCCGACTGGCTGCTCAAGGAGCTTGAGGAGCGCGGCGCCGAGGCGGTGATTCCCCCGAAAAAGAATCGGCGGGAGATTCGGGATTACGACCGCGATATGTACCGCTGGCGACATCAGGTTGAGAATTTCTTTTCGAAAATCAAAGAGTTCCGCGCGATCGCGACGCGGTATGACAAGACCGATACCAGCTTCGCGGCGGCGATTTATCTGGTCACTGGCCTGATCGCTGCAAAGTGACTGTCCACAGGCCCTAGCAGGCACTATATAAATACATCACAATATCGATGCATACGATTTGTAAATTGAGCCAAATGATTTGAAACCGCACCTTATGCGGTGTCAGCGCCTTTCGAAGGGGAAAACGCCGACTTCGCGCACTCGATGGAAAATGTGCTTGATATCTGTCAGCGGAAGTTCAGCGAGGACGAGGTCTCAGTCTGCACAGTCGAGGCTTTGAGAAGGCGGACGAAGGAGGTCCGCACGGCTTTACCGACCGCTCCCGGCCGCCCGGCGCGCTTCGACTGCGGATACGAGCGCAACGGGACGGCGAACCTGTTCATGGTCAGCGCACCACTTTCAGGCCGGGGCATGTCAAAATCACCGACCGCCGGACGAAGAAAGATTTCGCTGAACTTCTCAAGGATATCGCCGATGTTCATTTCCCCGGCAAAAAATCGTGCTGGTCACAGCCACCCTCAATGCGCATGAGCTGTCGAGTCTTTGCCATGCTTTCCCGCCGGAGCAGGCCGGCAGGCTCCGCAAACGTTTCGAGGTCTGTCATGCGCCGAAACACGGTAGCTGGTTGAACATCGCCGAGAGCGAAATCAGCATGTTGAACCGTCAGTGCCTGTCCCGGCGCACCCCGGACCGGGAGACGCTTTGCCGCGAGGTTTCGGCATGGCGGAAAGCGCGCGATGCCGACCCGGCCCCGGTCAAACAGCGGTTCACCGCCGAGGATGCGCGTACTGAACTGCACTCTCTGTAGCTGTCAATTCAACAATGACAGACTATTAGCTGGCCGCCGGCCTGATCGCGGCCAAATGATTATCAACAGACCCTGAACAGATCTATGACGAATCAGAGGATTTAAGTGTGATATGATGACAGGGCCGGGACGGTTTGGAAATATCCCGCCCCGGCCTGACAGCCGGAGCGGGAACAGGTTTCTTATATCAGGTCAGAAGCGGAAGCCGAGCGTCAGCCCGCCGCCGAAGTCGGAGTTGCCGCCGCCGGCGGTCGCGTAGTACGCTTCCCCGGACAGCATCGTCCCGCCGTCCTCCGAAAGGCTCAGTTCGCCGCCGAGGCCGAGCCGGCCCCAGGTCGCCTTCGGTTTAGAAGAAAGCAGCGTCCCCGATGCAATCACATCGCGCTTCGCCGAGAAATCGTGCTCCGCATCCAGGGAAGCGTACAACGCCGCGCCCGCGGCGACTTCGCCGATCTCCGCCGTCACGCCGAGGCGGCCCTTGAAACTCCGGCCCGAACCCGAGACCCTGCCGCTGCCGGCGACTCCCGACAGGTCGCTGAACCCGTCGATATCAACGGACGAAAAGACGAAGCCGCCGCGCGGCGTCAGCGTCATTCCCTCCAGTTCCGTCCGCATGCCGGCCTCCACGCCGAGCGCGAGACCCGAACCGGAGACATCGGATTTGGACAAGCTGCCGCTGCCGGGGATGTCGTCGTCCGACATCAGCTCGATGCCGCTGAACCTGGAATATGAAACCCAGCCCCTGACATACGCGGCGTCCGCGCTGCCGTGCGTCACCGACGCTCCCACGCCCGTGCCGGACGCCTTGACCGTGCCGCCGTGCTTCACCGCCGCCTTGCCCCGCCGGTGATGCGCGCTCACTCCGAACGTCAGATCCTCCCCGGCGGGGAAATCAAAACCGGAAGCGACGCCCCAGCGCGTGAAGTCCCAGGCCAGCGTCCGCCCGGCCATGCCCTGTGAAGTCGTCGAACCCGACGCCTGCCGCTCGCCTTCGCCGGCGTCGAGCGCGGCCCAGACATCGCTGCCCTCGGACGCGCCGCGGCTCATGCGGGGCGCAGGCGCGTTCAGATCCAGAAGCACCGACGGCAAAGCCTCGTAAACACGGGCCCGGGCGTGATACTGCCTCTCCTCCGCACCGGTCATCTCGAACTTATAGACCTTCGAGCCGTCCTCCATGGCCTCACCCAGAACCGACGTCCGTACGGAGCGGTAGACGCCTTTCGTCCCGCCGTCCGACTTCACCGCCTGTCCCGCCGTCAGAGCCGTCTCCGTGCCGGAGGCGTTGCGGATCCTGAAGACCGTCTCCGCACCATTGCGGATCTCGCCGTCGACCGTGCCGACGAGCCCATGGCTGTCCTTTACCAAGACAATGGCCATGTCGCCCTCGGCGTTCGCCTTGACCGCGACGCCGGACGCCGCGCTCACATGCGCCCGCGGACCGATCACCACCGTGCCGCCCTTGACCATGTGCACGCCGGCGTATTTTCCGCCGGCGTCATCCTCGCCGCCGCCCATGACCTCGCCGCCGCCCATGACCTTGCCGCGGACAGTGACCGTCTGCGCGCGCATTTCGCCTTCGAGCAGGGCGCCGTCGACATAGATGCCGTCGCTCTCCGACATGACCGTGGCGCCATGATCGACCGTGACCGTGATCTTGCCGCCGGCATATTCCGAGTGCGCGCCGCTGCTGCCGGCATTATAGCGCCGCGTCTCGGCGTAGATGCCATAGTGCTCGGCGTCGATCGTGCCGCCCGTCACATGGACCGAGATCGGGATTTTCTTGTCCACCCCGCTATTGTTGATCGCCTGGGCGGTAATCCCGCGGGACTTCGACTCGATGGCGCCGGCCGAGACGACCTCGATACTGCGGGGGTATGCCGCCGCATCCGTGCGCGCTATTCCCTTGTAGGTGGCGCGGATGCCGGAATTCACTTCCCTGCTGCTTGTCACGACGATGCTGCCGCCGGCCATATGCGTCGCCATCAACTTGCCGTCGCCCCGGTGTTCGATTTCGATGCCCCAACCTTCTACATTGGTGGTGTCGCCTTTGCTGCCGTAGTCAGAGACGATGCGGCCGCTATTCTTGACCGTAACGTTGCCCTTGGCAACGCTGAGCACTTCAATGCCGCCGCCGGCCTCGATGACGCTGTCCTTGGTCGCTGTGATCGTGATGTCGCCCGTCGCTGTTCCCAACAGGTGTTCGGCAGCGATTCCGACATTATCGGCCTCGATCCTGCCGCTCGTGGTAATCGTGATATCGCCGTTGGCATTTTGCTTCGCGTAAACGCTGCGGCTTGGAGTGCCTCTACCGCGGGTCTTGATGGTTCCGCCCGTCACATTGATCGTGAGCGGAATCGTCCTTCCGGCCGCCGCAATCGGCGTCTGGGCGTAGATGCCCCAGTTCCCGCCGGTGGCGGCCGAGAGATCGATATCGCCGGACGAGACGATCTCGATACCCTCCGATGCCGTGCTTGCCCCATAGTGCCAGGTATTGATGCCTCTGGCCGCAGCGCCCGTGAGGAAGATCGTACCGGCCTTGTGCTCCACCTTCGTCTTGCCGGTCCCCTGGCGCCCGACGGAGATGCCGCGCGTGACCCCGTAAATCGTTGCGCTGCTGGTGACCGTGATGTCGTCGGCGCCGGCGTTGTCCGTGTCGGTGACATCGTCTGTATCGTAGCTGATACCTGATGAGTCCTGTTGTTCACTGCCGTCGGCGTAGATGCCGGGCTTGCCGACGGGGTTGCTTTTCACGCCGATCTTCACCCCTTCCTCGACGGTCAGCGTCAGGCCGCCGGTGAGCTCGTCACAGATGATGCCGACTGTGGAATCTGCTGTGTAGGTGGCCGTGGGGAATGTGCCCTTGCCGACGGGCGTACAGTTCGGTGCGGCGATGGCCGGCGGGGCCGCCGTGAGCGCCGCAAGACCGGCCAGGATCGCGCCGGCTGCCGCAAGCCGGAAGCGCCCGGCCATCACGAGAAAACTCCGCGGGGGGGGGGGGGGGGGGGTAAGGTTGCTGCTGCGCCTCCCGCAAGTTGCCGTGGCGTCGCAGGGCGAAAATGGTCGTCATGATTTCTGAACCTTTCCAGTTATTTGAAATCCACTGCTTGGCTCCCAAGCGTGAAAAACTCAATACAGGTTTCCCGTGCGCAGTGCAAGGCCGAAAGTGCGCCGCCTTTGCTCGCCTGCCGCCCGGCCCGCGACCGCCGCGCCCGTCGGGGAGGCGGACCAACCTGAACAGCCAGAAGGCGATCTAGGTCGTGAACTCAATTATCCCCTTTGCGTCATTCCGCAGCAGGCGGCGGATGACGGCGAGGATGACAGCGGCGGCGAAGTCGCGCGCCCGTTTGTCAAAGCGGGCCGCGACCCGCCGGAACTCTCATATGAATCAAACCAAGGATAATTCCATAAGGAGTCATCCACAGGGGTTGCTCGGCGCGAGGCTGCAGCAAACTTTCATTTCATCGCCCATCCTCAGCCGTGCTATCCTATCGCGGGGTCCCCGCAAGGCCGGGTCGGGCCGATAGTTCCTTGGTTTATAGAACCGTGACGCAGCACAGTCGGCCCGGCCTTCCCGATTCCTCGCGTCCTGAACAGCTGCTCAGCTTAAGATCCGCATCATCTCTAAGATTAGGAGCATAGGAACATGACGAAAATATGCGCAGGCTCAGCTATAAGCAAGGCAGTGTGGACGAAAGACGATCAAACCCGTCTTGCATGGGTACGCGTGCGCGTTGGGTTGTTCCGAAAACGCGCCGTTTACGATGGTATCGCCGTTTCGCGAACCCCAAAAAAGGTGAGGCTGGATAGCCTACAGCGGCGTCGCGTCGGGAACGGGAGAAACCCTACAAGAAGCAATTGCGGCCGTTGATGCCTCAATATTCGCGCCGGACGCAACCTAAACGAATACGGTAAGGCACCTGAAAACGATACGGGCCGCCCATGCCCGCTTGACGCGCCGGACGGGAGACCCGCGAAAGGCTGGGAGGACCGGAGGCCGGAGCTGCAGCCGCGGACCGCCGAGTCGGCTGTTACAGCCTGCATGGGCGGGATCACTCCGAAAGGTATGACAGAAGGGCGGCTTCAACACCATCGGACCAGATGATGGACAGCCAGCCCGCGAATTTCTCGCGGAATCGGTCACTGTCCGCCAGATCACCGTATAATTCGCGCTGCTCCAACCAGACGAGCGGGTTTGACTTCGCGGACTTGGCGGCTCCAGAGAGTTTGCCCCATATGGGATCGTTTGGCGCGATCAGCGATCCATCTTCCCGTGTCCCGTCGCACATCCGGGCCCAAAGCGCCTGCGACAATGCCAATCCGCTGATTTCAACGCCGGCGGCGAGGGCTCCATGGATAAGCGGCATGACGAACCCAGTCTGCCTGGACGAGCCGTCAAAAGCGACCCGGCGCACAGTGTCGATGATCTCGGGGTTTGAGAACCGGCGGTCGGTCAGTTCCACGTAATCCTCTGGCGTCATGCCAGGGACCGCATCCACCTGCGGCGCGATCTCCGTCGCCGCCGACTTGCGGAAATAGGCGCCGATCAGAGGATGCTCCATGCACTCGGAGATGAATTCGACCGAGAGGATCTCTCCCGCATTTGACACCAGCTGATGCCCGCCATTGAGGATGCTGATCTTCATTTTCTCATAAGCGCGCACATCGTCTGTGAAGGCAGCGCCGATCTTGTCCCAGTCCGGTCGGCCTGCACAGAAATCATCCTCGATCACCCATTGGCGGAAGTGTTCGTGTGTGACGGGAGCGGCGTCATCAATGCCGAAACTTCTGACCAGATCAAGTTCCCTGGAGCCCGTTGCGGGGACGATGCAATCCACCATCGAATTGGGAAAACTGCAATTTTCGTCGATCCATGCCGCGAGTCCAGGGTCACTCATCCGCGCCAGAGAGACAAGCGCCCGGCGCAGAATCGCACCATTGCCCTGCAGGTTGTCGCAGCTTTGCCCGGTAAAAGGCCCGATGCCTGCCGCCCGCCTTCGTTTGAGCGCGGCGATCATAGCGCCAAATGCGGTCCGTGGTGTTTCCGGATGCGCTCCGTCGTGCCGGATATCGGGGTGGCCGGTGTTAAAACTCTTGGTCACCGGATCAATGTAATACCCGCCCTCTGTCACTGTGAGGGACACGATACGGACCGCGGGATCAGTCATCCGCGTGATCAGGGCCGCATTGTCCTCCTCCACCGGCGCAAAACCGACCATGGAGCCTGTAATCTCGGCTGATCTTCCGGCGGGGTCCAGTTCGACAAGGGTGGTCAAATAGTCTTGCGCTGCCAGCCGGATCCGCTGCGCTTCATCTCTGGGTCGCACACCCGCGCCGAAGATTCCCCAGTCCATCGCGTCGCCCTGCTGCATCAGCCGATGCAGATACCAAGCCTGATGGGCACGGTGAAAGTTCCCGAGTCCAATATGGACAATTCCAGGAGTGATCTGCGTGCGATCGTATGTGGGGCCGTCCACCCCATCGGGCAGATCGGACAGCATTGCGTTGGAGAGCTTTGAACACGCCATCAGCGTCAGCTCATCCAATTGCCGCCGTCCACATTCAGAGTCTGCGCCGTGATGTAGCGGGCCTCATCTGATGCGAGAAAGACGCACGGATCCGCGACGTCATTCGGATCACCCATGCGGCCAAGGGGCACAGCTTCGCCGACTTCGCGCTTTTTCTGACCGACGGCTTTGTTTTCATATCGTGCGAATTGCGCATCAACGGTGTCCCACATGGGTGTGTCAATCACTCCAGGCGCGACGGCGTTAACACGGATATTGTCGCCCGCCAGTTCGAGCGCCAGCGATTGCGTGATCGAAATGACAGCCGCCTTGGTGGAGCAGTAGATCACGATATTGGGTTCGCCGCGCCGCCCCGCTTGGCTCGCGAAATTGATGATCGCACCGCCGCCGCGTTTCTTCATCGAAGGCACGACGGCTTGGATCACGAAAATCGTGCCGCCGACATTCACGTCAAATTGGCGGCGGTAGTCTTCCGGGGTGACCCTGTCGATCGATGCCATATTGAAAATTCCGGCGTTGTTGACGAGGATGTCGATCCCGTTCCAAGCCTCCTCGACAGCTGCCACGCCGGCCGAGATCGACCGACGGTCGGTGACATCCATCGCAACGGCCATGCCGCAGATGGAATTTGCCGTTTCCTTCGCTTCGCCCTCCAACAGGTCGGCGACAGCCACTTTCGCTCCTGCGTCCGCGAAGGCTTTGCAAACCGCCCGCCCGATTCCGCGCGCTCCGCCGGTGACCAGCGCGACCTTGCCGTCCAGCCGCTTCATGAGATGCGCGCCCCGTCTGCGCCGAATTCATGGATCCGGGAGGCGGCCGGCGTGAGGAAGACGGTGTCGCCGTGAGTCACCGCGACTTCGCCATCCGTGCGCGCCGTAAGCGGATCGCAGCCAGGGATGCCGTGGATGCGGATGAAAGTGTCGGATCCCAGATGCTCGGCCACGCCGACCGTGCCTTGCCACGCGCCCTCTGTTATCGAAACCTTGATATGCTCAGGCCGTATGCCGATTTTTTCCACACCGCGCTTGGCGGCTTCGGGACCTTCGATGAAGTTCATCCTAGGGCTGCCGATGAAACCCGCCACAAACAGATTGCTCGGGTTGCGGTACAATTCGAGCGGACTGCCGACCTGTTCGATCACGCCGGCCCGCAGCACAACGATCTTGTCGGCCATCGTCATGGCTTCGACTTGGTCGTGGGTGACGTAGATCATCGTCGTCTCGAGCTTCTTGTGAAGCTCTGAGATTTCCATGCGCATGCCCACGCGAAGCGCCGCGTCCAGATTGGAAAGCGGTTCGTCAAACAAAAACGCCGCCGGTTCCCGCACAATGGCGCGGCCGATCGCAACACGCTGACGTTGGCCGCCGGAAAGCTGACCTGGGCGGCGATCCAGATAATCGGTGAGGTTCAGGGCCTTGGCAGCAGCCTCAATGCGCCTGTCCTGCTCTCCCCGGCTTATCTTCGCCATACGCATCGGGAAGGCGATGTTCTTCCGCACGGACATATGCGGGTAAAGCGCATAGGACTGGAACACCATGGCCAGTCCGCGTTTTGCGGGCGGCAGCGCTGTGGCGTCGGCCCCGTCGATCAAAATTTTACCGGAGGTCGTGTCCTCCAACCCTGCAATCAGGCGCAACAGCGTGGACTTGCCGCAGCCCGAGGGACCGACAAAAACCACGAACTCACCGTCATCGATCTCGAGATTCAGCGGCGGAATGACTTCCACGTCGCCGAACGTTTTATGAACCCGCTTGAGATGTATGCGTCCCATATCATTCGTTCCTTACTTCACAGCCCCAAAAGTCAGGCCGCGGACGAGTTGTTTCTGGCTGAACCACCCCATGATGAGAATCGGCGCGATGGCCATGACAGAGGCCGCGCTGAGTTTCGCGTAGAACAGACCTTCGGGGCTGGAATAGCTGGCGATGAACGCCGTCAGCGGCGCCGCGTCGGCTGCGGTCAGGTTCAGGGTCCAGAACGCCTCGTTCCATGCCAGAATGATGTTGAGCAGTATAGTGGAGGCCATGCCGGGGATTGACATCGGGGTCAGAACGTGAATGACCTCCTCACGCAAGGATGCGCCGTCCATCCGCGCCGCCTCGAGAATCTCGCCGGGAATTTCCTTGAAATAGGTGTAGAGCATCCAAATGATGATCGGGAGATTAATCATCATGAGCACGAAGACCAAGCCGATCCGGCTGTCCAGCAACCCAAAGTCGCGGAACAGCAGATAGATCGGCACCAACACCCCCACAGGCGGCAGCATCTTGGTCGACAGCATCCACATCAGCACATCCCTGGTCCGCTTTGCGGGCACAAAGGCCATCGCCCAAGCGGCCGGGATCGCAATCAGAAGCCCGAGGAAGGTTGAACCGACCGAGATGATGACGGAATTCGAGAAATGTTTGAAATAGTCCGAACGGGCCTGAACCGCGCCGAAACTTTCGGTTGTCCAAGCCGTGCCGAACAAGATTTCCAGCGGGGCCTTGATGGCGTCGCCTTCGGTCTTGAAGGACAATACGAAAATCCACAGAATCGGGAGGAACATCAGAAACCCCAGCGTTCCCGCGATCACCGTGTTAAGGACTTTGGTCTGGTTTGCGACTGCGCGTGCCATGCTGCCCTCCCTCAAGCGTCGAGGTTCTTGCCGATCATCCGCATCAGGACAATCGCGACGATGTTGGCAAGGATGATTGCCAGAACACCGCCGGCGCTGCCCATGCCCACATCATACTGCAGCAGAGACGAGACATAGATCAGATAGGTCAGATTCGTCGTCGCCGTGCCCGGGCCGCCGTTGGTGGTCACAAGGATCTCGGCAAAAATCGACAGCAGGAAAATCGTCTGGATCAGGATCACCACGGTGATCGCGCGCGCCAAATGGGGCAGCACGATAAACCAAAAGCGGTTCAGCCGGTTCGCCCCATCCATCTCGGCCGCTTCGATCTGTTCCTGATCAAGCGATTGCAAAGCCGTCAGCAGGATCAGCGTGGCGAATGGCAACCACATCCACGCGACGATGAAAATGATCGATGCCAAGGGGATCTGCCCGAAGAAATCAACAGGCTGCATGCCCAAGCTGGACGCAAGATGTCCGAAGATGCCATTCACTGGATTCATGAACATGTTCTTCCAGACGAGCCCCGACACGGTCGGCATGACAAAAAATGGTGCGATCACCATGATACGGATGATGCCTTGCCCGAACATCGGGCGATCCAGCATAAGCGCGAAACAGACTCCGCCGACGGTTGTGATGACGAGGACGCCGCCCACCAAGACCAGCGTATTGACCATCGCCGCCTTGAAGCTTGGATCAGTGACGAACCAGTAATAGTTCTCCCATCCCACGAAAGGGTTCGCGCCGGGTTGCAGCAGATTGTAACGCAAAAACGAAAAATAGATCGTCATGCACAAGGGTACGAGCATCCAGCCAAGCAAAAGCAGCACAGCCGGAGAGATCATCAATCTTGCGGCAGATCTGGATGCCTTGGTCGACATGTTGTTCCGCCCTCCTGAACGACATGCTCTTGAGTGTCAGCGGACGGGCCCGGCACCAGGCTATTGCCGAAACACTGTTGAATTACACGCAGGAAGAAGCGGGCCGGACACTTTTGCGAACCGGCCCACCTAGGCAGACGGTTACTTGATGTAACCCGCCTTCTTCATCTCGCGGAGGGCGAACTGCTGGCTGTTGGCCAGAGCTTGATCCACCGACTGCTGACCTGCCAGAGCGGCAGAGACCTGCTGACCGACATAGTTGCCGATGCCTTGGAATTCAGGGATCGCGACGAACTGAACGCCGGTGTAAGGCACAGGGTTCAGAGTCGCGTCAGACGGGTCGGCGGCCAAGATCGAGGTTTCAACCGTCTTGGCGAAGGAAGCCGCCTCAAGGTACTTCATATTTGCGTAGGTTGACTTACGCGTGCCCGGAGGGGCTGCGACCCAGCCTTTGGTCTCGCCGACAAGGTTCACATAGTCTTCAGATGTGGCCCAGGCCAGGAAATCCTTGGCCGCCGCTTCTTTGGCCGAGCTGTTCGGGATCGCCAGAGCCCATGCCCAGAACCAACCGGTCCCCTTATCGGTCACCTGCTTGGGGGCTTGGAAGAAATCTGTCTTATCGTGGACAGAGGACGTGTCCGGGTTGAAAATGTACCCCGCAGCCGATGTCGCATCGACCCAAGTCGCGCATTTGCCGTCGGCAAACAGCGCACGGTTCTCGTTGTGTCCATTGGCGGACGCGCCCGGAGGACCATAAGCTTCCATTAGATCGACATAGTATGTCAGCGCCGCTTTCCACTCCGGCGAGTCGATCGTCGGGTTCCAGCCCATGTCGAACCACTGGCCGCCAAAAGCGTTTACCAGCGGACCGACGAAAGCCATGTTTTCGCCCCAGCCGGCCTTGCCGCGCTGACACGTGCCGAACACCTCATTGTCCGGATCGTGCACTTTAGCGACGATTTCAGCGAATTCGTCATAGGTGATCTGCGAGGTCGGCTTGGCGACACCGGCTGCCTCGAACAGATCCTTGCGGAAAAAAGTGAAGGAACTTTCAGCGTAGAATGGAACCGCGAAGAGCGAACCGTCAGCCGACAGGCCCGCACGAACGGGTTCATAAATGTCGTCGTAGTTATACGCTTCTCCAAGATCGTCCAGCTGCTTCAGCCAGCCCTGCGCGCCCCAGATCGGCGCTTCGTACGCGCCGATGGTGATCACATCGAACGAACCGCCGTTCGTGGCGATATCCGTCGTCACGCGCTGACGCAATACGTTCTCTTCCAGCACAACCCAGTTCAGGGTGTGACCGGATTGCTCTTCCCACTGCGAAGACAGCTCTTGCATGATGATCATGTCCGAGTTGTTCACGGTGGCGATTGTCAATTCTTCCGCCAAAGTCGAGGTTACAAGCCCTGCGGCAAAGCCAATGCCCCCCCCCAATCCGACTGCCATGTTGATCAGTGTGCGTTTGATAGACATTTTGTCCTCCCTTTTTACACGCGTAATACAGTCTTGCAAAAACAGACCGTGAGTCAATCGGAAACTTCAATCCCGGATCAGTTTAACAGTCCGACCAGCATCGGCACGCCCGATGCCGGCCGCATCATCGGTCTGCTGCGAATGTTTGCAAAAAAGCGGTCAGCTCCTTATTTTCGCCGGGAACACTTATTCAGCCGGGTCTGGACGACCTGCGGACAGAAGAAATGGAGGAAACCATGAATGCTTTAATGCGAGAAAACTTTTTCAGATTAACCATGCAGGCAGTCGCGTCCTCGGCGGTATTGGCGGTCAGCGCCACGGCCGCGTCGGCCGATTTTTCATGGAATCAATTCTCGGGGCAGTCTATCACGGTCATGATGCCGGAGCATCCTGTCGCGGACGGAGTGCGCGTCGTGCTTGATCAGTTTGAAGCCGACACCGGTATCGACGTCAATTTGCAGACAATGGCCGAAGATCTCTATTTCGACCGGATGGAGGTGGCGCTGCGCGGCTCGGGCGGGAATTCGCAGATGGACGTCTATTTTCTGCCGATGGACTCGACGGCCTATACCCAGCATGTCAACGGCCTTGTCCATTCGCTTCAGGGATTCATCGACAACCCCGGCCTGACCGCGCCCGACTACAATCTCGAAGACATTCCCGCGGGCTTCCTCGACTCAACCAAATACGAAGTGAACGGCAGCTGGGAATACCACGGAATCCCCGCATCGTTCGAGACCTACATCCTGTTCGCCAACATGGATCACGTCGACAGGTATCTCGACGGCAAAATGCCGGCCACGATGGAAGAACTGATCGCCGCGGCGCGCGAAGTGAAGGAAGAAAGCGGCGGCGCGGTGGCCGGCGCCGTCCTGCGCGGCATCCGTTCGGACACGCTGATCGATACGATCACCGGCTTCGTAAACAACTCGGTCGGCGAGGCGGACCGCTCGGCGCCCTACAACGTCTGGTTCGACGGCAGCTGGTCGGAGCCGCTGATGAACGACCCCGACATCGTGCGGGGGCTGGCCAACTACGCCGAACTGATGAAAGCCGGCCCCGTGAACATCCAGGCCATGGACTGGCCGGACGCGTCGCAGTTCTTCATGGCCGGCGGCGCGGCGTTCTTCATCGACGCGAGCCTGTTCGCGCCCGGCTTCGAGAATCCGGATGACAGCCCGGTCGCCGGCAGGATCGGCTATTCCGTCATCCCGATCGACAACGACGAGGGCGAACCCTATTCGGCCCATTGGCAATGGGGATTCGGAATTCCTGAAAACGCCGCGGCTCCCGAGGCCGGCTGGCTTTTCATCCAGTATATGTCGAACTCCGACAGCGCGACCGCCATCGGCAGGCTTCACGGGGGCGCCCCGCGTCTTTCGACTTGGCAGGATCCCGAATATGCTTCGAGCTTCCCGCAGGCCTATGTCGACGCGGTGGCGGCGGCGATGCCGAATTCACAGACGTCAGTGGTTCAGCGCGCCGGCTGGAGTGAATTCGCGTTGCGCATCGTGGACGTAATTCACGACATATACGGCGGCGCAGACCCGGCCGAAGCCGGCGCTGAAGCCCAAGCCGACTTCGAGAAGATGCTCGCTGACTGACCCTGATCGGCTCCGGATCGCATTCCAATGCTGTCCGGAGCCTCTTTCGAAGGTCTTGTCCTGTTTACAGTCTGAGGGCGCCATGGTTTCCGCGGCTAGGTCCATCGGCGGCACCTCTGCCCTATGGTTCATTCTTCCCTGCATTCTTGTGCTGACGCTCACCTCGCTGTACCCGGTCGGATTCGGGCTGGCGGTATCACTGACCAACTGGAACTGGGGCAGCCAGTTCGACTTCGTCGGCATATCCAATTATTCCCAGCTTCTGGGCGATTCCGAATTCTGGGTCGTTATCAAGAACACCATCGTGTTTTCGGTCTGCGCGACGGCCGCTGAAGTCGCACTCGGGTTCTACCTCGCGGTGCAGGTCGACAAGCTGAAGATCCGCACCGACCTGATACGCGCGGTCATCATGCTGCCGCTGATGGTTTCCGGCATCGTCGTCGCGCTGATGTCGAAAGTCATGTTCGACCCCTTCCTCGGCATTATCAACCATCTGATCGGCATCTTCGGGCTGGGTCCGTCCGCCTTCTACGGCGCCGCCGGGACCGCGATGCCCTCAATCGTCGCGGTCGATGTCTGGTGGCAGACCGCTTTCGTCTTCATCATCATGCTCGCCGGACTGCGCGGACTTCCGGCCGAACCGATTGAGGCGGCCCGCGTCGAGGGCGCAGGCGAATTCGCCATTTTTTGGCGGCTCCGGTTTCCGATGCTGCGCTCACTTCTGATCACGGTCATCATCATCCGCGCCATCGACACCCTGAAGGTCTTCGACATCGTCTTCGGCACGACCGGCGGCGGCCCCGGACTGGCCACCGAGGTCGTGCAGACCTTTGTCTACCGAACCGCCTACAGCTATCAGCAGATCGGAAAAGCAATGACTGCGATGATCTTGTTTTCTCTTGTGATTCTCGCCGTGTCCCTGATCCTGCAATCGCTGCAGCGGCGCGGTGAGCATGCCGCATGAACGAATCCGCCGTCATGCCGCGGCAGAGCCGTCTGGGCATGCGGTTTTCCGCCGCTTGGGCCTATGTCTTCACCGGCGCCATGATCGTGTTCAGCATTTTCCCAGTCTACTGGGTTCTCACCGTTTCGCTGAAATCCAAGCGCGACAGCCTTGCCAGCCCGCCGCTCTGGCTATTCGATCCCACGGCGGCGAACTATGTCAAGCTCTGGAGCCACGAGACGTTCAAACACACGTTCCTGAATTCCGTCATCGTCACGGTCATCGGCCTCGCTTTGTCGCTTGCCATCGCGATACCGACCGCCTACGCTGTCGTGCGGATGAAGGTCAGAGGGCGGAATCTCGTCGGCGTCTGGCTGATCATGGCCTACATGCTGCCGGAATTCCTGTTCGTCATTCCGATGTTCTCGCTTTATCAACTGACCGGGCTCTATGACACGCATTTCGGTCTCGCCCTCATGTACCAAGTCCACGTCCTGCCGCTTTCCATCTGGCTGCTCAGTTCGTTCTTCCGCGAGATCAATCCGGCCGTTGACGAGGCCGCCCGGATCGAAGGCGCTTCGAACTGGCAGATCCTGACCAGGATCTACGTCCCCTGCACTCTGCCGGGAATGGCCGCCACGGCGGTGCTGAACGCCATATGGATATGGAATGAACTCGCGATCGCGCTCGGCCTGACCTTCTCCAAGGCGCAAACCATCACGCTCGGCGTGACAAGCTTCCGCGGCTATGCGGCGCTCGACTGGGGCACAATGACCGCTGCGTCGATCGTCGCCATCGTCCCGATGCTGCTTTTCGCAGTCGTCGCGCAGAAACACATCGTCAAGGGGCTGACCCTCGGCGCGGTCAAAGGGTAAGCCATGCCTTTCAAGGAATCAGACATCCCGCAGTTCCCGACGGTCTTCGGACGCAACCTTCTGTCCGAAACCGCCAATTTCGTGCGTCCGAAAATGCTGGTGGTCACCATGGACGACCTCTGGCCCCTCTTCCGCGGCTCTCTGCCTGCCGGCGCGATGCCTTACCTGGTGAGATCCATCGAACGCGCGGCGCTTTCGGCCGATCTTGAGACGGTCAGGGACGCTGCCTCGATTGTCGGCCTCGGCGGCGGCCAGGCGATCGACGCGGCCAAGTATTTTGCCTGGCGCCTGAACCTCCCGCTCTTCCAGTTCCCGACATCGCTCTCCGTGGACGCGGCCTTCGGGCATCGCGCCGCTGTGCGGGACAATAGAATCGTCAAGTATATCGGGTGGGCGGTGCCTGAAACTGTCTATATCGATCTCGACATCATCGAATCCGCGCCGCGCGCGCTCAATATCGGCGGAGTCGGCGACATCTTCTGTTTCATCACCGGCGTAATGGACTGGCGGTATGCCGAAGCGCGGGGCAGATGCGAGCCGCGCTGGCCTTACGACGAAAGCCTGGCATCCATCTCGCTTGAGAAAGCCGGAGCCGCGCTGGCTGAACTCGAAGAGATCAAGGCGCTGTCGCAGCGCGGCATCCGGACCATGGTCGAAGCACTGAAATGGGGCGGCGCTTCTTACCACGGCGCGGGCTGGAATCCGCGCCATATCGAGGGCATTGAGCACTATGTCTGCTATGCCCTTGAAGCGGGAACAGGGAAAACGTTCCTGCACGGCCAAGCGGTTTGCCTGGGTCTCGTTCTCGGCGCGATGATGCACGGCCAGCGGCTGGAGGAGCTGCTCGGCGCCGTGACTTATCTGGGAATCGACATACGCCCCTCCGCCATGGACATCACTTGGCCTGAAGTCTTCAGCGCCGTGCGCGGGCTGAAAGCCTTTGTGGAACGCGGGAAATTGGCGTACGGCATCGCCAACGACTTCAATGTGACAGAGGAGTTTCTGAACACTGCCAGAGACAGGATCGAGAGCGCCTGTTCCGCATGAACGCGCAGCAGCGCACCGGCGGGCCCGCCCGGCGGGCGGCGCGGCGTCACCGAACGGAAGCGTCACCGCCGATACCGCCGCGTCTGTCCCCGTCCGCGGCGGCCGGATGAAAGACATACAATTTCGGGAGGTGACTAAAAGCTACAGCGAATCGGAGGTTATTTCCGGCCTGAACCTGCACGTCCGGGAAGGGGAATTCATGGCCTTGGTCGGACCCTCAGGCTGCGCCAAGTCGACAACGCTGAGGATGATCGCGGGACTCGAGTCGGTGTCCTCAGGCGACCTGCTGATCGGCGGGCGGCGCGCCAACGACCTTTCTCCGGCCGAACGGAACATCTCGATGGTCTTCCAGTCCTATGCTCTGTTCCCGAACATGTCAGTGCGGGAAAATCTCTCCTTTGGACTCAAGGTCAGAAAGACCGGCTCGGCCACGGTCCGCACAGAGGTCGAACGGATCGCCGACATCCTGGGTCTGAGCGAGCTTCTCGGACGCAAACCCCGCCAGCTTTCGGGCGGGCAGGCGCAGCGCGTCGCGCTCGGACGCGCCATGATCCGCAAGCCGGACGCCTTTCTCTTTGACGAACCGCTGTCGAACCTCGACGCGGAGTTCCGGGTTCAGATGCGGGGAGAAATATCCGAGATGCAACGCCGCTCGAAGACGACAACCGTCTACGTCACGCACGACCAAGTCGAAGCGATGACGATGGGTGATCGGATCGCAGTCATGAACAAGGGGCGGATCATGCAGGTCGGCGCGCCGACCGAAGTCTATGAACGGCCGGCGAACACCTTTGTCGCCGGCTTTATCGGCAGTCCGCGCATGAACCTTTTCGACGCGCCGGACCTTTTGGCCGCCGCCGCGGCGACAGTCGATCCCCTGCATGGGCGCGGCTTCCGGGGCATTCTCGGCATACGGCCTGAACATCTTCTCACAGAAACGGCGGAGGGCGCGGTCGGCGCCGGCGAGGCGCGGGTCGACCGGATCGAAGATCTCGGACACGAGACGCTCCTCCATCTCAGCAGCACCCGCCTGCCGCATCTGACCGCACGCATCAGCGGCGACATGCGCCGCGCTTTCAGCGTCGGCGAAACGCTGCCGCTCGCTTTCCGGCCTGACAGGCTGCACGTTTTCGAAAGCGCTACGGGAGAACGCATTCCATGACATCCGATCCTTTCGCCAGATGGCGTCTCTCTTCGATCATCAACGCATCCGGCACCATGACAGCCATCGGCGCATCCCGCGTTCCAGATGAGGTCCGCGAGGCGGTGGACTGCATTCTCGCGTCGTTTGTCGACATGGACGAGCTGCAGTCCCGCGCCGGGGCGGTCATAGCGCGCGTGACCGGAGCCGAAGCCGGTTGCGTCACCGCATGTTCAGCGGCCGCAATAACACAGACGGTGGCTGCTTGCCTCACGGGGGCGGACCTCGCGGGAATCGAAGCCCTGCCGGCGGCACCCGGCGAGCGCCGGGTGCTTCTGCCCATGGGACATATGGTGAATTACGGCTCGCCGGTGGATCAGACGGTCCGTCTCGCCGGAGCCGAGGTCGTTCCCGTCGGCTCCGCCGCGGCCTGCGAGACCTGGCATCTCGCAGCCGCTTTGGCAGAGGGCGCAGCCGCGGCATTGTATGTTGTTTCGCATCATACCGTGCGTATGAACGAACTGCCGATGGATGTCTTCATCGAGCTTTGCCGTGAGCACGATGTGCCCGTGATCGTCGACATGGCTTCAGAGTATGATCTTACCGGGCCAATTTCCCTCGGCGCGTCGGCAGCGATCTATTCCGGCCATAAATTCCTGTCAGGCGTAACGAGCGGCATCGTCGCGGGCGACTCAGATCTTGTCCGCGCGGCCTATCTTCAGCGCCGCGGCATCGGGCGCACGATGAAAGCGGGCAAAGAAAGCGTCGTCGGCGCGATGGCGGCGCTGGAACTGTGGGAGAAACGCGATCATGAGGCCGCCCGGCGCGCGGAAGAGGCGCGCACGACCCTTTGGATAAGCGATCTCGCGGATATTCCCGGTGTCACCGCGGCAACCTGCGCCGACTGGACCGGGAACCCGATCACGCGGGTCAGGATTTCTGTCGCGCCCGAGAGCGCCGGCTTCCATGCGTGGCAGCTGGTCGGGCGTCTTGCCGCACGGAAGCCTCGGATCATCGTGCGCGACGACTTGTCGGAGCGGCAGGAAATCTATCTTGATCCGTGCAATCTGACGGACGAAGAGGCCGTCGCGGTCTCTGCCGCGGTCATGGAGGAAGCAGACCGGCTCAGATCAAGCGGCGGCGCTGGTCGCGAAGACTGGAGCGGAATCAAGCGGGCGCGTGAGGCATCCATCTTGGCCTGGTCCGGGGACGGCGATGCTTCTTGATGACAAACGCATACTCATAACCGGGGCCGCGCGCGGCATCGGCCTCGCCGCTGCTGAACTGTGCCTTGCGGAAGGCGCGCGCGTATTGCTCACGGATGTTGACGCTGAGGCTTTGGCACGGGCGGCGGCGGACTTGGACGCAGGCAGAGACCGCCTGCTGCCTGCCCCGCTTGACGTGTCCAGCCGCCTGAGCATCGAAACAGCTCTGTCAAGGATCGAAAATTGGAACGGCCTCGACGGTCTCGTGAATAACGCCGCGATTTTGGATATCAGCCATGCTGCCGACGTCCCTGATGATCGCTGGTCGCGCGTACTCGACATAAATCTGACCGGGGCTCTCCGCGTCACGCAGGCGGCGCTGCCCCTGCTGCATCAGTCGGCGTCGCCCGCGGTCGTCAACACCGCTTCGTCTCAGGCGTTCTTCGGAGTTCCGAAGTCGGCCGCCTATGCAGCCGCGAAGGGCGGTTTGATGATGTTGACCCGGTCCATGGCGGTCGATTTCGGTTCGGAAGGCATTCGCGTGAATGCGGTCGCGCCTGGCTTCATCGACACCCGCATGGCCTTGACGGAAGACGGCGGGCACGAGCACGAACTCGAAGATTTCCGCAGCCATTATATCAAGGCAGGGCGCATTCCCCTGCGCCGTCCGGGCAAACCGCGCGACTGCGCCGGCGCCTTCGTTTTTCTCCTGTCGGATCTGAGTCTTTACATCACCGGCCAGGCGATCTGCGTCGACGGCGGACTGACCAGCACCTATTGAAGGAGACCTTGACCTTGCCGCATGACCGAGATCTCACTTACGGATTTCCCACCGTGTTCGGCCGCGGTCTCTTGGACCAGTTCCGGGATTTCGTCAATCCGCCCTTCCTCGTAGTCACGATGGAGGATCTCTGGCCTTTGTTCGGTCATCATTTCGAGGGCGCCGACTGCCGGCCCTACTTCTGCGGGCCGATCGAGCAGGACAGTCTCGACAGAGCGGCCGGCAGCCTGGGCGAAACACGGGCCATCGTGGGGCTTGGAGGAGGTCAGGCGCTGGACGTGGCCAAATACTTTCCTGGCGGCTCAACCTGCCGCTCTTTCAGGCTCCCACGGCTCTGTCGGTGAACGCTGTCTACGGTCAGCGCTCAGGGGTTCGGATCAACGGGAAGGTCGTTTACCGCGGCTGGGCCGTGCCGCAGGCGATCTATGTCGATTACGACGTTCTCGCCGGCTGCCCGCCCGCGCTCAACTGGTCAGGCATCGGCGACATTCTCTGCTTTCACACCGGAGTGCTGGACTGGCGCTATGCCGAACGCGAAGGGAAAATCGAAGAGAAATGGCGGTTTGACGAGCATTTGGCGAAACAATCGCTCGCCAAGACAAGAACGGTCATCGAAAACGCTGATAACATCCGCGTGATGAATGATCGGGGCATCGAGACCTTGGTCGACGGCCTGAAATGGGGCACGAGCTATCACGGATCGGGCTGGTGCCCGCGCCACATCGAAGGCACGGACCACTTCCTGTTTTACACGCTGGAACAGCTGACCGGCAGAAAGTTCCTCCACGGCCAGCCGGTGTGCCTCGGCATTATCGTCGGCTCGATGCTTCACCAGGACGGCGCCGACGAGATGCTGGACACGATTTCCGGCATCGGTCTGGACATCCGCCCGGAAGCGATGGGGCTGACATGGAACCAGCTTGAAGAAGGACTGAATACCATGCGGTCCTACGTCAACAATGCCGGCCTTTGGCATTCCATCGCGCACGACGCTGTAATTACGGATGGATTCATCGCCGACCTGAAACGCCGGCTGGCCCGCGCATACAAGCATCGCGACCGCTGACCGGGCACTTGGAGGCAACGGAACGATCGCCGGAAACATCGCTCGCCCCTATAACACTGAAAACACGCCGTTTTTTGAGTGCCGGCCGCCAAATTTCCAAAAGGGTTCAGATTAATGTCACTGCCGCCGATAAGATGGCGCGCCGGAAAGCGGAGAAAACAGGTTTGGCGGACATCACGGCCCACATATTCGACGGCGATGTGGTAGCATGCAAGCGCATGCGGAGACTTGCCAAGACCGCCGGCCCGCTGTAACCGACGCAACCAGCTGTCCGAGGCGGAGGCGGAACCTTCAAACTCCGACACTGATTTCTGCCACGGTGCGAAGGTCCCGAGTTATGAGCGCATGGATGTTCCTGACGGCCGCTATTGTGCTGGAGGTGACCGCGACGGTCTTGCTCAAGCTGTCGAACGGCTTCGCGAAGCAGCACTGGGGAGCCTTATCGATCCTATGCTACATATGCAGCTTCTGGGCATTCGCGCCGGCTCTCAAATCAATCCCGGTCGGCGTCGCATATGCCCTGTGGGCCGGCATCGGTATCCTGGCGGTGACGTTAATCGGATTCGCCGCCTTCCGCGAACAGCTCGGGACCGTTCAACTCGCCTTCATCGCGCTGATCGCCGTCGGCGCCGTCGGACTGCGTCTGACGACAACCTGACGCGGGAATCATCAAGTGCAGTATCCGCGACCCGACCCCCAGACCGCTGATGCCAAACTTGGCGGCGAACCGGCTGAAAACGACGCAGGGGCACGCCTGCCGCACTCCTGAACATTGATAAACTCGGCTTCGCGGCCGTGTCGCGGGGTGCGTCTTCGCTCTTCCGGCCGGTCACTGCCGCTGCGGCCGGGAACAGTTTCAACCATTGCGAACAAGCGCATACGCGGCTGGATAAGTCTGCCGGCTGACGCCCCCTGCGCGGCGCCATCCGCAATCCAAGCGCCGCTTGACAGACATCTTCACTGACGGGGGGCGTATCGGGAAAAGGTTCCCACATAGGTCTTAACGCGCGGACGAGCGTAGCCGCAGCGGTTCGAAGTCGTAAGTCCAATGGCGGCGATGCCCTCGATGATCTTCACGGCCGCGCTCACGCCTTCCACCACCGGAACCTTGAATTCACCGGACAGCGAACGGGCGACATCGACCATGCCCGCGCAGCCCAGAACCACGGCTTCGCAGCCGTCTTCGTCAAGCGCGCGGCGAACCTCTTCGCGGAGCAGATTCCGGGCGTCAGAGGTTGAATCCTCCAGCGCGAGCACGGGGATCTCCGATGCCCGCACCTTGCGGCACTGCGCCGCATATCCGTAGCGCCAGAACGAGATGCTCTATGGCGGGCACAGACCGGCCGAGCGTGGTGACCACGGTGAAGCTGCACGAAACGACCGAGACCGCTTGAAGCGCCGCTTGGCACAATCCGATAACCGGAGCGGAAGTTATGCAGCGCGCGGCGTCGACGCCGGTGTCGTCGAAACATCCGACGACGATGCCGCCGGCGTCGGGATGCGCCGCCACAGCGTCGAGCAGGGCCGGGACAGAGAAGGCCTCGTCGTAGTAAGGCCTCGTCGTAGTAACCCTCAATGCTCTCCGGACCGTAGTCCGCGGTGACGGCGGTCAATTCCGTCGACGGGGCCGCGATCGCGGCAGCCGCTTCGCGCATCTTGCCGGTCATCGACTCGGTCGTGTTGGGGTTCACAAGAAGCAGTTTCATCAAGCCGGCCTGTCCTGCTTGAACCGTGAGCGGAAGCCCGGTCCGCCGGGAGCGCGCGGCCTTCATTCCCGCTCAGATCTCGCCGCCCAAATAAGCCGCCTTAACCCGGTCATCCTCGCGGAGCTGCGCCGACGAACCGCTGATCACCACCGAACCGGTAGCGAGCGCATAGGCGCGGTTGGAGATGCGGAGCGCCATACGCGAGTTCTGTTCGACCAGGAGCACCGAGACGTTTTCGTCCCTGTTGATGGCAACGATTGAACGCGCAATGTCCTGAACCAGATTCGGAGCGATGCCCAAGGACGGCTCATCAAGCAGAAGGAGCCGCGGCCCGGCCATCAGCGCCCGTCCTATGACAAGCATCTGCTGCTCGCCGCCGCTCAATGTGCCCGCGGCCTGCGAATAACGCTCCCGAAGCCGCGGGAAACGTTCGAGCACCCCTTCAAGCGAGGCTGCGATCCCGGCGGTGTCGGAGCGCGTGAACGCCCCCATCATGAGATTATCCTTGACCGACATATAGGGAAACACGCGCCGCCCCTCCGGAACCATCACGATTCCCATCCTGACGATCGCCGCCGCCCCCGCCCCGTCAATCCGTTCTCCCTCAAACCGGATTTCGCCGGCGCGGATCGGATGGAGGCCGGTGATGGCCCGGAGAATCGAAGACTTTCCAGCCCCGTTGGCTCCGATAAGCGCCACTGTCTCGCCGGACATCAGTTCAAGCGACACGCCCTTCAGAGCATAGACGTGGCCGTAATAGAGTTCGACATCGGAAAAGCTCAGCATCGGGTCCATCGTCACATCCCGATCGACTCGTCCTCAAGGCCGAGATAAGCCTCTATGACCCGTTCGTCGTTCTGGATCTCCGCCGGCCCGCCTTCCGCGATCTTCTCCCCGAAATTCAGCACCACGATACGGTCGGAGATGCGCATGACCGCCTGCATGTCGTGCTCGACCAACAGCACGGTGACGCCGCGGTCCCGGACCCCGCGCACCAGCTCAACCATCCGCATGGTTTCGTCATGGTTCATGCCCGCGAAGGGTTCGTCAAGAAGAAGGACAGCCGGATCCGTGGCGAGGCCGATGGCGATCCCGAGCGCCCTCAGATGGCCTTGGGGCAGGTTGCTCGCCATTTCGTTCCCGATGTGGCCGAGACCGAGGAAGTCCAGAATCTCATCCGCGGACCGGCCGAAACCATCCTCGTCCGAGCGCGCGGCGCCGCCGCCGATGAAATATCCGAGAAGGCTCGCCTTCGAGCGAAGATGATGTGAGACGATGACATTGTCGCGGACCGTCATGTCCCTGAACACCATGGCCTCCTGAAACGTGCGCACGACGCCCTTCCGCGCCGCCGCGTGCGGCGTCAGGTTCGAGATGCGTTCGCCGCGGAACAGCACTTCCCCGGCGGTTGTCCGCAGAAACGACGATATGAGCTTGAACAATGTCGATTTCCCGGCGCCGTTCGGGCCGATGACCGACAGGATCTCGCCTTCGTTAACGGAAAAGGACACGTCGCCGACCGCCCGCAGGCCGCCGAAACGCTTCGTCACGCCGCGGATCTCCAGCAGCGGGTTCACTTCTTGGCCCTCCATCCGGAGGGAATGCGAAGACTCAGCAGCCCGTTGGGCAGCACGAGAATGAGAATGATGATCAGGCTTGAGTAAATCAGCAGCTGGTATCTTCCGGTCTCGAAAAGAAGATCCCATCCGAAATAGAGCATTAACGTCCCCAGCATCGGTCCGAAGACGTAGCTGAGACCGCCGAGAAAGCAGTTCAGCATGAAGTCGATCGAGTCCTTGACCTGAAAGCTCGACGGATAGATCGACTGCGAGATGGCGACGAACACGGCTCCGCCTATGCCGCCCAGGAAGGAAGAGATCGCGTACGCGACAATACGCAGATAGGCGACATTGACGCCGATCGAGGAGGCGAGTTCCTCGTTCTGCTGAAGCGACCGGCAGAGATGGCCGAGGCGCGAATGAACCAGACGGTACAGGCCCGCGAAGCTCATGATCATCAGGATGACCGCAACGTAATAGAATGCCAGCTTGACGTTGCCGATCTCTGCGAAGCCGGGGATGATCGTGAACCCGAACACCGCGACCTCGCCGGGCAGCGGAATCGATACGATCCCCTTGGCTCCCCGGGTGACAGGAAGGGCCAGCGCCGTGAGCCGGGCGACCTCGGTCAGGACCAGCGTGATCATGGCGAAATAAACACCGCGCAGGCGCAGAATCGGAAGCCCGATCAGCACGCTCAACAGCGCGCAGGCGAACCCGGCGATCGGCACGGTCAGCCAGAAGGAAACCCCGTACTGCATGACGAGGATCGCCGAGACATAGCCCCCGGCGAGCGCGTAGGCGCCCTGCCCGATATTGATTCGCCCGATGTAGAAAGTCAGCCACACGCCGCCGCTCGCGATCGACAGCAGCGCGACCGAAGTCAGCGTGAAGTAGAGGTCATACCGTCCTGTTGCCTCGATGAGCCAAGGCACGACAAAAAGCACAGCGGCAAGGAAAACCGCTGCCGACGAATATCGGGCGAACCGTCCTGCCACCGGTCAGCCCCAAGGTTTGCCCATCAGCCCCTGCGGACGGATGGCAAGGAAAACCATCAGCGACGCGAATATCACCAGATATGTGACATCGCCGTATTGCGAGAGCACGGTCAGACCGATCGATTCCATCATTCCCAGGATGAAGCCGCCGGCGATCGCGCCGGAAATCACGCCGGCGCCGCCGATCATCACCATCAGGAACGCCTTGATGGACGTCGGCCCGCCCATGCCGAGATTGACGCCGGTGATGGTCACCAGCAATCCGCCGACGACTCCGGCAAGCATGGCGCCGAGGGCGAATCCGATCATCGAATACCGATCGACATCCACGCCCATCAACTGGGCGGCGACGCGGTCCTGAGCCAATGCGCGGAGCGCGCGGCCGGTCCTGCTGAAATGCATGAAGAGTATGAAAGCCGTGATGCAGACGACGGCGAGAACGCAGATCAGTATCCGGTCGTAAGGCATGATCACGCGGAAGTCCCAGTTGAACACGCCGTCGACGATCTTCGGCACGCCCCGCTGTTTTTCGCCGAACGACAGCAGAATCAGCGCATCGAGGAGAAAGGCGATGCCCGCGGCGAGAAGCATCGTGCTCTCCTCCCGCACCGATCTCTTGATCACCGGCCGGAACAGAAGCCTCTCAAGCAGCGCTCCGACAACGGCGAGGCTGGCCGCCGTTGCCAGCAGAGCGACGACATACGGCAGACCGAACTGCCCGTAAACGCTGTAGGTGACAAAACCGCCCAGGACATAAAGCTGCCCGTGGGCGAAGTTGAGCACGTTCATCAGGGCGAAGATCAGGGTCAGGCCAAGCGCGATCAGCGCATACTGAGCCCCGAGATAGACCCCGTTCACCAGAACTTGTTCCATGGACGCTCAGCGCGTGCGGCCGGGCGGGCGGAAACGTCCGCCCGGCTGTGGAAGGAAATTCGGATATTCAGTCGACTTCAGCCACGAACAGCGTCTGGAATTCGCCGTCTTGGTACTCATTGACAACGAGCGGAACCGCGATCTGGCGCCGCTGACCGAACGACGACATGCCGACGTATTTCAGCATGGCGCCGCCCTTCATGTAGGGATTGGGCGCCGAGAAGGTGTCCATTGTCATTTTGAACTGCTCGACATCGTCAATCGCCGCCGGATTGGCCTTAAGAGTCTCGATGATGTAGTCGAGCGCGTAGACCTTGGTGTTCGACTCGTCGTTATACTCCCCGAACATGTCGGTGTACCGGGCGACGAACTCCTTCATCGCGTCTGAAGCGATCTCCGGCGTTGACGCGCCGCCCACGGAGATGAAGCCGTTGGCCAGATCGCCCGCGCCTTCCATGAGCACCGTCGCATCCTGCGCGGTTTCGGTTGAGATCAGCCCTTGGAAACCCAGCTCCCGCGCCGAACGGATGATCTGCGGCGCGTTGGCCGGCGCGACGCCGGACAGCACCAGCAGGTCGGGATTGAGTCTGACGACCGGAGTGATGACCGGCGTGAAATCAGTGGTGTCGACTTGGTAGGTGACGCTGTCCGAAACGACGTCAAGACCCAGCGCTTCAGCGGCCGCCACGCCTCCGCGCCGTTGGCTCAGCGGGTCGGACTCGTTTGCGGAGATGAAGGCGACGGTCTTCACACCTTTGTTTTCCTTCAGGAATTTGTAGATTGCCGGACCGGACTGATAACTCGCGACCATGCCGAGCACGGCATTTGACGCCGGCGGACTGTAGAGTTCCTTCGGAAAAGCGTACGGGAAATAGATGATGCCGTTCTGCTCGGCGACCGGCCGCACGGCAGCCGCGCCGTCGTCGACATTCGGGCCGACGACGTAGTGAATGCCTTCCTGAGCCATCTTCTCCATTCCGGCGATGGCGCGCTTGGGATCCTTCTGGTCGTCAAAGGTGACGATTTCGATTTCGTAGGTCTTGCCTCCGATCTCGACGCCGCCTTCCTCGTTAAGCCAAGCCGCCCGGGCCTGCATCGAACGGACGTTAGATATGCCCCAAGCCGCGGCGGGGCCGCTGGTGACGCCGACGAAGCCTATTTTCAAAATATGATCGTCCGCCTGCGCTCCGAAACCCAGAAACGCCACGGCCGGCGCCAACAGCGCCTTGAGAATCGATCTTCGAATCATAGAAATTCTCCTTTAACATGGGATAGTGCCCGACCGGCGAAACCGGATGAGCGCGGATCCCCTATACCGGTTCGCCCGTCCAAGGTCAATCGTTTTCAACGACAAACTTCCGCGCCCGGCGCGACGGCCAAGCGCTGCAGATCGCATTTCGCGGCAAGCGCACCGTCGGCGGGCACGATGTTTCCATCGATTGCGAATCGCGGCACAGGGAGCGAATTTCAACCGAGTTTCAGGATGCGTAAGGCGGATTCGCATGTTTCGGTTCGGGACACGCAATCAAGCATTAGAATCAAGCATGGGATATTGACAGGCCATAAACGCGCCGGAGAATCGGGAGAATCGAATGAGCGGAGGATAACCCTTCTGTCCGCCGCCGGAGCGCCGTTCAGGCCGCCGCCCGCTTCCGGCAGCCGGATCGGGTGACAGGGCGGATGCGCGTCCGGTCCCGGCCTCATTGCCGAAACATGCTCAGCCCCGCGGCTGCCGGTCAGCGTCCCCGCCTGTCAGCAGTTCGGCTGCGATACTCTGCGCCTCGGCCATTGAATCGACGGTCCGGCCCTCGGGAACATTCTGCAGGACGCCGAAAGCCTCCAGAGTGCCGCAGAGACCTTCCGGCAGCCCGAACACTATGACTTCGACGCCCATTGTCGCGGCCTTGCGGAGAAGCAGCTGCAAGAGATGGGCGGCGCTGTCGTCCATATGGGTGATTCCCGACAGATCGAAAATAGCGATCTCATGATCCTTGATGTCCCCCTCGAGAAGCGCCGCCAGCCTCCGGGACGAGGCGGCCGTGAAAGTCCCGCGAAACGCGAGCAGGCCGGTCCGCGCCGACAACGGGTCGGCATTGCCGCTTTCCGGCAGGATTGTGCTGTCCAAGAGCGGCACCGACAGCACGCTGTCCATCTCCGCGCGTTCCAGGGCTGTGGCGTTTCCGATGAACGCGGCGATCAGACCGAGCACGACCGCCGAAAGCGGTTCTCCGGCCGCGGCGGGCAGCAGCGTGATCGCGAAAACGACGGCGTGACGGCGCTCCGCCTTGTGCAACCGTTTGACCAGCTGCCAGTCGATCAACTCTTGGCCGATCCAGATGACCACCGCCAGTATCGCCGCGACCGGCAGCGACGTCAGGTAAGGCCCCAGCCCGAGAATGAACCCTGCCGTCAAGGCGGACACGACAATCCCGGCGACGACGGTTCTGCCGCCCAGAACGACCGACGCCATCGCGCCGAACTGACCGGCCCCCGGAACCGCGCCGAACAGGCCGGCCGCGCAGTTGGCGGCGCCGGTGGCGGCCAGCTGCCGATTCGCATTGTGCCTGCCGCCGGTCAGCGTATCAACCGACTGGGCTATCATCAGCGTGTACACGGAACTGATGAACGCGATCATGAAGGCAGTCCCGGCTGCCGCCGGCAGGATTTCGAGCGTCGGCACGGCGATCGAGATTTCCGGCAGTCCCGCCGGTACGGAGCCCAGCTGAAGCCCCCCGGGCAGCAGGAAGACCGAGACCGCCCAGCCCGCCAGTATCCCGACGAGCTGCGCGGGAACAAACGCGCGCAGCCGGCGCGGCCAGACCAATATGACGGCCAGACACGTGCCCGCGACAGCGATATCCGCCGTGCCGAGTTCGATCAGTATCCATGCCTGCGACCAGACCAGAAAACATCCGATGCCCGAAATGAATCCGGTGAGCACGACGTGCGGCAAGTACGCCATGAATCGGCCGACGCCGGCCGATCCCATAACCAGCTGTATCGCGCCGGCCAGTATGGCGACGAATCCCATATCGGGAATTCCCAGCCTGCCGGAAGACAGCGCCGAGCCCACGATGACCGCGACAGCGACGGCCGGACCGCTGACCATCGCCCGCGTTCCTCCCAGAAGCGCTCCGACAAATCCGACGATCACCATGCAGTACAGCGCCGCCGCGACGCCCATTCCGGAAATGACGCCGATGCCCATCGCGAACGGGATCTCAACCATCAGCAGAACCAAACCCGCCTTCGCGTCGTCCCAGAAAACGGGCCAGCCGTAGGGAAGGCGCCGCTCGGTCTTCATAGCGGCGGCAAATGACCGAAATCGCATGTCAGACCCCGAATCAAGTCGCTTGCGGCGAAAACAGCAGCCGCCTTCCCGCAGCGGACATGTAGTGTTTCATTTTGCAGCGGACGCATCCGCGCCGGCGGCGGATCTAATCTTAGACTCAGCCTGCATGTTTGCCAACATCCGGGAACCGGCGCCGGGATTTCATGCGCTGCTTCCCGACGCATGCGGGGAACACCGCAATTTGCGCTGGGACACGCTCAGGTTGCCGGACGCACGCGGGGAATACCGACCGGACTGAAAAGCCGGAGCCATTCGGGCGGCGGCATCTTGATTCGGCGCGGACGCGCTCATGGCCGTGTTTTCTCTCGGCATCCGCTGACAATCACTTGGACGACTGGGCAGGCCGCCATACAAACCGCCGCCGCGAAGCTGTCCGCCGGAGGTTATTTGCTGCCCCGCCTGTCCGGCCCGCGACGGCTTCCGACGTTCGCTGAGGCGGACATGCGGCGGCGAAACCGCTGTTAACAGACTGGGAAACCGGTCAGAAGCCCGGAGGCGGCTTCCTGACGCAGAAAGCATCTCCAGGTTATCCGCAGTCTGCCTCCGGCCTTCATCCCGTTCAATATCCGCATTCCGACAACCCGGCGGGATATTGAGGCTGATCCAGAGACGTCGTATGGTTTGGTTTCTTCGCGGGAAATTCTTGCCGAAAGGACAGACCTCATGACAATTCGAAAGAACTTCATCAGCATTTCAGCGGCGGCTTTGCTTTCGGGCGCGGCGCAGGCCGAGGCTGAAGAGGCCGGCAGCTACAGCCAAATCGCATTCCTCATCACAGACTACACAAGGATGGATCACGTGGAAGCGCCTGTGATCTTCGGGCCGTCCGAAGGGGCCGCTGTGATCACGGCGACCAGCGGGCCACCCTTTCCTGAGGGCGGTCACAGTCTTGTGAAGTGCCTGACTGTCGGAAGGCAGTTTCCGGATAAGCTGGACATTGAAGCTGTCTGCACGACAACAGCCTCCTCGGGCGACAAATTATTCTTGTCGGCGGAAAGGCAAACGAGCGGTTCCGACAGCAGCGCAGATGGAATCGGCAAGCTTGAAATTCTTGGCGGAACCGGCGCGTTCGACGGAATGTCAGGTTCCTGTGACTACACGATCAAAAACCTGCGGAGCAACTGGCAGGTGTCGCAGTTGGATTGTTCCTGGCAACAATAGCGTGTGCGCCGCCGGAATTCGCACGGTTGGTCAAGACAAAATGATGATCGGCGCGGTCTAACGGCACGCGGCGCATTGAAGCTTTGTCCGCAAGGGCGAACTCGCCGCGCCGTCATCAGGTCATTCGGGCCGGCGCGCCGTCTTTTGTCCCTTGCGGCGGAAACGCCGGCCGACTGGCGATTCCTCTCATCGCATGCAGGCGCTTGACACAGCGTGCGCTGTCCCGGGAAAGACACAATGCGCGGCAGAACAAGCTGCAACGCGTCGGATTGAAGATGACTTCCCGCCGGAGACAATCAGTTCCGCCGCGCTCAGCGCAAGCGGAAACAAAAAGAGTCAAAACGGCAGCTGGCCGCCATGACAACAGCGGATTGCGGGCGAGAGCTTCCCATGGCAGTCTGGCGGGCTGAAGCTTTTGCGACGGAGATTTCAGAGATGACCGATTACAGGCGTGTAAACGGCACTTGGGCCAATGACAAACTGACCGGCAGCGACGCCGCTGATTATTTCAGAGGCTACGACGGCGATGACCTCATGCACGGCGGAAACGGCGACGATTGGATGCGCGGCCAACACGGCAACGACGAGATATACGGCCAAGGCGGCCATGACTTTCTGGAAGGAGAACAGGGTGACGACGACCTTGCTGGCGGCAAAGGCAATGACTTTTTGAAGGGCGGCGAAGGCGCCGACACCTACAACTTTCGCCTCGGCCGACGGCTTCGACTACATCTACGAACTTGAGGCGCACGACACGATTCAGTTCGTCTGGGGCAACGTGAATCCGGGCCGCATCAAAATCACCGAAATCGACGGCCGGGCGGTCATCGTCTACGGTGACGGCGGCACGGACGACGGCTGGTACCTCGACGAGACCACAACCGGCGGCGACGGCGGCGGCACGATCCAGATCGGCAGCCGCATGACGCTGGCCCGTTTCGAGGAACTCGGCATCGGATTCACGATCCACGGCGGCGACGGCGACAACACGCTGTTCGGCTCGTCGGGCCGCGACACGATCTATGGCTGCGACAGCGACGACACGATCAAAGCGAAAGATAACGACGACCGGCTTCACGGTGAAAACGGCGACGACACGCTGTATGGCGGAAAAGGCAAAGATACCCTGTGCGGCGGCGCCGGCGATGACATGCTCGGGGGCGGAAAGGGCGATGATGTCCTTGTCGGAATGATCGGCGACGACATAATGCGGGGAGGTTTGGGGGCCGATCAGTTCCTGTTCCGCAGAGGCGACGGCAACGACACCATCCGGGACTTCGGGAACAGCGACACGATCCGTGTTCTCGCGTCCGGGCACGGCTTCGAAGGGCTTACGATCGCGGACGACGAAGACGGCAACGCCGTCATAACTTACGGCAGCGGCGATTCCATCACGCTGCTGAATGTGGCGTCGGACTCCTTGGTCGAAAGCGACTTCCTTTTCGCCTGAGCTGGAGGCACGCGGCTCTCCGGAACAGGCCAAACGCCGTCAAATATGAGCGTTTGGAAACGGTTCCGCCGCGATGTCCAGACTCTGCACCTGAAAAATTGAAAGTCTTGGCCGATATTTGGCATCGGCCGAGGAATCGACAACAGGATCACCTTGGAGTCCCTTGCTGTCCTTCAGGCGTGAATGCCAGGCCGCATGTCACGACCCCGCTTGACAAGTCAGTTTTCAGGCACAGAGCCTGACAGACATTGGTTTCGCAGAGGAACAGTCATAACACTCAGTAGCCGCGCGCGGCATCCGTAACGTCCGGGCAGGTGCCGGTGTCAGCAAACACCTTCAGATTTTGGGCGATCAGACGGCTGCCGGTCTCGGCGTCGATACGAGAGGCAACATGCGGGGTGACCGTGACTGCGGGATGTGACCAGAATGGATGGTCGGCGGGCAGCGGCTCCTGATGGAAGACGTCTAAAGTCGCCTGCCTGATCTGCCCTGTGCCGAGTGCCGCGAGGAGATCATTTTCCACCAAATGGGGGCCGCGCGCGCAGTTGATGACGCAGGCTCCGAGCGGCAGTTTTGCAAACAGCGATGAATTGAGGATACCGCTGGTCTCAGGGGTTAACGGCAGAAGGTTTACCAATATCTCGCATCCATCCAGAAAACGGTCGTGTTCCGCCTTGCCGACGAAAGTATCGACGCCGTCAAGCTCTTTGGCTGACCTTGACCAGCCGCGCGTTTTGAAGCCGACCCGCATCAGAACCCGCGCCGCCGCCGCACCCAAGTTTCCCAGCCCCATGACGCCAACCGTTCGGTTCGACGCGACGGGAACGACGATGGAGTGCCACTCGCCCTCGGCCTGGGCCTGAAGCTGACGCGGCATGTCGCGATGATGCCTCAATACGTGCAACGCCACATACTCTTGCATGCGCTGGGTGAGGTCGCGGCCCACTGTGCGGATGATCGGCACGCCCTTCGGGCGTCTGGCGTCGGCCAAAACGTGATCGATGCCCGCGCCGATCGAAACGATGGCCTTAAGATTGGGGAAATCCGCGAGATCGCCTGTTCGCGGACGCCAGACCACGGCGAAATCGATCTCTTCGGGGGCCGTTGCATTCTTCAGGGAGATTACCTCCCAACGCGGCAGGAGTTCCTGCAATATCTCGACCCACCAGGTGAGGGAATCATCGTTCGGAAGGTACACAGCGACTTTCAAACCGGCCCCTCAACCCTGCAGCCTGGCACGGACCATGCTGCTTGCACCGGACATCTCCCCGAGATGGGCGCCGTTGCTGATCTTATCTTGCCTGGTCCTGCCGCTCTCGGTCTTTTCCTCAGCCATGGCGATGACTTCATCCAGATCCTCCGGCGGGAGAAAAAGGACCCCTGAATCATCCGCCAGCACGGCGTAACCGGGCAAAACCACCGCGCCGCCGACCGAAACCGGCACATTGAACCCGCCGCCCGTGTCGTAGAGGCGGGTCGTCACCGGCGAGGCCCCGCGCGACCATATCGGAAAATCCTGGTCCCTGACCTCGGCGGTGTCCGTGTGGGGGCCGTCTATGCAGGCCCCGGACAAGCCCATCAGCGCCGCCATGCGCGTCACTCCGCCGCCCCAGCAGGCATACTTGGTATCGCCGAGCCGATCGACAGCCATGAAGTAGCCGGGACCGGCGTGCGAGAGGCAATGATGCAGCAGCGTCGAATCCAGACCCGGTATCGCCAGGGTCGCGGCCGTCGCGGCGACGACCTTTCCGGGCAGCACGGGCTGGATTTCAGGCGCGGCGAAGCCGTAGTGGTAAAAGTGGCCGATGGTCGCGGTTTCCAGCCGGGAAAGCCGGTCGAGTTTGTCCTGCGGCACAGGTTCCGGCATCGGATTCAGTTTGTAAAAAAACCTGTTCATCGGGGGCCTCATTCAGGGCCAAGGATCAGATCGGGAAGAAAAGTCACAGTCACCGGCACATAGGTCAGCAGAACCAGGACGGCAATCAGCGGAATCAGCATCGGCAGCACCGCCAGCGTCACTTTCTCGAACCTGACCCGGCCAACCTCAGAGACGATGTAGAGACCTATTCCCATCGGCGGTGTGGCTATGCCTATCAGCAGGCCGAGCTGCAGGAAGACACCAAAATGGACGCGGTCAATGCCGTAGGCGTCAATGACCGGCAGAAGCGTCGGCACAAGGATCAGCTTGGCGGGGACGCCCTCGACGACACAACCAACCAAAATGACGAAGACCAGCAGCAGACCCAGAAACACGTTCTTGTTTTCCGTCAGGCTGAAGGTCGCTTCGGCCACTTTCTGAGGAGTCTGCTCAATCGCGAGCAGCCAGCCCATGGCGATGGAAAACGCGATGATAATCATAATCACCACAGTCATCATGGCGCTGTCCGTCAGCGCGGCGCCAAAGCGTTTCCAGGTCAGTTCACCATGCCAAAGGCCGATGACGATACAGTACAGGCAGGCGAGAACTCCGGCTTCGGTCGCCGTCACATAACCGAAGAATATCGCGCTTAGTATGATCGCTGGAGCCACGAGCGCAAGAAACCCGTGCTTCGCGGTGCCTGCGACCTGGCCGGGCGTGGCGCGGGGCTGAATAGGAAAATCCCGAAACGTCGCGACAAACCGCACATAGGCCATCAACGCCATTCCGACCAGTAAGCCCGGCGCAAGGCCTGCCAGGAACATGCGCTCAATGGATTGCTGGGCCAAAAAGGCGTAGAGCACCAGACCGATCGACGGCGGAATCAGCGGACCGATGACCGAGGAGGCGACGGTGATCGCCGCGGCGAAATCGGCCTTGTAACCCCTTTCCCGCATTGCCTTGATTTCGATGGATCCCAGCCCGGCGCAGTCCGCGACGGCGGCGCCGGAGATTCCGGCGAAAATCATTGAAGACAGGATGTTGACCTGCGCGAGTCCCGCCCGAAGGTGGCCGACCAGAGCGTTGGCGAAGTTAAAGATCCGTTCGGTCACTCCGGTCACGTTCATCAGATTGCCCGCCATGATAAAGAACGGCACGGCTGTAAGCGATGCCTTGTTGACCCCCTCCAGCATCTGTTGCGGGATCATTTGCAGCATGGCCGAAAACTCGGAGGTCAGGAAGGTGATCAGGGTCGAGGCGCCTATTGCAATGGAAATCGGAACCCGCAACAGGATCAGCGCCATGAAGCTGCCGAAGAGGATGTAGGCCATGGCGTCAGGCCTCGGGATGATACTCGGAGATGTTCTCAGGCAGGCCCGATATCATCTTGGCCAGATCAAGAAGCGTCGAGGCGACGATAAGGCCGGCTGAGATGAACAGCGGGACCGACAGCGCCTGCCGGAACAGTTCTCCGCCTCCCGGCAGTATGGCGCCGTCGACAAATCCGCGCGACGTGTTAAGAACGGTCGGGATCTGTTGGAGGATCGTTCCACAGATCGCCAGTGCGGAAACATCCGTGACCACGCGGGTGATCGGACCGCCCCAGCGGCCCAGATGGTTGGCGACGAAATCGACCCGCACGTCCCTCAGCCGCGCGATGACCGCGAAAAAGCCGAAAAACGACAGCCAGACGAAAAACACCATGGTCCACGGCCAGATCCAGTAGGCGGAAAAACCGAGCGGCCGCCCAAGGATCGTCACGGCGGTAAGGACCAGCATGACCAGGAGACAGGCGTTGGCGATCCACTGGAACACCCCGCCCAGCTTCCAGTTCAGTCTGTCAAGCCTCAGCAGCGCGCCCTGCAGGGCGCTTGTCGGTTCGACATCGCGGAATGCGATCATTGGGCGCGCGCAGTCCCGACCGCTTCGAGGAAGCCGTCCGGCAGTTCGCCGTCGGCCTCCATTCGCGAATAGAATTCCTTCATCCTTTCGACGAAAGGCGACGTGTCGATTTCCATATAAGTGGCGCCGTTGGATTTCATTGCATGAATGCTGCTGTCGGCCACCTCGCCCATGATTTCGCGAGAATAGGCGCCTGCTTCATTATATGCCTTCAGCAAACCCGCCCGGGTCTTCTCATCCAGCGCGGCGTAGGCGGCCTCGTTCATCATGAAGCCGATGGACTGCCAATACTCGTTGTGACGGGTTATGTAAGGAGCGACTTCGTTGAACCGCATGGATTCGACCAGCGCGATCGGCGAGTTCACCGCCTGAACGATATCCTTTTGAATCGACTGGTAGACCTCTGTCCACGGCAAGGTGATAACCTCCGCGCCTAGATGGCTCCATGTGGCGATCGCCAGCTGGTTAGGGTGCATTCGCAGTTTCAGGGCGGCGACGTCCTCAAGCGACTCTATCGGCTTGTTGGACACGATCACGCGAAACGGCCCACGCAGCACAGCGGTCGGACTGCCCAGCGGAACAACGCCGGATTCCGCAGCCGCTTTGTCGAACCAGCCTTTCACAAGATCGGATTCCATGAACCGGACCCAATGGTCGTAGTCGTCAAAAACGAAGGCGGGACTGATCCAACTCAGTTCGGGCGCCCATTTGCGCATGTAGCCGAATCCCTCGGCATAGATATTGACGATTCCGGCTTGCAACTGCTCAAGGACTGCATCTTCCTTACCCAATTGCTCGTTTGGATAGACTTGGATCGTCAACTCCCCGTCCGTATACTCCTCGGCAAGGTCCGCAAATTTCTGGAACACTTTACCTTCGGGGCTGTCTACCGGCATTTTGGTTGCCATCCGCCAACTCGTCTCCGCATGTGCGGCGCCCGCGAACCCCAATGCCATCATCGCGACGGCGGCCAGTTGAATCATCTTGTTCATTGCGCTTCCTCATTTTGAATGCAGACGCCGTTTGGGGGAAAGGGTTTCTGCACTGTCGTTCCGGTTTTTCAATAAGCGATTTGTTATTTTCCCCGAGCTAGGTATACAAGAGGAATACGGAGCGAATATCCAGACAATTTTGTCCCGGTGTTGGAACGAGGGATGCCGTGAGCCGGTTGGTAATTCCGAAGAATGCGAAAACCGCTTCAGCCTCGGCCAGCCGGCATATTGCGGAAAGCCGCGCCGTTCGCCGTATTCGTGCGGAGAAACGCCCGATTCCGCGCGCGCTGCATGAGATTTGCGCCGCGCACGACAGAATCGAGGAAGGCGGTCGTCCGGCCTTCGCAGAACCCAACCTTCAGTTTCATGAAACCATCGTGTCGGCCTCGTTCGTTAAGGCGCTCTTACAGGTTTTCGAGAATGCGCGCGCTGATCTCACGCGGGTAACGATGCTGTCGTTCCGACCGGGTGTGCAACGCACCGGCGAGGGCGACCGGCGCCGGGGGCTTGTCGAGACGCTTGAAGCCCACGATGCCGACCCCGCGCCGGAGCGCACGGACATTCGCCTCAGCCGCATGCTCCGCCTCGTCGCATCGCTGTCCGGCTCGGCACAGAACAGGGGACGGCACGGATGACGGCGCTGCCGTTTACGTGTGAAAAAACGCCCGCCGCCGGGAGCGGCGGCGTTGTAGCGACCAATCATCCGCTGGGCACGGCTGCGGGGTACGAGATCCTCGCCGGCGGCGGCAATGCCGTGGACGCCGCTGTGGGAGCGCTTCTGGCGCTGTGCGTGGTCGAACCGATGATGGTGGGCATCGCGGGCGGCGGTTTGGCGCATGTCAGGCTCGCGGATGGTTCCCACGCGGTGGTGGACGGAATGGCCCATGCTCCGGCGGGCACAACGCCCGATATTTATGAGCCGGTTTCGGACACTCCGCCGCGGCATATGGAGACCCGGCAGCGCCGATCCGAGTTCGGACCCTCGGCGGTCGCCGTTCCCGGCAACCTCGCCGCCTGGTGCGAGATGCACCGGCGGTGGGGCAGGCTTGCCTTCGCCGACGTGATCGATCCGGCAATCCGCCTCGCCGAGCGCGGTTTCCTTGTCACCAACTATCTGGAAGGCGCGATCCGCGAGGCTGCGGGGGATCTGGCCATGGATCTTTCGATATCCGATCTGCTGTTGCCGGACGGAGCGCCTTGTCCGGCAGGCAGCCGGCTGGTGCAGGCTGATTTCGGACAGTCCTTGCGGCTGATTGCTGCCGAGGGCGCCGCGGCGCTGCATGGCGGACCGCTGGGGGCCGCGCTGGCCCGCCGGATTGCGACGGGCGGCGCGGACGCGGGCTGGGTGACGGAATCCGATCTCGCCGGTTACGCCCCGCGCGATCGTGCCGTCATTCGCGCCGGTTACAGAGGATACGAAGTCGTCGGTCCGCCGCCGCCCGCCTCGTCGGGCGTGCACATCGCGCAGATGCTGAACCTGATCGCGCCTTATGACGTCGCGGCGCTGGGTTTCGGCACGACGGATGGTCTGCATCTTGTTGCCGAGGCGTTGCGGATCGGCTTCGAGGAACGGCGCGCCGCCAGCGGCGATCCGGATTTCGTCGACATTCCGATCGAGCGTCTGACGTCGAAGGCCTTTGCCGCTGAAAGCCGCTCGCGGCTACGCGACACCGCTCGGCCCTCCGTCTCGGTCGGCGGTTACGAGAGCGCCGATACCACCCACGTGACGCTGGCCGATGCGGACGGCAATGCGGTCTCCGCCACCCACACGATAAACGGCATTTTCGGCGCCCGGTTCATGGTGCCGGAAACCGGTATCATTCCGAACAACTACATGATGAATTTCGATCCGCATCCGAATCGCGCTATGTCCGTTGCTCCCGGCAAGCGGGTGCCGACATCGATGGCGCCGATGATGATCCTTAGGGACGGGCGGTTGAGATGGGCGCTGGGGCTGCCGGGCGGGCTGCGGATTTTCCCCTCGGCGTTTCAGACGATCCTCAACCTGATAGATCACGGCATGACGCTGCAGCAAGCCATCGAGGCGCCTCGGATATTCACCGAAGGTTTCGAACTGGAAATCGAAAGACCCTTGGAAACGCAAGCCGCGGATCTGGCGGCGCGCGGGCACAAAGTCCGCGTTGTCCCGCATGTCGGCGGCGGCATGAATGCCATCGAATGCGATAAGGACGGCGCCATGCGAGGCGCCGCCTGCTGGCGGGCGGATGGCACGGTGGCCGCGATGGGGGGCGGGCACGCTAGACCCGGGGTTCATTTCTGGCCCGGACAGGCGTTGACAGACGAGGAGATGACTCCGTGACGGACAAGCTGAAGATGCAGGAACTGACCTCGCGGGAGGCGCGCGATCACCTGACGGAAAACGCCGTGATCCTGCTGCCGATGGGATCGCTTGAGGATCAGGGCGTGCACGCCCCGATGGGAGACTACCTCGGCGCCGAAGCCGTCGCGCTCGACATGGCGCGCGCGGCAAGAGAACAGGGCGTGACGACCTTCGTCGCTCCGGTGGTCCCGTTCGGCGGCAAGGACTGTTTCGATTCGAGCCATGGCGGCATATCGCTCCGCCTGTCGACACTGACAGCGCTTCTCGACGACATGATCGACGGTCTTACGCGGCACGGGCTGCGCAAAATCATGATCATCAACGGCCACGGCGGGAATGTTCCGGCAATCACCGAGGTGACGGCGCGCTGGCGCAGGACGGAGGGGATTTTCATTCTCTCGATGTACCTTTGGCAGATCGCCTATGAACTCCTGAAGGATATCCTCGGACCGGAGGGGGCATTGAAATCCTCCGGCCATGGCGGCGATCCGCTGACCTCTGTCGGCCTGCACCATTACCCGGCAATCATGCGTCCGGATCTGATGCGGCCGGCGGCAACCAGCGGCAAGGTCAAGGGGATGGAAATCGGCGGATTCGGCACGATCCGCTACGAAGGCGCGCAGATTCAAGCTCCGGTGACGGCGGCCGAAACCGCGCCGGACGGGATCTGGATGGGCGATCCGCAGTTCAGTTCCGCCGAAACCGGGCGGATTCTCACCGAGCGCCTCTGCGCGATCGGCGCCGGGCTGATCCGCGATCACATCGCGACCGAATTATCCGGACCGGACCAGGGCGAGGCGCAGTCGACGGCAAGCGGAACGTTATCGAGTTAAGGGCGCTTCACGATGGATAACTGGCGCATCGGAGTGGATTCAGGCGGCACCTTCACCGATGTCTGCCTTTTCCGCGACGGCGATGCGGTTTCGCAGGTCTGGAAGGTGCCCAGCACACCGGATGATCCGTCGCGGGCCATCGCCGGCGCGATCGCCGCCGCCTTGTCGGCGCATGGCGGCGATCCGGATGGGGTCAGTTATCTGGGCCACGGCACGACCGTGGCAACCAATGCCCTCATCCAGGGGCGCGGCGCGGAAACCGGGCTGATCACCAGCGCCGGGTTTCGGGACCTTCTGGAAATCGGGCGGCAGATGCGTCCGTCGCTGTACGATCTGCAATGCGACAAGCCTGAACCGGTCGTGGCCCGCCGGCTTCGGTTCGAGGTCGCCGAACGCCTCCGCCATGACGGGACGGTCGAGACGCCGCTGGACGAGGATGCGGTGCGCCGGGCCGCGCGGGCCATTCGCGACGAAGGCGTGAACGCGGTCGCCATCGCATTTCTCTACGCCTTCGTCGATCCGGCCCATGAGCTTCGGGCAAGAGCGATCGTGGAAGCCTGGATGCCGGACGCGTTCATTACCTGCAGTCACGAAGTGGCGCCCGAGTTCCGGGAATATGAGCGGTTTTCCACCACCGCGGTCAACGCGAGTCTCGGCCCGGTCATGGAGACCTATGTCCGGCGTCTGGAGGCCCGCGTCGCCGGACTCGGCATTCCGGCGGCGCCGCACATAACGCAGTCGAACGGAGGCGTGATTTCCTGCTCAAAGGCTGCGGCCGAGCCGGTGCGAACCGTGCTTTCCGGCCCGTCGACCGGTGTCGTTGGCGCGGTCGCGCTCGGCCGGCTCGCCGGGGAGCCCGACATTATAACCTTCGACATGGGCGGGACCTCCACGGACGTTGCGCTGGTGCGCGAAGGTCAGGCGGCGCGTACGGGACAGAACATGGTCCATGGGCACCCCCTGAAAACGCCCATGCTCGACATCAACTCCGTCGGGGCCGGCGGTGGCTCGATCGCCCGTGTCGACGCGGGCGGGCTGCTGAAAGTCGGGCCGGAAAGCGCCGGCGCCGATCCCGGGCCGGCCTGTTACGGCCGCGGCGGCGCGGAAGCCACGGTCACGGATGCCAATGTGGCGCTTGGCGTTCTGCATCCCGCCCATCTGCTCGGCGGCCGCATGCCGGTCCGCAAGACCCTGGCGGAAATGTCGGTGGACCGATTGGCCGCCCGAATCGGCCTTTCGCGCGAGGCGGCGGCGGAAGGGGTCATCTCGATCGTGGTGGCCAATATGGCGAAGGCGATCCGTGTGATATCGGTTCAGCGCGGCCACGACCCCAGAAACTTCGCGCTGATGGCCTTCGGCGGCGCCGGACCGATCCATGCGTCGCGTCTGGCCCGCGAGTTGGAATGCCCGCGGATCATCGTGCCGCCTCACCCGGGAATCCTCTGCGCGACCGGGCTGCTGATGACAGACATGGTAACGGACTACGCCCGCACCCGCCTGACGCATCTTGACGGCGACCAGCCGGTGATAGCCGAGGAGTTCGCGGCCCTGGAAGCAGCCGCAGCGGCCTGGTTCAATGCGGAAGGGATACCGCTCGGTGCGCGGGCGACCAAGCGCAGCATCGATATGCGGTATGCCGGCCAGAACCATGAACTGTCGGTCCCTGCGGACAACACGTCCGCTTTGCGTTCGGTTTTCGAAGCCGAGCACGAAAGGATGTACGGCTACATTTCGCAGGAGGAGCCGATCCAGCTCGTCACGTTCAGGATCCAGGCAACCGGCCTTGTGCCGAAGTCGAAGTTCCGCGAAGCGGCCGTCGCCGGGCGAGCGCCGGAGCCTGCGGGTTCGCGACAAGTCTGGTGGTCCGAAACCGGCGGCTGGACGCGTGCGAAACTCTATGACCGGGCGATGCTCGGCGCCGGCCAACGCATCGCGGGTCCGGCAATCATTGAGCAGATGGACAGCACGACGCTGATTCTTGCCGGTCAGTCCGCGACCGTAGACCCCTTCGCCAACATCGTAATTGAGGAGGCGCCGTGAAGACGCAGCCGAAAACCGGCGTCGATCCGATAACCGTCGAGCTGATCGGTAATGCGCTGAACTGCATCGTCGAGGAGATGGGGGAAACCCTGATCCGCGCCGCCTACTCGACCAATATCAAGGAGCGGCGCGACTGCTCGACCGCTCTGTTTGATGCGCAGGGGAAAACACTGGTCCAAGCGGAACACATACCGATCCATCTGGGATCCTTCATCGGAGTGATCGAGGCCATCACCGACCGGTTCGGTCCCGAAGAGGTCCGGGAGGGCGACGTTTTCATCGGCAACGACGCCTACACCGGCGGCGGAACGCATCTGCCCGACATCGTGCTGGCGGCGCCGATCTTCGTCGACCGCCGGCTGATGGCTTGGGCGGTCAACCTCGCCCATCACGCCGATTTCGTTGACCGAGCGCATGAACATGTCTTCCAAGAGGGGATCCGCATACCGCCGGTACGGCTCTACCGGCAAGGTGAGCTGCAGGAAGAGCTTCTGGATCTGATTTTGCTCAACTGCCAGGTCCCGCGTGAGCGGCGTAATGACCTGCGCGCGCAGATGGCGGCCAACCGGGTGGGAATCAGGCGTTTCCATATTCTCTGCGAAAAGTACGGCGCCGCGGTCGTGGCGGCGGCTTCGGAAGCGCTGATGGACTACGCCGAGCGCCGCATGCGGGCCGGCATCGCTGAGATCCCGGACGGAGTCTACCATTTCGAGGACCGGTTCGACTGCCACGAGTTCGCCGGCGAAAAGGCGCTGCGCGTTACCGTGGAAGTCAGCGGCGCGGAGATGTCTCTCGACTTTTCCGACAACCCGGCGCAGGTGCGCGCGGGCATCAATCTGGTTCGCACGGGGCTGCTCGCCACCGTCTACTACGCGGTCAAAACGGTCATTGATCCGGACGTGCCCCCCAATGCGGGTCTGCACCGGCCGATCACCGTGACCAGCGTTCCGGGCACACTCCTGCACGCTTCCGAGCCGGCAGCCGTCGACGGGCGAATGCAGGTCTCGGCGCGGGTCGTGGACCTCGTGCACGGCGCGCTGGCGCAGGCTGTCCCCGAGCGGGTCATAGCGGCCTGCAACGGCGCCTGCGTCGGCGCGGTGTTCTCGGGACGGGACCCGCGCACTCAGGCGCCCTACGTCTATCTCGAAACCATCGGCGGCGGTTTTGGCGCGCGGGCGACGAAGGACGGGATCGATGGCGTGCATGTGCATACCACAAACACCTCGAACCTGCCGGTGGAAGCGCTGGAGCCCGAATATCCGCTCATTGTGGAACGCTATGAACTGGTCGACGACTCCGGCGGCGTCGGGCAATGGCGCGGCGGCATGGGGCTGAGGCGCGCCGTTCGAATTGAGCATGACGCCTGCGCGGTCGAGGTTCACTACGCCCGCGCTCTTTCGTCGCCCTGGGGTCTTAAGGGCGGCGGCGAAGGCGCGCGGTTCCGCGCAGCCACGACGGATGGAACCCTCGGCGAAGGCGGACGCGGCCTGATGGACGCGGGCGCAACGGTTGAATTGATTACTCCGGGGGCCGGCGGCTACGGGCCGCCGGAAAAAAGAGACCCGGCGCGGGTGCGCCAGGATCTCGATGACGGGCGGATCAGCAATGAAACCGCCCGTGAACACTATGGAAAACAACTGGGAGCTCAGTCATGAAACTGACACGTAGAAATATCCTTAAAACAGGTACCTCGGCCGGGGCGGCTCTGCTGGCCGGACCGACGCTGATCGGACGGGCCGGCGCCGCTCAGCCGGGCACGCTGGTCTTCGGTCTCTCATCCTATCCTCCGACGCTCGAGCCGTGGAAAAACGCTGGCACGGCGGCGGCGACCGTCAAACTTCAGGTTCACCGGGGTCTTCTAGGCTATGACGCCAAGGGCGATCTGCGACCGGAAATCGCTGAAAACTGGGAAGCAGAGGATTCTCAGACTTACCGCTTCGACCTGCGCAGGAACGCCAAGTTCCATGACGGCACGCCTGTGACCTCGGCGGATGTGAAAGCCAGTTATGATGCCATGAGGGCCGAGGATTCGACCGCCTATCTGCGGGTCGCCCTCGGCATCATCGACAGCATCGAAACACCGGGGCCCCATACGGTCCGGATCAGACTTTCCGAGCCGTCGGCCTCGTTCATCTACCTCGCCGCGAGCTTTTTCGGCTTCGTCGTGTCCGCCGCCTCGCTGGAGACCGATCCGGCGAACCCCATAGGCTGCGGACCCTACACGATCACCAACAACGAACGCGGAACACGGATCGATCTCAAGGCGTTTCCGGATTTCTACAAAGAAGGACTGCCGAAGACCGAAAACCTGTCCTTCGTCGCCTACAAGGACGAGAACCTGCGGGTTGCGGCGCTTGAGGCCGGGGACGTGGACATCATCGAATATGTCCCGTGGCAGGCAATGGACCAGGTGGAGGCCAACCCGAAGCTTGATCTGGACACCACGGACGGTCCGTTCATGTATCTGCTGTTCAACGTCACGGAGGGACCGCTGGCAAATGCCAAAGTTCGCGATGCCGTCGGTTACGCGATCAAGCGTGAGGATGTGATGGCGGCGGCGTTTTTCGGGCGCGGGCGGGCCTTGAACGGCATGCCGGTGCCGGAGAGTTCCTACTACTTCAATCCGGAGCACGCGGAACACTGGTCCTACAACCCGGACAGAGCCAAGGAACTGTTGACCGAGGCCGGCTTCGGCGGCGGATTCAAGTGCACCATGCTGTCCACCGCGCAATACGGCATGCACCAGGACACCGCGGCCGTGTGCCAGCAGTACCTGCAGCAGGTCGGAATTGATGTCGAACTCAACCTGCCGGATTGGGCGACCCGCGTCGATCTGGGCAACCAAGGCCGGTACGACATCGCGGTCATGGGAACGGCCGGGCAATACAATGACCCCGACGCGCTCTCGAACTTCGTCGACGGCCGGCGCGGCGCCTCCTTCGTCCGATCCCATGGATTCAACGATCCCGAGCTTAACGCGCTGATGGATCAAGGCCGGTCCGAGATCAGTCAGGCCAAACGCAAGACGATCTATGACAAATGGCAGGTCCGCGCCCTTGAAACAGTGCCGATGGTCGGCATCAACTGGCGAAGCCAAGGCTATGCCACGCAAGACTCGGTTCACGGATTTGCCAACATTCCCGGCTTCCTGACCTTCTATTCGGGCAGCATGATCGAAGAGGCCGAGATCCGCTGATGCTCAACTATGCGCTTCGGCGTATTCTAGTCGCCATCATCCTTGTCTGGGTGGTGGCGACGATCGTCTTCTCGCTTTTGCATTTGATTCCGGGTGATCCGGCGGCGCTTTTGTCGTCTTCGGGCGGGGTTCTGCCGCCGCCGGAAACCATTGAGGCGTTGCGCGAACAGATGGGCCTGAATCGGCCGATCTGGCATCAGTACACCAGCTATCTTCTGGGTATTCTGCGCGGCGACCTCGGCGTTTCGTTTCAGGACGGTTATCCGATTGCCAGCGAAATCGCCGCCCGTCTGCCGCGGACGCTGGAATTAATCGCCGCCGCCACATTGCTGGCAGTCGCGGTCGGCCTGCCGCTCGGCACGCTGGCGGCCCGGCGGCAGGGCTCGGTTTTTGAACGCGTCGTCTCCGCGGTCGCCTCGATCAACCTGTCGATGCCGGTTTTCGTCATCGGGACGCTGCTGATCCTGGTTTTCGCACAGAAACTGCGCTGGGCGCCGGCTGGCGGGTATGAGCCCGCCTTTGAGAATCCCTGGCAGCATCTGATTCATCTGTCCATGCCCGCCTTCACGATAGCAGTCGGGTTGTCAGCGGTCGTCTACCGCATGACCCGCGCCTCGGTTCTGGAAACTCTGCAGCGCGATTGGGTCCGCACCGCGCACGCCAAGGGATTGTCCGAACGGCGCGTGCTGCGCCGACACGTGGTGCGCAATTCGCTTGGACCGGTGCTGACGGTGGTGGGATTGAATGTCGGCACGCTGCTGGGCTCGACCGTGCTGATCGAATATGTGTTCAATTGGCCCGGCCTGTCGGGCTTTCTGGTCAGTGCGGTTGAGCAGCGCGACTATCCCGCCGTCCAGGGCATCGTCCTGGTGACCTCTTTCCTGTTCATTCTGGTCAATCTGGCGGTCGACCTTCTCTACGCCGTGCTTGATCCGCGGGTAGGTCACCGATGAAGGCCAGAATCCGCCCTATTCTGCCGCCCGGAATCGCCCTTGCCGTTCTGCTGATTCTGGCTTTCGGCGCGCCGTTGCTGGCGCCTTACGATCCGACGGCAATGAATGTGGCCGGACGCAACAAGCCGATTTCGGCGGAGCACTGGCTGGGCCAGGACAATTTCGGCCGGGACATCTTCTCACGCCTGCTCTACGGCGGCCGGGTGTCATTGACGGTCGCCATACTGTCGGCGGCGATTGCGATGGTCATCGGCGTGACACTGGGACTGATCGGCGGTTACTTCCGCGGCCTGTCCGAGATCTTCACATTGCGTGTCGTCGACATCATCCTGTCGTTTCCGCCCATTCTGCTGGCGCTTCTCGTCGTGACCCTGTTCGGACCGGGCATCGTTACCCTGACGGCCTGTCTGTCGATCCTGTTTGCGCCCGGCTTTGCGCGGGTGACCTTCGGCGAAGTGCTCTCGGTCCGGAAACTGGAATATGTCGAGGCCACGCGGGCGCTTGGCGCGCTGCCGCACCGGGTCGTGCTGGGAACGGTTCTGCCCAACGTGCTGGGCCCGATCATTGTTCAGACCTCGCTGACCATCGCCTCGGCGGTGCTCATCGAGAGCGGGCTCTCGTTTCTCGGTCTCGGGGTCGTGCCTCCCGCGCCGTCCTGGGGTCTGATGATCCGCGAGGCCCGCGGTGTCATGGCTTACTCCTCGCTGCCGCTGATCTGGCCTTGTCTTGCGCTTATCTTGACGGTGCTGACATTCAATGCGCTCTGCGACGGTTTGCGCGACTTTTTCGACCCGAAGCGCCGCGCCATCCGCGAAGCGCCGCAGCCGGTACCATTCGATCCGGTCAAGCCCGATCCAGAGGCGCTGCTGTCCGTTCACGCGCTGCGCACCCGCATCGCGACCGAGAGCGGCATCGTGCCGGCCGTGGACGGGATCAGTTTCACTCTGAGCCGCGGCGAAACGCTTGCCATCGTGGGAGAGAGCGGATCAGGCAAGTCCATGACCGGTCTTTCGCTGATGGGTTTGCAACCTGACGGGTCCGGGCGGATCGTTTCCGGGAACATCTGGCTCAGGACCCGGACGGGCCGCCATCTCGATCTCGCAGCTGCTGACGAGAAAACGCTGCAGAAGGCCCGCGGCAACGAGATCGCCATGATCTTCCAGGAGCCGATGACGGCGCTCAATCCGGTTCACCGGATCGGAGACCAAATCATCGAGGCCGTGCTGCAACACCGCAACATCAACCGCAGGGAGGCCTGGTCGCTGGCAGTGAAGACACTGGACAAGGTAGGCGTACCTGAACCGGCCCTGCGCGCCCGAGCTTACCCGCACGAGCTGTCGGGCGGGCTGAGACAGCGCGCGATGATCGCCATGGCTCTGGTGCTCGAACCGCGGATCCTTATCGCCGACGAACCGACCACAGCGCTCGATGTGACCATCCAGGCCCAGATCCTGGATCTTCTCAGCCGATTGCTTGATGCCAGCGCGTCGCGGCCCGCCATGGTTTTCATAACCCACGATCTTGGTGTCGTGCGCGAGATCGCGGACCGCGTGATGGTGTTTTACGCGGGCAAGGTTGTCGAGGAAGGCGCGGTGGCCGACGTATTCGCAAGACCCCGGCATCCCTACACCCGAGGGCTTCTGGACAGCGCACCCGCACCGGGCCGGGCGGAGCGGCTTCGCGCCATTTCGGGAAGCGTACCCGATCCGCTCGATCTGCCGGCGGGCTGCGCCTTTTCTCCGCGTTGCCCGCTTGCACGGGAGACTTGCCGCGCCAGCATACCGGAGTTTGTCGAGACCGGCCAGGGTCGGAGCCGTTGCTTTTTCTGGGAGCATGTGTCGTGACCGATTCCGACGGCGCCTCCGGTTCGCTTCTGCAGGTTGATCGGCTTTCGAAAAGCTTTCCGGTGCATGGAGGAATCCTCGGTCTGACGTCCCGGCAGATTCATGCTGTTTCCTCAGTCAGCTTCGCACTCAGGAAGGGCGAAGTGCTGGGGCTGGTCGGCGAGAGCGGATCCGGCAAATCGACGCTCGGCCGGGCGGTGCTGAGACTGATCGAGCCTAGCGCGGGTAAAGTCGTGTTCGATGGTACGGATGTCACTGCGCTCGGTCATGACGGATTACGGCGTTTGCGGCGCCGAATGCAAATCGTGTTCCAGGATCCCTATGCATCGCTCGATCCACGCAAAACCGTGCGTCGCACCCTGGCGGAGGCTTTGGCCATTCACGGCATGGATGCAAGCGATGCGCGGCTGACCGAGACGCTGGAACGCGTCGGACTCGGTTCCGTACACCTTGCGCGTTACCCGCACGAGTTCTCGGGCGGCCAGCGCCAGCGAATCGGAATCGCGCGCGCACTTTCGGTGGGACCCGAATTCGTGGTGGCGGACGAGCCGGTCTCGGCGCTCGACGTCTCGATCCAGGCGCAGATCATAAATCTGATGGCGGATCTCAAATCCGAACTGAACCTGGCAATGCTGTTCATCGGTCACGACTTGGGGGTGATCGAGCACGTCTCCGACCGGGTGATGGTGCTCTATCTGGGCCGGACCATGGAGATTGCGCCGGTCGACCGGATCTACACGTCACCGCGCCATCCCTATACGCAGGCCCTGCTTTCCGCCGCCCCGCAGCTTCACAGCCGCGAGACCGAGCGAATCATCCTCAAGGGTGAGCAGCCCAGCCCTGCCGCGCCTCCGTCCGGCTGTGTGTTCCGCACCCGGTGCCCCTATGCCCTGTCAGCCTGCGCTGAATCGGTCCCGCTGCTGGCCGAAGTGGAACCGGGGCATTACAATGCCTGTATTCGGAAGGATATACCGTGATGGGCGCCGCCGGCCGGGAAGCGAATCCGGTGTTCGCCATCGGCCCGGAACGTCCTCTGCCAGCGGAGACGGAGACCGTCGTGGTCGGCGGCGGTGTGGCCGGTGTGACGGCGGCGCTGACCCTGGCACAGCGGGGCGTACCGGTCGTACTGTGTGAAAAGGGTCGAGTGGCTGCGGAGCAATCCTCACGCAATTGGGGCTGGATTCGCAACCTGCGCCGCGACGTCCGTGAAATTCCGTTGATGCTGGAGGCCAAGAATCTCTGGCGCCGTCATGCGGCCCAACTGGACCAGGATATCGGGCTGCGCGAACAAGGAATCGCCTATCTGGCCCTGACCGGCGCCGAAATGGCAGGCTATGAGGATTGGCTGCGGGAAACGCGTGATTTTCAGCTCAGTTCGCGGCTGTTGACGTCCGGTGAGGCGAGAAAACTGGCGGGACAGGGCGCGGGCCGTTTCGAAGGCGGAATCGTGACACCGAGCGACATGCATGCCGAGCCGGGTATGGCCGTCCCTGCATTGGCGCGCTTAGCGGCGGATTCGGGAGCGCAAGTATTCGAGCGTACGGCTGTCCGGGCAATTGATAAGGCCGGCGGGCACCTCAGCGGCGTGATCACCGAACATGGCCGCATAGCCTGCCGGGCGGCGATTCTGGCTGGAGGAGTCTGGTCCCGAATTTTCCTTGAGAATATGGGATTCTCGCTGCCGCAGCTCGCAGTCCGCAGTCAGGCCTTCCGCAGCGCTCCTGTCGATGCGCCCGCTGCCGGTCCTGTCGGCACTTCCCGCGCATCAATCCGGCCGCGCATCGACGGCGGGGTGACGATCGGACGCAGCCATGCAGGGCGTTTCGATATAATACCGGCGGCTTTCCGCCACTTCGCCGCCTTCCTGCCGCATGCCATAGAGCATCGGCGCACGCTCAAGATCCGTTTCGGCTCCGAATTCTTCGGTGCCCTGGGTCGCCGTCGATGGTCGCCGGATCAGATGAGCCCGTTCGAAACTGCCCGTATCCTTGACCCCAAGCCAGACCCCGACATCGTCAAGCGGATCCACCGCGAAGCGGTGCAGGTATTTCCCTGGCTTGACGGGATCCCCGTTTTAGAAACCTGGGGCGGAATGATCGATGTCATGCCCGACCAGATTCCCGTGATCGGGCCGTTGAGGAAGCTGGAGGGGCTCATCCTCGCGACCGGACTTTCCGGACACGGCTTTGGCCTCGGTCCCGGTGTGGGACATCTGGCATCGGATATGGCCACGGGCGTGCAGCCAATTGTCGATCCTGCGTCCTTTTCGCCCGACCGATTTCGAAGGAACTGAACCATGCTAGGTCCGAGAGGACGCGCCTATCCGGTGTCCGCCGCCGACCGGGTTATCGGAACCGCGACTGCCTGATGTCTCTCCGAACCTGGTTGCCGCCTGAGTCTTGCCGCCCGGCATGTTGAAGCCCTGTTGCAGGCGTTTGTTCCAAGACCAATAAGCGGTGTTACTTTCGTTTCGACGCGACTGACCGCGCCACTATCGCACCTGAGGTTGAAGGAGCACTCGCGCGCTTTCGGGCGTACCGACGGGTGTGTGAACAATGCCGGAACGTAACACATGTTGGCTCAGTCTGCAAATCGCATTTATTGCAGCTTGCTCGGGAGGGGATGTCCCGATTGGTGTTGAAACCCGCATGAGCCGCCGCTGCGTGAGTGCCGCACCCGCAGGGACATGGACTTCGGATCGTGGGCAGAGTTGCAAGCGGCATCTTCTTTTCATGCGTGGGCGATCACCGCGGCGCAACGCCGACCATGGACATCTTCAATGGGCCAGAATGAGCCGCAATCAGCCAGAATGAGCCGCAATCAGCCAGAATGAGCCAAAGCCAAATTCTACAGGGAATTCCAGCGTGCTCCCCGACCCACTCCGGTGGACTCCACCAGTCCCTTGGCCTTCAGAATGGCTAGGTCTTCCCGCAGTCGCCGCTCGTTTGCCTGCGGCCCCAGAGCAGCGCGGATATCCCGGAGCGCCAAAGCGCCGTCGGAGCGATGAAGAAGTGCCAAGACCGCCCTTTGCTGTTCTGTCAGTTCGCCGCCATCGTGCCGAGGCGGGACATGGTCGGCACGTCGTCGGAAGCGCACCGTCACGCAATCCCCCCGTTCCTCGATTTCGGGGCGTGGCAGCCCGGCCGAAGTCGCCAGGTTCGCCATCTTGATCGTGCCCCGGCCCCATTCTTCGATAATGCCGCGCCGATAGAACGTGCGGGCGATGAGCGGGTTCCAGGGCCGAGACTCGTGTGGTCCGAAGAGGTCATCCGGAGTCAATCCGAAGTGCAGCGGACCGGTCGAGGTTACCTCCAGTCGGTCGTCGTAAACTGCGAGCCCGATGGATCCTCCACCCATGGCATAGTCTCGGTGGCACAGGGCGTTCGCCAGCGCCTCCCGCGTTGCCAGGGGCGGATAGAGCGGCTCATCAATGCGCGCCATGCGGCCCGACTCGAAGCGGCTGGCGATGGGGAGCGTGTCGCGCAGAAAGCGTACAGCGCTCGCAAGGAGAAAAAAAGCGTTCCCTATGAACTGACGGTTGTCGAGGAACTCCGAACGGTCGACGCCTCGGAAACGGGCCACGCGGAGCAAGCACTGCGGCATCTCGCTTTCGAGGCGTTCCGCGTTTCCAAACAACACTGTGGCGGCCCGTAACGGGGCGCCGGCGTGAAGCAACCCCAATCCACGCAGCAAGTCCTCCGCATTCCGGCCGCCGGGTTCGTCAAGCCGGCCGATCCGCACCGCCTCCGCGACCGTGTTGCGGATCTCCGCAAGGTCCAGGTCGCCTACTGTCCACCCGTCGGCGGGTTGGTTCTCCCAACGGCGTTCGTTGTGCATGCGCTCGAACAGTATACGGTTGTGTTCTTCGATGGGCATGACCTGCGTCGTGTTGCCGACACGCAGATAGGAGGCGCCCCGGTACTGATACGGTGGCGATGACCCGGGAATCACCCGAACGGCGATCACTTCCAGATCCTCCGATACTCGAACCCGCTCGATTTTCGGAAAGGCCGGCGGTTTGATCCGCTGTATCTCAGCGCTCACCTGCTCGATTGTCCGCTCGCCAACCTGCTGTCCCACTACACGGCTGTCCGGCGCGACCCCGAAAAGCACATATCCACCGCGTTGGTTGAGCATGGCGCATACGGTCGCCGCTGCCTCCCTGCGCGTTCCGGTGCTGGCCTTGAACTCCAGCACCTCGGACTCGCCCGTCGAGGCCAATGCCGTTACTTCGTGGCGTTTCAAGAGCGCAGATCCACCGCAAGCACCTTTTCAGGATGTCCGTTCAAGCGCCGAGTTTTCTCTTCAAGAGCGCATTGGCCGCTCGGAAGACCTTTTCCGAGCGGCCAACGTCCTCTCCCGGCCTCGTCTCATACCGGTCACTCTCCAGTCTCGACCAGCTTTGTCGGGTCCCGCAAGACGGGCGACTCCAACGAACATGCGCCATGTCACATCATCACCGGGAAATGCAAGACGGAATGTGATGATCACGCTGGCGGAGACGCTTCGCAGGATCGGCAGAGCGTTGAAAGTCCGGTCTGGCGCAAGGCGACAATCCGGTTTCCGAATGCCGGCCGACAGCGGACCGGGGCGACGGGGCCGCGCAGGACTGCGCCGGGATTACAATAAATCCGCTTACGGCATGCTTACGGAAGCAGTGTCCGGACCGGTGCAGGAATCGAAGAAGCCCCTGAAAGCAATCCCTGCTTTCAGGGGCCTGGAGTGGTTGCGGGGGCAGGATTTGAACCTGCGGCCTTCAGGTTATGAGCCTGATGAGCTACCAGACTGCTCCACCCCGCGTCAATGCGTGAAGACTGAAGCGCGTTTTCCCGGTCTGGCGGCGACCTACTCTCCCACGCCTTAAGACGCAGTACCATCGGCGCTACGGTGCTTAACCGTCGAGTTCGGAATGGGATCGGGTGTTTCACTCGTGCCATGACCACCAAACCGGAAAAACGCGCTGCGTGACACATTCATCCGTCCAAGCGCTGCTTCTACTGGATCAAATCAAGCCGTTCGGGCGATTAGTACCGGTCAGCTGAACGCATCGCTGCGCTTACACCTCCGGCCTATCGAAGTGGTGGTCTTCCACTGCCCTCAAGGGAGACCTTGTTTCGAGGCGGGCTTCCCGCTTAGATGCTTTCAGCGGTTATCCCTTCCGCACATAGCTACCCTGCGCTGCGGCTGGCGCCACAACAGGTCCACCAGTGGTGCGTCCACCCCGGTCCTCTCGTACTAGGGGCAGCTCCTCTCAAGTCTCCTACACCCACGGCAGATAGGGACCGAACTGTCTCACGACGTTCTAAACCCAGCTCACGTACCTCTTTAAACGGCGAACAGCCGTACCCTTGGGACCTGCTTCAGCCCCAGGATGAGATGAGCCGACATCGAGGTGCCAAACAGTGCCGTCGATATGAACTCTTGGGCACTATCAGCCTGTTATCCCCGGAGTACCTTTTATCCGTTGAGCGATGGCCCTTCCACGCGGGACCACCGGATCACTATGACCGACTTTCGTCTCTGCTCGACCTGTCAGTCTCGCAGTCAGGCAGGCTTTTGCCATTGCACTCTACGAACGATTTCCGACCGCTCTGAGCCCACCTTCGCACGCCTCCGTTACTCTTTGGGAGGCGACCGCCCCAGTCAAACTACCCGCCACGCACGGTCCCGGATCCGGATAACGGACCGCGGTTAGACAACAAGAATGCAAAGGGTGGTATCTCAAGGATGGCTCCACGTAGGCTGACGCCTCCGCTTCGAAACCTGCCACCTATCCTGCACATCACAAGCCTGATGCCAATGCGAAGCTGTAGTAAAGGTTCACGGGGTCTATCCGTCTAACCGCGGGAAGCCTGCATCTTGACAGGCAATTCAATTTCGCTGAGTCCACGCTGGAGACAGCGGGGAAGTCGTTACGCCATTCGTGCAGGTCGGAACTTACCCGACAATGAATTTCGCTACCTTAGGACCGTTATAGTTACGGCCGCCGTTTACCGGGGCTTCAATTCGGCGCTTGCACACCTCCTTTTAACCTTCCGGCACCGGGCAGGCGTCAGACCCTATACGTCGCCTTGCGGCTTAGCAGAGCCCTGTGTTTTTAGTAAACAGTCGCCACCCCCTGGTCTGTGCCCCCGACCGACAGGAATTCACCTGAGGGCCGGGCCTCCTTCTCGCGAACTTACGGAGGCATTTTGCCGAGTTCCTTCAACGTGGTTCTCTCAAGCGCCTTGGTATACTCTACCAGTCCACCTGTGTCGGTTTGGGGTACGGTCTCATGGAGGGCTATTTCCTGGAACCGCTCAAAAGCCCGGCCAATCCGATAAGGCCGGACAGTCTTCGCGATCCGTCACATCCTCCAGGCCCAGGAATATTAACCTGGTTCCCATCGACTACGCCTTTCGGCCTCGCCTTAGGGGCCGGCTCACCCTGCTCAGATTAGCTTTAAGCAGGAAACCTTGGACTTTCGGCGACAGGATTTCTCATCCTGTTTGTCGCTACTCATGTCATCATATTCGCTTCTGTTCGCTCCACCGCCGGCCTCGCGGCCCGGCTTCTCAGCGGGAACCGCGCTCGGACCGGAGTCCAAGCGGGATTCCTGTGCCGTCACAGAACGCTCCGCTACCGCCGCTTTCGCGGCCCGAAGCTTCGGCTCGTGGCTTGAGCCCCGTTACATCTTCGCCGCAGGACAACTTGCCTAGACCAGTGAGCTGTTACGCTTTCTTTAAAGGATGGCTGCTTCTAAGCCAACCTCCTGGTTGTTTTGGTCGTCCCACCTG